>AP023052.1:0-2802500 GCA_019703815.1 Thaumasiovibrio occultus | reverse complement strand
CGGCCGTAACTATAACGGTCCTAAGGTAGCGAAATTCCTTGTCGGGTAAGTTCCGACCTGCACGAATGGCGTAATGATGGCCACGCTGTTCCACCCGAGACTCAGTGAAATTGAAATCGCAGTGAAGATGCTGTGTACCCCTGCGGCTAGACGGAAAGACCCCGTGAACCTTTACTACAGCTTGGCACTGAACATTGAGCCTACATGTGTAGGATAGGTGGGAGCCTTTGAAGCAGAGACGCCAGTTTCTGTGGAGGCAAATCTTGAAATACCACCCTTGTATGTTTGATGTTCTAACTTAGCCCCCGTTATCCGGGGTGAGGACAGTGCCTGGTGGGTAGTTTGACTGGGGCGGTCTCCTCCCAAAGAGTAACGGAGGAGCACGAAGGTGGGCTAATCACGGTCGGACATCGTGAGGTTAGTGTAATGGCATAAGCCCGCTTGACTGCGAGAATGACAATTCGAGCAGGTGCGAAAGCAGGTCATAGTGATCCGGTGGTTCTGAATGGAAGGGCCATCGCTCAACGGATAAAAGGTACTCGGGGATAACAGGCTGATACCGCCCAAGAGTTCATATCGACGGCGGTGTTTGGCACCTCGATGTCGGCTCATCACATCCTGGGGCTGAAGTCGGTCCCAAGGGTATGGCTGTTCGCCATTTAAAGTGGTACGCGAGCTGGGTTTAGAACGTCGTGAGACAGTTCGGTCCCTATTCGCCGTGGGCGTTGGAGAATTGAAAGGGGCTGCTCCTAGTACGAGAGGACCGGAGTGGACGAACCTCTGGTGTTCGGGTTGTGTCGCCAGACGCATTGCCCGGTAGCTAAGTTCGGAATCGATAACCGCTGAAAGCATCTAAGCGGGAAGCGAGCCTTGAGATGAGTTCTCCCTGATAATTTTAAGTATCCTAAAGGGTTGTCGAAGACTACGACGTTGATAGGCAGGGTGTGTAAGCGTTGTGAGGCGTTGAGCTAACCTGTACTAATTGCCCGTGAGGCTTAACCATACAACACCCAAGGTGTTTTGCGGACTCAGACCGCACTTGAATGTGAAGAAGAACACTAGACAGTTTTCATAGTTTGTAAGAATTTGCTTGGCGACCATAGCATTTTGGACCCACCTGATCCCATGCCGAACTCAGCAGTGAAACGAAATAGCGCCGATGGTAGTGTGGGGTCTCCCCATGTGAGAGTAGGACATCGCCAGGCTTTGAACATTTTCTGGATAAAGCACTGCATAGATAAGACTTTAGACAGATACCGTGTGGAGCGGTAGTTCAGTTGGTTAGAATACCGGCCTGTCACGCCGGGGGTCGCGGGTTCGAGTCCCGTCCGCTCCGCCACTTATTGAGAAGCCTCGCTAGAAATAGCGGGGCTTTTTTTACGTCTGTATATATTGGTTCGCCCTACGATCGAATGAGTTTCGCTAGTGAGCTAGTCCGGACTGGGCGTCCCTACTGTTCTGCCACTAATTAAGAAGCCTTGCTAGGAATAGCAGGGCTTTTTACACCTACACATTTATGTTCTCTGCTTAGAGCTAAAGTTGTCGTCAATTATTGATTAAGAGCCCAGTCTTTTGGCTGGGTTTTGTCGTATTTGGATAGTTAGTTTTTAGCCTCATATGTTAGGCCAAATTGAATAGCCACCGACTTGATAGACACCTCTGAGTTAGACATTATTACTAACAGAGAGGTGTTTATGAGTGGTAAGAGATTTCCAGAAGAATTCAAAATTGAAGCAATAAAGCAGGTCACCGAAAAAGGCCACAGCGTCGTGGATGTTGCCCATCGTTTAGGGACAACAACGCACAGCCTTTATGCATGGATAAAACGCTATGGCCCTGATGCATCTCATCATCAAGCCAAATCTGACGAAAGCGAAGAAATTCGTCGTCTCAAGAAAGAGCTAAACGTGTTACAGAAGAGCGCGACATATTAAAAAGCCGCGGTGTACTTCTGCAAGCCAGTCCGACTGAGGTACGCCTTTATCCGTGCTCATCAAGCGACTTGGTCTATCAGATTGATGTGTCATGTCCTCGACATCCATCCTAGTGGTTACTATGCCTGGGTTCAAAACCCTGACTGCCAACAGGAGCGGCGGCGGAAATATCTCCTCGGACGCATTAAGCAGTTCTGGCTAGAATCGGGCGGTGTCTATGGCTACCGGAAAATTTATAGCGATCTGAGATGACGGTGAGGCCTGTGGAATTAATCTCGTTCATCGCTTGATGAAACGTGAGGGTTTACAGTCTCAACGGGGATATCGGAAACCTCGTCCTCGTGGAGGTACTGAAAATGTCGTTGTCGCCAATAAGCTGGCGAGGGAATTTAATCCAACTGCACCGAATCAATCGTGGGTAACAGACATTACTTACATCAAAACACACGAAGGCTGGTTATATCTGGCTGTGGTCATCGATTTATTCTCAAGACGCGTGATTGGGTGGTCGATGAAGAGTCGGATAACCAAAGAGTTGGTATTGGATGCATTGCTGATGGCGATTTGGCGCCGTTCGCCGAAAGAGAAAGTACTTGTACATTCTGATCAGGGCAGTCAGTACACCAGTCATGATTGGGATAAATTCCTGACTCAGCATGGCTTGGAGTCGAGTATGAGCCGCAGAGGCAACTGTCATGACAATGCGGTTGCTGAAAGCTTTTTCCAGTTATTGAAGCGAGAACGTATCAAGCGAAAAATCTACTCAACGCGAGAAGAGGCACGGATGGATATCTTTGAATATATTGAGATGTTCTACAACGTAAAACGTCGGCACGGTTCCAACGATCAGGTGTCGCCTGTAGAGTATGAAAAGCAGTACGAAGAAAGGCTCAAAAGTGTCTACTGAGTCGGTGGCTATTCAAATAGCTTTTGAGCCATTACTACCCCAAAGCCCATTAGGCTGTACGCATATAAAAAACGCGCCGATTGGCGCGTTTAGAAAGGAATTAAAGTGCTTTAGTATTCAGGTTCTAATAAATCACGATGTAGATCTTTAATCACTTGATGAGCGTCGTCTTGTTTAACCAAAAAACATAAGTTGTGTTGACTGGCACCATAACAAATCATACGCAGGTTATAGTCTTCAAGTGTGTTAAAGATTTTCCGGCTTGAGCCTTTGGTTTGCCCCATCTTATTACCAATCACTGCCACCAGTGATAAGCCTTGTTCGACAGTTACTTTGCACAGTGTGCTGAGCTCTTCATGGGCTGCCGCAGGAAGGTTAGGGGCTTTTCCGCTCGTATCAGTTGTATCTAATGTGAGTGACACACTGACCTCTGAGGTCGTGATCAAATCAACGGATACGCGGTATTTGGCTAGGATGCTGAATACTTCAGCTAGAAAACCATAAGCATGGTACATGTTTAGGCTCTGCAATGTGACCATGGTCTGGTTGTTGCGTAGCGTTAATGCGCGAAATAATGGACTGCTATCAACTTCTTCCTTTACCCAAGTGCCGCCATCTTGAGGCGCTTTTGAAGATCCCACAAAGACAGGAATATGCTGGCGAATTGCTGGAATAAGTGTACTTGGATGTAGGATCTTAGCGCCAAAGTTGGCCATTTCAGACGCTTCACTAAAGCTGATCTCGGGAATTGGCGTTGCACGTGTTGCGATCCGGGGATCTGTCGTATAAATACCGGGGACATCCGTCCATATTTCTAGGGTGTTGGCATTCACTGCCTCAGCGATAAGCGCGGCGCTATAATCGCTCCCGCCTCTACCGAGAGTTGTCGTATTTCCTTCGTCATCGCTGCCAATAAAGCCTTGAGTAACTACAATCGCCTCTTGGCATAGGGGAAATAGGTGCGTTAGAGCAAGCGCTTTCAGTACAGCGACATCTGGTACCGCTTTACCGTACTGATTGTCGGTGCGCATAATCGGACGAATATCAAAGCGCTGACACCTGTGTCCCATATCAGCAATAACCTGCGTAAAAATATGAGTAGATAGCAGTTCGCCACAAGAGACAAGTTGGTCAGTAATTTTTGCCGTGCTCGACAAGGATGCTTGCTCTGCTAGAGTCGCTATATCATCAATTAGCGTGTTGATTTCTGCCGCCAGCGCAGTTTTGTTGCTGGTGTGTTCAATGATGCTGTAATGGATATCGCGCAGCGTAGATAGGATTTCATTCTTTCTCGAACTATCTGTAATGCCGTTAGCAAGCTCAACAAGTAGGTTTGTTACGCCTGAGCATGCACTAATAACAACAAGCTTAGTATCGGGGTTGTTGATGACGATTTTGGCGCTGTGTTGCATCGCTTCGAAGTTTGCAACACTGGTTCCACCAAACTTAGCGACGGTAAATCTAGACTGGGTCACACTGCTACTCCATGTGGTAGAAATAAATTCCTTTATTCGACGGAGAGCAAGGGAGATTTACGACTCCAGAAGCTCTCCACTAATATCTATTAGTGACAGCCCGAGGGATTCAGCCCTCTAAGCCGACCACAACGCCCCCAGTCCGATATGGTCTCGGCAGTGAATCCCATAATGTTATTGTTTTGGGCTGGGAACCCACAATAACATCGCCTGATTTCTGCACCTCTTCTGTCTTTTGTGGTTATAGTTCATAAAAGCAGCACTATCATTAAGGTTTTGTGTAAACATTGTCAATATTTAAATGTCCAGGTTTGGATGATCTAGTATTGAAGGGGGTGTTTGATTCAGCGTTCAGTGTGTTGAAGCTGTCAGTAGTTTGAAGAAAGGTAGCCTTTCCATATGAATTATACGAAACGAATTGAGGTCATAGTCTATTCACCAACTTATTCATTGTTGGTGAGTCTAATTATCAGGTTTAACTACTTGATAGTTTGAACTTTTCTATATCGTTTAATAAATGTGCTGTAGAAAAGGTTAGAGCTGAGTTGAAGAGGAATTTGACTGGGTAAGATTGTAGCGCTTTGTATAAAAGCGCTACAGGTATCACTTGTTAAAGATGGCGGACTATCACATAGCTACTCGTTCGATATTAATAGTTGTACCATCTTCACTATCGGGCCATGCAAACTTGTACCGTGGGTATAGATACTGAGCTTCATCCCACAATTGTTCAGCTGCTGCTACGTCACCTAGAACAAAAGTAACAGCAATCATATTTTGATACAGCTGAGGCCAAGGTCTTCGTTGGGCTGATTTTGTCGCCCATGCAAGGTACTCTTCTAACATATCCGTATTATTTTCGTTTGCTCCGCGCATTAGTGTGTATGCAAACGTGTTAACTTCAATTCGGTCTCCCCATACGACGGGATTTATCACTCTCTTCAAATAGTCGGTATTCATTGAAAGTTCAAACTTTGTCATCCAATGCGCTGAATAAAAGCCCGTTACCATGTAAATAATTACAAATGAAGGAAATACCGTACCCATTATCTTGAAAGGTAGTGGAAATTCAATCTCATAGTTTTTATAGCGACATGTTAAGTTATCAACCCAAAAGATGAAGATGATGAATACAACAAAAGGAATGGCTGAGTGGTAAAAAGGGAACTCAGTCTGCGTGTGAAGCACTATCGGGAAAAATAAACCAATAAGGGAAAGTTTAGTCCCCCTTTTAGCTTGGAGTACTCTTTGAAATACAAACAGGGCAGCAAGCATCAACCCTACAAGCGCCACGATACCGCCCTCAACGCTCCAAAACAAAAGTTCATTATGAGGATGAGTTAAGCCTAATAATCCTGGGTCGTCGAAGTCGTTATTCTGATACCATTGAGCCGTTTCCTTTAGATACTCTATACCAAAATTACCATACCCATACCCAGATATCGGCTTAGTTAGAAACATTTTTGCGACTTGCGGGTATATGTATGTTCTAGCATTGGCTTCAATATCTGACGCTGTTCGAAACTCTCTATTACTTGTTTCAACTTGCACCCAAGACATTCCGATGGCAATCCCAAGTAAGCAACTTACAGACCAAGCGACCAACTTTTTCTTGGAACAAAATATCCATAAGAACGGTACGATTAGTAATCCGCCAATAATAGTTCCCAAATATCCCGTGAATGAATTAATTGTCAAAATTAGGGGGATGGTAAGTACAGGCGTTAATATTATCGGAATTAATTTCCATGCCCACCTTCCCTTGTAAACAGTCTTCCTAGCTAACAGGTACCCAGACAAAATGAGGCCTGTCGCCATAAAGCTTGCCATTACATTGACTTGCTGAAACATCCCATAGGGGCGGCCGCTTGCCACGTTATAACCCATAGGATTTTCTTGCTCAAAAATAAGATGTTGCACCCAACCGAGGCCTGCTTGAATAATGGCACACAACAAGATGAACCAAAGCAAGCTTTCACGCTGAGCTAACGAAAACTTAAATTGTTGTAATGAAGAGAATAGTAACCAACCAGCCCATAGAGCACCAATACGGGACGATGCGTCCTCAAATGTCGAGTGGGGGTAGAATAGCGGGATAGTCAGTAGAACACAGCAGCCAAATAGCAACAACGTAAGGTTGCTATAACGCCAAGTACCTTGTCGACATGCTTCGACAATACCTACGCTGATGACAAACGCAATACCGGCCCAAACCATTTGATTATACGGGATGGATAAACCAGCTCCTCCATGGTTGTGGAGAAACATATTCATCGCCACAAAAAAGATAAATCCCATCCCGCCAAGAAACCAGCGGGTGAGAGGGCGCTTAATTTTGGGTTGGCTTGTTTCCAAGCTGGTTCCTTCGACGTGCAGCAATTTGGTGTCCTTACAACATAGGTTTTAGAAAACTGGCTGTGTGTGAGCCTTCTACTAGAGCAACGGATTCCGGTGTGCCGACCGCAACAATTTGGCCGCCGCCGTTACCGCCTTCAGGGCCTAAATCAATGATCCAGTCGGCGGTTTTGATCACATCGAGGTTATGCTCGATGACGACAATGGTATTACCGTGATCACGTAAGCGGTGCAATACCGTCAGCAATTGCTGGATATCGTGAAAATGCAGACCGGTTGTCGGCTCGTCCAGAATATACAGGGTTTTTCCTGTATCACGTTTTGATAGCTCTTTGGCCAATTTAACGCGCTGCGCTTCACCACCCGATAGCGTTGTGGCCGCTTGGCCAAGGCGGATATACGATAGCCCAACGTCCATCAGGGTTTGCAGTTTTCGCGCAATTGCTGGAACTGGTTCAAAGAAATCTCTCGCATCTTCTACTGTCATTTCAAGGACTTCATGGATCGACTTGCCTTTGTACTTTACCTCTAAGGTTTCGCGGTTGTAGCGCTTGCCCTTACACACATCACACGGCACATACACATCCGGTAAGAAGTGCATTTCCACTTTGATCACGCCATCGCCTTGGCAGGCTTCACAACGACCGCCTTTGACGTTGAAGCTAAAACGGCCCGGTTTATAACCACGAGAGCGAGATTCTTGCGTGGCAGAGAAGAGCTCACGGATCGGGGTGAAAATACCGGTATAGGTTGCTGGATTTGAACGCGGCGTGCGGCCGATCGGGCTTTGATCGATGTCGATAACTTTATCGCAGTGGCTCAAATGGGTGATCGACTGGTACGGCGCCGCTTCGCCGGTCGTTGCGCCATTTAGCTGTTGATGCGCGATACGGTAAAAGGTGTCGTTGATCAGTGTCGATTTCCCTGAGCCCGAAACGCCGGTAATGCACGTCATCAGACCTACTGGGATATCGACATCGACGTCTTTCAAGTTGTTGCCGCTTGCGCCACGCAGTTCAATGACCTTCTCTGGATCAAACGGTGTGCGCTCAGCCGGCACCTCAATTTGGCGTTTACCACTGAGGTACTGGCCGGTCAGTGAGGCTTCGGCATTGATGATGTCTTCATATTGACCTTCAGCAACGACTTGGCCACCGTGGACGCCAGCCCCTGGGCCGATATCGATAATATGATCTGCCGCGCGGATCGCGTCTTCGTCATGCTCGACGACTAAAACGGTATTGCCGAGATCACGCAGATGCACAAGGGTTTGGAGTAGACGCTCATTATCGCGTTGGTGTAGGCCGATGGATGGCTCATCCAACACATACATCACCCCAACTAGACCTGCACCAATTTGGCTAGCAAGGCGAATACGCTGCGCTTCACCACCGGATAGGGTGTCAGCGCTGCGCGATAGATTCAAATAGTTCAGACCGACATTGACGAGGAATTGCAGGCGATCACGGATCTCTTTTAAGATCTTTTCTGCAATTTGGGCGCGCTGGCCTTGCAGGTTGAGCTCGTCAAAGAATGACAGTGCTCCTGCGATGCTCATTTCACACACTTCTGGCAAACGGGTGTCGTCGACAAACACATGACGCGCTTCTTCACGAAGACGGGTGCCGGAGCAACTACCACAGGCTTTATTGGAGATAAACTTGGCGAGCTCTTCGCGTACCGCATTGGATTCCGTATCGCGGTAGCGGCGCTCCATATTGTTGAGGATCCCCTCAAACGGGTGACGGCGCACTGTAATGTCACCGCGATCGTTGATGTACTTAAACTCGATTTCGGTTCGACCAGAGCCTTTTAAAATCACCTCTTGGACTTTCTTGCTCAAGGTGTTAAACGGCGCGCTGACGTCAAAGTCATAATGCTCAGCCAGCGATTTAAGCATTTGGAAATAGTAGAAGTTACGTTGATCCCAGCCGCGAATCGCACCACCGGCAAGGCTGAGTTCATCATTTTGCACCACGCGTTGCTCGTCAAAGTACTGCTGTACCCCTAGGCCATCACAGGTTGGACACGCACCGGCTGGGTTGTTGAACGAGAACAGGCGTGGTTCAAGCTCTTGCATGCTGTAACCACAGTGTGGACAGGCGAAATTGGCAGAAAATACCAAATGCTCAGTAAAGCTGTCATCCATACCCGTGATCACCGCCGTACCGCCAGTGAGCTCAAGGGCGGTTTCGAACGATTCCGCTAGGCGTTGTTGTAGATCGCCGCGCACTTTGAAGCGATCCACCACGACTTCAATGGTGTGCTTTTTGTGTAGCTCTAAGGTTGGAGGATCGGAAAGATCGCACACCTCACCATTTACGCGGGCACGAATAAAACCTTGCGCGGCGAGGTTTTCAAAGGTTTTGACGTGCTCGCCTTTACGCTCTTTTACCACTGGCGCTAGCAGCATCAATTTGGTGCCTTCCTCTAAGGATAAGACTTTGTCCACCATTTGGCTGACAGTCTGGGCCGCCAGAGTGACATCGTGGGTCGGACAGCGGGGCTCACCGACACGCGCATAAAGCAGTCGCAGGTAATCGTAGATCTCAGTGATCGTACCGACGGTTGAGCGCGGGTTGTGCGAGGTGGATTTTTGCTCAATCGAGATCGCCGGAGAGAGCCCTTCGATATGCTCGACATCGGGCTTTTCCATCAAGGACAAAAACTGTCTAGCGTACGCCGACAGTGATTCCACGTAGCGGCGCTGGCCTTCGGCATACAAGGTATCGAACGCTAGCGAGGATTTTCCCGAGCCAGATAGCCCGGTGATCACCACTAATTTATCGCGCGGGATCGTAAGATTGATGTTCTTCAGGTTGTGGGTGCGAGCACCGCGGATCTCGATTTTGTCCATGAGTTGAGCATTCTGTTTTTAAGTGGATTCGGCCATTATTGCATAGCAATTAGGGTCAGGAAAGTTTATGCTGTATAAAAACACAGGTGTACTTTGGGTACGTCCGTAAGTGTTAAATAGATCGGTATAACGCATGGTAAGGCTAGGATAGCCATCTCCTCGCGTGGTACACTGACGAATTAATTAATTTGAGTATGGCAGCCGATACGGCTATTCAACAACCGGAGCTTACTATGGCCAGTCGTGGTATTAACAAAGTTATCCTAGTAGGGAACTTGGGTAAAGATCCTGAAGTTCGCTACATGTCTAATGGTGGTGCTGTTGCAAACATCACGCTAGCGACGTCTGAATCTTGGCGTGATAAAAACACCGGTGAGCAACGTGAAAAGACTGAATGGCACAATGTTGCGCTTTACGGCAAACTTGCGGAAGTAGCGGGTGAGTACCTGCGTAAAGGCTCGCAAGTTTATATTGAAGGTCAACTTCAAACCCGTAAGTGGCAAGATCAAAACGGTCAAGACCGTTACACCACCGAAGTCGTTGTCCAAGGCTTTAACGGCACCATGCAAATGCTCGGTGGTCGTCAAGGCGGTGGTGCTCCTATGGGTGGCGGCGCGCCAATGGGCGGCAACCAACAAATGGGCGGTCAGCCACAAGGCAACAACTGGGGTCAACCTCAGCAGCCTCAAAACCAAGGTTTTGCGCCGCAGCAACAGCAACAAGCGCCGCAGCAGCAACAACCACAATACAATGAGCCACCAGTTGATTTTGACGACGATATTCCGTTCTAATCAACTCTGCGATTTCGCTCTGATGCCCGTCCTTGTGACGGGCATTTTCGTTTTTGGTACTGCTGTTTTGTTGTTTTCTACTACTGCTCGGCTGCAGTTTTTTCCTGCATAAAGGCAAGGAACAGTTGGGTAGTAGTGTGGTTAAAATCGAGCTTTGGGTAGTAGGCGTATGCCGTTTGGCGAGGTTTTTTCAAGGTGGGCATGACAGGAACAAGAAGGCCCTTGTCGAGCTCGCGACGCACATTGTTTTGACCCACCAAAATGATCCCCATGCCCGCAACTGCCGCCCCGACCAACGCTTCTGGGTTGGAGCTGGTGAAGTTGCCGCGCAACTTTAAACGCTGTCCATTTTCAAAATCATGGATCTGCTCGCCGCTTTGGTTACCAAACAGCAAGATATTATGAGTGATCAACTGCTCAATGGTCTCGATGGGATCGTGTTGCTCTAGATAAGAGGGCGACGCATAAAAGCTAGGTTGGAAGTAGTAGAGCTTTTTCGCAATATAGCTGCTGGAATTAAAGTCATTGATCTCACGACAGATAAAAATATCGAGATTGAGATCCGGCAGCGCACCAGACGTGATCGTGTGTAGCTCGACCCGCAGTTTCGGATAGCGCTGCATAAATTCGGCGATATAGGCGACCAAAAAGCGGTTACCGATCGACAACGGCGCGCCGATGCGGAAAATGCCGCTCACCTCAGAATAGGCAGAATGGGTTTCGGAGATCAGATCTTGCCAGCCCTGCAAGAGATGGCGGCTACGAGCGTAGAACAACTGGCCCGCGTCGGTCATGGTCAAGCTACGGGTGGTACGTTTGAGCAGTTGGACATTGAGTTGTTGCTCTAGCCAGGCTAGGCGCTTTGACAAGGCGCTGCTGGTGGTATTCAGCACACTGGCCGCTTTGGCTAACGTACCTTGCTCCACCACTGTGATATATGTTTTGGTACACGTGATCCAGTCCATGACAACCTCTCCCTTCGACTTCCGCCTATGGTGGCGTGAATCGGGAATTAGCGCAACAAAAGCTGAAATAAATCGGCTTATTCTTCCTATAACAACTCAACATTCGATTTTTAACACTCTTGTGTCGCAAAATGACCAAGAGACATGCGCTTTCAAATTCTAAAAACACAGTAGGATGCGATTGTGTTTGCTTTATACACAATGCACAATATCAAGAAAGGCCAGATTGCGTTGGGATGTTATGAGAAGAGCATCAGGGATGAAATTAAGCAACCGCTTGGTGGCGTTCGTCACCTTAGTCGTGTTCAGTGCGATGCTAGTGTTGTTTATTGGCGGTACGTTGACGTTTCGTTATTTAGGTGAAGCGTCGTTGGAAAACAGTTTGGCGCGTATGGTCACCGTGGTTGATGAAGAGCTGGCCGATCCGGAAGGGATCAAGAACGCCGCGATTTGGTTGCCACGGGTTCTGCGTGCTGCAGATGTCTTGTCTTTTGAAGTCGTCAGTGATGCGGGCGTCCTGTTTCATTACCAGCAAACCCAAATTGTCGCCCAGCCTTCGGTCTTTCAAGCCGAGTACAGCTTAGTGCGCAATCCGGGCGTGACGATCAAGATTGAAGCGGCGCACGCCTTTTCCCATTCCACCTACGCGCTAGGGCCGATGAGTGCGACCTCGTTAGCGATACTGATCATCGCTATCGGGATGACCTTTGGGATCCGCTGGCTGCGTCAGCAACTGCATGGCTCTGAATTGCTCGAAACTCGTGGGCGAATGATCCTCGCTGGCCGAATGGATATCGTCAAAAAAGGCTCAGAAGAAGAGTGGCCGGGTACCGCGAGCCTCGCGTTAGATCAAGTGATTGCCGAGCTGCAAGATGCACGGCAAGAGCGCAGCCGTTTCGATACCTTCATCCGTACTCATACTTTTCTCGATCAACTGACTGGCGCGGCGAATCGCGTGCTGTTTGATAGCCGTTTGAGCGCATTGCTGCGTGAGCCCGATGCGCAAGGTGCAGTGATCCGGATAAAAATTGCGGATGATGATCAATGGGAAGACGAAGATCCCAATGCAGATCAGTTTGTTAAAGAAGTGGCGATGGTGATCAGCAACTTTGCCCAGCGGGAAATCGATGCGGTGTTCTCGCGCTATTTCCCGTTCGAGTTTGCGTTGCTGCTGCCTAATCCGTCCCAAGTGGAAGTCTCGACTCTGATTAATCAGTTATTAAAGAACCTTGATCGGCTGGATACGCCGGCCGAGATCGACCGAGATAATTGGTGCCATATCGGTGTGAGCTATGGCTTTTCTGGTGAGCCGGCGATGCGGGTGATGGATGAAGCGGCGATGGCGCGTAAAAGTGCCGAGCTTCAGGGCGCCAATAGCTGGTTTGCTTTCCGTAAAGACATCCAACTAGGCGAGCACAAAGGCAATGTGCGCTGGCGAACCCTGTTCGACACGATTTTTGCCAATAACGCGGTGATTGTTTACGAGCAACCGGTACATCGAGGTAACACGCTGTTGCATCATGAGTGGTTAGCTCGAGTTAAAGATGAAAACGGGGTCTTGGTTAAGGCATCGCGTTTTGTGCCCGTGCTACGAGAGATCGGTTATCTTCCGCGACTAGACAAGCTGATGCTGATAAAAGCGATTGATGCGTTGCAACATGGTGATAAAGCCATCTCGGTTAACGTCAGCGTGTCGTCACTGATCGACAAAGGGTTTTATCGCTGGTTGAGCCATCAGCTATTGGCTTTACCGCGTCATGATGTGGCCAGGCTGAGTATTGAAATCACCGAAGGTAGCGCGGTGGCTTCGTTAGATGGCTTGCGCTTGTTTGCGAAGTTACTGCGTGGCTTAGGTGGGCAGTTAGTGATCGATCACGCTGGCCGAACCGTTGTCAGCACGCACTACATCAAAGAGTTGAATCCGAGCATGATCAAGCTGCACCGAAGTTTGATCAAAGATATCCATCAACGCTCTGAAAATCAGCTGTTTATCCGCAGTATGATCGGCTCTTGCGCCGATAGCGAAACCCAGCTGGTGGCTGTGGGTGTCGAAACCGAAAAAGAGTGGCAGTGCTTGCAACGACTAGGCATTGCCATAGGCCAAGGGAGATTTTTTGGTGCAGAATTGCGACGAAAATGAAAAAATAGATGAAATTTTGGAATAAAGATCACTTTTGCGTTTGCGTCGATTCGAGCAAGGGCACGCTATTTTACTCAGTAATATTAAATAATTAACGCCTAATGTTGGGTCTATTAACAGTCGTGTTTGGGCGAGGAGCGTATAGAGCAGTATGGGATTGAAATTATTTTCCCGCGAAAGCAGCAAAACCAGCAAGGCATCGATTGCGATTCTTGCTGATGGCGTATACGTCGCGAACGGACATACGCCAGAATCGAGTGCCTTTCGTTGGGCATTTCGCGCTGCGACATGGTCTTCGCCACTGGACACGCCGTTAAAAGAGGCGGTAAAAGAAGCCGGTATTGAAGGGCTGTCGGTGCAGTTGGTTTTTGGCCAAGGCCAGTATCAATCGTTGCAGCTCGATATGCCGGAGGTTCCGCGCGAAGAATGGCCAACCGCGTTGCCGTTTTTGGTGAAAGATCTGGTGAATGACTCGCCGACCAATTTGGCGGTGGATGGCACCAAGCATCTCCAAAGCAACAAGATTCAAGCTTATATCGTACGCAAAGAAAGATTACGTCAGATCTTAGCGGCGTGCGAAAGCGCCAATGTTACCGTCGCAGGCGTTACGGTAGAAGAGCATGTGTTGGGGCACTTGGTGGCTAAAGAAGGCAGTGAGATGCTGTTTTATCGCCAAGGTGAAGCGCCGTTCATTGCCGCTGCGTTCCATCAACAAACCCATTGTTTTCAACGCCAGTTACGTTCGATCCAGCCGCCGCTGAGTGGCGATAATGTCAATGCCTTGGTGCTGGAATCCCTTGCGCTGGAAATGCAGCGCTCGCTGGACTATCTCTCGGCGCAACTGAAAGGCAGCCCTGCGCGCCAAGTCAGTATTTGCTGTGATCGCGAACAAGATCAACAGATCGCCGAACAGTTAGAGCAGCGTTTAGGCATCAAAGCGGTACCGCTATTTGCTGATCTCGGCTTGCCGATGGGCGCGTTAATCGCGGCAGCAGGTTGTATGCCATCGCAGCTCGATCTGTACCCCGAAGATATGCGACCGCGCCGTGAGTGGTTGTCGCTCAATACAATGGTGGGTTGTTGGTTGCTCTGCAGTGTCGGTCTGATCGCTGGTTGGGCTTGGTTACAGCAGGTGCAGCAAGATGAAACCGCACAGTTATCGCAATTGGAAATACAGCGAAGCCAATTGCAAACCCAAATCACTGATCTTAGCGAACTCTTAGCCAGCCGCGAGCCATCAGAGTTTAAGCAGCGCTATGCGGCGCGGTTAGAGCAAAATATTGCCGATACCGAGCTGTCGATGAATGCGTTGGTGACGCACGACAAGAGCTTAGCGGTAGGATACGCCGGTGTGATGGCCGATCTGGCGCAGATCTATCGCCCAGAGATATCAATCCAACGCATTGCAATCAAAGGCGAGCAGATGGATATCAGCGGCTATACCGCCAATGCCGAAGATGTGCCTATTTGGGTGCAAGATTTTGCAGGCCAGCCGCACCTGTATGAGCGCGGCTTTCGTCAGTTAAATATTCAGCGCGACGAAGATGATCGCCTCGCGTTTTCGTTGCAAACACACAATGCGCAGCATTCCGTGTCACGGTAATTGAGTGGGAGTGACAATGCAGTTTTGGCAAACCAGTAAAGAGAAATTCAGTGCTCTCTCCTCGCGCGAGAAAGGCATCATTTTCGCGACCGGTACGTTACTGATCCTTTACCTAGGCGCGTTGCAATTTCTTGAGCCTAAGTGGAACGAGTTGCAGTTTACTCGCCAAGAGATCAGCCGTGTTGAAGGGCAAATTAACACTCAGCAACAGCAAATCACCTTAACGCAGGCACTATTGCAAATTGATCCCGACAAAGAGATCGATCAACGCATTACCGCATTGGAGCAGCGCGTTGAGTTGTTGGATGAGTCAATGCAAGACAAAGTGGGGCACTTAGTGACCCCAAGCTTGATGGCGCAAGTGATTGAGCAGGCGTTTAGTCAGGCAAAAAACGTGCAGCTACTTAAATTTCAATCGTTGCCGGCAAGACGCTTAGTCAGCGAAGAGGCGATGACAGAAGAAGCTTTGGCGAAAGAAGCTAGCGCGGCAGAAGAGAAAGACGTTGCCCAGAGCGATGCGGCCACGGCTCCTTTTTCATCTTCAGCGCCAGCGGCATTGCAAGGTGGCGGCTATTTCGTGCACCCGTTTGAGATCCAGTTAGAAGGGCGCTACGTCGATATCTATCACTACTTGCAAGCCCTAGAGCAGTTGCCCGTGGTGTTCTACTGGGAAAGCTTTCACTACCAAGTGGCGGAGTACCCGAAAGCGCACGTTAGGCTGGTGGTATACACCTTAGGACCAAGAGAGGTATTTATCAGTGGGTAAGTGGGCTTTTTTACTCTTGGCTTTAGGCAGTGCAGCGCTCTCAAGTGGCGCTTGGGCGATCACCGATCCGACGGCGCCGCTGGGCTATACCGAGCCTAAAACGCAGATCGTCGCGCCGACAACGCGCACCACCGCTGCGCCAATGCCACGTTTAGACAGTATTTTGTGCCGCGAGCAGTGTTCGGCCGTGATCAGTGGTGAGTTGGTCGCGCCGGGCGATAGCGTCTCCGGCTATCAGGTAAAAGCCATCACGGCGCAACAAGTGACTCTCACTCGCGGTGGACGTCAGTTGGAACTGACGATGTTTCCAGAATTCATAAGACAATAGGTTGTAGCATGCAAAAAGGACTATTAGCAGGATTGGTCTTGCTTGTGACGGGATGTTCGATGGGGCATCGCGCCCCCACTGAAATCCAACAGACCTTGAACGACACCTTGGCTGAGCATCAAGCGCTGGATCAAATTCCCTCGTCGGTGAACGCCGATCTGATGCCCGCCGAATGGCAGGCGGAACAACGCAGCGTGCAAGCGGTTGATGCGCAGCGTTTCAGCATCAATGCCAATGGGATTGAAGTAAATCAATTTTTCGGCAGCTTAGTGCAAGGCACCCAGTACAGCGTGGTCATGCACCCCGGTGTCAGCGGTAACATCACTTTAAATCTTCAATCTGTCACGCTGGATGAAGTGCTGGCGGTGGTGTCTGATATCTACGGCTATCAGGTGCAGCGCCGCGGCAAAATTATCCAAGTTTTGCCAGCCGGTTTGCGCACAGAAACCTTCACCGTGGACTACCTTCAGCTCACACGTGCCGGTAAGTCCATGACATCAGTGAGCACCGGCTCGCTGATCAACGGCGATTACGGTGACAGCGACTCTTCCAATTCAAGCGCGAATTCAGGCACGGGCTCGCAAGCTGGCGGCACGGTGATCACCACCGAAAGTAATAGCGAATTTTGGGTTCAGCTTGAGCGCAGCATTCAATCGATCATTGGTGATGCAGAAGGCAACTCGGTGGTGGTATCACCGCAAGCTAGCCTAGTGACGGTACGTGCGCCTTCTGATCAATTGCGTGAGGTGCGCCAATTCCTCGGATTGTCGCAAGAGCGTTTGCGCCGCCAAGTGATTTTGGAAGCCAAGATCTTGGAAGTGACCTTGAGTGACGGCTATCAGCAAGGGATCAACTGGAGCAACATTACGTCTTCGATTGGCGGTACGGTGATCGGTGTCGATCGGGTTGGCACGGGTGTGGCCTTACCGGCGCAAGATTTGATTGGTACCACGCTAGGCGGTCAAACTAACATCACGATTGGTGATGGCAACTTTGAAGCGGTACTGAGTTTTATGGAAACCCAAGGTGACGTGAATGTGCTCTCTAGCCCGCGCGTGACCGCTGCGAATAACCAAAAAGCGGTGATCAAAGTCGGTAATGATCAGTTCTTCGTCACCAATATTTCAAGTGATGCCAGCACTGAAAACAACAATGTGTCATCAGATCTAGAGCTGACGCCGTTCTTCTCTGGCATTTCACTCGATGTTACCCCGCAAATTGACGATCAAGGCGGCGTGCTGTTGCATGTTCACCCGGCGGTTATTGAAGTCACTGAAGATATTAAACAGATCGATTTGGGCAACAACCAAGGCGCGCTGTCGCTGCCATTGGCAAGCAGCTCTATTCGTGAGTCGGACTCAATTATTCACGCCCAAAGCGGTGATGTGGTCGTGATCGGCGGTTTGATGCGCTCAGGTTACACCGATCAAGTCAGCAAAGTGCCACTGCTCGGTGATGTACCGGGATTGGGCCATCTGTTCCGTAATGTCTCGCGCTTGCACACCAAAACTGAACTGGTGATCTTGATCCGCCCTACCGTGGTCGGTGCGGATACCTGGGAGAACGAAATCGAACGTTCTCGCGATCTGTTAGACACTTGGTTCCCGGAGCAGTAAGCCGTGTATGAAGCCCACTTTGGCCTAAACCGTTTGCCGTTTAGCCTGACCCCGAACACTGCGCTGTTTTATGCACTGCCGCCCCATGTTGAAGCGATCAACACGGTATTGGCGGCGTTGCAAATGGGCGAGGGGATCATCAAGGTGACCGGCGAAGTGGGTACCGGTAAAACCATGCTGTGCCGATTGTTGATCCAACAACTGCCTGACGAGGTCGAGTTAGCTTACTTGCCGACGCCGAGTGATAGCGGCGAAACTCTGCGCCAAGCGATAGCAGTGGAGTTTGGTTTAGACAGCAGCCTGACTGGCGCCAACCTGATTGATGCACTGCAGCGCCAATTGGTGAGTTTGCGCCAAGCCGGACGCCAAGCGGTGGTCGTGCTGGATGAGTCGCAAGCGTTAAGTGATGAAGCACTGGAAGCGATCCGCTTGCTCGCCAACTTCGAAACGGAGCAGGAAAAACTGATCCACATCGTGCTGGTTGGGCAACCGGAATTGGATTTACGCTTGTCGTCGCATAGCCTGCGCCAATTGCGCCAGCGGATCAGTTTTAGCGCCGGTTTACGACCGTTGAGTTTGGCGGAAACCCGTGCGTATATCGAGCATCGCTTGGTGTGCAGCAATGGCAGCAACGAGTTAATTTCGTTATCCGGTTGCCGATTAATTTTCAAAGCCAGTCGCGGGATCCCGCGATTGATCAATGTTATTTGTCATAAAGCTTTACTGCATGCCTATGGGCATCGGCAGGGCTTTGTGAGTCGCGCAGCAATTGTTGCCGCGATCAGAGATACCCACGACGCCGAACTGCCGATGCTTGATAGCATGCTCAGTTGGGCGTGGAGATAAAAAATGAGCGCCATTAATAAGATGTTGCAGCAATTGTCTGAAAAAGACACCAGCCTCGACGGTCGTCCGGGACTACAAGCAGCGTCCATTCGACCTGTTCCTCGCCGCTGGCCTTGGGTAGTCTGCGGATGTGCCGTTTTGGTTGGCGTTGCAGCTGGTGGTTGGTGGCTAGGTCAACGCTCAAGTGCGCCGCAATCGGCAGTTACAACCGACCCTCAATCGCCTGCGAGCACGCCTTCACAGCCGGTGTTAGAGAGTGAACTTGTTGTCACCTTGCCAGAATTGCCAACGGATGCACTAACCGGATCTAGCGCTGAGTTAGCGCAAGACAATGCGGTGAACATCGCTGTTGTCTCACAAGCTGATGCCTTGCCGGAAACCGCTGTGACAGATAGCTATGTGACAGATAGCTATGTGGCAGAGACCAATGTGACAAAGCCTAGCGCCCTGTCGGAAAAAGACGCGTTTATTGAAGACGCCGCGTTGCTTGCCAACGAAGCGCAACCAGTCAACGTGACTACGGTCAGTGATGCGCCGGTTTCGACCAATGTTCTTGCGCGAGTGCAAAACGCTCAGCCTGCGGCGATGTCGCACTTAAAAGCAGCGACCACAGTGAACAATCAATTAGCGGCGAAGGTGCAACCTCTGCCGCTCGACAGTGAAAGAGCAGCGCCAAGCGGTCAGTCTGTGACAGCTCAGCAAACGGCAACGCAGCAAAACGTCAGCCAGCAAGCGCGTAGCGATCGCCAAATATTGAGCGCGCCTGAAGTAAATACTGCATCGCCAGCGCAAAGTTCATCGCCAGATCAAGGCCTCGCGTCGCAAGAGATCGCCGATGCTGATCGCGCGGCGAATGCAACGACCGCAAGCGCTGACCAAGAAGAGCTTGCAGCGTCGAGCGCACAAGGCGAGCTCAGTATCTCGGTAGAATCGTTAACGTCAGATCAACTGGCAGCGCAAGCGAAACAACGGGCAAAAACCGCCATGGATCGGGGCGATTTGCAACAAGCGCTCGCCGATTTTCAAACCGCGCTGAATTATGCGCCGGACGATGAGCCATTGCGCTCCCAAGTGGCGGCCTTGTTGTATGGGCGTCGCGAAACCAATCACGCCTTAGGGGTGTTGAAGCAAGGTATTGAGCGCAATCCGGCGAGCCAACACCTGCGATTAACCATGGCGAAAATTTTGTCGAAAGAGTCAGATCCGCAGCAAGCACTGACCGCCTTGATGTATTGGCCGAACACGCCAACCGTCGAATATGCCGCACTGCGCGGCGCATTGGCGCAGCAGCTTAATCGCAACAATCAGGCGCGTGAAAGCTACCAGTATCTGACTGAGCAGTTAGATAACGACGGCCGCTGGTGGTTGGGATTGGCGATCGCTACCGATCGTGATGGTGACTTTGTTCAAGCTGAGCAGGCTTATCAAAAAGCGGGTCAATTTGGCGGGATCTCAGCGCAATCGCAACAATTTGTGCGCCAGCGCCTCGCCGCACTGCAGCAACAACGTCGCGCAGGAGAGCAATAATGGCGATTAAACTGCGTAAACGCTTAGGGGATCTACTGGTTGAAGAAGGCGTGATCAATGAGCAGCAACTGACTCACGCTTTGCAGTCACAGCAAGGCACGGGGCGTAAGCTTGGCGATACCCTGATCCAACTGGGCTTTATCAATGAAGATCAGCTGCTGACGTTTTTATCAGAGCAGCTTGGGATCCCGGTACTGGATTTGAACCGTTTCCAAGTCGATGTCGACGCGGTTCAGTTATTGCCTGAAGTGCATGCTCGTCGATTGCGTGCGCTGGTGGTGGGCTATTCCGGAGAAGGCTTGCGTGTCGCGATGAGTGATCCGGCCGATCTTGGTGCCCAAGAAGCCTTAATGGCGCAGCTCAGTGAATACGCGATTGATTTGGTGATCGCCACGGAAAAAGATCTGCTGCAAGCGTTTGATCGCTGCTACCGCCGTACCCGTGAAATTCACTCATTCGCTGAGCAGTTGCAAGCCGAGCATCAAAGCGGCTCGATGAGCGATATGGCGTTCGGCGCGTTGGATGACGATGCCAGCGAAGAAGTTACCGTTGTTAAGCTGATCAACTCGTTATTTGAAGATGCGATCCAAGTTGGCGCCTCCGATATTCACATTGAACCCGACAAAAAAGCCCTGCGTATTCGCCAGCGCGTCGATGGCGTGTTGCATGAAACCCTGCTCAATGAAGTCAGTGCGGCGTCTGCGCTGGTACTGCGTTTGAAGCTGATGAGTGGGCTCGATATTTCCGAGCGCCGCTTACCGCAAGATGGCCGTTTTAATGTGAGCGTGCGCGGTAACAGTGTCGATGTGCGTATCTCCACCTTGCCAACCGAATACGGCGAAGCGGTGGTGATGCGTTTGTTGAACCAATCGGCGGGGATCTTGGATCTCAAGCACATTGGTATGCCTGATGATCTGCTCGTGCGCTTTCGTCGCCAGCTAAAGCGCCCGCACGGCATGATTTTGGTTACCGGCCCAACCGGCTCGGGTAAAACCACCACCCTGTACGGCGCGTTGAGCGAGCTCAATACGCCAGAGAAGAAAATTATTACCGCCGAAGATCCGGTGGAATATCGCTTGCCGCGGATCAACCAAGTCCAAGTGAACAGCAAAATTGGCCTGACGTTTTCCAGCGCGCTGCGTACTTTCTTGCGTCAAGATCCCGATATCATTTTGATCGGTGAGATGCGTGATGAAGAGACCGTCGAAATTGGTCTGCGCGCCGCGCTAACCGGTCACTTGGTGTTGTCTACCTTGCACACCAACGATGCCATCGACAGTGCCTTGCGTATGTTAGACATGAACGCGCCGGGTTACTTGGTGGCGAGCTCGGTTCGCGCAGTGCTCGCCCAACGTTTGGTGCGCCGGATCTGCCCTGATTGTGGTCAGCCAGCGCAACCGGATGCGATGCAAACCAGTTGGGTTCGCAGCCGTTTTCCTCTCGCGGCGGGGCAAACCTTCCGCAAAGGTAATGGTTGTCAGAACTGTAACCTGACCGGTTATAAAGGTCGGATCGGGGTGTTTGAATTACTCGAAATCGATGTGCCTATGATGGATGCGCTGCGTGGCAATGATGCGGTGAAGTTTGCGCAACTTGCCCGTTGTAGCGAGGGTTATAAGCCGCTGGTTGAAAGCGCGATGGCGTTGGCAGAGCAGGGATTAACCACACTCGATGAAGTGATGTTGCTGGGTGATGGTGAGCATCATGCATTGCAACAGCCAATCAGCGATAACTGGGAGTCTTGATGGGTACGTTTCGTTATCGAGGACGAGGCGCTGGCGGCAAAGAGGTCAGTGGCAAAATCGAGGCTAGCAGCTTAGATACTGCGGCAGAAGTTTTGCTGCGCCAAGGGATCACCCCAACCAAAATTAGCGAAGGTCGCGGCAGCGCACGTCAAGATGTCGATCTAGCCGAACTCTTTAAGCGACCGATCCCGCTCGATCCGTTGGTGATTTTTTGTCGCCAAATGTACAGCTTAACTAAGGCGGGCGTACCCTTACTGCGAGCGATCCGTGGCTTGTCCCAAAGCTCGACCAATAAAATGTTGGTCAACGCACTCACTCAAGTTCATACAGACTTGGCCAATGGTCGCGCCTTGTCAGTGGCGATGCGTGAGCATCCGCGCGTGTTTTCAGAGCTCTTCGTATCGATGATTTCAGTCGGTGAAAGTACCGGTCGATTGGAAGATGCCCTGCTGCAACTAGCCAATTACTTTGAGCAAGAGATGGAAACCCGTCGCCGGATCAGCTCGGCGATGCGTTACCCAATCTTCGTCATTACCGCGATTGGTTTGGCGTTGGTGATCTTGAACCTCAAGGTGATCCCGCAGTTCGCCACCATGTTTTCAAAGTTTGGTGTCGATCTGCCGCTGCCCACGCAAATTTTGATTGGCATGTCCAATTTCTTCGTTAATTACTGGTATGCGATGTTGGGCGGCATGGCTCTTACGTTCGCGGCAACCAAGGCATGGGTGGGAACGCCGACTGGGCGGGAGCGCTGGGATGGTTGGCGTTTACGGGTGCCGATTGTCGGTAGCATTGTTAATCGAGCGCAGTTATCCCGTTTTTCTCGCAGTTTTTCGTTGATGCTCAAAGCGGGCGTGCCACTCAATCAGGCGATCCAACTGGCGGCGGAGTCGTTGGGGAATCGTTATCTTGAGTTGCGATTAATGTCGATGAAATCGGGCATAGAAGCGGGCACCAGTATGACGGTGACCGCAGCACAAAGTGGCATCTTTACCCCGTTAGTGCAGCAGATGATCGCTGTTGGGGAAGAGACGGGACAAATTGATGATCTGCTTTTGGAAGCCTCTGATTTCTATGACCGAGAAGTGGATTATGAGTTAAAAACCCTAACTGCGCGCATTGAGCCGCTGTTATTGCTGGTTGTTGCCGGTATGGTGCTGTTGCTAGCGCTGGGTATTTTCTTACCAATGTGGGACATGATGGATTTAGCCAAGGGGGGCTAGTTCACTGATTTCACATCGCTTAAGGCAATATTTGCCAAAAAGTTGCATGCTGTGAGTCATTTATTGATAAAATTGGTGCTAATTACGCCGCCGACAGTGATGTGAGATGTATTTTTGCGCAAAGAAAGCAAAAATATTTGGAAGGGCAACGGCTTAGTGACAAAATGTTAATAAATATTTATGTATTTGACCGTTAACACTCACTAAGCCGAAAACATTCAACGCAGTATTACATTGCAGCGCGAGTTGCAATGATTGTGACAGGGATGAAATGCAATGGCAGCGAAGTATTCGCGGGGCTTTTCGCTTATTGAGTTAGTGCTGGTGGTCGTGGTGATTGGCTTATTGGCCGCCGCGTTGTTACCTCGGTTGTTAAATACCGCCGATGAAGCGCGCAGAGCGAGTATTCAAGGTGTTGCGGGGGGCTTTTCTTCTGCCGTATTAGCCATACGCGCACAATGGGAAGCCAATGGCCGCAGCCGAGATAATCAAGGCTACCCAGTCGTAAATTACGATGGTACCGACTTTAAGCTAACCGGTACTAAGGATGCGTTCGGGCGCGGGATCCGAGAGGGGCATCCTTTTTCCCTCGCCAAGAATGGACAAGGCGCGGTGTTAACCGTCACAGAACAGGACTGTGTAGATTTGATGGTGGAGTTAATGCAAAACGCCCCTCAAACCGCTACCAGAACTGAATTTGATGTTAATAAACATCAATATTTAGCATTAATAACAAACGTCAATGTTTGTACTTACTATCAAATGGCGTCAGCCAAAACGTCCCCATCGAACCTTGCTGGGGTACATTTTTTTACCTATAAGCCGGCATCTGGCCGTGTGGTAGTGAATTTAGCGCAATAAATGGAGCTTTACTTATGAAACGTCAAGGCGGTTTTACTCTTATCGAATTGGTTGTGGTTATTGTTATTTTGGGTATTTTGGCGGTAACAGCAGCGCCACGCTTCCTAAACCTACAAGGTGATGCACGTAATGCAGCGCTTGAAGGTCTAGCTGGTGCAATCAATGGTGCTAGCTCAATCGTTTACGCGAAATCTGCGATCGATGGCAATGAAGCTAAAGATTCATCAAGCGTGAAGATTAATGCGACAGACTCTGTAGATACAGCATACGGTTATCCGAAAGCAGCCACAGGCGGTATCGACAAGGCCATTGAAGGTTTTGACGCTAACTGGGCAATTCTGCCAACGTCAACAGCTACAGTTGCAAATATTACTTTGACTGAAATTAGCGGCGCAGCTGGTACGTGCTTCCTTACTTACACTCAAGCAACAAGTACTGCAGTAGCAACAGTTAAAGTTGATACAAATGCATGTAAATAATTAAGGCATCTCAATGCGCCCCCAACGCGGTTTTACCTTAGTCGAGTTGGTGGTAGTGATTTTGCTTTTGGCAGTGGTAGCTGTCACTGCTGGGGCCCGCTTTGTGGGCCCCAGTCAGTTTGCTACTCAGATCGCCCGCGATCAGGCCATCACTCAATTACGCCAGCTACAACTTGCCTCAATGCGGTCTGATGCTTATCGAGATTATGAGCAGCTATCGGCTGCCCAGCAGTTGGCCGTAGAATGCCGCCGTGTTGAAGTAAATCGCCAACGCTTTGGCTCTCCTTTCTCTGTAACGACCCAAGCAGGGCAACAGAACTGCCCCGCGAGCAGCACCTTTCAAACCACGACCGACAGCGACGTGCATTTTGAACTCAGTGGCGATCTTGATGCGAACGCGCCGCTTTATTTTGATCTCTTAGGTCGACCTATTCAGTTATCGAATGCGAAAGCGCCGCGCCGTGTTTGCGGTGGCGACAGCGCGATTGCACAGCCATCCCAGGTGTGCCGTTTTGATTTTATTGGCGAACAACGTTTATCGCTTTGCATGAACAATGAAGGGTATCTCTATGTGTGCTAATCAGCGACGTCAGTACAGAGCGGCCTATCAGCAAGGCGTAACCCTTGTTGAACTCGTGATAGCGATTGTTTTATTGGCGTTAGCCATGACAGGACTAAGCCAGTTTCTGTTTCCGCAAATTGCCAGCTCCGCCACGCCGTATTACCAAACTCGCGCTGCCGCCCTTGGCCAAGCAGTGATGAGTGAAATTCTGACCCGTCAGTTTGATCAACGCTCCGATCCGTTCTCGATTGAGCGCTGTAACCCGAGTGCCTCAGAAGCCGCGCTGCGCTGCACTGCGCCTAATGCGCTCAAAGCCGATAGCGGCGAAACTGCAGCCAATACCAACAGTTTTAATGACGTTGACGACTACAACGTGACCAGTCCTCAAGGCAGTTGCTGGGGTGATAATAGTTTGTGCCAAGGCCAAGTTGATGGGCCGATCACCGCGCTGTTACCGGGATCACCTGCCAATGAGTATGCCAATTTCGCGGTTACCATCCGCGTGGTGTATGACGGTCAACGCAACGGTAGTGTGCAAACCCAGCAAAGCAATCACAAACGCGTGATGGTTGAAGTGCTCACCAGCCAATACGGCAACTATCAGTTTACGGCGTATCGGAGTAATTACTGATGAACCGCTTGTTACGTGGCTTTACTCTGATTGAAATGGTGATCACCCTGATGGTCTTTGCGGTGATCTCGCTGGCGATCACTGGGTTTATTTCACAAGGCGCGCAAGGGTATGTCGCAACGGTTGAGCGCGAACGTTTACAGGGTAAAGCGCGTTTAGTGCTGGCACGCATAGAGCAAGAAGTGCGACATGCGGTGCCCAACAGTGTGTCTGTCTCGGGCAATTGCTTACAATTTTATCCTATTTTTCTGTCGGGTTTTTATACCAGTAAAACCCCGTCACAAGTGGCGGTGATCCCGCGTCATGGCGATGAAGCGCTGTGGAAAGACCGCGACCGCGTCTATGGCACGCAGGTGGCGATTGGGTTAGGCACGCCGCAGCAGTTTGCCGATGCGCCGCAAGTGTTAGGCGCCGCGAGTGGAAGCCAAGCGCCTTTCACTTTGCCGATCAATAAGTACCCTGACTCGCGCTCCTCAACGGAGCGTGTTTATCTGTTTTCCGAGCCAGTGCGCTTTTGTCACAGCAGCGATGGCACGCTGCGTCGCGCAGTGGGCGATAACGCGGTCGAGATCTCGCCGATCCTCAGCGATGGCATTGCCGATCTTACTTTCCGCGCAGAAGGCGCAGGGCTTAACAGCAACGGTTTGCTGCATGTCGATTTGAATTTGTATGAATCACGCACCGATGAAAACGCGCGATTTACTCACAGTATTAAGGTGCTCAATGTGCAGTGATTTCTCGTTGAACGAGCCGCAGGGTGATTCCACACCGCGCGTTGCGCGAGCTTGGCCACGCCAACAGCAGGGCAGTGTGCTGCTGGTGGTGATTTTTGTGATGGTGGTGATGTCGCTGTTTGCCGTCGCGTTAACGCGCATTGGTGTTTCTTCACAAGATACCACTACGGTGGAAGTGCTCGGTGCACGCGCGTGGCTGGCGGCGCATTCAGGTAACGAAGTGGCGATGAATCTGTTGTTTCCCGTTGATAGCAACGCGGCGAATGTGAGTTTGTGCCCGAGTGAAACCCCGACGCCGATGGCGGTGAATATTTCCGGTCTGTCGGGGTGTAGCGTGAATGTGCTGTGCGCACAATATAACGTCGATACCCCAGAAGTGCGCTATTTCCAACTGACCAGCACCGGCGCATGTGGCTCAAGCGATCATCGCGTGTCTCGGGTGCAAGAGTTAATGGCGAAGGAGATCGTCCAATGATGTCGCTGTATTCCCGCTATTTAAAAGTGCTGTGGCTCAGTTTGCTATTTGCGATGCCTGTGGCGGGTTGGGCATTTGCGCCACCGCCAACGGAACCACCGCCACCTCCGCCGCCGAGCGCGCCAGTGCCTGCATCAATTGAGCAGTGTCAGTATTTTAAAACAGCGGCACAGACTTGGGATAAGAATGGAATAATTACATTTTCGGGTTCATCAAGGATAGAGAATGCCTACGAAGGTAATCAAATCGGTTTTTTACCAAACAGGGTCGTTGAAAAAGAGGACAACAGCGCCCTCACATGTACAACTGCTGATTGTGTAGGTAATCAACGTTTGATGGTCGATAAGCCCGATTTTTCAAGACCTAGCGTAACGACTGATCTAGAAGCAATAGTTGGTTCTCACCGACGTTTGTCCCCTGGAAATTACGGGGATTACATGATAGCGAACAGAAAAGTGACTTTGGAAGCGGGTGAATATCATTTCAATAATTTATTGATCGAGTCATCTGACGTAAAAATTGAGGGGAAAGTTATTTTACATGTGCAAACCATGCTAGTGCGGTTTGCATCGACGATTAATAAGAGTGGAGATCCAAACGACTTACTTATCATCGCTTATCATCCTTCTAGCAGTAATATCACGGCTCAGGGACAAGGGGCACCTTTTGCTCCTTTAGAGATTAATGCCCATATTATTAGTGAATATGAGGTGGTTATAAATACAGGTATCATCCGTGGAGCAATCACGGCGGAAGCAGTGAGGCTATCTGGTGATACAGTAATTAAGGGTGACATATCTTCTTGTGAGCAGCCGGATCAGCGCACCCTCCAAATCACCCCGCGTACTGGTTATGCGCTCTCTTGCGATGACATGCCAATTGATGTTCAGGTGTTGAAATTTGACGGCACTATCGATACCGATTTTTCAGGCTCGCTGGCGATGTCGCCATCCGGCGTCGATTATTGCTGGGGGCTGCGCAGTAACGGGCAGTGCTCAACCCGGCCATTATCATTTTCCAATGGTAAAGCCGAGCTGTTTCTTAGCACCGAGCGGGCAGGTGAAGTGGCCGAAATCAGCGCCGAAGTGGTGGAAGACACTGCGCTGACCGATACGGCTGGCCCGTTTATGTTCGCCCCTTACGGTTTTCGGGTTGTCGATGCTGCCGGGCAAGATCCTGTTCGTATGGTAGCTGGCAAGCCCACCTCGGTTTACCTTGAAGCGGTCGCTGATACTGGGGCGCGCTGTGAAATCATTGAAGATTATGATGAGAAGGCTGAAATTCGTTTTGACAATTTCTCATACAACACCCCAAGCTCAGGGACGCGTCAGTTCAAGATCCAAGGTAAAGCTCTACCCAGGACGATAGAAGTAACATTTAAAGGTGGGCGTTCAACAACCAACAATATAAACCTCAATTACGGTGATGCTGGCGTGGTAAATTTTACCGTCGAAGATCCTGACTGGGAGCCCGAAGAGTGCAGTGATAGCGATTGCGATAATGTCACCG
This sequence comes from Thaumasiovibrio occultus, assembly GCA_019703815.1. Lineage (GTDB taxonomy): Bacteria > Pseudomonadota > Gammaproteobacteria > Enterobacterales > Vibrionaceae > Thaumasiovibrio > Thaumasiovibrio occultus. Next base: position 2,774,171 of record AP023052.1, on the reverse strand, counting down.
GTGATTGGCAAGGGCTGAAAGGCACGGCGACGGTTTACAGTCGGCCATTGGCGCTCGCGATGTGTAATTTCACGGCAGCCAATGGCAATAAATTAACGACGGGCGTTGAAGATACCGGTTTTGCCTATGTCGATGAAGCCTTCAGCTACCGAGTCAAACCTGTGGTTTGGAACACAAACCTGGGCGTGAATGTGCCTAATGATGCCAACGGTAGCGTATCAATTGCTAACGATAAGCTGTGCGCTTTAGGTGTTACTCCTAATTTCTTTGCTACGGATGGCGTGCCAGCGACATGGCAGACGCTGTTTTCTTCGCTGTCTTACCCGCCACGCGGTGACAATGGCAATTTACCGGCGATAATTCGCAGTCATGATTCCAATCAGAACAATGCCAAGTTTTACCAAGTTGACGGCCAGCGCTGGGATCAATCCGGTGATTTTGAACTGACCAGCTCGGTGCAAGGCACGTACTTGGGCATGGCGGTGAACCCAGCGGTAACGACCGTCGGCCGCTTTTATCCGCGTTATCTCTCGGTTGACGACTTTGGTTTAACGCCGCCGACGCAACAGGGCGGAATGATCTATATGGATCAGCCCTTCACGCTAAACTGGGATATTAAAGCCCACGGCCTTAATGGCAGCCACGCCAGCAACTATTACCTTTTTGACCAATATCAAAGCGGGGTCGGCTTAGCAGTTGAAGATGGAACTGGCGTCGATTTGAGCGGTCGTATAAACGCGGATGTGGACTTTGTTTGGCAGCCTGACACTGGCATGGTGGTCGATGGGCGCGAAAATGTGACATGGCGACGCGATTACACCTCGACGACGACCACGATACCCGATGGCCCGTTCCGTGAAGGGAACACCTTCTGGTCTTTTACTACTTCGCATGACGCTGCAACGGCGCGCAGTGGAAATCGTGCGTTAAATCAAGTGCCTTTTAAATCGTCGGTCTACTGTTTAGACGTCGAGCCCAATACTGATTTTGAGCCCCAATGTTATTGGGATACGACCCCCGATATTCGTTATGGTCGGATGCAGTTGTACGACGTCGTGGTCGATGAAGCGCAGACCCAAGTGGTGGTGCCGCTGCGTACCGAATATTGGAACGGCGATCAGTTTGTGCTAAGCAGCAGTGATAGTGCCTCCATGTTTGACGGAGATGCATATCATCTAGAGAACTTGCAAGGTAACGGTGTTGTGGCCTTGCAAGGTGACGGTAGTGTGTTGTCGGGCGAGAGTTTTGTCGATGCGATACGCCGAGTTAACGGCCTACGCGAGCAAGTGCGTTTGTGGCTCTGTATGGGGGCGCAAGATACGCAAGGTTCAAACGTCGATAACATAATCTTACCGAATAATTCGGGAGGCAGGACTGAGATTTGTCCCACGCCTAACAAAGTACAGCCTTGGTTGCGATACAATTGGCGCGAATTGGGCGATGAGTCGCCTTCTTCGGTTATCACATTTGGATCGTATCGAGGAAATGATAGAGTGATCTTCCGTGGTGAGAGAGGGCTTGTCCATCAAGCTCAATAAAAAAACCGAATAAAGGTCAGGTTTAGACAATGGCCGCTTGCCCAGAGGGTGATCGGTTGATACATTTAGCGCAATTTAACGAATTTCTTATAAGCTTGCAGGAAAAAACCGAAGATTATGTTTAAAAAACTTCGTGGCATGTTTTCGAATGATCTGTCCATCGACTTGGGTACCGCCAATACCCTTATTTACCTAAAAGGACAAGGCATAGTTCTGGATGAACCTTCGGTAGTGGCTATTCGTCAAGATCGTGCAGGATCTCCAAAAAGCGTGGCCGCCGTAGGCCATGAAGCGAAACAAATGCTAGGCCGTACGCCTGGTAACATCGCAGCTATCCGCCCAATGAAAGACGGCGTTATCGCCGATTTCCACGTTACCGAGAAAATGTTGCAGCACTTTATTAAACAAGTGCACAACAACGGTATGTTACGTCCAAGCCCACGTGTTCTTGTGTGTGTCCCTTGTGGTTCTACGCAAGTGGAACGCCGTGCGATCAAAGAGTCAGCAGAGGGTGCTGGTGCACGTGAAGTGTACTTGATTGATGAGCCAATGGCGGCAGCGATCGGTGCAGGCCTACCTGTTTCAGAAGCGACCGGTTCGATGGTGATCGATATCGGTGGTGGTACGACAGAAGTGGCGGTGATCTCACTGAACGGTGTGGTTTACTCGTCGTCTGTTCGTATCGGTGGTGACCGTTTTGATGAAGCGATCATCAACTACGTTCGTCGTAACTACGGCAGCTTGATCGGTGAAGCGACGGCTGAGCGCATCAAGAAAGAAATCGGTAGCGCGTACCCAGGTGATGAGGTCCGTGAAATCGAAGTTCGCGGCCGTAACTTGGCAGAAGGTGTACCTCGCAGCTTTAACCTGAACTCCAACGAAATCCTAGAAGCGCTGCAAGAGCCGCTAACCGGTATCGTTTCAGCGGTAATGGTTGCCCTAGAGCAGTGTCCACCAGAGCTAGCGTCAGATATTTCTGAGCGCGGTATGGTGTTGACCGGTGGTGGCGCGTTGCTACGCGATCTCGACCGTCTACTGACTGAAGAAACCGGTATTCCTGTAATTGTGGCGGAAGACCCACTGACGTGTGTTGCTCGTGGTGGCGGTAAAGCACTGGAAATGATCGACATGCACGGTGGCGATCTGTTCAGTGAAGAATAATTCACGCTAATCACAGGTAAGCAGAAAATATGAAGCCGATGTTTGGCAGGGGTCCATCCCTGCAACTGCGTCTGTTTTTTGCCATTCTTGTATCGGTCAGCCTTATGCTGGCCGATAGTCGTCTCGATGCCTTTGCAAATATTCGCTATTTACTCAACTCTGCAGTTGCGCCGTTGCAGTATGGTGCCAATTTGCCAAGAGAGATGCTGGGTGGTGTAACAACTCAGGTGCGCTCTCGTACTCAGCTGATTGCCGAAAACCGCGTGTTGCATGATGAACTGCTACGACTGAAGTCGGAAGTCTCGCTCAATCAACATCTTCGTCAAGAGAACGAGCGTCTTCACAGCCTGCTGGGCTCACCGTTTGTGCGTGATGAACGCAAAATGGTGGCGTCAGTGATGGCAGTGGACTCGGATCCTTATACCCATCAGGTGATGATCGACAAAGGTCGTATCGATGGGGTGTACGAAGGCCAACCGGTGATCAACGAATTGGGGATCGTCGGCCAAGTGGTTTACGTTGGCGCGCACAACAGCCAAGTGTTGTTGTTAATTGATGGCACTCACGGCATTCCGGTTCAGGTAGTGCGTAACGATATTCGCGTTATCGCCACCGGTACCGGCAAGATTGACGAAATTCAGCTAGAAAACGTGCCAAGTAACACGGATATCGAAGTTGGTGACGTACTGGTGTCGTCCGGTTTAGGCGGCGTGTTCCCTGAAGGATACCCTGTGGGGATCGTGACCGAGTTTTCGTTTGATAATCAGCGTCCGTTTGCTCAGATCAAAGCACGCCCAGTGGTGAAGTTTGATCGCTTACGTTATTTGCTTTTGGTGTGGCCAACACAACAGGGAGAACTCTAACCATGTTGTTCAATGGTCGTATTGTGATTTGGCTGTCGTTCGTGATCGCCATGTTGCTGCAAGTGGTGCCGTGGCCGGGGGATTTTTCCTACCTTCGCCCGACGTGGATCTTGCTCTTTACCGCATACTGGGTGTTGGCGTTGCCGCACCGCGTTAATGTGGGCACCGCTTTGGTTCTCGGCTTGATCTGGGACCTGATGCTAGGCTCAACATTAGGGGTTCGCGGCCTGACGATGTCGATTGTCTGCTACGTGATTGCGCTGAACTTCCAAGTATTGCGTAACCTTTCGCTGTGGAAACAAGCCTTAATCATCGCCTCTATCTCGCTCGCGGCGAAGCTGATCGAGTTTTGGGCGGAGTATTTGGTCAACCCTGTGGTGTTCGATATTCGCCATCTTTGGGGGGTATTGCTGAACTTCTTGCTGTGGCCTTGGTTGTTCTTGCTACTGCGCCGGGTAAGACGTCAGTTCACCATCAAGTAAGCTGAAAGGCGGGGATGATCCCCGACTTCGTCAAATCTGACTTTTCGGGGCGCGCTGATCAACACTGATACGCGCCTCGATACTATTCACCTATCGCCAATGAGTGGCTTCGTCATTCATTTTGTTGGAGGCAATGTATGCAACTGCCAAAGATTTACCTTGCCTCTGGCTCTCCTCGTCGTAAAGAGCTATTGGCGCAAATTGGTATCGAGTTTGACATCTTAAAAGTGGATGTTGAAGAGTGTCGCCGTGATCACGAAAGTGCCGAGATGTATGTTCGTCGTTTGTCTCAAGACAAAGCCTTGGCTGGCGTCGCAGTTTCTTCGTCTCCTCGCCCGGTTCTCGGAGCGGATACCATAGTTGTTGTAGACGACACAATTTTAGAAAAACCAATAGATTACACTGATTGTTTACGCATGTTGTCACTGCTTTCCGGTCGAGAGCATGAAGTGATGACGGCGGTGACTTTGGCAGATGAACAACATCAAGTGACACGTTTAGTGACCACCAAGGTGTGGTTTCGCGCACTGAGCGAAGCCGATATCGACACCTACTGGCAAAGTGGCGAGCCGGCTGATAAAGCGGGAAGCTACGGCATTCAAGGGTTAGGAGGCCGTTTTGTCAGTCGTATTGAAGGCAGCTATTTTGCCGTGGTGGGTCTGCCATTGTGCGAAACAGAAGAATTACTACAAGAATTTTGTCAATTGAGGAAATGATGAGTACAGAGCTACTGATCAACGTCACACCGTCTGAAACGCGGGTGGCCATGATTGAGAATGGCAACCTGCAAGAAATTCATATTGAACGCGAAGGCAAGCGCGGCATTGTTGGCAATATCTACAAAGGTAAGGTCAGCCGTGTATTACCGGGCATGCAGGCTGCGTTCGTCGATATTGGCCTTGATAAAGCCGCTTTCTTGCACGCTTCTGATATCGTGCCGCACACCGAATGTGTGTCGGAAAACGAAAAGCAGCAGTTCCAAGTCAAAGATATTTCTGAGCTGGTACGCCAAGGGCAAGACATCGTGGTGCAAGTGGTGAAAGATCCGCTAGGCACCAAAGGCGCACGCTTAACCACCGACATTACGCTGCCATCGCGTTACTTGGTGTTTATGCCGGGGGCAGGTCATGTTGGCGTGTCGCAGCGCATTGATTCAGAAGAAGAGCGCTATCGCTTAAAGAAAATCATCAGCGAGCATTGCGATGATTTGGGCGGCTTTATTATCCGCACCGCGTCGGAAGGCGCGAAAGATAAAGAGCTGGCACACGATGCAGCGTTCCTAAAACACCTGTGGCGCAAAGTGCTTGAGCGCCGCGGTAAATACAAGCCGAAAACCATGCTCTATGGTGAGCTAGGTGTGGCGCAGCGTATTGTGCGTGATTTTGTCGGCACTGAACTTGACCGCATTGTGGTGGATTCCCGTTTGGCGTTTGAGCAGCTAAAAGAGTTCACTTCAGAGTTCGTGCCTGAGCTAATGCCCAAGCTGGAATACTACAGTGGCGATCAGCCAATTTTCGATCTCTATGATACGGAAAACGAGTTGCACCGTGCGCTTGAACGTAAAGTTGAGCTGAAATCCGGCGGCTATTTGATCATTGATCAAACCGAAGCCATGACCACGGTGGATATCAACACCGGCGCCTTTGTCGGTCGTCGAAACCTTGAAGAAACCATCTTCAACACTAACATCGAAGCAACACAAGCGATCGCGCGCCAGCTCCGTCTGCGTAACTTGGGCGGGATCATCATTATCGACTTCATTGATATGTTGTCGGATGAGCATCGCCGCCGCGTGTTGCAATCGCTTGAACAAGCGCTGGCGAAAGATCGGGTGAAAACCAACATCAATGGCTTTACCCAGCTTGGCCTTGTTGAGATGACTCGTAAGCGTACCCGCGAAAGCCTTGAGCACGTGTTGTGTGGCGGTTGTCCTACCTGTAACGGTCGTGGTACCACCAAAACGGTGGAGAGCGTGTGTTACGAAGTGCTGCGCGAAATCACCCGTGTGAATCGCGCGTACGATGCCGATAAGTTCTTGGTGTACGCAGCGCCAGCCGTGGCAGAAGCGCTGTCGGATGATGAATATCATGCGCTGGCGGAGCTGGAAGTGTTTATCGGCAAAGAGGTGAAGATCTCTGCTGAGCCGCTCTACAGCCAAGAGCAATTTGATGTAGTGATGCAGTAAGTTAGGATGGCGACGGTCAGTGTAAAATGTTTGCGGGGGCTAATGTGGGTGTTGCTCACCTTGCTCGTGCTGCTAGCGGTGTTGGTGACGTCACTGCGTTTCTTCCTGCCGCAGCTGGATCAGTTCCGCCAACCTATCAGCTTATGGGCTTCTCGCTATTCGGAAGTCCACATCGACAGCCGCGCCTTGCATGGCGAGTGGCACAATACCGGCCCCGCGCTGTCGATTGAAGGTCTAGCGATCACCCAGCCGGGTGAGTCGCGTCCGCTGATTGCCGTAGAGAGCATCGAACTCCAGCTCGATTTATGGCGCAGTCTGTTCCAATTCAAACTGGTATTTCAAGAGTTTAAACTCGATCAGGTTGATTTAGATTTAACCCAGATCCCTGCACTCAATCCGCACATTGCTGTGCCGCAGCCTGACAAGGCAACGGCGTCTGCCCAGCCGGTAAAAATTCAGCAGCAACTTGAGGATCTGTTTTTCGTACAACTTGAGCATTTTGTGCTGACCGATAGCCAGATCTGGCTATGGCGTTTGGACGGCGAGCAGCAAGAGCTAGCCATTCCAGCACTGAAATGGGTCAACCATGCCGAGCACCATCATCTGCTTGAAGGCTCGGTTAGCTTGCCGGATGAGCCCGATACCCATGTGCAGATCCGCGCAAACATTCAAAGTCCAACGGTTGGTTACGCACTGACGGGGACAGTCTACGCTTCTGCAAATCAAGTGGCGGTGACGCCTTGGTTGCCGGAAACGCTGGATGAATTTACCTCGCTTGAGCACGGTGAGTTCACCGGCCAAGCGTGGCTCGATCTCGAAAAGGGCAAGGTCAGCGATGCCGTGGTGGAAATCGCCCAAGCAGAGATCCATTGGCAAGGTGAGCGTGCACCGCAGCAGTTAACGCTCAACCAAGGTGTGCTGTGGGCCAAGCCGACTGATAGTGGCTGGCAACTCGCCACCCAAGGATTAGATTTCACCTTAAACGAGGTGCCGTGGCCGACATTGACGTTCTCGGCGGCGCTGGATGGCTCTCAATGGCAACTCAACCTGCCGCAACTTGATTTGGCGACGCTACAGCCGTTAGCCACTCTGTTCCCTTCCGCGTCGGAGGTATTAACGACGTTAAAGCCGGAAGGGAGGCTAGAAGATCTGCGTCTCAGCATTGGCAGCTCAGGTAACACAAACTCCGATAAGACTAATTTTGAGACGACATCGCTCCGTTACTCGTTTTCATTGCGCGATTACGGTAGCTCGCCGTGGCACTTGTTGCCGGAAGTGCGGGGACTAAATGCGGATGTCACGGGGGATGAAACCCAAGGGTTTGCTCAACTACAACTGGCCGATCAAACCCTGTCGTATGATGCAGTATTCCAAGCCCCTTTGCTGATAGAAGACGGCGATGTTGATATTCGTTGGCATCACGACCCTAGCGGTTGGGGGCTGCGCTCCTCAAGCGTGGCCGTGGCAACGCCACACCTCAGCGCACGCGGGGAGTTTCGCTTAGAGTTTCCCTCACAGAGTGAGCCGTGGCTGGCATTTTACGCCGAAGCCAAAGCCAAAGATGCCTCGGCCACGTGGCGTTATCTGCCCGTGCCGGCACTGGGTGATGAGCTGACTCAGTATTTGTCTGATGCGATCCAAGGCGGGCAGTCGAAGGATGTGCGCTTACTCTGGTATGGTTCACTGAATCAATTTCCTTATCAAGGGGGGACGGGCATTTTCCAAACCGCCTTAACTTTGGAAAATACCCGCTTTGCTTTCTATCCGGGCTGGCCGGAGTTAGTCGATACTGACGTTGAATTGCTGTTTGAGAACGAGGCGCTGTTTATTCGCAGTGACAGTGCGAAAACATTGGGCGCGACCGCGCAGTCTATTCGTGGTGACATTCTGAGTTTGTCGGATGCCGGGGTACTTGAACTGTCGATGCAACTGCAAAGCGATGGCCAAGCTGTGCGCGACTATATGATGCAATCGCCTTTGGCAAGCAGCGTCGGCGTGGCGCTGGATTACGTGCAGCCGCAAGGTGCGGTCACCAGTACATTAAACCTCAGTGTGCCGTTTGATCCGCGTCCGGTCAGTGCATCGGGTGTGGTCTCTTTCAATAATAACCGCGTGACGTTAACGAGCCCGGCGTTGCAGTTAACTGGGGTCAGTGGGCGCTTACGTTTTGATGATACCCGCATCAGTGCCCGCGATCTGTATGGCCGAGTGTTTGGTCAACCGATCCGGTTAAGCGTAGATGGCGGCGAAGCGGACAATGGTCATTACCAAGTTGATGTGGCTATGTCGGGCGAAATGACCACGGCCGCGTTGGCAGGGCAGATCGGTTTCGCCAAGCAAGCGGCGCTCAGTGGTGAGTTCCCTTGGCGCGGTAATGTGTTTGTCGATATCGGTGAGCAAGTGCGCTATACCGTCACCGGACAAGGCGATCTGTCGCAAGTCACATCCACCTTGCCATACCCCTTGGATTGGCAACCGACCGACGAACGTGTGCTTGATGTTTTGGTGCGTGGTAACCAGTCAATGTTAAGTGGCCGAATTTCTGCGCCAGAGTTGCGCTATCAGTGGTTATCGGATCTCACAACACCGAAAGCCATCATGGTCGGCAGCTATCTTGGTGTGGGTAACACGCCGTGGTTTGAAGGCCGCTTAACCGAAGATAGAGTCGAAGTGAAAGCCAGCTTCTTGGATGGCGACAGCTGGATTGCCGCAGTGAATGAGGTGATCGCTACCGCCTCACCGTCGGTATCGTCGTCTCGCAATGGCCTCACTACCCGTGATTTAGCGTGGTTACCTGAATGGGTCAATGTCGATCTCGGTGGCTTGCATCTAGGCGGCCTTAACTGGCATCAGGTCTCTGCTGCGCTGCGTCGACAACCTGAACTGTGGAAGCTGATTGTCAGCAGTCGTGAGCTCAAAGGCCAAGCAACATGGCCGGATGATCAGCCATTGCGTGTCGCGTTAGATGAAGCGTATTTGCACTTTCCTGCATCAAATAACGATGGCGATGTCACCACAGGCTATGCCAGTCGACCTACGCCACCGGCGCCGACAGAGAGCGATCGCACCATTATGGCGCTCATGCCGCAGATGGATCTATCGGTCGGTAGCGCTTGGATCCAAGGTTATCGCTTGGGCAGCGTGAACGGCAGTGTGCGCCGTGAAGATAACACCTTGCTGGTGCAACAGCTCGAAGTGCGCTCCGGCGACACCTTATTGAGCTTGGATGGTCACTGGACACTCGGTCCGCGCAGCAGCGAAACCCAGTTGGTGTTTGATATCACTGGCAGCAATAGTTCAGATTTAATGGGACGCTTTAGCACCACTGGCGGCTTAGAGGGCGCGTCATTTAATTCGTACGCATCGCTAGAATGGCTTGGCTCTCCGTGGCAAATTCACCGTGAATCATTAAACGGCGAAATCCGCTCCGAGATGGGCAAAGGGGTGATAGCCAAAGTTGGCGGTGCCGGTCGCTTGCTGGGGCTGTTTAGCCTTGAATCTATCTTGCGCAAAATGCAGCTCGACTTTACTGGCGTGTTCGACGATGGATTACCGTTTAATTATCTCACCGGATCGGGGGTGCTCGAAAATGGCGTACTCACCACCGATGATATCGCGATGCAAACCCTTGCAGGGGATCTGCGCGTAACGGGTAGCGCCAATTTGATTTCTGAAAAAGTGAACGCAATGGCGACCTTCTCGCCTGATTTCACCTCGGGTCTGCCCACGCTGACAGCGTTTGCGGTAGCGCCGCAATCGGCCTTGGTGGTGTTTGCGGTCTCGACTATCCTCTCGCCGGTAGTCGATGTATTTACGCAAGTGACCTACGATATCACTGGGCCTATCGATAATCCGGTGGTGCAGGAGCGCTCAAGACGACAAGGTGAATTCCGTCTGAAAGATGACGACGAATAACCCGCAACAGGAGGTGTAAGATGGCCAAGGCTGGCGTCATTCAGATGAATAGCGGTGCAGATATTGAAGAAAACTTCGCTATTCTTACCGCCGCGATGGAAACGCTGCGCATTCAAGGGGCAACCTTGGCTGTCGCGCCTGAAAATGCGTTATTGTTTGCGGATCAAGCCGATTACCAATTGGTCGCAGAGCAGCCCGGCAGCGGGATCTGGCAACAGCGGATCGCCGCGTTGTGTCGCCGACTAGACATGGCGCTGGTGTTAGGCTCTTTTCCGCTTCGCTGCGGCGATCGCTTAACCACGAGCGCGATTTACGTTGACGCTGACGGCAACCAACAAGCCTTGTATCACAAGCTCCATCTTTTTGATGTTGATATCCCTGACGATCCGGCGAGTTATCATGAATCGGCCACCTACCAAGCCGGTGATACGACGGCAGTAGTGGACTCGCCCGTCGGCGCGTTAGGGCTGTCAATTTGCTATGATCTGCGTTTTCCGGCACTGTACCAATCACTGCGCGCACAAGGGGCGCAGGTGTTGACGGTATCCGCTGCCTTTACTGAAGTGACGGGGCGCGCGCACTGGGAAACACTGCTGCGCGCTCGCGCGATTGAAACTCAATGCTGGGTGTTAGCGGCGGCGCAATGTGGTCAACATACCAAGCAACGCACCACGTGGGGCCATTCGATGGTGATCAGCCCGTGGGGCGAAGTACTTGCCCAGTTAAATGGGGAAACGGGTGTCATTTGTACTGAAATTGACCATTCAGTCACCGATGTCTTACGGAAACGTATGCCCGTCTCCGCACACAGTCGTTTTCAGGTTACACTGAATAATAAATCCAATAGATAGAGATATTCCCAATGAGTTTGGAGACCGTTGAGCAAAGTTTGTTCGGTAATACCGATCTGGATCGCCAGCGTTTAACGTCGATTCTTGAGTTGATTGCTCAACGCGACATCAACTACGCGGATCTGTATTTTCAAAGCTGCTGGCATGAATCGCTGGTATTGGAAGACAGCATTATCAAAGATGGCTCATTCAATATCGATCGCGGTGTCGGCGTGCGCGCGATTTCCGGTGAAAAAACCGGTTTCGCTTATGCGGATCAACTGACGGGTGACTCGCTAACACAAAGTGCGATCGCGGCGCGCGGGATCGCCAAGGCGGGCGCAACCGGCAAAGTCGCCATCGACCTTGCCCCTGTTAGTTGTCCAGCTCGCTACGGTGTCGACAACCCATTGGCGTCGTTTGAACGCCAACAAAAGATTGATTTGTTAACCGAAATTGATGCGTATATTCGCGCCAAAGAGCCGCTGGTGAAAGAAGTCAGTGCGAGCTTGAACGCAGTGTACGAGCAAGTGCTAGTGGCAGCAACCGATGGCACCTATGCGGCAGATATTCGCCCGTTAGTGCGTTTGTCGGTGTCTGTGCTGGTGGAGCGCGCGGGTAAGCGTGAGCGCGGTAGCTCGGGTGGCGGTGGCCGTTTTGGTTACGATCACTTTATGATCTCAGAAAATGGCAAAACCGTCGCGCTGCAATACGCGGATGAAGCGATCCGCATGGCGCTGGTCAATCTGGATGCGGACGCCGCGCCAGCAGGCACCATGCCGGTTGTACTAGGCGCAGGCTGGCCGGGCGTACTGCTGCATGAAGCCGTGGGCCATGGCTTAGAAGGTGATTTCAACCGTCGTGGTTCATCCGTATTTAGCGGTCGCATTGGTGAGCAAGTGACATCTAAGCACTGCACTATCGTTGACGATGGTACGCTGCAAGGCTTGCGTGGCTCGATCACTATCGATGATGAAGGTACGCCAGCGCAATACAATGTGTTGATCGAAAACGGTGTCTTGAAAGGCTACATGCAAGACAAACACAATGCCGGTTTAATGGGTGTGGCGCCAACAGGTAATGGGCGTCGCGAGTCTTATGCCCACTTGCCAATGCCGCGTATGACCAACACCTACATGCTGGCGGGTGACTATGCGCCGGACGAAATTATTGCCAGTGTTGAGCGCGGGATCTACGCGCCGAACTTCGGTGGCGGTCAGGTTGATATTACCTCTGGCAAGTTCGTGTTCTCGACCTCAGAAGCTTATTTGATTGAAAAAGGTAAGATCACCCGTCCGGTGAAAGGTGCGACCTTGATCGGTAGCGGGATTGAAGCGATGAACCAAGTGTCGATGGTCGGTAACGATTTGGCGATTGATCGCGGTGTGGGGATCTGTGGTAAGGCCGGTCAATCCGTGCCAGTAGGCGTCGGTCAGCCAACGTTGAAGCTGGACGCGATGACCGTCGGCGGTACAGAGTAATTACCAATGGAATATGAAAAAGGGGCTAAATAGCCCCTTTTTTCTTGCTTCGACAACGTACGAGCCGCTGAAAGACTTATTCTTCGTTGAACAGTTCTTTTAGGTACTGGAAAATTTCACGGTACGCTTTTGGCGGCTTATTGGTCGATTTTTCTTTTTTCGCTTGGCGTGCCAATTGACGTAGACGCTGACGATCCGCTTGCGGGAATTCAACCATCACCGCTTCGATTTCAGTATCGGCCCCTTCTACAATCGCATCACGCTGTTTTTCAAGGCGTTGCAGATGAAGGGTCATCTGGGCGTGCTTGTTGTTGATCTTATCGAGCGCCGCTTGGATTGGCTCAGGATCAACACTGCGCATGAGACGGCCGACATATTGTAGCTGGCGACGACGAGCTTCGTTTTTGAAGCGTTGCGCATCTTGAATGGCTGCCAGTAGGTCTTCTTCAAGAGGCACTTTTGCGAGTGCTGCAGGTTTCAACTCAACGAGCTCTTCACCCAACTTTTGTAGCGCGTCCATGTCGCGTTTCATCTCGGTTTTACTTACCCAGATGATTTCTTCTTCCTCTTCCCATGGGGCGCGTTTGTTCTTACGACTCATACTGACATCTCTATTTCGATTATGCTGGAGTTATTTTATCAGTTTATCGGTGGTTTAGGGGTAAAATCCTTACATGCAGTGTTATTCTTTATAGATTGGGTCGTCCATTGCGAATGCGATGGGGGGCAGTCTACCTAAAGTTAAGAGTTGATATGGACGTAAAACAGCAGGTTGCCGCACAGCGCGAAGCCCTTGAAGAAGCCGTAGCCAAAGCGTTAACGCTGGCCGGCCAACATGCCGATCAGGCTGAAGTAGCGATCACTAAAACCACCGGGATCAGTGTTTCGACCCGCATGTGTGAGGTGGAAAGTGTCGAGTTTAATAGCGACGGCGCCTTAGGGATCACCGTTTACCGTGGGCAACGCAAGGGCAGTGCATCTACCTCAGATCTGAGTGAGCATGCCATCGCACAAACCGTGAAAGCGGCGCTCGATATTGCGACATACACGTCGGAAGATCCTTTTGCCGGCCCCGCTCCTGCCGAGCTGATGGCACGCTCAATTCCTGATCTCGATTTATTCCATCCCGATGAGCCCGAGCCAGATCATGCCGCTGAGCAAGCGATCCGCGCCGAGAAAGCCGCACTGGAATTTGATGCGCGCTTGAAGCAGTCGGATGGCGCGAGTTACGACAGCCATTACGGGGTGAAGGTGTACGGTAACTCTCACGGGATGTTAGCCAGTTATGCATCGAGCCGTCATAGCTTGAGTTGTTGCGTGATTGCCCAAGGTAAAGACGGCGTGATGGAGCGTGATTACAGCTACACCACGTCGCGTCGTGTCTCGGACTTGTGGCTACCTGAAACCGTGGGCCAGCAAGCGGCAGAGCGCACTTTGGCACGTTTGGATGCGCAGAAACTGAAAACCCAAGAAGTACCGGTGATGTTTTCTGCCGACGTCGCAACCGGCCTGTTTGGTCATTTGGTGATGGCGATCAGTGGCGCGAATTTGTATCGCAAGTCGTCTTTTTTGGTGGATCACTTAGATAAAGTGATCTTCCCTACCTGGCTTAACATCAGTGAGCGTCCGCATATTCTGCGCGGGATGGCGAGTACGCCGTTTGACTCGGAAGGGTTGGCGACCCGCGATCTGGAAATCATTGAAGGTGGCGCGCTGCGCACTTACTTGATGACCAGTTATGCGGCGCGCAAGATGAACATGCAACCAACAGGCCATGCGGGCGGTATTCACAACTGGTTTGTATCAAACACTGGTCAAGATTTTGATGTGATGCTGAAAACACTGGATCGTGGTTTGCTGGTGACTGAGCTAATGGGCCAAGGCGTGAACACGGTGACGGGCGATTACTCTCGTGGCGCCGCAGGTTTCTGGGTCGAGAATGGCCAGATCCAATACCCAGTAAGTGAAATTACCATTGCGGGTAACTTACAGCAGATGTTCCAGCAAATTGTGGCGATTGGTAATGACACCGAAACCCGCAGCCAAATTCAGACCGGTTCGATACTGATTGAATCGATGAAGATCGCGGGTGAATAACGGTTAGCCCGTTATTAGTTGAGTGCAAAAACGGAAAAGAGCGAGGGGATCCTCGCTCTTTTTTTATGTTTTGAAAGTGAATCGCTTTTTAAGGCGAGAGATTAGATCAAGATCGTCGCGAGCCCCAAGAAGACCGAAAGACCAATGACGTCGGTGACGGTCGTCAGTGCCATACCACCGGCTAGGGCGGGGTCGATATTGAACTTTTTCATCAAGATCGGGATCATCACACCGGCAATACCGGCGACAAACAGGTTGGTTAACATCGCTGCGGCAATAATACCGCCGAGCAACCAGCTACCTTTCCACACCACCACAATACCGCCAATGGTTGCAGCCCACAGCAAACCGTTGATCAAACCGACGCGGGCTTCTTTGCTCAGTAGCCACTTGGTGTTAGAGCTACCGATGTGACCCAACGCCAAACCACGAATTACCAGTGCCACGGTTTGGTTACCGGCCACGCCACCCATTGACGGCACAATGGTCATCAATACGGCAATCGCCGCCATTTTATCGAGCGTGCCTTCAAACATGTTCGAGACTGAAGCAGCGGCCAGCGCGGCTAACACGTTGACACCCAACCAAATACTGCGGCTTTTGGCCGACTTTAGCACTGGGGCAAAGGTATCTTCTTCATCATCTAGACCTGCGGAGCGCATCATGCTGTGCTCTGCGTCTTCACGAATGATATCGACCACGTCATCGATGGTGATACGGCCGACCAGCAAATTGTTTGCATCGATCACGGGCGCGGAGACCCAGTTACGGCGCTCAAACAGCTGGGCGACTTCACTGTCGTCCATGTCGGTTGGGATCGCTTCATCGGGCGGATCCATGAGCTCTTCAATCGCGGAATCAGAAGGAGAAGTGACAAGCGTGGCCAAAGATAAATGGCCTAGCAAATGGTTGTTTTCATCCACGACATAAAGGGCGTCGGTCGCCTCAGGCAGTTCGCCTTTCATCCGAAGGTAACGCAAAACCACTTCCACGCTCACGTCAGAGCGAATGGTGACAAAGTCGGTGGTCATCATGCCGCCGGCACTGTCTTCTGGGTAGGCGAGCGCAGCCTCTATTCGGTGGCGATCCTGCGCATCCATCTGCGCCAGTACTTCTTGGAAGACTTCATCTGGCAGGTTACGAAGAATGTAAGCGACATCATCACTTTCCATCCCCTCTGTGGCTTCTGCCAGTTTTTCTGGCGCCATGCGGGCAACGATGCCATCTTTGACGTCTTCTGAAAGTTCGTCAAGGATGTCACCGTGATCATCTTCGTCGGTCAGCTGCCATATGATGAAACGTTCTTTCGGAGGACAGGCTTCGAGTAGATGGGCAATATCTTCCGGCTCCATGTCTTGCAACATGCGGCGGACATGTACGAACATGCCATGCTCAAGAGCACTGTGGACCTCTTGCAGCATTTGGTGGGGTGTTGTTTCTTGATCTACTTTTTCCACCATGACCTACCTTCTTTCTGCGCTAAGCAATAGTTTGAATTTTACCGCAATATTGCCGGCTTTGTCTCAATGTTAATGAATTAACACCAAAAGTGTGCCGCAGATTTCACCCATTGGGAAGGGAAGCCCGTATGTTCGGCGTCGGTTTGCGCCTGAGAATGAACGCAAGATCTGGCTGGCGAAATAGGTTGGTGTTGGCGCAGAGTTTACTCTTCGTAAAAACCGGCGGCAATAAGCTCGCACACGGCTTTTAGCGCCGGCTCAGCATCGGGACCTTCCGCTTCGACGGTGATCTCTTCGCCTTGTGAGGATTCGAGCAGCAATAAGCCCATCACGCCTTCGACTAAGGCTTCCTTATCTTCTTTTTTTAAGGTGATAGTGGCATCAAAGCTTTGGACGAGCTCGACCAATTGAATGGCGGCGCGAGCGTGGAGCCCGAGCCGATTCTGAATATGCACCGTTTGTGTGTGACGTGTCATAGCGCGTAAGTTCCTTGCACTGATAGCGTTATTGCTTTTCCAATGTGCGGTGACGGGTTTGTACTTGGTGGTGCTTGTCTTGGAAATAGGCTGCTAGTTGCTCGGCAATAAACACTGAGCGGTGCTGCCCGCCAGTACAGCCAATCGCCACCGTTAAGTAACTGCGATTATTTTTTTCCAACATCGGCAGCCAGTTTTCAATGAAGCTGCGGATTTGGAATATCAATTGATGCACTTCGGCATGCCCACTGAGAAAGTCTGCGACGGGTTTATCGAGTCCGGTCAACGGCTTTAATTCAGGCTCCCAGTGAGGGTTGGGTAAAAATCGGACGTCAAACACATAGTCGGCATCCGACGGGAGGCCATGCTTGAAGCCAAACGATTCAAAGACCATCACTAGCTCACGGCTGGCACGTCCGAGCACGCGCGCGCGAACGGTCTCGCTGAGTTCGTGGATCGATTGGTAGGTGGTGTCGATAACTAAGTCAGCGTGTTCACGAATATCGGCCAGCAGTTGGGCTTCTTCGTCAATCGCTTGCTCTAAGGTGAAGTTTTGGCGCGACAAAGGATGCAGTCGACGGGTTTCGCTGTAGCGTTTGATCAACGCCTTACGATCGGCATCAAGAAACAATACCTGCACATCAGCCACTTGCGAGAGCTTGTCGAGGGTTAAGTCGACTTCGCTGCGATCGGTTGGCAAGTTACGGATATCCACACTGACCGCAACATCTTGCTGGGTGTGCTTGACCGTTTCGATAAACGACGGCAACAAGGTAACCGGTAGATTATCCACACAGTAGTAGCCGATATCTTCGAGCACGCGCAAGGCGACTGATTTGCCTGCGCCAGAGCGCCCGCTGACTATCATCAATTTCATGAGGTTTACCGTCCGTTACTGCGCCTCTTCGGCCGTTAGGATTGCGTACAACTCTTCATCCGAGGTGGCGTTACGTAGGCTGCGACAGGTTTGT
Organism: Thaumasiovibrio occultus; assembly: GCA_019703815.1. GTDB lineage: Bacteria > Pseudomonadota > Gammaproteobacteria > Enterobacterales > Vibrionaceae > Thaumasiovibrio > Thaumasiovibrio occultus. The sequence continues at coordinate 2,756,712 of AP023052.1, read as the reverse complement.
TTGTCGCTGAGCTTGGCAGCGATGGCCGAGAGGGTTTTTAGGTGCACTTGGCACTCCTCTTCGGGGACGAGCAGAGCAAACAGGATGTCGACCGGTTGATTATCGATGGCGTCGAACTGAATAGGCTCTTCACACTGCAATAGGACGGCGACGGTTCTATCACTGTTATTGAGGCGGCCATGCGGGATCGCAATACCGTTACCGATCCCGGTGCTGCCCATTTTTTCACGGCACAACAGGCTATCGAACAATAACTGTGGGTTAAGGTTTAAGTGTGGGGCTGCGACTTCACTGATGATTTCCAGTGCGCGCTTTTTACTTGAGCATTGGACTGCGCTTTTAGTGCAGTCCAAGCTGAGAATGGAACTGAGTTGCATGATTAACGGCTGTTCAGTTTGTCTTTATGTTTATTAAGCTGTCGAACGAGCTTATCAGTTAAGCTGTCGATAGCGGCGTACATGTCTTCACTGTCCGATTTGGCGTGAATCTCACCTTGATTGATGTGCAGTGTTGCTTCGGCAACCTGTTGTAACTTCTCAACAGTGAGGATGACCTGCACATTATTAATCTTATCGAAGAAGCGTTCCAGTTTTTCGAACTTAGTATGCACGTAGTCGCGCATTGAGTCGGTCACTTCTACATGATGTCCAATTAGATTGATTTGCATAGCATCTTCCTTCTTCTGAGGCCCTATATCAGGCGTTTTCGCTGATTCGATGGCGGAATGCCGAGCGATTCCCGGTATTTGGCAATAGTCCGTCGTGCTACCATGACGCCTTGATCGGCCAGTAAGGTTGCGATCTTACTATCGCTCAACGGTTTCGCTTGGTTTTCTGCGGCGACTAGCTTTTTCACCAAGGCACGGATCGCGGTCGACGAACACTCGCCGCCGTTATCGGTACTCACATGGCTGGAGAAAAAGTACTTCAGTTCAAAGATCCCACGTGGGGTATGCATGTATTTCTTGGTGGTGACGCGAGAAATGGTGGATTCGTGCATATCGACTTCAAGTGCGACATCGTTAAGCACCATCGGCTTCATTGCTTCTTCGCCGTATTCAAAGAAGTCTTGTTGGAAGCGCACAATACAACGTGCCACTTTCAACAACGTATCGTTACGGCTTTCTAAACTTTTGATCAGCCACTTCGCATCTTGAAGATGGTTACGAATAAACTGGCTGTCGTTACTGCTGGCGTGTTTGCTCATCGCCGCGTATTGCTCGTTCACTTTAATGCGCGGCACGCTGTCGGGATTGATGTTGACGGTCCACTGGCCGTTGTGCTTAAACACCATCACATCTGGGATCACGTATTCGGTATCGTCTGGCAGCACGCGATTGCCGGGACGTGGATCTAGCCCGTGGATCAGCGTCATGGCTTCTTTTAGATCGGCTTCTTTTAGCTTAGTGTCCCGCATCAATTGGCGGAAATCGCGGTTAGCTAGCAGGGCGATATGATCGGTGAGCAAACATTTGGCTTCGGCTAGCCAAGGTGTGTCTTCAGGATAGGTTGATAATTGGAGCAGCAAGCACTCTTGCAGGCTACGCGAGGCGACACCCAGCGGATCAAAGCGTTGCACGCGTTTTAATACTGCTTCCACTTCATCAAGATCGACCTCATCATCACCGAGGCTTTCTAAAATGTCCTGGGTGGAAACGGTAAGGTAGCCTTTTTCATCGACGCCATCGATGATGGCGGTTGCTATGGCGCGGTCGAGATCGCTAAACGGGGTGAGCTCGACTTGCCACATCAGGTAGTCTTGCAAACTTTCGGTCGTTTCACCTTGGTACACTGGCGTGTCATCGTCCAGTGCAATACCGGTGCTGCCGGTGTTGGCACTGTACACGTCTTCCCAGCTCGCATCAACGGCTAAGTCATCGGGCATCGAGTTTTGTTCAAACTTATCAGAGGCTTCGATACCATCGTCGCCAAAGTTATCACTAAAATCGTCGTCTGGAGTGCTGGCGCTGACTTCTTTTTCGGTGGTGTTGTCTTTACTGTTGTTGTCAGGTAACTCGTCATGGCTTTCGTCTTGCTCAAGCAGGGGGTTGCACTCAAGCGCTTCTTGGATCTCTTGTTGCAGATCCAACGTCGACAATTGCAACAGACGGATAGCCTGTTGTAATTGAGGCGTCATAGCGAGTGATTGACCGAGCTTGAGCTGAAGCGACGTTTTCATGGTTTTCCGTGTACCTGTTTGTCGTTATTGTTGTACAACCGATATCGTACTTTAACTATAGTCTGAATTGGTCGCCGAGATAAACACGTTTCACGTGCTCGTCATTTGACACTTCTTCCGGTGTGCCGTGGGCAATCATATGGCCCTGACTAACAATATAGGCATGCTCACACACATCCAAGGTTTCACGGACGCTGTGGTCGGTGATCAATACCCCTAAACCGCGATCGCGTAAATGTTCGATAATTTTCTTGATATCGCCGACGGAGATGGGGTCAACCCCGGCGAACGGTTCATCAAGAAGGATGAATTTCGGGTTGGCGGCCAGTGCGCGTGCGATCTCGACGCGGCGGCGCTCACCCCCTGACAGAGCCATCCCCATACTGTCACGAATATGCTGAATATTGAACTCTTCAAGCAGATCTTCAAGCTTGTCTTGACGCTCTTCGCGAGTGAGATCATCCCTTGTTTGCAGAACCGCCATAATATTGTCGTAGACCGACAAACGACGGAAAATCGAGGCTTCCTGCGGCAGGTAACCGATCCCCATGCGTGAGCGGTTGTGCATTGGTTGTAAGCTGATATCGTGCTCGTCGATCATGATCTTGCCTTCATCGCGCGCGACGAGGCCGACGATCATGTAAAACGAGGTGGTTTTACCGGCGCCGTTAGGGCCAAGCAGACCAACGATTTCGCCTGATTTCACTTCGAGGCTCACATCCGTAACGACTTTGCGGCCTTTGTAACTCTTAGCCAGATTTTGTGCGCGTAAAATTGCCATAGCGTTCTAATTATTGTGAGTTGATAGCACTAGGTTGAATAACGGTCGTGACACGGCCGCCTTGCTCACTTTCCGCGACCAGTTTTTGTTGGTCGATGCGGTAGCTGATGGTGTTACCTTCGATGGTGGAGCCTGACTGCTCAAGCTTAGCGCTATCAAGCATCTGCAAATACGAGTTGTGGGTGGTGTAAACTACACGACCCGCGCGGCCACGAATAAAGGTGCCGTCGTCCATTTTTTGTTGGAAGGTGGCGGGTGAGCCAAATGCGCGGATCACTTCACGCCCTTCTGCGCCATTGCGCTCAAATACGACTCGGCTGGCACGGATATCAATCGAGCCTTGTTGAAGTACTACGTTGCCTTTGAACTCGACCACGTTGGTTCGCATGTCCAGTTCTTGGGTGTCAGCGTTGATATAAATCGGTTGTTCCGTATCACTAGACAGCGCCCACGCTGGAGATGAGGTTGCCAATACTAACAAGGCACTAATCGCTAATCGCTTCATATCTTCCTTTCACTTCATTCAATAGACGGGCGTTGTAGTTGTTAAAATCGCCATCAAGGCCCACGCCAGAGTTTTCATAACCTGGGCCGGTGATCACTACAGAGCTCTCGGTGGAGAAAGTGCCTTCGACTAAGGCGACACCGAGATCGTCACTTTTGATCAACTCAATACCGGCATCGGGATAGAGGTTGAATAGTCTGACATTACCATCTAATAGTAGGTTTTGCGACTTATCTAACCGTGCCACGTTGGCGCTTAAGCGCCATTCTAAATCTTTGCCGTCGCGATATAGCTCGACTACAGGTTCGTCAAACACGGTATCGCCACTGTTGGCGTAGTAGTTCAACTCAGCTGCCTCAATGGTATACAGCAGCGCACCTTGTTGGTTATAGGTGGTGGAGGCGATCTGCTTACCTGTGATCACCGGCAACTCTAAATTGGGCTCAACCTGAGCTTGATCTTGGCTTGATTCAAACATCAAATAGCCACCACAAAACAGGATCACGCCAACGAGCAGGATTATCGAGAGGCGCTGGATCATGTGCTGCTTACCAAGTGGTTATCAAGCTCGCCACGGGCTTCTAAGATCAGATCGCACACCTCACGCACGGCGCCCATGCCGCCACGAATGGTGGTGATGTGATCGGCGCGGCGAGCGAGCAATGGATGACCATCGGCGACACACACACTCAAGCCCACTTTTTCCATTACTGGCCAATCAATCAGATCGTCACCAATATAGGCCACTTGCTCAGGCGCAAGTTCCAACGCACGCAGAATGTTGTGATAGGCTTCGAGCTTATCATCTTGGCCTTGATAGACATGGGTGAGGCCTAGCGCGTGCATGCGATCTTCCACGATTTGTGATTGTCGGCCGGTGATCACGGCGACATCGATACCGGCTTTCATCAAAGCTTTGACCCCGAAACCATCACGGGTATGGAAGGTTTTTAACTCTTCACCTTGGTTGCCCATGTAGATCCGGCCATCGGAAAACACACCATCCACATCGCAGATCAGCAGTTTAATGTGTGCGGCGCGCTCGATGATGTCTTGCTTTACAGGGCCATACAAGGTGTCACGGTAGGTATTCATTAAACGACCCCTGCTTTTAGTAAGTCGTGCATGTTCAGCGCGCCGACTAATTTACCGTTGTCGGTGACTAGCAAGCCGTTGATTTTTTTCTCTTCCATCACCCGTAAGCCTTCTGCCGCTAGCTGGTGCACATCGCACGTTCTCGGGTTGGCGGTCATCACTTCCCCGATGGTAGTGGTGTGAATATCGAGACGTTGATCGAGCAAGCGACGCAGATCGCCATCGGTGAAAATGCCCAGTAGCATTTGCGCTTCATCGACAATCGCGGTCATACCAAGGCGTTTGCGCGAGATCTCAAGCAGCGCTTCACGTACCGATACCTCTTGCGTGACGGTCGGTAAGTCGTCGCCACTGTGCATGATGTCGCCAAGGCGCATCAACAGTTTGCGACCCAATGCGCCGCCTGGATGCGACAAGGCGAAGTCTTCACTGGTAAAGCCTTTGGCTTCTAAAAGGGCAATAGCGAGTGCATCACCCATCACCAACGTGGCGGTAGTCGATGAGGTTGGCGCTAGACCCAGCGGACAAGCTTCTTTCGGGACGGTAATTTGCAGGTGCACGTCGGCTTCGGTTGCCATTGAGGACTCAGGCTTACCTGTCATGGTGATCAGCTTGATCCCGCGACGCTTAATCACCGGCAATAGACTCAGAAATTCATGAGCTTCGCCGCTGTTAGAGATGGCGATGATGATGTCATGGTTTTCGATCATACCGAGATCGCCATGGCTGGCTTCGCCGGGATGAACGAAAAATGCCGCCGTGCCGGTGCTTGCAAGGGTCGCGGCAATCTTGCGGCCGATAAGGCCAGACTTACCCATACCCATGACGATAACCTTGCCGTGGCTGGCATGGATCAGCTCACAGCCGCGTTGGAAATCATCGTTGATATAGCGAGAAAGGTGTTCCAATGCTGCCAGCTCGGTCGCTACAACTTGGCGACCGCGCTCACAGTAATCAAATCTGTCAGACATAAGGTTCTCCGTTTAGGCGGAGACATTATAAAGCAGATAAATTTGATAGGCGATAAACCCGGTTAACAGTACCGCACCTTCTATCCGCGAAATTTTCGGTTTTTTCTCTAATGACATTAAAACCAGCAGTCCTGACAGTAACATCATCACGATATAATCGCGCTCGATAGCCAGCGGATTGATAAACGACGGATTTAAAATCCCAGGGATCCCCATCACTGCTAAAATATTAAACACGTTTGAGCCGATAATATTACCGACTGCCATGTCATCTTCACCTTTCATGATGCCGGCGATTGATGCTGCTAGCTCCGGCAAGCTGGTGCCAATGGCAATAATTGTCAGGCCAATCACCAAGTCACTCATACCAAAGTACTTCGCAATGAACACGGCGTTGTCGACCAGTAAATCGGCCGAATTAGGCAAAATAATTAAACCAATGGCGAGCCAAATAAACGCAGTCACGTTACTGACATCTTTTGGTACTTCAGCTTCGTGCTCTTCGGTTAACGGATCATTTTTAGTGCGTTTTTCTAAAATGCTTATCCGTAACATGCCGAGAATAAAAGCGACAAATAAAATAGCGAGTAGAACGCCTTCATAAAAGCCTAGGTGTTTATCCCATAGAATCGCGCCCGCCACGACACTCACTGCCAGCATCAATGGCATTTCACGTTTGAGGATGCCAGAGCTAATCCGTAATGGTTTGATGAGAGCAGTGACACCTAAGATAAGTGCAATGTTAGCGATGTTGGAGCCGATCACGTTACCCACGGCGGTGTCGGTTTTTCCTTCTAGGGCCGCCGTTGCGGAGACCATCATTTCGGGGGCCGAAGAGCCCATGGCGATGATTGTCATACCGATGATCAGCGGTGACACGCCAAAGTTACGAGCAAGGGCGGCAGCCCCAAAAACCAACCGATCCGCACTCCAGACTAGAAGGGCCAAACCGAGAATCAAAAAAGCAACCGCAGCAAACATGTCTTCCCCTATGTTTATTCGCGCTGAGTACACGAGATAAAATGAACGTAGTAACTAAAAAAAGGGACACTGAAAAGAGATCATAGTCGCTACGGTTTTATCTGGTAGTGCAAGCTGTTGGACTAAGAATAATTAGTCGCTCAATAAGTCATTTCGCGAACGCTACTTTCGCACAAAGGTCGATAGATTATCATAACTTAGCGGCAGCATTTACAAATCTTTGACACATGGTTGCTTGAGTTGGCACACTAATCCACCTATTATCGGAAACTTCATTCATGCTGATTTGACGAGATTTTTCATGCTTCAGGATAACATACTGGTATCCGTCCAAAACCTGTCATTTTCACGCGGCGAACGTCAAATTTTTAATGATATCTCTCTGGATGTGCCTCGCGGCAAAGTGACTGCGATTATGGGGCCGTCAGGAATTGGTAAAACCACATTACTAAGATTGATTGGTGGGCAGTTATTACCTGACGCCGGACAAGTTAGTTTTGATGGGCATGTCATTAGTCAACTATCCCGCCGTCAATTGTATTCCGTACGTAAACGTATGAGCATGCTATTCCAATCCGGCGCCCTCTTTACCGACATGAATGTCTTTGACAACGTGGCGTTTCCCCTGCGCGAACATACGCAGTTACCTGAGCCTATTCTCAATACGCTAGTAAAGCTTAAACTCGAAGCCGTTGGTTTGCGAGGTGCGGCGCAATTAATGCCCAATGAGCTTTCAGGGGGTATGGCGCGTCGTGCAGCATTGGCGCGTGCCATTGCCCTTGATCCGGAACTTATCATGTACGATGAACCTTTTGTCGGCCAAGATCCAATCACCATGGGGGTGCTGGTGAAGCTGATCAAAGAGTTGAACCATGCGTTGAACCTGACCTCGGTGGTGGTGAGCCACGATGTACCGGAAGTGATGAGCATTGCCGATCACGTGCATATATTGTCGGGGGGGCGGATCATCGCGTCAGGCTCACCTGATGAATTGCGCGGCTCAACCGATCCCAAAGTGCGTCAGTTCTTACAAGGCGAAGCGGATGGGCCGGTGCGTTTCCAATACCCAAGTGCCCCGTTGGCGCAGGAGCTGTTTTTATGATGACGGAATTTGTCGCCAAGGTCGGACGGAATACGTTGGACTTTTGCCGTACGATCGGCAAAGCCAGTTTACTGCTGACGGGGGCGATTTTTGGTAAGCCGCAGCCGCGAATTATGTTTCCTTTGCTGGTGCGTCAGCTGTATTTCGTAGGCGTGTTGTCGATTGCGATCATTGCCATTTCGGGCCTGTTTATCGGTATGGTGTTGAGCTTACAGGGTTATATCGTGCTGGTGGATTTTGGCGCTGAGAATAGCCTTGGCCAAATGGTGTCACTTTCACTGTTGCGCGAATTGGGCCCGGTTGTGACGGCGTTGCTCTTTGCTGGTCGTGCAGGCTCGGCATTGACCGCTGAAATTGGTTTGATGAAAGCCACGGAGCAGTTATCGAGCCTTGAAATGATGGCGGTGGATCCACTGCGCCGCGTCATTGCGCCGCGCTTTTGGGCTGGGGTCATTTCGATGCCATTGCTGTCAGTGATTTTCATCGTGGTCGGTATTTATGGCGCACAAATGGTGGGCGTTGACTGGAAAGGCATCGATCACGGCAGCTTCTGGGCTTCGATGCAATCGTCGGTTTCTCTGGGTTATGACATTGGTAACAGCCTCATTAAGGCATTGTTCTTTGCCGTAACCGTGACTTGGATAGCGGTGTTTAATGGTTACAACGCCGTACCAACGTCAGAAGGCCTGAGCCGCGCAACAACAAGCACTGTAGTGAATGGCTCACTGGCAGTATTAGGGTTAGATTTTGTGTTAACTGCACTCATGTTTGGGAACTAGATCATGCAGAACAGTCGAAAATTAGAATTGGGCGTTGGCGCGTTTGTTATCGCCGGCTTTGTTGCACTGTTGGTGTTGGTGGTGAATGTTGCCAATGTGACATCGTTCTCCAAAGGTGAGACTTATACTCTGAAAGCAGAGTTCAGTAACATCGGTGGGTTGCAAGTGCGCTCGCCAGTGAAAGTGGGCGGCGTAGTCATTGGACGAGTCAGTAAAATTGAACTGGATCCAGAAACCTACCTTCCCGTCATCTCTATGGATATTAATCAGAGTGTTGGCTATTTCCCTGACACCAGCTCTGCGTCAATATTGACCGCCGGATTGTTAGGTGAGCAATACATCGGTATTTTGCCTGGCTTTGTGGATGATGACATCGACATGCTGGGTGATGGCGACACGCTCTACGACACCAAACCTGCATTGGTGTTGGAAGACATGATTGGCCAAGTGCTGTATTCCATGGGAAGCGATAAGTAAGGAACTATGATGAAAAAATTTATGATGACCGTGATGCTAATGCTAGTGTCATGGACGGCAGCCGCTGAAGTAGACCGTAGCAATCCGTATGTGATGATGAACCAAGTCGCTGAAGAAGCGTTCGCGCGCTTGGCGGCTGATCAAGCCAAAATTGAAGCGGATCCTGAATACCTTCGCACCATTGTTAAAGAAGAATTCCTACCGTACGTGAACGCGCGTTATGCGGCTTATCGTGTGCTGGGTCAGCAACTGAAAGCGACCAGCGAAGACGATCGTGAGAAGTTTGTCGATGCGTTCACTCAGTACATGGTGGCATCGTACGCGCAAGTGTTGACGCAATACGAAGGTCAAACCATCGAGATTGAACAAGCGCAAGATGTGCCAGAAGGCCGCAACATCGTGACCGTGCGTGTTGAAATTATCGATCCGCAACGTCCACCTATTCGCATTGATTTTGCGATGCGCGAAAACTCACGCACGGGCGCATGGTCAGGTTTTGATATGACTGCTGAAGGCGTGAGCTTGCTGACCACGATGCAGAACGAGTGGGGCGGTAAAATCCGTGCCAACGGTGCGGCGGCGGTAGCAGATGAATTGCTTGAGCTAGCGAATAAGCCAATCACCAAAGAAGTGTCTGACAATGGCTAATGTGGAATTGCGTGACAACGCCTTGCACTTTAGTGGTCAACTCGACAGAGACACTGTGCCACAACTGTGGCAAATGCGAACGCAATGGGTGTCTCAGGTTCAACAGGTTGTACTCGACCTTGCTAAGGTAAGTCGGGTAGACTCTGCGGGCATGGCTTTGATGATACATCTGGTCAACGAATTCAAAACTGCGGGCGTTGACGTGAATGCACGTAACGTCCCGGAAGAACTAGTCACTTTGCTACGGCTCAGCCACGCTGAATCGTTGTTACCGATAGCAGAGTAAAGAAGAGGAAAAGGCTTTGGAAACGGCACAGATTGAACAAATCTTGCAAGAAGCATTGTCATTGCAAGAAGTGCATGTGAAGGGTGACGGCAGTCACTACGAAGTAATTGCTGTTAGTGAGATCTTTGACGGTATGAGTCGTGTCAAAAAGCAGCAGGCGATCTATGCGCCGCTGATGAGTCATATCGCGAGCAATGAAATTCATGCTCTGTCCATTAAAGCCTACACGCCTGATGAATGGGCGCGTGATAAAAAATTAATGTCTTTTTCCTAAGAGGTTGTGATGGAAAAATTTCGGATTCAGGGCGGTGGACCGCTACGTGGTGACGTTGCGATTTCTGGCGCAAAAAATGCGGCACTCCCAATCCTGTTTGCTTCTCTGCTTGCAGAAGAGCCAGTAGAAGTGGCGAACGTACCTAAGCTACGTGATATCGATACAACCATGGAGTTGTTGTCACAGTTAGGTGCGAAAGTAAGCCGTAACGGCTCAGTGTACGTTGATGCCAGTGGCGTTAACAATTTCTGTGCGCCTTACGATTTGGTGAAAACCATGCGTGCTTCAATTTGGGCGTTGGGTCCATTGGTCGCTCGTTTCGGTCAAGGCCAAGTATCTCTACCTGGCGGCTGTGCGATTGGTGCGCGTCCTGTTGATTTGCATATCACAGGTCTTGAGCAGCTGGGTGCGACCATTGTGCTTGAAGAAGGCTACGTCAAAGCGTCAGTGGAAGGCCGTCTGAAAGGCGCACACATCGTTATGGATAAAGTGAGCGTTGGTGCCACGGTTACCATTATGTGTGCTGCTACTCTGGCTGAAGGCAAAACCGTTATTGAAAACGCGGCTCGTGAGCCAGAAATTGAAGATACGGCGAACTTCTTGAACGCCTTGGGCGCGAAGATTTCAGGCGCAGGTAGTGACACTATCGTGATTGAAGGTGTTGAGCGTCTTGGCGGTGGTTATCACAGCGTGGTACCTGATCGCATCGAAACCGGTACCTTCTTGGTGGCGGCAGCGATTTCTGGTGGCTCTATTACTTGTCGTAATACTCACGCGCATCTGCTAGAAGCGGTATTGGCGAAGCTGGAAGATGCGGGCGCGAAAGTGACCACCGGTGATGACTGGATTGCGTTGGATATGGAAGGCCGTCAACTGACGGCGGTGAATATCCGTACCGCGCCACACCCAGGTTTCCCAACCGATATGCAAGCGCAGTTCTCTTTGTTGAACTTGGTGGCGAAAGGCACTGGTATCATCACTGAAACCATTTTTGAAAACCGTTTCATGCATATCCCTGAGCTTATCCGTATGGGCGCGCATGCTGAAATCGAAGGTAACACTGTGGTTTGTGGTGATACGGATGGCTTGAGCGGTGCACAAGTGATGGCAACGGATCTACGTGCGTCAGCGTCATTGGTGATCGCGGGTAACATTGCCAAAGGTGAAACTGTGGTCGATCGCATTTACCACATCGACCGTGGTTATGAGCATATCGAAGACAAGCTACGTGGCTTGGGTATGAACATCGAACGCTTCACTGACTAATCATCATTTAACGCGTCATTGAAAAAGGCCTGCATTGCAGGCCTTTTTTGTATTTGGTCATCAGAAGCGCTAATTCACGCTGTGTAACCACACTTTGCTGGAACTCGCCATGGCCTCTGATTTTGCATTGGACGCTATGCTCTATGAGCGATGAGAACATCGCTCAATTAAGGATCTTGTACTTGGCCGATCACCACATTAAGGGTCATCGGCTGACCGCTGCGTAGGATCTTCATTGGTACCGTCGAACCCGGTCTAAGCTCGGTAACCATATCGAGGACATCGCGTTTTCCCATTACCGGTTTGCCGTTGATCTCTAGCAGCAAATCTTGCACTTTAAAGCCGGCGTTAAAGGCAGGACCGTTAGGATCCATCCCCATCACCACGATGCCGGAGACATCTTCCACGCCATACAAGTGTGACATGACCGGCGTGACATCTTGGCCATCGATACCAATATAGCCACGGATCACTCTGCCATCGGCGATTAGCTTTTGCATGATCTTGATAGTGAGCTGGTAAGGAATCGCAAAAGAGATCCCGTAGGTATCCACATCGTAGGCTTGCTGGAACGAAGCGGTATTGATCCCGACGAGTTCACCACGTGTGTTGACCAGTGCTCCGCCAGAGTTACCGTTGTTGATCGCCGCATCGGTTTGTAGAAAATCTTGGCGGCCGTAAGCGCTCAGACCAGAACGGCCTGTGGCCGAAATAATGCCGTAAGTGGTCGTTTGGCCAAGGTTATACGGGTTGCCGATGGCCAGAACCACGTCCCCAATCGACGGCGCATAGTCATTGTTCACCGGGATCACGGGCAGGTTATCCGCTTGTATACGCAGCACAGCCAGATCCGTGCGCCAGTCGGTACCAAGTAGCTGCGCTGTGAAAATCCGGCCGTCTTGCAGCGCGACGACCACTTGGTCGGCCTGCTCAACCACGTGATTGTTCGTCACGATGTAGCCTTTTTCGCTCATGATCACGCCAGAGCCGAGGCCTTCGGTGCTGAGCAAGAGACGGTTGCTGCCATCGTACCGGCGGCTGTAAATATTAACGACCGCAGGGGAGGCGCGGCGCACCGCATAACTGTATGAATCGATAGCGGGAAGCGCTGCTTCGGGCTTGGGGAGCGATAAATTGGGAAATGAAGCTGGAGCGTGACGGAGTTCGGGCACAGCGAACAAAAGCACTGCCGCTGCCAGGAGTCCCATGACTACAGACCGAACGAAAAATCCCATCGTTTTCTCCAACTAGCTGCATAAATTCAGATGCTTGAGAATAGCATTCTCATCGAGGGAAAAGTAGTGGAAAAAACACTCTGTCAGGTGCAGGTATTGACCATGTGGTTACGCTGAAACTGGTGTGAGTCGGATGTGGGCGCAGTAGTCGTTAGAGTATATTCAGAGCGATGCCGGAGCGGCTAGGAATGAAAAAAGGCTCAGTATGTACTGAGCCTTTCGCGTCATGAAATAGATGAGATAGCTTAGCGGATCATCAAGTACAGATACGAATGCCCCCGCTTCACTTTCAGGGCAATAGTGCGATCTGAGAGCCTATTAAGCACCTCGCGCAGCTCATCGATGTTCTTGATACCCAAGCGATGGACCCCAATAATAACGTCGCCTTCTTCCATTCCCACTATTTGCGCGGGTGAATCAGGCGCGACAGACATGACTTCAACGCCATTGTTGCTGTTGGCGAGCTCGGCCCCTTCAAACGCTGGGTGAATATCATCGAGCACCACTTCGCGTGCGCCTGCTTCGACGAGTGTCGCTGCGACTGTTAGGGATTCGCCATCACGTAAGACCCCTAACTTTACCGTTTTTTCTGCGCCAATAGTGGCAATTTTGGCACGTAATTCGCTGAAGGAGTCCACCTCAATACCGTTGACGGCCACAATCACATCACCGGCTTGCAAGCCGGCTTTTTCTGCCGGTGTTCCCGGAATGACTTGAGCGACAAACGCGCCTTGGTTGATGTCATAGCCAAAGGATTCGGCAAGTTCAGAGGTTAGCTCGCGCCCTTGTACGCCCAACATCCCTCGGCGTACCTCGCCATACTCTAGCATTTGGCTGACCAAGTTCGCTGCCATGTTCGAGGGGATGGCAAAGCCTATCCCGACATTGCCGCCATTAGGGCCATAGATAGCATTATTGATACCAATTAGCTCGCCGTTGAGATTGACCAGCGCGCCACCAGAGTTGCCGCTATTAATGGCGGCGTCAGTTTGAATATAGTTTTCGTAGTTGTCGAGGTTTAAGCCGCTTCGACCTAGCGCAGAAATGATCCCGGAAGTCACGGTTTGTCCGAGGCCAAACGGGTTACCAATCGCGACCGCAAAATCGCCCACTCGCAGTGAGTCGGAGTTGGCAATCGCTACTTCGGTTAAGTCGCTATATTCAAGTACCTGTAGTAGAGCGATATCGGCCATTTCATCACTGCCGATGAGCTCGGCTTCATATTCGCGACCATCGTGCAGCTGGATCAGGATGGAGTCGGCACCGTCAATGACATGGTGATTGGTGATCACGTAACCTTCATCGGCGTCGATCACTACGCCCGATCCCAGGCTAAGGAAAGTGCGGCCGCGACGGCTATTGTTGTTCGGTTCGTTAAACAAGGGATGGCGTCGTTGACGCGTAGTCTGTGTGCCCTCGACGAAGATATTCACCACGGCCGGGGTCACTCTCTCGAGCATGGGTGCCAAGCTGGGGAGGGTTTGACCATTAACCGTAGAGGGAAGCGTCGCGAAAGCGGACGGGGCGGCGACTAAACAAGTTGAAAGACTGAGTGCCAGCGCACTCAAGGCAAGCAACGGTTTTCTTTTCATATAAAAAAACTCCAGTAACACACTCGTCAATGCTATGACTTGTCTTACTGGAGTTTAGTTCCCAGCGGATCAATTGTAGAAAAACTAATCCATTGAGATCGGTTAACTTAGTTGGCTTTCTCTTCTACCGGCTGTGGCGGTAAAGAGCTTTTGCCTGATAACAGGCCTGATGAACCGTTGGAGTAATCTTTCGGTTGTTCTGCTGTCATCTCGTCTTGTGCCGTTTCTGCTTTTTGCTCTTTCTTCGCCGCTGCATTTTCGTTTTCTAGCAGGGTGAATGTGTTGTCTTGAACCGGTACGTTCGGCAATAACTCGTTGTTTGTTTTTGCCATTTGGGTGTAGAGCTTTTTGCAATCCTTAATGATGTTGCTCATCAGTTTTTCACTATGCACAAAGTGATCGCCGAGCTCTTGGCGGTATTGATCTAGCTCTGCTTTCGCGCTTTTTAAGTCGTTTTCCAGCTCTTTTTGTTGTTTAGATTTCTTAGTCAGTAACTTGGTCACCAAAATGCCAAGGACTAAACCAGCAAAGAAAAAGGGTAGCGCATTGATCCAGTTCATAAAGGCTCCTTCGTTGGGAGGTAATTCTTAGCTTCAATATACATGGTATTTTCTAACCATGATACACTGAAGCCTAGCAGGATGTGACATGGATAAGTTATGACCCCTCTTCAACGATATCAGCAAGATCTCACTGCCGACGGCTTTATTTCCGATCCTGCGCAAGCTGAAACTGTAGCGCAATTAGACGCGCTTTATCACCGTTTTATCGCCTTATCTGCAAAACCACAAACATCCGAGCGTGTTTGGTGGCAGCGTTGGCTACGAGCGCCTGATGTTGCGCTGCAACCTGAAAAGGGTTTGTATCTGTGGGGCGGCGTCGGGCGTGGTAAAACGTATCTAATGGATACGTTCTACAGTTGCTTGCCGACCGAACGTAAAATGCGGGCGCATTTTCACCGTTTTATGCATCGCGTGCATCACGAGTTGGAGCAACTCAGTGGTGAAGAAAACCCGTTAGAGCTGGTCGCTGAGCACTTTAAACACGAAACCGATATTATCTGCTTCGATGAGTTTTTTGTCTCTGATATTACCGATGCGATGATCCTGGGTACTTTGCTTGATGCGCTATTTCGGCGCGGGATCTGCCTTGTCGCGACGTCCAATATACCGCCGCAGGATCTCTATCGAAATGGTCTACAACGCGCCCGTTTCTTGCCTGCGATCGCCCTGATTGAACAGCACTGCGACATCCTTAATGTCGACTCTGGCGTGGACTATCGTTTACGCACGTTAGAGCAAGCAGAGATCTATCATTCGCCGCTAGATGCAGCCGCGACCGAAAACTTGCATGGCTATTTTTCCCAGCTCAAAGTCGAACCATGTTCGCAAGGTGAAGCGATAGAAATCAACCGACGTTTGCTGCCAACCGTGCGCGAATGTGATGGGGTCGTGTACTTTGAATTTCACACTTTGTGCCAAACGGCACGTTCGCAAATTGACTATTTGGAAATTGCCCGTATCTATCACACCGTGATCATGGCTAATGTAACGGTGATGGGCGAGTCGGATGATGATACCGCAAGGCGTTTCATTGCGCTGGTGGATGAGTTCTATGAGCGCAACGTGAAATTGATTATCTCAGCAGAGGTCGAATTGGCACAGCTTTACCAAGGCAAAGGCTTGGTGTTTGAGTTCCAGCGCTGTTGTTCGCGTCTGATTGAAATGCAGAGCCAGAGCTACTTAGCGCAGCCGCATATTCCGTAAATTGCGCATTTTTAAGGCTTTCGAGTGAAAAATTAGCGCAAGGAAAGAATTCAGTGACTTTTGTGAAAAAGAAGGTGATTTTTTCTCCACACTTCTCTATAATCTTGCGACCCACAAACCTGTACGACTTTTCGTCGGGAGTACCCATCACTCGAAGGGGTGCGCTGGGCTCTGATACAGTGGGGGGCGAAAGCTCCTTGAAGTGAAACTATTTATAATCGGGTAATTATTAGCATGAAAACTTTCGTTGCTAAACCAGAAACTGTAAAACGTGACTGGTACGTTGTTGACGCTGACGGTAAAACTCTAGGTCGTCTGGCTTCTGAAATTGCATCACGTCTACGTGGTAAGCACAAGCCAGAATACACTCCTCACGTTGACACTGGTGACTACATCGTAGTTATCAACGCTGAAAAAATCGCAGTAACTGGCGCTAAAAAGTCAGACAAGATGTACCACAGCCACTCTGGCTACATTGGCGGCATCAAGTCTATCTCTTTTGAAAAGCTGATTGCACACAAACCAGAAATGGTTCTTGAGCTAGCTGTTAAAGGCATGCTGCCAAAAGGTCCTCTAGGTCGCGCTATGTACCGTAAACTGAAAGTTTACGCGGGTGCTGAGCACAACCACGCGGCACAACAGCCGCAAGTACTAGACATCTAATTGGGGATTAACACAATGGCAGAACAATACTACGGCACTGGTCGTCGCAAAAGCTCAGCAGCTCGTGTTTTCATCAAGCCGGGCACTGGTAACATCGTAATCAACAAGCGTGGCCTGAACGAGTACTTCGGTCGTCCAACAGCTCGCATGGTTGTTCTACAACCTCTTGAGCTTGTAGACATGACTGAGAAACTTGATCTATTCATCACTGTTAAAGGTGGTGGTATCACTGGTCAATCAGGTGCGATCCGTCACGGTATCACTCGTGCACTGATGGAATACGATGAGACTCTACGTCCTGCTCTACGTGCAGCTGGCTACGTTACTCGTGACGCACGTCGCGTTGAACGTAAGAAAGTTGGTCTACGTAAAGCACGTCGTCGTCCACAATTCTCTAAGCGTTAATATTTCTGTTATCAGATTTATTATCTCGCGAGAGTTGCAAAACCCAGCCTTATGGCTGGGTTTTTTATTGCCTGACATTTATTCAAATTTAGAGCGTTAGCGAAATCCTTTCTGCGTTACTCTGCACTTCACGCTTTTGTCATCAAGCTCTTCTTTCCCTCTGATACCCCGCCTTTGGATATGCACCGATATCGTGTGTGATGTTGAGCCAACTCTGCCTGATAGTTTTCCAGCGAGGTTGAACATCAATGTAGCCACGCAGAGATCATGAATCACAATATTCACCAAAAATGTTGCAAAAACGTAGCCATAACTTGTCAAAAAGTAGGGGTTTCTTTATGATTTGGTTAGCAAATAGGCGGTAATATTTACGATGATATTGCACGCCTGTAATTAATTAAAAAAACCGTCGCTCTAGGGATGCCAGTGTATCTCCTCAAAAGGGAGCAAAAGGGAGTAATTTGGATGAGCAATCCGCCAGTAAATCTCGGCCGTCGTCGTTTTTTAACAGCAACGACAGCGGTTGTCGGGGGTGCCGGTGCGGCAGCCGTTGCTGTACCTTTCATAATGTCGTGGAATCCAAGTGCTAAAGCCAAAGCCGCAGGCGCGCCTGTTGAAGTCGATATTAGTAAGCTTGAAGAAGGACAAATTATTCGCGCTGAATGGCGTGGAAAGCCTGTATGGGTGGTGCGGCGTCCCTCTCAACTTGTCGACAGCTTGGTGGGGTTAGATGGGCAATTGAGAGACCCCGACTCCAGCGAGCCACAGCAGCCTGAGTATGTGCAAAATGGCTACCGCTCTATTCGACCAGAGATCTTCGTGGCTGTGGGGATCTGTACACACTTGGGTTGTTCACCTACTTATCTTCCTAATAGTTTTGCCGAACAAGTTGAGGGTGTGCCTTCTGGTTTCTTCTGTCCGTGCCACGGTTCAAAATTCGATATGGCAGGGCGCGTCTTCAAAGGGGTGCCTGCGCCATTAAATTTGGTGGTACCCCCTCATTCCTATCTAAATGACCAAACCATTCTGGTCGGGGTTGACGAGGAGCAGGCATAACATGAACGCATTATTAGGCTGGATAGAAAAGCGTCTACCGGTAGGCAATGCTTACCGTAAGCATCTCTCTGAATACCCCATGCCGAAGAACTTTAACTTCTGGTATCTGTTTGGCTCGCTCGCCATGCTGGTATTGGTAAATCAGTTAGTGACCGGCATATGGCTGACCATGAACTACGTGTCGTCCGGTGAGGCCGCATTTGCCTCTGTTGAATACATCATGCGTGATGTTGAATTCGGGTGGCTGTTGCGCTATATGCACTCAACGGGGGCGTCGGCGTTCTTTGTAGTGGTGTATCTGCACATGTACCGTGGTTTGATTTACGGCTCCTACCAAAAACCGCGCGAATTGCTGTGGGTGTTTGGCATGTTGATCTTCCTGGTGCTGATGGCTGAAGCCTTTATGGGCTACTTGCTACCTTGGGGGCAGATGTCTTATTGGGGCGCGCAAGTTATCATTTCCCTGTTCGGGGCGATCCCAGTTATAGGCGACGATCTCACGTTGTGGATCCGTGGTGACTTTGTTATTTCGGGGGCAACCCTCAATCGCTTCTTCGCGTTGCACGTTATCGCGTTGCCTATTGTTTTGCTGTTGCTCATCGTGCTGCACATTCTAGCCTTGCACGAAGTCGGCTCGAATAACCCTGATGGGATTGAAACGAAACTGCCGAAAAGTGAAGGCAGTGAAGCGCGTGAAAGCCGCTTTACGTTCCATGAGTACTACAGCAAGAAATACGACATTATTGATTCGATCCCGTTCCACCCCTATGGCACGGTGAAGGATTTGGTCGGTGTCGCCGTGTTCTTATTCTTTTTCTGCTACGTGATTTTCTTCAACCCAGAGATGGGGGGCTACTTCCTTGAGCCGCCAAACTTTGAGGCCGCTAATCCGTTGAAGACCCCCGAGCACATTGCACCGGTATGGTACTTCACCCCGTTCTACGCCATTTTACGTGCGGTACCAGATAAGCTACTTGGCGTTGTTGCCATGGGCGCGTCGATTGCCTTCCTGTTTGTGCTACCGTGGCTCGATCGTTGTAATGTGCGTTCTTACCGCTACCGTAGTAAGTTGCATCTAGCCAACATTATTCAATTTACGATTTGTTTTATCGCTCTTGGTATTCTCGGTGCGTTGCCAGCGACCCAGCTGTATACGCTACTCGCGAGAATTTTCAGTGTGGGGTATTTCATGTTCTTCATTTTGCTCTTTGTTTACAGCAAGTACGAAAGAACGAAACCATTACCAGAGAGGGTGACATTCAAATGAAAAAATGGATTTTTATTTTGATGGCCCTGTTGCCATCATTGGCAAGCGCGGCGGGTGGTAGTAGTTTTCCGCTTGATGATCCAAAGAACGATCTAACGGATAAAGCATCATTGCAAAACGGTGCCAAGCTGTTCATGAACTACTGTTTTGGTTGTCACTCGACCCAATATCAACGCTATGAGCGTGTAGCGACGGATCTTGATATTCCCATCAACTTGATGAAAGATAACCTGATTTTCGACAACACTGCGAAAGTGGGCGATTTGATGGAAAACGCGATCTCGGACTCAGACGCTAAGCAGTGGTTTGGTAATCCGGCGCCGGATTTAACCTTGGTGGCGCGAGTTCGCGGCACCGATTGGATTTACACTTATCTGCGCACATTTTATGTCGATCCTAGTCGACCATTTGGGGTTAACAATTTGGTTTTTCCAAGCGTGGGCATGCCACACGCCCTAGAAGAGCTGCAAGGTACGCCGTATAAAGTGTACGAAGAGCGTTTGATTGATGGCGAAATGGTCAAAGAGTTCGTCGGCATTGAAGCTGACGGTCGAGGCGAATTGACCGCAGAAGAGTACGATCAAGCCGTCCGTGACATTACCAATTTCCTTGAGTATGCTGGGGAACCGATGAAACTGGAGCGCCAACGGTTGGGGTATATGGTAATGGGCTTTCTCGTTATCTTCCTGATCGTCACTATATTGCTGAAGAAAGAATATTGGCGTGACGTTCATTAATCGTTTATTCTAGTCGGTTAGTATCTCGCAATGGAGGCGTACTGCCTCCATTGCTTTTTGTGATTTTTAATGTTCCGGAGGGGTTAATGGCTGTTGCTGCCAATAAACGTTCAGTAATGACGCTTTACTCTGATGCTTCTGATATGTATAGCCATCAGACTCGTATTGTTCTTGCTGAAAAAGGAGTGAGCGTTGAGATCGAATTGGTTGATCCAAACAATCTTCCTGAAGATCTGGTTGAGCTAAATCCATATAACACGGTTCCTACTTTAGTTGATCGCGAGTTGGCTCTTTATCAGTCACGCATCATCATGGAGTACCTGGATGAGCGTTTCCCGCATCCGCCATTGATGCCTGTTTACCCTGTTGCGCGCGGTAATAGCCGTTTGATGATGTACCGCATCGAGCGTAACTGGTACTCACTGGTAGAGAAGATCACGAAAGGCTCTGTGGATGAAGTAGATCGTGCACGCCGTCAATTGCGTGAAGAGCTACTGGCTTTAGCTCCAGTGTTCGCTGAGTACCCATACTTTATGAGCGAAGAGTTCAGCCTAGTCGATTGCTACCTTGCACCGTTGCTATGGCGCTTGCCTGTACTGGGTATTGAGCTGACTGGTACTGGCGCTAAAGAAGTGAAGAATTACATGACGCGAGTATTCGAGCGTGATTCTTTCTTGGCTTCGTTGACTGAAGCCGAACGTGAGATGCGTCTGGCCGGTCAGTAATGGAATTCGCTAATTTAACGCCTCAACGCCCGTATTTATTGCGGGCGTATTACGACTGGATGATCGAGAATGATCTGACACCACACCTGATGGTAGATGCAACCCTTCCTGGCGTGCGTGTACCACTGGAATTCGTGCGTGACGGACAGATCGTACTGAATGTTGCTCCGCGTGCGGTTGGCAATTTAGATCTCGGTAATGAAGCGGTGATGTTTCAAGCCCGCTTTGGCGGTCGCCCTCATTCTGTGATTGTGCCGATATACGCGGTCGTAGCGATTTATGCACGTGAAAATGGAGCAGGTAAGATGTTTGAGCCTGATCCTGCGTACGAAATCGACGAGGATGAAGAGTTAGATTTTGCTGAGTTTGACGATGAAGAAGCGCCAAGCTTGTCGACCGTTGACTCAGATGATGACGATTCAGATGATGATCCAGAGCCGCCGCGTCCATCAGGCCGACCGACTCTGCGTGTCGTTAAATAAGTCGTGTTGTTTAGGCTGATTTTGTAATTTCAGCGACAACATCGAGAACGTAAAAAAGCAGCCGAGGCTGCTTTTTTTGTGTCTGCATGATGCGATTATTGGGCATCAGCGGTTGCTGTCTCTGTCGGCGTGTTGGTTGCTGGCGTGGCGACTACAGCAGGTTGCAGCGCACGAATGATGGTGACAACGCTAGTCACACCTTCAATGTGACGCGCTTTATCGACCGCAACGGCAATTTTCGCTTCAGGCAGTGTCCCCATTAGGTAAACCACACCTTGCTGGGTCATCACTTTGATCGAGCCTGAAGAGATCTGGCTGTCGGTCAGAATCGCCGTGCGAACCTGAGTGGTAATGAAGCTATCTGATGAGACGCTTCCCAAGCTTGGTTGTTCGCCTGGGCGGATCTGAGTAATGATTTGTTTGGCATTGAGCGTTTGTAATTGCTCGGTAAATTGCGCCGTCAAATCTAAGTTACGACTGGTTCCGGCCACCAATAGCTCGCCATTGTAAGCGATCGCATCGATATTCATATTGCCTGTATAAGGCACTTTGCTCACGATACCCGCAACTTCCATTTCAAGCTGTTTGTCACGCCATTGAGTGGTGAGATCGCGATCTGAGCTGGCACAACCAGCCAAAAGGATCACCGAAAATAAGGCTGAGATCAGAGTTCTAAACATAGTCATCATCCGTGATGGGGTGGAAATAGCACTTGATCTATCAAGTCACAGATAGTGTGTAACGTGAATAGATGCACTTCTTGAATTCGGGCGGTACGCTGTGATGGGATGCGGATCTCAACATCTTGCTCGCCAAGCAAGCCTGCCATTTCACCGCCGTCTTTACCGGTTAGCGCAACGATAGTCATGTCGCGGGTTACTGCCGCTTCCATCGCTTTGGTAATGTCTTTGCTGTTACCGCTGGTCGATATCGCCAATAAGATATCACCCGGCTGACCGAAAGCGCGTACTTGCTTAGAGAAGATCTCATCATGGTGGTAGTCGTTAGCCACCGCCGTTAAGGTCGTGCTATCGGCTGTCAGCGCGAGCGCGGGTAGGCTTGGACGCTCTGTTTCAAAACGATTGAGTAAGCAAGAGGCAAATTGTTGGGCGTTAGAGGCTGAGCCACCGTTACCACAACATAAAATCTTATTGCCGTTCAGCAGGCTTTGTACGATCAGTTGTGACGCTTTCGCAATGGAATCAGGAATCGCTTCAGCAGCGGCAATGTGCGTTTGGATGCTTTCTGTAAAACTTTCTTTAATGCTTTCGAGCATGGTTAACCTTCTACCAGAATATTTTGAGCCCATTGGTATTGCTCGGGGGTGATATAAACCGCATCAAATCGGATGGCGGCCATTTCGCTGTTGATCTCTTGCTGTTGCAACCAATAGAACGCGGTTTTGCGCATGCGCTGCAATTTAGCCTGATCTATCGCTTCAAACCCTGAACCAAAGGATTCAGATTGACGGTATTTTACCTCGATAAAAACCCAAGTATCACCGTCTTTCATGATGAGATCGATCTCACCGCCTCTGGCGTGAAAATTACGAGTGACAGGGAAAAGCCCTTGCCGCTTCAAATATGACTCAGCAAGGGCTTCGTAGTGGTGACCGCGCTGTCGATTAGCGAACAGGCTCGATACCTTCATCAGTGACTTCAGCCCACTCAATACCACGATTGATAATGCACTGATCGCCGACGTTTAGGACACCGGTTTGGCCAGTGACTTTGTAATCACTTGATACCTGCATCTCAGGTAGCTCTTGCGTTAGCAAGTACGCATCCATCCCCAACGCCAGAAGGCGGGTAATTGAGGTGTTCGCGTTTGGCCATAGTGAGTTAATGCGCGGCATCATGCGGTTTGGATCGCTGATCAGCAACGGAATATCACTAAATTGCACGCCACGCATTTCAACGATGTCGTCTGGGCGAATCGCAACCAAGTTACTGCGCGAGCTGGTAAACATTGGTGGTGGCTGCACGCCAGGGCGCACAGTAACTTCAATGTATGGCTTCAGCAAACTGATCTCAGGGTGTGTTGAAATCATGTAGATAGCATCAATGTCACGACGTGTGCGTGGTTGGAAATTCACGTCTGTGTTGGTGACATCACTCACTTCTGCCGCACGGCGTTGGCTACCTGAAAGCCCCATCGCACGGTTGATCACTTGGCGTAATTCGTTACGTTCACGGTAGTACGCTTGGCCTGAGTGGAAAGCGGTCAACTCTGCCCACTGGCGATCAAACGCATCACTGGCACGACGGCCAAACTCGCTGTCAGGTGCTAATACCAGCGGGAAGCCGTAACCTTCGTTATAAAGACGAATTGCCGCCTGCTCAGCCTCATTTTCTGGTGACAAGGTGAAGTAACAGCTCAGTGCACTCACTGGGATGTCGTCTGGCAGGTTTAGCGCCAAATTCGGAATGCCCATAGTGTTAGAAAGCTGGAATGCTTCGATATTGTCTTTAATCAATGGGCCGACAACGTAATCCACGCCTTGGTTGTATAGCGTTTCAACCAACTGAGGCATGCTTTGCGCTGTTGAGTCGTACACGGTCACTTCATAATCGATATCACGGTTGGCATCATCCAACATCGCGGCAAAGAAACCATCGCGTACCGCAGCACCTTGTTTGGCGTAGCTGCCGGTGAGCGGCAGGATGACAGCGACATTGGAGATATCGGCCAACTCCATTTCGCTCAACTCTTGCAGTTTAACCGGCAAGTAGTTGTTTGCAGGGTGGCCTGGGTTTTGCTGTAGCCACAGCGCCACTTCCTCTTGGAAGACGGCTGGTTGGCGACCAAAACGGATTTGCAATGCGCGCAGCTCTAGCCAGCCACGCAGCACACTTTCATCTTCCGCAAGGGTAATGGTGTTAAGTTCTTCTGGGGTCATTGCGGCGATCGAATCCCACAATGCGTTCCAGTTAATGTTCTTTTGATCAGGCGTTAGGTATTCGTCCAAATCAACGCGTGAGCGAAGCTCTGTGAGAGTGTCACCCATCTCTGCTGCCATACGCACACGCATTTGATGGTAGCGTTGGAACTGTTGAGGGTCGAGTTCCCACCACGGTTGGAATTTCAGGCTGTCGAGCGCAGCATCCGTATTACCTTGGCGGTAATAAAATTCAGCGCTGGCCAATTGCCATTCCGCCATTTGAATTGGGGTTAGAGAGAGACGCGAGACCAAATCGAGCTGCTGTTGAGCGGCATCGAGTTGCCCGTCTTTAAGCATGGCTTTCAACGCCAATACTTGCCAATCCGCGTAAACGGAGCCAGAGGTACCTTGAGCGTTCGCTAGGTAAAAGTCAGCTGACTTGGTTACAGGTGCAGCAATCTGAGCCGATGTCGGGCCTTGTGACGTGGAGCCACAGGCTGCCAGAGTTGCAGCGAATGTCATACTAGCCAGCAGACGTGTTACACTTTGACGCTTATCCTTAAACATAGACATTTTTTTATTCTAGACCGTATCAAAAATTACTCTCTATCTTAAATGCTGAAGAGAACATAAACAAATGACTGATCAAAAAAGATGTGCGGGTGAAAGCGCAACCTTGTACATTGTTCCAACTCCAATTGGGAATTTGGGTGACATCACTCAGCGCGCAATCGACACATTACACAACGTAGATTTGATTGCGGCAGAGGATACCCGTCATACCGGAAAATTACTCTCTTATTTTGGCATCAACACGCGCACATTTGCGCTGCATGACCACAATGAGCAGCAAAAAGCGGACGTGCTTATTGAGCAGTTACGCCAAGGAAAGTCAATCGCACTGGTATCTGACGCGGGTACGCCCCTGATCAGTGACCCGGGTTACCATTTGGTGACGCGTTGCCGCCAAGCGGGGGTGAATGTGGTGCCGTTACCCGGGCCTTGTGCGGTGATCACCGCGTTAAGTGCTTCGGGTTTGCCTTCCGATCGCTTCAGCTTTGAAGGCTTTTTGCCGGGTAAAAGTAAGGGGCGTCGAGACGTTTTTGACGCGTTAAGTAGCGATCCACGCACTTTGATTTTTTACGAGTCACCTCACCGAATTATGGATTCATTACATGACATGTTGTCAGTGCTTGGCGCTGAACGACAGGTCGTATTGGCTCGTGAGTTGACCAAAACCTTTGAAACTATTCACGGCGCGCCGCTCGGTGAGCTGATTGAGTGGTTAAATCAAGACAGTAACCGGATCCGTGGGGAAATGGTGGTGCTGGTCGCGGGTCACCGTGAAGAGAGCACAGATCTGCCACCGGAAGCGACCCGCACGACGGCGATTTTGGCCAAAGAGCTGCCCTTGAAAAAAGCCGCCGCACTGGCGGCAGAAATTCATGGCGTGAAGAAGAATGCGTTGTATAAGTGGGGATTAGAAGCACTGAACAACTAAGGGGTTGGCCATCTCGGCCAGCCTTAGGGTGTTGTGCTAATTTCCACTGTTTTGGCGTGTTACAGCTATCGACATCGGGTAACGAGTCCTGTATAGTTCGCCGCCTGAGTAGCTCAGGTGATCGCTGCTTCGTTGATGTCCTTTGGGAGACTGACGAAGGGGAGGAAAGTCCGGGCTCCATAGGGCAGGGTGCCAGATAACGTCTGGGGGGCGCGAGCCTACGACCAGTGCAGCAGAGAGCAAACCGCCGATGGCCGTTCTTCGGAATGTGCACAGGTAAGGGTGAAAGGGTGCGGTAAGAGCGCACCGCGCGGCTAGCAATAGTTCGTGGCACGGTAAACTCCACCCGGAGCAAGACCAAATAGGTTCCCTTTGGCGCGGCCCGCGTTGGGAACGGGTAGGTTGCTTGAGCCTGTGAGTGATTGCAGGCCTAGACGAATGATTACCGCCGCTTATGCGGATACAGAACCCGGCTTATCGAGCTACTCACCTCTTTATATAAGGGTAACGTTAACGCGTTACCCTTTTTTCATATCTGCGACATGCTTTTTTGGGTGTCAGTGGCAAGTTGGTCCGTACGACGGCTGAAAATCGCAGCGACACCCTTGGTGTTAAGGTAGGCGTCATCGCTCCCTAAGCCAGTCATAACACGGGATGCGGCGGTTTGCCGATGACATGTAAACTCAGTGTCAAAAATCACCTTTTTGAGCGTGTTGTCTAAATAATCAGCAAAACACGTTGTGAGTCGGGGTGGGTTTTGGAGCGGAATCAACAATTCTCGTATGCGAGCGCTGCTTTTTCATTGTCCTTGCTTGCTAAACCTTATGGGCAAACGTAAACTTTGCGGTGGGTTTTTGTGGGGAAAAGTGGTGTTTATTCGCTAGCACGCTAAAAAATCATATGTTTCGTGGCGCAAATGCGGTCTCAATGGACGGAAAAGGCCGATTGGCTATTCCAAAACGCTATCGCGATGAGTTGACTCATCTGTGCGATGGTGAGCTTGTGTGCACCATAGATCATCAACTTCCCTGCTTGCTGCTTTACCCCTTGCCTGAATGGGAGCGCGTGGAACACCGTCTCTCTCGTCTGTCTAGCCTCAATCCTGCCGAGCGTCGTTTACAACGTTTACTGCTTGGCCATGCGAGTGAATGTCGCATTGATGGTCAAGGGCGAATTTTAATAGCGCCTACACTGAGACAATACGCCAGCCTTGACAGCAAAGTGATGGTCGTTGGTCAGCTCAATAAGATAGAGATCTGGCAAGAGCAGCGCTGGCAGCAGCAAATTGAACAAGATATTGCCGCCTCTGAAGAGTTTCCTCTGTCAGAGCGATTAACTGATTTCACCCTATAAGTAAGTAAGACAATGACAGATACCCCAGCACATATTTCGGTACTGCTTCATGAGTCGATTGACGGCTTGGCAATCAAGCCTGATGGGATCTATGTAGACGGTACATTTGGTCGAGGCGGTCATAGCCGCCAAATTCTCGCTCGATTGGGGGAAAAGGGACGTTTGATCGCGATTGACCGCGACCCACAAGCGATAGCAGAAGCCGCCACGATTAATGATGATCGCTTTGAGATTGTCCATGGCCCATTCTCTGGCATTGCACAATACATTACCGAGCGCGGTCTGAGCGGCAAAATTGACGGCGTTCTGTTGGACTTGGGCGTATCGTCGCCACAGCTTGACGATGCCGAGCGCGGCTTTAGCTTTATGCGTGATGGGCCACTCGACATGCGTATGGACCCAACCAGCGGTCAGTCTGTGGCGCAATGGCTGCTAACCGAAGATGAAGATCATATCGCGTGGGTGATCCGCGAGTTTGGTGAAGATCGTTTCGCTAAACGTATTGCGCGCGCCATCGTGTTACATCGTGAAGATGAAAATAAAGAGCCGCTGACGCGCACTTTGCAACTGGCGAACTTAGTTGCCGAAGCCGTGCCGTTTAAAGACAAACACAAGCACCCAGCAACGCGCACCTTCCAAGCGTTTCGCATCTACATCAACAGTGAGTTGGAAGAGATCGACACGGCGCTCAAGGGTGCGCTGGAAGTGCTTGCTGAGAGCGGTCGCTTGTCAGTGATCAGTTTCCACTCGCTGGAAGACCGCATGGTGAAACGCTTTATTCGCAAGCAAAGCAAAGGGCCAGAAGTGCCGCACGGTTTGCCGCTAACGGAAGCGCAAATTCGCGAGCTAGGCAGTGCGGCGATGAAAGCCGTTGGCAAAGCGTTGAAGCCATCGAAAGCGGAAATCGATCATAACCCTCGCTCTCGCAGCTCAGTGTTGCGCGTGGCAGAAAAACTGACATAAGAGAACGACGACCATGGAACATCGGCCCGCTTCTATCAATCTGGTAAAACACATCGGCAAAGATCTGCTGACGGTAGGGCGTTTGCCCCTGTTTTTACTGGTGATGAATATTATTTCAGCGATGGCCGTTGTTTCCGTGACGCACAATACGCGGGAGTTAATCACTTACCGTGAAGATCTGCTGAAAGAGCAAGATGCGCTTGATATTGAATGGCGAAACCAGCTGCTTGAAGAGAGCGCCCTCACGGAGCACAGTCGTGTCGAAGAATTAGCCGAAGGACGCCTTCATATGCTGCGCCCTGATACTGATAAAGAAGTGATAGTGTATCAATGAGTGAGCCAAGACCCTCCCGCAAATCATCCTCAACCCAACACTTTATTCGCTGGCGCTTTATTGTCGTCTGCACCGGCATGTGCCTTGCGCTTGGCGTCTTGATCGCGCGCGCCGCGTATATCCAAGTTATTGAGCCGGGCCGCTTACGCTATGAAGGCGACCGCCGCTCCATTCGCACCACCACATTAGAATCTGCTCGCGGGATCATTACCGATCGCAACGGTGAGCAATTGGCGATCAGTGTCCCGGTGCAAGCCGTGACAGCCGATCCTAAAGTCATTCTCGATGCCGGGATCGAAAAAAATATCGATTACTGGTATGCCTTAGCTGATGTATTAGCACTGGATCGCCAACACATGTTGGACCGTATCCAAGCCAACCCAGAGCGCCGTTTCTTGTACTTGCAGCGCCAAGTCAGCCCTGCGATGGCGAACTACGTCAAAAATCTTGAGTTGCCGGGGATCAGTCTTCGCGCCGAGTCTCGCCGTTATTATCCGGCGGGCGAAGTCAGTGCCCATATCGTTGGTGTGACCGGGATTGACGCCCGTGGCCTTGAAGGCGTGGAGCGCACCTACGATGGTTGGCTGACCGGAATGCCAGGGGCGCGTACCGTGCGCAAAGACAGATACGGTCGCGTGGTAGAAAACCTCGAAGTGAAAGAGCGTGAGCCGGGCAAGCCGTTGCAACTCAGTATCGATCAGCGCATTCAAGCGGTCGCTTACCGAGCAGCAAAGCAAGCGACGGTGGATGTGCCTGCGACCTCAGTGTCTATCGTCATGGCGGATGTTACAACTGGTGAGATCCTTGCCATGGTCAACAGCCCGTCCTACAACCCTAATAACCGCGCAGGTTGGGAAACCTTCCGGATGCGTAACCGCACCATTACCGATGCCCTCGAGCCGGGTTCAAGTATTAAGCCCTTTGTGGTGCTTGCCGCGATGGAGCAAGGGGTGGCGGACGAAAATACCGTTATTGATACCGGCAACGGGATCATGCAGATCGGCGGGAGCCGAGTGCGTGACGTGTCTCGCACAGGCAGAGCAGACTTACGTCGGATCCTGCAAAAATCGAGTAACGTCGGGGTCAGTAAGTTATCACTACAAATGCCGATCCAAGAGCTGCTGGCGTTCTATTCCAATGTGGGACTGGAAGGTAGCTCAGGCTTGAGCTTGGTGGGGGAAACTCAAGGGATCTTCCCGCATCGCAACCGCTGGTCTGATTTTGAACGTGCGACCATCTCATTTGGTTACGGATTATCGGTCACGCCAGTACAGCTTTTGCGATCGTACGTCACCCTAGGTGGTGTCGGCGTTGCCCGCCCACTGTCGATAGTGAAACTGGAAGGCGAAGTGCCTGGGGTGCGTGTCGCATCTGAAGAAAACACGCGCAAGCTGCTTTCAATGCTGGGCAGCGTAACTATCAAAGAAGAAGGCGGCAGTGCATGGCGTGCTGCGGTGCCGGGTTACCAAGTCGGCGCGAAAACCGGTACGGCTGTCAAAGCGGTCAGTGGTGGTTACGGTGATGACTATGTGGCGTTTACCGCAGGCCTTGCGCCAATCACCGATCCGAAATTGGCACTGGTTGTGGTGGTGAACGAGCCGCAAGGCGATCAATATTACGGTGGTGCGGTTGCCGCACCTATTTTTGCAGAAGTGATGAAAAGCGCGCTGCAAATTCTTAATGTGCCGCCTGATGATTTAGATGGCGGCCTCCAAATCGTGACAAATTAGCAGTAGAGCAGGGAATGAAACCGAGTATTACATCTCCGTCGTTGGGGCAGTTGCTGTTACCTTGGCTTAACGAGCCAGCGTTAAATGAGATCGCCTTAAATCACATCGTGATTGATAGCCGCGTCGTTGCCAACGGCGATCTGTTTACAGCGGTCATTGGTCATCAAGTGGACGGTAATCGCTTTATCGATAACGCGATTGCCGCTGGTGCCAGCGCGGTATTGGCGCACATTACTGAGCCTGAGCGCCACGGCGAAATCGACTGGCGTCAAAATGTTCCTGTGATCGGTTTCTATCAGCTCGACCAACAGCTTTCAGCGATCGCAAAGCGCTTTTATTTTTCACAGCGTGAGCCTCTTGAGGTGATCGGTGTGACCGGGACTAACGGCAAAACCACTATTACGCAATTGATTGCCCAATGGCTTGATCTAATGGGGCAGCGTTGCGGTGTCATGGGTACCACGGGCAATGGCTTGTTAGATAACTTACAGCCT
Organism: Thaumasiovibrio occultus; assembly: GCA_019703815.1. Lineage (GTDB taxonomy): Bacteria > Pseudomonadota > Gammaproteobacteria > Enterobacterales > Vibrionaceae > Thaumasiovibrio > Thaumasiovibrio occultus. Next base: position 2,726,185 of record AP023052.1, on the reverse strand, counting down.
GCCGCCAACACGACGGGCAGTGCGATTGATATCCAACGTCAGCTCGCAGAGCTTGCTGATATGGGGGCACAAGCCGCAGCGCTGGAGGTTTCTTCACACGGTTTAGTGCAACACCGCATTAGCGCGCAGCCTTTCAAAGTGGGTGTTTTTTCGAATTTGAGCCGTGATCACCTGGATTACCATGGTGATATGGAAAACTACGCCCTCGCAAAACGTCTGCTATTTACCGAGCATCAGTGTGAAAAAGCGATTTTCAATATTGATGATCCCGTCGGACTGGAGTGGGTTGCGGTCCGCCCTGATGCGACTTTGGTGTCGCTTGCCGCAGAGCGCTTACCGGCCGCGACGCAACGTTATGTCGTTGCGACGGCGTGCGAGCTGAAAACCACCGGCATTGCGGTTGAAGTGGATTCTAGCTGGGGGCAAGGCGTTCTGAACGTGCCGTTGGTTGGGGCGTTTAACGTGTATAACGTGTTGTTATCGTTAGCAACCTTGCTTGAGATGGGTTACGCCCTACCGGACTTACTGACCAGTGGGCCGCAATTGCGCGCGGTGATTGGCCGGATGGAAGTTTTTCAGCAGCCTGACAAACCTATGGCGGTTGTCGACTACGCTCATACCCCGGATGCACTGGAAAAAGCACTGGAAGCGTTGCGTGGTCATTGCGAAGGAAAGCTTTGGTGTATCGTGGGTTGCGGCGGCGATCGCGACAAAGGTAAACGCCCGCTGATGGCACAAGCGGCTGTCGCGCTAGCGGATGAAGTGATTTTTACCGATGATAACCCACGGAGTGAAGATCCTACCGCGATTATTGCAGACATGCTGGCCGGCATTGCTCAACCTGAGCAGGTTAACGTTTGTCATGATCGTACAGCAGCTATTGCCTACGCCATTGATCATGCGGCAGAAAAAGACATTATTTTGGTGGCAGGGAAAGGCCACGAAGACTATCAAATTTTGGCCGATCGCACGGTAGCCTACTCGGACCGTGAGACGGTGCAACAGCTATTGGAAGTACAAAAATGATTGCTGTGGATTTAGCTCAACTGGCGACTGCCCTGAATGCCATGTTAGTGGGTGATAACGTACAGATTAAAGCGGTATCAACCGATACACGTCACATCGATGGCGATTGCTTGTTTGTGGCATTGAAAGGTGAGCGCTTCGATGCGCATGATTTTATCGCACAAGCGGAAATGGCCGGCGCAACCGCCTTGTTGGTTTCGCACCAAGTCTCTAGCACCCTGCCGCAGCTGGTGGTAGAAGATACCCGTATTGCGCTCGGGCAACTGGGCGCTTACGTTCGCCAGCAACTTAATCCGTTTACTCTAGCGTTGACCGGAAGTTGTGGCAAAACCACCGTTAAAGAGATGACCACCGCTATTTTGCGCCAGTCATCGCAAGTGCTGGCAACGGCGGGCAATTTCAATAACGATATCGGCGCACCGTTAACCTTGCTGCGTTTAACCCAAGACGATAAGCGAGCAGTGATTGAGCTGGGTGCCAATCATATTGGCGAAATTGCCTATACCACGGCATTGGTGCAACCTGATGTTGCGCTGATCAACAACCTTGGCGAATCGCATCTTGAAGGCTTTGGCTCGCTGGAAGGCGTAGCAAAAGCGAAAGGCGAGATCTTTGAAGGTTTGAGCGAAGGCGGCATTGCGATTATCAACGCGGACAGCAACGACCTAAACCGCTGGCAACCGATGCTGAGCGATAAGCAGGTACTTACCTTCTCGGCATCAAGTAGCGATGCGGATTTCACCGCAACCGACGTAACCTTGGACGCTCAAGCGATTGCGGCTTTCACTTTGCACACGCCTAAAGGGGCGATCGCGGTGCGTTTGTCGCTGCCGGGTCAGCACAATGTCGCCAACGCGTTGGCCGCAGCGGCATTGGCGCAACAAGCCGGTGCATCATTGGATGACATCGCTGCCGGGCTGCTCATGCCAAGTGAAGTCACCGGTCGTGTGGATGTGAAAACCCTGTCACCGACACTCACCGTGATTGACGACACTTACAATGCCAGCGTGACGGCGATGCGCGCGGCCATCGATTTACTCGCTAATTATGACAGCCGTCGCATTCTCGTACTTGGTGATATGAAAGAACTAGGCAAAGAGAGTGCCCATTTGCATCAAAATGTTGCAGAATACGCGGCTGCGAAAGCATTTGATACTGTACTCACTTTTGGGGAAGAGAGCGCCATCATCAGTCAGCTGTGTGGTGGGGTCCATTTCCGTCAAAAAGATGAGTTGAATAAATATTTACTAGAAACGCTAGCGTTAATGTCGACCCAACCAGTGACTGTGCTTGTAAAAGGCGGGCGAAGCTCACGTATGGAAGAGGTTGTCACTGCGTTGCAGGAGTCAATGCAATGATCCTATGGATTGCGGAGTTATTGGAGCCGCATTTACCTTTCTTTCGTTTGTTCAACTACCTGACCTTCCGCTCGATCGTCAGTATTTTAACAGCGCTGTTTATCTCACTTTGGATGGGGCCGCGCATGATCGCCCGTTTGCAGCTGTTGCAAATTGGCCAAGTTGTTCGTAACGAAGGTCCAGAATCTCATTTTAGCAAGCGTGGTACCCCGACCATGGGCGGGATCATGATCTTGGCATCGATTACGGTCACCGTATTGTTGTGGGCCGATCTCAGCAACCCGTATGTGTGGGCCGTGCTAGCGGTACTGCTCGGCTATGGCGCCGTCGGTTTTGTCGATGATTACCGTAAAGTGGTGCGTAAAAACACCGATGGCTTGATCGCACGTTGGAAATACTTCTGGCAATCGTCGATCGCTCTCGTGGTGGCTTTTGCGCTGTATTGGCACGGAAAAGACACCGCTGCGACTCAGCTAGTGGTTCCTTTCTTTAAAGATGTAATGCCGCAACTTGGCGTGTTTTATATCTTGCTGACCTATTTCGTGATTGTCGGTACCAGTAACGCCGTCAATCTGACCGATGGCCTTGATGGTCTTGCGATCATGCCAACAGTCATGGTGGCAGGTGGTATGGCGTTCATCGCGTGGGCGACAGGTAACGTCCAGTTTGCCGAGTATCTGCATATTCCTTATTTGCGTGACGCCAGTGAGCTGGTGGTGGTGTGTACCGCGATTGTCGGTGCGGGCTTGGGCTTTTTGTGGTTCAACACCTATCCAGCACAAGTGTTCATGGGCGATGTGGGCTCATTGGCACTGGGCGGCGCGTTGGGCACCATTGCGGTATTGATCCGTCAAGAATTGCTATTGGTGATCATGGGCGGCGTTTTCGTTATGGAAACCGTGTCTGTGATCCTGCAAGTGGGCTCGTACAAGTTGCGCGGCCAGCGCATTTTCCGTATGGCACCTATTCACCATCACTATGAGCTAAAAGGTTGGCCTGAGCCTCGCGTTATCGTGCGCTTTTGGATCATCACTTTGATGCTGGTATTGGTAGCACTTGCGACGTTGAAGGTACGTTAATGAACGCGTGGGATACGATTAATAAAGTAGTAGTAGTGGGCCTGGGTATGACCGGGCTTTCTGTTGTTCAGCACTTACAACGCGTAGATAAAGCGCTGCACATTCGAGTGATTGATACCCGCGCTGAACCGCCGGGCCGCGAGCAGTTGCCGGACACGGTTGAGCTGCATGCGGGTAGTTGGTGCTCGGAGTGGTTACTCGACGCTGATTTAATCGTATCTAATCCGGGCATCGCATTGGCGACACCTGAACTTCGCGCGGCTTCACAAGCGGGTGTGCCGATCGTCGGCGATATTGAACTTTTCGCATGGCACTGTGACAAACCTGTGGTAGCGATCACTGGCTCTAACGGTAAGAGTACGGTAACCAGCTTAGTGGGCGAAATGGCCAAAGCGGCCGGTATTGCAGTCGGTGTGGGTGGCAACATTGGCCATGCGGCGCTCGATCTGTTTAAGCAAGACTGCGATTTGTACGTGTTGGAGCTGTCGAGCTTCCAGTTGGAAACCACGTCGTCGTTGGCATTGAAAGCGGCGGCGTATTTGAACCTCAGTGAAGATCATATGGATCGTTACGATGGGTTAGCCGATTACGCACTGGCAAAACAACGCATTTTTGCTAATGCGGAGCGCGCGGTAGTAAACCAAGCAGAAAGTGATACTTGGCCACTAGATCGTAAAGTGCCGGTGGTGACCTTTGGCTTTGCGTTAAGCCAGTATGGCTTGTTAACCGTTGACGGCGAAGAGTGGCTCGCGGCTTACGACAAACCTATTATGCCGGTGGCTGATATTGCCTTGGTGGGGCGTCACAACGTGGCAAACTGCTTAGCCGCATTAGCGTTAGCGGACGCAGCAGGTATCAGTCGCGAAGGCGCGATTGCCGCGATTAGGAATTACACAGGTCTGCCGCATCGCTGTCAGCGTGTGGCGGACATTAATGGCGTGGCGTGGGTCAATGACTCAAAGGCGACCAATCTGGCAAGTACCGGTGCGGCCTTGAATGGTCTGCAACTGAAAGGGCGCTTACACCTGCTGGTTGGCGGTGACGGTAAAGGCGCAGACTTTGCCGAGCTAGCCCCGATTTTGGCACCGCTATCGGTCACCTTGTACTGCTACGGCCGCGACCGACAAGCGTTTGCTGACTTAACGCCAGACACCATTATGACTGAAACCATGGATGAAGCGATTGCGATTGCCGCTGCGGCATCGGCGTCAGGTGATATGATTTTATTGTCCCCTGCCTGTGCCAGTTTTGATCAATTTGCCAACTTTATGCAGCGTGGCGATCACTTTGTCGCACTGGCCGATCAATACCAACAAAGGATTGCCAGTTAATGCTCACCCGGATGGAGGCGTTTCTAGCGCAACGAGACAGTGTGAAACACACAGCGCCGTCGTGTTGGTATGATCGCGAACTTCTGTGGATTATTTTTGGCTTGTTGGTTGTTGGCTTAGTTGCCGTTACTTCGGCGTCAGAGCCGATTGCGACCCGTTTAACCGGTAACCCGCTGCATTTTACGATCCGCCATGGTGTGTATGTCTGCTTGGCGTTGATCGTGGGTACCGTAACGCTGTTGATCCCATTGGAGAGGTGGCTTAAAGCCAGTTTTCCACTGCTGATGTTTGCGCTGGCGTCACTGTTTGCGGTGCTGATCGTGGGTCGCTCTGTGAATGGTGCCTCACGTTGGATCTCGCTGGGGATTATTAACTTCCAGCCTGCGGAGTTAGCGAAATTGGCACTGCTGGTGTTTTTAGCCGGTTATCTGGTGAGACGCCACGAAGCGGTGCGACAGAATTTTGCCAATGGCTTTGCCAAGCCGTTTGCGGTATTAGCGGCGATGGCGGCATTGTTGATGGCTCAGCCAGACTTCGGTTCGTTTGTAGTGATGCTAGTGATCACTACCGGTATGATCTTTATGGCTGGCTCGATTTTATGGCAGTTTATTTTGCTGTTGGTTTTAGCCTGTGGCGCGTTGACCATTATGATTTTGTCGGCGACCTATCGTGTGAAGCGTATGGTGGCGTTCTTAGATCCGTGGTCCGATCCGTTTAATACGGGCTATCAGCTTACCCAGTCGTTGATGGCGTTTGGCCGCGGCGATTGGTTTGGGCAAGGATTGGGTAACTCCATCCAAAAGCTTGAATATTTACCGGAAGCGCACACTGACTTTGTGTTCTCGGTCTGGGCCGAGGAGATGGGATTGGTGGGAGTAACCTTAGTGTTGCTGCTGATCTTCGCCTTGGTGTTTAAAGCCTTGATGATCGCCAAGCGCTGTTTGGAAACGGAAGAGCTGTTTGGCGGTTATTTAGCGGTAGGTTTGAGCTTCTGGTTTGCGTTTCAAAGTTTGGTTAACGTTGGGGCGGCAGCCGGCTTACTGCCAACCAAGGGTTTGACATTACCACTGATCAGTTATGGTGGTTCGAGTTTATTAATAATGGCCGTCGCGGTAGCGCTGTTAATGCGTATTGACCATGAACAACGGCTCAAAGCGGCTTGGCTAGCGACGCATGAATTGAGTGAAGATGGCGAAGAATAAAAAATTACTGGTGATGGCTGGTGGTACCGGTGGTCACGTTTTTCCTGGTTTAGCGGTGGCTAAACGCTTACAGGAGCAAGGTTGGGAAATTCGTTGGTTGGGCACCGCTGATCGAATGGAAGCGGATTTAGTGCCTAAGCACGGTATTGAGATTGATTTCATTCGCGTGAAAGGCCTGCGCGGTGGTGGCATCAAACGTTTATTGATGGCGCCATTCCAAATTACGGGTGCGATTTTGCAAGCCCGTCGTCATTTGAAAAACTACCAACCCGATGTGGTGCTCGGTATGGGCGGCTATGTGAGTGGTCCTGGCGGGATCGCGGCATGGTTAAGTGGTATTCCTGTGGTCCTCCATGAGCAAAACGCTGTGGCCGGTTTGACTAACCGCTGGTTGTCAAAAGTGGCCTCTGCCGTGCTTCAAGCCTTCCCGGGTGCATTTGCTAACAAGCCAGTGGTTGGTAACCCTGTGCGTGAAGATGTGGTTGCGATTGCGCCACCGGAAGAGCGTTTTGCCGATCGCCAAGGGCCGCTGCGGATTCTTGTTATGGGGGGGAGCCAAGGGGCGCGTATTCTTAATACCACGCTGCCACAATCTACCGGTGCGATGTGCCAGAGTGTGATCGTCCGCCATCAAGCAGGTAAAGGTAATAGCGACGACGTGATCGCCGCTTACCAAAACGCCGGCGTAAATGCGCAAGTAACCGACTTTATTGACGATGTTGCCGAAGCCTACAGCTGGGCTGATGTCGTTGTGTGCCGCTCTGGTGCATTAACCGTCTCTGAAATTGCGGCAGCTGGTGTGGGCGCAGTTTTCGTGCCTTTTATGCACAAAGACAGACAACAAGCCTTGAATGCTGATCACTTGGTGGCAGCAGGAGCGGCGCTAATGATTGAGCAGCCGGATTTAACTGCTGAGAAACTCACTGAGCAACTAACCCTGCTGAATCGCGAACGATTGCTGAAAATGGCCGTGAAAGCCCGACAGATGGCGATAATCGATGCAGATCAGCAAGTGGCGAGTGTGATCGCCGCGCAAACAGAACAATGAGACCGAAGTTATGAGCAAACTAGACAACATACAACTGGCCAAAATCCGAACCATGGTGCCTGAGATGCGTCGCGTTGAGCGCATCCACTTTGTCGGGGTCGGCGGCGCAGGCATGAGCGGTATTGCTGAGGTTTTGGTCAACGAAGGCTATCAGATCTCGGGCTCCGATATCTCTGAAAACGCAGTAACGGCGCGTTTGGAGAGCAAAGGCGCACGTATTTACTTCGGCCACAATGCCGACAATGTTGCAGGGGCGAGTGTGGTGGTCGTGTCAACGGCGATCAATGAAACCAACCCTGAGCTAGTCGCAGCGCGTGAGCTGCGCATTCCAGTGGTGCGCCGCGCTGAGATGCTGGCTGAGTTGATGCGTTACCGCCACGGTATCGCGGTGGCCGGGACCCATGGCAAAACCACCACTACCGCCATGGTCACGCAGATCTATTCTGAAGCGGGTCTCGATCCAACGTTTGTTAACGGCGGTCTTGTGAAAAGTGCGGGCACCAATGCACGATTAGGGTGCAGCCGTTACTTGATTGCCGAAGCGGATGAAAGCGATGCATCATTTTTGCATCTGCAGCCAATGGTGAGCATTGTGACCAATATTGAAGCGGATCACATGGACACCTATGGCGGCGATTTCAATGTGTTGAAGCAAACCTTTATTGATTTCTTGCACAATCTGCCGTTCTACGGCTTGGCCGTCATGTGTGTGGACGATCCTGTGGTACGCGAATTGCTTCCAGAGGTGGGGCGTCAAATTGTGACGTACGGCTTCTCTGATGATGCGGATGTGCGCATCAGCCACTATCGCCAAGAAGGCCAGCAAGGTCACTTCTCGGTTGAGCGTCGCAATCACCCAACGTTGAACATCACTTTGAACGTACCGGGTCGTCACAACGCGCTTAACGCTGCGGCCGCGATTGCGGTTGCGACCGAAGAAAACGTGGCGGATGACGCGATTTTGTCGGCGTTGGCGGAATTTGCTGGCACAGGCCGTCGTTTTGACCACTTAGGTGAGTTTGAGACGGGTAATGGTCAGGTGATGCTGGTGGACGATTATGGTCATCATCCAAGTGAAGTTGATGTCACCATTGATGCGGCTCGTGCAGGTTGGCCCGACAAACGTTTGGTGATGATTTTCCAACCTCATCGCTACAGCCGCACACGTGATTTGTACGATGATTTTGCCAACGTGCTCGACAAAGTAGACGTACTGGTGATGTTGGATGTGTATGCGGCAGGTGAAGATCCTATTCCAGGAGCGGATGGCCGTTCGCTGTGTCGTACGATTCGCCAGCGCGGCAAATTGGATCCGATTTTTGTTGCTGATAAGGACGTTTTGCCATCAACTTTGGCGAATATCTTGCAAGATAACGATCTGGTGCTGACCCAAGGTGCCGGTGATGTCGGTAAAATTGCCCGCGATTTGGCGGCATTTGAGCTAAACATCGCGAAGATGCAAGTTAATTAAACTAAGCTTTTGAGGCCATTTGCCAGGGCAAACGACAAAATCTGAATGTAAATCAAACAATGTTGGCTAGATTCTGTGCGCTGACATCGCTGAATAGCATTACAATGGTTGGAGACAGGCAATCAGGTCGGTATAATCGATCAACTTTGGCCTTAAATACGCAAATTTCGGGTATTTGAGGAATTCAGTGGAGACGGCATGACGACGATCAATGATCTTCCGGTGTCGGAGCGAGATTGGCGACAATGGGGCGCATTGAGCTTTTTTCTCTCAGTGCTCTTATTGTTAGTGGTTGCAGGTATCGGGATTGCACGTTGGATGACCAATGCAGACCGATTGCCACTGTCAAACTTGATGATAGAAGGTGAACTGACATATCTGGCAACGGATGATGTGCGTGAAGCCATTCTTCAGTTAGAACCACTCGGCAGTTTTGTTACGCAAGATGTCTCTGTTATTCAAGCGGCGATCGAGCGTTTACCTTGGGTGGCTAGTGCCTCTGTCAGAAAGCAGTGGCCGGATACGCTTCAAGTTTACTTGGTTGAGCATCAACCTCGCGCTCGATGGTCGGACAATGCGATGCTAAATGTGCATGGCGAAGTGTTTGTTGCGCAGGCACCAGCGGCTGACGAGCTCGTCCAGCTTTCTGGCCCAGATGGCAGTAGTCATCGCGTAATGGATGAATGGCAAGCGTTCCAAGCGCAGTTATCGTCGATTGGGTTAACCGTAACGCAAGTTGAATTGGATCCCCGTTTAGCGTGGCGATTGCAACTTGATAACGGCATGACGTTGGAGCTTGGACGACGCTCAATGGAAGAACGTGTAGAGCGGTTTATCATGCTGTATCCGCGCTTAGCGGCGGCTGACAAAGGCATCGAATACGTTGATTTACGTTATGATACAGGGGCCGCTATTGGCTGGTTGGATACTGAGCAGCAATAAATAGAGAGAGCATGACCAAGTCAACAGATAAACAGCTAGTTGTGGGATTGGACATCGGAACGTCGAAAGTCACGGCGTTGGTCGGTGAGGTCCTCCCTGACAGCACGATTAATATTATAGGCCACGGCAGCAGCCCTTCAAAAGGGATGGATAAAGGTGGCGTAAACGATCTTGAGTCAGTAGTGAAATCGGTTCAGCGTGCAATTGATCAAGCTGAGCTGATTGCAGATTGTCGAATCGAATCTGTGTTTCTCTCTCTTTCAGGCAAACATATCAATAGCCTGACAGAAAAAGGTATGGTGCCTATTTCTGATAAAGAGGTCACGCAAGAAGACGTCGACAATGTGATTCACACGGCAAAGTCGGTAAAGTTAAGCGACGAACTTCGAACGCTGCATATTATTCCGCAAGAATTTACGATCGATTATCAAGAAGGGATCAAAAACCCGGTTGGTTTGTCGGGCGTAAGGATGCAAGCTAGCGTTCATATGATTACGTGCCATAACGATATGGCGCGCAATATTGAGAAAGCGGTTGAACGATGTGGTTTGACGGTAGACCAACTCATCTTCTCCGGTCTAGCATCTAGTTATGCGGTATTGACGGAAGATGAAAAAGAGTTGGGTGTCTGCGTCGTCGATATCGGCGGTGGTACCATGGATTTGGCGGTATGGAGTGGTGGTGCATTACGCCACGCAGAGGTTATTCCTTACGCAGGTAACGCAGTTACTAGTGATATCGCTTACGCATTTGGTACACCACCGAGCAATGCAGAAGATTTAAAAGTAAATTTTGGCTGCGCTCTGAGTGAGTTAGTCAGCAAAGATGCCAAAGTGGATGTCCCGAGTGTCGGTGGCCGTCCATCACGCAGTTTACAAAGCCAAACGTTGGCAGAGGTGATTGAACCTCGATACAGCGAATTGCTTGGATTAGTGAAGCAAAAGTTGGTCGCGGTTGAAGAACAAATGCGTAATGCCGGGCATAAACACCATTTAGCAGCCGGGATCGTGCTGACAGGTGGTGCCGCTCAGATAGATGGTCTGGTAGAATGCGCAGAACGCGTGTTCCGTAATCAGGTTAGGTTGGGGAAACCGGTAGGGCTTAGTGGCCTTACTGAGTATGTCAACTCGCCCACCTATGCGACAGCGGTTGGCTTATTACATTATGGAAAGGAGAGTCAGTTGTACGATGCGCTCGAGGTTGAACCTCGTCAGTCATCATCATCAACGTCGATGTGGCGTCGAGTAACAAACTGGCTCAAAAGAGAATTTTAGAACCTGATGCGAACAGGAAAAACGGAGAGAACAGATGTTTGAACCGATGATGGACATGTCTGACGAAGCGGTAATTAAGGTCATTGGCGTAGGCGGTGGCGGTGGTAATGCTGTAGAGCACATGGTGAGAGAGTCGATCGAAGGTGTCGATTTCATCAGCGTGAATACCGACGCACAAGCACTGAAGAAAACCAATGTAAGTTCAACCATTCAGATCGGCGGTGATATCACTAAAGGTTTGGGGGCTGGCGCGAACCCACAAGTGGGTCGTGATTCAGCAATGGAAGATCGCGAAGCGATTAAAGCTCAGCTCGAAGGTGCCGATATGGTATTTATCGCAGCGGGTATGGGTGGTGGTACCGGTACCGGTGCAGCGCCAGTTATTGCTGAAATTGCGAAAGAATTGGGTATTCTGACCGTTGCTGTGGTGACTAAGCCATTTAGCTTCGAAGGCAAAAAGCGTATGGCTTTTGCCGAGCAGGGCATTGAAGAGTTGTCGAAGCACGTTGACTCTCTGATCACCATCCCGAACGAGAAACTACTCAAAGTATTGGGCCGTGGTATTACACTGCTTGATGCTTTTGCAAAAGCAAACGACGTATTGCGTAACGCTGTTCAAGGTATTGCTGAGCTTATCACGCGCCCTGGCCACATCAACGTCGACTTTGCGGACGTACGTACCGTGATGTCTGAGATGGGTCACGCGATGATGGGTAGCGGTATTGCGACAGGTGAAGATCGCGCTGAAGAAGCGGCTGAAATGGCAATTTCTTCTCCGCTATTGGAAGATATCGATTTGGCGGGTGCGCGTGGCGTACTGGTCAACATCACGGCAGGCTTCGACATGCGCCTTGACGAGTTCGAAACTGTGGGTAATACCGTCAAAGCGTTTGCTTCTGATAATGCGACCGTTGTGATTGGTACTTCTCTGGACCCAGAAATGTCTGATGAACTACGTGTAACCGTAGTGGCAACAGGTATCGGTAACGAGAAGAAGCCAGACATCACTTTGGTACAAGCGGCAACGAAACCAGCGGCAGCACAGCCTAAAGCGCCAGCGGTAGAGCCACAACAGCCAGCAGCAGAAGCCGCTGAGCCAGTGACTCCGCCAGCGCAAACAGGTGCAGCGGCACAAGCGAAGCCAGCACCAAAAGCTGAGTCTAGCCCTGACTATCTAGACATTCCTGCTTTCTTACGTAAGCAGGCTGACTAAGTCAGCGCTTGGATATAGCTCACAAAACTGGTATGATGAGCCAAATTTTCGCCTATTGTTGGCGAATCTATACACTCTAGTCCAGTGTGAATGTAGATTGGGAAGTGACTTATGATTAGACAGCGTACGCTAAAAAGCATTGTGAAAACGACCGGGGTTGGCTTGCACTCTGGCCGCCGAGTCACGCTTACTTTACGCCCAGCAGCTGCTAATACTGGCGTGATTTATCGTCGTGTGGATCTTGATCCTGCGGTTGACTTCCCTGTTGATGCGAACTCAGTCCGCGATACCATGCTGTGTACTGCGTTGGTAAATGAAAACGGCGTTCGCATCTCTACAGTCGAGCACCTTAATGCGGCCTTGGCTGGCATGGGGATCGATAACATCATTATCGAAGTTGATGCACCAGAAATTCCGATCATGGACGGCAGTGCCAGTCCATTTATCTATCTGTTGCAATCTGCCGGTATTGATACCTTGAATGCGCCTAAGCGTTTCTTACGTATCAAAAAACCTGTTCGCGTAGAAGACGGTGACAAGTGGGCCGAGCTAAGACCGTATAACGGCTTTCGTTTGGACTTTGCCATCGATTTCAATCACCCGGCGATTGAAGCAGATCAGCAAAACTTAGTGATGGATTTTTCAAGCAAAGCGTTTGTGCAGCAAATTAGCCGCGCGCGTACCTTCGGTTTCATGCGTGATATTGAATTTCTGCAGTCCCAGAACAAATGTTTGGGTGGCAGCTTCGATAACGCGATCGTTCTTGATGACTACCGCATCTTAAACGAAGACGGTTTACGTTATGATAATGAGTTAGTGAAGCACAAAGTATTGGACGCCATTGGTGATCTCTACATGTGTGGCCACAACATTATCGGTGAAGTGCGTGCGTTTAAATCAGGCCATGCACTGAACAATAAACTGTTACGTGCAGTGCTTGCGATGGAAGATGCCTATGAAATGGTGACTTTCGAAGACGAGCGCGATGTGCCGTTGACGCTAGCACAACCTGGAATGGTGCTTGCCTAACAGCGATTCATGAATAAAAAAACCAATGCCAAGGCATTGGTTTTTTTATATCTGTATTTTGGATAGGACGAAGATGTAAAGGCCCAGAATCCAAATAAAGCGCTTAAGGAATTATCCCTGCTATTTAGCTTTTCCTACTCAATCAAATGCACTCGCAGTGAGCATGCGGTTACGTATCTTGCTTACGTCCCATCGCCGCAAGGCGCTTCAAGCGCGCTTTAATCTTGTCAGGCGCTCCCTCGGCCACCGCATCTAAATAATCAGCAGCCACCGAACTGATGGGAACTTGTTGTAATACTGGAATTTCCGTTCGGGGGTTGTTGACCGCTGATGCCATTGCGGGATTTACCTTGACCTCTATGGTGGTCAAACTTGGCAGCATATCGCGGCGCAGTTGTTCCATAATAGTAAAGCGTTCGAAATTGACGCGTTGGGCCCAGCTTGGCGAAGAGACTTCAAGAATGAGTAAACCATCGCGGTAATTTGCAATACGCAGGTGAGAACCTAGTGATGGGCTTACACAAGATTTCACTTTTTTGCCAAGTTGATCGAGTAACTTGGCACGCTCTGTGATTTCGGACAAGGTTCCACGTTCTAATAGGTGGCTGGCACCTTGAGGACGATGATCACGCATAAGGGTATCTACCAAGTAAATTCTGATCTAAAGCAAACAAACGGGTATATTCATAGGATACACATCAAATATCCCTTATGATAGAGCCAAGCGTCATCGTCAGATATTACTAATGGATTTATCATGTTAGGTTTCAAGAAAACCATCAAACTATGAATCTACATCGGGTGGTTGATTTCAATAATATCAATCCCCATATCTGAAATATGAAAGCCCTGTTGTGCTTGACGACCAGGACGGTAGGCAGTCAGACTATTGCCATTATTGGCGCGAAGTCAGAGCAAGTAGAATTGAGCGGTGGTTCACCGCCGAGAGATTAGAGAATTAAGCACTCCATGTTATCAAAACTTCTTACTAAAGTAATCGGCAGCCGAAATGACCGCACACTGCGGAAGCTGCGTAAAATCGTTGACCAGATCAACAGTCTAGAGCCTAAATTTGAATCGCTGCAAGACGAAGAGCTTCGCGCGAAAACAGTAGAATTTAGAGAACGTATCGAGCAAGGCGAATCGTTAGATGCGATTTTGCCTGAAGCATTTGCGACCGTACGCGAAGCCTCTAAACGTATTAACGGCATGCGTCATTTCGATGTGCAGATGATTGGCGGTATGGTGTTGAATGACTGCCAAATCGCTGAGATGCGCACCGGTGAAGGTAAAACCTTAACCGCAACGTTGCCGGCATACCTTAATGCTTTAACAGGCAAAGGCGTGCACATCGTTACAGTGAACGATTACTTGGCAAAGCGTGACGCAGAGACAAACCGTCCGTTGTTTGAATTCCTTGGTATGACAGTGGCATTTAATATCCCTGGCATGATGGGACCGCAAAAGAAAGAAGCATACCAAGCGGACATTCTTTACGGCACTAACAACGAATTCGGCTTTGACTACCTGCGCGATAACATGGCGTTCCGCCCAGAAGATCGTGTGATGCGCGAACGTTTCTTTGCGGTTGTCGATGAAGTGGACTCCATCTTGATCGATGAAGCGCGTACGCCGTTGATCATTTCCGGCCCTGCAGAAGATAGCTCAGAGCTTTACATCAAAATCAATGCGTTGATCCCGCAGTTGGTGAAGCAAGATAAAGAAGACTCAGAAGAGTACCGTGGTGAAGGTCACTACACGGTTGATGAAAAGTCGAAACAATCTCACCTGACGGAAACTGGCCAAGAGTTTGTTGAAGAGCTAATGGTTAATAATGGGCTGATGGAAGAAGGGGATACGCTGTATTCACCGAACAATATCAGCTTGTTACACCACATTAACGCTGCGCTGCGCGCGCATGTGTTGTTTGAAAAGGATGTCGACTACATCGTTCAAGACGACGAAGTCGTGATCGTTGATGAGCACACTGGCCGTACCATGCCGGGTCGTCGTTGGTCTGATGGCTTACACCAAGCGGTGGAAGCGAAAGAAGGCGTGAAGATCCAGAATGAGAACCAAACACTGGCTTCAATTACCTTCCAGAATTACTTCCGTTTATACGAAAAACTCTCAGGTATGACAGGTACCGCTGATACCGAAGCCTTTGAATTCCAGTCAATTTATGGTCTTGAAACCGTTGTTATTCCAACCAACCGTCCTATGGTCCGCGATGATATGGGTGATTTGGTTTACATGACCGAGGTTGAGAAGTTTGCCGCAATTATTGAAGACATCAAAGAGCGCGTAGAAAGCGGTCAGCCATCACTGGTTGGTACGGTATCGATTGAGAAATCGGAATTGCTATCGCGCGCGTTGAAACAAGCAGGCATTAAGCACCAGGTATTGAACGCGAAATTCCACCAGAAAGAAGCGGAAATCGTTGCGCAAGCGGGTGAACCGGGCGCGGTCACCATCGCCACCAATATGGCCGGTCGTGGTACTGATATCGTGCTTGGTGGTAATCTGCAAGCGCGCATCGATAAGTTGGATAACCCAACAGACGATCAAATTGCGCAAGTGAAAGCGAAGTGGCAACAAGATCACGACGCGGTTATTGCCGCAGGCGGTTTGCATATTGTCGGTACCGAGCGCCACGAATCTCGCCGTATCGATAACCAGCTGCGTGGTCGTTCTGGCCGTCAAGGTGACCCTGGTTCATCACGTTTCTACCTGTCAATGGACGATCCATTGATGCGTATCTTCGCATCAGAGCGCGTTGCCGGCATGATGAAGAAGATCGGTATGGAAGAAGGTGAGGCAATTGAACACCCTTGGGTAACTAAAGCGATTGAGAATGCTCAGCGCAAAGTTGAAGGCCGTAACTTCGATATTCGTAAGCAGTTGCTGGAGTTTGATGACGTTGCCAACGATCAGCGTCGCGTGGTGTACCAGTTGCGTGACGAGCTCATGTTCAGTGATGACATTAGTGAGATGATCACCGATAACCGTGTCGATGTGATCAACGCCGTTATCGACCAGTACATTCCGCCAATGTCACTGATTGAGCAGTGGGATTTGGAAGGCTTGGAAGTGCGTTTGAAAACGGACTTCGATCTTGACTTACCAATCCAGCAATGGATTGAGGAAGACAGCAAATTATACGAAGAAGCGCTGCGTGAGCGTATCAGCGATAAAGCGATTGCTATCTACCAAGAGAAAGAAGAGCTGGTTGGTGAAGCGGTGATGCGTAATTTCGAGAAGTCAGTGATGCTGCAAAATCTCGATACCTTGTGGAAAGAGCACCTAGCAGCAATGGATCACTTGCGCCAAGGGATTCACCTACGTGGTTATGCGCAGAAGAATCCTAAACAAGAGTACAAGCGTGAGTCGTTTGCTCTGTTTGAGGAAATGCTAGATAACTTGAAGGCCGATGTCATTTCTCTGTTGTCGAAAGTTCAAGTGCGCAAGCCAGAAGAAGTCGATCAAATGGAAGAATCACGCCGTCGTATGGCTGAAGAAGCCGCACGCCGTGCACAAGCGCAGCATGCTAGCGCTCAAAACCAGCTTCAAGATGGCGACGACGAGCAAGTAGCTTCTGCAGGTACCTTCCAGCGTGAAGAGCGAAAAGTTGGCCGTAATGAGCCTTGCCCTTGTGGTAGCGGTAAGAAATATAAGCAATGTCACGGTCAAATTAGCTAATCGCTGATTGGCTCTGACAAGCCCCGTAAATACGGTGGTGTAACAATGAAAAAGCCGCGGAAGCGGCTTTTTTTTCGAGTCACTGTTTGATGAGTGACTCGAGGTACATAGTTATGATGGAGAAAGTGGGTGACAGAGAAAAAGCAGGTATATATCGCGGTGGGGATCATCTTAAGCGCTGATCGCTCCCAGATCTTTATTACTCAGCGAGCGCAGAAAGCACATAAAGGCGGGTTTTGGGAGTTTGCTGGCGGTAAAGTGGAAGACGGTGAGTCAGCTAAAGAGGCCGTGGTACGCGAGTTGAGTGAAGAAGTTGGGATCTCGGTTACTGGATTAGAGCCTTTTATGACATTAGCGCATGACTACCCTGAAAAATCGCTGAGTTTTGACTTTTTTTTGGTCACTCAATTCGGGGGGGAGCCGTTTGGCAAAGAAGGGCAGCCAAGCGCATGGGTGCAGATTGATGAACTGCGTGACTATGACTTTCCTGAAGCGAATGCGCCAGTGATTCAGGCGCTGATGGATTCGGTGAAGGCGTAGTTGAGTTGCCGACTGTATGGTTAATACAATCGGCTAATGGCGATTACTGATCTTCGCTCCAGCCGTCACCGTCTGACATATCTGGCGCGCCAGCGATCCGCTTTTCTTCAGATGCCCATTCGCCCAGATCGATCAATTGACAACGCTTTGAGCAAAATGGGCGGTACGTGCTTTTCGGGGCCCAAGGTACTAAGGTTTTACAGGTTGGACAGGGCACTTTAGTGATGGGATCAGTCATTTATCTACCTCTTCATTTGACCGTTAGCGCGGCTAATTATAGGGAACACCTTAACAGCGCGTTAGGGTAAACGGCAAGCTTGGTGCGACGTCCTGCGCTTCATCAAAAGGCGTAAAGCGAATTGCAAAACGTGAGCGGTGGCCAGAGACGACGGGGTAGGCGTTGCTGGTCGCGGGGACTTCAAGCAATAAGAGTTCCGCATCTGGGGCGTCGTCTTGATAGAAACCTTGTTTTGCAACAACGTTATGCTTTACACCTGTGTCTCTCACCAAGCGCAGCCAAAGATCCAATGCAGCCGTTAGTGGGCTCAGATCATCAACCCAGCGTTGAATGTCACTGTCGCGCTTGTTTTGGCTCGCATATAGCCAATGTTGCAAGCCCGGAAGGTCGAAGCTACAACTGCCTCCAGGGATAGAAAAACGTTGCCTGATGGCACAGAGGAAGCGATCTTCACGTAAGCTTTGCCCTAAACGCGGCACGGCTAACAATGCTTTATGCTTGCTGCTGATGTCATTAAGAAGTGAACTCAACATGGATTGATCGACGTTGTCGTAATCAAGCCATTGTTTTAGTTTGCTACGCTGTTTATCTAGATCTTTGAGCAAATCGGCTTTGATTTGGATTTGATCCAGCAATTCCAAAATATCGAAAAGTGATTTAAAGAAAAGCTGAGCATTCCCTTTTTGCTCTAATTGTCTCGAGCCATGAAGTTGGCTGAGTAAAGATTCAAATCGTAAATAAGTGCGCACGCGTTCATTTAGAGGATGTTCATAGCGAACAAAAGTGGGATTTTGTTCGGTGTTGTGCGTCATTGCGTCTCTTCCAATATGTAACTTAGGAAATAATAGCCAATAGTCTGGCGGAAATTGGAATATCTGTCATCAACTAGTTGGTTATGACGACTAATTTTGTCAGATTGTGGCACTTTTAAGATAAAAGAGATGAAGTTTTTCGACTTGAGATAAGAGGTTATCGGCAGAGGCATCATTGTCAATAATGTCGTCTGCTTTCGCTAAGCGCGTTTCGCGACGTGCTTGTGCTGCGAGGATACGTTGAACTTGCTTCATCGTGACATTATCGCGTTGCGTTGTGCGCTCGATTTGTGTTTCGGGGCTGACATCAACCACTAAAACCCGATCACAGAGGGATTCAAGTTTATTTTCAATCAGCAGAGGTACGACTAACAGGCAATAGGGTGATTGAGCCTGCTGAATTCGCCGTAGCATTTCTTCACGGATCATTGGATGTAATAGGTTTTCAAGCCACTGCTTATCGCTTGGTGTATTAAAAATATGCTCGCGCAACTTGGCGCGGTTTAGCGAACCATCTTCTAGCAATACATCGTGGCCAAAGTGCTCGGAAACTTTGCTAAGGCCGACAGAGCCAAGAGCGACCACATTACGGGCGATAATATCGGCATCGATTAGCTCAATGCCTTTTTCTGCAAACAGATCAGCGACGGTAGATTTACCACTGCCAATTCCACCGGTTAGTCCAACAACAAAGGTCACTTATCCACCAAAAGCGTACGAGAGATACATATTGAGTAAGGTATCACCCCAGATAAGTGCAATCCAGCCCGCAATCGCGAGATAAGGACCAAAAGAGAAGGGTTGCTGATTGTCTTTGCCAGCTCTTCGGAGTTGAATTACACCGCCTACTGTACCAGCGATGGAAGCCATGAGAATGATCATCGGCAGCATTGACCAGCCCAGCCAAGCGCCAAGTGCGGCAAACAGCTTGAAATCACCATACCCCATACCTTCTTTGCCGGTCAGAAGCTTAAATAGCCAGTAGATAGACCACAAACTTAGATAGCCTGTCATTGCCCCGATAATTGAGGTTTCCAGTGATAGTGGTGACCAGCCGAGCAACGCCGTGACGATACCAGCCCACATCAAAGGAAGTGTCAGGCTATCGGGCAAAAGCTGAGTGTCAAAGTCAATGAAAGTGAGCGCGACAAGCACAAATGTAAAGCCAAGTAGCGCAAAGCCCCAAGGACCTGCAGGGAAGTGAAGAGACACGACTAGTGCGAGCGTGCCCGTTAATAGCTCGACTAGTGGATAGCGCGCAGAAATCGGGTTACTACATTGACGGCATTTACCCCGCAGCAAAAGCCAACTGATCACCGGAATATTGTCGTAGAACTTGATGCCAGTATTACATTTTGGGCAGGTAGACGCAGGGTGGCTTAGCGTAATACGCTCTTCTGTTGGTTCTGGTACCGTTTCAGGAAAGTATTCGTGGCATTCCTCTTTCCATTCCTGCTCCATCATTTTTGGCAATCGAAAAATCACCACATTTAAAAAGCTGCCAATCAACAAGCCAAACACAGTGGCAAAGATCGGGAACAACCAAGGGTAGAAGGAAAACAGTTCCATGAGAGTCTCTTACGGGTGAAAGGAATAGTGATTCTATCAGTGTGGCAATAAGGAACAAAGAGGGCGTTGCACCCTCTTTGTTCTGCTGTTAGATGATTGCACCAAGCTGGAAAATAGGTAGGTACATAGCGACCAAAAGGCCACCAACAACGACACCCAGAAATACAATGATAAATGGCTCAATAATCCGACCTAAGTTATCAACTAGGTTGTCTACATCTTCTTCATAAAGAGTGGCACATTTGTTGAGCATGTCATCGAGAGCACCAGACTCTTCACCAATCATGACCATTTGTAACATGAGTTCTGGGAATACCTCTGTTTGTCGAAGGGCTTGATAAAGTGGCATACCTGCAGTGGTTTGGTCTTTGGTGTCAAAGATAGCCTCTTTTACATAAAGGTTAGTAGTTGTCTGACCACCGGACTCTAGGCCTTGCAATAACGGAATACCTGCACTAAATGTGGTTGCTAGCGTACGAGCAAAACGCGCAACTGCAGTTTTAAGGAAAATACTACCGAAGACAGGGATTCCAAGGCTTTTCTGATGTACTTTTTTACGAAATTTCTCTGATCGCTTCATTGACATACTAAAGATGACACAAAATGCTACGATCGAAAGGAAAATCATTGGGCCGTTGAAGCGTATTGCTTCGGACAGGTCGATCATCATTTGAGTAAACGCAGGCAATTCCGCATCAAAGCCTTGGAAAATCTGCGCAAATTGAGGAATTACGAATATCAACATCCCTAGTGTTACTGCTGTAGCAACCAAGACAACGATAGTCGGGTAGATCATCGCTTTGACAACTTTTCTTCTTAGCTCTTCGCTTTTTTCTCTATACAGTGATAAACGTGCAAAAACTTCAGGCAGGTGACCTGTTTCTTCCCCAGTGGAAACGAGGTCGCAGTAGAACTTATCGAAAAGTGTGCTCGAAGACGAGAAGGCTTTCGATAAAGCGGTACCGGATTCAACTTGATTACAAACTTGAATTAAGACCGAACGAACCTCGGTTTTCTTATGACTTTCTGCGATTAAATGGAGAGCTTGAACAACCGGTACGCCTGACTGCAACATGGTTGCCATCTGGCGAGTAAAAGCTGTTAGGTCTTTTGAGGTAAAGCTATTACCGATCTTACTTAAAGCTGAGGGCTTAGTGACTCTAACTCGTTGAATATGAATGTTTTGCTGAGACAGTTTCTCTCTCACTTCAGATTCACTAAAGCCCATTATGGTACCACTAACTTTTTTGCCGTTAGTGCTCACACCTCGCCAGGCAAAGTGCTTAATTTTATTGATCGTATTTACTGGCACACTGGCCGAAGTTCCTGATGACAGCATTGTTTACCTCTAAGTGTTAATCCGTTTAACCGAGCTGGAGTACTCGCTGCAGTTCAGATAAACTCGTGACACCTTCAGTGAGCTTCTCTATACCTGCTTCTTTCAGTGTTAGCATTCCTTGCTTTTGGGCTAACATTTCGATTTGTCTCGATGTCGCTTCTTTGTTTATCGCAGCGCCAAGTTCATGAGTGCATTGCATTACTTCATAGATACCAACTCGTCCAGCATAACCTTTATTGCATTCATCACAGCCACTTGGCGATGCTTTGTAGATGACTGCATCTGCAGGTATGCCAAAATGCTCTCTTGCATCAACGGACATAGCGTCTACTTCTTTACAGTGTTTACATAAACGACGGCCAAGACGCTGAGCAATAATAAGGGTTAATGATGATGCAAGGTTATAGCCTGCGACGCCCATGTTACGCAGACGTGTGATTGTTTCCGCCGCTGAGTTTGTGTGTAGAGTAGATAAAACTAAGTGCCCTGTTTGTGCTGCTTTTATCGCGATACTTGCTGTTTCTAAGTCACGGATCTCACCGACCATAACGACATCAGGGTCTTGGCGAAGGAAAGATTTCAGAGCGTCGGCAAAAGTCAGTCCACCAGTATTACTGATATGTA
This sequence comes from Thaumasiovibrio occultus, assembly GCA_019703815.1. GTDB lineage: Bacteria > Pseudomonadota > Gammaproteobacteria > Enterobacterales > Vibrionaceae > Thaumasiovibrio > Thaumasiovibrio occultus. The sequence goes on along the minus strand of AP023052.1, from coordinate 2,704,391 downwards.
CCTGGTTGATTCCAGGCAAGTTGATTTCAACAGGGTCTTCGGCGGTTGATATGTTTTTCTCGGAAGTATTTAGAATGCTTAGACCGGTATAGAGAGACACGGTTTTACCCGACCCCGTTGGGCCGGTGACCAAAATCATACCTTGCGGTTGTTTCAACGCGCTAAGATATTGATCTTTTTGTCTGTCGTTGTAGCCAAGAATATTGATATCAAGATTGGCACTAGAGCTATCCAACAAGCGTAGTACGATCTTTTCGCCCCATAGAGTTGGAAGCGTTGAAACACGTAGATCAACGGTAATTGAAGGTCCTAGCTTTAACTTAATACGCCCATCTTGCGGTTTGCGGCGCTCGGCAATATTCAGCTTTGACATTACCTTTAAGCGTGTAGAAAGACGGCGCGATAAGTGACTTGGAGGATTAGCTTGAACAAATAGCATACCGTCACAGCGAAAGCGTATCCGGTATTCTTTCTCATAAGGTTCAAAATGAATATCGGAGGCGCCTTTACGTACAGCATCCAGCATGACTTGGTTGATATAGCGAGTGACTGGAGCTGTGTCTAGGCTTATATCATCGATGACTTCAATCTCACCATCGGTAACGTCCACCAAAGAGCCTAAGTCAGCGTCACTAATGCTTTGCTGATGCCCGCCTGACTCGCCGACATCGTTACCATACATCCGTCTCAGAGCGCCTTCGAGCGCTTTGACATCAACGAGGACCGCTTCAACTTGACGCCCAGTGGCAAAGCGGAACTCATCCTGACCATCAATAAGTGTCGGATCAATGATACCAAGAGTCAGGGTGTGCTCGGTTGCGGCTAGCGGCAACATTTTGTGCTGTAGACTAAGTTCTCTAAGCTTGAGTGTTTGACTGCACTTCTCGTAGTCATATTGGTGGATATCGACAAGGGTGACCGCAAAGATACGCTCGATGTGATGGGTAAGCTCTTGAGACGTCAATATTCCTAGCTGTACAACAGCAGAAGGCACTGACGTGCCCTCTGCTTGAATGTGTTCAGCAATTTGCTGTTCTTGTTCTGACGAAATGAGTTGGTCTTGAACGAGAACATTCAACAGCGCTGAATGCATACATTAACAACCTTTAGGTGCGATGTTCGATGGGATACCTGATGCGGCACATGACCAGCTGCCTGCGGCATCACGAACAAGGTTAATTGCTTTACCTGCAACTAGTGGGCTAGTACCTGGTTTTTTGAATTCAAGTGACAGCGTACCCTGACCTGCTGAAGTGCCAGCAATGTATGACATGCTACCCAACGCCACAGTTGGTAGAGCAAGGGAACCAGATGCTGGGAACGTACCGTAGTCTAGTACGTAAGTTTCAACATTAGTACGGTGACCCGTTAGAGAGGCTAGTGCAGAAGACGCTTCACCTTTCGCGATATAGTTTTGGTATTGTGGTACTGCGATTGCTGCAAGAACACCGATTACCGCAACTACGATCATCAATTCAATTAGGGTAAAACCCTTTTGTAGACGTTGTTTTTTCATTTTCCACTCCATTTATTAGTTAACACCACAATCTCGCTGTGGCTGTTTGCTAACTTACATAGCCCTGACATTGTTGGGCAGTATTGGAGGTGGAGTTTTCGATCCAGTATACAGATTAATGCTTATGTTGCAGTGCGTTTGCAGTGAAGGGCGAGAGTTGTCGTATTTCCCTTAAGGATCGCCTACTTACTTGGATGCGAATAGCATGAAAAACAAGGTTCTATGATTTATTTTTAAGCAAGAAAAAAAGCAGCTTTCGCTGCTTTTTATCGATAAGGATCACGAAACGATCTTTGGCTAACTTATTGAAAGCGCATTGACAAATCCATCGCCTGAATATGCTTGGTTAAAGCGCCAACGGAGATGTAGTCAACCCCCGTTTTTGCGTAGCCTCGAATGGTGTCAAGCGACACATTGCCCGAGACTTCGAGCGCGACACGATCTTGGTTGATCACAACGGCTTGTTGCATCATTTCTGTGGTGAAATTATCGAGCATCACGATATCGGCGCCAGCTTCAATGGCTTGTTGCAATTCATCAAGGTTTTCGGTTTCTACTTCAACCGGTTTATCAGGGTTGAGCTCTTTGGCTTTAGCTATGGCCTGCGCGATACCACCACAGGCAATGATGTGGTTTTCTTTGATGAGATAAGCATCGAATACCCCAATACGGTGATTAAAGCCACCGCCGCAGCTCACCGCATATTTAAGCGCGCTGCGTAAACCGGGAACGGTTTTGCGGGTATCAAGCAGGCGGGTTTGGGTACCCTCTAACTGTTTGACGTAATTGGCCACTTGGCTCGCACACCCTGACAGCGTTTGAATAAAATTCATCGCATTGCGCTCACCGGTCAATAGGTTACGCGCGGGTCCTTGCAAGGTGCAAAGTGTTTGGTTGGGCACGACGCTATCGCCATCATTGACATGCCATTCGATGCGCGTGACATCGCCCAGTTGGCGAAAGACTTCGTTGGCCCATTCCTTGCCACAAAAGATCCCATGATCGCGGGTAATGATCGTTGCTACGCCTTGCGTGTCTGCTGGAATTAAATTGGCCGTTATGTCGACTGCAGGATCTAAGGTGCCGCCGAGATCCTCGCGTAATGTAGTAGCGACACTGAGGCGAATGTCGTTGGGCAACTGTTGGGTTAGATAATCCAGTCGGCGTTGGCTGTCGTGTTTCTTCTCTGTTGTCATCGTCTTTCCATTCCATAGGCGGCGTTGCGGGGTATCATACTCTGCCACTGCGCGGCTATAAAGAGGGAGTCGGTAACAATTGATGGCAGACGAACTTGCATTGTGTCGGCAGCGATAGCCAAACGATGGCGAGGGCTGATTTAAAGTATGAGGATAGGCGAGAAAAAGGTAGGCTATTGTTAACTTAAGAAATTACCTTTGTCGGCTGGTGTCGATTTCACTTATTTGATGTTCACTTATGTATATAGATGCAGCGCACTGGCTCCATCCTGCGGAGCACATACCTTCACCGTTTCACAATCAGCGAGATGATCCGGCGGACATTTCACTGTTGGTTGTGCATAACATTAGCTTGCCGCCCAACCAGTTTGGTGGGCCTTACATCGAGCAACTCTTTACCGGTAAGCTCGATCCGAACGTACACCCTTACTTTGCGGAAATTCATCATCTGCAAGTGTCTTCGCACTTATTGATCCGCCGTGATGGTGAAGTGATCCAGTTTGTGCCATTTGATAAACGGGCGTGGCATGCGGGCGTGTCAGAGTTTGAGGGTCGCGATAAGTGTAATGACTATTCAATAGGTATTGAGCTAGAAGGCACCGATTTTCATCAATTTACGGATGAGCAGTACCTAAAGCTAACCCAGATTACCCAATTGTTAACAAAACATTACCCGGCAATCACTTTTGATCGGATCACCGGGCATCAGTTTATCGCTCCGGGACGCAAGACAGATCCTGGCGTTTGCTTCGATTGGTTTCGCTATTTCTCACAGCTAAAATAACAACTTCGTCATAAAAAAGTGAACATGGTCACGGTATGCCTACAAGCTTACCGTGATAATGACAAACTCCTCATTTCTCCTATCATTGGTCATACCTTTAGCGAAAAACTGTCCTCTCTTTATACATTAAGAATTTGTTATCACTGTCGATATTCCATGACTTAAATCAATTATCACGTGGACAGTTTTAAAATTCTCTGTTAACTTTGTTCTAAATCAAGAATTGGTAATACCAATTGACAGCCTGGAAAGTAACTTAACTTGGATGAAGCGCCCGTGAATACGCGGCGTAAAGGACGCCATGACCTATCAACGGATACGACAACCCAAACTCTCCGATGTGATCGAGCAAGAGTTGGAACGCTTGATACTTGAAGGCTCTTTGTCGGCAGGCCAAAAGCTGCCTCCCGAGCGTGAATTAGCGAAACAGTTTGATGTCTCTCGTCCTTCGGTACGCGAAGCGATTCAGCGCTTGGAAGCCAAGAAGTTACTCACCCGTCGCCAAGGGGGAGGGACGTTTGTCAGTGAAGGTTTATGGCAAAGCTTTTCTGATCCTCTCCTTGATATGCTCTCGGACCATCCAGAGACTCAGCTTGATCTGCTCGAGTCGCGTCATGCCTTAGAAGGTATTTCCTCTTATTTTGCCGCATTGCGCGGTAACGAAGCCGATTTTAAGCGAATTGAAGATTGCCATACTGCGATTCGCGAAGCTCAACAACAGGGCGATTTAGCCTCAGAGGCTGCTGCCGTTACTCAGTATTTGGTTGCTGTAACGGAAGCGGCCCATAATCTCGTATTGCTGCACATTATTCGCAGCCTGAGCCCGTTGCTTGAGCAAAATGTATTACAAAACTTTGAACTGCTGTATCGCCGCCAAGACGCGGTTGAGAAGGTAAGCAAACACCGAGCTAGTATTGTTTCTGCGATCTTGTCTCGTGAGCCTGAAAAGGCCCGAGAGGCGGCGCAGCTTCACCTAGCTTATATAGAGGAAACCCTGTTGGATTTGAACCGCGAAGAGAGCCGTCGCAAGCGTTCGCTTCGCCGAATACAACAGCGCAAGGATAGTTCGGACTGATGACTCAATAAGGTCCGGCCGCAACCATTTTTTTGTTTTGTAAAGTCAAATAACGAAAGGATAGATCGCATGTCTGAAGTCATGAGCAATGACGTCGATGTAGTAGAGACCCAAGAATGGCTTGAAGCCCTTGAGTCAGTAGTTCGCGAAGAAGGCGTTGAACGTGCACAGTACCTGCTAGAGCAAGTGCTGGAAAAAGCGCGTCTGGACGGCGTGGATATGCCAACAGGCGTGACCACCAACTATGTCAACACCATTCCGGCCACTCAGGAGCCTGCGTATCCGGGTGATACCACGCTAGAGCGCCGCATCCGTTCGATCATTCGCTGGAACGCGATCATGATCGTGTTGCGTGCATCGAAGAAAGATCTTGAGCTGGGCGGCCACATGGCATCATTCCAGTCTTCTGCGGCTTTCTACGAAGTGTGTTTCAACCACTTCTTCCGTGCGCCAAATGAAACCGACGGCGGCGACTTGGTGTACTACCAAGGCCACATTTCTCCGGGTATTTATTCACGTGCTTTTGTTGAAGGCCGTTTGACTGAAGAGCAGCTGGATAACTTCCGCCAAGAGGTGGATGGTAAAGGCATTCCTTCATACCCACACCCGAAATTGATGCCTGAATTCTGGCAATTCCCAACCGTATCTATGGGTCTGGGTCCGATCTCTGCGATCTATCAAGCACGCTTCCTAAAATACTTGGAAGGCCGTGGCATGAAAGATACCTCAGCACAGCGCGTTTACGCTTTCCTTGGCGATGGCGAGATGGACGAGCCAGAATCACGTGGTGCGATCTCTTTCGCTGCGCGTGAGAAACTGGGTAACCTGTGCTTCTTGATCAACTGTAACCTGCAGCGCCTTGATGGCCCTGTTATGGGTAACGGTAAGATCATCCAAGAGCTAGAAGGCCTATTCAAAGGCGCTGGCTGGAACGTAGTGAAAGTAGTTTGGGGTAACGGCTGGGATAAACTGCTGGCAAAAGACACCACAGGTAAACTACTGCAACTGATGAACGAAACCGTGGATGGTGACTACCAGACGTTCAAGTCAAAAGACGGTGCTTACGTACGTGAACACTTCTTTGGTAAGTACCCAGAAACTGCGGCACTTGTGGCAGACATGACTGACGACGAAATCTTCGCGCTTAAGCGTGGTGGTCACGAGTCATCTAAGCTGTACGCGGCATTCAAGAACGCGAAAGACACCACTGACAAGCCAACCGTGATCCTTGCGAAAACCGTTAAAGGTTATGGCATGGGTGAAGCCGCGGAAGGTAAGAACATTGCGCACCAAGTTAAGAAGATGGATATGACCCATGTTCTGCACCTGCGTGATCGCTTGGGTCTGCAAGATCTTATCTCTGATGAAGACGTGAAAGCGCTTCCGTACTTGAAGTTGGAAGAAGGCAGTGCAGAGTACGAATACCTGCATGCACGCCGTAAAGCGCTACACGGTTACACGCCGCAGCGTCTGCCAAACTTTGAGCAAGAATTTATCGTACCTGAGCTGGAAGAGTTCAAACCACTGCTCGAAGAGCAGAAGCGTGACATCTCTTCAACCATGGCTTACGTACGTGCACTGAACGTGCTGTTGAAGAACAAAAACATTGGTAAGAACATTGTTCCTATCATTGCGGACGAAGCGCGTACCTTCGGTATGGAAGGCCTGTTCCGTCAAATCGGTATCTACAACCCGCACGGTCAGAACTACACCCCACAAGACCGCGACATCGTTTCATACTACAAAGAAGCGACTTCAGGTCAGGTTCTACAAGAAGGTATCAACGAGCTAGGTGCAATGTCATCGTGGGTTGCGGCGGCAACGTCTTACAGCACCAACAACTTGCCAATGATCCCGTTCTACATCTACTACTCAATGTTCGGCTTCCAACGTGTGGGCGACATGGCGTGGATGGCAGGCGACCAACAAGCACGTGGCTTCCTATTGGGCGCAACGGCGGGTCGTACAACGCTGAACGGTGAAGGTCTGCAGCACGAAGACGGCCACAGCCATATTCTGGCAGGTACTGTTCCTAACTGTGTCTCTTACGATCCAACCTTCGCGTATGAAGTGGCTGTGATCCTACAAGACGGTATTCGCCGCATGTACGGTGAGCAAGAGAACATCTTCTACTACATCACCCTGATGAACGAAAACTACGCGATGCCAGCGATGCCAGAAGGCGCTGAAGAGGGCATCCGTAAGGGTATCTACAAGCTAGAAACCTACACCGGTGACAAAGCGAAAGTTCAGCTGCTAAGTTCAGGCACCATCATGAACGAAGTACGTAAAGCGGCGCAGATCCTAAGCGACGATTACGGTATTTCTTCAGATGTGTTCTCAGTGACCTCGTTCAACGAACTGACTCGTGACGGTCAAGATGCAGAGCGTTTCAACATGCTGCACCCTGAAGCGGACGAGAAAGTGGCCTACGTAACGCAAGTGTTGGGTCAAGAGCCAACTATTGCGGCGACGGACTACATGAAGAATTACGCTGAGCAAATTCGTGCGTTCGTTCCTGCTGAGTCTTACAAAGTACTGGGTACTGATGGCTTTGGTCGCTCAGACAGCCGTGAAAACCTGCGTCGTCACTTTGAAGTGAATGCAGAATATGTGGTTGTTGCAGCGCTTAGCGAGCTAGCAAAACGTGGTGATGTTGAGAAGTCAGTTGTGATTGAAGCAATTAAGAAATTCAACATCGATGCAGACAAACTGAACCCGCTTTACGCGTAAAGGATTGAAGTACAATGGCTATTGAAATTATTGTTCCAGATATCGGTGCAGATGAAGTAGAAGTGACCGAAATTCTTGTTAGCGTTGGCGACAAGGTTGAAGAAGAGCAGTCGCTGATCACCGTTGAAGGTGACAAAGCGTCGATGGAAGTACCGGCTTCGCAAGCGGGTATCGTTAAAGAGATCAAAGTAGCGGAAGGCGACAAAGTGTCTACGGGCTCTTTGATCATGGTCTTTGAAGCGGAAGGTGCAGCAGCGGCTGCACCGGCACCTGCTGCAGAAGCGGCGCCAGCGCCAGTCGCTGCGCCTGCGGCGGCAGAGCTGAAAGAAGTCTTTGTGCCAGATATCGGTGGCGATGAAGTTGAAGTGACCGAAATCATGGTGGCTGTTGGCGATAGCATTGAAGAAGAGCAATCGCTGATCACCGTTGAAGGTGACAAAGCTTCCATGGAAGTTCCTGCGCCGTTTTCGGGCGTGCTAAAAGAGATCAAAGTTGCCGCTGGCGATAAAGTATCGACTGGCTCGCTGATCATGGTCTTTGAAACTGCAGGCTCTGGTGCAGCGCCAGTTGCAGCGCCGGCTCCAGCCGCTGAAGCGCCTGCGGCAGCACCGGTTGCTGGTGGCGTTAAAGAAGTGAACGTGCCAGATATCGGTGGTGACGAAGTTGAAGTCACTGAAATCATGGTAGCCGTTGGCGATACCATTGAAGAAGAGCAGTCACTGATCACCGTTGAAGGCGACAAAGCGTCAATGGAAGTACCAGCCCCGTTCGCGGGTACGGTTAAAGAAATCAAAGTCGCCGCTGGCGATAAAGTATCGACGGGCTCGTTGATCATGGTCTTCGAAGTGGCCGGCACTCCGGTAGCAGGTGCGGCACCAGCAGCGGCACCTGTACAAGCGGCAGCGCCAGCACAATCTGCGCCAGCTGCGGCACCAGCTCCTGCGGCGCAAGCAGCAGCACCAGCAGCGAACGATTTCCAAGAAAACAACGAGTATGCCCATGCATCGCCTGTTGTTCGTCGTCTAGCGCGTGAGTTTGGCGTTAACCTTGCGAAGGTGAAAGGTACTGGCCGTAAGAGCCGTATCTTGAAAGAAGACGTTCAAAACTATGTGAAAGATGCGCTTAAGCGTCTGGAGTCAGGTGCTGCGGCATCGGGCAAAGGCGATGGCAGCGCGTTGGGTCTTCTCCCTTGGCCGAAAGTGGACTTCAGCAAGTTCGGCGAAACTGAAACCAAGCCGCTGTCTAAGATCAAGAAGATCTCGGGCGCTAACCTGCACCGTAATTGGGTAATGATCCCGCACGTTACGCAATGGGATAACGCTGATATCACCGCGCTAGAAGCCTTCCGTAAAGAGCAGAATGCGATTGAAGCGAAGAAAGACACGGGCATGAAGATCACCCCATTGGTGTTCATCATGAAAGCGGTAGCGAAAGCGCTAGAAGCCTTCCCTGCATTCAACTCTTCACTGTCAGAAGACGGCGAAAGCATCATTCTGAAGAAATACGTGAACATTGGTATTGCGGTAGATACGCCAAATGGCCTAGTTGTTCCTGTCTTTAAAGACGTGAACAAGAAAGGCATCTATGAGCTGTCTGAAGAGCTGATGGCAGTGTCGAAGAAAGCGCGTAGCGGCAAGCTGACGGCATCTGACATGCAGGGTGGCTGTTTCACCATCTCTAGCCTTGGTGGCGTAGGTGGTACGGCGTTCACTCCAATTGTTAACGCGCCAGAAGTGGGCATCTTGGGTGTCTCTAAGTCTGAGATGAAGCCAGTGTGGAACGGTAAAGAGTTCGAACCACGTCTGATGTTGCCACTGTCTCTGTCTTACGATCACCGTGTGATCGATGGTGCGGAAGGTGCACGCTTTATCACCTTCATTAACGGGGCTCTGTCTGACATCCGTCGACTGATCCTGTAATCAAGCAATTACGTTATCAACTAAAGCGTCAGCACGGTCGGGAAAACTCGACCGATGCTGGAATTGCTGACCAGCTCACAGGCTAAAGGAATAAATTTTTCAAACTGTTAACATCTCTGTAAACTGAGCCAGTTTGATCAATCACTAAGCCTGTCAGGGATAAAAGACTAAACGAGGTCAAGATGAGCAAAGAAATCAAAGCCCAGGTCGTGGTACTGGGTGCCGGTCCAGCGGGTTATTCCGCAGCGTTCCGTTGTGCAGACTTGGGTCTGGAAACTGTTCTCATCGAACGCTACAGCACGCTTGGCGGTGTTTGTTTGAACGTGGGTTGTATCCCATCGAAAGCACTGCTGCACGTAGCAAAAGTAATTGAAGAAGCGAAAGCGCTGGCTGAGCACGGTATCGTGTTTGGTGAGCCAAAGACAGACATCGACAAGATCCGTCTGTGGAAAGAAAAAGTCATTAGCCAACTGACCGGTGGTCTAGGTGGCATGGCGAAAATGCGTAAAGTGACTGTGGTCAACGGTTTTGGTAAGTTCACAGGCCCTAACACTATCGTGGTAGAAGGCGAAGAAACCACTACAGTTAACTTTGATAACGCGATTGTTGCAGCGGGCTCGCGCCCAATTAAACTGCCATTTATCCCGCATGAAGACCCACGTATTTGGGACTCAACAGATGCCCTTGAACTGAAAGAAGTGCCAGGAAAACTGTTGATCATGGGTGGTGGTATCATCGGCCTAGAAATGGGGACGGTTTACCACTCGCTGGGTTCTCAAATCGACGTGGTTGAGATGTTCGACCAAGTGATCCCTGCGGCAGATAAAGACATCGTTAAGGTGTACACCAAGCGTATCCAGAACAAGTTCAACTTGATGCTAGAAACCAAAGTAACCGCAGTTGAAGCGCGTGAAGATGGTATCTACGTCTCGATGGAAGGCAAGAAAGCACCAGCAGAAGCTGAGCGCTACGATGCGGTGCTTGTGGCGATTGGTCGTGTACCAAACGGCAAGTTGCTGGATGCGGAAAAAGCGGGTGTTGAAGTGGATGAGCGTGGCTTTATCAATGTTGATAAGCAAATGCGTACTAACATTCCACATATCTTCGCGATCGGTGACATCGTAGGTCAGCCAATGCTGGCGCACAAAGGTGTGCATGAAGGCCACGTTGCGGCAGAAGTGATTTCTGGTAAGAAACACTACTTCGATCCTAAAGTCATTCCTTCAATTGCTTACACCGAGCCAGAAGTGGCGTGGGTTGGTAAGACTGAGAAAGAAGCGAAAGCGGAAGGCATCAACTACGAAACCGCGACCTTCCCATGGGCGGCATCAGGCCGTGCTATCGCGTCTGACTGTGCCGACGGTATGACTAAGCTGATCTTCGACAAAGACACTCATCGCGTGATCGGTGGTGCGATTGTCGGTACTAACGGTGGTGAGCTGTTGGGTGAAATCGGCTTGGCTATCGAAATGGGCTGTGACGCTGAAGATATTGCATTGACCATTCACGCCCACCCAACTCTACATGAGTCAGTAGGTTTGGCGGCAGAAGTGTTCGAAGGTACGATCACCGATCTACCGAATGCAAAAGCGAAAAAGAAAAAATAATCGCTAAGTAGGTAAAGGCGGTGAAAACCGGCTTAACAAACTACAAAATTCCTTTCGTTTTGGGCGCTGGCAACAGCGCCTTTTTTCGTTTTAGAGATCCCAAATTCGGATCGAAATTGTTAGCTCTAGCGCCGCAACGTCTACTGTTACATAGAGAAAGCAAAGAGAGACGGCGAAGTTAAACCCTCAGTAACTGCAAACCCGGTGAGTCTAAGTCAGTATACCTAACTGCCCATCAGCATAGGAGTTAAGCAAGATCCCACTCACAAGTTGAAGCGAATTAGACTAATGGCTATGTGTTGATCAAATCGGTTATATTTTAACTTTTCGTTAATGGTGATATGCTTTTGACACAGTTTGAACCGTGTCGTACCCGATTGAGCGACGAGGACGGCGAGACGGTATTGTAAATCCGCAGCCCACGTCAGCACCGATCAGGTTCAATACTTTCCAAGGATGTTTCGTCAATCAGACGAAACCGTAAAAAGAGGAAAACGTCGTGCTTGAAGCCTACCGTAAACACGTCGAAGAACGTGCCGCCCAAGGAGTTGTTCCTAAACCCCTCGATGCAGAGCAAGTCTCGGGACTGATTGAATTACTGAAAAATCCGCCTGCCGGTGAGGAAGCCTTCTTACTGGATCTTTTTGAAAATCGTATCCCACCGGGTGTGGATGAAGCGGCTTACGTGAAAGCAGGGTTTCTGGCTGCCATCACCAAAGATGAAGCGGCTTCACCCTTAGTCAGCAAGGCCAAAGCGGCTGAGCTGCTAGGTACAATGCAAGGCGGTTATAACATTCAACCATTGGTCGAACTGCTTGATGATGCCGAGCTGGCGCCGATTTCAGTAAAAGCGCTGTCACACACCTTGCTGATGTTTGATGCCTTCTACGATGTGGAAGAAAAAGCCAAAGCGGGTAACGCGTCTGCCAAGCAAGTGATGGAGTCGTGGGCGAACGCGGAATGGTTCCTGTCTAAGCCAAACGTTCCTGAAAAAGCGACACTTACCGTATTTAAGGTCACGGGTGAAACCAACACCGATGATCTCTCTCCAGCCCCAGACGCGTGGTCGCGTCCTGATATCCCATTGCATGCGTTAGCCATGCTTAAGAACGTACGCGATGGTATCGACCCTGACGATCCGGGCAACATCGGGCCAATCAAGCAAATCGAAGCGCTGCAGGGCAAAGGTCACCAACTCGTTTATGTGGGTGATGTTGTCGGTACCGGTTCATCACGTAAGTCGGCAACCAACTCTGTACTTTGGTTTATGGGTGACGATATTCCATACGTACCTAACAAACGTGCGGGTGGTTTCTGTCTTGGCGGCAAAATCGCACCTATCTTCTTTAATACCATGGAAGATGCGGGCGCGCTGCCTATCGAGCTCGATGTAAGCAAGCTTAATATGGGTGATGTAATTGATGTTTACCCATTTGAAGGCAAGGTTTGTGTTCACGGCACTGATGATGTGCTTTCTACCTTCTCTCTAAAAACTGATGTCTTGCTCGATGAAGTACGTGCTGGTGGCCGTATTCCATTAATCATTGGTCGTGGCTTGACAGACAAAGCACGTGAAGCGCTAGGTCTGCCAGCGTCTGACGTGTTCCGTCGTCCGCAAGCCGTCGCTGAATCGAATGCGGGTTACACACTTGCGCAGAAGATGGTGGGTAAAGCGTGTGGCGTTGAAGGTATTCGCCCAGGTACGTACTGTGAGCCGAAGATGACTACGGTTGGCTCGCAAGACACTACCGGCCCGATGACCCGTGATGAGCTAAAAGATCTCGCTTGTTTGGGCTTCTCTGCTGATCTAACGATGCAGTCATTCTGTCACACCTCGGCATACCCGAAACCGGTTGATGTCGTAACGCACCACACGCTGCCTGATTTCATTATGAACCGTGGCGGTGTTTCATTGCGTCCGGGAGATGGTGTTATCCACTCTTGGCTTAACCGTATGTTGTTGCCTGATACGGTCGGTACCGGTGGTGACTCACATACCCGTTTCCCTCTAGGGATCTCGTTCCCAGCAGGCTCTGGTCTGGTGGCGTTTGCTGCCGCGACGGGTGTAATGCCGCTCGATATGCCTGAATCTATCTTGGTGCGTTTCAAAGGTGAAATGCAACCGGGGATCACCCTGCGTGATCTGGTGCATGCGATCCCTTACTACGCGATTAAGCAAGGCCTATTGACGGTTGAGAAAGCTGGCAAGATCAATGAGTTCTCTGGTCGTATTCTTGAGATCGAAGGGGTTGAGCACTTAACGGTTGAGCAAGCGTTCGAGCTATCCGATGCTTCGGCAGAGCGCAGTGCGGCGGGTTGTACCGTGAAACTATCACATGAGTCGGTTGCTGAATATCTGCAATCAAACATCGTGATGTTGAAGTGGATGATTTCTGAAGGTTACGGTGACGTGCGTACCATCGAGCGTCGTATCGTGGCGATGGAAGAGTGGTTGGCCAACCCAAGCCTAATGGAAGCCGATAACAACGCAGAATACGCGCATGTGATTGAAATCGATTTGGCAGACGTGACTGAGCCTGTGCTTTGTGCGCCAAACGATCCAGATGACGCGCGTTTGCTGTCAGATGTACAAGGCACCGAAATTGATGAAGTCTTTATCGGCTCTTGTATGACCAACATTGGTCACTTCCGTGCTGCAGGTAAGTTGCTAGAGAAATTTGGTGGTCAGTTGTCTACCCGTATGTGGATTGCACCGCCGACCAAGATGGATAAAGATCAGCTGACAGCCGAAGGTTACTACGGCATTTACGGTAAAGCCGGTGTACGTATCGAAACCCCAGGCTGTTCGCTGTGTATGGGTAACCAAGCGCGCGTGAAAGACAACACGACGGTGATGTCGACCTCAACGCGTAACTTCCCGAACCGTTTGGGTACTGGCGCGAATGTATTCTTGTCGTCAGCCGAGCTTGCGGCGGTGGGTGCTGTCTTGGGTCGCATTCCTACCATGGAAGAGTATTTGGAATACGCGAAGCAAATCGATGCGACGGCGGCAGATACTTACCGTTACTTGAACTTCCACCTAATGGATGAGTACACCAAGAAAGCGGACGATGTGATTGTGCAAACAGCGGTTTAATCAATCCTAAATCGAGACACCAAAGGCACTGCGTGAGCGGTAATGCCGATCAGTTAAGACTTTAATCGGCAGATCAGTTGAATGATCCTACCAGTATGTAAAAATCCGATAGACCTTGTTTATCGGATTTTTTTATGCACGTTTCTCAAGCCCTCGACATCATCAACAATTATAAACCCAATCAAGTTGAAACACTCGCTGACCTCCTACCCATTGAACTCATCAATAGTGCTTACGAACTGACTGATACTGTTACGCTAAGAAAACGAAAGCTAACTTTAGAGTCGATGGCATGGTTACTGGTTGGAATGGCAATCTATAACGATAAATCCATGGCTGACATTGTAAATATGCTCGATATTGTTGACCGCACAGGTAAACCATTTGTTGCTCCAAGTGCATTAACACAGCGAAGAAAAAACCTCGGTGAGTCAGCGGCTAAAGCTCTTTTTGAGTGTACCCAAAGTCATTGGTTTAAGCGGGCTAATTTACCCAACTGGAACGGGCTCACTCTTCTTGGCGTTGATGGTGTCTTATGGCGAACTGAGGACTCAAAAGAGAACGCTGCAGCGTTTGCCAAGCCTACCAACCGTGACGGTAAAGAAACACAGTATCCACAAGTACGCATGGTATGTCAGATGGAATTAAGCAGCCATTTAATCACAGGTAGTGCCTTTGACTGCTATAGCGTCAATGAAATGAAGTTAGCAGAACAACTGATAGAGACGACACCTGATAATAGCTTAACCCTTTTTGATAAAGGCTTTTACTCCCTTGGTCTACTTCAAGCATGGAGCTCGCAAGGCATAAATCGACATTGGCTTATCCCTATGAAAAAAGGACTCACTTATGACGTCGTTCAGTCTCTTGGCCGCCAAGATAAACTGATAAAACTGAAGAGTAATCCGCAAGCACGTAAAAAGTGGCCAGAGCTAGAACAAGAAGTGGTTGTACGTTTAATCACGAGAGTCAAAGATGGTAAGCAATACGATGTTCTCACCTCAATGCTTGACCCTATGCTCTACCCAAAGTCAGATATCGTAGGCTTATATGGGTATCGTTGGGAAATTGAACTCGGATATCGTGAGCAAAAACAGTACATGCTTGGTAACCGACTCACGCTTCGAAGTCGACTCCCTGAATTAGTAAAACAAGAACTTTGGGGAATACTACTGACGTATAACTTGGTCAGGTATCAAATGGTCCAGATGTGTAATACGTTGAATGGCGATTACTTGCCGTATCAACTTAGCTTCAATGGAGCACTCGCTCACATCATGCGTCTGATAGTGGGACTTCCATACTCGTCACCAGGAGCAATCCCGAGGCAACTCCAAAACTTCTACTCAATGAGTGGGAGCTTAATACTTGAACCTAGGCGAGAAAGATCCTTCCCTAGAGTCGTTAAGAAAAAGCCAAGCCGATACCCTAGAAAAAACAATGCCGCTCACCTTAAGTGAACGGCATTACTGCGTGAGCGGTGCCTTTTTTGATCGCGCTTTCGGTCGAGAAAGGCTGGGTGAATAGGGATGGGATGATGGCGGCAGATAAAAAAACGGCGCTCACAAGGAGCGCCAATGGGTAAGGTTCTAACAGGGTCATAGCCCCATTTCATAAGTGGTTATTTTTTACTATTGCGGGCAATAGTGTGTTGGGGAACGTTATGGAGTTAATGGTTAAACGTTAGTGTGAGTTGCTGGCGAGCCAACAACTCACAATGTCTTTTGATACTAGCAACTAGCGGCTTAGCTTCCACAGTTGCGCCACGTTCAGTGCCGCTTGCTCTACATATTCTGCCGCATTTTCTAGCGCTTGTGGTAAGTCCATCGCGCCCGGAACGACACTGAATACCGCGTCGATACCGTGGCTGTGAACTACATGGCTATCTGCTGAAATGCTACCAGCAATACCGATCACTGGGATGTTTTCTGCTTTTGCTGTACGTGCCACACCAATTGGGGTTTTACCGTGGATCGTTTGGCTATCGATGCGACCTTCGCCCGTGATCACCAAATCAGCGCCTTTGACTTGCTCGGCTAGATCTACCGCGTCCATCACGATTTCGATACCCGGACGTAGTGAGGCATTCAGCAGGCCCATTAGCGCTGCGCCAAGGCCGCCCGCCGCACCAGCACCGGCTGCGTTTTTAATGTCGTTGCCGGTCGTCGCTTTAATGATGTCAGCGTAGTGGCTTAGGTTTGCGTCAAGCGTTGCCACCATTTCTGGTGTCGCGCCTTTTTGCGGACCGAAGACCGCCGACGCGCCTTTTTCACCACACAGCGGGTTATCTACGTCACAAGCGACTTCAAGTTTGATATCGGCAAGACGCGAATCCAAGCCCGACATATCGATCGTCGCAAGTGACGACAATGCGCCGCCGCCGTAAGTCAAATCGCTACCTTCGCTATCAAGCAGACGAATGCCAAGTGCTTGCGCCATGCCGATACCGCCGTCGTTGGTCGCACTGCCACCGATCCCGACGATAATGTGCTTAACGCCGCGATCGAGGGCTGCTTTGATCAATTCACCTGTTCCGAAAGTGGTCGTGATCAGCGGGTTGCGTTGCTCGGTTGGCACTAAGTGCAAACCAGACGCCGCCGCCATTTCGATCACGGCCATATCGCCATCGCCCATCACACCGTAGAAGCCTTCGACTGGTGTGCCAAGAGGACCGGTCACAGTGCAAGCAACAATGTCACCGCCAGTAGCATCAACCAGTGATTGCACTGTGCCTTCGCCGCCATCTGCCATTGGCAGTTTTAGAAACTCAGCATCTGGAAACACGCGGCTGAAACCCGCTTCAATGGCTTGTGCCACTTCCATCGCTGTTAGGCTTTCTTTGTATGAATCTGGGGCAATTACGACTTTCATAATATTTCTCTCAATTCGGAACAGGCTTAGGATTAAACGAACAGGCCAAATACGCCGTAGATCAGGGTGGAAACCACGGCAATCGCAAGGCCAACCGCTGATTCATAAGGGATCACTTTCAAACGCTCGTGGATGTTCATGTGTACTGAACCGCCCGTTGCATGGAAGAAGCTACCGTGTGGCATGTGGTCAAGCACAGTGGCACCTGCGTGGATCATCGCTGCACCGGCAAGTGCTGGAACGCCAAGATCGATAATGGTGGAGCTAAATACGTTCGATGCAACCGCCGTGCCCGCCGTTGTTGACGCGGTTGCCAGTGACATCATGGCACCTGAAATTGGAGCAAGTAGGTAGCTTGGCAAGCCAGAGGCTTCAAGAATGCTGATCAAACCGCCACGCAAGCCAGAGTTCGCAATGATGCCCGCTAATGTACCTGTACCTAGTAGCATAACGGCTACTGGCGCCATGCGGGTCAGACCAGAGACTGCGAAGTGGTTAGAATCTTTAAAGCGACCCATTGCCAGCGCACCGGCTAGACCACCCAGTGGTAGCGCGATCAGTGGATCAACACTGATGCCCGCGATTGGGCGAAGGGCAAGTAGGGTAATCGCCACCATAGGAGCAACAATGGCAGGACCAAAGCTTGGCAGGGTTGAGTGATCGACGGATACCACTTCGTCTTTGTTCACTTTGCTGCCTTTGTGCACAAGGCGTTTGGCTAGGACGTAAGCGACGATCAGGCCACAAATACCCGGAATAATGCCTGCTGCCATGACAGAAGTAAGAGGAACGTTGAATGCGTCAGAAGCGGCAATCGCATTTGGGTTAGGTGACATTACGTTACCGGCTTTACCACCACCAATCATCGCTAGCAGAATCGCCATCTTAGACAGATCGGCGCGCTGAGCGATGGCCATCGCGATAGGCGCAACGGTGATAACAGCAACGTCAACGAATACGCCAACAGCTGTTAGGATCATGGTCGCGACAGCAAGCGCAAGTAGAGCGCGAGTTTCGCCGACCTTTTTAACGATAGTTTCCGCGATAGTGGTCGCCGCGCCAGATTCAATCAGCACGCCCGCTAGAACACCTGCGGCAAGAATACGAAGAACAGCGGTTACGATGCCTTGGGCGCCGCCGATCATTAGCGTTACTGTGTCAGTTAGCGAAACGCCACCAACAATACCACCGACTAAGGCACCAATCATCATGCCGTAAGCGGGTGGAACTTTCCGTAGAATTAAAACGATAGCTATTACAAGGGCTGAAAGGGCGCCCAGGGTCGATACTTCAGTCATTGTTTCACATTCCTATTATTATTGGATTGCCGCAATGTAGAAGTTATCGCCAGTGATGGCTTTAGGCAGTAGCACAAATTATCAAATACTCAATATCGGATAATTTGTGCACCTGCACAAGAAGGGCGTTAATGATTGATGGTTTTTAGCGCAAGGTACAAACGCGTCTTATCTTCTATGTTGTTGATATTTAAAGATGTAGCTTGCTCGATACGCTCTAATCGGTAGCGCAGGGTATTGCGGTGAATGTGTAACATACGGCAAGTTTGCGCCAAGTCACAGTTCTCATTAAAAAAAACAACCAAGGTTTTCTCAAGCAACCCTCGTGGGTCGTTATCACGCAATAACAAAAGTGGGTGGCGTAACTGTTGTTGACGCCAATCATCGACGCCTTGAAGCGCGACGCGAAGAATATGATCTTGATAAAACATGACTTTATGCGTCTTGCCTGACGCGCTCATGGTGGCGGCTGCTGTGCGATAAGAGAGCGCTAATCCCCCCAATTCTGGGTAATAGTCGCCGATCGCGATACGAATTTTGTAGTTGCCACCATGGCGAATACGCTCGATCAATTGGGTAATGCGTTTCTCTTCGATTTTCCGGCTCCAGCCGGAGTCGGTTAACGTGACGGGTTTAAGTACCACGATTTCACTTTGCGCTACCGAAGCAATCCCAACCAAATTATTACGCTCTGGGAATTCAAGCATTTGCACAACCTCTCGCAAGTGCTCAAGGGTGACGACATCGCCGCTTTTTTTCGGCTCAACTTTGATGATGGCAGCAACGCGGGGCACGGTCAGATCCATTTCCAACTGGGTGGCGACGGAGAACAACTGTTGCTCGCTCAGCTCAGATCCATGAATAAGCTGCAACACCAATTCTTCGCGGTGGCGTTTAGTCCACTGCATTTGCGCCATCAGTGCAGCTTGCTCGATGACCATTTCAGCGGTCATTCGCACCAGTTCACCGTACTGGCGAACCTCTTCTGGTGGCCCTGAAATGCCAACAACCCCAATGGTTAACCCGTTATGCACGATAGGCAGGTTGATCCCCGGTTTCACGCCTTTCAAATCACTGCGGGTATGGATTTCCACGACACGTTTTTCAGCAAGGGCCAGAATCGCTCCTTCGTGGCGCTGATTAAGCCGCGTCGGATCTCCAGAGCCAATGATCAAGCCATTGTCATCCATGACGTTGATAGAAAAGTTAATGATTTTCATCGCCCGGGCGACAATTTGACGAGCAATCGCATGAGTAAGTTGCATTGTTGGGCAGTTTCCTGACAATAGCGCGCTTAAGTAGTGGGTGAGTGACCCGAAGTATTGTGCTGGCGTGGCACGTTATACTTATCCTGACATTAAAGAGGTGTGCGATGGAATACGAATTTAAGAAAAATACACTTGATGGCACCTTTTTCGCCACTTTTTCTATGGGTCATGAGGTGATTGGCCGTTGGTTACTCGATGAAGTAGGCTCTGAGCCAGAAGGTGTGCGCGCGCTGTTGCTCGAATGCGCTTCGTTAACTCTCTCTCAGTCGGAATGGCGTAAAATGGGGCGCGAGTTCTCCTTGTTGATCCAAAATGGTGAAGTCACTGTGTTGGCCAACGTCCTGTTGACCGACAATCCCGAGTTGGATGAACAGCATCAGCAACAACATCTCGATTACTATGACGATGAATTAACAGCAATTTGTGGATTAGAAGACTTCCAAGCACTGCTACAAGACTGGCTCGATTTTATCTGTGGTCGTTGAACAGAAGCCTTGCCCCGGCTTTGCCCTCCTATGAATCATATGCTGCACCAGCGTGGTGCGCATATCTCCCCTTATTAACACCTTTAACTATTATATTGTTGATAATTAAAGAAATAAATTTGTGGCACAACCTTTGATTAACTATACCTGAACATAACAGTTACTTTGTTTGGGAGTGTGCGATGAAAATTATTAGTGCAATTATCAAGCCCTTCAAATTGGATGACGTGCGGGAAGCGCTGGCAGATGTCGGGGTGGATGGCATGACCGTCTCTGAAGTGAAAGGCTTTGGCCGTCAAAAGGGTCATACCGAGCTTTACCGTGGTGCCGAATATCAAGTCGACTTTTTACCAAAAGTGAAGTTGGAAATAGCCACACACGCCGAATCGGTGGACGGGATCGTCGAAGCCATCGCCAAAGCGGCGCAAACCGGCAAGATCGGTGACGGTAAGATCTTTGTCTACGATCTGGAACAAGCGGTTCGTATTCGTACGGGCGAAACAGACGCAGAAGCATTGTAAGGAGTAGGATCATGGAAGCATTAGAATTAACCGTTACTGAAGTACGCTACGCCCTTGATACCTTTTTCTTTCTGATCTCTGGTGCGTTAGTGATGTGGATGGCAGCAGGCTTTGCCATGCTGGAAGCCGGCCTCGTTCGTTCAAAAAACACCACCGAGATCTTAACCAAAAACTTCTGCTTGTACGCTATTGCCTGCACCATGTACCTGCTGGTGGGCTACAACCTGATGTATGTCGACAACACCGGGGGCGGTTGGCTGCCTTCGTTTGGTGCGCTGATCGGTACCCAAGCTGAAGGCGCAGATCACTCGCTGGAATCCGACTTCTTCTTCCAAGTGGTGTTTGTCGCTACCGCGATGTCGGTGGTATCGGGTGCCGTGGCTGAGCGCATGAAGTTGTGGTCGTTCTTGGCCTTTGCCGTGGTGCTGACCGCGTTTATCTATCCGGTAGAAGGCTACTGGACTTGGGGCGGCGGCTTCTTGTCGGAAGCGGGCTTTAGCGATTTTGCGGGTTCCGGCATTGTGCATATGGCAGGTGCAGCGGCAGCGCTAGCAGGTGTGTTATTGCTGGGGGCACGTAAAGGTAAATACGGCAAAAATGGTGAAATTTATCCCATCCCAGGCTCGAACATGCCACTGGCGACATTGGGTACCTTTATCCTGTGGTTGGGTTGGTTCGGGTTTAACGGTGGCTCACAGTTGATGGTGTCGGACTTTGAGAATGCGACGGCGGTGGGGCAAATCTTCCTTAACACCAATGCAGCGGCGGCAGCGGGTGCCATCGCGGCGCTAGCGGTGTGCAAAACCACCTGGGGCAAGGCCGATTTAACGATGATTTTGAATGGCGCCTTGGCGGGTCTGGTAGCGATCACCGCTGATCCGCTTTCGCCAAGCCCAGTTGCGTCATGCATTATCGGTGTGATTGCCGGTGCACTTGTGGTGTTTAGCATCGTTGCTCTGGATAAAGTGAAAATCGATGATCCGGTCGGCGCGATTTCGGTGCACGGTGTGTGTGGTTTGTTTGGTCTGATGGTAGTGCCCATCAGCAACGCTGATGCGACGTTCGGCGCGCAAGCACTGGGCGCAGCGGTCATCTTCGGTTGGGTCTTTGGTGCGAGTCTGCTGGTATGGGGCATCTTAAAAGTCACCATCGGCATTCGTGTTACCGAAGAAGAAGAGTTGGCGGGTATGGATATGCACGATTGCGGTGTGGAATCGTACCCTGAGTTTGTGTCTTTAAAATAACCCTCTGTCTATCTGACATCTTGGATCTTCGTTATCCGTGCCCCGCTTTAGCGGGGCTTTTTTGTGATCGGCGCAAACAAAAAAGAAAATATTAAAGAATTGTTTTGTTACACATTTGCTAAGTTGTTGTTTTCATTTATCCTAATGCGTCTGGCCTGGATTTCGAGTGTAAATACCATATCTGGTGGTTTTCTTTGGGTTGCAAATCAATTTGTGGTGTTTATAATCGGCGAACAATATTGATAAGAATTATCATTTAGATTGTTATCCATTTTAGAGACAGGGAAAGAAAATGAAAAAATTGTTGATTGGTTCTGCTGTTCTTGCGGCGATGAGTGCACCGGCGTTTTCTGCTGAAGAAGTGAATGTATATTCCTACCGTCAGCCATTTTTGATTGAACCTATGTTTGAAGCGTTCACTGCCGAGACTGGCATTAAAGTGAATGTGATGTTCTCTAAAGATGGTCTAGCAGAAAAGATTGAGCAAGAAGGCGAGTTTAGCCCTGCCGATGTTGTTTTGACTGTTGATATCAGCCGTCTCGCTGAGCTATCAAGCAAAGGTTTGGTACAACCTGTTGAAAGTGAAGTACTAGAAGAAAACATTCCTTCTCAATACCGCGATTCAGACGATGAGTGGTTTGCCCTAACGCTACGTACGCGTAACGTTTACTCATCACGTGACCGTGTAGGCCAACTAGGTGAAGACTTCGATTACACCGATCTGGCTGATCCTGAGTGGGAAGGTAAGATCTGTAGCCGTAGCGGTAAAAACGCTTACAACGTTTCTCTGGTTGCTTCAATGATCGTGAACCACGGTGAAGAAAAAGCGAAAGAGTGGTTGGAAGGCGTGAAAGCGAACCTTGCTCGTACGCCACAAGGTAACGACCGTGCGCAAGTACGTGCTGTTTCTGAAGAGCTGTGTGATCTTGCAATTGGTAACAGCTACTACCTAGGCAAGATGGTCAACAACGAAGAGCAAAAAGCGTGGGCGGATTCTGTTTACATCAACTTCCCTGGTGCTGAAGCGAACGGTACTCACGTTAACGTGAGCGGCATGGCGATGGCGAAATACGCGCCAAACCAAGAGAATGCTCAGAAGCTAATGGAATTCCTAACTAGCGATAAAGCACAAGAAATGTACGCAGAAGTGAACTACGAATACCCAGTTAAAGAAGGTGTTGAGCGTTCAGAGCTTGTGGCATCTTGGGGTGATTTCGTTGCGGATGATATCGCGCTAGAAGCAATCGCAGATCACCACGCAGCAGCGCTACGTCTAATCGATGAAGTGCAGTTCGATCTGTAAGTTACACTATGGGGGCGGGTTTGCCCCCAGTCATTTTTGAGGTGTGTAGTACAACTAAATGACTGAAAAATACACCATCTGGAGAACCAGTAGTTGGGCCTTTGCGCTGCTACTGGTTTTTCCGATCTTAGCGATCGCATACAAAGCGCTGGGTGATACCGGCGATCTTTTTGCGCACTTGCGCCAAACGGTATTGGCCACCTATACGATCAACACCTTTCTGGTGGGGATTATCACGGTTGCGCTTTCTATTCTCTTCGGTGTGCCTTGTGCATGGCTCATTGCCATGTGCCGCTTTCCATCACACCGTATTTTGCAATGGGCGTTGGTACTGCCTTTAGCGATGCCAAGCTACATTATTGCCTATATCTATACCGACTGGTTTGACTACGCAGGTCCTGTGCAGGTTTGGCTGCGCGACTTTTTCGGCTGGCAAAATGTGCACGATTATTTCTTCCCCAATATTCGCTCTGTCGGCGGTGCTTCGCTGATTTTAGCCTTGGTGCTGTTTCCTTACCTGTACCTGCTCGCACGCGGTGCCTTTATGGAGCAAAGTGCGTCGCTGTTAAATTCGGCGCGTTTGCTTAAGTGTTCACCTTTCTCCAGTTTTTGGCGTTTATCTTTGCCGATTGCTCGCCCAGCCATTGCGGTGGGCGCGTCGTTAGTTGCGATGGAAACGGCGGGTGATTTCGGTACCGTGAGTTACTTTGATGTGCACACCTTAACCCGCGCTGTCTATGATACGTGGTTGGGTTATGGCAGTTTGACTGCGGCGGCTAAATTGTCGGCGATGATCCTGCTGGTGGTCTTTGTGTTGTTATCGGCAGAGCGTTATAGCCGCCGCAAACTGAAGATGTATCACCAAGAAGCCAGTGCCGCGCCACAAGCTTATGTGCTGTCGGGTTGGGTACGCTGGATGGCTGCCGCTTGGTGCTGGCTGCTGGTGATCATGGCCTTTATCGCGCCTGTCTTACAATTAATTGATTATGCTTGGGTGTTCTGGGCAAAGAGCTCGACGGCGGAATTTCGTGAGTACAGCATTAACAGCTTTACGGTAGCGATGTGGTCGGCCTTGGTTGCCACGGCAATCGCGGTTCTGGTGAACTTTAGCGCTCGTTTAAGTGGCCGCCGAGCAGATGTTGCTACGTTGCGTTTATCGTCCATGGGCTACGCTGTGCCGGGCACCATTTTAGCCTTGGGTATTATTGTGGTGTTGGTGTTTGTCGATCACCGGATCAACGATGTCGCGCGCTACTTTGGCTGGGGACGGCCTGGCCTCGTGCTGTCGGGCACGTATATTGCGTTAGTCGTGGCGTTTGTGGTGCGCTTTAGTGCGGTAGCGATTGGCAGTATTGAAAGTAGCCTGGCCAAGTTGCCACCCTCGATGGACATGGCGGCGCGCACCATGGGCTGCCGCCCTTATCAAATGCTCTGGCGTGTCCATATTCCGTTGATCCGTCGTGGCGCGCTGATCGCGGGGCTTTTGGTGTTTATTGAGGCGATGAAAGAGCTCAATGCGGCCATGTTGCTACGACCGTTTAACTTTGAAACCCTCGCCACCTATGTGTTCAACTACGCCTCTGATGAGCAGTTAGAATATGCGGCTTTACCTGCAATTTTGCTGGTGTTGGTGGGGTTAGTCCCGTTGATATTGGTGAACCGATCTTTGGAGCAAAAATCATGACAGACAACGCCCTGACGATTAAGAATTTGAGCAACAGTTATCAAGGGCAAACGGTATTGAGCCACTTGGATCTCACTGTGTATCAGCGCGAGATTGTGTGCCTGCTCGGTGCCAGTGGCTGCGGTAAAACGACCTTGCTGAAAGCGATTGCCGGTTTGCTGCCGTTAGATGGTGGCGACGTTGCCTTAGCCGATAAAACGGTGACCGATCTACCGCCTGAGCAACGTAATATCGGGATGATTTTCCAAGACTATGCGCTGTTTCCGCACTTAACGGTGGCTGAGAACGTGGGCTTTGGGATCCGAGGTTGGCCTAAAGCTAAGCGCCAAGCAAAGATTGCGGCGATGCTGGATTTAGTCCGTTTATCTGGCTTGGACGCACGCTATCCGCATCAGTTATCTGGTGGACAACAACAACGGGTGGCCATTGCGCGTGCTTTGGCTGGCGAGCCAGATCTGATCTTACTCGATGAGCCGTTTTCTAATATCGATGCGCAGGTTCGCCATGCATTGATTGATGAGATCCGCGAGATCTTTAAATCGCAAGGCGTGACCGCAATCTTCGTGACGCACAGTCGGGAAGAAGCGTTCGCCTTTGCTGACAAGATGGCGGTGATGAATCAAGGTATTATTGAACAGTTCGGCGTGCCGCAGGCGCTTTATCATCAACCGCATACCCGCTTTGTCGCCGATTTCCTTGGCGTAGCTTCTTATCTTCCGGTAACAGTCTCTAACGGGTTAATGACGACGCCATTGGGCGATTTTCCGCTAGAGGATAAACCTTTGCTGATTGATGGCGAGGGGAATGCAGAATGGCTGCTACGACCGCAAAATATTCAAATTTGTGCGGAGAGAGCGGGCAATGCCACGGTGAGCCGAAGCCAGTTCATGGGCGATCATTATCGTTGTGAAGTGATATTTCAGGGATATTCGTTAACGGCGTTGAGCAGTGAGCCATTACAAGCGGGTGATAAGGTGGCGGTGACTATCATGCCACACGAGCCGGTGTTGTTTGCAGCGGCTTAAATCGGGATCAATCGTGGGCCCAGAAACAGACAAAGCGGCGTAATGCCGCTTTGTAATACAGCGTGCTCTCATTATCCCTGCGCAGGGCAGAGTAAATCCAGATAATGGTTGGCCTGTGCGTACAGTGCATCGCCATCTTTTGACTCGTTGGCTTGCAAATACAGTACGTAACAGATCCCTTGTAGCAATCGTGCAGTGTCTTGAACCTTCCCTTCATCCACTTGATCGCCACCATTTGAAGCGTGGTACGCTTTGGTCATCGCTTCCAACATCTTACGGTTGCTTGCGGTGAATTTAGGCCAAATCTCTTCTCTGACTGATGTGCTCCACTCAAACCACACTTTGACCCATTCGCGTCCTTCCAACACGGAGTCAATTAAGCGGTACATCAAGTTTTCCACCGATTGGCGCAGAGAGGTTTCCTCGTCATTTAGACACTCACGCGAGATTGCTTCAAAATTCGTAGCAACTTCTGAAAGCACTTGATCAACTAGATCTTCACGCGTTGGGAAGTAGTTGAACACAGTCGCCACAGAGACTTCTGCCATATCAGCGATGTCAGCATGACCAGCGCGGCCAATACCACGACGAGCAAATACTGTGATTGCGTAATCCAATAATTGTTGTTTTCTCTTCTCAGGCGATAGCCTGGTACGAGTTTTCTTTACTAACGTTTCCATATTAAAAAATCCCTAGCCAAAATAGCGTGGTAAGTATAATTGTCAAAGCTGTTAATCTCATTAGACACTATAGGCAAATTGTTTCAGTTAAATCGTTGCTGTGACCAGGACCCTGATATGGCGGTGTTGTTTCAGATCTTTACATAATTACTGTGATATAATTTGAGACCCTTGTTGAAATAGACTTATCTGCAGTGAATGCTGCTGCGCCCGACGGAGGCAACAATGAAGCATAGAATTGATGTAATGATCTCTGAGCAGGACGTTCAAGCTCGAGTTCAAGAGCTGGGTGAACAAATTACCGCGCTATACAAGGACTCAGAGAATCTGGTTCTAGTTGGTTTGCTACGTGGTTCGTTTGTTTTCATGGCTGACTTGGCTCGTGCGATTAAACTGCCGCATCAGGTAGATTTCATGACTGCATCAAGCTATGGCAATAGCATGGAGAGCTCTCGCGATGTTCGTATCTTGAAAGATCTCGACGACGAGATTGAAGGTAAAGACGTTCTACTGGTGGAAGACATCATCGACACCGGTAACACGCTGAACAAAGTGAAAGAGATCTTGTCACTGCGCGGCCCGAACTCTATCCGCATCTGTACGCTTTTGGATAAACCAGAGCGTCGTGAAGTGAATGTAGAGGTAGATTGGGTTGGTTTTGAGATCCCTGACGAGTTCGTGGTAGGTGTGGGTATCGACTACGCTCAGAAATACCGTCACTTGCCGTTCATTGGTAAAGTGGTACCACTGGAAGACTAATTCCCGCATTCACATCACTGTGGATAAACAAAAAGGCAACCCTAGGGTTGCCTTTGTTTTATCTTGCGTTTGGTCGCTGGCCTTACTTTGGCAAAATCGATTCCATTGCTGACAGGTAGTTGTTTTCTACTGTCTCGCGGCTATCTGCGGTCACGCCAAGATCGCGCAACACACCGTCGTGGATGCCGTAGATCACGCCGTGAATTTTCACTTCCTGACCACGCTCCCACGCACTTTGCATGATGGTCGAGTTACCTAGGTTATACACTTGGTAAGCGATGTTGATTTCACACAGCTTGTCTTCCCACTCACGGCGCTCAAGCTTGCCAAGATCGGCACGGTGCTTAAGGTAAAGATCGCGAATGTGAAGTAACCAGTTGTTGATAAGGCCAAGCTGCGGGTTTTCAATCGCTGCTGCCACACCGCCACAACCGTAGTGACCACAGATAATGATATGCTTGACTTTAAGCACATCGACCGCATATTGAACCACAGACAAGCAGTTCAAATCGGTGTGGATCACTTGGTTTGCGACATTGCGGTGAACAAAGAGCTCGCCGGAGTCGAGGCCGATAAGGCGCTCAGCGGGCACGCGGCTGTCTGCACAACCGATCCAAAGGTACTCTGGGCTCTGTGCTTTGGCGAGATGCTCAAAAAACTCGGGCTTTTCTTCCTTGATCGTCGATGCCCACTCGACGTTATTTGCAAAGAGTTGCTTAATTTCTGCCATGATGATGCCTTTGTTAAAATCTCTGGATACTATACCCTAGCTGTCACAAAGAGAGATCCGAGCTGTTTTAATTACTTACACTTTATTATGGTTATTTATGAAAGCACTAGAAATTACACAGCTTAACAAACTGTATGCCGGTGGTTTTCAAGCGTTGAAAAACCTAACGTTTTCGGTCGAAGAGGGGGATTTCTACGCACTTCTTGGCCCTAACGGTGCCGGAAAGTCTACAACAATAGGCATTATCAGCTCGCTGGTAAATAAGACCAGTGGGCAGGTTAAAGTGTTTGGCTATGACATCGATAGCGATTTGGTGAAGGCCAAACAGCAGATCGGGTTGGTGCCGCAAGAGTTTAACTTTAACCAGTTTGAGACGGTTGAGCAGATCGTGATCAACCAAGCGGGTTACTACGGCGTGGCGCGAGAAGAAGCCAAGCTGCGCGCGCATAAATATCTGTCACAGCTCGATTTGTGGGATAAGCGCAAAGAGCGTGCGCGAAACTTATCGGGCGGGATGAAGCGCCGATTAATGATTGCGCGCGCACTAATGCATGAGCCGCGATTGTTGATCCTCGATGAGCCGACCGCCGGCGTTGATATTGAGCTGCGCCGCTCGATGTGGACCTTCCTTCGCGAGATCAATCAGCAAGGTATCACCATCATATTGACGACCCACTATTTGGAAGAAGCGGAAATGCTCTGTCGCAATATCGGCATTATCAATCGCGGGGAGATCGTCGAAAACACTTCGATGAAAGCCTTGCTCTCACAGCTCACCGTGGAAACCTTCGTGCTTGATCTCTATCTCAATGGCCGCACTCCAGAGCTGCAAAACTGTGAGATGCGGGTGATTGATCAACACACCATTGAAGTCGATGTCAGCAAAGATCAGGGACTGAATTCGATTTTCATGCAGCTGACCGCGCAGGATTTTACCGTCCATTCAATGCGTAATAAGGCTAATCGCCTGGAAGAGTTGTTTGTCTCACTGGTGCAAGAAGGCAAAGTGGATCAAGACAACGTAGATAGCACGACGGTGGCAGGAGACGCACAATGAACACGCAATTTTGGATCGCGTTTAAAAGCTTAGTGACCAAAGAAGTTCACCGTTTTTCACGTATTTGGGTGCAAACCTTAGTGCCACCCGCGATCACCATGACGCTCTATTTCATTATCTTTGGCAACTTGATCGGCAGCCGGATTGGCGAGATGGGCGGCTTTAGTTACATGGAATACATCGTGCCGGGGTTGATCATGATGTCGGTGATCACCAACTCCTACTCGAATGTGGCATCGTCGTTCTTCAGTGCGAAGTTTCAGCGTAATATTGAAGAGTTGCTGGTCGCGCCAGTACCGAACCACATCATTATTGGTGGCTATATTGCTGGTGGTGTGGCGCGCGGTATGGCAGTAGGTGTGATTGTTACCGCCATTTCGCTGCTGTTCGTAAACCTGACGGTATCGAATTGGTTTATCGTGTTTTCCACTGTGCTACTTACCTCGGTGGTGTTTTCGCTCGGTGGCTTGATCAATGCGGTCTTTGCCAAAACGTTTGATGACATCAGTATCATTCCCACGTTTGTGCTGACGCCGCTGACTTATCTCGGCGGGGTGTTTTATTCGATTTCTTTGCTGCCTGAATTTTGGCAAGGGGTGTCGAAAATCAATCCGATTGTCTATATGGTCAACGCCTTCCGCTATGGCTTTTTAGGTGTTTCAGATGTGGGGATTGGCACCGCGTTTGGTGTCTTATTGGTGTTTATTGCCGGTTTGTACACTGTCGCGTATCAGCTGATTTCGCGCGGTACAGGCTTAAGAAGTTAGTGTTCACTTACTTTTGAGAATAAGATGTTTGTGAATAATATTTTCACGATAACAAAAAAGGCGCTCAAGGCGCCTTTCGTCTGTTAGAAAGTGTTAGGCTTTCTTTTCTGCCTGCTTTTTCGCTTTACGCGCCGCGCCCGGCATGCCTTTCTTTTTCTTTTTCTTCACTGCAAAGCCTGGCTTTTTGTTTTTCGGCTTCAGTTCTTCGATGAAACGCTCTTTGACCGGCTCTTTCATGTAGCGGCCGATACGCTCCATCATTTCTTGATCGTGCGCTTCCACCAAGGAAATCGCCGCGCCTTTTTTACCTGCACGCGCAGTACGACCAATACGGTGTAGGTACACGTCGGCGGTACGCGGCAAGTCGAAGTTGATCACGTGGCTGATGTCAGGCAAGTCGATACCACGGGCGGCAACGTCGGTGGCTAGCATGATGTTGACCTTGCCATCGCGGAAACGCTCAATGGTGTTGGTGCGTGCTTGTTGCGCCATTTCACCTTGTAGCCAGCAGCAATCGATGTGACGCGCCGCCAGTTTGTCACGCAGCTCAGCCAAACGCTCGCGGGTCTTGATAAAGATGATGCTACGCTCAGCTTCATTTTTCAGGGTGTGCTCAAGCAGCGCCAGCTTGTGATCCATATCGTCACAGCGGTAGTACCATTGCACGATTTTCTTGCGCTCACGACGTGGCGGCTCTGCATCAATGCGTACTGGCTCTTTTAGTAGATCTTTGGTGAAGCCGCTAACCCCTTTGCCTTCCAGCGTTGCTGAGAACAATAGGGTTTGGCGACGCCAGCGACACTCATTCGAAAGGCGATCAACGATTGGACCAAAGCCCATATCTAGCATGCGGTCAGCTTCATCGAGGATCAAACATTCGATAGCGCGGCAGTCGAAACGCTCTGCTTCGATGTATTCCATCAAACGGCCTGGGGTCGCAACCACTAAGTCTTGGGTTTTACCCAATACTTCTGCGTGCTCGTCATAGGAGATCCCGCCGGTGATGGTGAAGATCTTAAGATCGGTATGCGCGGCGATCGTGCGCGCTTCGTCAGCTACTTGCATCGCTAATTCGCGAGTTGGGGTGAGAACCAACACACGAGCAGGACCCGGCTTGCGGCGTGGGAAGTCGATCAGATGTTGCAGCATCGGTAACAGGAACGCGGCGGTTTTACCCGTACCTGTTGGCGCAGATGCTAGCACGTCACGGCCGTCCATTGCGGCTGGGATGGCTTTGGCTTGAATGTCGGTTGGTCGCGTGTAGCCTTTTTCAACCAGTGCTGCGAGCAGCTCGGCATCCAAGTCTAATTCTGAAAAGTCTCTTACCACGTCAAATCTCCGGTTGAGCATTAGTGTCAGCGCGGCACTGGCGCATAGGGGGCGAGATTATATACCCAAGTTAACCCAAGATGCAGTATTCAGCGAGGAATATATTGTTGAGTCCTTGCCACACTGGCGGATTTTTCACTCGGGCTGCTGCATTTTTAGATAAAACGGCCACGTCAGGGCAGTAAATTCAGCGCTGTAGTGGCCTTGCTGTTGAATGATGAGCTGGGAGATTTCGGTCTCTACACATGATTCATTGTTTACTAACTCTATTAATAGGCGGCTGAAAGGCTTCTTATCGGTTGCTTTGATCTGACAGAGCCGAGTGCAATCAAGCCCTATTTGCGGCAGTTGGGTCAGTAATTGCTCACCTTCATAGGTCGGTAAGATCAGACTTGCCCGTCCCTTCGATGCCAATAGAGCGTGGATTTTTTCTAGTAAATGGGTGTGGCTTAAGGTGTCAACATGACGCGCAATAGCGCGGTTGGCTTTGTTTGCGGTTTCGCCTGAGGTGAAATAGGGCGGATTACAGATGATGTGGTCAAAACATCTAGGTTGTTGCGGCCATTGTCGAACATCGGTGAGATACAGATGGATCCGTGATGACCAAGGGCTCGCCGCAATATTTTTGCTGGCGACGAGGTAGGCAGTGTCATCAATTTCGACGGCACTGATCTGGGCGTGAGGGTTGCGCTGCGCCGCCATTAAGGCCAGTAAGCCGGTACCGGTGCCGATATCGAGTACGTGTGTCGCATTGTCGAGGGCTGCCCATGCGCCGAGTAAAATGCCATCGGTACTGACGGGCATACCGCAATCGGCATGGTCTACATAGAACTGCTTAAATTGAAAACTCATACTGCATAACCTGCTTAACACAATGTTTAATTTTGATTATTTATATCAACACAGATCATATCTCTTTTAAAACTATCTAAATTTTGCTCATATATGGCATATATAGTTCCAAATTGAAATATCAAAACAGAGTTATGTATTGATATTAAGGGCTTAAAACCAAACATAATGGCTATTTTGTCTATGCTATTGCATCCATCTTACTATTTGTTCATTATTCTCTTAACAGAAGTAAAGCTAGTTGAAAATATCACAGTCAATTATGTATTAAAAAATCAACAACTGGCGTTCGTGCAAACACAGCAGTATATAAAGGAACAGTCCGTGAAGAAATCATTGAGCGTTGTAGATATCTTCGCATTAGGTTTCATGACCTTTGCGTTTTTCTTAGGGGCCGGCAATATCATCTTCCCCCCACAAGCTGGTCTTTCAGCAGGCACTAATTACCTTCCTGCGATGATGGGTTTTCTGGTAACGGCGGTAGGTCTTCCTCTGCTCGGTATTGTTGCAGTCGGTGTCGGCGGTGACGGTTGGAAAGGATTGACACGTCATCTTCCTGTTAAAGTCTCCACTTTGATGGCTGTGTTGATCTTCATTATTATCGGTCCTGCTTTTGCAGCGCCTCGTGCTGGCTTGGTTGCCTATGAGATGGGTGTCGTTCCTTTCTTGGGTGAAACGAATCAGTGGATGCTGGCAGCATTTTCTGCGGTCTTCTTTGGTATTTCTCTGCTGTTCTGCTGGTCACAAGGCAAATTGGTAGACATGATCGGTAAAGTGCTGACGCCAGTGCTGTTCATTGGTCTAGCGATCCTTGCGGTATCGGTCTTCGTCGCGCCACAAAGCGAAATCGTTGCGCCGATCGGTGCTTACCAAACCCAAGCGTTCACCACAGGTTTGTTAGATGGTTACAACACCATGGATACCTTTGCGGCACTGATGTTCGGTATGTTGATTGTCGATTTGATCCGCAAGCGCGGTATCGATGATGCGGGTGCGACATGTAAATACCTGATCATGGCCGGTGTGATTGCAGCGGTTGGTCTGGCGTTCGTTTACATCTCTCTGTTCTACCTAGGTGCAACGAGCAGCGCAGTTGCTGCGGGTGCGAATAACGGTGGGGCAATCTTAGCCGCATACGTTCAAGCGCTGTTTGGCCCAATGGGACAAGTGATTTTGTCTTCCATTGTATTGCTAGCGTGTTTGACGACCGTTATCGGTTTGACGGGTGCAGCCTCGGATTACTTTAGCTCGCTAACGTCACTGTCGTACCGTACGTGGGCGATCATTTTGTCAGTAACGTGTGCGGTTGTTGCGAACGTCGGTCTAGCCCAGCTGATTGCGATTTCTGTACCAGTATTGGTGGCACTGTACCCAGTGGCGATTGCGCTGATTGTGCTGACCTTCTTGAAAAAGTACTTTGCTCGTCCGGCAATGGCTTACGGCTCAGTACTGGCAGTATCATTAGTATTTAGCTTTGTGGATGCACTGAAAGCGATCAGCATCTCGCCAGAAGGTTGGCCGTCAGCTATCCAACCTTTGGGTGAAGCGATGAATGCAGGTTTGCAGCTGGTGAATACTCAACTTTCTGTATTGAGTTTCCTACCGGGCTTCTCATCGGGTATGTCATGGTTGCTACCAACGGTTGCGGTGATTGTGCTTAACATTGTGGCGGTGCGCCGCGCTCCGCAATTAGGTCGTGAGACGACGGCATAACCTGCTAGTCGATACGAAAAAGGCTTGCCACACGGCAAGCCTTTTTTGATCGGTACGTTTTTTGATGGAACGTTGAGCGATGGGTTACAGCTCAGCGTACTCCAACATGATCTGTTCACACCAGCGGGTCACGCGTTCATCGGTTAAATCGTATTGGCTGTCTTCATCCAGTGCGAGACCAACAAAGTGAGAGCCATCTTCGGTGAGGGCCTTTGACGCATCGAATTGGTAGCCTTCGTTTGGCCAGTAGCCAATGATCTCAGCGCCGCTCATCAATAGCGCATCATGCAGCATACCGAGCGCATCAAGATACCATTCGCCATAGCCTTCTTGATCGCCAAGACCAAATAGGGCAATCGCTTTACCTTCTAGTTTCAGGCCATCGAGTTGTTGCCAAATCGCGCCCCAGTCTTCTTGTAGTTCGCCAAAATCCCACGTGGAAATACCGAAAATCAGCAGATCGTAATCATGGGTGGACGTGAGCGGCGTCTCTTTGACATTGTGCAGCGTCACTAAATCTGGCCCGAGGCAATCGCGGATCTTTTCAGCGGTCATCTCTGTGTAACAGGTGGTTGAGCCATAAAATAGGCCAATTTTCATGCTGATATCCCTATTTTTACTTTTTTTGCCCCTATACCCTAGCATTTGTCGATGACGCCATCCACAATAGGTTGATACTGTTTTTAAATACAGTATTCTGATAGAGATAACCCGAGCCAAGGGCGTTACAGAGGTGGTAAGTGAACGATCAACAGCTATTAGAACAGTTTTTAGATGCGATGTGGATGGAGCGCGGCTTAGCCGATAACACCATCAACTCTTATCGCCATGACATTACGACGTTGTTGACCTACTTGGGTGGAAAGTCGTTGCACTTAACGTCGGCTGTTACCGCCGATCTGATTGGCTTTCAAGCCTATTTAGAAAGTCGTCAGTATCGTCAAAGTACCCGTGCGCGGATGACGTCAGCGATTAAGCGGTTATTTCAGTACTTACTGCGTGAAAAAGTGCGCCATGATGATCCAAGTGCACTGCTCGAAAGCCCTAAGCTGCCGCAGCGTCTGCCAAAAGATCTGACCGAAAAAGAGGTGGAAGACTTATTATCATCGCCCAATTCTGACGATCCGATCGAGTTGCGTGATCGTGCGATGCTCGAATTGCTTTACGCGACCGGACTGCGTGTAACGGAGTTGGTGAGTTTAACCATGGAAAACATTAGCTTGCGCCAAGGTGTGGTGCGGGTAGTGGGTAAAGGTAATAAAGAGCGCTTAGTGCCGATGGGCGAGAACGCCATTGATTGGATTGAGCGTTACTTGCAACAGGGCCGCCCAGCGCTGATGGGAGAGGTGAGTGGCGACGTGGTGTTTCCAAGCAAACGCGCAAAACAGATGACGCGCCAAACCTTTTGGCATCGGATCAAGCTCTATGCTCAGCGCGCTAACATTGATAGTGAGCGTTTATCGCCTCACGTGTTGCGCCACGCCTTTGCGACGCACTTGCTTAACTACGGCGCTGATCTGCGTGTCGTGCAAATGTTGTTAGGCCACAGTGACTTATCTACGACGCAGATTTATACTCACGTTGCAACGGAAAGACTGAAGCAACTTCACGCCGAGCATCATCCGCGAGGTTAAATTGTTTTCAGGGTGCAACATTCGGTGAATATTACGGTCTAGTCTTTATCACGTCTTACTCTATTAGAAGGTTTTATGCAGATGCATAGTATTGGGAAACAGTTGAGTTTAGGGGCGCTAACATTAGCGATGTTGGCGGCGAACGCAGTAGCTGCTGAAATTCCTGCAAAGTTGGCAGAGAATGCAGCCGGATTAGACATCGAAATCCGAGACGCCAAAGCGGCGCCACTGGCTGGAATGCTGGAGCTGGAAACCAATCGCGGCATTTTCTATGCAACAGAAGATGGCCGTTACCTGATGGCCGGTCAGCTTTTGGATCTGGAAAGCAAGACCAACCTGACTGAGCAAAGCCAAAACGCGATTAACCGCCGTTTAATCGAGTCGGCGGAAGACAGCATGATTGTCTACCCTGCGAAAGATGAAAAATACGTGGTGACGGTATTTACTGACACCAGTTGTGGTTACTGCCAGAAACTGCATGATGAAATGGCCGACTACAACGATGCGGGCATTACGGTTCGCTACCTTGCGTTCCCACGCGGTGGTGTTAACTCAGCAACCTTCGGTCAAATGAGCGCGATTTGGTGCGCTGACGATCAACTGGCTGCGATGGATTTGGGTAAAGCCGGTAACTTTAACCAAACCAGCCAAGAGTGTGCTGACACCGTAGGTCAACACTACGCGATGGGCGTGGAAATTGGCATTCGTGGTACACCGGCAATGGTGCTGGAAGACGGCTCGATGATCCCAGGTTACCGCCCTGCGGCGGCATTGCTTGCCGATCTAGAAGCCAAAGCGCAATAAGCGTACACTGCTCCAAAGTGCCTGCGATACGCAGGCACTTCTTTATTCTTCGTTGAGTGATGTTTTTCAAGCGCACTTAACCTGATCACGTTGATCTCTCTTTTTATTTATTCAGCGATAACTTCAAGATGACGATAGATATCCAGCGTCGCCCGTTAGGCGATACCAGCAGTTTCAGCTCAGCTATTCCCCCTATTTTGCAGCGCATTTATGCCAGCCGAGGTGTTTATTCGGATGCGGAGCTAGATCGCAGCGCCCGCGGCTTGCTGACTTACCAATCGTTACATGGCATCGATCCTGCGGTTGAGTTGCTATATCAAGCGATGGCGAGCAATCAGCGCATTGTGATCGTGGGCGACTTTGATGCAGATGGCGCAACCAGCTCGGCGCTGTCTGTTTTGGCGCTGCGTCAATTAGGCGCCACCAATGTTGACTACCTGGTGCCAAACCGCTTTGAAGACGGTTATGGCCTAAGCCCAGAAGTAGTGGAGCAAGCCCAAGCGAAGGGCGCTGAGATGATCATGACCGTGGATAACGGGGTGTCGTCGATTGCCGGTGTGGCGGCGGCTAAAGCCAAAGGCATGACAGTGTTGGTAACCGATCACCACTTACCGGGCGACGTATTGCCCGAGGCAGATGCGATTGTGAATCCTAATCTTAACGAGTGCGGCTTCCCGTCGAAATCATTATGTGGTGTCGGGGTGGCGTTCTATTTGATGCTGGCGTTGCGCGCCAAGCTGCGTGAGGTGAATTGGTTTGCTGAGCGTCAATTGGCCGAGCCGAATTTAGCCAATCTACTCGACTTAGTGGCTCTGGGCACGGTTGCCGATGTGGTCGCGCTGGATGGCAATAACCGTATTTTGGTTCACCAAGGTTTGCAGCGGATCCGCGCGGGGCAATGCCGTCCAGGGATCCAAGCCTTGATTGAAGTCGCTAATCGCGAGCAGGGCCGTTTGGTCACCAGCGATCTCGGTTTTGCACTTGGCCCACGTATTAATGCCGCCGGGCGTTTGGAAGACATGAGCCACGGTGTGGAGTTACTGCTGTGTGACAATTTACCACTGGCGCGCCAGTTAGCGTCTGAGCTTGATGGCCTGAACCAGAGCCGCAAAGAGATCGAGCAAGGGATGAAAGAAGAGGCGGTTGCGATTTGTGAGCGCCTGCAGTTTGGTGACAACTTGCCGTGCGGCATTGTGTTGTTCCAAAAAGATTGGCACCAAGGGGTGATCGGTATTTTGGCTTCGCGTATTAAAGATCAATACCATCGCCCAGTGATTGCGTTCGCCGATGGCGGCAATGACACCTTGAAAGGTTCGTGCCGCTCGATCCAAGGGCTGCATATGCGCGATATTCTTGATCTGATCGATACCCAAAACCCAGGCATGATCTTGAAATTTGGTGGTCACGCCATGGCGGCGGGACTGACAATCCCGGCTGACAAACTCGACGCCTTCCACCAAGCGTTTGATAACGCGGTGCGCAGCGAAGTGGATGAAGCATCACTTAAAGGGCTGATCTTAACAGATGGCGAGTTAATGGCTCATGAGATCACGCTTGATATGGCGCAAGTGCTGCGAGATGGCGGCCCGTGGGGACAAGCCTTCCCTGAGCCAGTCTTCGATGGCGAGTTTCGGGTGATGCAGCAAAAGTTGGTGGGTGCTAAGCACCTCAAGCTGATGCTAGAGCCGGTCAACGGTGGTCAGATGGTCGATGCCATCGCCTTCAATATTGATTTGCGTCGCTGGCCTGATTTATCGGTCAATAAAGTGAAGTTGGCGTACCGCTTAGAGATTAACTTATTCCGCGGTAATCAAAGCTTGCAGCTAATGGTTGAGCACATCGAGCCGGCTTAACATCAACAATGTTAAATCCACAGCAACGCCAATGTTGCATTAAAATTGGCGTTGTTGTTGGTGGTTTTCTGGGGTTTTTCTTGGGAAAATCGACGTCAGGTTTTTAACTCTTCAGCGATCACGCTTTTGCTATTCCGGTGCTGCATTTGCCATCGGAATGGTGTAAAGAAATTTGCCCCTTTCCTGCTATCAGTGCTGTATATTCCAGCTACAATTCGATAGAATCTCGCAATTGTGTCCATTTCGGCTGTGATGAGTGGCAATGTTCGAAATTAATCCTATTAAAAACCGTCTCGAGGACGTGCTGAAACGCACAGAAGTCCTGAGGGGGTATCTTTGACTACGAGACAAAACAAGAACGTCTCGAAGAAGTAAACGCAGAACTTGAACAACCTGACGTCTGGAACGAACCAGAACGTGCACAGGCTTTGGGTAAGGAACGCGCCTCACTACAAGCGGTTGTAGAAACTATCGATGCACTGGTTCAAGGTGTGGATGATGTGGAAGGTCTATTGGAATTGGCGATTGAAGCCGAAGACCAAGAAACGTTCGACGAAATCGAGCCTGAGTTGGCTGATCTTGAAGAGAAACTGGCGCAACTTGAGTTCCGTCGTATGTTCTCTGGCGATCACGATAGCTCTGACTGTTACGTTGACCTGCAAGCGGGCTCGGGTGGTACCGAGGCGCAAGACTGGACTTCAATGATGCTGCGCATGTACCTGCGCTGGGCGGAAGCGAAAGGCTTCAAGACCGAAATCATCGAAGTATCAGAAGGTGACGTCGCAGGTCTGAAGTCTGCAACTGTACGTATCGTGGGTGACTACGCCTACGGTTGGTTGCGTACAGAAACCGGTGTTCACCGTCTGGTGCGTAAGTCGCCGTTCGACTCAGGCGGCCGTCGCCATACGTCGTTTGCTTCAGCCTTCATCTATCCAGAAGTGGATGACAACATCGATATCGAGATCAATCCATCTGATCTACGTATTGACGTATACCGCGCATCAGGTGCGGGTGGTCAGCACGTTAACACCACCGAATCAGCGGTTCGTATTACGCACTTGCCAACCAACACGGTAGTACAGTGTCAGAACGACCGTTCTCAGCACAAAAACAAAGATCAAGCGATGAAGCAGTTGAAAGCAAAACTGTTTGAGCTTGAGATGCAAAAGCAAAATGCTGAGAAACAAGCGAATGAAGACGCGAAGTCTGACATCGGTTGGGGTAGCCAGATCCGTTCTTACGTTCTGGATGACTCACGTATTAAAGATCTGCGTACTGGGGTAGAAAACCGCAATACGCAAGCCGTTCTGGACGGTGACCTGGATCGATTCATCGAAGCTAGCCTGAAATCAGGGCTCTAATTCTTTAAGGGTAAACAATGACCGAACAGCTACAAGACGAAAACAAACTGATTGCTGAGCGTCGCGCTAAACTCGATAAAATTCGCGAAGGATGTAAAGCAAACGGCCACCCGAATGACTTCCGTCGTGATGCGCTAGCCGCTGATCTGCAAGCCGCTCACGGTGAGAAGAGCAAAGAAGAATTAGAGCAAGAAGACAACATCGTTGCGATCGCGGGCCGTATCATGGCAAAACGTGGTCCTTTTCTAGCGATTGATGATGTGTCTGGCCGTATTCAAGCGTACGCGTCGAAGGAAATGCAAGTTATCCTGAAAGACAAGTACCACGGTTTGGATATCGGTGACATCGTCGGCGTGAAAGGTGCGCTGCACAAGTCAGGTAAAGGCGATCTTTACGTGAACATGGACGAATTCGTTCTGTTGACCAAAGCGCTACGTCCGTTGCCAGAAAAATTCCACGGCCTTACTGACCAAGAACAACGTTACCGTCAGCGTTACGTTGATTTGATCGTAAATGAAGATTCACGCAATGCCTTTAAGATCCGCTCTAAAGTGGTTAGCGCAATTCGTAATTACATGATCGAAAAAGACTTCTTGGAAGTTGAAACCCCAATGATGCACGTGATCCCAGGCGGTGCGACAGCGCGTCCGTTTATCACTCATCACAATGCGCTAGACATCGATATGTACCTGCGCGTTGCACCTGAGCTTTACCTGAAGCGTCTGGTTGTGGGTGGTTTTGAGCGTGTGTTCGAAATCAACCGTAACTTCCGTAACGAAGGTCTATCGCCACGTCACAACCCAGAATTCACCATGATGGAATTCTACATGGCGTACGCTGACTACCGTGATCTGATGGATCTAACGGAAGACATGCTATCGGGTATCGCGACAGATGTACTGGGCAGTGCGGAAATGCCTTACGGCGAGCACACCATCAGCTTTGCGGGTCCATACCCACGCATGAGCATGTTGGATGCACTGAAGAAGTACAACCCTGATCACGCAGAGATCCAAGCGCTGACGTACGACAAAGTTCAAGATCGTGAGCACATGGCCGCGATTGCGAAATCTGTGGGCGTTCATGTTGAGAAGTTCATGACCTCTGGCCAATTGCTAGAAGAGTCATTCGGTGAAACTGCTGAGCCGCAACTGCTACAGCCTACGTTCATTACCGAATACCCAGCCGATATTTCTCCGCTGGCGCGTCGTAACGATGAAAACCCATTCATCACTGACCGTTTCGAGTTCTTTATCGGTGGTCGTGAAGTCGGTAACGGCTTCTCAGAGCTTAACGATGCACAAGACCAAGACGAGCGTTTTAAAGCGCAAGTTGATGCGAAAGAAGCAGGTGATGACGAGGCGATGTACTTCGATGCTGATTATATCACTGCACTAGAGCATGGTTTGCCGCCAACCGCAGGTATGGGTATCGGTATTGACCGTCTCGTTATGCTGCTAACCAACACGCACACCATTCGCGACGTGGTATTGTTCCCAGCAATGCGCCCACAAGCGAAATAAGCCACGCGCTTATGTTGTTGAAAAGCCACCTTCGGGTGGCTTTTTTGTATCTATGATATTAGGTACAAAAAAGTCCCAAAAGTTGGGGCTTAGACGGTGCTGCTGATTATAGACGGTAGCCGAAGATGAAGTTAATTGAAGTTGCATCCACCCCTTCGATATCAACCATGCTCCATTGTGCCGTAGCACTGAAACCGCTCGCTAATTCCGCGCCAAGACCAAACATGATGCCTGTGCTGGTATCTGATACAGAAGCAGAAAGATCGTGATAATGGTTAGTGACGCTTGCGTCGTACGAGACAATCGGCAAGCCGACGAAGAAGTTTAGATCACCGCGACTCACGCCGAGGTAAGGTGTAATTTGTGACATCTCAAGCTCAGCACTGTAATAGCTCAGTGAGCCGTAACTTTCAGCCAGCGTCGGGACATAGCTTGCGCCAAGGATCAAACCGCTTTGTGCTTTGTAGTTAAGATCTAAACTAAGCCCGGTGCTGGTGGTCGCATCCACAAGATCGCCCAAGCCGACGTTGTAGCCTAAACCGACAGAAAGTCCGCTGTCTTTGGCTAAGGCTGGGGTAGAAAGTGCTGCACAAGCTGCTGCAGTAATAAGTAACTTCTTCATGGGTTTATTCTTTTTTGGAATTTTGGGCGGCGATAATACTCCTTGAGATCTGCGCGGGCAAATGCGTTGTGGCAATGTAGGCACTAACTGATGTCAAAGCATCCAGCTGTTACGACTAAAAGCTGTTGCCGCAGAACTGTCTGGTTTATTAGTACAAAAACGAAGTCAAAATGAGATCTTGCTGTTTGCTACGGGTTTCTCAGCATGAAGCGGTGTTGTTGCATTTTTAGACAGCTATTGCTTGATTTGTGTTCACATTTCATTAACCTGATAGAGTACTAATTCAACGGATTTATCGCTTAGAAGGAGGGGAATATGTCGACATTACGCTGTCAATCACCGCTATTTCACTCTATTTCGCCGTCGGCCTCGATGGAAGCGTTCCAAGTCAAACCTGATTTTACTCAACCAGGTTACTGATCCGTTGTCACTGTTGTGTCGCGGATTTCATCTGCGGCGCACCTGCCTACTAGATGATCTCCGCACTTTTCCCTCGTAAAAGGAGCATCATCATGAAACATTCTTTGTATGTAAAAGCCGCTGTCGTCTTACTTCGCTGGGATATTGAGCGTGAGCATCGTGCATGGCGTCGTGCCCATCGCCGCATCGCGGTGGACTTCCCTCATTTGAATGAACATTTGCTGCGGGATATCGGTATAGATCCGGATGGGCGAATGAACTTTACCCCCGCACCGCACGTCACTGCCTCACGACGCGCGAAGCACTTAAGACGTTTATTACGATTTAGACATACCACGTAAAAAAAGCCCCGCAGTTTCGGCTGCGGGGCGCTTTATTGTGCTTGTTCGTTTACGGACACGGGTTGGAATACCGCACCCCAATCTCTTCAATCTTTTCCATGATTTCGGCAGATAACGTCAGATCCACACTGGCGATATTTGCCTCCAGCTGTTCAAGCGTGGTCGCTCCAATGATATTCGACGTGACAAACGGGCGTTGGTTGACAAAGGCCAGTGCCATTTGTGCCGGATCGAGTCCGTATTGTCGCGCCAGCTCAACATAAGCTTTAGTAGCAGCGATGCCTTGCGGTGTGAAGTAACGGCTAAAACGCGCGTGCAAGGTGCAGCGAGCGCCGGCAGGTTTATTGCCATCAAGATATTTCCCACTCAGCGCGCCGAACGCCATCGGGGAGTAGGCCAATAACCCCACTTCTTCGTAGTGGCTGATCTCTGCCAGCCCGACTTCAAAACTGCGATTTAACAAGTTGTACGGGTTTTGGATGGTAACGATGCGCGGTAAGGCGTGTTTTTCCGCTAAACGCAGATAGTTCATCACGCCCCACGGGGTTTCATTCGACACCCCGATATAACGAATTTTTCCTGCACGGACCAGCTCTTGTAGCGCTTCTAACGTGTCGAGAAGTGGCACGAGTGACGCTTCTTCTGGCTCGGAAAAATTCAGTTTACCGAAGGTGTTGGTTTGGCGTTGTGGCCAGTGCAACTGGTATAAGTCGATATAGTCAGTTTGTAGACGCTCAAGACTGGTCTCTACCGCATCGTGAATGTTACGACGATCAAGCGCCATGTTTTCGCGGATATACGGCAGAGTGCGTGGTCCTGCTACTTTGGTTGCCAGGACTACTCGTTCGCGGTTGCCACTTTTTTTCAGCCAAGAGCCGATATAGCTTTCGGTGCGCCCTTGGGTTGCGGGGCTGGGTGGAACCGGATACATCTCAGCGGTGTCGATGAAGTTAACGCCACGCTCAAGGGCGAAATCGAGTTGGCGGTGGGCGTCTTGCTCGCTGTTTTGCTCACCAAAGGTCATGGTGCCAAGGCAGATCTTGCTGACCTCTAATGATGAGTGGGCGATTTTTTGGTATTTCATGAACCCCTCCGTGGCTCTTGCATAATCATTGACTATAAATGAGCCTGACTGGGTTGCCTAGCGATTTTCCGTATTAATAACTTAGCGGATAACCGTAGATTGTATCGCACGTGAGCGTGGTTAAACGCGGCGTTCTCTCTTTGAGGAAAAGTGCTTTAGAGGGGCTAGCACTGGAAGTGACGCGATAAGATGGCGGCGGTGAAATCTGTTTTTAGATAGAAGCCTCGCGGCAGCGTTTTGATCGGTGCGCCATTGTTGCCATAGGCTTCCGTTAACGCTTTGCTGTTGGCGGCTTTCGGGCGCAGTTGTAAGACTTCGCCGTGACGTGCGGTGATGGATTCCACTTCACCCAGCACGATCTTATCGATCAACTCTTCCCAATCTTGGCGTAATTGCTGCTCTTCGTCGGCTGACGGCGACCATAATAAAGGACTGCCGACTTGCCGATCACACACCGGAATATCGCGCTCCCCCTCGACAGGTAGCCACAACACCCGCGCCAGTTTGTGTTTGAGGTGGCACTGATCCCAGGTGATGCCGTGCAGGCCAATCAAGGGGGCAACGCAAACAAAGGTAGTCTCTAACGGGCGGCCGTGATAACCGATTGGGATCGATTTGAGTTCAATCCCTAAGTGCTCGAAATCGGGGACTGGCCGGCTCCCTGCGCTAGCGCCGAGGTGCCATTCTAGCAGTTGTCCCACCCAGCCTTTATCACGACGTAGATCTGCCGGGCATGCAATACCGGCCTCTTGTGCCAGTTCGCCAAGGGTCGCGCCGGCGATCTGCCACGCCCGTAGCATCAGTTCATCTTCAGAGAGTGGCGGGGAAGGTTTGTGCATGGTGAGCCTCAAATACATCGTTGCGCTATTGTAACTGGAATCGCGGTTGGATTCTTCTCAAGATCGCCGATGCGGAGATAATCCGCCATTTAGTCAATAGCGAGCCATGCACAGGGAAATCAGGTGTAGTTCACATGGTTATCCACAGGCGGGTGTAAAAGCAGGATCTGAGGGGCGTGTAGTGTGGATTTATACAGTGAAAAGCGGGTGTTTTGTACAATTTTCACGGAGGCGGCTGGCGCGAATTCTCTGATAAGTGTGGATAAAAAGGCGGAAAAAGGATCTTTGGTGGATCTTTGTTCAATTTATTGCTGAGTGTTGCTGGGCGCAGGATGTGAATGATTGGGTGTTCAGTAAGATCCTGTTATCAATGATCTTTTAAGGTATTGATTAGGGTGTGGATAACCAAGGTAGTCGGTGAGGCATCCACATTTATTGACCTAAACAGTTGTTCTTCACACGGTTATTCACAGAAAGAGTGAATAAATGTGGTATAGGTCTCATTTTTTGCCGTTTTGCCACTTTGTTGAGGGGGTTTATGGTGCGAATTTGGCCGATTCTGCAAAAAAATCGCAGATAATGACGATCAAGGTTTACCCACAGCCCTATTCTGTGAAAAAATCCGGTCATTACTAAAATTTTTATTGAGGTCGTCCAGTGATAGATGGCGATGGTTACCGTCCCAATGTCGGGATTGTAATATGCAATAGCCATGGTCAGGTATTCTGGGCTCGACGATATGGACAGCACTCTTGGCAATTTCCGCAAGGTGGTATCGATGACGGCGAAACGCCAGAACAAGCCATGTACCGAGAATTGTACGAAGAAGTAGGACTTACCAAGAAAGACGTGAAGATC
Source organism: Thaumasiovibrio occultus (assembly GCA_019703815.1). Lineage (GTDB taxonomy): Bacteria > Pseudomonadota > Gammaproteobacteria > Enterobacterales > Vibrionaceae > Thaumasiovibrio > Thaumasiovibrio occultus. The sequence goes on along the minus strand of AP023052.1, from coordinate 2,659,539 downwards.
ATTGCAACCAGCCGTCATTGGCTGCGTTACAAGTTACCGAAACGTTTGGTGCGGTGGGATTCTAAACCCGTTTGTATCGGGCAAAAGCAGAAATGGTTTTTGCTAAGTCTGGAATGCGATGAATCTAAGGTCAACATGCAGCGAAGCAGTACACCCGAGTTTGATGGGTGGCGCTGGGTGAGTTACTGGTATCCTGTACGACAGGTAGTGTCGTTTAAACGGGATGTGTACCGCCGAGCTCTCAAAGAGTTCAGTGCGGTGGCGATGCCTTTTAGAGAGCGTAAGCCTCGACGAAAATCGCGGCGTCAGCAGTAGGTAATATGGGATGCTTCAGCAACTAAGGGACATCGTTGAACGAGTGGCACGCGCCACCAGTTTGCCACAAGCGCTAGACACGCTCGTGGCATCGACCTGTCACGCCATGAAAGCTGAAGTATGCTCAGTCTATATTGCCGATGAAGAAACCCAGTCTTACCGGTTGATCGCGACCAAGGGTTTGAAAAAATCGCGGCGCAATGTGTCGCTTAAATTTGGCGAAGGCTTGGTGGGCTATGTTGGTCAGCGAGCCGAGCCTATCAACGTCGCTGAAGCGACCCGTCACAAACACTACAAACATCTGCGTGGGATTGGCGAAGAGCCTTTCCACTCTTTCCTCGGAACCCCGATCATCCACCGCCGTAAGGTGATGGGCGTGTTGGTGGTTCAGCAGCGTGAACAGCGCCTGTTCGATGAATCTGAAGAATCCTTTCTGGTTACCCTCGCTGCGCAGCTGGCGATTGCGCTGGCACACGCGAGAGCGCAAGGGGTGTGGCTAAAAAGCAATGAAACGCTCACCATTGATGCCGTCGCATCGTCGCCTGGCGTTGCGGTGGCGACGGGCTATTGGGATGACGATCAGCCACGGCTTGAAAATGTGCTGCCCATGTCGACCTTGGATGTCGATTTGGAGCTTGAGCGTTTGCTGGTGGCGATGGAGAAAGCGAAAACCGAGTTTCGTCGCCTGCGTAAGCGTTTTGATAGCGATCTGAAAAACGACACCTTGGCGATTTTCGATCTGTTTAGCCATTTGTTGAACGATCCTATGCTGCGCCGCGATCTGGAAGCGAAGATCCGCAATCGGGCGCAAGCAGAATGGGCGGTTCGCCAAGTGGTGGAAAGCTATTCGGCGCGTTTTGCGCAGATGAGCGACAGCTACCTGCGCGAGCGGGCGCAAGATTTGCGTGAGCTCGGCCAGCGCCTGCTGTATTACCTCAGCAATGATTCACAGCCCGAGTTCGATTGGCCGGAAATGCGGGTGCTGTTTACCCGTGAATTGACGGCGGCAATTCTGGCGGCGATCCCGCGTGACAAGCTGGCTGGGGTGGTTTCGATGGAAGGGGCATCTAACTCGCACGCGGCGATTTTGCTGCGCGCGATGGGCGTTCCCGCCATTATGGGCGCAGAGTACGAGCCAAAATCCGTCCACGGCAAGCAAGTGGTTGTCGATGGCTATGGCGGGCGCGTGTTGGTCGAACCCTCAGAGCCGGTGCTCGATGAATACCGCCAACTGATGCAAGAAGAAGTTGAGCTATACGATAAGGTCGAGCAAGAGCTGAATAAGCCTTGCGTCACGGCCGATGGCTTAACGGTACAAGTTAATTTAAATGCGGGGCTGAGTGCCGATACGTCCATCTCTGTTAACCAAGGGGTTGATGGCGTGGGGTTATATCGCACTGAAGTGCCGTTCTTACTGCAACGCAGTTTTCCGTCGGAAGATGAGCAATACCACTTATATCGCGATGTGCTCCATGCTTATCAAAATAAACAAGTGGTGATGCGCACGTTGGATGTTGGCGGTGATAAACCGCTGCCGTATCTTTCGATTGAAGAAGACAATCCTTTTCTTGGCTGGCGCGGGATCCGGTTTACGCTGGATCACCCTGACATCTTTTTGATCCAATTACGTGCCATGCTGCGTGCGAGCATCGGCTTGGATAATCTCGATATTTTGCTGCCGATGATCTCTGGCATTGTCGAATTGGAAGAAGCATTGGCGTTAGTCAATCAGGCTTACACGGAAGTGGCCAAACAAGCGGTAGAGATGTCGCAGGTGCTGCATCGCCCACGTATTGGGGTGATGGTTGAGGTGCCTTCTCTCTTGTATCAACTAGACCACCTTAAAGGTCGGGTTGATTTCCTTTCTATTGGTACCAATGATTTAACCCAATACCTGTTGGCCGTTGATCGTAATAATGTGCGGGTGGCATCGCTGTATGATGCGCTGCATCCGTCGGTGATTTCTGCGTTAGATCTGATCTTAGCGAAAGCCAAAGCGTTGCACTTACCGGTGTGCGTGTGCGGCGAATTAGCCGGTGATCCGCTCGGCGCGTTGTTGTTGGTGGGGATGGGTTACGACTCGCTCAGCATGAACAACCGCAACGTCGCGCGGATCAAATACATTTTACGTCAAGCGAATGCCGCAGAGTTGGCAGCGATCGCCGATGAATGCCGTAGCGCGATTTCCCCTCACGTGATCCGCGACGCTCTTACCAAGTATATTGAGAGCCATCAGTTAGGTGGCTTTATCCGAGCGGGTAAAGAATAAAAAGATGACGGAATTAATGCAGCTACACCCTGAATGGGTGGCGTTTGGCTTGTGTTTGATTTTGGGTAGCGTAGTCGGAATAATGTCTGGCTTGTTAGGGATTGGAGGCGGACTCATCATTGTGCCTGCCTTATCGGTACTTTATCCCGCTTTAGGGTTTGCGCCGGATATCGTGATGCCGATGGCATTAGCGACTTCGGTCACCTCAATAGTATTAACCTCGGGCTCCTCGGCGCGTAACCATTTTCGCGTAGGGAATGTTGAGAAAACTGCGGTAATTGCCTTGCTTCCTGGTGTGCTTTTGGGTGGTTTGTTGGGCAGTTTGGTGGCAAAGTCATTGCCGGTGGAACTTTTACCGCGCGTATTTGCCTGTATAGTACTGTTTTTGTGTGTGCAGATGGTGCGAAGCAGCCGTCGCGAGCAAATCGGCAAGCCTTGGCCTGGCACCGCGCCAGTAGCGGGTGTCGCAGTGGTGATTGGGATCGTCTCGACGCTGGCGGGCATTGGCGGCGCGTCATTGACCGTACCGTTTTTAAATCGCTACGGTTTTACCATGCCTAAAGCCATTGGCACTAGCGCTGCCGTGGGAGCGGGGATCGCCATTTCTGGTATGACGGGGTTTGTCTATTTCGGGATGAGCGCCACCGATCTACCCGCGTGGAGCGCAGGTTACGTGTATATACCCGCACTGATCGGCATTAACCTCGCGTCGGTGTCGACCAATGCCATCGGGGTGCGCTTGATGGGACGTTGTCCGACCGCTAAGTTGAAACAAATTTTTGCCATGTTCCTATTTGTTGTAGGGATCAGAATGTTAATAGGATAAGAATATCTATGACTCAGGAATACATGATTTATCCGGAAATCGACCCTATTTTCTTTAGTGTCGGTCCGTTGAGTGTGCACTGGTACGGCATGATGTATCTGTTCGCGTTTTTGTTTGCGAACTGGTTGGCAAACCGCCGTGCCGATCAACCGGGTAGCGGTTGGACCCGAGATCAAGTCAGTGACTTGTTATTCTGGGGTTTTCTCGGTGTTTTTGTCGGTGGCCGTCTAGGTTACGTGCTCTTTTATAGCTTCTCTCAATTCTTGGCGAATCCGATTTATCTGTTCAAGATCTGGGAAGGCGGCATGTCGTTCCACGGTGGCTTACTCGGTGTGATCGCCGCGATGTGGCTTTATGGCCGCAAGCATGACCGTACTTTCTTTAATGTGTCGGATTTTGTTGCGCCACTCGTGCCAATGGGGTTAGCGTTTGGCCGCTTAGGTAACTTTATCAATGGCGAGCTGGTTGGCCGCATCACAGATGTGCCGTGGGCAATGATTTTCCCGCATGTAGGGCCTGAGCCTCGCCATGTCTCTCCGCTGTATCAAATGGCGATGGAAGGGCTGTTGCTGTTCTTCATTTTGAACTGGTTTATTCGTAAACCGCGTCCAACTGGGGCCGTTTCTGGCTTGTTCTTGCTCGGTTACGGCGTGTTCCGCTTTATTGCCGAGTACTTCCGTACCCCTGATGAGAATCTTGCTTATTTGGTTGATTCGTTTGGCATCAGCATGGGGCAACTGCTATCGCTGCCTATGGTGGTGTTGGGGGCGGCGATGATGATTTGGTCATACAAGAGTGCCGCGAGATCACAGAAGAGCGCTTAGTCGCGATGAACGACGGTGGAAGCCGTGAATAACAACGATAGACGCGGTATGATACCGCGTCATTTTTTTACCAGTCGAAAGGTGTGAAGCGCATGAAGCAGTATCTGGATTTGTGTCAGCGAATTGTTGATGAAGGGGAGTGGGTTGAAAATAAGCGTACCGGTAAGCGCTGCTTAACCGTGATCAACCACACTTCAACGTATGATGTTGCTAATAATGCCTTTCCGCTGATCACCACCCGCAAGAGCTTCTGGAAAGCGGCGATCGCTGAGCTATTGGGTTACTTGCGCGGTTATGACTCTGCCGCGCAGTTTCGCGCGATTGGCTGTAAAACGTGGGATGCCAACGCCAACGATAACGATGCGTGGCTGAATAACCCCCACCGTAAAGGGGAAGACGACATGGGCCGCGTGTACGGTGTTCAAGGCCGTCGTTGGCAAAAGCCAGATGGTTCTGCGCTGGATCAGCTAAAGAAAATCGTCGATAACCTATCGCGTGGGATTGATGACCGCGGCGAAATTCTCACCTTTTATAACCCAGGTGAGTTCGACATGGGCTGTTTGCGCCCGTGCATGCATACCCACACCTTTTCGTTGTTAGGTGACACCTTGCACCTGACCAGCTACCAGCGCTCTTGTGACGTTCCTTTAGGGCTTAATTTCAACCAAGTTCAAGTGTTTACCCTGCTTGCGTTGGTCGCGCAAATTACAGGTCACAAGCCGGGTAAGGCGTATCATCAAATCGTGAACGCGCATATCTATGAAGATCAGTTGGAATTGATGCGTGACGTGCAGCTAAAGCGCGAGCCGTTCGCGTCACCTCGCTTAGTGATTAATCCTAAGATCAAATCACTCGAAGATTTGGAAACTTGGGTCACCTTAGATGACTTTGAAGTAGAAGGTTACCAGCACCACGACGCCATCCAGTACCCGTTCTCGGTGTAATACGTTGTTGTAATGAAGGGCTCCGCTTTAGCGGGGCTTTTTTTATGGCTGTAATTTGAGAAGGCTGCGATTTGGAAGCGAAGTAGAGTGGCAGTCTTGCTGGCGTAAGGCGGTGTTAGCAAGTAAAGGCGGCGGAGAAGATGCTGAAAAGGGGAGTCACCGTAAAAGTGCAGATAAAAAAATGCCCGCTCGAGAGCGGGCAATGCGATGGTAAGTGCTGCTTAGGATGCAGCCACTAAGTGATTCCGGCTTACAGTGTTAGCGCCAGAATCAATGCTGGCAGCGCCAGGAATACGGCGATTAGGTAAACCGCTACCGCTACTTTGCTCTTCGCTGCTAGGTCGCCCAACCAGAACGCACCTTTTACAGGGATCTCGCGAAGGAACGGCGTACCGAAGATCAGTAGCGTTGCAAGTACGTTGAACGATAGGTGAACCAGTGCAATTTGCATTGCCAATACTAGGTTACCTGATGCGCCCGTTGCCGCGATCAATGCCGTGATACAAGTACCGATGTTCGCACCCAGAGTGAATGGGTAAACGTCACGTACTTTAAGAACGCCAGTACCGACTAGAGGAACCATCAAGCTGGTAGTGGTTGAAGAAGACTGAACCAGTACAGTTACCACAGTACCTGATGCAATGCCGTGCATTGGACCACGACCGATCGCCGCTTGAAGCATGTCACGTGCACGACCTACCATTAGTTTGCGCATCAGTTTACCCATCATCGCGATAGAGAACATGATGGTCGCGATACCTAGGATGATCATTACGATGCCGCCTAGCGCGTCGGTAGGTACTTTCTCACCAATCCACTCGTATACATTTACTGCAGGATCAGTCAGAGGCTTGATGAAGTTGAAGCTGTTTGCTGAGCTCATGTCACCCGCTGCCATTAGCGGTGATACCAACCAACCAGAAAGCTTGTCGAGTAGACCAAACATGATTTCTAGCGGTAGGAAGATAGCTACAGCCATTAGGTTGAACACGTCATGGATAGTTGCAGAAGCGAATGCGCGACGGAACTCTTCTTTACAACGTGCGTGGCCCAAGCTCACTAGGGTGTTAGTAGTGGTTGTACCGATGTTAGCACCCATGATCATTGGGATAGCGGTTTCAACCGGTAGACCGCCCGCCACAAGGCCAACGGTAACAGAAGTTGTAGTACTAGAAGATTGGGTTAGTGCAGTAGCAATCAAACCGATCATCAGGCCCGCAATAGGATGCGAAGCAAATTCAAACAGTGTTTTGGCCTGATCACCAACCGCCATTTTGAAACCGCCACTCACTACTGATACAGCAACGAGCAACAAGTACAACATTAGACCAAGTTGCATCCAGCGTAGGGCGTTGTTACCGCTCTTATCCATGGTTGCTGTGGTTGCTTGAGTACTCATAAATAGTCTCCATGACAGAACGTCTGTCATATTTGTGTCAAAGAAATGAAATCTGTGGCGGATGTTAGAGATCGAATATTTCAGTAATATGACAGTTATCTTTATTCTGCTGGTTTCTTGAGCAAACTCATCACTTTGCTTTGCAAAGAGCTCATGGAGAAAGGAAATTTGGTTGGCAGGATTGCGCTCGATTTTGGTCAAGGCTTGATGAATATTGCATTCTATACACTAATTGTAAATTTTATGTATTACCATTGTGTTTTGAGCTTATTTGCTTAACTGTATGATAACAAATGATATTCTAGTCAAATTTGCATGAAAAAATGAGCGTTACGGCTCTATTGCTCGGAAAAACCGAGGTTATAGGTGCGTACAAACGAATATTGTTTCAGCAAATTTGCAGTGTAATATTTATTTACGTCTTGTTTCAGTATGTTGCAAGTGGTGTAGATTAGGAGAAGCGGACGATGTCCGACACATTAAAGAAGTTTCTAAAGATGGAATCAGCGGGTGGTATTGTGCTGATTGCTGCCGCTGCTGTGGCGATGATGGTTGCCAACAGTGGCTTGAGTGAAGGTTACTACCATTTACTTCATACTTACGTCGCGAATTTATCCATCGAGCACTGGATTAACGATGGCTTGATGGCGATCTTTTTCTTGCTGATCGGTTTAGAAGTGAAGCGTGAGCTGATCGAAGGTGCACTTAACAGCACGGAGAAAGCGATTTTCCCTGCGATTGCCGCCTTTGGTGGTATGGTGGCGCCCGCTGCTATCTACGTCCTCTTCAACTATCAAGATCCGACCGCGATTAAAGGTTGGGCGATCCCGGCGGCGACGGATATTGCTTTCGCACTGGGTGTGATGGGCTTGCTTGGCAACCGCGTACCGGTGAGCTTGAAAGTGTTCTTGCTAGCCTTGGCGATCATCGACGATCTTGGCGTTATCATTATTATTGCGCTGTTCTACAGCAGCGATCTCTCAGTATTGGCGCTAACAGTAGCGTTCCTTTCTACCGCGACTCTGTTTGTGTTGGCGGCGAAAAACGTGACGCAATTGCGCTGGTACTTGCTGGTGGGCGGTATTTTGTGGTTCAGCGTACTGCAATCTGGCGTACACGCGACCTTGGCGGGTGTGGTGCTGGGCTTTGCGATCCCACTAGAGGGCAAAGCCGGTCAGAAATCGCCGCTTAAACTGCTAGAGCATAAGCTGCACTACTGGGTTGCCTTTCTGATCTTGCCACTGTTCGCGTTTGCGAATGCCGGTATTTCGTTGCAAGGTGTATCGATGGATGGCCTGCTATCAACCCTGCCGCTGGGTATCGCGATGGGCTTGTTTGTGGGTAAACCGTTGGGGATTTTCCTCGCATCGTGGATTGCGGTGAAAACCAAGGTGGCGAAGCTGCCTGATGGCATTCACATGAATCAAATCTTCGCAGTGTCGGTGCTGTGTGGTATTGGTTTCACCATGTCTATCTTCATCTCTTCGCTGGCCTTCAGTGGTTTGTCACCGGAGCTCATCACCTACTCGCGTTTGGGGATCTTGATTGGTTCTTCTGTGGCGGCGATTTTGGGTTATGCACTGTTGAGCTACTCGCTACGCGACGGTAAAACCGCAAAAGCATAAAGTTTCGTTGAAATATGTGAACGGCAGTATTAGCAACAGCTGATACTGCCGTTCTTTTTTATGATAAAGTGCGCAAAGGTTGTATCTATTGCGAGCAGTACGAGAGAACGGATTTCATGTCTCACCTGAACTATAACCACCTTTATTACTTTTGGATGGTATGTAAAAAAGGCTCTGTCAGCCGTGCGGCGGAATCGCTGTTTGTGGCACCACAAACCGTGACGGGACAGATCAAGGTGTTAGAGCAACGCTTTAGTGGAAAGTTACTCAAGCGCAATGGGCGTAATGTTGAGCCTACCGAGCTCGGACAGCTGGTCTTTAAGTACAGTGATAAGATGTTCGGCTTGAGCTATGAGATGCTCGATATCATCAATTACAGCCAGCGTGACAATACCTTGTTTGAGGTTGGTGTTGCGGATGCGCTGTCTAAACGCATCGTGAGCCGGATTTTAGGTGTAGGTATGCCTAAAGGGGTGAGCATTCACTTGCGTTGCTGTGAGTCGACCCACGAGATGCTATTAGAGCAACTTTCTCAGCACAAGCTCGATATGATCCTGTCTGACTGCCCTGTGGCATCGGCGCAAGCCTCGGGCTTGTTCAGTAAAAAATTAGGCGAGACGAAAATGAGCTTGTTCTGCTCAAGTCGTCTTGAGATCACCAGCTTTCCAGAATGCTTGGAGCAGCATAATGTCCTGATCCCGGCATCGCAGTCTGCGATGGGACGTCAGTTGATCCGTTGGTTTGATCAACAAGGCGTGCAGCCGACGATCCTTGGCGAGTTCGATGACGTGGCATTAATGAAGGCCTTTGCCAAAGAGCATCAATCTTTGTTCGTCGCCCCAAGCAGTTATGGCCAAGAATTTAAGCGCAATGATGAGATGCGGGAAATCGCCCACATCGAAGAGCTCAAAGAAGAGTATTACGTGATTTTCGCCGAGCGCATGATCCAGCATCCGGCCGTAAAACGCATTTGTGAGGCGGACTTTACCACCTTGTTTGCTGACTAAAGGCGCGTCGACGTTGTCATAACTCACCACCGCGAAGGCTGGCGACAGCATTCCCTAACCGACAAGAGGATAGAATGGACTTACAACAAATGCAGGCCAATGCCCCAAAGGCTGTCACCTTATTAAAGGCGATGGCGAACGAGCGTCGTTTGTTTATTCTGTGCTATCTACTGGAAGAAGGTGAAATGTCAGTGGGGGCGTTGTGCGATAAGCTTCAAATGAGCCAGTCAGCGTTGTCACAGCACTTAGCGTGGTTGCGCCGAGATGGGCTGGTGAATACCCGTAAACAGTCACAGACCGTGTACTACTCGCTGCAGAGTGATGAAGTGCGAGAAATGATGAAGCTGTTGCAGAAGATGTTCTGCTAGGCCTTTACAGAAGAACGGTTAGCGAGCGCTTTTTCTAAACCGTAGAAATGAAAAAAACCGGCATTGGCCGGTTTTTTTTGCATAAAATCAGCAGACTATAGATTACAGAGCGTTGATTTTTGCAGCAAGACGCGCTTTATGACGAGCAGCTTTGTTCTTGTGAACTAGGCCTTTAGTCGCAGCACGGTCAAGAACTGGTTGCATATCAGCGAAAGCTTGAGTTGCAGCAGCTTTGTCGCCAGCTTCGATAGCAGCGATTACTTTTTTAACGAAGGTGCGCATCATAGAACGACGGCTAGCGTTGTGCTGGCGACGTTTTTCTGAAGTGATAGCACGCTTCTTAGCAGATTTGATGTTTGCCAAGGGTCTAACTCCAAACATGGTGACATTTTAAGGCCGTGGACTATGCCCTTTTAGGCCAAAAATGTCAACTAAAATTGTGCAAAATACCGCCGAACCAAGTTTGCTTGGCACTGACGGATGAACACGGTTAATATGGCGGCATATTCTAACAGCATTCCTGCTCGTGAGTCACCTTTTCGGGCTATGTTTATGAGGTTTTTTTTGTGAGTAAGCGTCTTTTGCGCTCAGGTGTCGTGGTAAGCAGCATGACACTGGTTTCCCGTGTTTTAGGACTGGTGCGGGATGTGGTTATTGCCAACCTCATGGGGGCGGGGGCTACAGCGGATGTGTTCTTTTTTGCGAACAAAATTCCTAACTTCTTACGTCGTCTTTTTGCAGAAGGTGCGTTCTCGCAAGCCTTTGTTCCTGTCTTGACTGAATATCATGCCAGCGGCGATATGAATAAGACCCGCGAATTGATCGCAAGAGCCTCAGGCACCTTAGGGGTGATTGTGACTGTCGTTACACTGATCGGGGTATTGGGATCAGGCGTCATCACCGCATTATTCGGTTTTGGTTGGTTTCTGGATTGGTTAAACGACGGCCCAGCGGCGCCAAAGTTTGAGCTGGCGAGCTTCTTGCTGAAAATTACCTTTCCTTATTTATGGTTCATTACCTTTGTTGCGCTGTCGGGAGCGATCTTAAATACCTTAGGGCGTTTTGCGGTTTCGTCTTTTACCCCAGTGTTTTTGAACCTGACCATGATTGCCGCGGCGATTTGGATTTCACCGCAGCTATCCCATCCTGAAATTGGCTTGGCAATTGGTGTGTTTCTTGGTGGCTTGGTGCAGTTCTTATTCCAAGTGCCGTTTTTAGCCAAGCAAGGTTTCTTGGTCATGCCGAAATGGGGCTGGAATGATCCGGGCGTAACCAAAATCCGCACTTTGATGATCCCGGCGATGTTCGGGGTCTCGGTCAGCCAAATCAACTTGTTGTTTGATACCTTTATTGCCAGCTTCTTGGCGTCAGGCTCGATCAGTTGGCTTTATTACTCCGATCGCTTATTGGAGTTCCCGCTAGGCTTGTTTGGGATCGCGATTGCTACGGTGATTTTGCCAGCGTTGTCACGCAAGCATGTCGACTCAACCCCTGAGTCCTTCGCTGCCACCATGGACTGGGGTGTGCGCATGGTCTTATTGCTCGGCGTACCGGCGATGGTTGGCTTGATGGTACTGGCCAAACCTATGCTAATGGTGCTGTTTATGCGCGGTGAGTTTGGTGCGGATGATGTCCATCGCGCGTCGCTGTCGCTGCTGGCTTATGCGTCGGGTTTGTTGAACTTCATGCTGATCAAAGTGCTAGCGCCGGGTTACTTTGCCCGTCAAGATACCAAAACGCCGGTGAAGTTCGGTATCGTCGCTATGGTATGTAACATGGTGTTTAACGCCATTTTCGCGTCGATGTTTGGCTATGTCGGTCTGGCGATGGCAACCGCGCTGTCGGCGCTGGTGAATGCGGTCTTGCTTTACCGTGGCCTGCATTTGCAACAGGTTTATCAGCTAAGCCGAGAAACGATTGTGTTTTTCTTTAAGATCGTGGCCAGCGTTGCGGTGATGGCGGCGGGCCTATGGTGGGGCATGCCAGCATTTGAGGAATGGGTCGCGATGAGCTTCACCTTCCGTGCCCTTTGGTTGGCGGGTTTAATTGGCGCGGGCGCACTGGCTTACTTGGTAAGTTTGGTTATTTTGGGGCTTAGAGGCCATCATCTTCGCGCTAGGGGCTGAATGATGATACTGACTAAGCTATAATCCGTCGGTTCTGGCACTTATTTGTTCAAATCGTATATGGAACTGATCCGCGGCATACATAATTTGTCAGCGCGCCATCAAGGGTGCGTTCTGAGTATTGGCAACTTTGATGGGGTCCATTTAGGGCACCAAGCGGTGTTGACTCAGCTAAAGCACAAAGCCAATGAATTGGGCTTACCGGCAGTGGTGATGAGCTTCGAGCCGCAGCCACTTGAGGTGATCCGCCCAGCGGCGGCGCCTGCGCGTTTGACGCGGTTACGGGATAAATATCATCAACTGGCGAAGGTTGGTATCGACCGATTATTAGCGGTGATTTTTAATCTCCACTTTGCCCAGATGGAGGCGGAAGCCTTTATTGAAGCTTTGCTGGTCAAACAACTCGGCGTAAAGTATCTGGTCGTGGGTGATGATTTTTGCTTTGGCCGTGGTCGCCGTGGTAACTTTGCTATGTTGCAGCGCGCCGGAGAAGTTTTCGGCTTTGAAGTGGTCAGTACCAAGAGCTTTTGCCTGCAAGGGCAACGTGTCAGTAGCACTGCGATTCGCGAAGCGCTGGCCAGTGACCGATTGGATGACGCCAAGTCCTTGTTAGGGCGTCCATATAGCATTAATGGCCGTGTCTCGCATGGCCGCAAACTCGGGCGCACGATCGGTTTTCCAACTGCAAATGTGCCATTGAAGCGATTAGTCTCGCCGGTGAACGGTGTTTATGCCGTGACGGTGATGTTTGAGGGTAACGCTTGGCCCGGGGTTGCGAATATCGGTAATCGTCCCACGGTGGATGGTATTCGCCAACAACTGGAAGTCCACTTGTTTGACTTCCACCAAGACCTGTATGGTCAACAAATTGAAGTCATCTTGCGCCATAAGCTGCGAGATGAGGAAAAGTTTGCTTCTTTCGAGGAGCTAAAAGCGCAAATCGAGCGTGATGCGCAGCAGGCCCGGCAATGGCTTGCTGACAACAATAATGTCAATTAACGGAATTGAGAATCAATGAGCGACTATAAAGATACCCTGAACCTGCCTGATACAGGGTTTCCAATGCGCGGTAATCTGGCTCAGCGTGAGCCGGCAATGCTTGAGCGTTGGTATAAAGAAGACCTGTACGGTGAAATCCGTAACGCGAAGAAAGGTAAAAAATCTTTCGTTCTCCACGATGGCCCTCCATACGCCAACGGAGACATTCATATTGGTCACGCCCTAAATAAGATTCTTAAAGACATTATTATTAAATCAAAGACCTTATCTGGCTTTGATGCGCCGTACGTACCAGGTTGGGATTGCCATGGCCTACCTATTGAATTGATGGTAGAGAAAAAGGTTGGCAAACCTGGCCATAAAGTTACCGCAGCCGAGTTCCGCGAAAAATGTCGCGAATACGCCGCCGGTCAAGTTGAAGGTCAAAAAGAGAGCTTCAAGCGTCTTGGCGTGTTGGGTGAGTGGGACAAGCCTTACCGCACGATGGACTTCGGTACCGAAGCGAACATTATCCGTGCGCTAGGTAAGATTGCTGATAACGGTCACCTACTAAAAGGCTTCAAGCCTGTTCACTGGTGTACTGACTGTGGCTCTGCGCTAGCGGAAGCGGAAGTTGAGTACAAAGACAAAGTCTCACCGTCGATCGACGTTAAGTTCAAAGCAGTTGATCAAGAAGCGGTAGCGGCGAAGTTTAGCTGCGTGGAAGGTCATGCTGGTCACGGTGACATTTCGATTGTGATCTGGACAACCACACCTTGGACCCTTCCTGCGAACCGCGCTGTCGCGTGTCGTGGCGATCTTGAATACGTAATGGTTCAAGTTGAAGGTGACAACCCAGAGCGTTTGATTGTCGCAGCTGAGCTGGCGAAAGATGTGATGGATCGCGCGGGTATCGAGCACTACCACAACCTGGGTTTCTGTAAAGGTGACGATCTGGATCTGGTGCGTTTTAACCACCCGTTCTACAACTACGACGTGCCAGTGGTACTGGGCGATCACGTGACCACCGATTCAGGTACCGGCTGTGTACACACTGCACCTGGCCACGGTCAAGAAGACTTCGCGGTAGGCCAACAATACGGTCTAGAAGTAGCAAATCCAGTGGGTTCAAACGGTGTTTATCTGCCAGATACTGAGCTATTTGCCGGTCAGCACGTGTTCAAAGCGAACGACGCTGTGGTTGAAACCCTAAAAGAGCACGGTGCGCTATTGCATCACCATGCTTACGAGCACAGCTACCCACACTGCTGGCGTCACAAAACGCCGATCATCTTCCGTGCAACCCCACAATGGTTCATCTCAATGGATCAAGCGGGTCTGCGTGCGAAAGCGCTGGAAGAGATCAAAGGCGTACAATGGATGCCAGAATGGGGTCAAAGCCGTATCGAAGGTATGGTGGAAGGCCGTCCTGAGTGGTGTATCTCACGCCAACGTACTTGGGGTGTGCCAATCGCACTGTTCGTTCATAAAGAAACCCAAGAGCTACATCCAAATTCTGCTGAGCTGATTGAGAAAGTGGCGCAATTGGTTGAGCACAAAGGCATTCAAGCATGGTGGGACGTTGACGCCGCTGAGCTGATGGGCGAAGCCGACGCTGCGAACTACGAAAAAGTACTCGATACCCTAGATGTGTGGTTCGACTCAGGTGTGACGCACTCTGCGGTAGTTGATGCCCGTGAAGAGTTTAACGGTGCTAGTGCGGATCTGTACCTCGAAGGTTCAGACCAACACCGTGGTTGGTTCCAGTCTTCATTGATCTCGTCTGTTGCGATGAAAGACAAAGCGCCGTACCGCCAAGTACTGACCCACGGTTTCGTGGTTGATGGCCAAGGCCGTAAGATGTCGAAGTCTATCGGTAACGTGGTTGCACCAAAAGATGTGACCAACAAGCTAGGTGCAGATATTCTGCGTCTATGGGTGGCATCGACCGATTACACCGGCGAAGTCGCGGTATCGGATCAAATCCTAAACCGCAGCGCTGATGCGTACCGTCGTATTCGTAACACCGCGCGTTTCCTTCTGGCGAACTTGAACGGTTTCAACCCTGAAACGGATATCGTGCCAGTAGAAGAAATGGTCGCTCTGGATCGCTGGGCCGTAGGCCAAGCGAAAGCGGCGCAAGAAGCGATTATCGCTGCGTACGACGACTACAACCTGCACACCGTGACGCAACGTTTGATGCAGTTCTGCTCGGTTGAGATGGGCTCGTTCTATCTTGACGTGATCAAAGACCGTCAGTACACCGCGAAACGTGGAGGCCACGCGCAACGTAGCTGTCAAACCGCGCTGTACTACATCGTGGAAGCACTGGTTCGCTGGATGGCACCTATCATGTCGTTCACTGCTGACGAAATCTGGCAAGAAATGCCAGGTCAACGCGACAAGTTCGTGTTCACCGGTGAATGGTACCAAGGTCTGTTCGGTCTGTCAGACGACGAAGCACTGAACAATGCGTTCTGGGATCAAGCCCAAGCGGTTCGTGGCGCCGTAAACAAGTTGCTAGAAGCAGCACGTAACGAGAAAACCATTGGTGGCTCGCTACAAGCAGAAGTGACCTTGTACGCAACGGCGGCACTGGCTGAGCAACTCGCGCAGCTAGAAGACGAGCTTCGTTTCGTTCTGTTGACCTCGAAAGCGACAGTACAAGTGGTTGACGCTCAGCCAGAAGGCGCTGCGGCAACTGATGTGGAAGGTCTATTTGTGGAAGTGAAAGCAGCGGATGCCGAGAAGTGTGATCGTTGTTGGCACTATGTGGAAAGTGTAGGCACCATCTCAGGTCACGAGCATATCTGTGGCCGTTGTGTAAGCAACGTCGATGGTGACGGAGAAGAGCGTAAGTTTGCCTAATGAGTATGCCAGCCCTAAAACAATCTGGACTGCGTTGGTTGTGGCTGGCGGTACTGACCTTTGTGGTTGATATCGTCACCAAGTTCGCGGTACTGAAAACCATTCCGTTGGGATGGGATCACCGCATTGAAATTTTGCCGTTTTTCAACTTACTGTATGTAAGAAATTACGGCGCAGCCTTTAGTTTTCTCAGTGATGCCGGTGGCTGGCAACGTTGGGCCTTTACCTTGATCGCCATTGTGGTGTGTAGCATGTTGGTGTTCTGGATGCGTCAAAATAACGCGCAGCAGAAAATGGTCAACATTGCTTATGCCTTGGTGATCGGTGGGGCGCTGGGTAATGTGTTTGATCGCTTGTATCACGGCTTCGTGGTCGACTTTCTCGATTTTTATATCGGCGATCACCACTGGCCGGCGTTCAATATTGCCGATAGTGCGATTTGTATCGGTGCGGCGCTAATTATCTTTGATAGTTTCCGTACTCCAGATCCTAAATCCTCAGACGCATAATCGCTCTCTTTCCTATGATAAAAGCACTGCCCGTTGCGACGGGCGGTGCTTTGTTGTAAAACAACTGTTATAAAATGACGAGCAAGCAACTCTCATCCACTCATTTAGGATATTCATGACCAGAGCAATTGCACAAAACAGTGAAGTCTTGATCCACTTTGAGATCAAACTGAAAGATGGTTCCGTGGCGGAGTCCACGCATGCGATGGGGAAACCAGCCAAGTTTCGTTTGGGCGATGGCAGTTTATCGCCAGAGTTCGAACGCTGCCTGATTGGTTTGGTGGAAGGGGATGACGTGAGTTTTGAGCTGGCGCCGGAAGACGCGTTCGGTCAGCCAAACCCAGATAATATTCAGTATTTTGCTCGCAGCCAATTTGGCCCAGATTTAGAACCGGAAGAAGGCACTATCGTGGCATTCGCTGGTGCCGATGGTCGTGAAATTCCCGGGATCATTCGTGAGATCCATGGCGATTCCATCAAAGTAGATTTTAACCATCCACTGTCTGGTGTTGATGTGGTTTTCGACGTCAAAGTCGTAGAGATAATTGCGTAAAGAGACTCACAAAGCATGAAAATCTTACTCGCTAACCCTCGTGGTTTCTGTGCCGGTGTTGATCGCGCAATCACCATTGTTGAGCGTGCACTGGAAATGTACCAGCCGCCAATTTACGTACGGCATGAAGTGGTACACAACCGCTTTGTGGTGGAAGGATTAAAGCAACGTGGTGCTATTTTTGTTGAAGAACTCACTGAGGTGCCAGATGGCAGCATAGTGATTTTCTCAGCGCATGGTGTATCGCAAGCGGTGCGTAACGAAGCGAAAGAGCGTGAGCTCACTGTCTTTGATGCGACTTGCCCGTTGGTAACCAAAGTTCATATGGAAGTGGCGCGCGCCAGCCGTCGCAATATGGAAGTGGTCTTGATCGGTCACGCGGGTCACCCTGAGGTTGTCGGTACCATGGGGCAATATGCCAGCGAAACCGGTGGGATGTATTTGGTCGAAACGCCAGATCAAGTGGCCTCATTGCCGGTGAAAGATCCGACTAACCTGCATTATGTTAGCCAAACCACGCTATCGGTGGACGAAACCGCAGACGTGATTGATAAGTTGCGTGAAGTCTTCCCGCTTATTCAAGGCCCTCGTAAAGACGATATTTGTTACGCCACGCAAAACCGCCAAGATGCGGTACGCGAGTTGGCGGCTGATGTAGACGCTGTTGTCGTCGTGGGTTCGAAGAACTCCTCTAACTCGAATCGCCTGCGTGAGCTGGCCGAAAAGCTGGGAACGCCGGGCTTTTTGATTGACTGCGTTGAGGACATTCAACCGGAGTGGTTTACGGATAAAAATCGCATTGGTGTCACGGCAGGGGCATCCGCGCCGCAAGAGCTGGTGGAGCAAATTACCGCCGCGATCTGCGCCTTGGCAAATGCGACGATTGAAGAGCTCACCGGCCGAGAAGAGAACATGTTCTTCGAAGTGCCGCGTGAGCTGCAAGTTAAACAAGTTGATTAAACCGATCCCCACTGCTGTGGGGATTTTTTTGTCCTTCGCGTACTGACGGTGCTAGGTTGCACGCGAAGATAAATGGAATTTTGTTGCAGGAGTTGTATAACTCCTTGTCATTGAAGTGAATTGTTCGCTACATTGACACGTTAATACAGATTATAAAGAGAGGTTGAGCAATGGTAAGGATTGCAATTGCAGGTGCAGCTGGCCGTATGGGCCGTAATTTGATCAAAGCTGTCCATCGTTCGGAATTTGCGACCCTTGGGGCAGCAAGTGAGCGTCCTGAATCGAGCCTAATTGGTTGTGATGCGGGTGAGCTTGCAGGTGTTGGCCAATTGGATGTCAACGTGGTTGATGATTTGGCTAAAGCGATCGATCAGTTTGATGTGTTGATCGACTTTACCGCGCCGGTTGCCACGTTGGCGAACATTGCTCTTTGCCAAGCGAACAATAAACAGATCGTGATTGGTACCACGGGTTTCACTGATGAAGAGCGTGCCCAAATCGATGCCGCAGCGATGCTAATGCCAGTGATCATGGCGCCAAACTACAGTGTCGGCGTTAACGTGATGTTTAAGCTGCTAGAGCAAGCGGCAAAAGTAATGGGTGATTACTGCGATATCGAAGTTATCGAAGCGCACCACCGTCACAAAGTCGATGCGCCATCCGGTACTGCGATTGGTATGGGTGAAGCCATTGCGGGCGCAATGGGCAATAAACTGAGCGATGTCGCGGTGTATGCGCGTGAAGGGATCACCGGAGAGCGTTCTCGCGATGAGATCGGTTTTGCGACGATCCGTGCGGGCGATATTGTGGGTGAGCACACCGCGATGTTTGCTGATATTGGCGAGCGTGTTGAAATTACCCACAAAGCGACTGATCGTATGACCTTTGCCAATGGTGCGGTTCGCGCTGCGGTATGGCTGAAAGAAAAGCCTGCCGGATTCTACACCATGCAAGATGTGCTTGAGCTGAACTAAGCATTCTTGGCAGCATATCAGCGCAGGCTATATGCGTTACTGCTAGTAACCTTGAATGAATATGCAGTCACCGCCTTGAAAAAGGTCGTGGCTGCTTTTTTTTATCTGTATAAATTATGGGTCAATATTGTCTTGTTTACAGCGTGGGCGTGGTTGAGTTTATGGGTTGTTTTGTCTGTTTGAGCTGTGTTTTGTCGTTTATCGAGATAAACCCAAGGTTATCTTCATCAAGTAATCGTTTGTCTGCGTTGTTAAGTTGTTACTGAGTGTTTCCATGTCCTGTTGCGATCAAACTATCACTCAGTGTGAAAATGTTATCGTTTGCGCCAAAGATAAGTGTGATTTTTGCCGTCTTGGTGCTGCAAAGCCACTCTAATTGCTATAATTGAAAATATTTTTTTCAATCCGGTTGACAGAATCCAGTTCGATCCCTAGAATGCGCGCAATTTGTCTGAATTTGGCGTTATGTAGCCTAACGCCATGTGTAGATCTTCATTTTGATTTTCTATACAATTGAATTGCATATTTATTATAAACTGGAGGTTGTCTTGAGTAGATCAGCACTGTTAGTCCTCGAAGATGGGACAGTGTTCCGTGGTACTGCCATTGGAGCGGATGGGTCGGCTGTTGGTGAAGTGGTGTTTAATACTTCGATGACAGGTTATCAAGAAATCCTTACTGATCCTTCCTATTCCCAGCAAATCGTTACTCTTACTTATCCTCATATTGGCAACACCGGAACCAATTCCGAAGACGAAGAATCCTCCTCAATCCACGCCCAAGGCTTGGTAATTCGTGATCTCCCTCTTGTAGCTTCAAACTTCCGCAGTGAACAAACCCTTTCTGAATATCTTAAATCGCAAAACATTGTCGGTATCGCTGATATCGATACGCGTAAGCTGACGCGCATTTTGCGTGAGAAAGGCGCGCAGAACGGGTGTATCGTTGCAGGTCACAACCTCAGCGAAGAAGCGGCACTGGAAAAAGCGAAAGCATTCCCGGGTCTGAAAGGCATGGACCTGGCAAAAGAAGTGACGACTGATGCGGCGTACGAGTGGAAGCAAGGCTCATGGACGCTAGAAGACGGCCTACCAGCTGAAGCCAACGAGTTGCCATACCACGTTGTTGCATATGATTTCGGCGCGAAACGCAATATCCTGCGCATGTTGGTTGACCGTGGCTGTCGCCTAACGGTTGTGCCGGCGCAAACATCGGCTGAAGAAGTGCTGGCGATGAACCCAGACGGCGTATTCCTTTCAAATGGCCCTGGTGATCCAGCGCCGTGTACGTACGCAATCGAAGCCACCAAAACCTTCCTAGATAAAGGCTTGCCAATCTTTGGTATCTGTTTAGGTCACCAAATTCTGGCGCTCGCATCGGGTGCTCAAACTGTGAAAATGAAGTTTGGCCACCACGGTGCAAACCACCCAGTGAAAGATTTGGATCGCAACGTAGTGATGATCACCTCGCAAAACCACGGTTTCGCGGCAGATGAAGAAACGCTACCTGAAAATCTACGTGCGACGCACAAATCATTGTTTGACGGTTCTCTGCAGGGTATTCACCGCACAGATAAGCCAGCGTTCAGCTTCCAAGGTCACCCAGAAGCAAGCCCTGGTCCACATGATGCGGCACCGCTGTTTGACCACTTTATCGAACTAATTAAGCAACACAAAGCCTGAGCAGAGGAAGTAGAGACATGCCAAAACGTACAGACATTCAAAGCATTCTAATTCTAGGTGCGGGTCCGATTGTTATCGGTCAGGCTTGTGAGTTTGACTACTCGGGCGCACAGGCGTGTAAAGCGCTACGTGAAGAGGGTTACCGCGTTATTCTGGTTAACTCTAACCCTGCGACTATTATGACGGATCCAGAAATGGCCGATGCGACGTACATCGAGCCAATTCACTGGGAAGTTGTGCGCAACATTATTGCGAAAGAGCGTCCAGATGCCGTACTGCCAACCATGGGCGGTCAAACGGCGCTTAACTGTGCACTTGAGCTAGAAAAACGCGGCGTACTGGAAGAGTTCGGCGTAGAAATGATCGGTGCAACGGCGGATGCGATTGATAAAGCAGAAGACCGTTCACGTTTCGATAAAGCGATGAAATCTATCGGCCTTGCGTGTCCACGCGCCGATACCGCGAAGACCATGGAAGAGGCGCACAAGGTTCTCGAAATGGTGGGCTTCCCATGTATCATTCGTCCATCGTTCACCATGGGTGGCACCGGCGGTGGTATCGCGTACAACATCGAAGAGTTTGAAGAGATCTGTCGCCGTGGTTTGGACTTGTCGCCAACCAACGAGCTACTGATTGATGAATCGCTGATCGGTTGGAAAGAGTACGAAATGGAAGTGGTTCGCGACAAAGCGGACAACTGTATCATCGTCTGTGCGATTGAAAACTTCGACCCAATGGGTATTCACACCGGCGACTCTATCACGGTTGCGCCAGCGCAAACGCTGACGGATAAAGAGTACCAGCTAATGCGTAATGCATCGCTAGCAGTACTGCGTGAAATCGGGGTTGAAACGGGCGGTTCAAACGTTCAGTTTGGTATCAACCCGAAAGATGGCCGTATGGTGATCATCGAGATGAACCCACGTGTATCTCGCTCTTCAGCACTGGCATCGAAAGCGACCGGTTTCCCAATCGCGAAAGTGGCAGCGAAATTGGCGGTAGGCTTTACCCTTGATGAGCTGATGAACGACATCACTGGCGGCGCAACGCCAGCGTCATTTGAACCAACCATCGACTACGTTGTGACGAAGATCCCTCGCTTTAACTTCGAGAAATTCGCGGGTGCGAATGACCGTTTGACGACACAAATGAAGTCAGTCGGTGAGGTGATGGCGATTGGTCGTAACCAACAAGAATCATTACAAAAAGCGTTGCGCGGCCTAGAAGTGGGTGCGAACGGTTTTGACGAAATGGTGGATCTGGACTCGCCAGACGCGCTAACCAAAATTCGTCACGAGCTAAAAGAAGCGGGTGCTGAGCGTATTTGGTACATCGCGGATGCGTTCCGTGCTGGCATGTCAGTTGATGGTGTATTTAACCTGACTAACATCGACCGCTGGTTCCTTGTGCAA
This sequence comes from Thaumasiovibrio occultus, assembly GCA_019703815.1. Classification (GTDB taxonomy): domain Bacteria; phylum Pseudomonadota; class Gammaproteobacteria; order Enterobacterales; family Vibrionaceae; genus Thaumasiovibrio; species Thaumasiovibrio occultus. The sequence continues at coordinate 2,637,900 of AP023052.1, read as the reverse complement.
ATTGAAGAGCTAGTGAAACTGGAAGAGCAAGTGAAGCGTGATGGTTTCGCCGGCCTTAACGGTGACATGCTGCGTAAGCTAAAGCGCAAAGGTTTCTCGGATGCACGTTTAGCGAAACTGCTTGGCATTGCCGAGTCTGAAATTCGCAAACTGCGCGATCAGCACGACATTCACCCAGTGTACAAGCGCGTTGATACCTGTGCGGCTGAGTTCTCTTCAGATACCGCTTACATGTACTCATCTTACGATGAAGAGTGTGAAGCGAACCCATCTGACAAAGACAAGATCATGGTATTGGGCGGTGGTCCAAACCGTATCGGTCAAGGTATCGAGTTTGACTACTGTTGTGTACACGCAGCCCTTGCGCTACGTGAAGACGGTTATGAAACCATCATGGTGAACTGTAACCCAGAGACAGTATCAACCGACTACGACACCTCGGATCGCCTCTACTTCGAACCCGTTACACTGGAAGATGTGCTGTCTATCGTCCGTGTTGAGAAACCAAAAGGCGTGATCGTGCAGTACGGTGGTCAAACGCCACTGAAACTGGCTCGTGCGCTCGAAGCGGCCGGTGTGCCTATCATTGGTACTAGCCCAGATGCGATTGACCGCGCGGAAGACCGTGAGCGTTTCCAAGCTGCTGTTGAGCGTCTAGGTCTGAAACAGCCAGAAAACGCAACGGTAACGGCTATTGAGCAAGCGGTTGAGAAATCGCGTGAAATCGGTTACCCGCTCGTAGTACGTCCTTCTTACGTACTGGGTGGTCGCGCGATGGAAATCGTGTACGACGAAGCGGATCTGCGTCGTTACTTTAACGAAGCAGTGAGCGTATCGAACGAATCACCAGTACTGCTAGACCGTTTCTTGGATGATGCGATTGAAGTTGACATCGACGCTATCTGTGACGGTGAGCGTGTGGTGATTGGCGGTATCATGGAGCACATCGAGCAAGCGGGTGTTCACTCAGGTGACTCAGCATGTTCGCTGCCAGCGTACAGCCTAAGCAACGAAATCCAAGACGTAATGCGCGAGCAAGTCACCAAATTGGCGATGGAATTGGGCGTACGCGGCCTAATGAACACCCAGTTTGCGGTTAAAGACGGCGAAGTTTACCTTATCGAAGTAAACCCACGTGCAGCACGTACCGTACCGTTCGTTTCAAAAGCAACCGGTGCACCGCTAGCGAAAATCGCGGCACGTGTTATGGCGGGTCAATCTCTAGAGTCGCAAGGCTTCACGAAAGAGATCATTCCACCGTACTACTCAGTGAAAGAAGTGGTGTTGCCATTTAACAAGTTCCCAGGCGTTGACCCACTATTGGGCCCAGAAATGCGCTCAACCGGTGAGGTAATGGGTGTGGGCGACACCTTTGCTGAAGCGTTTGCTAAAGCAGAGCTAGGGTGTGGCAAGCAAGAAATCCAAGGTCGTCGTCGCGCACTACTGTCAGTACGTGCAGGTGACAAGAAGCGTGTCGCAACCCTTGCGAAGCAGCTGATTGACCTCGGTTACGAGCTAGATGCGACGCACGGTACGGCGGTAGCACTAGGCGAAGCGGGTATTAACCCACGTCTTGTGAACAAGGTACACGAAGGCCGTCCGCACATTCTTGACCGTATCAAGAATGGTGAGTACAGCTATGTTGTGAACACGACGGAAGGCCGCCAAGCGATTGAAGATTCAAAAGTCCTTCGTCGTGGTGCGCTAGCTGAGAAGGTGAACTACACCACCACGCTAAATGCGGCTTTTGCCACTTGTATGGCGCACTCTGCGGATGACCGCAGCAAAGTGACTTCAGTACAAGAGTTACACGCCCGCGTGAAAGCAAACAGCTAATCAGTTAATTACTGAGATAAAACGAAAGCCCAGCAAATGCTGGGCTTTTTGTTGCCTGCAACACCACGGTAGAAGGTTTCAGGCGTCTTCGAGACCGTTAACCTGTCACCGAGATCGTTAACCTGTCACAGTAGCGCCTTGAATTACTTGTTAACCCATAGTGCCAAATAGGTAAGTGGTTACATACCCAGTAGCTCAGCGTAGAGGGCTTTCTCGAACGTGATCCAAGGGCGCTCTTGGCCTGAGCTACTGCGCGCAAAGTTACCGTTCACCACTTGGACAATCATCAATTCACGACCTGAATCGGTAGTCACAAAGCCGGCTAAGTTGATCGCGCCGTAAATCGAGCCGGTTTTGGCGCGAATGCGACCTTCGAATTCCTCTTCTTGCATGCTGCGACGATATTTCATCGTACCGCTTTCACCACTCACGGGCAGCAACGCCATCAGGCTTGGCTCATTGCGACGGATGTACGCTAGCACTTGCGCCAGATGATCCACGGTTAGGCGGTTATTACGTGACAGACCCGAGCCATCATCAATCGGCACGCGCAGCCAACTGGTATCACCAAACAGATCCGCGAGATGCTTGCGCAAAATGTGCGAGCCATAAACATAGCTGCCTTGTCCTTCTTGCAAACCAATGGTACGCAGCAGGCTGTCCGAGACCACGTTGTTGGAATCTTGCAATACGCGGGCAAGCAGCGTGTTGAGTGACGCAGAGCGGTGACTCGATAGCGCCGCCGTGTCAGCTGGGGTTTGGGTTAAATAAATCGTGCCATCAAACGGTAGGCCGAGACGCTCAAGATCCGAGCGGATCACTTCAGCGACATACTTTTCTGGGTTTTGGATAGCAAACTTGAGTGGCAATGGTGATGAGTGTTGCACCTGACATCCCGTTAGGCTGTAGCTATTGTTGTCATTCGCATCGAGATAGATATTACATAACGTATCGAAATAGGTCTCTTTAGTGACGATCTCAACACTGTTTTGCACCGTGATCAGGTGGTGCTCCGGGATATTCAAACGCGCGATATCACCGATTTCGCCGTCGCGGTAGAGCGCGGCTTCTGCGCAGTTGTAATCAAGCGAAATACCGGACGATGGCGCGGCATAACACGAACCCATGGTATCCCAAGTTAAACCAATTGCTCGGTTTGAGCCGCTAAAGCCACCGTTGTACAGGTAGATATCACCACGGAAAATACTTGGGTTTTTCTGATAAGCCTGCTGGAGAAGACGGGTTAAGTCTTGGCGAGACAGGGTTGGGTCGCCGCTAAAGTTAATTACCGCGCCGCGATCGTCTTGGTGAATCGAGGTGGTGTAACGAAAGCTAGAGCCTAAACGCTGCTTAGCCACCAAGGCGGTGAGCAACTTTTGGGTGCTAGCGGGTTGGAGCCAATCATCCGTATTGCGTTTATAAATGACTTCGCCGGTATTCACGTCTTTGACTAACAGTGAAACAGTGGCCCCGGGGATTTCGGGAACGTTCAGGGCAAGAGCAGAAGGTGAAACCGATAACGCGCAAAGCGCGCTTGCAGCGAGGGTGATAATCCTTTTCATAATTAACCATATGCATGAGTTTGACTTAGTGTAGCGATTCGCTCATGAACTGGAAAGCCTTGCTATTCGGCTGTTTTCGCAGAATCGATAAATTTGCGCAGTGATCTCAGAAAAGAAAAAAGAGAGTGCAGTAAAGGGTTGCTTATCGGTATAGAACGCCAAAAATAGAAAAGCACCGCCGAGGCGGTGCTTGGTTCTAATCCCAAGGAGAAATTAGAAATCGTAACGCAGGTGTGCGTTGATGTTAGTTTTGTTGCTGTGGTCCATGTTGATGTCTGAACCGATCGCGCCGCGTAGGTTGCTGTTGAACTTGTGACCCACTTCTAGAGTTAGAACGTCACCGAAGTCTTTGTCACCTTCTACCGCGTCAGCAGTGAAGTAACCGAAACCAACGTGGTTTTTACCCATGGTGTAGCGAGCAGCTAGTTCGATACCGCTGTCAACTTTGTTCGCTGCCGCGTTAGCGTGCGCGTAAGTCATACCTAGGTATAGGTTGTCGATACCGGTGTAAGACACACCCGCGATTGCTTGCTGTGCGTCATCGCCAGCAGCATCTTGTTGACCGTAACCCGCACCGATTGCGAAGTCAGCAATGGTGTATACACCTGATAGAGAGAAACCTGCGTCGTTAGCACCTTCCTCTTCGAACTTGTAGTTAGCACGTAGGCTTAGAGCGCCGAAGTTGTTAGTGTACGCGATGTTTTGAGTCGCACGGTCTGCAACAGTGATTTTTGCACCGTTAGTACCGCCGTTTGCATTGAAGATATCAGAGAAGTCAGTGATTTGGCCTAGAGAGCCGTTTTGTTGACCGTAAGTTACGTTACCGAAATCGCCTTGGAAACCAGCGAATAGAAGACGAGTTTCGATTGCGCCTTTACCTGGGTTTAGTTCAAACTCAGTGAAACCGATAGCAGTTAGGCTCTCAGTGATTGCAGAAGTACCGCCAACGTTGATACGTGCACGTGAACGATCGATTAGGTCACCGTCGTTTAGACGAGTACGTACTTCCGCACGACCACCAACAGAAAGAGTTGCAGAGTCACTTGAGTAAACTTCTGCTGCTGATGCGAAACCAGAGATAGAGGCTGCCGCTACTGCCAAAGCGATCAGTTTTTTATTCATCTTGAAAATCCTTGAGATTATTAGTTTTGGATGCAAACACGTTTGTATGTGAATGCTCGGTAACCTTTTTAATCGCTATTACGCATCATGGGCAGTAAAAAAAGCTGAAATATCATTCCCTTTAGGTTTTTTGTGTCGGGTTTAGGTTTTTAGTTGTTTTAAAACAAGTGGTTGCTTTGCATTGATAAAGTTCCGTTATGAAAAATAAAAAAGATGATCATGCGAGGAAAAATACAAAACTCGATATTTAAGTCATGATTTTAATTATATTTATTGTGATTTTGGTCACTTTTTGCTTCGGGCTGATTTTTTGCTGAAAATAACACTGGGAAGTGTTTTGTGACGAGCTTCACTTTTATTTTCTCGAAATCTGTGAATGGAATTATCCATCTTTTGACTGACGTTTGACTGATTTTTTGAGCGAATGAGAGATGCGAAAAACTCGATGTTCAGGTTTGCGAGCAAGCGGGTTGGAGAGAATATTGCAAGGGGCGATAGCCGCGTTAGCTAGATAGATAAAGATAACTTGAATTCGTTAGTAATGATGCAAATTGGAAAATGAGATCTGTTTGATATCAGCTAGTAGAAGTAAGTAGCCAGTAGATGTAAAGAATAGAGCGCCACAGTAAGCCGCAACAGCGAGAGTGCTGATGGTGTTAAGTGACCTTGTGTTAATTCTGACTCGATAGGTGCGACTCACAGTGGCAAGGTGACAATGAATTGGTTAGTATGAAGGTAATGTTGAATGACAACCCGGCTAAATGGTATTTGGCCGGGTTTCTTATTGCCAAATCAAACCACAAGTGTGGTGAAAGAGGTTATAACCCATGGAAAAAGTCCCTATGACGGTACAGGGCGAGCTTGCCCTACGTGAAGAGCTGGATCGCTTGTTGAAGCGTCGTCCGTTGATCAGTGAAGCGATTGCTGAAGCTCGTGAATTGGGCGATTTAAAAGAGAATGCGGAATATCACGCAGCACGTGAAGAGCAGGGTATTTGTGAAGCGCAGATCCGCGATATCGAGTACAAACTGTCTGTTGCGCAGGTTATCGATGTCACTCAGATCCCGAACGAGGGTAAAGTGATTTTCGGTGCCACAGTAACGGTGATTGATGTCGAAACGGATGAAGAATTGACGTACCGTATCGTGGGTGATGATGAAGCCAACATCAAGAACAATAAGATCTCAGTAAACTCACCTATCGCGCGTGGCCTTATCGGTAAAGTCGAAGGCGACGAAGTGAGCATTACCACCCCTGGTGGCGTGAAAGAGTTTGAAATCGATAGCGTTGAGTATCAATAACGTTGTTGTTAGATACAAAAAAGCCGCACTTAAGCGGCTTTTTTTGTCGAAGAGCAAAGCTTACTTACGAGGAAGTTCGATTTTCTTATCTTCTGACTGACGGTATAGCACCAGCGTTTTACCGATCACTTGCACTTTTTCTGCTTCGGTTTCACGCACGATAGCGTTAACGATCAATTCTTTGGTTTCGCGATCTTCAGACGCGACCTTTACTTTGATCAGTTCATGATGGTTTAGCGCAATTTCGATTTCGGCCAGAACGGCTTCCGTCAGGCCATTGGCACCCATCAATACGACTGGCTTCAGGTTATGTGCCAGACCTTTCAGATATTGTTTCTGTTTCGTGCTCAGGTTCATACGTTCTGCTCGATCTTTTCTAGTCACTAGGGTTGAAAACGCGATATTCTACCGCCATCTTCAGTATAAGACTATGCGCAATCAGCGCGAATATCACCGAATTCGGGTCAATTATGAGTAAAAATAAACATTCAGGCAGCTCAGGCCGTTGGCTGAAGGAACATTTTGATGACAAATACGTACAGGAAGCCCAGAAAAAAGGCTATCGCTCCCGTGCGATTTTCAAAATTGAAGAAATCCAAGCCAAAGACAAACTACTAAAACCGGGGATGACGGTAGTTGACTTGGGCGCAGCACCGGGTGGTTGGTCACAGTATGCGGCAGAGATTGTAGGTGATGAAGGCCAAGTTATTGCATGTGACATCTTGCCTATGGACTCACTTCCTGGTGTAAGCTTCTTACAAGGGGATTTCCGTGAGGAAGCCGTACTTAACGCGTTACTGGATCGTATCCAACCCGATATGGTGGATGTGGTGATGTCCGACATGGCGCCGAATATGAGTGGTAATTTAGCCACAGATCAGGCTAGAGCAATGTATCTTGTTGAACTAGCATTAGATATGTGTCGACAAGTTCTTGCACCTAATGGCAGCTTCACCGTCAAAGTCTTTCAAGGAGAAGGATTTGATCAGTACCTTGCAGAGGTGCGTAGCATGTTTAAAGCAGTCAAGATCCGTAAACCCGACTCTTCTCGTGCACGATCAAGAGAAGTTTACATCGTAGCTACAGGCTTCAAACTGTAGTACTCTACAATTATTACTACCGATAATGCGAGGTTAACACCTTGAGTGACATGGCAAAAAACTTAATTTTGTGGTTGGTTATCGCCGTGGTGCTGATGTCTGTATTTCAGAACTTTGGCCAGGACGGAAACGGTCGCTACATAGACTACACGACATTCGAACAAGACATCGAAGCTAACCGCGTGGATGCGGTGCGCATTGATGGACGTGAAATTACCGTACAACGCAGTGGCGGCAACGGTGGTTACGTCACTGTAATGCCGTTTGATAGCGATCAAGTGATGGTTAACAAACTGCTGTCCAACGACGTGAAGGTAGAAGGTACGCCGCCGAAGAAAGACAGCGTACTGGCAAGCATCTTCATTAATTGGTTCCCGATGTTGCTGCTGATTGGTGTTTGGGTGTTCTTTATGCGCCAAATGCAAGGTGGTGGCGGTAAAGGTGCCATGTCATTCGGTAAATCGAAAGCTCGCATGATGAGCGAAGAGCAAATCAAAACCACCTTCAATGATGTGGCGGGTTGTGATGAAGCGAAAGAAGACGTTAAAGAGTTAGTGGACTTCCTGCGTGATCCAAGCCGCTTCCAAAAGTTGGGTGGTAAAATCCCAACAGGCGTGCTGATGGTCGGTCCTCCAGGTACCGGTAAAACACTGCTTGCAAAAGCGATCGCCGGTGAAGCGAAAGTACCGTTCTTTACGATTTCAGGCTCAGACTTTGTTGAAATGTTTGTCGGTGTGGGTGCGTCCCGTGTCCGTGACATGTTCGAACAAGCGAAAAAAGCCGCGCCTTGTATCATCTTTATTGATGAGATCGATGCCGTAGGTCGTCAGCGTGGCGCTGGTGTTGGTGGTGGTCACGATGAGCGTGAGCAAACACTTAACCAAATGCTGGTAGAGATGGATGGTTTTGAAGGTAACGAAGGTATTATCGTTATTGCAGCCACTAACCGTCCGGATGTACTTGACCCTGCGCTATTGCGTCCTGGTCGTTTCGACCGTCAAGTGGTCGTTGGCCTGCCTGATGTTCGTGGCCGTGAGCAGATTTTGAAAGTCCATATGCGTCGCGTGCCGTTGGGTAGTGATGTTGAAGCGTCAATTCTGGCGCGTGGTACGCCAGGCTACTCCGGTGCAGATCTAGCGAACCTTGTTAACGAAGCAGCATTGTTTGCGGCGCGCGGAAACAAACGTGTTGTGTCTATGGTGGAATTTGAAAAAGCCAAAGACAAGATCAACATGGGTGCCGAGCGCAAGTCGATGGTGATGTCGGACGAAATCAAAGAGTCGACTGCATATCACGAAGCGGGTCACGCCATTGTGGGGTACTTGATGCCTGAGCACGATCCGGTACACAAAGTGACTATCATTCCTCGTGGCCGAGCACTGGGTGTGACGTTTTTCTTGCCGGAAGGGGATGCAATCAGTCACAGCCGTCAGTTCCTAGAAAGCAAGATTTCGACGCTGTACGGAGGCCGTATTGCTGAGGATTTGATCTACGGTAGTGACAAAGTGTCTACCGGCGCATCAAACGACATCAAAGTGGCAACCAGCATTTCGCGCAACATGGTAACGCAATGGGGCTTCTCTGAAAAACTGGGTCCATTGTTGTACGCAGAAGAAGAAGGCGAAGTGTTCTTGGGTCGCAGCGTAACGCAGACCAAGCATGTTTCAGATGAAACAGCACGTCTGATTGACGCAGAAGTTCGCGACATCATTGATCGTAACTACGCGCGTGCCCAGAAGATCCTAGAAGACAACATCGATATTCTTCACGCGATGAAAGATGCGCTGATGAAGTACGAAACCATCGATGCGGATCAAGTGCATGATCTGATGGCGCGTAAGTCGGAAATTCGCCCACCAAAAGGTTGGGGTGATAGCGACTCAACCCCACCGCCAGCTGCGCCGACGTCAAACTCTTCAGACGATAACAAGCCATCGGCATCGGATGAAGAAGCGACTGCGCGTTACGAGGGTAACGAGCCAAGCGCGCCTGTCGACAACGACAAAAATGCGTAATCACGTCATTTAATCTATATAAAACCCCGTTTTTACGGGGTTTTTGTCATTTCAGTTCCAGAAGCACTCGCATGATACTAACCTCACGAAACAAAACTTTAGATCTCTCTCGCCTCCATACCATGGGCATTTTGAACGTGACACCAGATTCATTTTCAGATGGTGGTCAATTCAATCAATTTGATGCCGCAATGCGTCATGTAGACGCTATGGTTAAAGCAGGGGTGAGTTTGATTGATGTTGGTGGAGAGTCAACGCGTCCGGGTGCTGCTGAAGTGTCGCAACAACAAGAGTTAGAGCGTGTTCTTCCGGTGATAGAAGCGATCCGCTCGCGCTTTGATTGTTGGATATCGTTAGATACCAGCAAGGCGGTAGTGATGGCTGAAGGTGTAAAAGCGGGCGCAGATTTGATTAACGATGTGCGTGCGCTGCGCGAGTCTGACGCGCTACGAGCGGCTGCAGAGGCGGGAGTACCGGTTTGTTTGATGCACATGCAAGGACAGCCGCGCGATATGCAGCAGGCGCCATCTTACGATGATCTGTTTAGCGAGGTGGGGCGTTTCTTACAAGAGCGTGTTGATGCGTGTGTCCAAGCGGGTATTGCGCGTGAGCAACTGCTGTTAGATCCGGGATTTGGTTTTGGGAAGACGTTAGAGCATAACTACCAAATGTTGGCGCACTTAGAGCAATTTCACCAATTCGGGCTACCACTGTTAGTCGGTATGTCCCGTAAATCAATGATCTTCAAATTATTAAATAAAAAACCAGCCGACAGTGTTGCTGGAAGTCTTGCGTGTGCAGCGATTGCTGCCATGAAAGGTGCCCAGATCGTACGTGTTCATGACGTTCAAGAGACCCTGGATGTGATGCGCGTCTGTCAAATGACCTTGGATCAGGTTGGCTGACAATAAAATCGAGGAAAATCCAATGGCAGAACGTAAGTTCTTTGGTACAGATGGGATCCGTGGAAAAGTGGGTGAGTACCCAGTGACTCCGGATTTTGCGCTTAAGTTAGGTTGGGCGGCGGGCCGTGTGCTTGCCAAACAAGGCACCAAAAAAGTATTGATCGGCAAAGATACGCGTATTTCCGGTTACATGTTGGAATCTGCGCTGGAAGCAGGTCTTGCTGCCGCTGGCTTGCAAGCGGCGTTTACCGGCCCGATGCCCACACCGGCTATCGCGTATTTGACCCAAACGTTTCGCGCTGAAGCGGGCATCGTGATCTCAGCGTCACACAACCCGTACTATGACAATGGGATCAAGTTCTTCTCATCGGAAGGCACGAAACTGCCAGATGAGGTAGAGCTGGAGATTGAAGCAGAGCTTGAAAAAGCGATCACCTGTGTAGAATCAGCAGAGTTAGGTAAGGCGACGCGTATCAATGATGCTGCGGGTCGCTACATTGAGTTTTGTAAGAGTACCTTCCCAACCACTTTGTCGCTAGAAGGCTACAAGATCGTTGTCGATTGCGCACACGGTGCGACTTATCACATTGCGCCTCTTGTGTTCCGTGAGTTGGGCGCTGAAGTCGTTAAGATTGGTTGTGAGCCAAACGGTACCAATATTAACGATCAAGTAGGTGCAACCGACGTTCGTGCGCTGCAAGCAAAAGTGCTCGAAGTTAACGCCGATTTCGGTATTGCCTTTGATGGTGATGGCGATCGCGTGATCATGGTCGATGAGCTTGGCAACAAAGTGGACGGTGACCAAATTGCCTTCATTATTGCGCGTGAAGCGCTGCGTCGCGGCGAGCTGAAAGGCGGTGTGGTTGGCACGTTGATGACCAATATGGGCATGGAAGTCGCCCTGCGTGATCTGGGTATTCCTTTTGTTCGTGCGGCGGTTGGTGATCGTTACGTGATGGAAAAACTCAAAGAGCATGGCTGGAAGATCGGGGCGGAAAACTCAGGCCACGTTATTCTGCTCGATAAGATCCCAACGGGGGATGGCATTGTAGCCGGCTTGCAAGTTGTCGCATCAATTGTCGGTAACAAAATGAGCTTGAGTACACTAACTCAGGGCATGAAGATGTTCCCACAGGTGCTAGAAAATGTCCGATTCAAGGGGGAAGGCAACCCGCTGGAATCAGATGCCGTGCTCGCGGCGGCGGCGGAGGTTGAGCAGAAACTCGCCGATAAAGGTCGCGTGTTGCTACGTAAATCGGGCACAGAGCCGTTGATCCGTGTGATGGTTGAAGGTGAAGACGCGACGCTCGTTCAAGAGTCAGCGCTGTATATCGCAGAAGCGGTAAAGTTAAATTGTTAATCTAACAATCAAAGTGTTAGATCGCGTTTAACGTGGTAAGCTATGCAGCCCACTTAGTGATAGAGGTGGGTTGCAATAGCCAATTCGCGGTAAGGAAACCGAGGTGGGTGAAATTTGAACACGACTGTTCATTATTTCCACAATTGGTTCTTGGCTGAGGATTTTATTGTAAAAATCACTTGTCAGTCTGATTGGGTTTCGTTAGTATTCGATCCGCTCCTTAGCGAGCGTTGCTAGCCGACACTTTCTGCTGGCTCAACAATTTGGAACATAGGTAAAAATCGATGTTATATGAGATTCTACTTGTGATTTACCTGTTGGCCGCGTTGGGTGTTATTGGCCTGGTAATGATGCAGCAAGGTAAAGGCGCGGACATGGGCGCATCATTTGGAGCCGGTGCTTCAAATACTGTGTTCGGTGCGTCAGGTTCTGGTAACTTTATGACCCGAGCCACCACATTTTTAGCGACAATCTTTTTTGTTATCAGTTTGATTCTAGGTAACATGACCACTCACTCTCAAGAAGAAGAGTCGGGCTGGAGCGGATTGACGCAAGCGCAGGAAGAAGTTGCAGCGCCTCAAGCATCTGTTGATGCACAAGAAAGCGCGGTTCCTGCTGAATCAGTTGAAGAGACTGAAACGCAACAATAACAGTATTTACATGCTGCCGAGATGGTGAAATTGGTAGACACGCTAGCATGAGGTGCTAGTGCCTATGGTGTGTGGGTTCAAGTCCCACTCTCGGCACCATTCCTTTTAGAAAGCAACACTTGATGTTGCTTTCGAGTTTCTAGAAATAGAAACGGAAAATTCGGACGCGGGGTGGAGCAGCTTGGTAGCTCGTCGGGCTCATAACCCGAAGGTCGTCGGTTCAAATCCGGCCCCCGCAACCAAATTGCAGGCTTGATCATAGATCAAACCGATATAACGCAACAAAGCAATTAGCCATTGTTGAAGTTATAGCTGAGTGATATAATCGCTGGCACTTATGGCGAAGGCCGTAAACTTTCGCATAAGATGGTATACCAAACTCGATTGGACTATCTTATGTGATGTCGCAATAGCGACATCAGGGTCCAGTAACATTAACCCCGACATTCGGGGTTTTTTGTTATCTGAAGCAGACCATTCAGGTATTTTACTGGGCTTTTTAGCCCTTTTTTTGTTTCTGGAGGGTAGCCATGACAGGCTTAGAGAAGCAGTTAACCGAACTTTTAGAAGCGCCAGTTGAAGCGCTAGGCTACGAGTTGGTTGGTCTAGAGTTTGTTCGCTCTGGTGAATACTCGACACTACGTCTTTTTATTGATCATGAAGACGGCATTACCGTGGACAAATGCGCGGAAGTGAGTCATCAGGTGAGTTCAGTGATGGATGTTGAAGATCCGATCACCGTCGCTTACCACCTTGAAGTGTCCTCTCCAGGATTAGAACGACCACTATTTAAAGCTGCACACTACCAACAGTTCATTGGTCAGGAAGTGGCACTAGTTTTAAAAATGGCGATGAACAATCGTCGTAAATGGAAAGGCGTCATTGCGAGTGTAGACGGTGAAACGATCACTGTAACGGTTGACGGCAATGACGAAAGTTTTGCACTAAGTAATATTTCCAAGGCTAACTTGGTCCCGTCCTTCTAGGACTGAATGGAGCATTACACATGAACAAAGAAATTTTAGCTGTCGTAGAAGCGGTATCTAACGAAAAAGCAGTTCCACGTGAGCGCATTTTTGAAGCCCTAGAAACAGCATTGGCCACGGCGACCAAGAAAAAGTACGAAGCAGAAATCGACGTTCGCGTCGCTATCGATCGTAAAACCGGTAATTTTGAAACCTTCCGTCGTTGGTTGGTTGTTGAGGAAGTTGAATTCCCAACCAAAGAAATCACCTTGGAAGCGGCTCGCTTTGATGACGAGACTATTGAACTTGGTGGTTTCGTAGAAGATGACATTCAATCTGTTACCTTCGACCGTATTACCACGCAAACGGCGAAACAAGTGATCGTACAAAAAGTACGTGAAGCTGAGCGCGCACAAGTGGTAGAACAATTTATCGATAACGAAGGTGACTTGATCACCGGTATCGTTAAGAAGGTAAATCGCGACCAAATCATTGTTGATCTCGGTAACAACGCGGAAGCGGTTATTTTGCGTGAAGATCAATTACCACGTGAAAACTTCCGTCCAGGTGACCGTGTTCGCGGTCTGTTGTATGCTGTACGCCCTGAAGCGCGTGGTTTCCAATTGTTCATGACTCGCTCTAAGCCAGACATGATCATGGAACTGTTCCGTATCGAAGTGCCAGAAATCGCAGAAGAAGTGATTGAACTGATGGGCGCGGCACGCGATCCAGGTTCTCGTGCGAAAATCGCAGTAAAAACCAACGACAAGCGTATTGACCCTGTGGGTGCATGTGTTGGTATGCGTGGCGCACGTGTTCAAGCCGTGACTGGCGAGCTAGGCGGTGAGCGCGTTGATATCGTATTGTGGGACGAAAACCCAGCGCAATACGTGATCAATGCAATGGCGCCAGCAGAAGTGGACTCTATCATCGTTGATGAAGACAACCACAGCATGGACATCGCGGTTCAAGCAGGCAACCTAGCACAAGCTATCGGTCGTAATGGTCAGAACATTCGTTTGGCATCAACCTTAACCGGTTGGGAGCTGAACGTAATGACGGTTGAAGATCTACAGAAGAAACACCAAGAAGAAGCACAAGAATCTATCGATGTCTTCACTAAGTATCTAGATATCGATGAAGATTTCGCTGCCGGCCTGGTAGAAGAAGGTTTCACTACTCTTGAAGAGATTGCTTACGTTCCTGTAGGTGAACTATTGGAAGTAGACGGACTAGACGAAGAGACCATCGAAATCCTTCGTTCTCGTGCTAAAGAAGCGCTGACTACTCTTGCTCTAGCGAAAGAAGAAGTACTGGAAGGTGCAGAGCCTGCAGACGATCTGCTTGCACTGGAAGGTCTTGAGCGTGAGCTAGCATTCAAACTAGCAGCGAAAGCCGTGATCACACTGGAAGATTTGGCTGATCAAGGTGTGGACGAATTACTTGATATTGAAGGCATGACAGAAGAACGCGCTGGTGAGTTGATCATGGCAGCACGTAACATCTGTTGGTTCGGGGACGAAGCCTAATTACAACACAGCAAGGGAGGAGCAGCATGTCAGAAGTCACTGTTAAGGCGCTAGCCGAAGAGGTAAACACCCCGGTTGAGCGTTTGCTTCAACAATTGTCCGATGCTGGAATCAGCAAGCACGCTGAAGACGTTGTTAATCAGGAAGAAAAGCAAGCGTTGTTGAACCACCTACAAAAAGAGCACGGCTCTGAGAAAGGTGGTGAGCCGACGCGTTTGACATTGCAACGTAAAACCCGCAGCACCCTAAGCAGCGGGAAGAAAAGTGTTCAGGTCGAAGTGCGTAAAAAGCGCACGTATGTAAAACGTAGCGCGTTGGAAGAAGAACAACGCGCCGCGGAAGAAGCAAAGCAAGCTGCAGCAGAAGAAGCAGCGAAGCAAGCGGCGCAAGAGCAAGCGAAACGTGAAGCTGAAGAAGCGGCTAAACGTGAAGCTGAACTAGCGGCGCAACGTGAAGCGGAAGAAAAAGCGAAACGCGAGGCAGAAGAAGCTAAGCGTGCCGCTGAGGATACGGCCTCTCGTGGCGCAGACGATGCATCACGTCAGGTAGAATTGGAACAACAGGCTGCAAAAGAGGACGCAGCCAAGAAAGTCGCTGAACAGGCTAAGAAAGAAGCTGAAGAGCTTAAGCGCCGTCAGGAAGAGGAAGCCAAGCGTAAAGCCGAAGAAGAGAGTCAGCGTCAGCTAGAAGAGGCACGCAAAATGGCAGAAGTAAACGAAAAACGTTGGGCGCAAGAAGCCGCCAAACCAACTGAAGATGCAGATTACCATCTTACAACTTCAGAATACGCGCGCGCAGCGGAAGACGAAGCCGATCGTAAAGATGAAGGCGGTCGTCGTAAGAAGAAACGCAAAACTAAGATCTCTGAAAAAGAAGAAGAGCGTGCGAATGCACGTGGCGGTCGCCAGCAACGTGGCCGTGGCAAGAAAACCTTGTCTAAGCCTTCTTCAATGCAACACGGTTTCAACAAGCAGGCTCAAGTAGCTAAAGCGGATGTTGTGATCGGTGAGACCATTATCGTTTCTGAACTGGCAAACAAGATGTCAGTGAAAGGCGTAGAAGTCATCAAAGTGATGATGAAGTTGGGTGCAATGGCAACCATCAACCAAGTGATCGACCAAGAAACTGCAGCACTTGTTGCAGAAGAGATGGGTCACAAGGTTATTCTTCGCAAAGAAAATGAATTGGAAGAAGCGGTACTGTCAGATCGTGACAGCTCTGCAGAGTCTGAGCCTCGTGCTCCTGTTGTTACCATCATGGGTCACGTTGACCACGGTAAGACCTCTACCCTTGACTACATCCGTCGTGCACACGTTGCATCGGGTGAAGCGGGTGGTATTACCCAGCACATCGGTGCGTACCACGTAGAAACTGACAACGGTATGATCACCTTCCTTGATACTCCGGGACACGCCGCGTTTACCGCAATGCGTGCACGTGGTGCTCAAGCGACGGACATCGTTGTACTTGTGGTTGCAGCAGACGATGGCGTGATGCCGCAAACTATCGAAGCTATCCAGCACGCGAAAGCGGCAGGTGTACCATTGATCGTTGCAGTGAACAAGATCGATAAAGAAGAAGCTAACCCAGATAACGTGAAGAACGAGCTGGCACAGTACGATGTTATCCCTGAAGAGTGGGGCGGTGAGAACATGTTTGTTCACATCTCTGCGAAACAAGGTACTAACATTGATGGCCTACTAGAAGCGATTCTTCTTCAGTCTGAAGTTCTTGAACTGACTGCAGTTAAAGAAGGCATGGCGTCTGGTGTTGTTGTTGAATCTCGTCTAGATAAAGGTCGTGGTCCAGTTGCAACGGTACTTGTACAATCAGGTACGCTGAACAAAGGCGATATCGTTCTTTGTGGTCAAGAATATGGCCGTGTTCGCGCAATGCGTGACGAACTAGGTCAAGAAATCACTGAAGCTGGTCCTTCTATCCCAGTAGAGATCCTAGGTCTTTCTGGTGTTCCAGCTGCGGGTGATGAAGCGACCGTCGTGCGTGACGAGCGTAAAGCACGTGAAGTTGCGAACTACCGTGCTGGCAAGTTCCGTGAAGTGAAACTAGCGCGTCAGCAAAAATCGAAACTGGAAAACATGTTTGCGAACATGGCTGAAGGTGAAGTTTCTGAGCTAAACCTAGTTCTGAAAGCAGACGTACAAGGCTCTGTTGAAGCGATTGCTGATTCACTACGTAAGCTATCGACTGCGGAAGTGAAAGTGAACATCGTGGGTTCAGGCGTTGGTGGTATCACCGAGACTGATGCCGTGCTGGCTGAAGCGTCTAACGCGATCATCCTTGGTTTCAACGTTCGTGCTGATGCATCTGCACGTCGTGCGATTGAAAACGCAAGCGTTGACCTACGTTACTACTCAATCATTTACCAATTGATTGACGAAGTGAAACAAGCGATGAGCGGTATGCTTGCACCTGAATTCCGTCAGGAAATCATGGGTCTTGCTGAAGTTCGTGACGTGTTCAAGTCACCTAAACTGGGTGCTATTGCTGGCTGTATGGTTACCGAAGGTACCATCAAGCGTAATAACCCTATCCGCGTACTGCGTGATAACGTTGTTATTTACGAAGGTGAGCTAGAATCACTACGTCGCTTTAAAGATGACGTGCCAGAAGTTAAGAATGGTTACGAGTGTGGTATCGGCGTTAAGAACTACAACGATGTTCGCGTAGGCGACCAAATCGAAGTATTCGAAATCATCGAAATCAAACGTTCGATTGATGACTAACAGCCAAGCTCGACACTAAGGTTGTTTACATACACCAATGGGGGGCTTATGCCCCCCATTGTTTCAAATGAGAAAGAGACTATGTCAAAAGAATTTAGCCGTACGCAACGCGTATCGCAGCAGCTACAAAAAGAGCTGGCTTTCATCCTTCAGCGTGAAATTCGTGAATCACGCCTGGCTATGACCACCATTTCTGACGTGGAAGTATCACGCGATATGGGTTACGCCAAAGTCTTCGTGACGTTTCTGACGATTGGTGATCAAACTAACGAAGAATCCCTGCAGATCCTACGTGATAAAGCACCGTACATTCGCTCGCTATTGGGCAAGCGTATTCGCCTGCGCGTGACCCCTGAGCTGAACTTTATCTTTGATGAATCGCTAACGGAAGGTATGCGTATTTCTAACCTTGTTTCTAAGGTAGTGAAAGACGACAACGACCGTCACGTTGATGATGAATCAGGAGAGGATGCATAATGGCACGTCGTCGTCGCGGCCGTCCGGTCGATGGTGTTCTGCTGCTGGACAAGCCTACGGGGATTTCTTCGAATGATGCGCTGCAAAAAGTAAAGCGCATCTTCTTCGCGGAAAAAGCGGGCCACACTGGCGCGCTAGACCCATTGGCGACCGGCATGTTGCCAATCTGCTTTGGTGAAGCGACCAAGTTCTCGCAGTTCCTATTGGACTCCGACAAACGCTACCGCGTGATCGCTAAACTGGGCGAGCGTACCAACACCTCAGACTCTGATGGTGAAGTGGTTGAAACCCGTCCAGTGAAAGTGGATCGTGGCACCCTTGAGCGCAGTATCGCGTCTTTCCGTGGTGAAACGGATCAAGTGCCTTCTATGTTCTCGGCATTGAAGTACCAAGGTAAGCCGCTGTATGAATACGCCCGCGCGGGTATCGAAGTCCCTCGCGAAGCACGTAAAATCACGGTTTACTCGATTGATCTGCTGCGCTTTGAAGGTCACGAAGTGGAGATGGAAGTACACTGCTCGAAAGGGACTTACATCCGAACCATCGTTGACGATTTGGGCGAAATGCTAGGTTGTGGCGCGCACGTTATTTATCTGCGTCGTACCGGTGTATCGGGTTACCCTTACGAAAAAATGGTGACCCTAGAGCAACTGGAAGCTTTGCTTGAGCAATCACGCGAGCAAGATGCTCAACCAAAAGATGTGCTCGATCCGCTACTGTTGCCTATGGACAGCGCGGTGCAAGATCTGCCAGAAGTGAACCTGATCCCGGTTGTCGCGGGCTATGCCCTGCATGGCCAAGCGGTGAATGCCCCTAATTTGCCCGCTGAAGGCACGCAAGTGCGCATGACGCGTGGTGAACACCGTGAATTTATCGGTGTGGCTGAAGTAGATGCCGAAGGCATGGTGGCACCGAAACGTCTCGTGGTGTTTCGCGATCCAGAGTAACCGCTTACTGAGTCTGCCGGTTCGGTTGTGATAACCGAACGACAGTAAATAAAAAACGCGCTATTTCAGCGCGTTTTTTGTATCTGGAGTGTCGAGGCCTGAATTATGGCTTTACCGCCACAATCACATTGCGGTTGATCGATTGATCAACGCGGTGCAGATAGTCGATAAATGGCGCTTGGTCTTTGACTATGTAGCCACACTCTTCAAACGCCGCTGCCGCATCTTTCCACTTCAATGTAAACTCATTGAACGACAGCACGACTGCCCCTTTGGATTTCAAGCTTTGACGCCACGAAGGCAAGGCTTCTTTGAGCAAGTCGAGCGGTGAACGCTCCATCTTTGGCGCTTTCGCGTTCTTACTGCCGTGCTGCACGCCATATGGCAGATCAGACACTATGATGTCGCAGCTGTTTTTCTTGATCACCTGATGACTCTCACGGGTATCAATCGACAGCAGTTTGAGATTTTGGTTTTCGCCTTGGTTAAACGCGTCTTTGTCTGCCGCGCACTCCAGCACAAAGCAATCGGCCAGTTTTTTACCATTCGCGCCCGTACGTTTTTCTTTCTTTGCTTTGTGCTTGTAACGGCCTTGCTTCATGTACTTGGTCAGGAACACTTCGGTTTCGTGAACCCATTTTTGGTTGATTTCCACTCCAATCACATCAAAGCCGCGGATCAAGCCTTCATATAATGTCGTGCCTTTACCGCACATCGGATCCATTAAGCACAAACGTTCGGTTTGCGTTTTGCACGCACTGACGGCGAGGTTGATCATCAAGCGGGTAAATTGCTCGTTGGTTTTTCCGGTGTAACGCAAAATCTGGCTCATGCCTTCTGGGAAGGTGAATGGGCTAGGCGGCGTTAGCGGTTTGAGCAATCCCTCTGGCAACAGTTCAAAAAGCGCATAGTAAAGTGAGGATGCGGCCAGCAGTTGCAACGCTTCAGGCGCTAACGGCGTTTCGGTGGAAAAACAGATCGCGGCCGGTACGCCGATATCGCGTTGCTCGATGTTAGTGACTTCAATGCCTTTTGATTGCAGTAGGGCTTGCAGCTCAGCACAGCCAATAACCAGCGCGGTATCAAAGTAAATCCGGTTGTGGCCGGGATTCGCCAAAATAGCGTAGTGATTCATGGTGACTCCACAGGAAAAAGATCGCCGCAATATTAGCGTATTCTTTTCCTTTTTTGCAGAGGTTAACCGATGTTGCATGCAGACTTTTTCAACTGATGAGACAGCGTGTCGACGGTATAGAACTGTTGCAGTTGAATGGGGATGTGCGTATAATTCGCGCTCTCGGGTGTCGGCTGAATCAGAGATTGGCTGGCACAAAGTTAAACCTTTTACATTTAGGAAAAGATTATGTCTCTGAATGCAGAAACTAAAGCAGCAATCGTTGCAGAATACGCGCAAGGCGCAAACGACACTGGTTCACCAGAAGTACAAGTAGCTCTACTAACTGCTTCTATCAACCACCTGCAAGGTCACTTTGCTGAGCACAAAGGCGACCACCACAGCCGTCGTGGCCTACTACGCATGGTTTCTCGTCGTCGTAAACTTCTGGACTACCTGAAGGGTAAAGACTTCGATCGTTACCAAGCACTGATTGCACGTCTGGGTCTGCGTCGTTAATTCGAATCAGATTACAGAAAAAAAGGAGCCGAAAGGCTCCTTTTTTCGTATCTGACTGCCCCTAACTACTTGCTTGGTGTATACTACAGCACGAAAAACTATACGGCTTCACAGGGTTATTCACAGTCGTCTCTCGTCGACCTTAAGGTCGCGGCTAACGAAAGTGCATTCTTCTGTTAACCCGCCTATCGCCAGTTAACCTGAAAAAGCTCAGTAAACTCGCGCATTGGCTGAATGGTAGATAGGTATCGATATCAACGTCGGTGAACTGGAAATCATTTCATGGGATAACGAAGGCGCTTTCATTAGTCGCGATGGTGAGTAAGTACTGCAAAGCCAGCACTGTGCCCCTTGGGCTTAACTTTAAGGACATCACGTGACTCCTATCGTAAAAACGTTCCAGTACGGTAACCACACCGTAACACTGGAGACGGGCGTAATGGCTCGTCAAGCTACTGCCGCTGTAATGGCAAGCATGGATGACACTGCAGTATTCGTATCTGTAGTGGGTAAAAAAGAAGCGGTTGAAGGCCAAGATTTCTTCCCGCTAACGGTTAACTACCAAGAGCGTACCTACGCAGCAGGTAAAATCCCAGGTGGTTTCTTCAAGCGTGAAGGTCGTCCTTCTGAAGGCGAGACCCTAACTGCACGTCTGATCGACCGTCCAATCCGTCCGCTATTCCCTGATGCATTCAAAAACGAAGTACAGGTAATCGCGACTGTTGTTTCTGTTAACCCGAACGTACAGCCAGACATCATCACCATGATCGCGACTTCTGCGGCACTGGCGATTTCAGGTATCCCGTTCAACGGCCCAATCGGTGCGGCGCGTGTGGGTTACATCAACGACCAATTCGTATTGAACCCAAGCAACACTGAACTTGCTGAGAGTAAGCTAGACCTTGTTGTTGCAGGTACTGACAGCGCTGTTCTGATGGTTGAGTCAGAAGCTGATCGTCTAACTGAAGAGCAAATGCTTGCGGCAGTTGTTTACGGTCACGACCAACAACAAACCGTGATCAACGCGATCAACGAATTCGCTGCTGAAGTTGCAACGCCTGCATGGGATTGGGTTGCACCGGAAGAAAACACTGCGCTGAACGATAAGATCGCAGCGCTAGCAGAAGCTAAGCTAGTTGAAGCGTACAAAATCACTGAGAAGATGGCGCGTTACGACCGTATCCATGAGATCGCGGCAGACGTAAACAGTGCTCTTCTTGCTGAAGACGCTGAGGTCAACCTGAAAGAAGTTCACACTATCTTCCACGATCTAGAGAAAACTGTTGTTCGTCGTAGCATCATCGCGGGCAACCCACGTATCGATGGTCGTGAGAAAGACATGGTTCGTGCACTAGATGTACGTACTGGCGTTCTTCCACGTACTCACGGTTCATCTCTGTTCACTCGTGGTGAAACTCAGGCGTTGGTAACAGCAACTCTTGGTACTCAACGTGACGCGCAGATCATCGACGAGCTGACTGGCGAGCGTAAAGATTACTTCATGCTGCACTACAACTTCCCTCCATACTGTGTTGGTGAGACTGGTTTTGTTGGTTCACCTAAGCGTCGTGAAATCGGCCACGGTAAACTAGCGAAGCGCGGTATTGCTGCGGTTATGCCTTCAGTTGATGAGTTCCCGTACACTGTACGTGTGGTATCTGAAATCACTGAGTCAAACGGTTCGTCTTCAATGGCGTCTGTATGTGGTACGTCTCTTGCTCTTATGGATGCAGGTGTGCCAATCAAAGCGTCTGTTGCGGGTATCGCGATGGGTCTTGTGAAAGAAGGCGACGATTTCGTTGTGCTTTCCGACATCCTAGGTGACGAAGACCACCTTGGTGACATGGACTTTAAAGTAGCGGGTACCACTGACGGTATCACTGCACTGCAGATGGATATCAAGATCGAAGGTATCACTAAAGAGATCATGCAAATCGCACTGAACCAAGCGAAAGGCGCACGTACTCACATCCTAAGTGTGATGGACGAAGCCCTTTCTGGTGCACGTGAAGAGATCTCTGAATTCGCGCCACGCATCTATACTATGAAGATTAACGCTGAGAAAATTAAAGACGTTATCGGTAAAGGTGGTGCAGTGATCCGTGCGCTGACGGAAGAAACTGGCACAACGATTGAAATCGAAGACGACGGTACGATTAAGATCGCTGCAACGGAAGGTGCTGCTGCGAAAGAAGCGATCCGCCGTATTGAAGAAATCACTGCAGAAGTGGAAGTTGGCCGTATCTACAACGGTAAAGTTGCACGTCTAGCTGACTTCGGTGCGTTCGTGACGATTCTTCCTGGTAAAGATGGCCTAGTACACATTTCTCAGATCTCTGAGCAACGTGTAGAGAAAGTGTCTGATTACCTAGCGGAAGGTCAAGAAGTTCAAGTTAAAGTTCTTGAAATTGACCGCCAAGGCCGTGTACGTCTAAGTATTAAAGAAGTACAAGCAGAGCAAAATGCCGCTCCAGCAGCAGATGATTCAGTAGAAGGCTAACAGCTGATAAAGCTAAGTCTTTGATGATAAATCATGATATAAAGGGGCGTTACGCCCCTTTTTTTGTGCAGGGAGAGAGAGATTGAGAAGACGTGTTTGGGCAGTGCTATTACTTGTTGGGGGATTGGTCGGTTGTGCGACTTCACCTGAAGATGCAAAAGTCACTTGGATATACCCACCTCTAGCAGAGCCGCTGCAGCCCTCGTTTCAAAAGCAGTCTCAGTTAGTTCACATTGAAGAGTTGTTAAAACGCGAAGATTTGGACAACACCACACGCGCGCAAATTCACTTTGAGCGTGGCATGATCAGGGATTCATTAGGATTAGGCGCACTGGCGGTACAAGACTTTGTCTCATCGTTAGAGTACAAGCCCGATCAGGCGGATGTCTTTAATATCTTGGGCGTGTACTACACCCAAGCGCACAATTTTGGCGCGGCCTATGATGCGTTCGATTCCGCCTTAGAGTTACGCCCTAATCATCCGTTCGCGCAGCGTAATATGGGGATCGCCCTTTATTACGGCCAGCGTTATCGCCTCGCGCAGAAAGACCTCACCGCGCATTACCAAGACGATATCAACGATCCTTATCGAGTGATTTGGCTTTACTTAACCGAGCTAGAGCTGGATCCGGAGATGGCACATGCCAACTTGCGCGCCCGTGTTGATATGTCGGATAAGCGTCTGTGGGGCTGGAACATTGCCGCGTTCTATCTTGGTGAGATCAGCGAGCAACAACTGTTTGAAAGCTTGAGCATTGCCGAGTCGAACCAGCAGTTGGCTGAAATGCTGTGTGAGAGCTATTTCTACATTGCCAAGCGCTATGCCAAACACGGTTATCAGTCTGAAGCTGAAGAGCTGTTCAAGCTGGCAATGGCGGGTAACGTGTACGAATACGTTGAGCACCGCTACTCACAAATGGAGTTAGCGATGATGCGGATGGGAACACAGTAATCGCGGTGCCATACCGCGCGCTAATACGCTGTTTTCATCAGTTCTAAAAAGCCGCTTTCGCGGCTTTTTTTGTATCGACGCGTTATCAATACGAGACGAGCACTATACCGTGGCCATCCCTTCAACCCGATGCCAGTAGCCGTTGCATTCGTCAGCACGCAGCGCTGTTTTTTGCTGCAGCTTAAATGCCGTGACCATCTCTAAGGTGTCATTGCCTTGCGGTGACAAACGCACAATGTCGACCAATCCGGCCATCGCACTGAGGTCATTGATAAGGTTATAGCAATCCCCACTCTGCGTTTGAATACCATTGAGGGTAAACACGCTTTGCGCTTCTTGGCTGCGCACTTTCATGCCCGTAGGGTAGTTAATACAGCAGGTTTCGCAGTCATCTTTAGGGCGGTTTTCGGCGCGCGCGGTAAAACAGCGGGCGGAATAGGCCAGTGGTAAGTGACCGTAGGCAAACACTTCCGTTTCAAACTTATCCCAAATCCCCAGCTCTTGTGATTGCTGTTTGATGTTAAGTAGCCAATCGCGAGACAACTCTACTGGCATGCACCAGCGCTGCATTCCTTGGGCGAGTAAATGCTTTAGGCTGTGCGCATTGTAAGCGTTGATCGCCGCGCCACACACAAACGGGACGTGAGCCTCGGCGGCGAGACCTACGGCGCCCATATCATTGGCTTCAATCAAAAACTCGCCATTGTCGATGTAACGCTTGAGCAGGTTGACCTCGCTCGGCGCTTCTAACAGCGCCATTGTTGATAGCACGACTTGCTTACCACTGGCGGCGAGTTCGCGTCCGATAGAGAGCCAATCGGCCATTTTGGTCTGGCGGCGCTTGGAGCAGACGGTTTCCCCGAGGTAAACAATATCGGCGTCGCTGTCGGCAGCGCGCTGGTAAAACTCGACGAGGTTGTCTTTTGGCCAGTAGTACAGCACTGGGCCTAACGAAAATTGCATGGGTAATATCCTTATTGCCAGTGTCGGTGGTAAGCGCCCAGTGTGGTTTGGCTGCCTTCCGAGACTTTATCCAGTGCTTGGTTCCAGTGCGCTTCAACCTGATAGTGCTCAGGTGCGGCTTTGTAACGATCGATGGCTGCGCGCCATACGCGGGTGACTTGCTCGACGTAAGCCGGACTGCGCTGACGGCCTTCGATTTTAACCGAGGCAATATTGGCGGCGAACAGCTCAGGTAAGATCGCCAAGGTGTTTAAGCTGGTGGGCTCTTCAAGCGCGTGATAGCAGTTGCCTTCGACCTCAAAACGGCCTTTACACAAGGTTGGATAGCCGGCGGTTTCACCTTCTTGATAACGGTCGATCAACACGTTGTTCAGGCGCGTTTCCATCACATCGCCGTGTTGCTCCCAACGGACATATTTGGCCGGTGAGCAAGCACCGACAGTATTGGGTGACTCGCCGGTGAGGTAAGACGAAAGATAACAGCGTCCTTCAGACATAATGCACAAGCTACCAAAAGCGAAGACTTCCAATGCCATATCGGTTTGACGCGATAGCTGTTTAACTTGATGGATCGACAGTACGCGAGGCAACACCACGCGTTTTACGTTGAAGTTCTTTTTGTAGTAATCAATCGCCGCCACATTGGTTGCTGAAGCTTGGACAGAGAGATGCAGCTCCATATCGGGATAGCGGGTTGCAGCGTAGTCGAGCAAGCTCAGATCGGCGATGATCAGCGCATCTGCGCCAATCGCGACGGCATTGTCGACCGCTTTGGTCCAGCGTTCGAAACCGTCAGGGTGAGCGAAAGTGTTCAGAGCAACGTGCAGTTTGCGGTTGTGATCGCGAATGTACTGCACGGCTTTTTCGAGTTTGCGTTCGGTGAAGTTGAGGCCCGCAAAGTGGCGCGCATTGGTGTCGTCTTTGAAGCCAATGTAGACCGCGTCCGCGCCATTGTCGACAGCTGACTTAAGAGAAGGTAAGTTGCCAGCTGGGCACAATAATTCCATGTTTGTTTCCTGTCATCCAAGGGTCACCCTGATGTTACGGTCTGCAACATGGCTGTAAATTGATTTACAACAATATTTAGCAATGAAATAGCAAGGGAAACGCCTTCTCTACATTTCTCTGACCAATAGGTCTGAAATAGATATCAACGCTGCCCAAGTATGTGTTCTTGCAAGACGGTTTCAAACTCATCTTTAGGCATAGGCTTATAGAAGTGAAATCCTTGTATCGCATGACATTGCAAGTTCGAGATCAGCTGCGCTTGCTCTTGGGTTTCGATCCCTTCGGCGACGATTTGCATGTCTAACGACTTGCCCAGATGGATAATACTTTCCACCAGCGTCGCTTGTTTTGGATGGGTATCGATGTCTTTAATAAACGCGCGGTCGATTTTCAGTTCATCGAGTGGGAAGCGGGTCAGATACGCCAGCGATGAATAGCCGGTACCAAAGTCATCAATCGACAACGCAATGCCGAGCGCTTTGATCGCATTGAGCATTTGAATCGCATGATCGCTGTCACTCATTACCGCACTTTCGGTGAGCTCGAAGGTGATGTCGTTAGGATCGACTTGCTCTTGGCGCAGTAAATAGGTGACGTTTTTGATCAGATCCGGGTTACCAAACTGCTGCGGCGACAGGTTGATCGCGATCCGCCCCGTCAGGATTTTACTGCGACGCCATTCGCGTACACTGCGAAAGACCTCGCGCATCACCGCCAAACCGAGTTGCTCGATGAGGCCCGAGCGCTCTGCCACCGGAATAAACTGCCCCGGGCTGATATAACCTTCGACGGGGTGTTTCCAGCGTACCAAGGCTTCAGCGCCGCACACCGCGAAGTTGCGCGCATCGACTTTCGGCTGATACCAGACTTCAAGTCGCTGATTTTTTATCGCTTTTTGCAGCTCGATTTCTAGCCACAAGCGGATGCGGGCTTCTTTACTCATGTTGATATCAAAGCAGACGTAGCGGTTACGGCCACGCTTTTTTGCTTCGTACATCGCCGTATCGGCGTTTTGCATCAGCATGCGCGCGTCGCGGCCATGCTCTGGGTAGCGGACGATGCCAATCGAGCAGGCAAGGTGCTTGCGAAAATGGAGCAGATCAAAAGGCGAGTTAACCAAATCGATCACTTGTTGTGCGATCTGCTTGGATGATTCTTCACAGGGATCTTTAACGATAACACCAAACTCATCGCCGCCAAGATGGCCCAAAATCGCGTTTTCTGGCAAGTACTGAGTTAGGCGATCCGCGATTTCGCGCAGCACGCGGTCGCCGATATGGTGGCCGAGTGAATCGTTGATGTTCTTGAAGTTATCGATGTCGATATACATCACATCTAACGGCATCTCTTCTGCGATCACATGGCCGATCTGTTGGGTAAATCCGTGGCGGTTGAGCAGCCCAGTTAGCGGATCATTTTCGAGATTATGCGGGACTGGCGGCTTGGCCGGTTTGACCGCTTCACGCTCGGTGAGCTTGATCAACTGACCTGGCGATCCGAGAACGGTAATACTGTGGGCGGTAACTTCAAGGTGACGCTCTTTCTTCGCACTCGGGGTCGAGTGACACAGCCACACGTCGCCTTCTTCTAGTTGGGTTAAACGTTCGCCAACGGTGCGTCGGGTATGCGGATCGATTAAGTAACGTCCGAGCGGCTGCCCATAGATCTCATTGGGGTTATTAATGCCGAGCAGCTCGATGGCTTGCGGGTTGGCGGAGATCACATGGTTGTTTTCAATTACGCAAAAGCCTTCACTGGCCAAGGTCAGTAAGCCGCTGACTTGCCGCTCGCTTTCTTCCAATGACGATAGGATCACTTGGCGCTCAGAGGTATCCATGCCGTGCAGCATGATAGAAGTGATCCCAGAGCTGTCATCTTTGAGTGGCACCAAGCTGAAATAAAACGTGGTTTCCACCGGCGGCGCGCCAACGGTGATTTCGGTTTCCACCTGTTCACCCGCTAATGCACGCTCGTAGTAGGGGGCAATGGAGGCGTAGAAATCTTGACCTAAAGCGCTACTGTCTTTTTTACCAATTAACTCGTCGCGTGCAAGGCCACTGAGTTCACAGTAGCGGTTGTTAACGACAAGATAGCGGTGATTGGTATCTAAAATCGCGAACAAAAACGGACTGTGATCAGTCAACAGAGGAAGCCAGTGAGAGAGTTGATCGGTAGACATTGCCGTCAAGATTTACCTTAAATGTGCGTTATTAAACACTTTAACTGACTGATTTCACATCGCAAGGATAAATTGCCATTGTGTTAATAGGTTGCTGTATCAATCTCACATTCATCCCTACATTCGGGCATTTTTTGATTTAACATCGCAGTAAACGGGCGATGTCTGCTCTACAATGCCCACAGTTTATTTATTGATAAGGAAAAATCGCGTGCTGAAGCAACTGCATCATTCTCTAGTGACAAAAGGACCGTCATTTTTGCGTGTACCGGCGCAATGGGTGCCTTTCTCTGTAAAACAGACCGTGTTGTTAAATGCGTTGAGTAAAGTTTTCCATGAGGCGCTAGAGGATGGCGATTTTGAATTTTTAGAAGATCGCTGGCTTGAAGTGAGCGTGATCGATCTGGGGCTAACTGCGTATGTTAGCTATGCCAACGATGCCTTAGTGGTGGCGCAAACCTGTGAGCAGGTTGATGTCTGTTTTAGCGGTACGGCGAACGATCTGATTTTGATCGCCGCGCGCAAAGAAGATCCGGACACCTTGTTCTTCCAACGTCGTTTGGCGATCAGCGGTGATACCGAATTGGGCTTGGAAGTGAAAAACTTGATGGATAGCGTGGACTGGGCGGCATTGCCAAAACCGATGACAGTGATGCTAGAGCAACTGGCACAGTTTATTGAAGCGGGAATGACCTATACAGCGGAGCCAGAGCATGCTTATAAGAACTGAAGCGCCAGCCGATATCATGCGTATCGATCGCTTACTCAAACAAGCTTTCGAGACCGATGCCGAAGCCCAATTGGTGATGACGTTGCGTGAAAACAGCGAAACGACCCTCTCTTTGGTGGCCACTGACGATGACGGCGAGGTGATGGGACATATTTTCTTTAGCCCAGTAACCGTGGCGGGAGAGGAGCGTGGTTGGCAAGGGTTGGGACCATTGGCCGTTCATCCGGATCATCGCCAACAAGGGATCGCCAAGGCGCTGATTGCCGAGGGTTTTGAGATCTTAGCAGAACTTGGCTATCCCGTGGTGGTGGTGCTGGGCGATCCGCAGAATTATCGCTCCAGTGGCTTTGTGACAGCGGCTGCGCATCAGTTAGATTGCCGCTGGCCGGTGCCCGAAGAGCTGTTTATGGTGCGAGAGCTGTTGCCTGATTCGCTGTGTCAGTTATCGGGCCGTGTTGAGTACAGCGCTGCGTTTAATGAGTTGTAAGTTGACGTCGTGAAGGGTAGGATGCCGCTGCGAATGTTGACCCTATTTGAGGCCTATTATGCCGTTATCTGACAACGCTCGTGTGGCGACGGATCAGCGCCTCGCGGCCATGGGAGTGTCGCGCTGGCAGTTGCGTCACCCGCATTTCTATCCTGATTTATCACCGACATTGGTGAACTTGCCTGATGCTTGTCGCTTGCTTTTGGTGTGCGACGATACGCTGTCTGAGCAGGACGCATGGCTGTTTGGCCGCATTTTGCAAAGCATGAATTTAACCCCTGACGATGCACTGATGCTGCCATCCGACGGCGTGGCGCAACTGGGCGAGCACCAACTGGCGTGGATCTGGTTTGCTGGCTGCAACGGTAGCGCGCCAGAAGGTCTGCATCAGCTGAGCTCGCCTTCATTGCAGGCATTGCACGATCAACCCGCTGCAAAGAAACAACTGTGGCAGCAAATTTGCCGCTATCTCTAATTCAACAGTGAATCTTTCATGGCAATCTCGTTACATTTGGTCCCAATGACCGAGCAACATCACGATCAGGTGTGGGCAATCGAGCAGCAAGCGCATGCCTACCCGTGGTCGGAATCTTTAATTCGCCAAACCCCGAGCAAAATTGGTTTTAATCGAGTGTGGGTCGAGCAAGGCAACGTGTTGGGTTACTTTTATGGCCAACAAGTTGCGGGCGAAGCGACCTTGTTGAACGTCGCGGTCGCACCGGAGCAACAGGGCAAGGGTATTGGCCGTCAGCTAGTGGAAGCCTTTATGGCGGAAGCGGCGCAGCTGGGTGGTGAAGAAGGCTGGCTGGAAGTGCGTGAGTCAAATGAGCGCGCGTATCGTTTATATGAAGCGCTGGGCTTTAACGAAATTGATCGCCGTGACGGCTATTACCCAACCAAGAATGGCCGTGAAGCGGCCTTGGTGATGACCTGCTTTTTAGCGGATAACCCATTCGCGTAATTTGTCTCTTGGTATTTGATAAGGTGTGCTGAAACACCTCTGCCGCTCAGTTTGCTAAAAGGAGGTGCCAATACGGCGCCTCCTTTTTTATCGCTGATGCTTCGTGGTTTATGCCCTGCGGTTTATGCTTTTACCGGATCAAACCAATGACGAGTCGCGTTAACCACATAGACCAGTGACAACATCACCGGCACCTCAACCAAGACACCAACAACGGTGGCAAGCGCCGCGCCAGAGTGTAAACCAAACAGCGAAATCGCCACCGCGACGGCTAATTCAAAGAAGTTTGATGTGCCGATCATACTCGCCGGACCGGCAACGTTATGGGGCAGATTCATGCGTTTCGCCGCCCAATAAGTGATTGCGAAAATACCGTAGGTTTGCAGCAGTAGCGGGATCGCGATTAAGACAATGGATTGCGGCTCGGCAATAATGGTTGGCGCTTGAAAACCAAACAGCAGCACAACGGTGCCGAGCAGCCCCACCACCGACCAAGGTTTGACGTTGGCCAGCCAAGTATCGAGTTGGTCAGCGTTTTTTTCCAACCGGCGACGGGTGATCACGCCGGCAATCAAAGGTAACACCACATACAAGATGACCGAGCTAAGCAGGGTTTCCCATGGCACGGTAATATCACTGACACCGAGTAAAAAAGCCGTAATCGGCGCAAACGCCACGATCATGATCAGATCGTTAACGGAGACCTGGATTAAGGTGTAATTGGCGTCGCCTTTGGTCAGTTGGCTCCACACAAATACCATCGCGGTACACGGTGCAACACCAAGCAAGATCATCCCCGCGATATATTCATTGGCCGTTTGCGGGTCGACCCAATCAGCAAAAAGCCCTTTGAAGAACAGCCAGCCTATGAAGGCCATGGTAAAAGGTTTGACTAACCAGTTGATCACGACGGTAAGCAGCAAGCCTTTCGGTTTCTTGCCCACATCTTTGACCGCAGAGAAGTCGACCTGCACCATCATGGGGTAGATCATGATCCAAATCAGCACGGCCACCAGCAGGTTGACATGTGCCCACTCGAGTTTGGCAATAACAGCAAAGGTTTCGGGAAAGAGGTTGCCGAGAACAACGCCCGCAGCGATGCTAAGCCCGACCCAAACAGAGAGATAGCGTTCAAAGATACCCATAATAGCGTTGTCCTATAAACAGATTCAGTTATCAATATATGGATTGGTGAATATATGATTTAGTGTATATCTGTTTTGGCGCATGTTCAATCCTTGTGTGAGCCGCCCTACCTTGGCGGTTATCACTGAAACGTTGCGGTCAGCGCTGCGTGTTTCACACATTTCCCCTCAGTTTTCATTGATGATTTCATCTTTTTCTAGGGCTGCTTTGCAACTTAACCAAGCGTTTTCAGGGAATTACCATAGTAGCCTGCCGCACTTTGCCATTTCGCCTATGATATTGATAACTCTGTTTAGGTAACTGGACAGGTGGGCGTTGGGCCCAACCTATATTGAAGAACAACAATTCAAGAGATTTCGTCAGGAAAGGGAGGCGGTCTTGAAACAACAGCAAGGTTTTACACTGATCGAGCTGGTGGTAGTGATCGTCATTTTGGGCGTGCTAGCCGTGACCGCGATGCCTCGATTTATCAACATGCAAGATGAAGCGCAAGAAGCGACGTTTGTCGCGACCGCATCGGCGTTTGCCAGCGGGGTGAAGCAAGTGCACTTGGTATGGCAGATGCGAGGCAAGGGACAGGCAATCAAAGATTTTATTCCGATCGCCGATCCGATAGCCGGTGGGGATCTGAGCGTGAACCAATTTGGTTATCCGGCCGATACCCGTGGGCGCAGTTTAACGCTCAATAGCACGGACGATTGTTTGGATGTGTGGCGCGCGGTACTAGTGTCTCAGGGCGCAGAGGTGACGGGTGACAATAGTGCGGCCTACAATGCCTTCTATCATGGACAAAATGACTGCACCTACACCTATAACGCACAGCCGCGTTTGCAGGTGTATTACGATTCTAACTCCGGTGAAGTCCGCACTGTTTTCTAGAGAGCGAGTCACAAAGGCGCTATTAAGCGCAACGCCGGCGACGCCATTGAAATACCCCGGGCAAACCATCATTCATAAAACGCGCTCACATTTGGGCGCGTTTTTTTGTTTTTCCAACCTTAAACCACCTTCTTTAGAAGGTGGTGATCGTTCTTTTGGGCTTTGCCCGAAGGACGCTCATGTTCAATATGTCCTCGTTTGTAACCAGCAAATCAAGGAGATAGAGAACATGAGCAGATATGAATCCGCCTCACATGTGTATTACAGATGCCAGTATCATATAGTGTGGACTCCGAAGTATCGCCTAAAAATACTCAAGGGTAATCTAGGTAAGGAGTTGTACAGAAGCATCTACGTTTACAGCAATATGAAGAAATGTAAGGTTGTAGAGCTGAACGTTCAAATCGACCATGTTCATTTGGTCGTGAGACTACCACCGAGCCTGAGTATTTCAAGCTATATGGGTTTTATTAAAGGCCGTACAGCGATTAGGTTATTCAATAAATTTCCGTATTTGAGAAAGAAAAAGCTTTGGGGTAACAAGTTCTGGCAGCGAGGTTACTTCGTTGATTCGGTAGGAATGAACGAGGAAATTATTCGCAGATATGTCAGGCATCAAGATCGAGTGGGGAAGGAGGAAGAGGAGCGCCAAATGAAGCTAGGTATAGAGAATTAACAGTGAGCCCCCTTATAGGGGGCCATTCAAAGCCACCTGCTTTGCAGGTGGATCTTTACTGGGAGAAGCCCGCCATGAAGACGGTACAGATTGATAATGGCGCCGGATCGGTTTCTCGCGCTTTTCGAATGTGTAAATAAAGATCACTTTCCCCTATAATCCCCCCCAACAAAATGAGAATTATGTACATAGCGCTGTTTGTGTACATGGCTGTGTACCAAAATACCGGGTTAATGAATGTCTAGTTACCTCAATGAAATCAACAAGCGAAGAACGTTCGCTATCATCTCGCACCCCGATGCGGGTAAAACCACCATCACTGAAAAAGTGTTGTTGTTCGGAAACGCGATCCAAAAAGCCGGTACGGTAAAAGGTCGTGGTTCTAACCAGCATGCAAAGTCAGACTGGATGGAGATGGAGAAAGAGCGTGGGATCTCGGTAACGACCTCGGTTATGCAGTTTCCGTTTAACAACTGCTTGGTCAACCTGCTCGATACCCCGGGACACGAAGACTTTTCCGAAGATACCTACCGTACGCTAACTGCGGTTGACTCTTGTTTGATGGTGATCGATGCCGCGAAAGGTGTCGAAGATCGTACCCGCAAGTTGATGGAAGTAACACGCCTTCGTGATACCCCAATCGTCACCTTTATGAACAAATTGGACCGTGAAGTTCGCGATCCGATGGAAGTGTTGGACGAAGTCGAAAACGAACTCGGCATGATGTGTGCGCCAATTACTTGGCCTATCGGTTGTGGTAAAGAGTTCAAGGGTGTTTACCACATTCATCGTGACGAAACGATTTTGTACGCGTCTGGCCATGGTCACGAAATCCAAGAAGTACGCATTGTCAAAGGCTTGGATAACCCGGAACTCGACGAAAAAGTCGGTGCTGATCTTGCTGCGAGTGTGCGTGAAGAGCTAGAGCTTGTTATGGGCGCGTGCGCTGAGTTTGATCTTGAGTCGTTCCTAAAAGGTGAGTTGACGCCGGTGTACTTCGGTACCGCATTGGGTAACTTTGGTGTTGACCACATGCTGGAAGGTTTGACCGAGTGGGCGCCAATGCCTAAAACGCGTCAAGCGGTTGAGCGTGATGTTGAAGCGACCGAAGAAAAGTTCTCAGGCTTCGTCTTTAAGATCCAAGCGAACATGGATCCAAAACACCGCGACCGTATTGCGTTCATGCGTATCGTATCGGGTACGTATACCCAAGGTATGAAAATGAACCATGTGCGCAGTGGCAAGCAGGTGAGCATTTCGGATGCGGTGACCTTCATGGCGGGCGATCGTTCACGTGCAGAGCATGCTTATGCCGGTGACATTATTGGTCTGCATAACCACGGCACGATCCAGATCGGTGATACCTTTACCCAAGGTGAAAGCCTGAAGTTCTCGGGTATCCCGAACTTCGCACCTGAGCTGTTCCGCCGTATTCGCCTAAAAGATCCATTGAAGCAAAAGCAGTTGCTCAAAGGTCTGGTACAGCTTTCTGAAGAAGGTGCGGTGCAGGTGTTCCGTCCGCTACAGAACAACGATTTGATCGTGGGCGCGGTTGGTGTGCTGCAGTTTGATGTGGTTGTGGCGCGTCTGAAGTCAGAGTACAACGTCGAAGCGATCTACGAAGGGGTTAACGTGGCAACCGCGCGTTGGGTGGAATGTGGTGATGCGAAGAAATTGGATGATTTCCAACGTAAAAACCAAACCAACCTTGCGCTGGATGGTGGCGATAACCTGACCTATATCGCACCGACCATGGTGAACCTGAATCTGGCGAAAGAGCGTTTCCCTGATGTGGAATTCCGCGCGACACGCGAGCACTAAGCCCTCGCGAAAGCCGGTCTAATAAGTATGCATTGAGTCACCTTTATGGTGGCTCTTTTTGTTTATAATTGCCCAATAAATCAACTATGTTGAACAAGGCTAAGGAGGTCGAATGCAGTGGTTACGTCGCTGGATCGCCCGCTACGACGCATGGTGTCAGCGGATGGGCTTGGTGCCGGAGAATCGGCGCAGTTGCTGTCCGGTACGATATGATGATGTTGAGCCCAAAGCCGAACGAAAACGGCCGCAATAACGCGGCGATTATGTTGTCCATCGCAACTTTGACTATTTCCATCCTCGTCGCGGTGCGCTTAGCCAAGTAAGCTGTTAGGGTGTCACTCCTTAGTGGGTTCAACTGGTTTTTGTTTACTGCTTAGTGAAAAGTGCAGAAAGAAGAACGTTTTTCCATCTTCGGATCTTTTTGGGCCTAAAAACGCCATGCGTGAGAAGGGCAACGAGAAGGGTCACAAGAAAGGCAAGAGCCTGAAACGTAAGCGCCTGAAGCGTAAAAACATGAACGTAAAAACCAGAAACATGAGTTGAAGTTTGCATGTTAATTGATACCCATTGCCATTTTGATTTTGCGCCGTTTTCACCTGTTGACGCACATTTAGCGCGAGCAGCACAGGCCGGGGTGAGCCGTATTGTTATCCCGGCGATCGGCGAGCAAAACTGGCAACATCTGGCAACGCTAGCGAGCCAACATGACGCGCTCTATTTCGGCTTGGGGATCCATCCGGTATTTATGCCTGAAGATCCGCAGACCGCAGTGGCAGCCTTAACGGCGCAGCTCGCCTTGGCGCACCCTAAGTGCATTGCCGTGGGAGAGTGCGGGTTAGATTTTTTTGCCGCGACCGAGTACGCAGCGCGCGACGTGCAAGTTGAGGTACTAACGCAGCAATTGCGGCTCGCGAACCAGTTTGATTTGCCCGTGCTTTTGCACTGTCGTAAAGCGTTTAACGAGCTGGTGCAGCTACTGAAGCGTAACCCAGTCCAACAGGCGGGCATTTACCACGCTTTTAGCGGTAGCTATCAACAAGGCTGCCAGCTAGTAGATATGGGATACAAGCTGGGGATCGGCGGCACTATTACCTATGAGCGGGCAAAGAAGACCCGTGACGCAGTTAGGCGATTGCCTTTGGATGCACTAGTGTTAGAAACGGATGCGCCGGATATGCCTCTGAGTGGTTATCAAGGCGACACGAATCATCCAGCACAACTGCCACTGATTGTGACGGCATTGGCACAGATAAAAAGCTGTACGGAAGTCAAAATCGTGGAAGAGTGCAGGCAGTCTAGTCTGGAAGTTTTTGCATTGATGCGGTGACTATCCAAAGCCACTGCAAACGTTTGCCTTAAACGATTGCGCAAACGTGTAATTTTTTGTGTGACACAGATCACGTTTAAGTTAGGGTTTTAGTTATAGTTACTTTGATAAATGGGAGAGAAGTATTATTTTATCGCGCCGCCCATTTGTATAATGCGGCTGACTCTTAACGAGCCAAATCTGTCGAGACGCCATAACACATTTTAGGAATCCTTTTACTATGAGCCTGATGATGAGCTTGGTTGGGATGGTAGCACTGCTAGCAATCGCAGTACTTCTGTCTGATAACCGTAAAGCAATTAACTTGCGCACCGTTGGTGGTGCATTTGCTATCCAGTTTATTTTGGGTGGCTTCATCTTGTTTGTGCCTGCGGGTCAGCAAGTTCTGAAAAGCGTTTCAGATGCCGTTTCAAGTGTCATTAACTTTGGTGCACAAGGTACCGGTTTCCTTTTCGGCAACCTAGTGAACTTCTCTGTTGATGGCCTTGGTTTCATCTTCGCATTCCAGGTTCTTCCAACACTTATTTTCTTCTCTGCACTGATCTCAGTTCTTTACTACTTGGGTATCATGCAGTGGGTGATCAAAATCCTAGGTGGCGGTCTACAAAAAGCGCTAGGCACTTCTCGCGCGGAATCAATGTCAGCGGCAGCGAATATCTTCGTTGGTCAAACTGAAGCACCGCTAGTGGTTCGTCCTTTCGTTCCTCGCATGACGCAATCTGAACTATTCGCCGTTATGTGTGGTGGTTTGGCGTCTATCGCGGGTGGTGTAATGGCGGGTTACGCAGCAATGGGCGTGCCAATTGAATATCTAGTAGCGGCTTCTTTCATGGCGGCTCCGGGTGGTCTACTCTTTGCTAAAATCATCAAGCCTGAAACGGATCAACCTGTTGAGCAGCTAGACAACATCGACGCAGAAGGCGAAGACAAACCAGCTAACGTGATCGACGCAGCAGCGGGCGGTGCGGCTTCTGGTCTACAACTTGCGCTTAACGTTGGTGCAATGCTAATCGCCTTCATCGGCTTGATTGCACTACTTAACGGTATTATCGGCTCTCTAGGCGGTCTATTTGGCTACGGTAATGAAGCACTACGTGTAGCGTTTGCTTCTCTACAAACCGCAGTACAAACTGACGGCGCAGTTGCGATTGCTGTGATGGCTGACGCACAAGCAGAAATGGCGAAAGTCGCGGAAGTGGCTGCTCTAGCAGGTGGTTTTGACGGTACTCAAGTTAACCGTGACGCGCTAATGGCAGGTCTTGCAGTATTTAACGATGCTGAAGTGGGCACTGCAGTACTAGCGGCGAAAGACGCAGTAATGGGCGCGGCGCAAGTGTCACTGACTCTAGAGCAAATTCTAGGTTGGTTGTTCGCACCACTAGCGTGGATCATCGGTGTGCCATGGTCTGAAGCCGTTATCGCGGGTGAGTTCATCGGTCTTAAGACCGTAGCTAACGAATTCGTTGCATACGCAGGCTTCGCACAATACCTAAATGCAGACGCAGTGGCATCAGGCGCAGTAATTGCCCTGTCTGAGAAGACCAAAGCGATCATCTCTTTCGCACTGTGTGGTTTTGCTAACCTGTCTTCTATCGCTATCCTTCTGGGTGGCCTAGGTAGTCTTGCTCCTAAGCGTCGTGGTGATATCGCGCGCATGGGTATCAAAGCTATCATCGCAGGTACGCTATCTAACCTGATGGCAGCAACCATCGCTGGTTTCTTCATTACACTGGCGTAATTGCGAGTCGAATGAAATTAAACGCCACAGCTTGCTGTGGCGTTTGTTGTTTTAGGGAAAAGCGTTTTGCTTTTCCCTCGCTAAAGTATGCAAAACGTTTGCTTTGGCATTGGCGCAGAGTATCTGGCGTGATCCTTAATTTTTGAGGTCGAGTTTTACAAAGTGCAGGGTCTACACTAAGTGGGTATTTAGCCTGATTGACCCGATACGCCGCGAGCGTAGGCCAAAATGGCAATGAGTGAAAACGACAACAAGGATTTAAGTCGACGGTAAAATCGCTTAGATTAGGTTGTCCAGACCCATACAGAGGAGCACCGTATGCAGGAAGTTTTGTTAGCGTTACTGGCGGGCTTGATCGTTGGTATTGTCTTTTCAGCGATAAAACTGCCGATACCCGCGCCACCTGTGTTGTCGGGTGTGATGGGGATCGTTGGCGTCTATGCCGGTAGCGTGATATACCAGTGGATTGTCGAGCGGTTTTTCTCGTAACGATAACTCGCACAAGCAACGCATAAGCCAAAGTAAGCAACACCCCAACTGCGCGAGACGCAGTGAAAGAATTTGTCGTTAGGCCCACCGTACTGGTGAGGCGTAGCGGTGATCAGCAAGCAACCTGAGTGTTGTCTGGCGTAATGGACGCCAGCGCACTCTGCTTGCGCGGTGAACAAGGATGTCGATTAGCACCGGCGGTGTACCCTTTGCCCTATTACCCCGAGCAAAGCGGTGCCACGTTTAACTAAGTCTTCAAGGAACCAAGTCCGCTCATTCTGCATTTTGCAGAGCCCTTCGGGGAAACCGAGCTGTATTCCAATTTATTTGGGTTAAGAAATTTAGGACTGGAGATCGTCATGAGCGAATTAAAAGCAGCAGCACTACGTGCACTTAAACTAATGGATCTAACCACACTGAACGATGACGACACCGATCAAAAGGTGATCGATCTTTGTCACAGTGCGAAGAGCCCAGTGGGCAACACCGCTGCTATCTGTATCTACCCTCGCTTTATCCCGATTGCTAAGAAGACCCTGCGTGAGCAAGGTACCCCTGAGATCAAAATCGCGACAGTGACTAACTTCCCGCACGGTAACGACGATATCGAGATCGCAGTGGCAGAAACTCGCGCAGCAGTGGCTTACGGTGCTGATGAAGTGGACGTAGTATTCCCATACCGCGCGCTAATGGCTGGCAACGAAGAAGTTGGCTTTGAGCTTGTTAAGCAATGTAAAGCCGCGTGTGGTGACGTGACACTGAAAGTGATCATCGAAACCGGCGAGCTAAAAGAAGACGCACTGATCCGTAAAGCGTCTGAAATCTCAATCAAGGCAGGCGCAGACTTTATCAAAACCTCAACCGGTAAAGTGCCTGTTAACGCAACCCCAGAATCAGCAGAAATCATGCTACGCGTGATCAAAGAGATGGGCGTTGACACAACTGTGGGCTTTAAGCCAGCGGGCGGCGTACGTACCGCTGAAGACGCGGCACAATACCTAGCAATGGCAGATAGCATCCTTGGTGCAGAGTGGGCAGATTCTGCGCACTACCGTTTCGGTGCATCTAGCCTGCTAGCGAACCTACTTCACACTCTAGGTGAAGGCGAAGAAGCAGCACAGGGCGGCTATTAATCAGCCCCACGGCAAGTAAGACGACATCGCCGCGTTAGGGCAGCACGAACCGTGCTGAGCTAATATCGACGATGCGTACTTGCCGATCTTGTTGCACAGCGTTGGCGCGCCTTGCGCCAACCTTGTTATCGCATTTCTCTGGAGTAGTTGTATGTTTTTACCTCAAGAGATCATTCGTAAAAAGCGCGACAACATTGCGCTGACTCGCGAAGAGATTAACTTTTTCATTCAAGGCATCGCCAAAGACACCGTATCTGAAGGTCAGATCGCGGCGTTTGCGATGGCTATCTATTTCAACGATATGACCATGGATGAGCGTGTGGCACTGACGTGTGCGATGCGTGACTCTGGCATGGTGCTGGATTGGGCACCGTGGGATTTTGGCGGTCCTATCGTCGATAAACACTCTACCGGTGGTGTAGGCGACGTCACTTCACTTATGCTGGGCCCAATGGTGGCGGCATGTGGCGGCTATGTGCCGATGATCTCTGGCCGCGGCCTAGGTCACACGGGTGGTACCTTGGATAAGCTGGAATCCATTCCGGGCTACAACATCACCCCAACCAACGAAGTGTTTGGTCTCGTGACCAAGCAAGCGGGCGTGGCGATCATCGGTCAAACCGGCGACTTAGCGCCAGCGGACAAGCGTGTTTACGCGACCCGTGACGTAACGGCGACCGTGGATAACATCTCACTGATCACCGCGTCGATCCTATCGAAGAAACTGGCGGCCGGTCTTGGCTCGCTAGTGATGGATGTCAAAGTCGGCTCTGGCGC
Organism: Thaumasiovibrio occultus; assembly: GCA_019703815.1. Taxonomy (GTDB): domain Bacteria; phylum Pseudomonadota; class Gammaproteobacteria; order Enterobacterales; family Vibrionaceae; genus Thaumasiovibrio; species Thaumasiovibrio occultus. The sequence continues at coordinate 2,597,988 of AP023052.1, read as the reverse complement.
GTTTATGCCAACCTACGACGCATCAGAAGATCTCGCGCGCTCTATCGTTGCCGTTGCGAACGGTGCAGGCACCAAAACCACGGCTTTGCTGACCGACATGAACCAAGTGCTGGCGTCGAGCGCGGGTAACGCGTTGGAAGTACGTGAAGCGGTGCGTTTCTTGACTGGTGAAGGCGAGCGCAACCCGCGTTTGTACGAAGTGACCATGGCGCTGTGTGCTGACATGTTGATCAACGCCGGTCTAGCGAGCGATGAAGCTCAAGCGCGTCAAAAACTGGATGCGGTGCTGGCAAACGGGGCAGCAGCAGAGCGCTTTGGTCTGATGGTTGCAGGCTTAGGTGGTCCAACGGATTTTGTTGAGCACTACAATCACTATTTGCCACAAGCGTCACTGATTAAACCTGTGTATGCGCCAAACTCTGGCATTGTGACGGCAATGGATACCCGTGCATTGGGTATGGCGGTTGTCGGCATGGGTGGTGGTCGTCGAGTAGCCGCCGATCGCATTGATTACGCCGTGGGCCTAGATCAAATGATCCGTCTTGGTGAGGTGGCTGATAGCCAACGTCCAATCGCGATGATCCACGCGCAAAATGAAGCGCAGTGGCAGCAAGCCGCGAATGAGATTTTGGCCGCGGTCACCTTAGGTGACACCGCGCCAGTGGCAACACCGGATGTGTATCGTCGAATTACTCTGCAGGATGTATAGAGGTGACAATGAAACGCGCAATTATCTGTGTTCTTGATTCTTTTGGGATTGGCGCAACCGCTGATGCTGACAAATTTGGCGACGTGGGTTCAGATACGCTGGGCCACATTGCTGAGCGCTGTGCCAATGGCGAAGCCGACAATGGCATGCGCCAAGGGGCGATCACGCTGCCTAACCTGACACGTTTGGGTCTGGCCAAAGCCGCGTTTGAATCAACGGGCTCAGTGCCGGCTGGGATGGACGGCGACGCTGAAGTGATCGGCGCTTACGGTCACGCGGCAGAGCTTTCGTCAGGCAAAGATACCCCATCAGGTCACTGGGAAATGGCCGGTGTGCCTGTGCTGTTTGAGTGGGGCTACTTTACGGATAAAACCAACAGCTTCCCACAAGAGCTGCTGGATCGCATCGTGACCCGTGCCAACTTGCCAGGCTATTTGGGGAACTGCCACGCCTCAGGCACACAAGTGCTGGATGATTTGGGCGAAGCGCACATGCAAACCGGCAAGCCTATCTTCTATACCTCGGCGGACTCGGTTTTTCAGATCGCATGTCATGAAGAAACTTACGGCTTGGATAACCTGCTTGAGCTTTGCCAGATCGCACGGGAAGAGCTGGAAGACTACAATATTGGTCGAGTGATCGCGCGTCCGTTTATCGGCGCGGGCAAAGGCCAATTTGAGCGTACCGGTAACCGTCGTGATCTATCGGTTGAGCCACCGTCAGCGACAGTATTGCAAAAGCTGGTGGAAGAAAAAAACGGCAGCGTGATTTCTATCGGTAAGATTGCGGATATTTACGCGAACTGTGGCATCACCCATAAAGTGAAAGCCACCGGTATTCCGGCGCTGTTTGATGCTACGCTGACCCAGATGGACGAAGCGGGCGACAGCACGATTATCTTCACCAACTTTGTTGATTTTGACTCAGCGTATGGCCACCGCCGTGATGTGGCAGGCTATGCGGCAGCACTGGAGTACTTTGACTCTCGTCTGCCTGAGCTGATGGATAAAATGCAAGAGGGCGATGTATTGATCTTAACGGCAGACCACGGTTGTGATCCAACCTGGCCGGGTACCGATCATACTCGCGAGCACATTCCTGTGCTGGTCTTTGGTAAACCTGTTGCAGCAGGCTCGCTAGGTCGTCGCGATACTTTCGCCGACATCGGTCAGAGCTTAGCAACCTACTTTGATACAACGGCGATGGACTTTGGTAAGTCTTTCCTGTGAATCCAATAACTGAATAAAGGAAAATTTCATGGCAACTCCTCACATTAATGCGGAAATGGGTGATTTTGCAGACGTAGTTCTGATGCCGGGTGACCCTCTACGTGCAAAATACATTGCAGAAACCTTCCTAGAAGACGTAGTACAGGTGTGTGATGTGCGCAGCATGTTCGGTTTCACCGGTACTTACAAAGGCCGTCGTATCTCTGTTATGGGCCACGGTATGGGTATCCCATCATGCTCTATCTACATGACTGAGCTAGTGAAAGACTTCGGCGTGAAGAAAATCATCCGTGTGGGCAGCTGTGGTGCAGTCCGTGATGACGTGAACCTACGTGATGTTGTGATCGGTATGGGTGCATCAACCGATGCGAAAATCAACCGTACCCGCTTCCACGGCCACGACTTTGCAGCGATTGCTGACTTCGACATGGTGCGTAACGCAGTTGATGCGGCGAAAGCGAAAAATATCCCAGTGAAAGTGGGTAACATCTTCTCTGCAGATCTGTTCTACTCACCAGAGCCAGAATTCTTCCACACCATGAAGAAATACGGCATCTTGGGTGTTGAAATGGAAGCGGCTGGCCTATACGGCGTCGCAGCTGAGTTCGGCGCGAAAGCCCTGACTATCTGTACTGTGTCTGATCACATTCTACGTGGCGAGCAAACCACCTCTGAAGAGCGTCAGCTAACGTTCAACGAGATGATCGAAATCGCGTTGGAATCTGTTCTGCTAGGCGACGCAGAAGAAGCGTAATTTGCGCGACAGCCAATAAGAAAAAAGCAGCCTTGGGCTGCTTTTTTTATGTCTTGGTTTTCAGTTTATTTTGCTTAATTGGCAAAGCTAGCGTCGGCCATTGCGATAAAGCCCGTGCCGCATAACGAGCCGCCGCAAAGTCAACGAGCGCTTATTTCGACTCTGCCTCAACTTCGGCTTTGTCCTTTTCGCTCTCTTTGTCCTCTTTGCGCGTGTTGTCGCTATCAAGCTCATCATCGTCGAGATCGGCAGTGCCTAGCTCGTTGGTGTTGAGCAGGTACTGGAACTGATGCACGTCGCGACGACGACCAAAGGTGATGGCGAGCAGCAATCCTAACGCCATACCGCCCAAGGTGAGGCCTTTCACGGTATTGATCAGGTTATCCAGCTCATTGTTAGCCACTTCGTTGATATCGTCTTGCTCTAAAGTCAGGCGCACGAAACCGACCAAGCTGCCCTCGTGGAAAATCGGCTCAACCACTTGGCGCAGACCAATACTGGCAATCGCCAGTGGGGTGTTCAGCCCCAAGGTTTGATCTAAAGGCATTGCCTCTGGGGTGCCGGTGATCAAAATCCCTTCATTGTCGTAAAAGGTCACATCCAGTAGCAGAGGCTCGGCACTGAGTTGCAGCACCAGCTGTTCTAGCATTTGCTGATCGCTATCGGCAATGGCAGGCGCAGCCGTTTGCGCCGCTTGGCGGATCACCACTCGGGTTAAAACTTCACTTTGCTGGTTGATAATGGTGGTGTTGCGCTCACTTAACGCTTGGCCATAATCCAGCATTAGCATAAGGCCGCCAAAGGCGATGATCAGTACCAACACGTACCAGACACGGGTTATCCGCTTTCTATAAGACTTCTTCATTGTACTTTTGGGCTGAAATTTCCGCTGAATTAAGATACATTCATTTTACACTCGGTCCGTTAAGTTGGCGTCAAATCCACCACACTTTGCCGGTCGAGCCACAGGAGAAAGAGGTAGTAGGTTATCATTAGACCTATAGCCATAATGAAGCGAAGCCAGTGAAATGGCAAGTTGGGCTTTTACAGGATAGAAATTATGAATGGATTCGCGCCACTGGCGATCAGAAGAAAAACCGGTCTGCGTCAGCGTTTTGCGCAGGGGAATTATTGTTTTCGTGACTACCGAAAATCGAGCTGGGTGTTGTTTGGCCCGAATTTAATGCCGGCGCAACTAGCGCAAATCGCCCAATTTAGTGGCGACTATCCGCAGGTAGTCGATAGCTGGCAGGTAGGTAGCTACGATGTGCTATTGATCGCGGGTGATTTAGCATCAGAAACGGCTGACGTGGTCCGTGCGCTCGGCCTTGATTGCGCTGCAACATCCGAATTGCCTGAGCTGGCTGAGCCGGGCGTGGTAGTGTTTGATATGGACTCTACCGCCATTCAAATCGAATGTATTGATGAAATTGCCAAGCTAGCTGGTGTAGGCGAGCAAGTCGCGGAAGTGACGGAGCGCGCAATGCAGGGTGAGCTGGACTTTGAGCAGAGCCTGCGCCAACGGGTGGCAACCTTGAAAGGCGCCGATGTCGCCATTCTTGATACGGTGCGCCAACAACTGCCATTGATGCCGGGAATGGGTAACCTTGTTAAAACCTTCCAACAGTTTAATTGGCAAGTGGCGATTGCATCAGGTGGCTTTACCTACTTTTCCGATCACTTGAAAACCGGATTGGATCTGACGGCAGCTTATTCGAATCAACTGGGTATCGAAAACGGCAAATTGACCGGTGAAGTGATCGGTGAGGTTGTCGATGCGCAGCGTAAAGCGGAAATCTTGCAGATGCTGGCCGATCAATACGATGTGGATCGCTACAACACGGTAGCCGTTGGTGACGGCGCGAACGATCTTCCTATGATGCACGCAGCGGGCACCGGTATTGCGTTTCGCGCGAAACCGAAAGTGGTAGAGCAAGCCCAAAAGGCGGTGATCCACGCCGATCTGACCGGGGTGATGTGCTTGTTATCAGCCTCTTTGTTGCCACAGCGTTTGAGCTGGCAAATACATCGTTGATCTCGTGGCTGATATCACCTCGCAGCCGATATGATCACGAAGATTAAACCGGCACTAATAAAAACGTCGCGCATGAAGCGCGACGTTTTTTGTGGGCGCTGAGTGGTCAAACCTTACATCATCGGGATCTCAAGGCGGGTGAGCACTTCATCCGTCACATCACACATCTCACCAAACCCGACCAACGCACTGAACTCTTGCTCTAACACGCTAGCGCGGTGCATCGCGTGTTGGGCGAGCTCCGTGAGCTGTACCGAGGTTAACATGGTGAGCGCGCCTTTCATTGGCAGCGCACTGACGCGCAACACCACCAGCTGGCCATCACGCATGCTATCGCGAATGAACGTAAGGCGTTCATCGGTCGAGGTGAAATCCGTCAAGAGGCGGCTGGTCACATCCACGATTTTCTCGTTTTCCCGTGTGATCGCGAGATAGAGCTCTTTGCAGCTCCAGCGCGCAGGCTCGATCGGGCGCATGGGATCAGCGGCAAGAGTGATAAACCGCTGTTTGAAGACAGGCCCTAAGTGCATGTAACGCTCGTTGCCACCGGTAAACTCGCTCAGTTGCATCAACAGCTTAGGCAGGCCGCGATTGGTCTGATTTAACCCCGCCGCGATCAAGCTGAGCTTTTTGCGCTTCTCTGCATAATACGGCACACAGGTTAAGCGGGTGAGCAGCATTTGATAGAGCACCATCAGTAGCTCGCGCTGGCTGACGGCTTCTTCGTTTTGCTTTAAGCGGGTGATGTTTTTATCGATCAACTGCTTAAGGAAATTGTGCCCTTTGTGGTTGTGATCTTCCGACATCAAATTCACGTGCTGGCCATCAACGGCAATGCGCACGCACGAGTAGGGGATCCCAATCAAAGGTCCATTGGTGCTTTTCTTACCGAGCTCACTAAAGGTAATGCTAACGCTGTCGCCTTTGGACAGCCTTACTGGGTTATCTAGCTTGACGTATAAGCCTTTCGATGAAAAATCGATAGTGGTCGCTTTAACGCTTCCGCGCTCACCCAAATTCACCACGATAGGGGTCGCCAGTTCGAATCGGGGTTCACTGCGCTGCGGCTGGGGATCGAAGTAGTAGCTAACATCTTTTTCGATCGGCGTACGCTTATGAATAAAGTTATTCAGCTCCACCGAGCCTAAGTTCGGCTTGCGGCCAAGCAAGTAATCGGTTTTGCTCTCTTGCAGGGTGAGATCTTCAATGATTGCCACGTGGCTAAGCTGGTTGTACTCCGAGATCAGTTTCAGCGCTGCTTCGTCCATCCGCAGATAGTCGTTTTCATTGAGCAAAAAGACGCTGATCCGCAACACGCGCCAGCTATCGCGCTTGGCACCGACATGCCAAAACAGGCGACGTTGCTCAACACTGAGCTCCGGCTGCGCTGCTGAATAGATATAGTCGCGCCCTTCGTGCTGGTGCTTAAAGCAATACACTAGGGTGCTGGTTTTATTTAAACCCGGCTGAGTCAATGTGCGGATGCGCTCAGGGTTGAGCAGGTGTTGCAGTACCGGCAAGTTGCGCTCGTCGTGCCAGTATTGCCAGATCTTTTTGTTTTCTGCCGTTAGCAGTACGCGCTGTATCTCTTCGCCAGCGAAAAATACCGGTAGCGACGGTGTATGCTTCAAAAAGCAGTTTTCGTAGCCTTTGGTGCGCGCCTGCATCACCATGTCATCGGTGTTTTTACGCACGCGTTGTTGGCTGTTACGCTGCTCAAACGCAATCGCTTTAGCCATGGTGTCAATCTGGTTCAATGCGCGCACCCGAAGCCAGACGAAGCTGTCATTTTCAGCCAGTTCGACGCCAAGAATGCGGTATTTCACCCCTTCGACTAGTTGAGGAATATTGGTTTTACGGGCGAGCTCGTTAAACCGCACCAAGATGGTTTGCCCCAAGCTGTAATTAAACGCTGAAGGCACACGGAACTTCGCACCGCCGGAGGAGATGTCTTGCGTGGTGCCGTTGACTTGCTGATTGCCCGGTAATTCCAACTCAAGTGGGGTGGAAAGCTGCAATCGGCTTTCGCTCCGAAAGAGGTAGTTACCAAAGCGGATCGGTTGTACCAACAGGGTATTTTCGTGGATATCACACAAGGTGCTGTTGGCATCATCCGCCAGCGTATTGTTGTGATGCATCACTCGGAAGTTATTGCGGGTGTTGTGAAGTTCGTTGAAAAGCCCCATCCGATAGCGATGGTTATAAGCTTTGATGCGACGGTAGTAGGTGTTGATAGCAACATCATCCATCCAGTGGGTCATACCGTGCAGTTCATAAGGCCGACATTGTCCTTTGACGCGCCCACGCAGATCAACAGGCTGGTGACAGGGTGCCATCACCTGTTTGATTGCCATTTTCAGCTGAAGACGATCCGGTGGCGATAAATGGCCAGCCAGCAGTTGCAACACTTGCTCAAAGTCTTCACTGTCGAAAACGGGTAGTAGCTGTTCTAATAGCGCGTTGTGTTCGTCCAATGACATTCGATTCTGTTAATATATGTGGTTTCTTAATCGGATATTTTACCTCAAGATACAGGTTCTGAGAGGTTATTTCGTTAGAAGTTACTGAAAACACGATCCGTGTAACCTCTTTTTTTAATTAAGGAATTTAGATGGCGAAGACCAAGCGTGCGTACGTATGTAATGATTGTGGCGCGGATTTTCCCCGCTGGCAGGGCCAATGTAGTGCTTGTGGCAGTTGGAATACGATCACTGAGGTGCGATTAGCCGCGTCTCCACAAGTGGCGCGCAACGAAAAATACGCGGGTTACGCCGGTGAAGCCGAAGGCAAGGTGCAGATCTTATCTGATATCGATCTGCAAGAAGTGCCGCGCTTTAGCTCGGGATTCAAAGAGCTTGATCGCGTGCTGGGCGGCGGCGTGGTGCCGGGTGGCGCGATCTTGATTGGCGGTAGCCCCGGTGCCGGTAAGAGTACCTTACTGCTGCAAACCATGTGCTGGCTTGCCGAGCAAATGCCGACCTTATACGTTACTGGTGAGGAGTCGCTGCAGCAGGTAGCGATGCGCGCGTCGCGTTTGGGCTTACCAAAAGACAAGCTGAAAATGCTGTCGGAAACCAGTGTCGAGAATATCTGCACGGTGGCGAAACAAGAAAAGCCGAAGATCATGGTGATCGACTCGATTCAGGTGATGCACGTGAACGATGTGCAGTCTGCGCCGGGCAGTGTCGCACAGGTGCGTGAATCGGCCTCCGCTTTAACGCGTTTTGCCAAGCAAAACAATGTCGCCATTTTCATGGTGGGCCATGTGACCAAAGATGGCACTTTGGCAGGCCCCAAAGTGCTGGAGCACTGCATTGACTGCTCCATCATGCTCGATGGCGGCAGTGACAGCCGTTTCCGTACCCTGCGCAGCCACAAGAACCGTTTTGGCGCAGTGAATGAGTTGGGCGTGTTCGCGATGACCGAAAAAGGCATGCGCGAAGTCAGTAACCCATCGGCTATTTTCTTAACTCGCGGCGAAGAGCAAACCTCTGGCAGCTCGGTGATGGTGGTGTGGGAAGGGACGCGTCCCTTGCTGGTGGAAATTCAAGCCTTGGTCGATTATTCGCAAATGGCCAATCCGCGTCGCGTGGCGGTGGGTCTGGAGCAAAACCGACTGGCGATTTTACTTGCCGTACTGCACAAACATGGCGGCTTGCAAATGTCGGATCAGGACGTCTTCGTCAATGTGGTCGGCGGGGTGAAGGTGACGGAAACCAGTGCTGATTTAGCCTTGATCATGGCGCTGATCTCCAGTTTCCGTGATCGCCCTTTACCTAAAGATTTGGTGGTGTTTGGCGAAGTTGGTTTGGCGGGAGAGATTCGCCCAGTGCCGAGCGGGCAAGAGCGCTTAAACGAAGCCTTCAAGCACGGGTTTAAATCAGCGATAGTCCCGGCGGCGAATATGCCCAAAGGTGGGATTGAAGGGATGAAGATCTATCCGGTGACCAAGCTGGATCAAGCGGTGGAAATCTTTAACGATATCTAACGCTTCACCGAGGGTGAGAAATCAAAAAGGCACGCGTGGCGTGCCTTTTTTGTACCACAATTCAGTCCAATGGCGTGAGCCGAGCATTAACTGTTGTCTTGCTTAGTGTTGTCGGGCGTTTCGCTCTCGTCGTCGCCTTCTGCTGGTGTCAGTGCTTCTACGTTGAGTGTCAGCGCCGACTCGCCATTGCGTATGGTTAGCTCGACTGGTACTTCCATTGACGTGGCGATGGTATCGACCAGATCGGCCCATGCAATAGACTTGTTACTTTCAAATAGCGCGCCAAAGTCTTCGGCACTCCATTTAATAAATGGGGTTGGGTTGTAAGGCTTATTTAAAAAGCGCACTTCGTAATGCAAGTGTGGGCCCGTGGAGAGGCCGGTATTGCCTGACCATGCAATGCGTTGTCCTTTGGCGACAAATTCCCCTTGCTTGACATCGAAGTCTTTCAGGTGGGCATACACGGTAGTAAAGCCAAATGCGTGTTGGATCCGAACCATGTTGCCATAACCGGTGCGGCTACGACGGGTTAACTCGACCACGCCATCGGCGGGGGCATAGACTTCGGTGCCGACTTCGGCGGTTAAATCGAGGCCACTGTGGTGGCGGACTTGGCCGGTAACTGGGTGAACACGACGGCCATAACCTGATGAACGACGAAACGCCGCAATCGGCTCACCACTCGGGATCGCGCGAAGCATTTCACTGCGCACGGCACTGTTGATGGACGCGGCATCGACACGTTGCTCTAGGGTGGATTCAGCACCCGGCTCGCTGATCCCCATGATTTGCTCAACTTGCACTAAGCGATCGTTGAGGTAAAGCAGTTCGTTTTGCTGGATCAGCAGTTGCTCGTCTTGGGTTTTCAGTTGGTCTAACTGTTGATGGCTGGTGGCCTGCAACGTGGCGTTGGCCGTTTGCATGGCTTGCAACTTCCGTTGTTGCTGCTCGATAAGGCGTTGTTTTTGATCAAGGACGGTTTGGTGGAGCTGAAAGCGTCCTATGGTGCCGAGGGTGAGTGCGATACACACCACGATGGCGGAGATAGTGTATGTTTTGAACCAGGGGTGACAGTCAACAATTTCAGACCATCGCCTCCCGGCGAGTTGAAGTTTTTTCATTGTTCTGCATTCTTATTTACTGTGAATGTCAGCGAGTTGCGCCAATTCGCGCTCTAAAAAACCGTCATTGCCGACATTCAATTCAACCAAGCGTTTGAGATGACTGATGCTGTCTAAATCGATGTGGCGGATCTGCATCCTCAGATACTGCTCGCAACACTGCACCAACTCCGTCTCCATTTGGATATCTATCTCGGCGTCTCTCAAAGAGAAGCTGACATTATACTCAATCTTATTGGTTGGCTGCCACTCTTTAGGCCGTACTAGCAATACGCCATGAATAGAGAGATCTCTGATCTCAGTGCGCCATTGTGCTTGGCCTTGGCCTAGTTGGGCGTCGGCATGGTAGATAATGCGAATAAAGCGTCGATGCTCAACCATAAGTTCCTCCGTGCCATCCTAGACTATGCATGCCAATTCGAATTGACCAGTAAATAAACAAAAAAATGGATGATAGGTACAAAAAACGCCACAAAAAGTGGCGTTTTTAAAATCAAACTTATCATCAGTAGGTGGGACGTGAAGTCCGGTTTGGGTGATGATAACCGCGTATTACTTGGCAATACGCTTGTATTTGATACGGTGTGGCTCTGCCGCTTGCGCGCCAATCGTCTTCTTCAACCACTCCATGTACTCGGTGTAGTTACCTTCGTAGAAGTTAACTTGGCCTTCGTCACGGTAGTCAAGAATGTGGGTTGCGATACGGTCAAGGAACCAACGGTCGTGCGAGATCACCATGGCACAGCCAGGGAATTCCAACAACGCTTCTTCCAGTGCACGCAGGGTTTCTACGTCCAGGTCGTTGGTTGGCTCATCAAGTAGCAATACGTTGCCGCCCGCTTTTAGCAGTTTTGCTAGGTGAACACGGTTGCGCTCACCACCCGACAATTCGCCGATGATTTTTTGTTGATCTGAGCCTTTGAAGTTAAAGCGTGAGCAGTACGCACGCGCTGGGATTTCAAAGTTGTTGATCTTAAGGATGTCTGCGCCCTCAGAGACCTCTTGGTAAACCGTTTTGCTGTCGTCCATCGAATCACGGAACTGATCTACCGACGCCAGTTTCACCGTTTCGCCTAGCTCGATGGTACCGGAATCAGGTTGCTCAGCGCCGCTCAGCATCTTAAATAGCGTTGATTTACCCGCACCGTTCGCACCGATAATACCGACGATCGCACCCTTAGGAATGCTAAATGACAAGTCGTCGATCAGTACGCGATCACCAAACGATTTGGTCAGGTTGTTAACTTCAATAACCTTGTCACCGAGACGCTCACCTGGTGGGATGAACAGTTCGTTGGTTTCGTTACGCTTTTGACGATCGCCGCTTTGCAGCTCTTCAAAGCGCGCCATACGAGCTTTCGACTTCGATTGACGGCCTTTCGGGTTTTGACGAACCCACTCCAGCTCTTTCTCGATGGTTTTCTGGCGAGCTTTCTCTTGCGATGCTTCTTGTTGTAGACGCGCATCTTTTTGCTCTAGCCATGAGGTGTAGTTACCCTGCCATGGAATACCTTCACCACGGTCAAGCTCAAGGATCCAGCCTGCCGCGTTATCAAGGAAGTAACGGTCGTGCGTGATCGCTACGACAGTGCCTGGGTAATCGACAAGGAAACGTTCGATCCACGCAACTGACTCGGCATCCAAGTGGTTGGTTGGTTCGTCAAGGAGCAACATGTCTGGTTTTTCTAGCAATAGACGACAAATCGCAACACGGCGACGCTCACCACCCGACAGGTTGGCAATTTTTGCATCCCACTCAGGCAGACGTAGTGCGTCAGCTGCACGCTCTAGGGCGTTATCAAGGTTGTGACCGTCTTTCGCTTGAATTAGCGCTTCCAGTTCACCTTGCTCTTTCGCTAAGGCATCGAAATCCGCATCAGGCTCGGCGTACGCAGCGTAAACCGCATCCAGACGCGCAAGCGCACCAGCGACGTCTGACACTGCTTCTTCAACCACTTCACGAACGGTTTTGTTTTCGTCCAGTTGAGGTTCCTGAGGCAAGTAACCGACATTGATGCCTGGCATTGGGCGAGCTTCACCATCGATATCGGTGTCGATACCAGCCATGATACGTAGCAGGGTAGATTTACCCGCACCGTTCAGACCAAGCACACCAATTTTGGCGCCAGGGAAGAATGACAATGAAATATCTTTCAGAATTTGACGCTTTGGTGGCACGATTTTGCTCACCCGCGACATGGAATATACGTATTCAGCCATAACTGATTGCGTTCTCTTCGTTAAATCGGGGAAACCAGTAGTGTATCTGCAAACCCCCTAAGTTTAACAGTCCTGATCGCATTTTGTGTCTAAGATATTTGAAGGTAAGCGCAACGCGAAGTGGGCTAGCTGAAACAATTGGTTACAGCTTTAACTCACGGAATGCGCGTACTCGCGTATTTTTGGGTGAATAGGTGTTTTTCTACCTATCTAAGGTTGCATTGCGGCGACGCCTGCATATTATTTGCTGACTAAAATACAAAAAGCACGAAACATCAGTCTTTTAGTTGGCTTAATTTATATAAGAGGTAAGGAAACCGTGCGACAGCTGTCCTATCTTACCGGTTGCCTATGCGCTGCTGGTCTTTTTATGAGTTCTTCTGCATTAGCAGAAACATCGCAAACCGCTGTAACCACTACAGCAAGTCTTTCTGAAACCATGGTGTCACTGGCGGATGCCCGTGAGCGTGAAACCTATCGCTTGGCATTGGGCGCGATCCAAGAAGGGCGCTTAACCGAGGCAAAAACCTTGGCGGCGACCATCAGTGATTACCCGCTAAAACCCTACTTAGATTATCACCTCTTCCTGTATAGCTTGCCGAGCAAAAGCGCGCCGCAAGTGGCAGAGTTCGTGAATGAGTATGCGCTTTATCCGTTCGCCAATAGCGTGAAGGATCGTTATTTGCGCCTTGCGGCAGAAAAGGGCGATTGGAATGGCTTCTTACAGTTGCAAACTGAGCAGCCAAATACCCAAGTCTATCGTTGCTACTACTACCAAGCGAAAGCGGAAACTGGCGCGAAGAGTGAAGCTTGGCAAGGCGCGAATGAAGTTTGGTTAACGGGCGACAGTATTGATGAGCGTTGTGATCCGCTACTAAACCAGTGGACGCAAGCGGGGCAACGCAGTGATGCGATCATCTTAGAGCGTATGTTACTGGTTTACGCGAAAGGCGAAACGGGCCGTTTAGGTTACTTGCGCAAATTACTCAGCGCGGAAAACCAAGCCAAAGGTGCGCAAATTGAAGCCTTGCTAGACGCACCAGAAGGTGTTGGGGCGTTTGCAAAACAGAGCCAAGTTACCCCGCACAACCAAGCACTCACCCGTTATGCTTTTGCCCGCTTGGCGTCAAAATCGCCATCACAGGCGATTGCCCAGTTAGATCAAGTGGTGTCTGGTCAGCATTTTAATGCCCAGCAAGCGCAAGAGCTGAAAGATGTGGTGATCCGTCGCTTGTTCTCGACGGGCTCTGCCTCACTAGCACGTTGGCGTGATCAAGCATTACGTGGCAGCACCGATATTAGTTTGTACGATCGCCGTGTACGCGCAGCATTAGCGGTGGGTAACACCAGCGATGCACTAACGTGGGCGCAACGTGTGCCTGAAGCGCACCAAGACGCTACCCAGTGGGTGTTCTGGCAAGGCAAATTGTTGCGTGAAAAAGGCGATCCGCGTGGTGAAGAGTTGCTGCGCAGTATTTTGAACAAACGTGACTTCTACAGTATCGCGGCGGCGAACGTCTTGGGTGAGCCTATCTCTTTCCCGATTGATGATGTGACCGCCAACCCTGAAGCGATTGCGGCGTACCAGCCGGTGTTGGCTCGTATGGCAGAGCTAAAAGCGTTCGATGAAACGCTGTGGTCGGCGCGTGAATGGTATCAATTGATGCAACGCGTGACGCCAGAAGAGCAGCTATGGCTGGCGCAAGATGCGATGCAACGTGGTTGGTTTACCGATGTGGTACAGGCGACGATCGCGGGTCGTCACTGGGAGCACCTGCGCTTGCGATTCCCATTTGCTTATGAAGATGACTTCAAGCGCATGGAATCGGAGCTAGGCACGCCATTCATTACCTTGATGTCGATTTCGCGCCAAGAAAGTGCATTCAATCCATCGGTGACGTCCCATGCTGGTGCGCGTGGCCTGATGCAATTGATGCCGGCGACGGCGAAAGAGACCGCACGTGCTCATGAAGTGGAATACGCAGGTGTCGACGAGTTGTATCAACCTGAGTTGAACATTACCTTGGGCAGTCATTACTTAACTGACATGTTGGCGAACTGGGGTGACAACCGTATCTTGGCCTTTGCGTCTTATAATGCGGGTCCGCACCGTGCTCAGCGTTGGTTAGAGCGCAGCGCCGGCCGCTTAGATGCGTACGAGTTCGTTGAGGCGATCCCGTTTAGAGAAACGCGTGGCTATGTGAAGAATGTCTTAATGTTCGAAATATACTACCGCCATCTACTTAACCAGCCGGCATTCCTGTTTACCGATAAAGAGCAGAACAGGGTATACTAAGGCTTTGTTGCGCCACACTTGTGTGGCGCATATTGGCCAAACGGATGAAAGAGAATGTCAGAAACTGCAGACTTTACTGAGTGGCGAGAAGTGGTTGAGATCCTACGACGCGCCGTGAACGAAGAGCGTGATCGCGAGTTATTGTCGTTATTGCTAACCCCGGATGAGCGTGAAACCTTATTGGGTCGTGTGAATATCGTAAACGAGCTCCTAAAAGGCGATTTGAGCCAACGTCAGATCAGCCAAATGTTAGGCGTAGGCGTCGCAACCATTACTCGCGGCTCGAACGAGTTAAAAAACCAAAGTAAAGACACTAAGCAGTGGCTCGACAGTTTACTTTCCGGCTATCGCGCTCCTGAGGGCGATAGCTAAAGCTCTGCGGCTGCTCTCAAAGTCAGGGTGTGGCAAAACGAATAAATACAAAAAAGCGATCGCAGGCGATCGCTTTTTTATTGGCTGTCATTTCAGAGTGTGAAGCGCGATTAGCTCGCTTGCTCAAATTGCCACTCTGATTGCACGATGTAACCGTAGATTTGGTATTCATCATGGCTAACAAACAGGTTAGGGAAATCCGGTTGTGAGGTAGAGAACACCACGCCATCCGCGATTTGAGTCATGTGGTAGAAGTCAGGCTCGCTGCCACGCACTGACGCCAATACTGGTTGCTTTGGCTTGTACTTAGCTTGCAATGACGCTAGGGCGTAGCTACCCATTGGCGCGCATTGTGCGATGTTTTCGTTGTCCACCACGATACCGAGGCAATCGTCGCTATCTAAGTGATCTGGCAGTGATTTTTTGCTCACAACAGAGACTTTCTCGCCACGTTGGTAAGAGGCAAAGTCTTGGCGGCTGATCACTGGCACATAGGTGCGGGTTTGACCGTTTTGTTCATTCAAGGTGGTGGTAGTTTGTGCTTCACTATCTACCTGACCAGTCAGCAAGTAGCCTGCAGTGGTATTCAGCGCTTGAGCAATTTTTTCCAGTTCACGGACTTCAATACCGTATTTTCCAGAAAGTTTGCGGCTCATCGTACCTTGTTGCAAATCGAGCGCATCGCCCAATTGTTTTTGGCTAATTCCTTGTACTTTAGCCAGACGCTTAATTCTGTCTAAATAATCCATAATTCTGCTTCCCGTTGAAATCTTAATGTCACCTGACATTCATAAACGATTTCATTCTACTAACGAATTGCATAGTGGGTACTGTCACAAATAGGAAGTGCGATAGGTATCGGGAACATTTGAGTTAATTCTCAAGGAATGGGTAAAAAAGGGAACAAAATGATACTTCAATAACATGCGTATGACGTCTTTTTGAAGTTTGGGTTGTTGATAAGGTCTATTGATGGTGTTGCAAACAAGGGTAAATGCGCAAAGGGGATGTTTTGGTGCTTATTTTGCGAAGTAAAAATGTGTCAAAAAGTGAACAAAAAATAGTCGAATGACGAGGCGTTGCTATCCAGTAAGGGTGGGTGGTTATTGCTTTATAGGGATATAAAACACCACGAAAGAGGGATAGCTGAGTAAATCGCGGCGAAGATTAGCACGAAAGCAAGGGAACTCGAGGGGTATTTTTCGTGAAGAAAAAAATCTGGATTTCACGACACAATTTGTCCTGATATCGCAGATGGCAATTAAACATGAATAGGTGACATTTGTTCCAAATACTTGTGCCGTGAGACACAAGTATCGGGTAGAACACGTGCTAACAGGGTATCAGCGCGTTAGGTAGGCATAAATAAAGTCACTAATTTTAACCATATCTGAAATCTTGATGAATTCTTCAGTGGTGTGCACTTTTGACATGCCGGTGGAGAGGTTGACCGTTTTCAATCCTTTCGCCGTGAAGACGTTAGCATCACTACCGCCACCGGTTGAGGCGGTTTGTGGTTCAATGCCAATAGATTCGAAGGTTTCGATCACTGATTGCACCAATGGATCGCTGTCTTCAAGCGTGAACGCATTGTAGGCGCGTTGGGAGTCAATCGTGATTTCAGCGCCATGAGCTTTCGCGGCAGCTTCGAAGGTGTCGATCATGTGTGCGGTTTGTGCCGCCAGTTTGTCATCGTTTAGCGAACGCGCTTCTGCCGCAATGTACATTTCTGGCATGACGATATTGGTCGCTTGACCGCCTTGCACGATCCCGATATTCGCCGTGGTTTCGTGATCAATACGCGATAGCTTCATTTTGGTGATCGCTTCAGACGCAACAACCATCGCATTGATCCCTTCCTCTGGCGCAAGACCTGCGTGAGCTGGACGACCAGTGATGGTGACTTTAATGCTTTGCTGACCCGGTGCTTGAGTGATGATCTTGCCGATCTGGCCGCCTGAATCGAAGACAAGCGCTTGCGGTGACGTAATGTAGCTCATGTCGAAGACTTTTGAGCCGCGCAGGCCGCCTTCTTCAAAAACGGTAAACGCGATTTCAATCGTTTTATGCGCTTTGCCGTCGGCTTGAATCGAGCGAATGGCTTCGATAATTGCCGAGATCCCAGATTTGTCATCGCCACCGAGAATCGTGTTACCGGCGCTGGTAATAATGTCGCCTTCAATTACAGGTTCGATGCCGATCCCCGGTTTTACGGTATCCATATGACAACTCAGTACCGTGCTACCTGGCAAGGTGCCTTCTAGGCGTGCATACAGGTTAAAGCCGTTTGACAGATCTTCAGGTACTGGAAGGCGGTGAACGGTGAAGTTCATTGCTTCAAGTTGGGTCGCTAGCTCGGTCGCGATCGCTTTTTCATTACCAGACTCACTGTCGATCTTTACTAGGTCAACGAAGTGGTCAACCAGACGTTGTTGATTAATCATGATTACCTCCAATAATGATCCCATCCTAACGGATGTAGCGGCTGGATTAAGGAGAATTAGCACCTATTTTTGGCATTAATCACTATTAAACTCTATTTGTTAAGCTGATGATCTTTTAAATGTCAGCAATGATGGAGCGCTTGTTTGTAGAAAGTTGAAAGGGTGTGTTGGCGCCGCGCTACTGTTAACAACCCTCCGTCATTCCACCAAGCCAATGATGCATTAGTTAAAGACGTGCGGATTAATGACGAAGTTGTGTTCAGACGGGGGCATCTAACTAAGGCAGAAACCGATCCGCGTTTTTTAGGTGAGAGCAAAACGAAGAGCAAAGCGATAAACGAATCGTGATGACGAAATTGCAATCTCAAAGCAGCCATTGGCACTGAGCAATGATATAAAGGTAGAGAGACGACAATCGCGATCAAAAGTGCTGACAGAAAGGAGAGGTCGCATGCTTTCAGAAACCATTATTCAACAAGCTACCCAACTCGGTGAGATCTTACTGGCGAAAGGGTGGCAAGTAACGACGGCGGAATCTTGTACGGGTGGCGGCATTAGTTATGCCTTAACGGAAATATCGGGCAGCTCAAGTTGGTTTGAACGTGCGTTTGTAACCTACAGTAACGAGGCAAAAGCAGAGCTAGTCGGTGTAGATCCGGCGATAATCGCATCCCATGGCGCCGTCAGTGAGCCGGTTGTAGTGGCAATGGCACGCGGCGCCCGCGAAGCGGCCAACGCCGATCTGGCAGTCGCGGTCAGTGGAGTTGCTGGCCCAACCGGGGGCACACCAGACAAACCGGTGGGCACGGTATGGTTTGGGATCGCTAATCAGCACGGCCAATGTTTTGCGGATCGCGTTTGCTTTAGCGGCTCACGCCAGCAAGTCAGGCTGCAGACTATCTCTCACGCCCTGACGCTGTTGCAACAAGCAGCGCTCGAGGGTTAATTGCCCTGGGGTAAAGGCCGCAGTCGCGCAAGTTCCTGTGAGCCACTTTCCCTTGAAAGCAGCAATGAAGGCAGGCACGGCGCGGCTCGCTCAATTAATTTTACATAAATCGTCACACAGGGGTTTACACTGTATGAATAGACAGTATAATTTCCCTCATTAACTGTTACACAGACCTAAGTGTTAACTATCCAACAAATTTCGGAGAGTCGAATGGACGATAACAAGCAGAAGGCACTGGCCGCAGCGTTGGGCCAAATCGAGAAGCAATTTGGTAAAGGTTCAATCATGCGTCTTGGTGATGACCGCACCATGGATATTGAAACGGTTTCAACAGGCTCTCTGTCATTGGATATCGCACTGGGTGTAGGCGGTCTGCCTTACGGTCGTATTGTTGAGATTTACGGTCCTGAATCTTCAGGTAAAACCACGCTGACACTGCAAGTGGTCGCTGAAGCGCAAAAGCAAGGCAAGACCTGTGCGTTTATCGATGCGGAGCACGCGTTGGATCCTGTGTATGCGCGCAAGCTAGGCGTTGATATCGACAACCTATTGGTTTCTCAGCCTGACACCGGTGAGCAAGCGTTGGAAATCGCTGATGCCCTAACACGCTCTGGTGCGGTTGAGGTGATCATTATCGACTCCGTTGCTGCCTTGACGCCAAAAGCGGAAATCGAAGGTGAGATGGGTGACTCTCACATGGGTCTGCAAGCGCGTATGCTGTCACAAGCGATGCGTAAGCTAACCGCTAACATTAAGAACTCTAATACGCTGATGATCTTCATCAACCAGATCCGTATGAAGATCGGTGTGATGTTTGGCTCACCAGAAACCACTACCGGTGGTAACGCACTGAAATTCTACGCTTCTGTTCGTCTTGATATTCGCCGTACTGGCTCAATCAAAGAAGGCGATGAAGTGGTCGGTAACGAAACGCGCGTTAAAGTGGTGAAGAACAAAGTAGCAGCGCCATTTAAGCAAGCCGAATTCCAAATCATGTATGGCCAAGGTATCAACCTTTACGCTGAGCTGATCGATCTTGGCGTGAAACACAAGCTGGTTGATAAGTCAGGCGCATGGTATGCCTACAATGGCGATAAGATCGGCCAAGGTAAAGCGAACGCATGTAAGTACCTACAAGAAAACGATGCGATTGCGAAAGAGCTAGATGTGAAACTGCGTGAAATGCTGTTGCAAAACAACGAAGCGCAACCACAAGAAGCAGACACCGCAGACGCGGAAGATGCAGCTGAAGACGAAGCGTTTTAATTTATGACGGTTAGTGCGTATCAAGCAGCGGTGGCGATCCTTTCCCGCCGCGACTATGCCGAGCAAGAGTTGCGAAGCAAGTTGATTGGTAAAGGGTACTCGATTGCCGAGGTAAATGGGGCGATAGCCCAGTGCCTCAGTTATGGTTACCTCAACGACGATCGATACGCACGTCTGGTGTTGCAAAACAGTCTCCACAAAGGGTGGGGGCCGTTGCGAATTCAACAGCACTTGCGCCAAAAGGGTATTTCCGACTCTCAGCTGCATATTCTGCTGATGGAAACCCATATCGATTGGTTTGAGCATGCGGTAGAAGTCGCCGAGCGAAAATTTGGTAGTAAAATCAAGCTACCGAAAGATCGCCTGTTGCAACAAAAAGAAAAAGCGCGACGTTACCGTTTTCTGCAATATCGCGGTTTTAGTGGCGATCAAATCCACTACGCGCTAGAGCAATTGCTGCGTCATACCAAAGCCGCGTAAGGTACAGCAAACGGATAGAGCCATCACAAAAGCAGCCAAAACGGCTGCTTTTTGTGCATTTGGCGCGCCGTTGCCAACCTCAATTGCCTAATAAATGTCATATTCTGTCTTTTTTCCCTCCTATATTCTTCTCGGCTGTTTTACAATAGCGCCCACTATTTTCAATGTGGTCAAATTATGCGCATTTGACTACAGCTGAAGTTGAATACCAAAGTTAGCCGTTTCAGGAATTGCCAATGTACATGAGCACAGATGAGATACGCCGCGCGTTTCTTGAGTTTTTCGAAAGCAAAGGACACCAAATTGTAGACAGTTCATCGCTGGTACCGGCAGATGACCCAACTCTACTTTTCACCAATGCAGGTATGAACCAATTCAAAGACACCTTCTTGGGTCTTGAAAAGCGTAGCTATACCCGAGCAACCACTGCTCAGCGTTGTGTCCGTGCTGGTGGTAAACACAATGACCTTGAAAACGTAGGCTTCACTGCGCGTCACCACACTTTCTTTGAAATGCTGGGTAACTTCAGCTTTGGTGACTACTTCAAGCAAGATGCGATCAAATACGCGTGGGAGTTTTTGACGGTGACGTTGAAACTGCCTGTGGATCGTTTGTGGGTGACTGTTTACGAAACCGACGACGAAGCATTTGATATCTGGAACAAAGAAATGGGTGTTCCAGCTGAACGTATCGTGCGCATTGGCGACAAGAGTGCGGATAAGCCGTTTGAATCAGATAACTTCTGGCAAATGGGTGACACCGGTCCTTGTGGTCCATGTACTGAGATTTTCTACGATCACGGCGATCACATCTGGGGTGGTCCTCCAGGCTCACCAGAAGAAGATGGCGATCGTTACATCGAGATCTGGAACAACGTCTTCATGCAATTCAACCGCCAAGCAGACGGCACAATGGAGCCACTGCCGAAGCCTTCGGTTGATACCGGCATGGGGATTGAGCGTATTTCTGCAATTATGCAAGGCGTACACTCAAACTACGAGATTGACGTGTTCCAAACCTTGATCAAAGAAGCGGCAACCACTATTGGTTACGATGATCTGAACAACCAGTCACTGCGCGTAGTGGCTGACCATATCCGCTCTTGTGCGTTTTTGATCGCGGACGGCGTGATGCCTTCGAACGAAGGTCGCGGCTATGTGCTGCGTCGTATCATCCGTCGCGCAGTACGTCACGGTAACAAACTGGGCGCGAAAGAAGCCTTCTTCTACAAACTTGTGGGTCCATTGGCGGACATCATGGGCGGCGCGGCAGCAGAGCTGAAAAAGCAACAAGCTGTGGTAGAAAAAGTGCTGAAGCTAGAAGAAGAGAACTTCGCTCGTACCCTAGAGCGTGGTATGGCTATCTTGTCTGAAGCGCTAGATCAACTGGATGGTAAAGTGCTGGACGGTGAAACCGTCTTTAAACTGTACGACACCTACGGCTTCCCATCGGATCTTACCAACGACGTAGCGCGTGAGCGTGGCTTCTCGATTGATGAAGCAGGCTTTGAAGCGGCGATGGAAGCACAGCGTGATATGGCGCGTGGTGCGGGCAAGTTTGGCGTGGATTACAACGCGGCGATCAAAGTGGATGCAGATTCTGAGTTCTGCGGCTACGACGCAACCCAAGGCAACGCGAAAGTGGTGGCGATTTACCGTGAAGGTGAAGCGGTTGACAGTATCAACGCAGGTGAAGAAGCGCTGGTTATCCTAGATAACACGCCGTTCTACGCTGAATCAGGCGGTCAATGTGGTGATACCGGTTCGATTGCAGGTTTCCGCGTTGACGATACCAAGAAGTTTGGTAACGCGATTGGCCACAAAGGTATGCTGGAAACCGGAGCTCTTGCAGTTGGCGAAACTGTGGATGCGGTTGTGGATGCAGCACGTCGTGCGGCAATTAGCCTAAACCACTCTGCAACGCACTTGCTACATGCCGCGCTTCGCAACCTATTGGGTGAGCACGTGGCGCAGAAAGGCTCTCTAGTTAAAGCCGACAGCCTGCGTTTTGACTTCTCGCACCTAGAAGCGGTATCTGCCGATGAGTTGCGTGAAATCGAGCGCGTAGTGAATGAACAAATTCGCCTGAACAACGCCATCCAAACTGACATCATGGACATCGAGTCTGCGAAAGCGAAAGGTGCGATGGCGCTGTTTGGTGAGAAGTACGATGACGAAGTACGCGTACTGAGCATGGGTGAGTTCTCAACCGAGCTATGTGGTGGTATCCACGCGAAAAACACCGGTGATATCGGTCTGTTCAAGATCGTGTCTGAAGGTGGTATCGCAGCCGGTATCCGTCGTATCGAAGCCGTGACTGGTCAAGGTGCGATTGAAGCACTACACGCGCAAGAGAAGCTACTTTCTGACACCGCAGCATTGGTGAAATCAGACCAAGGCTCTGTGGTGAGCAAAGTCGGTGCACTGCTGACACAAAACCGTGCGCTAGAAAAAGAAATCCAACAGCTGAAAGATAAGCTGGCAGCACAAGAAAGTGCTGGCTTGGTGAACCAAGCGAAAGAAATCAACGGTGTGAAGGTGTTGATCGCAAAACTAGATGGCGCGGACAACAAAGCACTGCGCGGTATGGTTGACGAGCTGAAGAACCAGCTAGGCAGCGGTATCGTGGTATTAGGTAACGTAAGTGAAGACAAGGTTGGTTTGATCGCGGGTGTTACCAAGGATCTGACCGGCAAAGTGAAGGCGGGCGAGCTAGTAAACCTCGTTGCGCAACAAGTGGGGGGTAAAGGTGGCGGCCGTCCTGATATGGCTCAAGCCGGTGGTACTGATGCGGCAGCGTTACCTGCGGCACTGGAATCCGTTACTCCATGGCTGACTGAAAAGCTATAAGCTTTTTTAGGAGAAGATAAGTTAGTGGCACTGATCGTCCAAAAATACGGTGGTACTTCAGTAGGTTCCATCGAGAGAATAGAGGCCGTTGCTCGGCGAGTGATTAAGGCTCATCAGCAGGGACACCAGATGGTGGTGGTTGTTTCAGCAATGTCAGGCGAGACCAATCGCCTACTGGGATTAGCAAGGCAGATCGACGACGTGCCAACGTCGCGAGAATTAGATGTATTGCTGTCTGCTGGTGAGCAGGTTTCTATGGCCTTATTGGCCATGGCGATCAACAGGCAAGGGGTGAAAGCCACTTCGCTAACTGCTGATCAGGTGGGAATTACCACCCGCGGTGGTTTTAACAATGCGGAAATCGACCATGTGTCGACAGAACGCATGACTTCCTTGCTCGAGCAAGACCATATTGTCATCGTCGCGGGCTTCCAAGGCCGTGACGAAAACGGGAATATCACTACCCTTGGTCGGGGTGGGTCAGACGCCAGTGCTGTGGCAATTGCTAGCGCACTGAATGCCGATGAGTGCCAGATATTTACCGATGTGGACGGCGTGTACACAACTGATCCACGGATTGAAGCGAACGCAAAACGTATTGAGTGCATCGATTTTGACACCATGAACACGATGGCAAAATTGGGCGCAAAAGTACTTCAGCTTCAATCTGTGGAGTATGCACAGCAACATCGCCAAGCTCTGCGTGTACTGTCATCGTTTGAAGATGAAAGCGTAGGGACTCTGGTGATGCCAACTGCCCCAACTCAAGCGCCTATCGTAGGCATAGCTGTTCAAGCTAACCAGCACCTCTACACGCTGGCATCACAAGCTGAGCAGATGATCTGGCAAAGTGCTGGTATTGAGTCAGAAATATGGAATAATGGGCCAGTTGAAACAAATTCGTCACAAGTGGTTGTTTCAGAAGCAGATATGGTGCAACTGAAACGAGCCTATGGTGAGAGTTTGAATTATATTGATAATGTAGCGACTATATCTGTCGTCGGGCGAGCTGCAACGGACTGTGAGCAAGCCATGCTAGCTGCATTGCAGGAAGAAGGAATTCAGATACATAGAGTGCAACATCTTCCTCAATGTCTATGCTTATTGGTAGCAGACGCTAACTATAAGCAAGCCGTTTGTACGCTGCATGCCCAGTTTGTTGAGACGCAAATCGATGTGGGTATGACAGAGTTGAGAGCGGTGTCCTAGCAGATTGGCGGGTTCGCTGGTAAAACTAATAAAGTTTGAGATGACTCAAGGAGTACATGAATGCTTATTTTAACTCGCCGCGTAGGTGAAACGCTGATGATTGGTGACGAAGTCACTGTTACTGTTCTAGGTGTCAAAGGAAATCAGGTTCGCATTGGTGTAAACGCGCCAAAAGAAGTGTCTGTGCACCGTGAAGAAATCTACATGCGCATTCAAGCGGAGAAGGGTACAGGCTCTGACAACGCTGGTAACTTCTGAGAAAAAAAGTCGGTCTAAGGACCGACTTTTTTGTTTTTGTCATATCTAACGATAACCGCTCGGTTATCGTTTGAAATCCTAGTGTTTTATTAACTTTGGTGGACGAATTGTTGTTTTCTCAGGCGCTTTGATGGCAAAGTGTCCAAGCGAACGCTTTTTCCCATTTTTTCGCGATAAAATGTTTGACTTATTTTCGCTTCAAAGTAATATGAGCCCCCGCAAGACGGTGAGGTGGCCGAGAGGCTGAAGGCGCTCCCCTGCTAAGGGAGTATACGGTTTATAGCCGTATCGAGGGTTCGAATCCCTCCTTCACCGCCATTCTTGCAACGCCTTTTTAAGGCACATAGCGCGCTCGTAGCTCAGCTGGATAGAGTACCTGGCTACGAACCAGGCGGTCGGAGGTTCGAATCCTCCCGAGCGCGCCATACAATTTAGCTCAAGGCGATTTACCCGCTTCTATCCCAAGCGATATCGGTAGTCGAATTGACACAACAAGTTTCTGCGCGCTCGTAGCTCAGCTGGATAGAGTACCTGGCTACGAACCAGGCGGTCGGAGGTTCGAATCCTCCCGAGCGCGCCATTAATTTGTGTGGTGAGGTGGCCGAGAGGCTGAAGGCGCTCCCCTGCTAAGGGAGTATACGGCTTATACCCGTATCGAGGGTTCGAATCCCTCCTTCACCGCCATTATTTCTCGTTTTAGCAAAAACGACACTGCGCGCTCGTAGCTCAGCTGGATAGAGTACCTGGCTACGAACCAGGCGGTCGGAGGTTCGAATCCTCCCGAGCGCGCCATCATTTCAGGCAATTACTTTCCTTAAGTAATCACGCCACCCCTGCGCGTCCGTAGCTCAGCTGGATAGAGTACCTGGCTACGAACCAGGCGGTCGGAGGTTCGAATCCTCCCGGACGCGCCATTATTTACAATGTTCCACAGACGGAATATTGCTCTTCGGGTACGGACTCCCAATTTAGAGACAAAGCTTTTACTGCGCGCTCGTAGCTCAGCTGGATAGAGTACCTGGCTACGAACCAGGCGGTCGGAGGTTCGAATCCTCCCGAGCGCGCCATTATTTACGATTCCAAGTATACTTAGCTTGTTTTCGTCGACGCATCCGTAGCTCAGCTGGATAGAGTACCTGGCTACGAACCAGGCGGTCGGAGGTTCGAATCCTCCCGGATGCGCCATCCTTTTGGATGAGATTGACACCGTCAGTCACACAATTAGTTTCTGCGCGCTCGTAGCTCAGCTGGATAGAGTACCTGGCTACGAACCAGGCGGTCGGAGGTTCGAATCCTCCCGAGCGCGCCATTATTTACGGTTCCAAGCATACCTAGCTTGTTATCGTCGACGCATCCGTAGCTCAGCTGGATAGAGTACCTGGCTACGAACCAGGCGGTCGGAGGTTCGAATCCTCCCGGATGCGCCATATCCCTTGAGATAAACCTCACTCGATAGAGTAACAACAACAGTAACCCTCACTGCCAAATCGACGGTTGCTCCTTGTTGGGTTTAGCTATCAAAATCCATCAAAGCTCGACTTTGATACATCAACCCGCTTTCGTTTGCGGGTTTTGTTGTATCTGGGCCTCACGTTTTCCCTTTCCCTGCGCTTCGACTACACATCCTGATACACAAAAAACACGTGCCAGTTTCGGTTATTCACTCTTTCACCACTCTGCGTTGTCATATCACCGTCATCAATGAATAGCTATTGTGGCCCTATGAATAGCTATGTTCCGATAAGGGCGGGCTTTTTATCCGTTTTATTACTTTATTGTGTTGCATATAAACAGGATAACCTTAGATGGTCATGTTACTAACTTGCTGAAAATTCGTTGAATATCCTGGTGTGATTAAAATTTATGCCGTTCTCTTCACAGTTTTATTAATACACCGTAAGTGGAATGTCATAAATGTTGATTTATGTTAAGATTTGCTGCCATTTTGGGCGTTATGGTGAAATTTGCGTCAATTGACTGTCCCTAACACAGTCATGCGGATGAAAGGAAGCAAGATCAAGATGTCAAATATTAGCGAACTCTTAGTTAAAGCAGGCGAACTCATGCTGACCGGCATGGTGTTTGTCTTTCTATTTCTCTCTCTGTTGGTCTTTTTGGTCAGCGCCATGGCGCGTTGGTTACCACAAGAAGAGCCACAGGAAGCGAATGTCCCAACCTCAGCCAAGCGCAC
Organism: Thaumasiovibrio occultus; assembly: GCA_019703815.1. Classification (GTDB taxonomy): domain Bacteria; phylum Pseudomonadota; class Gammaproteobacteria; order Enterobacterales; family Vibrionaceae; genus Thaumasiovibrio; species Thaumasiovibrio occultus. Next base: position 2,571,618 of record AP023052.1, on the reverse strand, counting down.
TGGTGCGCAGGGTGGAGTGTCACCGAGTGTTGTTGCGGCGATTTCCGCAGCGGTTAAACAACACAGAGAACGCAACCTCTGATCAGTTCATGACGATTATTACAAGGAGTTAACCATGTCTAAACCATTAGCTATCACCGATGTTGTATTGCGTGATGCCCACCAGTCACTGTTTGCAACTCGCATGCGTATCGAAGATATGCTGCCGATTGCCGCAGAGTTGGACAAAGTCGGATACTGGTCATTGGAAACCTGGGGCGGCGCGACATTCGACGCCTGTATTCGTTTCTTGGGTGAAGATCCATGGGAGCGTTTACGTACCCTGAAAGCGGCAATGCCAAATACCCCAATGCAAATGTTGTTGCGTGGTCAGAACCTTCTAGGTTACCGCCACTACGCGGACGACGTTGTTGATAAATTCGTTGAGCGTGCACATAAGAACGGGATGGACGTATTCCGTATTTTTGATGCGATGAACGATGTGCGTAACTTTGAACGCGCAGTTAAAGCGACCGTTGACGTGGGTGCGCATGCCCAAGGTACACTGTCTTACACCACCAGTCCTTACCACACGATTGAAACCTGGGTTGACCTAGCGAAACGCCTAGAAGATCTCGGCTGTCACTCGATTTGTATTAAAGACATGGCAGGCCTACTCAAACCTTATGAAGCACAAGAGCTAGTTACTCGCATTAAAGCCTCTTGTGATGTGCCTCTTGCCCTGCACTGTCACGCAACGACGGGTCTTTCTACGGCAACGGCTATCAAAGCGGTAGAAGCAGGTCTTGATATTCTCGATACCGCAATTTCATCAATGAGCCAGACTTACGGCCACACGCCAACCGAAACGGTTGTCGCGATGCTTGAACAAACTGAGCGTGATACCAACTTGAAGTTGGATCAAATCGAACCTATTGCAGCTTACTTCCGCACCGTGCGTAAGAAGTACGCTAAGTTTGAAGGCCAGTTGAAGGGCGTCGATTCACGTATTTTGATCGCGCAAGTACCGGGTGGCATGTTAACTAACATGGAAAACCAGCTTAAAGATCAAGGCGCTGCTGATCGCATCGATGAGGTTCTGGCTGAAATTCCTCGTGTACGTGAAGATCTTGGCTTTATTCCTTTAGTTACGCCAACCTCGCAAATTGTCGGTACCCAATCGGTTATTAACGTCCTGTCAGGTGAGCGCTACAAGTCGATCACTAAAGAAGCTGCAGGCGTATTGAAAGGCGAATACGGCAAGCCGCCAGCAGACGTGAACAAAGAGCTACAAGCGCGCGTTTTGGAAGGGGCGGAGCCGATCACCTGTCGTCCAGCGGATCTGCTAGAGCACGAATTGCATGTGCTTACTGACGATCTGTTGGCGAAAGCGAAAGACGAGAACATTGCCCTTGCGGATGAGCAAGTTGATGATGTACTGACGTACGCACTCTTCCCGCAAGTCGGTCTGAAATTCCTGAAAAACCGTAATAACCCAGATGCATTCGAGCCGGCACCAACCGCAGAAGCGGCAGCACCTGCGCCAGCTCCTGCAGCGAAAGGCGGTATTGAAGCGTACAGCGTTCGCGTTAACGGTGAAGTGTTTAACGTTGAGGTAGGCGCTGCCGGTGAAATCACCTCAGTCACGCCAGCAACAGCAGCACCGGTACAAGCGGCAGCAGCGCCAGCGAAACCTGCGGGTAACGCAGAAGCGGTCGCAGCGCCATTGGCGGGTAGCATCTGTAAAGTTGTCGTTGCTCAAGGCGCGCAAGTGTCTGAAGGTGATGTGCTGGTGATCCTAGAAGCGATGAAGATGGAAACCGAAGTTCGCGCAGTGCGTGACGGCGTGGTTGACCAAATTCATGTTAAAGAAGGCGACTCTGTAGCAGTTGGCGCCCCAATGCTAAGCCTAGCGTAAGAGGGAGTCATGAGCGGTTTACTTACTTTATGGGAAAGCACGGGTTTAGCCCACTTTCAAATTAACCAGATACTCATGATCCTCGTCGGTTGTGGGTTGTTGTTCTTGGCGATTCGAAAAGGATTTGAGCCTCTACTGCTTGTTCCTATCGGTTTTGGTGCGGTATTGGCCAATATCCCGATGGTCGGCTTGGCAAACAGCGCGATTGAAAATGCACTGTACACCGCGAATCCGGATGTATTGATAGAGCTGGCACGCGCCTTAGGGCCTGATGTCGCGGCGACCAAAGAAGCGATCAAGCTGGCAATGGCGGAAGCGCAACTGCCTCAATTGATTGCATTGGAGACTGTGGCGAAAACGGCGGCGTATACCGACGGGGTGTTATACACCTTCTACACCGTAGCCGTGGAATCAGGCGTTGCTCCCTTGCTGATCTTTATGGGCGTGGGCGCGATGACCGACTTTGGCGCTTTGATTGCAAACCCGAAAACCTTGTTCTTGGGGGCGGCAGCGCAGTTTGGTATTTTCGCGACCCTATTGGGGGCGATCTTCCTGAACTTGGTACCGGGCATGGAGTTCACGTTAGCGGATGCCTCTGCTATCGCGATCATCGGTGGTGCGGATGGCCCAACGGCGATCTTCCTTGCGAGCAAGCTTGCGCCTGATCTATTGGGTGCGATTGCGGTTGCTGCGTACAGCTACATGGCGTTGGTGCCAATCATTCAGCCACCGATCATGAAAGCCTTTACCAATGCCGAAGAGCGTAAGATCCAGATGAACCAGCTGCGCCATGTGAGCAAGCTAGAGAAGATCTTGTTCCCGCTGGCGGTATTGATGGCCGCAATCTTGTTCCTGCCGTCAGCAACACCGCTAGTCGGTATGTTCTGTTTGGGTAACTTGATGCGCGAAAGTGGCGTGGTGGATCGTCTATCGAAAACCGCGCAGAACGAGCTTATCAATATCGTGACCATCTTCTTGGGTTTGTCTGTCGGCTCGAAGCTGAGCGCCGACAAGTTCTTGCAGATGGAAACCTTGGGTATCTTGGTACTGGGTGCCGTGGCATTCGGGATCGGTACTGCATCAGGCGTACTGATGGCGAAGCTGCTGAACAAAGTGAGCAAAGAGCCAATCAACCCATTGATCGGTGCGGCAGGGGTCTCTGCAGTACCAATGGCGGCAAGGGTAGTGAACAAAGTGGGCTTAGAGTCTAACCCGCAAAACTTCCTACTGATGCACGCGATGGGCCCCAACGTTGCGGGCGTATTGGGCTCAGCGGTTGCGGCGGGCGTCTTGCTTGCCCTCGTTGGCGGCTAATCAGCCTCAATAGCACTGCATCGCAGTGTGACCTTCACCTTATAAAGCGAAGCTTGGGATCCTAAGCTTCGCTTTTCTTTTGGGAATTTCGGCAAAGCACGCTAATCCCGACTATTGCTTAACTAAGTGTTTTTAAATCGTTATCTCGCTTGTGTGAGCGGGATAAACTGTTTATCGTCTGCCATCGAGTAAGCCAAACAACAAATTGAGTAGCACGACGATGGGTGAGATAGGAAATACGCTAGCAGCGCTGGTGGCGGGAGAGCATGGTTTATGGTTGCTCGGTTTTACCGGTTTTTTCAGCGCCACCTTGCTACCTGGCGGCTCTGAGGCCGCGATGCTCACCGCACTGCATGTAGGCCAACACTCACCGGCAATGTTAGTTTTGGTGGCGACCATCGGCAACACCTTGGGCGGCATGACGAATTACTGGCTCGGGCGTTTATTGCCGGATAAAACTTCCGAGGAAAAGCATGGTCATAAAGCCATGCAATGGCTGCAACGTTACGGTATTTGGGCCTTGTTGCTGAGCTGGCTGCCGGTGATTGGTGATCCGCTCTGTGTTGCCGCCGGTTGGTTGCGAATGAACCAATGGGGCTGCACGGTGCTGATCGCCATTGGCAAGTGCTTGCGCTACGCCGTGTTGGCGTTGATGTTTTATGGAATTATTGGTTAGCGGGGAAATAACGTGCGCCTAGTGGGAATGCTATTACTGAGTTTGGGGCTGACAGCTTGTGCCGGGTTTGAATTGACGAAAAGCCCGACGCTGCCTGAAGGGATCACCTTAGTCGAAGCGCGACAATTTGCGCCGGATGAAGTTGGGATCAGTTTTGAGAAATACCAACTGGCGAATGGCCTAACGGTGATACTGCATCCCGATCACTCCGATCCTTTGGTGCATGTGGATGTCACGTATCATGTTGGCTCCGCGCGTGAAGAAGAAGGCTATTCAGGTTTTTCCCATTTCTTTGAACATATGATGTTTCAAGGCTCCGAGCATGTGGGCGATCAGCAGCATTTTCGCATGATCACCGAAGCCGGCGGCACCATGAACGGCACTACCAATCGTGACCGTACTAACTATTTCCAAACCGTCCCTGCTAATGAGCTAGAAAAAGTCTTATGGCTTGAAGCCGACCGCATGGGCTTCTTGCTCGATGCCGTATCGCAGGACAAGTTTGAAATTCAGCGCGACACGGTTAAAAACGAGCGTGCTCAGCGTTATGAAAACCGCCCGTACGGTTTGATGTACGAGCGTATGGGGGAAGCGTTATACCCGCGTGAACACCCGTATTCATGGCAGACCATTGGGTATGTTGAAGATCTCGATCGCGTTGATGTGGACGATCTTAAAGCCTTCTTCCTGCGTTGGTACGGGCCAAACAATGCGGTGCTGACCATCGGTGGTGACATAGACACTCAAACCACTCTTGAGTGGGTGAACAAGTATTTCGGCTCGATACCGACAGGCCCAGAGGTGGTGACGGCCGACAAATGGCCAGTGACACTCCCACAAGATCGCTTTATTACGCTTGAAGACCGCGTGCAGCAGCCGATGCTATTAATGGCATGGCCGACAGAGTTCTCCGGCAGCGAGGATGAGTACGCTTTAGATATATTGGCGCGCGTGATGGGCGGTGGCCGTAATGGCTTGCTGTACCAAATGCTAGTGAAACCGGGTCGGGTGCTGGATGCCGGTGCGTTCCAAGATTGTGCTGAGCTCAGCTGTACTTTCTATGTCTATGCCATGGGCAACAGTGGTGAAGAGGGCAACCTAGCGGCGATTCGCCAAGAAGTGATGGCGGTGTTGGCCGCGATGGACGTACGTGGCGTCACCGAGCAAGATCTGAATGAAGTCAAAGGCATGGTGGAAGCGAGCACCATTTATGGCTTGCAAAGTGTGAGCGGTAAAGTGTCGCAACTGGCATCGAACGAAACGTTCTATGGTGAGCCCGATCGCTTGGCACAAGAAACCGCCGCGTTTCACGCCGTTACTACTCAAGATGTTGAGCGCGTGTTCAAGCAATACATCTTAGCTCACCCTTCTGTTTCACTAAGCACGGTGCCGATGGGACGCACTGATCTCGCCGCAGCTGAGCCAAACTATCAACCGGCGCCACGGGTGATCCCGGAAGCGGAAGCCGCTCAGCTTGACTATCGTCGCGCGGTTGATGACTTTGATCGAAGCGTCGTGCCGACACCGACCGCGCCGGTCACCGTGACGTTACCTGAACTCTATCGTGAAACGCTGGCTAACGGCATTGAAGTGCTCGGCACGGTGAACCGTGAAACCCCTACGGTGCAATTGCAGTTGACCTTGCCAGCAGGGCGACGTGACGAACTGCCATCGCAGTCGGGATTGGCAGAGTTAACAGCGGCGCTAATGAATGAAGCATCGCGTGATTTCAGCGCTGAGCAGTTGCAAGCCGAGTTGGATGCACTGGGCAGCCAGATCTCGTTTAGCGCAGCGACCTACACCACTACCATGTCGGTGTCGTCCTTGACCGAGCATTTGGATGAAACCTTATTGATCGCCGCGACAAAGTTGTGGGAGCCGGCGTTTAATCAAGCGGACTTTGAGCGTCTTCGCCAGCAAATGATTGAAGGGTTGCTGTATGAGCAGCAAAGCCCGGATTGGCAAGCTGGACAAGCCACGCGCGAGTTACTGTTTAAAGGCACTCCCTTTGCGTTGCCAAGCGGCGGTACGCCAGAATCGCTAGCTCAGCTTACCCTTGATGATGTAAAAGCCTTCTACAAGGAAAACTACACCTCGGAAGGGGCAAAACTGGTCGTGGTAGGCGATATTACTCCTGAAAAACTGACGCAAAAACTGCGTGTCTTGGGCACATGGGAAGGGCCAGCGAAAGCGGCGTATCCTGAGTTTACCTTGCCGACTGTTGCCCCAGGTACCGTGTGGCTGGTGGACATGCCAAATGCGCCACAAAGCGCGATCCGTTTGCTGCGCCCAGCCAAGCCATACGATACTGTGGGTGAGATGTACCAAACCAAGCTGGCAAACTTCAACTTGGGGGGCAATTTCAATAGCCGGATCAATCAAAACCTGCGTGAAGACAAAGGCTACACCTATGGTGCGGGTGGTTATGTCGTGTCGGGTCGCGAGGTAGGTTACATCAACTACTACGCTAACGTGCGTGCAGATGCGACCGCACCAGCGCTGGCAGAATTGATTGGCGAAATGCACCGCTTTAATGAGACTGGCGTTAGCCCAGACGAGCTTGCCTTTTTGCGTTTGGCGGTTGGCCAAAGTGAAGCGCTGAGCTACGAAACCCCAAGCCAAAAAGCGAGCTTACTGAGCCAGATGCAAACTTACGGCTTAAGCGAAGATTACATCGCGCAGCAAAATGCGTTATTGGCGTCAATCGATGCCGAAACCTTGAACGCAATGGCGCAGAAATGGCTGGATCCGCAAGACTATCATTACGTGGTGGTAGGTGATGCCACTAGGCTTAAGCCGCAATTGGAGTCGTTGGGGCTGCCGGTGCGGTTACTCAGTCCGACCCTACCACAGTAAATTCTTCCGCAAACTTATTTAGCAGGCATGGCATTCCATCAAGATGGTGGTATGCTTGCCTGATCACGATGTTGTTAACGAACGAGACATAACTTGACTGACTTTCTTCACAAGCTGCAACAGATAGCCAACCAACCTCAAGCGCTATCTGAATTTGGTCGCGGCATCGAGCGTGAAGCTCTGCGTATTTCACCTGAAGGCGCACTGTCACAACGTCCACACCCAGCTGGCCTTGGTTCACCGTTATCTCACCAATGGATCACGACGGATTTTGCCGAGTCATTGCTGGAGTTCATCACCCCGGTATCAACCGATATTAATACCACGTTGCATCAGCTTGAGGACATTCATCGCTTCTCTTATACCCAGATGGATGGCGAGCGTTTGTGGCCGATGTCGATGCCGTGTTTCGTGAGTGGTGACGATCAAATCAATCTTGCCCAGTATGGCAGCTCGAACATCGGTCGAATGAAGACCTTGTACCGTGAAGGATTAAAGCACCGCTACGGCAGTACGATGCAGATCATTTCCGGGGTGCATTTCAACTTCTCGTTCTCAGATGCGTTCTGGGATGCGCTGTTTGGTGAGCAAACCGAGCAAGTACGTCAAGATGCGGTTTCTGATGCCTACTTTGGCTTGATCCGCAACTATTACCGCTTTGGTTGGATGATCCCTTACTTGTTTGGCGCGTCACCAGCGCTCTGTAAGTCGTTTATCAACGAAACCGGCAGTCAACTAGCGTTCGAAGAGATTGGTCGCGGTACCCGCTATTTGGATAACGCCACCTCATTGCGCCTTAGCGATCTCGGCTACACCAACAGCGCGCAAAGCTGTTTGCGTATTGGCTTTAACAGCCTAGAGCAGTATGTCGGCGGCTTGCAGCAAGCGATCCGCACCCCGTCAGAAGACTTTGCCGAAATTGGGGTAAAAGTAGACGGCGAATATCGCCAGCTGAATAGCAATATTTTGCAAATTGAAAACGAGCTGTACGCGCCTATTCGTCCTAAGCGTGTGGCACACAGCGGCGAGAAACCGTCAGAAGCCTTACAGCGTGGCGGCGTGCAATACATCGAAGTTCGCTCGCTGGATGTGAACCCGTTTAGCCCTGTAGGCATCGATGGCGATCAAATTCGTTTCTTGGATCTGTTCCTGACGTGGGCGGTGCTAAAAGATTCCGCGCCAATGACCGACAGCGAGTTGACCTGCTGGCGTGCCAACTGGAATGCGGTGGTGCTGGATGGGCGCAACCCTGATCTTACTCTGCGTATGGGGTGCAACAGCGAGCCTCAGCGTTTGCATGATATTGCCAGTGCGGTGTTCGCCGATCTGCGTTTGATTGCGATTGAGCTTGACGGGGTGCAGGGTGGCTCGGCCTATACCGACACCTGCGACAAGCTAATGGGATGGGTGAGCGATCCGTCACTAACGCTATCGGCGCAGTTACTGGAGCGGATTCTTGCTGAACAAAGCATTGTGAATGTGGGCTTAGCACTCGCGCAAGAGCATCAACAAACCTTGGCCGCGCAAGATAGCTATCAAGTCTATTCGCTTGATGACTTTAACACGGAAACCGCTGCATCGCAGATCCGCCAACAGGATATCGAAAAGGCAGATAACGTGACCTTCGACAAGTTTCTTGAAGAGTACTTTGCGGATCTCCACTAACGATGATCGCTCGATAGGGTAAGATGGCAGCATAACGCTGCCATTTTTTTTGAGAGATAACATGACCCTGACTCGAGCTTGTTTATTGCTGACCTTTGCTTTTGGTGTGGTTGGCTGCGCCGCGCCACCGCCGCCGAAAGATCAGAGCAATGTGTGCGAGATCTTCCGCGAGCATCCTAGTTGGTTTAAAGACGCGGTGGAGATGGAAGAAGAGTGGGGTACGCCGATCCAAATCGCGATGGCGTTTGTAAAACAAGAAAGTAGCTTTCGCCATGATGCCCGCCCACCCCGCAAAATGGTATTAGGGTTTATCCCTTGGGGCCGCGTGAGCAGTGCGTATGGTTATGCCCAAGCGCAAGATCCTGCATGGAGTGATTTTCAAAAAGCGACCCGTCATGGCGGAAGCCGGACCGATTTTGGGGACGCATTGATGTTTATTGGTTGGTATACTCATGAAACCAACCGTCAGTTAGGGATCTCAAAATGGGATCCGTACAACCAATATCTCGCCTATCACGAAGGCAGAGGCGGTTACAGCCGAGGTACCTACCGCAATAAGCCAAGCTTACTGAAAGTCGCGCGGCGGGTCGATCAACAGGCGAAAGATTATGGCTGGCAGTTAAAACACTGCCGTGCCGAACTCGAAAAGCAAGGTAGCTGGTGGCCGTTTTAAGTTGATAACGGCCACGTCAACAGGAGAGAGATAGATGCCGTTATTGGATAGCTTTACCGTCGATCATACCAAGATGCATGCCCCAGCAGTGCGCGTGGCGAAAACCATGCAAACCCCAAAAGGGGACACGATCACCGTGTTCGATTTGCGTTTTTGTCGCCCGAATGCAGACATCTTGTCTGAGCGCGGTATTCACACCCTAGAGCACCTTTACGCCGGTTTTATGCGTAATCACCTAAATGGTAATGGTGTTGAGATCATTGATATCTCGCCAATGGGGTGTCGTACCGGCTTTTACATGAGTTTGATTGGAACGCCAGACGAAGCGCAAGTGGCTAGCGCATGGACTAATGCGATGGAAGATGTGCTGAAAGTGGCCTCTCAGTCGCAGATCCCTGAGCTCAACGAGTACCAGTGTGGTACGGCGGACATGCACTCGTTGGACGAAGCGAAGCAGATCGCACAAGCGATTTTGGCTGCGGGGATTAGCGTCAACAAGAACGATGAGTTGGCGTTGCCGGAAAGCATGCTTAAAGAGCTAAGCGTGAAGTAAACGCAGCGATTGCTTATCGTAAAGAGAAACAAAAAGCGCTCATTGAGAGCGCTTTTTTTGTACCTTTTTGTCGAATTTGTACCAGTTCTATCGCAGTAGCTGCGCCTGAACTAGCCAGCTTTGCGGATCATGCGTCGAGGCAAGATGCGCACTTGTTTGATCACATTGTCCGCCACTTCAATAATTTCCATCTGATGGCCAAACAGGCTAAGGCTCAGTTCGACCTCAGGGATCTCCTCAAGGTGTTCGATGATCAGGCCGTTGAGCGTGCGCGGGCCGTCGGTAGGCAGTTTCCAGCTTAAGCTTTTGTTGAGATCGCGAATATTCGCTGTGCCATCAATCAAGTAGCCGCCATCGGGCAAGGGGGTGATCTCATCAGCAAGGCTTGGCTGAATCGAGGTGGTAAATTCGCCCACAATCTCTTCCAGAATATCTTCTAGGGTGATCAAGCCTTTGATATCACCATATTCATCGACAATTAAACCGACACGCTGTTTGTTGCGTTGGAACTTGAGCAATTGGGTGTTGAGCGGCGTACCTTCAGGAATAAAGTACACCTCATCGGCCGCACGCAGCAGCGTTTCTTTATTGAACTCGTTTTTATCGACCATCAAGCGGTAGGCTTCACGCACGCGCAGCATTCCCACCACTTCATCAATTTGATCGCGATAGAGCACAATGCGGTTGTGCGGCGAGTGCGTCAGCTGACGAACGATAGATTTCCAGTCATCGTTGACATCAATACCCGCGATTTCATTGCGCGGCACCATGATGTCTTCAACGGTGACGTTTTCTAAATCCAGAATAGATAACAACATATCTTGGTGACGACGAGGGATCAGGCCGCCGGCTTCATTCACTACAGTGCGCAGTTCGTCAGAGCTAAGATGGCCTTTGTCGTCTTTCTCCAGATCCAGACCGCAGATCACCAAGAAAAAGCGGGTGATCAAATTAACAAACCACACTAACGGGTACAGCAAGCGCATCAGCCATTGCAAAATAATGCTGCTGCCGTAAGAGACGCGCTCTGGGTAAATCGCCGCCAGGGTCTTTGGTGTCACTTCGGCAAACACCAATACCACGAGCGTTAGCGCACCGGTCGCGATCGCCACGCCAATATCACCAAACAGGCGCAAGCCAAGGATGGTAGCAATTGAGGACGCAAGAATATTGACGAGGTTGTTGCCTATCAGGATCAAACCGATCAGGCGATCAGGGCGAGAAAGAAGTCGCTCTACACGCTTGGCCCCTTTGTGGCCGTGGTTCGCTAAATGACGAAGCTTATAGCGGTTCAGCGACATCATGCCGGTTTCTGATCCTGAGAAGTAGCCTGAAATTACAATCAGTACACCCAATATCAGAAAGAGCATCTCGGTAGATATGTTGTTCAAAAACTGCGGTCCTTTTCTTACCGGTTGAGAAAACCTTTTTACCGTGTTGAGTGAAAAAATCAATCGTTCTTTGGTCGGATGTTATCCACCAATGATGACTTCTTTGACAAAACGGCTACCGAAATAGGCGAGGGTCAGCAAAAACGCGCCAACGATACTAAACCAGATCACGCGGCGGCCGCGCCAACCTTGTTGGAAATGTCCCCACAGCAACACGCTATAAACCACCCAGGCTACGGCCGACAAAATGGCTTTATGGGCTTTGCCTGCGGCGAACATATCACCGACAAACCACAAGCCAGTGGCAAGGGTTAGGGTAAGTAGGGCGTAACCGACCAGCATGATCTTAAACAGTTGCTTTTCGACCACCATTAGCGGCGGCAAGTTGGGGTTAAACGCTAATTGCTTTTTACTGCGCAGCTTGTTGTCGAGGTAAGCCAGTTGGATCGCATACAAACAAGCAATCATTAACGTGGAATACGCAAACAGGGCGAGTGAGATATGCAGCAGCACGTGAGGATGTGCTTCAAGATGGGTAATGAATGCCCCCGGGAGCAAGGTGGCGGCCAGCAAGTTTAATGCGGCAAAACTGTAGACCACGGGGATCAAAAACCACACCCGCACTCGCAAGCCCGCAACGGTGCTCGCGGCGGAGACTATAAAGCTAATTAAAGAGGCGACATTGAGCATACTCAGGTTTTGGCCTGAGGCGGTAAAGATCAGTTTGGCTGACAGCAAGGCATGACAAAGCAGCGCTATCATGGCAAAGCCAAAGACGCGTTTGGATTTAATACCATCACTGTGTGTCAGCCCCGGTAGGACGTGCCCAATGGCGAGGGCATAACAGAGCGATGCTAAAACGGCCAGTACTATATCCATATCAATCGTTGCTACAGCGGGAAATTAATAGACTAGAAAGTATACCGTGGTCTGCTTAACTAGGCTATGGATCAGCGCAAAGTCGCATGATTGACCGAGGCAGCATCACATTCTAATGTCGAGTTGCACGGTAAAATGGCGCAGATTGCCAAAGAGCGCAAAAACAGTAGGACGGGAAAGCCGACCTCGAAGGACTGGCGTGTATCTTGAAATCGTTTGAGTATATACTGTGCGGTAATTTGCTTTAGGTCGCGATGTGAGCGAGTTTTTCTATGTTTGACAATTTAACGGATCGTCTATCCCAGACCCTGAAAAATATCAGCGGTCGTGGTCGTCTGACGGACGACAATATTAAAGAGACCCTGCGTGAAGTGCGTATGGCACTATTGGAAGCCGATGTCGCGCTGCCAGTGGTACGTGATTTCGTTGGCCGCGTGAAAGAGCGTGCGGTCGGGGTTGAAGTTTCTAAAAGCCTGACACCGGGTCAGGAGTTTATCAAGATTGTTCGCGCTGAACTTGAAGCGGTGATGGGTGAGTCTAACGAAGCGTTAGATTTAGCCGCCCAACCGCCAGCGGTGATCTTGATGGCTGGTTTGCAAGGTGCGGGTAAAACGACCAGCGTCGGTAAATTGGGTAAATTGCTGAGCGAAAAGCACAAGAAGAAAGTGCTGGTGGTTTCAGCTGACGTATACCGCCCTGCGGCGATCAAACAGTTGGAAACCTTAGCGTCGGATGTCGGCGTGGATTTCTTCCCATCGACTGCGGATCAAAAGCCGGTTGATATTGCTACCGCAGCGATTGCTCACGGCAAGCTCAAATTCTACGACGTGGTGATTGTCGATACCGCAGGTCGCTTGGCGGTTGATGAAGAGATGATGGACGAGATCAAACTTGTTCACGCTGCCATCAACCCAGTTGAAACTCTGTTCGTGGTTGATGCCATGACAGGTCAAGATGCGGCAAACACCGCGAAAGCGTTCGGTGATGCCCTGCCGTTAACCGGTGTGATCCTGACCAAAGTCGATGGTGATGCCCGTGGTGGTGCGGCGCTGTCGGTACGTCATATTACCGGTAAGCCAATCAAGTTCTTGGGTGTGGGTGAGAAAACTGACGCACTAGAGCCGTTCCACCCTGATCGCGTCGCGTCACGAATCTTGGGTATGGGTGACGTACTGTCACTGATCGAAGATCTTGAACGCAACGTTGATAAAGAAAAAGCTGAGCAACTGGCGAAGAAGTTCAAAGAGAAGAAAGGCTTCGATTTGGCCGACTTCCGTGATCAGCTTCAGCAGATGAAGAACATGGGCGGCATGATGGGCATGCTCGACAAGCTACCAGGCATGTCGAACCTGCCAGCGAACATGAAAGATCAAGTGGATGACAAAATCTTCGTACAGATGGAAGCCATCATTAACTCGATGACGCCAAAAGAGCGCGAACGTCCAGACTTGATCAAAGGCTCGCGTAAGAAGCGTATTGCAATGGGTTCAGGTACCCAAGTGCAAGACGTGAATAAGCTGCTCAAACAGTTTACCCAGATGCAGAAAATGATGAAGAAAATGCAGAAGGGTGGCATGCGGAATATGATGCGCAACATGCAAGGCATGATGCCAGGTGGCGGGATGTTCCGTCGCTAACTGATTGTTGCAATTGCGAATGGTGAACCATCGCCACGGTTTAATCTAAATCGCGCTTGTTTACTGGCGCGATTTGTCCTTATAAGCAGTGGTGAAAAAATAGCTAAAGCAGTTGCAATAAGCCGAAGAAAGAGTAAAATTCCGAGGCTTAATTTGGCACGGGCCCCATTTCGGGGCCGATTTTATTTATAAGTAATGCAAAGAGGACGATATGGTAACCATTCGTTTGGCACGTCACGGTGCGAAAAAACGCCCATTTTATCAAGTCGTTGTAGCTGACTCACGCGCTAAGCGTGACGGTCGCTTCATCGAGAACGTAGGTTTCTTCAACCCATTGGCTCAAGGCCAAGAAGAGCGTCTACGTCTAGACCTAGACCGCGTTAATCACTGGATTAACGAAGGTGCAGAGGTTTCTGACCGCGCTGCAAAACTAATCAAAGACGCTGCTAAAGCTTAATTGATTGGTTAAAGGAAAAATATGAGCAAGCAAGAACTTGTTGTAGTCGGCAAGCTAGGTGCCACCTATGGTATCCGCGGTTGGCTCAAGGTTTTTTCCTACACAGAAGAAGCCGAAAACATTTTTTCTTACAAACCATGGATGCTTAAGCATCAAGGCGAGTGGAAAACGTTTTCTGTAGAAAGCTGGAAACGTCACAATCAGGCTTGGGTAGTGAAGCTAGAAGGCATGGACATCCGTGAGGAAGCCCAACAATTCACTAACGCTGAAATTGCCGTAGCGGCTGACGCTTTACCTGCACTGTCGGACGATGAATTTTATCATCGTGAACTCATTGGTATGTCGGTTGTAACCGTTGACGGTTACGAAATGGGAACTGTCACTGACATTCTCGAAACAGGCTCTAATGATGTGTTGGTAGTGAAAGCTAACCTGAAAGACGCTTTTGGCCAGAAGGAACGCTTAATCCCGTTCCTCGATGAGCAGGTTATCAAATCAGTTGATCGCACTGCTCAACAGATCAAAGTTGACTGGGATCCTGGGTTTTAACCCTGGTAATAGGACGAACAAATGAAGGTTGGCGTAATTAGCCTTTTCCCTGAGATGTTCGATGCGATTACCAATTTTGGGGTAACAGGTCAGGCGGTTAAAAAAGGCCTTTTATCGTTGGAGACATGGAATCCTCGTGATTTCACCCACGATAAACACCGTACGGTTGATGATAAACCTTATGGCGGCGGTCCTGGGATGTTGATGATGGTGCAGCCTCTGCGCGATGCCATTCATACAGCAAAACAGACAGTAGGCGATTCGGCTAAGGTGATCTACCTTTCACCTCAAGGCAGAAAGCTTGATCAAGCGGGCGTTGAGGAGTTGGCAACTAACGAGAAGTTAATTCTGGTGTGTGGCCGATACGAAGGAATAGATGAGCGCATTATTCAGCAAGAGATTGACGAAGAGTGGTCGATTGGTGATTTTGTGCTAACGGGTGGCGAGCTACCTGCGATGACACTGATTGATGCTGTGGTACGTTTCGTACCTGGCGTGTTAGGTGACATGGCATCAGCAGAAGAAGATTCTTTTGCGAATGGGTTACTCGATTGTCCGCACTATACGCGTCCGGAAACCTTAGATGGTGATACTGTTCCTGCGGTATTGCTATCAGGTAACCATAAGGACATTAGCCGCTGGCGACTTAAGCAGTCGCTGGGACGTACCTGGCTTCGTAGACCAGAGCTCCTGGAAAACCTAGCTCTGACTGACGATCAGGAATTACTGCTTCGCGAATTTATTCGTGAACACAAAGCAGATAATCAATTTAACTAGTATCAGTTTATTCTAGGGTATAGAACTATGAGTAACATCATCAAGCAGCTCGAACAAGAGCAAATGAAAAAAGACATTCCTACCTTTGCACCTGGTGACACTGTAGTTGTTCAGGTTAAAGTTAAGGAAGGTGAGCGTGAGCGTCTTCAGGCATATGAAGGTGTAGTTATCGCTAAGCGTAACCGTGGTCTGCACTCTGCATTTACCGTTCGTAAGATCTCTAACGGTGAAGGTGTTGAGCGTGCGTTCCAAACTCACTCTCCAGTTGTTGATAGCATTACTGTTAAGCGCCGTGGTGCAGTACGTCGTGCCAAACTGTACTACCTACGTGAGCGTTCTGGTAAATCAGCGCGTATCCGTGAGAAGCTGTCTACTAAGTAATCGTTCTCGATTCTTAAAGCTTGAAAAGAACCCGCCTCATTTGAGGCGGGTTTTTTTATGCCTGATGTTTGTCACTATCCATCTTTCATTCATCTTACTGAGCATCTATCGGCGTTGGTTCTCTTTCTGCACTCGGTTCTTCCTTTCTTCCCGCTTCTCTCATTGAGCTAAGGGTAAATGGCCTTTAATAGGGTATTGTCGGCATAAAGACCCTCATGACGTACAGCTCTACAAGTTATTGGGTTGCTATGTTCTAAAAGCTCAGGGAGCTGTACAGTGAGTGTTTGTTATTTTTAAATCAATATCTTAGCTGTGTTGGTTTAGGGCTTGAATAGGGCGGTGTTAATGGCGCTGCTGTTTGTGCGGCGAATTGGGTTGCTTGTGGCATAAAGCTGTACGCTTGGTAGGGCGGTGCTGAAACTGACGAATAAAAAAACCAGCCCGAAGGCTGGTTAAAAGCGAGTCAGGAGGAACTGACTGAGATTATGCCGTCTCAGCGGCTTGTTGCTCTTCTTCTGCTTGATCGTCGGGCTCACCGATCCCTTTGAACTTCGCGATGAGTAGGATAACCACACCACCGGCGGCCGCAACCCCAATCCCTGTCGAGATATTCATTGGCAGGCCAAAGCCAAGGGTGCTGTCTTGCAGAATATAGGTGGCGACGACCGCTGTCATAAACATGGCTGGGACTGACGTGATCCAGTGCAGCTTATTGTGGCGAAGTAGGTAAGCGGATGCGGTCCACAACATCATTACGGCTGTGAGTTGGTTAGCAAAGCCGAAGTAGCGCCAGATTATTGCGAAATCGACCTGCGTTAAAATGGCTCCCATGATGAACAGTGGCGCAGCGATAAGCAGGCGGTTTTTGATCTGCTTTTGCTCCATATTGAAGTATTCAGCCAAAATCAGGCGGCTAGAGCGGAAAGCGGTATCGCCTGAGGTAATCGGCAGAATAACGACACCCAAGAAAGCAATCACACCGCCGAACACACCGAGCAGTCCAAATGACGCAGTGTAGACGACATTACCCGGACCACCTACGCCAACGGCGGCTTGCAGCGCTTCGATACCATCAAAGAAGGTCAGTGCGATGGTACACCAGATCAAGGCGATAACCCCTTCACCGATCATTGCGCCGTAGAAGACGAAACGACCGTTCTTTTCGTTTTCCATACAACGTGCCATCAGTGGTGACTGAGTGGCATGGAAGCCGGAAACTGCGCCACAAGCGATGGTGATAAATAGCGCTGGCCAAATCGGCATGTCGTTAGGATTAAGGTTAGTGAGGAAGTCACCTGCGGTGAAACCATTGAGTACTGTGTGTTGATCAGACCAGAAAATCGCTGCTAAAAGGCCGACCGACATAAAGATCAGCAGACCGCCAAACAGCGGGTAGAAACGACCAATGATCTTATCTACGGGCACGATAGTCGCAAGGATGTAGTAGGCAAAAATGATAGCGACCATTACACCGAGCGAAACCAGAGTTTCACCTTCCGTTGCCAATTGATCGTTGATCAAGTTGGTTAGCATTCCGGCTGGTGCAGAGACGAATACCACGCCGACCAGCAGCAACAGTACGAGAGCAAAGATATTCATAAAATGTTTTGCACCGTTGCCGAGGTAACGACCGGTAATGGAAGGGACAGAGGCGCCGCCATTTCTCACAGAAAGCATGCCAGAGAAGTAATCGTGCGTTGCACCGGCGAAGATACAACCAAATACAATCCACAGTAGGGCAGAAGGACCGTACAGCGCACCGAGGATCGGGCCGAAGATGGGGCCAACACCGGCGATGTTCAGGAGTTGAACGAGGTACACTTTTTTGTTCGACATTGGTACATAGTCAACGCCGTCATTTTTGGTATAGGCAGGGGTTTGGCGTTTTTCGTTGATGCCAAAGACACGCTCAACAAAACTGCCATAAATGAAGTAACCACCTATTAAGGCAGCGACACACAGTAGGAACCAGGTCATTGTTTTTATCCTTATTCACTGTTATTGAAGTAAGAGTTCCTTTCCATGATATGTCGTATTTTCCGAGATGCCGTTTCGGAATAGCCGAGTGGTCGTATAGCGAGGTGAGTGGTCGATATAGCGGCTGAGTGGTTCAGCGTCTATTCAGCTAATTTGCCGCCATCGAAAGCTAATAAAGCCAACATGGCGTTGGCTTTATTGTGGTTATAAATCAGTTAGTTACTGGCTAGCCGTGCAACCCTAGCAGATCTTTGATTGGCTTGAGGTAACGGCGGCTGATCGGAATTTGATGACCGCCACGAGTGATGGCTTCGGCGAGTCCATTATCGAGCAAACGGATCTCACGGATAAATTGCGGGTTGATCAAATACTGGCGATGGCAGCGGATCAAACAGGTTTTGTCTTCTAAGGTTTTGAGCGTGAGTTGGGTGGTGCTTTCTTGCGATGCAGTACACACTGCCACGCCACTGACTTTGCTGCAGGCGAACTCAATCTCATTGGTAGGGACAATCAGTATGCGGTTATGGCCGGCGCACGGGATCTGCTCAAGGCTTGGCTGCATCAGCACCGACATATCTTGTGTTTTGACGCGCTTGAGTTTTTCTAAGGTTTTTCGCAGCCGCTTCTCTTCTAACGGTTTAAGCAGATAATCAAAGGCATTTTCTTCAAACGCTTGAATGGCATAGTCATCGTAGGCGGTGACAAAAATCACCTTGGGCATGGTGTCGGGATCCATCATGCTCAGCAACTCAATTCCAGTGACTTGCGGCATTTCAATATCTAAAAACACCACATCAGGTTTGAGTTGGTGGATGCTCTTTAACGCTTCAATCGCATTGCTGCATTGGGCCAGAATTGTGACGTCGCCTGTGTATTGCAGTTGTTCAATCAACGCTTCACGCGCGAGGCGTTCATCGTCGACGACAATGGAGGTTATCATTAT
Source organism: Thaumasiovibrio occultus (assembly GCA_019703815.1). Classification (GTDB taxonomy): domain Bacteria; phylum Pseudomonadota; class Gammaproteobacteria; order Enterobacterales; family Vibrionaceae; genus Thaumasiovibrio; species Thaumasiovibrio occultus. Next base: position 2,552,993 of record AP023052.1, on the reverse strand, counting down.
GCTTCTCTCACTGTGTGCGGCAACAAGACGGTCGCTTTGGTCCATGCGCCCTCTTGGCTGCTCAATGTCAGGCCATACTGCTCACCAAACAAGTTCTTAATGCGTTCATCGACTATCCGTGTGCCCAAGCCCTCTGTGCTCCATTGCTGCGGTTGATAGCTGCCGGCGTTGTCTTCCACTACCAGTTGAAGACCTTCGGGAGTACTCGAGGCTGAGATGGTAATTTTCCCATCGCTAAGTAACTGAGATATACCATGTTTAATCGCGTTCTCTACCAATGGTTGCAATGTGAACGTGGGTACAGTCATATGCTCAAGGCTCGGATCGATATCAACGGTTAAGCTGAGTCTATCGTCAAAGCGAGCGAGCTCGATCGTCATATACGAGTGAACATGCTCGAGCTCTTCTTTAAGGGTAACCGTATCGCTATTTTGCTTGAGATTGCGACGTAGAAACTGTGATAGATGTTGGATTAGCGCACGCGCTTGATCTGGATCGCGACGCACCACGGCGCTAACCGTGTTCAAGGCGTTAAACAGAAAGTGTGGATTCACTTGGGCTTGCAGCAGTTTGAGCTCGGCTTTGGTGAGTAAATTGCGCTGCTCAAGATAACGGCCCATTAATATTTGGTTCGACAGCAACTTGGCGATCCCTTCACCCAAGGTCAGGTTGATGGTGGAGAATAGCTTGCGCTTGGGCTCGTAGAGTTTGATGGTGCCAAGCACTTCATCATTGGTGGTTTTCAGTGGGATCACTAAGGTAGAGCCGAGCTTGCACTTGGCATCGAGCGAGCATTGGTACGGCACTTCGTAGCCGTCGGCGTAGTAGACTTCTTTTTGCTGGATCGCTTGGAGTGTGCATTGTGAGGAGATCGGCGTGCCAGGCAGATGGTGATCGTCACCAATGCCAGTAAAGGCGAGGATTTTCTCATGATCGGTAATCGATACGGCGCCGACACCGGTTTCTTCGTAGATAATTTGGGCCACTTGATTAGCGCTGTCAGTGTTAAACCCATCGCGGAATACGCCAACGCTGCGCTGAGCAATTTTCAGTGCTTGGCCGGTGAATGTGGTAGAGAACTTCTCGTAGATGGTTTTCTTGTCTTGAATAATGCTCATGAACATTGCAGCACCGATGGCGTTGGCAATGATCATCGGCAGCGCAATAGCGGCGACCAGCGTGTAGGCCTCTTCGAAGGGGCGGGCAACGGCTAGAATGATCAGCATTTGGCAGATCTCTGCGGCTAACGTGATCAGCAATACTACGATAGGGTTAAAGATCTTTTCGACTTGCCCTCGGCGGACTAACCACAGGTGCAATAAGCCGCCCATCACGCCTTCTACTGTGGTCGAAATCGCGCAGGCGACATCAGTAAAGCCACCCATGCTGTAGCGGTGCAGCCCACCCGTTAATCCCACTGCAAACCCTACTACTGGGCCGCCCAGTAAACCGCCCATGACAGCGCCGATAGCGCGGGTATTGGCAATCGCGTCTTGGATCTGTAAGCCGAAATAGGTGCCTAAAATACAGAACAGCGAGAACAGCACATAACAGGTAAAGCGTTGAGAAATACTGCCCGAAACGGTAGTCAGTGGCATAAAGAGTGGCGTTTTACTCAGGAGATACGCGATCACCAAATAGACACTGAGTTGTTGTAATAGCGAGAAGATGAGATCCATAGCGAGCAGCCTAGAAAGTGGATGTGAGGATATCTTTCCATTAACTGTTGGCGGGATCAATCCGTCGAGTCAAATTGCGTTTAATCTTAGCCTGTTGATTGATAACACAGCATTTATTAGATAAACGCGCTTTCCACGCTTTACTCACAAGTATTGTAAACTAAAATTTACGCATGGATTTTATTGTTTACACTCCCTTGATCTTTGCGGTGATCTCTTGCTAAGGTGTGCTCATTATCACGTCACTCAGATCAAACGCAGTAGGGATACAAGATGCATAAAGATCGATTAAACAACGTCCATATCAGTGATGAACACGTTTTACTGACGCCGCAGCAGCTGCGCGACAAGTTACCTTTGAGCGAGAAAGGCGATGAGTTTATCTGCCAAGCTCGCGAAACCATTGCCAACATTATCCATAAGCGCGATCACCGCTTATTGATCGTGTGTGGCCCTTGCTCTATTCACGATGTAGAAGCGGCGAAAGAGTATGCGCGTAAGTTAAAAGCGCTATCGGAAGAGTTGAGCGATCAACTGTATATCGTTATGCGAGTGTACTTTGAAAAGCCACGTACCACGGTGGGTTGGAAAGGGTTGATTAACGATCCGCACATTGATGGCAGCTTTGAGATAGAAGAAGGTCTGCACCTTGGGCGTCAGCTTTTGATTGATTTGACGGAAATGGAGATTCCGTTGGCGACTGAAGCATTGGATCCGATCAGCCCGCAATACATCGGCGATCTGTTTAGCTGGGCGGCAATTGGTGCGCGTACGACTGAGTCGCAAACCCACCGTGAAATGGCGAGCGGCCTATCAATGCCAGTGGGTTTTAAAAACGGCACTGATGGCAGTTTAGGTACGGCTATTAATGCGATGCAAGCGGCGGCGAGCGGCCATCGCTTTATGGGGATCAACCGCCAAGGCCAAGTTGCCTTGCTCAATACCCAAGGTAACCCCGATGGTCATGTGATTTTACGTGGTGGCAAGCAAACCAACTACGATTCCGTCTCTGTGGCGGAGTGTGAGCAAGAAATGGCGGCTTCTGGTTTGGATGCAGCGTTGATGATTGATTGTAGCCATGCTAACTCACGCAAAGATTACCGTCGTCAACCGCTGGTGGCGGAAGATGTGATGCACCAAATCCGTGAAGGTAACCGCTCAATCATCGGTGTGATGATTGAAAGTCACCTAAATGAAGGGAATCAGTCGGCAGATTTGTCTCGCGATGCTATGCAATATGGTGTATCAATCACTGATGCCTGTATCAATTGGCAGGAGACGGAAAACTTGCTGCGTCGTGCGCATAGCGAGCTAGTGCCGTTCTTGGAGCAACGACTGAAAGGATGATCGGGAAATGGTAGCGGAATTATCTCAGCTGAGAGACAAAATAGATGCGGTCGACAAGCAAATGGTGGCCTTGTTGGCGGAGCGTTTGGCGCTCGTCGCGCAAGTGGGTGAAGTAAAGAGTCAACACGGCTTACCTATTTATGCCCCCGATCGCGAAGCCGCGATGTTAGCATCTCGCCGTGATGAAGCCGCGCAGCAAGGGGTACCGCCTGATCTGATCGAAGATATTCTGCGCCGTACCATGCGTGAGTCTTATGCCAGTGAGAACGATTCGGGTTTTAAGTGTTTGAATCCTGAACTGCGCCCAATCGTGATCGTGGGCGGTAAAGGCCAGTTAGGTAAGTTGTTTGCCAAACTGTTTACCCTTTCCGGCTATGACGTGCGGATTTTGGGCAGCCAAGACTGGGATCGCGCGGATGAGATCTTAGACGGTGCAGGAATGGTGGTGGTAACTGTGCCTATTCACCTTACTGATGGCGTGATCCGTCGCTTAGGTAATTTGCCGGCGGATTGTATCTTGGCAGATCTCACCTCAATCAAGAGCGAGCCGCTGCAGGCCATGCTAGAAGTGCATCAAGGCCCAGTGGTTGGCTTGCATCCGATGTTTGGCCCAGACATTAGCAGCTTGGCGAAACAGGTGATCATCTATTGTGACGGTCGTAATCCAGAAAGTTACCAGTGGTTGTTGGAGCAGTTCCAGATTTGGGGCGCTTCTATTGAGCGCGTGAGTGCGATTGAGCACGATCAGGGGATGACCTTGATCCAAGCGTTGCGTCACTTTACCTCGTTTGTTTACGGCGTGCATTTGGCGGAAGAAGATCCGCGCTTAGAGCAGCTACTGGCAATGAGTTCACCGATTTATCGCTTAGAGCTTGCGATGGTGGGGCGTCTTTTTGCTCAAGATGGTAGCTTGTACGGCGATATCATTATGTCGTCGCCGCAGAACATCGCGATGATCAAGCGTTTCCATCAGCGCTTTGGTCAAGCGATAGCGCTGTTGGAGAACCAAGATAAAGCCGGCTTTAAGCAAGCCTTTGATCAAGTGGAAACCTGGTTTGGTGACTTTGCCGGCCGCTTTTTGAAAGAGAGCCAAGGGTTGTTGCGCCAAGCGAACGACGCGACCCATCGCGGTTAACTTTCCCTGTTAAACAAAAAACGGAGAGGCGGTGCCTCTCCGTTTTTTTATCACTATTTTTTATCATTGCTGTTTGAGCTTTGTTTTTCCTGATGAAAGCGCAAGCCAGTTTTTTTCGACACTGCGCCGACAGGGTTAGTCGATAAGCTCACCGGTATTCGGATCGACCGGTTTAACGTTTTCTGATGGGTAGCAACCCAGCACTTTGATGGTGCGAGTGAGACGGGTCAAATCGTCCATCGCTTGTTGCATGGTGTCCGATTTGATATTGCCTTCCACGTCTAAGTAGAACATCTCTTCCCACGGATTGCCCATCACCGGGCGCGATTCGAGCTTTGCCATATTGATGTTGAGGTTACGTAGCACTAACAAGCATTCAACCAGCGATCCAGGCTTTTGATCTGTCGACATGATCAGCGTGGTTTTAGCTGGGACCAACGGCGTGACATCGACTGCTTTGCGCGCTACCACGATAAAGCGAGTATGGTTCTCATCTTGGTTCGCGATATCGGTTTTGAGTACTTGCAGGCCGTAGAGGGCGCCGCTACTGGCGTGACCGATCGCCGCGATATTGGCGAGCTTCTTTTGTGCCACCACTTCCATCGCATCGGCGGTGCTCGAGCAATACTCTTGCTTGATATCGCCTAAGCTGTGGAGAAATTCACTGCATTGCTGGTGGGGCTGTGGATGCGAATAAAGTGTATCAATCGCTTCGAGGTGCGTATCGACCGCAGTCAGCAAGCAATGTTCAATCGGCAGGGTGATTTCGCCAACAATCGACAGGCGGGTGTGTTGCAGCAGATCATACACTTCATTAATGGAGCCTGAGCTGGTGTTTTCAATTGGCAGCACACCGTAGTCGGTTTGTCCTCGCTCGACTTGGTTAATGATGTCTTTGAAGCTGCTGCAATTCATCTCAACCACTTGCGTTTGCTTACGGCTAAAGTAATTACGGGTGGCCAGGTGTGAGTACGAGCCTTTATTACCAAGGAAAGAAACACGGACGGATGGCTGAGCGCTATCTGGGTTGGTGAGTTGTTGCAGGTAGGCTTGTTGGTACAGTACTGAATCTTCAATAATGGTATGGAAGATTTGGGTAACGTATTGGCCATCTAATTGATGCTTTTGCCCTTCAGAAATCAGGCGTTGCAGCAGCATTTGCTCTCTTGCCTGATCACGCACGGGTTTAGTGGTGCCAATTTTGCTTTTGGCGACTTCAATGCTGAGTTTGCGTCGTCTTGCGAGCAACGCAACAAGCTCATTATCCAGTGCGGTGATCTCTTCCCTGATTTGTTCCAGTGGCATGGCTGCATCCGTCATGATGGTTCCCGTTAGTTAGCTAGTCGTACTCAAAATACCTGATACAAAAAAGCCTCCCTGAGTGGGAGGCTGTCTGTTTGTCTTGGTTTTCTTTTTCTACAGCTCAGCTCTCCCTCAGATGTCGAGTGAGATAAAAAAGAAAGCAAAGAAAAACAGGTTCTTCATTCTATCTGGCCGTGTGGTGTTTAAGAAACTTTACAATAAGGGAGGGGGTAAGGATTTGTCAAGGGGTTGACCCCGCTCATTGGCGGGGTCAGGAATTCGCTTAGATTTCTTCCTCTAGGATTTCGGTTTCTGGCTCTTCCGCAAAAACTTGTGCGTGTGAGGCGCGGCGGCTCTCAGGTTTATGGGTTTGCTTATTTAGCTGACGCTCCATTTTTTGGAACATCTCAGTGATCGCGCCGTACATATCTTCGTGGTCTGCCGATGCAATGAGCTTCCCTCCTGGAATAGAGGCAGACGCTTCAATTTTGAATTTTTTATTTGGCTCTTGGCTGATGACGGCGTGGCGCTTAAGCAGAGGAACTTCCCATTTCTCCAGTTTTTCGAATTTTGCTTCAATGCGAGCGCGGATAGCAGGAGTGACTTCTAGGTTTTTACCAGTGATTTCTATTTTCATATAGCTTTCCTCTGTTGCTACCCCTTTATTGGGTTCACTTTCAGAATACGGATTTGAGGCTATAAAAACGTGACTCGGATCACCTTTTTCCACGGAAATCCTGTTGGCCCGATGAAATGTGAGCGGTATTTATTTTGTAAAAATTTTATCGTGATTTCCCTTGTTTTTGTTACTGCGCTTGAGGCAGTATGGAGAAATCAAGAACACTATTTGCCTGTGCATTTAGGGGACTCGTTCGAACTTTTAACAACGATAAGTCAATCACCGGGCAGCATCAGCCTCTCTCGAACGAACGATGCTTGTAAATGGATTGGAAACAAACCGAGCTTTGCGCTCGGTTTTTGTCTTTTTTGGGCTTGCGAAAATAAAAAGGTGTGGTGGCTTATCTTTGTTGCCGCTCCTCTTCCATCATCGCCTTTTTCTCTTTTTCTCTTTTTCTCTTTTTCTCTTTTTCTCTTTTTCTCTTTTTCTCTTTTTCTCATTTCCTCGTCGTTTCCATATTGTGAATACACCAATTACCAAATGTATTGCTGCGCTGTAATGGCAGTTTGGAAAAGATAGGTCGTGCGGCCCTCCCTGTCGGTGAACAGAATCACCGCAGTGCTCACGAACAAGAAGGTGAGGCGTAAAGCGATGCAGGTGAGTGGATACGCTTTGCTTGCTGATCACAGAGCGGCAAGGTTGGAAAAAGGGCATTAAAAAAGCGCTAACACGGCAAAATGTTAGCGCCTTCGAGTTGAGCTCTGACTACAGATTTGTGGGCGACTTAAGGATTTATCGCCATCATTTGACGCGTAAACTCAGCAGGCTCTTCCAGTCCTAACTCGTTGTAAGCGGTTAGCATGAATGGCAGCACCTTGCGTGCGGCTTCGGTATCTGGATAGTACTGTTGTAGTTGCTGCGCGCGGTTCAATGCGGCCACCCATGCGCCACGACGAATATAGAAATCGACGGTCGCTAGCTCGTAATTGGCGAGGCGGTTTTTCAAGAACACCATACGCGCCTGTGCATCGGCGGCGTAGTTGCTGTCAGGGTAGCGCTCTAACAGGCGCTGAAAATCGGCAAAGGCACGACGCGCAGGCTCGGGATCACGATCTGAGCGATCAACGCGGAAAAGATCATGCATAAAGCTGCGATCTTGCGCCATGGCGGTTAACCCTTTCATGTACAGAACCCAATCGGCTTTCGGGTGCGACGGGTGCAAGCGGTTAAAGCGGCTGATGGTCGCTTCTGCTAGTGGGAAGTTGTCGCTTTTGTAGTAAGCGTAAATCAAGTCCATCTGCACTTGCTCAGAATAAGCACCGAATGGATAGCGCGAGTCCAATGCTTCCAACTTCTCTGTTGCCTGAGTCCAGAGGCCTTGCTGCAGGCTCTTCTGTGCTTCAGCGTACAAGTCACCCGGTTGATCATCAGGTACAAGAGTGTCACTGCTGGTCGAGCAACCCGCCAGTAGTGCAATGGCCAGTAAGCCGCATAGAGAGAGATGTTTCATGACTGCGTCAACTTCCTTGAACTAAAATTTGTTGCAATAAACGTGTCGGCGTAGGCCGAGTACGTTACAATAGCGTAATCCGTCTATTTTACGCACCACGCGTCAATTAGTCCCACAGTTTTTGAAAAAGTTCGACATGGCACAGCAGATAGTATTAACCGCAGTCGTTAAAGACTCACAATTGGGTCAGCGTTTAGATCAAGCGCTGGCTGAACTCTTCTCTGATTACTCACGTTCACGGATCAAGGAATGGATCTTGTCTGACAAGGTCACCGTTGATGGTGTCGTCAGTAACAAACCACGCATCAAGGTGATGGGTGGTGAGAGCATCTCTGTTGATGCTGAGATCGCGGATGAAGTTCGATTTGAACCGCAAGATATCCCACTGAATATCGTTTACGAAGATGACGATATTTTGGTGATCAACAAACCGCGTGATTTGGTGGTGCATCCAGGTGCAGGTACACCTAACGGCACGATTTTGAATGCCTTGCTGTACCGTTATCCTGATATTGCCGAAGTACCGCGAGCAGGTATCGTGCACCGTTTGGATAAAGACACCACAGGATTGATGGTGGTGGCGAAGAATGTACCGGCACAAACCCGTTTGGTGCGCCAGCTGCAAAAGCGCAAGTTCACCCGTGAATACGAAGCGATTGCTATCGGCACCATGACCGGTGGCGGTATGGTTGAAAAGCCGATTGGTCGTCACTCAACCAAACGTACCTTGATGGCGGTGAGTGAGTTCGGTAAGCCGGCAATCACCCATTACCGCGTGGCTGAGCACTTCCGTGAACACACCCGTATTATTCTGCGTCTGGAAACGGGGCGTACCCACCAGATCCGTGTTCATATGGCGTTTTTGAACCACCCGCTAGTGGGTGATCCACAATACGGCGGTCGTCCACGTCCACCACGTAACGCAGAGCAAGAGCTGATCCAAACCCTACGTAAGTTTGATCGCCAAGCCCTTCACGCTCGCATGTTGCGTTTGGAGCATCCAACCACCAAAGAAGTGATGGAATGGCATGCACCGGTACCAGAGGACATGGTACATCTTGCTGAAGTGTTACGTGACGACATGCAGAAATACGGAGAGGACGACTTCTAATGGACTGGATTATCCCTAACTGGCCAGCACCGGCGCGCGTGAAAGCGATCAGCACCACCCGCAGTGGCGGCGTGAGTCAATCGCCTTTTGATGCGTTGAACTTGGGCGATCACGTTGGGGATAAATCAGAAGATGTCGCACAAAACCGTCATCAACTCCTGACTGTAGCGCCGCAAGCGCCGTGTTGGTTAAACCAAGTGCACGGCACGCGGGTGATCAATCTCGCTCATTGGGTCGAAGGCGAAACGCCGGATGCCGATGCCGCGTATTCAGCGCAAGCCGAAAAAGTGTGTGTGGTGATGACCGCCGACTGTTTACCTGTGCTCTTTTGCAGCACCGATGGCAGTGAAGTGGGCGCGGCACATGCCGGATGGCGAGGGCTTGCTGGCGGGGTGCTGGAAGCGACCGTCGCAGAGTTTAGCGCGCCGAACGATCAGATCATGGCGTGGTTAGGTCCTGCTATTGGCCCGTCTCAGTTTGAAGTGGGTGGGGAGGTGCGAGAAGCGTTTATTGCTCAGCATTCTCAAGCCAGTGCTGCGTTTGTTGAGCACGGTGACAAGTGGCTCGCAGATATCTATCACCTTGCACGTATTCGCTTGAATGCGATGGGAATTGAGCAAGTTTACGGCGGCGATCAATGCACTGTTTCCGATCCTGCGCGCTTTTTCTCTTATCGTCGAGACAAGGATACTGGACGTCAAGCCAGCCTTATTTGGATTGAATCTTAAAATATAGCCCTTCTATCAGATCAAAAAGAGCGACCTATGTCGCTCTTTTTCTTTTCTGCAGTTTCTTGCCAGTGAGATTACTCTTCTGATTGCTCATGGCACTGAGAAATATCAATGCTGATATAGCCTTCACTCTGAAGCAATAAAGTAACGGCTTCAGGTGTTCCGTCAAATGAGGCATACATGTAGGCGCCGAACATTTCTGACTCCTGCATCTCATTTGTTTCATAATCGATGTCATGGTAAAGCGAGATTGAGCTATTAATGGACGAAGAGCGAATAAAGGCAGGATCACTCATCAACTCTTTCAAGTATTCGGTTTTCTCTTCAATAAAGTCACCGGCATCCTCTACTCTGTCCATAGGTAGCTGATAGGTAAGGCTGACGCCCGACATGTATTCGTCACAGACTGTGTAGTCGTAATCGGTTGACGCACAGCCCACAGATAGCGCTGCAACAGCACAAGCACAAACTGATTTTAAATATTTCATTATTCTTAAATCCCTACTATAAAGACGTTAGTGTCGCTGCTAAGGAATAAATAGCTATTGATAGCGCGGAAATTTGCGAATGATCTAGTTGAAAGCGGTTTGATTTTCAATGCTTGCAGAATACCTTGCGAGACGTCACGAAAATCGATTTCACCTCCGAGAAGATTAATTGCGCTATTTGTGCCTTTCTATATTGAAAATCTGCGCCAAGGCATCCATATCATCAGCAGTAGATAATGAAGTGACACACAGGTTGTGCTCTAAGGGGGACGTATGCGTCTTGATAGATTTACCAGCAAATTCCAATTGGCGATCTCCGATGCCCAATCGTTGGCGTTAGGACGAGATCATCAATATATCGAGCCAGAGCACTTAATGACGGCGCTGCTTAATCAAGATGGCAGCACCATTCGTCCTTTACTGACCATGCTCAGTGTGGATGTGAGCCAGTTACGCTCGCGATTGGCCGAATTGCTCGACCGTTGTCCTAAAGTGAGTGGCATCGGCGGCGATGTGCAGCTGTCGAGTAGCATGGGTATGCTGCTCAACATGTGTGACAAGTTGGCGCAAAAACGTAACGATAAATTTATCTCCTCTGAGCTTTTCATTTTGGCGGCGTCAGAAGACAAAGGCGCGCTGGGTAAACTGCTTAAAGAGCTTGGCATCACCAAAGAGAAAGTCGAAAACGCTATCGACCAAGTGCGTGGTGGACAGAAGGTCGATGATCAAAACGCAGAAGATAATCGCCAAGCGTTGGAAAAATTCACCGTCGATCTTACCGAGCGTGCCGAGCAGGGCAAACTTGACCCTGTCATTGGCCGAGATGACGAGATCCGTCGCACCATTCAAGTGCTCCAGCGCCGCACGAAAAATAACCCAGTGATCATCGGTGAGCCTGGCGTGGGTAAAACCGCGATCGTGGAAGGTTTGGCGCAACGTGTGGTGAACGGTGAGGTGCCAGAAGGCCTTAAGAACAAACGCGTTCTGTCACTAGATATGGGCTCATTGATCGCAGGTGCCAAATACCGCGGCGAGTTCGAAGAGCGCTTGAAGTCGGTACTCAATGAATTAGCCAAAGAAGAAGGCAACATCATTCTGTTTATCGATGAAATTCATACCATGGTCGGTGCGGGCAAAGGGGAAGGGTCAATGGACGCGGGCAACATGCTCAAACCGGCCTTAGCCCGTGGCGAGCTACATTGCGTGGGCGCGACCACCTTGGATGAATACCGCCAATATTTAGAAAAAGATGCAGCGCTAGAGCGTCGATTCCAAAAGGTGCTGGTGGATGAGCCAAGCGTGGAAGACACGGTGGCGATTTTGCGCGGTCTGAAAGAGCGCTACGAGTTGCATCACCATGTTGAGATCACCGATCCGGCAATCGTTGCAGCAGCGACATTGTCTAATCGCTATATCTCCGACAGACAATTGCCGGATAAAGCGATTGATTTGATTGACGAAGCGGCGTCGAGCATCCGAATGGAGATAGATTCAAAACCGGTGGCGCTCGATCGCTTAGAGCGCAAGATCATCCAGCTCAAAATCGAAATGCAAGCGATGGAAAAAGAGCAAGATGAGGCGAGTCGTAAACGCTTAGAGCTACTTGAAGCCGAGCTCAATGAAAAAGAGCGTGACTTTGCTGAGCTTGAAGAAGTCTGGAATGCAGAGAAAGCAGCGTTGTCAGGCACGCAGCATATTAAAGCAGAGCTTGAGCAAGCGCGTACCGATATGGAGATCGCACGTCGTGCTGGCGATCTCAATCGAATGTCGGAACTGCAGTACGGTCGTATTCCCGCGCTAGAGAAACAGCTCGATTTGGCATCGCAAGCCGAAATGCAAGAGATGAGCTTGCTAAAGAACAAAGTCACTGACGCTGAAATTGCAGAAGTGCTATCGCGCCAAACTGGGATCCCTGTTGCCAAGATGCTCGAAGGGGAACGTGAGAAACTACTGCGAATGGAAGAAGACCTGCACAAGCGGGTGATCGGTCAACATGAAGCGGTTGAAGCCGTAGCGAATGCGATCCGTCGCAGCCGTGCGGGGCTCGCTGATCCCAATCGACCGATTGGCTCTTTCTTATTCCTCGGCCCAACTGGTGTGGGTAAAACTGAGCTTTGTAAAGCACTTGCCTCCTTTATGTTCGATAGCGAAGAGGCCATGGTGCGTATCGATATGTCGGAGTTTATGGAGAAACACTCGGTGGCACGTCTGGTGGGCGCACCTCCAGGCTATGTTGGCTATGAAGAAGGTGGCTATCTAACCGAAGCGGTACGTCGCCGCCCTTACTCAGTCATCCTATTGGATGAAGTAGAAAAGGCGCACCCAGATGTGTTCAACATTCTGCTGCAAGTGCTCGATGATGGCCGCCTGACGGATGGACAGGGCCGCACGGTGGATTTCAGAAACAGTGTGGTGATCATGACGTCGAACTTAGGCTCTGATCGCATTCAAGAGCACTTTGGCGAATTGGATTATGCCGGTATGAAAGCCATGGTAATGGATGTAGTCAGCCATCATTTCCGTCCTGAGTTCATTAACCGCGTCGATGAAAGTGTCGTGTTCCACCCGTTGGGCAATGAGCACATTAAGTTCATCGCCCAAATTCAGATGCAGCGTTTACAACAACGTCTGACTGAACGCGGCTTTAATATGCAGGTGGATGAGTCTGTCTATAACAAAGTGGCGGAAGCGGGATTTGACCCGGTGTTCGGTGCGCGTCCGTTGAAACGCGCCATTCAGCAAATGGTCGAAAACCCATTAGCGCAGCAAATCCTCGCGGGCGAGTTAACCCCAGGAAAAGCGCTAAACTTGACAGTAGATGATGGGAAAATTGTCGCCAAACAATACTTTTTGAACAAATAACCATCACAAAAAAGGCGTCTTAGCTCAATTAGTGGGCTAACGACGTCTTTTTTTATGTTTTTATTAAAAAGCGCTTGCTATCACAGTGAATCTCCCTATAATGCGCCTCTACCGACACGGAGTGCGGCGCTGAAAAGCACTGATACAGCGGGTTCGGTCCTCGAAAGAGGGGTGTCAAAAAGTGGTTTTGAAAATACTTAAAATTACTTGTTGACATCGATTCAGGAAAGCGTAGAATGCGCAGCCCTGACGAGGCAAACGGTTCGAAAGAAGATGTTCGCCAAGTCACTGTTCTTTAACAATATGACCATGCAATCTGTGTGGGCACTCGTTGAATAGATAGTCAAAAAAGATTTATCAATGATACTAGTGACCAATATGAAATCTTCGGATTTCAGCACAGTCAATTCATTACCTCTGTTTGCTTTCGCTTTTTAAAGCGAAGATGAATAGACGGTAATAACAGTATTCATTGAGCCGTTACTTCGGTAACAACAAAACTTTAATTGAAGAGTTTGATCATGGCTCAGATTGAACGCTGGCGGCAGGCCTAACACATGCAAGTCGAGCGGTAACAGGAAGAAAGCTTGCTTTCTTCGCTGACGAGCGGCGGACGGGTGAGTAATGGCTGGGAACCTGCCCTGATGTGGGGGATAACCATTGGAAACGATGGCTAATACCGCATAACGTCTACGGACCAAAGAGGAGGACCTTCGGGCTTCTCGCGTCAGGATGGGCCCAGTTGGGATTAGCTAGTAGGTGGGGTAATGGCTCACCTAGGCGACGATCCCTAGCTGGTTTGAGAGGATGATCAGCCACACTGGAACTGAGACACGGTCCAGACTCCTACGGGAGGCAGCAGTGGGGAATATTGCACAATGGGGGAAACCCTGATGCAGCCATGCCGCGTGTATGAAGAAGGCCTTCGGGTTGTAAAGTACTTTCAGCAGTGAGGAAGGTGGTGTAGTTAATACCTGCACCATTTGACGTTAGCTGCAGAAGAAGCACCGGCTAACTCCGTGCCAGCAGCCGCGGTAATACGGAGGGTGCGAGCGTTAATCGGAATTACTGGGCGTAAAGCGCATGCAGGCGGTCTGTTAAGTCAGATGTGAAAGCCCGGGGCTTAACCTCGGAATAGCATTTGAAACTGGCAGGCTAGAGTCTTGTAGAGGGGGGTAGAATTTCAGGTGTAGCGGTGAAATGCGTAGAGATCTGAAGGAATACCGGTGGCGAAGGCGGCCCCCTGGACAAAGACTGACGCTCAGATGCGAAAGCGTGGGGAGCAAACAGGATTAGATACCCTGGTAGTCCACGCTGTAAACGATGTCTACTTGGAGGTTGTGGCCTTGAGCCGTGGCTTTCGGAGCTAACGCGTTAAGTAGACCGCCTGGGGAGTACGGTCGCAAGATTAAAACTCAAATGAATTGACGGGGGCCCGCACAAGCGGTGGAGCATGTGGTTTAATTCGATGCAACGCGAAGAACCTTACCTACTCTTGACATCCAGAGAACTTTCCAGAGATGGATTGGTGCCTTCGGGAACTCTGAGACAGGTGCTGCATGGCTGTCGTCAGCTCGTGTTGTGAAATGTTGGGTTAAGTCCCGCAACGAGCGCAACCCTTATCCTTGTTTGCCAGCACTTCGGGTGGGAACTCCAGGGAGACTGCCGGTGATAAACCGGAGGAAGGTGGGGACGACGTCAAGTCATCATGGCCCTTACGAGTAGGGCTACACACGTGCTACAATGGCGTATACAGAGGGCAGCCAACTTGCGAGAGTGAGCGAATCCCAGAAAGTACGTCGTAGTCCGGATTGGAGTCTGCAACTCGACTCCATGAAGTCGGAATCGCTAGTAATCGTGGATCAGAATGCCACGGTGAATACGTTCCCGGGCCTTGTACACACCGCCCGTCACACCATGGGAGTGGGCTGCACCAGAAGTAGATAGCTTAACCTTCGGGAGGGCGTTTACCACGGTGTGGTTCATGACTGGGGTGAAGTCGTAACAAGGTAGCCCTAGGGGAACCTGGGGCTGGATCACCTCCTTACCTAAAGACTGCTGTTAAATGCAGTGTCCACACAGATTGCTTGGTAATAATGTAAGAACAAATGTGTCCCGTTCGTCTAGAGGCCTAGGACACCGCCCTTTCACGGCGGTAACAGGGGTTCGACTCCCCTACGGGACGCCACTATCTAAGTCTTTTGCTGAAAAGCTTTAGATAGTGGTTGTCGAAAGACGACACATGCTCTTTAACAAACTGGAAAGCTGACTAGTAAATTCATTTCTATTTATAGAGTGAATTATCGTTCATTGAAAAATGAACAAGTTCTCAAAAGCGTATTTACGAAAGTAAATACACCAACACATTCAAGTGTTTTGGTAGAAATTGTAGCAATACAATCTCAATTGAGTCCGGCGAAAACATGTAAACCTTGGTTGTTTGCTATACGAAACCCCTTGGGGTTGTATGGTTAAGTGACTAAGCGTACACGGTGGATGCCTTGGCAGTCAGAGGCGATGAAGGACGTAGTAACTTGCGATAAGCCCAGATTAGGTAGTAACAACCGCTTGAGTCTGGGATTTCCGAATGGGGAAACCCACATGCATAAGCATGTATCTCACACTGAATACATAGGTGTGCAGAGGCGAACCGGGGGAACTGAAACATCTAAGTACCCCGAGGAAAAGACATCAACAGAGATTCCGAAAGTAGCGGCGAGCGAAATCGGAGTAGCCCTTAAGCTAGTTTGGGATTAGGTGAAGGCTCTGGAAAGTGCCGCGATACAGGGTGATAGCCCCGTAACCGACAATCCCTTATTAGTGAAATCGAGTAGGACGGCGCACGTGAAACGTTGTCTGAACATGGGGGGACCATCCTCCAAGGCTAAATACTCCTGACTGACCGATAGTGAACCAGTACCGTGAGGGAAAGGCGAAAAGAACCCCTGTGAGGGGAGTGAAATAGAACCTGAAACCGTGTACGTACAAGCAGTGGGAGCCTCTTCGTGGGGTGACTGCGTACCTTTTGTATAATGGGTCAGCGACTTACATTCTGTAGCAAGGTTAACCGAATAGGGGAGCCGTAGGGAAACCGAGTCTTAACTGGGCGTTGAGTTGCAGGGTGTAGACCCGAAACCGAGTGATCTAGCCATGGGCAGGTTGAAGGTGAGGTAACACTTACTGGAGGACCGAACCGACTAATGTTGAAAAATTAGCGGATGACTTGTGGCTGGGGGTGAAAGGCCAATCAAACTCGGAGATAGCTGGTTCTCCCCGAAAGCTATTTAGGTAGCGCCTCGGACGAATACTACTGGGGGTAGAGCACTGTTAAGGCTAGGGGGTCATCCCGACTTACCAACCCTTTGCAAACTCCGAATACCAGTAAGTACTATCCGGGAGACACACGGCGGGTGCTAACGTCCGTCGTGGAAAGGGAAACAACCCAGACCGCCAGCTAAGGTCCCAAATTACTACTAAGTGGGAAACGATGTGGGAAGGCTCAGACAGCCAGGATGTTGGCTTAGAAGCAGCCATCATTTAAAGAAAGCGTAATAGCTCACTGGTCGAGTCGGCCTGCGCGGAAGATTTAACGGGGCTAAGTAGTAAACCGAAGCTGCGGCAATGCGATTTATCGTATTGGGTAGGGGAGCGTTCTGTAAGCCGTTGAAGGTGTGTTGTAAAGCATGCTGGAGGTATCAGAAGTGCGAATGCTGACATGAGTAACGATAAAGGGGGTGAAAAACCCCCTCGCCGGAAGACCAAGGGTTCCTGTCCAACGTTAATCGGGGCAGGGTGAGTCGACCCCTAAGGCGAGGCTGAAGAGCGTAGTCGATGGGAAACAGGTTAATATTCCTGTACTTCTTGCAATTGCGATGGAGGGACGGAGAAGGCTAGGTGGGCTTGGCGACGGTTGTCCAAGTTCAAGTGCGTAGGGAGTAGAATTAGGCAAATCCGGTTCTACATATCCTGAGACACGACGTCGAGCTACTACGGTAGTGAAGTCATTGATGCCATGCTTCCGGGAAAAGCTTCTAAGCTTCAGATTGCAAGGAATCGTACCCCAAACCGACACAGGTGGTCGGGTAGAGAATACCAAGGCGCTTGAGAGAACTCGGGTGAAGGAACTAGGCAAAATGGTACCGTAACTTCGGGAGAAGGTACGCTCTTGACGGTGAAGTCCCTTGCGGATGGAGCTATTGGGAGTCGCAGATACCAGGTGGCTGCAACTGTTTATTAAAAACACAGCACTGTGCAAAATCGAAAGATGACGTATACGGTGTGACGCCTGCCCGGTGCCGGAAGGTTAATTGATGGGGTTAGACTTCGGTCGAAGCTCTTGATCGAAGCCCCGGTAAACGGCGGCCGTAACTATAACGGTCCTAAGGTAGCGAAATTCCTTGTCGGGTAAGTTCCGACCTGCACGAATGGCGTAATGATGGCCACGCTGTCTCCACCCGAGACTCAGTGAAATTGAAATCGCAGTGAAGATGCTGTGTACCCGCGGCTAGACGGAAAGACCCCGTGAACCTTTACTACAGCTTGGCACTGAACATTGAGCCTACATGTGTAGGATAGGTGGGAGCCTTTGAAGCAGAGACGCCAGTTTCTGTGGAGGCAATCTTGAAATACCACCCTTGTATGTTTGATGTTCTAACTTAGCCCCGTTATCCGGGGTGAGGACAGTGCCTGGTGGGTAGTTTGACTGGGGCGGTCTCCTCCCAAAGAGTAACGGAGGAGCACGAAGGTGGGCTAATCACGGTCGGACATCGTGAGGTTAGTGTAATGGCATAAGCCCGCTTGACTGCGAGAATGACAATTCGAGCAGGTGCGAAAGCAGGTCATAGTGATCCGGTGGTTCTGAATGGAAGGGCCATCGCTCAACGGATAAAAGGTACTCCGGGGATAACAGGCTGATACCGCCCAAGAGTTCATATCGACGGCGGTGTTTGGCACCTCGATGTCGGCTCATCACATCCTGGGGCTGAAGTCGGTCCCAAGGGTATGGCTGTTC
Source organism: Thaumasiovibrio occultus (assembly GCA_019703815.1). GTDB lineage: Bacteria > Pseudomonadota > Gammaproteobacteria > Enterobacterales > Vibrionaceae > Thaumasiovibrio > Thaumasiovibrio occultus. Next base: position 2,535,198 of record AP023052.1, on the reverse strand, counting down.
GCCATTTAAAGTGGTACGCGAGCTGGGTTTAGAACGTCGTGAGACAGTTCGGTCCCTATCTGCCGTGGGCGTTGGAGAATTGAAAGGGGCTGCTCCTAGTACGAGAGGACCGGAGTGGACGAACCTCTGGTGTTCGGGTTGTGTCGCCAGACGCATTGCCCGGTAGCTAAGTTCGGAATCGATAACCGCTGAAAGCATCTAAGCGGGAAGCGAGCCTTGAGATGAGTTCTCCCTGATACTTTAAGTATCCTAAAGGGTTGTCGGAGACTACGACGTTGATAGGCAGGGTGTGTAAGCGTTGTGAGGCGTTGAGCTAACCTGTACTAATTGCCCGTGAGGCTTAACCATACAACACCCAAGGTGTTTTGCGGACTCAGACCGCACTTGAATGTGAATATAGAACACTAGACAGTTTTCATAGTTTGTAAGAATTTGCTTGGCGACCATAGCATTTTGGACCCACCTGATCCCATGCCGAACTCAGTAGTGAAACGAAATAGCGCCGATGGTAGTGTGGGGTCTCCCCATGTGAGAGTAGGACATCGCCAGGCTCTGAACATTTTCTGGATAAAGCACTGCATAGATAAGACTTTAGACAGATACCGTGTGGAGCGGTAGTTCAGTTGGTTAGAATACCGGCCTGTCACGCCGGGGGTCGCGGGTTCGAGTCCCGTCCGCTCCGCCACTTATACTAAGCCTCAGTCGAAAGACTGGGGCTTTTTTGCGTCTATATATGTTGGTTCGTCCAGCGGTCGAATAAGTCCCGCTGGTACGCTAGCACGCCACTTATTGAGATGCCCTCATTAGGCGTGCCAGCAAGAAATAGCAGGGCTTTTTGCGTTTACACATTTGTGTTTTCTCTTAGAGCGAGCGCTGTCGTCGGATATTGATTAAGAACCCAGTCTTTTGGCTGGGTTTTGTCGTATTTGGATAGTTAGTTTTTAGCCTCATATGTTAGGCAAAATAGCTTTTGAGCTATTGGTGCCTCAAAGCTCATTAGGCTGCACACGAGAGAGTTTTCCTGAGTAGGGTAATGAATTCCCTCGTGTAGTCAGGCTGCTGTACTTGTTTTGATGTCGAGCAAAGGTTTCGCTGTTTAGGCGTTTATTCAGCTTATAGTGGCAAAACTGATTTAGAGGCTGATAGCTATATCGTCGTTACGTTATTTAAGGCGGAGATACGAAGATGCGTATTAGTTAACAATAGCTTTTGGGTTACTGGTAACCTCAACCTCAGTAAGCTGATCGTGAAGGCATTAGACAAGAAAGCAGCTGCATGGCGCAGCTGCTTTGAGTGGAGGCAAGAGAAATGGGTCAAACGCTGTTACTGGTTTTTACGGCGGCGTAGTGCGCCCAAGCCCAGTAGACCAGTACCAAATAGCGCTAGCGTCATAGGCTCTGGAATTGCTCTAATATTCAGGCTGAGGTTTATTGGCGTGAATTCACTTTCAAGTGTTTGAATACCGACACAGCCTGCGGCTACACCAGCTTGCGCACAACTGCTATCAGAAAGGATATTTAGATCTGGGTCGATAAGCGTTGCGGTGTAAGTGACACCTTCGTATTCAAACTCTTGGACAAACTGATCAGTCGTGATAACAAAAATATCGTCACAGTTTGACGTCGAATCGAAGCCACAGTCATCAATATTTGAGGTTTCAATAAAGTCGAAGCCAAAGCTTTGCGAAATTGGGTCTAATGGGTCACCCATCGGATCGAGCGCGGTCAGCAATAGTTCAAAATTGAGTGAGCCCGACTCAAGCGTTGCAAACGCGCCGCTAATCGCATTATTGAAGTGGGTCACTGTACCGATATCCACATCTGCACCGTTAGTGTCGACGGTGCCGTTCGTTGGGGTATTCGAAATTTCTAGACCACTGCGGCTTTGCCCAGCAGGTAAACCGCTGACAGTATGATCACCACCATCAGCACCCCAGCTTAGCAATGTTGAGGTATTGGTTTGCGTCCCCGTTCCCGTTGTAAATACAGTTGAACCGGTATCCCACTCCAACGAACCAGTGTAGCTCCACTCATTGACAAACGTCGCGCTGGCACCTGCTGAGACTAACAGTGCACCTGATGTCATTGCCGCTAAAATCGCCTTCTTCATATTGGTCTCTCCTTTGTGAGCTAGTGTTGAAAGCGATGTTATAAAAGCAAACGGAATGCCAATTAGGAATCTTACTGATTAACAGCATATTAGGGGTTGAAGCTTGAGAGCGGTGTAAAGAAAATAGACAGAAGTGATTATAAAACAGTGCTTATTGCTACTGGTTGCATCTGTCAATCATGAGATAGCCGAGCTCAGTAAGGAAGTAGAGGCTGCATACGATCCCAGATACCGTGATCACAGCACTAACCCACCGTTTTAAGGCGGTGCTGAGATGCCTTACTGGGGTTTGTTGCTGCGCTGGATAAATAGGAAGAGGTCTAGCAATCACAACGTAAATGACACACGCGGTTGTGATGAGGCTTACTCCGGACAAACCAAGCAGGTAATCTTGCGCCTTCCAGCCCAAACGCAGAACCAATGCGCCAGCCCCGAGGAGCAGTAAAAGTGTGCGAAACCACGATAGTTGGGTGCGCTCTGGCTGCAGGCCGGGATCTTTGCTAAATGTGGACTGGTTACTTGTTGTTGGTTTCATGACATCAAGATCACGACGGTAATAGAAAGACACAGTAAGAAGATCAGCAAGCTGACCACACGTACAAGCCCGGAATAACTGAGATCTTGACCCAATCGCATCGCTTTTTCATTCGCCGACCAGCGCTTGTAAGCAAAGAATGCCATGAAGGCGGCAAAAAGGCTCAAGGCGCTGCATAACGCTAAGCGGATCAGCGGATCGGCTAAGTCTGGGGTGAGTTGGTCGATGCCGACGGCGCCAGCGAGCAGGGCAAGGGCTGTGCGGATCCAAGCGAGAAATGTGCGCTCGTTGGCGAGTGAAAAACGGTAATCGGGGGCTTTTCCTTGGCGTCGCCAGCTCATCTTCTTACTCACACGTCAATGTATTGATAGATTTATTCTAAGCAATTTAATACGTTATGCCGGAATAAACCATCACCAAAATTGAGAAATAACTCTCCACCTTGTTGGTTTATTACTATTTCCTGTTGGGAAAGTATCACCTGACCATTATTCCGCATCGGATCTTGCCAGTTACGGGGATAATAAGCGCGTAAGGAGATCTCAATGCCAGAAAACGTATCACTTCGTCCAGTTTTATTCGCCTGTTTAATTGTTAGCATCGGTCAGCTTAGCGTGGGCCTTCTTTTTCCCGCCTTACCTTGGATCGCACAAGATTTCTCATTGGATGCCGAGCAAGTACAACGCCTGATCTCGTACTACCTCTTGGGCTTTGGCCCATCACAGCTTCTTTACGGCCCTATCTCTGATTCGGTGGGGCGCAAACCGGTGTTACTGTTTGGTATTGCGGTCGCCGCGATGGGCTTAACCTTAGCCGTTTGGGGCGGTGATAATTTCACCTGGCTGTTGGCGGGGCGCTTTTTGCAAGGGTTAGGCGCGGGGTGTTGCTCGGTGTTAGCTCGGGCGTCGGTGCGCGACAGTTATGATCACCAGTTCCTGCCGCAAGCATTAACTTGGTTGGCGATTGTCGCGTCGTTTGGGCCCATTGTCGCCCCGGTCATTGGCGGCTTTGTGAACCACCACTTTGGCTGGATGGCAGTGTTTGTGGTTTTGCTGAGCTACATTGGTTTGGTGTGGCTGCTGCTGGTATTGTTCTTTTCTGAAACCCTCAGTGGCAAGCAACAAGTTCCTACCGCAAAGGCGGTAATTGCCGATTATAAGCAGCTTATCACCAGTTGTTATTTTGCCAGCTTCGCGGCGATCGGTTGGATCAACTACAGCATGGTGGTAGTCGCGATTTCGGTGATCCCGTTTGTAATGCAAGTGCAGATCGGCATGAGCAGTGATGAATACGCGATGTGGGCGCTGATCCCCGCGTGTGGATTGTTTGTTGGTGGGAATATTTGCAACCGTTTACGGCCCAAATTAGGCACGGAAAAGATGCTCAAAATTGCGCCATGTATTCAGGCTGTAGCAGGGATATGGTTGATAGTGTGTCCATTAACCCCAAGTGCCGTCATGGCTGGTCAGTTCTTGATGGTGGTGGCGAACGGCATTGCCTTCCCGTGTGCATTATCGCAAATGCTCATGCCTTATGGCCGTAAAGCGGGCACTGCATCGGCGTTGTCTGGCGCGTTGCAGATGGTCACGGCGTCGTTGCTGAGTATGGCATTGATGGCGATGGGAATGAGCCAAGCTTGGCATATGGGCGTATTGTTAATTACAGTTGGCATTATCGGCTCGTGTTTAGTGCGTCGTGGTTTTTCGGTTGCCGCCGAGCAGGAGCTGGACGTCCCGCAAGTTTCCTCGTGAGGAGTGTAATATGAACGATTTCAAGCGATACCAAGGTGTCTTTGTCGTTGTGGCGATATTGGCGTTGGCTGGCTGTGTTTCGCCGCAGGTCAATGCCCTTGCTGAGCGTGGTGAATGGTTCGAGCTTGGCAAAGAAGATGCACTGAACGGTTTACAGCAACGCAACCTTGATCGCCTCGATGCCGCCTATGATGCCGCAGATGCGAAAGACTACGCCGCCGGGTATACCGAAGGTCGAGACAGTTACTGCCAAATGGATAACGCGGTGATGCTGGGGCGCTTAGGTAAACCTTATATGGGGATTTGCAGTGGCTTATCGCACGGCTGGAGCTTTGAGCAAGAGTACAATCGTGGCCGCGATGCGTATTTAGGCCGCTAGTGGTCGCATGCTGTTGTGTTATAGAAATCGATAAACAAAGAGCGCCGATTGGCGCTCTTGTCGTCTTCGCTCTATAGGCGTTAGCACTTAGTTGTTTTTGTGCAGCTCGCTGTTTAGCTCAACCGCACTCTTGTTGGTCAAACACTCGATTTGGCCAGTCATTGAGTTACGGCGGAATAGAAGATCAGGTTGACCTGCAAGATCGCGCGCTTTCGCAAACTCAACTTCGTTGCCATCAGCATCAAGCATGCGCACTTTAGAACCTGCCGTGACGTAAAGACCCGATTCGATCGTACAACGATCGCCTAGTGGGAAGCCTAGACCTGCGTTCGCACCGAGCAGTGAGTTTTCACCGATAGAAACCACGACCTTACCGCCACCCGATAGCGTACCCATGATAGACGCGCCGCCACCGATATCTGAGCCATTGCCCACAACCACACCGGCAGAAATACGACCTTCAACCATGCTTACACCAGTGGTGCCCGCATTGAAGTTGATGAAGCCTTCGTGCATTACTGTAGTGCCTTCGCCCACGTGTGCGCCCAAGCGAACACGAGACGTATCAGCGATACGTACGCCAGTTGGTACCACGTAGTCCACCATTTTAGGGAACTTGTCGACGCAATCGACAGTCAGCGTTTCACCGTTTAGGCGCGCTTCCATTTGACGCTCTGCGAGTTCAGGCAGATCGATTGGGCCTTGGTTCGTCCACGCGATGTTGTGCAGCAAACCAAAGATGCCATCCAATACCACGCCGTGCGGTTTAACGAGGCGGTGAGAGATCAGTTGTAGCTTCAAGAAGCCTTCTGCTACTGAGCTTGGTTGGCTGTCTTCTTCAAGCACAACCACAACCAAAGGTTGCTCGGTATGCGCCGCTTTTGTCGCAAACAGTGCCGCTTGCGCTTCACCAGCCACTTCGAATGCACTGGCTAGCGCGATACATATGTCGCTGGCGATTTCAATCGCTTGGTTACCTGACTCGTAGCCAGTGATTTCTGCAACCGCTTTAGTGAGGGAGTCGCTTGGGTTTAGGATCGGAGCAGGGAAGAACGCTTCGATGATTTTTCCATCACGGTTTTTGGTTGCTGTGCCGAGGGCAAGTGAAAAGCTGGCCATGGTCAGAATTCTCCATTTCGATGTGTGTTGCGCACAATAAAATTCAACAGCCGTCACAATATTGAGCGGCCAAATATAAACGACTCATCATAATGGGACTTGCCTCAAACTTGAAGCCTTTCGGGGTGATTAACCAGAAAATTACATCTTTAACAGGTTGAGGGCGGCGGTTTTCTTCAAATTGTCACCACTATTTATGCACTTAGCGAGCGTTTTACCAATCCAATGAGCAACGTATTAGATGAGCACAGTAAATGAGCGAAGTCACAGGAGAGAGTGGCGATGCAGTAGGGGAAGTCGTTTGGGGAAGAAAAATAAAAGGCGAGATAGAAAAGAAAAAAGCCCGCAAGGGGCTTTTAAAAATACGTTTACAACGAGTTACGCGGCGTCAGCTTCGTCATTTTCAACGGCCTTCGGCGCTTTTGGCGCTTTGGCTTTTGGTGCTGGTTTACGTTTAGCACCTAGCGCTTCCAAAATGTCTTCACGGTTTTCTGCAAGGAACATCGCCAACTCTTCGCGTTTGACTTCATCTTCAATCAATTCGCTACGTTCAATAACGTCGAATAGGGCATCAGCCATATCCAGCATTTTGTCATAAGCATCGGCGTCGGCTTTCGAGGTGAAGGTCATTTTTTCTTCTCCGTTTCGCTCTACCACGTATTTGATGATAACAGCCATGGGTCAGTCTCCAAGTTGATTTGCTGGCTATTTATACAGTAGCATGAGGGCTATTGTCCAGTTGCATGAGTAAAAACGCGATGACGCAGGAAAAATTTTCGGCAATTTATCAGCGTGCAGTACAAAGAAAAGGCAGTAAGGCCGCACTGGCACAGCTGCTAAGCCAACCGTTGACTGACAGTGAGCTATTGGCGAACACCGATGATCGCTGGCTAGCTGCCTTCAGCCAGAAGGTGTTTCAGTCTGGTTTGAGTTGGCATGTCGTACGTAAAAAATGGCCAGGTTTTGAAGAGGTATTTTGGCAGTTTGATATTGAAAAGCTGCTAATGATGCCCGATGAAATGTGGGAGCGAAAAGCGCAAGATCCGAAGATCATTCGCCACTTTACCAAAGTCAAAACCATTCGTGCCAATGCGCAGATGATGTACGACATCCAGCTAGCACATGGCAGTTTCAGCCAGTTTGTTGCGCAGTGGGATAGCAATGACATTATTGGTCTGTGGGCGTTTTTGAAGCTAAAAGGTGAGCGGCTTGGCGGTAATACCGGCGCGTATACCTTGCGCGTGATGGGGAAAGACACCTTCTTACTCACCAAAGATGTCGAAGATTATTTGCGCCACACCGGGATCATTGATGGCGGGATCAACACCAAGCGCTCTCATGCTGCGGCGCAAGCGGCCTTTAATGAATGGCAACAGCAAAGTGGTTTGTCACTCACCGAGATCAGCCAAACCATTGCCTTTAGTGTCGGCGATAATCGCTATTAGTGGATCATCTAGCGCGGTCTAAGCGTACCGCGCTTTTACCCAGTGACTATCTCGTTTGCCGCGAGAGATATTACGGCTGCCACTGGTGACAAAATTCGATGAAGGCTTGGATCAATGGGCTTTGGTATTTCTGTTTGTGGTAAACCAGATGGAAAGTGCGCTGGCTATGGTCCATTTGATAAAGAAAGTGCAAGCGGCCATCATCCAAGGCATGTTGTAGCGCGATTTTTGACAAGCAAATTAACCCCAATTCAGCTGCGCAGGCGTTGATCAGCGCTTCCGTATTGTTCAGCTCGAACGCCAAGTGCCAACGGCTGAGCTTGGTGCCAATGTGCTCAAGGAAAAACGCCCGCGTACCGGAGCCTTTTTCGCGCAGCAACCATTGCTGATCTTCAAGATCACTCAGTTGTATCGTCCTGCTTTTTGCCAGCGGATCGCCACTGGCACACGCCACAATCATATTGTCCCCCCGCCATGGGATCGCCACTAAGTCAGGCGATGCCACGTGGCCTTCCACTAAACCAATATCGAGTTCGAAATCGATCAATTGCTGGCAGATCTTGCGGGTATTGCTGATGTGCAGCGATTGTTGCAGGTGGCCGGTTTTATCGCGAAAGGCTTTAAGTAAAGGCGGCGCGAGGTGGTTCCCCACGGTATCACTGCAGCCAATCGCCAAGTTACCGGTAAGGCGCGACTCTTGGCTAAACAAGGACGCGATGGCATCACTGCGTTGTAATAACTCATTGGCGTAGGGCAATAACGTGTTGCCTTGGTGATTGAGATACAGGCGATTTTTTTGGCGATCAAACAGGGGGTGACCGAGCTGTTTTTCAAGCTCCGCTAACGCCATGCTCACGGCAGGCTTGGTAATAAACAGGGTTTCTGCCGCTTGCGTGATCGAGCCATGACTAGCCACGCTGACGAAAACCTGCAGTTGGCGCAAGGTAAGATTCATCGTTAAGTTTTACTGAACACTTGGTTAAAAAGATTCAATTATCCAAAATCATTACAGCTTTTTATACTGACGGGGTCAAGTAGTCACCACGCAGGAAAACAGCATGAAAGCGATAAAACGACCTGTTCCCACTCCTATTTCTGGTTTGGCGTTAGCCATTGCAAGTCTCGGTTTGTGCTGGGATCAAGTGATGCATATGGGCGGCGTGATCCAAGTTTCCGCCAGTGTTATCGCGGCAATCTTGTTGTCATTGGTGGTAATGAAGTTCATTCGCGAGCCGGCGTTGCTGCGTGAAGAAATTGCTCATCCTGTGATTGGTAGCGTGATGCCGACGTTTGCGATGGCGACCATGGTAGTGTCAGTATCTTTGGGTAAAGTGTCGCCGTTTGCTCAGTTGGCGCTATGGAGCCTTGGTGTGTCGCTGCATGTGATGGTATTGAGCGGCTTTTTGTTTCACCGTATGCCCCGTTTGTCGTGGGAAGAGATGGTGCCAAGCTGGTTTGTGCCACCGGTGGGGATCGCTGTTGCTGCACTCACTTGCCCACAAGTATCGACGCATTTTGCTGCGCAGATCTGCCTGACACTGGCGATGGCCGCTTATACCGCGATGCTGCCAGTGATGATTTGGCGCTTGTGCAAAGGCCCTAAAATTGCGCGTCATGCCCGCCCAACCGTGGCAATTATGGCGGCGCCGGCCAGCCTCGTGCTCGCGGCATACCTCAACCTGACAGCAGAGCCTACGGCTTGGGTGGTGATGGGATTAGCCGGTCTTGCATTGGTGATGACAACCTTAGTGGTCTTGGCATTCATGCACTTGCTACGTTTGCCTTTTAGCCCAGGTTACGCGGCCTACACTTTCCCTATGGTGATCAGTGCTACCGCGATGTTCAAAGTGACGCAATGGCTAGGCCATGCCCACCCTGATTGGGCGCACTGGGTAAATCGTATTGCCTGGGGTGAATTGATGGTGGCGACTGCAGTGGTCGGGTATGTGGCTTATCACTACTGGAAGCACTTGACTGAAATACCTGAATTGACTGAGGTTTAACCGCAAAACCCGCTTCAAACCTAGCGCACAGCCCTGACGTGTAAACATTGCAGGGGGCAGGGGATTGGTAGACAATAATGGTTATTATCCCCTGCCAGAGACGCGCGCGTGTTCACTGTTTACCACTCCAATCAACTCGATATTCTCAAATCCCTGCTGGTGGAATTGATCCGACGCGATCCCTTGTCACACCCGCTGCAAGCCGAGCAAATTTTGGTACAAAGCCCCGGGATGTCGCAGTGGCTCAAAATGGCAATGGCGCAAGAGCAGGGCATTGCGGCTAACGTCAGTTTTCCGCTGCCCGCGACCTTTATCTGGCAGTTGTTTATTGATGTACTGGATGGGGTGCCACAGCGCAGCGCGTTTAACAAAGAAGCCATGGTATGGAAGCTTACGACCTTACTGCCAGAGCTTATCGAACACCCTGATTTTCTACCGCTCGCCAATTACTTAAGCGATGACGTCGACGGCCTGCGTACCTACCAGCTAGCAGGAAAAATTGCCGATATTTTCGACCAATATTTGGTGTATCGTCCAGATTGGATTGCGGCGTGGGAGAAAGGGGAAACCGTCCCTGAGCACAACGATCTTCATCCTTGGCAGCCAATCTTTTGGCGCGCTTTGGTGGCGAAAACGGCTGAGCTGGGTCAGTCGCCTTACCATCGTGCCAACCTTTACGACAAGTTTATCGACGCACTGGCGCAGCCTCAGGCGGCGAGCCGTCTTACTCATTTGCCGAAACGTCTGTTTGTTTTCGGGATCTCCGCCCTACCGCCCCGTTACATCGATGCACTGCAAGCCCTTGGCGAACATATAGATGTCCATTTGATGTTTACGAACCCGTGTCGTCACTATTGGGGCGATATTCGCGATCAGCGTTTTCTCGATAGTTTGGCGCGCCGGTTGCGTCGCCAGTTAATTTGGCGCGGCGATCACAGCGAAGAAAGCACAGCCGTGGCAACGGATGTGAACGATCTGCAGCACAGTGTCGGTAACAGCTTGCTCGCCTCGATGGGGAAACTTGGGCGAGATAATCTGTGTCTGCTGGCTGAGCGTGAGGCGCTCGATATTGATGCGTTTGTTGATATTGAACGCCGAGGCTTATTGCAGCAGATCCAAGCCGATATTTTGGACTTAGAAGATCGTCGCGTCGATGCAATTTACCCCGATAGTCAGCACAAAGTGGCGCTGGATGGGAGCGAGCGCAGCTTGCAAGTGCATGCTTGTCACAGCCCCATGCGTGAAGTGGAAGTGCTGCACGACAACCTGCTGGCGATGTTTGATGCCAATCCTGAGCTGAACCCGCGTGATGTGGTGGTGATGGTGTCGGACATCAATGCGTATAGCCCAGCGATCCAAGCCGTTTTTGGTAACGCCAGTGGCCCGCGCTATATCCCCTTTGCGATTTCCGACCGCACAGCTGATACTGAAAATCCGATATTGCTCGCGTTCCATCACTTGCTCAAACTGCCGCTTCTGCGTTGCTCTGCCTCAGAGCTGTTGGCGTTGTTGGAAGTGCCCGCAATTTTGCGCAAAGTGGAATTGAGCCACGATGAGCTCAACCAAGTGTCGCGTTGGCTGCAAGCTTGTGGTGTGCGTTGGGGCTTGGATGAACACACCGCGCGCAGTTTTGCGTTGCCATCGCACCGCGCGAATACTTGGCTGTTTGGTTTGCAGCGCATGCTGCTTGGCTATGCAATGCCTTCGGCGATGGGAATGTATCAAGATCAGCTTAGCTTTGATGAAGTGCAGGGCCTCAATGCGGAGATCGCCGGTAAGCTCGGCTTGTTTATCGACCAACTGATGTGGGCGCGCGAACACCTCTCCCAAGCGCACCCTGCGCTGGAATGGCAAGCGCTGCTTAACCAATTGCTGACGCGCTTGTTTGATTTCGAAGCCGATGAAGAGCGTATCGCCACCTTTATTCGCGATAAAACCGCCCACTTGGTGGAGCAGCTCAATGACGCGGCTGTCGAGCGCGAGATCAGCCATACCATCTTAATGAGTTACTTCCGCCAAGCGTTGAACAACGAGCGCGTCTCGCAACGTTTTCTTGCCGGACCGATTAACTTCTGTACCTTGATGCCAATGCGCTCCATTCCGTTCAAAGTGGTGTGTTTGCTCGGGATGAATGACGGCAGTTACCCGCGCAACGTATCACCGGAAGGGTTTGATTTGATGCGTTTGTCATCGCGCCGAGGCGATCGTTCGCGTCGTGATGATGACCGCTACTTGTTCCTTGAAGCGCTATTGTCGGCCGAGCACACCCTGTACATCAGCTACATTGGTCGCTCGGTGCAAGACAACAGTGAGCGTATGCCGTCCATTTTGGTCTCTGAGTTGTTGGAGTATTGCGAAGCGGGCTATTGCTTAGCGGGCGATCAATCGCTGTCGCCGCAATCTTCCGCTGAGCGCTTACGCAAAGCCTTGGTTGTGCACCACTCCTTAACGCCGTACAGCGCCGCGGCGTTTAGCGGCAATGCGCCAAGTTACATGCAGGAGTGGCTACCTGCGGCCCAAGTTCATCCACAAACGCAGGCCTCGACCGCGCTGGAAGTCCTCGACCCTGCAGAGCCATCAACCGAAGTGCTCACATTGCCTGAATTGCTGCGTTTTTGGCGTTTGCCGGTGCAGTATTTCTTCAACCGCCGCTTAAAAGTGCGTTTTGATGATGCGCAGTCACCGTTGCAAGACGATGAGCCGTTCAGTATTACCTTGCTGGAGCGCTATCAACTGCGTGATGCGCTGCTGCAATGGGTGATTGAGTCGGGCGATGCCGAGCCTTCATTGGCACAGTTCCAGCAGCGTCAGCGCGCGTCGGGGAACCTGCCGCATGTGGCGTTTGGCCAATTGGCACTCGATGATACGGAAAATGACATCATTCCACTGGGTGAGCGTATTCGTGCGTTTTGTGCTGAAGCGCTGCCGGACGTGGAAGTGCGCTTAACCGGGCTTGAAGGCTGGCTAAAGCAGGTCTTTACCACCGGCATGGTGCGTTACCGCTCCGGTGATTGGCGCAGTGTGGATCTGCTATCGAGCTGGATGGAGCATTTGTGTCTCAATGCTATGGGCCATGAATTGCCGACCCGTTTGTTCACCTTGGATGCGGTGCTCTATTTCCGCCCGATGGCAGTAGATGACGCGAAAACCGCGCTGCAACCGCTTCTGGACATGGTGAGCCAAGGTCTTGATGCGCCGCTGTGTTATTTCCCGAAAACCGCCTTGGCGGGGTTGCAAAAACCGGAGCAAGCATTGCAAAAAATGCAGGAAAGGTTCGAGTCCGGTTTTCATCCAGGGGAAGGCGCGAACAGTTATATTCAGCGCGTGTGGCCGCAGTGGGATGAATCCTTAGCGGATGATGTGCTGCAACTGGCGCAGCGCTATCTCTTACCGGCGTTTGAGTGGGTCGAGATTGAGAAAGTGAAATAACGGCACAATCGGGTGTATCTATGGGTTGTAAACAAGGGATAAAACGTGAGGAGAGAGTAGTGTGGTCGCCGACAATATATTGTTGTGTGTAGGGGTTTTTGCCTGACGACCACCGGTCAGAGGTGACCTGTTTCTGACGCGTAATGTACGAGACCTGGCACCGAGAAACCGTGAAACAGTTCTCATCTTGATAGATACCTGATTGCTACCCAGTGGCGAAAAAACAAAAGGATCGGCGCTATCACAAAAATGGCCGATCCTCACTGACAACTAACATTGAGATTGCGATGACAACAAGCCCAACAAGACTGGATCCTTTGACATTGCCATTAACCGGACGCCGTTTGATCGAAGCATCGGCGGGAACGGGGAAAACCTATACCATCGCTGGCCTTTACTTGCGCCTGTTGCTCGGCCACGGCAGTGAAGGGGAAAAGCATCCGGCATTGAGTGTCGATCAAATTCTGGTGGTGACCTTTACCGAAGCCGCTACCGCAGAGCTTCGCGATCGGATCCGCCGCCGTATTCACCAGGCGCGCATTGCGTTTACTTTAGGGCAGGCCGATGACGATCTGCTGCAAGCGCTCTTAGCGGCCATTGATGATCATACCTTGGCGGCGCAGCGCTTGCTGGAAGCCGAGCGCCAAATGGATGAAGCGGCGATCTACACCATTCACGGTTTTTGTCAGCGCATGCTCAGTCAAAACGCGTTTGAGTCTGGCGTGCTGTTTGATAGTGAATTTATCACCGACGAAACACGGCTGCGTTTTCAAGCGGTGGCGGACTACTGGCGCCGTCGTTTCTATCCGTTGGAGTCGCATATTGCCGCGATGGTGCGCACGTTGTGGGGATCGCCCCATGATCTGCTCAAAGATATCAATAAGCTGCTCAGCGGGCCTTTGGCGCAACTCAATGCCGATGCCGCGCCGGCGGATCTCACTGCGCTGATCGAAACCTATTTCGCTCAGATTGACGCGCTAAAAGCGCAGTGGTTGGCCGTCAGTGGCGATATGGTCGCGTTGATCAATGCGTCAGGGGTAAATAAACGCAGCTATACCAAAGCCAGTTTGCCTAAAGCGGTAGACGAAATGACCGCGTGGGCGAGCCAAAAGACCACCAGTTTCGCCCTGCCAAAAGCGATCAACAAGTTCTCTCAGCGCGAATTGGTGGAGAAAACCACCAAAGACGAGCCGCCGTATCACGCAGTATTTGACGCGATTGATGCGTTACTGGACGCGCCGCCGTCACTGCGTGAGCCACTGCTGGTGGATGCGGTGATACATTGTCGTCAAGGTTTGGCTGAGCTCAAAGCGCAGCAAGGCTGGTTGTCGTTTGATGATCTGCTCTCCCAGTTGAGCTTTGCGCTAGAGAGCGAGCAAGGTGAGTTGCTGGCATCGCGGATCCGCGAGCTGTATCCCGTGGCGATGATCGATGAGTTCCAAGATACCGATCCACTGCAATACCATATTTTTTCCTCCGTCTACCCGTTGTCGGCTGACAGTGAGATTGAAGTAGAGGCCGCCGCTGCACAACCGACCGGTTTGTTGATGATCGGCGATCCCAAGCAGGCGATTTATGCTTTCCGTGGCGCTGATATTTTCACCTACATTCAGGCGCGACGTCAGGTGAGCGCGCACTACACCCTCGATACCAACTGGCGCTCGTCGGCGGACATGGTTGATGCCAGCAATGCCGTGTTTGCGCGGGCTGCAAAGCCGTTTATTTACGATCAAGATATTCCTTTCTTAGCAGTCAATCCTAACCCGCATGCGGCAGAAAAAGGCTGGTGGCTTGATGGACAACGCCAACCGGCGATGACGGTCTGGCAAATGAGTGCCGAGGAAACCCACACCGACAAAGGCGTGACGGCTCAACCCATCGCAACGGGGGTGTACCGCAAAACTATGGCGACCGCCGCCGCGAACGAAATCGCGAGTTTGCTCAGCAAAGCGCAAGAAGGCCGAGTGGTATTAGGTAAAGCGGACAAATCTGCTGCGTTAACTCCGGGCAATATTGCGGTGTTGGTGCGAACCGGTTTTGAAGCGCAGTTGGTTAAGCAGGCGCTGGCAGAGCGCGGTGTCGACAGTGTCTACTTGTCTAACCGCGAGCGGGTATTAGATCAATCTGTCGCCCAAGATCTCGCCCGCATTCTGGCTGCGGTGTTAGATCCGGAAAACGAAACCTTACTGCGCGCCGCACTGGCCTCACCCTTGATGGATGTGGCGATCAGCGAGCTGGATCGCTTGAACTTCGATGAGGTGTTGTGGGAGCAATGCGTGGGTGAGTTTCGTGATTACTCCCGCTTGTGGCATCAACGCGGGATCGCGCCGATGTTGCGCCAACTCTTGTTCCGTCGCCGGATCAGTGAGCGTTTACTTACCCAAGCAGGCGGGGAGCGGACGCTAACCGATGTGTTGCACATTGCCGAATTGCTGCAATCTCAGCGCCAGCTACTCGACAGTGAGCCCGCGCTGCTGCGTTGGTTGGAAGCGCAATTAGTCGAAAGTGATGGGCAAAATGAGGCGGCGCAGCTGCGGTTGGAATCGGAGCGTAACTTGGTGCAGATCGTTACGATCCACAAATCGAAAGGCTTGGAATATGACTTAGTCTTCCTGCCGTTTGTGTGTGATTACCGCAATGCGGAGATCGCGCAATTCCACGACGAGCAGACCGGCGCGCTGAGTATCGATCTCTATGCGCGACAAGATAATAAAGATCGCGCCGAGCAAGAGCGTCTCGCCGAAGATCTGCGTCTTTTGTATGTGGCGCTAACCCGCGCCGTATATGGCTGTTACTTAGGCACCGCGCCGATCGCCAATGGCAAAGCGCGTAAAGAGCCGACCGGTTTGCACTACACCGCGATTGGCTGGTTATGGCAAGGCAGCACGCCGCAAACCTGCGCCGATTGGCAGCAAGCGGTTAGCCGTTTTACCCAGTCGGTTGCTGGCGCGACAGTGGCACAATTACCGGATGAGGCGCGTTACGTGCCGGTTGATGGCAGCGATAAAAGTCAGCTGAGTGCGGCGGTGTTGTCGCGCCATATTGATACCCACTGGTGGGTCACCAGTTATTCGGGCTTGGTGCGTCAAGCGTCGCACAGTCATGCGATGTTAGAGCTGCCCGGTTTTGACAAAGAGCTGGCGCAAGAGCAAGACAGCGCACTTGGCGAGAGTGAAGTGCTGACCATTGCCGATTTCCCGAAAGGCGCGGTGGCGGGGACGTTCTTGCACACTCTATTTGAAGAGACCGAGTTTACCCAAGATGTGTATAGCGAGGCTACTGCCGAGCTGATCACCCAATTGCTCGAAAAACATGGCTATGAGCCCCATTGGCAGCCGATCTTGCAGCAGATGATGAGCCAAGTGTTGGCGTGCCCGCTCGATGGTGATGCGCTGCGCTTAAACCAAATTAGCGCGCAAGATCGCTTGGTAGAGCTTGAATTTATGTTTCCGGTGCACCGTTTAGCGCCGACCGATCTGAATCAACTGCTGGCGAGCTATGGCATGCGCGCCGATCCGCCGCTGCAGTTTGATGACGTCAGTGGCATGCTGAAGGGCTTTATCGACTTGGTCTTTAGCTATAACGGTCAGTTTTATGTGCTGGACTGGAAGTCGAATTGGCTCGGCGAAAAAGCCACCGATTACACCCCAGAGGCGGTTACCCACGCAATGCGCGATCATCGCTATGATCTGCAGTACCTACTTTATACGTTGGCGCTGCACCGTTACTTGAAATCGCGGATCGCTGACTACAACTACGAGCAGCATATTGGTGGGGTTTACTATCTGTTTTTACGCGGCGTTACGGCTAACGACACGACCGGTATTTTTCATGCGCGACCGCCAGAAGCCTTGATCTTGGCGCTAGATGCCTTGATGGAGGGACAATAATGGATTTGCTACATAAACTCGCTGAGCTGGTCGAGCGTGGCGCGCTGCGCGCATTGGACTTTCAATTTGCCAAATATATCGCCGAGCAGCCAAATTGCTCGCCGCAGCTGGCGCTGTGGGCGGCGGAGCTGAGCTATCGGGTTGGGCAAGGTCATATCTGTATTGATGTGAGCCAGATGCCGCTGTGGTTTGACTTAAACCGCGCCGATCAAGCCTGGCTGCTTGATGAATACGCGGATCTGGATGTTGCTAAGGCAGCGTTTGCTCAGGCTATTAACCAATCGTGCGCGGCACTGTCTGATGGCAGTTCAGCAACGCCGTTGGTGCTCGTGGAGCAGCGTCTCTATTTGGCGCGTTATTGGTATGACGAGCAAATTGTCGCGGGTTACTTGCAGCGTCAAACTCAAACGATGGCAACTTCGCCAGCGATGCCATCGCAGCTCAATCAACTGTTCCCACGTCACTACTTGGCGCTGGCAGAAAAGCTGCGCCAATGCACAACCGCAGAAGAAAAACGCAGCGCAGTGCAAGAAGGGCTTGATGTCGTATCGCCCGCAAAAGTGGATTGGACGGCGGTGGACGCAATAGTTGCGGGAGATTGCCATCAAGATGCGCTGCATCAGCTAGAGCAACTGGTACCGGACAATGCCTGTTTGAATTGGCAAAAAGTGGCGGCGGCGGTGGCGTTGTCGCGCCGTTTTAGCGTGATCTCTGGCGGTCCGGGTACCGGTAAAACTACCACGGTGGTGCGCTTGTTGGCGGCGTTGTTGTTGCAAGCCGATGGCGATGTGCCGTTGATCAAGCTGGTGGCACCTACCGGTAAAGCGGCGGCGCGTTTGACCGAATCAATTGGCGGCGCCCTTGGCGCACTGGCGGTTGAACCTGAGCTTAAAGCGCAGATCCCCACTGAAGCGACTACCTTACACCGCTTATTGGGCGCAGTGCCGAACACGGTGGCATTTCGCCATAACGCCAGTAACCCGCTGCACTTGGATGTGCTGGTGGTGGATGAAGCCTCAATGGTGGATCTCCCGATGATGGCGCGTTTAATGGAAGCGATGCCGCCGCATGCCCGTTTGATTTTGCTGGGCGATAAAGATCAGCTCGCCTCGGTTGAAGCGGGGAGCGTGCTAGGCGATATTTGCCAGTTCGCTGAGCACGGTTACAGTCAGGCGCAAGCTGGCGTATTAAGCGGATTGACTGGCTTTTCGCTGCCTGCCAGTGAGCAATCGCAGCCACTGAGCGATTGCTTGTGTATTTTGCAAAAAAGTCACCGTTTTCACGCTAAATCCGGCATTGGTTTGGTGGCGGGAGCGGTAAACCAAGGCAATGTGGTGTTACTTGATCGGATGTTGGACGCGTCGATGGCAGACGTGGCGTGGTCGCCGCTGAGTACTGACGCTTACGCCGACTTGCTACGTCAGCTGGTGGAGGCCTATCGCCCAACCATGCTGGCGGCGAAGAGTGAATCACCCCAAGCGGTGCTCGCACAGTTTAACCAAGTGCGTTTGCTGTGTGCGCTGCGTGAAGGGGATACTGGCGTTGAAGGGATGAACCAACGGATCGTCAAAGCGCTGCGCCGTGAAGGGCTGATCAGTGATAAAGATGAGCTGTGGTATGTGGGGCGTCCGGTGATGATCACCCGTAACGATTACGCTTTGGGGCTGTCGAACGGTGATATCGGGATCACCTTGTATGATGTGGAATTGCAGCGTCTGCGGGTGTACTTCTTGCTTCCGGACGGCACCATCAAAGGAGTACTGCCGAGCCGACTGCCTACCCATGAAACCGCGTTTGCGATGACGATCCATAAGTCGCAAGGCTCAGAATTTCATCACACCTTTATGCTGCTGCCGGAGAAAAACAATCCGGTGATCACTCGCGAGCTGATTTACACCGGCATTACCCGCGCCAAGCAACGCTTGAGCATGGTCGCTACCCAAGCGGTGTTGCACCAAGGCATAGTGCGTCGCACCTTTCGTTTAAGCGGCTTGCGTTCGCTGCTATCAATCTAAGCGCGTGATAGTGCTTAAATTGATAGTGCTGGCTTACAGGTTGTAGACCAAGATTTTCGAGCGGCGCTGGAAGTTATACAGCGCCTGCTTGGTCACCGGTAGGCTGCTGATATCGGACTCGTAAAAGCCTTGCTCTCTAAACCAGTGAATGCTGTGGGTGGTGAGCACAAACAGCTTGCTCAACCCCATGGATTTGGCTTGCTGTTTCACCGCATTGAGCAATGCCAAGCCCCGCTCGCCATCGCGGTAGTCAGAATGCACCGCAACGCAAGCCATCTCCGCCATCGACTCTTCCACAAACGGATACAACGCGGCGCAGCCGATGGTGACGCTGTCTCTGTCGATCACGATAAAGCGGTTAATCTCTTGCTCAAGTTGTTCACGAGAGCGACGCACCAGAATGCCCTCTTGCTCTAACGGGCGGATCAGCTCCAAGATCCCACCGATATCGTTGATGGTGGCGTTACGCAATTTTTCGATGCTTTCCATCACGATCTGGGTCCCGATCCCGTCCATGGAAAATAGCTCTTGGATCAGCGAGCCGTCATCTTTGTAGCTGATCAAATGGCTGCGCGGCACTCCCGCACGGCAGGCTTTGATCGCGCCACGTAGAAAACGCGCGGAGCCGGATAAAATATCTTCTTGCTCGACATACAAACGCAAATGTTGCTCGGCTTCGTTGGGCAGCAATTCTGCGACAATTTCGCCGCTATCAAGGCGGATCCCTTGTTGGCTGCAAAAACCGATCAATTTATCGGCGCGCAGTCCAACGGCAACTTGAGTCGCGATATCTTCTGCCGAGAGATTAAAACACTCACCGGTCACACTGCTGGCGATCGGGCCAAGCAGCACAATATTCCCGGCATTGAGCTGAGCATGAATAGCGGGGTAATCAATACGACGGATCCGGCCGCTGTGGTTATAGTCAACACCGTCTTGGACGCCGAGGGGTTGGGCGATAACAAAGTTGCCGCTCACCATGTTAATTTGTGCGCCTGCCATCGGGGTATTGAGCATGCCCATGGAAAATCGGGCGGTGATCTCGAGCTGTAACTCCCCCGCGACTTGCTTAACGATTTGCAGCGCATGCTCGTCGGTGATCCGTACCGACTTGTGGTAAGGCGTTGCAATATTATTCAGCGAGAGCTGTTGATTGATCTGCGGACGCGCGCCATAAACGAGGACGATTTTTACCCCTAATTGGCTCAACATCGCAATATCATTCACTATGTTGGGAAAGTTGTTGTGTTCGATCGCTTCGCCACCCAACATAATAACCATGGTTTTACCGTGGTGGGTGTTTATGTAGGGCGCCGATTGCCGAAATCCTTTTACTAGAGCCGTACTACGAAGTTTTACCATTTACTTTATGCTCAATTATTGAATTAATATTCATTGAGTGTACGCGTTTTAGCCGTGAAGGTGCAAGAAAAAAGTGAGCATTGTTGCTGATGCTTTTCACTACGTGCCGAATGGCAGTGGATGGCGATGGGTTAATCCCTCAATACCGAAGACAAAACCCCGATAAATTAACGATAAAAGAGAGCAGCAAAATGTCCCCAACTGCACGTTCAGACACTCAACGAGGAGCGGTTAAACGCCCTGCAACCAAGCGACAACTCTGGCCGGTGATCGCATTGCTTGTCGTGTTGAGCGGGGCATTGCTGGCGATTGCTTGGCTCTGGATGGGCGGTCTGCCTTCGAGCATGCAATCCTCAGTGCCGGTGGCGCAGGTATATGGCGTGTGGCTAGAGCAAGATGTACCGCCGTACGATGCTGATCGTTTTGAAGTGCGCCCCGATGGCGTGTTTCACCAAGGCGCGGTGGTGACCACCCAGTATCAGTTCGATGGGCAAACTCTGACGTACACTTTAGGGCAAGAAAAGTACCGCTATGTGTTAGAGGGCGAGGTAATGACAAGGGAAGCGCCGGCTCATTATCAGTCTGAGTTTCATCGTCTTCCCTCAACGCGCTGAGTCTTATCCCCTTGGCGAGTGCCAAGCCTCTCCCATCGGATGGAGTTCAAGCTCGGTGAGCAGTTGGTTCACCGACGCTTCTTTATTGGCCACCTGGCGCATCAAATTGGCAGTATTATTATTGCCACCCAAACAGCGTTTAATCGACTCGTTAATTTGTGAACGAGTCAGCCCGTCGAGTGTCATACTTCGTATCCATTGATATTCTACTGCGTCAGGATCGAGGAGAGTTTTGGTGCCTAGCTTAAAAGTTGTATCCATGAGTAAAAATTCTCCTGTGACATATTTATTTCACTTATATGACTAGCACTTTTATGGAAAACTGTGTCACTTTTGTGACGCTTTAAATATTATATTAGGCAGTTTTGTCTGACTTTGTCTGAGATGATGCGGCTTGAGATAGGTGATATGTGGTGTTTAACTGACTCGCTAGTCGTTAATGCTCCATAACGGACTATTTTTCCGCAGAAAAGGAATCATTGTGAAAAAGAAATTAATTGTTGGTCTTGTGAGTGTGATCATGTTTGGTTGTGCACAGCAATCATCGGATTCAGTATCGCAACCGAACATGGGGCAGCAATACAAAGATGGCAACTTGCCTGACATGTTCAATCCAGTATCAACCATTAATAGTGAGTTACTGCTAACCAATTCCCGGGTTTTCCGCCAGCAAACGCAGATGGTGACCGGTCGCTCACCGTCTATGGCGACCAAATACCAAGATTTGTACCGCCAAGTGACCGAGTGGATGGCGGCAGGCGCGTACCCTGATCGCCTCGATCGCTACATGTTGAACGCTGAACAGCTAAGCGGCGGTGATAACCAAGGTAATGTCTTGATGACCGGTTATTACTCGCCGGTGCTTGAGCTGCGCCATCGTCCGGATTCTGTTTACAAGTACCCGATTTACGCCAATCCGCAGTGTGGCAACGCCTGCCCAACCCGTGCTGAAATTAACTGGGGTGCGTTAGATGGCCAAGGCTTAGAGCTGGGTTACAGTGCGTCTGCACTCGATAACTTTATGCTAGAAGTGCAGGGCAGTGGTTTTGTGCACTACGGCGATAACGACGAGTGGCTGTACTTTGGTTATAGCGGTAAGAACAATCATGCCTACACCAGTATTGGTAAGGTGCTGATTGATCGCGGCGAAGTGCCAAAAGAAGAGATGTCACTGGCGGCGATTGAAACGTGGGCGTCGCAGCAAGATGAAGACACCTTGTTTGAGCTGTTAGAGCAAAACGAGTCGTTCGTGTTCTTTAAACCGACCGAGCAACTGGATGTGATCGGCAGTGCCGGTATTCCCCTGCTTGCCAATGCGAGCGTCGCGGCGGATCGCGCGCACTTGCCAATGGGCTCGGTGTTGTTGATTGAAGTGCCGGTGCTCGATGAGCAAGGTGTGTGGACGGGACGTCACGAATTGCGCTTGGTGTTGGTGCTCGATACGGGTGGTGCGGTGAAAGGCAATCACCTTGATTTGTACCACGGTAAAGGCGATGACGCAGGCACTCAAGCTGGCCATTACAAGCACTTTGGCCGGGTCTGGAAAATCGATTTGATCTAACTGGACAAACCTACACAGAGCGCGTATAAATCGCGCTCTGTTGTTATTTATGCTCAGGAATTGACTATGCGCCAAGATCTCGCACCGGCCAGTGAACAATACGATCAACGCTTTGGTGGAACCCGCCGTTTGTACGGGAACTCTGAAGTTGAGATCTTACGTGCCTCGCACGTCTGTGTGATTGGGATCGGTGGCGTCGGCTCGTGGGCAGCAGAAGCGCTGGCACGCTCTGGCGTGGGTGAAATCACCTTGATTGATATGGATGATGTGTGTGTAACTAACATCAACCGTCAGTTGCATGCGATGACAGACACTGTGGGTCAGAGCAAGATTGAAGTGATGGCCGCGCGTATTGCGCAGATCAACCCAGAATGCCAAGTGCATCTGATTGATGATTTCATCACCCCTGAGAACGTGGCGGAGCACATTGATGGTCGTTATGACTATGTGCTGGATGCGATTGACAGTATGAAGCCCAAAGCGGCGCTGCTGGCGCACTGTAAGCGTCACAAGTACAAGGTGATCACCACAGGTGGCGCAGGTGGTCAAACCGATCCCACGCAAATCCAAATTGCAGATTTGACCAAGACTATCCAAGATCCGCTTGCCAAGAAGCTGCGTGATACGTTGCGTCGCCATCATAACTTCCCGCAAAACCCGAAACGCAAGTTCGGGATCGATTGTGTGTTTTCCACTGAGCAGTTGAAATACCCGCAAGCGGATGGCTCAGTGTGCGGGGTAAAAGCCACGGCAGAAGGGGTCAAGCGTATGGATTGTGCCGCCGGTTTTGGCGCGGCCACCATGGTGACGGCGACCTTTGGCTTTGTCGCGGTGTCGCGCATTATCGCTAAGCTTACCCGTAAGTAAGCCTTGAAAGATCAGGTTAACGCCCTGCAATAACAGCGAGTATCCCTCAAACAACAAAAAAAGCGCGGCTCAATGAGTCGCGCTTTTTTATGCGTTGGCGGCTAAATTAGATCGCTTTGATCGCACTGACAATCGCATGAATACCGTTATTACGTGTTGGCGTAAGGTGTTGGGCGAGGCCAAGGCTGGTGAAGTAGGCATCGAAATCAAACGCGGCGATCTCGGCGCGCGTTTTACCGTGAAACGCGGCCAAGACCAAACACACAAGCCCTTTGACGATCCGCGCATCGGCATCGGCAGCCAGCAATACCGCGTCGCCCTGACATTCCCAATGCAACCAAACAGACACTTCACAGCCATTCACTTTATTGGCGTCATTTTTCAGAGCGGTATCCAGCGCAGGCAGTTGTTTACCCCATTGGATCACTTGGCGATAGCGATCTTCCCAGCCCGCCAAGGGCGTGAGGATCGCTTGAATATCTGCGGCGCGAATTTGAGTACCAAACGGATGGCTTTGCATAGGGCTCTCTTACAGTAGATCGCAGGCTTTGATCATCGCTGCGATAAAGTGGTCAACATCTTGCTCGGTATTATACAGCGCAAACGAGACGCGAATAGTCCCCGCCACGTTGAGCGCATCGCATAGCGGATGCGCGCAGTGCGTGCCGGCACGAACCGCGATGTTTTGTTGATCGAGCAACATAGCAATGTCTTGATAGTGCACACCATCAATCACAAAGGAAAAGGTGCTGCTATTGGCTTGGCGGCCAAGAATGCGGACATCGTCTAACTGGCTTAGCGCGCAGATCGCTTTGTCGGTCAGCTGATGCAAATGGGCTTCAATGGCGGCGCGATCAAGGTGTTGCAGCCAGTTAATGGCCGCCGCTAACCCAATGGCGCCCGCAATGTTTGGGGTGCCCGCTTCAAACTTACCCGGTAAATCAGTGTAGGTGGTGCCAGCGAATGACACGCGCTCGACCATTTTGCCGCCGCCGTGCCACGGTGGCATTGCATCCAATAGCGCTTTTTTGCCGTACAGCACGCCAATGCCGGTAGGACCAAACAGTTTATGGCCGGAGAAGACATAAAAGTCGGCATCAAGGGCTTGGACATCGACGCTTTCGTGCACGATCCCTTGCGCCCCATCGACCACCACCACCGCGCCCGCAGCGTGAGCGGCAGAGATCATCTCTTCGATGGGGAGTCGGGTGCCGGTGACATTGGTGACATGCGCAATTGCAACCAAAGCCGCGCCTTGGGCAAGCAGTTGGTGATAGGCATCCATATCAATCGTACAGTCGGCGAGCATTGGGATTTTTACTAGCTCAGCACCGGTTTGCTCGGCGACCATTTGCCACGGGACGATATTAGCGTGGTGCTCCATTTCGCTCACCAGAATGCGTTCGCCTTGCTGTAACTGGCTGCGGGCATAGCTTTGCGCAATGAGGTTTAACGCTTCGGTCGCCCCGCGGGTCCAGATAATTTCTTGAGGGTAGCGCGCGTGCAAAAAGTGCTGCACATCGACCCGCGCTTGTTCAAAACGGGTGGTGAGATCGGCTGACTGTTTGTGCGTGCCGCGATGCACATTGGCGCTATGACGATAGACATCTTGAATGGCGTCTAACACCACTTGGGGTTTGTGCGCAGTGGCGGCGCTGTCGAGGTAAATCGCCGCTGGCGGCGTAAGGGCTGGGAATTGATCCCTAAGGGTTGAAATGTGCATGCTGATGTCAGTCGATAAATTCACTTAGGCGGATCTTGGGCGTACTGATCACAAACTGCAAGAAAAATTAGCGCGACAGGCAGTTAAACGATCTAAAGCATGGTGGGCAGTGGAGAGAGAAGCCTTGATTCACATCGCGCTAAAAAGCGCAGAATAAAAAACGGCACGGTAAAGTACCGTGCCAGTAGAACTTTGACAGACAGGTCAAAAATACAGGAATTAATGGGTGGTAAAACCCGATTCGGCAAGAGGCCGAAAAATGCAAACACAACATCGCAACACTAGGACGGAGCTGAACTAAATCAACATCCTACCTCGCTGTTGCTGGGTAAATCATAGGGATTCTCTGGCGTACAAGCAACGGACAATTTATAATATTTGAGATTAAAAAAACTAATGATGTGGCAGATGGACTCATGGCACGACGCTTACCTCCCCTAAATTCCCTAAAAGCCTTTGAGGCTGCAGCACGCAACCTCAGCTTTACCCGTGCAGCGGATGAGTTATTTGTGACTCAAGCTGCTGTTAGTCACCAAATTAAGGCACTGGAAGAGTTCCTCGGATTAAAATTATTTCGGCGAAGAAACCGCTCTTTGCTACTAACCGAAGAAGGCCAGAGCTACTTTCTCGATATCAAAGACATCTTTACGTCACTGTCTGACGCCACCGATAAAGTGTTGGAACGTGGATCAAAAGGTGCCTTAACAATTAGTCTTCCGCCAAGCTTTGCGATTCAATGGCTGGTACCGCGATTGAGCGATTTTCATCAGCAGCATCCTGAAATTGATGTGCGGATCAAAGCGGTCGATTTGGACGAAGGCTCGCTGACCGATGACGTCGATGTGGCGATCTATTACGGCAAAGGCAATTGGCCGGGCTTGCGCAGCGATAAGCTGTACCAAGAATATCTTCTGCCGGTGTGTTCGCCGTCGCTCTTGGTCGGGGCAAAACCGCTGCGTAACCTGATTGATATTAAAGCGCATACCTTATTGCATGACACCTCGCGCAAAGAGTGGCGTCATTTCTTTAAAGAATTTGGCATGGAAGGTAGCAACTACAACCAAGGCCCGATCTTTAGCCATTCAACCATGGTGTTGCAAGCGGCGGTACATGGCCAAGGCATCGCGCTAGGCAACAACGTATTGGCACAACCTGAGTTGGATGCGGGGCGTTTAGTGTGTCCGTTTGAAGAAAAGCTGATCAGCAACAACGCTTTTTATTTTGTCTGTCAGGACAAGCAAGCTGAGACCGGTCGGATTGCGATTTTCCGCCAATGGATCTTGGCCAAAGCGGGCAGTGAACAGGAGATTTACACCTAATGGACTATTTAATCGATGGCGCAGATGACTGCGCGGTAAACTTTCTGTTTGCCCATGGCGCAGGGGCGGGAATGGATCACGCCTTTATGGCTAGCATGGCGCAAGCATTGGCGGTACGCGACATTCGGGTGATCAGGTTTAATTTTCCCTACATGGTGAAACGCGCCGAAGATGGCAAGAAGCGGCCACCGGATCGTCAACCAGCGTTGTTGGCTGATTTTGCCACGCACATTCAAGCGCACAGTGATCGTCCGCTGGTGATTGGCGGTAAATCTATGGGCGGGCGAATGGCCAGCTTGATGGCGGCGCAAGAGGACGCATTGGAAGGCGTGAAAGGGATCGCGTGTCTCGGTTTTCCGTTTCATGCGCCGGGCAAAGACAACTTTAAGGGCGATCATCTGGCCGAGATGGCGTTGCCGTGTTTGATTTTGCAAGGGGAGCGCGATACGTTTGGCCATCGTGAGGAAGTGAGCGGCTATGCGTTAAGCTCGCAGGTTGAACTGCACTTCTTGCCTGATGGCGATCACGGTTTTAAGCCTCGCAAGGTATCAGGCTATACCGAAGCGCAAAATATCGAACAGGCGGCGGATTGGCTGGCGGCCTTTATTTTGCGTGTGGCGGGCTAGCACGCGGCGCCTTAAATGGCGCACTAGATAAACCCATAGAGTGAGCACAAGGACGAGCTTATGACATCTTCTTCTCAGGCGACGAACACAACTTCTCAGGTGACAAACACAGCACAGGCGCAACTGGGCTTAGCGCCCCGCGTACGGGGTATTCTGGTGATGGCATCCCTTAGCGGCGCGCTGAGTGTATTGCTTGGCGCGTTTGCCGCCCACGGTTTAAAGAAAAGTTTGCCGCCGTATTTACTGGATGTGTTTCAAACGGGCGTGAACTATCAGTTCCTGCATACGCTGGCGTTATTGGCGGTCGGGATTTTGATGCGATTTTTGTCACCAACTAGGCTATCATACGCAGCCCTGTTTTTTGGGGCCGGAATTGTGTTGTTCAGTGGCAGCTTGTACGCGCTGGCATTGACGGGTATTCGCAGTCTCGGAATGGTGACTCCGATTGGTGGAGTCTGTTTTGTCGTTGGCTGGGTGCTGCTCGCCGTAGCGGTCTGGCGCAGTGCTTGAGGTAGAGTCGTGAATCAGGTATTACTTTATTGTCGTCCGGGGTTTGAAAAAGAGTGTGCTGGGGAAATCCAAACTAAAGCCACCGATGTGGAAATTTATGGTTTTCCACGGACGAAGTCGAATTCGGGCTATGTGATTTTCGAGTGTTACCAACCGGGTGATGCCGAGAAACTGGTGAAGAAATTACCTTTTTCGTCGCTGATCTTCGCACGCCAAATGGTGCTGGTGGCGGGTCAAGTGACCGATATGCCCGTGGGCGATCGTATTTCTCCGTTGCTGGCGGCGCTGGCAGAGTACAGCGGTGAGTTCCCGCGTTGTGGTGATATTCGCGTAGAAATGCCTGATACCAACGACGGTAAAGAGCTATCGAAATTCTGCCGTAAGTTTACGGTGCCGCTACGTCAAGCGTTGCGTAAACAAGGCTACCTGTTCACCAAAGACAACGCGAAAAAGCCGGTACTACACGTGTTCTTTACCGCGCCGGGTGAGTGTTATGTCGGTTATTCATCGAGCGATAACAATTCGGATTTCTTTATGGGGATCCCGCGTCTTAAATTCCCTGCTGATGCACCAAGCCGTTCAACCTTGAAGCTAGAAGAAGCGTTCCATGTGTTTATTCCGCGTGAAGAGTGGGATGAACGTTTGGCGTCGGGGATGTGGGCGGTTGATTTGGGCGCCTGTCCGGGCGGTTGGACCTATCAGCTCGTGCAGCGTTCGATGTTTGTCCACGCGATTGATAACGGCCAAATGGCCGACAGCCTGATGGAAACCGGTCAGGTCAAACACCATGAAGTGGATGGCTTTAAGTTTGAGCCACCGCGTAAGAACGTCACTTGGTTGGTGTGTGACATGGTGGAAAAGCCAGCGCGTGTGGCGCACTTGATGGGTCAATGGTTGGTCAAAGGATGGGCGAAAGAGACCATCTTTAACCTGAAACTGCCAATGAAAGGCCGTTACGACGAAGTGCTTCAAGATTTGGAAAACCTGAAAGTGTTCCTGATCAAAAACGGCTTGAAGTTTAACCTGCAGGCGAAGCATTTGTACCATGATCGTGAAGAGATCACGGTTCACATTCAAGTGCTTAACCCAGTAACGCCGCACTAATTATCGCGTTAAACCGTTGCGTTTCAACAATAAAAAAATGCCGCTTATTAGCGGCATTTTTTGTAATGGCAGGCGCAAGTAGTGGCTGTGAGCTAGGCGGGCTCATTGGCCGGATAGCGAATAGCTTGCAAGTTAAAACCCAGCTCAATGTCGGTTTTCAGTGTTGCTACTTGTTTTGCATTGCGTGCATCTTGCTGGTGGCCATCAATTTTTTTGGCAAATTTAGGCTCAATATCTTCGGCGGCTAAAATGGCATCCAGGTGTTGATATTGTGCCAGCAAGGTTTGCGCGGCCTTCGGGCCAATGCCGGGTACGCCGGTGATCTTGCTGGAGCTGATCCCCGCCAGTCCCCAATAGTCGGGTAACTGCGCCGGTTTCACGCCAAATTCTTTCTCAATGAACACGCTATCGAGCCAGCGCTGCTGGAAATAGTCGCGGATCTGTAAGGTGGGCTGCAAGAGCTGACAAAAGCCTTTGTCGGTAGAAACGATAGTCACAGTTTCCCCGCGCTGCGCCACTTTGGTCGCGATAGTGGCGATCAGATCGTCGGCTTCGTCGCCATCGGACAGTAAAGAATCTACCCCGATCTCCCAAAAAGCCGCTTGAATCGCATCCAGCCCGTGCAGCAGTTCGTCAGGCATGGGCTTACGGCCTTGCTTGTACTCGGGAATAATCTCTGCGCGCCAACCACGATCATCTGAATGATGGTCAAAGACCGCGACCATATGCGTCGGCTGGCTCGCTTTGATGATTTTTTGGATCGCTTGGCAGCAGACGCGACTGGTGTTGGCTATATCATTGGGATCAGGTTGTGCGGCATGCACACGGCGGATCAAGTTAAGTGCGTCAATGATAACAAGGTGAAGGGACATACGTTTCGCCAGCGATGAAAGATATGGCGATGATATCAGGGCGATACGCGCTTCTGCAAATAGCGCAGCGGTTGGCGGTTACTGGCCAAAGCGAATGTTAGCGGAGGCGGGAGGCAAAAAGAAAAAGCGGAGCCAAGGCTCCGCGAGTTCGTTTGTCTTAGCGTGCAATTTGATAGCAAGGCACATACGCGGTGCCCGGCAGCTTCATCCGTTGCTGATCGACAAAGCGGTTGAGTAAGTTATCCATCTCGGTCATCAGCTCGATATCGCCATTGATGATAAACGGGCCATGCTCTTCGATTTCTTGAATCCCTTCTTCTTTCACGTTGCCCGCCACGATCCCAGAGAAGGCCCGACGCAAGTTCGCCGCCAGTTTTTCCGGCGCTTGATCTAAATGCAGATCAAGCGCGGACATGCTGGCGTGGCTTGGGATAAAGGGCTGCTGGAAGTGCTCTTCAATTTTCAGCGACCAGTTGTAGCTGTATGCATCGCCGTTGGCTTGGCGGTACTCTTTCACTTTCGGCATCGCGTTTTTCATTACCTTGGCGACTTTTGCTGGATCATCAATGATGATCTGATAATGCTTACGCGCCTCTTCGCCCAAAGTTTTGGCGATAAAGGTGTCGATAGTGCGGAAATAGTCTTCGCTCTCTTTTGGTCCGGTGAGCACCAGTGGTAACGGCTCATCGGCGTTCTCCGGATGCATTAAGATCCCAAGCAAGTACAGCAACTCTTCTGAAGTGCCAACGCCGCCTGGGAAAATCACAATGCCGTGGGCCATACGTACGAAGGCTTCCAAACGTTTTTCGATATCAGGCAGAATGACCAGCTCTGAGACCATCGGGTTTGGCGGCTCTGCGGCAATGATCGACGGCTCGGTCAAGCCAACAAAGCGCCCTTCTTTGAAGCGCTGCTTGAAGTGGCCGATCGCCGCGCCTTTCATTGGGCCTTCCATCGCGCCCGGACCACAACCGGTGCACACGTTAAGTTCACGTAACCCCAGTTGATGCCCCACACGACGAGTGTATTCGTATTCAATCTCATTAATCGAGTGACCGCCCCAGCACACCACCAGATTGGGATCGACACCCGGGCGCAGGGCATTGGCATTGCGCAAAATATCGAAAATGTAGTTGGTGTTTTGTGCCGAGCTTGAGAGGTCAAGCCCGTTGCGTTGTTGCAAGGTGCTGAGATAGAGAATATCGCGCAAGACCGAGAACATGTGCTCGCGAATGCTGGTGATCAAGCGGCCATCGACAAAGGCGTGATCGGGCGGGTTGATCAGCTCGAGTTTTACCCCGCGCTCACGGCGCAATACGTTGATATCGAAATCTAAATAGGCGTTGAGCAACTCTTTAGAGCTGTCGGTGTGGCTGCCGGAGTTAAGGATCGCCAACGAGCAGTTGCGATAGAGGCGATAGAGATCGCTGGTCGCGGTTTGTTTTAATTGATCGACTTCTAACTGCGACAGCAAGTCCATGGAGCCCGTTGGGCTGATGTGCGTAATCATAAGAACCTCCGCCGAAAAGGCTTAGAGAAATGATTGCCGACGAAACGGATATTTATAATTAAATCAATGCTAATGCGTCTGGAACCAATCCGTTGTTACTCAGTGGCAATATCGTTGTTTTATAAAGGTTGTTTTCTCACCATACACAGCAATGGGAATATTGACCAGTTAAAACTTGATGAACCTTGGTTGTGGGATAACGCTAAATCATGGGCTTAGCAACGTCTGCAGCAACCATGGCTAAGGAGTAATACGTAAGGGTCGCTAAACGGGTTTTGTCGCGCAGTGGTCGGCACCATTTTTTGGTACATAGCAGTGAGCAAGGTGGCGACATTGCAAAGGGCTGTTTGTGAGTTTTTTGGGGGATGTTAGACCCAAATAAGACGATTACGGCCAGAGTCTTTGGCATCGTAGAGCGCTCTATCAGCGCGGTCGAGCACTTGTTGTGGGGTGTCGCTTTCGGTAAATAAGGTGGCACCAATCGAGGCGCTAATGGAGACGGAGCGATCGCGGAACTTAAACGGCAGCGCGGCAATCGCTTCACGAATTTGATTGAGCTGCTCAGTGAGGATGTTTTTCTCGCGCTCTGGCATGATCAATACAAATTCTTCACCGCCATAACGGGCGACAAAGTCGGTGTCAGGCATATTGCGGAAAATAGTGCGGGCGATGATTTTTAGCGCTTTATCACCTGCCGAGTGGCCATAGCTGTCGTTGATATCTTTGAAATGATCTAAATCGACAAAAGCGATGCACAAGGGATGCTGATGGCGCAGCCAACGTTTGTATTCATGATCGAGCCTGTCAGCGAGGGCGGCGCGGTTATAGACCTTGGTGAGATGGTCAAGGAACACCTTCCGCTCTTGATCGTTTAAGCGGCGACGGTAGTCTGCCGTTTGATCGCACAGCTGTTGTAGGCGCGATTCATTAAATTGGATCCGATCAATCAAGGTTTGTTGGTGTTTCTCGAGGGCGCGGTTACGCTCAACCAAGGCTTGAATCGCTTGCTGCGCGTCGCCTACCTGCTTCACCATCGCTTGCATGTTGGTCGGGTCTTGCACGACCACTTGCAGGTTTTGTCCAACTCGACTGAGCTCAGCATTGAGTTCGCTGTGGTTGGCGACCACACTTTCACTGTGCTCTAAGGTTTTGCTGGTGGAGTGTTTTAAGCTGGCTAAGTCTTGATTGATTGAAGTGAGAAACTGCTGTGAGGCTTGGCGCTCGGCATGGGTGCCATCGAGCACTAACCGGATCACTTGCAGGGCAATGCTCATCAATTTTTCGCTATCCACACCCAATAACAGTTGGTTGCGAATATCGAGCAGTTGGTCGCCAAATTGGCCGTCAAAATCGAGCTCGGTGATCAAGTGCTGTAGCTCATTAGAGAGCGAGAGCTGGAGATCTTTGTCGATTAACTCACGAAGGTTGCCACTAAAGTCATGGCTGGCGGTGATCAGTTTGACGGCGCGATCGTACATCGACAAGAGGCGTGTGGTACGGCGCAGAAGCAGCTCTTGGCTCGGATTGTTGTGTTGCAGCAGCAGGCCATTGAGTTCACGTTTAAGTTGCGCAGGCAAGCCGCGCACGCGCTTTAACACGTCGCCGGACTGACTAACTTGGAGTGCCAAGCCAGAAAACTCTTTATCCCTATTTTCTGTCTGCCTGATGGTCATACGCTCCGCCATAGCTAACTTCGGTATTAGCGAGTCTACTTGCACATCCGGGTTTTCAAGAGCCTGACGGAGATCGGCCATTAGCGCATCGAGCTCAGCGCTGTATCCTTTCAAGCCCTGACTGATACGACCAATGAAGCGGCGCAATAAGTGGCGCTCTCGTCGATTCTTTAACCCTTCGCTCTGTAGCCCTTGTTGCTGCTCTTCCAGCTTTTTTCTGAGTATAGAGAGTTGGACAGTATACTGATTATCATTCATGGACAGCTTAAGATAGCTCCGGCGTGTTAAAGCAGACAGAAATGCGGCGCGATTCAACATTACGCTCGCTAGACTCTAGCAAAAAAATCGCCTGTGGCTACCTCTTACTGATGAAATACTAATCAAACGGTAGGGGGAAAGTAGATAATTTTTTTTGATTCGTGATTTAAACCCAAAATACCTTAATTGGGTGTAGAGAAGTCGGCTGTAATTCACTCAAACTGTTTAGCGTAATTTGCGTTATTTTTAAGCTAAGTCCAGATTTTTTAAGGGGTTACTGCACTGCTATGAGTTTTATATCAAGGATGAATGGCGAGAGTTTAGATGATGGTGCTATCCATAAAAACCGCCAGATGAACTGGCGGCGACGATAAGAAATATTGATGAAATGGGCTATTCCCAGTTCAGTTTGTCGGGCACCGAGGTTTGCACTTTTAAGATGCCACTCTTGATCCCTTTTAAGCAGGCTTCGCGAATGGTTTGGTTGGCAAAGCTGGCGGCCGGAGCGGCGCTGATCGCTTGAATGTGCACCCACTCGCTCAAGCCACTTTGTTTAGCGGCGCGGCTGGCGGCATTGAGCGTCATCAATAAGATATCAATCAGCTCTTGGGCGTTAATCGCGGTGTAAGCGCGTGGCAAGAATGGGTATTCTGCCAACCCCACATGTACTGACGGTGCGTGCTCGTGTTCGTGGGCGTAATTATTGATCAGGCCAATGATGTGCTCAGCGAGCGCTTTTGGCTCCGTTTCGGCGTTCGAGTTGGGCTCGAGGTATAAAAAGACCCCATCGGAGAAGTGATACAAACGCGCAGGCTCGCCCACTTCACGATTTAAGTACTCACCGAGATCGCGCTCTAAGGCTTGGCCTTGGGCGTAGCCTTGCTCTAAGTAAACGTGGCGTAACATCGGAATGTCGAACAGGGCAAAGCGCAAGCGATCGCTGAGCGGCTCGTTGATCAAATTCCCAAGATGCCACATCTCAAACGAGTCACTGGTTTGACGCAAGGAGTCGGGCAGGCGAGCGTTGAGCATCCGCAAATTGCGCAAGCCACTGCGGGGGTGAGTGTAGAGATCTTCTTCGAGCTTGAGGTGCTCTTGGCTCAAACGCTTATATTTGTGTTGGCGGTTGCGTGCGTACAGCAAGCATAAGAAGACGATCAGCAGCAGGGCAAACACGATGCGTTCATTGCGAAAGAGGATCAGCTTTTGCTCAAGTAAGCGCGCTTCCATCTCTTCCATTTTGAGTGAGCGCTCCAACATGCGTTGGCGCCCTTCAAACATCTCCATTTCGTTGCGATCGCGGGCATCGCGCACGGCTTGAGCGAGTTCGTCGTAGCGGCGTTGTGCCAAGATCGCGGCTTTATAGTTTTGTGTTTGTTGATAGGCGTGGGTGAGGACTTGCTCACCTTCCATTTGCAGCAGCAGGTTGTGGTTATCAATGGCCTTTTCGATACCCGCCGTGGCCGCTTCAATCGCCTTGGCGCTGTTTTCTTGGGCCAAATAGAGATCGCCATACATGATGTACACCTGCGAGATCAGGTGCTCATCTTCGATTAAGGTCGCAATGTTGTAGGCGTCTTCTAAGTGCTGCTCACTCTGCACAAAGTTATACAGCTGCATATAGACGCGGGCGATGTTAATACGCAGCTGCGCCGAGTGTGAATGACGGCTGATCAGCTTTTCCAGATCAATCGCATTGAAGTAGTGCACCAAGGCAAGGTTATAGCGCTTTTGCTGTTCATAAATAGACGCAATCAGGTTCAGGGTTTCGGATAGCGGCTTATAGAGATCGTGCTTTTCATAGTAGTCGCCGGCCTCACTGGCGTGATCGAGCGCTTTGTCGAAAATGTGGCGGCGTTTGTAAAGCTTGGCCAGTAAGAAGTTGGCGTGCGCTTGCTTAAGCTGGTTGACTTCTTCATTGGCGAGCCAGTACGCCGTGACGAGCTGATCGAGGGCTAAATTTTGGTGATTATGATTGAGGTAGTGTGAGCCCAGCGCCAAGTAATAGTTTAGGCGCAGCTCGTTATCGCTAAGAAATTCTAAATAGCTTTGGGCGCGGGAAAAGCAGAGCTCGGCTTCTTGCTCGTTATTGGTTTCCGAGTGGATTTGTGCGCGCATTAAGGCGGAGCGAAAATACAAGGTGCGCTGTTGATTGCGCACAGTCCCACTTTGGGGATTATCGATGCTGTCGTCGGCAAGAGCCAGGTTTTCAAGCGCGCCCGCCAGCTTACGTTGACCAAACCATAGCACTTTCGCGGTGAGCAAGTAAGTTTCGGCTTCGGCTAGCACCAGATCGTTAGCGAGACTGATCTTGCGCGCTTTATCTAATGTACTGAGCGCCACATCGTGCTCTTCCATTCTAAATAGCGCATCGGCTTGGATGTGCAGCGCATGAACAATGCTTAACGGTGACGTGGGGCTGTAATCACTGTCGACCCCTTTCAGGGATGGAGAAGATGTATTCGTACCGACCTGCTCAATATATTGCTCGGTGATCGCGATCGCTTCTTCTGGCTCAGACTCAATCAATGAGTTGGCGTTGGCCAAATCAGGGATAGTGTAAAGCCTTGCCTGCACAGACAAACTGATCACGGTAAGAAAAATAGCAACGAACGTTGAGCGCATATTGATTGGAAAGCTAGATAGTTAGTTTGGTTATCTTACTGGGGTAACGTGCTAAGTCTAGGTTAAATTTAGGTTTATTTTCCAAACCTGTGGATATGCACACCAGAACAGAGAAATATAGCGCAAAGATAAAACAACGCTGCTCAAATAAGAGCCAGCATGTCTGAACATATTTGGGCGAAAATAAAAAAAGAGGCGATGATCTTCGCCTCTTTTACGCTTCTGTTTTTCACTTTTTGTCGTCGCTATTAAGCGCACTGTTTGTTTTTCCGCTCGGCAATGCCATCTGAAAGACCGAAACGGGAACGTTTAGTGGCTTATTGACGTGCCAAGCGGAAATTATCGCTTGGGGTTTTACCCATATTGGTACGGTATGGGTTGATATCTAAACCACCACGGCGGGTATAGCGCGCGTATACCGTGAGCAGCTCTGGTTGGCAGAAACGCATGATGTCGGTGAAAATACGCTCAACACACTGTTCGTGGAATTCATTGTGGTTACGGAACGACACAATGTAACGCAGCAGTTTTTCGCGATCGATGCGCTTGCCTTTGTAGGCGATGCGCACGCTGCCCCAATCCGGTTGATTGGTGATCAGGCAGTTTGATTTTAGCAAGTGGCTGTGCAGCGTTTCGGTCACGTCTTCATCGCTGATCGCGCCTTGTAGCAACTCGGCATTGAACTCGTAGTTGTCGATCTCAATATCTTGATCGTCAATGCAATCGCCGGTGAAGTTAACAATGGTTTGTTGATCGAAATCTTCCAATGGTGACAAATCAACATCGACATGGGCGCCAGCACAAGTGGTGAGATCTTTTTGTAAGATGTTGGCGACTTCTTGCCAGCTATCGAATTTGGTTTGGTTGTAGCTGTTAAGGTACAGCTTGAACGATTTGGATTCGATCAGGTTCGGACTGCTGGCGGGTAGGCGCACTTCACCGATAGCGACTTGTGGCAGACCTTTGGCATTTAGCCATGACAGCTCGTACAAAGTCCAAATATCGTAGCCGGTGAATGGTAATGTCTCGCCCAGAGCCAAATCATCGCGATTAAGGCTGCGAGGAACGGGCTGTAGCAAGCTTGGATCATATTGACTGGTATATTCAGTTGCCTGACCGAGAGTTAAGCCCGACAGGACAGGCGCATCTTTGTATTTGCTCATATTGAAAAGTACGCATTTCGATTAGAATAGCTAGAGTTTACTGAATCTTTTATGAGGTTGCGAATGGATCATTCTGTTGCTGAGGCATTATTTTCTTTCTCACAGCGCTATTTGGCAGCATGGCAAGCTGCTGGGTACGCCTTACCGCAAGATGATCAGCTAAGTGGCTATGCATCACCTTGCGTTGTGCGCGACTCCGGCCAAGATGTTAGCTGGCAGCCGATCGTGCGTGAAGCAAGTGCGGATTTTAGCAATGTTGAAGCCGGTATCGAGCTGCAACTGGATAGCAGTATTACCCAATTTTATGGCAGCCAATATGCAGCCGACATGTCGGCGACGTTCGGTGACATTGAGTTGCTGTTGTTGCAGGTGTGGAGCGATGAGGACTTGCCCCAGCTGCAAGAAAATATCCTAGGTCACTTGGTGATGCAGCGTCAGTTAAAGCTCAAGCCGACCGTGTTTATTGGCGCGTTAGCAACTGAGCAACAGCTGATCTCGGTGTGCAATTTGACCGGTGAGGTGTTACTGGAAACCTTAGGGCAAGCCGGCGAGCGCCAAGTGTTGGCCGATAACCTGACTGCGTTTCTCGATGCGCTAACGCCGGTGGTGGTAGAAGGTCAGTAAGCACGACCTCGATATCAAACGTATTGAAATAGCGTTTGAGTGTAATGTTGAAACAGTGAAATAAAGGCAAGTTGAGATGTACGTTTGTGAGCTGCATTTTGAGTTATTTGATAACTCCACGTTGACTGAGGTTGAACGTTCGATTGCGAGTGTGATGGATGCGCTGCGCTATAACGGCCAAGTGCTGGGGCGCGAATTCCCGGTAATTATCGGCGAAGGCGTGTTTAGCGTGCGTGCGGTGATCCCGGAAACCGACAGCTTGCATCCCGACTATCATAGCCCGCAAGTGGCGCAAACGATCAAGCAACTCTCGCAGGTGGGTTTGTTAGCACCGAAAGTGAAAGTGCTAGGACGGGATCTGAATTCCGACATGACTAGCCCGACAGAGCGCCCATCGTGGATGGTGTTGTATACCAGTTATGTTCATACCTGCTCCCCGCTTAAATGTGGCGATGAGCTGCTGCCGATCCCGCTGTACCATATTCCGGCGACCTTTAATGGCGATCATAAGGCGGTATTAAAGTGGCAAACCGAATGGCAAGCGTGTGATGAATTGCAGATGGCGGCGGGAAGTCAGGTCGAGTTTGCCGCGCTGCTCGAGCTAAAAGAGTGCGATAGCGATCTGTTTCGACGCGGCTGGGATCTGCGTGGCCGGATTGAGTATTTAACGAAGATCCCGACCTACTATTACCAATACCAAGTGGGTGGCGAGAGTTTGGAAGCCGAAAGTCAGCGTGGTTGCCCGAAGTGTGGCTCGACGGAGTGGAAAGTGGCTGAGCCACTGCATGGTTTGTTCCACTTTCGCTGTGAGCCATGCCGGATCGTATCGAACTTGTCGTGGGACTTTCAATAACCGGTGTCATGCTATGTGAAAAGGAAACGCCAAGCTTTGTTGAGCTTGGCGTTTTTGTTTTCGCGTCGTGAGGGCGTGAAAGAGCGCTGCCCAGAATAGTTATTACTCGCCTAACGCGTTAAGCCGCTCGGTTAATTGACGTACTTGCGCTTCCAACTCTGCAACTCGGTCCTCGAGGGTACTTTGCGCTGTGACTTGGGTGTACCCCGGTACTTTCTTGGTGCGCTTCCAACTTTGCAGCGCGGATAAGATCACCGGCATGGGCACAGGTTGCGCTAGGCGCGCTTTGATTAACGCCGTGGTGGGCTCTTTCCCTTCGGACACCAAAGAATGAATCGCATCGGTGAGGAGAGCTTGAATGTTGTTTGCCATAAATACCATTCCATCGTTTTGGTTCATTATACCGTCAGCCACAGAATCCGGTAGGGCCAAGCGGTGCAAAGGCGGCGTTATTTATGCTGGCTTTCGCAGCAAGGTATCAAGCAAATCAATCGCTTCGGCCCAGTCGGCGTCTTCTTCTAACGCTTCGTTGATAAAACGGCGCTGAGAGGGGTGCCAAAACGGGGCTTCGGTGATGGTTTCGCCACTGATCAGACGGTGGTTTGAGACAAACGATTTGATGTCGGTTGGACTGCTACTGAGCCCGAGTTGCTCGAACAACGCCGAAAGATTATGAGAGAAAAGCTCCATACTTCGCCTCCTCGGTTGGGGTTGTTACCTTAGTATACGCCGCCTGTTGGGCGGTGAGAGCGGATTGACCGTATTCTGACCGAATAATGGGAGCAAAGGTGGATCTGAGAAGCAAGTCTCTCCAATAATACAGCCGATTATTGGAGAGGCATCCGTTACATCGGTAGGCGATGCGCGGGTAAGTCGAAGCGGATCAGGCGTAATCCATTAAGCCAGCACTGACCTTCATAGTGGTCATGGCCATCGGCAGAGAACTCAAAATGGTATTGAGTGAACCAGCCGCGTTGGCCCTCAGGGCTTCGCCAGCGGTAACGGCCGCGACTGACCGATAATAGTTGTAAGCCCAGTTGCTCACACCGGTTGTGGATCAAGCGCTGCGCCGATTCTGACTGTTTACGTTGCTGCCAGAACAGTGAGCCAGCGGCGACAAATAACACGATAAGAAGTAAGTTCGAAATCATCGCCGATCCTAGTGCAAGTTTGCCTGCATATTCATGAGTGCTTGTTTTAGCGTATCCGGTAGCGGTTGATGCAGCAACGGTAAGATATGGCAGCGCAGTGCGGGCACCATCACCAGATCGGCAAACAAAGAGTTAAACAGCGCCTGATCGCCATTTTCCGCCAAGCGGCATAAATACAGCAGCAAGGTGTCGTCACGCAAGCCATGCCAGTTACGCCCTGCAATCGCAATCAATAAGGTTTCGACGTTGGCAAGCGGATGACTGAGCACCGTCGCCAAAATCGTCTCTAGTTGCGGCGCACCGGCTAAACCGCGCAGTAAAACCGCACATTGGGTCGCGTCAATCGTGTCTTGCT
The DNA here is from genome assembly GCA_019703815.1 of Thaumasiovibrio occultus. Taxonomy (GTDB): domain Bacteria; phylum Pseudomonadota; class Gammaproteobacteria; order Enterobacterales; family Vibrionaceae; genus Thaumasiovibrio; species Thaumasiovibrio occultus. The sequence goes on along the minus strand of AP023052.1, from coordinate 2,495,753 downwards.
GCAGCGCCTCGGTTAACTGCTGCTTAAGGACGGCGGCAACGTTATCGGGCAGCGCGACGTGCTCTAGGCAAACCAGCAAAGCCATCATCGGGTTGACGGGCAAGGTCGGTAAGGCGTTCGCAATTAAGCTGGCGTTGTTATCTTGGTTGATACGCGCGGCGACATCGGCAAAACCTTGAATGCCCAATTGCTGCCAACGGCTCTCGGTTTCACCCAGGGTAAAGTAATCACGTACCTCGGCATAGAAACGGCTGGGCGCATGCTGGAAACTATCAGCAAGCTTGGCATGCAGCATCGCCAGTTTTTCTTCCGCAGGTTTAAAGATGTAAGGGTTTTGCGCCAAGGTTTTTTGTTGTTCATCAGAAAGATGGTCAGTGATGTTGGCGCCCATCGCTTCTGCAACAAAACGAATAAAATCACCCACAGCGGCTTGTTTGAGCAAACCGCGCTCGTCGAGTGGGAATTTCAACAGCCAAATGAAAGGCGGCTCGTCATCGCGCGAAAACGCAATCGCCAATTGCGCTTGCTGGCGCATCGGGTAGGGGTAAGGCTGGCGATTTTCTTCAATCGCGAGAAACATTTCATTGGGGATCTGGGTTACGCGTCGTCCCAAATCGTATACCGCGTAATGGCATTGCGCCTGTAACAGCAATTGGCTGAGGTGGTGCAGTGTCGTCATAGCGTCCTTTCCTTCTGTCTGCCGCTTGGCAGAGGCTTACATCTTTGAATCTAATGAGCTGTTTACGCAGAGTATCGTAATCTCTTCGCTTTTCCCAATCGAATCGGCAGTGGGGCTGGGATTGAATCGTTAGGCTGCACTTTGTCTCGCTGAAAACAACAGGGTGAAGGGGCTGTTGCAGCCATCTTTGGTAAGCAGTTCGCGCTTTATGGCGAAGGTGGATAACTGGGGGTCATGGTTCAATCGGGGAACTGCTCGATTAAGCCGTGCGGACAGTGTATTCTGCGCGTCTTGTGCGGCGCAGTCATAGGAGGCCCAATGGCAACCAAAGAGAGAATTCTTCAGCAACTTGATGAGCTGAATCGACAATTAGAAATACAGGGTTTCTGGCAAACGAGTGCGCCGAGTGAGGAAAAACTGCAAAGCACTTTACCGTTTGCGGTTGATACCTTAACCCCTACCGAATGGCTGCAATGGATTTTCTTGCCGCGCATGCAAGCGTTATTGGCGCAAGAGGATGCGGACATTCCTGCGTTTTCCATTGCACCGTATTTTGAAGAAGCGCTTAAAGGCCAAGCGCAAGCCGCACCGATCATTGCTGTGTGTCAGCGGCTTGATGACCTGGTGACGCCACTGGAAATTGTCTATCGCGATGAACACTACATTGCGGTGAATAAGCCTGCGGGGATGCTAGTGCATCGCTCTTGGCTCGACAGCCATGAGACCCGTTTTGCGGTGCAAACGCTGCGTGATCAAATTGGCCAGCATGTCTACCCGGTGCATCGCCTTGATCGCCCGACCTCGGGCGTGCTGCTGTTTGGTTTGTCAAAAGAGGCGGCCAGCAAGATGATGCCGCTGTTTGCTGAGCATCAACTCACCAAAACCTATCACGCGGTGGTGCGCGGCTGGATCAATGAGGCGGCGGTGTTGGACTATCCCCTTAAAGTCGAGCTAGATAAGATCGCAGATAAGTTTGCCTCGCAAGAAAAAGAAGCGCAGTCGGCGATCACCCATTACCGTCCGCTGGCCCATGTTGAAGTGCCAATCGCCACGGGGCGTTATGCGACTAGCCGCTATTGTTTGGTTGAAATGGAACCGCAAACCGGGCGTAAACACCAGTTGCGTCGCCATATGCACCACCTTAGTCATCACATTATTGGTGATGTTAACCACGGCGATGGGCGTCACAACCGCGTTTTTCGCGAGCACTTTAATTGCCACCGTTTGATGCTGCATGCCTCTCGTTTGGCATTCATTCATCCTTTCAGTGGGGAGCCAATCACGATTGAGGCCAAGGTTGATGAAACCTGGCTTGGCGTGATGCGCGCGTTTGAGTGGGAGCCAACCCTGCTTTCTCTCTAACATCGCCGAGAGTAACCAGGTTACTCTCGGCAATGATAAGAACGCTGATAAAACAAACACTTTCTTAATCGGTCACTTGCTTTTTTACGCCAGTCATCCACAGTTAGGAAATACGTCTTCGCCGTGCGGAGGATTTTCCCCTACGGCAATCAGACATGGCGCAAAGGAGGCACTATGGCTCGAATTGGTATTTTTGTAGGCACGGTTTACGGCGGCGCCAGCGGATTGGCGGACACATTTGCGGCTAATTTAGTGGCGAAAGGGCATGACGCTGAGGTTTTTCAAGAGCCGGATTTTGACACGTTCGTGTCGTATCAAAACGATATTGTGCTGGTGGTGACCTCGACAACCGGACAAGGTGAACTCCCTGACGATCTCTTAGTGCTTTACCATCAATTGCGTGACCGTTTTCCGCTGCTGAGTGCAATGCATTATGCTGTCGCGGCGATGGGCGATTCAAGTTACGGGGAAGATCGCTTCTGTGGTGGTGGGCGTTTGTTTGATGAATTGATGCTCGAACTCACTGCGGTGCCATTGCATTCACGCTTAGATATCGATGCTTGTGAGACGTTTGACCCAGAAGAAGCCGGGCTGCCTTGGCTGGATGAAGTGATCCAAAAACTGGCGGTAATGAGCTAACAGTGACGCGGAGAGCAGCATTAGACCACCGATGATCTTTTTGCTGATAAAGCGGCGCAGGTGACGGTTGCAGGCGTGAATGAATTGAACAAAAAAGGGTTAAGCGATGCTTAACCCTTTTTTGTTATACCGGTGTAGTTCGCCGAGATAAGAGAGCGATGCGCTGTCAGCGCTATTTGATCTCTTCGATATCTTCAATTAAGCGCGCTTTCAGCTGAGCTTGCTCTTCTTCATTGAGCATATCGCCATCGGCGGTGGTGAGAGTGAAAAAGTCTTCCGCTCGCTCGCCAATAGTGGTGATTTTCGCTGCATGAATGTTTAACCCGAGCTGTTCGATGATACGTCCCACCGTCGCCAGCAGCCCCGGGGTATCTAACGCGACCAACTCGACCAAGGTTTTGCGCTGCACACGTTTGACCGGCAAATAGGTGACTTGGGTAGGTACATCAAAGTGCTGCAATTTACGCGAAGGGCGATGGCGTTTGGGTAGCGTGATCCCTTTGTTGATCACATCGGTTAGCGATTGGATGATCCGCTCGTGGCGATTTTGCGGGATCGACTTACCGTTGGGATCAAGCACCATAAAGGTATCCATCACGTACCCATCTTTGCTGGTCATGATTTGGGCGTCATGAATGCTGAGGTTTTTCTTATCCAGCTCCGCCACAATATCGGCAAACAGCCCCGGTTTGTCTTGGGTGTAAACAAACACTTCAGTACCGCCGCGGGTTGCTTTGCGGCTCACCAAGACCAAGGTTTGCTCGGGATCCTCTTGCGCTAATAAATGTTGGCTATGCCAAGCGATCTGCTTGTGGGTGTGACGCAGGAAGTAGTCGCTACTGAAGCGCTGCCACAAAAGCTCGATGCTGCGCGGGGTGATGTCGCGCTTGCGCAGCAGTGCCGAGGCCATTTGCTGATTATGTTTGATCCGATCGCGTACATCTGGCGGGTTTTCAAGCCCACGACGTAATGCTTTTTGGGTGGAGTAGTAGAGTTCAGCCAACAAGGTGCGCTTCCAACTGTTCCACAGATCTTTGTTGGTGGCGCAAATATCAGCCACAGTCAGGCACACCAAGTAATCGAGATGCTCTTCGTCACCTACCTCTTCGGCAAATTCAGCGATCACATCCGGATCGTAAATGTCGCGCCGTTGCGCGGTCACTGAAAGTAAGAGGTGATGGCGAACAAGCCAAGACACCAATTTGGCTTCTGGGCGGGTAAGGCCATGGAGCACGCAAAAGTCATAGGCTTCCACTTCGCCGATTTCGCTGTGATCGCCACCGCGCCCTTTGCCAATATCATGGAAGATCCCCGCCAGCAGCAGGAGCTCTTTTTTCGGCAAGCGCGGATAGACTTCACAACACACAGGGTGGCGTTCGCGCGACGTCTCTAAGGTGAATTTGTTGAGATTTTTCAGCAGCCGCATGGTGTGCTCATCCACGGTGTAGACGTGGAATAAGTCAAACTGCATCTGGCCAACGATTTGGCTCCATTGCGGCAGGTAGGTCGCCATCACGCCGTATTTATGCATGAGCGGCAGGGCTTTGCTCAGCGCATTAGGGTGGCGAACCAGCGCCATGAACTTCTCGCGAGCCGCAGGAATATCGACCAAAAATACGTTAAGGCGGCGACGGGCAGTGCGTAGTTGGCGCAATGTGGTTGCGGCGATCCCGTCAATTTGGCTATGGGTAGCGATATGCAAAAACATATCGAGGATCGTATCAGGTCGGGCTTGAAACAGTGCCGGTTTGCGCGCATCGATCAGGCCGTTACTGAACTCAAAATCGTCATCAATAACAATGCTTTCGCTGTCTCGATGGGGCGTTAGGATAGCCTGATCAAATAGCTGTAACAGCATCTTATTGAGTTCAACGACGCGCCCCAAGGTGCGGTAGAAATCTTTCATCATCCGCTCAACGCCTTGATTGCCTTCACCATGGTAATGCAGGGCTTCGGCGACGGAGCTTTGATGGCCAAATGTCAGGCGGTTGTCGTATCGACGCAGTTCTAAATGCAGGGCAAATCGCACCCGCCAGAGGTAGTCTTGGCACTCGGCGAGCTCGCGAAATTCCGCATCGGTAAGAAACCCGTATTTGCTCATTTCTCGCAGGCTGGTGGCGCCAAAATGACGGCGCGCGATCCAGCTTAAAGTGTGGATATCGCGCAGGCCTCCCGGGGTCGATTTTATGTCGGGCTCTAAGTTATAGGCGGTATCGTTGTAACGGGCATGGCGAGTTTGCTGCTCATCGACTTTGGCGCGGAAAAAGCTCGCACTGGGCCAAAATTGCGGCGCGTCAAAATGCGCAACGAGAGAAGCGAAGGTGTCAGGGTTGCCGATCAATTGGCGGGCTTCGAGCAAGTTAGTGGCGACGGTGAGATCGCGATCAGCAATCGCAGTACATTCCTCTAACGTGCGCACACTGTGGCCGATATCGAGCTTGAGATCCCACAGCAGGGTAATGAATTCACTGACTCTCGCGGCGGTATCGTCATCGAGTTTAGTTTGCGATAAAAACAAAATGTCGATATCAGACAGCGGATGTAGCTCGGCGCGACCATAACCGCCTACGGCGATCAACGCTAAGTCGGGGTGCTGGCTAAACTTAAATTCGTCCCACAACGCACAGAGCATGTGATCGATAAAATCACTGCGTTGCTCTACCAATTCGGTAATAGGTTGGCGTTGTTGAAAGGCTTGGCGTTGTAGCTCGGAAAAGGTATCTAAGTTGGCTTTTAAAGTGGAGGCTTGGGTCGGGGTTACGCTAGTCGCCATGATCGTCCCTGTATAAAAAAGCCAGCCTCAAGAGGCTGGCATATCGATTAACCGTTAATGTGACGCGCTATGGTATCGTCTTGGCGCAGTGTTAATACTTCCACGCCAGTTGGGGTCACGAGTAATGTGTGCTCCCATTGTGCTGAGTTTTTGTTATCAACGGTGTAAACCGTCCAATCATCTTCTGCATCGACTTCACAGCCATACTTGCCGGCGTTGATCATCGGCTCGATGGTAAAACACATACCCGCTTTAAGTAAGGTACGGTCGCCATTTTTGTAGTGAACCACTTGTGGCTCTTCGTGGAATTTTGCACCAATGCCGTGACCACAGAAATCTTTCACAATCGACAGCTTCATGCGTGGGTTGTTCTTGTTCTGGGTCTTGATGTATTTCTCGATCGCGGTGCCGATCTCACCCAAGCGCACGCCCGGTTTCACTTTTTTGATCGCCAAATATAGGCTTTCTTGCGCGATACGGCTCAAGCGTTTGTTCTCAACTGAGACTTCACCCACTTCGAACATTTTTGACGTGTCACCGTGGTAGCCATCTTTGATCACGGTAATGTCGATGTTGATGATGTCGCCTTCGGCCAACACAGCGGGTTTTTTACGGAAACCATCGATGTGGACGTCTTCCGTTGCTGGGATACCGTGGCAAACGATGTGGTTGATCGAAGTACAAATCGATTTAGGAAAACCATGGTAGTTGAGTGGTGCAGGAATGGCACCTTGCTCGTTAACGATGAATTCATGACAAATACGATCCAGCTCTTCCGTCGTCACACCCGGCTTGACGTGAGGCTCAATCATTTCCAACACCTGAGCCGCAAGCTGACCTGCGACACGCATTTTTTCAATTTCTTCGGCGGTTTTAATCGTAATTGTCATTCAGGGTTACTCTATTTTCTCGTGGAATTCATACCTATAGTTACTCAAATTTGCGCGTTGGGTATGGCTGACCCACCAAACTTGGCACTATCTCCCTATGGTAGCAGCAGCGACTCGTTGAGGAAACTATCGCATGCGTTGGTTTCTTTGATTGCGTTCTTTGTTGTTGTCAGAAATGCCTCAGCGAAGCGAGGAGGATGAGTGTCAGAGAGTTACGGATAACGCGATAAAAATCTGGTCACAGAGGGGCGTTTTATGGTATAAAGCGCGCCGTAATTGTGCTAACTGCACGTTCGTTTCCGATCAGCGGTTCACAGTTATAACAATATTGAATTTTTAATCACTCACACATATCGACACATTCACCGGGGTGCTTGGCGTTTTCGCTGGGTCGGATTGAGTGGGATATGTGGACGCCTAACCCCATAGAGGATATTTCAATGGCAACTGTATCAATGCGCGACATGCTTAAGGCTGGTGTACACTTCGGTCACCAAACTCGTTACTGGAACCCAAAAATGAAGCCATTCATTTTCGGCGCTCGTAACCGTGTACACATCATCAACCTTGAGAAAACTGTACCAATGTTCAACGACGCTCTAGCGCAAATCAGCAAAATTGCTGAGCGTAAGGGTAAAGTTCTTTTCGTAGGTACTAAGCGTGCAGCCAGCGAATCAATCAAAGAAGCTGCAGTAAGCTGTGATCAGTACTACGTGAACAACCGTTGGTTGGGCGGTATGCTGACTAACTGGAAAACTGTTCGCCAGTCAATCAAACGTCTGAAAGATCTAGAGACTCAGTCTACTGACGGTACTTTCGACAAACTGACTAAGAAAGAAGCGCTGATGCGTACCCGTGAAATGGAAAAACTTGAGAAGTCTCTTGGCGGTATCAAGAACATGGGTGGCCTACCAGACGCAATCTTCATCATCGATGCGGATCACGAGCACATCGCGGTTAAAGAAGCGAACAACCTGGGCATCCCAGTATTCGCAGTTGTAGATACCAACTCTAACCCAGACGGTGTTGATTACGTAATCCCAGGTAACGACGATGCAATCCGTGCAATCCAACTTTACGTTGGCGCGGTTGCAGCAACTGTAACTGAAGGTCGTAACCAAGACATCGTTGAGCAAGCAGAAGTTGACGGCTTCGTAGCTGAATAAGAGACCAGCTCCTATTGAGCATCTTTTTGTCTACAATCGTTAGACTGAAGACTGGTTAATCAGGGGCCTCATGGCCCCTGAATTTTACACTGTGTGTATTCAAACTGAGGAATTAACAATGGCAACAGTTACCGCTGCCCTGGTAAAAGAACTGCGTGACCGTACTGGCGCAGGCATGATGGAATGTAAAAAAGCGCTTGTTGAAGCGAACGCTGACATCGAGCTAGCGATCGAAAACATGCGTAAAAGTGGCGCTGCTAAAGCGGCTAAGAAAGCTGGCAACATCGCTGCTGAAGGTGCAATCCTGATCAAAGAAGGTCAAGGCATTGCAGCTCTAGTTGAAGTTAACTGCCAGACTGACTTCGTTGCTAAAGACTCTAACTTCCTAGGTTTCGCAGAAGCAGTTGCAGCAGCAGCGCTTGCTGAGAAACTAGACGTTGCAGCTCTTCAAGCGAAATTCGAAGACGACCGCGTAGCACTAGTTGCTAAAATCGGTGAGAACATCTCTATCCGTCGCGTAGAATTCATCGAAGGTGCTAAAGTTGGTTCTTACCGTCACGGCGACCGTATCGGTGTTGTTGTTGCTGGTGAAGCTGACGAAGAAACCATCAAGCACGTTGCAATGCACGTTGCTGCATCTCGTCCAGAGTACGTGAACCCATCTGACGTACCAGCTGAAGTTGTTGCTAAAGAGCGTCAAGTTCAGGTTGAGATCGCGATGAACGAAGGTAAGCCTCAAGAAATCGCTGAGAAAATGGTTGAAGGCCGCATGAAGAAATTCACCGGCGAAGTTTCTCTAACTGGTCAAGCGTTCATCATGGAACCTAAGAAGACTGTTGGCGAATTCCTGAAAGAGAAAGGCGCATCTGTAACTAACTTCATCCGTCTAGAAGTGGGTGAAGGTATCGACAAAGGCGAGCAACTAAGCTTCGCTGAAGAAGTTGCGGCAGCGCAAAAAGGTTAATATTAATTAACTTTATACTGATAGAGACCGTGGCCTTGGCTGCGGTCTTTTTACGACGACACTCTCTCCCCTGAAACCGGAAGGTACAAGAATGACCACGAATCCTAAACCAACCTATCAACGTATTTTGTTAAAACTCAGCGGTGAAGCGCTGCAAGGTGATGAAGGCTTTGGCATTGATGCTCAAGTGCTGGATCGTATGGCTCAAGAAATTAAAGAGCTGGTTGAATTAGGCGTGCAAGTTGGCCTGGTGATTGGTGGGGGCAACCTATTCCGTGGTGCCGGTCTAGCGCAAGCTGGTATGAACCGCGTGGTGGGCGACCACATGGGTATGCTGGCAACAGTGATGAACGGTCTTGCGATGCGTGATTCTCTACACCGTGCTTATGTGAACGCTCGTGTTATGTCGGCAATCCCGCTAAATGGTGTGTGTGATAGCTACAACTGGGCTGAAGCGATCAGCCTTCTGCGTCAAGGCCGCGTGGTGATCTTCTCTGCAGGTACGGGTAACCCGTTCTTCACCACTGACTCTGCTGCGTGTCTACGCGGTATCGAGATCGAGGCGGATGTTGTTCTTAAAGCAACAAAAGTTGATGGCGTGTTCACAGATGATCCAGTTAAAAACCCAGACGCTAAACTTTATGATAAGCTGGGCTTCAATGATGTTCTAGATAAAGAACTGAAAGTGATGGATCTAGCCGCATTCACACTGGCACGTGACCACAACATGCCAATTCGTGTGTTCAATATGAACAAACCTGGTGCGCTACGTCGTGTAGTGATGGGCGAGCAGGAAGGGACTTTGATCTCTAACGACTAATGGAAAGTATCGGTTAGCGCCGAAAGCAAAACAAAAGGTATACACAGTGATTAACGAAATTAAACAAGATGCGCAAGTGCGCATGGAAAAAAGTGTTGAAGCGCTGAAAAACACACTGTCTAAAATCCGTACTGGCCGTGCACACCCAAGCTTGCTAGATGGTCTTCAAGTTGAGTACTACGGCGCGAACACTCCACTACGTCAAGTAGCGAACGTAGTGGCAGAAGATGCACGTACGCTAGCGATCACTGTTTTCGACAAAGAGCTAACGCAAAAAGTTGAAAAAGCGATCATGATGTCGGATTTGGGCCTAAACCCAATGTCAGCAGGTACCGTTATTCGCGTTCCATTGCCACCGCTAACAGAAGAGCGTCGTCGTGATCTGGTTAAGATCGTGCGTGGTGAAGTAGAGCAAGGCCGTGTTGCGGTACGTAACATTCGTCGTGATGCTAACGCAGATATCAAAGGTCTACTAAAAGACAAAGAAATTTCTGAAGATGATGATCGTCGTGCACAAGATGACATCCAGAAATTGACCGACGCTGCAATCAAGAACATGGATGATGTCCTAGCTGCGAAAGAAAAAGAGTTGATGGAAGTCTAATTTCCTTTACACTCAGCAGTAAAAAATGGGCGCTGTGCTGACAGTACAGCGCTTTTTTTTAGCTAGGGATAACTATGACAGAACAGACTTTGACCGAACAATTACCGGCAGATGCGCTGCCTAAACATATTGCCGTGATCATGGATGGCAATGGTCGTTGGGCGCAAGAGCGTGGTAAAGCACGGGTGTTCGGACATAAAGCTGGTGTAGATGCAGTAAAAAAAACGGTTTCTGAAGCAAGCAAAATGGGCGTTAAAGTACTTTCGCTGTTTGCTTTTAGCAGTGAAAACTGGCGTCGTCCTGAAGAAGAAGTCAGCGTGCTGATGGAGCTCTTTGTTTCGGTGCTAAGCCGTGAAGCTAAGCGTTTGCATAAAAACAATATTCAATTGCGTATCGTTGGTGATACCTCGCGTTTTTCCAGCCGTTTGCAAAGTAAAATTGCCGACGCTGAGGCTTTAACGCAGCACAATACCGGTTTGGTACTGAATATTTGCGCCAACTACGGTGGTCAGTGGGATATCGTGCAAGCGGTACAACAACTGGCGCAAGACGTTAAAGACGGCGTTTTGGCGGCGAATGAGATTGTCGAGCAAGATATCGCTTGTCGTTTAACCATGGCGGATCTGCCGGATGTGGATTTGATGATCCGCACCAGTGGAGAGTGCCGGATCAGCAACTTTATGTTGTGGCAAATGGCATATGCCGAGCTCTACTTTACTGACTGTTTCTGGCCTGATTTTGATGAGCAAGCACTGCGTGACGCGCTGTATTGGTTCGTTCACCGTGAACGCCGCTTTGGCTGCACAGGTGCGCAAATTCATGCGGCTCAAGCATGAACATAACTAACTAAATAACGAGGTTTTAGTTTGCTGAAACAACGTGTTCTGACGGCTGCCGTACTGGCACCTTTGGTGGTCGCCGGGGTTTTCTTCCTGCCTTTTTCCGCCTTTATTCCTGCGCTATTAGCCATTACCGTTTTAGGTTTCTGGGAATGGAGTCAATTTACCCGACCTTTTGCTCGTGTAGTGAGTACGGTGATGATGGCGGCGGTGCTGATAGCCTCGCTTTTTCTCGTTCCAACCGATATTGCTTCGTTGCAATCACTGACGGCATCACATAAGGCGATACTGGCTGCGGGCGGAGCTTGGTGGGTGTTAGCCTCTGTGTTAGTGGTTGCTTACCCTCGTTCGACTTCTTTGGTGAATGCTCACTCCGTTGCAAAACAATTTTATGGCATCCTCACCTTACTGCCTTTTTTCTGGTCTATCCTGTTACTTCGCGCTTTTGATTACCAAACCAATACTTACCACGGTGCGCAATTAGTGCTTTTAGTGTGTGTATTGGTATGGGCGGCAGATAGCGGCGCCTACTTTAGCGGTAAAGCCTTCGGTAAGCGTAAAATGGCGCCAGCAGTAAGCCCTAACAAAACGATGGAAGGTTTGCTCGGTGGTATTGTGGCTGCCATTGCGGTGACATGGGGCGGTGCAACGGTGTTTGACATTCCGTTTAGCTCACTGCTCTCTTTACTTTCTATCGCGATGATTGCCGTTATCGCTTCAGTAATGGGCGATTTAGTGGAAAGTATGTTTAAACGTGTCTCAGGAATTAAAGACAGTGGTCGCATATTGCCTGGCCACGGTGGTATTCTAGACCGCATTGATAGCCTCACTGCAGCGCTTCCTGTCTTTGCGCTGCTCTATTTGTGGCTGCTGTAACTTTTTTCACTGCGGCGTACGCGTCGCAGTGAGTTTCTAAGTGATAATATGCGAAACCTCACTATTCTCGGAGCGACCGGCTCCATTGGCACCAGCACACTCAAGGTGGTTCGCCAAAATCCCGACCAATTTTCTGTAATCGCCCTTGGTGCTGGTAGTAATGCCAAGGCGATGTTTGCGTTGTGCCAAGAATGGCAACCGAAATATGCGGCGCTTGCTTGTGATAAGGCGGCAAAAGAATTACGCCAATTGTTAGCAAGTACTAACTTAAAAATTGAGGTACTTGAGGGCGAAGCGGGTCTATCAGCAATTGCTGCGCTAGATGAAGTTGATACTGTGATGGCGGCGATTGTTGGCGCCGCAGGCATGTCACCGACCATGGCCGCCATTCGAAAAGGCAAGCGTGTACTGCTCGCTAACAAAGAAGCGTTAGTGATGTCGGGACAATTGTTCATTGATGCGGCGGCTGAGCATGGCGCGGAGTTGTTGCCTGTTGATAGTGAGCACAATGCGATTTTCCAATGCTTGCCTGCCGATATTCAAACCTCACTGGGGCACTGCGATCTCGCGAGTGCGGGGATCAGCCATATTCTGTTAACCGGCTCTGGCGGCCCATTTCGTTACTCGCCGCTTGAGATGCTTGAAAGTGTGACACCAGCGCAAGCGATCGCCCATCCAAACTGGTCAATGGGGCCGAAGATCTCTGTCGACTCTGCCACCATGATGAACAAAGGGTTAGAGTACATCGAAGCCCGCTGGTTGTTTAATGCAGCGCGTGAGCAACTCAAAGTGATCATTCACCCGCAATCGGTGATCCATTCCATGGTTCAATACCGTGATGGTTCTGTGTTGGCGCAAATGGGCCAACCGGATATGTGCACCCCGATTGCGTGTGCGATGTCGTACCCACAGCGCATTGATGCGGGGGTGAGTCCGCTCGATTTTGCCTCGATTGGTGACTTCACCTTTATTGCACCAGATTATCAGCGCTACCCGTGTTTGGCCTTAGCGATGGAAGCGTGTTTTAGCGGCCAGGCGGCAACGACGGCATTGAATGCGGCGAACGAAGTCGCGGTAGCGGCCTTTTTGAATGGACAAATTCGTTTTACCGATATCGCTCGCGTAAACCATGCAGTGTTGGACGGTTTACAGGCAGCGGAGCCAACTTGCTTGGAAACCATCCTCGAGGTGGATAGAATAGCGAGATCACATGCAGAACAGAAAATCCTGAAGGGGATGATATGACAGCATTGTTGTGGAACGCAGGCGCACTGATCGTTGCACTAGGCATTTTGATTGCCGTCCATGAGTACGGCCACTTTTGGGTGGCAAGACGTTGTGGCGTGCACGTCGAGCGTTTCTCCATTGGCTTTGGTAAAGCGCTGTGGTCACGTACCGATAAGCGTGGCACAGAATATACCTTGGCGCTGATCCCGCTTGGTGGGTATGTCAAGATGCTCGATGAGCGTGTTGAGCCTGTGCCTGAAGCGCGTCGTCATGAAGCGTTTAACAACAAAAAGCTGTGGCAACGCACGGCGATTGTTGCGGCCGGACCGTTAGCTAACTTTCTCTTTGCGATTTTCGCGTATTGGGTCATTTTCGTTGGCGGTGTGCCAACGGTGAAACCCGTCATTGGTGAAATTGCGCCAAATTCCATCGCCGCGCAGGCAGGAATTGCACCAGGAATGGAACTTACCTCGGTTTCTGGTATCAAAACAGCGGATTGGGAAGCGGTTACCTTAGGTATCGCCTCCGCCATTGGTGAAGAGGATCTGCTGATCACGGCCTATTCGCCAGAGACCATGCAAGAGCGTGAATATCGCTTAGCTTTGGATACGTGGCAATACGAGCCAGATACCGACAGCCCGATCATCACATTGGGTATGACACCTTATCGTCCAGCCATCACTACCCAGTTGGCACAGGTGATGGACGAGGGTGCAGCACAGCAAGCCGGCCTGTTGGCAGGCGATACCATTTTGGCGATCAACACTCAGCCGGTATCGAGCTGGGATGACATCGTCAATTGGGTGCAAAGCAACCCTAACCAAGCGTTGTCGGTACTGATCGAACGCGATGGTGGGCAGCAGACATTAACGCTGACTCCGGGCACCCGAGAGCGTGATGAAGAAGTGGTAGGTTATGCCGGTTTCTCTCCTGTGTTTGAGGAGTGGCCGGAAGATTATCTCTATGACCGCCAGTACAATCCTCTGGTGGCGGTAGGGAAGGCCACAGAGCGCACTTGGCAATTGGTTCATGTGACGTTCGCTATGGTGAAAAAGCTGTTTACCGGCGATGTGGCGATCGATAATTTAAGTGGTCCTATTTCAATTGCGAAAGGCGCGGGTGCGACCGCCGGTTTCGGTTTGTTTAGCTTTTTGGGCTTCTTAGCTTTAATTAGTGTCAACTTGGGTATTGTGAATTTACTGCCTTTGCCCATTTTAGATGGTGGACACTTACTGTTTTATGCCATTGAAGGCATTACACGTCGTCCTGTACCGGAGAAAGTGCAGGAAGTCGGTTACCGTATAGGGTCAGTGTTGCTTATGGCCATCATGGCGATAGCACTGTTTAACGATATTACCCGTCTGTAATGTTACTGCGAAGTAGTACAACGGAGTGCGAAGTAACAAGGAATTATCACAATTACAATGGCAATGAAAAAACTGCTTATCGCGTCCTTGCTCGCTAGTGGCATGGCTCACGCGGAACAATTTGTCGTCAACGAGATCCGTTTTGAGGGATTACAGCGTGTGACGCAGGGTGCGGCACTGTTGCAGATCCCTGTACGTATCGGTGATCAAGTGGATGATCAGGACGCGGCTCAAATCATTCGCGCGTTGTTCGCTTCAGGTAACTTTGAAAATGTCCGCGTTTTTCGTGATGACAGCGCTTTACTGATCCAAGTCACTGAGCGCCCGACGATTGCCAGCATCTCATTTACTGGCAATAAAACCATGAAAGACGAGCAACTGCTCGAAAACCTCAATGCCTCTGATATTCGCGTGGGTGAAGCGTTGGATCGCACGCTTTTGAGCAATATCGAAAAGGGTCTCGAAGACTTCTATTACAGCGCGGGTAAATACGGCGCTAACGTGCAGGCGGTGATCACGCCGTTGCCACGTAACCGTGCCGATCTGCGCTTTGTCTTTACCGAAGGTGAGTCCGCGTCAATCGAGCAGATCAACTTCGTCGGTAATACCGTGTTTTCCGACGAAGAGCTTGAAGACGGTTTTAAGCTACGTGCTGACGTGCCGTGGTGGAATTTCCTGGCTAACGAGCGCTACCAAAAGCAAATCTTGGCAGGCGATCTCGAAGCACTCAAAACCAAATACCTTGATGCGGGCTACGTTAAGTTCCGTATCGACGCAACGAATGTGTCTATCTCGCCAAACAAGCAAAGTGTTTACATCACTTTGAATGTGGACGAGGGCTTGCCGTACTCCATTAGCGCGCTCAATATGCGTGGTGAGTTGGAAGGCCAAGAGACCGCGTATAAGAATTTGGCTGATTTTGCGATCGGTGATACCTATAACGGTACGAAAATTACCGCATTGGAAAAAGCGATCACCGAGCAGCTTGCCACGGCGGGTTACGCGTATCCGCAAGTGCAGACCTTCCCTGAATTTGACGATGAAAACCAGCAAGTCTCTCTGACGGTGAACATCGAGCCGGGTAAACGCATGTATGTGCGTAATATTCAGTTCACTGGTAACACCATCACTGACGATGAAGTGCTGCGTCGCGAAATGCGTCAAATGGAAGGTACGTGGCTGAACTCTGAGCTAATTCAGCGCGGTAAAGAGCGTCTTGACCGTACCGGTTTCTTTGAAACCGTGGAAGTGCGCACTAACCGTGTGCCGGGCACTGATGATCTGGTGGATATCGAGTACGTAGTGCGCGAAGCCAATGCCGGTAGTATCAACCTGGGTATCGGTTACGGTACCGAGTCAGGGATCAGTTTCCAAGCGGGTATTCAACAAGACAACTTCATGGGTACCGGTAACCGTTTCGGTATTAGCGGGATGGTGAACGACTACCAGAAAAACGTCAGCCTTGAATATCGCGACCCGTACTTTACCCTTGATGGCGTGAGCTTGGGGGGTAAGTTGTTCTTTGATGAGTTTGAAGCATCAGATGCGAACATCATCGACTATACCAACCAAAGTTACGGCGCTAGCCTGACATGGGGTTTCCCGTTCGATGAGTTGAACTTCTTTGAGTTCGGTTTGGGCTACACCCACAATAAGATTTCGAACCTCGATTCTTACTTGCAGGTAGAGCGCTTCTTACAGGTTCAAGAGCCGAATATCGATTCCGATAACAGTCTTAATGTGAATGACTTTGATTGGTCGGTATCGTGGACGCGCAATAACCTCAACCGTGGTCTATTCCCAACGGCGGGTAACTATCAGAACGCCTATTTCAAGATGACCATTCCGGGCTCGGATGTGCAATTCTACAAGGCGCAATATGAAGTGCGTCAGTACTTCCCGCTAAACAAAGGGCATGACTTTACCTTGCTATTACGTGGCCGTGTCGGTTACGGCAATGGTTATGGCGACATTGATGGCAACGATCATCTGCTGCCTTTCTATGAAAACTTCTATGCCGGTGGTTTCACCACGCTCCGTGGTTTCCGCTCGAATACGGTCGGACCGAAAGCGGTATATGACGGTAGTTCATCATGTGTCCCTGGTGACGGTATCATTGGTAACAACCCTTGTGTTACCGGTACGGATAACTCGGTCGGTGGTAACGGCCTAGCGCTAGCCAGTGCGGAAATCTTTGTCCCGACGCCATTTGTGTCGGCAGAGTACCGTTATCAGCTTCGTACCAGTGTCTTCATCGATGCTGCGTCGGTGTGGGATACCGAATTTGACATGGATGGCTTGCGTGTGGGTAGTGGTGGTCAGTATCTTTACGATTACTCTGATCCGATGAACTTCCGTGCATCCGTCGGTGCTGCGTTGCAGTGGATGTCGCCAATGGGGCCATTGGTCTTCTCTGTTGCGAAACCACTGAAATCTTTTGAAGGGGATGACGAAGAGTTCTTCTCTTTCACTATTGGACGAACGTTCTAAATTTCCAACTTGAGGAATAAAAAATTGAAAAAATGGATTAAAGCAACTGGTCTAGGTCTACTACTTTCAACGGCGTCTTACGCGACTCACGCTGCACAAAATATCGGTGTAGTTGTGGTTCCTGCCGTAATGCAGCATCTTGCTGAAGCGAACAATGTACAAGGCCGTATGGAAGCTGAGTTCAAAGATCGTGTGAACGCATTGCGCTCAATCGAGCAAAAAGGCAAAGAGAAGCTAGAGCAACTACAACGTGACGGCGAGCTAATGTCTGATGAAGATCGTCGTAGCCTACAACGTGAAATTGCTCAGCTAGAGTCTGAGTTCAAACTGTCTGCACAAGCGCTGCGTGAAGATCAAGCAACGCGTTCACGTGAAGAAGAGCAAAAACTAGTAAGCCAACTGCAAGAAGCGATCGATTCAGTCGCAGAAGCAGGTGGTTATGACATCATTTTGGACGGTAGCGCTGTCGCATTTGCGAAAGAAGAGCATAACCTGACACAAAAAGTGATCGACGCACTTTAAGGTTAATTAATGGCGAAACAACTAACACTTACTGAACTCGCAGAGCACTTAGGTGCGACCCTGCACGGCGATGGCGCGCAGGTAGTATCGAGTGTTGCAAGTACTGATAATGCCCACGAAGGTCAAATTACCTTTTTGAGCGCTAGTAAATACCGAAAGCAGTTGGCTGACTCTAAGGCAACCGCTGTGCTAATTAAAGAAGCGGATCTGCCATATTGTCAGACGGCCGCTCTAGTGGTGCCGGACCCTTACTTGGCGTACGCTTTGTGCGCGCAAGTGTTTGATACCACTCCCGCCTGTGCAGTTGATATTGCACCGAGTGCGGTTATTGCAGAGGATGCAGTACTAGGACAAGGAGTAAGTGTTGGTCCTAACGCGGTGATTGAATCTGGCGTGGTACTCGGCGATGGCGTGCAAATTGGTGCAGGCTGTTTCGTGGGTAAAGAAGCCAAGATTGGTGCCGGTAGCCGTCTTTGGGCCAATGTGACGATTTATCATCGCGTTGAATTGGGTGAGCAGTGCCTTATCCAAGCCGGTGCGGTGATTGGCTCGGACGGTTTTGGCTATGCCAACCACCGTGGTCAGTGGGTAAAAATCCCGCAACTCGGTACCGTGATCATTGGTAACCGTGTTGAGATTGGTGCGTGCACCACGATTGACCGCGGTGCGCTGGAAAATACCGTCATCGCTGATGGCGTCATTATTGATAACCAATGCCAGATTGCACATAACGTGACTATCGGCGACAATACCGCAATTGCGGGGGCGACTGTGATGGCAGGCAGCCTGAAAGTGGGTAAACACTGTTTCATTGGTGGGGCCAGCGTGTTCAACGGACACATGGAAATTACCGATGGCGTAACAGTGACCGGTATGGGGATGGTCATGCGACCAATCACTGAGCCGGGAATCTACTCATCAGGCATCCCATTACAGACTAACCGCGAGTGGCGGAAAACCGCAGCGCGCGTGCTGAAAATCGAAGAGATGAATAAGCGCCTTAAGGTTGTTGAAAAGCAGCTTTCTCAAGACGAGGAATGATCGCCGCGCGGTCTTTGAATCATCGGCCCGCCTTCACGCTGGGCCGTTTTTCTTTTTAGTTATCGCCTAAAACCCGTTGGGTGGCAGAGCGAACGCCACTTTTTATTTTTAAAACTAATTGCACAGGAACTCTGTTTTGACTAGCGAAAAGAAAGTGCTGTCCATTAATGAGATCAAAGCGCTACTACCACATCGGTATCCATTTCTTCTGATCGACCGTGTAACTGATTACCGCGAAGGTGAGTATTTACACGCGATCAAAAACGTATCGGTTAACGAACCTCAGTTCATGGGCCACTTCCCGCAGCTGCCAGTCTTCCCTGGTGTGTTGATTTTGGAAGCTATGGCGCAAGCAACTGGTGTGTTGGCATTTAAAACCTTTGGTTTGCCAGCGGAAAACGAGCTGTACTACTTCGCCAGCATCGATAATGCGAAATTCCGTAAGCCTGTGATCCCTGGCGATCAAATGGTGTTGGAAGTGGAATTTGTGAAAGAGCGCCGCGGCATTGCTGTGTTTAACGGTGTGGCAAAAGTGGACGGCGCGGTAGTGTGCTCAGCCGAGCTTAAATGTGCTAGACGAGAATTCACATGATCGACTCAACCGCTCAGATCCATCCAACAGCCGTCGTTGAAGAAGGCGCGGTGATTGGACCGGGTGTTAAAATTGGTGCGTTCAGCTTTATCGGTGCCGACGTCGAAATCGGTGCCGATACTGAAATTATGACCCACGTGGTAGTGAAAGGCCCTACCACGATTGGTAAAGAGAACCGTATCTACCAGTTCGCTTCTATTGGCGAAGCTTGCCAAGACTTGAAGTATGCTGATGAGCCTACCAAGTTGGTGATTGGTGATCGCAATACCATTCGTGAGAGTGTCACCATGCACCGCGGTACCATTCAAGATGAAGGCATTACCATTGTAGGTAATGACAACTTGTTTATGGTTAACACGCACGTGGCGCACGACTGTGTGATTGGCAACCGCTGTATCTTTGCTAACAACGCGACCCTTGCCGGTCACGTTAAAGTGGCGGATCAAGCGATTGTTGGCGGCATGTCGGCAATCCACCAGTTCTGTCAAATTGGTGAGCACGTGATGCTGGGCGGTGGTTCGATTGTGGTACAAGACGTACCGCCATACGTGATGGCACAAGGTAACCACTGTGCGCCGTTCGGGATCAACGTCGAAGGCCTGAAGCGCCGTGGATTTGAAAAACCGGCGATCATGGCGATCCGCAAAGCGTACAAAGCGCTTTATCGCAGCGGCAAAACGCTGGCTGAAGCCAAGCCGGATATCGCCGAGCTAGCAGCGGAATTCCCAGAAGTGAAGACCTTCCTCGATTTCCTTGAAGCGTCAAAACGCGGGATCATTCGTTAAGATGGATCGTCCTTTGCGTATAGGCATCGTCGCCGGAGAGATCTCCGGCGATATTTTAGGTGCCGGTTTGATTCGCGCCATTCGCGAACAACATCCAGATGCTGAATTTGTCGGGATTGCCGGACCGCAGATGCAAGCGCAAGGGTGTGAGTCTCTTTTTGAAATGGAAGAGCTCGCTGTGATGGGGCTGGTCGAAGTGCTGGGTCGCTTACCTCGCCTTTTAAAAGTCAAAGCCGAACTGGTGAAGTACTTCACCCAAAACCCGCCCGATGTGTTTGTCGGCATTGATGCGCCGGATTTCAATTTGCGGCTTGAGCGTAACCTAAAAGACGCGGGCATTCGCACCGTGCATTATGTTAGCCCTTCCGTGTGGGCGTGGCGTCAAAACCGGATTCATGGCATTGCCAAAGCCACCCATCGCGTCTTAGCGTTCCTGCCGTTTGAAAAAGCGTTTTACGATAAATTCAATGTGCCGTGTACGTTTGTTGGTCATACGATGGCAGATGCGATCCCGTTGCAATGCAATCGTGATGAGGCCTGCGACACGTTAAACCTCGATTCGAACAAACGCTGGCTGGCAGTGTTGCCGGGAAGTCGTGGTGGTGAGGTCGGTTTGCTGGCCGAGCCGTTCTTGCAAACCTGTATGCAACTTAAAGCGCAGCATCCGGATCTCGGCTTTGTGATCCCGTTGGTTAACGAAAAACGTCGCGCGCAGTTTGATGAGATCAAACAGCGTATCGCGCCCGAGCTTGAAGTCACCATCGTGGGCGCTCAAGCACGTGAAGCGATGATTGCTTCCGATGCTGTGTTACTGGCGTCGGGAACCGCAGCGCTAGAGTGTATGCTCGTTAAGCGCCCGATGGTGGTCGGTTACCGAGTAAAACCGCTGACCGCGTGGTTGATGCGTCGCTTGCTCAAAACGCCATATGTCGCATTACCAAACATTTTGGCTGATCGCATGTTAGTGCCGGAACTGTTGCAAGAAGACTGTGTACCAGAGCAACTGGCTGCGCAGCTTAATACCTATTTAAACAGTGATAACCAAGCCTTACTGGCGACGTTCACTGAGCTACACCAGCAAATCCGTTGTAATGCGGATGAAAAAGCGGCCAAAGCCGTGTTGGAAGAGATAAAATTATCATGAAAGAATTAGAGCCCTTCAACTACCCAGAAAACGCCACATGTATCGCGGGTGTCGATGAAGTCGGTCGCGGTCCACTCGTGGGCGCGGTCGTCACAGCGGCGGTGATTTTAGATCCCAATAACCCGATTGAAGGACTCACCGATTCCAAAAAATTGACCGACAAAAAGCGTGAAAAGCTGTTTGTTGAGATCCAAGAGAAAGCCTTGGCGTGGTCGCTGGGTCGTTGCGAAGCGGATGAAATCGATCAGCTCAACATTTTGCAAGCGACCATGGTAGCGATGCAGCGCGCTGTCGCTGGATTGCCAGTCACCCCAGACTACGTGCTGGTGGACGGTAACCGCACCCCGGATTTTGGTATTGCGGCGCACGCGGTGGTGAAAGGCGATTTACGGGTGGCTGAAATTTCAGCGGCATCGATTATCGCGAAAGTGACGCGCGACCGTGAGATGGATGAGCTGGATAAAGCCTTTCCGCAATACGGTTTTGCCAAGCACAAAGGCTACCCAACTAAAGTGCACATGGAAGCGCTAGAAGCGCACGGTGCGAT
This sequence comes from Thaumasiovibrio occultus, assembly GCA_019703815.1. Lineage (GTDB taxonomy): Bacteria > Pseudomonadota > Gammaproteobacteria > Enterobacterales > Vibrionaceae > Thaumasiovibrio > Thaumasiovibrio occultus. Next base: position 2,474,426 of record AP023052.1, on the reverse strand, counting down.
TGATGAGCACCGCCGTAGCTTTAAACCTGTTAAACGCGCGCTGGGATTGGAGTAACCGTCCTAGCCAATCAAGCAACACCCGACGTAATACGAGAGCATAATGGCCGATCCCCGTTTTATCCATCTGCGCATTCATAGTGACTTTTCCATGGTCGACGGCTTGTCGAAGGTCGGCCCATTGGTCAATAAAGTCGCAGAAATGGGTATGCCTGCCATGGCATTGACCGACTTCACCAACCTGTGTGGTTTGGTGAAGTTCTATTTTGGCACCCATGATGCAGGCCTAAAGCCGATCATTGGTGCGGATTTCAAAGTACGCTGTGATGCCTTGGGTGATGAACTCACCGAATTGACGGTGTTGGCGATGAACAACACTGGCTACAAAAACCTTACCTTGTTGATCTCCAAAGCCTACTTGCGTGGTCATGTTCAGCACATGCCAGTGATGGATCGCGATTGGTTAGCCGAGCATCAAGAGGGATTGATCCTGCTATCGGGCGGGCGCAATGGTGATGTGGGTAAAGCCTTGCTCAAGGGCAATATGAAGCTGGCCGCTGAGCTGGCTGAGTATTATCAAACCCATTTCCCTGATCGTTACTTCTTAGAGTTGGTGCGTACCGGCCGTCCGGATGAAGACGTCTACATTCGCTTTGCGGTCGACTTTGCCGCCGAGCAAGACTTGCCCGTGGTTGCCACCAACGACGTGCGCTTTTTAACCGAAGATCAATTTGACGCCCACGATATTCGGGTGTGTATCCACGATGGCTACACCCTTGAAGATCCGCGTCGCCCGCAAAAGTACAGCGCCCAGCAATATCTACGTAGCGAAGAGGAAATGTGCGAGCTGTTTGCCGACATTCCAGAAGCGTTGGCCAACACCGTCGAGATTGCCAAACGCTGTAACGTTACCGTGCGTTTAGGCGAATATTTCCTGCCAAGTTTCCCGACAGGGGATCTGAGCATCGAAGATTATCTGATCAAAATGTCGGAAGAAGGCTTGGAGCGTCGACTCAAGTTCTTGTTCCCTGATGAGCAAGTACGTGCTGAGCGTCGCCCAGAATACGATGATCGTTTGAAAATTGAACTCAAAGTGATCAACGACATGGGGTTCCCGGGTTACTTCTTGATCGTTATGGAGTTCATCCAGTGGTCGAAAGATAACGGCGTGCCGGTGGGGCCGGGCCGTGGTTCGGGTGCGGGCTCGCTGGTGGCGTACGCGCTAGATATTACCGATCTGGACCCATTGGAATTTGATCTGCTGTTCGAACGCTTCTTGAACCCAGAACGTGTCTCCATGCCCGATTTCGATATCGACTTTTGTATGGACAAACGTGACTTGGTTATCGATCACGTGGCTGAGTTGTATGGCCGTGATGCGGTATCACAGATCATCACTTACGGCACCATGGCGGCGAAAGCGGTAATTCGCGATGTGGGCCGTGTATTGGGTCACGGTTACGGCTTCGTTGACCGCATCTCGAAGTTGGTGCCCGCAGAGCCAGGCATGACGCTGAAAAAAGCGTTCGATGCCGAGCCGCAATTAGGTGAAATCTATAACAATGACGAGGAAGTGCGCGATCTGATCGACATGGCGCGCATCCTTGAAGGGGTGATCCGTAACGCCGGTAAGCACGCCGGTGGTGTGGTTATTTCACCGACGACCATCACCGATTTCGCCCCGCTGTACTGCGATGCGGAAGGCCACAACCCCGTTACTCAGTTTGACAAGAACGACGTTGAAACCGCCGGTCTGGTGAAGTTCGACTTCTTGGGGCTGCGCACGCTGACCATCATCGACTGGGCGCTGGGGATGATCAACCCGCGTCTGGAGAAAGAAGGTAAAACTCCGGTTAACATTGCGGCGATCCCAATGGCGGACAGCAAAAGTTTCGCCATGCTGCAAAAATCCGAAACCACGGCGGTATTCCAGCTTGAATCGCGCGGGATGAAAGAGCTGATCAAACGCCTGCAACCTGACTGCTTCGAAGATATGATCGCACTGGTGGCCTTGTTCCGCCCAGGTCCATTGCAGTCAGGCATGGTTGATAACTTTATCGACCGTAAGCATGGCCGAGAAGAGATTTCCTACCCCGATGCCACGTGGCAACATGAGTGCCTGAAGCCGATTTTGGATCCGACCTACGGCATCATCTTGTATCAAGAGCAGGTCATGCAGATCGCGCAGGAGCTCTCGGGTTACACCTTGGGCGGCGCCGATATGTTGCGTCGTGCGATGGGTAAGAAAAAACCCGAAGAGATGGCCAAGCAGCGCGCCACCTTTGAAAAAGGTGCGATAGACAACGGCGTTGATGGCGAGTTGGCGATGAAGATCTTCGACTTGGTGGAGAAATTCGCCGGTTACGGCTTCAACAAATCGCACTCGGCAGCCTATGCGTTGGTTTCCTATCAAACCTTGTGGCTCAAAGCGCACTATCCGGCAGAATTCATGGCAGCGGTAATGACCGCCGATATGGATAACACCGATAAGATCGTCGGCTTGGTGGATGAATGCTTGCGCATGAACCTCAAGGTGTTGCCACCGGATGTAAACAGTGGCTTGTACCGCTTTAACGTCAACGAGAAAGGCGAGATCGTCTACGGCATCGGCGCGATTAAAGGCGTCGGTGAAGCGCCTATCGAAAATATTATCGAAGCGCGCGAGAAGGGCGGTCACTTTAAAGATCTGTTCGATTTCTGTGCCCGTGTTGATACGAAAAAAGTCAACAAACGTGTATTGGAGCGCTTGATTAAGTCGGGGGCACTGGATCGATTGGGTCCTCACCGCGCCGCTTTAGCGGCATCATTAGATGATGCTGTTCGCGCGGCAAGCCAACATCACCAAGCGATGTCATTTGGCCAAGGCGATATGTTTGGCGTCCTGACCGAAGCACCAGAAGAAGTCGAACACAAGTACGCTAAAGTGCCGGCATGGCCTGATAAAGTGTGGCTGGAAGGGGAGCGCGAGACGCTCGGTCTGTATTTGACCGGACACCCGATCAACACCTATATCAAAGAGCTGAAGCACTACACCAGCTACCGCTTGAAAGATGCGCAGCCAAGTGGCCGTGATAATCCGGTTACGCTGGCTGGCCTCGTGGTCGGTGCACGTGTCATGACAACAAAACGTGGCTCGCGAATCGGCATCATGAGTCTTGACGATCGTTCAGGCCGCATGGAAGCCATGTTATATTCTGACGTGCTAGATAAGTACCTTGATTTAGTCGAAAAAGACAAGGTTGTCGTCGTTCACGGACAGGTCAGCTTTGATGACTTCAATGGTGGCTATAAAATGACAGTTCGTGATGTTATGGATATCAGTCAAGCACGAGAAAAACACTTACGGGCTATTGGCTTATCACTGACGGCGCATCAAATTGATGACCGCTTTATGGAACGCTTCAGTGATGCTCTGTCGCCGCATCGAGCGGGTATTATCCCTGTTAATATCTATTACCAGCGTGAGGATGCCCAAGCGAAGATGGTATTGGGGACAGAGTGGCGAGTAACGCCAAGCGATGAATTGATTGATGATCTGAAGCTCCTTTTAGGTGAGCATCAGGTAGAACTTGAATTTAATTAACAGCATAGCTTCGGCAGTGCGAAAAAATGGATTGAGATTGGTATGAGCCTTAATTTCCTAGAATTTGAACAACCGATTGCAGAGTTGGAAGCCAAGATCGAAGCACTACGCGGTGTTTCCCGTCATGACGAAAACGCGGCGGTTGATCTGGGCAAAGAGATCGAGCAGTTAGAAAATAAGAGTCTAGAGCTGACCAAGAAAATTTTCTCTGATCTTGGCGCATGGCAGGTAGCCCAATTGGCTCGCCATCCTCAGCGTCCTTACACATTTGATTACATTAAACATATCTTCACTGAGTTTGATGAACTCGCCGGTGATCGTGCTTTTGCCGATGACAAAGCGCTGGTGGGCGGTATTGCGCGCTTAGAAGGTCAACCTGTGATGGTGATTGGTCACCAAAAAGGCCGTGAGACCAAAGAAAAAGTGCTGCGTAACTTTGGTATGCCAAAACCAGAAGGCTACCGTAAAGCGCTGCGTTTGATGGAAATGGCTGAGCGTTTCAATATGCCAATCATCACTTTTATCGACACGGCGGGTGCTTACCCAGGTGTGGGCGCAGAAGAGCGTGGTCAATCTGAAGCGATTGCGCGCAACTTGAAAGTGATGTCAGGCTTGAAAGTGCCGGTGATTTGTAACGTGGTCGGTGAAGGCGGCTCAGGCGGCGCTCTGGCTATCGGTGTGGGTGACTGCGTTAACATGCTGCAATATTCAACCTACTCGGTCATTTCACCAGAAGGTTGTGCCTCTATCCTATGGCGCGACTCCAACAAAGCAGACCAAGCAGCAGAAGCGATGGGCATGACAGCGCCACGTTTGAAAGAGTTGGGTCTGATCGACAACATCATCGAAGAGCCACTGGGTGGCGCTCACCGTGATGTCGCGAAGATGGCGGCTAACTTGAAGCAGCAATTGATCGCTAGCTTGACCGATCTGAGTGCGCTAGATACTGAAAACTTGCTGACGCGCCGTTACCATCGTTTGATGAACTACGGTTACGTATAAGCACGTTTTACGCATTATGATGTTTACCGTTTTTACTCTTGAAAACGGTAAGCTCGCCTCTACAAAGCGCTGACAAGGTTGACTTGTCGGCGCTTTCTTTTAACAATCCCGCCTAGCTTTTCTTTTCACTTAAACGACGTTTTATTTCGCAGCCGCACCGGCTATTGGGCAGGACACCGCATGATCTATTCCTCTTTTTCGCAGCAACTTGTCGCGCAATTATCCCAGCGTCAGCGAGTGGTGTTGGCGCTAAGCGGCGGCTTAGACTCGCGGGTGATGCTCGATTTATTGCGCCGATTTCGTGATGCCTATCCTCAATACGATTATCTCGCGGTCTATGTGCACCACGGTTTGAGCTGCAATGCCGATCGCTGGGCAGACAATTGTCTGCGTTGGTCAAACGAGGCCGGAATTGCATGTGTGGTAGAAAAAGTCAGTGTCGATCAACGCCAAGGCGGCCTGGAGCAAGGGGCTCGCGAAGCGCGCTACGACGCATTGCGCCGTCACATAACAGACGGCGCTGTACTGCTGACAGCCCAGCATCTTGATGATCAGTGCGAGACGTTTTTACTGGCGTTAAAGCGCGGCAGTGGCCCGAAAGGTTTGTCATCAATGCCAAGTAACACCGCATTTGCCGGCGGTGTGCACCTGCGCCCTTTCTTAGCCACTTCCCGTGATGCGCTCGAAGCGTACGCCAAAGAGCATCAGCTCGAATGGAATGAAGATGAGAGCAACAGCGATACCCGCTTTGATCGTAATTTTCTCCGCCACCAAGTGATGCCGGTACTCAGCGAGCGTTGGCCAAGCATTAGCGCCAATATCGCCCGCAGCGCTCGGTTGTGTGGTGAGCAAGAAGCGGCGCTCGCCTTGCTGTTGCAAGACAAGCTGGCGCAGTTAACCGTCAGCGATGGGCTGTGTTGCACCCAACTGCAAGACCAGCCCACGGTGATTCAACGCCAACTGCTGCGTGCATGGCTTAGCCCTCAGGTCAGCGTGATGCCGTCCGAAGCGCAGCTTAACACTATGCTTAGCGAGGTGCTCGCTGCGCGTGACGATGCGAACCCAAGCGTGCAGTGGGGGCGTTATCAATTGCGCCGTCATCAAGACAGGTTGCATCTCGTGCGTCCTTTTGCCGATGTAAGTGGTTGGCAGGCGACGCTAGCGGTGGGGCAGACGTTAGCCTTGCCGGACGGTCTCGGTGCACTTTCGCTACTGGCTGCGACTGGCAAACCAGTGTCGTCCACTTTGATGCTGCGCGCTCCTCAAGCGGATGAGCCAATCACGGTGCGGTTTGCGGTAGAGGGTTTGCAAGTGAAGCCGGCTGAGCGTCATGCCGGGCGCCGGAAAATGAAAAAATTGTACCAAGAGTACGGCATTCCTAGCTGGCAGCGTCCGCGCCAACCGATGATCTTTTTTGGTGATGAGTTAGCCGCAATTGCGGGGCTGTTTGTCTGCGAAGGGTTTGTCGGTGAAGACGTCGCCCTCGCCCTTAAGTCAACGGAATCGGAGATGCTTTCAATTTAGTGAATAAAAAAACGCACCGGACGGGGGAATGTCCGATGCGCTTTTTAAGCTGCTGGCGACCCAACTGCGCTAAGGCTTGTTGCAGCGAGGCGACTTATTTGTCTTCTTGGCTATTTATTTGTCTTCTTGGCTATTTATTTGGCTTCTTGCGATGCCGCCATGGTTTCAGGGCTTTTTTCCGTGTTTGCCTCGGCGTTATCGCTGATTTTTGCTTTGCTCTTTTCTTTGTACGGATCGTCAGTGGCGAGCTCTTCCACCGGAATACGGTGCACATACCAGTAAGCAATCGCTGAGGCAAAGAAGACCGCAGCCAATGCCGCGACTTGCCATGCATCGTACTTTTGCATATCAAGAATGATGATCTTACGTGCAATCGCCATTAACGCGGTGGCGATAACGATTTTGACGTGAATGACTTCTTCACGCAGATATACCGTAATATTGATAAAGATTTCAATCGCGATCAGGATGACCATAAAGGCGCCAAACAGCTTGAGGAGATCGGTCACAGTCAGTACAAAGCGCGGCTCTTTGATAAAGAGTTTCTGCGTGATCTCCCAACCCACATCAATCACCCCCATCACAATGAGAACCACCATCATCACGGCAAGGATCTTGACCGAAAAATGGATCAGCTTATGCAGAAAGTCGATTAGCGGATCATTTGTATTCTGTTTCACAACATTGCACCCCTCAAACTAATTAGCCTGCTTTTATACCACGCTCACCGTCCGTTTTGTCGTCACGGTTGTAACCTGATGTTAATTTAAGGTTGCGCTAGATTAGCTTTTCGATCAGCTTCGCAGCATTTTGAAACAATTTATCAACTTGCCTCGCCGTGTTAGTGGCGGCGGATTGGCGTACCACGTCGAAGGGATCTCTTGCTAAAACTATTGGCAAAGACTCTTGGCAAAGTAGGCATTATTCGCTGAGAAGTTAGCTCAATGGTGACGTAGTGCAATTATCTGTTTAGGTGGTAATTGGTCGGTGTAAATTCTAATTTCCAGTTATTTTAATGGATTGTTATTTCAAAGGGATTGCTATCATTGAACTTATAAACTAGTGTACTAGCTCGCTAGTTTGATTTTTGAGGTATGGCGATGCAAAGAGAGCAATTTTCTTCCAGGATGGGATTTGTCTTAGCGGCGGCAGGTGCTGCGGTTGGTCTTGGTAATATCTGGAGTTTTCCGACTAAAGCGGCGTCGTTTGGCGGCGCGGTGTTTGTATTTGTGTATCTATTGCTGATCTTAGTGGTGGCGTACCCTATGTTAGTGATGGAAATGGCCATTGGTCGTCATGGTCAGGCGAACCCGCTCGACAGTATGCGAGCACTCGGTAAATCGCCGTTACAAAAACGCTTAGGTGAAGCGGTCGGCTGGGTGGGGCTGTCGGTGCCTTGCTTGGTGCTGGCGTTTTACAGCGTGGTCGCAGGTTGGTTGGTGAGCTCGTTATTGGGCTCGATGGCGACGCTCGCGGGCTTAACTGCATCGGCCGAGTGGCTGAATGGGTTCTCGTTAGGCCGAAACCTCTTTGGCTTAGCCCTGTTTTATTTGCTCACTATTTTGATCGTCAAAGCGGGTGTCAGCGCGGGTATCGAGCGTTGGTCGCGCCGTTTAATGCCAGCCTTACTGCTGCTGTTCGTGATGCTGTTTCTTTACATCATTACCCTTGATGGCGCGATGGACGGCTTGCGTACCTATTTGGTGCCTGATTTCTCCCAGATCTTTGACAAAGAACTCTGGTTGGCGGCGCTGGGGCAGGGTTTCTTCTCGCTGACGATTGGTGGCTGCTCTATGCTGGTTTACGGCTCTTATTTAAGTAAGAAAGAGTCGCTGTCGAAAACCGCGATGTCAGTGGCCTTGCTCGATACGGGCGTTGCGTTTTTAGCGGGTCTTGTGGTGTTGCCAGCGATGTTTGTGGCAATGAAAAATGGCGTCACTATTTATGACTCAGGCCAAGCGCTGATCGCCGGTCCTACATTGGTGTTTGAAGTGCTGCCGCTACTGTTTGAACGCTTAGGCGCGGTCGGTGATTGGGTCGCTTTCATTTTCTTTTTGCTAATGACATTGGCGGCATTAACGTCGTCTATCTCGATGTTGGAATGTCCGGTCGGTTTAGTCAGTGAGCGCAAGGGCATATCGCGTCAAACTCTTAGTTGGGTCTTTGGCGCGGTGATTGCGGCAGTTAGCGTGTTGTTGATTTTGAACTTCCCAGTATGGTTTGAATTTGTCGCCGACCTTGCCAATAAGTATGTGCAGCCGCTATCGGCCTTACTGTTCTGTGTGTTTGGTGGCTGGGTGTGGTCACGTAATGGCAAAGTCGCTGAGCTGTCACAAGGGGATCCTGAGTTTGCAAACAGCCTGTTTGGCCGTATCTGGCCGTGGTATGTCAAATTCGTTTGCCCGGTCTTAGTATTCGCTGTGCTACTCATTACGATCTAACTACTTTGGGTTAGATACAATGTTGGCCAGAGTTTGGGAGGCAGAAATGCCTCCCTTTTTTATGCGTGTTTGTCGGCGGTTCCTCACCGCGACGTTGTCATTTAGGTTGGTTTTCTACGCTGAATTTTACAATGGCTTGTTTACTCATCAGTCTTTAGGTTATAGCTGGTTTTCTTCTAACATCGGCGCATAGAAACGCTGGGTTAATACACTGAGCGCTTTCCAAACCGCGCGTTGATGGGCGGGTAAATGCGCCACAGCCACAAAGCTGCATTCTAAACAGGGTTTAGCATGGCGGCTGCGCTTGTACTTAGGTGCGCCTGAGCTGAGGTTAAAACTGAGTTGATGGCGATGGGCGAAATCGAGGGTGTACCACGACATTCGACGATAGAGCTGTTCGCTTTGCGGCCATGTGGTATCTAAGCCGAAAATCGGTGAGGTCATCACGTTATCGTGGACCACAAACCCAGAGACCGCGCAGAGTTCATCGTGTTTATAGAGCCCCATAAAGGTCATCATGCCCAATTGCTGCATGCGTGCCATAAACTGGGCGGTGTATTGAATGTTGTGCTCGCTGTATTTATCTAAATAAAGCAGATCATAAAGCCGCTGTGCGCGTTCAAACTCGGCGGGGGTTTCTAATCGGCTGTAGCGCCACCCCGGCTCGCGCGCAAGGCGACTGTCGTTAGTAAAGTCGGTGCCGCGTTTACTGCCTGGCGAGAGTACGTATACTTGGCGCGTGACAATCGGCAGCCAATTCGCCTTACGAAGCGCGGCCGACAGCTGCGGTGATTGCGTTGGATTGACCGAGCGAAACATCAATGCGTGCTCAGGAGCTCTGGCAAGCGCTTGTTGCTCGATGGCCTTGATGTCGGCGTCTTCCCATGCATCGGGGTACATGTTGGTCGACAAGCAATGGTTATTGAGTACCTGTAGCTTATCCACTTTTCCCCACTTGAGGGGAGTGGCAACCAGCTTTAACAGCGCGCGGCTGAGCCATTGTTGAACACGCGGCAGTTTAGGCAACTCATCAACGGCGTAGTCCAAAATCAAGGTCGACGGTGAAAGGACATAACAGTTGTGCTTTTTCGGCTCGCTGATCGTCGTCGGTAGCCAGATCTCGCCAGTTTGCTGCTCGCTCACCTTGGCCTCAAAGCGCCGGATCATCCCTGCTTGGTTAAGCTCAGTGACGAAGTGCTCGCGCCACTGCGGTAGGTGGTTTATCCGTTCCATTCGATGTCCCATGTGCTCGCTGCGGTCAGTGAGATGTTCTGACGCCAACTACTCCAGCCAAGGCTTGCCATGCTAAGCATGCGCGCGAGAGGGAGTAATTTGGCGTTGGTTAAAATGCTTTTTCCCTGTCGGTAATTGCGCAACAGCGTCGAGAATTGCCCTGTTTTTAGCGCATGTGCGCCAAACAGTAATAGTATGCCCGCGCCGATGTGCTGGGTGCCAGAGCCCAAGTGATCGCAGTGCCAGTGGCCGTCGTTACCCAGCTGCAACCCATTGGCGAGAAGGTGAATGCCGCTGGTGGCACGCGGGTTACATTCAATCACATAGAGACCCTCTGCGGTTTGAATGAAATCGAACGCTGCTTGGCCGTGGAACCGGAATTTATCGCCAAATTGGCGGCTAAAGGCTTCGATCTCAGGAATGGTCACTGGCTCAAATCCGGTGGCGGCTGAGCCATTGAGCCCCCATTGTGGGCGATAGACTTGATGGGCTATCAACTTACCATGCTCAAACACCGCATAGTTACACAGCGGCTCACCGTCGAGCCATTGTTGTGCCACCCAAGGGTAGGCTTCGCTCGGGTCGCAGCCAGAGCGCGCGGTGTACGGCGGCAGTATCTTCTCGCCAAAGCGACTAAATACCGGTTTTAACAAGTAGTTGTCGTACTGATCTAGCATTTGGCTACCGGTGATCAAAAAGGTCTCTGGCGTGCGAATGTCGCCAAGTCCGGCAAGCATGTCCATGGCCTGATATTTGTTGTGTAGCGATTGCAACAAGGCGAGCGGCGGCGCAAACAGTGGGAGTTCGCAAGGCAGCGCAGCGGCAAGATGGAAGATCTCCTCGCAGGTTGGGATGATCAAATCAATGTGGTTTTGCTGGCAGAAATCGGCGATCTGCGCGGCGCAGGTTTGGGTATTAAAACGTGGCGAGGCGTAACGCAGATAGCCTTGGGTGCCGCAAAGAAAACGGCCTAAGGGTAAGGCTTGGCTATCGGCGAGCCATACTTTATGTGCCGCGCTCGATTGCGGGCTTTCGCGCAGTAACAAGGTGGCCCATTCAACGGCTGCAGGCGAGCGCGCACCGGTGATCAAAATGTTCATTGCTGCGCTCCTTGCGCTGTCATCTGCACTGTCAGCTGAGATGGTGTGTGGCAGGCGTTGACCACGCGACGCTGTTTGATATCAGGTTGCCATTGTGGCTCTGAGGCAAAGGTAAACACGGTTTGAGCACAACCTTGCTGGCTAAAGAGCCGGCTTAAGCTGGTGGCAATGTGGGGTTGGTGCGCTTCAGGCGCTTCAATATGAACGGTATTGATGCCAGTCTGGGTGATCCGATAGTTGCATTGTCCGTCGACGGCGAGCGTGACGGCGCGGGCTATGAGATCGGGCAGCAGAGTAATAGGATCATGGGTGGTCAAAAGCTCTGTGCTTTCGGGCAGAGTCGTTCTTTGCAGCATTGCACTTTGCTCGTTTGCATTCTGCTCTTTATTGGCATCGCAGCTAAGTGGCGGTAGCAAGAAGCGATCGCCGCAGCGGCCAACAATCGCCTCAATGGGCGCGAAAATACCGTCGTCTTCTTTGTGTTCAATCACATCATCGAGGCGGTAACGGATCACCGGCTGCGTGGTGCGGCGAAAGTCGGTAATGATCGGCACGTAGTGGGTTTTCTCTTCATTGAGCCATTCGCGCTCGATATACACCAAATCTTCATTCCAGCGCATGACGCCATGGCGATCACTGCAGGCCAAAAAGCCTTCGGTACATTGGTAGATCTCGTGAATATCACAGCCAAGTTTGTCGCCCAGCCAGTGTTTATCGGTCGGTGTTAACACTTCGGCACCTGAGATCACTCGGTTAGGCTTTAGCTGGGTATGGTGCTCGGCTGCCAGCATGAGCGCTTGGGCGCTGCCTACCATTAATGTGGGATCAAACGCTTCCAATGCCGGTAACCATTGCGACAGCGGTTGGGTCAGATCGCAGTAGTGAAATTGCACGCGGCGACGTTTGACGCTGTGATACAGCGGGCTGTCCGCGCGAAGCAGCAGGGCGATACGGTGCTTGCTGAGCAGTGATGGCAGCATTTTTCCGGTGATGGCGGCCGCCCATAGTTGACGCTCTGCATCATTGGCCAGAAACAGGCCGCGGCGACCAGAGGTGCCCGACGACAATCCCACGGTCACACCCTTACACACCGATGAAGAAAACTCTCGCGATTGCTCTGCGTTGAGGGCCAGCGGCATTAATATCTCGCTTTTTAAGCCTTGGGTATTAATCGCATCGAGATTATCCATCATGGTGGCTTTGTCCATGATGGGAAACGCGCTGAGCGGTTGGCCTTGATAGGCGGCATAAAACGGCGAGTGGGCACACACCCAATCAAGGTGGCGTTGGATCATCTGCGCTTGCCACGCATCGAGCTTGGCGCGGCTGTTGATCCCCGGCCAGCGCGCTTGGATAAATTGGCGAGCAAATGTTAAAGCACTCTTCATTGTGGTCTCCTGCTCTTCGTGGTTCGACGTCGCATTTTAACGTCGCTGCTCAATGTCGATTCTGGGCATCGCACTGTTATCTGGCTTTGGCACTGCACTTAGGCAACAAGTACTTTGGCAAAAAGCGCTTTGGCAAAAAGTACTTGGGCGAAAAGCACTTTGGCGAGGCGCATTGTGTTGTGAGCGAAATAGTGAGTTATCGCAGCCAGTCTTGCTGTTTCAGTGGCGCTAGGGTTTCGCTGCAATGCGCGGGCACAAACAGCACGTTAGAAGCAGCGTGATAGCACTGGCGCAGCACATTGAGCGTGGCTTTGTAAGCTTTGCGATCATCACAAATGATGTTGGCTAGCCAGTGTTGATTAACGCCGTCACGCAAGTTATCGACAAGCCAGCAGGCGTCGGCCAGCAAAAACAGCCACTGCTGCTCTAAACGGATCAGTAGCCCTAATTGTCCAGCGGCATGGCCAGGTAAATCGACGAGATAAAGCAGCTGATCGCCAAACAGATCTTTGGCCCACAGATCAATATCGATATCGAGTGCGAGGATCTCGCTCAGTCGCTGCGTAAAGCCATCTTGATGAAATACACATTGCTGTTGCTGCTCGGCAGGCAAGAGCTCACTGAGGTAACCTCGGCGAATCGCCTGAAATACCGGTTTGCGGCGCAGCTGGGCCAAGCCTGCCGGGTGGCAATGGAGTTGGGCGTGGGTGAACTCACGTACCGCCGCAATGTGATCAGCATGAAAGTGCGACAGCACCACATGACTGACGGTCTCTTTATCGATAGCTAAGCTCGCTAACTGGCCGACAATATGCTCGTCGTGGTGCAAGTGACAGGGCGTGGCAATGGCATAGCACTTTTGTGGAAACTGCGCTGTCGCGTCAAAAAAGCTGTGGTGGTAGCCGGTATCAAACAGCAACACGCCATGCTCAGGATGACGGATCACCGCCACGCTAGCGGGAAAGGCGCGAGGTTTAATGCCAAGTTTCGGATTCACCATAAAGCCCGGATGGGTACAGTGACCCACCTCAAGCATTTTGACTGAGATGCCATTGGGCATAGCGTTGAATTCCTTCGTTGATGGACACGTGCGGCGCGTAACCCAGTTCGGTTTGGGCTCTACGGATGTCTAAGGTTTGATGGTAATTAAGCAGGGCGGCACTATATCGCGTTAGCACCGGCTCTGGCTGATGCGGCAAGCAGCGACATACGGTTTCAATGGCGGCGATCAACGGACGGACAACGGCATAGTTGAGATGGCGAAACTGCACCGGCTGGTTGAGTTGTGCGAACAGTTCACCCAGAACGTACTCTAAGGTGCAAGGCTCGCCATTGGTGATGTTGTAGATCTCGCCACTTTGACGCTGTGCAATGGTGTTGAGGGCTAAAATCGCGGCGTCTGCCACGTTGTCGACATAAGTTAAATCCATCAGCGGTTGGCGTGATGACGGCAAGGTCAAAACGCCGTTGCGACGGGCTCTCAGCAGGCGCGGCACAATCGCGGTATCTTCCGGGCCAAAGATCCCTCGAGGACGCAGCAAGGTGGTGGTCAGCGTACTGGCTTTAACTCGGCTTTCTGCTTCGGCTTTCGTTTTCGCGTACTCATTGCAAAAGTGTGTCGGCAGCGTTTGGCTTTCGGGGATCTGCTGTTCATCGCGAAACGCAAAGTAGACGCTGGGGGTCGAGATATGCACCAAGTGCGCAGCACCGGTCGCTTCCATCGCGTCGATCAGGTTTTGCGTTCCGATCACATTGTGCTGGTGGAATGCCTCGGCTTTGCCCCATGGGCTCGAGAGCGCGGCGCAGTGGATCACCGCATCCATTCCTGCACAGGCTTGGCGCAGGGCTGCGGGATCGCCCAGATCCACCGCCAACCCTTCCACGTCGGGGTAGCTGGTTTGGATGGCGGCAATTTTGTCGCGGTTGCGGCCGCTGAAGCGGATCTGATAGTCAGCGTGGTACAAGCGGATCAGGGCATGGCCAAGCATGCCGGTACCGCCGGTGATAAGCAGTCGCTTCATAGTGTTAGTACTCCCATACCTAGTGACAATCCGGCAGCGGTACCGAGTAAAAGTAGCTTTTTCCCTCTGGCGTTATCGCCGTAGGCTTGGCGCTGCAGATGCAGCACAGTGGGGATTGACGCTGACACTTGATTACCCAGCCAACTCACGTGATTGCAAATTTTTTCTGATTCTAGCTGCAATAGTTTGGGTAAACGTGCCAGCGCCAAAAAGCTGGCTTGATGGGGGATCACCGCATCAATCTCTGCCATCGACAACTCGGCACTGCGCAGGGTTTGCGATACAAACGTGGGCAGCAGACGCGCCGCTTGGCGGAACAGGGTTTTGCCTTGCATGTCGAACTGGCTCGCGCGAACTAGGGCGTCATAGCTGGTGTCGCGTGTATTGAGCGCACTCCCGCCGGCGCGGATCTGGCAGTATTCGTAGCCATAAGAGTGGGTTTCAAATTTGATCGCTTGTAACCCCTTGCGCTCTGGCGCGGCTTCAATGATGAAGGCGGCGGCGCCATCAGCGAATAAAGTAGAGACCTCCGGCTCTTGATGGCGGGTGGTCGGCGAGGCCAACTCACTGCTGACGATCGCAATGCGTTGATAACGTCCCGCCACAATGGCCGCTTGCGCCATATCGAGGGCGGTCAGAAACGACAAGCAGGTGCTGTTGATATCAAACGATGCCACTGGGTGCGGACAGCTAATATGGTGCAGTAAGCCGGCAGCATCGTAAGGCAGCGCTTGGTGGTGGGTGCCGCTGGCGTAGATGAGCAGATCAATATCTTGCCAATCACATTGGGCTTCCGCAAAGGCGAGGGCCAGTGCATCAGCTGCCATGGAGAGCGCACTTTGTGTGTTGGTGGCCCAATAGCGACTTTCAATGCCATATCGTTTGGCACAGGTGGTACTCGGCAGTTGCAGTTTTTCATCAAGCTGTTGAGCTGACAGCAGGTGCTCACCTAACTTGATACCACTTCCTACAATGTGAAATGCCATGAACTTTTCCTTTTCGCTATTGAACGGTGTTCAATTTATTTTTTAATCAAACGCTGTTCAATATAAAGTGTCCTTGAATGCGAATGAGATCACGTTTCTCGGTTTTCTTGAGAGGGTAAATAGTAAAGGAGATAGCGGAGAGAAGGCGAGAGCTGACTCCCACCTTATTGATAATGTTAGCGAAATTGCTTAACGTCTTCCAAATAATCGAAGCCAGCCGCTTTTAGTTTGGCAACCAAGGCGTCTTTGTCGAGATCCATCGACTTCACCAGATTATCCAGATCGCCGTATTCATCGCGCAGTTTCATGTTGATGATGCTCATCAGCATGATGGGATCCATGTTTTGATAGTTGCGAATGTCCATCTTAGTCCTCGTGATCACTCATCAAAAGGTTGGCGGCAGCGAAGGCGGCTCTTTCGCGCTCTTCTTGTGGGATGGATTCATTGTTGGCAATGGCGTCTAACGCGCGGACGGCACAGGCAATCGCTTTAGGAATATAGCCAAGATCGCCACTGCCAATTTGGGCGTAGCTCGCGCGCACTAGTTCACAACAGTCGTAGACTTTCATTTGTTTCCTCCGTATCGAATCGGCGGCAGATCAGCAACGAAAGATGGGAAAAGAACAGCTCACATTGATTATGTTTGTTCGTACGTTGCTTGCTACGGCTACCCCGATTTATCTAGCACTATACCGAGATCTGATAGAAAAATCAGCGTTGTGCTTTTTTGAATCGCTTATTTTGATAGAGGTTTTGATCTGAGCGCTGGTAAAGCTCGCTGGCATCATCGCCGGGTTGCCAATAGCTGTAGCCAAAGGAGGTGCGAACATCGTACTTTGGCAGTAAGTCGTCTTGTTCAATCAAGCTGATCAGGCGCTGGGTGATGATACGGGCTGACTTGACGTTGGTGGGTTGGATAATCGCAACAAATTCATCACCGCCCAAGCGGTAACAGCGATCGCTCAAGCGTACCGCTTGTTTGAGCAAACGGGCAAAGCGCGCCAGTACATAGTCGCCGGTAGTATGGCCGTGTTGATCGTTGACTTGCTTAAAGTTATCGAGATCGAAGGTCATCAGCATCAAGCCGTCTTGATGGCGCTGGCTAAGCGCAATGGCGTGATCGATGTCTTTGTCGTAGCTCGGACGGTTACCAAGACCGGTAAGGTGATCGTTCAACGCGAGGCTTTTAACCCGTTGGTATTCGATCGCCATCATCAGTGGCCCCGTGAGTAGGTGGTGGTATTGATGGATCAGCTCAATTTCGTCATGATCTAGGGCGTACGGCGTCACGTATTGCATGGCGCCAAGCGACAGGCTGTTATAGCGCAAGGCAAAAGTTTGCCGAAATTCAGACGCACTGCCACGGCGCACGATACTGCAGGTATCGTCAAAATCCCAAACCAAGCGATTGATATCAATTTGCTTTTCTAGCTCGCGAATAAACACATCGAGCAGCAAGTTCACATCAAGCTTGCCTTGCAGTTTTTCAAGGACGTTAAGACGCTGCTCGGCGGTGATCACCCGCGGCAAGCGAGAAGCAGGGGTATCCATATACATCACCTGTTTTTCCATCTCTTAACTCCTTTCAAATCCATCTGGTTATTAGTTAAGCAAAAAACAAGCCAAAATTGCACAGGCAACTTGCGCGCCGGAAAATGGGCGCTCTAGCGAAGGAAGGCTTTGATCTCGGCTTCTCTTTCCATGGTGTCGTCAAAACCTCGACGGATAAGCGACTGAATATAGTCACTTTCAAACAAGATGTAGCTGGTGATGGCCGCATCTTGCTTGGGGCTGATCCCGATCATCCGCAGTAGTATTCGCGATGAAAGTGGCATTAAACCGTAGTTTTCCTCGGCCAAGGGCTCGAAAGAAAAGCTTGGTCGTAGGTGCAGGGCTTCGATATGGCGCAGGCCGCTGGCGTGTTGCTGGGCAGGAGTCAACTGCGTCAAAAAATTGTTGAGTCGGTGCATGTGGCAAATATCCGCCTCTAAGGGATCGCTGAACACGGTATCCATGAGATGGCCGCCCAGTTGTGCTAGCCCCGGTGGTGAGGTGGACGACGGGGGCGACTTTTTCGGCCGCAGATCGATGATCAAAATGCGGTCAGCACCGAGATTCACCGCCGGTTTGAGTGGGGACAGCTGGTGCACGGAGCCATCACCGTAGTAGTGATTGTTGAGCTTGGTGGCCGGAAACAGCAAGGGGATCGCCGCAGAGGCGATCAGGTGCTCTGGGTAGAGCCGAGTTCGTACCCCGATCTGGTTACTGCTTTGCCATTCATTGAGTTGATTATGGCCTTGGAAAAACGCAACGGAGCGACCGTCATGGTAACGCGAGGCGGTGACACTGAGCGCGGCTAAACTGCCGTGATGAATTTGTTTTTCTAGCCGCTCAAAGTTCACGACTTGGCGCAGTAAGTGGCGTAGCGGGCGATTGTCGAACAGGCCAAACGGGACGTTTTGGTAATGATCGCTTTGCAGGCGAGAGATCAACATGCGGCCAAAATGGTTGGAGATCCCACCAAAAGAGGCGGCAAAGATCCGCTCGGTGGTCAGACGGCTCCATAGCCACTCTAACTTTTTCGCACCCAAGCGAAAGCTGGAGCAATAACTGGCCAGCGAGATAGCATTGATCGCTCCGGCTGAGGTGCCGCAGTAGATGGAAAACGGGCTGTGGTGAACTCGCGGATACCAAAGAGCAATAGCTTTGATCACCCCTACTTGATACGCCGCTCTGGCACCGCCACCGGTCAATACCAGACAAACTCTGCGCATTTTTACCCTTAATCTTTTTTCTGTTCATTGGCACTGGCGGTGAGCACAAGCGAGTGCTGAACATGCTCATTAGCCGGTGCGAAAAAGCCGTAGTCTGACGCTATGTTTTTCATTTAATTGTAGTTGTTTTTGGTTATACGCAATGAGTTTTACTTATCTATCAACACTAAGCTGTGAACTTGCGACAACCTTGGATGAACCGCGCGTTTCGATCCGTTTTGGCATTGGTGGCGTCAGCACGATATTGCGGGCGCCAGTGTGTTGACGCCGTTTATTTTTCGCTGTGGTGCAGTGCAGATCGGGGGGCTTAGCGCACATAGCTTTGTTGCAGCAGGGCGTGGCGCTTGATCCAGCCTTCTAATGATGCGGCGGCCATGGGTCTGGCGAACCAGTAACCTTGCAGAATATCGCACCCCATGATCCGCATGTTTTCGGCATCTTCTTGAGACTCAATCCCTTCGGCGATCACCGGAACTTGGTATTGGTGACCAATAAAGCGGATGGTTTGGATCAGGGGATGATAGCGCGCGGTTTTATCGGTGATAAATGCCTGATCGATTTTGATTTGATCAAATGGGATTTGTGCCAATAAGGTCAGCGATGAATAGCCGGTGCCAAAGTCATCAATCGAAATTTTAACCCCAAGCTGGTGGAGATGGTTGAGTTGCTGCTGAAGGGTGGCGAGATCGGTGATCGGCGCGCTCTCCGTTATTTCGAGCACTAGCTGTTGCGCGGGGATGGGATAGCGGCGCAGCTGGGCAGTCAGAAACGGGTAAAAACTGGCGTCTTCAAGATCGCGCACAGACAGGTTGATCTGTAATTGAAAGCGATAACCCTGTTGATACCAACCATGATAGTCGCATAGGGCTTGTTCGAGTACCCAGCGGCTGATATCACTCATCAGCGAGGTTTGCTCGGCAAACGGGATAATGTCATCTGAGGTAAGAAGTTTCCCGTTGGGTAAACGCCAGCGGATCAGCGCTTCCACCCCGTACAGGCTTTGATCATGGCTATACAGCAACGGGTGGTAATAGACCTCAAACTGATTGGCTGCCAGTGCTTGTACTAACTTAGCGTATTGATTGAAGTTAGCGAGTTGCTGGGTGTGGAAGTCCGGCGAGTACAGGGTGTAGCGTTTGCCGCTGCGCTTGGCTTGATAGAGCGCAACATCGGCATGGCGGATCAGGATTTCGGCGGTGTCGGCGCTGCTTGGGTAACAGGCAATCCCCATGGCGCAAGAGAGGGAAAAATCGAGCCCTTGAATGCACAGCGATTGTGACAGGCGTTGGCTGAGGGTATTGGCGTATTTGTCTAACTTATCGTGATCACAAAAAGGCACGATCACCGCAAATTTGTCGCCACCGAGTCGGGCGCTGCAGTCGTGATAGGGCTGCTGACTCAGACGCTGGGCGAGGGCGATTAGCAACTGATCCCCGATGTCATGGTTGAGATTGATGTTGATCTGCTTGAAATTCTTAAAATCGAGTAGCAGCAAGGAAAAGTCACGCTCAGGTTGGCGCTCCGCTTTGGTGAGCAACTGTTGAAGATAATCGCTCAAGTGATAGCGGTTAGGGAGTTTGGTGAGGCTATCGTGGGCGGCATCGTACTTGGCTTGCGCTTTAGCGTGTTGCAATTTGGCCAAGCTTTGTCGGGTAAAGTGCACCATCGCAAAGACGAACAAACCGCCAAGAAACAAAATGGTGTTGAGCATGGTTTCGTTAGAAGAGAGGGGCTGCTGGTTGGCGAGCAGGAACAGAATTTGAACCGAGTAGCCCGCGATAAAACAGATCAGCAGTGTGAGCAACAATAGCCACTGCCCTGTGGGATTGGCTTTGCGCATGCTGATAGTTGGACGCACTGACAGTACGACAAAGATCAGACCGATAGCGATCAGTAACAAGTTGATCAATTTAGGCGATAGCACCACAGTCATCCTCAACAAAAAACGCGACAGAAGGCCGCTGAATTAAGTATAGACCTGTTGCATATCAGCTAGTGGTCTCGCTGCACTGTGTCTCGGATCGCAGACAAAAAAAGCCCCTCACGAGGAGGGGCTTGATAGCATTGACTGGGTGCTTGCTCAAGTAGCGCTTATTCAACAGAGCTTACTCACTAGAGCTTACTAACCCGTGCAATCAATCGCTGAGCTTAACACTCGGGCGATTAAGCCAGTTTCGCTTTGATGATCTCAGCGATGTTAGCCGCGTTAACCGCTTCTTTTTCACCGGTGCGACGAGATTTGTATTCCACTTCGCCATTTTCAAGGCTACGGTCACCGATAATCACAGTGTGTGGGATACCGATCAGCTCCATATCCGCGAACATTACGCCTGGGCGCTCTTTACGGTCATCGAATAGAACTTCGATGCCAGCGGCGGTTAGTTCAGCGTAAAGTGCTTCAGCGGCTTCACGAACTGCGTCAGACTTGTGCATGTTCATCGGTACGATAGCCACTTGGAACGGTGCTAGCGCGTCTGGCCAGATGATGCCGTATTTGTCGTGGTTTTGCTCGATCGCTGATGCCACAACACGTGAAACACCGATACCGTAACAACCCATCTCTAGGATAGAGTTCTTACCGTTGGCATCCAACACGCCACAGTTCATCGCTTCAGAGTAAACCGTACCTAGTTGGAAGATGTGACCGACTTCGATACCGCGTTTTAGCAATAGGGTACCTTGACCACATGGGCTTGGATCGCCTTCTACCACGTTACGTAGGTCCGCGATTTGGCCTAGTTCAACGTCACGACCCCAGTTGATACCGAAGTAGTGTTTGTCGTCGATGTTCGCGCCGGCGCCGAAGTCGCTCATCATCGCCACAGTGCGGTCAACGATAAACGGTAGCTCAAGGCCAACTGGGCCCAGAGAGCCCGGACCTGCACCGATCAGTGCACGAATTTCTTCTTCGGTTGCCATCTCTAGAGGAGAAGCAACTTCAGGTAGGTTCTCGGCTTTGATTTCGTTTAGCTCGTGGTCGCCACGGATGATCAACGCAATGATCGACGCGTCGATGTCATCTGATGCTTTCACAAATAGCGTTTTCACGGTTTTTTCGATTGGCAAGCCGTGCTGCTCAACCAGTTCCGCGATGGTTTTCGCGTTTGGCGTATCAACCAGCGTCATCTCTTGAGTTGGCGCTGCGCGCTCACCGGCAGGCGCTACTGCTTCTGCTTTTTCGATGTTTGCGGCGTAATCAGAGTCAGTCGAGAAGGCAATCAAGTCTTCGCCGCTTTCTGCTAGTACGTGGAACTCTTGTGAGCCGTTACCACCGATAGCACCTGAATCCGCCAATACTGGACGGTACTCAAGACCCATGCGATCGAACGCTTTACAGTAAGCATCGAGCATCGCTTGGTAAGATTTCTCTAGACCCGCTTTATCGATGTCGAAGCTGTAGGCATCCATCATGCAGAATTCACGTGCACGCATTACGCCGAAACGTGGGCGACGCTCATCACGGAATTTGGTTTGGATTTGGTACAGGTTGATCGGCAGTTGCTTGTAAGAGCTCACTTCGTTGCGCACAAGCGCTGTGATCACTTCTTCAGCCGTCGGGCTTAGTACAAACGGACGCTCATGACGATCAGTAAAACGAAGAAGTTCCGGACCCATCTTTTCAGAGCGGCCTGTCTCTTCCCATAGTTCAAACGGCTGAACAACGGGCATCAGAGTTTCGATTGCACCTGCATTGTCGATCTCTTGACGAACGATGTTTTCGACTTTACGCAACACACGTAGACCAGTAGGTAGCCAGGTGTAAAGACCTGAAGCCAGCTTACGGATCATACCTGCACGTAGCATGAGCTGGTGGCTCACTACTTCTGCGTCGTTTGGTGTTTCCTTCAGTGTAGAGAGAAGGTAGTTACTGGTACGCATTGATGGTATCCGTTGGTTGATAGAATAAAAATGTGAGCTCGGTAGTTTATCAGCCATTTCCCTATTTACCAATCATCTTACAACTTGCTTGATAACCAAGCTGTACAGGGAAAGTGCCGCTAAACGGGGCGCTGCTAGGCATTGCTATACGCGTTTAGTGACGGTTTCTCGTCACGTGTTTTCCGTCATACAGTGCGCGTATCGATGCCGGTGACGGTGACGCCGTCTTCGTGATAGCAAAAACGCACATTGTAGTTAAACAAGTGCACGGCATACTCTTTGCTGTCCGGCTTGCCTTTTTTATAGGCGGGGCGCGGATCTTGGGCGAGCACTTCTTGGATCACTTGTGCTTGATTGCTACTTAGCATCGGAAATTGGGCCAAATCGAGCGTCACCGCAAGGGTGTCTGGCTCTTCACTGGCAAAGCCGCCGATCGCATCAGGAATGCTGTCGGAATAAGGAATATAGGGCTTGATATCAATGATCGGGGTGCCATCAACCAAATCGATACCGCCTAAATCAAGAATGATCTGATCGCCTTGCTTACGCACCCCTTTTAAGGTGACGGCCGACATGCCAATCCCATTTGGGCGAAAAGTCGCACGACTTGCAAACACACCAACGCGAGCGTTCCCGCCCAAACGGGGTGGTCGCACGGTCGGACGCCAACCCCCTTCCAAGTTTTGATCGAACAAAAACAGTAACCATAAATGGCTAAATTGCTCGATGTCACGCACGGCTTCGAGGGTATTGGCAGCGCCCTGCAAGTGCAGCTCGGCGGTGGCTGACGGCACTAAATTGGGTTGGCGCGGAACTGCAAATTTTTCGCGGTAAGGCGAGTGAATAATGCCGATAGGCTCAATCTGATATTGCATGACATTGGGCTGGTAGTGAGTCGAGCGCTAAGCCTAACACAGAAAAAACTGGACACATCAACTGATAACTATTATCGTTTGTTATGTTATAAGGTAACAATTTGAATAAGTGGTCTAGATAGGATTTGGCGTAATGAAAGCAGGCATTCACCCGGAATACCGCACAGTGGTGTTCCACGATACCAGTGTTGATAAATATTTCTTGATTGGCTCGACTCTGAAAACAGAGCGCACCATTACTTGGCAAGATGGCAAAGAGTACCCGTACTACACCTTGGATGTGTCGTCTGAATCGCACCCGTTTTACACCGGCAAGCAGCGTGTCGCGAAAGCCGAAGGGCGCATGGCCAACTTTAGCCGCCGTTTTGGCAGCATCGGCAGTAAGAAGTCGTAATCAATTTATTTTTAATCAAAGGGAGAGAAGCGCATGCAGGTTCTCAGTTCACTGAAAAGTGCGAAAAACCGTCACCGTGATTGCCAAATAGTGAAGCGTCGCGGCCGTATTTATGTGATTTGTAAATCCAACCCGCGCTTTAAAGCGGTGCAGGGTAAAGTAAAGAAAAAACGTTAGTGGTTAGAAAACTCCGTTGTAAGGCAAAAGAAAAAACCTCTACCAAGGATGGCAGAGGTTTTTTTGTGGGCAAGTGTACGGCAAGTCGTTGACTCACCGCACCGGTTTCACGCGAGCAATCGCGATTACCAACCTTTAACTACGCCACCTTTGAACTGCTCCAGTGCTTTTTCGTGCACAGCATCAGTTTGGTATGATTTCACAAACAGTTGAACAGCTTCGTCTTGCGCGTTGTCTTTACGGGCAACAATGATGTTCACGTATGGTGACTCTTTGTCTTCAACAAACAGGCCATCTTTTTCTGGCGTTAGGTCAATGTTGCTAGCAAAGGTGTTATTGATGATCGCAAGATCGACATCCGGTAGTGAACGAGGTAGCTGCGCGCCTTCTAGCTCAACAATTTCCAAGTTCTTTGGATTCTCAGTGATATCAAGCACAGTACCTAGCAGGCCAACATCGTCTTTCAGTGTTAGCAAACCTTGTTGCTGAAGAAGCAGCAATGAACGGCCAAGGTTGGTTGGATCGTTTGGTACTGCAACTTGTGCGCCTTCGACCAAATCTTCCAGTGTTTCGATTTTCTGAGAGTAACCCGCAATTGGGTAAACGAAGGTGTTACCTACGATTTCTAGCTCGTAACCACGGTCGGCGATTTGCTTGTCGAGGTATGGCTTGTGTTGGAAAGCGTTGGCATCGATTGAGCCATCCGCTAGCGCTGCGTTTGGCGTAACGTAGTCAGTGAACGTCACTAGCTCTACTTCTAGATTGTGCTGCTCTTTAGCCACCTGTACCGCGATTTCAGCAACTTGTTGCTCCGCACCGGCCATTACACCTACTTTGATTTTTAGTGGCTCAACCACTTCTGGTGCCGCTGGCTCTGGTGCAGGCTGAGTTGTTTCTGCTGGTTTTTCACCACAACCCGCCAAAACGAGGGTAGACGCAACGCCAGCCGCAGCTAGCAGAGATTTCAGATTAAACGTCATAATTACTCCTTAATAATTGTCGTTTTCCGCTATCCGGCGGATCAGTTTTTCAGTTGTGTTTGTTGTTGCTAACCCGAAGGTTTTGTTGCCCACCGATCCCAATGCCTTTGGCGTTCTAGGGAATCGATGGGACAGTTTTTATCGGTGATCGACGGCTTTTACGATGCGATCGCCCAGCGATTGAATGAGCTGAACCAAAATCACCAGCAAGACAATGGTGATCATCATCACCGTGCCATCAAATAGCTGATAACCGTAGCGGATCCCCACATCACCTAAACCGCCACCGCCCACGGTACCTGCCATCGCAGAATAACTGACCAAGGTAACTAGGGTGATGGTAACGGCATTAATGATCCCCGGCAGCGCTTCAGGTAACAGCACTTTGAAAATGATTTGGCGCGGCGTTGCCCCCATGGCTTGCGCCGCTTCTACCAAGCCAGATGGCACTTCCAGTAGCGCCCCTTCAACCAAGCGAGCAATAAACGGGATCGCCGCAACGGTGAGTGGCACAATGGCGGCTCCTGTACCGATGGAGGTACCGATAACCCAGCGGGTAAACGGAATGATCGATACCAGCAAGATGATAAAGGGAATCGAGCGGCCAATATTGACCACGATGCCAAGGCTATGGTGTAGCTTTGGCGCGGCTAGAAGCCCTTTATCTTTGGTCAGGTGTAGCGCCGCGCCCAAAGGTATACCGAAGGCAAACCCGATCAGCCCTGAGCTAAACACCATTAAAATGGTTTCCCAGGTTGATTCGGTCAGCAATGCCACCATTCTTGGGTTGTCCAATAGCCAAGTGCTAACTGGGTTTTCCCCGATGATCGACAGTAAAAATTGCGCGAAACGATCACTCAACATAACCCAGTACCTCCGCTTTGACATTGTGCTCGCGGATAAAGACTAAGGCCTTTTCTATCGCGTCTTCTGTACCAAACAGCTCGGCCAATAACATGCCGAATTTTACCCCGCCAGCGTAATCGATATTGGAGCTAAGAATGCAGCTATCGATGCCGAACTCACGAGCCACTTGGCTGATCAATGGCGCATCCACCGACGCGCCAGTAAATTCAAGGCGAACCAGTGGATAGCGATTTTCGCCAGCCGTCGGGTGCAAGCGGGCTTGGTAATCTTCTGGGATCGTCCAGTTAAGCGTGGATTGGATAAACTCTTTCGCCAGTGTCGATTTCGGGTGAGCGAAGATCTCGCCCACTGGGCCTTTTTCGACGAGCTCGCCACCGCCGATAATTGCCACTTCGTGACAAATCGTTTTCACCACTTCCATTTCGTGCGTGATGATCAAAATGGTCAGGCCGAGCTTTTGGTTGATCTCTTGCAGCAGAGCTAAAATCGAATGGGTGGTGGCCGGATCGAGTGCACTGGTCGCTTCATCGCACAACAGCACTTTGGGCTCACAGGCTAAGGCGCGCGCAATGGCGACACGTTGCTTTTGACCGCCACTTAAATTGGCTGGATATACCGCGTGTTTGTCGGCGAGGCCAACCAAATCAAGCAGTTCAGTGACGCGCTTTTTGATATGGGTTTTATCAAAGCCTGCTAGTTCTAATGGCAGCGCGACGTTGTTAAAAACCGTGCGCGATGACAGCAGATTAAAATGCTGAAAAATCATACCGATTTTTCGTCTAGCTTGGGTCAGTTGCTGATTGGATAACGCGGTGAGCTCTGTGCCGTCGACAACGATGGTGCCCGACGTCGGGCGCTCTAGCAGGTTGACACAACGGATCAGGGTACTTTTCCCTGCGCCCGATGCGCCAATGACACCAAAAATTGTGCCTTTAGAAATGTGTAGGTCGATGTCTTTCAAGGCATGAAATGCTCCGTCACCTTGATTAAACACCTTATTTACTTGGCTGAGTTCGATCATCCTGGATCTCGCCTTATTCTGATGTTGTTTGCAGAACTAGCACAAAATCATGCGCCAGCTGATTTTTATAGAATTGATGCTAAGGTGTCCAGATCACTAAGTCAATAGCAATTTGTACGTCTAGACGTCTAAATGGCAAATTGTGATGATTCTTAGAGGGAGTTCTGCGATAATCGCGCCGTAACCTAATTGAGAGGATAAGCCCGTGGCAAAACCTGCCGTCTTTATCGATCGTGATGGCGTGATCAACGTCGATCATGGCTATGTACATACCACTGATGATTTCGAATACATTGAAGGCGTATTTGAAGCCTGTAAGGCACTGAAAGACATGGGATACCTTCTGGTTCTCGCGACGAATCAGTCGGGTATTGCGCGCGGTATGTTTAGCGAAGATCAGTTCCTCTCGCTGACGGAATGGATGGATTGGAACTTCGTGGATAATGGAGTGGAGTTCGACGGCATTTACTACTGTCCACACCACGCTGAACACGGTGTCGGTGACTACAAAATCGATTGTGACTGCCGCAAGCCAAAACCAGGCATGTTTATTTCAGCGCGTGATTTCCTGAAAATCGACATGGCACAATCGGTCATGATCGGTGATAAGAAAGAAGACATGATGGCCGCAGAAGCTGCCGGTGTGGGAACCCGTATTTTGGTGCGTACCGGCAAACCGGTAACCGACGACGGCGAAGCGCTGGCGACCACGGTGCTGGACAGCATTGCCGATGTACCGGCCTTCCTAAAAAATTAAGTTGAAACCCGGCCTCAAGCCGGGTTTTTCTTTTCTGCGTTACTCTCGTTGCACAATGCGTTACTGCGTCGTCTGAACCCTCATGGTGAGATCTGCGTTTCTGCCAGCGCGTTTTCCAGCACATCTTTAAGCCATAAAAAGCGTTGGATCGCCCCGCGATGGGTTTTGTACACCAAGTACAGGGTATCGCTGGTGGTTTGAGGTAAACGCGCAGCGCGTACCGCTTCAGGCTTGGCAAAATAATGCAGTGTGGCATGAGGAAGGGCGGTAAAGCCGATACCTGCCGCCACTGGCAGCAAAATCTGATTAAGCTGATTGATGTAACCCCGTCGCGTCAGCTTCGCTAAGCCGCGAAAATCTTGCCGATAGTTCTTGGTTAAGATCCTGTCGAGATAGTGCTGCGCGTCGGGATGATCGATATACCCCAAGTTCGCCAAGTGTTGCCATTCGATATCGTCCGCCGCGGATTGATAGGTGGCAGGTAAAAACAACGACAGGGTTTGGGTGCCAATGGGTTCAACGCTGAGTGATTCATCGACGGGCTTTTGCGTCACAATGCCAAACGTTACCTGATTTTGGCTCACCATATCGACAATGCGCCGATTAGGCGCGGCTTCCACGCTGAGATGTAATTGCGGATGCGCTTGCTGCAAGGCGATGAGCGCGGGGTAGAGTTGCATCGCACACCCCCCCGAGCAGGCAATTTGGCACTCGCCTTTATAGGGATCATTGTCTTGGAGATCATCGAGAAACGCCTGGTGCGCCGTGACCTGCGCGAGTGCGTAACGGTACAGCTTTTCCCCTTCAGCAGTGAGCTCAAATTTCTTCCCTTCACGACGCAGCAGTGCGGTGTTGAGTTCGGCCTCGAGTTTTTGGATGTGTTGAGTGACACCGGGCTGCGTCATAAAAAGACGTTTGGCCGTTTCGGTGAAATGGCCCGTATCAACTAAGGTGACAAAGGTATGGAGCCAAGTCGGGTTCAACAGACTGTTTTTCATTACGCGCTAGTTAATAACAATAAATTATCAAAACTTAAGTTAATCATAATTTCACGCAGGTCTTGGGGCAAGCTAATCTCTGTGTCATTCCAACAACATGAGGCAAAACGCGATGGTTTATCCAAGAACATTTTCACACATTGGGATTTCAGTACCGGATTTAGAAGCGGCCGTGAAGTTCTACACCGAGGTGCTCGGTTGGTATCTGATCATGGAGCCTACCGAGATTGTCGAAGACGACTCGGCCATTGGCGAAATGTGTACTGACGTTTTCGGCCAAGGCTGGGAGCGTTTTCGGATTGCTCACTTATCCACGGGCGATCGGATTGGGGTGGAGCTGTTTGAGTTCAAGAACCAAGAAAACCCGAAAGATAACTTTGAATACTGGAAAACCGGCATTTTCCATTTCTGTGTTCAAGACCCGGATGTGGAAGGCTTGGCGGAAAAAATCGTTGCGGCTGGGGGCAAGAAACGGATGAAAGCGCCGCGCTATTATTACCCTGGCGAAAAGCCTTACCGTATGATCTACATGGAAGACCCGTTCGGCAACATTCTAGAGATTTACTCGCACAGTTATGAATTGCATTACGCGGCAGGGGCTTACAAGTAATTGCATTTTTTTGGAAGCAAACAACAAAAGCGCGGATCTAGGCTTGTAAAACGTGTTCAAGCCACATAGACTGGCCTCGCTTTTAGGGGTGTAGCTCCAATTGGCAGAGCAGCGGATTCCAAATCCGCGTGTTGGGAGTTCGAATCTCTCCACCCCTGCCATCTTTCAAGGCCCAGTCGATTGACTGGGCTTTTTCGTATCTGGAGGAAATCAGAAAAGTCTAATGCGACGGTTAGTGTGAGCTAGATTTTACTCGATACGAGTTCATTCCCATGTCGGTGCAGGGGACGACCCAGAGAAGGTCTGACTAGCACTCTGTATCGAATTGAAATAGTAAATATAACTCTCGAAATCCTGCGCGCACTGGTTGAAAGCCTCAATATATTCTCTCTTTTCATTATTCGATTGCTCAAGACGCATAGAGAGCCCGTCAATGTCATTATTAATGGTTCTAATTTTAAAGTGAAAAGAGACATTGGGATTGTCTTTGGTGCTCTCATGTAAGGGGCAATCAGGCGAGCCATCAACGAAACGTTGAAAGTCGTCTATATTTTCGACCATGATCATTTCGATAGGAAAGTACATCTCATGATCAGTGTTTCCAAATACGTACTGAAGAATGTCATTTGCGTTTTGAGCGATTGCGGATATCAGCAGTATGAGCCCTAGTAGGGTGTATTTGATAGCAGTTAATACCCCATTTTTTTTGGGTGTGTCCGTAGTGTTAGTCATCTCTGTTTTTCATCCTTGAATTCCACTGTCTCTTTGTAGAACGTAACAATTAGTTTGTAAGCAGAAAAGGGCAGCGGTTGACATCTTTCGCAAAAGCACTAGAACTGACAAAGTGAACGCCGATCCAAGACAATCCCTTGTTGAGCTATTTCAGGATCGTTTCCGTTTATCTTGGGCTCTGGCTTGTGATCTGGGCGAGATTTAGCACCTTTTGATCTTCTTGGGGCTGGTTATTGAGCGGGTGGTTGGTTTAATGGGAGGAGCGACGTTACTCACCACAAGGAAGCCTGATGAAACCGTCAACCGCGCTGAATTTGATGCCTTACCCCAAACAGTTGGAAATCTGTGAGGGCTGCGTTGAAATCACTCAAAACTTCACTGTGTTTGTCGTCGGCGATCCCGCCCCAAGCAATGCCAGTGACGCATTGAATGAGCGGCAGGGTGATGGTCTGAGTGAATTGCTTACTGGCGCTGCCACGCGATTTATCCGCCGGCTTGAGCGACAAACCGGTTTGTCTTTGTGGCAATGGCAGGCAGCAAGTGCGCAGGAAGCGAGCTTGGTGCTCAAGGTCGATGGGGCAGATTTTGGTAATGCTCTGCCGCATTTGGCGATGGATGAGTCCTACCGCATCACGGTGGTCGCAGGCCAAATTGTGTTGGCAGCGCCGTCGCCGTTTGGCCTTTTGCACGGCTTAGAAACGCTATTGCAGCTGGTGGTATTGGGCGCACGCGGATATGAAATTCCAGCGGTCACCATTAGTGATAGCCCCCGTTTTCGCTGGCGTGGCGTCTCGTTTGATACCTCGCGTCGGTTTATTGAGTTTGATGTGCTGCTGCGTCAAATTGATGCGATGGCGTCGGCCAAACTCAATGTCTTTCACTGGCATTTTTGGGACGATCAAGGGATCCGCATAGCCTTTGAGTCGTGGCCGCGCTTATGGCAGGCCACCGCTGACGGGCGTTATTACAGCAAAGATCAAGTTCGTACCTTAGTGGAATATGCTCGTGTACGTGGGATCCGGGTGATCCCAGAGGTATCGCTGCCCGGACATGCCAGTGCGGTGGCGCACGCTTACCCAGAGCTGATCAGCGCCGATCAAACCTATCCTCAGCAGCGCGAGTGGGGCGTTTTCCCGCCGTTAATGGATCCGCTTAACCCCAAACTCTATGCAATGTTGGGCGATATTTTCGATGAAGTGGTTGCGCTGTTTCCCGATGAATATATCCATATCGGTGGCGATGAGCCCAACTACATCCAATGGCTGGAAAGTGAAAAGCATCAATCGTTTATTAAAGAAAATCAGCTAGACGGTGTGCGTGGCTTGCAGTCTTATCTCAATGCCAAGGTCGAGAAAATGCTCGCTGCGCGCCAGCGAAAAATGATTGGCTGGGATGAAGTGTGGCATAAAGATCTGCCAACCTCGATTGTGATCCAAAGCTGGCAAGGCCACGACAGCCTAGGCCGCGCAGCCAAGCAAGGTTACTGCGGGATCCTCTCTACCGGCTTCTACTTTGATCAACCGCAGCCAACCAGTTATCACTACCGCAACGATCCGGTACCACACCCAAGGCCCATTGATGATCGTTTAAAAGCGAACGAGTCGTTTGTAACGTATCAATGGGAAAAACGCCGCACCAAAGAGGGACCACGCAAAGGGACATTGACCATTATCAGCTCACCACAGGGCGTGCGCGCCTTTACTGATTATGAAAACCAGTCTCGCCGCGCACTTGAAGTGGAAGAATATGTTCCGGGGCAGCGTTTTGTGGGTCATTACGATAATTTTATGTCGGTGACCGAGTTTAATTTGTCGCTGGATGCACACGGATTGACCGCAGGCAGCTACCAGCGTATCGGCAATGTCCGCTGGCCAACCACAGGTGTGTTATTGGCTTTTTCAGAGCGCGGTGATGTTATCCCGCCGCCAACGGCCGGTTACCCTGCGATCTTGAGTGAGGAAGAAGAAACCAAGATTTTGGGTGGCGAGATCACCATTTGGATGGAAAACAAAGACAGCGACACCGTTGAACAGTATCTGTGGCCGCGCAGCTATGCAGTGGCGGAGCGTTTTTGGTCGCCAGCAGCGTTGCGTGATGAGCAAAGCCTCTATCAGCGGTTGCAAGCGATAGACATGTGGTCAGAAATATCAGTCGGGCTGCGCCATCATGCCAATGCGCGGTTGTTACTAAAGCGAATCGCGAGCGATTACGAGTGTTTGGTGCAGCTTGGCAAATACACCGAGCCTGCTCAGTACTATGCCCGTAACTGGGAAAAGTGGATAGCCACGCAGCCGCCTGGGGGGCATTACAACCAGCATGAGCGGCTCAACCGGTTTGTCGATGCCTTACCCGTAGAAAGCATGGCGGTGTATGAAATGGGTCAGTTGATCACGAGCCTTGAAGAGACGATGCTACGCGATGCTCAATCCGGTGAGCCTTGCTCTTCGGGGGAGGTAAAACGGACGCTGGATACACTCACTGCGCATTATCAGTGTGCGCATCAGGCTGCGCAGGCGTCGGCAGAGGCGTTTGCCGCGCATCATCCCGCTGGCGTAACACTAGCGAATGCCACGGCAGCGGTGTCTCAGCTGGGGTTGGCACTACTTGAGAGGCTAAGCGCTGTTTCTTCGCTGAGAGATCAACCGCCTATAGATCAATCGACAATAGTTCAACCGGCGATATCTCAACAGAGGATAGCCGAATATCAAAACCAGCTCGCGGCTTCGTCCATCATTTACGATGAAGCAATCGTGGCACTGGTGCGGCCGACCGAGCAGTTACTGGCGTTGCTGAGCAAA
Source organism: Thaumasiovibrio occultus (assembly GCA_019703815.1). Lineage (GTDB taxonomy): Bacteria > Pseudomonadota > Gammaproteobacteria > Enterobacterales > Vibrionaceae > Thaumasiovibrio > Thaumasiovibrio occultus. Next base: position 2,442,288 of record AP023052.1, on the reverse strand, counting down.
CGTTCGGTGTAGCGCATTTACAGAACGGTATGAACAAGATGACTCGGCTTTAGCATGGCACGATCTCGTGAAATACGCGGCCATTGTGGTTACACTGCGAGCAGTTTTTATGAATAGTGCAGGGCTATATATGCAGTCTACCCGTGTTCTTTTTCCCGCGAAGTGTTTTAGCACTGCAGCGACCGTATTGTTTGCTGAGAGGGTTGAGCAACAGTTTGTGGTGATCACCGATCAAACGCCGTTTCATCCTGTCAGTCATTTGTGGCCGGATCACCCCGCCGATAAAGGCTATCTCAGCATTGTAGGGAAAGAATATCCTGTTATTGATGTTTTAACCGCAGCATATTCTGCTGATTCGGGCGAGTTACAACTCGGTAGCGCGATCACCGCGCGTCGTGGCGAGATGGGCTGGTGTTTTGTGGTCGCGCATATTATCGCTGCGCCGGAAGCATGTAAAAACGGTACTGCCGCGATCACCGCTGGTGATGAGATCACGCTCAGTGTCGATCAAGCTTACCAAGACGGATTGAGTCGTGGTCATACTGCGGGCCATTTGGCATCGATGGCATTGAACAAGGTGTTGGCACAAGGGTATTGGCGTAAAGAGGCCGACCGTCTTGATCCCTTAGGTAATTTTGATTTCAACAGCTACGCCCAGCAGCGTAGCCGAGTCACTCCTGACGCCTGTGAAGACCATTATCGTCTTGGTAAAACCCTTAAAAAACGAGGGCTTAATACCGCTGAGATGGTTGAGGACTTACCCGCGATTGAAGATAAAGCCAACGCGCTCTTAGCGCAATGGCTCGAAACGCCGGTGGCGATTTCAATGCGCTGTGACGGGGAATTACTTACCGATTCGCGCTATTGGCAAATTGAACTGAGCGGCGAAGCTCCGGCAAGTATGCCGTGCGGCGGAACACATGCCACACATTTGGCGGAATTTTCCAAGATATTGATCCAGTTAAATTTAGTGGATCCACAATTGGTTATGATGAAAACGCGCGTTGTTGCGGCCTAGCGGCGGATTGCTATCGAAACGCGATCATCTGATGATCGCGTATCACGCATTTCATTTGTTCTGGATCTTCTGGTTTTTAATATTACTTGGCAGGATTAAATCCTTTTAAAAATCCATATGCAGAACATGTAACTTATGCTTTCGGGATGTGTATTGATAAATATTCTTTTCGGGGGTGATCGCTGATCAAAAGGTGTTTAAGCCATGATCTTCCCTATCGCTGCTGTTTATAAATAGAGCAATTTAAGATCAAATGTGTTGTTGGAGTATTTTTTGATCGTAAAAAGAGCCAAGTATTCGCAATAAGAATCCCGGAACGATGAAATCGATTTACGCTGATTTTTCAGCTAAAACTTTTGCTTAAAAGTCGTGGTAATAGGGCCGCAGTACGTTGTCGTAACCCATGGCCGCTGTTACGCGTTTCTAGGCGAAATATCGCTGAGTGTCAGCACCTAGTGAGGAAAATAGTATGAGTGAAAAACCGTGTCCGCAGTGTCAGAAAGAGTTGGTGTGGCAAGAAGGACGCTACGTGTGTGAAGCGTGTCATCAAGCCTATCTGCATCAAGCCGACTGTCCAGATTGTGGCAAGCCTTTGGAAAAGCTAAATGCTTGCGGTGCGGCGAGCTTTTTCTGTAATCATTGCAATGAGCTGAAATCTCGCTCGCGCGCTATTAGACGCTTTGAAGCGGTAAGTCATTAAAAGTTAAGCTGATCAGCTAGAGCACAACCAACCCCGTTGTAAACAGGGTTGGTTATTAGGAGGCAATCAGGTGTGGGCGATTTATCAGCACAGGTAGGATTGACCATGCTGTTGAATAGCCAAACGGCTGGTCTGGTTAAGTCGCTTGAGTGATTAAGTAGCTAGAGCGGTTAAGTAAATAGAGCGGTTAAGTAACTAGAGCGGCCAACCTGTTGGCGTAGCCGAGCTACTTTGATGAACCCTCACTCACCACAGAGTAAATTTTCCCTTCCGCAACTTGAGTGATAAGCGTGTCGCCTGACGTGACTTGCTCAGCCTTCGTCACCACCTTGCCATTTTCATCGGTGGTCATGCTGTAGCCTCGATTTAAAATCGTTAATGGACTGGTACTTTCAAGCTGACCGACAGCGAGCGCAAAGCGGTGCTGCGCTTGCGTCATGGTGTGGCGCAAGCTGGCGTGCAGACGTTGAGTTAGTTGATCCACCCGCTGGCTATCTTGCGCGATCTTACGCTGCGGTGAGGCTACCGATAAGCGATGATCCAGTCGAATCATGCGATTTTGATCGCGGTTGATCTGCGCTTGCATCGCATGCTGAAGGCGCAGCGTGATCTCGTCGAGCTGCTGTGACTGTTGCTGTAATTGACGGCGCGGGTGCAGGCTCATCAACTGCTGTAATCGACGGGTAAGTTGATGCTCGCTGTGCGCCAAGGTTTGTTTTGCCGCTTGCGAAAGACGACGCTCAATTTGCTCTAGCTTTTGCAGGCGATGTGATTGATCGCGACTGACCAATTCGGCAGCGGCGGAAGGGGTGGGTGCGCGCATGTCTGCAACAAAATCAGCAATGGTGACATCTACTTCATGACCCACAGCACTGATGATCGGGATCTGACTTGCTGCGATGGTGCGCGCCACGATTTCTTCGTTAAAACACCACAGATCTTCTAGCGAACCACCGCCTCGACCGACAATGAGCACGTCACATTCATTACGTGCGTTCGCACGGCCAATGGCTTGCGCAATGCTAATAGCTGCGCCATCGCCCTGAACTAGCGTGGGATAGATGACGATCGGCAACCCCGGATCGCGGCGCTGAAGAATATTGAGGATATCTTGCAGGGCAGCTCCTGATTGCGAAGTAATAATGCCAACCCGAGCAGGGGAGACGGGCAGTGGACGCTTGAGCGCTTGATCAAACAACCCTTCGCTCACCAGCTTTTGCTTGAGGGCGTCGAACTGCTGCTGCAAACGCCCATCGCCTTCCGGCTGCATACTTTCGACGATCAGCTGATAGTCGCCGCGAGGCTCATATAAAGAGAGGCGCGCTTTCACCAAGACTTGGTTGCCGTTCGTCGGCTTGAACAGCACTCGGCGGTTATGGCCTTTGAACATGGCGCATTTTACCTGAGCGCGACTGTCTTTTAAGGTGAAGTACCAATGGCCTGAGACCGGCATTGAGAAGTTGGAAAGCTCGCCCACCAACCAAACCACGCCCATTTCATTTTCAAGTAAAAGACGGACTTCCGCATTGAGCGAAGAGACGGTGAAGATACGTGAATTTTGGGAGGCTGATAGGTCGGTCAAGGGAGTTATCCGGTAGTTGTGCTGGTGTTGCAGAGGATAAGACTTTATATCGGGCAGATCAATAGCAGGTATCTCGCCCGTAGCACCGGATAATTAACCGACGGATTCTATAGATCAAGTAAAAAAAGTCAAGAAAAAAATCCAAAAAATTTGTAGCCAAACGTTTGGCCTGTACGTATAATTCCACCGCAATATAAAGGGTATCCCAATCATTCCAGACTTGTTCAAAAGTCTTGGGAAAGCCTGACATTACCTAAATTACTAACTTGGTGTGAGATATTGCAATGTTACGAATCAAACAAGAAGCTTTGACTTTCGACGATGTTCTGCTGGTTCCAGCCCATTCAACTGTACTGCCTAACACTGCGGATCTGCGCACCCGTCTGACTAAAAATATTACGCTTAACATTCCGATGATTTCGGCGTCGATGGACACCGTTACTGAAGGTCGTTTGGCGATTGCGCTAGCGCAAGAAGGTGGTATCGGCTTTATTCACAAAAACATGTCAATTGAAGCGCAAGCTAACCAAGTTCGCATGGTGAAGAAGTACGAATCAGGTGTGGTTACCGATCCTGTGACTGTGAGCCCTGAAGCAACAATTGCAGAAGTGGTCGCGCTGACTGACAAACACGGCTTCGCGGGTTTCCCAGTCGTTACGGAAAGCAATGAGCTTGTCGGTATCATTACCGGTCGTGACGTACGTTTTGTGACTGATCTTTCTAAGAAAGTATCAGTAGTGATGACACCAAAAGAGCGTCTAGCTGCAGTAAAAGAAGGTGCAACCCGTGAAGAAGTGCAAGAGAAAATGCACGAAGCACGCGTTGAGAAAGTACTGGTTGTGAATGATGAGTTCCAACTAACCGGTATGATCACCGCAAAAGACTTCCACAAAGCAGAAACCAAACCAAACGCCTGTAAAGACGCACAAGGCCGTCTACGTGTGGGTGCGGCAGTAGGCGCAGGCGCAGGTAACGAAGAGCGTGTTGCGGCACTGGTTGAAGCGGGCGTTGACGTTCTGCTTATCGACTCTTCTCACGGTCACTCTGAAGGTGTACTAAACCGCATTCGCGAAACACGCGCCGCTTACCCAGATCTCGACATCATTGGCGGTAACGTTGCCACTGGCGCAGGTGCTAAAGCACTTATCGATGCTGGTGTAAGTGCAGTAAAAGTGGGTATCGGCCCAGGCTCTATCTGTACCACTCGTATCGTTACCGGTGTGGGTGTACCTCAAATCACCGCGATTGCGGATGCTGCTGAAGTGGCTAACGAGTGTGGCATTCCTGTTATCGCGGATGGCGGTATTCGTTTCTCTGGTGATATCTGTAAAGCGATTGCGGCTGGCGCATCATGTGTGATGGTCGGTTCAATGTTCGCCGGTACAGAAGAAGCACCGGGTGAAGTGATCCTCTTTAATGGTCGCTCATACAAATCATACCGTGGTATGGGCTCACTGGGCGCGATGTCTCAGGGCTCTTCTGACCGTTACTTCCAATCTGATAACGCGGCTGACAAGCTGGTACCAGAAGGTATCGAAGGCCGTATCGCTTACAAAGGCCTACTGAAAGAAATCGTTCACCAGCAAATGGGCGGCCTGCGCTCAAGCATGGGTTTGACCGGCTCTGCGACGATTGAAGATATGCGTACCAAAGCGGAATTCGTTCGAATTTCAGGTGCGGGTATGGCGGAATCTCACGTCCACGACGTTCAAATTACCAAGGAAGCACCAAACTACCGTTTAGGTTAATTCAGCCGAGAGAATTAACCGCACGAAAACGTTTGCTTTTTTCTTGCTGCATTAATGAGAGGCGGGTACACTCGCCTCCGTTGTAATAACTTAGCTTATAAGACTGCCAAAAATGACAAAGAACATTCATGACCAACGTATTCTGATCTTGGACTTCGGTTCTCAGTACACCCAACTAGTAGCGCGCCGTGTTCGTGAGATCGGTGTTTACTGTGAGCTGTGGAGCTGGGACGTTGAAGAAGCGGATATTCGTGAGTTCAACCCAGATGGCATCATCCTATCTGGTGGCCCAGAGAGCGTAACGGAAGCGAACTCGCCACGTGCGCCTCAATATGTATTTGATTCAGGTGTGCCTGTGTTTGGTGTGTGCTACGGCATGCAGACCATGGCAGAGCAACTTGGCGGTAAAGTAGCGGGCTCTTCTGAGCGTGAATTTGGCTACGCTGCGGTGCAAGTGACCGGTGAATCTGCGCTGTTCGCGGGTCTTGAAGCGACGCAAGATGTGTGGATGAGCCACGGCGACAAAGTTATTGAAATTCCTTCTGACTTCACCAAAATCGCGCAAACTGACACCTGTCCTTACGCGGCAATGGCGAACGAAGAGAAGAAATACTACGGCGTGCAGTTCCACCCAGAAGTAACGCACACCAAAAACGGCTTGAAGATGCTGGAAAACTTCGTACTGAACGTATGTGGTTGTGAGCGTCTTTGGACCTCTGAATCTATCATCGAAGACGCTGTTGCGCGCATTAAAGAGCAAGTGGGCGACGACGAAGTGATCCTTGGCCTGTCAGGTGGTGTGGATTCATCAGTAGTTGCGATGCTGGTTCACCGCGCGATCGGCGACAAGCTAACCTGTGTCTTCGTGGATAACGGTCTACTTCGTTTGAACGAAGGTCAGCAAGTTATGGATATGTTTGGCGATCAGTTCGGTCTAAACATCATCAAAGTTGACGCAGAAGATCGCTTCCTAGAAGCGCTGAAAGGCAAGTCAGATCCAGAAGACAAGCGTAAGACCATCGGTCACGTGTTTGTAGACGTTTTCGATGAAGAGTCGAAGAAGCTGAAAAACGCGAAATGGTTGGCCCAAGGGACTATCTACCCAGATGTGATCGAATCAGCGGCATCGAAAACCGGTAAAGCGCACGTGATCAAGTCACACCACAACGTGGGTGGCCTGCCAGAAGATATGGCAATGGGTCTGGTTGAGCCGCTACGTGAGCTGTTTAAAGACGAAGTACGTAAGATTGGTCTTGAGCTAGGTCTGCCGTACAACATGCTGTACCGTCACCCGTTCCCAGGTCCTGGCCTAGGTGTACGAGTGCTTGGCGAAATCAAGAAAGAGTACTGTGACTTGCTACGTCGCGCTGATGCTATCTTCATTGAAGAGCTGCACAACGCTGATCTCTACAACAAAGTATCGCAAGCATTCACCGTGTTCCTACCGGTACGTTCAGTGGGCGTAATGGGCGATGGCCGTAAGTATGATTGGGTTGTTTCACTGCGTGCAGTCGAAACTATCGACTTTATGACCGCGCACTGGGCACACCTACCGTACGACTTCCTAGGTAAGGTTTCTAACCGTATCATCAACGAAGTCGATGGCATCTCTCGCGTGGTTTACGATATCTCTGGTAAGCCGCCAGCGACTATCGAATGGGAATAATTTTCCAATAAGCAAAGCCTAGCAACTACAGGCAATAAAGCATACCTAAGTCCGCGTAACTGCGGACTTTTTTTGTTTCTGACTTAGCAATATCTGGCAATGTCTAGCAAGGCCAAGCACGGTTTGACTGTGATTTTTGATGGGTATGATTGATGAGTGAACCTGCCTGAAGATTGAGCCATCTGCAGTTTAAATTATAAAGAACCAAAAATAATCAGCGATCGCATCTGAACTAGTAAACTAGATAATGGACTCAGCATTACTCGCTTTCTGTAACCACTACAATCCATATGTTGTAGTGGTTACAGTAGTAAATTTATTTTAGGGAATTAATACTCAGTGTGCGGGCTTGGTACGAATTCACCTCTTTTTAAGCATTGATTTTTTATCGCTCGGCGTATTTCTAAGCTCTTATAGTCATCAATACTCTCACAGACTTCATCTGTTATCTCTGTCGGCATTTTTTCTGAAAAGCAAGCGGTTAAAGAGAAAGCTGTAATGGCGGCTAGGATCAATTTATGCATGGTTTAATACTCCTGGGTGCTTAGTGCAGACTAGTGTTGCATGTTAGAACACAGATACTGAGCGTGCTTAGTCGGAGAGTGTCTGAAATGCGAACCTTATTTTAGGCATTTAGATTGCTACAAAGAATATAGGCATGACTTTCCGAGCTAAATCACACAGCAGTTAGGGCGGTATACAACAAAGCTGAATATCGGGAAAAGGGCTGCAATGTTACAGGACTGGGGTGGTATGAGTGGACGGGAGTTAAAGTATCGCCAACGGCAATTTGAATATTGGGAAGTAGAAGTAATCACTAAAACTATTGGCTTAGTAAAGTAATTCTCCGACACTGAATGAAAGAACCACCACAATCGATAGATTATGGTGGTTCAATAGTAAGAAACTTATCTTAGAAGGTTTTGCGATTTCCCTTGTGAACGGTAGGCAGAAATCAATCTCTTATTAAACATTTTCTTGTTAGCTCGCTGCGTATTTCTGGACTTTTATATTCGTCAATGGTCTTACAAACTTCATCTGTTATCTCTGTCGGCATTTTTTCTGAAAAACAAGCCGTTAAAGAGAAAGCTGCAATGGCAGCTAGGATCAATTTATGCATTGTTTAATACTCCCGGGTGCTTAGTGCAGACTAGTGTTGCATGTTAGAGCAAAGATACCGAACGGGCTTAATCGGAGTGTGTCTGAAATGCGAACCTTGTTTTAGGATTTTAGGTCGCCACAAAGAAGATAGGCGTAACTTCTCGAGCTAATTCACACAGCAGTTAGGTAAGCGAATAAAGATAGAGCTTTATGAGAATGACACACAGTGTGTGTCATTTTTTAAGAGTTATCGTTGCTTTCAAAACATAAATTGGCTACGGCATCCAATTAGTTGGTGCTTACTAATTTAGGGGGTACAAAGCAGCGGTAGAGCTTGGTCGTGTACTAAATGAAATCAGCTTTAAGTACGCTTGCCAGTTTATAGCAAGCCAATTAATAGTAATGAGTAGAGCGGTGTCGTTGGGCAATACACCAAAGCGTCTAAAAAGCCTTTGGGGAAATCTATCCATCCTATTTATAGACAAACGCCCTAAGCCTAATCGGCCTAGGACGGTAAAAATATCAAAGACCCGATATCCTGTTAATCGTAACGCAGCTCCGCTTAAATGAACTACGTTGAGCCGATTGGCGGACTTTTTTATGCCTTGAAAACGGCGTTATCTACACGTAGATGGAAATGGTATAGATGTGACGCATTCAAGTGATAGCGGCAGCGTGCTGGCCGCTACAACGAGTTGAATAAAGTGGTTGGCTGTGCGGCACACCATTCCCATACCTTGGTTGAGATCGGAGGATTATCCAACTCATCGGTACTAAGTTGCCAGCTTGCAAAGCCTATCTCGATAATTTTTGCATTAATTTGATCTTGGAATGTGCCAACATTGGTTGGGTACATCTGTTTGATCTGCGCACGATTATCCTCATCACTTATCGGATATTTCTCAGGGTTATTTTTCACAACCGCAACAGTATCTGCGACGAGAATGGTATCCCCAATCATTCTCATACATGCGCCCCAATGGGTGTTTTTATCGTGACCTTCAGCTGATGTATCGTAGAAGTAGGGGTTTTTATCAGAGTAGAGGTGAGAAGAGATATTACCTGAACTTTCATTCGCTAAAGCCGTAGCTGGAGCTGCTAAAACTATTGATAACAGAAGAAATGAAAACGAGCGCATGAGAATAGCCTTATAGAAATAGATGTTATTTATCATTATCATCTGCTGCAAATTCAGGTGGCTAGTTATTTAGTTTTAAGTGTCTGATGATTTTAACGTGTTGCGAGTGATGGCCGGAAGCAATACCCGATGTTACATTTTGTTTTATTTGGTCACTGAGTGTTTTTCGCCTAAAAACAAGCAAATGATTAAGTCTGCCAACGGATGGCGGCTCATACCTCAAGTGTTGCTTATCTAGGGTTAGAGTCCCAACATACACTGACTGTTTTCTGATGACGTTTCACTTTTCCAACCACAACGACTCTGTTTGCCTCCTAACCCAAAAACAGATGCTTATCTAGTCGCATTGATTTTCTTGTCCAGTTATCTCTTTGAAATAAACAGAAATGCTATATAGGAATCATAAATATCTTTATATCGTATAAAAGTTTATTTACAATGCTTTTTCTCGTGACTTGGCGAATAAATAGACATAAACACTGTCAGCAAATAAATATATAACATAAACAAACATTTAATCGCTCGATAGTCGTCAGGGTTCACGTGGTCGTCGCAACACAACACGTAATTGGAGCTTCCATGAGCAAAATCGAAACTCAGGCATTGTCAGCGCCTCGCGGCGGTGCAATGGATAAATTCCTGAATTTTATTGAGCGAGCGGGGAACAAGATCCCTGATCCTGCATTGCTGTTCTTCTGGGGACTAGTCTCGGTTTGGGTACTGTCTGCCATTCTTTCTCACGTTGATTTCGGTTTGATCCACCCGGTGACGCAAGCCCCTGTTGAAATCAACAACCTGCTAACCGGCGACAATATCGCGCACTTTTTATCGACCATGGTGAAAAACTTCACCGGTTTTGCCCCTTTGGGTATCGTGCTGGTGGCTATGCTGGGTGTGGGTGTTGCCGAAGCTTCAGGCTTTATTAACACCGGTCTGAAAAAGATGCTGGCGTTTACGCCGCAAAAATTGCTTACCCCAATGCTTATTTTGGTGGCGATTGTGTCGCACACCGCTGCTGATGCGGGTTACGTACTGGTTATTCCACTGGGCGGTATCATCTTCCATGCGGCGGGTCGTCATCCGCTTGCGGGGATTGCAGCGGCATTTGCCGGTGTATCGGGTGGTTTCTCGGCCAACTTTATCCCGTCTGGGGTTGATCCACTCTTGGCTGGTTTCACACAAGAAGCAGCGGTCATTTACGATCCAAGCTATGTGGTGAACCCGCTAGCGAACATCTACTTTACCGGTTTGTCGTCTCTGGTGATCATTGCGATCGGCTGGTACGTGACGGAGAAAGTGATTGAGCCGCGTTTGGCGAACACGCCAATTGATGATGATGCGGAAGAAGCGCCGGATCTGGGCTCATTCACCGCGCTAGAAAGCAAAGCGTTTTCGCGCGCAGGCTGGTCGATGATCGCCGGTATTGCCCTGTTGATTGCCGCGCTGATCCCAGAAGCGTCGCCGTTTCGCTCGCCAACCGGTGAACTCACCGCGTTCGATGCGCCAGTGATGGAATCGATTGTGCCGCTGATCTTTATTCTGTTCGTGATCCCAGGTGTGGTTTACGGCAAAGTGGCGGGTACTTTTAAGAAATCTGATGATGTGATCAAAGCGATGACCAAAACCATGGCTGGCATGGGCAGCTTTATGGTGATGGCATTCTTTATCGCACAGTTCTTGGTGGCGTTTTCTGCGTCAAACTTGGGCACCTTGCTGGCACTGTCAGGCGCACAAGCACTGCAAGCGCTCGATCTGCCGCCGCAAGTGACTATTGTCGGCATGATTTTGCTGACCGCGAGTGTGAACTTGCTGGTGGGCTCTGCATCGGCGAAATGGGCGCTGATTGGCCCTATCATGGTACCTATGCTGATGGCAGTGGGTTTGTCACCCGAGCTGACCCAAGCGGCATTCCGTGTTGGTGACTCAGTGTCTAACATCATTTCACCGATGATGGTGTTCTTCCCGCTGGTGGTGGTTTACATGCAACGCTATGTGAAAAGCTCTGGTATTGGCTCATTGGCGTCAATGATGATGCCGTACTCGATTGCGATGTTGATTGGTTGGACAGCCTTCCTGCTGCTGTACTGGTTCATCGGGATCCCGCTGGGCATTCAAGCGCCGTACACCTATTCGCCAATGTGAGCAAACAAGCCCCTCATTTTGTTGAAAAACTAACCCCGCCGATGCGGGGTTTTTTTGTATCTGCGTAACGTGTCTGAGTATGTTCTAGTTAATCTTGCTGGCTCATGGTTACTTGCTTGTTATCTTATCTCGCAAATAAAGTAAAACCTGAACATTTATTCTTCAGAGCATTGTTCTGATAAATGTTTTGTAATAGGTTTTTAGTTCTGATTTATATATTCAAGATGAAACAAAATACATGCAAGTCTGTTTTGGGTGATTTTTTAAGCTGAAATTATTACGCTTTTGTGAATTTTACTGTAAAAGACTTATCTGCTAATTTTGCGCAATCTTGAGAAATACTTTACTAGCAAGGAGCTAAAAGATGAGCAATGAAACCGCTAAAGCTGAAAACGGCGGCCTAATTGGCTTTATAGAGCGCGCGGGGAAACGTATTCCTGACCCAATCATTATCTTCATGTTTTTGTTCGCCTTTTGTTTGGTGCTGACGGGGTTAATTGGTGGAATGACGTTTGAGCTTGCCAACACGTCTGGCGGCATGACCGAGTACACCATTCAAAACATGCTAGCGACCGAAAACGTTCGCTGGATTTTTGATAATGCGATTTTGAAAAACTGGTTGTCGTTTGGTGGCGGCGTACTGGGTACCATTATGATCGTTATGCTGGGTGTCGGTGTCGCCGAAAACTCAGGCATGCTAACCGCATTGATCAAAAAAGTGGGCCTGCGCATTAACGAGAAACTGCTGCCGTTGTTGGTCGTGTTCTTGGGTATCATGAGCTCAGTGGCGACGGATGCAGGCTACCTCGTATTGATCCCGCTTGCGGGTATGCTTTACGCAGGCTTGGGTAAAAACCCACTGATCGGTATGGCAGCAGCGTTTGCTGGTGTATCGGCAGGCTTCTCTGCAAACCTTATTCCTGCTACACCTATCGATGTCATCATCGGTGAAAATGCGCGCATCTTTGCTGAAGCGCAAGGTGTACCGTTCACCACCGCTGATGGTAAAGAGCTGACGCCAGCGACGATGCACTACTTCTTTATCTTTGCATCAACCTTCTTGCTAGCCGGTCTAGGTGCATGGATCACCACCAAATTTGTTGGTCCACGTCTTGAGAAAATGTCATACACCATTCCTGAAGACATGAACCTGAACGACTTTGCGGTTTCTGAGTCAGAAAACAAAGGTATCATAGCGTCTGGTTTGGGCTTGATTGTTTCACTGCTGGTTATCGCCGGTCTTGCAATGGGTCCATTGGCGCCTTACACCGTAGAAGCGAATGGCACCACGCGTGAAGTTGTTCCTTACCTAAACAACGTTATCCTTCTGATCACCTTAGTCTTTACTATTACCGGTATTTTCTACGGTGTGGCTGCAGGTAAGTTTAAGAGCGTACAAGATGTTGTCACCGCGATGGTGAAACAGATGAACACTATGGGTTACGTTCTGGTACTGACCTTCTTCTGTTACAACTTCCTAGGCTTGATGACGTACTCTGGTTTGGGTACCTACATCACTTACTTGGGTGCGACAGGCTTGCAAGCGCTAGGTCTGCAGCAGTTCCCAATTCTGTTGATTGTTGGCTTTATCATTACAACGGCAATCATCAACCTGTTCGTGGGTGGTTTGACCTCGAAGTGGATGCTATTGGGCCCAATCTTTGTACCTATGCTGTACCAAGTAAACCCAGATATGACGCCTGATTTGGTCGCAGCGGCATTCCGTATCGCGGACTCATCAACCAACATCATCACTCCGATGATGACTTATGCCGGTGTTATCCTTGCGTTCATGCGTAAGTACAAGCCTGAGCTTAGCTTTGGTGATGTGATTGCGATGATGGTGCCTTACTCGGTGATGTTCCTGATGTCGTGGACTGGCCTGCTAATCGCCTTCTTCGTGTTCGGCATTCCACTGGGCTTCTAATCCATCCCCTCCCTTTATCGAAAAGTCGGCTTTAAGGCCGACTTTTTTGTGCCTGCCATTTTTGTTATTGCCCTTCCTTGTGCAAGCTCTGCACATTCACCGCGTTATCGGTATAATCAGCGCCAGATCTCACGACGGAGTTTGTCCTTTGAACCCTGAATATATGCAGTTTGCAATTTCTCTTGCCGCGAAAGCGGAGCAAGAGGGTGAAGTGCCTGTCGGCGCCGTAGTGGTGCTGGATGGCAAAGTGATTGGGCAAGGGTGGAATCGCTCGATCACGCAACATGATGCGACAGCGCATGCGGAGATCATGGCGCTACGCCAAGCTGGAAAGGTGATCGGCAATTACCGTTTGCTTGATGCCGAGTTATACGTCACGCTGGAGCCGTGCCCAATGTGCGCGTCAGCGATGATCCATGCGCGGATCAAGAAAGTCTATTTTGGTGCGCCCGATCTGAAAACCGGTGCCGCTGGGACGGTGATGAACCTGCTCGATTATCCTGCCGCTAACCATAAAGTTGCGTATGAAGGTGGCGTATTGGAAGACGAATGCCGTGAGCAGCTGCAAGCGTTTTTCCGTCGTCGTCGCGCCGAGAAAAAGGCGGCCAAGCAAGCGGCGAAAGCCGACGATAACGGCGATCCTTGCGCTTAAGTTTGACGGTGCTTTCTCGACTAAACACGTTGATATACAACATAATTTGCCGTTGTGGCAGGCGGTGAAAATAAGAGGGAAGGGTCACGCCGAGGGAGAATAAGTCACTCACTGGCATAGCGAGTGACAATTTTCCGTGAACGGCTCAGAGCGAACTGCTCATTGGACATAATTAATCGCTAGCGACCAATGAATCATAGCGAAGTAGTACAGGTTAGAAATTGCTGGTTTCTGCGTGGCTAAAAGCAAAGTACACGCGCTGGCGGTCGAGGGTTTTCTCGCGCTGGGTGCGGCGCATCGTTTTTCGACGTCGGCATGCTGCACCTGCATGTAAGGCGCGGCGGGTTTTCTTCAATGCCATATTGCTGATCCTTGTAAAACATCACGTCATCAGAGCGCGGTTGGCGCTTCACTGTTAACGTTTATACGACGATATTATTGTTTTGGCTGAGGCCGATTTTGAGAAAGAAAGCCTGCAAATACAAGCTTTCTCCTCATTATTTCGCCAAGTTGTGCGGTTATTCGCTTTGCTCTGTGCTTTCAGCGGCCGCTTCGGTGGTTGGAGCCGCCGCGCTGACAGCGCCAGACACAGGCACCACCACGGAGGTGATCTCGTCCAGATCGACTTCGACAGGCACTTCAGGCTCTAGCGATTTGTAGTAGCCGGTAATGCTTTGATAGTAGCGACGGATGTTCTCCACGTACTTTAACGCTTCATCGCCGCGGGCATAACCGTAACGAGTTTGGCTGTAGTACTGACGCTTGCGCAGCAACGGCAGGCGCTGTTTTACATCTGCCCAAGAGTCTTGGTTGCCACCTTGGGCGCGCGTCAGACGACGGGCGTCCATCACATGGCCAAAGCCAACGTTATAAGAGGCGAGGGCAAACCACACTTTCTCGTGCTCATCGATGCTATCAGGGATCCGTTTCATCAGACCGGCCAGGTAGTCAACCCCGCCACGAATGCTCTGCTCCGGATCGAGGCGATTCTCAACGCCGACAAATTTCGCCGTCGCGAGCGTCAGCATCATTAAGCCACGCACGCCTGTTGGTGAAACGGCATCCGGGTTCCAGTGTGACTCTTGATACGCCAGCGCGGCGATCAAACGCCAATCAAATCGGCCCGCCGAGTATTTCTCAAACAGCGGCTGCCAACGTGGCAAGGTGGTTTCAATCGCACGAATAAAGGCGCGAGTGTCGACATAATCAAACGAGTCAACATGGCCGAAGTAGCGCTCTTCTAATTTCGCCAATTCGCCAGATTCTTGGATCTCGCCAAAGAACTCGATCAGTAGCGCGTATAAGCCATCATCTCTGGTTTTGTCGACGTACCACGCAATGGCTTGATCTTCACTTAGCTCAAGCGCTACCGCCACATCGGGGTAGATGCGTTGCATTAAGGCAACATCAATCGAATCAGCGACGGTGTATTTTAGCTCGCCGCTGGCGACTTGTTGCAGCAGTTCATCACCGTCTTGTTGATCTGTGGTACGCCAATTGAGTTCAGGGTACTGCTTTTGCAGCTCAAACAAGGTTGCTTCGTGGCTCGAGTTGGCGGCCACCACGATCTCGCCGCCTTTGGCGATCACTTGTTCAATGCTTTTCGGACGACCGGTGCCGTTTTTGTACACTAAGACTTGGCTAGCAAAGTAATAGGCTGGCGCTGGCGCATAGCGTTCAAGGCGGCTTGGCATCACGGTTAAGCCCGCCGCCACAAAATCAAATTCACCCCGATCAAGGGCAGGGAACAGGCCTGACAAACCAAACACTGGGCGCATTTCCAGTTGCACGCCTAAGCGTTCGGCAAACATGCTGGCTAACTCGTAATCCAAGCCAGTGGGTCCATCAGGACCAATGTAATAGGACAGTTGGTTATTTATCGTACCTACGCGCAACACACCACGCGCTTGGATTTGATCAAGCGTGGTTTCTTCATTAATAGTGGGATCGCTACATCCTGCTACCAGAAAGGTCAGTAGCACCAATGTACAGTAGACAAACCAGCGTCGTAGGGGGGCAAATTGAATCAAATGCACACTCTCTTATCTCGGTATCGTCTGTCTTTATACCAGAGGAACAGGGTCGAGCAAAGTAGGTTATCGATAGTGGATTTTCCAAACTGGGCGCGGAGTTACTTGCACAGCTATCGCGTTTTTACCTCAGTGTAGCGTAAAACCGCAGCCATTTTTCCGTTGGCAGATTTTCAGCGCAGTAAAATGAGGTGTACTAGGGGGATGGTTTTTTCTTTCTATAAAAAAATGCGCAAACGTTTGCTTTTGGTGTTACACCCGCCGCGATTTTCCCCTATAATACCGCGCATCGAAGAGGCTGGTGCCATGGAGTTTATGCGCGATTGCTGTTAAGTGCTTGTATTACAGCTTTTTAGTGAGAGAGTCGCACTGGAATGCCGTCAAGTGAAGCCATCGACGCGGTTAGACCCCATCGCACAATCCCCTTTCTTCTAACTGCTAATCGAGAGATGTATGCACATGGAAATTTTGCGAGGTTCCCCCGCACTGTCTGAGTTCCGCGTCAACAAACTGCTGGAGCGTTGCCGAGAGTTGGAATTGCCTGTCACCGGTATCTATGCCGAATTCATGCACTTCGCCGACCTTTCTTCACCGCTCAATGCCGATGAGCAAAGCCGATTGGTAAGCCTGCTAAAATACGGCCCAACTATCGCTGAACATGCTCCAACCGGACTCCTACTTCTCGTAACACCTCGTCCCGGTACTATCTCTCCTTGGTCTTCAAAATCGACAGATATCGCCCACAACTGTGGCTTGGCGCAAGTTAAGCGTCTTGAGCGCGGTACGGCATATTACGTGGAAAGCACAGCGGCTTTGAATGAAGCGCAAATCACGTTGCTGAAATCGCTGATCCACGATCGCATGATGGAAGTGGTGTTCACGGAGCTTGATGCTGCGAAAGCCTTGTTCACGCAAGCCGAGCCAGCTCCAGTTGCCAGCGTTGATGTATTGGGTGGCGGTCGTGCGGCACTAGAAGAAGCCAACGTCGCGCTCGGTCTAGCGCTAGCAGACGATGAAATCGATTACTTGGTCGAAAGCTTTACAAAGCTTGGACGCAACCCGAACGACATCGAACTGATGATGTTTGCTCAAGCTAACTCTGAGCACTGTCGTCATAAGATTTTCAATGCCGATTGGACGATTGATGGGGTTGAGCAGGAAAAATCCCTGTTCAAGATGATCAAAAATACTTTCGAGACCAACAGCGAGTACGTATTGTCTGCGTACAAAGATAACGCGGCGGTAATGGAAGGCTCTAACGTTGGTCGTTTCTTCCCAGATCCAGACTCTCGTCAATACAACTACCATCAAGAAAATGCCCATATCTTGATGAAAGTAGAAACCCATAACCACCCAACCGCGATCTCGCCGTGGCCGGGCGCCTCAACCGGTAGTGGTGGTGAAATTCGCGACGAAGGCGCAACCGGTATTGGCGGTAAGCCAAAGGCGGGCCTTGTCGGTTTCACAGTGTCTAACTTGCGTATTCCTGGCTTTGAGCAGCCATGGGAAAGTGATTTTGGCAAACCAGGTCGTATCGTGACCGCGCTAGATATCATGCTGGAAGGCCCGTTGGGCGGCGCTGCCTTTAACAACGAATTTGGTCGTCCGAACCTGCTCGGTTACTTCCGCACCTACGAAGAGAAAGTCGCTTCTCATAATGGCGAAGAGATCCGTGGCTATCACAAGCCAATTATGATCGCCGGTGGTATGGGTAACATTCGCGAAGATCACGTCCAGAAAAAAGAGATCCCAGTGGGTGCGAGCCTGATCGTACTGGGTGGCCCAGCGATGAACATCGGTTTGGGCGGCGGCGCGGCGTCTTCAATGGCATCGGGTCAATCGGCAGAAGATCTCGACTTTGCGTCGGTACAACGTGAAAACCCAGAGATGGAGCGCCGTTGTCAGGAAGTGATCGACCGTTGTTGGCAGCTTGGCGATGATAACCCAATCGCGTTTATCCACGATGTGGGCGCGGGCGGTATCTCCAATGCCCTGCCTGAGCTGGTTGATGACGGCGAACGTGGCGGTAAATTCCAGCTGCGTAACGTACCGAACGATGAGCCGGGTATGAGTCCACTGGAAATTTGGTGTAACGAATCGCAAGAGCGTTATGTGATGGCCGTTGCGCCAGAAAACATGGCAGTCTTTGATGCGATCTGTCAGCGTGAGCGCGCTCCTTACGCGGTTGTCGGTGTTGCGACAGAAGAGCGTCATCTTACCTTGGAAGATAGCCACTTCGACAACACCCCAATCGACATGCCAATGGATATCCTGCTTGGCAAGCCGCCGAAGATGCACCGCGACGTCACCACCCAAAAAGCGGTGGGTGTAGAGCTTGATCGCAGCGGTATTGAGTTAGAAGAAGCAACGCATCGCGTACTTCGTTTGCCAGCGGTAGCGGAAAAAACCTTCCTGATCACCATTGGTGATCGCACGGTAACCGGTCTTGTGGCGCGCGACCAAATGGTCGGCCCTTGGCAGGTGCCTGTGGCGAACTGTGCTGTTACCGCAGCCAGTTACGACACGTACCACGGCGAAGCGATGTCGATGGGTGAGCGCACGCCATCGGCTCTGCTTGATTTCGGCGCATCTGCACGCATGGCCGTGGGTGAAGCACTGACGAACATCGCCTCTAGTGACATTGGCGATTTAAAACGCATTAAGCTGTCTGCTAACTGGATGTCCGCAGCAGGTCACCCGGGCGAAGATGCGGGTCTTTATGAAGCAGTGAAAGCGGTGGGTGAGGAGCTGTGTCCAGCGCTTGGCCTGACCATCCCTGTTGGTAAAGACTCAATGTCGATGAAAACCAAGTGGGATCAAGACGGCGAGCAGCGTGAAGTGACATCGCCATTGTCGCTGATCATTACCGCGTTCGGTCGTGTGGAAGACATTCGCAACACGGTCACGCCGCAATTGCGCACCGACAAAGGCGACTCTAGCCTGGTGCTGATTGACCTTGGCTGTGGTCAAAACCGCCTTGGCGCTACGGCGCTCGCGCAGGTTTACAAGCAATTGGGCGACAAAGCGGCAGATGTCGATAGTCCTGAGCTACTCAAAGGCTTCTTCAACGCAGTACAAACTCTGGTACGCGATCGCAAACTGCTGGCGTACCACGACCGTGCTGACGGCGGCTTGTACACCACGCTGGCGGAAATGGCGTTTGCTGGTCACTGTGGTATCAATGCCGATATCGCTTCACTGGGCGATGACACCCTCGCCGTGCTGTTCAACGAAGAGTTGGGCGCGGTACTGCAAGTGGCCGATGCGGAGCTTGATAAGGTGCAAACCGTACTTGCCGCTCATGGCTTGGCAGCATGTAGCCATGTGATTGGTAAAGTGACCACAGAAAATGCCCTTCGCATCAACCGTGGCAGCGAAACGCTGTTGGATCAAAATCGTACCGAGTTGCGTGCTATCTGGGCTGAAATGACCCACAAGATGCAAGCAATGCGTGACAATCCAAAAGGCGCGGATCAAGAGTTTGAAGCGAAGAAAGACAACAACGATCCGGGCTTGAATACCCGCTTGAGCTTTGACATTAATGAAGATGTGGCTGCGCCATTCATTGCCAAAGGTGCCAAGCCGCAAATGGCTATCTTGCGCGAGCAAGGCGTTAACTCCCACGTTGAAATGGCGGCGGCGTTTGACCGTGCAGGCTTTGATGCGAAAGACGTCCACATGTCTGACATTCTCTCTGGCCGTGTTCAACTGGATGGCTTTAACGGGCTAGTGGCGTGCGGTGGTTTCTCTTACGGTGACGTACTGGGCGCCGGTGAAGGTTGGGCGAAGTCTATTCTGTTCAACAACATTGCACGCGACCAATTCGAGAGCTTCTTCCGTCGCAACGATACTTTCGCCCTTGGCGTGTGTAACGGCTGCCAGATGATCTCTAACCTGCGTGATTTGATCCCGGGCGCCGACTTGTGGCCACGCTTTGTGCGCAACGAATCTGAGCGTTTTGAAGCGCGCTTTAGCTTGGTGGAAGTGCAAGAGTCGCCGTCGCTGCTGCTTAACGGCATGGCAGGCTCACGGATGCCAATCGCAGTGTCTCACGGCGAAGGCCGCGTAGAAGTACGTGATGATGCGCACCTTGCGAGCATTGAGCAATCAGGTACGGTTGCGCTGCGTTATATCGATAACTACGGCAAGGTGACGCAAGCTTATCCGTCGAACCCGAACGGTTCACCTAACGGGATCACTGGCCTTACAACCACTGATGGCCGCGTAACTATTATGATGCCGCACCCAGAGCGTGTATTCCGCGCGGTGGCGAACTCTTGGCACCCAGACGATTGGAGCGAAGATAGCCCATGGATGCGCATGTTCCGCAACGCGCGCGTTAATATCGGATAACACGTAAAGGACTAACCGTTGCTAAAATGAAAAGCCGCTGCCCAGATACAGCGGTTTTTTTATTTGTTTTCCATGGTGTTAGTAGCAAAACTTCCCAGTGTTGGCGTTGTGAGCACCTATAATATTTGTGATAATGACGCCATGAAGGCCACTTACGTGCGAAGCGATAGCCAACAAAAGGATTGAAACCATGAAGAAAATTGATGCCATCATTAAACCATTCAAGCTTGATGACGTGCGTGAAGCATTGGCAGAAGTCGGTATTACCGGGATGACGGTCTCTGAAGTGAAAGGCTTTGGTCGTCAAAAAGGCCACACTGAGCTGTACCGTGGCGCTGAGTACATGGTGGATTTCCTGCCAAAAGTAAAACTGGAAATCGTGGTTGCCGATGACGTGGTGGATCAATGCATCGACACCATTATTGAAACCGCACAAACCGGTAAGATCGGTGACGGTAAGATCTTCGTGACTGACGTCGAGCGCGTCGTACGTATCCGTACCGGTGAAGAGGATGAAGAAGCGATCTAATCGCACTCTCCTGTCCCCACAAACAAAAGAGGCGCGAATGCGCCTTTTTTGATCCTACCTCGAAGTTAACCTTTCCTTTCCATTCGACGTTGGAGTAGGCAGATTTAGTTGCTGTTTTGCGCTTGGGTGACGATATCAGCCAACACAGGATCGGAAAACTCACCCAGGTTATAGCGTACTTCCACCAAACCACAATCGTAGTCGGGCAGCGCTGATTGACAGGCTCGGCCCTCACCGATTTGGGTAAGCTGATTGTCTTTATCGACAATCACAAAGCCGTCGGGGGCGTTAACCCCTTCAAATGCTGACCAACGGGTCGCGTACCAGCCTGAGTGATTGTCTTGTCTCGCATCAGTCGTCGCTGCGTTGGGAGCATTGTCCATACTCATTGCGCTGGCGCTAAATATCGCCGTGCTGAACATGAGGAAAGATAGCGTCTTTTTCATAGCAATTCTCTCTTTGAATCGTTCAAGCAAAGCCTAGGTCATCAAAACTAAACGTGGGCTGATAGGTGCGGTGAACGACAGGAAATTAGCGAGAATAGGGAGGAAATGGCGTTGGTGACAAACAGGGCTGTATGTAAAGCGAAAGCCATTGAGAGGAAGTATAGAAGGGCCGTGATCAGCCCTTCTGCAGTTAATTTATGACGCTTGTTTATCGGTCCATGGCGTTGTCTAGGCCATGCTGACACTGAGCTTAAAGCCTGTCGGCATTGAGTTTAACGCCCTGACGATTATTGACGGTATCGTCTTACGACGGCTGCACTGCGGCTTTTTCTGAGCTGTAGCGGCCCGGTTTGTGGTTCATGGTTAGCACCATGTTGAGCATCACCGCGCCAATCACTGAGTACATCAGCATGACTGGGGTTAGCATAAAGAACGACGCGATTAAAATCGTGCAGTCGATCCCCATCTGCATTTTGCCAGCAGAGATACCGAATTTTTCTTGGCAGAACAAGCATAAAACGTTGAACCCGCCCAAGCTGGTTTGATGGCGAAATAGCATCAACATCCCAACGCCCATCAATAGACCACCAATAATGGCGCAATACAGGGGTTGTAATGATTCGATGCTAAAGAACAGCGGGATATGATCGGCCATGATCGAAACCAAGCCGCCAGAAATCAAACTGGTGATCGCAAAGCTTTTGCCCATGCGAAACCACGCCATTAAGTAAAATGGGCAGTTGAATAAAAAGTACAAGGTACCGAATGACAGGCCGACAAACTGGCTAGCCAGCAGTGCCAAGCCGGTTGTGCCGCCTGTTAATAGACCGCCTTGCTGCAAAAAGAAAACGCCTTGCGCAACGATAAAAGTGGCAGAGAGAATGGCGATAGCGTCTTCAATAATGCTGTGTTTTCTGGTGTTCACGAAATAAAGCCTCCCAATAGAGCAGCACGAATTTTACCGAAAACAGCGCGCTAGTGCAGTTATCTGGGCATCACCGTCAGCGAAGGTTTGTCATCGAAAAATGCCAACGCTTGGAGACTTATGTTTACACTTTTTCAATTTTGACACGTATAAACGGACAAAGCGTCTGAAAACAGCAGTTTTACATTATCGCCCTTTGCTGTGGTTAACTTGATGGTGGCTCATGCACAAGGAAAACACTCAAGGTCATGAAGGGAATTCATAATTAACCTGAGAAAAGACCATGCGATTTCGAGACAAAAGCGAGATTAAAGCTACCTGATCCATATCAAATTATGTAGAATGGCACTCTATTATCGAGTGATGCGCAAACGTTTGCGTGCCCGTGGCGACTGGCTTGTGTACGTTAGTGTTTTCTTGGTACTCTTTTTAGCAAAATTAGTCTGAGTCAGGAGAGACAGATGTTAAAGCGAGATATGAATATTGCCGATTACGATGCAGAGTTGTTTGCTGCAATTCAGGAAGAAACGGCGCGTCAGGAAGAGCATATCGAATTGATTGCTTCTGAGAACTACACCAGCCCTCGCGTGATGGAAGCTCAAGGCTCTCAGCTGACAAACAAATATGCAGAAGGCTACCCAGGTAAGCGTTACTACGGTGGCTGTGAGTACGTCGACAAAGCAGAGCAGCTGGCGATTGACCGTGCTTGCCAACTGTTCGGCGCAGAATACGCGAACGTTCAGCCTCACTCTGGCTCTCAAGCAAACGCTGCGGTTTACATGGCGCTGCTAAATGCAGGTGACACCGTGCTGGGTATGAGCCTTGCACACGGTGGTCACTTGACTCACGGTTCACCAGTGAACTTCTCTGGTAAGCTTTACAACGTGATCCCTTACGGTATCGACGAAGCGGGCCAAATCAACTACGACGAAGTTGAAGCGCTAGCGCTTGAGCACAAGCCTAAGATGATCATCGGTGGTTTCTCAGCGTACTCGCAAATCGTTGATTGGGCGCGTATGCGTGAAATCGCGGACAAAGTAGGCGCATACTTCTTTGTTGATATGGCGCACGTTGCGGGTCTTATCGCGGCGGGTGTTTACCCAACGCCTGTACCACACGCGCACGTTGTGACTACCACAACGCACAAAACTCTAGCTGGTCCTCGTGGCGGTTTGATCCTGTCAAACGCGGGTGAAGATCTGTACAAGAAGCTAAACTCAGCCGTATTCCCAGGCGGCCAAGGTGGTCCTCTAATGCACGTGATCGCAGCCAAAGCGGTAGCGTTCAAAGAAGCGATGGAGCCTGAGTTCAAAGATTACCAAGCGCGCGTTGTAGAAAATGCGAAAGCGATGGTGGCACAGTTCCAAGAGCGCGGTTACAAAATCGTCTCTGGCAGCACTGAAAACCATCTGTTCTTGGTTGATTTGATTGACAAAGACATCACAGGTAAAGATGCCGATGCCGCGCTAGGCGCAGCAAACATCACCGTGAACAAAAACAGCGTACCCAACGATCCACGTAGCCCGTTTGTTACCTCGGGTATCCGTGTGGGTACTCCGTCGATCACCCGTCGTGGCTTTACGGCTGATGATGCTAAAGCATTGGCAGGTTGGATGTGTGACATCCTTGATAACCTTGAAGACAAAGCGGTTATCGAAGCGACGAAAGGCAAAGTGCTGGAGATCTGTCAGCGTCTGCCTGTGTACGCATAATTTGTTACCAGTGTCACAAAAACGGTGCTTAGGCACCGTTTTTTTTTGAATAATGATTGTTCCTGCTGTTTTTTTTGTCAGTTGAGCAGTGAATTCTGGCAATTCGCCCTCATTTTAATCAAGAATAGCCTTTGCTTTGATATACTCACGAAAAAACAGGAGGCCATATGCATTGTCCATTTTGCGGGGCACATGATACGAAAGTGATCGACTCTCGTCTGGTGGCAGATGGTCACCAAGTTCGTCGTCGTCGTCAGTGTTTAGCATGTAGCGAGCGTTACACCACATTCGAAACCGCAGAGCTTGTGATGCCGAAGGTGATCAAATCTAACGGTAATCGCGAACCTTTCGATGAAGACAAGATGCGAAACGGTATTACCCGCGCGCTGGAAAAACGCCCAGTCAGCACCGATGATATCGAACGCTCAATTAACACCATTAAGTCTAAGTTGCGTGCCACCGGCGAGCGCGAAGTGCGTTCTGAAATGATTGGTAACTTAGTGATGGAAGCGCTGAAAGAGCTCGATAAAGTGGCGTACATCCGCTTTGCTTCTGTCTACCGCAGCTTTGAAGATATTCGCGAATTTGGCGAAGAGATCGCCCGACTGGAAAAGTGAGCCGATAATGACCACACCTGCGTTCTCCGCTTGGGATCATCAAATGATGAGCCGAGCCTTGCAACTGGCGGCAAAAGGCCGCTTTACGACCTCGCCTAACCCAAGGGTGGGCTGCGTGATTGTGCAAGACGGCGAGATTGTCGGGGAAGGTTTTCACTATCGCGCTGGCGAGCCGCACGCTGAAGTGTATGCGTTACGTGAGGCGGGTGAAAAAGCCAAAGGCGCAACAGCCTATGTCACGCTAGAGCCTTGCTCTCACTATGGTCGCACCCCGCCATGCGCTGAAGCCTTGATTAACGCCGGTGTGGGCGAAGTGATCTGCGCCATGGTCGATCCCAACCCACTCGTGGGGGGGAAAGGACTGGCGATGCTCGAAGCGCAAGGGATCCGCACCCGTCACGGCTTATTGCAAACCGAAGCTGAAGCGCTCAATCCAGCGTTTATTAAAAAGATGACGGTGAATCGCCCGTTCGTGCGCTTAAAAATGGCCGCAAGTTTGGATGGCAAAACGGCGCTGGCCAACGGCGAGTCCAAATGGATCACCGGCGCGGCGGCGCGCAGCGACGTGCAAGTCTGGCGCGCGCAAGCGGACGCGATTTTATCCACCAGTGGCACTGTGCGTGCCGATGATCCCATGCTTAATGTGCGCTGGGAGCAACTGCCGCCAAGCATTCAGCAACAATACCCACGATCAGAGCTGCGCCAACCGGTACGCGTGATCGTGGATCGCCACCAAACCCTCACCCCAACTTATCAATGCTTGCGTGAAGCGGCGGATCCCGTGCACTTACTGCACCTAGGGACGAGCGAGCACACGTGGGCCGATAATATCGCGACACATCAGCTGGCCGACGAACGCATCGATAGCGTAATGAGCTACCTTGCCAGCGCCAATCTCAACCATATTTTTGTTGAGGCTGGGGCAACATTCGCGGGCGCGTTATTGGCAGCACAAGCGGTTGATGAGTTGGTGCTTTATTTAGCGCCTAAACTGATGGGGGGCGACAGCCGTAGCCTCTTGGGCGCGTTAGGGTTGAGTGCCATGGATCAGGTGATTGATTTGAAGTTTACCGATGTGCGCTTGGTGGGGGATGATATCCGTATTATCGCCACCCCAATATACCGTTAAGCGTCACCGCATTAGGGCAAAGAGAGCAGTTGCAAATAGAGCAAGCGCAAAGCGAATAACGCGGCGGGCGTATCGCAACAGACTCACGCTTTCTGCGCCATACTAAGTCAAACGTACAGGAATAAGATGTTTACTGGAATTATTGAGGCGACAGGCCGCATCACTGCAATCACACCGAAAGGGCAAGATATTACCGTGACGGTTGACGCAGGCGATCTGGATATGAGTGACGTAAAACTCGGCGACAGCATCGCGACGAACGGCGTTTGCTTAACCGTAGTGAATTTCACCGCGAACAGTTATAGCGCCGATCTATCCCGCGAAACCCTGAACTTAACGGCGTTTAGCCAGTACAAAGTGGGTCAGGTGGTCAACCTTGAAAAAGCCATGTTGCCAACCACACGTTTTGGCGGCCATATGGTATCAGGTCACATCGATGGCATGGCAACCGTGGTTGAGCGTGCGCAAGTTGGCCGCGCGATTGAGTTTTGGCTTAAAGCGCCGGCTTCGCTGGCAAAATACATTGCCCATAAAGGATCGGTAGCGATTGATGGGATCAGCCTGACGGTGAATGAAGTCAAAGGCGATCAATTCAAGCTCACCATCGTGCCACATACCGCGCAGGAAACCACGATCAACAACTTCAAGCCGGGCGTGACCGTCAACTTGGAAGTGGATGTGATTGCGCGTTATTTAGAGCGTTTGATGCAAGGCGCATCGGCCGCAACCAATGAATCTCGCGTAACGATGGATATGTTAGCGCGTAGCGGATTTATGCGTTAAGCCTAGTGCTGACGTAAACCGCGTTAAATGCAGCGTTTAAGTCAACGGTGACAAGTTAGACGTTTGCAGCACCAAGACACGACAACGCCAGCTGCTTGCTGGCGGAACAAGCTAAGAAGGACAAAGGCATGCTGAGTAGTGCAAAAGACATTATCGAGGATATTCGCCAAGGGAAAATGGTGATCTTGATGGATGATGAAGATCGTGAAAACGAAGGCGATCTGGTGATGGCAGCCGAAAAGGTAACGCCAGAAGCGATTAACTTTATGGCGCGTTATGGCCGTGGTTTGATTTGTCTTACGTTGTCGCGCGCGCGCTGTCAGCAGCTCAACTTGCCTTTGATGGTGCAAAACAACACCGAGCAATTTAGCACCAATTTTACCGTGTCGATTGAAGCGGCGAAAGGGGTGACTACTGGCATTTCCGCCGCAGATCGTGCCGTGACAGTACAAACGGCAGTGGCCAAAGACGCCACGCCGGCTGATATCGTCATGCCCGGGCATATTTTCCCGTTGTCTGCCCAAGATGGCGGCGTGTTGACCCGTGCTGGTCACACCGAAGCCGGTTGTGATGTCGCCCGTTTGGCGGGGCTTGAGCCTGCCAGTGTGATCGTGGAAATCCTTAATGAAGACGGCACCATGGCGCGTCGTCCTGATTTGGAAATTTTCGCCAAAGAGCACGACATCAAGTTGGGCACGATTGCCGATCTGATTGAATACCGCATCGCCAACGAAACCACCATTGAGCGGATCGGTGAGTGCAAGCTGCCAACCGAATATGGTGACTTCAATTTGATCACCTATCGCGACACCATCGACAACCAAGTCCACCATGCCTTGTGCAAAGGCGAGGTCGATCCAAACGGCGAAACCTTAGTCCGTGTGCATCTGCAAGACTTGTTTAAAGATGTGCTGCAATCGTCACGTGGCGGCGCGAGTCAGTGGTCGCTGCCGAAAGCGATGGCGCGCATTGCGAAAGACAACGGCGTATTGGTGGTGATTGGCCGTGAGCAATCACCAGAGCAGATCGCTAGCAAGATCCAGTGGTATGCGGATCAAGATCAGCAAACGCCACAAATTAAGACCAATCCCAAAGATACCAGTCGTCAGGTCGGTGTCGGCTCGCAAATTCTGGCCGATTTAGGCGTCAGTAAAATGCGTTTGCTCTCGTCGAGCTCGCAGCGTTATCACTCGCTCTCTGGCTTTGGTTTGGAAATCGTTGAGTATATTTGCGATTAGTCGAACACCAGCGCAGTAAATGTGAGGCTACTCGCGCTTACTGCGACTAAATTTGCTTATGGCGGGATTTATCAAAAGTGTGATAGACTCCCGCAGTTTCCCGGTAGCGAAAGTCATCGGGCCCAAGTTCTTCACCGGAAAATGTCACAGGAAGGCTCATGAAGGTAATTGAAGGCGCCATTGCGGCACCAAACGCGAAAGTTGCGATTGTTATTTCTCGTTTCAACAGCTTTATTAATGAAAGCCTGCTAGAAGGTGCGCTGGATGCACTGAAACGTCAGGGACAGGTTAGTGATGACAATATCACTGTCGTTCGTTGTCCTGGCGCGTACGAGTTACCATTGGTAGCGCAGCAGGTGGCTAAGAGTGATCGTTATGATGCGATCGTGGCTCTGGGCTCTGTGATCCGTGGTGGTACACCACACTTTGATTATGTTGCCGGTGAATGCAACAAAGGTCTAGCGCAGGTAGCGCTAGAGTACAACACGCCAGTCGCTTTCGGTGTACTGACGGTTGATACAATTGAACAAGCCATCGAGCGTGCTGGAACCAAGGCTGGTAATAAAGGGGCAGAGGCTGCACTGAGCGCGCTTGAAATGGTAAATGTCCTGTCCCAAATTGAATCCTAATGGGGGTTAGTGTGAAACCAGCCGCACGTCGAAACGCGCGTCACTTTGCCGCGCAGGCGATCTACTCATGGCAGATCACCAAAGACAATATTGCTAACATCGAGCAACACTTCTTGTCAGGCGTTAACTTCGAAGAAGAAGCACACCTAGACGAAGCGCCAGTATTGGCTGAACCACAAACCGACGTTGATTACTTCCGTGATCTCTTCGCCGGTGTGGTATTGAGCCATCAAGAGCTAGACAGCAAAATGCGTCCATACCTGTCTCGTCCACTTCAGGATCTAGACCAAATGGAACTGGCTCTACTGCGCTTAGCAATGTATGAGCTGGTTAAGCGTGATGACGTTCCTTACAAAGTTGCTATCAACGAATGTATTGAACTAGCGAAAGCTTTCGGTGCTGAAGACAGTCACAAGTTTGTGAACGGTGTACTGGATAAAGTCGCTGTTTCTATTCGCAAGTAAGTTACGAATAATTGTGCGATAACACATAGGCTTTTCAGATTGAATCGCCTCTGGTAAAAAGGTCAGCTCTGCTGGCCTTTTTTGTAACTGTTGGCCGCGAATTTTGGGTGTAATGGCTTTCTCATGAGTACGAGAGGGCGGTTTAACACTATGTTTTTTAATAGCTCGGCCTACCGGAAGGCATGTCTTAGAGGACGGATCGCAATGAGCTCAACTCCGTTGGGAGAGTTTTCTCTTATCGCCCGTTATTTCAACCGCGCTGCCACTGACGGCAATGGGGTCGATCTCGCAGTCGGTGATGATGCTGCACTGTTGTCACTTGGCGCGAATGAACAGCTGGTGGTGAGTACCGACACCATGGTCGCGGGCTCTCATTTTCTCGCTGAGGCAGATCCGCGTTTAGTGGGTCACAAAGCGCTGGCGTCGAATTTGAGTGACATTATCGCCATGGGGGCGACGCCTCGTTGGGTTTCATTGGCGTTAACCTTGCCACAGATTGATGAAGCGTGGCTGGCCGGGTTCTGCGACGGTTTTTTCGCACTGGCGAAAGCCTACAAGGTTGATTTGGTTGGGGGTGACACCACCAAAGGACCGCTGGCGATCACTATCACTATTCATGGTACGATCCCGCGAGGTAAAGCGTGGTTGCGCAGTGGTGCTAACGTCGGCGACACGTTATATATCGCCGCGCCGCTGGGTGAAAGCCAAGCGGGGCTTGATTTTATTCTCGATAATAGTTTGGTCAGTGAGCAGCGCGATGCCCTGATCGAGCGCCATTTTTGCACCTACCCGCGCCAAGATCTGCTTTTGCCGCTGCGCGATAAGGTTAGCGCAGCGCTTGATATTTCCGATGGCTTGATCGCAGATTTGGGCCATATTTTACGCGCGTCACATGTGGGAGCGAGTATCGACGTTGATCGCTTGCCGTTGACGGAGCGCTTACTGGCGCATTGCGATCACAACTGGCAGAAAGCGGTTACCATGGCGCTGACCAGTGGTGAAGAATACACCCTGTGCTTTACCTCATCCGCGGCGCTCGATTGTGCGGCGCTGAACATTTTTCCAATTGGCGTGATCACTGAGGATACTGCTGTTGTGCTGACAGCACAGGGTGAACCGCTTGATTGGCAATTGACTGGCTTTGAACATTTTGGAGACTCCTGTGGATCCTAAGCAAAAACTCTCTCTTTCCAATCCTTGGCACTTATTGGCGGTTGGTTTTGGTAGCGGGCTATCGCCGATCGTTCCCGGCACGATGGGCACTTTAGCGGCGGTGCCTTTTTACTTATTGCTGTCCCAGCTCCCACTGTGGGCGTATCTCGCCATTGTGGTCGCAGCAGGGGTTATTGGTATCACCATTTGTGATAGAACCGCCGAAGACATGGGCGTACACGATCATGGCAGTATCGTTTGGGATGAGTTTGTTGGCTTTTGGCTCGGCATGGCGTTCGTTCCTGCAGTCACCTGGCAGTGGGTGCTGGTGGGCTTCGTGCTGTTTCGCTTTTTTGATATGGTCAAACCGTGGCCGATCGGCATGATTGATCGCCGCGTGAAAGGCGGTTTTGGCATTATGATCGATGATATCGTGGCGGGCCTAATGACGCTGCTATCGCTGTGGTTGATTGAGCACTTTGGTCTGTTTGCTGACTTTTTTAGTTAATTTCACTGGCCAGATAACCGAACAAAGGCGGCGCTACGTTTTCAGTTAGCGCCGCCTTTTTTGATCAGCTACTAGCGCGTGATCAGAAGAAGATGCCAATCACTAGGGTATGAAACACAAATCCTACCAGTAGTGGCACAGAGGTGCGTTTTACCACATCAAAAGGTGATAGCTTGGCGCCACTGGCGACGGCGATCACCACCCCAGAGACCGGCGACATCGCACGACCCATGTGAGAAGCCTGCTGCATTGGCAGGATCATCGCGACAGCGTTGGCACCCATGCTGGCCGCAATTTGCGGGATCAACTCAACGAAGGCTAAGAACGGCGCATTCCCCGAACCCATTATGATCGCCGCAGCTAGCGTCACAATGGCGAACACCACCGCCATCGCAAACGGCGGTAAACCAACTTGCTCAGAGAAGGCGATCAGCTGCTCAATCGCGCCAATGGTTTTGATCCCGTGGGCAAATACGCCCGCGGCGACCAACAAGCAGACGACCGTGGTGAATGCCACGCCCATGCCGCTGAGGAACTGATTAAAACCATCACACACTTGTTTGAAGTCGCGCTTGCGTCCCATTTCGACCAGCAAACAGATCGCCATACAGATCAGCACAATCGTCACGATGTTCAGCTTGATCCCTTCAACAAACAGGCTTGATGTGCCGACTGCCATAATGATCGGCAGCATAGGTAACAGCGCATAGTAGCTTGGCGCTGTGCCCGTATCGGCTTGCTCTGACAGTTGGGCTGCTGCAGGTAAAGTGTTGTCTTTTTTATCGCAATGGCGCTGCCAAATCACATGCGCAATACCGACAACCAGTACCGTTGCGACGGCCGCAGGACCTTGGTGGTACAGCACGTACTTAACCACGTCCATCTCAACCGCTTGTGAGGCTGTGATCGCATCAATGGCAGTTGGGGTGTAGGCAATCGCCAGTGAAGAGGCGATCACCCCTGCCGCTGATGCTGCTGATAAGCCCAGACCGAGCATAATAGGGAACATGGTGCCCATTAAAAGTACCGCGAGACCGGTTGCTGAGCCGATCGCCATTTGCAAAGCGCTCGCGAGCAGATAAGAGAAAAACAGCAAGATATAGGGTGAGCTGAGTTTTTGCAGTGGGCGCGTGACGACGCGCACGACCGCCGCGTTCGCGCCAATATGATCCATGTATTGGGCAAAACCCATCAGCGCCATGATCATCAAGCCAAGGCCGGCGGCGCGGGAGCTAAATAGCGAGCGCATAAATTCAAAGCTGTCGAGCGCGGTAATACCGGTAGGAATGGCGTTTTTCGGCAAGATCGGACCAAGGTTCATCAGCTGCGTGGCGGCGATCAGCACGAAACCTGCGGTAAATAACACTAACTCTGCGCGGTAGCCTTTGAGGATCAAACGCGCGACGGCAACAGTAACAAGAAGAGCAAGTAAAACTTGGATCATAACGCGACCTTCTCAGCAAAATATCGACGAGTGTGGAAATGAGGAGTGTGAGTGAATAAGGGCAATAGAAAAATGGGTGACACAATACTTCCTTTTTTGTGGGGGATACCCGTTCTATTGGAAAGTCTCCTTTCTCAGTACGCTGGGTATAAAGCGGTTCCAATATAAAAGGGCGCGGTGGGTTAAACCGTGATTGAAATGGCAATTGAAGATAATTTACGTAGTGAAGTTTCATTTAAAATCAAATGGTAAAGTGTATGTTGCTAGCCTGTTTTCTATTCGCTGCATCCATGCTGCCGCTTATCGACCTCGGACGTTTATCCGCCTTTGCTACACTCAACTTGAGCTATCTGGGATAGCTAGATTGCCGGCAAGAGCCCAGGTGAAAGGGAGGGGCACAAGTGAACTATTTAACGTGGTTGGGTGTTGGGCTCTATTTACTGGCGCTCAGTGCTTCGGCGAAGCCGCCGATGGCGTTGGTGTTGCCGGGTGGGTGGTCGCAGTGGGGCGATAGAGCGAGCGAAGTCCGCCAATGGGAAGCAGATAACAGCGACATCGTCTTTGGCAGTGTAGGCCGACCACAGCTAAATCGAGCTAACCAAGCGCTCGGTTATATGTACGCGCACAAACTCGACTGTTTTCCCAACGCAGAAGAAGCGCCGCTTTACCGTGCGATATGGCAGCAAGGGCTGCATCCTGAGGGGCTATTTCTGCACTTTGCTGAAGATACTCGCTTGCGGGTCGAGACGTTAACCGAGCCAGAGCGCGCATTGCTTGAAGGCAAGCCACTGCATGTGATGCAGCAACACGGTCAAGTGCTGCAAACGGCGCGTTTTCCGCTGCAGGTGCGGCGCGGTGACGCCTTGCTGGTGGTTAGCGCGCAACCTTTTGTGATGATTAATGCGCCTAACGCCGACAAGATGACAGTCACGGTCGCATCGGCAGATGAGCCTGCTGCCTTGATCGCCGATTGGAGCGAGATGGAAGGGCAAGCGCTGACAGAAGCACGGTGGCAGCCTAGTGAACCATTAACGCCGGTGTTACCTCGTACCCGCACCTACCACTTTAATACTGGCCATGCCGCGTTGTCGGCAGACTTGCCGGTTTATTTATTGCGTTTGACGTGGTCTGAGCCGGTGGTGGTCGATAAGATCGCGCTGGATTACGGCCCGCGTTTACTGGGCGACGATGAAGTGATGATCCCGGGTTGGAATGCCAAGGCCGATACCAATCAAGATGGCTATATCGATGATGATGAATGGTTAACCCAAAGAGGACAGCCCTTAGCGAATGCGCGTTATGCGTCGCAAGCGCGGGTGATCCCGTTTGGTCACGTCTGGGCGGGCAGTTGCTGGATTCGCACTGATCAAACCAATGCGGCGTTGAACCCGCTGCGTCAACAATGGTACTGGCGTTCGTGGCAACGGCAAGGGATGAGCGGTGCTTACAACGACGACATGGCAAAATTGCTCGGTGAGAATATGTTTTCACTGCAAACAGGAGGGCAGATCAGCGAGATCCCCGCTGTACGTGTCGGCAGCGATACCGCCTCGCGGCATTATGCCTTAGGACTCGCCGCATTTTTGACGTCGCTAAAAAGCGCCGCTAGCGACAAAGAGCGTGATGCGCCTTATCGCATCGCCGCTAATATTTCAGAGCTGAACTTATGGCGCTATCCCGCTTGGCCTACCGAGCTTCGCGACACCATCGATGTGGTGCTGCGCGAGCATTACTTGTTTGGTGCGATGGGGTTACAGGCGCTGCAATTGCGCTGGGAGCACTTTGCGTTGAGTGCGATGGGCAAGCAGAGCTTAGTGATGACCACCACTCGCTTTGGCCGCAGCGGTGTAGAGCCGGGCTCGGTGCAGGCGTGGCAGCAAGACATTGCCACCGGACTTGCGCTCTATTACTTGTTTCATCTTCCCAATCAAACCTACTACCACAGCTGGAATCAAACCTTTTACTACGGCAGCGGCCCAACGGATACGGAAAACTGGTATCAAGCAGGGCAAGTTAAAAACCAAGTCTATCGTCCAGAAGGTATGTTGCAGCATGAGTTAGGCGCGCCGCAAGCGGCCTTGGGTCAGCCGGTGCCGTGGCTGATCAAAGATGAGCAAGAAGCGATGGCAGTGCTGTCGCTTTTGCAACAAATGCCCGCTGACTGGTTTTATTTGCCGGTGAAAGGCGCCGGTGCTTATCAAGCGATTGGCCGTGCGTACGCACATGGCTTAGTGGTGTATGTGGCGAAGTCGAGTTGGGCACGGCCAGAGGATTACCACGATGCGCCGTTGGAGATTGAATTACCCAAGGCCTACCAGCAAGTGAATTGGGAGGGGACGTTACAACCGGCTGCAACCACAGTGACGTTAGCGCCCTATTCTGGTGCGGTGCTGTTGTTACCCTAACGGTGGTTATCTTTGGTGAACGCATGACAGGGTAGAGTTTGGGTTTCGTGGCAGGTTACCTAGTTATCGGTAATAAAAAACGCCTCAAAAGAGGCGTTTTTTGCAAGCGGTCTGTGCGCTAATTAGAGTGCTATGACCTCACAATGGTTTCGCCATGACGCCTCGATTATTTCGCGAGGTAATGTTGGATTTGACGGGTGATCCCTTCGCCATCCAAACCTAGCATGGCATGCAGCTCTTGCTGGGTACCTTGCTCGATAAAGCGATCCGGTAGGCCCAAATTCAAGACCGGTTTTAGCGTTTTCTTCGCCATCAGATATTCAATCACGCCAGCACCGGCACCGCCCATAATGGCGTTCTCTTCCAGTGTCACGAGCACGTCGTGTGTCGCTGCTAACTGGTCGATTAAGGCCTCATCAAGTGGTTTAGCAAAACGCATGTCAGCGACAGTGGCATTGAGCGTGTCTGCTGCGTGCATCGCGTTTGGCATTAGCGTACCGAAGTTAAGGATCGCAACTTTGTTGCCATCAGATTGCGCATCACTTTCACGCGCAATATAGCCTTTGCCGATCTCAAGCGCGGTCATCTCGCTTTTTACCAGCGTTCCGTTGCCGCTGCCACGAGGGTAACGCACCGCGCTTGGCCCCGTGTGCTTGTGGCCGGTATACAGCATCTGGCGGCATTCGTTTTCGTTACTTGGCGTCATGATCACCATGTTCGGAATGCAGCGCAGGAAGCTGATATCAAATGCCCCTTGGTGGGTTTGACCATCAGCACCGACTAATCCACCACGGTCAATGGCAAACATCACCGGTAAATCCATGATCGCGACATCGTGGATCAGCTGATCGTAGCCACGTTGCAAGAAGGTGGAGTAGATAGCCACAACAGGGTGATAGCCGCCAATCGCAAAACCGGTCGCCAAGGTCACCGCGTGTTGCTCGGCAATCGCAACGTCAAAGTACTGGTTTGGGTAAGTTTTTGAAAACTTCACCATCCCTGAGCCTTCGCGCATCGCTGGGGTGATCGCCATCAATTTTTCATCTTCTGCGGCCATATCGCACAACCAATCACCGAAAATATTCGAGAACGTCGGTTGGCCGGCTGATTTTGGCAACTTGGTTTCTGATGGGTTGAATTTCGGTACACCGTGATAGCCGATCGGATCTTTTTCGGCTGGGGCGTAGCCTTTGCCTTTTTTGGTCATTACGTGCAAGAACTGCGGGCCTTTCAGGTTACGCATGTTCTTTAAGGTTTTTACCAGCTCTTCCACATCGTGACCGTCGACTGGGCCAATGTAGTTAAAGCCAAGCTCTTCGAACAAGGTCCCCGGAACCACCATGCCTTTAATGTGCTCTTCAGCGCGTTTGACCAATTCTTTGATCGGCGGTGCGCCAGCCAGCACTTTCTTGCCACCTTCGCGCAGGCTGGAATACATAGTGCCAGACAGCAATTGGGCTAGGCGGTTGTTCAGTGCGCCGACGTTCTCCGAAATCGACATTTCGTTGTCGTTCAGGATCACTAACATGTCAGGATGGACATCACCGGCATGGTTCATCGCTTCAAACGCCATACCGGCGGTAATCGCGCCATCGCCAATCACGCTGACCACTTTGCGGCCTTGGTTTTCACGTTGTGCGGTGATGGCAATGCCGAGCGCGGCACTGATCGACGTGGATGAGTGACCGACAGACAGCACGTCGTATTCGCTCTCTTGACGCCATGGGAACGGATGGAGTCCGTCTTTTTGGCGAATCGTTGAGAGGCGATCGCGACGCCCAGTCAAAATTTTGTGTGGGTAAGCTTGGTGGCCTACATCCCAGATCAATTGATCGAATGGGGTATTGTAGACATAGTGCAAAGCCACTGTGAGTTCAACAGTGCCTAAGCCAGACGCAAGGTGACCACTGGACTGGCTAACCGAGTTCAGTAGGTAAGTGCGTAGATCATCACACAGGCGAGGTAAGTTATCTTTCGGCAGCAGACGAAGATCGTCTGGCGTGTTTACCATAGCCAGTGTTGGGTATTTAGAGATATCCAAAGTCATAATTACGGCGCTGTATTATATTCAGTTGTTGCGCTCGATGACGTATCGGGCAAAAACTTCCAGTTCTTCTGTATTGTAGGGGATCTGTTGCAACGCGTGTAGTGCTAGCTGATAAAGTTGCTGTGCTTTTTGTTGCGCCGCCTCTAAACCCATTAGTGCCGGGTAGGTGCTTTTGTTCGCTTCTAAATCAGAACCTTGTGGTTTACCTAGGGTTGCAGTGTCACCGGTGATATCAAGAATATCGTCTTGTACTTGGAACGCGAGGCCAATCGCATTGGCGTACGTGTCTAAGTGCGAGAGCACAGTTTGCGCCCGTTCACCAGCAGCATAAGCACCCAGCAATACTGCCGCACGCATCAATGCCCCAGTTTTATTACGATGAATGGTTTCCAGTTGATCAAGTGGAACCAACTGGTCCTCGGCTTGTAAGTCGAGGGCTTGGCCAATGCACATATCGCGGGTGGCTGTGGCGAGCAGGGCCATCATCTCAACACGCTGCGCGTCGGTGTGCATTTCACCACGACTGAGAATTTCAAACGCCAGTGCTTGCAGCGCATCACCCGCCAAAATGGCCGTGGCTTCATCAAAGGCTTTGTGACAGGTTGGCTGGCCGCGACGCAGATCGTCATCGTCCATCGCGGGAAGATCGTCATGGATCAGCGAAAAGGCGTGAATGCACTCAATGGCTGCCGCAGGCGCATCCAAATGAGCGAGATCGACACCAAGCATCTTACCCACGCTGTACACCAGAAACGGACGCGCTCGTTTGCCGCCCAGCAAAGTGCCGTGGCGCATCGCTTCGATTAAGCGGTTGTCTTGATGTGGTAGGCGAGCAAGCCACGTCATCAAATGGTCGTTATTTCGTTGCTGATATTGCTGCAACGTATCCTTTAACGTTAGGGGTTCAGTCACGGTCATACTCTTGCAGTGGGGCGTTGTCGTCTGGCTGGGTCAAAATCTCGATCTTTTGCTCGGCGTTGGTCAGCGTTTGGCGACCGTGGCGAGCGAGCGCAATGCCGCGCTCAAATTGTTTTAACGCGTCATCCAATGGCAACTCGCCAGATTCTAATTGAGCAACAATACGTTCTAGCTCATCCAGCGCCGATTCAAAACTCATGTTTTCAGGTTTCTTACTGGCCATTTATCACTCCTTCGCGTTTGCTAGTGGGGATTATGTCACGGTCCGCCATCGTCAGACCAGCAATAAGATGTTCTGTGATTGCGCTTTATCCACGGCTTGAGGTAAAAAGACCGAAAACAGGGCAGTGAAGAGAAAATACTAAATAACTCGCCGCTGCTGCCGATAGCAAATTATCACGGCATTCTAAGTGCCGGAATAACACAGTAAAACGTTTAGGGGAAACACAGTGGATTTAGCAACGCTAATTGGATTAATTGGCTCAATGGCATTCATCATCATGGCGATGTTGTTGGGTGGCAGCTTATCAATGTTTGTTGATATTCCCTCAATGCTTATCGTCTTTGGCGGTTCGTTTTTTGTGTGCTTAATGAAGTACAACGCTGGGCAGTTCTTTGGTGGTTTTAAGATCATGGGCAAGGCGTTCATGTTCAAAACCGACAAACCGGAAGATCTGATCGCCAAAATCGTCGAAATGGCGGATGCGGCGCGTAAAGGCGGCTTTTTGGCCTTGGAGGAGATGGAAATCTCTAACAGTTTCATGCAAAAAGGCATCGATCTCTTGGTGGATGGTCATGATGCTGAAGTAGTGCGTGCCACGTTATCGAAAGACATCGCCATGACCAATGAACGCCATGAAATGGGCGCAAGCATTTGGCTCAAACTGGGTGAGATCGGTCCTGCGATGGGGATGATCGGTACGCTGGTGGGCTTGGTGGCGATGCTATCGAACATGAGTGATCCTAAATCGATTGGCCCCGCGATGGCGGTTGCCTTGTTGACCACCCTGTATGGTTCGATGATGGCCAACATGGTCTGTTTGCCGATTGCCGACAAATTGGCGCTGCGTAAAGAAGAAGAAAAACTCAATCGCCGTTTGATCATGGACGGTGTGCTGGCCATTCAAGATGGGCAAAACCCGAGGGTGATCGACAGCTTCTTGAAGAACTACCTCAATGAGGGCAAACGTGATATCGGTGTCGATGTAGCGTAGGGAAGAGCAATGGAAAAGGAAAAGTGTAAATGTCAGCCTGGCGCACCCGGATGGATGGCAACCTTCGCTGACTTAGTAACGCTCTTGATGTGCTTTTTTGTGCTTCTGTTGTCGTTCTCTGAAATGGACGTGTTGAAGTTCAAGCAAATTGCCGGTTCGATGAAATATGCCTTCGGGGTGCAAAACCAATTGGACGTGAGAGACATTCCGAAAGGCACCAGCGTGATCGCGCAGGAGTTTCGCCCAGGACGCCCAGAGCCGACCCCAATTGAAGTGATCATGCAGCAAACCATCGACATGACCCAGCGCTCGCTCGATTTTCATGAAGGTGAAACCCGTCGAGCTACGGGGACTCAACGTGAAGAAGGCAACCAAACCGGTGGCGCATCAACCTCAACCTCGTCTGAGCAAAGCAGCTCAAGTCAAAGCAGTTCAGCCAGCGCGCAAAGCACCGCCGCTGCAGATGCACTAATGAAAATGTTGCAACAGGCACTCGAGCGTGAAGTGTCGGAAGGGGCGGTTGAGCTTGACAATTTGGGTCAACAGGTGGTGATCCGCATTAAAGAAAAAGGTGCATTTCCGGCTGGCTCTGCTTTCTTGCAGCCCAAGTTCCGCCCGCTTGTACGCCAAGTCGCTGAGCTAGTGAAAGATGTGCCGGGCGAGATCACCATTACCGGTCACACCGATAGCGGCCCGCTGGATTCAGAGCTGTATCGCTCGAAGTGGGATTTATCGTCGCAACGTGCGGTATCGGTGGCGCATGAGATGGAGTCCGTTGAAGGGTTTGAGCCAATGCGTCTTCGCGTGGTCGGCATGGCAGATACCTTGCCACTGGTGAGTAATTCGACCTTAGAAGGTCGCCAAGCTAATCGCCGTGTGGAGATCGCCATTAATCAAGGTAAGCCGCACTACTCTGAAGAAGTGACCGCCGATCCGGCAGCGCGAGACGAGTAAACGTTGACACCTTGCTACCCATGCGCGCATCATAACAGGCCGGATTTTCCGGCCTTTTCTTTACCCCTAGGCCGCGTGGATGACACCTGTTTTCATCGCACTTTGTCTTGCCGTCATAGAGTGGATCACTGAAATACATCGATATAAAAAGTGGCGATACTTTCAGCACTATCAATAACGGTGTAAAAATATTGCTCAAAGATTCATCGTTTTAAGGCTGTTTTACACCTAATTTGGATTGCTTGATCTTTAATCAGCTTGGGTCTACTAGATCATTAGGGTATAATCCGCGCCCTTGTTTTTAGAAGACTCGATGAGCGACGCGTGTTATGAAATTTATCGTTAAACCGCACCCAGAAATTTTTGTCAAAAGCGAATCTGTGAAGAAGCGCTTTACTCGTATTCTTGAGTGCAACATCCGTATTATCCTGCAACGCAAGACGGATCAGGTTGCGGTTTACAACCGTCGTGACCACATCGAGGTGGTGCCAAAAGACGCATCATTGCGTGAAGTGGTACTGGAAGTGTTAACCAACACCCCGGGTATTCACCACGTGTTGGAAGTGCAGCAGACAGAATTTACCGATCTGCACGATATCTACGAGCAAACGCTGGCGTTGGTTGCACCACAACTGGAAGGCAAAACCTTCTGCGTACGTGCAAAACGTCGTGGTAAGCACGATTTTACCTCGCTTGAGCTAGAGCGTTATGTCGGTGGTGGTCTAAACCAAGCGGTGGCGTCAGCGTCAGTGCGCTTGAAGAACCCTGACATGACGGTATTGATTGAAGTCGATAATGAAAAGCTGAACCAAGTGTTGGCGCGTCATAAAGGCTTGGGCGGTTTCCCTCTGGGTACCCAAGAAGACGTACTGAGCTTGATCTCAGGCGGTTTTGACTCTGGCGTATCGAGCTACCTGCACATTAAACGCGGCAGTAAAGTGCATTACTGTTTCTTCAACCTCGGTGGCCCAGCACACGAAATTGGTGTGAAGCAAGTGGCTTCTTACCTGTGGAACAAATACGGCTCGTCAGCGAAAGTGCGCTTTATTGCGGTGGATTTCGATCCTGTGGTTGGCGAGATCTTGGAAAAGATCGACGACGGCCAAATGGGCGTTGTGCTTAAGCGTATGTTCATGCGTGCGGCGGGTAAAGTCGCGGACCGCTTTGGCATCCAAGCGCTGGTAACTGGCGAAGCATTGGGCCAGGTTTCAAGCCAAACCTTGACCAACTTGCGCCACATTGACGGCGTAACCGATAGCTTGATTCTGCGTCCCCTGATCAACTGGGACAAAGAAGACATCATTAACGTTGCGCGTCAAATCGGCACTGAAGATTTCGCTAAAACCATGCCTGAGTTCTGTGGCGTGATTTCGAAAAATCCAACGGTGAAAGCGGTTCAAGCGAAATTGGAAGCAGAAGAAGAGAAGTTCAACTTTGATCTGCTAGACGAAGTCGTTGCCAATGCGCGTATTATCGATATCCGTAAGATTGAGCAAGAGAGCCAAGAGAAAGCCCCAGAAGTGGAGCTGGTGGAGCAAATCGAAGACAACGCGATTGTGTTGGACATTCGTAGCCCAGATGAAGAAGACGACAACCCACTGGAAATCGATGGCGTTGAAGTGAAACATCTGCCGTTCTACAAACTGGCAACGCAGTTTGGCGATTTGGATCAGTCGAAGACCTACTTGCTGTACTGTGATCGTGGCGTAATGAGTCGTTTGCAGGCGCTTTACTTGCAAGAGAGCGGCTTTGCGAACGTAAAAGTCTATCGCCCATAAGCGCGTTAGCTGCTGACAAGTTTTATCGGCAGCAGCAATGCGAGAAAAACAAAACCCGGTCTAGGCCGGGTTTTTTGTGTCTGCTATTTGGTTAAACCGTGATTTAGCAAAATCTGTGGTTGGCGCAAATGCACTGTAAGTAATCCGGCCAGCGGCGGTTACAGTTGGTACTCTTTGCCAATCACGTCGTAGTGCATGTTCGGCCATACCACCATAGGTTTCGCCACTTCTGCCGCTTTGGGTTTGCCGGCCAGTTGCACGATGATTTCGAGCGCAAACTCTTGCGCTGTGCCCGGCCCTTGGCTGGTGAGCAGATTATGATTCACATCGAAAAACACCCGCTTAGTGCGGCGCTGCGCTTCGGGGATCAATTCCAGAAAATCTGGATGGCAGGTCATCAATGCACCGGGGAAAAGATCATGGTGAGCAAGCACTAACGCCGGTGCGGCACAAATTGCTGCCACTAATTTGCCATCAAACTGATGCTGACGAACAAACTCCACTAACAGATCGTTATCGCGAAAACACTCCGAGCCCGGTTTACCGCCCGGCAGAACCACCGCATCAAACTGAATATCGGCCACATCGACCAAACGCTTATCCGCGACCAGTGGGATCCCGCGTGATCCTTTCATCATTAAATGCCCATCGGAATCGACACTGGCAGACGTAACATTGAAGCCGGCGCGGATCAGCATATCGATACAGATGATCGCTTCCATTTCTTCGGTGCCGGGCGCAAGGCAGACGGCGACATTGGGCTTAGACATAAGATTGCTCTCTTTGCGTAATGGCCTGCCACAGCGTGTGGTTGGCAGGTACCTCAATATGGTGGATATAGGCGCGTTGCACCAGATAACCGCTAATATAGTCGATTTCAGTGCGGCGCTGGTGGTGAATGTCTTGGTGCATGGAAGAATGGTTAGCTGCAGTGGCTTGTATCACCGCTTTCACTCTGGTGAGCAGTGCCTCTGCCGCCATGGGATAGCCTTCGGCAGTCGCGACTAGGCTCACTTCATCGCACAAGGCTTTGAGCGTTTCTTGGTACAGCGGCGCAGCTAATTGCCCATTGCTGATGTTGTGCAGTGCCGTCAGCGGATTGATCGCACAGTTGATAGCGAGTTTTTCCCACAGCTTCGGCAAAATATCGGGCTCGAAATGGGCATCATTGAGCGCATCGCGCAGGGTTGAAATCACGCTCGGTTCATCGGTGGCGTCAGTGTGCGAAGCGTGGTTGGGTGAAGCAAGATTGTTTGGAGCATGGTTGTGTGAAGCACTGCTGTGTGAAGCATGGCTCAACCAGCCGATAAATGTCGGGCCAACGCCAGTGTGGTAGAGCGTCTCGCCTTGCTTTAATGCCGCTTGTGATGTGGATGCAAAGAGCAACGGCTGCTCTGGGCGCTGCTGCATGACTGCGCTGTGTGTGCCGATGCCATTATGGCAAAGGATCAACGGAGTTTGCGCGTCAAGATAGGGAGCAATGTCTGCCACTGCTGCTGCCGTTTGAAACGCTTTGACACAGACAATGACTGCATCGCTTTGAGCTATCAGCTCGGTTTTACGATTAGTGAACGTGAAGGTTTGGAGTTGCCCGTGGCGATCATGAAACTCGCGCTGGATTTGTGCGCGGCGAGATCGCGTCCAGCAATGCACCTGGTGGTGTTGAGATTGCAGTATACAGGCAAAGAGGCTGCCAATGGCGCCTGCGCCAACAATGGTAAATTTCACGATAGATCTCCCTGTGAAGGGAAACTTTACCATAAAAAAACAGGCGCCGGAGCGCCTGTTAGTCTGAATAACAATCGGGGAACGGTTATCAGAACTTGTAGCTTGCGTTGATGTAGTGCGCTACACCTGTTGCACCGTCGATGCCGTAAACATCGCTGTAGCCTTTCAGGCCGTAACCCAGCGCGTAACGGTCGGTGTGCCAGTAGAAGCCATTGAACATGGCACCACCGTGAGAAACGTCACCTTTCATACCGAATTGGTAATCGATGTAACCTTGGTACGCGATGAATGAACCGTTGTCGAAGGTGTGCAGTGGTTTGAACCAGTTAGTCGAGATCTGGTAACCGTTCCAATCCTTCGCATTCATGTCGTAAACGCCGTAAAGGTTTAGCGCCATTTTGCCCATGAACGGTACATTGAAGTCAGAGCCGATACCGATCTTCGAGTTGAAGCCGCTCTCTGTTGGCTTGCCTTCATCATTGAATTTGCCGTAAGAAGAACCACCGTCGATAGTGAATTCAGATGCGATGTAAAGCTCGTTTAGCGCACCGTAAGAGAAGTCGATACCAGTAGCAGCATCAAGAGAAAGGCGAGGCGCAAACTTCATGAACATACGGTCGTTAGCCGCTTTGTCGTTACTTTCATCGTTGGTTAGGTTGAATAGATCAACGTAACCGTAAAGATCGAAAATACCTGAACGACCGCCGAATTCCATTTCTAGGTATTCGTGATCAGTATCAGCTGGCAGCTCGTTGAAAGCATACATCAGGTTGAATTGTAGCCACGTGTAGTCGTTCGCGTGGATATCATCAGAGTAGTCAGCTGCTAGTGCTGGTGCAGTTGCTGCAGCTAGGCTAAGAGCAATCAGAGTCTTGCGCATCGTGTATTTTCTCGCTGTGTTTTATGGGTCACTCGAAATTTATGCTTATTTCGAATAGTACGCGCATTTTATTGCTCAAGTTCACCAAAAGTAAATGTAACGATTGCGCAAGCGATTGCGAAGTGTGATCAAGATCTCTACTTTTGTTGCTGTTGTATAGGGAATTAGCGGTCAAAAATGGCTTTTGTATGGAAAGCTTGTGGAACTTTTGGATCTCAATGTGGTCGTGTGCTTTTCGTGTAATGAACGCGGGGAATAATTCGCTCTATTGGACGATTGGCATTAGGGGGAAGTTCAAGCGCGTGTTATCGCAAGTGAATGGTGGAAAATTAGCCAGGAAAAGCAGTGCTGTGAAGACGGGGCTGTGTTGTGAAATTAGGGCTGTGTAGTGAAAGTGGGGAATGGTGAAAGTGAAGAGTTGTGTGGTGAAGGCGAAGAGCGGTTAGGCAAAGCGCAATGACGGAACACGAAAAAACGGGCAGTGGAAGCGACAGGCAGTGAAAGACAGAAGCGTTGATTGCTCGCCTCAAAGTGCAAAGTGTGAGGCGAGCGGATCGGTTTACAGTTTGTGGCGAGTATCAGGTGGATAGCGCTTGAGAAGATAGGCCACAAGGTAGACCAGAAACAGCACCGGCATACCAATCAACGCACTGGTGTAAAAGAAGGCTTCAAAGCCGAAGTGCTC
This sequence comes from Thaumasiovibrio occultus, assembly GCA_019703815.1. Lineage (GTDB taxonomy): Bacteria > Pseudomonadota > Gammaproteobacteria > Enterobacterales > Vibrionaceae > Thaumasiovibrio > Thaumasiovibrio occultus. The sequence continues at coordinate 2,398,046 of AP023052.1, read as the reverse complement.
GACAAACTGGCCAGAAAAGCCGGCGATGAATTTCGGTAGCAATAACATCATCGAGCTAAACGCTGCATATTGGGTCGCGGAGAACGCTTTATTGGTAAGGCTCGACATAAAGGTGATAAACGCGGCGGTGGCGATCCCCGCTGACAGGTTATCGGCTGAAATCACCAACTTCAGCATGTTCATGTCGTAGCCGGTTTTCGCCAACACCACGAACAATACATTGGTTGCCGCCGACAGCAGCGCACCGAGTGCCAGTATTTTGATGGTACCGAATTTGTTCACCAAAATCCCGCCCAAGCCCGCACCTAGCAGAGTCATGATCAAGCCAAACACTTTGGAGATATTGGCAATTTCGGTTTTGCTGTAGCTGAGGCTTTCATAGAACACATTCGCCATCACACCCATCACCACATCTGAAATGCGGTAGGTAGCGATTAACAGCAAAATAGCCAGTGCTGGCGTGCCGTAGGTGGTAAAAAAGTCGGAAAATGGGCGAACAATGGCGTTTTGTAAGAACGCTGCGATGCGCGGAAGTCGAATGCCTTGAGCTTGATACTGACGATATAAAGCCAGCTCTTCTTCCGCAGTAACGCGCCCCGCAACAGAAGGCTCTTTGACCACGAGGGTGGTGATGATCCCGACAATCATACACAGACCCATGCTGGTATAGGCGACGCGCCAGCCTTCAATCATGTAAACGTCATCGGAGCCGGCATATGCAGCAATCCATAATGCGCCGGCACCGGCGAGGATCATCGCAATGCGATAACCCGTTTGATAACTGGCTGCCAATGCCGCTTGCAAACGCTCTTCGCCGAGTTCAATTCGAAACGCGTCAATGACGATGTCTTGTGTTGCTGACGCAAAAGCGATGACTACGGCGCAGAGCGCGATATTGCTTAAGCTCAAGGTTGGATCGAGATGGCCCAAAGTGGCCAGCGCTAATCCAATGGTAATTTGGGTGGTGATCAGCCAACTGCGACGGCGGCCAAAGCGCTTAGGAAAAAACGGCACGGCAAAGCGGTCAACTAACGGTGCCCATGCCCATTTAAAACCGTACGCCAGACCAACCCAGCTAAAATAACCAATGCTGGCTTTGCTCACGCCGGCTTCCGCTAACCAAAACGAAAGCGTGCCGAACACCAATAAAATCGGTAAGCCAGAAGAAAACCCTAAGGCTAGCATGATCAAGACTTTACGGTTGGCATAGACCATGAGTGAATCCAACCAACCCACACGGCGAGAATCTTTGCTGGCTGTTCTAGTAGAGACCACCAAAGGGGAATCTTGGTTACGAGATGGGTGATCGGGTTGCTGTGGCTTCATGGGGCGCTCTTGCAAAAAGTTGAAGGTGGGGCCAAAAGCAAAAGGGGACAGGCCGTCCCCTTTAACTGCAGGCTTAGTCGTTGATCACAACCACAGATTCAATCGTGACAGTGTCAACCGGTACGTCACCCATACCATTTTTCATGGTGGTTGGTTGCGCTGCAATCGCATCCACTACATCCATACCGTCAGTCACTTCACCAAACACGGCGTAGCCAGGACGGCCCGGATTGCCGTTCAAATAAGCATTATCGACGACGTTAACGAAGAACTGTCGAGTGGCAGAATGCGGGTTGCTGGTGCGTGCCATCGCAATGGTACCGCGGGTATTGGCTAAACCATTATCCGACTCGTTGTAAACCGGATCATGGCTTGGCAAGCGAGTGAGATCTTTATCAAAGCCACCGGCTTGAACCATGAAGTTTGGGATCACACGATGGAAGATATTGCCATTGTAAGCCCCTTCGTCGACGTACTTGAGGAAGTTTTCGACGGTCATCGGTGCTTTTTCTTCATTAAGCTCAACGGTAAAGTCGCCCAAATTGGTGGTGACTTTAACTGAGGTTGCTAGCGCAGGAGATGTTACCAACACCCCAGCTAGCATCAGCGTTGCTAATCGGCGCATTATAGGTTCTCCACGATGTACATGTTCAGTTCACGGTCATTGGCGATGCTCGCCAATACGTCGTTCAACAGTTTGTTCAACAGTGCTTCCATATCTTCGTAAGAGGCGCTTGAAACACCGGCGGTGTTCGCGTTGCCTTCAAAACGTTTAACGAACTTACCGCGAGGGCTTTCAACGACGACTTGTACGTTAACTTTGGCTTCCATCTCGTGTTTTACCACGCTGTGCTTAACGTTAAGCAGGGTGTCGAGGATATCAACACGCATGGTGCCACGGCTGTTTTGGCTAACAATGTAACCTTGGCCTGTTAGTTGGCGCGTTAGCGCTTCTTCAAACGCGACGCGAAGGTTTTGCTGCGCATGCAATGGCTGCTTTTGCTCACGGCCCGAATCAACGACAGCAACGAATTGTGCACTACGGAGATCTTGTGTTTCTAGGTTTAACGCAGTGCCTTGACCCACTGAGGTGCTGCCGGTTGAAGGCACCAGTGTCAGATTAAGTTGTTGCTCAGTGGTTGACGCACAGGCAGTCAGCAGAGCAAGGCCAGCGGCCAGTACGATTTTTTTGATCATGATGTCGTCCTTGTTGTTCTTTTTTGGGCTTCTAGAATTACGAATTTGTTGTTAGTTGCGACCGTATTTACGTTACCGAACAGCCGTTTGAGTTTCACATGATACCCTAAATGCCGGTTACCGATAATGCGAAGTTTGCCTCCCATTTTCAGTACGCGCAATGCATCACGGAACATTTGCCACGCGATGTGATCCGTGATGGCATTTTGTTGGTGAAACGGCGGATTGCAGAGCACCCAGTCAGCGCTATTGCTGTCAATGCCCGTTAGAGCATCGTTCACCATGGTTGCAACACGACTCGGTTCAGCGACATTCGCATCGGCATTTAAGCGTGCCGATGCCGCGGCCATATGGCTTTCATCAACGCATAGGATATTGGCGCTTGGATTTTGTCGTGCTAATTGCACGCCAATCACCCCGTTACCACAGCCCAGATCTATCATGGTGCTGTTGTCTTGGTTTTTTGGCAAATGCTCGAGGAAAAAACGCGCACCGATATCCAGTTTTTCGCCGGAGAATACGTTCGCTAAGTTGGTTAAGGATAATTGATACTCAGGAACCGCCCAAGATTTAGGCTCGGGGGTAGGGCGAGATTCGCCAAGAGGAGAACAAAACACTAAGCGCGCTTTCTTCACTGCGAGCGAGGTACGCGTGTCACCGAGCAAGGTTTCGATCGTTTTTAAGGTCGAAGTGTGTATTTCTTTTGCTTTATCTGCCGCAATAACGGGGGTATCTGCCGCTAAAACTTGTGAAAGTTGGCACAGTTGGTGTTCCAACAAACGCTGATTTTTGGGTAGCTTCATTAACACTAGTTGAGGCTGCGTGGGTAACGCGTCGAGTGACGTTAACTGGGTGATTTCAGGCAGCTGATTCGCCGTTAAATTAGCCGCGCAAGCTTGCTGTGCGACAAAGGAGTCACTCACGCTGACGACTGGCGCCAAAGTGCTAAACCAGCAGCTGAGTGCACCAAAACTGTCGTTTAAGATCAGAACCGATCGGTGGGGATCTAACGCAATTGTGCTGTGAACTTCGTTGATCAGATACTCGTCACCCGCATCCCAGGCTTGTAGTGTCTCGTTATTGCGAATGGGGTAGCGGTTAAGCTGCAGTTCTCGCGCGTGGAGAGAGAGATTCGGTTTCATTAATAGTATCTTTGCGCTATTTTTAGGACTCGAAATAGTATTGCAGATGGTATGCAAAGCGGTTGTTTCTAGTATCAAGGCTTGGTGCTCTGTGACGCTAGATGCGTGATTATAGCGTTAGTCAACGTGAGATGCAGTTAGTTCCCTCTTTGGCGGGCTGAAGTGCCCACAGAGGTATACGTTAAATGATTGAAAAGTGTGACCAAGACACGCAAAAACATCGACAAGATAGTAAAAAAAGAGCTTAACTAACGTTGTGGCAAGTAAAAGAAGATCACGCTTTGCGCGTTGGTTGGCGAGACGTCCTTTTAACGCCAGTATTCTCTGAAACCCCGTCAACGTTGCTCAGCCATACAGAAAGCAGCAGTAAAAGTTAAAAACGTAACAACAAGAATGTATAAGTCAAAAGACAGACAAAACAAGAAGAAAGAACCAAAAAGAAACGCCAGAAACGAAAAGTCAAAACGATAAAGTAAAACGACAAAGTAGAAAGCAGGCTAGGTTGTCGCAGACCATAGCGATGCCAAAGTCAGTTGTTAAGTAGAGTGTGGTGGAAATATGTTAGTCAAAGAGACGATTGAGCAAAAATTAGAGGATGCTTTCGCGCCTTATCATTTGGAAGTAGTGAATGAGAGCTACATGCACAATGTGCCAGCGGGCTCGGAAAGTCACTTCAAAGTGGTGGTGGTGTGTGATCAGTTCCAAGGACAGCGCCTTCTGCCACGCCATCGAGCCATCAATACGGTATTGGCGGACGAGTTGAGTAACAATGTGCATGCGTTGGCGATCCACACTTATACCGTCGAAGAGTGGCAAAACCTGTTTGACGGCGTACCATCGTCACCTTCGTGTCGCGGTGGCGCTAAGCTGTCTGGTTAAGTTTTTAGGCATCGTGCGCTGCGGGGCATCGTTGGTGCCGCGTTTGCGGTATCTGAACGTACCATGCGAGCTTTGATGTCGCCGTAGCCGCCCCCCTTTCCTTGGTGCAAAGATAGCAAAACGATATGAGTCACGTGGTATTGCATGAGTTAGCGCAGCGCTATATGGATAAGCATAAAGTCGGTTACAAAAAAGATAACTAAGTTCACTCCATTCACATAGCATTGCGCGGTATAGTAACGGGCCGCTAGACACCATCACACGAGAGCCTCTTAATTGAGCGCTTTATCACCAGTGGTTAGTGTTGTTAAGCCCGCATTCAGGAAGCGAGCAGAAAATACGACCCCTGCTCTAAGTAATTGAAATTAAATTTATTTAGACAGAATTTGACTAACATCCGAGCCTAAATTGATGTGGAATTAATGCAGCAAAGATGCTGCGGTAATGAAACGCAACAGTTAAAAATGACTATTTTTGCTGTAAACGTGCGCTAGCTCAAGGAAGTGGTGTTTATTTGCTATGTAACACGTTGGTTTGTTGATTTTGGCAGCGAATAGCGCGCTCGGTCATAGCAAAATCGCGACGATTAATGTTATCATCGCGCAAATTTTTTTCTCGGCAACTAATTTGTGTTGGCGAGAGAATAAAGAGGTACGACCAGCCGATAATGGATAACTACAGTGGCGTGGTCGTCATGTCGTGCCTTTAAGACACAGTTTTCCTTTTGTCCATAAAATGTAGTGCAAGTGCGTATGATTACAATTAAAAAGGGCTTGGACGTCCCCATTTCGGGTGCGCCAACTCAGGTGATTAATGATGGTCCAACCATCAAGCGCGTCGCTTTGCTTGGTGAAGAGTACGTCGGCATGCGTCCAACAATGCATGTTCGCGTCGGTGATTCAGTGAAAAAAGGTCAGATTCTTTTTGAAGATAAGAAGAATGCTGGCGTTAAATTCACTGCACCAGCCGCTGGTAAAGTGACTGAAATTAACCGTGGTGAGAAACGTATCCTGCAATCGGTTGTGATCGATGTTGAAGGTGACGATCAAGTTACTTTCGCCGCTCACGCAAATGATGCTCTGGCATCTCTAGAGCGTGACGTTATCGTGAACCAATTGGTTGAGTCTGGTGAGTGGACTGCGCTAAGAACGCGCCCGTTCTCAAAAGTACCAGCAGTGGATGCTACAACCGATGCGATTTTTGTTACAGCGATTGATACCAATCCTCTAGCGGCGAATCCAGAAGTTGTGATCAGCCAACATACTGAAGCGTTTGTTGCAGGTTTGACGGTACTATCTCGTCTAACCAACGGCAAAGTGTTCGTATGTAAAGCGGGTAGCAGCCTGCCTCGTGCTAATCAAGCCAATATCGAAGAGCATGTATTCAACGGTCCGCACCCAGCGGGTCTAGTGGGTACTCACATGCACTTCCTTTACCCAGTAAGCGTTGAGACTCAAGCTTGGCACATCAATTACCAAGATGTGATTGCTTATGGTTACTTCTTCCTAACGGGTGAAATTTACTCAGAGCGTGTTGTTTCTCTGGCTGGTCCAGTGGTAAACAATCCTCGTCTTATCAAAACTCAACGCGGTGCGTGCATCAGCGAAGTGACTGATAAAGAGTTGATGCCTGGTGAAGTACGTATCATCGCAGGTTCTGTATTGAACGGCGTACGTGCTGACGAAGCGCATGACTATATCGGTCGTTACACTTTGCAAGTTTCTGTGTTGCGTGAAGGTCGTGAGAAAGAGCTTCTTGGCTGGATGGTTCCAGGTAAGAACAAGTTCTCTGTGACTCGCTCATTCTTGAGCCACTTCTTCCCAGGCCAACTGTTTAATATGACCACCACCACTAACGGTAGTGATCGTGCCATGGTGCCAATCGGTAACTATGAGAAGGTGATGCCGCTGGACATCGAACCAACCTTGTTGTTGCGTGACCTGTGTGCCGGTGATAACGACAGTGCACAGCAACTGGGTGCGTTGGAGCTAGATGAAGAAGATCTGGCACTTTGTACTTTTGTTTGCCCAGGTAAATACGATTTTGGTCCTATGCTGCGTCAGTGTCTGGACACAATTGAGAAGGAAGGGTAATCATGAGCTTGAAGAATTTCCTCGAGAAAATCGAGCACCACTTTGAGCCAGGTGGTAAACACGAGCGTTGGTTTGCGCTGTATGAAGCGTTTGCGACCCTGATGTACACACCAGGTACCGTAACCAAAGCTAAAGCGCACGTGCGTGACAGTGTTGACCTGAAACGCATCATGATCATGGTGTGGTTTGCGGTTTTCCCAGCGATGTTCTGGGGTATGTATAACAGTGGTGATCAAGCGATCACTGCAATGCTTCACCTTGCAGGCCAAGGTCAAATCGATCTAGCAGCAACGATTGCAGGCAACTGGCACTACTGGTTGACTGAATCAGTTTGTGGCAGCTTGACCGAAGCAGGTTGGGGCACCAAGATGGTCTTGGGTGCAACCTACTTCTTGCCAATTTACGCAGTAGTATTCGCGGTTGGTGGCTTCTGGGAAGTGTTGTTCTGTATGGTGCGTAAGCACGAAGTTAACGAAGGTTTCTTTGTTACTTCTATCCTTTTCGCATTGATCGTTCCGCCAACGCTACCTCTATGGCAAGCGGCATTGGGTATTACTTTCGGTGTAGTAGTTGCTAAAGAAATCTTTGGTGGTACTGGCCGTAACTTCTTGAACCCAGCTCTTGCAGGTCGTGCGTTCCTGTTCTTCGCATACCCTGCGCAGATCTCAGGTGATCTAGTGTGGACAGCAGCCGATGGCTTCTCTGGTGCAACCGCATTAAGCCAATGGTACAACGGCGGTCAAGGTGCAGTAGTTCACAACGTAACGGGTGAAGCAATCACTTGGATGGACGCGTTTATCGGTCGTATCCCTGGCTCTATCGGTGAAGTTTCGACGCTAGCTATCATCCTTGGCGGTGCATTGATCGTGTACATGGGCATTGCATCATGGCGCATCATTATCGGTACCCTGCTAGGTATGGCATTTACCGCGACGCTATTCAACATCCTAGGTTCTGCTGATTCAAACCCTATGATGAGCATGCCTTGGCATTGGCACCTAGTTCTAGGTGGTTTTGCGTTCGGTATGATGTTCATGGCGACAGATCCAGTTTCTGCCTCTTTCACTAATAAAGGTAAGTGGGCATACGGTGCGCTGATCGGTGCAATGTGTGTGATGATCCGTGTTGCTAACCCGGCTTATCCAGAAGGTATGATGTTGGCAATTCTATTTGCTAACTTGTTTGCTCCAATTTTTGACTACCTAGTAGTTCAAGGCAACATCAAACGGAGACTAGCTCGCTATGGCAAGTAATAACGATAGCATGAAGAAAACGCTGTTTGTCGTTATCGCATTGAGCCTAGTGTGCTCAGTTGTGGTATCGGGTGCAGCAGTAGCCCTACGTCCTTTCCAGCAAAAGAATGCGGTAGAAGACGTACAGCGTAACATTCTTTCAGTTGCAAACCTGTTAGAGCCAGGTACCAATGTTTCTGAAACGTTCAACGCGCGCATTCAACCTGTGCTGATCGATCTAGCAACTGGTGATGAAGTTGAAGCTGATGCAGCGACTGCAGCAGCATACGACCAACGCCTTGCAGCGAAAGATCCTGCAGAATCTACTGCTCTAGCAGCAGATCAAGACGTTGCGGCGATTGGCCGTCGTGCGGACATCGCGAAGATCTACTACGTGATGACAGACGGCAAACCTACCATGATGATCCTACCTATGCATGGTAACGGTCTATGGTCGATGATGTACGCGTTCGTTGCTGTGGAAATGGACGGTAACACCCTAGGCGGTATCACTTACTACCAACAAGGTGAGACTCCGGGATTGGGTGGTGAAATCGAGAACCCCGCTTGGCGTGCACAGTTTAAAGGCAAAGAGTTGTTTGATGACAACGGCAAACCAGCAATCCGTATCGTGAAAGGTGGTGCACCTGAAGGCGATATCCACGGTGTTGACGGCCTGTCTGGTGCGACTCTGACTGCAAACGGCGTTCAATATACCTTCGATTTCTGGCTTGGCGAAAACGGCTTTGGCCCATTCCTAGCGAAAGTACGTGAAGGAGAGCTGAACTAATGGCTGATACTAAAGAAATGAAGAAAGTTCTTTTTGGACCGTTTATTGATAACAACCCAATTGCGTTGCAAATTCTCGGTGTATGTTCTGCGCTAGCGGTGACGACGAAGCTAGAGACAGCTTTCGTTATGACAATCGCGGTAATGTTTGTTACTGCTTTTTCTAACATGTTCGTTTCACTGATCCGTAACCACATTCCGAACAGCGTACGTATCATCTGTCAGATGGCGATCATTGCATCGCTGGTAATTCTGGTAGACCAGGTTCTAAAAGCTTTCCTTTACGATATCTCTAAGCAGCTATCGGTATTTGTTGGTTTGATCATTACTAACTGTATCGTTATGGGTCGTGCTGAAGCTTATGCAATGAAGTCTGAGCCACTACCTGCCTTTATGGATGGTATTGGTAACGGTCTTGGTTACGGCTTTGTTCTGATCACGGTTGGCTTTTTCCGTGAGCTTCTTGGCTCAGGTAAGCTATTCGGTCTACAAGTATTGCCAACGATCGCTGACGGTGGCTGGTATCAACCAAACGGTATGATGCTGCTAGCACCATCTGCGTTCTTCCTGATTGGCTTTATGATTTGGATCATCCGTATCATTCGTCCAGAACAAGTAGAAGCGAAGGAGTAATTTTCTAATGGAACATTACATTAGTTTGTTGGTTCGCTCGATTTTTATCGAGAACCTGGCGCTCTCCTTCTTCTTGGGGATGTGTACATTTTTGGCTGTATCGAAAAAAGTGAAAACTTCTTTCGGTCTTGGTGTTGCGGTTACCGTTGTTCTAGGTATCGCGGTACCGATGAACAATTTGATTTACAACTTGGTTTTGCGTGAAGGCGCACTGGCTGAAGGTGTTGATCTAAGTTTCCTTAACTTCATCACTTTCATTGGTGTTATTGCGGCACTGGTACAGATCCTAGAGATGATTCTGGACCGCTTCTTCCCGCCGCTATACAACGCACTGGGTATTTTCCTACCGTTGATCACAGTTAACTGTGCGATCTTCGGTGGCGTATCTTTCATGGTACAGCGTGACTACAACTTCACAGAATCTGTAGTTTACGGTGTTGGTTCTGGTATCGGCTGGACGCTAGCAATCGTTGCGTTGGCTGGTCTGCGTGAAAAGATGAAGTACTCAGATGTACCTCCTGGCCTACGTGGTCTAGGTATTACATTTATCACAGTTGGCCTGATGGCATTGGGCTTTATGTCATTCTCTGGCGTACAGCTGTAATCAGGATAAAAGGAAAGGTCAATGGATATTATTCTTGGCGTCGTGATGTTCACACTGATTATCCTGGCATTGGTTTTGGTGATCCTATTCGCTAAATCTAAGCTAGTACCATCAGGTGACATTACTATCTCAGTAAACGGTGATCCAACACTGGCAATCACCACTCAACCGGGCGGCAAACTGCTAAGTGCGCTAGCCGGTGCGGGCGTATTCGTCTCATCTGCTTGTGGTGGCGGTGGTTCTTGTGGCCAGTGTCGCGTAAAAGTAAAAGCCGGTGGCGGTGACATTCTGCCAACTGAGCTTGATCACATCTCTAAAGGTGAGGCTCGTGAAGGTGAGCGTCTAGCATGTCAGGTTGCAATGAAAACCGACATGGAGATCGAACTGCCTGAAGAGATCTTCGGTGTTAAGAAGTGGGAATGTACTGTTCTTTCTAACGACAACGAAGCGACCTTCATTAAAGAGCTTGTGCTTCAGATCCCAGAGGGCGAAGAAGTACCGTTCCGTGCGGGTGGTTACATTCAGATTGAAGCTGAACCACACCACATTAAGTACGCAGATTTCGATATTCCTGAGGAATACCGTGGTGATTGGGACAAGTTCAACCTGTTCCGTTACGAGTCTATCGTGAAAGAGCCGTCAATCCGTGCATACTCAATGGCGTCATACCCAGAAGAGAAAGGCTTGATCAAGCTAAACGTACGTATTGCAACTCCGCCACCAAACAACCCAGACGTGCCACCAGGTGTGATGTCATCTTACATTTGGTCTCTGAAGCCAGGTGATAAGTGTACTATCTCTGGTCCATTTGGTGAGTTCTTCGCGAAAGAAACTGACAACGAAATGGTCTTCATCGGTGGTGGTGCAGGTATGGCGCCTATGCGTTCACATATCTTCGACCAGCTACTTCGTTTGAAGTCTAAGCGTAAGATGTCTTACTGGTACGGTGCCCGTTCTAAGCGCGAAATGTTCTACATTGAAGATTTCGATAAGCTAGCGGCGGATAACGAAAACTTCGTATGGCATGTTGCTTTGTCTGATCCACTACCAGAAGATAACTGGGATGGTTACACTGGCTTCATCCACAACGTGATCTACGAGAACTACTTGAAAGATCACGAAGCGCCTGAAGACTGTGAATACTACATGTGTGGTCCACCAATGATGAACGCTGCTGTTATCGGCATGCTGAAAGATCTTGGTGTAGAAGACGAAAACATCCTGTTGGATGACTTCGGCGGTTAATCTCACACATCGTTGAGTAATAAATTGGCTGACCGCGACTGCGGTCAGCCTTTTTGCCATTAATAGTGAGGAAAATTCAGTGCGATTTATCAAAGTCTTATTCGCATTCGTGGGTTTAATGCTACTCGCTGGGTGTGACAAGAAAACTGAACTGGTTCAGTTCAATGGCGACACCATGGGAACCTACTACGTGGTGAAATATTTGCCGCAAGCAGGCCTACCAGACCAAGCGGCGATACAAGCCGAGATTGATACCCGTTTGGAGTTGGTGAACGATCAAATGTCGACCTATCGTCCGCAATCCGAGTTGAGTCGCTTCAATGCCCACCAAGGCAGTGATGCGTTTGAAGTCTCTGCGGCGACAGCGAAAGTGATCAGTGAAGCCATTCGACTGAATCAGCTGACCGACGGTGCGCTTGATGTCACCGTTGGGCCTCTCGTGAATCTTTGGGGCTTTGGCCCAGAAGATCGCCCAGAGCATACGCCATCGGCAGATGACATTGCTGCTCGTCGTGCTATTACTGGTATCGACAAACTGCGCGTGGAAGGCACGTCGCTGTATAAATCGATCCCAGAATTGTACGTTGATCTTTCATCTATTGCGAAAGGCTACGGCGTGGATGTGGTGGCGGATTACTTAGGCGAACTCGGTATTGAAAACTACCTAGTGGAAGTCGGTGGTGAACTGCGCTTGAAAGGTGTGAACCCTGAAGGGAATCCTTGGCGTATCGCTATTGAAAAGCCAGTTAACGCAGAGCGCAGTATTCAAGAAGTGGTGATGGTCGGGGATAATGCTATCGCAACCTCGGGTGACTATCGTAACTATTTTGAGCAAGATGGTGTGCGTTATTCTCATACTATCGATCCGGCGACGGGCGCGCCGATCTCACACCGTTTAGTCTCTGTTACTGTCGTTGCATCATCGTGCATGACAGCGGATGCACTCGCGACAGGCTTAACGGTAGCAGGGCCTGAAAAAGCGAAAGAAATCGCTGAAGAGTACGGTCTAAATGTGTATCTTATCCAAAAAACAGATGATGGCTTCTTGACCTATATGTCAGAAGGCTTCGAACCCTTTGTGAAGCAATGAGGTAAATAATGACAACTTTCCTGACAACATTTGTGGTTTTTCTGATGGTCATTGCTGCGATGGCAATCGGATATATCGTCCAGAAGAAAACCATTAGCGGTAGTTGTGGTGGCCTAGGCGCTGTTGGCATTGAGAAGGAATGCGATTGCCCAGAGCCTTGCGATAAGCGTAAAGCGCGTGAAGCAAAAGCTGCCATGAAAGCGCAATGGGAAAAAGATCGTATCATCTAATCGTGAGCGTTCTGCAACAGGGAAAACGTTGCTTATTATCGACTGGCTTGCGCGCAAGCAAGCCAGTTACCTCCTTCAGAGTATCATCTCTTAAATCTCATCTAGTAATTGCGACTGAGTTTTAGTCACATAGCTCATAGCCCAAAATTTATCGAGAAACGCAGCGAGTATCCGGACTTAGCCTACGCTCTGGTTTATTTCACAACTTAGCCCTTGATATAGGCTTCAAGATTCGCGAGATCGCGATAACTATTTCTGTTGACTTTGCTCTTTTGTGCTGTATATAAATACAGTTATGACAGAGTCCATTCCCCTTCCTTTTCGCAAAATAATCCACGTTGATATGGACTGCTTTTACGCAGCGGTAGAAATGCGGGATAACCCTGAGCTGCGCAATGTGCCTGTGGCTATTGGTGGGCAGTCGGACCGACGTGGGGTGTTGAGTACATGCAACTATCAGGCGCGTAAATACGGTGTTCGCTCAGCCATGCCCACGGCTCACGCGCTTAAGCTGTGTCCGTCGCTGGTGGTAGTGCCTGGTCGAATGGCGGTGTACAAAGAAACCTCGGCGCAAATCCATCAAATTTTCCGCCGTTATACCGAGCTTATCGAGCCGCTATCGCTGGATGAAGCGTATTTGGATGTGACGGATGCGCATCAATTCCAGGGCTCTGCGACGTTAATGGCGCAAGCGATCCGCCGCGAAATTCATGAGGAGTTGGGATTAACCGCGTCGGCGGGGGTTGCGCCCATGAAGTTTATTGCGAAAATCGCGTCCGATCTGAATAAACCCAATGGCCAGTTTGTGGTGCGGCCGGATGAAGTGGCGTCGTTTGTAGAGCGTCTCGCACTGCATAAAATCCCGGGTGTCGGTAAAGTGACAATGCAAAAGCTCAATGCCTTGGGGCTGCGGTGCGGTGCGGATGTCCAGCAGCTGGGGCGCGAGCGCATGGTCGAGTTATTTGGTAAGTTTGGTTTGTCGTTGTGGGAGCGTGCCAATGGCTATGATCCACGCCCGGTCGTGGTGCAACGCGATCCTAAATCAGTGGGTGTAGAGCGCACGTTATCGCAAGATATTTTCCAGCTCACCGAATGCCGGCAAGTGGTAACTCAGCTCTATCCTGAACTTGAACGGCGTTTAGCGCCAAAGCTGGCTGATAAAGAGATCAGCAAGCTGGGTGTGAAGATCAAATTTAACGATTTTCGCCTGACCTCAGTTGAGCACCATCATAGCCAGTTAGATGAAGCGATATTTGACCGTCTGCTGCAACAAGCGATGCAGCGTCAACCGGGAAAGGGGATCCGCTTGGTTGGGCTGTATGTCGGCTTGCGTACTCGTCCTGAAATTCAGCAACTGTTGCTTGAAGTCTGACGTTATTTTTATGCCATCGTGAGCATATTGGTCTACGATCTTTGTGGGGATTGTGGGATCATAATGATGGCAAAAAAGCAGTGGATTGTCGTAATAGACGACTCAAAATCATTTCTCAGCGTGGTAAAAGCCCAATTAAATCATTTGGGTTATGAACACGTATTCGCGACCACTTCCCCCCGTATGGCGTTGGATGCGATTTCGCGCACCCCTGATCGCTTTACGGCGGTACTCACCGATCTCGATATGCCAAGTATTGATGGGATGGAGGTAGTGAGACAGCTCGGCCAGATGGGGTTTCGTGGCGGCTTCGGCATCATTTCGGGGGTTAATCCCCGAATTGCAGGCTTAGCATGTGAAATCGCGAGATTATATAATCTTCCAAACCTTGGCTACCTTGGCAAACCCGTCCATTTACCAGAGCTGCGTCATTTGATGAACCGAATGCAGTTGACCGCAATGGACGCGCTTAATACTGCAAAGCCACTTAGTAAAGACGAGTTTCTAGACGTGGTCAGTCACAACGCAATAACGCCTTACTATCAGCCTAAAATCGATCTGCGCACGCACAGTGTCGTTGGGGTGGAAGTGCTCGCGCGGATAGTCCACCCGACATCAACTACGGTGATTGAACCGGGGCGCTTTATCTCCGTCGCGACTCGTCATGGCATGTTAGATTTGCTCACGATGCAACTTATCGAAAAAGCAGTGACAGATTACGCGGCGTTACGGGCGTTATTTGGTAACGCGGTAAAGATAGGGTTGAATATCTCTCCGTCACAGCTTGAAGATCTCAGCTTTCCTGAATGGTTGCGGGTCATGCTGCAAGACAACACCATTTCCTCTGAAGCTATCGTTCTGGAAGTCACCGAAGACTATTCGTTAAAAACCCGTAATCAGTTAGAAACGCTCAATCGCTTGGGGTTGAAAGGCTATCACTTATCACTGGATGATTACGGATCTGGTTATACCAACCTACAGCAACTGCGTCAGTTGCCCTTTAATGAGATCAAAATTGATCGTAGTTTGATCAACGAAATCGAAAAAGATCACTTCTCGCAACTGGTGGTGAAATCGTTAGTCGAGTTAACCGGGGAGATCGATGCGGTGCTGGTGGCGGAAGGGGTAGAGCGGCAAGAGGAGCTTAACTATTTGAAGCGATTGTCGGAAAGCATTCTGGTGCAGGGCTTTCTAATGTGCCCGCCGAAATCACTGCCAGAGTTAGCGCAATGGTATCAAGGATGGCAAGCGACGATGGCAAGTGCGTGAATCTGCCAAGTTCGTTGTGAACGGAAATGTCTTTCTAAAGAGGGCTTCAAAGGCTAGCAGCATCGAGATAAGAAAAGAGCCAGTGATTGGCTGGCTCTTTTAGGTACCGAATTGAGACGGTTTACCTTACGGAGTGAGCGATTGTAGCTAAATCGCCATGTCTCCCTGTCGTCGTTACTTCTTCTCTGGGATGGCAGCCAAGATAGCCACCATTTGCTCCCAGAACAGGCCAACAGACGCGATGTTCACTTTCTCATCCGGCGAGTGTGGGAACTTAATCGTTGGGCCAAAGGAAATCATGTCCATTTCAGGGTACGGCTTTTTAAATAGGCCGCACTCAAGACCGGCATGGATCACCATGATATTTGGCAGTTTGCCGTAGATCCCTTGATAGGTTTCTCTAAACAGCGCCATGATTTCTGAAGAGGCATCTGGATTCCAACCCGGGTATGCGCCGCCAAACGCAAGGTTTGCACCAGACAGATCGGCCACCGCTTGCAGCATGCCTTCAACGTGTTGACGGCCGCTGTCGATAAGTGAGCGGATCAAACACAGTACAGACACCTTATCGTCTTCGGTGGTGATCACGCCGACATTCAGCGATGTCTCAACCACGCCAGCGATATCGTCGCTCATGCGGATCACGCCGTTTGGACAGGCATGCAGCGCAGCGATGAAGCGCTGTTGGCTCAGCGTGCTAAATACTGGTCTTTCGTTATCGACGTTACTGATCTGCAGATCTAGGCTCGTTTCGACTTTACCAAGTTCGTTGACTAACAGCTGGTTAAAGTGCTGCCAGTAGTCATTAAGCATCTCTAGGTTTGCGGCAGGTACCGCGACAACCGCGTTGGCTTCGCGTGGGATCGCATTGCGTAATGAGCCGCCGTTAAATGCCGTCAAACGCAAGCCTAGCTCGTCGCCATGACCGAAGAGGAAGCGCGCCAATAGCTTGTTAGCGTTGCCTCGGCCGGTATGAATATCACAACCAGAGTGACCGCCTTTCAGGCCTTTTAGCGTTAGTTTCACCATCTGGTGGTGTTCAGGGATCGCTTCACGCTCGATAGGGAAGGCAAACTCGGCGTTAATACCGCCCGCACAGCCCATGTAGACTTCGCCTTCTTGCTCCGAGTCAGTGTTAAGCAGGATATCGCCTTCAAGCCAACCTGCTTCAAGACCAAACGCGCCATCCATGCCGGCTTCTTCGTTCATGGTCAGTAGCACTTCAATTGGACCGTGCGCAATATCATCAGCGGCCAATACCGCTAAACAGGCCGCCATCCCCATACCGTTATCGGCACCCAAGGTGGTGCCATCGGCCGTCACCCACTCACCGTCAATGAAGGGTTTGATTGGGTCCAGGGTGAAGTCATGAATCGTGTCTTCATTTTTCTGCGGCACCATATCAAGGTGGGCTTGCAGAACGACACCGCGACGGTTTTCCATCCCTGCTGTGGCAGGTTTCTTAATGAAAATGTTGCCTACGGCATCGCGTTTTACGTCAAGGTTACGCGCAGTAGCAAAGTTAACGATGTGATCGGCAAGCGCAGCTTCGTGATAGGAAGGGTGGGGAATGCTGCAGATTTGGTCGAAAAATTGCCAGACGGCACGTGGAGCTAATTGGCTGATCTCAGACACCGTGATTTCCTTTTAAGTATTCATTGACCTTTTGTTACAGGTAAGGCGATACCTGTTACGTACATCGTAACGTAGTGTGTGAATAGCAGCATATCATTGAAAAAAACTCGATAACAGTGATTTGAACTACACGGCATTGAGGTGTTGGTGTAATAAAATTTCATTTTGTTGTGCGTTTATGTATATCAAAATCAGACTCATCGCACAAAAATTGCGCCTTTAGGTCAAAAATAAGCAATTGACTTGTAATTTTATTACCTAATTGCTACCATTGATTCAAGGTCAAACACCTTAAGTTGTTTTGTGTCATCTTATCCTATGTGAGACATAAAATAGCGTTCCCCCTATTGTTTTCATTGGTGCATAAGTTATTGCACACAATCACCAGCCTAGGCTGGTGTTTTTTTTCGTCCCGCCAAAACTGTCGTGATCACAAAATTTTCTCAGGGTAGAAAAATAGCCCTATAAAAAATGTGTCATAACTCTAAAGTTAACTCTTTGTAAGCCACAAATTAAAATCATTTAAATTCAATTATTTAAATCTGTTTGTTTGTGAGTAAACGTTTGCTTTCATTGAAATGGGACGTGATTCAAAAACTGGCAATATTCTATTGATAGGAATATAATCGCGCCAAATTTTGGGGTGCGCAAACGTTTACGATAAACGTTTGCCCTTTCGTAAGAATATTAATCTCTACGGTGAGGCGACGATGCTGGAACAGTTATTCAAATTGAAAGAGCACGGTACCGATGTGCGTACCGAAGTCTTGGCAGGTATTACTACTTTCCTGACGATGGCGTACATTATTTTTGTTAATCCCGATATGCTAGCCAAAACCGGGATGGATAAAGATGCGGTGTTTGTGGCGACCTGTGTGGCTGCGGCAATCGGTTGTTTCATCATGGGTTTAGTCGCTAACTTCCCCGTAGCGCAAGCGCCGGGTATGGGTTTGAACGCATTCTTCACCTTTACCGTTGTGTTTGGTATGGGTAAAACATGGGAAGTGGCACTGGGAGCCGTGTTCCTATCCGGTGTGCTCTTTATTATTCTTAGCGCCTGTAAAGTGCGCGAATTGCTAATAAATTCCATCCCCATGGCGATGCGAACCGGTATCGCAGCCGGTATCGGTTTATTCCTTGCACTGATTGCTCTAAAAAATGCCGGTATTGTGGAATCAGATCCTGCGACGTTGGTAGCGCTGGGCGATTTCGTTAGCCGTGGTGAAAACGGCGAGCTCAACATTGGGCCGTTGCTTGCCGGTCTTGGTTTCTTCCTAACGATTGCCTTTGTACAGCGTGGCGTTAAAGGTGGCGTGATGTTGGCGATCCTGATTGTGACAGCACTGAGCGTGATCTTTGGCCAGCAGTCTTACGGTGGCATTATCTCGATGCCGCCAAGCGTTGCGCCGACCTTCTTTAAACTCGACATCGTTGGTGCATTAGATGTCAGCATGATTTCAGTGGTTTTTGCTTTCTTGTTTGTCGATCTCTTTGATACGGCAGGCACCTTGGTGGGCGTAGCGCAAAAAGCCAACCTAGTAAAAGAAGACGGCGAAATTCCAGGACTAAACCGCGCGCTGTTTGCTGACAGTACCGCAACCACAGTGGGTGCACTGCTGGGTACCTCTAACACGACCTCATTTGTTGAAAGTGCTTCAGGTGTGGCAGAAGGTGGCCGTACCGGTCTTATGGCAGTAACCACGGGTGTGATGTTCTTGCTGGCGCTGTTCTTTGCTCCACTGGCTGGTATGGTGCCGGGCTTTGCAACAACAGGTGCGCTGCTGTACGTCGCGATTTTGATGATGTCAGGTTTGGTGAGCGTTAACTGGCGCGATCTGACCGAAGCCGCGCCGGTTGTGATCACTTGTTTGATGATGCCATTTACTTACTCGATTGCAGAAGGTATTGGTCTAGGCTTTATTTCGTACGCAGTGATCAAAGCACTAAGCGGCAAAGGGCGCGAAGTTAACGCTTGTGTTTGGGTTGTCTCACTGTTGTTCATTGCTAAGCTGGCATTCCTATAAACAGTTAATTATTATTAGATATTAGTTTTTTAGCCCTATATTCGCTTTGAGGTTGTAGATAATGAGCAATAAATTCGTCATCACTTGGGACAACATGCAGATGTACACCCGTCAACTGGCTGAGAAACAGCTGCCAGCAGATCAGTGGAAAGGCATCATCGCAGTAAGTCGTGGCGGTTTGGTTCCTGCCGCGATTTTAGCGCGCGAGTTGGGT
Organism: Thaumasiovibrio occultus; assembly: GCA_019703815.1. GTDB lineage: Bacteria > Pseudomonadota > Gammaproteobacteria > Enterobacterales > Vibrionaceae > Thaumasiovibrio > Thaumasiovibrio occultus. The sequence continues at coordinate 2,379,072 of AP023052.1, read as the reverse complement.
ATCCGTCATGTTGATACGGTTTGTATCTCAAGCTACGACCACGATCATCAACGTGAAATGAAAGTGCTTAAGAAAGCCGACGGTGATGGTGAAGGTTTCTTGGTGGTTGACGATCTGGTTGATACCGGCGGTACGGCGGAAATGATCCGTCAAATGTACCCGAAGGCGAAGTTCGTGACCGTGTGTGCAAAGCCTGCAGGTAAGCACCTAGTGGACGAATACATCGTAGATATCCCACAAGACACTTGGATTGAGCAGCCTTGGGATATGGGTATCAGCTTTATTGAGCCTGTTAGCAAGCGCTAATGGTGAAAGCCTTTTTAAGCCCGCTATTTAGCGGGCTTTTTTGTATCTATTGTTGATACATGGGGGGCTTCCCTGCGTGGGCTAATCGTAATTTAACGCGGCTTGGAATGCGCGTTGTCACGCGTTTGCTTGTCGAAAAAGGGCCCGTGAGTGAGGCAAGTTAAGCAATCTTGGTGTCGGTCTATCGTTATGATGAAACACCTATTTTGGTTGGACGATCATTCTTCGACCAAAGGTGGATTGTTATGCTTAGTTTGAGCAGGGTTATTTCCAAACTGTGGGAACTCATTTAGTATCATTAATAGGTAAAAGTTTGGAAACCCCATCATGTCTGAAAACTTGTCAGAAGTGCTGTTTAAGCCCTCACCAACAGCCAAAGAGACTTCGTCCATTATCACGGTCGAAGGTGCCCCAGATACTATTTGTCACGAGTCTACGGGAAGTGATAGCACTCACGGTTTCTATCGCTTCTTACGTCGACCATTGTGGGTGTGGCAAGGCGTCGATCCGGTTGAGATGGAATCGGTATTTGCAACGATGGCGGCCTCTAAGCACGAGCGCACTGATGATCGTCTGATCGACACCGTTAAAGAGTATCATCAAGGTAACTGGAACTATGAATGGGTCCAGTTAGGTATGAAGTACCAAAAGAAAGCGTTGCAAGCCGAGCTAGAGCAACAGCTGCCTGAAAATGCGATTGCCGAACTATGGCTAAAAGCCAGTACTCACTATGGTATTGCCTCGTATCCGCATCTTGCTGGGGATGAACTGGCCACTCAAGCTGATGTCTTGGCGATGCAAGCCTACCGCAAAGCGATGGCGCTCAGTCATCACACCATTAAGACCATTGAGTTCAACTATAACGGCAAAGCGATCCAAGCTTATTTGCACCTGCCCAATACCGACGAGCCATTGCCAACGATTATCGTCAGCGGCGGCTTAGATACGCTGCAAACCGAGCTATGGCGAACCTATACCGACTATTTCGCCCCTGCGGGATTTGCGATGGTGACCATTGATATGCCGTCGCTTGGTCATAGTCATAACTGCCCATTGAATGAAAATACCTCAATTTTGCACATGGCGTTGCTGGATAAACTGCGCGACGTGCCGTGGGTCGATAACGATCGCTTAGCGATTTTTGGTGCACGTATGGGCGGCAATGCGGCGATCCGTTTAGCATTTTTGGCGGGAAGCAAAGTGAAAGCGGCGGTGAGTCTAGGCGGGATGATGCACGATTTCTTCCGTGGCGGCGATCGCCTTGATAGCTTGCCACGCATGTATTTTGATGTTTATGCGTCACGTTTGGGTAAACGCCGGATCAGCAAAGAGTCTTTGGTGACGCAATTGGCCAGTTTTTCATTGAAACAACAAGGCCTGCTCGGACGTCGACCGACTAACGTGCCTGTTTTGGGGGTCAGTTTAGAGCGTGATCGCTTCTGTCCGCCGGATGATAATCGCCTATTGGCATTATCCAGCACTGACGGAAAAGCGGTGATTTTGCCGGATTCGCCGTTGAATACAGGCTATCAGCGCTGCATGGAATCGGTGATCCGCTGGTTGCAAGAAAAGTTGCGCTAAACACCAGTTTAGTTATTAATGCTTGCTCAAACTTTCTTATGTCTATAGTGTATAAAGTTAACTGCTTGTTAATATAGATAAGGAAGGTTGCAATGAAGTCTCCTACCCACGGGCGATTACTGATCAAACTAGCAGCGATTGGCCCATACCTAAGAGAGAAAAAGAGCACGAAGGGTCACTATTTTTTTGATTCACTGATCACTTGCGTCAACGCGAAGAAATCCCCTGAATCGCGTGAATTTTGGGGCTGGTGGATGGTACTGGAGCTGGATAACGACGCGCCATTGCTGATTTACGGTATTGGTCGTTACGATGCTGATGGCCAATGGATAAATGAGATCCCACCGGAAAACGCACTGGCGGAAGTGCATCAAAACCTCGAGCATTTTCAGGTGTTACTGGCCAAGGCGATGAAAGAGCATTTTGATATGTCTTTGCCTGAAGCGTTTGAAGCCAGAAGCGATCAACAGCCTGCCTTTTTGGCTGATCAAGCCTAACTCTTTTACTGTTTATTGCGTGAACTAAGCCACCTCGTTGAAGGTGGCTTTTTTGTGGTGACGAGTAAATAAACTCATGTCCTCCGATTCATCTTGGGATTTATCACTGAGCGTTGAGAGTCGCACGCTTTAAACCCGCTGAAGTGAAGGAATTTATGCAAAGGCTCTTGTGCTTTGCGGTGGGGATTGATAAAAGAGAGACAGTTTTTTCAGTCTATTATGAAAGCCAATGACACAGACCATAGTTGTAAAACTCGGCACGAGTGTGCTGACTGGCGGTACTAAGAAAATTGACCGCGCCCATTTGGTAGAGCTGGTTCGTCAATGTGCTGCATTGCAGCGTGAGGGACACCGGGTAATCGTAGTAACTTCTGGCGCGATTGCCGCTGGCCGTGAACACCTTAATTACCCCGAAATCCCCAACACCATCGCCAACAAACAGATGTTGGCTGCAGTGGGCCAGTCGTGCTTGATCCAAGAGTGGCAGCATATGTTTGGCATCTATGGTTTGCATATTGGTCAGATGCTATTAACGCGCGCTGATCTCAAAGATCGCGAGCGTTACCTGAATGCGCGTGACATGATCCAAACGCTCCTCGAGCACCGCATTATCCCAGTCGTCAACGAAAACGACGCCGTTGCCACTGCGGAAATTAAGGTAGGCGATAACGATAACCTCTCAGCGCTGGTGGCAATTTTGGCGGATGCCGATAAGCTACTGCTGCTAACGGATCAGCCTGGCCTGTTTACCGCCGATCCGCGTAAAGACCCGAAAGCCGAGTTGATCCGCGAAGTGCACACCATCGACGAAACCTTGCATAAATTGGCAGGCGGCAGCGGGACTGACTTGGGTACCGGTGGTATGGCAACCAAACTGCAAGCGGCTGATGTGGCTCGTCGTGCAGGCATCGAAGTGACAATTGCGGCCGGTAGCCGTCCTGATGTGATTGTTGATATCGCCAAAGGTGACTCGGTCGGCACGCGCTTCTTACCGTTGGCCTCGCCATTAGAGAGCCGTAAGCAATGGATCTTAGGTGGTCCTAAAGCCACGGGCCAATTGATTGTTGATAACGGCGCTGTGGGTGCAGTGACCGAGCGCGGTTCAAGCTTGTTGCCAAAAGGGATCACCCAAATCCAAGGGCAATTTGAGCGCGGCGAAGTGGTTGGCGTACTTAATAGCGACGGTAAATTGATCGCCAAAGGCTTGGTGCGTTATACCAGCAAAGATCTGGCGCAGATCATCGGAAAACACAGCCAAGAGATCGGTGCGACCCTTGGCTACGAATATGGACCGGCTGCGGTTCATCGCGACGACATGGTCGTGATTTAAGTAACGGCAGCACATTAGGGGGAATTATGGACTTACTTGGTATGGGCCAAGCCGCGCAGCAAGCGGCGTTTGAATTGGCCACTGTCTCTACCGCACAGAAAAACCGTGCGTTGGCGATCATGGCGGATGAGTTGGAAGCGAACGCCGCTGTTATTTTGGCCGCGAATGCCACCGATCTCGCTGCAGCGAAAGACGCGGGCATTCCAGAAGCAATGCTCGATCGCCTGATGCTAAACGAAGCGCGTTTGGCCGGCATCGCGAACGATGTCCGTAACGTGATCGCTCTACCTGATCCCGTTGGCGAAGAGATTGACGGTCGCGTGCTAGAAAATGGCATGAAGCTAACTCGCCGCCGCGTGCCATTAGGCGTTGTCGGCGTGATTTACGAAGCGCGTCCGAACGTAACTATCGATATTGCCGCACTGTGCCTGAAAACCGGTAACGCTAGCATTCTGCGTGGCGGTAAAGAGACGTTCCATTCCAACATGGCACTGGTTAACGTGATCCAAACGGCGATGGAAAAGGCGAATTTGCCAATGGCGTCTGTGCAATACATCAGTAAGCCAGATCGCGAGCTCGTTTCGCAACTTCTGACCATGGATCAGTACGTTGATATGATCATTCCGCGTGGCGGTGCGGGCTTGCACAAAATGTGTAAAGAAAACGCGACGATCCCAGTGATCATTGGCGGTTTTGGTATTAGCCACATCTATCTTGATCAGTCAGCCGATCTGACTCGCGCACTTGATGTAATTGATAACAGCAAAGTGCAGCGTCCATCTGCGTGTAATGCATTGGATACCTTGTTGGTACACGAAGCCGTAGCAGAAACCTTCCTGCCGCAACTGGCTGAGCGTATGAACACGCAAGGCGTGACCTTGGTGGCAGAGCCTGATGCGTTTGCGCTACTTGATGGTAAAGCAGCGAATTTGCGTAAGGTGGCAGAAGGCGACTTTGATACCGAATGGTTGAGCCTTACACTAGGCGTGAAACTGGTGAGCGGGGTTGAACAAGCCGTCGCACATATGCGCAAGCACAACGCGAGTCACTCTGATGCGGTACTCACTAACGATCTGTTCGTTGCTGAGCGTTTCGTGAATGCAGCAGGTTCAGCCGCAGTGTATGTGAATGCCTCAACACGCTTTACTGACGGCGCGCAATTTGGCTTGGGCGCAGAAGTGGCGGTATCTACTCAGAAGCTGCATGCTCGCGGTCCGATGGGATTGACGGAGCTGACCAGCTACAAATGGGTCGGCCAAGCGGATTACCTGATCCGCAGCTAATATAGCCGTGCTGGAAAATGAAAAAAGCCCTCAAATGAGGGCTTTTTTGTTGGTGAAATCTTTCACTTACGGGTTAACTTTCGGCTCACTCGGTATATAACACTTAGCGAATCGCTCTGAAGTGTCCTGAACCATCACCGTTGTCCAAAATGAGCTAATCGATTTTAATCTCGGTCTTTTATCAACTCGCCGCTGTGTAGGCGCTTATCCATCAACGCACGTTTCTCGCACTGTCAATTTTCCCACCTCAGCTAATGAGCTGATAGCGTCATTAAAATGATTAACTCTCTTGAGATTGACGTTGTTTGTCCATTTCGATCAATTGGTCGATTTGACTCATACGATCTTTTGCGATCATCTCATCAAGCTGTTTGTTCTTAGGCACAAAGGTCATATTGGCAGTGTATTTGAGATTCATCAGGTTACCGACCATGATGCCGACAACAAGTACACAGATCACCCATGGATTAAGTAAGAACGCCATAATTACACCCTCATAAACATGATTACTTTATGAGCTAACTGTAACAACGTTTTTCATACTGTGCTATTTGATTTCCAAATGTTGCCCGGTGTGTAAATGGATTAAAAAATAATTAATTTAATGATTTAAAAGGAATTTTTCGAGTAGGCGTGCGTAAGCGACATCTCTGTTTCCAAAAATGGGAAATTGAAATGTTACTAATTAGTTGCAGATGTTGTGAATGTAGCGCAAAAAAATAGCATCGAGGTGAGTGTCGAGGGTGTGATGTCCTGCAACTTGGTTATTAATAAGTGCGGCACGAACGACCTCGGGGGTTAATTCGCGGCTACAGATCTCGCTTATGGGGCGAAAAGAAAGGTGCCAAGGCTCTGCGGAAACGCCACCTTGATCTTTCGCGTAGGGAAAGAAAAAGCCAAAGCGCTGAGCATTAACCTGTAACCAATGATACAACGGGTATTGGTGTCCGCCCTCTAGGTATTCCCACGGTTCTAGGGCCAATTGCACCCCTTCAGGTAGCAGTGGCTTGGAGTAAAGATCGATATCCGTTCCCCAATGATGACGACTGGTGCCCGGGATAGCAGACCAACGCAGCAAGGTGTGCATGCGCTCGACCTCAGTCAGTTGGAGCGGATCAATAGGACGGGATTGACTGTCCAGCACGGTGCGCTGTCCAGTAAATTTGCCGTCCCATATCGCTTGTTGGCGGAAAAAATCCCTAAACCCACTGGCAACGGTGATCTCGATACCCTCATCGCGCGCCGCTTGGATCATCGCATCCAGTGCATCGGCGGCAGCAGGATGTAAGCGACGCTCAGAGCAAAGATGGGTGTCAGTTAAACCAGTGAGTTGTTCGGGGGTCATTTCAGCAATTTTTCCAAGACTTTTTCATACATGTCAGTCAGCTTTTCAAGATCGGCGGTGCTGACGCACTCATTCACTTTGTGAATAGTCGCGTTACACGGGCCTAACTCGATAACTTGTGCACCCATGCGTGCAATAAAGCGACCATCTGAGGTGCCACCGGTGGTTAGCAACTGAGGTTTTTGGTGATTTACTTCTTCCACTGCATCCACAACTGCATGGAGCAGTTCACCGGTATCTGTGAGGAAAGGATGGCCACTCAAAGTCCAGTTTAATTGGTACTCGAGGCCATGCGCATCCAACACTGAATGGATCTTGCGTTTGATATCTTCGTCTGTCAATTCAGTGCTAAAACGCAAATTGAACTGAACGTTGAAATCCCCAGGGATCACGTTAGACGCGCCCGTACCGGCATGCAAATTCGGGATTTGAAAACTGGTTGGTGGGAAGTATTCGTTACCATTATCCCACGTGGTAGCAGCAAGCTCTGCTAGCGCAGGCAGTGCTTGATGCACGGGATTATTGGCTAAGTGCGGGTAGGCGACGTGGCCTTGGATACCCTTCACGATCAGATCGCCCGTGATGGAGCCGCGACGCCCATTTTTCACCACATCACCAACATGGTGGGTACTTGATGGCTCGCCAACAATACACATATCAATGATTTCGTTACGTGCGGCTAAGGTATCAATGACGCGAGTGGTACCGTTAATAAACGGACCTTCTTCATCTGAGGTGATCAGAAAGGCGATTGAACCGTTATGATCTGGATTTTCAGCTAAGAAACGCTCTACGGCGACCACCATACAGGCCAGCGAGCCCTTCATATCCGCCGCGCCGCGGCCATGGAGATAACCGTCAATTTCGGTCGGTTCAAACGGTGGGGTATGCCACTGCGCAAGATCGCCTGCAGGTACTACATCAGTATGACCGGCAAAGGTAAACAGTGGCGCAGCAGTGCCTCGGCGCGCCCAAAGATTGGTAGTATCGTCAAATACCATCACTTCACAGACAAATCCCAGTTTTTCCAGTCGCTCGATCATGAGTTGCTGACAACCCGCATCTTCTGGAGTAACAGACTGGCGGCCAATAAAATCCCTGGCCAGGGCGATCACTTCTGACATTTATGCTCCCTGTGTTAATGCTTGCTGGTATAGCTCTGCTTTGAAGCCAACCATATAGTGTGTTCCGTGTTGTAGAACTGGGCGTTTGATCATCGCCGGCGCGTCGAGCATCAATGCCAACGCTTTTGCCTCGTCGAGATCCTGTTTCTTCTCTTCCGGCAATTGGCGGAATGTGGTGCCTCTTTTATTTAAAAGTGCTTCCCAGCCGAGTTCTTTAACAAAAGTTTCTAGCAACGGTGATTCGAGTCCATCTTTACGAAAGTCGTGGAATCGATACTCAATACCGGCGTTATCAAGCCATTTTTTGGCCTTACGGACTGTATCACAACTGCTGATGCCGTAAAGAATCACGTCCATAGAATTATTCTCTCCATTGCGAATAAAAGGGGAAGGTGTAGGGGTGTTGTTATAACGTTAATTGATAGCGAGCACAAACATTAGCGAGTTAATGAGTTGCTGATAAGTTGCAATTGCGCGATTTTTTGTAACGGTTCTTTTTGTGCGATGTTGCGCCAAAGAAAATTTGAATCTGTTGACCAAACTCTCACTAAATCAATTCTTTGTGCATTTTGGTTCTTCTGGTTGCATAACGTCGTTCAAGCTGTAAAAAGCTTGCTGCAAAGTCGCTCTCTTCGATTAAAGTGGCTGTGAAACCGTCTGTCCATTGATCAAACTCAACATTTCCTGCTGGGAAGTTTGAATAATTGGGGGGTCAATGTATTTTGGAGGTCTCAATGGAACTGAATCCTGTTTTCGCTCGCCGGCTTTATTTGGCGCTTTTGGTTAACAAAATAGAAAGACCCAACGTGCCGAAGTTGATTGAGTGCACAGGGTGGCCCCGCCGAACCATTCAGGACGTGCTAAAAGCACTGCCAGGAATTGGTATCGAGCTTACCTTTATTCAAGACGGTAAACGTCATAATGACGGTTACTACCAACTCTGTGATTGGGGACCCTTTGATCAAGAGTGGGTACAAGATCGCCAGTACGTCATCGAAAACTCTCTGGCCTCGTAACCCACGCTGCGATACTTACTTTGTGGGGCAGTGGTAGATATGCCCCACAAAGGTCACCGATGTTTTGAAGAACATTTGGCGTGACAATTCCACTCTATTTCCCCCTATCTCGGCCGCATAGTTGCGCAAGCGGTTGATCGCCCCAAGTGACAAATCATCATTAGTGACAAACCAATAGCTATACCAATGGCCTTCTGAACCCACCGCAGTATCCAACGGCTGACAGTCAGCAGCAGTGGTTGTATTGTCAAAGACGACGTTGACGTTCTTGGCGTTGTCGCTCAGCGGCGCGATCGCACAGCCCGACATCAATAGCGAGAGAATAAGCAGAGATTTTTTCACGATAAACTCACAGACCAAAAAGAGGATAGGGTTGAAAACAGCACCCAAATTAGGCTCGCGAATTTTATGTGTTTGTCTTCTTAAGGCAAGTGAATTATTGCGCTAGTAAAATGCTGAATGACGTTTCGTTATTCAAGGTCATGTTTTGGCATGGTGTACAGTGCTTGGACCGCTTTCGGCAACTTGTCTTTAACGAGTTGCCATGAACGCGATAGCAACTTTTCGAGTTCAGCTTGGGGGAGCGGGCATTCGGGGCCGAACTCTACCCATTTAGCGCGGGCAAGGTGCGATTCTGGCCGACAACCGGGGAGCTGCGACAGGGTGATAAACAGATCGTCGTCGACTTTGCAGGCCATTTTGTCGGTATCGTAAAAAATACAGACCATCTTCGTGAGGTGGATGCTGTACACATCGACACTGCGCCATTTTACATCGTGACGAATGCCGGGGAGGGTGTCGGCAAAGCGTTTGAGCTGTTCGATATCGGCCATGGTGGTGTCCTCGCGTTAGTTAGTAAGACGGAAGCGACCGCTTATGATTGCATGGCAAGGTAGAGCGCAAAACCGACCCAAGACAGCGCTAGCAAATACCAAGGCAGTTTAGATGGCGATGGTGTGTTTGATGGCGGCGTGTCTTCGCTGTGAATATCGGCAATGACGACATCTTTCTCTTTACGGACACGCTTTTGCGCTTTGTCTCGTTCGCGGGCTTTGGCTTTTTGCTGTTTCTTGTATTGCTCAATGCCTTTTTCTATCCCTTGCGCGATCAACTTGGTTTGATCTTTAGTTTGTCCTGGACGTTGGGTCGCTTTGGCGATCGACTGCGCTTCTTGCTGGGTTTTGGAAGAGATTTTGGTTTTTGTCATGTTTTGTCCGTCGTCTGACATCGATGTTCGTTAGAGTACGTAGTGTAACAAAGCAAGAGAAAGCAGTAACCGGTTTATCATCGTGTTAATGTGAGACAAATAACCGTGCTAATTGTGATCAAGACGAGATTTATATTGATGCAAGTTGCGCGATCGCACATTTTCTTTGCAACAGAATAGAAAGCGTTTCCAGACAGATTTAACGTGATCGCCAGATTGGGTGTCAGTGAAGATGCCGCATTGGCGATACGTAAGCAAGAGACAGGTAAGCCAGTGAACAAAGGGTGGATATTGTATTTAGATAAACATGGGGAATTTCGGATCCCTGTGTTGTTGTGGCTCGGCTGGGCACTGCTATCGCGCAGCTGGTGTCTGTTTGTTTTGGCGGGCGTGAGCCGCGACAAAGGGCCGGAGCTGCTGGGGCTGTTCTATCCCTATATCGATGAGCTGCATTGGCAGCTAGCGATCAGCTTTCCGATTTTGCTCTTGATGTGGCTCGCAGGCAGCCGTCACAACTTACCGGCGTGGTGTCGGGATCACTGGTGGCTCGCAAAATACCTGACCATGTTGGTGCTACTTATTGATATGTCTCAGATAATCGCCCAAATGATTTTGGCGCCGCTAACCGTTACGTTACCCTTATTGAGCGTTTTGGTATTACTGCTGTGGTTTGGCTTGTACCTGTGGCGCAGTCAGCAAGTGAAGTGGGCATTTGAGTTCCAACCAGAGGCTTACGGCGAGCTGGAAAACACAACAATTAAAAAATGATAAACGAGAAACAATTATGCAGGATTTAACCAAAGGCTTAGTCTTATTTAGTGCCTTGCTGAGTCCGTTGGCGATGGCGGATTGGCAGTTAAATGTCGATCTCAACTTACATGCACCGCAAGGTGATTACACCAGCCAAGCATCAGTTCTGCTGGAGCCGGGGGAAGAAACCGTCTTCTTGGAAACGGATGAAGGTAAGCCGTTGCTAGGCAGCGCTGAAATCGTTGCGATCAGCGCAGACTCAGTGACGCTGGCGTTAACGGTCAAACAGCAAGCGGCTGATGGCGAATGGACCACCTTGGCCACTCCCACCATCAGCGCAGGATTAGACAATCCAACCAAGTTGGCGTTCACTAACCTCGATGGCGATCAAAGCCTTGATATGGCGGTTTCTATTACGTCTAGCTGATCGTCAGTGGTAAAGGTCGACGAATTACACTTGTGTTCGTTCGTCGGTCTTTATATTTCCTATCAAGTGTCCTTATTCCGTTTAATTGCCAATCACTTCCTTGTGGCAGATGTGTTTTTTCAATTCTTCTCAACGGTGTCGGTACTATCCCTGCAAAGTAAGAACGCATTTTGAACAGCGTTACTTTAAGCGTAAAATTTCCCCTTATCGAGTAAGTAGTTAGCTGCAGGCCTGCGGTTATCTTTGCTATATCTTGCCGTAACATCCTACTTTTACCTTATCTTCTTTGGCTTATATCAAGTCCCAACGTTACGATTGGTATACACTGCTACCATCAACAAATAACATGCTGGCAAAAAAATACCAGCAGAGTCTAGGGTTTCGTCACCCGCACTGGTGGTGACGGACGAGCAGTATATAAGGAAGCAATATGGCAACGGTTCAATCAGGTATTCTCCCTAATGCAGGGCCTTTCGCACTCTATGTGACGTTGAATGTGAAATCACTGACGTCTGCCGTCAAAGAGCAATTGGGCGCTCTGCATGCTATGGTCGACACGATTAATCAACAATACGATGCAAATTTGACGTTGACGTTGTCGTTCGGTCAATCGTTTTGGCATGCGCTGACCGATCGCACTGACTTTGATAGCTTTAAGCCGTTGGGGCAGGGTAGTGTATCGGCGCCAGCAACCGAAGCTGATGTGTTAATTCACTTGCATTCAAATCGCCATGATCTGCATTTCTTGGCGTTGCGTAAGTTTCTTGCGCCTATCGCGGATGACGTTGTTGTCACTGATGAGACGTACGGCTACCGCTACTTGGATTGTCGTGATTTTACCGATTTTGTTGATGGCACTGAGAACCCGAAAGAAGAAGCGCAGCGCCGTGATGTGGCGATTATTGCTAACGGAGATCTTGCTGGTGGCAGCATGGTGATGTTGCAGCGTTTTGAACACAAACTGCCTGCGTGGAACAAAATGGGGATTGCCCAGCAAGAGGCGGTGATCGGTCGTACAAAACCTGATTCAATTGAACTAGACGACGTGCCTGCCAACTCGCACGTGGGTCGTGTGGATATTAAAGAAGAAGGCAAAGGGCTGAAGATTGTACGTCACAGCTTGCCGTACGGCTCGGTAAGCGGTGCTCATGGCCTGCTGTTCATCGCATACTGCCAAACACAGCATAACTTTAAGCAGATGCTGGCAAGCATGTACGGTGAAATCGATGGCACGACAGACCGTTTGCTTGATTTCACTCAAGCGGTCACTGGCGGTTATTATTTTGCGCCGTCGATGGAAATGTTGAACGATTACTTAGCGTAATAACGCCCCAATTGACGGGGTGTGATAACACGATAGAAAGCGGCGTTAGCGTCGCTTTTTTTGTGCCTGAGAGATAGCGGTGGCGTTGTGAAAGGGTGATGAAGCGCTGATAGATAGCTGAGTCTATTGAGTAATGTAGCCGCGCTAGCGGCAATATTCAGTCGACGGCAATAAGTTTTCGGTCTTGCAAAAACAAAAAACGCCGCTGAACAGCGGCGTTTTTCTATCATTAAGTTTTAATGCTGCGCTAGCAATTAAAATTACTTAGTGATTTTCAGTACTGGAGTTTCACCTACAGTTACTGAGCCTGACAGTTTGGTCAGCTCTTTGATTTCATCCATGTTAGAAATCACAACTGGTGTCAGGGTTGACTTCGCTTTTTCTTCTAGCAGTGCTAGATCGAATTCGATGATAGTGTCGCCAGCTTTAACTTCTTGGCCTTCTTCCGCGATGCGGGTGAAGCCTTCACCTTTCAGTTCAACAGTGTCGATACCGAAGTGAACGAATAGCTCGATACCATCTACAGACTCGATAGAGAATGCATGGTTAGTTTCGAAGATTTTGCCGATAGTACCATTTACTGGTGCAACCATTTTGTTGCCCGCAGGTTTAATAGCAATACCGTCACCAACGATTTTCTCTGCGAAAACAACATCTGGCACATCTTCGATGTTAACGATTTCACCAGATAGAGGTGCGATAATTTCGATAGCACCAGCGCTTGCGCTGTCATCAGAAACTAGCTTCTTCAGTTTGTCAAACAGACCCATTTCGTTGCTCCTAAGCGATTATTTTATCTGCATTTATATTAGCAGATAGTTTTCTCTGCGATAAATTTTTCTACGTGTTCAGCAATTTCAGCTGCGGTTGGCATTGCCAGCGCTTCTTCCGCCATTTGCTTCACTTCTGCGTAGTTTGCATTGCGGATGATCTTCTTAACACGAGGGATAGAAATACCCGACATGCTGAACTCATCCAGACCCATGCCTAGCAACAGAAGTGTTGCACGCTCATCACCTGCCAACTCACCGCACATACCAGTCCACTTACCTTCTTTGTGAGAAGCGTCGATGACTTGTTTGATAACGGTCAGCACTGCTGGTGACAATGGGTTGTATAGGTGAGAAATAAGCTCATTTCCACGGTCTACCGCGAGAGTATACTGAGTTAGGTCGTTTGTACCAATACTAAAGAAGGCAACTTCTTTCGCAAGGTGGTGTGCAATTGCTGCAGCTGCTGGCGTTTCAACCATTACACCGATCTCAATGTTCTCATCGAACGCTAGACCTTCAGCACGCAGTTCTGCTTTGTACTGCTCGATTGCCGCTTTCAGTTCACGGATCTCTTCAACAGAGATAATCATCGGGAACATGATGCGTAGTTTACCGTGAGCAGACGCGCGTAGAATTGCACGTAGCTGATCACGTAGGATTTCACGACGATCCAAGCTGATACGCACTGCACGCCAGCCTAGGAACGGGTTCATCTCTTTTGGCAGATCCATGTAAGGTAGATCTTTGTCGCCACCGATATCCATAGTACGGATGATCACTGGCTCGCCGTGCATCGCTTCAGCAACTTCTTTGTAAGCAACGTATTGCTCTTCTTCAGTTGGTAGCGCGTCGCGGTCCATGAACAGGAACTCGGTACGGTAAAGGCCAACGCCTTCGCCGCCGTTACGGTTTACACCTTCACAGTCTTTTACGGTACCGATGTTACCGCAAACTTCGACTTGGTGACCGTCAAGCGTGATCGCTGGCAAATCTTTCAGTTTTGCAAGCTCTGCTTTTTCCGCTTCGTTTTTGTCACGGATCGCTTTGAATTTTTCCAGTTCCGCATCAGTTGGGTTGATAACGATCTGGTTGTTGATCGCGTCAAGAATCAGCATGTCGCCATTCTTCACACGTTTGGTGATGTCGTTAGTACCTACGATCGCTGGAAGCTCTAGAGAGCGTGCCATGATTGAGGTGTGAGACGTACGACCACCGATGTCAGTGATGAAGCCTAGTACGTAGTCTAGGTTGATTTGCGCCGTTTCTGACGGGGTCAGATCGTTCGCAACCAAGATCACTTCTTCGTCGATAGCACTTAGAGAAATGATGTTGATACCTAGTGCGTTTTTAACAAAGCGTGCGCCGATATCACGGATATCAGTCGCACGCTCTTTTAGGTATTCATCATCTAGAGATTCTAGAGTGCAGGCTTGCTCCTCGATGATCGAGTAGATAGCCAAATCAGCACTGGCGTTGTTGTCTTTGATAAAAGCAATGATTTCTTCTTCAAGCTCTTCATCTTCTAGCAACATAATGTGGCCATCGAAGATGTCGGCTTTTTCGTCGCCGAAAGTCTCACGTGCTTTCTCTTTGATCGCTTCAAGCTGTTGGGAAGCTTTAGCGCGCGCATCAAAGACACGCTGAATTTCTTTTTCGATATCGCTAACTTTATCGCGGTTTAGGACGATCTCTTCCTCTTGAAGCAGCATCGCTTTACCAAAAGCAATACCAGGAGAGGCTAGAATTCCTGAAATCATAACTTTACCTTATTTCAAACAAACCAGTACTGGGGGGATAACTGCCTGTTAGTGCAGATCTGGGATCAGAGCAACCAAGTGGTCAACTGCTTCTTGTGCTTGTGGGCCTTCAGCAGAAATGGTAACTACAGTGCCTTTAACTAGGCCTAGAGTTTGAAGTTTGAATAGGCTCTTCGCTGACGCGCTTTTGCCGTTAGAAGTCACAGTGATGTCAGCGTCAAACGCTTTTGCTTCTTTAACGAACTGAGCTGCAGGACGAGTGTGTAGACCGTTTTCAGCGGTGATCTCAACTTGCTTTTGGTACATGTTTATTACCCCGATTGTTAATAAAAAACTTGTTATTATGATTCGCTTCAGACAAGCTTAATGCTATTTGTTCGTCTGAGCGAATTTCGTGTTAGAATCTTACCCGATATATGCTTATTCAGGCTAAGCAAATGTGATTAAAACTTCACATATTTTGGCTGTAATGGAGACAACCTTTTATTTTGAGCCCGAAAATAAATCAACCTCGTTATAATCGAGCCGCTATAAAAAGGCAATAAAAAAGCCCCAAAAAGGGGCTTTTGTCACACTTTCAAATATGCCCCGCGTTTCATTTGCGCGAGGATGTTTGCGTCTTATTGACTAAGTTCTTGCTCAGTGAAGATACCAGCGAACAAGGCCGAGCTGAGGTAACGCTCACCAGAGCTTGGCAAGATAACCACAATCGTTTTACCGGCATTTTCAGGAAGCTCAGCAAGTCGGTTTGCCGCAACTACTGCTGCACCAGACGAGATACCCGCCAAGATACCTTCTTCTTCCATCAAACGACGCGCCATATCGATTGCATCATCTGAGGTCACTTGCTCTACTGCATCAACTAGAGACAAATCTAAGTTCTCAGGGATAAAGCCTGCGCCAATACCTTGGATTTTGTGTGGTGCTGGCTTGATTTCTTCGCCGGCAATGGCTTGAGCAATCACTGGTGATTCAGCTGGCTCGACCGCGACGCTCGTAATGGCTTTGCCTTTTGCTTGCTTAATGTAACGGCTAACACCGGTAATGGTACCGCCTGTGCCCACACCCGCAACGAAGATATCAACTTCACCGTCGGTCGCATCCCAGATCTCAGGACCGGTGGTCTTCTCGTGGATTTGTGGGTTTGCTGGGTTGTTGAACTGTTGCAGCATGTAGAATTTCGCTGGATCCTGCGCCACGATTTCTTCTGCTTTAGCAATGGCACCTTTCATACCTTTTGGCGCTTCAGTCAGAACAAGGTTCGCACCTAGGGCTTTAAGTAGCTTACGGCGCTCAAGGCTCATGCTTTCAGGCATGGTTAGAGTAAGTTTGTAACCACGAGCTGCTGCAACGAAGGCAAGTGCGATACCGGTGTTACCACTGGTTGGCTCAACGAGTTCAACACCTGGTTTTAGGTTGCCGGCTTTTTCCGCTTCCCAAATCATGTTGGCACCGATACGGCACTTAACGCTAAAGCTTGGGTTACGCGCTTCAACTTTCGCTAACACTTTACCTTTACTTACGCGGTTCAAACGTACCAGTGGGGTGTTACCGATAGTCAGAGAATTGTCTTCGTATATTTTAGTCATGGGTTCGTTCCTTCGTATCACGTTTGTATAGAAGTAGCATACATTGCTTAACTCTACGCGGAAGGAACGAATTGTTATATCTTATTGTTATCAGTACACAATACAGGGTTTTATCTTGTGTAACCCGTCACATTGTGGCGATGTTGGTCTACCCATAGTGCGGTGGCACCGCAGACGGCGATAGGCATGATGACTAAATTAAGGAAAGGGATCAGGGCACTAAGCATAATCACCGCGCCAAATGAACAGCTCGTTAGGCTAGTGGCGGCAAGTTGTGAGCGCATTTGCTTGAACGGCACTTTGTGATTATCAAACGGATAATCTAAAAACTGGATTGCCATCATCCAAGCACCAAACAGAAACCATAACGCGGGTCCTACCGTTTGCCCTATCACGGGAACCAGTAATAAAAGCAGCAGCAATAATGCGCGGGGAATATAGTAGACCAGCTTTTGCCATTCGCGGGACAAAATCCGTGGAATGTCGCGCAGTATTCCGCCAAGGCCGCTGTTGGGTAGGGTTTCATTGGTGAGCATCGCTTCGACGCGTTCAGCAAGCAGCCCATTAAACGGGGCGGCGATAATGTGCGTTATGGTCGTAAAAATCGATGCTAACGCAACCAAGGCAACAATAAAGGCTAAAGGAAAGAGTATAAAGGACAACCATTGCCAGTTACCGCTGAGCGAGGCGACCCAGTGAGTGATGCCATCGAATAACACGTTATAAAGGAAGATGATCGCCGAGCCCATGATCAGAATGTTGGCTAACAGCGGCAATATGACATAGCGACGGATCCCCGGTTGGGTGGCGATCTTAACACCGCGAACAAAATAGTTGATGCCTTGCATTGGTGTCGGTACCTTAGTTTTTGCGTTATGAACATGGTATCGGCGCAAATAAGTAACATCAAGCCACACGAAAATGGTGATAAACTGCGCAATTGAGGGCGATTTTTATACGCCTAATCACAATGCGACGTGTATACGCAGATAGAGGTTCATTTCTGGACTAGAGTTTTGATACATTAACGTCTATAAGTCGTGTTGCGTAGCAACAAAGCAGCCGTTCATCCTTGGATAGTCGGATGAAGGCGTAGGGAAATCAATACAGAGATATCAACATGCAGGAATTGCGTCTGGTTCTAATCATGGTTGGGGTGCTAGCAATAGCAGCCTTGTTATTACACGGTCTTTGGACGAGTCGTAAAGAGCAACCCGCCAAGTTTGGTGAAAAACCGCTTCGTAAAATGTCAGATAGAGATCGGGAAGGTTTCGACGAGGATGGCGTAGGTCAGGTACGCGTAGTGTCGGGTACTCAATCGACTGAGCGTAAAGAGCCGGAAATGAGTTTTGGGGGCTCTTTAGAACGCGACCCTCTGCTTGAACCATCACAAGATCAAGTTGCGCAAGCGACGGCAGCTTCCCCAATTGCGGCAGAAGCGCCAATCCAACAAGCAGATCCTGCATTACATTTCAGTGCGACGGACCAACAGCCCGTCAATGACGCACAAGCTGCGCCGCAGCAAGCAACGGTAGAGCCTCAAGCTCAGCCAATAGTTGAACCACAACAGACAGCTCAGCCACAGCAGGTACAACCTGTTCAGGCGGCGGTTGCTCAGCCAGTCGCGCCGGCACCGCAGATGACCGAGCCACAAAGTGCTGTTCCTCAAAGCGCAGAGGTAGCTTCTCCAGCTGTAACTGAGCCAGCTGTGCAAACAGCGGCCGAGCCGGTTGTTGAAGCGCCAGCTCCTGAGGCCGAGCCAGAAGAGCGTGAGCCGGAAGTATTAGTGCTGCATGTTCACGCCAGTCGTGGCGAGACATTCCGTGGTCTGCGCCTGTTGCAAGCGATGGAAAGTCATGGTTTGCAGTTTGGCGATATGAACATCTACCATCGCCATGCAGATGATGCGCCAGAGAAAGTGATTTTCAGTGTGGCAAACAGTGTTAACCCTGGCGTGTTCTATCAGGGCGCTGAATTTGAAACCCCAGGGATTTCCCTGTTTATGATGCTGCCGTGTTTTGGCCGTGCCGATCAAAACTTTAAACTGATGCTTCAAACCGCGCAGCAGATCGCTGACGACATGGGGGGATTGGTTTTAGATCAGCAACGGAATATGATTACGCCCCATAAGCTTGATGAATATCGTGAGCGGATCAAAGCCTATCAATTGGGCCAAGGTTGATTAACGCCTTGCTGCCGCATGAGAGTAACCGTTACGGTTGCTGTTCAGAACAATCAACAGGCTCCTATCAGGAGCCTGTTTTCTATTTAGGATATAGAGATGTCGACGCCAGAAACCCGAATCGCCGAACTGCGTGAACAACTAAATTATCATGGCTATCAATACTATGTAGAAGATGCGCCGGAAATCCCTGATGCAGAATATGATCGCATGATGCAAGAGTTGCTGGCGCTCGAAGCTGAGCATCCGCAAATGATCACTGCCGATTCACCCTCACAGCGTGTCGGTGGGATTGCGTTAGAGTCGTTTGAACAAGTCGCACACGAAGTGCCAATGTTATCGCTGGATAATGCGTTCGATGACGAGTCGCTCGAGGCGTTTGAGCGTCGAATGCGTGATCGTCTAAATATCACTTCGCCACTTGAGTATTGCTGCGAGCCTAAATTGGACGGTCTTGCGGTGAGCTTGATGTATGAAAATGGCGTTTTGGTACGTGCGGCAACTCGTGGCGATGGTACGACCGGCGAAAACATTACCGAAAACGTCAAAACTATTCGCGCCATTCCTTTGCGTTTACGCGGTGAAGGCTTTCCTGCTCGACTAGAAGTACGTGGTGAAGTCTTTATGCCAAAGGCTGGCTTTGAAGCGTTGAATGCGGCAGCGATTAAGAAAGGCCAAAAAGTGTTTGCTAACCCACGTAATGCGGCGGCGGGAAGCTTGCGTCAGCTGGATTCAAAGATTACCGCCACTCGTCCACTGAGTTTCTATGCCTACTCATACGGCGTGGTAGATGGCGGCAACTTGCCGGATGGACAATTTGACGCTCTGTTGCAGCTCAAGCATTGGGGTTTACCGATGGGCCCTGAGGTGCGTCGTGTTTCTGGCTTAGAAGCGGTAAAAGCCTATTACCAAGATATTGGCGAGCGTCGCAACAGCTTGGATTACGAAATCGATGGAGTCGTGATCAAAGTCGATAGCAGTGCCTTGCAACAAACGCTGGGCTTTGTTTCGCGTGCGCCGCGTTGGGCAATTGCATATAAATTCCCGGCGCAAGAAGAAATGACCTTACTCAATGGCGTTGATTTCCAAGTCGGTCGTACTGGTGCGATCACACCAGTTGCAAAATTGGCCCCAGTGTTTGTAGGCGGTGTCACGGTGAGCAACGCCACGCTGCACAACGCTGATGAGATCAACCGTTTGGGCGTCATGATTGGCGATACGGTGATCATCCGCCGTGCAGGGGACGTGATCCCACAAGTGACCGGGGTTGTTTTATCGCGCCGCCCTGATGATGCTAAAGCTATTGTCTACCCAACGCAGTGTCCAGTGTGTCAGTCGCCGGTAGAGCGCGTGGAAGGCGAAGCGGTCACACGCTGTGTGGCAGGGCTCTTTTGTCAGGCGCAACGCAAGCAAGCACTGAAGCATTTTGTGTCTCGCAAAGCGATGGATGTTGATGGCTTAGGTGACAAGGTGATTGAGCAGCTGGTGGATCGCGAAATGGTAACGACGCCAGCTGATCTCTACCAGTTAACCGCCGGTCAGTTAACTGTGCTGGAGCGCATGGGGCCGAAATCAGCGCAAAATACCGTTAACGCACTGAATAAATCCAAAGAAACCACGTTACCGCGTTTCTTATACTCGCTAGGGATCCGCGAAGTAGGGGAAGCGACAGCGGCTAACTTAGCCAGTCACTTCAAAACCTTAGATGCCATTCAGCAGGCAAATCATGAAGCGTTGATCGCGGTGGAAGATGTGGGTGAAGTGGTTGCTAAGCATATTCGTCACTTCTTCTCTGAAAGTCACAACCAAGAAGTGATCCAGCGTTTATTGGATGAAGGGCTGCATTGGCCAGCGATTGCTGACGTTTCTGCCGATACGCCGCAGCCGTTGGCGGGTAAAACCGTTGTGCTGACTGGTACGCTAAGTCAACTTGGTCGCACTGAAGCCAAAGAGCTGTTGCAAGCGTTAGGCGCAAAAGTCACGGGTAGCGTGTCGAAAAAAACCGATGTGCTGGTAGCCGGTGAAGCGGCAGGTTCAAAGCTAGCCAAAGCGCAAGATCTGGGTATCGAAATTTGGGATGAAGAAAAACTGTTAACCTATCGATGATCTAAAGAAGATCTTTTTGTCGTTATAAAAGATCTTTGTGGTTAAAAAAGCAGCGCTCCGGCGCTGTTTTTTGGTCTTTGTAGCAATGAAATTTATCAAGAATAAGGGCAGAGCCTCAGTTGTCAGGAGAGCAAAATGTGCGCTGTGTGGCAATTTTTTGTCCTAAATATGAGGGTAAAAAATCCGCTATTTTAGGCGACAAGATCAGTGATGTATCTCGCAATTCATAGCGCATTAACACCTTAAGTTGTTGTTTTTAAATAAAGGAAGGCCGTATGTGTGAAGCATCTGTTAAGAAGTGAGATGAGGATCACTGAAGGGGCAAAAATTTGCAGTGCCTCATATTTTTTACTTTGCAAATAAAGTTCTGATTGATGTTTTACGCCGCAAACGTAGTCTTAGAACTGTCAGCGGACATGAAGTTCCGCAGAAATTTAAAATTTTAGTAGTTTTCAATACTGAAGTTTTGAGGAGAAGATTTGTCACCCTTGGCGGCCAACCTTTCTGGGGGCAAATCTATAAACAGCGAGTTAGTTCAGGAGTTTATTTCCATGGAAAAAATGTTCACACGTACGCTGCTAGGTGCAGCAGTAGCAATGGCTGCAGTAGCAGGTAACGCAAACGCAGCAATCGAGCTTCACGGTCAAGCAGTTCAGGTTTACGGTCAAGCAGCTGGTTCTTACCAAATTTGGAGCCCAGAAGCGAACGGCGCAGAAACTACTGCAGTTGTTGATATGGAATCTCGCATGGGTTTCCGTGGTACTGTTGAGTTTGATAACTTCGGCCCAGATTTCGTATGGCAAATCGAAACCGGTAACGCAAACAACAGAGATGGCGCATACGGTCAACGTGATACTTTCGTAGGTCTATCTTTTGATGGCGTTGGTACTGTTAAGTTCGGTCGTCAGCTAGTTGCTGCATACAACTATGTAGACTGGCCACACACTAACCCAGGTTTAGGTAACGTATTCGATTGGCACAACGATATCGATGCTAAGTACGAAGACCGTGCTGACAACGTATTGCGTTTTGATTCTGCAAACTTCGGTGGCTTTAACTTCCAAGCAACTCTAAGCGGCATGGACAAGACTACTGACGCAGCAGCTGTGTCTGTTGCAGCGTCTTACTCAGCTGACATGTTCAGTGTACATGCGGGTCACTATACTCGTGGTGGCTGGGAAACTAAGACCGAAGATAGCTTTGAATTCGACACAGAGACTGGTTTGGCTAAACCAGTAAAAGGTGAAGTGACTAAGCATGGTGATGTTGATTACACCATCGTTGGTGGTAGCTTGTTCCTAGGTAAGGCTACTCTTACCGCAGGTTACAAGATGATGAACAATGATGTTAATGACAACAGCCAAAACGCTTACTCTGTGACAGCTGCTTACTGGTTGAACGACCAATGGTTGGTTAAAGCGGGCTACGCAGCAACTGATGAGTCAGACAATGCGAAAGCAGATGATTCAGATACAGCAATCACAGGTCGTATCCTTTACGCTCTACCAAGCAACGTATGGTACCTAGACGTGCGTAACTACGACATGGACGGCTCTGCTGAGAAAGACGACGGTACTCGTATCATGCTAGGTACTGAGTTCTACTTCTAATCAAGTTTAAATATTTGATTTGATGCAAAAAACGAGCCTCTAGGGGCTCGTTTTTTATTCCCGACAGTAAACACAAAGTGTTAGCATGAGGCTATGTGTTGGCAGCGTGACAGCTCGCCAATTGAACGCACACGTAGCAGCGAACAAAGCGCTTTGTGCGTGGCAAATATCGGTTAGAGAGTGGTGATGGAAATGAAAAGTGTAAAGACGTTGATTGCGGGAAGCTTGTTGTTGGCGAGTGCATCAGCCAGTGCTGAAGTAACGCTGCAATTACACAAGGATCTACAAGCCCTTATTGTGAATGGTGAATCTCAGGGTTTTTCTCTAACTGGACACAACGAGTTTGTGTTACCTGATGGCCAAAATCAGGTGGTGGTGCGCGTTTCTAAACTATTGCCACTGGGAAGTGAATATGAAAAGTTCAATTCGCGCCCTATGGTGCTGACGTTTGATGCGACCAATACGGTGGTTGAAATCTTACCGTCACGTGAAATCCGCAGACCTAATGAAGTGGATGGGTTCGATGTCAAACCAAGCGTTAAAGTTAACGGTGTTGAGCTGAGCAGTATTGCGTTTCATCAAGGACTGCTGCAACGCGCGCCAGGTATGCTACCGGACTACAATCGTGATCTCGTCGCCTATAACAACATGAATGGGTTTTCTCATTTAAATGAGCAGGCGCAACCGGTCGTTGCTGCTGTTGCCCCAAGAGTCGTTTACGAGGCAGAAGACGGTGCGACAGTACCTTTAACCCCAGAAGAGCTTCAAGGCATCTTCCTACAGATGTCGGTTGAAGAGAAGCAAGCCTTCATGGCGTGGGCTGTTCAAAACATGAATTAATCCCATCAGAATTGATGAAAAGGTACCCAACACGTCCCGTTTGGGTACCTTTCAGTTTGAGGAGCAACGCGACTAGTAAGGCTGAACCTCGCCATACTGACGCTCGCACTCCAAAGTAGGCATGTAATCCATTTTGCCGTTAGGGAGTTCACAACCTTTCCAAGGCCCCATCGCTGACGATGCGCCTGCACCACCATTACTTGCAAACGTTGGCGCAACTAGTGTGAACGTAAATGCTAAAGTGATAACAGCTAAAATACTTTTCATACTTACCTCTCGAATTAATATGATAAACAGCGTTTGTACGGTTTAAATTCAGTAACAGATAAGACACCTTCTCAAACTATTCAACTCCAATCAGCTTAAGACTGCTCAATCTGTTGCTTATCGCCGTTAAATGAGTCTATGTAAAGATTTGGAAAAGATCAAAGCGAAATAGGCGGTAAAATTTATTTTTTACTTTTAATTAAGTGTGGTTTCTCTAACTACATTGAATGTATTAGCTAAATTTAAAACTGTGAAAATGATTAATTTCGTTGTTTTCGGTAGAATCTAACATCTTTTTCTTGTGGATACGCGTTCGGATCTTAAGACGGAATGGATAGGTGTCTATTTTCTGAATCACTAAGTTGAATTTGAGATTTTTAGGGGAGTTTTAATTTTAAATAACGAAAATAAAAATTAACTTACGATTATCGGTTTGTTGAATAACTGAACTGTTTTATATTTAGATATTCACCTAGTTTTATTTCCCTATTCGTTAATTTGCAGACGTTAAATGAATTGCTTCTAACTTGGCTTTGATGGCGGTGACACGCGAGTGTTGTGAGGGCAGTGCTTTTAGAGCTGTGGCGCAGGGCATTACAGAGATTTTCTTTTTAGAGTAGGGCATCAGTGCTAAACTATCGCCACTTAAGTAAAACACCACCCATAAAGGCAAAATTATGACGGTAAAAACGCGTTTTGCACCAAGCCCTACTGGCTTTTTGCACGTTGGTGGCGCACGTACTGCGCTTTACTCTTGGCTTTTTGCGAAGAATCGCGGGGGCGAGTTTGTTCTTCGCATTGAAGACACCGATTTGGAACGCTCAACCCAAGAAGCGATCGATGCCATTATTGAAGGCATGGAATGGCTAGAGCTGAACTGGGATGAGGGCCCGTACTACCAGACTAAGCGTTTCGACCGTTATAACCAACTGATCGACGAACTACTGGCACAAGACAAAGCGTACAAATGCTACTGTCCAAAAGAAGTGCTAGATGAAGTACGTGAAGAGCAAATGGCGGCCGGTGTTAAGCCTCGCTATGATGCTAACCATCCAAAAATCAAAGCCGCTAACGATGCAGCGACAGCGGACGCGCCTTTTGCGATCCGTTTCCGCAATCCGACAGAAGGCAGCGTAGTATTTGACGATCAAATTCGCGGTCGAATTGAGATCTCAAACAGCGAGCTGGATGATTTGATCATCCGTCGCTCTGACGGTGCACCAACGTACAACTTCTGTGTCGTTGTGGACGATTGGGATATGGAAATTACCCACGTTGTTCGTGGTGAAGATCATATCAACAACACCCCACGTCAAATTAACATCTACCATGCGCTAGGCGCGCCGGTCCCTACCTTTGCACACTGTGCGATGATTCTGGGTGACGACGGTGCAAAACTGTCTAAGCGTCACGGTGCGGTGAGTGTAATGCAGTACCGTGATGACGGTTACTTGCCACAAGCGCTATTGAACTACCTTGTGCGTCTGGGCTGGTCTCATGGCGACCAAGAGATCTTCTCGCGCGAAGAGATGATCGAGTTCTTTAGCCTGACGTCAATCAGCAAGTCAGCGTCAGCGTTTAACACTGACAAGCTGCTTTGGTTGAACAACCACTACATTAAAAACTCAGATCCAGCCTACGTAGCGAAATACCTACAATGGCATCTTGATCAGCAAGGTATCGACATCACTCAAGGTCCAGATATCAAAGACGTGATTAAGTTGGTTGGTGAGCGTTGTAACACGCTGATTGAGCTTGCTGCACAATCTCGTTACTTCTACCACGACTTCGATGCGTTTGATGCTGATGCAGCGAAAAAGCACCTGCGCCCAGTAGCGAAAGATGCACTTGCGTTGGCGAAAGCGAAAGTCGAAGCGGTTGCTGACTGGAACACGGAAGCGCTACACCAAGTGATCGCTGATGTGTGTGCTGAGCTTGAGCTAGGTATGGGCAAAGTGGGTATGCCACTGCGCGTTGCGGTAACAGGCCAAGGCCAATCACCGTCGGTTGATGCAGTGATGATGCTGATCGGCAAAGATCGCGTTGTTGCGCGTATCGGCCAAGCGCTTGATTTCATCGCTGAGCGTGAAGCGAACGCCTAATCACTACGCAAAGTAAACGACTACAAACCCTGCATTTCGGTGCAGGGTTTTTTATTGCTTCGAATTTCTTGTTAACGGTAGCTCTCGTTCTGAATCGAGTTTAGACACATCAAAAATGAAATCAATGCTATCGGGTTTAAGTCATTGGATTAATATGGTTTAACGTGGTGATATTGGTAGAAATAAAATAATCACCACACGCCAACATATTATTAATGTGTGGGAACGACGTATCTCTCTCAAAAATCACAATTTATCCAGCGATTAATCTCGTTGATTTTGTTGTACATGGCCGCAGTGTTAATATTGCTATCAGCGCGATTGTCGCAATAATGTATGAATGAAATAGGACAAGTTGTCGAAATGACAATATAAAAGGAGTTAAGGATGAGTGATTCGGAAATCGTTGTGGTTAAAAAAGACATTGAGCTCAAAAATCACACGTTGATAGCCTATGGGTTGTTGCTAGCCGGCTTTGTCTCGGGTGGGCTTTTGTCAATCGCCGGGGTTATTTTTGCCTATATCAAACGAAGTGACGCACAGGGAACGGTATTTGAAAGTCATTTTTCTAACGCAATCAGTACGTTTTGGATCTCAGTGATCCTCGGCATTATTGCGCTTGTCACGTTGGTGATAGGTATCGGGTTTCTGATTGGTCTCGCTGCGACGATCTACTGCCTGTACCGTTATATTAAGGGTTTGACTCAAGCGCTTGACAATAAGCCGTATAGCTAATTCGTTAAAGGCGACTCCGTGGCGTGGTATCAGCGGCGAGAAAGATAGTCGAGTGCCAATGGGGAGCGCTGTTTATCGGTGAAAGTTACCGAGGTTATTTGAGAAGAGCTTCCGCGGCCTGATAAGAGCTGTCGCGAGCTGAGAAGAAGTGGCGTTCCCACAGGGACTCGAACCCCGATCGGCCGCTTAGGAGGCGGCTGCTCTATCCTGTTGAGCTATGAGAACATTGTGATAAAGGATATCGTAAATCACGACAGGATTGAACGCTTGGCCTGATTTACCAAGCAAATTCAATCCACTCTGCGTCAATTTTGCGAGGCTGGTTTTACCCTCTTAGCGGTCTGTTTCAGGAATGATCCGCGTTACCACATCACCCACTTGAATACTGCGGGCCAAATCTGGCTGTAGCGCACGCACTTCCGCCGACGATTCATACACCCGATCGACCACCAACTGAATGTTAGAGCGTACCATGCGATTACGTGGGATCCCGTTTTGATCAACAAAGGCCGCGCGGTGCCACAGTTGCAATTGATCGCCTTGGTTCACGCCATGAATACGACCCACATTCACTTGTGATAGTGAATGGTGAGTATTCACTATCTCTGGCAAGCTGGTGCGGCAAGCCAGTTGGTTTTCCATATCTAACATAATGTCGCGGCTGATCCGCAGTACCATTTGGCCGTAACTGGACTGCCAGAAGCGGGCTGAGCGGGTATCTAGTTGACTGGTGCGCTCAAAAGGCCACTCGGCAAGATCGCGATAATCTTTTTGGAACACCACTTCGCCATTTTGTGCGTCCATCACTTGCACGAAGGTAGCAAACTGACGGTAAGTCTGATTTTCCGCAAACGCGCGCTCGTTTAAGGTCGCGGTGATGTCGGTGATCTGACCGCTAATCAGAAACTGCGCATCATGATCTTTAGCTAGCATGATCGCGGTTTGTGGTGAGCCCGGATCGACGGCCACACGGGTTACCGGCGGAGAAATAAAGCTCTGTGACTGGCGATTTAACTGACGATTAAGCACTTCACTGAAATCTTCGCCAAGCTGATAGATCGCGCCGAGCGAGGCTTGCTGCGGCACAGAAAGGCTAAATTCGCTGATCAGCACCGGTTTTTTGTACTGTACCTGATGGCAAGTTTTTGCCGTTGGGTAGATGTCGGCACGGATCGTAATGTAGTAAATCCCGTTGGCCTTGTTCTCAGCGCTCACTTGGATTTCACGCACTTCGTGACCGCTAAGCAAGTAGTTATCTTTTTCTTGGGTGAGCAGCGGTTGTAAATACTGGAACGTTGACAGATCCGCGCCCGAGTAGTAGATCGCTTGGAAAACCGCGTCTTCAATCGCGTGGTTACGCGCTGCCGCCGTGCTCTCAACAATGTTCGCTTGCCCGCTGACTTCAAACCATGCCGCAAAGGCAGATGGCGTCAATCCGAGTAAGATCGCGAAGGTAGTCAGTACTTTTTTCATCGTTATTCCATTTTCGGTACGAAAATTGCTAATTTCTCAATGTCAGCGCGGTGCTTCATAGGGCAGCTAGGGTGCGACGAGTTTTTGACTCCGCCACGGTTTTATCACCCTTAATCGCGAAGTGACATCTGTAATAGTTAGATACATGCAAGGAACGTACCTTAAATGCGAGGGCTAGAGCCTCGATGGGATGCGCTGCAACGCAGCATATCACCACATTGTTGGCTATTCGTTCACGACTCTCAGCATTGGAGCTGTAACAATGAAAAAGTATTTGAAACACGTCGGCACTCTACTATTGCCTTTAACGCTTGCCTCATGTGCGTTTTCACCGATTTATAACGGTAAAGAGCCGTATACCGGTAGTGCTTTTATGCTGCGAGACACGCCAAGGCACACGATGGATTACTTTGTTGAAGGGCTGGCCAACCAATTGGTGGGCTCTAATCAATACCTAACGGCGCGCACGCCGTTGGCGGTGACCTCTTTTGTTGATTTGCAGCAGATGGATGAAACCAACTGGCTGGGCAACACGGTGTCGGAAGCGTTTTTGTACCAAATGCAGCAACGGGGTTACACCGTGGTGGACTACAAAGCCACCGGCGCTATCCGCGTAACGCCAGAAGGGGATTTTGCGGTCAGCCGCGATTGGCAAGATCTGCAAGGCGAGCAGCAAATTGACTACGTCCTGACGGGCACCATGATGCGCCAAGGTAACGGGGTGATGATCAACGCGCGGATCATCGGCATGCGCTCGCGAGTAGTGATTGCCTCTGCGCAAGGCTTTTTGCCGGCGGATCGTATCGGTCGCGATATCGACAACAACAACAAGATCCGCGTTGAAAATGGCACCATTATTCGTGATGACGACACCCTGCACGAACGTACCAACATTATTTTAAAACCGTGAATTTAGCATTCAGGGCGAAAGGAGAAGCTATGCTGCCTCGAATTTGTTTGTTAGTCGCGATGATCGTCGTTGCGGCTTGTCAACCGATAGGCGAAATGCGCAACGCACATCTGTTGAACGCGGTGGGTTACGCCTCGATCAGCAGTCAACGTGGCGATACGGTGGAAGAGAAACAAGTGCGAGCCATGCGCGCTTCGAAATTGGATGCGTATCGTGAGTTGAGTGAGCAGGTCTACGGTTTGCGCGTGAGCGCCGAAGCCACGATGCGGGATCAGTCGCTGGAAACCGAATACAACGACACGTCAACCGATGGTTTGATCCGCGGTGCCAAAGTCTTGAAAAGCTACATGGTCGGCGACAACTACGTGACCGAAGTGCAGCTCGATTTAGACTTGATGGAGCGTTTGAAAGACATGGGTGAAGTACACCAAGTGCCTCAGAACCAAGTGACGATGTTCTAACAACGCCATTAGACGCTACTTATCAGTGTTAACGTGAAAAGCCGCATCATGCGGCTTTTTTGTGTTTAGCGTATGTGAAAATCCAATCGCGTCGCAAAGGCCGTTGGCAGTGGTTTTGATAAGTACATGTTGGCATTACTGACGAGAATATCGATGCGAAATAGCCAATGCGAAAAGCCTGGACGACAGCGCGATCAATCCAGTGCAAAAGATCAGTGTAAAGACGAAGCGTTAGCGTGAAATCACAAGCAAGCCGTGAAGAAGGCGAAAGGGGAGTTAGGCTTTAATGTTCGTGCCGAGCGAGCGGACATTGGTTGCTTTGCCTTCCGCGTTGTAGCCCATTTGCTGACGACCACGGGATTGCAAAAACAGATTATTGAGTTTGTGAAAGCTGAGCTGCGCCCGTTGCAGCGCGGCACCATTCACTTCATTGGCGTTGTGGCATTGTTGCAGCAAAGACTGCAGCGCAGCGACGGTATCGATGAACGGGGCGTCTGTTTTTAAGCTGTCTTTATCAGGGTGACGTGCAATCTGCGCGTCAATCTGTTGAATTTGATTGAGGAGGCTGAGTTTCTCTTTGGCAATACGTTCGATATCGGCAGATTGGCGTGACGCAATCGCCTGCTTTTCTGAGTCGAGCAAGCGCAACATCGCCGTTAAGGTTTGATGTTGTTGTTGCAGAAGTTCAGCCAATTGCATTGCCACTACCTACTGATTTTGTGATCGACGTTAAAAGAGCGCGAGGCTATAAGCCACGCAACTCGTCTTCAAAGCGCAGCATATTGGATGCTAAGCGATCGGCATCAATGGTGTAAGAGCCATTGGCGATAGCGGCTTTGATAGAAGCCACTTTGGCTTCGTCGAAACTAGGTTCTGCGGCAAGTTGTTGATGCATTTGACCGACGCTACGTCCTTGATCGCTAAGAGACACCGCATCGCTTTGTGGCGCGCGCGGGGTCGACACCGTGGATGCATTATCACTCTTGGCAGAGGTAACGCGCTCTGAGTTACTTCTCGTGGTGGCAATGTTAGGCCCACCGCGAAGTTGGTCAATACTGGCCATAAGTAAAAAGCCTTCTTTTCATTGAGAAACTTACTTTCTATCGGCAATGCTTGATGTAACTTTAGCAAAAATTAAAAAATAACGCTGACCTCACCGACACCCGTCACTTTGCCTTCGACGATACGGCGAGATTTGCTGTTCTGTACTTTGATTTGCTCGCCCAGTAAGCCATCACCGAGCGCGGTGCCAGGGGTAACGATATTTAAACCGCCGCCCGCCGCTATGATGTTAACGACGTCATTGCGACAAACCAAACAAATATCGTTACCTTGAATGATATCCCCGTGATTGATCGCACGTTTTACCTTCGCACCGACGACTAATTGCGGCTCATTGTACGACAAGCCACGTTGAAATCGCTGTTCACGCATCGCCACTTCCACATCGCCTGCGCCAATCACTTCACCGCGTGCTAACGGGCGCGTCGCCACGACTAGCGGTAAGGTCAATTGAATGCGAACCGGCACATACACTTTCCACCCGAGCTCTGGGCAGGAGACCAGCACATTCACATTGTGGGTCATCGATTGCCGTCCGGGGATCTCGCTGAGAAGTGGCGATGGGCATTGCGTGTAGTTGAGGCGTGAATCTAACGTGGCAGCTGAAAGGGTGAGTTCGCCATAGTCAGGCGGGTCAATTTGGGTCGCGGCATGCTGCTCGGCGGTCTGCTGGATCAGGGCTAACATGGCCGTTTTATCGAATGTCTCTTGCGCATACAAATTAGGGGTAAAGTAAATGCACATCAGGCCGATAAGGGCTAAGTACAGT
This sequence comes from Thaumasiovibrio occultus, assembly GCA_019703815.1. Classification (GTDB taxonomy): domain Bacteria; phylum Pseudomonadota; class Gammaproteobacteria; order Enterobacterales; family Vibrionaceae; genus Thaumasiovibrio; species Thaumasiovibrio occultus. Next base: position 2,348,246 of record AP023052.1, on the reverse strand, counting down.
GTCTTAAGTCTAGTTATTGTCACTTGCCAGCCTCTTGGGACAGTAATCGATATTAAAGTTGACTATAACAGGGCATACTAATGGAAAATCATAATAAATGCTTGGTTTCAGTCCCAAGCGTAACAAGTTTTGAGAGGGAGTCGCCTAATGACGGGAATTCTTGATTCGGTCAATCAACGCACACAGCTTGTTGGCCAAAACCGCATGGAGTTATTAACCTTCAAGCTCAATCGCCGTCAACGTTATGGGATCAACGTCTTTAAGGTAAAGGAAGTATTGCAGTGCCCCCGTCTGACTTCTCTGCCTAATTTGCATCCGTTAGTGAAAGGTGTCGCGCATATTCGTGGTCAAACCGTATCGGTAATTGATATGAGTTTGGCAACCGGTGGTCGCCCGATCAACGATATTGAAAATGCCTTCGTGATCATCTCTGAATTCAACCGTACCGTTCAGGCCTTCTTGGTGACCTCCGTAGAGCGCATTGTGAACATGAACTGGGAAGCGATTTTGCCGCCGCCTGATGGTGCGGGTAAAGCTAACTACTTAACGGCGGTAACGGAAATTGATGGTGAGCTGGTTGAGATCTTGGATGTAGAGAAAATCCTTGATGAGATCTCGCCGATTGATGCGCAAGTATCGAGCTCGCTGGTCGAAGAAGCCTCGCAAAAACCGCACACCCCAGAGCAAGTGAAACGTGTTTTGGTGGCGGACGATTCATCGGTGGCGCGCAAGCAAGTACAACGTGCCATCCAAGCCATTGGTTACGAATGTATCTTGGTGAAAGATGGCCGTGAAGCAATCAATACCCTGACCGAAATGGCGAAAGCGGGCAACATTCACGAGCAGCTATCTTTGGTGATCTCTGATATCGAAATGCCGGAAATGGACGGTTACACCCTAACGGCGGAGATCCGTGCCAACGCGGCGTTGAAAGACTTGCATGTGATTTTGCATACCTCACTCAGTGGTGTGTTCAACCAAGCCATGGTCGAGCGAGTAGGGGCGAACGCCTTTATTCCAAAATTTAACCCAGATGAACTCGGTGCCGCCGTTTTGTCTGAGCGTAAATAGTAGTTGAGATGTGAATGACAGCAATATCTATTAGTGATCAAGAATACCGCGATTTTAGTCGTTTTCTCGAAGGCCAGTGCGGCATTGTTTTAGGTGATAGCAAGCAGTACCTTGTGCGCAGTCGCTTAATGCCGTTGGTGCAGCGCTTCAGTACGGTGAGCTTATCGGCGCTATTGCAGCAAGTGATTTCTGGTAGAAACCTAGAGTTGAGAGTGGCGGCGGTTGACGCCATGACAACCAACGAGACCTTGTGGTTCCGCGATACCTATCCATATACCGTGTTGGCGGATCGGCTGTTGCCGGAGCTGGCCGCCCTCAAGCGCCCGATCAAAATTTGGTCATCGGCGTGCTCATCTGGGCAAGAGCCATATTCGATCTCAATGACGGCGCTGGAAACCCAAGCGAAACGTCCGGGCGTATTACCCAGTGGCGTGCAGATCACCGCGACCGATATTTCCTCGTCGATGTTGGAAAATGCGCGTCAAGGGATCTACGACACCTTGGCGTTAGGGCGTGGTTTGTCACTTGAGCGTAAACGAGCGTTCTTTGAAGATGCCGGCAACGGCAGCATGAAGATAGCCGAGCGCGTGAAAAAGCAAGTTGCGTTTCGACCACAAAACCTGATGGGCAGCTATGCGTTGCTGGGCCGTTTCGACATTATTTTCTGCCGTAATGTGCTGATCTACTTCTCGCCAGAGATGAAAGCCAAGGTGCTCAATCAGATGGCGATGGCGCTCAACCCTGGCGGTTATTTGATTTTGGGGGCGTCGGAGTCGCTGACCGGCTTAACCGAAAAGTTTGAAATGATCCGCTGCAATCCTGGGATCATTTATCGCCTGAAATAGCGTCAGCGCTCGCAGTATCTCGTCGCTTGATGCTGCTTATCTACATCGATTATTGGGGCTGCTTAGCAGCCTCAATGCCTTCCTCCCGTTATTCCTTTCTCGTGTTTTTATTTTTGGCATCATAATTGCTTTGATATCTGTAGATTCAGATAGGAGGCAGCTATGGCCATTAGTTTTGATAAAGCACTCGGTATTCACCAACACACCGTTGGCGTGCGGGCTCAGCGTGCAGAGACCTTGGCGAGTAACCTCGCGAACGTTAACACGCCGGGATACAAAGCCAGAGATATCGATTTTCAACGTGCTCTATCAGCGGCAACCGCTGGCCATAGCACAAGCCTTAATCGCACCAATGAGCGGCATATCGTTGCCACTACCCGCGCCTCAACGGGGGAGCAGAAGTTCCGCGTGCCAACCCAACCGGATACCGGTGATGGCAACACCGTTGATGCGCAAGTTGAACGTAACCTGTTCATGCAAAACGCGTTGGAATACCAAGCCTCGTTAGATTTCTTGGGTGCGAAATTCCAAAATCTGACCAAAGCCATTAAGGGACAGTAATCGATGAGTCTATTTAATGTATTTAATGTTACTGGATCAGCAATGAGCGCCGAGGCGATTCGCTTGAATACGACCTCGAGCAACCTTGCCAACGCCAACAGTGTGAGCAGTTCAGCGCAAGAAACCTATCGTGCCCGTCATCCGGTCTTTGCTGCAGAGCTGCAAAGCGCGAGCTACCAAAATGACTCGTCAGTGCCGGTGCAAGTGCTGGGTATTGTGGAAAGTCAAAAGCCGTTGCGCGCGGAATATAACCCAGATCATCCGATGGCGAATGAGCAAGGCTATATCTTTAAGCCGAACGTCAATGTGATGGAAGAGATGGCCAACATGATTTCTGCCTCTCGCGCCTATCAGACCAATGTCCAAATCGCCGATGCCAGCAAGCAAATGCTGATGCAAACGCTGAAGATGGGTAAATAAGTAAGGAGCACACGCCATGACTGACTTTAAAGGCATTGGCTCAACGGGTGGCTTGTCCTACATGGAACAGCTCAAGGGCATGCAGGAAAAGCAACTGCAGGAAAAGCAGGAAACCACTGCGACTAATGAGCTGAAACAAGAAGATTTTTTGTCCTTGCTGACCAAGCAATTGGCGCAGCAAGACCCATTTAAGCCGGTAGAAAATGAGCAGATGATCGCCCAAATGGCCTCATTTGCCACGGTAGATGGCATCACCAAGATGAACGATCAGTTCACTACCTTGAACACGGCGATGACCTCAAACCAAGCGCTACAAGCCTCAACGCTGGTTGGCCGCGATGTGCTGGTACCCAATAGCACCGGCAACAAACCGGCAGAATCGGGCTTAGCGGCAATGGTGAATTTGCCACAAGCGCTAGATAACCTGTTTGTCCGCATCGAAGATCAGCACGGTCAGTTAGTGCGCACTATCTCGATGGGGGCCAAACCGGGCGGCGAGCACCGTTTTGAATGGGATGGCAACGATGAGCAAGGCAATATGCTGCCGCAAGGGAAATACCTGCTGAAAGCGGGCGGCATGTTAAACGGCGAAAGCCAAGAATTTGAAGTGTCCACCTATGCCAATGTAAATAGCGTATTGCTAGGGCAAGGCGACGGGAATGTCATGCTGAACCTTGATGGTTACGACGCACCGATGCGATTGTCGGATGTATTGGAAGTAGGCAAAGTTTAAGGGATTAGGAGAAGGGTATCATGAGTTTTAATATTTCTCTCAGTGGCCTTGGGGCGGCCCAGAAAAGCCTAAGCACCACCAGTAATAACATTGCGAACTCCAACACGTACGGCTTTAAGCAATCGCGCGCGGAATTCGGTGATGTGTACTCAAAATCGATTTTTACCAATGCCAAAACCGCTAACGGTCAAGGTGTGCAAACTTCAGTGGTTGCCCAGCAGTTCCATGAAGGTTCAAGCGTCTACACCAACAACCCAATGGATTTGCGTATTTCAGGCTCGGGCTTTTTTGCCGTTGCCGATGATCGCTTGCAACCAAACCAACATAGCCTGACCCGTAACGGTGCGTTTCACTTAGATAAAGAAAACCAAATCGTGAACTCTGAAGGCCAATTCCTTCTGGGTTATGGCGTGGATCCCGATACCGATGCGGTGGTGTCTTACGAGCCACAATCGATGCAAGTGCCCGATAAATACGGTCAGCCGCGTCCATCGACGGCGGTAGATGTTGGCGTTAACTTGCCGGCGGGCGAAGAAGGCAAATTGATTGCCGCGTTCGATCACAACGATCCGACCACCTACAATAAATCAACGTCAGTCACGACTTACGACTCCCTAGGCCAGCCGTACAAGTTGTCGACCTACTACGTAAAAGATAACACCGCGCCGAACCAATGGTCAGTGTTCTACACCATGACCGACTCAGAGGGCGAGAAACCCGTTGATATCTTGAATGGCTCAACGGCGAATGCGGCCGGTCATACCGGTTCCACCTTGACCTTTAACACGGATGGCTCTGTGGCATCGGTGAACGGCGGCAACCCAATCACCACCGAGCCACTGGGCGCAGATGGCGCGAACATTCAGCTCAATGGTGCCGACGACGCGCAGCAGATCAGCTTTGACTTTGACGAGCCGACGCAGTACGCCTCACCATTTGAAATTCGTCGCTTTAGTGAAAACGGTGCTACCACTGGTTATCTGACCAAAGTGGATATCGACTCACGCGGCAGTATCGTTGCCACGTACAGCAACGGTGAAAACGTTACCCTCGGTCGTGTGGCGATGGGGCGTGTCGCTAACGAGCAAGGCTTATCGCAAGCTGGTGGTACGCAGTGGAAAGTGACCCAAGAATCGGGCGCCTTGGTCTGGGGTGAAGCTAGCACGGGTGCGATGGGCGCCATTAAAAGTGGTACCTTGGAGCAATCCAACATCGATATGACCCAAGAGCTGGTGGACTTGATCACCGCGCAGCGTAACTTCCAAGCGAACTCCCGTGCGCTGGATGTGGGTAACCAATTGCAACAAAACATCCTACAGATCCGCTAAGGCGGTTTTGCTAGGGCAGTAGCGCGCTGTTTGTCTGTGACAGTGTTTTGTCTACGGCATTGCCGCTGATCTGTTACCGGATCAGCGGCGTCGTTTTGCCAGCCTTGGCGTGACCTATTCACGCCGACTACGCAGATTTTCTGACATTACTTAGTCGCAATGGGCGAACTTTCACCGCCTAGCGGCAAGGTTTCGACAACCCCTTCCTTTTTTCGCTGTCGCTTTTCCGTCATTTTACATCTCAATTTGTATAAATTATTGATATAAAACGAAAATAATTTATGGCACTTCTTTTGCATGATGTCGGTTAAGAAGATCGAGGAGAGCAAAATGGATCGTGCGCTATTTCTGGCCATGAGTGGGGCCAAACAAGACATGTACGGCCTTCAAGCGAGGGCGAACAACTTAGCCAACGTAAGCACCACAGGTTTTCGTGCCGACTTAGAGCAAGCTCGAAGCATGCAAGCTTATGGCGAAGGCATGCCGACACGTGTGTTTTCGATGAGCGAGCGTCCGAGCGCCATTTTTGCGCAAGGCTCAGTGATCACCACGGGCCGCGATCTGGATGTGGCGATTGAAGGTGACGGTTGGCTGGCCGTGGTGGATAACCAAGGCCGAGAAGCTTACACCCGCGCGGGTAACCTGCGTATCGATCAAACCGGCATGCTGATGAACGGTGCTGGGCATTTAATTGCCGGTGAAGGTGGCGGGCCGATTTTTGTGCCATTGCCAGTGAGCAAAATCGAAATTGGCCGTGACGGTACCATTTCGGTGTTGCCGCAAGGTGCACCTGCTGACGCAATGGAGCAAGTTGATCGCATCAAACTGGTTCGCCCGAATAACCGCGATCTTTTCAAAGACAGCAATGGTCTTTTTCGTCTTCAAGATCCGGGACAATTTATTGAAGCTGACGCCAGCGTTAGCCTGCAAACTGGCGCGTTGGAAGGCAGTAACGTCAATGCGGTTGGCGAAATGACCGCGATGATTGACTTGCAGCGCCACTTTGAAATGCAAGTCAAGATGATGAAAACACTAGAAGAGATGGATGAAGCCCAGGCTTCACTGTTGAGAATGGGTTAATTAAGGAAGGAATAGTCTATGCATCCGGCATTATGGGTAAGCAAAACGGGTCTTGATGCGCAACAGGCCAATATTTCAACTATCTCTAATAACTTGGCGAACGCCTCAACGGTGGGCTTTAAGCGCAGCCGCGCCGTGTTTGAAGATCTGTTCTATCAAAATGTTAATCAGCCTGGCGCGCAGTCAACCCAAAACACGGAACTGCCATCGGGTTTGATGTTGGGTGCCGGCTCGAAAGTAGTCGCCACCCAAAAAGTGCACACCCAAGGTAACACCCAAACCACCAACAACGCGTTCGACATGATGATCGAAGGTGACGGTTTCTTCCAAGTGCTGCTGCAAGACGGCAACATCGGTTACACCCGTAACGGTCAGTTTACCGTGAACGCGGACGGCCAGTTGGTAACCGTGGGCTCAGGTTTTGTGGTGCAGCCAGAAGTGGCGGTCCCTGCGGATGCGGTCAGTGTTACTGTCGGCCTTGACGGTGAGATCTCCGCGCGTTTGCGTGGTCAGCAAGAAAACGCGGTCTTGGGGCAGCTCACCACTGTTAGCTTTATCAATCCCGGCGGCTTGGAGCCAATCGGTCAGAACATGTTCTTGCCAACGGGAGCCAGTGGCGATCCGCAAGAAGGTGTACCGGGCCTAGATGGCTTGGGCGCGATCCGTCAATCGATGTTGGAAACCTCCAACGTTAACGTGACCGAAGAGCTGGTCAACATGATTGAAGCACAGCGCGTGTACGAAATGAACTCCAAAGTTATTTCGACCGTGGATCAGATGCTTTCTTATGTGAATCAACAACTTTAATGGAGAAGTAGCATGAAACGACTCATCTTGATGTTGGTCTGTGCTGTGGTCGTTGGCTGTACGAGCAAGCCAGAGGACACAGGCAACGATCTTGCGGCCACCACCCCGGTGGATGCCGTGGAGGGGAATACCAGCCAGCAAAGTGGTGGGTTGGTTGACATGCTACGTGGTCGTGAAGAGGCGATTGCCAACGATCCCGCATGGGCGCCGGTGCGACCTCAACCAGAACCTGAGCATTACGCGGCGGCGACCGGCTCGCTTTTTAACTCCCGCACCTCGCAAGACTTATACGATGATCGCCGCCCGCGCGGGTTGGGCGATATCGTCACTGTGATGCTGGAAGAAAACACCCAAGCCAACAAAAGTGCTACCGCCGATCTGGGTAAATCGACCGATCTGTCGATGGATCCCTTGTCGATGGGCGGCCAAGAAGTGACGATTGGCGACTACAACATGTCGTATGCCGTGTCGAACGACAACTCATTTAGCGGCTCATCGTCAGCGAAACAGAGCAACAGTTTCTCCGGCACGATTTCGGTCGAAGTGATTGATATGTTGCCCAATGGCAATCTGATGATCCGCGGCGAACGCTGGCTCACGCTCAACACCGGCGATGAATATATTCGCCTCAGCGGCACCATTCGCCCTGACGATATTGCCCCAGACAACACCATTGCCAGCACCCGCATTTCCAACGCCCGCATTCAGTATTCCGGTACCGGTGAGTTCCAAGATACCCAAGAGCAGGGATGGTTGGCACGATTTTTCAATGTCTCTATCTAAACGCAGCAAATTTGCAGAGACAGTGACGGAGTTTTGACATGACACACAGTATTTGGAAAGCGAAATTCGGCCTCAGTGCTGTGGTGGTTTTTCTCGCCAGCGTATTGGTTGCACCGGCCCATGCCGCGCGGATCAAGGACATTGCCGCGATTGCCGGGGTGCGTGATAACCAATTGATCGGTTACGGTCTGGTGGTGGGTTTGCCGGGCACCGGGGAAAATACCCGCTCGCCTGTGACGGAGCAAAGCTTTAACGCCATGCTGCAAAACTTCGGCATTACCTTGCCGCCGGGTGTCGATCCGAAAACCAAAAACGTTGCCGCCGTTGCCGTTCATGCCACCTTGCCGCCGTTTGCCAAGCAAGGCCAAACCATTGATATCACCGTTTCGTCTATCGGCAGTGCCAAAAGCCTGCGTGGCGGTACGCTAGTGCAAACTTTCCTGAAAGGTTTGGACGGTGAAGTGTATGCCGTGGCGCAAGGAAGCCTAGTGGTCGGCGGTTTCAGTGCCGAAGGCGCGGATGGCTCAAGCATTGTTGGGAACACCCCAACCGTGGGCATGATCTCGAACGGTGCGATTGTCGAGCGTGAGATCCCCAACCCGTTCGGCAGTGGTGATTTCCTGACGTTCAACCTGTACGAGCCCGATTTTACCACTGCGCAACGTATGGCGGATGCAGTGAACAGCTTCTTAGGCCCAGAAATGGCTGCGGCGGTTGATGCGACCTCGGTACGCGTGCGAGCGCCGCGTGATGTCAGCCAGCGTGTGGCGTATCTGTCGACCATCGAAAACATTGAATTTGATCCTGCAGAAGGCGCGGCGAAAATCATCGTTAACTCGCGCACCGGTACCATAGTGGTGGGTCAAAATGTACGTTTACGTCCAGCGGCGATCACTCATGGTGGCATGACAGTGACGATCCGCGAAGACTTCAACGTCAGTCAACCGAACGCGTTCTCGCAAGGGGAAACCGTGGTGACGCCGGACTCGGAAATCGAGATCTCCGAAGCCGATGGCCGCATGTTCAAATTCGATCCGGGGCTGACCCTTGATGATCTGGTGCGAGCGGTTAACCAAGTGGGCGCCGCGCCGTCAGATCTGATGGCGATTTTACAAGCATTGAAGCAAGCCGGTGCTATTCAAGGCCAGCTGATCATTATTTAAGGAGGCGCGTCGATGAGTGACTATATCGATTCTGGTTTTATCCATGACTTGAACAGCTTAGAGCGTCTCCGTGCGGGGGTAAAAACCGATGAGAAAGGCGCGTTGCGTGAAGCGGCGGTGCAGTTTGAAGCGATCTTTACCAATATGCTGTTTAAATCGATGCGTGATGCCAACGAAGCATTTGAGTCTGATTTAACCAGCAGCAATAAAACCGACTTTTTCCAAACCATGCACGACGAGCAAATGGCGTCAGAGCTTAGCTCGACTGGCTCGTTGGGTTTGGCCGATATGATTGTCGAGCAGCTCAGCCCAGCCTACGGCGATCCTGCAGTTGAGCCAAATGCGCCTGCAGCCAGCGCGGCACAAGATGACGGCGAGCTTGGCGAAACCCAAGGGGAGTCGCCACTCGATATCGCGGTGACGCAAGCAACCCAAGGTGTGCCCATTGATCGCGAGCAATTGCGCGTGATGCAAAACGACACCCTGCAAGAGTTGCAAGCCCGCGTGGCGATGCAGCAAGCCATTGACGCAAGAAGCCTGCCGCAGGCCACTGCACCAGCGGTGGATCATAGCGAGCCGTTCTCGTCGCCGGATGATTTCGTCACCCGCATGCGCCCGTTTGCCGAGCGTGCGGCGCGCAGTTTAGGCACCGATCCGGCCGTGTTGATCGCCCAAGCCGCGCTTGAAACCGGCTGGGGTCAGAAAGTGATCACTAACGCCCGCGGCTCAAGCCATAACCTGTTTAACATCAAAGCGCACAACAGCTGGGATGGTGAGCGGATGGCGACTCGGACGTTGGAGTTCTACGACGGCATACCGGTACAAGAAACGGCGGCGTTTCGCTCATACAACGGCTTTCAACAAAGCTTTGATGACTACGTGCGTTTTCTGCAAACCAACCCGCGCTACTCGGATGCATTAACCCAAGCCGGTGAGCCCGAAGCCTTTATTCAAGGCTTGCACCAAGCAGGCTATGCCACCGATCCGAGTTATTCGGAGAAGGTGATCAGCGTGATGGGGCGGGTCAACCGCATTATGGAAGAATCGAGCTAAGGCTCGATTTTTTTTATCTCTTTGATTTGCTTGCTTTGATCTTATCTCTCTGATTTTACGCCTACTTATCTTTTCTCTCTCTCGCGACATTGCATGCTCTTTGAGCACAGGCAACCTTTTGCCTCCCTGCGCGCCATTGCCACTATATCTTAACTAACCTATTGATTTTAAATTCAAAAATAAATGGCACAAGAATTGCTAAATCAATGCGTTAATCGGTAGTTTGGGCCTGGAGGGGCAATGGGATTTGATCTGTTAAGTTTGGGGGCACAAGGTGTCTTGACCGCCCAAAGACAGCTAAATACAACGGGTCACAATATTTCAAATGTGAACACCGAAGGGTATAGCCGTCAGAACGTTATTCAGCAGACCAACGATCCGATGTTTTGGGGCGGAAGCCAACACGGCACCGGCACGCACATCGCCGAAGTGCGCCGTGCGTTTGATCAGTTTGCCGCCAACGAAGTCAACCTCTCCACCACTAACCTCAGCTATGCGACCGATCGCGAAATTCAGCTCAACCAGCTTGATGGCACCTTGGCCAACACCGCCAAGCAGATCACCAAAGACATCAATAACTGGTATGACTCAGTGAAAAGCTTGGCGGACAGCCCCAATGATATGGGCTCGCGCAAGGTGGTGCTGGAAAACGCCAACCTGGTGACGCAAAGCCTTAATAGCAATTACGCCAAGCTGGTAGATATGCGCAGCGATGCCAATGACGATCTTTCCGCGACCTTGTCACGGATCAACGACATTGGCCGCGAGCTGGTCGATATCCATAAATCGATCATCAAAAGCCCCGGCGAAGACAATGATTTGCTCGATCGCCACAACCGCTTGATCAACGAGCTGTCCCAATACACCCGAGTGACGGTCACACCGAAAAACGATCACACCTTTAACGTGATGATCGGCACCGGTCATACCTTGGTCTCTGGCGTCGAAGCGAGTGAGCTGCTGACCGTGCAAGGCAGCCCCGACCCATTCGAAACCCGTTTGGCGGTGCGTGAGGGTAAAGCGACGAAAGTGATCCAAACTACAGATCTCGACGGCAAACTGGCGGCTATTTTACAAATGCGCGACGAAACCTTGCCGCAGGTGATGGACGAGCTTGGCCGTCTTGCGATTGGCTTTTCTGACACCATCAACCGTTTGCAACACCAAGGGATCGATCTGGATGGCCGTAATGGCAGCAACCTGTTTACCGATGTTAACGAGCGCAGCGTCGCGCAAAGCCGCGTCTTCGTGCCGGCAGGCTCTAGCGCCAAAATGGCGGTGTTTATTGAGGATGTGTCGCAGCTTAAATCGGGTGAGTACGATCTGAAATATGAAGGCAGCAATTACACCTTAACCAAGCCCGATGGCAGTAAGCAGACGATTACCCCTTCCACCGGCTTACCACCGACGTTCACGATTGATGGTTTGCGGGTCGAAATTGAAACGCCGCCTGCGGTTGGCGAAAGCGTGATCCTGCGCCCGTCACGCGCGGGAGCTGGGCAAATTCAAGTGGCAATGCAAGATGCGCGACAACTCGCGGCGCAAAGCTATTTAAGCTCTGAATCCCATATTCAAGGCAATGCCAGCGTCAACGTGACGTCGCTCGGCGCGCTATCGGAATTCAAAGTCGTGGTCTCACCGGATGCGAGCCAATTTGCGGTACTGGGGATGGACGGCACCATTTTGCAAGCGCCGGCGGCGTATCCGCCAGCAGGCCCAATTAATGTCAACGGTACCCAAATCGAGCTGTCTGACGGTGCGATGGGGAACGATGTGTTCGCTTTCCACCTGAATTCGGCAGAAGGGGACAACGGCAACTTGATCAAAATGCAGCATACCCAGCGCGATAAAAGCATGAACGGTGGCAAGTCGACCTTTATTGATGTGTTTGAAGGGCTAACGACGGATATCGGGGTGCAGATGGCATCGGCGACCCGCTTGCGCGATGTCGCCGAGGTGGAAAAGCAAGCCGCAGAAAGCCGAGTCGCGGAAGTGTCTGGGGTCAATATGGATGAAGAAGCGGCCAATATGATGAAGTTTCAACAAGCCTACATGGCCTCCTCACGCATTATGACGGCGGCCAATAAGACGTTTGAAACCCTGTTGGATGCCACGCGCTAAGGAGCCCTAAATGATTAATCGCATAGCCAGTTTTCACGATTATCAATCGACAGCGCGTGACATTAACCGCCAGCAAGTGCGGGTTCACCACAACCAAGAGCAACTTGCGACGGGGAAACGCGTGCTGACCGCCGGTGACGATCCGGTGGCTTCGATCCACACCCAGAACATCGAGCAACAACAAACCCAGTTAGATCAGTACCTCAATACGATCAACTTGGCGCGTAACCGTCTAACTAGCGCTGAAGCGGCGATCAGTGAAGCAGAGCAGATCGCCGATACCGGTAAGCGTAAAGTGATGCTGATGATCAACGGCGCCTTGGCCAGTGAAGATCGCCAAGCGTACCGCCAAGACGTGCAAAGCATGTTTGATTCAATCATGGACTTGGCCAACACCCGTGATGAGTCGGGCAACTATGTGTTTGCTGGGACGCAATACGACAAGCAGCCGTTTTTCCGCGATAACTTAGGCCAAGTCTCCTACACCGGTGACAGCTATCAGCGCAGCGCGCAAATTGCCGCTGGCATTGATGTGCCGGTCAACGATGCCGGTGACAAAGTATTTTTAACCGTGCCGAACCCGCAGGGGGATTACCGCTCGGATTACGCCTTGCAAGACGGCTCAAACTTTCTGCTGACCCACAGTCAAAACACCAATAACGCCGATAACAGCGTTTACGATGTGACGTTTCAAACCACCGACACTGGCGTGACCTATGAGCTGTATCAAGACGGCACCTTGGTCGATAGTCGCCCGTTCGATCCGAAAACTGGGGTGCAGTACAACACCTTAACCCTGAATTTTTCTGGCGAGCTGAAAGACGGCGATCGCATCTCTCTGACGCGCCAAGAGAATGTAAACATTTTCGATGCGTTTAAGCGCGCGATTGAACTGTCGGAAGCCTCAACCGGGGATGCCTCTGCCAGTGCAGAGCTGCACCAAGTGGCGGATGTGATGTCAGCCAGTTTTCGCCATTTAAACCAAGTGCGCTCTGAAGTGGGGATCCGCTTGCAGTCGCTCGACCGCCAAGAGAACGCGCACGAAGATTACCACTTGGTATTGGCGCAATCGAAAGGCCGTTTGCAAGATTTGGATTACTCCAAAGCGGTGATTGATCTCAATGAGAACATGATGGCACTGCAAGCGTCGCAACAAGCATTTGCCAAAACCAAAGATTTAACCCTGTTTAATTACATCTGATCGCGCGGCGGGCTTATGTGCAATGCCTTAAGCCTGCCACGATAACAGCTGTGAAGAGGCAGATTGCCGCGGCAAAGTGAGTGATTTGCCGCTTTGAAGGGCAAAACAGGCAGGGTGTTGCCGCTTAACCAGTAAAAGCGGCGCATATGCCACAAGTTAATGAAAAAAAGCGCATTTAAAAACTGGCATACCCTTTGCAAGTAACAAAATGTGTAACTAACTACGGTGAGGTAAGTAAGCCTTACCTCAATGTGATTGATAGCTGGTCCCGCTCCATTGTCTGTATCTTGGATGAATGCGGGTAGGCTGTTTCGCTAAGGGCGAAAAGTCAAAGGAGAGCAAAATGGGTGTAACAGTTAACACCAACGTGTCTGCGATGACTGCGCAGCGTTACCTGAACAAAGCCACTGAAGGTTTGAACCAATCGATGACACGTTTGTCATCGGGTAGCAAGATCAACAGTGCTAAAGACGATGCGGCGGGCTTGCAGATCTCTAACCGTTTGGTCGCGCAAACGCGTGGCTTGGATGTGGCAATGCGTAATGCCAACGATGGTATTTCGATTGCGCAAACCGCAGAAGGTGCGATGCAAGAGTCGACCTCTATTTTGCAACGGATGCGTGATCTGTCTATTCAATCGGCCAACGGCTCGAACTCTGATGAAGATCGCGTGGCTATCCAGCAAGAAGTGTCCGATCTGCAAGACGAGCTCAACCGTATCGCAGAAACCACCGCTTTCGGTGGCCGTAAACTGCTTAACGGTACCTTTGGTACGGCGGCGTTCCAAATCGGCTCAGATTCGGGCGAAGCGATCATCATGGGCCTGACCAGTGTGCGTGCGGATCACGTGCAAATGGGTGGTCAAATGCTGGTGGGCGGCGGCCAAGCGACCGCTGAGTGGGAAACTGGCGCCGACAACAAAATTGCGTTCTTCGTGGGTGATACCGCCGATGAGAACAACCTGATCACCATTGATTTGCCACAAGGCGATGATATTGAAGAAGTGGCGACCCGCATTAATGGTCAAACCGATCGCGTTACTGCTTCGGTGAGCGAAAACGGCCAGCTGCAAATTTTTGCCGAAGGTGAAGCGGTGACCATCGACGGCACCACCGTGATGACCGCCGGTTTGGCAGACAAGAACGATCCAACCAGTGACGCGACAGACATCATTGCTGATGGTGATACCTCAACGGCCACCACCGTTGGTCAAATCAATGTTGAAACCGTCGGCGGTTCGCAGCAAGCGATTGGTGTGATTGATGCGGCGCTGAAGTACATTGATAGCCAGCGTGCTGATTTGGGTGCGAAGCAAAACCGTTTGTCACACACCATCAATAACTTGTCGAATGTTCAAGAGAACGTGTCAGCGTCGAACAGCCGAATTCGTGACACCGATTTCGCTAAAGAATCGACCGAAATGACCAAGAACCAAATTCTCCAGCAAGCGTCTACCTCGATTTTGGCGCAAGCAAAGCAGGTTCCACAGGCCGCATTGAACTTGCTGCAATAACGTTCCAACACTCCACAACACTTGGCAAACTGGCAACAGTTTGCCTTTTTTTATGTCTGCCATTTGCCGCTATGGGCTTTTTCCCAGATGTAGGGGCTTTTTCTTCGCGCTGTGGCATTTTTCCTCCCGCTGTAGGCGCATTTTCTTCTCGCTATGGGCACTTTCTCCCCAGCTGTGGGCCGCTTTCTCCCCGCTGCAGACGTATCAATGTAGGAAAAATCCCGATAAAATGGCGTGTATTCGTGATCCGGTTAACTTTTTTTCGCCTTTTCTTCACTTTCACCCTTATCTTTTTCCCGCGCTCGCCGACAACCTTCTTGAACGCCCTATGAACCCAATTGGACTCTTTTCCCTGGAAAATATCATTAGGAAAAAAAGTGAAAAAAGGGCTAAAGGTTTTGAAAACCTTGCCGTTACAAAGGGTGAAGAGACAAGAATCCAGGTTTTGCCGGCTGAGCTGGTCGAAGCCAAAGAGAAACTTTAAGGAGAACTACTATGGCAGTTACAGTAAATACTAACGTTTCTGCGATGACCGCTCAGCGCCATTTGAATGCAGCAACGCAAAGCACTGCAACATCGATGGAGCGTTTGTCTTCCGGTTCACGCATTAACTCAGCAAAAGACGACGCAGCGGGTCTGCAAATCTCTAACCGCTTGATGACGCAAAGCCGTGGCTTGGACGTAGCAGTACGTAACGCCAACGACGGTATCTCAATGGCGCAAACCGCAGAAGGTTCGATGCAAGAATCAACCAGCATCCTACAACGTATGCGTGACTTGTCGCTGCAATCAGCGAACGGTTCAAACTCAGCGGAAGACCGCGTGTCTATCCAAGAAGAAGTGACCGCGCTACAAGATGAACTAAACCGTATCGCAGAAACCACGTCTTTCGGTGGTACTAAACTGCTAAACGGCACCTTCGGCTCACGCTCTTTCCAAGTGGGTTCAGACTCAGGTGAAGCGGTACAAATGAGCTTCAACAACATCCGCGCTGATGAAGCGAAGATGGGTGGTACCGTGATGACTGCGGGCGAAGGTATGGCATCAAACCAAACCCTAGCGGCAGACACTGCATTCACGATGAATGTTGCTGGTCTAGTTGACGCAGAAGGCGAAGCGGTTGATATCACTGTTGGCCTGAAAAAAGGCGACGACATTGAAGAAATCGCGACCCGCATCAACGGTCAAAACGACAAAGTGAATGCATCGGTTTCAGAAGACGGCAAACTACAGCTGTTCTCTGAGCAAGGCGAAATTACTATCGCAGCGGGTGACTCACTGGGTGTGGTTGATGACAAAGGCACTGCGGCAACGATTGACCTAGCAACAGATGCGACCAACGTAGCAACCACCGTTCAAGATCTTGACGTAACCTCGGTTGGTGGCGCACAACAAGCGGTAGCGGTACTGGATGCAGCGATGAAGTACATCGACTCGAACCGTGCTGACCTAGGTGCATCTCAAAACCGTTTGAGCCACACCATCAACAACTTGAACAACGTTAACGAAAACGTGAACGCGTCTAACAGCCGTATCCGTGACGTTGACTTTGCGAAAGAAACCACGCAAATGACGAAGAGCCAAATCCTGTCTCAAGCAAGTACCTCAATTCTTGCTCAGGCAAAACAAGCGCCACAAGCTGCGCTTAGCCTACTGGGTTAATGGTTAACTAGCCGATCAACGGCGGCAGTCTCGGCTGCCGCCGTTTTTTGTTTCTCGATTTTGTGTTTAGGATGCAGCGCAAGAAAAGAGGTGAAGGATGGACATCAAATCAATTTCATCTTCTGCCGTGTCGGGATATACCTCCACCGGCACAGAACGTGCCTCTGGCACAAATGTTGCAAGTAATATAAATCATGCACCGGGTCATCGCGCAGATAATGCCGCCGCACTGAGCCGCAGCTTAGAGCAAACCCGCACGCAACACGCCGGTGATGCCGCTGAACTGCACACTCAACGAGTAGAGCAAACCTCCAAATTGGAGCAGCAGCAACAAGTGCAACGTGAGCAGCTAGAAGCCGTTGTCGAACAAATGGAAGCTTTTGTCTCCAGTTTAAACAAAGGGCTCTCGTTTCGGATCGATGAAGAATCGGGCCGCAGCATAGTGACTGTGTATGAAGTAACAAGTGGCGATATCGTCAGACAGATTCCCAATGAAGAGATGCTTGAGCTGTCAAAGCGCATCGCGGAATACCATCATGGGGGATTGATGTCGACGCAGGTGTAACCTCATCGGATCGGAATATTTATGGCAATACAAATGGCAGGCATTGGTTCAGGCATGGATATCAACAACATGGTTGATAAGCTCGTGCAAGCCGAACGCGCCCCTAAACAGGAACGTATTGATCGCCAAACCGCAGATATTCAGACCAACATTAGCGCCTACGGTCGATTGAAAGAGTCGTTAGATGTGATGAAAGGCTTGATGGCCGATTTTCGCAATAACGACACCTTAGCCGCGCGTCGCACCACCCTTGATAAGCCCGAACACCTTTCTGCCACCGCCACTTCGGCGGCAGCCGTTGGCCGTTACAGTGTTGACGTTCAGCAACTCGCTCAAGCCCATAAAATTGTTTCTGCCCCTATCGACGCCGATACCGCACTGGGCGCGGGAACCTTGCGCCTGTCGATGGCGAGCCAGTCGTTCAAAGTTGAGCTTAAACCCGGCCAAGACAAGTTAATCGATCTGGTGCGAGAAATTAACCGCGCGGAGAATAACCCCGGCATCATGGCCTCCGTGATCCAAGATGATCAGGGGGCGCGCTTGGTGCTGTCGGGTGATAAAACCGGTGAAGACAGCCAGCTGAAAGTCAAAATCGACGCCCCAACCGAGAGCGTGCTGCAACGCTTTGGCTATAACGTGACTAAGCCGTCGAGCCCGATGGTCGAGATGCAAGCGGCGCGTGACGCCAAAGTGGTGCTTGATGGTATCGCGGTGATCTCCGGCAGCAGCAATAACCTCGATAACGCGATCGACGGCGTCAACCTGACGCTCACTGATGTCTCCGCAGGCGAGCCGACGACGTTAGAAGTGGGTTACGATCGCGATAGCGTCCGTGGCGCGATAGAGCAATTCGTTTCCGCTTATAACCAGTATTTTGATGTCACCCAGCAGTTGTCGAAATACGATCCCGCGACACAATCCGGCGGCCCACTGATGGGCGACAGCTTGGTGCGCAGCTCGACCTCCAAATTGCGCGAAGCCTTTACTTCGCCGGTGGAAGGCGCGCCAGACAACATGAACACGCTAAGTAGCTTGGGCCTGACCACCACCATGGAAGGGCGATTGGAAATTGATTACGATCTGCTCGATAAACAGCTCAACACGAACTTCAACGGCTTGAATGATTTCTTTGGTGGCCGCAATGGCTTTGCGCGTCGGGTAGAAGATCTTATTCACAGCTACACCGGCATGACGGGCACGATCCGCGCACGGGAAAATTCCTTAGGCGATCAACAGCGCCAGCTATACACCGAGCAAGAGAAACTGGACGAGCGTCTAGAGTCAGTGAAACAGCGCACGTTCGATCGCTTTTCGGCGATGGATTCAGCCATGAGCGAGATGAAATCGCAACTGGCCTACATGCAAGGCATGATGCCGGGTGGCGCGGGTGCGTAGCGCGCGCTTAACGCATCTATCAGCTAACACGATCAACGGCAGAGCATAAGATAATGTCAGATTTGTTCCCATCACCAGCGCCCATATCGCTTGCCGACACCCTTGCGGCATTGGATTGCCAAATCTCTGACGTTTTATCCCTTAGTAGTTCGGCACAAAATTTGCAGGGCGCAATACCTCCTGAGGTAAAAGCCGCTGACGGCATGCCGGCGAGTGACATTGAGCTTGAGCGCCAATTGAAGGCGTTGCTAGGGCAGCGCAAAGCGCTAATCGTCCAACTCAAACCCGGTGAGAACATCAGCCCAGAGCTGTGGCAGCAAGCCATGGTGCGCACGCAGCAGCTTTTGGCACAAATTACCGCACTGCGCGAGCACAGCCGCAGCCAGTTGCAACATATTCAGCGCGGGCAAAAATCCGTGCAGCAGTACAACAAGTTTCGCTAAACAGCATTTCGAAAAATAGGACCGAAAATATGGCAATGCGTGGATCACTACAGGCGTATAAAAAAGTTTCAATTGATAGCCAGTTAACGTCTGCCTCTCCTCACCGCGTGATTCAGATGTTGATGGCGGGTGCTATTGAGCGTCTTATTCAAGGTAAAGCGGCAATGGAGCAAAACAACATGGCCGTGAAAGGGGAGCGTCTTGGTAAAGCGTTAGATATCGTAATGAGTTTGCGTGCGTGCCTCTCGATGGAAGATGGCGGGGACATTTCGACCAATCTTGATTCCTTATACGAATATATGATCCATCAAATTACCCTGTCAAACCAGAATAATAGCCCTGAACTCATTGATGATGTTGTTCATATGTTACGCGAAATTAAATCTGCTTGGGATCAAATACCTGAGGAGTTTCACGCTTTAACGAATTTCGCCGAATAAGTATTCAAACCAGCTTCGCATTTTGAAAAGTCGAGGTCATAGCTTTTCGTTGACCTCGGTTGCCTTATTGTGTTGTTCAATTACAATAGAAGCCTATCAGAAACTTTTGGTTAAACCTTGATACCTTTGAAGCATTTATTCGATGTTTCACATTATAGTAAGTGTCTGATCGGCATTTTACTTTGAGGTTAATGGGGAGCAGCCTTTTTGCAAAAAGGCCACGAAAAAGAACGCAAATTAAGGCAGGCAAGTTTATTCAATGCAAGGTGTAGCAAAGATTCTTGTAATCGATGACGAGGCGCAAAGCCGTCACGATTTGGGAGTAATATTTGAGTTTGTAGGCGAGCCCTGTGTTTGCCTACCCCTAAGTTTGGTTGAAAAGACTTTGCCTGAGCATGCATGGAAAGCGTGCTTTGTTGGCAAGATCGCGTCTAAACGCGCCTTAACTGCCGTACTGGACACTATCAACGAGCAAACGCATCTGCCGATGTTGGCACTGCGGGAGCATCACGAACTTCTCTCTTCATTCCCTAACTATGTGGGCGATATGCGCACGCCGCTGACGTACCATCAGATCGCGGAAGGCTTGCGTCATTGCCAAGAATTCCTCGGCCAAGTGACGCGTCCGGTGCCAACGATTGGCCGCCGCTCTACCTTGTTTAGAAGCATGGTGGGCAGTAGCGAGCAGATCGTCGCGGTGCGCAAGCTGATCGAGCAAGTCGCGGGAACCGATGCCAACGTATTGATCCTAGGTGAGTCAGGCACAGGTAAAGAAGTGGTGGCGCGTAATGTGCATTACCACTCGCCACGTCGTGAAGGGCCGTTTGTACCGGTTAACTGCGGCGCGATCCCACCGGATCTGCTGGAAAGCGAGCTGTTTGGTCACGAGAAAGGGGCGTTTACTGGCGCGATTTCAAGCCGCAAAGGGCGCTTTGAAATGGCCGAAGGCGGTACGCTGTTCCTTGATGAAATCGGCGATATGCCCGCTGCGATGCAGGTGAAATTGCTGCGTGTGCTGCAAGAGCGCTGCTTTGAGCGCGTCGGCGGCACCAAAACGCTCAAAGCCAACGTCCGCATTGTGGCGGCGACCCACCGTAATCTTGATGAGATGATCTCCGATGGCTCATTCCGTGAAGATCTGTTTTATCGCCTGAACGTTTTCCCCATCGAAATGCCCGCGCTACGCGAACGCCGTGAAGATATTCCGTTGCTGATCCAAGAGCTGTTTGCACGTATGCAAGCGGAAGGGGTTTGCGGCAACTTACACTTTAGCCAGCGCGCGCTAAGCTCGTTAGTGCAACACGATTGGCCGGGGAACGTCCGTGAATTGGCTAACCTGATTGAGCGTATGACCATCATCTGCCCTGATGGCCTGATCGACGTAAACCAGTTACCACCGAAATACCGTTACTCTGATTTTGAGCCTGCCGGTTCAACCTTGATGGAAGAAAGCAGCGATCAACTGGAGCGCGATGCACTATCAGCGATGTTCTCAGACAGCTTTGACGACGATTTCGATGAGCTCGATGTGATGCCAAGCATTAACGCGTTGCCACCGGAAGGATTGAACCTGAAGGAGATGCTGGCGGATCTGGAAGTGGATTTGATCACTCAAGCCCTTGAAGCCCAAGACTGGATCGTGGCTCGCGCCGCTGACATGTTGGGTATGCGTCGTACCACTTTGGTGGAGAAAATGCGCAAGTACCAGCTGGGTCGCGAATAATAATATTGCACGGATCGGCCTTTTCGATTGAAAAGTGATTGATAACTGACCGAAATATCAAGGAGTCATTTTATTGACTCCTTTTTTATTTTCTGAATAAAAAACCGTAATAACAATGACTTAAAAACTGGTATGAAAAATGCAAGAAGTCCAATAAATGTCATGAAATTGTCAATAAACACAGTGGCTTATGGAACAACTTGCATCCCCCTCACAACAGATAGAGCAACAAGTTGAGCGTTACCAACAGGTGATCAATGCGATGCCTGCGGGCGTGGTGCTGCTTGATCCTAAAGGTCTGATTTCAGAAGCCAATCCAGAAGCTGAGCGCCTGTTGGGCACGCCGTTAGTGGGCGAGCGTTGGTTTACCATTATTCAACGCGCGTTTGAGCCCAAAGACGATGACGGCCATGAAATTTCGCTGCGTGATGGCAAGAAAGTCAAATTGGCGATTTCCGCCTCCAACAGTGGCCAGCTGATCTTAATTACCGACATGACCGAAACCCGTTTGTTGCAGTCGCGGGTCAGCGACATGCAGCGTTTGTCGTCGCTCGGTCGAATGGTGGCCTCACTGGCGCATCAAATTCGCACCCCCTTATCTAGCGCTCTGCTTTATGCCGAAAACTTAGGCGCTGCCAATGTGCCGCAGCCGACTCGCCAGCGCTTTCAACACAAGCTGGTGGATCGCCTCCACGACTTGGAAAAGCAAGTTAACGACATGCTGCTGTTCGCTAAAGGCGGCGATAACAAAGTGGTGTCGGCGTTTAGTGTGGAAGAGTTGCTCAATGAAATTGAGCGCATGGTGGATGCGCTGATCGCCCGTCACGATGTCGATTTCAGTATCGATTGCGAAGATGAATCGACCGCCTTGTTTGGCAACGTCAATGCGCTAGCCAGCGCGATCAGCAACTTGATCATCAACGCGATCCAAGTGGCGGGCAATGGCTGTCGCGTCAGCTTAAATTGCCAAACTCACGGTCAAGCGGTGTACGTCTCGGTAACCGACAATGGCCCGGGGATCGCGCCTGAGATGCAAGAGAAGATATTAGAGCCGTTTTTTACCACCCGCCAACAGGGAACCGGTTTGGGTTTAGCGGTGGTGCAAACCGTCGCCAAAGCGCACCACGGTCAGTTATTGATCCACTCCATGCCCGGCGCGGGAGCGACATTTACCTTACAACTACCACTGCATAATTCGAAGGGAGGCCAGTGATGAATCAAAGTCGAGTCCTAGTCGTAGAAGACGATGCTGGCCTGCGTGAGGCCCTCGTAGATACCTTGTCACTCGCGGGTTATGCGTGGGTAGAAGCCGACAGTGCCGAGCAAGCTGTGGTGCTGCTCAAGCAAGAAGCCGTTGATATCGTGATCTCAGATGTGCAGATGGCGGGCATGGATGGCTTGGCGCTGCTGCGCACCATCAAATTGAATTGGCCGAAGTTGCCAGTGCTGTTGATGACGGCGTACGCCAATATCGAAGATGCGGTGGTGGCGATGAAAGAAGGGGCGATCGACTACATGGCGAAACCCTTCGCGCCCGAAGTGCTGCTCAACATGGTCAGCCGCTATGCACCGGTAAAAGCGGATAATCACCACACCGTGGTCGCCGATCCGAAAAGTTTGCACCTGCTGGCGATGGCCGAAAAAGTGGCGGCAACCGATGCCAACGTGATGGTGCTTGGCCCAAGTGGTAGTGGTAAAGAAGTGCTCAGTCGCCATATTCATCAGCATTCCACGCGCAAAGACGGCCCGTTTGTGGCTATCAACTGCGCCGCGATCCCCGACAACATGCTCGAAGCCACTTTATTTGGCTACGAAAAAGGCGCGTTTACCGGTGCGATCCAAGCCTGCCCGGGCAAGTTTGAACAAGCGCAAAACGGCACGATTTTACTCGATGAGATCAGCGAAATGGATCTCAACCTGCAAGCGAAACTGCTGCGGGTACTGCAAGAGCGCGAAGTCGAGCGTTTGGGTAGCCGTAAAACCATCAAACTTGATGTGCGCGTGCTAGCGACCAGTAACCGCGATCTGCGCCAGTATGTCGCGGAAGGCAAATTCCGTGAAGATCTCTACTACCGCCTGAATGTGTTCCCATTGACGTGGCCTGCACTGGCCGAGCGTCCTGCCGATATTTTGCCGCTGTCTCAGCATTTGATTGAGCGCCACTGTGTACGCCAAGGCATGCCACTGCCTGAGCTAAACCCATGCGCGCAGCATTTATTGGCACAGTATGGCTGGCCGGGCAATGTGCGCGAACTGGATAACGTGATCCAACGGGCGCTGATCTTGGCCGGTGGCGGCGCGATTGATAGCAGTCATATTCTGCTCGAAGGCACCGAGTGGCACCTCGACCGTATCACCCCCGTTGAGCCTATGGTGGCACCGTTTATGGCACCTAACGCCTTGGCCGACGAAGAATTGACGAAAAAAGGCGACGGTTTGGGCGGTGAGCTACGTGAGCAAGAGTTCGCCATCATTCTCGATGCCATTAAGGTTTGTGAAGGGCGTCGCAAGGAAGTGGCAGATCGCTTAGGGATCAGCCCGCGTACCCTGCGCTATAAGCTGGCGAAGATGCGAGATGCTGGGATCGATATCCCAGCTTAGGAATGTAACGAAAGAATTGGCGTTAATGTTGCTGTAACAGTAGTATCTGAGTTTTGTGTCAACGTTCTGTCATTTTGAAGGAGTCAGCAATGAAAGTAGGTGAAATGCAGTCGCAAATGGCGACGATGCGTTTGGAAGCGCAAAGTGCGCAACGTCCTGCGACCGCACAGCAAGTCGGTCAAGACTTCGGACAGATGTTGAGCCAAGCGGTGAATAACGTGAACAGCTTGCAGCAGCAATCGAGCACCATGCAAACCCGTTTCGATCAAGGCGATCGCACGGTGTCGTTGTCGGACGTGATGATTGCGCGCAACAAATCGAGTGTCGCCTTCGAAGCGACAATAGAAGTCAGAAACAAGCTCGTGGAAGCCTACAAAGAGCTGATGAGTATGCCGGTATAACGCAACGTGAAACGCAAGGTCCAGTATAACGAACATGGGACAAGTCAGTGGCAGATGAGACGATGAAACAAGAACTTGCATTGGCAGCCGACGCCGGCAGTACCGCTGTCAGCATCTCTGATGTAGCGGACGAGAGCATGAATCTCGACGCCAACGAAACCAGTGCCTCTAAGCTCGACAGCGTCGTCGGGGATTTAGACATTATTCGCCAAGTGATCTTAGTGCTGGCGGTGTCTATCTGTGTGGCGATGATTGTGCTGCTGTTTTTCTGGATCAAAGAGCCGGAAATGCGCCCCTTGGGTGTCTACGAAACCGAAGAGTTGATCCCGGTTCTTGATTATCTCGATCAGCAAAAAATTGAATACACCTTGGAAGGCAACGAAGTTCGCGTCCCTGCGGATATCTTCTCGACGTTACGCTTGGATCTGGTTCGCGCCGGCATTAATGGTGGCGAACTCCACGGCGACGATATTTTGCTCAACGATATGGGCTTTGGGGTTTCGCAACGCCTTGAACAAGAGCGTCTAAAACTCAGCCGCGAGCGTCAACTTGCCCGCGCCATCGAACAAATTCGTCAAGTCAGTAAAGCGCAAGTGCTCTTGGCAATGCCAAAGCAAAGTGTGTTTGTGCGCCACAATCAAGATGCCTCTGCCACGGTCTTTTTGACCCTGCGCAACGGCTCAACCCTGCGTCAAGAAGAAGTAAACTCCATCGTTGATATGGTTGCGACCGCCGTGCCGAGTCTAACGCCATCTCGTGTGACGGTAACCGACCAGCATGGCCGCCTGTTGAGTTCCGGAACACAAGATCCCGCGTCATCGGCACGTCGTCGCGAGATGGAAATCGAACGCCAGCAAGAAGCCAGCCTACGCGATAAAATCGACAGCATTTTGATCCCCGTGCTGGGTCTGGGCAACTACACCGCGCAGGTGGATGTGTCGATGGACTTCAGCACGCTTGAAGAAACCACCAAGCATTTCAATCCTGATACCGCATCAACGCGCAGTGAGTTTACCTTAGAAGATATCAACAATGGCTCACACATCGCCGGTGTACCAGGCGCGCTCAGTAACCAGCCGCCAGTCGATTCCTCTATTCCGCAAGATGTGCTCAATATGCAGCAGGGTAAAGGCGGCAGTGGCTCTGTGCATCGCGAAGCGACCCGTAACTTTGAGTTAGATACCACCATTAGCCATCGCCGCGCCCAAAACGGCACGGTGCAGCGTCAAACGGTCTCGGTGGCAGTCGATTACAAACGCCAAGTCGATCCGGCCACGGGCGACATCACCATGGTGCCGCGTAGCGCCGCCGAGCTGGACAATATTCGTCGCTTGCTGATGGGCGGTGTTGGTTTTGCCGAAAGCCGCGGTGACTTTATGGAAGTCGCCACCGTGATGTTTGCCGAGCCAGAAATCGAGCAAGCGGTGGAACAAGTCATTTGGGAGCACCCGAACTTTAATAACTGGATCCGTTGGTTAGCGGCGGCACTGGTGATGGTGGCGATTGTCCTGTTCTTGGTGCGCCCAGCAATGAAAAAACTGCTCTACCCGAATGTGGCTGAAGACGACAGCGTGGCAGGTCACGATGGCCTTGCCGCCAATGGACATGGCGATGTCTCCCTGTTGGGTAGTGATATTGATGGTTTGGATCACTTCGAGTTCTCAAGCAGCTCAATTGATCTGCCAAATCTCCATAAAGATGAAGACTTGCTGAAAGCGGTGCGCGCCCTTGTGGCGAACGAGCCTGAGCTGGCAGTACAAGTCGTGAAAGGTTGGATAGTGTCTGATGGCCGATGAATTAACCACCGTAGAGCAACCCGCTCCCCCGTTTGATATTACGACCCTTAGCGGGGTGGATCGCGCCGCGATTTTGCTGCTCAGTTTAAGCGAAGAAGATGCTGCGTCGATCATTCGCCACCTTGAGCCAAAGCAAGTGCAGCGCGTAGGTGGTGCGATGGCATCAATGGCCGATCTGAACCAATCGAAAGTATCAGCGGTGCACCGCAACTTTATCGAAGAAATTCAAAAATACACCGCCATCGGTATGGGCAGCGAAGACTTCGTGAAGAAAGCCTTGATTGCGGCCTTGGGTGAAGATAAAGCCAGCAACTTGGTGGATCAGATCTTGATGGGCGGTGGCTCGAAAGGTCTTGATTCACTTAAATGGATGGATCCGCGTCAGGTAGCCAGCATCATTTTGAACGAGCACCCGCAGATCCAAACCATCGTGTTGTCGTACCTTGAGCCGGAGCAATCGGCAGAAATTTTGTCGCAATTCCCAGAGCGCGTGCGTCTTGATTTGATGATGCGTATTGCCAACCTTGAAGAAGTTCAACCGGCAGCATTGCACGAGTTGAATGAGATCATGGAGAAACAGTTCGCCGGTCAAGCGGGCGCGCAAGCGGCCAAGATTGGCGGCCTGAAGGCGGCAGCCGAGATCATGAACTACTTGGACAACCACGTCGAAGGCTTGTTGATGGAGCAGATCCGCGACAACGACGAAGACATGGCGACCCAAATCCAAGATTTGATGTTTGTGTTCGAGAACTTGGCGGAAGTCGACGATCGTGGCATTCAAGTCTTGCTGCGTGATGTACCGCAAGAGATCTTGCAAAAAGCGCTCAAAGGTGCGGATGACATCGTTCGTGACAAAGTGCTGCGCAACATGTCGAAACGCGCGGCCGAAATGCTGCAAGACGATCTTGAAGCCATGGGGCCAGTGCGTGTTGCCGATGTGGAAGCGGCGCAGAAAGAGATCTTGGCGATTGCCCGTCGTCTGGCTGATGCCGGTGAGCTAGCACTGGGTGCTGGTGGCGCTGAAGAATTCCTATAAGGTGAGTGTGGGAGGATAGATGTCAATTGATCGTCGCCGTGGCTATATCCGCGTAAACAGAGAAGAATCCCCCCAATTGGTATCGTGGGATCTGCCCGATTACAGCGAGCAGAATCCACAGCCGCGGGAAACCGCGATGAACTACGATCCGACGTGGGCGGAGCCATCGCAAGATCTCACCGATGAACATGAAGAGCCGCAACCGTTAACCGCCGCCGATCTGGAAGCGATCCGCCAATCCGCCTATGAAGAAGGGCTGGAGCAAGGCAAGCAAGAAGGCTTTCCGGTGGGGCTTGAACAGGGCTTAGAGCAAGGCCGCGCGCAAGGGCGTGAAGAAGGCCAAGCCGAAGGGCGTGAACAGGGGCTGGCGGATGCGCAAAGCGATATTCAAGCCCAAGTCGATCAGTTACTCGCGCTGGTGGAACGCCTTGCAACGCCACTGGCTGATGTGGATCAGCAGGTGGAGCAAACCCTCGCCAACATGGTGGTGATGTTGGCTCGTGAGCTGTTTCAGGTCGAACTTGCCACCAACCCGCAGATCATTTTACACACTGTGCGTGAAGCGGTGGCAGCCTTGCCACAGCATGAGGTGAGAACCCGTTTACAACTGCACCCTGACGATTTAGCGATTGTTGAAAATGCCTATGGCGCTGCGCACTTGGCCGATCGCCAGTGGGTGCTGCTCGCTGAGCCATCGCTTGAGCGCGGTGATGTGATTGTTGAGGCGGGCGATTCATCGGTCAGCTTTTTGATGAAACAACGGATCCACGACTTGCTGCACGGCTTTATTGGCCGCAACAATATCGACGAGATAGACGATGCGATGATTGCCGCATCATCAGCAGCGCAATCAGCCGCCGAACCAGCGGTTGAACTCATCGCAGAGCAGAATGCGGTGCCGAGTGCAGACGCGCCAAGCCCGCTGCCAAACTCTCACCAAGCAGTAGAAAACTCAACTGCGATGGTGCAAGAGCCCGCTAGCCCAGATCCGGCGTCGCTAGATACCGCAGCGCTGGACACCCACCACGAGACTCATCCCGCGTGAGTAGTTTGCTTTCGCGCCTGAGCCAATACCAAACTCAAGGGCTCACTAAACGCCCGGTGGCGTCGGGTCGTTTGGTGCGAGTGGTCGGCCTGACGCTTGAAGCCGTCGGCTGTAGCGCGCCGGTCGGCAGTTTGTGCCGAGTAGAAACCCAACACGGTGAGATGGAAGCGGAAGTGGTGGGCTTTGCCAACGATACCCTCTATTTGATGCCCAGCGATAATCTGTCTGGGGTGATGCCCGGGGCGAAAGTCACCCCAATCAACGAAGAGCACGGCTTGCCAGTGGGGCCAGAGTTACTCGGCCGCGTAATTGATGGCGTCGGTAAACCGCTCGATGGTTTAGGGCCCATTTTTACCGCCGAGCAAGCCAGTTTTAACGGCCGCTCCATTAACCCATTGTCGCGCAAACCGATCAAAGAGCCGCTTGATGTCGGCATCAAAGCGGTGAACGGCATGTTGACGGTGGGCAAAGGCCAGCGTATCGGTTTGTTTGCGGGTTCTGGTGTGGGTAAATCGGTCACCTTGGGGATGATGACCCGTGGTACCACCGCACAAGTGGTGGTGGTGGGGCTGATCGGTGAGCGTGGCCGCGAAGTGAAAGAATTTATCGATGAGATTTTGGGCGAAGAAGGTCGCGCCCGCTCGGTGGTGGTGGCGGCGCCCGCGGATGCCTCGCCGCTGATGCGTTTAAAAGGCTGCCAAACCACCTTGACCATTGCTGAGTACTTTCGCGATCAAGGCTTGGATGTCTTATTGCTGATGGACTCCTTAACCCGTTTTGCCCAAGCGCAGCGGGAAATCGCACTGTCGGTCGGTGAGCCGCCCGCCACCAAAGGTTATCCGCCGTCGGTGTTTGCCCGCTTGCCGGCACTGGTTGAGCGCGCCGGTAACGGCAGTGAAAATCAAGGCTCGATCACCGCTTTTTTCACCGTGTTGACCGAAGGGGATGACTTACAAGATCCGATCGCCGATGCGTCGCGCGCGATTTTGGATGGTCACATTGTGCTATCGCGTGAAATGGCGGACGCGGGGCATTATCCGGCGATTGATGTCGAACGCTCGGTCAGTCGTGTTATGCCAGCGATTGTCGATGACGAGCATATGTTAATGGCGAAAGCGTCGCGCCAGATCTTGTCGATTTGCCGTAAAAACCAAGATCTAGTGTCGATTGGTGCGTACAAGCCGGGTACAGATCCGGCGATCGACCAAGCCTTCGCTTTCAAACCGCGTCTCGATCAATACCTGCAACAAGGGATGAAAGACGTGGTCAACTTCCAAATGTGCGTCAATATGTTGCGCTCGACACTGCAAGGGTAATCCATGGCTGATAACGCAATGGCGCTGCTACTGGAGCGCGCTGAGCAAGATGAACACAACGCTTTATTGGCGGTAGAGCAAGCACGACAAGAGTTGGAGAACTATCACCAGCAACTGGCGCAAATCGAGCAGTATCGCCTGGATTATTTTCGCCAGATGACCGAGCGTGGCCAAGCGGGGTTAACCGCCAGTGAATACGGTCACTTGCATCGGTTTATCAATCAGTTGGATGAAACCTTGTCCAAGCAAAAGCTCGCTGGCGAGCACTTTGAGCAACAGCAACATGATTGCCAAGCGGCCTTTATTGAAGCGCGTAAACGTCGCCGCTCCATTGAATGGATGTTGGATAAACGCCAATCGGAGCGCGATAAAGCCCAAGCTAAACGCGAACAAAAGCAGATGGATGAGTTTAGCAGCCTGTTGTACGCCCGCCGTTTGTCTGCCCAGAACGCCAGATAACCAACCGCAAGCTAGGCAAACGCGAACTAAGAACAAGCGAGAGCAAATCGGTATTTTTGTTGTCCCGAGATCGTTAGCCCCTCGCCGTGTCCACGCTTCCTCTCGCACGTCTTTTTCTTTGCACCTTTCAGTCAGTGATGAGGCGTCGACATCATGCTCAATCAGATTCTTTCCTCTGCCCAATATAGTTTGGTGTGATTTTTGCATTACAAAATCTAATTGACCAAAAATTGGCTTAGCAGCAGGAAATGAGTGATGGAGCTATCCAAGTTATTCAGTACCGATAAAGCGACGCTACCTACCGCAACGGGGAAGGGAAGCGAGGCGGTGGCCAACACCACAGAGCATGACGATTCAGCTCAGAAAGCTGAAGGTAAAGGGCTGTTTTCCGATCTCTTCTCGCGCTTTTTCCACGATGACGCTAAGCCGAGCTCGTCCCTTGGCAAAGGGGGCAAAGCAGGGCTAGAGCACGTCGTTGCCGACACCGTAATAACTGACGCAGCCGCGCTGACGGACGCTGAGCTTGGGTTTGCTACGTCGGCAGATTCTGACGCACAGATCATTGCCAAGCATGGCGCAGACAAAGCCGCGCTGCGCCAGAGCGCGGAGCAGGGCACCCAAGATGTGCTCGCTAGCGATGTCGCTGAGTCACCTTCTGCTGTTAAGACAGCCGAGCACGATAAAGCGCTCCACGACGGTGAAGCGATGCTGGCGCGCCTGAAAGCGGCGGATGCCCAACTGCAATCAGGCAAAACCTTGCCACCCGATCCTGAGACAGCAACGGCGACCGATGCAATAAATGGACGTGATGTTGTCACATTTATTGACGGTGCCGAAATGTTGACGCCATCGTCAGTAGAAGCGAATACCTTTAACGGCGGACTGGCCGCTCCGGCTATGCCAGGGAGCAATGGCATGCTGGATAGCTACGACGCATGGTTAAGTGCAGAAGGCGCAGTAACCCTCCCCTTAGATAAACTGGCGCTGGAAGCCTCACTGGATGGCGAAGCGGCGGGCGAGTTTGACGCAGCAACCGCCGAGAGCTTGTACTCCCTGCAAGGTATGACATTGCCGACGGTTGACGGCGAAAGCGTTCAATCTGCGGTAGAGCCGAGCCCACAAATGCTGGTGGCGCGTTTAGACGATAACGGACAGCGCACCGTGGTGCGTGCCGATGGCAAAAGCGTCGACGAATCGTTGATGTGGGCAAATTCGCTGACGGATCCGCAAGAGCTAACGCAGGGGCCATCACGCAGTGAGCGCCACAGTGGCGAGCTTGGGCAGATCGCCGCTCAGCAAGATGAGGTGCTAAAAGCGATGCGCGCCACACCGGAGGGCGCGAAAGACGTCGAATTGAAACTGGCCACGCTGCAATCAGCCTCAACCGGAATTGCATCAGCATTACCACCCAATACCGCACTGAGCGAGCAACAAGCGGCAATGATCGCCGCGCAGCTGAAAGGGCGTACCAGCGACGGACAACTGACGACAGAGCCAAGCGCTGATGCGGCCGCCGCAGTGCGAGGTGCCTCCGCCAATGGTTTACAGCAAGCGCTAAATGCCCAAGGGCTTAACGCACAAGGAATGGGCGCGCAAGGATTGAAAGCCGACGCGGCTTCAGCAGCGACAGCGCAAACCATGGCGCTGAACGCGGATGGCGAGTCGGCGGTAGCGGAAAAAGTGCAGATGATGCTGTCGAAAAATCTGCGTCAAATCGATATCCGTCTCGATCCGCCAGAGCTTGGCCGGATGCAGATCAAACTCTCGCTCAATCAAGATCAAGCCAATGTGCAGTTTACGGTTACCTCGCAACAATCTCGTGAAATCGTAGAGCAAGCGATGCCGCGCCTGCGCGAAATGTTTAACCAGCAAGGTTTGCAGCTAGGTCAAAGTAACGTGCAGCAAGACAGTTCAGGTCGTCAAGACCACGGTTTTGGCGCGCAAGGTCATGCCCAGAATAGTGCGCAGGGTGGGCAGTCTCAGCAGCATAATGGCGGCACGCAAAGCGGCAATGAGCTGTGGGCTGAAGCCGATCCGGGGCAAATTGATCTCTTTGTCAGCAAACAATCTGACGGCGTTGATTATTACGCGTAAATTCCAAGTCGAGTAGTTTATACTTGGCCGAAATTGATTAACCACAGCACAAGAAGGAAGGAGATGCTATGGCTGCCACCGAAAATAACGTAGAACAAGCAAAAGGTGGAAAGAAAAACCTGCTGATATTTGGCTTGATTGGCATTGTGTTGCTAGCCGCCGGTGCAGGTGCGGCATTTTTTGTGCTCAGCGGTGATGAACCGGCCCCGGTAGAGCCGGTGGCATCGGCAGACGCTGCGCTACCGAGGTCAGGCCCTGCCTTGTATGTCACCTTGCCAGAGCCGTTTATTTTCAACGTTATGGGCGATAGCCGTGACCGTTTAGTACAAGTGAATGTGCAGTTGATGGTGCGCGGTGAAGGCAATGAAGCGATTGCCAAAACCCATGCACCATTGATCCGCTCCACCTTGTTGACCGCGTTTTCTGCCGCCACGGTAGAGCAACTGCGCTTGCCAAATGGCCGCGTCGAGCTGCGCGCGCAATCAACGGAAGCGGTGCAACGTTCAATGGAAAAAGTCTCTGGCAAGCCTGTGGTTGATCGAGTTCTATTTACTGGTTTTGTAATGCAATAAGGGCATAACGTGAGTGATCTTCTCTCCCAAGACGAAATTGATGCGCTTTTACATGGTGTCGATGACGTCGATGATGACGATGACGGTGGCCTGGATAATGTAGGCGGCGCGGTTACGTTTGACTTCTCTTCGCAAGATCGGATTGTCCGTGGCCGGATGCCGACGCTGGAGTTGATCAACGAACGTTTCGCCCGTCATATGCGGATCAGCCTGTTCAACATGCTGCGAAAAACCGCAGAAGTCTCCATCAATGGCGTGCAGATGGTGAAGTTTGGCGAATACCAAAACACCTTGTACGTCCCGACCAGCTTGAACATGGTACGTTTTCGCCCGTTAAAGGGGACGGCGCTCATCACCATGGAAGCCCGCTTGGTGTTTATCTTAGTGGAAAACTTCTTCGGTGGTGATGGCCGCTTTCACGCCAAAATCGAAGGCCGTGAATTTACCCCAACCGAGCGCCGGATCATTCAAATGCTGCTCAAGCTGGTGTTTGAAGATTACCGCGAAGCCTGGTCGCCAGTGATGGGGGTGGAGTTCGAGTATCTCGATTCCGAAGTGAACCCGACCATGGCCAACATTGTGTCACCGACGGAGGTGATCGTGGTGAGCTCATTCCATATTGAGCTTGATGGCGGTGGCGGTGACTTCCACGTGGTGATGCCGTACTCCATGGTTGAGCCAATTCGTGAATTGCTCGATGCCGGTATCCAAAGTGACAAGATGGAAACCGACGTGCGCTGGAGCAAAGCGCTGCGCGACGAGATCATGGATGTGCCGGTGAACCTGCGCGCCAATTTATTGGATGTGAGTTTAACCCTGCGCGATTTGATGGAGCTGCAACAAGGGGACGTGATCCCGATTGATATGCCCGACGCGGCGACGGTGTTTATTGAAGATCTGCCGACCTTCAAAGCCAAAATGGGCCGTGCTAGCGACAATATCGCGCTGAAAATAACCGAAAAAATGCGACGTCCAGACATGGTGAAAACCGACTTGGCGTTTTTGGATCGAGAAACGCTCGGGGATGTGCTTCTTGAGCGAAGTGAAGATGATTAACAGGTGAGCTGATGGACCAAAACGACGATCAGAGAATGGCGGACGAGTGGGCTGCAGCCCTTGCCGCGCAAGAAGTAGACTCGGTGCGCACCGCGCCGCTAGACGAGTTGGTGGATGACGCGCAACCGATCAGTGAAGATGAGCGCCGTAAACTTGATACTATCCTCGATATTCCGGTGACCATTTCCATGGAAGTGGGCCGCAC
Source organism: Thaumasiovibrio occultus (assembly GCA_019703815.1). Lineage (GTDB taxonomy): Bacteria > Pseudomonadota > Gammaproteobacteria > Enterobacterales > Vibrionaceae > Thaumasiovibrio > Thaumasiovibrio occultus. Next base: position 2,314,758 of record AP023052.1, on the reverse strand, counting down.
CCAGATCAGCATCCGTAACTTGCTGCAATTGAACCAAGGCTCGGTGGTCGAGCTTGACCGTATCGCCGGTGAATCATTGGATGTGATGGTTAACGGCACCTTGATTGCCCACGGTGAAGTGGTCGTGGTCAACGACAAGTTTGGTATTCGTCTCACCGACGTGATCAGCCAAACTGAACGCATCAAGAAGCTGCGCTAATGAAGGGGCTTCACTCTCTTTTACTGTTGCCACTGCTCGTCAGTGGCAATCTCTATGCCGCTGGCCCCGAGCTTAGCCTAGTCACCACCTTTTCTTCTCTTTTCTTAGTGCTAGGTCTGATCGTGTTATTGGCATGGCTGACCAAAAAGCTGCGCTTGTCCCAACTTGGTGGCGCCGGCAGTCAAATGCGGGTGGTCAAGCAACTGCCGCTGGGCGCGAAAGAGCGTTTGGTGGTGGTCGAAGTGGGTAACGAACAATTGCTGATCGGCGTCACCGCGCAACAGGTCAATTTGATCAAAACCTTGGCCGAGCCTTTGCCGGAAGAAGCGTCCCCTCAGTTTGCCGAACAACTCAGTAAGTTGATGAAAAAAGATGGAATGGATTAAACGTCTCGCTGTCATGATGACGGCCTGTTGGTTGTGGTTGGCACTGCCAGCGTATGCCCAAGAAGATATTGCCTTGTCGGTCCCACCTGCGGCAGCCGTCGATGACGCCGTGACGGTGGCGGCGATGGAGGCCACGAGCGCTGACAGTCAGCTGAACATGCAATCGGTCGGCCCCGGCATCCCCGCAATGACCATGACGGTCAATCCTGACGGCAGTGAAGATTATTCGGTCAGCCTGCAAATTTTGGCGCTGATGACCGCGCTGACCTTCTTGCCTGCGATCGTCATTTTGATGACCTCCTTTACCCGCATCGTGGTGGTGATGTCGATTTTGCGCCAAGCGATGGGCTTGCAGCAAACGCCGTCCAATCAGGTGATCATCGGTATCGCGATGTTCCTGACCTTCTTTGTGATGTCGCCGGTGATCAGCGAGATTGATCAGCAAGCCCTACAGCCTTATATGAACGAGCAGATCACCGCCCGTGAAGCCTTTGATGTCGCCCAAGAGCCGCTGCGCGCCTTTATGCTGAAACAAACCCGAGTGAAAGATCTGGAAACCTTCGTCGGTATGGCGGGGGTGGACGTCAGTGCGCCAGAAGAGGTGCCAATGACGGTGTTGATCCCGGCATTTATCACCTCAGAGCTGAAAACCGCGTTCCAAATCGGCTTTATGCTGTTCTTGCCGTTTTTGGTGATCGACTTGGTGGTGGCATCGGTGCTGATGGCGATGGGTATGATGATGCTCTCGCCGATGATTGTCTCGTTGCCGTTTAAGTTAATGCTGTTTGTGCTAGTGGATGGCTGGAACCTGATCCTGTCCACCTTGGCCGCCAGTTTTGGCACCATGTAGGGGGCGCAATGACACCAGAAGCGTTTGTCGAATTATTCCAAGATGCCCTTGAGCTGGTTTTGGTGATGGTCTCGGCGATCGTCGTGCCGGGTTTGCTGATTGGTTTGGTGGTGGCGGTGTTTCAAGCGGCGACCTCGATTAACGAGCAGACCTTGAGTTTCTTGCCAAGGTTGATTGTCACCTTGCTCGCGATGATGTTTTTCGGCCACTGGCTGACCCAAATGCTGATGGAATACTTCTACCAACTGGTCGAGCGTATTCCGATGCTGTTGTATTGATGTAATGGCTTTGCGCGTTGCGGTAACCGCAGGTTGAGCTGAATTTGAAAAGGAGTGCGGGTGGAATATCCGGCTGAGATAGTGCTGCAGTACATTGCCAATTTAATTTGGCCGTTTACGCGCATCTCCTCGATGATGATGGCGATGACCTTTTTTGGCGCCCAGTTTGTCTCGCCTCGGATCCGACTCTATTTGGCGATGGGCGTGACACTGGCGATGAGCGGCACCATTCCTGAAATGCCGCAATCCATCGCACTCTTTTCCCTGCAAGGTTTTGTCGTGACCGGTCAGCAAGTGCTGATCGGCATTGCGATGGGCGCTATCACTCAATTTATTACCCAAATCTTCGTTTTGCTCGGTCAAATTATCGGTATGCAGTCGAGTTTGGGTTTCGCCTCCATGGTCGATCCGTCCAACGGTCAAAATACCCCAGTGCTGGGTCAGCTGTTCATGTTCTTGGCGCTGATGCTGTTTTTGGCGACTAATGGTCATTTGGAAATGCTGCAAATTGTGGCGCTGAGCTTTCATACCTTGCCTGTGGGCGAGGGGATGTTAGATGCGGCTGATTATCATCAGATCTCCCAATGGTTTGGTCATATGTTTCGGGCTGGTTTGTCGATGGCGGTGGCGGGGATCATCGCCTTGCTGACAGTGAACTTGGCGTTCGGGGTGATGACCCGCGCCGCGCCGCAGCTTAATATCTTCGCCCTCGGTTTCTCGTTTGCCTTGCTGCTCGGTTTGATGATCAGCTGGTACATCGTATTGGGGTTAGTGCCGAAATACGAAGGGGTATGGCAACTTGGCGTGGATCAGATCTGCGGATTGGCGAGGATAAACTGCTGATGGGGTGTTCTATTTCAGGGGCAGGTGGCGCTGGTATTCGCGCATTTTTGTTCGGTAACGGGGAGGGCTGATGGCAGATTCAGACGGCCAAGAACGTACCGAAGCCCCCACGCCCAAACGACAACAGGAAGCGCGTGATAAGGGGCAGATAGCCCGCTCAAAAGAGCTCGCCACGGTGACCATGCTGGTGGTCGGGGCGTTAGCCATGATGGCCTTTGGCGATACGCTGGCTGGCGCCTTGCTCAAATTTATGGCGCGGATGTTCACCCTCACTCGCGAAGAAATATTTGATTTCAATGCCTTGCTGACCCTGTGCGTGTCGGCGGTGAGTCTGATCATCTGGCCGCTGTTGATCATTTTGTTGGTGCTGTTTTTCGCCGGTATCGTTGGCTCGATTGGGCTTGGCGGGATCAGCTGGTCGATGGGCGCAGCGTCGCCCAAATTTAATAAACTGAATCCGTTAAGTGGCTTAAAACGCATGATTGGCATGCAAAGCTTAATGGAGTTGGTGAAATCGATCCTCAAAGTGATATTGGTCGGCGGTGTCGCGTTTTGGATGATCAAAAGCAGCTTGCCGGATCTGTTTGAAATCAACCGTGAAGTCTTTCCGCAAAACCTGTTTCATGCGCTCGATGTGTTACTCAATTTCGTTCTGGTGATCTGCTGCTCGCTGTTGCTGGTGGTGGCGATTGATGTGCCGTACCAAATGTGGCAGCACAACGAGCAGCTCAAGATGACCAAGCAGGAAATCAAAGACGAGTATAAAGAAACCGAAGGTAAGCCCGAAGTTAAAGGCCGGATCCGCATGTTGCAGCGCGAGGCCGCGCAGCGCCGGATGATGGCAGAAGTGCCGACGGCTGACGTTATCATTACCAACCCGGAGCACTTCTCGGTTGCACTGCGTTACGATCCGAAACTTGATGGCGCGCCCGTGGTGGTGGCGAAAGGGGTCGATCATATGGCGATGAAGATCCGTGAAGTGGCCAATGAGCACAAGATTGATATCGTGCCAGCGCCGCCATTAGCGCGTGCGTTGTATCATACCACTGAGCTTGAGCAGCAGATCCCTGACGGTCTGTTCGCGGCGGTTGCCCAAGTGCTGGCGTATGTGTTCCAGCTAAAAGAGCACCGCAAAGGGCGCGGCCGTCGTCCAACGGTGAAAGGTCGCGACTTCGAGCCTCCAGCGGACATGCGCTACGATTGATAGGCTAGCTTGGTAAGGATTGCAGTTGTTAGTGCTTGCTTACTTTCTTCACATCGCCAACTCGTTCGTGATGATCTCGCCTGCGGGTTTATCCTCAACGCCACCAGTTTATTTAATGGCTGAGTGAGCCTGCTTAGATCGTTAAATCGCCCATTAATAAATCGAAATCATTCTGCCAACTCATTCGCCAGCACCGCCTGTTGTTCACTTCCTCAGCAAAGCGTCAAAAATCCACCTAAAAAGCAGGCTCGAATTTTGCATCTCAGGTATTATTCGCGCCACTTTTGGCTGAGGGAGCACCTTGCGGCGAGTTGTTCTCAGCGTTAAATCGCCTCGCTCAGTCATCACATGTGATTTATCGAGTTTGTTGTAATACGGCGCTGGTGCCGCAACAGGCTCTTGGTATTGACGAGCAGAAAGGACGCCTTCCTATCACCATGAAAGCTGCATTACCCCTACTGAACAAACTTCCGATGAAGCGTCTCGGTGAGATGCCAGCGATTGGCGCGCCTGTGATTGTACTGGCCGTGTTGGCGATGGTTATCCTGCCGATGCCACCGGTGCTGCTCGATATCTCTTTTACCTTCAATATCGCGCTGTCGCTGGTGGTGTTGCTGGTGACCATTTACACCCGCCGTCCGCTTGATTTTGCTGCCTTCCCCACGGTGCTGTTGATCTCTACCTTGCTGCGTTTGGCGCTTAACGTGGCCTCAACCCGTGTGGTGTTGCTGTACGGCCATGAAGGGCCGGGCGCGGCGGGGCAGGTAATTGATGCCTTTGGTAGTGTGGTGATCGGCGGTAACTATGCAGTTGGTCTGGTGGTGTTCCTGATCTTGATGATCATTAACTTTATGGTTGTCACCAAAGGTGCGGGGCGGATCTCTGAGGTGAGCGCTCGCTTCACCTTGGACGCCTTGCCCGGTAAACAGATGGCGATCGATGCCGACTTGAACGCCGGTTTGATTGACCAAGAGCAAGCGAGAATTCGTCGTGGTGAAGTGACCAAAGAAGCGGACTTTTACGGTTCGATGGACGGTGCGTCGAAGTTTGTTAAAGGGGATGCGGTCGCCGGTATTTTGATCTTGGTGCTCAACATCGTTGGCGGTTTGGCGATCGGCATGAGCCAGCACGGCATGGGATTTGGTGACGCCCTAGAGGTGTTTACCTTATTGACCATTGGTGATGGCTTGGTGGCACAGATCCCGTCGTTGTTGTTGTCGATTGGCGCGGCAATGATGGTAACCCGTCAAAATACCGATGAAGACATGGGCCAGCAGATGCTGAGCCAGATGTTTGACAACCCACGCGCGCTGGGTATCACCGCTGGCATCATGCTGATCATGGGTATTGTTCCGGGTATGCCGCACTTGCCGTTCCTGTTCTTGGCTCTGCTAGCGGGTGGCGGCGCGTATTGGCAAAACAAACGTCAACAAACCCGCGCGTTGGCAGTGGTCGAGCAAGATACCTTGACCCCAGAAGCGCCGAAACCGAAAGAGTTGTCGTGGGACGACGTCCAACCGGTCGATGTGATTGGCTTGGAAGTCGGCTATCGCTTGATCCCTATGGTGGATAAAGAGCAAGGCGGCGAGTTGCTGGATCGGGTTAAAGGGGTGCGTAAGAAACTGTCGCAAGACTTTGGTTTCTTGATCCCGCCGGTGCATATCCGAGACAACCTTGAGCTACCGCCAAACAGTTACCGCATTACCTTAATGGGCGTAGCGTTCGGTGAAGCCGATATCCGTCAAGATATGGATTTGGCGATCAACCCAGGCCAAGTCTTTGGTCGCATCGAAGGGGAGCCGACTCGCGATCCCGCCTTTGGTTTGGAAGCGAACTGGATTGTTGAAAGTCAGCGTGAGCATGCCCAAGCGCTGGGCTACACCGTGGTCGATTCCGCCACTGTGCTGGCGACGCATTTGAGCCAAGTGCTGACCAATCAGGCATCAATGCTGCTCGGCCACGAAGAAGTGCAGAATCTGATGGAAATGCTGGGTCGCTCTGCACCGAAACTGGTGGAGAACTTTATTCCCGATCAGTTGCCGTTGGGTGTGGTGGTAAAAGTGCTGCAAAACCTTCTGCGAGAGGCAATTCCTATCCGCGACATTCGCTCAATCGTGCAAACTTTGGCGGAGTATTCCTCAAAGAGTCAGGACTCTGACATATTGACGGCTGCGGTACGGATCACACTGAAGCGAATGATTGTTCAAGAAATCAATGGGATAGAGCCAGAAATTCCTGTGATCACTTTGGTTCCAGACTTGGAACAAATGTTGCATAAAACAATGCAGGCGTCGGGCGGTGAATCAACAGGCATCGAACCGGGTCTCGCGGAAAGACTGCAAGCCTCGCTCACTGAAGCGGCGCAGCAGCAAGAACTTAAAGGAGAGCCAGCGATATTGCTTACTTCGGGTGTACTACGCAGTACTTTGGCGCAATTTGTCCGAAATACGATCCCAAGTTTGCATGTGCTCTCTTATCAGGAAGTTCCTGATGAAAAACAGATCCGTATCGTTCATGCCGTGGGCAACTAGGGCGCTTAGCCACTAACGAGCAACGCGGTGAGACGAGATATCGTTAACTTGGCGGCAACATCTCGCCGCCATCGCGAACGTTACGCATCGAGAAATTTGCACTAACACAACACGCAGCCTAGCTGCCAAATGGGATAAAGCCATTGAAAATACGTCGCTTTTTTGCCAAAGACATGCGTGCAGCACTGAGCCAAGTGAAAGAAGAGCTCGGCGCTGAAGCGGTGATCATGTCAAATAAAAAAGTCACCGGCGGGATAGAAATCGTGGCAGCCGTAGACACTGATGCACCGGCGGCACCACGTCAATCTGCACCGAGTGGCTACACCCCAACCTCGCGTGATTTGGCGGATGACAAAGTCGAACTGAGCCAATCGTCGCCGCAAGCAGGGCGCTTTGCCAAGGTGTTGCAGCAGCTCACCAATCCATCGCAAGAGCCCGACGCCGCGACCGAAGCCGACTCGCTGAGTGCGTTATTGACGCGCCAAGAAAAGCGTCATAATCGTGACGCCAAGCCCCGTCAAGCGCCGTCGACTCGCCGAGAATATGACAATCCGTTTGAGCTTAAGCGTCGTCAAATGTCAGAAAACACCACGACATCTCGCTTTGGCTCAGAGGCAAAGAACGGCAGCTACGGTCGTCAAAACGACCGTTTTGCGCGCCAAGACGATAAATTCGGCCGCCAAGAAGACAAAGCCAAACCGCGCTTAGATCCCAGCCGTTACGAGTCGCGCTCTAGCCAATATCAAGCCGATGATATGGACAAAATGCGTGAAGAGATGGCGGCGATCCGCAAATTGCTTGAGCACCAAGTCTCGGGTTTGATGTGGCAAGAAGTGGAACGACGCGAGCCGATGCGCGCCATGATGATCAAACGTCTGAGCAAGATGGGCTTGGCGGATGATTTGGCTGACCAACTGGCGTGTTATGTGCCGGAAGACATTGAAGCGCGTGAAGCGTGGCCGGTATTGATGGAAATGCTCAGCGAGCAGATCATCACCCTGGATGACTCAATTTTAGAAAACGGCGGTGTCGCTGCCCTGTTGGGGCCGACGGGGGTGGGCAAAACCACCACCATCGCCAAGCTGGCAGCTCGCGCTGCGATGGAGCATGGCCCGGACGAAGTGGCGCTGGTGACCACGGATACCTACCGGATCGGTGCACACGAGCAACTGGCGACGTATGGTCGAATTATGGGCTGTCCGGTACGTGTCGCTAAAGATGCGGAGGAACTGGCCGATGTATTGTATCAGTTGCGTCATCGTCGCCTTGTATTGCTCGATACCGCCGGCATGGGACAGCGTGATATTCGCTTGTCAGAACAACTCGATGCGCTGATGGAAAGCAGCGGCGCGGAGATCAAAAGTTACCTAGTGTTACCGGCAACCTCACAACGTCGTGTGTTGCAGGAAACCTTAGAACACTTCCGCCGAATTCCTTTGGCGGGATGCATAGTGACCAAGATTGATGAGTGCCTCAGTTTAGGGGAGCTGATCAATGTGGTGGTCCAGAACGCGCTACCTGTTGCCTACATTGCCGACGGACAACGAGTACCAGAAGACATAAAAATCGCCAGCGGGCACTTCCTCGTGCACAAGGCGAATGAATTGCTGGAACAGGAGTTAAAGCAGCAACAACACTATTGGAGCAGCGATGCCCAAGATGGACAGGCGGCGGATTACTATGAGTGATGTGAACATGTTTGATCAAGCCAGCGGACTGCGTCGAATGACCCAGTTATCGTCAACCAAAGTGATTACGGTCACGGGTGGTAAAGGTGGTGTCGGTAAAACCCACGTTACCCTTTGCACCGCCATCTCCATGGCGCGTCAAGGAAAGCGCGTCATGGTATTTGATGCCGACCTTGGCCTTGCCAATGTGGATGTGTTGCTTGGCCTGCGCGCGGGAAAAAACCTGTCGCACGTGTTGGCGGGTGAATGTGAGCTAAAAGACATCATCGTTCGCGGTCCTTTTGGCGTCATGATTGTGCCAGCGGCATCAGGAACCCAGTCGATGGTGGAATTATCGCCATCGCAACATGCCGGTTTAATTCGCGCCTTTGGTGAACTGGAAGAAGAAATTGATGTTCTTTTAGTCGATACCGCAGCGGGTATTTCGGACATGGTGCTAAGTTTTGCAAGAGCAGCACAAGATGTCCTAGTGGTAGTTTGTGATGAACCTACTTCAATTACAGACGCTTATGCCTTAATAAAGCTACTTTCACGTGAGTACGATGTGCCAAGGTTCAAAATTGTGGCCAATATGGTAAGAAGTTATCGTGAAGGGCGTGAATTATTTGCTAAATTAACCCGTGTGACCGAGAGATTCCTTAATGCAAATTTAGAATTGGTCGCATGTATCCCATTGGATGATAAGGTACGTCAGTCAGTAAAGCGTCAAAAAGTCGTCGTTGAAGCGTTTCCACGCTCTCCAGCGGCATTAGCACTAAATTCCCTTGCGAATAAAATACTGTCTTGGCCACTGCCAACCAATCCAGGAGGACACCTAGAATTTTTCGTTGAGCGATTACTCGTTAAACCCAATGAACACCTAGGGGAGCAGGTAGGTGAATAAAGCCTTAGCCTACGAACGTCATAACCCGCGTGCCTTTATCGAGCGCTACTCGCCGCTCGTGAAGCGTATCGCCCATCACTTGATGGGGCGATTGCCGCCGAGCGTCCAGCTTGAAGATATGATTCAAGCCGGGATGATTGGCCTGATAGAAGCACAGCAAAGTTATGATGTATCGAAAGGCGCTAGCTTTGAGACCTTTGCCGGAATACGCATCCGCGGGGCCATGCTCGACGAAATTCGTCGTGGTGATTGGGTGCCGCGCTCAGTACATAAAAACAGTCGTCTGATCTCTCAGGCTATCGCTGAATTGGAAGTGGCCTTAGGGCGCAATCCAAAAGATACCGAAATCGCCGACGCCATGGGGATCTCGCTTGAGCAATATCATCAAGCGCTCAACGATGTGAACTGTGGTCGATTAGTCGGCATTGAAGACTTGGGTGTCAGTGAAGACAGTATCGGAACCGAAGAAAAGCGCGAAGAAAACCTCCCCTTGCAAGAGGTGGTCGACGATAGCTTCCGCTCGACATTGGCCGATGCGATCCGTGAATTACCAGAGCGAGAGGGGCTCATCCTTTCTCTCTATTACGACGAAGAGTTAAACCTAAAGGAAATAGGTGCGGTTTTGGGGGTAAGTGAGTCACGGGTCAGTCAGATCCACAGCCAAGCAATGCAAAGATTGCGCGCCAAGCTCTCGGCGTGGCGTGCCTAAGTTTAACTTGATACAACACTGTGACCTCAGTGGAGGCAACTTTGAATAAGAATATGAAAATCCTCATTGTTGATGACTTCTCAACAATGCGCCGAATCGTGAAAAACCTGCTGCGCGACCTTGGTTTTAATAATACGCAGGAAGCGGACGATGGATTGACTGCCCTACCTATGCTCAAAAAGGGCGATTTTGATTTCGTAGTTACCGATTGGAATATGCCAGGGATGCAAGGTATTGATTTGTTACGTCACATTCGTGCGGATCAAGAGTTGAAACACTTACCGGTATTGATGATCACGGCAGAAGCGAAACGCGAGCAGATCATCGAAGCTGCTCAAGCGGGTGTGAATGGCTATATCGTGAAACCTTTTACTGCTGCGACGCTGAAAGAGAAGCTGGACAAGATCTTCGAACGAATCCAGTAATTCACGCGCATAAGTTAGGGACAATTTTTCATGGTATCACTCGATCAGGCTAAACAACTGGTGAGTTTACTCGAGCAAGGCAAACAGGCGGACGCCAATGCCTTGGTCATGTTGTGGGTCAGTGAAGCGCGTGAGCCCATTTATGAAGAAGTGGGCAAATTAACGCGCCAATTACACGATTCACTGACCAATTTTCAGTTAGATCCACGCATTAGTGATATGGCCAACACTGATATCCCGGACGCCCGCGATAGGTTGGCCTATGTTATTGAAAAAACCGAAGTTGCAGCCAATAAAACCATGGATGCCGTCGAAGAAACGTTTCCGATTGCGGATCGTTTAGTCGAGCACCTGCGTCAGGTTCGTCCCGAATGGGACAAGCTGATGGACGGGCGGATAGCCTTGGTGGAATTTAAGCAACTTTGTCACACCATTGATCACCTGCTCAGTCAGGTGGAAACCGATGGTGGGGAAATACGCACTCAGCTCACGGATATTTTGATGGCGCAAGATTTCCAAGATCTCACCGGGCAAGTCATTCGACGCGTTATCGAGCTGGTGCAAGAAGTAGAAGAAAAACTCATAGAAATTTTGACCGTTTTTGGTGTGGACGAGAGTCAACCTGAAGTTGTGTCTGTTGACAATAAGTTGCAACCCGAAGGACCGATTGTTAATGGTGAACAGCGCACAGATGTCGTGACATCCCAGGATGATGTGGACGATTTACTCTCTAGTCTAGGATTTTAAAGGATAGAGTATGAGCTTTGATTTAGACGAAGATATTCTTCAGGATTTCCTGATTGAAGCAGGTGAAATCCTAGAGCTATTGTCAGAGCAGTTGGTTGATTTGGAGCGAACCCCAGACGACACTGACTTGTTGAATGCGATCTTTCGTGGTTTCCATACCGTTAAGGGTGGTGCCGGTTTCTTATCGCTGTCTGAACTCGTAGACGTGTGTCATGGTGCGGAAAACCTGTTCGATCTATTGCGTACCAAAAAGCGAGAGCTAACGCCCGATTTGATGGACGTGATCCTCCAAGCGTTAGATACGGTAAATTACATGTTTGGTCAGGTACAAGCCCGTGAGCCGCTTGAAAAAGCCGATCAGCAGTTGCTTGACGATCTCCATCGCCTGAGCTCACCTCCAACGCCAGAAGAATTGGCGGCAGCAGCACTTACCGTAGAAGCGCCCTTAGCGCCTCAAGCCGAGCCTGTGCTCGAACAACCCGTCGAGCAAGCTACAGCGCCTGCAGCAGATTTAGCAGCAGACTCCGCCACCGCGCCAGCAATCGAAGGCAATTCGGTTGATGAGATCACCGAAGATGAGTTCGAACGTCTGCTTGATGAACTGCACGGCAAAGGTGGCAGTCCATCCATTCAAGCGATGCCTGAGCCAACCCCTTCAACCGCGCCAAGCGCCAGTATTGTCGATCAAATTAAATCGGAAAGTGGTGATATCACCGACGATGAATTTGAGCGTTTATTGGATGAATTGCACGGCACCGGCAAAGGGCCGGGGATCGACTCGATTTACTCGGCTTCAGAGCCTGAAAAAGCGCCAGCGCCTCAACCAAGTGTGCCTGCGGCCAAACCCGCAGCCAGTGCCCTGAGTAGCGACGGCGATCTGATGACAGATGACGAGTTTGAGCGTCTGTTAGATGAACTCCACGGTGTGGGTAAAGGCCCAACGTTGGAAGAGTTGGAAATGGCGACGCGCCCTGCTGAGCCAAAACCTGCTGCTGAAGCGCCTGTTGCTCCTGTCATGAGCGCGGCTCCGTCTAGTTCTGCGCCATCAAGCCCTGCGCCTTCAAATCCGGCAGCAGTAAGCAAGCCGCTAGAAGTGGCACCGAAAGCGGCAGCTGCGCCACCGGCGACGACCAATCGTCCGCCAGCGAAAGCGGCAGTCCAGCAAGAAACTACGGTGCGCGTTGATACCTCCACCTTAGATACCATCATGAATATGGTCGGTGAATTGGTGCTGGTGCGTAACCGTTTGGTGAGCCTGGGTCTTAACACTAGCGATGAAGAGATGGCGAAAGCCACCGCAACATTGGACGTGGTCACTGCCGACTTGCAAGGCGCGGTGATGAAAACCCGCATGCAGCCGATCAAAAAAGTGTTTGGCCGCTTCCCACGCGTGGTGCGCGATTTGGCGCGCAGTCTGAAAAAAGACATCGTGCTGGAGATGAAAGGCGAAGACACCGACTTGGACAAAAACTTGGTCGAAGCCTTGGCCGATCCTTTGGTTCACTTAGTGCGCAACTCGGTTGACCACGGCATCGAAATGCCTGACGTGCGTGAAAAGCTGGGCAAACCGCGTACCGGTACCGTGCTGTTAGCCGCATCGCAAGAAGGCGATCATATTTTGCTGACCATCAGTGATGATGGGGGCGGTATGGATCCGGAGAAACTTAAAGGCATCGCCGTTGAGCGTGGCGTGATGGACGCCGAAGCGGCTTCGCGCCTTTCAGATACCGAAGCGTTCAACCTGATCTTCGCCCCGGGTTTCTCGACCAAAAAAGACATTTCTGATATCTCAGGCCGTGGCGTGGGGATGGACGTGGTTAAAACCACGATCAACCAGCTGAATGGCTCGATCAACATCGATTCTGAGTTGGGCAAAGGCACGCGCATCGATATTAAGGTGCCGTTGACCTTGGCGATTTTGCCAACCCTGATGATCGGTATTGCAGATCAACCGTTTGCCTTGCCGCTGGCGAGTGTGAACGAGATCTTCAATTTGGATCTCACCAAAACCAACGTCGTCGATGGCCAACAAACCATCATTGTACGTGATAAAGCGATCCCACTGTTCTACCTGCAAGATTGGCTACTGGCGCGCAACAAGCCACGCCGCGAACGCAGTGAAGGGCATGTGGTGATAGTGCACATAGGTCACCAGCGCGTCGGTTTTGTGGTGGATAGTCTGATTGGGCAGGAAGAAGTGGTGATTAAGCCGCTAGATAACTTGCTGCAAGGTACGCCGGGTATGGCGGGGGCAACGATTACCAGTGATGGTCATATCGCGTTGATCCTCGATATTCCTAATTTACTGAAGCGTTACGCCGGCAGGCTGTAACGCTTAGCTAGAGTGATTACATGGCAGTAAAAGTCTTGGTGGTGGACGACTCCAGTTTCTTCCGCCGCCGTGTAAGCGAAATAATCAATGCTGATCCGCGTTTAGAGGTGATCGACTGCGCGGTGAATGGCAAGGAAGCCGTCGAGAAAGCAAAGGCGCTACAGCCGGATGTGATTACGATGGACGTTGAGATGCCCGTGTTAGACGGGATCTCTGCGGTGCGCGAGATCATGCAAGTGGCGCCTGCGCCGATCTTGATGTTCTCGTCGCTGACCCATGATGGAGCGAAAGCGACGCTGGATGCGCTGGATGCAGGCGCACTCGATTTCATTCCGAAGAAGTTTGAAGACATCGCGCGCAATCGCGATGAAGCGGTGAGCTTGCTGCAACAGCGCGTGGCCGAGTTGGCGAGAAAGCGCGTGTTTATGCGTCGCGCCAGACCAACGCCAATGACTTCCGCGACCTCACCGAATGCGCTGTCTACCTCAGGGCATTCTGCGTCAGGTCAATTAGCATCGGGGCCGTCAGCATTAGGGCAGGCGGCAGAGCGCACGACTTCATTGGCCGCGCCTCGCGTGACGCCAAGAGCGCGCTTTAAGCGCTCCGGTAAAAAATATCAATTGCTGGCGATTGGCACCTCGACCGGGGGGCCGGTGGCGCTGCAAAAAATCTTAACCCAACTGCCGCGTTCATTTCCGCTGCCGATCGTATTGGTACAGCATATGCCCGCGACGTTTACTTCAGCCTTTGCCGCGCGTTTGAATAGCCTGTGCAAAATTGAAGTGAAAGAAGCGAGCGATGGCGACGTGTTGCAACCGGGCGTAGCGTATCTCGCGCCGGGCGGCTTGCAAATGATGATTGATGGCCGTGGCGCTAATGCGCGCTTGAAGATCCTAGATAGTGGCGATCGCATGAATTACAAGCCGTGCGTGGATGTGACCTTTGGCTCTGCCGCCAAAGTGTTCGGCGGCGATGTGCTCGCGATGGTGTTAACCGGAATGGGCGCAGATGGTCGTGACGGCGCTCGCATGCTCAAAGAGCACGGCGCCACGATTTGGGCACAAGATGAAGATAGCTGTGTGGTGTACGGTATGCCGCAAGCCGTCGCGAAAGCGGGGATCTCAAGCGAAGATCTGCCACTAGAGCGGATTGCTGAGCGGATCATGCTAGAGCTGGGCCTGCACTAAGGAGCAGTCGTGATAATCTGGAGTATTGCCAACCAAAAAGGCGGCGTGGGTAAAACCACGACCACGGTATCGCTGGCCGGTTTATTGGCAGAGCGTGGTGCACGTGTGTTACTGGTCGATACCGATCCTCATGCGTCGTTAACCACCTACTTGAACATCGATTCCGAGTCGGTCAGTGCCAGTCTGTTTGATCTGTTTCAGGTAAAAGAGATCACCGCGACTGAGGTGCGCCCGATTATCATGCAGACTGCATTTCATGCGATCGACATTATTCCGGCGCACATGTCGCTGGCCACCCTCGATAGAGTCATGGGCAATCGTGGCGGTATGGGCTTGGTGTTAAAACGCGCCCTGCACACACTGCGCAATGAGTATGACTATGTACTGATTGATTGCCCGCCTATTTTAGGGGTGATGATGGTGAACGCGCTGGCGTGTAGCCATCGTATTTTGATCCCCGTGCAAACCGAATTTTTGGCGATGAAAGGCTTGGAGCGAATGATGCGCACGTTGCAGATCATGCAAAAGTCGCGCTCAGCTCCGTTTAAAGTCTGCATCGTGCCAACCATGTACGACAAGCGCACCAATGCGTCTATGCAAACCCTGCGGGAGTTGAAAACACGCTATTCAGACAAAGTCTGGGCGTCGGCTGTGCCGATTGATACCAAGTTCAGGGATGCGAGCTTAAAGCACATGCCTCCGTCGATGTATGCCAAAGGCAGTCGAGGAGTGTATGCCTATAAAACCTTGCTCAATTATCTGAGACGACTAGATCAAGATGACCGCTAATAATCGCCTGTCTGGTGAACAGGCACTGGATAATTATTTTGCAGATTTACTTGATGAAACCGTAGACGATAGCGCCCCTGAGGCCTCAACATCTGCGGCGGAGATCAAGCGAGATGTTTTTGTGCATATTTCCGACGCGTACTCTTTTCCCGCGTCGGCCTATGTCACCCATAACTGGCGATTGCCAGCCGAGGATACGGCGACCGAGTCAACCGAGACGCTTCCCGCATCGGCACCCCCGCAAGCGATCATCGAAAGCGAACTGGCTGGCGATGGAGCACCTGTGCTTCATGCGGAAAACGCGGATGGTGTAGCGACACAATGTGAAGCGTTTACCGACAGCGATCTGTCGATGTTGGAAGAAGAGGAAGAGTACGATCTCTACTACCAACCGTCATCACTGGTTGCCAGCGCGTTAGAGGCGATATCACCCGACGCGCGATTGCCAGAAGAACTGCAGGTACAAGACGCGCTATGGCAAGACGAAGAGCGGCTACTAGCTCAAGAGCACGAGCAAGCCGAAACGCTACTGCTGGACGAGGAGCTTTTGCAAAATGAAGAGCCTCAGCCAGTTGAAGAGCTTCAGCAAGACGAAGCGCTGCTGCCGAACGAAGAGCAACGCCAAGACGAAACGCTGTATCAAGATGAAGAATGGCAGCCAGACGCGCTTTTCACGCAAGAGCAGTTACTAGAAGAGCCTGACGCAACAGAGCGCGCAGCCGAAGTGGCTTCGTCGCCGTGGCCGGAATATGAGCCGCAGCTCCAGCGCATAGACGAAGGCGTCTTTGCTGAACGTCCTTTGGTTGAAGCGTTTGATCCGGCGGTGAACTTATCTGGCGTGGAAAAACTGCTCAGTCAGCTAGCGGCGTTTGAGGAAAGCGATCTTGATGAGGCCGCAGAAACCACTGCCATTGAGAGCAGTGCCGATCCTAGCGTGGGCTTTATCGACGATTCGGACTCCGAAGCTGAGCTGGAAGCCTTGTTCGCGCAGGCAGCACGTGAAGAAGCGCTGGCAGAAGCTCGCGCGTTTCAAGCCGAGCTCGATCAACTGGCTGCGTTGGCGACAGAGAGCCAGTTTGAAAGCGACGCGCAAGACGCAGCGTTTGCCGCAGATGTTGCTGATGCCGAGCCGGCGGTAATTGATGAGTTAGTGGTTGATGAGTTAATTGAAGAGCCGGTAATCCACGATGCGCCAGAAAGCCAAAACGCACCGGAGCAGGCTTCGCTAGAAACACAAAGTGAAGCGCCGCCAGCGCAATGGCAAAACATTGATAATTTGGCCGAGTTTCAGGTGCTGTTTTTTGTGGTGCAAGATGTCACCTTTGCGGTGCCACTGGCCGAGCTTGGCGGGATCCATCGGGTAGGGCATCTGAACAATTTACCGGGCAAACCGCCGTGGTACTTAGGGCTGCAAACCACCAAAGATCAACAATATGACGTCGTCGATACCGCGTTTTGGTCGATGCCGGACATGCTGAAAGATGACGAGTACAAATCTAAGTATCAGTACATAGTGATGCTGGGATCCAGCCGTTGGGGGCTGGCTTGCAATGAACTCAACGGAACCCAATCGTTAACCCCCAATATGGTGCGTTGGCGAGAACAAGCCGGTAAACGCCCCTGGTTGGCCGGTATGGTAAAAGAAAAAATGTGTGCGCTCATTCACGTAGAGGCACTAATTAATATGCTCAACGCTGGCCTTGATGTTAAAGCTATGGCATAGCGACCAACAATGATGAGGATCTAACATGTCACAGGTTACGTCTGTCGCAGAAGTAAAAAAAGAAGATAGCAACGATCAGGTGCTGCAGTGGGTAACATTCAAGCTAGATGAAGAGACCTACGGCATCAATGTTATGCAAGTACGTGAAGTACTGCGTTACACTGAAATCGCCCCAGTACCGGGCGCACCGGATTATGTTTTAGGGATCATCAATCTTCGTGGTAGTGTGGTGACCGTGATCGACACTCGTGCCCGTTTTGGTGTCAATCAAGGTGATGTCACCGACAACACCCGTATCGTGGTGATTGAAGCTGAAAAACAAGTGATTGGTATTTTGGTGGACAGCGTCGCGGAAGTGGTTTATTTAAAAACCTCTGAAATCGACTCAACGCCAAGCGTGGGTACGGATGAAAGCTCGAAATATATCCAAGGTGTATCGAACCGTAATGGTGAGCTACTGATCTTGGTGGATCTGAACAAACTCCTCTCTGATGAAGAGTGGGACGAAATGGCTTATTTGTAATGAATGAACTCCTGCTTCAATGGTTACCCGCGGTATTGGTGCTTATCGTATCCGGGATCAGTTTTATTATGGTACGGCGGGAGCGCCGAGCCAGACTCGCTGCCGAAAAGCGGATTGCCGCAATAGAAACGGTAATGAAAGCGGCGCGTCAGCAGCAGGAAAGCTTAGCGAAGCAATTTAAAGAACTTCAATCCGGTACGTTAGGCATGGGCAATAAACTGGCAGACATGACGCGCCAGATCGAAATGCTCGAAGATCGCCAAGGCGAGATCGTGATGCAAAACGACCCCGAAAATAAACTCTACTCCCGTGCCTCGCGCATGGCAGAGTTGGGGGCCGATATTGAAGAGCTGATGAAAGAGTGTGATTTACCTAAAGCCGAAGCGGAACTGATGATGCGTTTGCGTCAGCTGCGACGCTAAAGACGGTCAGTTACACTTTCGTATTGATGCCCTCCCATCCCGGAGGGCTTTTTCCATCCAGATACCAGCTCATCGCAATGAGCTCGGCAATCACCACAAATAAGGGCTCGGGTATCGCGTCACCGATATCAAGGGTTTCCAACCACTGGATCAATTGTGCATCTTCATGGATCAAACGCTGGTTGCGTTTGGCCTCATCAATCATGGCGTTGGCAAGCTCACCGTAACCTTTGCTGGTGACGGTCGGTGCGTGTTGCTCATATTTTAGCGCGATGGCTTTTTTGGTCATTCCCGTGTCCGTTAGTGATGTTGTGATCATCAGGCGAGCGTTCAATCTTATGCATTGACTCTATTCATTGAACCTATTAATGAGCCCAAGGCATTGAACCCTATATATTTTACCCCGCACATTTTACCCCATTCATTGAACCAAAGACGTTAAACCGAAATCGATACGCCTGATCTTGGCGCTGGTTCATCAAACACCGAGGTGGTGCGCACGTCGTGTTGCCATTGGTGTACCGCGATCCCTTGGCTAGCAAGGCGCTGTTGCACCACACTGCTCGCGGTCTCAGCCCGTTGCGATAGCGCGTGATCCGAGGCAAACAGTTGAATGGCAAGCGCGCCTTGAGCGCCGTCGGGTGATCCCGCCCTTTTGGTGGTCGAGGCGGCGGTGTAGGTCACGCATGCTTCTAACCAGCCAGCGCCCACCGGTAAATGGAGCCATAACTCCCACGCTTGTTTTTGCGATTTAGCGTTGTCGCGGGATTTTTTCGGTTGTATCTGCACTTTCACCGGTTGAGGCTCGGGAAACAAGAACAATAAAAAAGGCGTGTCGGTCGGGTTTCTCAGCACTTGAACTTGTTGCTCGACAATCACTCTGATCAGCGCACCTATATCGTCGACATCCACATTGTGCTGTGCCAGCGCCAATCTCAGCGGCGAGTCGGGGTGATTGATGTCGCTGAGTACCTTGGCCATCGCTTGCTGCTGTTGCTGTAACCCTTGCGCTAGCGTTTGGCCTAAGCCGTTACCTTGTGAAGATTTCGAGCCTAAGGAGCGCGGCGAAAGCGCAGGCAACTGTAAAAACAGTGACGACAACTCACGCTTTACGTCGCTTGGTAATGGGCCAAGCAGAGGTAGCAATTTGGGTAACAGCGGCGCGAGTCGTAACCATGCAAAGCTGGGCATGGACGAGAGTGCGGAGACTGCCCCGAGTGAAGCCGCCGAGGGCGAGGCCGCTGATTGAGCAGTAGCCGAGAGCGTGGCAGAGAGCGGCGCATTGGTTGCTGTCGTTGTTTCAGTAGTCGTTGCAGCAGTTGGCGCAGTAGATGACGTTTTTTGTGTCGCCAATGAGCTGAGCAAGGCATTCATCAGCGCGCGCTGCTGCGCAGTAATAGTGAACTCGGACATACCTAACGCCTAACTAAATGATGTGTCGCTTAGTTTATCGAGGATCGGTGCTGCGCCCAATCCTTCATCGCGAAATGTGTTACGACGATGGGTAAGAATGCGCGTGGATACCTCTGCGCTGAGATAGTCGAGCGGAGAGCTAACTGATTTCAAGGTAAGGATTTTTCTCCGCTTTTCCGTATTTGGTGTATTTGCGGCGAATGTCGCCCGTGTTAAACAGGGTGCGTCCTCGTTGGTAGTCGTTCTGGCTCAGTTTTTGGTTGTAGTAATTCAACGCTTCGCTGGGTTTGGCCCACTGCTTTTTCGCTAGAGGCTGACTCCATGCAGCGAACTCAGGATCGTGCCTGTTATTGCGTCGTGCGATACTCATATACAGATTGTGCAAAAACACCCCGATACGTGTGCCGTTAAGCTCCCACCAGAGGCGACGACCGAAAGAGAACTGAGCGCGGTCGAGATGGTTTTCACGACAATATTCATCGATGAGATCGCTAAAGGTCAGCGTGGTTTTTACATCAATAGTGCTTTCGTTATGTCGGCACGTTTTGGAACGACGCTGTTGGCCGTGGCGTTCATCGAGCCTCGCTTCTTCCATGAACCGACGGATCCATTCCCACTGCATTGCGGCGTCTAATTGGTCTGCGGTGCCAAGCGTAAGGGTATTCCAAAAATGGCCGCTATTGTTCTCATCGTTCACCCCAATAAATAAACTACCGCTCGCGAGGGTGCCATAGGGGGTGACACTGCCGCTTTGCCTCGCCATCGCGCACACAGACTCCCAAGGGACATAGCGCATTTCTACCTGCCGCGTTTTGGGGTTCCATTTTCCCATTGCGACTTCACGGCGTTGGCGATGAAAGCGCATTGGAACAGTCTTTCTCGCTTGTTGCCAGATAAGGAAAAAAACGTAGCAAGTAACCGTGCTGCCAAAGCCTAAGGGAACACCATAGAGCATCAGGAGTCCCGTGAGTTCATCCCAGTCGATACCGTACACTTCAACCCCGTTGTCGAGTGCAACCACGGCGTTAATCGCGCTATCAATGCCATACCAACCGCCACTTAAATAAAACACCAGACCACAAGCAACAGCGACAATGAGTAAAACGGTGTAGAGCATGTGACCTTGCATGATAAGGCCAGCGGCGCCGCCGATGTCGATGAAGGTACTGTTTTGGCGCAATAAGGCGGTGCAATAGCCGGCGTCTCGGATCCCTGTTTTCACGGGCATTGGGCTTAACACGGTCACTTGGCCAAGAGAGAGGCTGTCTTGTTGACCGGCGAAAAAAGGGAAAGGCTGGCTCATTATCGCTGTCCTACTGCACGAAAGGAGCACTGATTATGGCGCGGCAGGGGGTGGCTGTCTGAGTGGCAAAAGCGTCTTTAGAATTGTGTCGCAATAATTGCGTCGCTGCTTAGCGATAACCTTGCCGCTTCGCTGTGACCTTGTTGTCTCGTAATGAATTCGCTGTTTCGCATCGGGTGAAATCAATACGGCGAGTGACGGTCTGTTTTTAAGGGGTTGCCTCAGTTTTTTGGGGGTACGCAGACCCGTTAAAAGTGAGGGTGTTGGCTGAATTTACCGACACTGTGTTTAGCATCGATATCCACAGGTGTGACAATGGGGGTTATAAATACAAATGCCAGTTACAGTTATTAACACTGCGATCACATTTGTGACGCTGCGCCTCTAACGTTTAATAACATCGCTGTGATAGTATGTTTTTTAATTTTCAACGCGATAGGGACGCTAACGCCGAATGCTCGAAGTGAAGGAACTTGCCTGTATGCGCGACGAGCGCTGCCTGTTTTCGGGCTTGAATTTCGCGGTGGCGGCGGGCGAGCTGGTGCAGGTCGAAGGGCGCAATGGCGCGGGTAAAACCACCTTGATCCGCATTCTGACCGGTTTGATGCGCCCTGACGAAGGGCAAGTGACGTGGCACGGTGAGCCGATCAATGAGGTACGCGATGAGTATCATCATGCGCTGCTCTATATCGGTCATCAAGCCGGCGTCAAACCTGAACTGACGGTACTGGAAAACCTCAGCTACTATCAAGAGGTCTCGCAATCTGGCCGGTGTGACCTGGCTGAAGCGATCCGCAGCGTTGGCTTGTTTGGTTACGAAGACGTTATGGCGTCGCAATTGTCGGCAGGTCAGCAACGTCGTGTCGCGTTGGCAAGATTATGGATGAGTGAGCATCCCCTTTGGGTTCTCGATGAACCTTTTACTGCGATTGATAAGCGGGGCGTAGAGATCCTGCAGCAGCTATTCATGCGCCATGCGGAGCAGGGCGGTAGTGTGATCCTTACCAGTCACCAAGCGTTGTCTTCGGTGTCGTGCCGTCGGATTTCCTTGGAGGGTGTCTGATGAAGCCACTGTGGTCTTTATGGCGACGTGAACTTGCCGTCGCTATGCGTCGTAAAACAGATCTAATAAATCCATTGTGGTTTTTTGTCATGGTGATCACCTTGTTCCCGTTGGCGATTGGCCCTTATCCCGAGTGGATTGCACGGATCGGACCGGGCGTGCTGTGGGTCGCAGCCTTGTTATCGGTAATGTTATCGCTTGATCGTCTGTTTAAAGACGATTATCGCGACGGCACCTTAGAGCAGCTACTGCTGCAACGTGCCCCGCTGCCCTTGCTATGTTTAGTGAAGGTGGCGGCACACTGGGTGCTGACGGGTTTGCCGTTGATCTTACTTAGCCCATTACTGGCGCTGATGCTCGGCCTTGATATGTCGCTATGGTGGGCAATCGTCAAAACCCTGCTGCTCGGCACCCCGACCTTGTGTTTGCTCGGCGCGGTGGGCGAGGCGTTAACGGTGGGGTTGCAAAAAGGGGGCGTGCTCTTAAGTCTTTTAGTTTTACCCTTATTTATCCCTGTACTGATTTTTGCCAGTACGGCGATAGAAGCAGCGCAAGCGGGGCTTTCTATTCACGGTCATCTCGCGTTACTTGCCTCGTTGTTAGTGGCAGCCATCACGTTGACCCCCTTGGCTATCGCTGCATCACTTCGAGTTAGTCTTCAATAAGGAATGTGACAGGATGTGGAAGTGGTTACACCCCTATGCGAAAGCAGAAACATGTTATCGAATCGCTGGTCGCTGGCTGCCTTGGTTTGGCGTTAGCGCAGCGTTGTTTCTGCTGGTGGGCAGCGTTTGGGGTTTGGCGTTTACGCCAGTGGATTATCAGCAGGGCGACAGTTTTCGTTTGATCTATTTTCATGTCCCTGCCGCGTTTTTATCGATGGGCGCCTACACCAGCATGGCGATCGCTGCCTTCATTGGCTTGGTATGGCAGGTTCGTTTGTCGGATTACGCCGTGGCGGCCATTGCGCCGGTGGGGGCGGTATTCACCGCGATTGCGTTATTTACTGGCTCGGTGTGGGGCAAGCCCACGTGGGGCACCTATTGGATTTGGGATGCTCGCTTGACTACCGAGCTGATCTTACTTTTTCTCTATATCGGGGTGATTGCGCTCTACAACGCCTTTCCTGACAAGAAAAGCGGGGCCAGTGCCGCAGGCATTCTTGCGGTCGTTGGGGTGATCAACGTGCCGATCATTCATTTCTCGGTGAAATGGTGGAACACCTTGCATCAAGGCTCCACCATCACCCGACTCGATCCTACCATTGCGGCGAGTATGCGTTGGCCGCTGATCATCAATATCCTCGGTTTCGGGTTGCTGCTTGGCGTCGTCACATTAATTCGCTTTCGCGCGGAGATCTTGCGCAGGGAATCGCACCGCCCTTGGGTTCAAGAGCTAGTGTTGTAGGGAGGCTCAGATGTATTTTGAATCGTTATCAGAATTTCTTGCCATGGGGGGCTATGCGCCTTACGTGTGGAGCGGTGTGGGGATGACCCTACTCAGTCTTGCAGTGTTGTTTGGCGCAAGTGTGATGCAGTTTCGCCAAGTGAAACTCGATATTAAGCGCAAGTTGCAGCGCGCTGAGCGTATTCGTGCCGCGCAGCAGGAGGACACCTTATGAATCCTCGTCGTCGCAAACGCCTATTGGCTGTTGTCGGCCTCTTGCTTGGGGTATCTGCTTCAGCGGGTCTGATGCTGTATGCCCTGAGCCAGAATATTGATCTCTTCTACACCCCAACCGAATTAGTGAACGGCAAAGACGATGGCAGTAAGCCGGTGATCGGCCAACGTATTCGCGTGGGCGGTATGGTGGTGGCTGGCAGTGTGGAGCGCGACCCGCAATCTTTGCTAGTGCGATTTGATGTCGCGGACATCGGCCCCGCTGTCACTGTGGTGTATGACGGGATTTTGCCGGATCTATTTCGCGAGGGGCAGGGGATTGTTGCGCAGGGGATCTTAACAGAGCCAACGTTGCTAACCGCTTCCGAAGTGCTGGCGAAACACGATGAAGAGTATATGCCGCCAGAAATTGCTGAAGCGATGAACAAAAATCACGCGCCATTGGAGTACACCGACCAACAACTGCAGGGGAAGGGTAATGGTTACTGAATTAGGTCATTTCGCACTGATCCTCGGTTTAGGGGCATCGCTGCTGCTGAGCGCGCTGCCGCTGCTGGGGGCGCAAACCGGTGATGTACGCTTGATGCGCACAGCAAGACCGTTATCGATTGTGCTGTTTGTATTGCTTGGGTTGTCGTTTTTTATTTTGTGTCAGCGCTTTTACTTGAACGACTTCACCTTGGCGTATGTGGCGAATAACTCCAACAGCCAACTGCCTTGGTACTATCGCATCACTGCTGTATGGGGCGCGCACGAAGGCTCGTTGTTGCTGTGGGTGCTGATCCAAGCGTTGTGGACTGTCGCTGTGGCGGTGTTTAGTCGCGGCATGCCCTTGGCGTCTGTGGCGCGGGTGCTCGCGGTGATGGGGATGATCAACGTCGGCTTTTTGCTCTTCATAATTGTCACCTCTAACCCGTTCGAGCGCACTTTACCTTTCTTTCCCGTCGATGGGCGCGATCTCAATCCGTTATTGCAAGATCCCGGGCTGATTATCCACCCGCCAATGCTCTACATGGGCTACGTCGGATTCTCTGTCGCCTTTGCCTTTGCCGTGGCATCGCTGATCAGCGGCAGGTTGGATACCGCGTGGGCGCGTTGGTCTCGTCCGTGGACGATTGCGGCGTGGGCGTTCCTGACACTTGGTATCGCATTAGGATCATGGTGGGCCTATTACGAACTCGGCTGGGGCGGCTGGTGGTTCTGGGATCCGGTCGAAAATGCGTCGTTCATGCCATGGTTGGCGGGGACAGCCTTGATGCACTCGCTCGCGGTGACTGAAAAGCGCGGTACGTTTAAGGCGTGGACGGTACTGCTGGCATTAAGTGCGTTTTCGCTCAGTTTACTCGGCACTTTCTTAGTGCGCTCTGGCGTATTGGTCTCGGTGCATGCCTTTGCCTCCGATCCCGAACGCGGGATGTTTATTCTTGGTTTCCTGGCGGTGATCATTGGTGGCTCATTGCTGCTGTATGCGGTGCAAGGGAGCAAGATCAAATCGCAAGGCACTTACACCCTGATCTCCCGTGAAAACTCCCTGTTGGTCAATAATATTCTGTTGGTTGCCGCGCTGGCGATTGTGTTTGTTGGCACCTTGTTGCCGCTGGTGCATAAGCAAATTGGCTTGGGCACGGTTTCGATTGGCGCGCCGTTTTTTAATAGCTTGTTCACGTGGCTGATGTTCCCGTTTGCGTTTTTCCTTGGGCTGGGGCCGTTGCTACGTTGGAAAAAAGAGAAACCTCAGAATTTATACAAGCCCGTGCTGTATGCAGGCATTGTTTCCATCGCTGCCAGCGTGATTGTCGTGTGGCTGGGTTATGACTTCTTCTCTTGGTTGGCAGTGGCTGGCTTGTGGATGGCGTTTTGGATCATCTTGTTGCAAGGCTACGAAGTGTGGCAACGCGCAACGCACCGTCACGACTTTTTCACTGGGATCACTAAGGTTGGGCGCAGTCACTGGGCGATGGTGCTCGGCCATATTGGGTTAGCGGTCACTGTGATTGGTATTACCTTGGTGAGCAATTTTGATATTGAGCGTGATTTGCGGATGGCGCCGGGCGATCAAATGGAAGTGTCAGGTTACGACGTTAAGTTTGCCGAGCTTCGAGAAAACAACGGTCCGAACTATGAAGGCTATTTAGGCCAGTTTGTGGTGAGCCGCAGAGGGCGACAAGTCGCGACGCTCAACGCAGAGAAACGTTTCTATACCGTGCAGCGCTCGATGATGACCGAAGCGGCGATTAACAGTGGGATCACCCGCGATATTTACGTTGCGCTTGGTGAGCGTTTAGATGACGAGGCGTGGGCTGTGCGAGTGTACTACAAGCCATATGTTAACTGGATTTGGGCGGGCTCGTTTTTAATGGCATTGGGCGGCGCGTTTGCGATCAGCGATAAACGCTACCGTTTCAGAGCGAAAAACACCGCGAAATCTTCAGAGCATACCGATAACAGCGCAGCAGAAACGGAGGTCACCTCATGAATCCAGTGAAATTGGTCGCCGGTGGACTTTTGCTTGGCGCTAGCACGTTGGCGGTGCTGTTTTACTCTCAAATGGAGCTCAATCGCGTCGATCCGGATAACTTGACCACCTTGGAGTCGGCGCTGATCGGCAAACCCGTGCCTGAGTTCGTGCTTGAAGATCTGCGCCAAGAAGGCAAAACCTACCAACAATATATTTTTCAAGGCGAGCCGATGCTGCTCAATGTCTGGGCAACGTGGTGCCCGACCTGTTATGCCGAGCATCAATATCTCAATCAGCTGGCCGCCAATGGCGTCAAAATCATTGGGATGAATTACAAAGACAATCGCAGCAAAGCGGTAGGGTGGTTAAATGATCTTGGCGACCCATACCAAATCAACCTGTTTGACGGCGATGGAATGCTAGGGCTCGACTTGGGCGTTTACGGCGCACCGGAAACCTTCATTATTGATGCGAATGGCATTATTCGCTATCGCCACGTGGGTGATGTTAATGCGCGTAATTGGGAAAAAACACTCCAGCCTCTTTACCAGAAGCTGAGAGCAGAGCAAATTGCCGCGCAAGGCAGCAGCGTGCAGGAGGAGAGCTAATGCGAAATCTACTGTTTGCGATGACGTTAATCCTCAGCTTGACGCTACAAGCCTCGTCCATCGATGCGTATGAGTTTGACGATCCTAAAATGGAGCGCACGTTTCACGAGCTCAATAAAACCTTGCGTTGTCCGAAGTGCCAAAACAACAGCATTGGTGACTCCAATGCGGAGCTGGCACAAGATCTGCGCCAGAAAGTGTACGTGATGCTCAAAGACGGTCAGGATGAAGACGAGATCGTTGATTTTATGGTGGCGCGTTACGGCAATTTCGTAACGTACGATCCGCCGATCACCGCAGGCACTTTGATTTTGTGGCTTGCGCCATTACTGACCATTTCTGCCGGTATTGGCATGATGGTGTTTCGTTTAAAACGGGCGAAACGCCAGCCTACGGAGCTGAATAGCGAAGAGCAATCCCGATTGGATGCGCTACTCGCCGACGAGGAGGATCGAGGATGATGTGGTTTTGGTTGTCGACCGTTGTCTTGTCGGCAGTGGTCCTGGCCTGTGTGCTTGTCCCTATGTTTAGCAGTAAAAGCGATAACTCCTCTGCTGAACGTGATGAACTGAATAAAGCGCTCTATCGCGACCGTTTGCGTGAATTGGACTCCGAAGATGATACCGGCTTAGTGCAAGACAAAGGCGGGATGGTGTCGGATTTGCAAAAGACCTTGCTGGCAGACGTGCCTGAGCAAACGGGGCAACAACGCAGCGGCAGAGTGACAGGGCTTGTGGTGCTGGTGGTCGTGCTTTCCATGGTAACCACCTATGCCAGTTTTTGGCGCTATGGTGGCCTTGCGCAGGTGGAACATTGGCAAGAGACTGCTAAGCGATTACCAGAGCTGTCGGCAAAGTTAATGTCGGACAGTGATACCCCGTTTAGCGATCAAGAGTTGAGTGACTTTACTCTGGCGCTGAGAACGCAATTAGATAATCAGCCACCACATGCAGAGCAAACCATCGCGGGTTGGGTATTGTTAGGCCGTTTAGGGATTGCATCTGGCGATCTTGATACTAGCCAAGGGGCGATGCGTAAAGCGTGGCGTATCGCGCCTGAACGTTTAGACACCCAGTTGGGATATGCGCGTACCTTGCTATTATCTGCTGACAGCTTTGATCGCGATAAAGCGTTGCGGATGCTCGACAATGTATTGGCAACGTCGCCGAGTAATTTTGAAGCTATTTCGTTATTGGCTTTTGATGCCTTGGCGCAAGAAGACTACGTTGGCGCGATTAACTATTGGGTCAACATGAAAACCTTGTTGCCTGCTAACGATCCCCGTGGCGTGATGATTGATCGCAGTATCGCGATGGCGCAGCAGCAAATGCAAGGGGGCGAGCCGGTGGTTGAAATCACCATCGATATCGCGCGCAACGCACCTGTTCCTGCCGGCGTGCTGATTGTGAGCGCTCATACCATTGATGGCGCGAAGATGCCGGTTGCGGCGCGACGTTTACCGCTAAGTGCCTTCCCGTTATCGGTCACGTTGAGTACCAAGGATGACATGATCCAAGGCCGCTCGTTGGCAGATTTAGACAGCATGCTGATCCGCGTTCGCATCGACAGCGACGGTGAAGTCGGCACGGCGGATAACGCGTGGTTTGCCGAATCGGAAGCGGTGGAGCCAGGGCAATCGGTCACTGTCGTGTTGGCTCCGCAAGAGAGCTAACGCTGAATTAACGCACAGTGTTAGCCATGAACTGAAAGCCGAGTTGTGTTCAAAACTTAGACTTGGTCAACGCACGTGATATCATATCGCGCTATGTTGACCACTTTGATTGAGATCTATCAATGCTGAAAGGGAAAGGATGGGCATTTGCTCTGCTTCTGCTCGCAGGATGTGCGAGTCAACCGGAAGAAGAAAGTGCAAATTCATTAGGGGTTTATGACCCTATTCAGGGATTTAACCGTGCCATGTGGTCGCTGAATTATGATTACATGGATCCGTATATTGCGCGTCCAATTTCTTTGGCTTATGTGAATTATACGCCGTCACCGGTTCGCACTGGGGTGTCTAACTTCTTAAGCAACTTGGATGAGCCCGTCAATATGATCAACTCGGCGTTGGTGCTCGATGGTCGAGCGGTTGCACTTCACTTTAACCGTTTCTGGATCAATACCTTGTTTGGTGTCGGTGGGGTTATTGATATCGCGACCGAAGCTGGGTTAAGTGCGCCAAGCTCGCCTGAGTTCGGCGATACGCTAGGCCGTTGGGGTGTCGGAAACGGTGCGTACATTATGTACCCGGTGTACGGCCCTTCGTCTGTGCGCAAAACCAGTGGTGATATCGTAGATGGCTTTATGCCAATGGCGCTGTTTATGACGCCGTGGCAAGGTGTTACCAAGTGGGTATTTGAAGGGATGGAAACGCGTGCGGCCTTGGTTAGCCAAGAGGCGCTGTTAGAAAACTCGTCTGATCCGTATATCTTCACGCGTGATGCTTTTATCCAAAACCAAGACTTCCGCGCGAGCGGCGGTGAGTTGGATGAAGATTTCTATCAAGAAGACGAATACCTCGATGACTTCCTTGATGAGATTGATGGCGAAGATTTCTAATCTTTGGCTGCACATCTGAAAGTAAAAAGGCCCGAAACGGGCCTTTTTTGATCGTCGCTGACGCTTAGAACTCGTAAGAGTATTGCAAACCAACCAGAATCGCGTTGGCGCGGGTGGTAGCCGTTAGTTCAGGGAAGATAGCCGCACGATCTTTAACCGCAACATCTTCACCCATCAGGTAAGTGAAACCGAAATCAATCGTGCTATGGCTGCTCATATGGTAGCTCGCACCAGCCGATAGCCAGTTACGGCTGGAATCTGGCACGGAAATCGAGGTGATCTCATCTTGCGCACTGGTATCGTGCATATAGCCTGCACGTAGCGTCCATTGTGAGCTTAGCGAGTATGTCGCGCCCAGCGCATAGTGCCAACCGTTCTGCCACTCGTAGTTTTCAAGCTCGACACCGGAAGTCGTATTTAGCTGATCAAAGACTTTCCACTCGATCCATTGCACCGAGTAGTGTACCGCCCACTTAGGGTTCAGCTGGTGGAAACCAGAAAACTCAATCATGTCCGGCAATGGCATGTCCAATGCGCCGTGGTCTTTTGTGGTACCTAGACCAGATATATAGTCGACTCTTCCTGATGCTTCTAATGTTGGGCTATTACGGTATGACAGGCCAAAACGATTGTCAGCATTATGCTCATACATTACACCGAGGTTATAGCCATAAGCAGTTCCCTCTATGTCGGCATCTAACAATGTTTGGGTGAAACTCCCGATTGTCTTTTCACGTAATAAACGGCCTTGACCAAAGATAACGTCTACGCCTGCACCGGCGCTCCATTGATCGTTAAAGCGGTAAGCGGCGCTCAAGCCCAGGTTAATGCTTTTAACGTCGGTAATGCCGCCCATTTCAGATGCCGCATAGCTGTCGCTAAACTCAGTGCGCGTCGCAAAGTTAGAGTAAACCGACACACCAGTGACCCACTGCTCATTGATAGGTACGATCAAGTAGAAGTTAGGTGCGATAGAGCTACCCCCGATCTGCTCGTCAGGAATCGATTTACCACCGTAAGTTGTGTCTTTCACCACAATATCAGTATCTAGGTAGATACCACCAAACGACAGGCTGGTTGTGTCAAACAGCGTCATAGCGCCTGGGTTACGCGCCATCACAGATGCGTTATCACCAATAACCGCATCACCTGAAAAAGCACGGCCAAGACCGGTCGCCGATTGCGAGTTGAGCTGCAAGCCGGCTGCGTGAGCTTGGGTGGTCAGTGCCGCCAAGATAGAGGCACCAATCAGGTGGCGCTTGGGTAGGAATTTATTTTGCATTATGCATCCCTGTTGAACATTACTTTGCCAAATTGTTATTTTTGTGGCGTTAATTATTGAGGGCGGCAATGTTAAACAGATAATGCGTTGAAATAAAGCAAATACTCTAGTTTGAATTGAAAAGCTGATAGTGATCGCTAAAACATCAATAGGTTAGCTAAAGCAGTGAGGCAGAGACGGTACAAAATGCGATGCCGAGCCAATGTAGGCTGGGTAGAGCAAGGTTGAGGCTGATGTTTAATCGAAAAAAGACAGCAGGAAGTGCTTGTTAAGGAAAACCGTTGAAGAAAGGCGCTCACCCTAGTGTTAACACTAAGGTGAGCTGAGAGCGGCTAGATAACTTGATCGATACTGGAGCGGAGATCATCAGCAATCGGCATTAAATCTCCTTCACCCACGACGATCAGGCTCGTGTCGTCTACTGGCATGATCACGCCATCGTGGCCATGATCATGGAAGGTTTCCATTTCAGTGCTGCTGGTCGGCACGACAAAAACAGTGACTTCGCCCGCTGGGGTCTGCATTACCATATGTAGCGCGGCAGCATCGCCAAACCCGCAGTGGTTGACGTAGGTAATACGGCCATCCAAATGGGTAAATTGTTGGTGGAATGGGGCTAGTTTCGCATTGACTTGGCTCAGCGTGACTTGCTCATCAATTCCGGTGACAAAATGCGACTCATCCAGCACATGTTGAATCGCGATGTCAGCAAGGGTAGGCGGTGTAGGCGCCAAACTCCAATCGGCTTTGCCAATGAAAATCCCTACTGCTAGCGCAATCGAAGCGGCTAGGGCCATCGGGGCGCGATCTTGCCAGCGAGACTGATGTACCTGCGTGGTTTGGTGGAAGAGTATTTTATCCACCAAGTCGTCAGGGACCGGAATATCGTTCATCGCTTTTTCTAAGTCTTTGTCGAACGCTTGCAGCTCATCGGCAAAGGCTCGTAACTTGTCGTTATCAAGTGCTTGCGCCAATTCACCGTCACGATCCGAGGGATCGGCAAGTAAGCGGCGACGGATATCAAGCTCGTCCATTTCTGATCCCCCCATTTTTCTCTTGGTTTTCCAATTGTTCTTTCAGTTGATTACGCGCCCGAAACAGGCGAGTCATCACCGTGTTGCGGTTCAACCCCAAAATTTCAGCAATTTCGTCACCGCTAAACCCTGACATGATCTGTAATACCAGCGGTTCGCGGTATTCTGGCGCAAGTTCCATGATCATGGTCTGCAATTTGCTGTGGCCAGCGTCTTCTTCGCTGGGAGGAGCATCATCTGCGACATTATGATCATCAATATCGACGAGTTCGAGTTGTTTCCGTTCAAATCGGCGCGCATTTTCTCGGCGCAAGATGGTAATGAGCCAAGATTTAGCCGACGCATCGTCTTGTAAGCTATCGAGTGAACGCCATGCGCGTAAACAGGTTTCTTGTACCAGATCTTCAGCGACGTGTTGATCTTTGCACAACCAGTAGGCGTAGCGATACAAATCTCGATGCCAGGCCCGGACGAGGGCCTCATAGCGTTTTTGTTTATTCATGCTACTAGAGACCGAGCTTGGTTCCGTTTTATTTCCAAATATTTTGAAATTCATCGCGCTGACCTATTGAGTTGGGCCTGAGAGGCTTAAATCACACCGGTTTGGAAGCAGAATCCGACATAAAATTGATCTAGTTCAAAAAATGTATCGCCATCCTCTATATAGTTGTACCTGTCATCTAATTGTGAGTATTTGCTTCAAATTGACACGAAAGTGATAGTTTGAGGTGAAAAAAGCAGTTTGTTGAGCAAGATGACAACTTCCTTTTGAAGGCTGACTTTACTTTCTCCTATCAGGTTTAACCTGATTTTACAATTGGCTTTACGTTGATTGATTCTACGTAGATTGCTTTCCACGTAATTCTAGACCACGCCTTATGGTGTGGTTTTTTTTTGCGTAAAATCCCAACTTATCTTCCCTATCAGCAGTCGCATATTCTTACCGCTTTTCGTCTTCTCGACTGTGCGCAATGTCTCTATCTGTAACACTGTATTTAAACGTTTGTTTGAAATTACTCACACTCTGATTACAATTTTGACATCGGACCTCGAAAAGGGATGAAGGAGTAGCGATGAGTGAGCGACGTGGTTTAGTAACCGGTAAGGGCGAACGTATTGCGATAGTGGCAGGTTTACGAACCCCTTTTGCCCGCCAAGCAACCGCATTTAGCGGGGTGCCGGCAGTAGATCTTGGTAAAATGGTGGTCGATGAACTCTTTCATCGAAGCGGTTTCTCGCCGAAATGGGTTGAGCAACTGGTTTTTGGCCAAGTGATCCAAATGCCCGAAGCGCCCAATATTGCGCGGGAAATCGTGCTAGGCACTGGATTACCTGTCGAGGTTGATGCTTACAGTGTGACGCGCGCTTGTGCCACCAGTTTTCAGGCCATCGCCAATGTGGCGCAGAGTATTGCGCTGGGAGATATTGAATGCGGCTTGGCCGGCGGCGCGGACTCAAGCTCTGTGTTGCCCATTGGCGTTTCTAAATCGCTGGCGCGTGCTTTGCTGCAGCTCAGTAAAGCGAAATCAATGACGGCTCGATTGAAAATCCTGAGTGGTCTCCGACCTTCCGATCTTGCGCCCGTTCCCCCAGCAGTGGCGGAATACTCCACCGGCTTGACCATGGGACAAACTGCTGAGCAGATGGCGAAAACCCATCATATTTCGCGCCAAGCACAAGACGAATTTGCCCATCGTTCCCATCAACTTGCCGCCAATGCCGTCGAAAGAGGCTGGTTGGATGACGAAATCATGACGGCTTACCCTGCGCCTTATCACAACTCTCTTTCCCGCGATAACAATATTCGCCATGACTCGGTACTCGAGGACTATGCCAAATTGCGACCGGCGTTTGACCGCCAACATGGCAGCGTAACGGCGGCGAATGCAACACCCCTGACCGATGGGGCAGCGGTGGTGATGTTAATGAATGAAAGTAAAGCCAATGCATTGGGATTAACTCCGCTCGGCTATTTGGTGGGCTACGCCTTTAGCGCGATTGGGGTCGAGAGCGATATGTTGATGGGGCCGACGTATGCCACTGCTAAAGTGTTGGATCAAATGGGGATCAGCCTGTCGGATCTTACCTTGATTGACATGCATGAAGCGTTTGCTGCACAAACACTCGCTAACGTGAAAATGTTTGGCTCAGCCCAGTTTGCGAAAGAGAAACTGGGACGCAATGCGGCGATAGGTGACATCGATATGACACGCTTTAATGTGTTGGGTGGCTCGATTGCCTATGGTCATCCCTTTGCGGCGACCGGCGCGAGGATGGTGACACAGACCTTACATGAGCTTAATCGCCGAGGTGGCGGTTTAGCGCTGACCACAGCGTGTGCAGCCGGAGGTTTAGGAGCCGCGATGATTATTGAGGGGGCCGTATGACAATATATTCAATGGAGACGCAACCAAGCACTACATCATCGGCAGTCGCGCGGTTATCGATAGATGCGCAGCAAATCGGTTGGATAGAGATAAATGTGCCCAATGAGCGGATGAACACGTTGCAAGCGGCGTTTGTAAGCGAGTTTGAGCAACTGCTTGATCAGCTACAAGCCGCAAATGTGAAAGGGGCGGTGATCTACTCGGGCAAGCCGGACAATTTCATTGCAGGTGCGGATATTCGCATGCTCGATGCGTGCACCAGCGCTGAGCAAGGTGAAGCGATTGCCAAAGCCGGGCAAGATATCTTCAATCGCATTGAGCAACTGCCTTTTACGGTGGTTGCGGCGATCCACGGAGCTTGTTTGGGAGGCGGGTTAGAATTGGCGCTGGCCTGTCATGTGCGCATTTGTAGCCTAGATGACAAAACGCGTTTGGGCTTGCCGGAGGTGCAACTTGGCTTGTTGCCCGGATCTGGCGGAACGCAGCGTTTGCCCGCTTTGGTGGGATTACCTAGCGCCCTTGAGTTGTTGTTATCGGGAAAACAGTTACGCGCGAAACAAGCCAAGCGCATGGGCCTAGTGAACGATGCCGTGCCGCAGTCGATACTGCATGAGCAAGCGGCGAAACTGGCTTTGGGGAGTCAACCCAAGTCTTCGCTCTCTTGGCGCGATCGCTCATTAATGTGGGTCGGTCGCCACGCTATTTTTGCGAAAGCAGAAAAAATGGCACAGGCCAAAGCGCGCGGTAACTACCCTGCGATTGACGCGATATTGAGTGCGGTTAACGCGGGGCTGAGTGATGGGCGTGATGTGGGACTCGCGCAAGAGCGTCAGCAATTTGGCCGTTTAGTGATGACGCCTGAGTCGGTGGCTTTGCGACATATTTTCTTTAGGGCCACCGCATTAAAAAAGCAAACCGATAGCGAGAAGCAGCTTGAATTACAACGAGTGGCGGTATTGGGTGGCGGTCTAATGGGCGGGGGGATCAGTCATGTCACAGCATACAAAGCAGCGTTGCCGGTTCGACTCAAAGACATCGATGAGCAAGGCATTGTCAACGCGCTGAAATACAACTGGGATCGGCTGAAAAAGATGAAGCATTTGCGTTTGTCACAGCAACAAGCAGTGATGAGTCGAATATCTGGCGATACCCAATACCGTGGTTTTTCTCAGGCAGATATCGTGGTGGAAGCGGTCTTTGAAGATCTTAACCTCAAGCAAACGATGGTCGCTGATATTGAAGCGCAATGTAGCGAGCAAACGGTGTTTGCCTCCAATACTTCGTCACTACCAATAGCGCAAATTGCCGCGAAAGCAGAGCGACCAGAAAACGTTGTGGGTTTGCATTACTTTAGTCCGGTAGAGAAAATGCCGCTGGTGGAGGTGATCCCACATCAAACGACGTCAGATCGCGCGATCGCGGCAGCACGTTGCCTAGCGCTCAAACAAGGGAAAACGCCAATTGTGGTCGCGGATAAGGCGGGTTTCTTTGTTAACCGGATCCTTGTTCCTTATATGAATGAAGCCGCTCATGCCTTGCTGGCGGGGTATTCCATCGACACCATTGATGACGCCTTACTGGCGTTTGGTTTTCCTGTTGGTCCTATCGCTTTGCTTGACGAAGTGGGAATTGATGTTGGAGCGAAGATCATTCCGGTATTGGTTGAGGCGTATGGCGAGCGTTTCCAACCGCCAGCACTGTTTGAAACCTTGCTAAATGACGGCCGCAAAGGGCGCAAAACAGCCAAAGGTTTTTATCAGTATCAAGGTAAGAAAAAGTCGGTCGATCCTCAAGTGTATAAATTACTGGGGATCACGCTCGATAAAACCTTATCTCCAGATGATTTAGGATTGCGTTGTACCTTGATGATGCTCAATGAAGCAGCGCGCTGTTTCGATGAAGGAGTCATCGCCAATGCGCGAGATGGTGATATGGGGGCGATATTTGGTATCGGCTTTCCGCCATTTCTTGGTGGGCCGTATCATTATATGGATACGCTGGGAGCGGCCAAGGTTGTCGAGCTGTTAGAGGTGTATCAACGTCGCTATGGCAATCGTTTTGCGCCGTGTGAAAGGTTGCAAGCGATGGCCCAATCACAACGGACGTTTTATCACAATGACAGTGTAAGAGAGGTTGGGGCGGATGACGGTAGCAGGCCAGACTAGATAAAACAGAGAAAAGGGGGAGTAACGATATTTGATCGGTTACTCCCCCTATAGAGAATGTTTTGCTAAGCCTATTTATTATCTCTTTTGTCATGGTGTCCCTTGCGCTGTTTTAATCCGATAACACTACATAGTGCCGGACTGCTTAGTTCAACTGGAAACGTGCGATCATTTCGCAATCACTGTAGTAGTTGAGATGCTCAACTTGCTTGGCAATCGCTGGGTTTGGATGGCGTTTTAAGAAATGAACGAGGGCGGCTTTACAACAACCCAGTGATGCAACAAAGGTTTTGCATTGGGTATTTGGGCATTGAGGGAGTAAATTTAATACTTGATCGGCAGCTAACTGCAGATATTTCAACTCTTCATCTTGCTCATCAATTTTACGCCAGAAATTTGCCAAATTGTGACATGAGGCGACACGAATGGTCAGCAATTCTTCCAAGCTATCGTTGTCCAGTTTCGGCGCAAGATGCTGCGCTTCAGCCAGTGCCAATTGGTAATGTACCACCGACATCATGAGGTGCCCTTGCTGCTCCTCGTCTATTGCTCTTAGGGTATGGGCTTCCCAGCGTCCAGTATCCACTGCTCTTTCTCCTTTGCCACATGAAGTACCAAAGGATACTTTTAAATGATAATCAATATCATTTCAACCCCTGGTAATGTATGGGTAAGTGAAGTGCAGTAGATAGTGCATCGCGTTAGATAGCAGCGCTTAAATGCTAAGGGGACGCGTTGATAGCTAAGGACACGTTGATAGCTAAGGGTAAGTTGTTACCTGCTCACTGTCAGGCGCAATCCAACCATTTTCATTCAACTGCGTGATCAGCGCTTCAATGCGTTTTCGATTGACGCCTAGATCAGAATAACCAACGCGTGAAGCGGAGTAAAAGTACAGCACATTGTTGGTCAAGGCGAGTTGGATATCATCAACGAACTTGAACCATTTGCTCCGATTTTCAGCGTGCAGTTGGGTATCGGTTTGGGTCACTATTGTAGTGCGAGGTTGAACGGCGAGGGCGGCAGCGACATCGTCCATGGTAACGCCGTCATTGAGCGTGACAGGGGCGATATAGAAGCGTGGGCGAGGATCTTGGCTGGATACACAGTTAGGTTTACTGCCACACTCTGGCAGCCTGTCGTGCATTTCAAAAGACGAGTTAAACGGTGCCATGCTGCATGCTCCTAGAACGAGTACCACAAAGAATGGTATACCAAATTTCAACAGTTTCATCTGGTTTCCTTTTATCAATAGATCTTTCCTACGGGGCACAATAGTACAGGATCAATCAGTTAGCGTGCAGCTTGGCATTTACGGATATCGATAAGCTGTGATGCAGATTATCGCTACCGTGTCGTTGAGGAATGTTAAGACGTTGTCACCACTATGCGGTGCGGCTCTCGGTTGGTTTGTGGTGCGCAAGACGATACTTGTTCACACACAGCGAAACCAAAAAGAAAAAACCTTGTACAAGTACAATGGTTGGGCCCGTTGCTGCATCCCAATGAAAACTTAATATTAGTCCAATAAACGAAGAGGCAACGGCGCTAAGCACCGAGATAACGAGCATATGATCGAAGCGATGGGTAACCAGTTGCGCCGTGAGCCCAGGCGCCACCAGCATGGCGACCACTAAGACGACACCCACTGCGTGAAGTGCAGAGACTATTGTCGCCGCCAACATGGTTAAGAAGCCTAAATGGATCACCTGAATGGGCATGCCAATGGTACTGGCGTGGCTGGTATCAAATACCCAGAGCACCAAGCTTTTTTTGAACACCAACAGCAGTAGGGTGACGAGACTAGCGGTGACTAACAGTGGCGCCATGATCTCGAGAGGTAGCCCCATCAGGTTACCGAAAAGGATGTGCTGAAGGTGTTGGTCGGTTTCAATCGCGGCAAACATCAGCAAGCCTAAACTGAACATGCCGGTAAACACGATGCCAAGCGCTGTATCTTGTTTGATAATACTGTTAGAGCGCACCACGCCTGCCAAAATCGCGCAGATCAGGCCAGAAACCAGTGCGCCAAGTAAAAGTGGTACACCGAGGATCACGGCCAGTACGATACCCGGCAGGACAGCATGGGAAATCGCATCCCCCATCATCGACCAGCCTTTCATTACCAGAAAGCAGGAGGTCAAGCCGCAAACAACAGCAATCGCCAAGGCAGCCACCATCGCCGTTTGCATAAAGGGAAAATTGAACGGGGTAAAAAGAAAATCACTCATGATGAAATCACCTGCTGGCGGCGAAGCGAAAAGCTAAGACGACGACCAATAAGCCCTTGGTACGGGGAGAACAAGAAGGCCAAGATGAAGCATCCGGTTTGCATCACCACAATCAGAGGGCCGGTGGTGGTGTCTGTGTGGTAACTTAGCCACGCACCAAACAAGCTGGTGGTAAAACCGATCACCGTACTGAGCAGCATGGTATTGCGAAAGTTCTTACATAAGAGGTAAGCCGTTGCCCCCGGCGTTACTACCATCGCGACGACTAAGATTGCGCCAACGCTTTTTAGACCGGCCAAAACACTGGCACTGAGCAAGCAGTAAAACAGCCATTGATAACGACGCACAGGCAGTCCCATGCTGCTGGCTTGACCTTCATCGAAGAAGACCAACATTAGATCGCGCCATTTTAGGCTGATCAAAAGGGCCGCAATGACGGTCGTTACCGCAATTTGGATCATGTCCGCTTGCGTTATCGCCAAGATATTGCCGAAGATGATCGAGTTGATATTAATGGACGTTGGAACTAGCGAAATGATGAAAAGACCAGCGGCAAAGAAGGTACTGAACACAAGACCAATAATGGCATCCTGCTTGAGGTGGGTGATCTGCTTAAGCAACGCCATGGCCACGGCGGCTAAGCCTCCGGTGATGGCTGCGCCTACTGCGAACGGAAAGTTGCACGCATAGGCGATGGCGACACCGGGCACTACCGCGTGTGATAGTGCATCGCCGATCAGTGACCAACCTTTTAAAATCAGCAACACAGATAGCATGCCACACAAAGCGCCGACCATGGCACTGGTTAAGATAGCATGCTGCATATATGCATATTGCAGTGGGGCCAATGCCCACTCAATGGCAATGTCTAGCCACATTTCTTTGCCCTCTATATCCATGCGTTAATCCCTGTCGGAGTGAAAAATCGCGGGTCGCTCATCATCGGTCACAACGGTGACGGTCGCACTTGGGATTTCAACTTGGCGCAATGCCCCGCCAAAGACACGGCTTAAATTTGATTCCGTAAAGACTTCTTTGGTCGCACCTGTGGCGATCACGGCGCGATTGAGCAGAACCACTTGGTCGCAAAATTCCGGAATCGTGCCCAAGTTATGGGTGGAGATAAAAATCAGCTGGCCTTTATCGCGTAAGCCAATCAGCAGCTCCATGATGCTCTGCTCGGTCGCCGCATCAATGCCAGTGAAGGGCTCATCAAGCAAGATTATTGGGCTTTGCTGAGCCAGGGCTCTAGCAAGAAAAACGCGTTTTTTCTGCCCGCCGGATAACTCGCCAATTTGGCGATCGGCAAGGTGAAAAATGCCAAGTTTTACCATCGCGGATTTAACGATTTGATGATCATTGTCTGAGGCTTGGCGCAGAAAATTCATGTAGCCATAGCGACCCATCATCACCACATCCTTGACCGAAACCGGAAAGTGCCAATCGATCTCCTCACTTTGAGGCACATAGGCAACTTGCTGACCAGAGAGCGCCTTTTTGATGGGTTTATCGCTGTAACTGATTTTTCCTTGCTGCGGTTTGACCAGCCCCATCATTGATTTGAATAGAGTCGACTTGCCGCTGCCATTCATCCCCACAAGGGCGCAGACTTGCGCGCCCTTGAGTGAGAAGCTGACGTTATCGAGAGCCTGATGGCCGTTGCTATAGCGAACGGAAACGTCGGTAATATCAATGCTGGGCTGCATGGCTTAATCCCTTGGTGATGGTGCGAGATGTGACTTTCAGCAAATCAAGGTAGGTGGGAACCACCCCATCTTGCTCACTGAGAGAATCGACATACAACACACCACCATAATGGGCGTCGGTTTCCGAAGAGACTTGTTGGGCAGGTTTTGGGCTTACCGTACTTTCACTAAACACGGTTGGTATGCTGTTTTCGCGTACCATTTCAATCAAGCCGCTCACTTGTTGCGGTGTGCCTTGTTGATCGGCGTTAATCGGCCATAGGTAGGCTTCTTGCAATTGGTAATCACGGGCGAAATAGCTAAATGCTCCTTCACTGGTTACTAGCCAACGCTTGTCATCGGGGATATTGGCCAGTTCATCACGAATTTGTTCATCCAGTGACAGTAGGGTATCGCGGTAGGCTTGTGCGTTGGCACGATAGTACTCCGCATTGTCAGGATCATACTCGCTTAGGGCTGCTGTAATGTTGTCGACATAAATCAGCGCATTGGGAACGGACATCCAAGCGTGAGGGTTAGGTTTACCGCTGTACGGACCGCTGTTGATCGACATCGGCTCGATGCCGTCAGAGATCACCACTACAGGCACGTTATCAAGTTGGGTGTAAAACTTTTCAAACCAACGCTCTAAGTTAAGGCCATTCCAGATGATGAGGTCGGCATCATAGATGCGCACAATATCTTGAGGGGTCGGTTGGTAGTCATGGATTTCCGCGCCCGGCTTGGTTACAGAAACTACGTCGGCATGTTCGCCTGCGACTTGTTCTACCATATCTTGCAAGATGGTAAAGGTGGTTGCGACTTTGAGTTTGGCGAAGGCCATCGAAGGTGCAGTCATCAAAAGCACTGCGCTAAAAATCGCTAAAAGCAAGCGAGTCATGTCAATTATCCCTATAAGTAATGAGTGATAGCAACATGATAGTGAGAATCATTATCATTTTCAAGTGTGGTAAGCACTTATATGAAAATTGATGGAGATGAGAAATCGCTCAGCTATTTGATGGTGCAGTTACCTTCAGTGTAGTTGATGCTGGCGCTTTTTCTTTGCGGTGCAATTAGGGTGAAGTCTTGCTGTTGCAGCAGTTTGGGTAAGCTATCTGGCCCAATGAGATGAAGCATGCCGACCATCACCACATAGTGGCCTGATGAATAGTTGTCCATTAGGGCGTTAACCCAAGCTTGGTTTCTATCCGTCAGAAGGGCTTGTTCGGTATCTGGCATCGAGGTGTCGAGATCAAACTGCTCTTTGAAAAAGGCGATATCGCCTTCACGCCACGCGGGCAGCAGGCAGGGGAGAAGCGACTCTGAATGATCCCACTCGTCGAGTGTTTGCAATAGCAGCTCGCCGCCATTTTCAGGGAGCGATTGCAGCATCGTAAACTGGCTATCGAGATCTTCGAGTTCAAAAATCGGCACATCGAAGCTTTCGGCGGTGGCCATCGCGGCTAAGTCGATACCCCATTGCGGACGTAAACCATGTTGTTGAGCTTGCAATTGTTGTAAGTGAATAGCCACCAGCCATGGCTGTAACCCTAAAACTCCGGGCCACGGTAGGTTGAGCTCGTTGGCGCGGCGCTTTAGCTCGGTTTGCTGCTCGCTGTTTAATACATCAGCAACGATAGGGCCTGCGGGGAAATCCGTGGGCGCAGACGTGTGGCGAATATCGGCCTCAACAATTAAGCCATTGGCCTGTTGTAGTAATTGAGGGAGTGGTGTGGGCAATGGCTGGGGCGGTTGGTCGCCAAAATGAATGGTACCAATGACAGAGTACGTTAACTCACCTTTATTGAGCTGCCATACGTAAGGCTCGGCGCTGGCAGGATGAGCGCAAAACACGGCGGCGATGAAGGTGAGTATCGCGCGGTATGTTTTTGTTGTCCTAGCCATCTGTGCTGCCTTATAACTCTCTGTTTAACCGAGGGTAAACCAGTGTCATTGTGATAGCAACGGCCAGAGCGTGTTACTGACGGCGTGATAACAAAAAGGGCAGACGTTAGCCTGCCCTCAATTTCTACTTAACTTGCCAGTATGTGGCTTTTCAATCGTTGGTCGTGACACTCTTGAAGTGTTTCAACCGTGACGCATTCGACACCACCGTAATGGAAGACGCTGCCATTGCCGCGCCTGCGACCATAGGGTCAAGTAGGTGGCCAGTGAATGGGAACAAGATCCCTGCAGCGACCGGAATCCCTATGGTGTTGTAGATAAAGGCACCAAATAGGTTTTGGCGCATATTACGCAGGGTCGCGTCAGACAAGGCTAAGCAATCTACCGCCGCCAGCAATGTCGGTCTAACTAAGATAAAGTGAGCGCTTTCTTTGGCGATATCACTGCCGGTTCCAATCGCGATACTGGCATGTGCGGCCGCCAACGCAGGCGCATCGTTAATACCGTCACCAACCATCAGAACACGCTTACCTTGAGCAGTTAATTGTTCAATAACGGCGGATTTGCCATCCGGTAGAACGCCTGCAATCACTTCATCGATCCCTGCTTGTTTTGCAATGGCTTCAGCGGTTTGCGGGTGATCGCCAGTCAGCATGATCACGTGTTTACCCATGGCATGGAATGCCGCAACTGCTTTGATACTGGTATCGCGCAGTGGATCACTGATCCCCAGCAGCGCGACAAGCTGACCTTGGCAAGCAACGTAAATCGGCGTAGCGCCTTGCGATGAATATTCAGCGACGTGGCTTTGTGCGCCTTCGATGTCAATCCCTTGCTCTGTCATTAAGCGTGCATTACCGATAGCCCATGGTTGATCATCTAGGGTCGCCGTCATGCCTTGGCCAGTGACTGCAGTGGGATTAGCGACGCGCGTTTCATCGGCTTTGCCCGCATCAACCAAGGGTTTGGCCAGCGGATGCTCAGAAAACAGCTCAATACTGGCGACCGCATCTAATACCGCTTGTTCGCTTTGCGCTTCGTTAAAAAAGTGCTTAAGCACGAGGCTAGGGCTGCCTTGGGTTAAGGTGCCGGTTTTATCTAGTACCA
This sequence comes from Thaumasiovibrio occultus, assembly GCA_019703815.1. Taxonomy (GTDB): domain Bacteria; phylum Pseudomonadota; class Gammaproteobacteria; order Enterobacterales; family Vibrionaceae; genus Thaumasiovibrio; species Thaumasiovibrio occultus. The sequence goes on along the minus strand of AP023052.1, from coordinate 2,272,216 downwards.
CGGTGTCGATTTCGCTTGCTAGCTGCAGCGCATCAGCATCGCGCACCAAAATGCCAAGCTCGGCGGCTTTGCCGACGCCGTTGGTCACTGACATTGGCGTCGCTAAGCCTAGGGCGCAAGGGCAGGCGATGATCAGCACTGTTACCGAGGTTACCAGCATGTAGCTCACCGATGGTGCAGGGCCAAAGATCCCCCAAATGATCGCGGTGAGTATTGCAATCGCCACGACGACAGGAACAAACACGGCAGCAACTTTGTCGACCATGCGTGCGAGTGCCGGTTTAGAATTTTGCGCCTTACGTACCAGTTGAATGATCGCCGTTAACAGCGAATCTTGACTGACAGCGGTGACTTTAATGTCTAACGTGCCTTGCTGGTTAAAGGTGCCACTGTGCACGGTGTCACCCAAGGTTTTCGCGTTAGGCAGTGGCTCGCCAGTCAGTAGCGCTTCATCGACATAGCTTTCACCGCGGATCACTTCACCATCCAGTGGGATTTTTTCACCCGGTTTAACGCGAATGATCTGCTCGCGTTGAACACTCGCTACAGCCACTTCTTGCTCGCCTTGCTCTGTGAGGAGACGAGCGGTTTGCGGCTGGAGATCCATCAGTTTTTCGATCGCTTGAGATGAACGACGTTTGGCTTTCACTTCGATAGCGTGGCCAAGCGAGATCAAACCTATGATCATTGCAGAGGCTTCAAAGTAAACATGACGTGCTTGCATTGGGAACCAATCCGGAGCCAATACAACGGCCATCGAATAGAGCCAGGCGCTACCGGTGCCGAGTGCGACAAGGGTATCCATAGTGGCGCGGCGATGTTGCAACGCGCTCCATGAATTGCGAAAGAAGCCTGCGCCTGCCGTCATCAGCACAATCAGTGTAATAAGGCCACCTACGCCCCAGCCCCATTGGCGCTCAGGCGAGGTGATCATCATGGTGTTGCCGATCATACCAATTGCCATCATCGGAATACCGACCGCTAGGCCAATCCACGTATCACGAATATGGCCGCGATAGAGCCGTTCGGTTTGATCGTCTAATAGGCTGCGGCGGCTCTCTTCACTTTCTAAGCGCGTAGCAGGGTAGCCTGCCTCGGTTAGCGCTGCGATAACGGGCGCAAGGTCATCGGCCACCACGTCGGCACTGTGCTCAGCCAAACTGACGCTGGCATAGCTCACGCCGGTTTGTTGCAATATCGTTTTCTCAACCGAAGCGACACAGCTGGCGCAGGTCATGCCGGAGATCATCAGCGTTTGCGCGCTGGTTTGAGGCGTTGTAGCTGTTCGAGGAGCACTCGCTGCTTGCTCTGTGTCTGAGGGGGTTGTGTTTGTAGGTGTGGCGTTTGCCGTGTCTGTTTCAGCGGTGTGCTCAGGCTCTGCGCTATCGGCAGGGCTTAACTGGTAACCGAGATCGGCGATCACCTTAGATAGATCGGCTTCGCTGATCTCACCAAAAAGGCTTAGCTGGGTTTTCGTGACGTCGGTGAACACCACGTCATCACGCTCACTCAATGCGGTTTTGACTCTGTTAACGCAGCGGCCACAGTTAAGGCCACTTAATTGGTATTCACGCATCGCCACATCGAAGCCTTGCTGACGAATACTGTCAATGAGCGTTTGGATATCGACCGAGCTTGTGACACTCAAGGCTGTTTTCTCCACTGAGGTGGCCGGCAGAGTGGTATCGCTATCAAGTGCAGCTTGAAGTTTGGCTACACAGCGTTGGCATTTAAGCCCAGTTAGCGGGATGATCAGTTCCATAGGATTTGCTCTTTTGAGTTTGCTCTGGAGTTACTTTTCGCTAGAGTATAAAGGTTACAGTTACTGGAAGGTCAATATGAATATTAGTGACGTCGCGAAACAGACCGGATTGACCGCCAAGGCGATCCGCTTTTACGAGCAACGCGGTTTGATTGCGCCGCCTCATCGCGCTGATAACGGCTACCGTGACTATAACGCCGCGCAGGTAGCAGAGTTGGTGCTCATTAAACGTGCGAAGTTGATTGGCTTTTCGTTGGATGAGTGCCAAGCGCTGGTGGCGTTGTCACGAGATCCTGAGCGCAGCAGTGCCGACGTAAAGCAACATGCGCTCGAAAAACTGGCAGAGATAGATCAGCGCATTCGTGAGTTGAAAGCAATGAAGCAAACGCTCACGGACTTAACTCAGCAATGTCCCGGTGACAGCTCGCCGTGCTGCCCGATCTTAAAAGCGCTAAGTACGGAGTAAAGTACAGCGTTAGGCGAATGTGTTTTTGGCGAGAAAAGAAAAATCCGCTTAAGAGGCTCAAGCGGATTTTTAAGTTGGGCAAGGTTAGCTGGGTTGTTCGCTTAGTCAGCGTCTACCGGTTCAATGGTCAATATGTGTCCATCGACGTCGACGACTTTGACTCGCGATCCCGCAGCGATAGCAGTAGAGGCTTTCGCACTCCAATAGGTATCACCGAGTTTGATCCGGCAAGAGCCCACGTCCACGGCTTCTTCCAAGCGAGTGGTTTTACCAACTAATTGATCCATACGTCGATTCAACAAATTGGTTTTGTTGTCTTCTCGGTAAATCTGTTTGCGGTAACGCCACCACAGCCAAGTGGTAAATAGAGCGAACACAGCAAAAGAAATCAGCTGTAATTCCCAAGAAAGGCTAGGCACTATCCACTTTACCAAACCAACCACTAGCGCAGACAATCCAAGGCAGAGCAGATAGCCCATGGTCGCGCCAGCGAGTTCGAGGCCTAAGAGAACTAGGCCTACGATTAACCAATGAATATATGTAATAGAATCAAGCATAACGATTAGAAATTATCTTGGCGTTGCTGACGATCTTGCTTACTGATGTTGAACATTTCAGAAATGCCCGCAATCGAGCCCATTAGGCTAGAGGCTTCTAGTGGTAGCATGATCACTTTGCCGTTTTCAGATTGACCAATAGATTTCAGTGCGTCGGTGTAGCCTTGTGCAATGAAGTAATTAACCGCTTGCATATCACCTTTGGCAATGGCTTCCGATACCATAGCGGTTGCACGCGCTTCTGCTTCTGCCGCACGTTCACGTGCTTCTGCTTGCAGAATGGCGGCTTGTTTTTCACCTTCTGCACGCAAGATTTCAGACTGCTTGTGACCTTCCGCTTTCAGAACTTCAGCTTGACGAATACCTTCCGCTTCAAGTACTTCCGCACGCTTGTTACGCTCTGCTTTCATTTGCGCGTTCATCGCAGCGGTAAGATCGGCCGGTGGCTGTACGTCTTTAATTTCGATACGGGTAACTTTAATACCCCAAGGATTCGTTGCTTCATCAACCACGTGCAGTAGCTTACCGTTAATGACATCACGTTGTGACAGCATTTCATCGAGCTCCATTGAGCCAAGGACGGTACGGATGTTGGTGAGGGTAAGGTTACGAATCGCGTGTTCGATTTCGTTCACTTGGTATGCGGCTTGCGCGGCATTGACCACCTGCACGAAACACACAGCATCAATTGTCACGCTGGCGTTATCTTTCGAGATCACTTCTTGGGCTGGGATATCTAAGACACGCTCCATCATGTTTACTTTGTGGCCGATGCGATCAAAGAATGGCACGATGAAGTCAAGGCCCGGCTCTAGGCTGCGGGTATAACGACCAAAGCGCTCAACAGTCCAGTTGTAGCCTTGTGGTACTGTTTTGTATGACATAAACAGGAAAAAGACGACAACAGCGACAGCTATTCCTAATAGCATTAACAGGTCCATAAGTATGAGTCCTTTGTGTGTGAACAAAGAACCCACTATAGAGCAGTTCTGCGACTGGCCGAGGAACTAAATTGTAAGGTGTCGAGCCATGTCGCAGAGTTGTTAAATTAACTGATCTAGTACAGTAATGCGTATAGCTGACGACGGAATTTGTTCGCGATAGGGTTACCTTGTCCTAGCGCGGTGACGATATCCATAAAGGTCTTTTTCACCTGACCCTCTTCGGCATCCATGTTCTTTTGTAGCATAGCGAACAGCAGTGTCAGCGCTTCTTCATCTCGACCGACTTGATGATACTGAACTGCGAGTTCAAAACGGATGGCGTTGTTCTCTTGATCTTGCGCTAGCTTGGCTTCGAGCTCTTGGATCTCCGGGCTATTGCCAGCTTGACGCATCAGTTCCAGTTTCGACACCAGCCCTTTGTATTCAGCTTGCTGATTTTGCATCGGTACTTGATCCAGTGACGCTTCTGCATCATCCAATTGGCCCAACTCTAGCTGACATTCGGCAATTTTGAGTAGCGTCAGGTTATCTGGGTTGTGGCTTGGCAAGATAGCTTGCAGTTTTGGTAGGGCTTGGCCAAAGTCTTGCGCTGCAATGAGCGCCACGGCGTCGTTAAAGGCGAGCGCGTCTTGGCTTGGCGCAAATTTAGCAATCAGCGTGTTTAGCATCTCTTCGTTTTGCGGCCCAGCAACGCCATCAGCAGGGCGTCCATCTTTAAACACTGCGATAGTCGGCACACCCTGAATACCAAACTGCTGTGCGACCATCATGTGCTCTTCACAGTTGAGCGACGCCAATTGAATGTATTGCTGGTAACCACTGAGAAGCTGTTCGAGCAATTTGTGGGTTTCGACGGATTCAGGAAGCGATGGCGCCCAGAAGCTAATAAAGACAGGCATTTGCATCGACTGCTCGATCACCTGTCCGAGATTTTGTTCGTTAAGCTCAATAGTAGCGGGATTCATCATGATCGATTTCCTTTGAAGGTCGTGGGCAATAAGTGCGCACCTGAAAAATGCGGTGACTTAAAATGATGCCGATTGACTGAATTCTATAGCTATTTTTGAATATTTGGGGGCAAACCGGCGATTATTCAAGGGAAAGTGGTGAATTCGACAGGGCGCTAATTATAGGTAGTACTTGTCGGCTAGGAGGTTATTGCCAAAAGACGGGCAATGCGGTTGGGTGGAAGAAATAGTCTCGGTAAAAGCGAAACGCAGCAAAGCGGAAAGGGGACAAGCCCCTTTCGTGACGATTGCTTTGTTCTTTTTGGTGTTGCGAATCTGGGTGTTGCTCGCTCGACAGTGCCGAGCTTAGGTATTGCGGGCGTTTCGGAAAAGCAGTGTGTTCACGGAATTCAGAATGCCAGTAGTACAGCAAGCACGATACCGACACACACAAAATTAATTTGTCGTAGAGTCATTGAGGTACCTGTTGACGATTGTCTATTTACAGTGTTGTTGTTCAGTGACGGAAACCGGCACTGGTGTACTGCGAATCTGGTTTAGTTACGTTGAACAGCTACCTTGAGCAAGTCGCAGTCACTAAACCCTAATCTAGTTACCGCGTGCTGTATATTTTGGGTATATACATTACGCAGTCTAATCACGATAAATGTGAAATGTGACAGTCTGATTACACCTTATTGGGATCAGAAAGAAATTTTATTGGCTGTGACACAGATAAACCCCGCGTGCAATTTTTAGTGTTGTTACATCGCTCAGTTGCCCCCGTGTGCAGCGATAAAAAATGCAGCCAGATAGGCTGCAATTTGGCGTTATGCGTGAATGGTAAGCCCATCGCTTAACTAATCGTTAGAAAGCAGTACCTTGTCGAGTTGGCGGGTCGATAGTAGACGCTTTAAGACGGCACTGAATTTGGTTGGGGTGGTGACGCGATAACGCGCCTTGGGTTTCGGGCTTTCTAACGCATGGCGCAAAGGGGCGACAATGGCGTCTGCCGGCAGAGTAAATTTGCCTGACTTACCCGGTTTGGCAAGGCGGCTCAGTTGGGTTTGATAGTCTTCGCGGTGCACGCTGTTGTCGATATCAACGTTGGCTTCAATCGCTTTTAAGGCATTGGCGCGAAACGCGGATTCTATCGGACCGGGTTCAATTAAACTGATGTGAATATTGGTGTTGGCCAGCTCTAAGCGCAAGGTATCGCTCCAACCTTCAATCGCAAACTTACTGGCGTTGTACGCGCCGCGGTAACGTAGCGCCACAAACCCTAAAATGGAGCTGTTTTGCACAATTCGCCCTTCGCCTTGGGCCCGCATCAGGGGCAACAACGCGGTAGTCAGGTGGTGCCAGCCAAAAAAGTTGCTTTCAAATTGCTGGCGCATTACGTCGGTGCTGAGATCTTCAAGTGCCCCCGGTTGACCGTAAGCGCCATTGTTGAACAAACCATACAGTTTGCCGTCGGTTAGTTCAGTTACTTGGGCGACGGCCTGAACAATGCTTTCGCTGTTGGCCAGATCGAGCGCAATACACCTTAGCCCTTCTTTTTCTAAACGCGCTACATCATCAGGATGACGGCAAGAGGCAATGACGTCGTAACCGGCTGCTTTTAGTGCGTGTGCACAGGTGTAGCCTATGCCGGTGGAGCAGCCAGTAATTAAGACAGATTTTGGCATGGTTACATCCTTATGGTTAATGCTCGCCATCGTGGCGAAAACGCGACTGTGTTGTATGAAAGATCTCGCACGTTTTAGCCGAATACGCGCGTCACGAAATTAAAAAACGTTACAGTAAAGCAGATGACAATTACTGCAAGTACGGCAATAGTGCTTCTTGCATGTAGTCACGAATAAAGGGTTGCGCACTGGCGTTTGGGTGCAGCCCATCCGACATCATCCAATCGTCGTTGGTGATCACTGCCTCTAAGAAAAACGGCAGCAGTGGAATGTCATATTCGTCACTCAACGCAGGATACAGCGCCTCGAAACGCTCGCTGTAGCGGCGACCATAATTGGGTGGCACTCGCACTTGCATTAACATTGGCCCAGCGTTCGCCGCTTGGCTTGCTGTGATCATTGCCGTTAAATCTTGCTCGGTTTTGGAAGGATGAAAACCGCGCAGGCCATCGTTGGCACCGAGTGCGATTAACACATAGTTCGGTTGATGTTGTGCTAACAATGCTGGGAGGCGGGCCGCGCCATTGCCCGCCGTATCGCCAGAGATGCTGGCATTGATCACGGTGATCTGATCGCCCGCTAGCGACTTATTAAGAAGATAGGGCCAGCTTTGTTCCTCGGCCATTTGGTAGCCGGCACTCAAACTGTCGCCCACAATCAATAAGGTCGACTTGGCCCAACTGCACCAAGTCGTCAACGTTAAGATGATACTAATAAGGATGTGTTTCATGTCAGCTTCCGTTCTTTTTGCTAAGGGTATAACTCAACAGGTTTCTACCGCCACATCAACGCTTACTATATTGCAGGATGTTTCCCTTGAGGTCGAGTCAGGTGAGGCCATCGCCTTGGTGGGAGTCTCGGGAGCCGGCAAGTCGACATTGATGACGTTGTTAGCCGGATTGGACGTACCAACTCAAGGGGAGGTCTCGCTGCTCGGTCATTCACTGTCTACGATGGACGGCGAAGCGCGGGCCACTTTGCGTCGCGAATCAGTCGGGTTTGTGTTTCAAAGCTTCTTATTGGTGCCAACCTTAACCGCGCTAGAAAACGTGGTCCTGCCGCAATTGATCCGCTCTGAGCCTATCGACGAGCAGCGTGGTAAAGCCTTGCTCGAAAGTGTGGGTTTGGCGGGGCGCGAGCACCATCTTCCTTCACAGCTTTCAGGCGGTGAGCAGCAGCGGGTTGCGTTAGCGCGCGCCTTTATGATCCGGCCCAAAATATTGTTTGCCGATGAACCGACGGGCAATTTGGATCAACACACTGCGCAACATGTTATCGAGCTTTTGTTTGAACTTAACAAAGAGCACGGCACCACCTTGGTGTTAGTCACTCATGATCCTGCTTTAGCTAAGCGTTGTGATCGCGTGCTGACCTTAGCCGAAGGGCAAATTATTGATGAAACCTCGACGGCGGAGGTGAGCTGATGTCGTATTCCAGTCGAGGTTTAATTTGGCATTGGCGCTGGCGAGAGCTGCGCCAAGGGCAGTTGTGGTCAGTGGTTTTTGCCATTGCATTGATTGTTGGCGCGGTTTGCGCCTTGGCATCGTTGGCGCTGCGGATCGAAATGCAGATGACCCAGCAAGGCCGAGCGATTTTGGCCGCCGATCGGGTCTTAGTGACGAGCGCCGAGCCTGAATGGTTGGCCGCAGAGCGTGCCCAACTTAGTGATGTGACCATCAGCCAGCAGTTGCGTTTTCGCACCATGGCGTTTAGTGATAACGGCATGCAGCTGATCAGCGTGAAAGCGGTGGATTCACTGTTTCCTTTGCGCGGTGAGTTACAGCTTGGCGCGCAGTCTCACGTTAATCCGGGTGAGTTGTGGTTAGAGTCGCAATTGATGATGTTGCTCGATGTTCAGCCGGGCGATTGGGTCGAGGTGGGTGATGCGCGGCTGCAGGTAACGGGCGAGATAGGCCACGATCCGGAGCTGTCGTTCAACCCGTTTAACCAAATGCTTCAAGCCTTGATCCACTGGGATGATGTGGAAGAAACCGGTGCGATCCAATTGGGTAGCCGTAGCCTACTGCGTACGTACTTTCGCGGTGATGATGCGACGCTGGCACAACTTGAGCAGCGCCATCCCGCCGCGCCGGGCGTGCGTTGGCTTAGTGAAGAGACGGAAGGGCGCACGGGCGATCTGTTAGTGAAAGCGAAACAGTATTTGTCACTCAGTGTGGTGCTGGTGGTGATCATGTCTGCGGCGACGTTGGCCTTGGCTTGCTATCACTTCGCGCGCTCGCGTCAAGAGCAAGTCGGGATGCTGAAAAGCCTCGGTGCCAGTCGAGGATGGTTGGCACGTTGGTTATTGGCGCAAAGTCTCTGGCTATTAATTGTCGGCAGTGTGCTGGGTATTGGGTTTAGTGTATTGCTGGAGCGCGCATTGGCCTTGCCGCTGGCGGGGATGTTGCCGCAAGCGCTGCCGTCTGCGGGCGCGACACCTGTCATGCTGGGGCTCTTGGTCGCTACCGTGGTCGCCATACCGGCGATGGGGATCCCGCTGCTCGCACTGCTGCGCACACCGCTATCGGCAATTCGCCGTCAAGCGCCATTGGATCATCGGTGGTCGGATGCCCTCTTGATGCTACCGCTGGCTCTCGCCGCCGCGATGGGCTTTGGCGACAACGTCATTGTGTTGGTGGTATTGCTCGGACTCGTGGTGATGATGGCCCTGCTTGGCGCTGCGGGGTACGCCATGGTGTGGATGCTGAGCCGTTTGCCGTTTACTGCCGCCGCTGCCTTGGCGCTGAGCCGGATCCGCCGCTCGCCATTGCTAACCGGCATGCAATTGGCCGCGATGGCGACTTCGCTGATGTTGATCAGTGTGCTGTGGCTGTTGAAGTCGGAATTGTTAGCCGAGTGGGATCAAACCATTCCTGACAATGCCCCCAATGTGTTTGCGCTTAATGTCGCGCCAAGCGAGCGAGACGCCTATCTCGCGACGTTAGATGCGGCGAATATTACCCGCTCAGAGGCTTATCCGGTGATCCGTGGGCGGGTGACCGCAGTGAATAACACCCCTATCGAAACTTGGGTGGCGACACATCCCGAGGCCGATGAGCTGCGCCGGCGTGAAATGAACCTGACATGGCGTGACGCGATCCCGTCTCACAACGAACTGCTGGCAGGGGAGTGGCGTGATGATTTGGGCGTCTCTATTGAAAGCGGTGTCGCTGAGCGTTTGGGGATCGGACTTGGGGATGAAGTGAGCTTTACTGTGGCGAGCCAATCGGTCACAGTGCCAATCACCAGTATTCGCCATGTCGAGTGGCGCAATATGCGGCCAAATTTCTACTTTATTTTCCCTGAGCAAGCGATGGCGAGCTTCCCGCAAACCTGGTTGTTAAGTTTTGAGCTAAGCGATGAGCAAAGCCCGGTCTTAGAGCAGATCAGTCGGGATTTTCCGACCGTCAGCATTATGGATTTGCGCACTATGGTTACTCGGGTACAAGGGTTACTCGCCGAAGTGACCAACGCCCTCACCGTATTGGCGGGCGTTGCCGTCGTTAGTGGTTTGCTGTTGGTGCTGACCCTGTTGCTCATGGGGATCAGTCAGCGCCAACTCGAAGTTAAACTCTATCGCACCTTAGGGGCGTCTTCGCGTTTGATCCGCGCCAGCTTGCTGGTGGAATACGGGGTTGTCGCTGCCGTTGCGGCGTTAATTGCCGTGTTCGGTGCAGAGCTTGCTTTAGCCTTAGTGATGGATCGGTTTGCCCTCGTGTATCAATGGCACCCTATGCTGTGGATCACCTTGCCAGTGGCATCAATTACGCTGGTTTATTTAGGGTTAGCGAGTACCTTACGCCGGCTGTTGATCCCGGTAACGCAATGATTATTTAAGGTTTTATCTTGGTTGTAGCGATTGAATACCCATGATCCTTTTGGGTACGCTTCACAAAATGAGGATGTAATCAATGAGTTGACATTCCCCTGATTGCGACGGTTAGGTTGAGCCGATAGGGTGTGTGGCATTAGTTATACACCTGCTGCATAAATTTTTGCACTCGGTGTCTACCCAAGCTCGCGCAACCAGAGCAGGAGTCTTCATGCGTTGGTTACAATCTCTCTATTCTATCCCGGTGTCTTATGCCATTGCGTTGATTTTGTCGCTGATGATGGTGTGGTCCGTGGCGGGCTCTAATTACCCGCAAGATGGCGAGGTGTCATCGCTGTTTCGTGTGGCGATTGTCACCGATTCTGGCGTTGATGTCGTGAGGGCGGTCAATCGTGAGCTGGAAGCCTACTACACGGGCGAGAGCACTGAGGGAATTGGCAGTGACGGGCGCTTCTATATCGTCAAACAAGGCGATGTGTACACCGTGAGTATGACGGTCAGCGACTACCGCTTTGTGTCGCGCTATCGCTTGCACAATGATTATGTCACGCCGCTTTACCATCATACGTGGGGGCGTGGGCATGTGTTTGCAGCCTTCGCTTATGCGTTATTTGCCTTGGTACTGTTTCGCTCCGCCGTCAATATTTTACTCTTCCTTATTCTTCCACAGCGTCGTGTCGTTGACCGCAGCAACGAGTGGGAATAATTGCCTATTTACCTTCCCGCGCCTGACGTACGAATTTTCCCTTCTTGAGGGCATTACCCAATCCCTTTGGTGAGATCTCACTGAACGGTGAGCACTCACTAATGCGATATCGAAAGCCACGCGCTGATTGAGAATATAGCGAGGCACGGTATGATGACGCATTGCTAGATAACATGGAGAGCCAGCTCATGAACCTGAGTGATATTGCCCAAACGCGGTATTCCACCAAAGAGTTTGACGCGACGAAGAAGATCCCAGCGGCGCTGTTTGAGCAAATTAAGCAACTGCTGCGTTTTAGTCCATCGAGTGTGAATTCTCAGCCGTGGCATTTTGTGATTGCCGAGACGGACGCAGCGAAAAAGCGCATGAGTGCTGGGACGCAAGAGAGCTTTATTTTCAACGAACCCAAGGTGCTCAATGCCTCTCACGTGATTTTGTTGTGTGCAAAAACTGAAATCGATGAGGCGTACATGGCGCATTTGCTGGCGCAAGAAGAAGCCGATGGGCGTTTTCCTGATCCTGCTTTCAAAACCACGGTTGCCCAAGGGCGAGCACGGTTTGTGAATATGCACCGCTACGTGTTTAAAGATGTGCAGCATTGGATGGAAAAGCAGGTCTATCTCAATATGGGCACCATTTTGCTCGGTGCGGGCGCATTGGGAGTGGATGCGGTGCCGATTGAAGGGATGGATCCGCAAGCGTTGAATGCCGAATTTGGCCTGATTGAAAAGGGCTATACCGCTGTCGCGCTAGTGGCATTAGGTTATCGCAAAGAGAGCGACTTCAACGCTCGCTTGCCAAAATCCCGCCTGCCCGAAGAAGAAATTTTTACCCTGTTGGATTAATGCAGATAACAGAAAACGCCAGCCCGTTCGCTGGCGTTTTTATATCTGTCTTTGCTGTTAAACCGTGATACGACAGGTCAAAGCCTTCAATAAGGAATACGATGAAACAGAACATTATCCACATCGCTTTGGTTGTGAATGACTACGATGAGGCAATTGATTTTTACGTCAACAAACTCAAATTTGAGCTTATTGAAGATACCTACCAGCCTGAGCAAGATAAACGTTGGGTGGTTGTCGCGCCTCCAAACTCTCATGGCGTTACGCTGTTGCTTGCTAAAGCATCGAAACCAGAGCAACGAGAGTTCATTGGCAACCAAGCGGGTGGTCGAGTGTTTCTGTTCCTAAATACTGACGATTTCTGGAGAGACTTTGAGCGCATGAAAGCAATGGGTATCCACTTCGTTCGAGAGCCTGCAGAACAAGATTATGGCACGGTAGCCGTGTTTGAAGACTTGTATGGAAACTTGTGGGATCTACTTCAGCTAAACCCAGATCATCCAATGGCGAAAAGGTAACACAGCAAAAAATTGTAGAGTGATTCACAACGCAGGTACGTTCACTGCAAGCAAGGCTTTGATTAGAAGAGATTGAAGCGATAAGAAGAGATAGGGGAGTTTGACGTGATAAGCCCCCGCAGCTAGAAAGCAAAAAGATCATCGGTGTCTTTTTACTCTCTAGTGCTTTTTTCGTTGCGACAATACCTTTATCACGGGTTCTACGGTTGTTAAATGTAGTGACCGTTCAATACGAATTGCCCCCCTTAATAATCAAACAACGTCTCTTTGAGCGCCGGTTCGAGTTTTGGGAACGAGAAGTTGTAACCGGCGTCTTGTAAGCGCTTGGGCACCACTTTTTGGCTGTCTAACAGCAGGCAGGATGACTCGCCCATGCTAATGCGGATCGCCCATTCTGGGGTCATCAAAATGTGCGGTCGACGCAACACTTTGGCAAGGGTCGCGCTAAATTCGCGGTTAGTGACCGTGTTCGGCGCGGCAAAGTTATAAACCCCTTGGGTTTGCGGTTGTTTGAGTAAAAACAAAATGCCGCGCACCATATCTTGCACATGGATCCACGGGAAATATTGGCGACCATTGCCTATGGGGCCGCCTAAGCCCAATTGATAAATCGGCAGCAGTTTCGATAATGCACCGCCATGGCGAGAGAGTACCACCCCGGTGCGAAGAATACAGACGCGGGTTTGCATCGATTGGGCTTGCAGGGCTTTTTCTTCCCAACGGGCGCAGACCTGATGGGCGAACTCCGGCGTATCCACCTCAAGGTTTTCATCGATTTCGCGCTCTTGTTGATCGCCATAGTAACCGACGGCTGAGCCGCTAATAAAAGTGTGCGGCGGATGGTCGGACGCCATGATTTTCTCGGTGATCGCTTCGGTGAGAGCCCAGCGACTATCGCTGATCACCTTCTTTTGGTTCTCCGTCCACCGCTTTTGCGCAATCGGCTCTCCGGCAAGATTGATCACCACGTCGATGTCATCAAAGTTGGGCAACACATCTAAGGACTCGATAACTTTAATATGATGACCGAGTTGCTGGTAAGCACGGGCAGGATTGCGCGACAGGATGATCACCTCATCTCGCGAAAAGTGGGGCAACAGCGCCCGCCCAATCAAACCGGTGCCACCTGTCATCAATATTTTCATTGTTATCTCCTCTTATTCCGTCGGGGGCTATTGCGCCAAACTCCGTGGGTGCTGCAGCGTTGTTGCTAAGGCTGTGGTAAAGCGCACATCGGTCACTTTCGTTAATCGATAGCATGCGCTTGTACAACGAGGCCGGCGATGGTCTAAAACGCTTGTGCGGTCAGAGCACATGGTAAAAGCGCGGTGCAAACCAGTGTGCCGAGGCTACCTTGCAAGTGTGACAATAACGCGTAAATTCGCGTTTAATTTGTTGGATTTGTCACTTTGGAGTGTACGTAAATCTATGTATTGGCGATCTGTCGCGCTGATACAGGCTTCACGTAATCGCCTGAATTTATGTGTAATAATAGACTAATCTAACAGGAAAGGAGAATTCTGTTTGAAGGCACTCAGCGCACTGTGGCAAGCCATTCTAGGAAGCATCCGCGATCTGATGCCGATCATTTCGGTGATCGTTTTTTTCCAGTTAGTGGTGCTGCAACAACCCATGCCGGACTTAGCCCAAATTCTGACAGGGCTGGTGTTAGTGGTGCTGGGGCTGAGCTTTTTTATCTTTGGCCTTGAGTTAGGCCTGTTTCCTATCGGTGAATCCATGGCGCGCTCGTTTGCTAGCAAAGGCAGCGTGGTGTGGTTGTTGATCTTCTCATTTTGTTTGGGCTTTGGCACCACCATTGCCGAACCTGCTTTGACCGCAGTGGCGGGGGAAGCGGCAAAAATTGCCGCAGGTGAAGGCTTGATAAGCCCAGATGGCCAGCAATCTTATACCTTAAGTCTGCGCTTTACGGTGGCTATTTCGGTCGGGATCGCCATCGTACTTGGGGTGTTGCGCATTCTTAAAGGGTGGTCGATTCAATGGATGATTGCCGGTGGCTATGTGCTGGTGGTGATCATGACCGCTCTCGCGCCAAGAAGCATTATCGGGATTGCCTATGATTCGGGCGGCGTGACCACCTCGACCATTACCGTGCCATTAGTCACGGCTCTGGGTGTGGGGCTGGCCTCATCGATTAAAGGGCGAAATCCAATGACCGATGGCTTTGGGTTGATCGCCTTTGCGTCCCTGCTGCCGATGATTTTTGTGATGGCGTTTGGCATGGTGACCGCATGAGCGCGCTCTTTTCCCATCTATTCACTACGCTGATCAGTACCGCACGCGATATCTTGCCTATCTTGGCGATTATCTTAGGTTTTCAACTCGGGGTGCTGCGGCGTCCGATTAGCAATTGGCCACGCGTCGCGGTGGGTTTTGTCTTTGTGCTTATCGGTCTGGCGTTATTTTTAATGGGCTTGGAGCTGGCGCTATTTCCTTTGGGTGAGAGCATGGCCAGCCAACTGACTCACCCTGATTTTGTCAACGCAGACGCCGAGCTTGGCGCGGATCTGGATTGGAAAGCGTATTACTGGGTCTATATTTTTGCCGCTGCGATTGGGTTTAGTACTACGATTGCCGAACCGTCGTTAATTGCGGTTGCGATTAAAGCCAACCAAGTGTCAGCCGGTGCGGTCAGCGCCTTTGGTTTGCGGATTGCCGTCGCTATTGGCGTTGCGCTGGGGATTGGGTTGGGCTGTTACCGGATCGTGGTGGGCGATCCTATCCATTATTACATCATCACAGGGTATGTGGTGGTGGTGATCCAAACGGCGTTAGCGCCCAAGTTTATTGTGCCTTTAGCCTACGATTCGGGCGGGGTGACCACATCGACTGTCACCGTGCCATTGGTGGCCGCGCTTGGGTTGGGGCTGGCAACAACCGTACCGGGGCGTAACCCGATGATAGATGGCTTTGGTTTAATTGCGTTTGCCAGTTTGTTTCCGATGATCAGTGTGATGGGGTACGCGCAATTGACCGCATGGCTCGATAAGCGGCATCAACAAGATAATACGACGTCAGAGTAGCTGATCTCGTTTACAAGGAGTTTCTGATGCGATTTAAGATGATAATTGCCTTTGTTGAAGACAGTAAAACCGATGCGGTATTGGATGCTGCTCGTGGTGCTGGCGCAACAGGGGCGACGGTGATTAACAATGCGCGCGGTGAAGGGTTGAATAAGCGCAAAACCTTTTTTGGTTTAACCCTCGAAGTGCAGCGTGATGTGTTGTTGTTTGTGGTGGAAGAGCATCTCGCGCGGGGAATTTTGGAAAAAATTGCCGAAGTGGGCGAGTTTGATGCCGAATCTGGCCAAGGTATCGCGGTACAGCTCGACATTGAAGATGCCGTCGGCGTCACCCATCAAATTCAGTCGCTCTCTAAAGTGGTGGAGGATGAACTATGAGTAACCGAATCAAAAAGCGGGTCAGGGATGTGATGATGCCCACGTTTGCCTGTGTCGATGGCTTAACCACCATTGAGGAGGCGATCCGAATTGCGAGGCATGAGCAAGTCAAAGCTTTGATCGTTAATAAACGTGATGATGACGACGAGTTTGGCATTGTGCTGATGAACGACATTGCCAAGAAAGTGCTGTCACTCAATCGTGCGCCGGAGCGAACAAATGTGTATGAAATTATGACAAAGCCCGCGCTGTCGGTTTCACCGGATATGAACGTGAAATACTGCGCCCGATTGTTCGAACGCTTTGGTATTAGCCGCGCGCCGGTGATCGAGCGTGGTGAAGTACTGGGGATGGTGAGCTATAACAATATCGTTCTCAACGGCATGCTCAGTGATGTCGAAAGCAACAGTCAGGTGGATTGACGCAGACACCCGTGCCACAGTTCGTTAAAATCCCACCACAGTTATCAGGGGAGACGTACAAGTGAAACTGTTTTTTGCCTCAGACATTCATGGCAACATCAATGCCGCCAAACTTGTGATGGCCGCCTACGCGCGCAGCGGTGCCGACTACATGGTGCTGTTGGGGGATCTGCTTAATTTCGGTCCTCGCAACCCAATCATCGACGGTCTCGATCCGCAAGGTGTCGTTGAGTTACTCAATCCTATCGCCGACAAGATCATTGCGGTGCGCGGTAACTGTGATAGCGAAGTCGACCAAGCGCTCCTGCATTTCCCGTTGATGAGCGATTCCCACTGGGTCATTTTGCCTAACGGTAAGCGCATGTTCTTAACCCATGGTCACTTGTTTGGGCCAAACAACTTGCCGCCGCTGTCGCCGGGGGATGTGCTGGCGTACGGTCATACGCACTTGCCAGTGGCAGAAGAGATCGACGGTATTGTTCACTTTAACCCAGGCTCGGTGACCTATCCGCGTGGCGGGCATGTTCCTACCTTCGGGTTGCTAGAAGAAGGCCAACTGCAAGTGCTCGATTTTGAAGGCAACGTCGTGGTTGCGACCACACTCGGCTAAATTTTAGACCTGTTTAATTCTCAAAAGAGCGTGAGGTTACCCATATACCTCACGCTCTTTTTTGTTGGGCAGCAGGGCTTGCTTGTTGATTCTTACCGGTTGCTTTCAAGCCATTACTTCCTATCTGTTGCTTTCTGCATGCCATTCCTATGGTCTTTCTGCTTTCTTTTCTGATTTTCCGCGTTAGCTCGCGCAATCCCACTATTGGGACGTTCTGCCGGTTGTTTGTTTTGATAAGGCACTAAATAATAACGGCTATTTTAAATACCGCAGCCAATCGTGCTGCGATATTAGAAAATTACTAGCGCATGATTAAAAGGACGTATCAGAGTGTTAACCACCGCAGACTTTTTTCTGATTCACCAGACCGTCAGCAATGACAGTAACCTCGTGTTGTCGCGTACGATGGAGCCTTATGGTTTGAGTGTGGCGAGGCATCGTATACCGTTTGATGGTCGCCCAGTGATCTTCAAAAATATGTTTCATGAGGAAGACAAAAAAGCGGGCGTGGTTCATGGTTACACCAACGCGCACGAGGCCTCTAGCGTACCGATTTTTAGTACTGTGGTTTATCAAACATTGAGCTCGCTAGATTACGCCGCGACTCAGTTTGTACCGGCAGTGATCCGAGGTGAAGACGACCATTTTGTTGAGGGCTATTACGCCGCGAACACCTTTGATTTTTTCGATGTTCTTGACTTAGAACAGTCGGAATATTATCCCGAAGCGTTTGATGAAGACGGTAATCTCATCCTCGATGAGATAATGGAAGAGATCAAAACGGTGGTTTTTTGCAAAGAAAAACTGAGCAAGATCGATCCTAAGTACTTAACGATGTTTAAGGTGAAGTACTTAAGTGATCGCGTGTTTGTCAGCCGTGAGGTTAAAGCTTTGATAGAGCAGCACCCGCCGCTAGCTATCGGTTTTATTCAGATGTCGACATGGACACCTGTGGCCGAGATGTAGTGCGGTTATCAACGCAATTTTTAAAAAGGAACAGCCGTAATGCGCTTCACGACAGAAGACTTTTTTCTTATTCACCAGACCGTCAGCAATGACAGTAACCTCGTGTTATCGCGCACGATGGAGCCTTATGGGCTCGATGTGGCGAGGCATCCTATACCGTTTGATGGTCGCCCAGTGATCTTCAAGAATATGTTTCATGAGGAAGACAAAAAAGCGGGCGTGGTTCATCGTTACACCAACGCGCACGAGGCTTCTAGCGTGCCGATTTTTAGTCGTAAAATATATAAGGAGCTCCGTGATTTAGCGTACTTTTCGGTTCAATTGATACCGGCAGTTATCCGTGGCGTTGATGAAAAGTACGTGGAAGGCTATTACGCCGCGAACACCTTTGATTTTCTTGATGTTCTTGACTTAGAACAGTCGGAATATTATCCCGAAGCGTTTGATGAAGACGGTAATCTCATCCTCGATGAGATAATGGAAGAGATCAAAACGGTGGTTTTTTGCCAAGAAAAGCTGAGCAAAATCGATCCTAAGTACTTAACGATGTTTAAGGTGAAGTACTTAAGTGATCGCGTGTTTGTCAGCCGTGAGGTTAAAGCTTTGATAGAACAACACCCGCCGTTAGCTATCGGTTTTATTCAAATGTCGACATGGACACCTGCGGCCGAGATGTGAGTCACCGAGGCTGAGGTGTTATGCGGGCTTATTTCTTATCAACATGACCGAGGTCGCGCTCAGGATCGATAATATCGCGCACGCGTTGTTTGAGGATTTTGGCCTCCGGAAAACCACCGTCACGTTTACGCTCCCAAATAAGCTCGCCGTTACAGTGAATTTCAAAGCGGCCACCGGTGTCGGGATGCAACGTTAGCGCGGCGATTTCTTTGCTAAAGGTATGCAGTAACTCTTGGGTCATCCATGTCGCTCTGAGCATCCAATTACATTGGCGACAGTAGTAGATTTCAATAGTGGCTTTGTCGATGTGAGCCATGTTCATAAGTCCTTCCTTGATGATAGTGGCGCGTAAGATATCCAAGCGCGTAACTAGCGCGCTAAGACAGCAATTTGATCCCAACCGCAAACGTCAGGATCTCAAAGGCGATTTTTACCGTGCGGGTGCTGCCCACCGTCGAGAAATGTGCGCCCAAGTAACCGCCAAGCAGCGAGCCGAGCAACAAAATCGGGATCCAAGGCCAATAGATGTCGGCCCCTGCGATGTACAAACTGGCCGCGCCGATCCCGTTCCAAAACAATCCGACGCTGATCAGCGTTAACGCTACGGCTTGCTTGTAGTCAAACCCAAACCACCAGACCAAAAACAAGGTAACAAACAGGCCACTACCGGCTGTGAGTGAGTCATTGATGATCCCAATGAGCATCAAGCCAATAGCCCCCATCGCCATCCCTTTGATATCGCGGTGTTGCGCTTGTTCTTGCTGGCCGAGGGTGGGCTTAAAACGCGAATAAAGCCCAAGGGCGATGATCATGCCCCCGAGCAGTTTGGTGGCAATCGGGCCGGGAACAAACAAGATCAGATGCGCACCTGCAATCACGCCAAAAGCGCCTGCAGCAATAATGAACAGGGTGAGGGGATAGTTGAGCGTGCCTGCGCGCAGATGTTTAATCGCCGCACCAACGCCCAGTGCCACAGAGGCGACTTTATGGGTGGCGAGCGCAACGCCAAAAGGCAAGCCTAAAAACAGCAGCAGGGGAAATTGCAATAGCCCAGCTCCGCCGCCTGACAGCGACGCCAAGGTGTTGGCGATCAGTGAGCCGAAGAACAGCCCCAGCCCTTCCAAGATTGACATGAGAGTTACCCGAAATTCCTTTTCAGTAGGCGAGTAGTGTAGGGGAGTTGGTCGGGATTGTCAGTAACTGCGCTCGAGGGCAAACAATGAAGCGGGGTTAAATCGATTTATTTCAGTGCATTGCAGCGGTGTCTGCAGTAATGTTCGCAAATATTTGACCTGCGAAATGGTAAGCTAGCAGATGTCATGGAAGGTAATGGAAAAGATGAAAAAGTACTTAGTTTTAATCGGGATGTTCTTGTCAAATCCTGCTTTTGCATTGGGTCAAATTATTCCCTACGAGGCTCTACAATCGACGCTGTTTGGTTCGATCCAACGTGTTGACAATTGTGGTGATTGGCAGGACGGTAAGACGCAGGGGCATTTTCGGTTGATCCTCGCTTATTACGCGGGGCAAGATATGCTCTTTGCGGACGTTGTGGCGTTAAATGAGCAGTGGTCGGCACTTGAGGTACAGCAAGGATTTAGCTTTGCGGAAATTAACAATGATCATGCCGCGATCAGTCTCGATAACGTTACCTGTTCATTGCATTCAGACACTGCCATCAAAATTGAAGGTGAGGCGGTGAATGGTCATAACGATGCATCATACTATTTTTCGATCTTGGTTGACCGTGAGTCACAGACGTATCGCTATCTTGATACGCACAAATCTTAGAAAGTTTGATCGCGCTATGGTCGAAATATTAGCCCCCGAGGATTCGGGGGCTTTTAGTGCGGATGGAAATTAACTTTTCTGATACGCAGGGTAGTCGAGCAAGCCCTTTTCTGCGCCGCCAAACAAGGTCGCGGGATCGTGCTCAGCCCACGGATAGTTGTGCGCAATGCGGCGAGGCAAATCCGGGTTGGCGATAAATGGGCGACCAAAGCCAATCATATCCGCAAGGCCGTCGTTAATGGCTTGTGCGCCTTTCTCGCTGTCGTAACGCCCCGCATAGATAATTACCCCTTGGTAGGCTTCGCGAACCGCCTGCTTGAATGCGACTGGCGTATCGGGTGCATCATCCCAATCAACTTCAGCAATGTGCAGGTAGACAACGCCCAAGGTGTTCAGTAGCGCTGCTGCTGCGGTGTACGTTTCAATCGGGTTGGCATCGACCGTGCCATTGAGTGAGGTAAACGGCGCTAAACGCACGCCCACACGCTCGGCACCGATGGCGTCAATCATGGCTTGAACCACTTCACCGAGGAAACGCAGACGGTTTTCAACAGAGCCGCCGTACTCATCGGTGCGGTTATTGGCTTCTGAGTCGATAAATTGATTCACTAAGTAACCGTTAGCCGCATGAAGCTCGATGCCGTCAAATCCGGCTTCAATCGCGTTAAGAGCTGCTTGGCGATACTCTGCGATCACTGCGTTAATGTCATCTTGAGTCATGGCGCGCGGCTCAACCACATCGACAAACCCCGGCGCATCACTGCCGTTATCGATAAACACTTTGACGTTTTCCGCCTTCAACGCTGATGATGAGATGGGTTGCGCGCCGCCGATATTGTCGGGGTGGGTGACACGGCCAACGTGCCAAAGCTGGGCAAAGATAGCGCCGTCGTTGGCATGCACGGCATCGGTGACTTTTTTCCAGCCTGCGATTTGCTCTGGGGTGTAGATACCCGGCGTCCACGCATAGCCCTGACCCATTGGTGATATTTGGGTGCCTTCTGCGACGATAAGCCCTGCTGAGGCGCGTTGAGCGTAATACTCGGCCATCATGTCGTTAGCCACGTTACCCGGCTGAGAAGCACGAGAGCGGGTCATCGGCGGCATCACGATGCGATTAGCGAGTGACAGTGAGCCTAATTGGATTGGTTGAAATAATGCGTGGGTCATAGCGTTACCTGCGACTGAATGATGACGATAGGCTCACGATAGGCGGTTTGAATTACAAAGCGAAATTATCATTGATTATCCAAATAATAATAAAAATTTATGGTTGAGCGCGGGCGAGGTCCAGTGTGAAGGTGAATGAAAATGTAAAGGCGATAGCTTAATCCGGAAGGTGATAGCCTAAGCTGGAACGCGACAAACGAGGTATAAAAAAACCCGCCGGAGCGGGTTTTTGTCACAGACAGAGTCTGAATTATTTTGCAGACGCTTGTTCAGCCTGAATCGCAGTTAGTGCAACGGTGTAAACGATGTCGTCTACCAATGCGCCACGAGAAAGGTCGTTCACCGGCTTACGCATGCCCTGAAGCATTGGACCGATAGAAACAAGATCAGCAGAACGCTGTACCGCTTTGTACGTCGTGTTACCTGTGTTTAAGTCAGGGAATACGAATACAGTTGCTTTACCTGCTACTGGAGAGTTAGGTGCTTTAGAAGCAGCAACGTTTTCCATGATAGCGGCGTCGTACTGTAGAGGACCGTCGATCACGAGATCTGGACGCTTCTCTTGCGCAATCTTAGTTGCTTCACGTACTTTATCTACGTCTGCACCCTTACCAGATTCACCGGTAGAGTAAGAGATCATAGCAACGCGTGGTTCGATACCGAACGCTTTCGCAGAGTCAGCAGACTGGATAGCGATTTCTGCAAGCTGCTCAGCGGTTGGATCTGGGTTGATCGCACAGTCACCGTAAACCAATACTTGGTCAGGTAGCAGCATGAAGAATACTGACGATACGATAGACGCATCAGGCGCTGTTTTGATGATCTGGAACGGAGGAACGATAGTGTTCGCTGTCGTGTGAACCGCACCTGATACTAGGCCGTCTACTTCGTCGTTTTCTAGCATCATAGTGCCTAGGAAAACAGAGTCTTGTAGTTTTTCACGCGCCACAACGTCAGTCATGCCTTTCGCGCCACGTAGCTCAACAAGACGAGCAACGTAGTTTTCACGTACTTCATCAGAGTTGATGATGGTCACGCCAGGACCAAGCGTTACGCCTTGCTGTTCAGCAACACGTTTGATCTCTTCTGGGTTACCCAAAAGCACACATTCTGCGATCTTACGCTCAGCACAGATAGCTGCCGCTTTAACAGTACGTGGCTCGTCACCTTCAGGAAGAACGATACGTTTTGCTGCTTTACGTGCAAGCTCAGTAAGCTGGTAACGGAATGCTGGTGGGCTTAGACGACGCTCACGCGTAGAGCCTTCAGTCAGAGACTCAATCCAGTCACCGTTGATGTGGCTTGCCATGTATTCGTTAACGAACTCAACGCGCTCTTTATCGTTAGCAGGTACTTCTAGGCTCAAGCTTTGCAGGTTAAGCGACGTCTGCCAAGTGTTACCTTGCGCCGTCATTACTGGAAGACCGGTTTCGAATGCACGCTTACATAGCGCTTTAACTGCTTCTGGTAGCTCGTAGCCGCCAGTCAGTAGAAGGGCACCGATTTCAACGCCGTTCATCGCCGCCAAACAGGCAGAAACTACGACGTCTGGACGGTCTGCTGAAGTTACTAGCAGTGAACCTGGACGGAAGTGTTCAACCATGTGTGGAATAGAGCGTGCACAGAAAGTGATGCTCTTAATACGACGGGTGTTGATTTCGCCTTCGTTGATGATGGTGGCATTCAGGTGCTCGGCCATGTCGATAGCACGAGTCGCAACAAGCTCAGGGCTCCAAGGTGCAACACCTAGAACACGGACTGGGCTTGAGTTGAATACTTCCATGATCTCAACGTTGCTGCTCTCTGATTGATCAGAGCCATCAAACATTTCAGATAGATCAGGACGAGTACGGCCTTCAGCATCAACAGGTGCGTTCAGTTTGTTAACGATAACACCAGAGATTTGTTTGCTCTTAATACCGCCGAAGTTAGAACAAGCAACTTCGATACGCTCACGCAGCTGAGATGGGTTGTCAGTACCCGGTGCGATAACGAATACGATCTCTGCATCCAATGTTTTCGCGATTTCAAAGTTGATTTGGTTCGCGAATGGGTGCTTACGAGTCGGTACTAGACCTTCGATCAGCGCTACTTCAGCACTGTCAGTCGCTTCTTTAAAGCGAGCAACGATGTCTTCTAGTAGAACGTCGCTTTGATCGTTACGGATCAACTCTTCCGCGCGCGCCATAGAGAATGGTTCAGCGATTTGCATGTCGCTGTTGCTGCGGATGATGTTAGTAGTTAGGTCAGGAGCTTCGCCGCCTTGACGTGGCTGAGCGATAGGTTTGAAGAACGAAACGCGTACGCCTTTACGTTCCATAGCACGCAATACGCCCAAGCTAACGCTGGTTAGACCAACGCCTGAGCCTACTGGTACAAGCATAATTGTACGTGGCACGATAGGATCCTCTTACAGAAAGGGAATGGTATTACACCATGTCTATCATTATTGTTTTGAAAACGGCTGACACCAGGCCAGCCGTTATTGCAAATTAGATTTCAGCTAGAAGCGCTGTATCTTCTGCAATTACTAGTTCTTCGTTAGTTGAAACAACCATCGCAGGAACACGGCTGTTTGCAGTGGTGATAACGCCTTCGCCGCCGAAACGTGCTTTCAGGTTCGCTTCACCATCAACTTCAACACCTAGGATCGCTAGACGGTTAAGAACCATTTCACGGATAGGTGCAGAGTTTTCACCGATACCACCAGTGAAGGTGATCGCGTCTAGGCGGCCTTCTAGTGATGCAGTGTAACCAGCAACGTATTTCGCTAGACGGTGACAGAACACGTCCATTGCGCGAGTTGCTTCTTCTTTCTGGCCGTAGTTGTCTTCAACGAAACGACAGTCAGAAGTCACTTCAGTCAGACCTTGTAGGCCAGACTCTTTGGTTAGCATGTTGTTGATTTTCTCAACAGAGTAACCTAGGTTGTCGTGTAGGTGGAAGATGATCGCAGGATCGATATCACCACAACGAGTACCCATTACTAGACCTTCAAGTGGAGTCAGACCCATAGAAGTATCTACAGATTGACCGTTCTTGATTGCACAAACAGAAGCACCGTTACCTAGGTGACAGTTGATGATGTTTAGTTCTTCAACTGGCTTGCCAAGGATCTTCGCAGTCTCACGAGTGATGAACAGGTGAGAAGTACCGTGCATACCGTAGCGACGGATACCGTGCTCTTTGTATAGGTTGTATGGAAGTGCGTATAGGAACGCTTCTTCTGGCATGGTTTGGTGGAACGCAGTATCGAACACAGCCACGTTTTTCAGTGCTGGGAACGCAGTTTGCGCTGCTTTAATACCAATGATGTGCGCTGGGTTGTGAAGTGGTGCTAGGGTTGCACAGTCTTCGATACCTTTCAGTACTTCATCAGTGATAAGAGCAGATTTAGTGAACTGCTCGCCGCCGTGTACTACACGGTGACCGATAGCGGCTAGGTTTTCTGCTAGCTCTGGCTTAGAAGCAAGAATAGTATCAACCATGAATGCTAGCGCTTCTTCGTGCGCTGCACCTTCACCTAGTTGTGCTTCGTGTTTGCCGTCAAGTTTCCACTTGATGCGTGCTTCTGGCAGGTGTAGACATTCTGCCAAACCAGAAAGATGCTCATCACCAGATACTGCGTCAACAACGGCGAACTTCAGAGAAGAGCTACCGCAGTTTAGTACTAAAACCAGCTTAGACATGTGAGTTTACCTATAGTCTGTCTGAGTGTTGATAGTCAACATAATATAAAAACACCAAAAGCATAGCTGACAAATCAATGCCCGCTCTGTTTTTGGTCAATAATCGTTCTGTGTCCGTATAACAGGTACGGCGACAACCGCACCCCGACTTATCCTTGTGGTCTCGCCTCAAGTTGCGGTAATGTAGTTTACGGGCAACAATATTTAAGGCGGGCTAAGGATAGCGATTGTCGAAGAATATAACAAAAGTTTTTGAGAAAAAACTTAATTTGAATCAAGTTAGTTCTGTGTTTTGTTGAAGTGTTGTAGTTTTTGTTGAAGTGTTTGTTGACGTGTGGTGCCTATGAATCAGACATCTCTATTCGGTTTATGCCGAAAAGGCCAAGATTATATGGCGGTATGGCCAATGCGCAAAGAGCTTGGCTCCCTGTTTCCAGAAAACCGCTACATTACTGCGACACGTTTTGGCATGCGGGTGATGCCAGCCGTTGCCGTTCTCTCCGTATTAACCCAAATGGTGTTCAATAATCATATCGGTTTGCCATTGGCGATGGTGGTCGCGCTGTTTGCGCTCAGTATGCCATTGCAAGGCTTGTATTGGCTCGGCCAACGCAGTGAAACCCGACTGCCACCTTCCTTGGCGGGCTGGTATCGCGAGCTGCATGAAAAGGTGGTGAGTGAAGGGGGCGCGGTTCAGCCATTGAAAACTCAACCGCGTTATCGCGAATTGGCTCACGTGCTCAATCGTGCCTTCAACCAGTTAGACAGCGCCGCGTTAAAGCGCTGGTTTTAGGTTTTCCTCTATATTCTGTTGAAAAGCAAAACGTCTCGGCGTTTTGCTTTTTTATTGCCTTTTCTTCCCCTGCACGCTTGTGTCTCGAAAGTTGCGCTTGGATTAACTCAGTTTCGCCAATGGTGCATTGGTAAAAGAGGCGGTTTCTGGCGGTTGGGTTGGCAGTGACGGATCAAAGGTGCTCGCTTGCATTACCGCAGGCTCAGGCTGCGTTTCGAATTCCGGCACGCTCTCGACTGTTTTTGCTGGCGCTGGTGTAAAGAGTTGCAGCTTTAAACTGGTGATCAGGTTATCGGTATTGAGCTGGCAATAGTGATCAGGGTTGTTGATCCATAGCTGATAGAGGCCGGCGATAAAGGCGTTATACAGCACAGTGGCTTCGCTGGCACTTAAATGGGGTTGCAGCATACGGTGGTGTTCAACGCGAGCGAAGGTCTTTTCCATGCGAACGTGATCGTCACGGCGCTTAATTCGGCGGCTCTCTAAGAACGAGGTATCGACAGGCGCTTGCGCGTGCAGCTTCACCACGGTTTGCAGGCGGCTATTGGTCTTGATTTCTTTGAGTAGCAATCGGGCGATATCGATCAACAATTCCGACAGCTTAGACTCTTCGGTGTCTTCAATCTTTTCAAATAGTCCGGCATACGGAGCCATGATCTCAGACCACAGCGCATCGAGTAGATCGTTTTTATCTTTAAAGTGCCAATAGATAGCGCCTCGGGTGAGGCCCGCATGAGAGGCCACTTGCGCTAAGGTCGACTTCATTAAGCCGTTTTCAGCAAAGACGGTCAGGGCCGATTCGATCAGGAGTCGGCGGGTTTTCTCTGCTTCTTCTTTACGTTTTCTTGCCATCTTGTTCTCTCTCGGAATATATGTCTGCATCGCACTGGGTCGGGTGCGCGCACAGTATGTCCGTGCAGTCGTTGTGTCCCGCGTGTTAGAGACTAAAAGCACAAAGATGATCCTCACCTGAATGAGCGGCCGAGAAAGTGGATTTTCCCGTCGGATGGCATTCTTGCCGATGAAAAAACCACCACAAATTATATTCCCTCACGATATATTGCAGATTTCCATGCATGGCTGATAACTACAACGTACATGCACGTCGGTATGGTTTGGGATCGGCGGCGTGAGATCACGCATTAATGGTAAGGATATGCTGACAATCTTGTGTAGATGTTGCCTTCTCCTCACTCTGAGTGATCCACCTTGCTAGCTGTTCTGTCTCGATTAAGCTTTGTATATACCCTTTCATTGTGAAGCTGTTAAACCCAATTCCAACTTGAAAGCGTGAGCAATGCGAACACTGAGCAAGGTTGTAAGGAGCAGACGATGATGAGTTATTACGTCGAACAAAATGCGGACTACCAGCATAAAGTCGATAAACGCCGTGGCCGTGCGGTATTCAAAGAACACGGTGTTGTCACCCTGCAGTCCGCCCAAGGCGAAAACTTTGTTGTGGAAATGGATGATGTTGAACCGGCCCCGGCGCGAGAAGATGCCAATTACGCGATCTTGGTGAAAGACAATGCGCCATTAGATGAAGCGTCGGTCAGTTTGACGAACAAAGATACTACCGAACAATTAGGCCTAGCAGAGCCGGTTGGGCGTGGCGGTCATGCGGGGCAGTGGCGGGTCGTTGTGTTTGCCCGCGGGTTTGAAAACTTGCGAGGCTATTTTGCGAGTCGGCAAAGCGCCATTAATGCCCTCTGGTTCGAGCGTTGGCACCTGTAATCACTGCTTTTCGAGTCTTTCCTTTAAGTGCGCTGATAGGCGCTGCGAGTTAGTAAACGACTGCTTTAGGAATGGATCCCAATAAAAAACGGGCTGCAAGCCCGTTTTTTATTGTCGATACCTGTTGCTGATAGACAGAATTAGCCTAGCAGCAAGCTGTCATCTGCTAGCTCTTCGCCCCGCACTTTACTGAACATTTCCAGGAGATGTGGCACATCCAGTTGCGCGCGCTCTTCACCTGCCACATCCAACACGATTTCGCCTTGGTGTAGCATTACAGTGCGATCGCCACAAGCTAAGGCATCTTTCATTGAGTGGGTCACCATTAACACCGTGAGGTTAAACTCGTTGATCACTTTTTTGGTGAGATCGATAACGAAAGCCGCCATGCGCGGATCGAGCGCTGCGGTGTGCTCATCGAGCAGCAATAACTTACTTTCTGCCAGCGTTGCCATTACCAGGCTCACTGCTTGACGCTGACCGCCAGAAAGCAAGCCAATGCTGTCGCCTAAGCGATCTTCAAGCCCAAGGCCCAAAATGCTGATCCGCTCGCGGAACAGTTCACGGCGTTGTGACGAGAGCGCTAAGCCAATTCCGCGTTGTTGTCCGCGTTGATATGCCAGTGCCATGTTCTCTTCGATGGTGAGCGACGCGCAGGTGCCGGCTAACGGGTCTTGAAACACGCGCGCTGCATACTGTGCGCGTTTGTGAACCGGCCAGCGGGTGACATCCACATCATCGATTTTCACTTTGCCGCTAGAAATGCGGGTTTCCCCACTGACAGCGCCGAGCAAGGTTGATTTACCCGCGCCGTTAGAGCCGATCACCGTGACAAACTGCTGCTCTGGAACTTGTAATGAAATCCCTTTGAGCGCTTTGTTTTCTAAAATGGTGCCCGGATTAAAGGTCACTTTAATGTCGTTGAGTTCAATCATGCTGGGCTCCTATGCGGCTTTCTTGGCGTGGTAGTGGGCTTTTAACTTGGGCGCAACCAGCGCCAAGGCCACGAGAACGGCCGTGATCAAGTTAAGATCGGATGCCTCTAAGCCAAACATGCCAGAGCTTAACGCAAAGGCCACCGCCAAGCGGTAGAGGATAGCTCCAAGCGTGACTGCAATGATCGCCACCCAAATTTTGCGCCCTGAAAGCAAGGTTTGCCCCAAGATCACTGCCGCTAATCCCATCACGATGGTGCCTGCGCCAACCGTGACATCGGCAAACAGCTGGGTTTGTGCCAATAATGCGCCGCCAAAGGCGACATAAGCGTTAGAAATCGCCAGACCAAAGTAGGTCATCGCCGCCGTTGAACCGCCTTGCGCCGCCACCATACGGCTGTTAACGCCTGTCGCACGCAATGCCAAACCGTAATCGCTGTAAAGCAGGCGGATGATCAGTGCGCCACTGATCACAACCAACAAGGCAACAATTAGCAGCTGGGCAACTTGCGGATGTGCCTGCGCCAATGGAATATTTTCGAGCGGGCTAAAAATGGTTGGCTTAAACAGTAGCGACTGGTTAGGCGCACCCATGATGCGAATGTTGATCGAAAACGCGGCGATCATGGTCAAGATACTTGCCAGCAAGTGCAAGATACCGCACTTTACCGCTAAAAATGCCGTTGTTAGGCCGCAAAGCGCGCCGGCAAAAGTGGCGAGCACAATCGCAACCCACGGGTTACAACCCGCCATGATCGCGGTTACCGCCACGGCGGCGCCCATGGGGAAGCTGCCATCAACGGTGAGATCGGGAAAATCGAGGACGCGAAATGTAATGTAGACGCCGATAGCCACCAGACCATAGATAAGTCCGAGCTCCAGCGCGCCAAAAAACGCAATTAACGACATCAACTACTCCTTGTTATCGCGCTAATTTTGCAAATATTGCAAAGGGGAAGCCGCGCTTCCCCATTTAACTGTGGTGATGCAGATTTACTCTTTGATTGTGGTAGCGCGCTCAAGCACGGCCGCTGGTAGAGTAAGACCCAGCTTATCGGCTTGGGCTTTGTTGATGGCCAGATCAGAGCCCACCGCCACTTTGACATCCAACTCGCCAGCAGGCGTGCCTTTCAAAATAGCGTCAACGTAAGCGGCAGTTTGCACGCCCACTTGGTAGTAATCAAAGCCCAGTGCAGCCAATGCGCCGCTGTCAACGTACGAGGTTTCAGCACCGACAATCGGAGTTTTAGCTTGGGTTGCACCAATAACCAGCGCATCAATCGCAGAAGCTACGGTGTTATCGGTTGGTGCGTAGATCACATCGGTTTTCGAGCCGACGATCTGCGCGGCGGAAAGTACTTCGGACGATTTCAGTACAGTCGCTTCCACTACCTCGACACCGCGTTCAGTTGCGGCAGCTTTTAGTAGATCAACCAGCGCCACAGAGTTCGCTTCACCCGGGTTGTAAACCACGCCGATGCTTTTTAGCTCAGGCACGATCTCGGCCATGAGCGCAACATGTTGACCAACCGGAGAAAGATCTGATAGGCCAGTCACGTTGCCACCGGGTTGCTCAAGCTGGGTGACTAGATTCGCACCCACAGGATCGGTCACTGCGGTGAAGACAACTGGCAAGTTTTTGGTCGATGACGCTAAGGCTTGAGCGCTGGGTGTTGCGATGCCGACTAACACATCAGGCTGTTGACCGACAAACTGTTTCGCAATCTGTACAGCAATCGCAGGGTTACCTTGCGCAGTTTGGTAGTCAAAAGAAAGGGTTTCACCGTCTACATAGCCAAGTTCAATGAGGCCGTCATAAAGCCCTTTACGGGTGGCATCGAGCGCTGGGTGCTCAACAATTTGCGAGACGGCGACTTTGGCAACATCCGCGCTGGCAAAGCCCGCGCTCAGGGCTAAAGTGGCACCAAGTAAGGTGGTGGTGCAGAGGCGTGTGATTCCTTTCATTTGTGATCTCCTTCATTCCACATCAGTGTGCTATTACGTTTTATCGCAATTCCCTGCAAAAGGATATGCTGAGCTCAGCAGTGGGTTCTGCTGGATTTAGCGGAAAGTTTTGTGATGAAATTCACATGCAGGAGGTGGAAACTAAACTTTGCATCTTTGTGATATTTTATCTTTATTTATCACCTTGACGCGGTGTAAAAAATTATTGTTAGAAAGTTGGAATATCGTGCACGGCTTAGCAAAATTTCGCCAAGCATCACTTTTTTATCTGCCGCGAATTGATCTCCTGCTAGTGCATCATGTTGTGTATTAACGTATTGGCGTGATCTGGTGTAGCTCCCTTTACGGTATGCCATGCGTTAATTGTGTGATGGCACCTCGCTAAGTTGACATTTTGCCCGGTGATGATGGGCGAAAGTCGGCGCTTCATCCTCAAGATAAAATGCCGGGATTGGCGACGCTAACAGCAGGTACTCGTTGTTATTGGGCTGATAGAGTTCCAGTTCAGCGGCGCTGATCGGGGTGATCAATACGGTTTTTAGATTAGGCTCACGGCGCAACAAGCGTGACTCGATTCCAAGGCCATTTTCAACGTGAAACGCGCCTGCAAGATGAACAATCTGGGTATCTGGATAGGTTGCCAGATAAAACAAAATGCTGTCAGCCATGGTTTCATCCCACGTGACTTGCGCGGCAAACTGGTTGTCGCTCGGCACATCGCCATGGGGCGTAGCGGCCTCGAACTTCGCGCGATAGGCCGGATCGTCGAGATTGAGTTCGGGCGCTACCCACAGCTGATGAGAGTGAGGCAGGGTGGCGAGGAACGTAGCGCCTTCTGCTGATACGCAGCGCACAATACTGCTTGGCGCGTTCGCGGCGATCACTGGACGCTGCGCCTGCTTCATCTGCTCGACCAACGGGCGGTAGTCGCTGGGGTAGTTCGACCATGCGATATCAATCACGGCATGCTCGCCGACTTTTCCCGCCAGATACGCATCCAATGTGGCTTGTTGATCGCGACTAAATTGCTCCATAGACAGAGCAATGGTGGATGAGTGCCACATCAGTTGATTTAATAGCGCCGCTTGAAACTGATGGATCCCGCTGTGAGTATGCCATTCCCCCACCAAGATAACGTTTTTGTCATCCCAACGAGCCACCGCTGTTGCAACGTCAATCGGCTGTTTATTTGGGGTAAGGAGTTGCCAGTGATACCAAGAGCCACTGGAGGGCGCGGCAGCATGCAGGTTGGCGCAGAAAACAAGGAGTAAGGCGATCAGACTGAGCGGAAAAACACGGGCTGGATTATCACGGGTCACGTTACCCAAGGGGAGCCTACTTCGCAGCATGGTGCCTCCAACATCGAATCACTCTGGGTTGGTAGGCTCCATGATGGCGAGGCGCTAGCCTTTTGCGACAGCTTAGTTATTAGCTAAAGCATAGTTAGTAGCTAAGGCTTCGTCGTTAGCTACGGCTTAGCCGTGAGCAAAAATAGCGCCGGTGTTTGGTGAAAGTTATTCGCTCACCAAAGCATCTGACTGATCCTCAGGCTGCGCATCTTGCGGTTGGTCTGGCTGGTATAAACGAATACAGAAATGCGCTTCACACTCGGTGAGCTCAGCCTCTGCTAAGGTCTGCCAAACCGACTCACTCGCACGCCATGCAAATGGGGTCATTTGCAATAGATCGGTGGCCGATTGAGAGCCTAATCTCATGGTGTAGTGTAGGTCGTGACGTTCGATTAGTCGAAATCCCGGCAACTTTTCCATTTCGGTATCGTGCAAGCGCACCTCATCGTAAATCAGCGCTTTGAGTTGATACATATGGCGTGGCGCAGGGGTGACGGTGACCAACAGGCCGTCAGGGGTAAGCGTGCGCAATAGCTCTTCGGGTTTGCACGGTGCGTAGATTTTGACCACGCCAGCGAGGGAGTGATCAGCAAACGGTAAGCGGTGGCTTGAAGCAACGCTGAATTGGCACTGTGGGTAGCGTTTCGCGGCGTAACGAATGGCGACTTTGGCAATATCAAGGCCGTGGATGGTGAATGCTGGGCGTTGTGCCTGCAGCTGGGCAAAGCCTTCGGTGTAGTAGCCTTCGCCACAGCCGATATCGAGCAATGCCTCACCTTCTTGGGCGATATGTTCATCAAGCAGCGCCACTAACTTGTCTTTGAGCGGCGCATAGTGGCCTTCGTTAAGAAAACGGCGGCGTGCTTGCATCATCTCGGCACTGTCACCGGGATTCTTCGAGTTTTTGTGATGCGCCGGCATCAAATTGACATAGCCTTCTTTCGCCAGATCAAACTGATGGTTGTTGGCACAACGCCATTGGTGGGCGTGTTGAGTGAGTGCCTGATGGCACAGCGGGCATTGATAAGACATAACGTACGCCAAGCAGATAAGGTGCGGCGAGTGTACAGAGGAAGGGGAAAGCGCGCAACTGAGGAAGGTAACGCTTAGGCTCAATCGTGGTGGGAAGATTGGGTTAACTCAGACGATAAAAATGGCCGACATCAGTCGGCCATCTTGGGATCACGGACGCGCCTTGTATTCGGCTTTGTCGAGACTGTGCTTTTTCATCCGCAGATACAGCTTTTTGCGCGGAATTTGCAAGTACGATGCGACGTCATTGATGCGGCCTGAGAACAAGAACAGGGCATCTTCGATCACTTGTTTTTCATAGCCGTCGATCAGATCGTCCAACGGGCTGCTCAGCTGTTCAATTGGCTGGGTGCGCTCGTTGCCCGCGAGCTTGACGATACCAATGGCATACAGCTCAGCAATGTTTTTGATCTCAAGGACGTTGCCCTGCCAATCGTGTTGTTGTAAGCGATTGATATAGACCTGTTCGACGCGCGGGCGCTCTTTGCCCAATTTGGCGCAACTGCGATGCAAGAAGTATTCAAACAGCGGAATAATGTCTTTAGTGCGATGACGTATCGACGGCATCGACAACTTCGACTGCGACAAATAGTAGTAAAGCTCGGGAAGCAGGTTGTTCTGCTCAACTTCCATTTCGGCTTGGCCATCGACAATGGCGAAGATGCGGTAGCTCTTTTTACCCAGCCGATCTTGCTCTAGCAGGGTATGGCACAGCCAACGCTGGACATCGATGGGCATCAATTGCGGGTTGTGCAAAATGATGCTGCCACGGGTCGCGTTTTTCATCGTTTCGATAAGCGGGGCATAGGTGGCGATATTTTTGCCGGCCAGCTTACAGATGGGCTCGTTTTTGGCGCTACTCTTACTGTGGATCAGCTGACACGCCGTATGACGGCCAGTGCCGCTATCACCTTCGAGCAAAATATCACGATGCTGGGTGGCGAGTTCGTCAATTTGACTGCGGATCTGTGCCATCAACGGGCTATAACCGATCAGCTCGACTTCGGTTTGTACTGACAAGGTTCGACGTTTTTCGACCACTTTGGCACGGCGCTCGCGCAGCTGTTTCAGCTTTTCAAGGAGCGCTTGTGGTTGCAGTGGCTTGGTCAGAAAGTCGACTGCGCCTTTTTTAACCGCATCCACGGCCATTGGAATATCACCATGACCGGTAATGATCACTACCGGTAGGTCTTGATCGCGGCGCTGGATATGCGTCAACAGCTCCATGCCGTCCATCCCTGGCATGTACATATCGCTCACCACCACGCCCGGCCAGTTATCTGGCAGCATTCCTAGCACTTTAGTGGGGTCGGCACATGCGACGGTTTTATAGCCTGATAATTCGAGTAGGTTCTGGTACGCGTCCAGAACGTCGTTGTCATCATCAATGAGCAATACGTGGGTATCGTCATTCAACATCATGTTTCTTTAGCTCCAAAACGATCATAGCTCCACCTTCCAAGGTCGAGGCCAGATAAATATTTCCCTGTAGCCGTGTCATGATATCACGGCAGATGTTCAACCCCAGTCCCAAGCCTACGTCTTTGGTAGTCGTAAAAGGAGTGAACAATTTATCAATTATCCTACCACTGAATCCACCGCCTGTATCGGATACAGTGATAAGGGTATGATATCCCTCTAGTTTTAACTCTTCTACTGTGATTATTCGTGTATCACAGCCGGAAATTGCATCAATAGCATTGACGAGAAGGTTAACAAAGACTTGCTCTAGCTGCACCAGATCAGCGGTAACGTTAAGCGTTTCTGGCAAGTGATTTTGCAATGTCACGCGCGCATTGTTGGCGCGGCTTTGCACGATGCTCCAGCTTTGCTCAACGGCATTAGATACGGACACCGCGGTCAATTGGGTTTGGTAATCTTGCTTTTTCGAGAAGTTGCGCAAGTTACTGATCTGCTGGCTGACTCGGTCGAGCATGGCTGAAATCTTATCCAGCTGGTTTGGCAGCTGGGCATACTGACCGCTTTGCAGCGCCAACTGACAACTAAACAGATAGGTGCTCATTGCCGACAACGGTTGGTTGAGCTCATGCGCCAGAGAGGTCATGGTTTGACCCACGGTGGCCATCTTGGCGGCTTGCAGTAAGTCATCCTGCGCTGAGCGCAACGCCACTTCGGTGCGGCGACGCTCTTCGACTTCTTGTTGCAGTCGGGCGTTGTTTGCCAGTAAAGAGTGGGTTTTTTCTTGCACCATTTTTTCCAACCAGCGCGCCGTTTTTTCCTGCTCGGTGATATCGGTGATGGTGATGATCACGCTGCGGCCACGGTTTTGCTCAAACAGACGGAAATCGAGGCGAAGGTATTTTTCGTTGTCTTCACGGTCATCGCCATGATGGTAGCGGAAAGTGGTGGTCATGGCGCCGCGACGGATCAGGCTGCTCTCCGGGGTAAAGATCCCGCGCAGGCGAGGCAGTACGTCTTCATCAAACAGTTGCCACAAATAGCGTTTTTGCAGCGGGTACGTCGAGCCAAACAGCATCATTGCACTGGGGTTGATCGACATAATTAACCCATTGGTGCTACAGGTGATCAAACTGGCTTGGGTATGGTTGATCAGGTTCAGAGCATTGGTTCGCTCAAGCTCTATCATCTGTTGGCGGAAGTATTCAAGGTGATTCCCGATATCCGCGATCTCATCGTTACCCTCGATTTGCACCGGCTCAGACAAGTTACCTTGGTTGATGATGGTTAAGATGGTACTGAGTTGGTTAAGCCGTTTGACGATCCCTTTACTGATCATATCAATCGCCACGTAAACTGCGGCAAAGATGGTCAGGACGGTCATTACCAAAATCACGATGTTACCGCCGGTGATCACGCGGTGAATAAGGCGTTTTAGCCCGTTCATATCTGCCGCTAAGCGGTCGACAGTACTGAGCAACAAGCTGTCGATGTGGATCAAACGCGATAGCGCCAGCTTGTAGATATGCCAAATCTCGTATTTGGTGTCTTTAATATCGTTGAGCGTGACGGCGAACTGCCCTTCATCAGACAACAGCTGCTGCACCTCGCTGATCAATGCATTATGAGCAAGGCCTGAGGGAAGTGCGGCAAATCGCGCCGATTGCTCTTGGGCATTTCGGGCAAGCGCTTCAAAGGAAAACGTAGCGGCCTGCTGCTCGGAAAACGCTTGTTTGATCGCGATGTTGATTTCGATAAACAGGGTTTCTTGTAACTGGACCAGATACTGCAACTGAATGTGGTGGCGAGCTTTTTGATCGTCAGTGAGCTCACTGTTATCGATTTCTGATAGCAGCTGCGTGGTTAATGCGGTGAGGCGCTGGTTGATATCAAACAGTGACAACTCGATACGGCTGATCAGTTGCTTGTGTTCAATCCGTTGGCTTTGCAAGAACAGTAAACGGTCGATGTTGTCGTGCACCGCCTCATAGCGATGGCGCAGCACCGGAATATCATGCTGCAAGTCATCTTGGATCAACAGGTTGAAGATCTCTTCAAACCGTAAATCAAAATCTTCACTTAGGGGCGATAGGGCAACATGGGTTTGGCTGTTAAGAATATGACTGATCGCCGAATGCAGCTCGGACGTGTGGTGGTCGAGTTGATAGTTAACCGTCAGCGCCGGTAGCTTTCCGTCGACCAATTCTTCGACGCGATCATCGAGCATTTCCCAAATTAAGAAGGCGATCAGGCCAATACTGACTGCCAGACCCGCAATAAAGCCCACCGACATGATAAGTCGGTTACCTATGGTGTTGCGTTGTGGGACTTGAACCTCAGACAGCCGTTGGTTCTGTTCGCTATTCGCTTCTATCAACATGGTTTTTGTCTGATCAGTGATTCACTGCTAAATGGAAACAAGAAGTTAGCCCAAATCTACCATGAAATAGAAAAGGGGACACTATCGTCCCCTGGGTCGTGATCAAAGATCAGAAAAAAGCGTGTTATGCACTCAAGATTTGCTGCAACTCTGTCGTACACAAGTGGTACTGACGTGGACAGTGACGCCAGGTTTGCAACATACGGCTGTATTTGTCGAACATTGGCACTTGGCTGTTGAAGTGGTGCTCTTCACGATCAAACTGCGGGTAGAGACCTTCTTCTTCGGTTAGGAAGCGCACATAGTGCATCAGTTGCGATTCGGTGGCCGCATCGAAGCCCAAGAATTGCAGGCGGCGCGCGCTGATTTGTTTTTGCTCTTCTGCATCCAACATTCTATGCGATTCCTGCATCGCGTGGTGCATTTCCATAAAGTCGATGACTTGGCGGCAGCGCTCTTCGCTCAGTTCACCAAAGTCACGGGAAAGCTCACGCATTTGCAGGCAGTAGCCACGCTCAATAATGGTTTGAAGACGACGATACTTGTTGGCATGCTCTGGGGTTAGCTTGGCCATCAAGTAGTATTGATTCGATAAGATAAGACGTTGAGCGTTAGTCATTTCCATGATGAAAGCCTCTAATGGGATTATGATTTTGGCACAGAGTAACAGGTTATAATTAAAAAAACAGGATCTTGCTCAATCGATAACGAAATCTTGCTTAATCTGTAACGAAATAGCGTGGAGGGGGCGAATGCTCTATGTTGGCTGGCTGATTTGGGGCCTGTGTTTAACGGTATTTTTTCCAAAAGAGTGGTGGCCCAAATTGCGTCGTGAACCGGCGTATCAACATCAAGTGTTTGCCACCATTTTGATTGTGTTGGCGTTGTGGCATTTACGTGCAGGGGTCGTCGATGGCTTGGCGATCCATTTTCTGGGGATCACTACGTTGGCGCTGTGTCATGGTTGGCGGATCGCGATGTGGATGGCGGTGATCCCGGTGCTCTCCACCGCCGTGTTAGGTTATGTGCCGTGGTCGCAGTTAGGTTGGCATGCGATTCTGTTTAGTGTGTTGCCAGCGTGGCTGAGCTATCAAGTGGGTTATTGGGTCTGGCGTTTAATGGCGCGTCACTTCTTTGTTTACTTGTTCTTCGGTGTCTTTTTCAACGCGGCGTTGGTCATGGTGATCACCATGGTGGGCAATAGTGCGTTGCACCATTGGCTGGTGGGCGGATCGTGGGCGTTGATTTGGGATAATTACCTCGTATTGTTACCGATTTTACTGTTTCCCGAGGCGCTGCTTAACGGCATGGCAATGACCTTGCTGGTGGTTTATCGCCCTCACTGGGTGCGTACCTTCAGTGAGCGGGAATACTTCAGTTAGGCTCGTTTTTATATCAGTGGTCGTTATAAAGGCAGAACGAAAAAGCCGCGGCAGTGACCACGGCTTTGTGAAAATTAGCACCAGTGAAATGCGGTAAACGGGTGGCGTGATTAACTCAAGCCAATAATTTCGTCATGCTCGTCGAGATCGAGCGACAGATACGCCGGCTTCTCAGGTAGCCCCGGCATGGTCATCACACTGCCGCACAGTGCATAAACAAAGCCTGCACCGGCGCAGAGTTTCAGTTCACGAATGGGCACGCTAAACCCGCTTGGTGCGCCTTTCACTGCTGGATCGGTGGTAATTGACAGCGGCGTTTTCGCCATGCACACCGCCAAGTGATCAAACCCTTGCTGCTTGAGTTGCGTTAGTTGCTCTTTGGCTTCATCGCTCAGTTCAATATGGCTGGCACCGTAACCCACTTCGGCGATGGTCATCAGTTTGTCTTCTAGCGGCTGCGCTAAATGGTACAGCGGCTTAAACCGGGCTGGGGTTTGACAGGCGGCAACGACCGCTTGCGCGAGTTCCACTGCGCCTTCTCCGCCTTTACCAAAGGCTTCACTAATCGCCACTGGAACGCCCGTTTCGCACTCTAGTTCAGCGACCCACGCTTTGAGCTGCTGCAGCTCGGTATCGCTGTCTTGCGGGAAGCGGTTAATCGCAACGACAACTGGTACGCCGTACTGCGCGGCGTTATGAATGTGCCATTTTAGGTTGGCAAAACCGGCTTGCAGCGCCGCGTGGTTTGGCTCGATCAAGCTGTCAGGCAAAGCTTGTCCCGGACGCAGATCGTACAAACCAGAGTTGGCTTTCAGGCCGCGCAATGTGGCTACCACGACTGCACAATCTGGCCCACGTTCGGCTTGCTGCGCTTTAATGTTACACGCTTTTTCAAAGCCCATATCAGAGCCAAAGCCGCCTTCAGTAATGGTGTAGTCGCTCAGCTTAAGGGCAATACGGTCGGCAATAATCGACGAGTTACCGTGGGCAATATTGGCAAATGGCCCGGCATGGATCAGCGTCGGTACGCCTTCAAGCGTTTGCATTAACGTCGGCTCAATCGCTTCGCGCATGGTGACGGCCATGGCGCCGGCCACTTGGAGATCTTCGGTGGTAATAGGCTGACCATGGATATCGTAAGCGAGTACGATTTTACCAATGCGTTGGCGCATGTCTTTGAGATCGTACGATAGCGCGAGGATCGCCATCAGCTCAGACGCAGCGGTAATATCGAAGCCGTCTTCACGGGCGATGCCGTTAATGTCTTTGCCTGGCTCGTTGTTACCAATGGTGATCATGCGAAGGGCGCGATCGTTATGATCCATCACTCGCTTCCACACGATACGGTTGATATCAATTTTCAGCGCGGTCATGCCAGTGCGCAGCTCGAAATCGTCGTAGCCGAGGCGCTCTTCATGGTACAGGCGCGCATCTAAGGCGGCGGCCGCTAAATTGTGCGCCGCGCTCACCGCGTGAATATCGCCAGTCAGGTGAAGATTGAGTTTATCCATCGGGGCGACTTGGCTGTAACCGCCCCCCGCTGCGCCGCCTTTAACCCCAAACACGGGCCCCATCGACGGCTGACGAATACAAGCAAACACCGATTCACCAATACGTTGTAAACCTTGAGCTAAGCCAATGGTGGTGACGGTTTTGCCTTCGCCCAGCGGGGTAGGCGTAATCGCCGTTACCACCACCAATTTGCCTTCTGGCTTATCGGCTAATCGGTTCAAAATCGCGGGCTTGACCTTGGCTTTTAGTGTGCCTTGTGGCGTGAGATCGTCCGCCAAGATACCGGCTTTTTCAGCGATCTGTTCTATTGGAGTCAGTGTTGTTTCACGGCAAATTTGGATGTCGCTTTTCATGGGATCACTATCCTCCAGTGGAACTGCTAGCGAA
Organism: Thaumasiovibrio occultus; assembly: GCA_019703815.1. GTDB lineage: Bacteria > Pseudomonadota > Gammaproteobacteria > Enterobacterales > Vibrionaceae > Thaumasiovibrio > Thaumasiovibrio occultus. The sequence goes on along the minus strand of AP023052.1, from coordinate 2,232,319 downwards.
TGAATATGGCAGTAAACAGTGTGTTTATGAGTCACGCAAACGTTTGCGCCGTCTTTATACCACAAAAAGAGTGGGTTTAAATGTTTTTTGTAGAGTTATTTGCTGGGTCGCGGAGTTTACCTTATTTGATCTGCCGGGGGAAATCTTTGTGCTAGAGGTTCATCCTGTTCGCTACAAGCTACCAGTGTGACGGTGGGAGAGCACGATGACGGTTTGAGGATGTGCTGTTTACCGCGCCAGCCAATAGGGGATACTTGGACTGGCGCGATGTATTCGTACGGTCTGCAGTTATAGCGCGAAGCTGTAGCTGAGGCCAAGGGTGACGATATTGGCGCGATTGTCAGTGCGATCGCTGACATTGGATGAGGTAAAGCTGCCTCGGTAATTGGTTTCAGCGTACGTATGTTGCCATTCACCCACCACGGATAAATTGGGCTGAATGTCATAACGCAAACCTACAGTGATGCTGTCGCCATGGTTGTACAAACTGGCGTTGGGGTTATCCCCTTCATATTTCTCGCCCCAGCGCTTGCCGTAAATCAGGTAAGGCGACCAGTTGTCGTAGTGATAAATCGCAGAGACGTAGGCCGACCAGCCAATATTTTTACCGGTGGTGCTTTCGGCGATAAAGGTGAAGTCGCGCCAATCGTAATTAACCCCGAAGGACCAACGCTGGGCATTGACCGGCACCACAAGGTGCTCGAAACCGATGGGTTTATCATAGGGACCACCCGGTGGGAAAATGGGGATGTAGGGCTCGCTGGTGGTAATGGTCATGCGCGCTTTGATGTAATGCAGATAGGCTGACCAATTGATGCTTTCGATATCAAAACGCAGGCCGTATTGTTCATCAACATCCACATCATAGAGGACATTGTTGATTTCGCTTTCCTCTATTTCGTAGCCAAAGGACGCATACGGTTGAATTTGCAATAGCAGCTCGTCAGTGATCGCGGTGCGATAGATGATTTCGACCCCGTCAAATCGGGTAAAACCTGCGGTTGTATCGTAGACCTCGGCTGGCAGTCTTGCCCATGGGTAGGCTTGGTTTACAAACACCACTTGTGAATACATAAAGCTTGGCGAGCGTAAGCGGCCAGCACGTATTTTGATATCACCTAAGGGTTCAAACGAAAGATAGGCCCATTCCAGCTCAGGATCGCTAAAGTCATCGGCGGGGCGTTTGACTAGTTGGGCCGAGGCGTGCAGCCACGACAGCGGGAAGAGATCAAGTTGCAATCCGGCGATGGTGTCACAGTCAAAGCACCATTCATCGGTGATGTTTCGCGTGTAATAGTAAGGCGTTTCGTTATCGCTCTTGGCGGCTGCGGTCGAGGCAAAGCCTGACACCGCAAGCCAATCTGGTAAGGTCGCTGCCTGCAAGGTGTGCGTAGCAAGCGCCAGAGGCAGGAGCTTAACGTATTTCCAGTAATACATAGAGCTCTCCTGTTTGTCCTATCGGCAGGTAGCCAATCGAGGACGGGTTATCTTTGAGTAGATTGAGTAAGGTGTCGATGTTGTCGTCGTCGAGCTCTGTTGGCGGTTGTGCGCGGCCAGAAAACGCCAGTGATGCCCAAACGCGATTCATTTGCGCTTCGTTCTTGTTAAGAAGGAGCTGATAGAAATGTTGGCGATGTTCACTGCCAAGGGGAAAGTCGATAAGCTCAACCCGACCAATGCCAGTGACATTTTGGGTGCGTCCTGAAAAGACTAATTTTGCTTTGGCGATGGTGAGTTCAGCGGGCGGGGCAGGGCTGGCGGTCACAATGGCATAGCCTTGCGCCATCCCATACGAGGGGAGCAATGCGAGCAATAACCACACTGCTACCCACCCTATTTTGCCTTGGAGTATTGCCACAACGCTCGTCCCTAATGCTTTTTCTTAAAAGCTAGACGACAAGGCTAGAAAAAACCACTTTGTTGTCTAGCTAATTTCAAGCATCAAGTTGCATGGGCAATGAAGTCTATCAGTAAACGACGTAGTGACCGTAGCTGCTGAGGATGGACTTGATGTTTTCCATGGTCTCTTTTGATGGCGGTTTTACGCCAGAAAGCGGGTAGTCATGGCCCATTGCTTCCCATTTGTGCTCACCTAGCTGGTGGTATGGCAGCAGCTCAACTTTCTCGATGTTGTCCATGTCTTTAATGAATTCACCGAGCTTGTGCGCTGAAGCATCGTCATCGGTAAAGCCTGGCACGACAACGTAACGGATCCAGGTTTTTTGACCACGTTGATGCAGATACTCGGCAAATTGCAGTACGCGTTTGTTCGGTACACCAATCAAGTTCTGGTGAATGCTATCGTCGAGTTGTTTTAGATCAAGCATGACCAGATCAGAAACATCAAGCAGCTCATCGATTACGTCTGTGTGTTTACGCACATAACCGTTGGTATCAAGGCAAGTGTGAATGCCTTCCGCTTGCGCTGCGCGGAAGAAGTCGCGAACGAACTCGGCTTGCAGCATTGCTTCACCGCCTGATGCGGTAACACCACCACCGGAGGCTTTGATGAAGTGACGGTAAGTAATCACTTCTTTCATGATCTCGTCGACCGTGATGGTTTTGCCATCATCCAGATCCCAAGTATCACGGTTGTGACAGTACTGACAGCGCATCAAACAGCCCTGCATAAAAACAATAAAGCGGATGCCTGGACCATCCACGGTACCGCAAGATTCAAAGGAATGAATTCGACCTTGTACTGACATTACTTTTCTCGCTCAGTGCGTTTATTTATGTCAGATATTTTATTATAAAATTTGGTAAAAATCTCAAAAAAAGTGGGGGAATTATTTACTAGGCGCGTGATAAATCGTCGGTTTCCAGCCCGGTAATTCGCGGTGTTAATGAAGGGTTGCGGTTAGGTTGATTTGCGGTGATCAAAGAGTGCGTTTTAGGTATTTGATAAGGCGCGTATTCTATCGTGAATAAAGAAAAAAGCAGTCGATTATAATGGAGCGTAAGCGAAATAAAAAAGCGAGCAAGCTACCACGCGGTGTAAGCACAAATCGACATGTCGAACGCGAGATAATAAAAAACCCCGCCGAAGCGGGGTTTTGTTATTTCACGCTGAACTCAGATTATAGAGATTCAGTGAAAGTACGTGCGATAACGTCAGCTTGCTGCTCTGCAGTTAGTGAGTTAAAGCGAACAGCGTAACCCGATACACGGATAGTTAGCTGTGGGTACTTCTCTGGGTGCTTAACAGCGTCCAGTAGCGTGTCACGGTTTAGAACGTTAACGTTCAGGTGTTGACCACCCTCGATGGTTTCTTCGTGGTGGAAGTAACCGTCCATCAGACCAGCAAGGTTTGCTTTCTGAGTATCAACGTCTTTACCTAGTGCGTTTGGAACGATAGAGAAGGTGTAAGAGATACCATCTTTCGCGTCAGCAAACGGTAGTTTACCTACTGAAGTTAGAGAGGCTACTGCACCTTTCTCATCACGACCGTGCATTGGGTTCGCACCTGGTGCAAATGGCGCACCTGCTTTACGACCGTCTGGCGTAGTACCCGTCTTCTTACCGTATACCACGTTTGAAGTGATAGTCAGGATAGACTGAGTAGGGATCGCGTTGCGGTAAGTCTTAAGCTGACGGATCTTATCCATGAAGGTAGAAACCAGCTGACAAGCCATGTCATCAACACGTGAATCGTTGTTACCGAATTTAGGGTAATCGCCTTCGATTTCGAAATCGATAGCAACGCCGTCTTCGTCACGGATAGGCTTAACTTTCGCGAACTTGATTGCAGACAGTGAGTCAGCTGCAACAGAAAGACCTGCGATACCACACGCCATGGTACGACGTACGTCGCGGTCATGGAATGCCATCAGAGAGGCTTCGTAGCTGTACTTGTCGTGCATGAAGTGGATGCTGTTCAGTGCGGTCACGTACTGCTTCGCCAACCAATCCATGAAGCTATCTAGACCAGCGTAAACTTTATCGAAGTCTAGGTACTCGTCCATCATAGGCTCAGTCTTAGGACCAACCTGCATCTTCAGTTTCTCGTCCATACCGCCGTTGATTACGTACAGTAGGGTTTTCGCAAGGTTTGCGCGAGCACCGAAGAATTGCATGTGCTTACCAATAACCATTGGTGATACACAACATGCGATTGCGTAGTCATCAGACTCGAAGTCTGGACGCATTAGGTCGTCGTTTTCGTACTGGATAGAAGAAGTATCGATAGATACTTTCGCACAGAAACGCTTGAAGCCATCAGGTAGCTGCTCAGACCATAGAACAGTGATGTTTGGCTCTGGAGAAGGACCCATGGTGTATAGGGTGTTCAAGAAACGGAAGTTAGTACGTGTTACTAGCGTACGACCGTCAAGACCCATACCACCCATAGATTCGGTTGCCCAGATTGGGTCGCCAGAGAATAGCTCATCGTACTCAGGTGTACGTAGGAAACGAACCATACGTAGTTTCATTACGAAGTGGTCGATCATCTCTTGCGCTTCAACTTCAGTGATCACGCCGTTTGCGATATCACGCTCGATGAAGATGTCTAGGAAAGTCGAAGTACGACCTAGAGACATTGCTGCGCCGTTTTGAGATTTAACAGCTGCTAGGTAAGCAAAGTAAGTCCACTGAACAGCTTCTTGTGCGTTAGTTGCAGGACCAGAAATGTCGTAGCCGTATTTAGCAGCCATCTCTTTGATTTGACCTAGTGCACGGTGTTGCTCTGCGATTTCTTCGCGAAGCTGCATGGTCATTTGAAGATCTTCACCTTGCTCGAAACGCTCTTGTAGAGAGTTGAACTGAGCTAGCTTGTCCTTCATTAGGAAGTCGATACCGTATAGCGCTGCACGACGGTAGTCACCGATGATACGACCACGGCCGTACGCATCTGGAAGACCAGTTAGAACGCCAGACTTACGACACTTCAGGATGTCTGGAGTGTAGATGTCGAATACGCCTGCGTTGTGCGTTTTACGGTACTCAGAGTAGATTTTTGAGATTTGTGGGTCTAGCTCACGGCCGTATGCCTTGCAAGAACCCTCAACCATACGAACACCACCGTTAGGGATGATCGCACGCTTTAGAGGCGCGTCAGTTTGTAGACCAACGATAGTCTCAAGATCTTTCTCGATGTAACCTGCATCGTGTGCAGTAATGGTAGAGATAAGGTCAGTATCGAAATCAACAGGTGCGTGAGTTGAGTTCTCAATCTTGATGCCTTCCATTACTTTAGCCCAAAGCTTGTTAGTCGCTTCAGTACCTTCAGTTACTAGGAAAGACTCGTCGCCCGCGTAAGGAGCGTAGTTCTTTTGAATGAAGTCACGAACGTTGACTTCATTTTGCCAATCACCCGCAACAAATCCTTCCCATGCTTTAGCAAATTGCTCTGACATGACATACCTACCTTTTTAGTAGAAAAAACATGTGCAAATTACAATGACCGTTCACCATAACCGCACTCGATGATAAATGAATATTCCTCAACCGCTCATTTCGGTATCGGCTGAGGGATAGCCACTGGTTGTTCTTCACTTTTCCGTCGCGTATTTTCTGCGCGAATCTATTGTTTTATCGCCACTCTGATTATCTTATCGCCGGTGTAACTGCTAGGTCTTAGTTATACGTGCGTACTATACCAGAGAGGGCAGCACACTGTACTGCCCAATAACTATTTTTTACAGGAATGCTTTGATGCCGTACTGGCCTTCAAGCATGCCGACTGCCAACATGGCAATCAAACAGATGATCAATACGCCACCTGGAATGATCACGCGGTCAGCAAATGACAAACGCGCTGCACGCTCTTTGTCACCGATCAAACCGTTGTTATCCAGCAACATGGTCAATGCCCATGCCAATACTGGGTTCACAACCGCTGAACCAAAGATACAGATACCTGCTGCTTGTGAGTCTTTGGTCTGTTTAACCATTTGCATACCCGCTTCTAGCAATGGCAGGAATACACCCACTAGCAGTGCAATACGCATGACGGGTGGCCATACCGCAACATCCATTGGGAAGCCAAGGATCGCGATGGTCATTACCAACAGCCCCAGAATAATCGCGCCGCCTGGAATTGGACGTTTCGCGATTGCCGCAGGGATCATGTACGTACCCCAAGATGAGGTAATGTTACCGCCACCGAGTGCGGTACCCACCATTTGACGGATAGAACACATGGTCATAGTGTCATCCACATCCATCAGCACTTTTTCGGTGCGACGTGGGTAGTTTAGCTCTTGGAAAATGCGGTGACCCAAGAAGTCTGGTGACCACATTGCAACGGCTAGGATCGCAAACGGCAGTGACGCAATGAAGTGTTGTAGGTTAGGTAGACCTAGCATCCAACCTTCTTCAGTGCTACCCCACCAGTACACAGGGTTTAGGTTTGGCAGACCCATTTGGGTTTCAAACTTAAGGTCAAAACCTGCGCCCATGGCCAATGCGATGATCAAACCGGTAAAGGCACAGATTGGGATCGCCAACCAGCGCTTGTTGATCTTCGCCAAAATCGCGTATAGCGCGATGTTCACACCCAGAACGACTAGGCCAACGTAACCCATGCTGCCCGCTGCTTCGCCCGCAGGAGCTAGGCTTTTTGCCCACACTTGCAGTGAGTCGATCTGGCTCATCACACCGGTAAAACCAAGGAAGATCAGCAAACCGCCGGCCGTACCTTCAGAGGTCAAGTTAACGAGCTTCGAACCGCCTTTGAAGTAGCTCAATAGCAAACCGAAAACACCCAGCAAAATGGCTAAAGCAAGAGGGTGGGCGCCGGCCAGTGCAATTGACGCAATCAAAGGGATCATCGGACCGTGGTTACCCGCAAGGTTCGCTCGTGGGTTGATAAAACCAGAGGCCAACACACAGAAGAAAAGTGCAGGAAGCAACATTTCCACACGCGCAACTTCAATCGCAAACTCTTTACCTAGAGTAATATGCGGCCACGCTTGAGTCAGACCTTCAGCCCAAGACATCATTACCGCAGAGTACATTGCGATAATCCCGATAGTACCGGCCAAAGCAGGCACCAAATCTTCTAACTCAAACCGGAAGTCACGGCCAGGCAAGTTTAACCCAAAGCGACGTGGCTTCATGATTTGCAGTTCGTGGTCCAGATAATCTGAACGACTTGCAAACTCAGAAGCAGGGCGATGGAGCTCCTTGTAGCTCTTCTCGTTGTTTGCGTCCAAGCCATCCTTTAGATGTGATGACATATGTTCCTCGTCTATACGTGTTCAATATAAAAAAAACGATCCGGTGCTTTTATTGTTTAGTTATAGGGGCCTTAGCCAATTTACATCCCTGTAGTGCGTTAGGGCTGTAATAAAATTTCACCGAATTCTAGCAAAGTGTACATGGGTCATTGGGTTAGTGAATTGATCTCGATCAGTACCATTAAAATTTTTTAAGAAAACACTAAAGAAAAATTGAGCTTTTATACTATCTGGTAAATCTAGCACCACATGTTGTGTCTTGCCGAAATATTTTCATTACTCAATGTAGGGCTTTATGCTTCTATGTGATTGAAAAACAAAGGCATGCGGTGTGATGGGTAATAATTGCGCTATGTTGAAGCACTAAAATTTAGTTGTACTGACGTGGCACAGTGAGAAACAGTTTAGCGACGCACTGGCGACATCTAGTTGCTAAGTGATTGGTTTTGTTGCGGTTAGATACAAGTAAATTTGAGTGAGGCGTCACGGCATTGCGATGCACTTTCGGAACGCGTTTAAATGCTACTGCCGCTCCCATAGGGGCGGTGATATGATGCCAGCAACCATTTCACGGAGGATTTATGAAAGCCAGTTACATTGCATCTGTTCTATTGGCCTTGTTCTCTTTGCCTGCAGTGAGCCAATCGGTTCGACCTGCGGTGTATGCCGTGCTCACGCAAGCAGACAATGCATTGCGTCAAGAGCAGCCGCAGAAGGCGCTAGATGTCCTTGCCACGGTGCAAGGGGACTCTGAACATGAAGTTGCCAACATTGAGCGACTAAGGGGGATGAGTTTTGCCGCCCTCGGCGATTTTGATAAAGCGACTGCCAGTTGCCAGCTTGCCGTATCGCTCAATGTGTTTGAAGGAGAGTCAGCGGTTAACCTTGCCGAGTCTTGTGCCAACTGGCACAGCCAAACCCTGCACAACACAACAGCCAGCAATACCACGCAACTCGCGTTGCCGCTAGAAGGATTGAATAATACGGCTGCCACGCCGGCGGCGGCTGCCACCGGTGTTGCTCTGGTCAATTCCGTTGCCACGCTCAATGCGACCGCCACAGTTAAGGACGCGAGTCGGGTAACGGCAGCATCATCAGCGGATCTCACCGAATATGAGCGTCGCGCCAAAAACTACGCCGACCGGGGCCAGCATAGCCAAGCTAATTACTGGTTCCACCAAGGTGTGAGTGACGGTCAAATTTCGCTTAACGAGCGCACGCTATTTACCTGGCTTGGGTATGCGACCAAGAGCGAAGATTGGCAAGTGGTTGACTATATTTACACTGTGCTTCGTCAAGAAAATGACAGCTTAGACCTGATGGAGCAGCACATGGGCGTCATGGGTTTGACGAAAAACTGGACACGTCTGCTTTCCGTCGCACAAGCGGGTACGGAACAATACCCTTATCACGCGGACATGTGGCGCCAGCTTGGGATCAGTCACTTCTATTTGGGGCATTATAGCGAGGCAGAGGAAGCTTTTGCGATGCTAGAGAATCTAATGCCGAGCAGTGATGCAGCAACATGGTTAGTAAAAGTACGCCAACAAGGTTAATTAATCGGTTAACTTAGTCGTTGATTTAAAAGCTGGTAAACATTTTGCATAAGGATCCTCATTAGTAAAGTTCGCATGTGAGCTTTAAACAGATTAATGAGGGTCTCGATGAAAAAAGTACTATCACTAGTGGCGCTAAGCGTCCTCGCCGGTTGTGGTGGCAGCGAAGGTGGTAGCGCGCCACCACCTCCCGCGCCTAAATATACGTTTAACTTTATTCAGCAGTATTCGGTCGGTCAATCTGAAGTCAAGCCGGAGTGCGCAGTCTTTGGGTTAGATACAACTCAAACAGTGCCTGAACAACATGTGATTGCCGCTCGAGAACTAGATTTAATTGAAGGTTTATCGGTTTTAGCCTTGGACAGTTCGGGTGAGCTTATTCGCTCTTATAAAGTTCCAAAGGGTGGAGAATTATCCATCGATCAGAGCGATATTCCTCAAAATGGTTATGTTGCTTTTGTTGAATCGATCTTAAGCTATGTCTCGGGCAAGGGGGACGTATTTGTTCAGGTTATTCACAAAGACTTCATTCAAGATGCCTACTTTAACGTGGTCAAAGAGCAATCCGTTGAAAGCGAGTGTTATAAAGACACGTCAGCTTTGACTCGAGAAGTGAATAGATTGGTGAACATGTCAGCTGTTGATCTCGGTGAAGTACCTGACAAATATATTGCAACAACCATAACTGATTCATCGATAAGTAATATCTCTACCGATATAGCTATTACCACTCCAGAAAATCGTGCTGTATTAGGTAAAGGAACTAAAGATGGTCAGCTGCTTGGCTATGTATTTATTCCGTTCTCTGAATTAACTGATCCCGACTCTGCAACATCGAATATTGCCCGCTTACGTCGTGATGTTAACGATGTGCCGTGGCAAATAGTCGACACGTCAGTCTTCACTGATGCTGAAATCAATGTGAAATATGCGAACCATTTTTATAACTGGCAACTGATGGATAAGGTTTCTGGGGTGTATGCTTATCCTAGCACCAATGATTCAGGGATTAGCAGCAGTCATTGGTATGTTTGGGCGAATGGCACAACGTTGAACAATTGGACTGTGGAGCAGAATGAGAAAATAGACTCACCAAGCTTAGGTTATGATTTGACGTTTGCTCTTCAACAAGAGCCTCTGGATCGGCAACCTACGGTGAATAGAAACTGTAGTCAGAGTGTTACAAATACGTGCGTAGATTTGAATGGCGCAATGGGCGCTACACCAACGGAACAAGGTTATAATATCCAACGTTCATTTGTTAAGGCTAAGCTTGGTCAAAGTGACGTTTGGATGTCGGTTTATGCACCACCAACGGACAATCAAATCATCCCATCCACAGGAGACGCTGAATTTGATAAGGCATTCTCTTTAGGCACAATTGAGCGACAAGATGTAACACTCGCACAGTATGACCGTAATAAAATTTATCATTTCATGGCCTCGTTTTCTGACCCTGAGTCAGTAACCAATAACGATCATACGCAGACGTACACGGATTCTAAGTATCTAATTCGGCTGCCATCAGATGTCATTAACGATGAAAATGATCTTTTGAGCACAGAAAGAACGGTAGTTCGTCGCTAAGTATTGCTACACCAAGCCCGCCACGCGCGGGCTTATTCTTATGTAAACCCTAGGCTATCGTTTTTCGGCTTCTATTGACGCGTCCGTGCGGCAGTTAAATAGAGGCATGGCTTGATAGCGCTGCCAACTTACCCCAAGTTCGGTATATACTTTGCGGTTTAGCAATAATACAGAATTGATAGGTGAATCATGCGGGTGGCGTTAGGTATTGAATATGACGGCGCAAAGTATTCAGGTTGGCAGCGCCAAAACCATACCATTGGGGTGCAAAACAAGCTGGAAGCAGCGTTATCGAAAATCGCCAATCATCCGGTAGAGGTGCAGTGTGCAGGCCGTACAGATGCCGGTGTACACGGTACCGGGCAGGTGGTCCATTTTGATACCCCAACTGAGCGGAAAATGGTGGCATGGCAGATGGGGGCTAACGCCAATTTGCCAAAAGATATCGCGGTACGCTGGGCAGCTCCCGTGAGCGATGAATTTCACGCGCGTTTCAGTGCCACTGCCCGTCGTTATCGTTACATCATCTATAACCACCATTTGCGCCCCGCTATTTTACATTCCGGGGTGAGCCACTATCACGGTGAGCTTGATGAGAAAAAAATGCACGAAGCAGCGCAGGCCTTGCTCGGTGAGAACGATTTCACCTCGTTCCGTGCAGCGTTTTGCCAGTCGCATAGCCCGTGGCGTAACATTCACCATATCAACGTCTATCGTCGTGGGCGTTATGTGATTATCGATATTAAAGCCAATGCTTTTGTTCACCATATGGTGCGTAATATCACCGGCAGTTTGATTGTGGTTGGCAAAGGCGAGCAGCCGCCAGAGTGGATTGGCTGGTTGTTAGCTCAGAAAAACCGTGCGATTGCCGGTGCAACCGCCAAAGCCGAAGGCTTGTATTTAGTGGATGTTGACTACCCGGAATCGTTCAACTTACCGCGGGCGCCAATCGGGCCTCTTTTCCTTGAAGATGTGCTTTGAGATCAATGTATTGAGTCTTTCAGAATGTAAGAAAGTTGTAAATTCGGTTAGTTTAACCCGTAACCGTATTGATTCTGGCGTGACTTCTAAGCAACATAGTGCAGGTTAAATGTGCGCCGAAGGCAATACCGCAAAGCGAAATAGTGCAGTGAAAGCAACGCAGTAATGTGGCTAAAGTAAATAGGTACAACCAGTTTTTTGTCCCAACTGCCTTGAGATTGTGTTTTAATCCTTCACTGAAAATAATTTACACATATTTATTACCTGCTGATCGGATTCAACAGGTAACGAGCTGAGATAAAGGTCGTCCATGAGCTGGCTTGAAAAGATTAAAAGTAATATTGGGTCTTCACGTAAAGCATCAATCCCTGAAGGGGTTTGGACTAAATGTACGTCGTGCAGCCAAGTGCTTTACTATGCAGAGTTAGAGCGCAACCTAGAGGTGTGTCCAAAATGTGATCACCATATGCGCATGAAGGCTCGCCGCCGTCTAGAGCATTTTCTCGACAAGGAAGGCCAAGTTGAATTGGCAAGCGAATTAGAGCCAAAAGATGTGCTTAAATTCCGCGACTCGAAAAAATACAAAGACCGCATCGTTGCCGCACAAAAGACCAGTGGCGAAAAAGACGCGCTAGTGGTGATGAAAGGCACCTTGCTGGAATTGCCAGTGGTGGCTTGTGCTTTTGAGTTCCAATTTATGGGTGGCTCAATGGGTTCAGTGGTTGGCGCACGCTTTGTGAAAGCGGTGGAAGCGGCTATTGAAAACAACTGTGGTTTGGTCTGTTTCTCTGCCAGTGGTGGTGCTCGTATGCAAGAAGCGCTGATGTCGCTAATGCAAATGGCAAAAACCAGCGCGGCACTTGAGCGTCTATCGCAAAAAGGTCTGCCGTTTATTTCGGTATTGACTGACCCAACCATGGGTGGCGTATCGGCGAGTTTGGCAATGCTCGGTGACATCAACATCGGTGAGCCCAAAGCTCTGATCGGTTTTGCTGGCCAACGCGTTATCGAACAAACGGTACGTGAGCAGTTGCCGGAAGGTTTCCAACGCAGTGAGTTTCTGCTTGAGCATGGCGCGATTGATATGATCGTCGATCGCCGCGAAATGCGTCAACGCATCGGTGGTCTACTTGCGAAGATGACCAATGCCGAATCACCTTTGATTGTGCCAATTGATGCAGCGCCTGCTGTTGAAGTGGTCGAAGGTGAAATTGTTGAAGACGACCAAGAGTAAGTCGCTTCTTTGTTGATGGGAATTTCGGTATAGTTAAGGCCCTGCAGTTATTTACAGAGTGACTCTGACTTCATGGCAGAACTAGACATTCCTAAAGCCACGTCGCCGTTGGCCACGTGGCTTACTTATTTAGAAAACCTCCATACCAGTGCCATTGATTTGGGGCTGGATCGCGTGAAAGCCGTGGCTGAGCGCGCTGATCTTATTCATCTCAAACCGTACGTGATCACCGTTGCCGGCACCAATGGCAAAGGATCGACGTGCGCGTTACTAGAATCTATCTTGTTGCAAGCCGGTTACACCGTTGGCGTGTATAGCTCACCACATTTGGTGCGTTATTCCGAGCGGGTGCGTATCAACGGCCAAGAGCTCGCTGATAACGAACATAGCCAAGCCTTTTCGGTGATTGACGCGCTGCGCGGTGACATCAGCTTAAGCTTCTTCGAGTTCGGTACACTGGCGGCGTTGCAACTGTTTAAGCAACACCAACCCGATGTGATTTTGCTTGAAGTTGGCCTAGGCGGTCGCTTAGATGCCACTAATGTGGTCGAGCATGACATTGCGATTGTCACCAGCCTGGCGATTGATCATGTGGATTGGCTCGGGGACGACATCAACCAAATCGGTTTTGAGAAAGCCGGCATTTTCCGCTCTGGCAAGCCGGCTATTTGTGGCCAACCTGTGCCGCCCGCTACCGTTGCCGCTCATGCAGACGATATTGGCGCTAAGCTCTATCAGGTTGGTTATCAGTTTACTTACCATCAAGATGGCACACAGTGGCATTGGTCGAGCGGCGCGTTTGATCTTCCTAATTTACCTGTCCCGTCGTTACCGCTGGCTAACGCCGCCACTGCAATTATGGCGTTGGGCGCGAGTACGTTGGATATCAGCGATCGTGATATTGAATTTGGTCTGCGCAATGCAAAATTGAGCGGTCGTATGCAAGTATTGGCTGATCAGCCTTATACTTTGCTCGATGTGGCTCATAACCCGCACTCTGCCGAGTACCTTGCTAATAAGATCGCGGAAATCAAGCAAGATCGTACAGTGCGGGCGGTGGTCGGAATGCTCAAAGATAAAGACATTGCAGCCACGTTGGAGGCACTAAAGCCGGTGGTTAACCATTGGTATCCGGCGTCACTGACCGGCCCACGTGCGGCAACCGCGCAAGAGTTAGCACAGCACTTGTCATTAAGCGATGACGATTGCTTTGCTACGCCTAACGATGCGCTGACAAAAGCGCGAGAAGATGCCAGTGACGATGATGTGATTATTGTTTTTGGCTCTTTCCATACGGTTGGGCAAGTGATTGAAGCAAACACGTAAGTTGAGAGCAACCATGAGGAATGACAGTGGCGAGTAAATTTCAAAGCCGTTTAGTCGGTACGATTATTTTGGCGTCATTAGGGGTGCTGTTTTTACCGGATCTGTTCGATGGCGAAAAACAACATTACCAAGAAGAATTTGCGTCTATCCCGCTGAAGCCAGAAAGTGAAACCGTGTTTGTCGATCAATCAGTGGTAGCGCCAGAAGCGGTTCCTTTACCAGAAGAAATTCCAACCGAGACGGTGACCCTTGCGGATCCGCCGGCACCTGCGGTGGAAGAGCCTGAGCCGGAATCTTGGGTTATTGAGCAAACGGAAGTGGTAGAGGTGCAAGCGCCTGTTGCGCCATCGTCGCCAAAACCACATATGCAAGACAGTGGCTGGGCAGTGCAATTGGGCACGTTCAGTAATTTCAACAATGCAAAAGGCTTAGTTGAGAGTCTTCGCAATGCTGGCTATCAAGCGCATGTGATCCCGAATCAGCCAAAAGAAGGTGAATTCGTACGTGTGTTTGTGGGACCAGATCTGTCAAAAGAAAGGTTGGATGCAGAACGAGAAAAATTACGAGAATTGACCGGCCTTGATGGTCGATTGGTCAGATTTAACCCACTTAACCCTTAGGAAAACGTTTGCGTGCGCATTTTTTCTGTTAGAATACGCGCCATTACAAGAGCGACAACTAGATATGCTTTGGATTGATATCGTCATATTGGGGATCATTGCTTTTTCTGCTTTGGTCAGTTTGATTCGTGGCTTTGTCAAAGAAGCACTCTCGTTGGTCATCTGGTTTGGTGCCTTTTTCGTTTCGAGTCAGTTTTACGCTCAGCTATCGGTGTACTTTACCCGAATAGATGATGCAACGATTCGAAACGCAGCCGCCGCCGCTGCTCTTTTTGTCGCGACTTTAATTGTTGGTGCTGTAGTGAACTATGTCATCGGGCAACTGGTGCAAAAGACCGGTTTGTCAGGAACAGACAGAGTGTTAGGGATTGCGTTCGGCGCACTGCGCGGCGTGTTGATTATGGCTGCTATCTTATTCTTTGCTGATGCGTTTACGGGATTAAACAACAGCGATTGGTGGCAGCAATCAGAGCTCATCCCTCACTTTCAAGTCATCATCAAGTGGTTTTACTCTTACTTAGAAGAGAGTTCTAGCTTTTTGTCCGGCGCGTGATCGCGCCGCTTTTTTACGAGACGAGGACTTGAGGTAATGTGTGGTATTGTCGGAATCGTAGGGACGTCCCTAGTTAATCAGTCTATCTATGATGCATTAACGGTGCTGCAGCATCGTGGCCAAGATGCAGCGGGTATTGTTACCATAGATAGCAATCGTTTTCGTCTGCGTAAGGCAAACGGGTTGGTGAAGGATGTGTTTGAAGCCAAACACATGCAACGCCTGCAAGGTACCGTGGGGATTGGGCATGTTCGCTATCCAACCGCCGGTAGTTCGAGCGCATCGGAAGCGCAGCCATTTTATGTGAATTCCCCTTACGGTATCGCATTGGCACACAACGGGAACTTAACCAATGCGTCTGATATCAGAGACACCTTGTTTGAACGTACCCGCCGCCATGTTAATACCACCTCTGATTCCGAAATCCTCCTTAATGTCCTTGCCTTTGAACTCGAAAAAGCCAGCAATTACCCACTAGAGTCGACCGATGTCTTTAACGCCGTACGTGAAGTGCATAACACAGTGCGCGGCGCTTATGCGGCAGTGGCGATGGTGATTGGTCATGGTTTACTTGCGTTCCGTGATCCTAATGGTATTCGTCCACTGTGTTTGGGTAAACGTGAAGTCGGTGAGAAAACCGAGTACATGGTTGCGTCGGAGTCGGTCGCGTTGGATGCTGTGGGTTTTGACTTTGTGCGTGACGTTGCACCGGGTGAAGCGGTTTATATCACTTTTGATGGTGAACTGTTTACCGAGCAGTGTGCGGAGAGTTCAGCCCTGAATCCGTGTATTTTTGAGTTTGTTTATTTCGCTCGACCTGATTCTTTCATTGATAAGATCTCGGTTTATAGTGCACGCATCCATATGGGTAAAAAGCTGGGCGCGAAGATCAAGCGCCAGTGGGAAGATCTCGATATTGACGTGGTGATCCCGATCCCTGAAACGTCATGCGACATCGCCCTTGAGATAGCCCAAGAGCTAGACAAGCCTTATCGCCAAGGCTTTGTGAAAAATCGCTACGTTGGTCGTACCTTTATCATGCCGGGTCAGCAGATGCGTCGTAAATCCGTGCGTCGTAAGCTCAATGCGATTCGCTCTGAATTTAAAGGCAAGAATGTACTGCTGGTGGATGACTCTATCGTTCGCGGTACTACCTCAGAGCAAATTATCGAGATGGCTCGTGAAGCCGGCGCCAATAAGGTGTACATGGCATCAGCTGCACCGGAGATTCGCTTCCCGAATGTCTACGGTATCGACATGCCAAGTGCTAACGAGTTGATCGCTCATGGCCGTGAGGTAGACGAAATCTGCCAGATGATCGGTGCCGATGGTTTGATTTTCCAAGACCTGAGCGATCTTGTCCTTGCTGTGCAAGCGGGCAACACCGATATCGAACGTTTTGAAACCTCGGTATTTAATGGCGAGTATGTCACTAGTGATATTGACCAAGCGTACCTTGATTACCTTGACTCACTGCGTAACGATGACTCCAAGACCCTGCGTGAAATCAAACAAGATCTTGCGAACCTTGAGCTGTATAACGAAGGTGCGTAACGCTTAGTCCTAACGCTATGCAATACGCTCTAGTCAAACGCCTGCTTAATCGCAGGCGTTTTTGTCTCTGGCTTTCACCTAACCTTGCCTAATGGATAAAGGTAGGGCCAAGTCCGGCGCTCCAGAGCAAAACTGTTGAGGCAAGTAGCGTAACCAGTAGCACTAAGCCACAGGTCACCACAGAGCTGGCATAGATAAATCCACGCTCTTTGGGGATGTGCATCAGGATGGGAACACCGGTATACAGCAGGTAAACCGACAGTGATAAGCCACCTAGCCCAACACAGACTAAAAACCAAAGGTGGGGATAGAACGCTGCTAGCGCTGACATAAACAGCGGTGTGGCGGTGTACACGGCAACTTCAAAACATTGGGTATATTCCGGCTTTGAGCCAAAGGTGCGACTCATCCAAAGGGTGAGGTAGGCGAGGGCAAAGACACCTGCGACAAGCCCAACATACATTGCCATCGCCATGAGCAAGGCACTTTCCATGGTAAGAAAAATCGGTGCGCCGACACCGATTTGCCAGCCAATAAAAACGCTGGAGATGATCGCACAAAGCGGTGGGATAATAGCGACGATTAACAAATGACTAAGGCTGGCGCTAATGCCTTCATGCTGCTTGTCGATGCGTTCCCATTCCTGAGTTGGATGCGTATACAAACCAACTAAGTGACTCAAAAGCATACTTTTTATCCTCTTCCAGTGTGATTATTGTCGGTAATGTCCGACATTTATGTTTACGTGTTGCCCAAAAAGATCGATTAACAACATTTTAACATTTAGCTGGTTTGGCTTAAGGTTGCAAATGACAATTGGCTCAGAGCGATGGCCTTGATAAACCGCAGTGGATAGTTGACCAACAGAAGTTGCCAACGGCGATTTGGTCGCTGAAATGTTGAGGCGAAGTGGGATGAGAAGTGTTGCTAGATAACAAAAAGGCGTTTGATAGCTCGGCCATCAAACGCCTTGGAATAAATGAATGTCACGACTTAGCAGAACTTAAAGTAATCGCTCGCGAAATCAATGAACAGGCGCAATTTTTCGGGTTGATGATCGCGGTGGTTGTACATCAGATAGATATCGCGGGAGTTCGCTGACCAGTCTTGCAGGATGCGCACCAGCTGCCCATTGTCGATATAGCGTTGCAGCATAGGCTCGGGCATCAAGGTGATCCCTAAACCGTCGCAACAAGCGTCACGCACGACGTTAAGCTGAGTCGCTTCAAAGCGGCCCTTGTCACTGATGGTTACCGTTTCACCCTGAGTATTGGTCAAACGCCAGCGCAGTAGTGGTAAGCCTTTTAGCAGGCTGTGTGCGTGCAAATCGTTGGCATGGGTCGGCTCTGGGTTTGAGCGCAGGTAATCTGGGCTTGCCACCAGAATATCTTCCACAGCGCTGATCTTACGGGCGATCAAGCTCGAATCACGTTGTGGACCAACACGGAATATCAGATCCCAGTCTGTTGGATCAAGTTGCTCTGCATGACTAATCGACAACTCGATATTAATTGACGGATGTTGCGCCATAAACGCATTGAGCATCGGCTGAAGCACGGTTTGAGTCAGGTTGAACGGCCCTGCGATGCGTAATTTTCCTGATGCTCCACGCACTTCTTCGCTAATGTGCTCGGCATTATTCACCAACTGCTGCAGCAGTGGACCACACTCATCGTAAAACTTCTTGCCTGCTTCCGTTAGCGAGAGTTTGCGTGCATGGCGATTGAGGACACGAATATTGATCGAGTCTTCAAGTGCTTGAATGCGGCGGGTCAGCGTCGCGACAGGGATCTGGGTTTTTCTTGAAGCAGCAGTAAAGCTGCCATTTTCAACAACCAATCGAAAAAGATTGAGATCGTCCAATTTCATAATGGTTCAGACTACAAAGTAATGAATATGTTTATGAGATCAAAGTAACGCAAGATGACCAAGAGTGCGAGAACATTCTGTAACCGAGGATTAATGGCGGCTGTATAAGTGGCAAACTTATTCATTCTTTGAATGAAAACCACAGAATTAAGTCAGTAAGCTTATCAGTAGTGACTATAATTCTGTACGAAGGCGAAGTTGATCTTTTTATTCCTTTGGTGAATATTGTGTCAATAAAAGCTAAGGCTTTGGGTCAAAAGAGGTTTTTTTGAGACAACAAACTGTGAACTGTTCTGAGCTATAGCAGGTAGGGTAAGACAGGCAATCTTTCTGCGTCTACGCTTATTTTAAGTATTTTTGAACGTCCAGACAGGGTGCGAGAAGGCAATGACAGCGATCAACGATGATAAAACATCCCTGATGGCGAGCAGCGGCATCGATGGGGTGATCAGGGGCAAAGAGATCCTTGTTGTCGAGGATGATCCTATTTTCCGTAATATGATTGTCGCTTACCTCCAGCAGAACGGCGCGTTGGTTTCTCAAGCTGAGAACGGCCTCGATGGTTTGCGTGCGCTGCGTCATTCTATCCCTGACTTATTGCTTTGTGATCTTTCTATGCCGGTAATGACGGGTATGGAGTTTGTCGAAGAGATCAGCGTGCAATATCCCATGGTGCCGGTGATTGTGATTTCTGCTACCGACAAAATGTCAGATGTGGCAGCGGCCTTGCGTCTTGGCGTTAAAGACTTTCTGGTTAAACCAATCAAAGATATTCAAATGCTGGGTCGAGCAGCGGCGGCGGTGATAGAAGCCACCGAGGACTCGCTCGGGCAAAAACACGACTTTTCCCAACATTGGTTTGATACTGAGGGGCGCAAAGATCTGCAAGCGCTCGATGCTGAGTTAGGAGAGCATCTTCACGACTTAGAAAACGATCCTCGTGCAGCACGCGAGTTGTTGGTCGGGTTGATGCCGATCAATCGCTCGGCACAAGGCGACTGGGAGCTGTCCTACCGCGTATTACAAAGTGCTGATGAATTGCCAGTGATCCTTGACTACACCTGGCTTATGGACGGTCGTTTGGCGTTTTATCTCATTGATACGCAATCGGCGAAGGAGTCGGGTACTGCGACCACCTTGTTGATCCGCGCCTTTTTCAACGATTATCTTCGCACCCGTATGGCGCAACAGTACGATATCAATACCTTGGTCTGTTTACTTGAAACTAGCATTATGGAGTCAGGCTACGCCGCGCCAATCAAGGGACTATTTGGGGTGTTTGATGCGTGTGATCGCTCTATTCAGCTGATCCCGACGGGGCTCGGCGTCAATCTTATTACTTCCGAAGGTACTCGCTCACTCACTGCGACCCGTTGGCTCGGTCAAGAAGCGCGCCGTAATCAAGTACTGTCCAGCTATGTGCCGCCATCCGGTGCTCGGGTAGCACTGGCGGAATTAAACTCGGCGGCGTTTAGCGTAAACATTCGGCGACGTAATGAACGATATATTACCAAATGATGATTACATGGATTGTAAGTTGTTATTTTCTGGCTATTTAATACAAGAAAAGTAATACTAAGAGCCTGTGTTTTAGAGGGCAACAATCAATGAATCCATGGTATTTAGTTTATTGTAAGCGTAGTGAGCAAGAGAGAGCGACTATAAACTTGGAACGTCAGAATGTTGCTTGTTATTACCCTAAGGTCCGCGTAGAAAAAATTCGACGAGGCAAAAGGGTGGATGTAGAAGAGCCATTATTTCCAAGTTATTTGTTTGTGTCTTTTAATGCTGAAGAAGTGTCGTTTACAACGGTGCGTTCAACCCGAGGGGTTGCGGATTTTGTACGTTGTGGCGCGAAACCGCAAGAAGTGCGCAACGAGCTGATTTTCTCGCTAATGGAAAGGGAAGACAGTGATGAGTTGCGTGATCAGTTGAGTGATTTACCGCAGCCGGGTGATATCGTGACACTGGGTGGCGGCCAGTTTGAGGGCCTTGAGGCGATTTTCAAAGAGGCCGACGGTGAAAAGCGTTCGATTATGTTGATCACCATGATGGGCAAGCAAGTTGAAGTTCGCGTGAGCAATACCGATCTCCGTTAAGAAAAAGCACAGCTTTTGCTGTGCTTTTTGATAGTAACCTATCGACGTTATTTTAACTTTTTACATACTAGAGTGTTCACTTCTGAATATAATCTCAACTGTCTATTTCTATTGTTAAATAACCAAACGTAATCTTTTTCTAAAGTATTTCAAATGACGTTAGTTCAGAAATAGATAATATGACGTACTAATGTTTTTAATAAAGTCGATACTTCTACACTCGTGTTGCAATTAATTAATGGTGAAAACACTCGTTTTCTATCCCATCGTTAGGTCGCTGTCGATTGATGGGGCACTGCAATTTTGGGGTGGCAAACTGATGATAAAATAATGAGAAAAGCGATGAAGGCTATATTGGTGAGTAGTGAAGAGGTTAACGCCAAGATTGCTGTTGCAGCTAGTGGTATTGGACTAACACCCTTCAAACTTTAGTTTCTTCGCGTCGACTTAGATGCCGACACGAAGAAAAAGGAGAAAACAGTGCCAAAATTAATAAACGAACTTAGTCGTTATTTGAATGGTACTGCTCACATGCCAGTA
The DNA here is from genome assembly GCA_019703815.1 of Thaumasiovibrio occultus. Lineage (GTDB taxonomy): Bacteria > Pseudomonadota > Gammaproteobacteria > Enterobacterales > Vibrionaceae > Thaumasiovibrio > Thaumasiovibrio occultus. Next base: position 2,211,219 of record AP023052.1, on the reverse strand, counting down.
AGGTGTTTTCAATTAGGCTGGCGACCGTCATTGGGCCAACGCCACCTGGTACTGGTGTAATGAAAGACGCATGCTGAGCGGCAACATCGAATTCCACATCCCCCACCAAACGGCCATCGTCCAATCGATTAATCCCCACATCAAGCACAATCGCGCCCGGTTTGATCCAGTCGCCCGGAATGAAATGTGGTTTACCTACCGCGACCACCAAAATATCTGCTTGGCGAATGTGGCCTTCCAAATCTTGGGTGAAACGGTGGCATGTGGTAGTGGTGCAGCCAGCAAGCAGTAACTCCATCGTCATCGGGCGGCCAACAATGTTTGAGGCGCCGACAATCACGGCATGTTTGCCGTGGGTCGATAGGTTATAACGCTCGATCAGTGTCATGATCCCTTTCGGTGTGCATGAACGCAGCGTTGGGATACGCTGGCATAAGCGACCCACGTTATAGGGATGGAAACCATCAACATCTTTTTCTGGCACGATGCGTTCTAGCACTTCAGTGCTATCTAACCCTGTCGGTAGGGGTAACTGCACCAAAATACCATCGATATCTGCATCCTTATTTAGCTCATCTATCAGCGCGAGTAATTCTGCTTGGCTAGTAGAGTGGGGTAAATCGAATGATTTAGAAATAAACCCGACTTCCTCACACGCGCGACGCTTACTTCCCACATAAACTTGAGAGGCGGCATCTTCGCCAACGAGAACGACAGCCAACCCTGGCGCGCGCAGTCCAGCAGCGAGGCGATCTTTCACCTTTGCCGCGACTTCTTGCCTTACGGTCTGAGAAATAAGCTTTCCATCAATGATCTGCGCAGACATGATATTCCTTCTGATAAACAAGCAAGTAAAGAGGGCGATAGTGTCGCAGAATTTGTTATTGATTGCCACTACGCAAACGTTTGCGTGGCAATGAAAAAGATGCCGCGATTTGGAATCATTCTTGTTGCTATCAACGCTTCAGTAAAAGAGTAGGATAAAATTGCTGGATTTAGCAGCAAGGTTGCTGATGGAGTGAGCAATCAACACAAAAAATATGAAATTATTCAGCTTTAGCGTTGACCTACTGATGCGGGAACGTATAATCACACCCCGAAGCGCGCCCTTAGCTCAGCTGGATAGAGCACGTCCCTTCTAAGGATGTGGTCGTAGGTTCGAATCCTACAGGGCGCGCCACTCAATAACCTAGCCATCAAGCTAGGTTTTTTTGTGCCTGTATTTTACCAATTGCGGCACGTCATTTTCATTTCATCTATCCTTTCACACACTCTCACAATTTGTGGTTTTTTTTCTAGTTTAGGGTTGAACCGTTGTTTTTCACCCCAATATAGTAGTTTAATCACGTTTCGAAGAGCCTATCTCGACGATTGGGGCTGAGATCGATATAATGTCGCGTCTTAATTTTCAATCCCTGAATAGACACGTGCTCGACGCTTTCACGAGCGATAGAGTTAACGCGTTAATGAATTTAGGTGCTGTGACTGCGTCATGACGACAAGGTGTCAGCAACAAGAAAGGATGCCACGGCCGACATACTGCTGTTGGCTTGATACTCAGTCATCCTGAGTTAAATTTGAGGTTTATATTAAAATGCAAGTTACCGTTGAAACCACTGAGGGCCTAGGTCGCCAACTCACCATCACTGTGCCAGCTGCAAACATTGAAGATGCAGTAACTGCACAACTGCGCAACATTGCGAAAAATCGTCGTTTCGATGGTTTCCGTCCAGGTAAGGTGCCACTAAAGCACGTTCAACGTCTGTTCGGCGCATCTGTTCGTCAAGACGTGATGGGCGAAGTAATGCAACGTCACTTCATCGAAGCGATCATTGCAGAGAAAATCAACCCAGCTGGCGCACCTACTTTTGAACCAGTAGAAAACGTTGCTGGTCAAGACCTAGTATTCAAAGCGTCTTTCGAAGTTTACCCAGAAGTTGAGCTGAAAGGTCTGGACGCGGTAACGGTTGAAAAACCAGTTGTTGAAGTAAAAGACGAAGACATCACTGAGATGCTAGAAACTCTGCGCAAGCAACAAGCGACTTGGGCAGAAGTTGAAGCAGAAGCAGCGGCAGACAGCCGTGTAACCATGGACTTCGTTGGTTCAATCGACGGTGAAGAGTTCGAAGGCGGTAAAGCAGACAGCTTCCCTCTAGAAATGGGCCAAGGTCGTATGATCCCTGGTTTCGAAGACGGTCTACTAGGTAAGAAAGCGGGCGACGAGTTCACTGTAGAAGTGACTTTCCCAGAAGATTACCACGCTGAAAACCTAAAAGGTAAAGCAGCGTCTTTTGCTATCAAACTGCACAAAGTTGAAGCACGTCAACTACCTGAGCTAAACGACGAGTTCGTTGCTAAGTTCGGTGTAGCGGAAGGCGGTGTTGACGCACTGAAAGCAGAAGTACGTAAGAACATGGAGCGTGAGCTGAAGCAAGCGGTTCGTGCACGCATCAAAAACCAAGTGATTGCAGGTCTGGTTGAGCAAAACCAAATCGACATCCCTGCAGCACTAGTTGATCGTGAAATCAACGTTCTACGTCAACAAGCAGCACAGCGTTTCGGCGGCAACGTTGAAAACATGCCTGAGCTACCACGTGAGCTGTTCGAAGAGCAAGCACAGCGTCGTGCCTCTGTAGGTCTACTACTGAGCGAAGTGATCAAAGCGGAAGAAGTAAAAGCAGACGACGAGCGCGTTAAAGCGTTGATCGCTGACATGGCTTCTGCGTACGAAGATCCAGCTGAAGTAGTTGCTTATTACGAGAAGAACGAAGAGTTGATGGAAAACATGCGTAACGTTGCTGTTGAAGAGCAAGCGATTGACGCACTGTTGGCCAAAGCGCAGGTGAGCGAGAAAGAAATGTCTTTCAATGAAGTGATGAACCCTCAACAAGCGTAATATATTACGCTAAAGGTTTGACATAACTTCAATTCAACTGCTAAAAATGGTCCGTATGAGTCAATTCATTCGGGCCATTTATTTTTAGGGATATATCAATATGAGCTACCAAGTAAACAACACTATGCCGTCGATTATGGATGCCCTTGTTCCCATGGTGGTCGAGCAAACCTCACGAGGTGAGCGTTCTTATGATATCTATTCGCGCCTACTAAAAGATCGTATCGTTTTTCTAACCGGTCAGGTTGAAGATCATATGGCAAATCTGGTAGCTGCTCAGTTGCTGTTTCTAGAATCAGAAAACCCTGAAAAAGATATCTTCCTATACATTAACTCCCCAGGTGGCTCTGTCACAGCCGGGATGTCAATTTACGATACCATGCAGTTCATCCGTCCAAACGTGAGCACTGTATGTATGGGGCAGGCATGTTCAATGGGCGCCTTCTTGTTGGCCGGTGGCGCAGCAGGTAAGCGTTTTGTACTGCCAAACTCACGCGTGATGATCCACCAACCTTTGGGTGGTTTCCAAGGCCAAGCGTCTGATATTCAGATCCACGCGCAAGAAATCCTAACGATTAAAAACCGTTTGAACACCTTACTTGCTGAACACACAGGCCAGCCGTTAGAAGTGATTGAACGCGATACAGACCGTGACAACTTCCTATCAGCGCAACAAGCTGTGGATTACGGTCTAGCTGATGCCGTGTTGACACACCGCGAGTAAGATACCTCGCATGCTGCATGTCAGGATGCGCAAAGTCAGCCGAGTTGTTGTAAACTCAAAGCATAAGTAATAATCGGACGTAAAGTCCAAAAGAGGTTAGCGAATGACGGATAAGCGAAAAGAAAGTGGTAGCAGCAAGCTGCTTTACTGTTCTTTCTGCGGAAAAAGCCAACATGAAGTTCGCAAGCTGATCGCTGGTCCTTCTGTGTATATTTGTGATGAATGTGTTGACTTGTGCAATGACATCATTCGCGAAGAAATCCAAGAAGTGTTGCCAAAACGCGACGGTCGAGATCTTCCTACGCCGCAAGAAATTCGTGCCAATCTTGATGACTACGTAATCGGTCAAGAGCATGCGAAAAAAGTTCTAGCAGTAGCGGTGTACAATCACTACAAGCGCCTGAAAAACGGTGATACTAACAGTGATGGTGTTGAACTAGGTAAAAGTAACATTTTGTTGATCGGTCCAACAGGTAGCGGTAAGACGTTGTTGGCGGAAACATTAGCTCGCATGCTAGATGTCCCGTTCACGATGGCAGATGCAACCACTTTGACCGAAGCAGGTTACGTGGGTGAAGATGTTGAAAACATCATCCAAAAACTGCTGCAGAAATGTGATTATGATGTCGCGAAAGCTGAGCGCGGCATTGTCTACATCGATGAAATCGACAAAATTTCTCGCAAGTCTGAGAACCCATCAATTACCCGTGATGTATCGGGCGAAGGTGTTCAGCAGGCATTGCTGAAAATGATTGAAGGTACGATTGCGTCAGTGCCGCCACAAGGTGGACGTAAGCACCCGCAGCAAGAGTTCTTGCAGGTCGATACTTCAAAGATTTTGTTCATTTGTGGTGGTGCGTTTGCTGGCCTTGATAAAGTGATCGAGCAGCGCGTAAACACCGGTACTGGCATTGGCTTTGGTGCGGAAATCCGTTCGAAAGACAACAAGCAAACGCTAAGCGATCTGTTTGAGAAAGTTGAGCCAGAAGATTTGGTGAAATACGGTCTTATTCCTGAATTCATCGGTCGTCTACCGGTAACGGCTATTTTGAACGAGTTGGATGAAGCGGCGCTAGTTCAAATTCTGCGTGAGCCAAAGAATGCGTTGACCAAGCAGTATGCAGCGCTTCTGGAGCTTGAAGGTGTCGATCTTGAGTTCCGTGATGATGCACTAACGGCTATCGCGCGCAAAGCGATGGAGCGTAAAACTGGTGCTCGTGGCTTGCGTTCAATCGTGGAAGCGACGCTACTTGATACTATGTACGAGTTGCCATCACAAAGCGGTGTTAGCAAAGTGGTTATCGACGAGTCAGTGATCAATGGTGAATCAGAGCCATTGCTGATCTACGAGAACACCGATAACCAAGCGGCAGGTGCCGAATAACTGAGATGTCACTCAGTGATGACAATCTAAGCAAACAAAGGAGGCAATCGCCTCCTTTTTTTATTTCATTTGGTTGTAATGATTGAAACTCACGTTTAAAGCCCCATATACTCAGTATAGAGTCCGAATGGAAGAGAGAATAATATGAACTTGGAGCGTTCTGAGCGCATTGAAATCCCGGTTCTACCACTTCGTGATGTAGTGGTGTATCCGCACATGGTGATCCCCCTATTTGTGGGGCGTGATAAATCAATTCGTTGTTTAGAAGCCGCGATGGACAATAACAAGCAAGTCTTGTTGGTGGCCCAGCGCGATGCAGCAACCGAAGATCCTGCTCTGGAAGATCTTTACGGTGTCGGTACAGTTGCGACGATTTTGCAACTGCTGAAACTGCCTGACGGCACAGTGAAAGTGCTGGTAGAAGGTCTACAACGTGCTTCGATTGAGCACTTGTACGAAGACGACTTCTTCCAAGCCGAAGCCCAATTCTTGCCAACGCCAGAAATGGATGAGCGTGAAGAAGAGGTGCTCGTGCGTACGGCGCTTGGTCAGTTTGAAGGCTTTATCAAACTGAACAAGAAGATCCCGCCAGAGGTATTGACCTCTCTGTCCGGTATTGATGAAGCAGCGCGCTTGGCGGATACCATTGCCGCGCACATGCCATTGAAGCTATCGGACAAGCAACAAGTCCTCGAAATTGTTGATATCGTTGAACGTCTTGAATTCTTGATGGCGATGATGGAGTCGGAAATCGACCTGCTACAGGTTGAGAAGCGCATCCGTGGTCGCGTTAAGAAACAGATGGAAAAGAGCCAGCGTGAGTACTACCTCAACGAGCAGATGAAAGCTATCCAGAAAGAGCTGGGTGAGCTGGATGATGCGCCGGATGAGTTTGAAACGCTGAAGCAAAAAATCGACGAAGCAAAAATGCCAGCCGAAGCGAAGGAAAAAACCGAGCAAGAGCTGCAAAAGCTGAAAATGATGTCACCGATGTCGGCAGAAGCTACGGTGGTGCGCAGCTATATCGATTGGATGGTCAATGTGCCTTGGCACAAACGCTCTAAGGTGAAAAAGAACCTGGCAAGTGCAGAAGAGATCCTCAATGAAGATCACTACGGCCTTGAGCGCGTTAAAGAGCGTATTCTTGAGTACCTCGCGGTACAAAACCGAATCAATAAGCTAAAAGGGCCGATTCTTTGCCTTGTCGGTCCTCCAGGTGTCGGTAAAACCTCCCTAGGTCAGTCGATTGCCAAAGCAACTGGGCGTAAATACACCCGTATGGCGCTAGGTGGCGTACGTGATGAAGCGGAAATTCGTGGTCACCGTCGTACCTATATCGGCTCGCTACCGGGTAAGCTGATCCAGAAAATGGCCAAGGTCGGGGTGAAAAACCCGCTGTTCTTGCTCGATGAAATCGACAAAATGTCTTCTGACATGCGTGGCGATCCAGCTTCTGCACTGTTGGAGGTGTTGGATCCAGAGCAAAACAATGCGTTTAACGATCACTACCTAGAAGTGGATTACGATCTGTCTGATGTGATGTTTGTCGCCACATCGAACTCGATGAATATCCCAGGGCCTTTGCTTGACCGTATGGAAGTGATCCGTTTGTCGGGTTATACCGAAGACGAGAAACTCAACATTGCCAAGCGTCACTTAGTGACCAAGCAAATTGCGCGCAATGGCCTGAAAGAGAAAGAGATCACCATTGAAGACAGCGCTATTGTTGGCATCATCCGTTACTACACCCGTGAAGCGGGCGTACGTGGCCTAGAGCGTGAAATCTCCAAGCTGTGCCGTAAAGCCGTGAAAGAGATCCTACTCAACAAAGACGTGAAGCATGTAACGATTGGCCAAGACAATCTGAAAGATTACTTGGGCGTACAACGCTTTGACTTTGGTAAGGCGGATGAAACTCACCGTATTGGTCAAGTGGTGGGTCTGGCATGGACTGAAGTGGGCGGCGATCTGCTGACCATCGAAAGTGAATCGATGCCGGGCAAGGGTAAGCTAGCTTACACAGGCTCACTGGGCGATGTGATGCAAGAGTCGATTCAAGCGGCAATGACCGTGGTTCGTACCCGTGCTGAGAAACTGGGCATTAACCCAGACTTCTATGAAAAGCGTGATATTCACGTTCACGTCCCAGAAGGTGCGACACCAAAAGATGGCCCAAGTGCTGGTATTGCGATGTGTACCGCATTAGTGTCAACTTTGACAGGGAATCCAGTAAAAGCTGACGTTGCCATGACAGGCGAGATCACTTTACGTGGTGAAGTACTACCGATTGGCGGTTTGAAAGAGAAGTTGCTTGCAGCTCACCGTGGTGGCATTAAGACGGTTATTATTCCGAAAGAAAACGCACGTGATCTTGAAGAAATTCCAGACAATGTCAAAGCGGACCTTTCTATTCACCCAGTACAGTGGATTGACGATGTGTTACAACTCGCATTGCTCAATAATCCACTGGGAATCGAGCTGGTGAAGACAGAAAAGAGTGATGTAAAGCAAAGTTAATTAATGAAAAAACGCTGATAGTGATAAAAATCTTGTCAGCGTTTTTTTGTGCCGTTATAAGGTTAATCAACGCTTTTTTGGAAGACTTATTAATAGGAATGATGTCTTCCAGTTACTCGCAGTTTCCTCTTCATCAAGGAAGAGGGTTAGAATTACATAAGGGGAACTAACGTGAATAAAACTCAATTGGTTGAAAAGATTGCATCAGACGCAGACCTATCAAAAGCAGCAGCGAGCCGTGCGCTAGACGCGTTCATCGCAGCAGTATCTGATACCTTGAAAGATGGTGACGCAGTATCGCTTGTTGGTTTCGGTACTTTCTCTGTACGCGAGCGTGCAGCACGTACTGGCCGTAACCCACAAACGGGTAAAGAAATCCAAATCGCTGCGGCAAAAGTACCTGGCTTCAAAGCGGGTAAGTCTCTGAAAGATTCTGTCAACTAACGAGAACTTCGTGTAATTAAGTGTTCCCTCGTATTCCGATGCGTGGGAACCGATGTTAGTATAACGAGTCTATGATTTAGCGCATCGCTTGGTGCGCTTTTTGTTTATTTGTCGTGCTGTATTATTTTTCGCCAGCTTTGCTGCCGGTGGCAGCGTTATACTGTAGCTCGGCCCAACCTCATGCTGGGTTGACGAAAAATAGTAGAGCGGACCTTATCGAGGAATCGTCAACATTATGATGGATCGTCTACGTGAAGGTGTTAACAGCATTGCTGTTAAAATTATCTTCAGCCTCATCATTATCTCGTTCATTTTCGCAGGCGTTGGCCAAATGGTGCTCAGTGGTGGTAACTACGCCGCTAAGGTCAATGGCCAAGAGATTAGTATTCGCGAGTTGAACTCTAGCGTTGATAACGCTCGAAACTACTATCAACGTACCGTTGGCGAAGCTTTCATTGAGCAGTACGCTAACCAAGATTTTCAGGCGCAATTTCGTCGCGATATCTTGACTCAAATGATCAACCAAGTGTTGCTAACGCAATACGCGCAAGAGCTTGGTTTGCATGCGACCGACAAGCAAGTTGAAGAAGTTATCTTGCAGCAGCAGCAATTCTTTATTGATGGCAAGTTCGACAACAAACGTTTCCAAGAGCAAGTTGCGCGCGGTGGTCAAACGCCAGACCAGTACGCGGAGTCGATCCGTGAGCAACTGAATATCGGTATGTTGCGTAACGCTATTTTCGGTACTGAGTTTGCGTTGGAAAACGAAGTGACGTCAGCGCTAGCGCTTGAAGGTCAAACTCGCGAACTACGCACGATGACGCTGTCGGTGATTGACGAAGCGGCTAAGATAACGCTGGATCAAGCCACCGTTGATGCGTTCTACGAAGAGAACAAAGCGCTGTTCACGCAACCAGAAGCGGTGAAACTGTCATACATCCTATTGACCGCCGGTGAGTTGGCTGACTCCGTTGAGGTTTCGGATGAAGCGATTCAAACTTACTACGAGCAGAACGCGACTAACTATTACCAGCCTGAGCAATACCGTTACAGCCAGATTGTCGTGCTAGGTAACGACGACGCTGCGCGTGAAAAAATCGAAGCGATTGATGCAGAGCTTGCGGCAGGTGCCGACTTTGCCTCGGTAGCGCAAAGCAAGTCTGAAGATTTCTTCACCGGTGCTGCAGGTGGTGATTTAGGTTGGATCGCAACGGATGCCCGTGACAGTGATATGAAAGCACTGACAGAAGATGGTCAACGTTCAGCGATCATTGAAAACAAGGAAGGCTTTAAGATCCTTGCGCGTACTGGTCGCCAAGATGCAACTACTCAGCCTCTCGCTGCGGTCCAAGATAAGATCCGTGCAGTGTTGCAACAAGAAGGTATTTTGGCGCGCTTTGATGAAGTGAAAGAGACCTTGACCACGGTTACTTTCAACGAATCTCAATCACTAGCGCCGGCAGCTGAAGCAACAGGTCTTGCGATTCAAACCACGGACTTTATTTCGCGTAACAATGCCACCGGCATCTTTGCTTTACCAGACGTGCAAAAAGCGATGTTCAACAGTGAAGTGAAAGACGAAGGTTACAACTCTTTCGTTCTTGATTTGAATGATGAGCAGGCAATGGTCTTGCGTGTTGAAGACAGCCGCGCAGAAGAAATCCTGCCGTTGGAAACTGTTGAATCAGAAGTACGCCAAGCTTTGGCGATGGATCAAGCTCGCACTATCGTAAAAGATAAAGCCACTGAGCTGCTTGCTGCGTTTGCTTCAGACGATTTAAGCGGTGCTGAATTTGGCGCTGCGATTGCCTATACACGTGCGGGTCCAAACCCTGTTGTTGCGAATGCTGCATTTGCGCTAGCGAAACCGGTTGATGGTAAGCCGAACTACGGCCAAGCTGCACAACTGAATGGTGACGTTGTGTTGTTTGCTGTCGATTCAGTGGCAGACGGCGAAACATCGCCTTCACTGGTTGCGGGTAAAACAACTCAAATCACTCAACAAGAAATGGAGCAGATTGCGATCTTGTTGGTTGAGCAGTTAGAGAAAGACGCGAAAATCGAGATCAATATCTAGTTGTCTCACGTCTTGATGTAACCGATATTTTTGTAAGGCCTGGCTCTTTCGAGCTGGGCCTTTTTTTGATCAATAAACAAAATTCTCAGCACAAATCTCTTCCTAGTATGAATGAGCCGAACAAACGTATTTCTACGTGATGTCGGCTAGGACAATTTGTTTTAAGTCAGTCATTTATAAGTATAAGGAAGATAGTAAAATGAAAAAATTGATCGCAGTTTTCGCATTGGTGTTGATGGTGTCAAGCCCCCTCGCTATCGCGGCAGACAACGCAGGTGAAACCGCTCCTGAAATTGTCACGGTGAACATTAATACCGCGACATTGGAAGAGTTAGATTTGTTGCTGACCGGTATTGGGGAAGAAAAAGCCCGCGCAATTGTCGAGTATCGCGAAGCGAATGGGGCGTTTAGTGCGGTTGAAGATCTCGTTAACGTCAAAGGCATTGGGGATGCGACGTTAGCCAAGAACCTTGAACGTATCGTGCTAGAGTAAGCAGTAAAAAGTCGGCGTAATCGCCGACTTTTTTCATTCTATTCTCTGTTGTAGGTTAGCGAGACAAGGACGCTAGAATCGCGTCTTTGTCGGCTAAATAGCTCTCTAGCCCCGCTTTTCGCAAATCGCACGACGGGCAATCGCCACACCCGTCACCAATCACGCCGTTATAACAGGTGAGTGTTTGCTGACGGACAAAATCGAGTCGCCCCAGTTTGTCTGCCAGTGCCCAGGTTTGCGCTTTGTTGAGCCACATTAATGGCGTCTCAATTATCAGTGGGCGATCCATGCCAAGCTCGAGCGCCTTATTCAGCGCTTTCACGAACTCGTCGCGGCAATCTGGGTAGCCGGAAAAGTCGGTTTCACAAACCCCAGTAATAATGGTGTCAGCGCCAACTTGATAGGCGTAGATCCCTGTTAAGGTAAGAAACAAGATATTACGCCCCGGCACAAATGAATTGGGTAAACCGTTGTCCATTAGCTCGTGTGACACTGCGATGTTATCGCGAGTTAGGGAGCTGATCGCCAATTGATTCAGCAGGCCAACATCTAACACTTTATGAACCGGCACACCCAGCTGCTGACAAATGCGCTCTGCTGCTTGAATTTCGCCATCATGGCGTTGCCCATAGTCGAATGTGACGCAATGCACCTCATCAAATCGGTTTAAGGCATCTAGCAAACAGGTAGTAGAGTCTTGTCCTCCACTAAATACAACAACGGCTTTGCTCATAATCAATCCACAGGCTGGAAAAATGTCAGGATACTCTTTGGTTACATGCTGTCAACGCCAAGTTTAGTCGCGTTGGCGCATCAATCCTTCTTGGGCTGCTGAGGCCACTAAACGACCTTGGCGATCGTAAATTTCCCCTCGCACAAAGCCGCGACTGCCGCTAGCCGATGGGCTGTCGATCGCAAACAACAACCAATCATCCATTTTAAATGGACGATGGAACCACATGCTGTGATCGATCGTCGCCACCTGCATTTTCGGGCTGAGCAAAGACACGGCGTGCGGATGGAGGGCAGTGACGAGAAAGCCCCAATCCGAGGCATATGCCAAAAGATATTGGTGAAGCAGGCGGTTGTTTGGCAAGGTGCCGTTGGCACGTATCCATAAATATTGGGTTGGCGCTTCTTGATGTGGCGACAGGGGATTCACCACCACGGCAGGACGAACTTCAATCGGCTTATCGTTGCAAAATGTCTCGCGCAGTTTTTTCGGTAAAAATTGGGCAATGGTGAGCGCTAACTCCTGCTCACTGTGCAAGCTTTCTGGCTCGGGGACGGGGGGCATCGTGCTTTGATGATCGAAGCCTGGTTCATCTTCTTGGTAAGAAGCGGTCAAAAAGAAGATCGGTCTTCCATTTTGGATCGCTTTTATGCGGCGAGTACTGAAACTTTTTCCATCTCGGAGTGTCTCAACATCGTAAATTATCGGCTTTTCTGGATTGCCCGGTAATAAAAAGTAGCTATGAAAGGAATGTACAAACCGCGAAGGATCAACAGTCTCTTTTGCAGCAGATAGGGCTTGACCAATAACTTGGCCACCATATACCTGCGGTAAGCCAAGATTCTCACTCTGTCCCCGGTAAAGACCTTGTTCAATTTGCTCTAAATTTAACAAATTGAGAAGTTCATTCAGTTCTTTGCTCATGAATGATCCTTATATCATGGTAGTATTGGCGTGCGCGAATAAAGCGGTAAATATATTGTCCTGTCTTATATTCAAAGCATACACGAGTTAACAAATAATAATATGCTTTCTAGAGCATAGAAATACGAGGTTGTCCTGATGAAAAAGATGCTGTCTTTAACTATCGGCCTGATAGCAGCATTGATCATTACTGCTTGTACTTCAATTGTGATTGCAGACAATCAACGAGGTCAAGTCACTGGTGAAGTAATGTACCGTGAACGGATTGCATTGCCTGATGATGCAAAAATAACCGTAAGTCTCCAGGATGTCTCAAAAATGGATGTGGCTGCAGAGGTTATTAGTCAGCATGTATTTTTATCTCGCGGTGAACAAGTGCCATTATCTTATGCACTAAGTTTTGATCGCGACAAAATTAGGCCGAATCATACATATGCAGTGAGTGCGAGAATAGAAGTAGACGGTAAGCTGTGGTTTATTACCGATACTCAATATCGCGTTATCACCGATCCAGAAAATACGGAAATAATGAATTTGCTTTTGGTGAAGGTGAATTAATCACTGCACCGAAAAACAAACAATAAAGTCTGTTTTTATATTGTCAGTGTCAAGTTAAATCGCTGTTAAATAATCCAGCGAAGCTGTCTGAAATTAATGACACGATTTTCTTCAAAATGAATGCCCTCCATTGTGAGGGCATTTTTTTGTCTTTCTGCATCCCCCGCAGTTAATGAGATTTTTCCTTGGCTATTGATAACGCGATACCAAGGCAGTTGGGTCTCAGAAGGCAACGATGCAAGCACTTTTCCCACGTGTCGCGCATAGCCAGGATAGCCGGCCAGTTTGGCGATATCGCCATAAGTAACCACTCTGCCGTAAGGGGTTTGTTGCAAAATGGCGTAGATTTGTTGCGCGAATTCGTTCATATTGATAGCCATAGTGTTATCTCGACAGGATGTTGAGCGGCGACGACGAGCTGATTGAATTTACCTTATTTCCCCACACTTTTCTGTTCAGTCAGTGCAATAGGCCGCCAAAAAGGAGGATGTATGCAGCTGACCTTATGGGTAGCCAGCGCGATTGTTTTGTCCATATTGAGCGTTCTCGCGCTGACGATTGATGTTTCTAGCTTACCCTTGTTTGCGCTCGCGATCCCCGCTATTTGGATAGTGCAAGCCGGTGGGGTGGCATCGTGGTTGATGTTGGGTGCCGTGGCGCTCTACAGCACAGGACTTAGCCAGCAGCCCTTGTCACTCTCTATCAGTATTTTGATGTTCTTCCCCGCCATTCAAGTCATTTTCTCCAAGCGTGCCTCGTGGCAACTCGGTTTGCTGATCGCCATTATTGTTGTTGCCATGTACGCTGGCATCATTGCACTGCAGCAAGATGGAAAGTTGGCAGGCGAAGGCTTGCTAACGATAGGGCAAATGCTTGGCGTGTGTGGCGCATGGTTGGCCGCGCGCAGTTGGCGAGCAGCGATGGTGAACCCCCTGTGGTCTGTGGGCATGGCCATTCCAGTCGCGCTTAGCGGACAAGCCCATGCCGCATTAGCGGGTTTGACGTTAGTGGGGGTGATGGTCGCGTTGCAAACCATTGGCAACAGCAAACATCGTGAATGGGTGGAAAAGCTATGCTGGGTGTTACCGACCATCGCGTTTGCGACGCTGGTCGTGGCGTTTCCAAGCACCGTCCCGCAAACCATTATTGTGTGCTGGTTGCTGGTGTTAAGCAGTGCGTGGATCGGTGAATACTTATCGGAAGAGCTCAATGAAGAGTATTAGCGCGGCTTGCTGATATTCACCTGCTAAATGAGCACAATTGTTTAATCTCTGTGCACTTAGGCGTCAAGCGCGCGGTGATTGCTTGCAATTGATTTACCAATGTCAGATAATCCACCGCACTTAAGGCGATGCCTTAAAACAGAATCTATGGAGGCTCCGTTGGTCCTCCCGCAATACTAACTTGTGAATCTGGTCAGGTCCGGAAGGAAGCAGCCACAGCAAGCGACGTGTGTGCCGGGATGTGGCTGGCGGGGCCTCCACCCGTTCTGGATAAAACCAGAACATGTCCTTATAAAAGTAGAAAGCGTCCTTTTAAAAGTACAAGTTGTCCTATACTCAATTTGTTTGTAATTTTACGACAGACTGAGGCTAACATGTACAACCGCAATCTACGTAAGCCAAATCCCACTAAAAACGTCTTTAAGTTTTCTAGTCAGAAAAATCGCGAAATGGTGCTCTGCGAGGGTTCCCTCGAGTTCGATGCATGCTTTCATTTCGAGTACTCAAAAGACGTACTATCATTCACCAGCCAACCTACCGGCTTTTATTACCATTTTTGCGAAAAACAAAATCCCTATACCCCAGACTTCTTGGTTCATTATCGAGATGGTTCTCATCAGTTTTGGGAGGTGAAACCCCGAGCAAAGGCGCAAAATTCCTCATTTCGTGCGAAGTTTGAAGCGCGACAACGTGCTGCAAAAGAGTTAGGGGAGACGGTATGCTTAGTGACAGAGCGCCAGATTCGCCTTAATCCACTTCTTAATAACTGAATAGCCACCGACTCAGTAGACACTTTTGAGCCTTTCTTCGTACTGCTTTTCATACTCTACAGGCGACACCTGATCGTTGGAACCGTGCCGACGTTTTACGTTGTAGAACATCTCAATATATTCAAAGATATCCATCCGTGCCTCTTCTCGCGTTGAGTAGATTTTTCGCTTGATACGTTCTCGCTTCAATAACTGGAAAAAGCTTTCAGCAACCGCATTGTCATGACAGTTGCCTCTGCGGCTCATACTCGACTCCAAGCCATGCTGAGTCAGGAATTTATCCCAATCATGACTGGTGTACTGACTGCCCTGATCAGAATGTACAAGTACTTTCTCTTTCGGCGAACGGCGCCAAATCGCCATCAGCAATGCATCCAATACCAACTCTTTGGTTATCCGATTCTTCATCGACCACCCAATCACACGTCTTGAGAATAAATCGATGACCACAGCCAGATATAACCAGCCTTCGTGTGTTTTGATGTAAGTAATGTCTGTTACCCACGATTGATTCGGTGCAGTTGGATTAAATTCCCTCGCCAGCTTATTAGCGACAACGACATTTTCAGTACCTCCACGAGGACGAGGTTTCCGATATCCCCGTTGAGACTGTAAACCCTCACGTTTCATCAAGCGATGAACGAGATTAATTCCACAGGCCTCACCCTCATCTCTCAGATCGCTATAAATTTTCCGGTAGCCATAGACTCCGCCCGATTCTAGCCAAAACTGCTTAATGCGTCCGAGGAGATATTTCCGCCGCCGCTCCTGTTGGCAGTCAGGGTTTTGAACCCAGGCATAGTAACCACTAGGATGGATGTCGAGGACATGACACATCAATCTGATAGGCCAAGTCGCTTGATGAGCACGGATAAAGGCGTACCTCAGTCGGACTGGCTTGCGAAGTACACCGCGGCTTTTTTTAATATGTCGCGCTCTTCTGTAACACGTTTTAGCTCTTTCTTGAGACGACGAATTTCTTCGCTTTCGTCAGATTTGGCTTGATGATGAGATGCATCAGGGCCATAGCGTTTTATCCACGCATAAAGGCTGTGCGTTGTTGTCCCTAAACGATGGGCAACATCCACGACGCTGTGGCCTTTTTCGGTGACCTGCTTTATTGCTTCAATTTTGAATTCTTCTGGAAATCTCTTACCACTCATAAACACCTCTCTGTTAGTAATAATGTCTAACTCAGGGGTGTCTATCAAGTCGGTGGCTATTCAAGTACCGGACTTTTTCAAGATGAGATGACACTTACATCTAGCAGTGAGCCTATTGAAGCACTAACACGTTCAAAGGATGATTTCTTCGAACGTGATTTAGCTTCTTACCCTGATGAAATTCAAACAGAAGTCAGACGTAGGGTTGAATATCTTCAATGGATTGAGAAGCATCTTGTCGGAGGCTGGACACAAAAAAACTTAGACCCATTGATTGAAAAAGCAGCCAGAGAAATAGACTTTCCCCCTCCAAAATGGCGAGCATTAGCGAAGTGGTGGAGTGTCTACTCATCATCTGGAAAAGTGTTGGCGTCATTAGTGCCTAAGTTGCATCGTAAAGGTAATCGAAACCTAAAAATAACCAATGAATTGTCATTTTTTGAGCGCGCTGTTGAACGTTATTTAGTCCCCGAACGTCCTTCTATTGCAGCCGTTTACCAGTATTACACCGATCTTATTTACATTGAAAATCAGCATCTTGTTGGGGAGAAAGTTCAAGCCCTCTCCTACAAAGGTTTCTATAACCGAATAAAAAAATTACCTGCTTATGAAGTCGCGCTAGCAAGACATGGCAAATATCTCGCTGACATGGAATTCAATAAAATAGATGCACATCAACCACCCAGCCGAGTATTGGAAAAGGTTGAAATAGACCATTCACCATTAGATCTTATCCTGCTTGATGATGAGCTGAACATTCCGCTAGGACGCCCTTATCTGACACTACTGATTGATCAGTACAGCAAAAGCATTGTTGGTTTTCATTTAGGGTTTAAAGAACCCAGCTACTATTCGGTTATGAAGGCCATCCTTAATGCGATAAAGCCTAAAGATGATATTGCGGAGCGATTTCCGGGTGTTGTGCATGACTGGTATTGTCAGGGCAAGATGGAGTCGCTGGTTGTTGATAATGGGGCGGAATTTTGGAGTAAGAGCCTTGAGCAGTCCTGCCTTGAAGTCGGTATTCATATTCAATATAACCCCGTTCGCAAGCCTTGGTTGAAGCCGTTGGTTGAGCGAATTTTCAGAACCATCGGTAGTAAGTTGCTGGTGACTATTCCCGGAAAGACCTTCTCTAATATCTTAGCGCGTGAAGAGTATGATCCGCGAAGAGATGCGGTGATGCATTTTTCGGTATTCAACGAACTGTTTCATAAATGGATTATTGATGTGTATCACTATGAATCGGATACCCGAAAACGTGCAATTCCCTATGTGAAATGGCAGGAAGGGATTTCGGTGATGCCACCGATTAGTTACGAGCCTGAAGATCTGGAAAAGCTATCCGTGATTCTAGGTATTAAAGAGCAGCGTAAACATCGACGGGGCGGTATTCACCTTCATGGGTTACGCTATGACAGCGAAGAGTTAGCGGATTACCGTCGAATGTATCCGCGAGATATGGATGTACTTACGAAAACCAACCCTGATGATATATCAAGTATTTACGTCTATTTAGACAATAAGCAGCAATACTTGAAAGTGCCATGTATCGATCCTATCGGCTACACGAAAAACCTTTCACTCACTCAGCATCATATTAATCAACGCTTGCATCGAGATTTTATTGACAGCCAACTAGACTTGGAAGGGCTAGCCCGCGTCAGAATGTATATTCATGATCGAATTGAGCAAGAAGCAGAAGAGATTAATAACCTTAATCGAAGGGGTTATAGACGCACCACAAAAGGTATGGCGAGGTTAGCTAAACATAACGGTGTCGCTAGCGATGTTCAAACTAGTTGTGTACCAGAGACACTGCCGGAACTGTCGATGCCTGATAAAGAGAGAGAACCCAAACAGTTGCCGGACTCTGATGAGTGGGATGATTTCATATCTGATCTGGAACCGTATTGATGGATAGTTTGTCTCCTGAAGCCAAAGTGAAGTATCAGGCGTTTGTTGATGTCTTTGTTGAACAACCGATATCGACAACAGTTATGGCTGATTTTGACCGATTGAGATACAACCGACAATTTGGCGGTGATCAGCAATGTATGTTACTTACGGGAGATACGGGTTCTGGGAAGTCTTTTTTAATCAAAGAGTATTGTCGGCGTGTTACTCAAGCCAACTCAATGAAACAAGCATTGGTACTTTCAACTCGCATCCCCAGTAAACCGACTCTTGAATCCACGATCATTGAATTGCTAAAAGATTTTGGCCATTTTGGTGCGACGTACCGAAAAGGGAAAAGTAGAGATCAATCCCTAACTGCCTCATTGATCAAATGCTTAAAGGCATCTTGCGTAGAACTCATCATCATAAATGAGTTTCAGGAGTTGGTAGAGTTTAAAACAGGGCGAGCATTGAACGAGATAGCAACGCGTTTGAAGTACATCAGTGAAGAGGCGACGGTGCCTATTGTACTGGTTGGTATGCCTTGGGCTGCGAAGATCGCCAATGAACCGCAATGGGCATCAAGGCTGCTTATCAGGCGAGAATTACCATACTTTAAGCTCTCCGAAGAACCAGAACACTTCATCCGGTTTATCAAAGGGCTTGTCGCCAGAATGCCTTTTACCGAACCGCCAAAACTGGATAACAAGCAGACGATACTGGCTCTATTCTCTGCCTCTAACGGACAGACTCGGCGTCTAAAGCAATTATTAAATGAAGCCGTTAAACTGGCTTTAGTTCAGAACGCGACA
Source organism: Thaumasiovibrio occultus (assembly GCA_019703815.1). Taxonomy (GTDB): domain Bacteria; phylum Pseudomonadota; class Gammaproteobacteria; order Enterobacterales; family Vibrionaceae; genus Thaumasiovibrio; species Thaumasiovibrio occultus. The sequence goes on along the minus strand of AP023052.1, from coordinate 2,192,602 downwards.
ACCTTAACCAATAAACATTTAGCGGATGTTTATTGCATGATATTCCCCGCCACTCCTAATCCATTCTTAGCGTCGATAGAGCAAATAGAAGGGCAAGAAGTGAGTTTGCCCTCTCATTACGATAGTGGTGCAGATAATGAATTTGAAGCCATTATTCCGACGCAGTACACAGATCGCCTCCCTTTATCACAACTCTTGCGTAAAACTAGAAAAACTAAGTAATCCTTAGTACATTTAAAGGTGTCATACTAAGACAATCTTAGCTAAATCATCATTTTGCTAAGAGCTTGTTATGACAACCCCAATTCCTGTTCGCCTTAAATCTGCCAGAAAAGCAGCAGGGTACACTCAACAACAGTTAGGGATGGCCTTGGGTATGGAGCCGAATACAGCAAGCGCAAGGATGAATCAGTATGAGAAGGGCAAGCATACGCCTGACTATCAAACTATGAAGCGCATAGCGGATGAGCTTGGCGTGCCTGTGGCGTACTTTTATTGTGATGATGAGTTGATGGCTGAGCTGATTAATGAAATTGGGAAGCTCGATGTTCAGGCTCGTCAAGAAATCCTACAAAGACTGAAAGAACTGAAATAACAGGTTATCTTGTTGGGTGGAGGTCTAGCTGTAACTCATTTTTGCCCCAAAGTGAGTTTGAGCGTCACACATCTGAGTGCTTGAATTGGTTCTGTTGGCCAAATTTTTCTTATGCACTCCATCTGTATAAAAACATAGCGCCATGACACTTTCGAATGTAGGTTTGTGATTAAAATTTGACCCTGTATAAAAACTGGGTAGCTCAATATGATAAGGTTACAGTTCAATTATGTAAGGTTTGAAAAATGCTCGATAGTATTCGCAACAAAAAGCTATGCATCTTTGATCTGGACGGAACACTAGTAAGAAGTGATAGCGCAGAGTTACCGTTTTTCTTTGATGCACTTACGACCTTGCACGACGCGGATATAAGCAGAAGTATCTCTGATTATCCCGATCGCTCTTTTGCCTCAGTCATCAACTCTCTTAAAGGCACAGACAAATTGCTTCTCAGTAAGGCTCTAGAGAGCAAAATGCTCGAATTTGTAACTGAGCGATATTGGGAGCCTTTAGAGGAGGGAGTGTTACTGTTTAAGACAGCGAAGAAACTCCAGATACCGACGTACATCGTTAGCGGAAACTTCCATAAGCCATCTCTCAAGAAAATAGAAAGTGTAGGGCTAGACTTGGATACTGATTCACTCCTGACTACAAACGTCGACAATGAGTCGAAGCTAAGCATTATTCAGTCATTGATGCATGAAACTCAATGTTCAGGAGTAGAAGTTCTTAGCGTAGGTGATAGTGCTTATGATGAGCGAATTGCCCAGGAGCTTTGCATTAGCTACCACATGGTTGATCTTTGAAATCTACTTAATCAGTTGGTTAAAACTTCCGCCTAGAGCAACGAAAAGTCTCTGAACAGTGGTTTTGTACTCATTGTTATCTTTAGACATGTAGTGAATGAGCTCTTGAGTGAGTAAATAGCTTTCTTTGTGGCGCTTGAGTTTACGAACGTTGTTAACATACTGTAGGAAGCTACTTACTGCTTTCGTGCCGCCAGATACGGATGAAAAATTCACGACGTCAAAAGAAAAATGGCCAAATATGCTTTTCGTTAGACCTCTTCCATTTGTCGTCAATACGCTCGCAACATCTCGGAAAGTGTTGTCGAGTTTATTACTTAGCTTAATTTGGTCTTCGATACTGTTAGAGAAACGGAGATCATTGAAGTCGTTTAACACTTCACTACGATACCAAGTAACTTTTTCTCTTGCTTCCAATGCACGGTCGATTAGCTGTGTCACAGAGGTGGATTTTTGAGCCAAAAGCAGATGCAAAGCACTCGGAATATCTAGCTGGAATTCTTTCCCCGTCAACCTTAGGTTTTTCATTTCCTCTCTTGGATCTTTGTGGAGTTCTCTTCGATATGTTTCCATGAAAGAGTATGCTGTTTCGTGATTCTTGCGAGCTCTAGAGGAAGTCGGTGTGAATATAAGCTCTAGATCTTCTGCGAGCAGGAGGTTGTATTTGTTTCTCGAAAGAGCAATAAAATCGTAGAGTTGCTCCTGTCCTGCGTTTTGGGTACTAAGGCGATCTCGCAATAGGTCAACTAGCTCTGGATCTGCAAGCATCAAACCGACCATGTAACTAACCTGATCATCTTGGAGAGAGTCTGATATTTCCGAGCGATAACGGATAGTATCTGTTCCGTTAAGCAGGGTATCGGAAAAAATATCTACAGTGGCTTTTAACATATCGTAGTAGCCGGGAGGGAAGCTTTTGGGACTGGCCTGGCCTAGTTCAGGGAAGTGATTGAGCCAATCGAACTTGAGCCTCTCTGCAATTCTACTACGCTGCAGGATTCGGTCATTCTTCTCGGGATATGAATATTTTTCTATTAGGCCCTTTGGGAGTCCGAGAAGCTCTAACTTCTCAATGACGTCGAGAGTGCCTTGCGTGATTTCCGATGGTCCTAGTACTGAAACTGTAATTCTGTCACAAAAAACAACTTGGCTCAGGAAGTTGAGCAAATCAACGACATTATTAATGTCCTCAGGTTTGCCACTGATCGCTTTGCCAATAGAGTGAAAGCTGGTTATGTCTCTATAGTGTTTCATCTAGACCGACCTCGCAATTATCTGATATTACGATAATAAAGCGAATTATCAGAGGTGTCTTATCATGCTTTATGAAATGCAGGAGGGCTCACTTGCCTGATGTAATCCCTTAATTTTTCAGATAGGAGATTGATAACTGGATTAGGCAAAACAAGACAAAGCTCTTAAAGTTTTATTGTCCAACTTTGGTATTGCAGCCCCAAGACCAGCTACACCTTTGTGAATGACTCTGGCAATCGTCCCGACATTGATGTCCTGCCAAACGGTCAACCTCATCTGAGTACACAATGAGTGTTTGACATGAACCAATGCGTGGTGACGAACATCGCTTGTAACTGGCTGTTCGAAGATGACGCCGAATACATCAATATATTGATCTTATTCGCGATTAGAGCATCTCAAATTGAAGGATTGAATTGTCGGGCTTAATTTACTGGGTATTAGTTCCCAACAATAAAACCTCGTGTGTAAAGATACTGATGTAGCGCAGACTACCGACGACCAGCATTCAAGCCATACAGCTAGCAGTTACCGCCTAAAACTCAAAAACACTTTATTTTGGTATTGAAGAAGCCTGTCCTTTATTAAGTAGATTGCTCGAATGAGCACAGTGTGGATGTACTCCCATCACTGGTTGGTGAGCGAGCGAAGCCTACCACTTTTTTCCCAATTTGAAGTTATCCGAAGCAGACTGTTTCGATCGCAATCTCTAACTCAGAAATGTCCAAAGGCGTGCTAGGTTTGATGAATGCGTTGTGTGCAGTTAAGTCATTTCATTGTTAACTCAACAAGGTAAGTTTTTGTTCAGGTAGCTTTGTTTATATTGCACTTACTGAAAATGCACCGTGCAGTGCAATGTAGCGTTAAATGTCATCTAATCATCTATAACTGCTGACCAGATAATGGAATTGATTACAATATGTTGCATCTTCACTAGATCTAGTTATTCAAGTATTTGGAGTACCAATGGCAGTCATTGCATTTATAAATGTTTTCCAGAGAGGGCATATCAACCCAACCCTACCAGTGGTCAAGAAGCTTGTCGAACGTGGTCATCGGGTAATCTACTATGCGTTCGATTATTCAAAGCAGGAAATTGAAGCTACTGGAGCAGAATATCGCCCCACTCCAATTTTAGCGCAGTACCAAAAAACAATACGAAGCCCCATAGATTTTATCTCTAGGCTTGCTACAACCGCTTATGACCTGATTAGACCGATTAGTAAAGAACTGCTCTTGGATAATGTTGATGGCATCGTTTACGACAGTTGTTGTCCCTGGGGACGAGGTGTAGCTCGTGCCACGGGGGTCGCTGCCATTTCCTCGTTTACAACGTTCGCTTTCAATAAGCATGTCCCAAGCCCTGATAGTATTAAGTATCTTTGGCAAGCTCGAAACTTCTCTATAGCAAGTTTGGTTGACTTATCTAGATATGGTCTAGCTAGATACAGGTTACACGAAAGCTATGGAACGCCACTTACTCCATTTTTTGGAATTTTAGGTTTAAGCGAAGATACGAATATAGTTTACACATCGAGGTATTTTCAGCCAAAGCATGACACATTTAATAGTGGTTATCACTTTGTTGGATCATCACTCGGAGCTAGAAGCAGCAATACGGCTTTCCCGGTCGAAAAACTAAGAAACAAAAAAGTTGTCTACTTCTCGTTGGGAACAAGTTTTAACGCCCAACCAGAAATACTCCATTCGGCAATTAATGCCTTCCGAGGCACGGATTGGACATTGGTTTTAAGTACAGGTGATGTGAACCCTGAAATCTTAGGTGAACTGCCGCCAAATATTATTGCAGAACGATATGTCCCTCAATTAGAAGTGCTCGAATACGCGAATGTTATGGTAAGCCATGGAGGTATGAATAGTGTAAATGAGGCTTTATGGCATAACGTTCCCTTAGTGTTATGTCCGATGAATGCAGATCAACCGATTGTTTCAAAGAGAGTATCTGATTTAGGGGCGGGAATCATTCTCCCCGTAGAAAACCTATCATCACCATCAATTCGCAGCTTTGTGGAGACAGTGTATAACACTACTTCGATGAAAATGGCTGCCGAAAAAATAGGCAGCGACCTAAGGAATGCCGGTGGCGCTAGCTTAGCTGCTGAAATTATTGAACGCAAGTTCGCTAAATAATCGGTATTAATACAACTTAGAAGGACTTGGCAGAAGTTGATGAATAGCATCATTTTACTTGCAGCTATAGCGATAACGGTACGTGATTTGCCGTCAATTTTGTTACGTAATGCTCCAGTAAGTTACAGCATGTTTGCAATGATATTCCGTATTGTTGTTGCATTGAGTTCAATTCAACTGAGCCTTTATATATCAGGTGTTGATATAAATGAACTGTCTAATTTTCTAGAAATCATGAAGCCTCTACTTTGGATTGGACTAACTTTTATACCTTTTTTCATAATTTACTTTTACTCATTTTGGTGAGTGATTTCATAACAAATGTCTTTACCGTCAATTCAAGTAGTGAGTTAATTAGCATTAGTAATTACATATTTATGTTGTTATGCTTTTTAATTCCGGAAATGATTTTTCAGGTGCTCTACCGTCATCTTCCACGATTAAGAAGAATACAGCCAAGAGTCGATGATAGATATAAAGAACAAAGCGAATAATCGTGTAAATCCGCTTTGTGAAACGCTTAACGTGCTCAATGGGGATAAAAGCTGGGATCGTATCGTCTATTGTACTTGGGTTTCCCACTCTAATTATTTCATTGATACTATCTCCGTTTGAAATTGTAATGTTCAACCGAGGCTGGTCATCAACTTACACTCGCAACAAAAGTAAAACAATAGAGCAGTCATCCAAAGGCTTTGTTGTTTACTTTTGATGGTGTAGGTAAAAGTTCTCTTTTAGACACATATGCAGCCCATAATGTAAAGCGTTATGTAAATAGAAACTTAACAAACTGGAAAGTTATTACTGATTTAATGCCTTATTCACCTCTCAATCTGCCATTAACACAAGTTAGAATGTCTTCTAGCTTATGGTTATTTTTCAAAGGGATATCTGACTCAGCGGTGATGATATTTAGAAATGTGATCCAAACCCTTACTATGCATGACAGTCGCTATAAGCACGATTACACCCAAGCTTTATCTGAGCATACAATAGAAAGGTTGATGCATTCGGGTTATCAACCCAACGATGCACAACCCATCGTTTTAATTGGATATAGTGGAGGAGCGGGAGTTGCAACACTTATTGCTTCAACCTTAATGGAAAAACTAGGAACTAAAAACTGACTGTGATCACTATTGGAGGGTTTTTCGAGGCTCACCCGAAAATCACAAGTTTAAATATAATTTGTCTTGAATCAAAAAAAAGATTATATTGCAAGATTTGGACGCAAGATATTGCCTTGGAATCTTAATCCTTACCGCCCGAAATTTAAAACGATTAATGCTACAGGAATGCAACACTTAGGAGATAACGGTTATTTAAGTAGCTGTGTTTCTGAGGATATAGAAAGAAGTTTTGCTGATGTTTCTTTAGATATGGTATTTAAATACATTTAATCAGACGTTTTATTGTTGTCGCGCAAACAGTCACTAGCAAAAACAATTAAAGTCAATTTATTGGATAATATAAAAATGTATATACAGTCATGTCAAGCCACTCCCAATCTAGGCTGGAGGTTTTTCATGACGATTGATATATAACATGGTGGTTCAAATGTAAAGTCGAGACAAAATTGAAAAGCCGCGGTGTACTTCGCAAGCCAGTCCGACTGAGGTATGCCTTTATTAAAGCGAATCAGACAATCTGGTCTGTTCGACGTATGTGTAAGGTCTTTGGAATTCATCCAAGTGGTTATTATTCTTGGCTAAAAAATCCAGATAGTAGACAAGAAAAGCGGCGAAAATATCTTCTCGGACTGATAAAGCAATTTTAGCTGGAGTCAGGCTGTATATATGGTTATCGAAAAATCTACAGTGACCTGCGAAATGAAGGGGAAATCTGTGGAATTAACCAAGTTCATCGTCTTATGAAGCGAGAAGGAATTCAGTCGCAAAGAGGTTATCGAAAGCCCCGCCTTAAAGGTGGTGTCGAAAACATCATTGTTTCTAACAAGCTCGCCCGAGAGTTCAACCCACACGCGCCCAATCAATCATGGGTAACTGATATTACATATATCAAAACGCACGAAAGTTGGCTGTATCTAGCGGTAGTTGTAGACCTGTTCTCTCGGCGGGTAATTGGTTGGTCAATGAAAAGTAGAATAACCAAGGAGCTTGTCCTTGATGCTTTGCTGATGGCTATTTGGCGTCGTTCACCAATAGATAAAGTACTCGTCCACTCAGATCAAGGAAGCCAATATACCAGTCACGATTGGAACAAGTTTTTGAAACAGCATGGTCTTGAATCGAGTATGAGCCGTCGTGGTAACTGTCACGATAATGCAGTTGCAGAGAGTTTTTTCCAGTTACTCAAAAGGGAAAGAATTAAGCGGAAAATTTACACCACCAGAGAAGAAGCTCGTATGGATATATTCGAATATATTGAGATGTTCTACAACATTAAACGTCGACATGGTTCAAATAATCAGTTGTCGCCAGTAGAGTATGAAAAGCAATATGAAATTAAGTTAAAAAGTGTCTACTGAATTGGTGGCTATTCAATCTTCAACTTTAAGGCGCTATATAACGTATTGAAAATAAAATATTGGGAAGGACACTTTCTTCTTTCATTGATACCCGTTTTAGGCTTTTGTAGTTTGCACCATAAGCCATATCTATAGCAGATAACACTATACAAAATGCAGTTCTAAGCCAGAGTCAGATTAGTTTATCACTCCGGCTTTTTAGCGAGCATCACCTCGACGGTGACGCCTGTAATGCTTCTACATTATAGCTCGGTCGCAGCATTGTCTGTTTTCATCTGGCACTCTTCATGCGTTAATCTTGCCTACAGTGCCTACAGTTCAGTTAGATGTTACTTCTCTCGCATTGTTGGTTTTTTGACCGCGCCTGAATATCAAGCGCGATGGGGTGGGTATATCATGTGCTACTCGTGAGCGCCAAGGAAGCAGCACAATGAGCAGAATACAGAACATCAACATGAATAAGGCCGAGGTTAAGCTAGCGGAGACTGATGATCCGGTCGCGTCGAAAATCAACTGGGATCCAGCGAAGCCGGGCGGGAGCATTTTTAACTCTCAAACTATGAGCGTCTCTCGGCAACGGATCCGTGTCAAAAGAAGCATTTTAGGGAAACTGTTTTATGCCTTCTTTTTCCTGCCTGGCCTCGCTATCGGCTTATTCATCATTCCCGAATATATGCAATATGGCTTCGATAACGTCATATTGATGTCGTTATTGTTTGGCAGCGTTGTGCTGTTTACGGGTTTTGGTTTGCTGTTTGTCGTTGATAAGCCCATCACGTTCGACAAGCCGCAAGGGATTTACTTTCGCGGGAAAAAGTATGATCGGATGGGCGACAACGATCGCAACAAGCAGGGGCGATTAGCCGACATTTATGCGCTTCAGATACTCACAGAAAAGGTACAAACCACGAATCGTAATGGCCGCTCATTAGTGTACTCCAGCTATGAACTTAACTTGGTGTTTGAAGATGGTGCGCGGGTGAACGTGATGGATCACGGCAATGCCAACGCGTTGGAGGCTTCTGCTGAGCAGTTAGCTGACTTTCTCGATGTGCCGGTTTGGAAAGCCTGTCGGTAATATGGGCAGTGCTGATGACGGAGCGCAGATCATCTGTGCTTGTTAGTGGCTGAGCTTATCTGTTTTCCTGCCATAAACCGTGACTTGTCAGTAGTTGCATTGTGTATTCACACCATTGCGTTAAGTCACTCTCGATGTTGGTATTTTTATCTAGGTTTGAGTTTGATAGGCTGGTGTAGCATCAATTTAAACGGTAGGGATGACTCTTGGGCTATAGCGCGTGTTAGCTGTCTGAGCATGATAAGTAGAGGGATCTGATGAGCAGAATACGACATATTAATATCAATAACGTTGAGTTACGAAAGGGGAGTGAGGCCGATCCGGTCGCGCCTAAAGTGAAGTGGGACCCGGTAAAACCGGGTGGCAGTAACTTCAAAGCGCAGACGATGAAAAGCAAACACAGTGTGCTTCGTATTCAAAAGAGTTGGCAGTCAATGCTGTTTTCGCTGCTGTTTTTAATCCCTCCTGTCATCATCTTGTTTGTGGTTATGCCGGAGCTTCGCGCTTCAGGTGATACGCAAGGCATGTTAATGCTCAGCCTTTTCTCTCTCGCCTTTGCGGGTGTCTCGCTGGCACTTTGGTTCCTGTTGGGAAGACCGGTCACCTTTGATCGTGCCGAAGGGGTGTATTGTCGCGGTAAAACTTATCAGCGTTCAGCGTCGCTGCCCCGCAAAAAGCAGGGCCGTTTAAGCGATATCTATGCGCTACAGATAGTGAGTGAGTTTGTACGCAGTAGCTCCAGTAATGGCAGCTCTAGCTCATACCACAGCTATGAGTTAAATCTGGTGTTTGAAGACGGTGAGCGGGTAAATGTGATGGATCATGGTAACGCCCGCGCGTTAGAGGCGTCAGCCGAGCAGTTGGCCGAGTTTCTCGATGTGCATGTTTGGCGAGGCTATGTTGAACGCGCGTAATTCTTGGTTTAACCGTCACACTTGGCGCGACAGGACGGCTGGTTAAGTGTTCTTGATGCGACCTTAGGGTGGCCAATGTTCAAGGTAAAGAGCGCTGTGATCGGCGCTTTTTCTTGAATTCACCTTATTTTTTCTTCGTTTTCTCTCTTTTCTCTTTTCTCTTTCTCTTTCTCTTTCTTGTTTCTTTCCTGTGCGCGCAAGTCGTTGTGGTATTTATCCCAATGCGTTAACTGCCTCCCGTTGTTAGCGTATCAGCAGTCCCCTTAGGTTGGCGAACTGCGTTGAATGCGCCAATATGACGTTCAATCATGTCGCCTATTGTAGTCAGCTTGGCGCGTCGAGAATTAAGGTATTACAGGGAGAGATATGGCTAGAGTGCGGTATATCAATATCAATCACGTCGAGCTAAAAACCGATGGCGTTTCTGATCCGGTCGCAGCGAAAGTAGGATGGAACCGGGTTGAAGTCAGGGGCAGCAATTTTAAGACCCACACCGTCAGGGGTAAAAAACGCGCATTGAGTATTTGCCAAACGTTTCGCTCGATGTTGCTCGCGTCTGTGTTTTTGGTTTTTGCCCTTATCGTCGCGCTATTATTGGTTCCTATCATTTGGGAGTCCGAAAGACCGGAATACCTTTGGATTGTGGTGGTGATTTGCCTGCCTTTATCGGCAGTTACGCTCTCAGCTTGGTCTCACTATCGCTACTACGTGTTTGATAAAGAACAAGGCATTTACTATCGCAGGAAGAAACAGTCGCCGCCATTGGAGCGCAATAAACAAGGGAAGCTAACCGACATTTATGCACTGCAGATGGTGGAGAAAAGAGTCAGCCGTTCATCAGGGTCAACGTCATTTCAATGTTATGAGCTGAATTTGGTCTTTGCCGATGGCGAGCGCGTTAACGTATTGAACCACGCCGATCAATATGCATTGGTGACGGCGGCAGAGCAATTGGCGACATTTTTAGATGTGCAGTTATGGCAAGGTTACACCACCGATGGCACGCAAACGCCGTGGTGAGGCGTTTTAGCCATAGCGCTGTTATTCATCATCTTGTTTTGGATTGTAATACAGGTAATCAGCGCGCATCTTATCCCAGCGGAAATAGGTGATTTCGTTACCGATACATTGATGAATGTTATCGAGAACTTGTTGTACGTTATCTTTACTAAAATGGCGAATGTTGGCAAGGCGATGGTAAAACACTGTCCATGATACGACTGCGTCATCCCAGCGTACGCCGCCTGCGTCACTGGTTGTAAAGATATAAAGAGGGGGATCAATTTTGCCCGTATGCTCCCACTCGTCCGCAATGAGTCGGTCAAGTCCTTGGTTGCCCGCTTCGCAAGAGGATATCGAAACAAAGACATCGCCATCATAGTCGTTCATATCGGTAAATATTGGCTTCATCGCCTCGAACATGTCACGCCACTTTAAAAAATCACTTCCAAACTCAATGCCATCTTTGTTGCCGTGAGCTGAAATATGGATACACAGTGGCATCATATTGTCATCGCTGGTGCCGTGATCTGAATCGATAGAGGCGATATAGAGGCAAAATTTGCGCAGATCTTCTTCTGAGTATGCGGTGAGGTTAGCGACTTTGTGCCCGAAGATTTTACATACTTGCTCTAGGGCTTTTGCTTCAGAGCGTTCGTTAATAAGATCCATGGGATCAACACATTCGATAATAAACAGCTTAACCTTGTTGTACATTGTCGATACCTGCAATCTTCAGATGCGCCAGCATAGCGAAGTTTGCACAATTGCCGTTTGTTCAGATCGAAATTATCGAGAGAATTAACAAAACGGCTTGTTTTACACGTAACAAGCCGCTGACGATCGCAGGCGCGTTTTCGCCTTCTGCGATGGGTATTAAGTGGTTAAGCGTTAGGCCGATACCCATTGAAAATGGTGGTTCGGTTTTTGCTCTACCAAGCCTTTGGTCATCAAGGCGCGAAAGATTGAATCGACCTGCTCTGGCGCTAGGGCGAAGTGATTCGCGACCGCTTTTTTCTGACATGGTAGCTGGTCGTTTTGCAACAGATGGATCACTTGCTGCATTAGCGCATTCGCTGCCAAGGGTTCAGCTTTTGGCTCGTCGTTTTCTTCCTCTCTAATTTCGCCACTCTCATTTTTCTCATCAGCAAATGGCGCGTTAGAATTGCTGTGAAGGCGCTGCGGCGCTTCGAGTACGTCACGGCCTCGCGCAGAGTGACCACCCATGGCCAGTTGATGCTTGTGAAAATAGCGAAAACGCATCTCTTCCCCTAGTAGGCTAACAAAGAACGCAGCAAAAAGATCGAGCAGTAAGGCGAGGAAAATCACCACGCTGAGTTTAGCGTTATTGAACGTCGTACCTAGGCTTTGTGCCAAGCCGTCAATCAATCCCAAAATGGAGCCTTGGCTTTGCACAGGCAAGTTGTCGCGCTCGATTTCAAGTTGCTGAATATCGGCTTGGAGTTGACGGTTTTCTTTTTGAATGCGGGCAAGGCCGGTCGCGATACGATCCATCTCGATGTAACGCTGTGCGGCGGCTTCGTTCAACGCGAGCTGATCTTCAAGCATTGCGATTTGACGATTGAAACTGTCGGTGCGGCTTTCGGATACCGCGACTTGTTGGGTTATGGTGTTGGTGGCGCTGTTGATCCCGCCAATACTACCGCCAATGGAAATGATCGCCAGCACGGTATAGAAGGTCAGTGCCACCAGCGAGCCACTAATATTGCGTAGCGCCCAGCGCTCGCCAAATTCATACCATGCGTAAAATTTACCCAACTCAAAAATAACCGCCAGACTACCAAATAGCAGTTTCATCTCCATGTTGTCATCAAGCGATAAAAACAACAGAAGTGAAAAGATGATTGACGCCAAAATAGACGCGCCAGTAAAGGCGTAAGCCACCGCGAGTGAAATAGCGCTTTTAGGTCGACGCTGATAAGGATGTGCCGTCATTTTAGTCATAATAATCGTCTGTCTTTGGGATCTAACAAGGGGCGGTATTATAAGGAGTTCAAAGGGCAGCGCTATGTTATGACGGGATCTTGCAGTTGTTTGCTGAATTTATCTGCAATGTGTGGTGAAAGTGAACAAAATGGCCGTTTTGTCTGGCTGAGTTGGAAAAATTGTCTGGTAGGGTTGGCAGTCAAAGTATTGTTGGTGTAGGGAAGGCGTCGGGCGTCACAAAATTTCTTATGAAAGTGAAAGAGTATTAGCGGGTATGGCGTGACGAATTGGCGCTGTTCATCGCGAACTGTCCCCGGTATTTATTCGCGCGGTTGGTAATAAATACGCATTTGTTGCCGGCGCATTTGACGGTGAAATTAAGGGTGAAACACGTGCCAGAAATAGGTGGATGTCTAAGATAATATTCATTTTAGCCATTTAGTGACTTGGTCTAACCTCTTTATTTATAAGAACTATTCACCAAAAGAATGTATTCAGCTTTTATTATTAAGGGTATCATTAATAAAAAAGTTGGAGTGGTCATGAAATTTGCTACCAAAATAGTGGCAACCAGTGCCGTGGTTGTCGCTGTCTCTTTATCTGCTATGTCCCTATGGCAATATTTCCGTGTACAGGCTGAAGTTCAAGCCTTGGTGGAAGAAAGCGTTATTGAAATCATGGATGGTGTGAAAAACACCGTCGATGAAGAGTTGTCGGTCCGAATGGAGTTGGCCAAGCTCTCTGCAGGCATGGTGTCAGATAATCCCAACTCGAGCTTCATTGGCCCGCTGATTGACTCGGCAACGATCCGCAGCAATTTTCAAGCCGCTGGTGTGGCGTTTGCCGCAGATGGCCGCTATCAACTTAACCTCAAATCGTGGGATACGACCACAGATTGGGATCCACGTACCCGCGTGTGGTTTAAAGACGCAATGCGTGAAAAACGCATGATTGTTACCGACCCTTATATTGATGCCTCGACTCAATCGATGTTGGTGTCACTTGCCACGCCAATTTGGCAAGGGCAAACCCCTACCGGCGTCATGTTCTTTGATGTGAACTTAACGCAGATGGCGGATACGGTTAATAGCGCAGCGATGTTTGATGCGGGTTATCTGTTTTTGGTCAACAAAGCCGGCGTGGTGATCAGCCACCCGAATGTGGAATTGAACGGCAAGCCAATGGATCAGTTCTTGGGTAATTGGCCGATCAGTGAAGAGATTGAGCACATTGCCTATCAAGGCGAAACGCACTTACTGCGTTTTGTGCCGCTGGCGAACCAAGATTGGTATCTCGGTGTCTTGCTGTCAGAAGATAAGGTGTTCGCGCCGATCACAGAGCTGCGCAACTCATCGTTGTCTATTACTGTGCTTTCCGTGTTGGCCACCATGGCGATGTTGTCGTTAGTGATTGCGAAACTGCTACGCCCACTTGGCGCGCTTAACACTGCGATGGCAGAAGCGGCATCGGGCGAGGGCGATCTGACCAAGCGCATCTGTACTCAGTCAGATCAAGAGTTTGCCGTGCTGGCCGATAGCTTTAATGGCTTTGTTGCGACGTTACAAAATTTGATCACCGGCACCAAAGCGCTGGCGGCAGAAATCCACAACAGTACCTTTGATGCGTCGGCCCAAGTGCAGCAATCGCGCGAAGCCATGGGTAAACAGCTACAAGAAATTGAGATGCTGGCAACGGCGATGAACGAAATGGCCTCGACGGCAATGGAAGTGGCGTCGCACGCGCAAGGCGCGGCGGCGGCAGCGCAGCAAGCCGATACGGCAGCGCTGCGTGGTACGCAAGCGGTAGAGCAAACGGCAGCAACGATCCAAACCTTGGCGACGCAAATTGAATCCTCAGAGCAAGATGTGTTGAGTCTGCGTGAAGCGTCGGCCAATATCGAGTCGATTCTGAGCGTGATCAACGGCATTGCTGAGCAAACCAACTTGTTGGCGTTGAATGCCGCGATTGAAGCGGCGCGAGCGGGCGAATCTGGTCGAGGCTTTGCGGTGGTCGCGGATGAAGTGCGCAGCTTGGCTCAGCGTACCCAAGACTCAACCACAGAGATCAGCCACATGATCTCCCAGTTAATGCAAGGCACTGAAGCGGCGACCTTGTCGATGCAAGAGAGCCGTCAATTGGCGGTGTTGACCGTGGATCAATCGGTAGAAACCAACCATGCGTTAAATGAGATCAGCCAAGCGATCACGGCGATTTCTGATATGAACTTGCAGATCGCCGCAGCGGCTGAGCAGCAAAGTCTCGTAGCAGAAGAGATCAACGCTAACACGGTGAACATTAAAGACATTTCACAAGTGGTGGCGGGTCAAGCGCAAGCGGTCGATCTTTTGGTGCAGGGCCAAGTGGCGATGGTAGAGCAGCAAACCGATTTGCTAAACCGTTTCACGGTATAAGTGCCACGCTAATTTCACTCTCACTGCGGTTGAGCGCGCCTTTAGGGGCGCGCTTTTTTTATTGCGCGATGCCAAGCTCTGGCGTTCGTCTGTTGCTATCTGCTGACGACGCACTCGATGTAAATGACAGTATTAACAGTTGTGCGCTGGTGCCAATAATCGCCCAGTTTTGGCGTTTGTCTTTGGCGTGGTGGTTGGCGGCGCACTCGCTTTGGTCATACCCTTGGGTTTAGGTTGGCAACGACGTCTTGCCTAAACCATGAATCATTACTCAGAACGAAAAGGAAAGCGTATGTCGAAGAAAGTGTATTGCCTCGCGCAATTTTTGCCGAAAGTAGGGCGAGAAGAAGAGCTGTTTGCCACTTTGAAGCAGTTAGAACCAGACACCTTGCGTGAAGATGGCTGCTTGCAGTATATCGTTACTCGCCATGTAACCAGCCCGTTTGCCGACGGCAGTTCATACCCGATTGTGTTCAATGAGATCTGGCAAGATAACGAAGCGTTTGAAACGCATTGCGAGCGCGAGGCGATAAAGGCCTTCTTTGAGAAAGAGTGCGTGGCTGAAACAGGCGCGGTCGAGAAGTGGAATGTCTGCGTCTATCGTGACGAGTAAAGCGTACCGAGTTATTACTTGGCAGACTTATTGTATGGCGAGCTTGGAGCCTTCGGTGGCATTACTTACTTGGACGAGCGCCGCTGAAGCCAAACGAACGTCAACCTTCTCATATACATACACGGGTGTATGCGAATGAGCGCTTAACGGTAATAAATGCGGATTTCCCTATGACCGAAAGGGCAATTTCAGCGTCTGTTAAGTCAAATCTCGTTACCGTCTAAACAGCTACTCGCCAAGGCGTAACCTTGAGCAAAGAGAGCAGTCAATGATAATCCGATTTAGTGCCTACTTTGGTTGATCACTATGTCGTCGGTGATACCGAATCAGAAAATCCTTTGGGGGCAGCAGCCCCCCTTTTTTTGCCTTCTCTTCGTGTCAGTGCATTTCCTTGTGTTTTAACCGCTTTACTCTCTTCGCGCCTCATCGCTTTAATTTCTCTTCGCTCTTCGCTCTTCGCTCTTCGCTCTTCGCTCTTCGCTCTTCGCTTTTCGCTCTTCGCTCTTCGCTTTTCGCTTTTCGCTTGTCGCTTGTCGCTGTTTTAGGGCACAAGTAAATACGCCGACAACGGCAGAAACTCCGCATCCATAATGGTGTGGCACTCCGATGTTGAGCGCACCGCGAAGATTTGTCCTGATGGGCGAAACACCCACTGCCATTTGTTTTCGTGCTGACGGCAGACGATTTCCTCACGGTTAAGCTGGTATTGCTGGTGGTCAAAGACCGCTTGGTAGAATGCGAGTAACTCGTGGGCAGCGGGTGAGGTAAAGCGGCGCTCGGCCAGCGTGATACCGGTGGCATGGGAGATCACCATGCTGAAAGGATTAACGCTATATTTCATTAACTGAAAGATACGTTGGCGTTGGGCGCTTGTCGGTGGCGTAGCTAAATGCAGCCGCCCTTTTGCTTCGTAGCGAATAATACCGGTCAGCGCCATCATTCTAATAATGGTGAGCTCGGCCACCTCGGTTTGCATTGCCTGAGGCAGCAGTTGAGTCACCGCTTGATGGAATTGTTTAAGGGCGCGGTTATCCCGTTGCAGATCTAACAGTTGGCCGTCTGGCATCAGATAGCCACCCCGATTTAGCCAATCGGTGGTGCCGAAATGGTGTTGCAAGGTGTCGATGATTTCGACGGCAAGACTCTGTGTCATTGTCACCTCCTTTGACGGTGAGTGGCGGTTGGGCACAGAAAAGCGCATAGGCTCTTTTAGCGTTATGGTGGAGAACTCTTCGATAAATATCTTGGTGTGACAGCACGTTATCGAAAGGCTTAGCGACGAGATCGCAAATCTTTGTCGTGGCTTGTAAAGGCGGAAAAAAGTCGCTGACGCTGCCTGATTTTTGACGCGATGGGAGCGCTTGTGCTGTGTGTGTTGGGGGGGGCTGTATTATAAACGGTGAGGTGGCGGGTTTACTTAGGCTCCAAGCCTCAACATTCAAACAAGAAAAAAGGCTGCCAAACAGCAGCCTTTATGAGTCAGTGTGATTTCGAGCAGATCAGCGCTTAAGCCAATGCTTGCTCTAAATCAGCAAGGATATCTTCGATGTGCTCGATACCCACCGATAAACGGATCATCTCCGGTTTCACCCCAGCCTTGGCTTGCTCTGCTTCGCTCAATTGGCGGTGGGTGGTTGAAGCGGGGTGACAGGCCAGTGATTTTGCATCACCAATGTTCACCAAACGCTTGAAAATGTTCAGCTTATCGTAAAAACGGACGCCCGCGTCATAGCCATCTTTCAAGCCAAACGAGAGGATCGCAGATGGGTTGCCGTTCATGTATTTCTGCGCCAGTTCATAATACGGGCTGTCTGGCAGCGCCGCGTAGCTAACCCAACTGACTTTCGGATGGTTATTAAGGTATTCCGCTACCTTCTTGGCGTTACTGACGTGACGCTCCATGCGCAGTGACAGAGTTTCTAGCCCTTGCATCAACATAAACGCGTTCATTGGCGATAACGCACTACCGGTGTTGCGCAGCGGCACCGTGCGGGCACGACCAATAAAGGCGGCGGCACCAAAGGCTTCGGTGTAGATCACGCCGTGGTATGACGGCTCAGGCTGATTGAATTCAGGAAAACGTTCGGCATGCTCAGCCCATGGGAAGTTACCGCCATCCACAATCACCCCACCCAATGTTGTACCGTGGCCGCCAATGTATTTGGTCAGCGAGTGCACCACGATGTCAGCACCGTGATCGATAGGTTTGCACAGCGCTGGTGTTGCTACCGTGTTGTCGACGATCACCGGTACGCCGCGAGCGTGCGCCAGCGTCGCGATACCCGCCAAATCGACAATGTTGCCTGCCGGGTTACCAATACTTTCACAGAACACCGCTTTGGTGTTGTCGTCGATCAGCGCGGCGATGTCTTGCGGGCTATCAGAAGCGGCGAAGCGCACTTCAATACCTTGATTGGGCAGCATATGCGCAAACAAGGTGTAAGTGCCACCGTAAAGCTGCGGGGTAGAGATAATGTTGTCGCCCGCTTTGGCAAGGGTTAACACCGCGTAATTGATCGCCGCGCTACCGGCGCTCACGCACAAGGCCGCCACCCCGTTTTCCAATGCCGCCATGCGTTTTTCCAGTACGTCATTGGTCGGATTCATGATGCGAGTGTAGATGTTACCCGGCACTTCGAGATTAAACAGATCTGCGCCATGCTGGGCGTTGTCGAACTCATACGCCACGGTTTGATAGATAGGGGTCGCGACCGATTTGGTGGTGGGATCGGTTTCGTAGCCAAAATGGATCGCCAGCGTTTCGTCTTTCATGATTGTCTTCCTTGAACTGTGGATAAATTTCAGTCTGGCAGCCTCTTGGCGAAAATGCGAGCAAGGAGCGCCAGCAGTGTGAAATGCTTAATAACTCAGTCTCAATGCATACTGACAAGGCATATTATTAACCGTACTCAGAGTGGCAAAAAGTGTAAAAATCGACAAAACTTCGTTATTACCATAAAAACATGCGTTTGGGCAGAGGATAACTCTAATATCTTAAGCCCTTGCTACGAAAAGGTTACTTGCTACATTTGAGGCCGTTTTGGCCTCTGCTCAAGGGAAGGGCGCAGTCAGGTAGCGGGTGTGGTCTCTGCTGATGAAATCAACACTAAGTGCGCGGCGATTGAAAACCGCGCAAACGTCGCTAAGCTCCGAATATTTGGTGTTTTTTCAACGAGAGAGAATAAAAATTCAATAATATTAACTGAGAATCTTTATCATAAAGCATTTTCATGTAGTATGCTTCCACTCCTTAAGTAAAGTTTAAGCTCAGAAAAGCAAGGGACGCTCGATGAAAGAAGTGTTGTTATACGACCCGCAGAAGGAACATTCTAGTTGTGGGGTCGGATTTATTGCCCATAAAGCAGGCAAACAAACACATGAATTACTGGAACATTCGCATCAAGCACTTTGCACCATTCCCCATCGTGGCGGGATGAGTGCGGAGGGGATTGGTGATGGTGCTGGGGTCAATATTGACTTGTCACTGTCGTTCTTTTCTCATTTGTTGCAACAACCATCGCTCAAGTTGGGGCGATTTGCCGTGGGTAACTTTTTTCTCCCAACTGCGCAGGACACTTGGCAGGATGCCATTGCGCTGGTAGAAAAACAGCTAACCAAAGGCGGCATTAGCACATGGCAATGGCGTGATGTACCGGTTGACCCTAGCGTGCTCAACACCGCGTCGCAAGCGGCGCAGTCACCGATCAAACAAGTGATATTTCACGCCCCCGATCTCGACCCGAATGTCGAAGCGTTCGAACAACGTATTAGCGCCATCCTTGGGGAGATCGAAGCGATTGGTTTTACGACGCCTGAGCTTGATGGCTTCTACCCATTGTCGATGAGTGCCAAAACTCAGGTGTATAAAGGTCGATTGAATTCATGGGAAGTGGTGCCGTACTTCTTGGATTTGATGCACGAACACCATCAGGTGGCGTCACTGTTTTTCCACACGCGTTTCTCTACCAATACCGCGCCAGCCACTATGATGGCACAGCCTTTTCGTCGCATGGCACACAACGGTGAGCTCAACACCGATAAGAAAAACCGCCTCAGTGAAGATGCGATTGCGCGCCAAAACAACAAAAAAGTGATTTTCCCGAAAGGGCAATCTGACTCCGCGCGTCTTGACCAAACACTCGCTCGCCGCATTATTGAAGATAAACTCGATATCGTGACGGCGGTGTTGGCGATGATGCCGCCGGCGTGGGAAAACCAGCATCAGCTTGACCCGAAAGTGCGCGATATGTTGGCGTACTTTAGCTTGTATGAAGAGAAAAATGATGGCCCAGCGGCACTGGTCTTTTCTGATGGCGATGTGATTGGCGCGCGTTTGGACCGCTTGGGTTTACGTCCATTGCGGAGCGTTGAAACCCATGACTACCTTGCGGTAATGAGTGAGGCCGGCCAAATCGATTTCGAGCCGAGCAGTGTGCTTCGTCGTGGCCGAATTGAAGCGGGCGGGATGATTTGTCTGGATAAGCGCACCGGCGAAATTCGTAATACCGATCAGATCTTGGCCGATCTGGCCCAAGAGCAAGATTACGGCGCTTTGCTGGCCGAAGCCTGTATTGATCTTGAGCAGCTGGCTGAGATCGGTTTTGCCGATCTTGAACATCACCACGCGTTTGATGCGGCGAGTCGCCATGTGGCGTATTCCCTAAACCAAGAGAGCTTTAAATTCTTCCTCGATCCGATGATCAGCACCGGCATGGAAAAAGTGACCGCGATGGGCTTTGGTCTGGCGCCCAATGCGTTGACCGAAGAAGAAGGCGGGATGAGCAAATATTTCAGCCAACGCTTTGCGCAGGTGACGAACCCACCGTTGGATGCATTGCGTGAGTCTGATGGGATGACGCTACGGGTGGCGTTGGGTGCTAAGCCGAATTTCTCGGTGGGTGACTCGGTGCAGCTAGTATGCCAAAGCCCGATCTTCGATTTGCGCGATATCATGAAAATTGAAGCGCAAACGGCCGTGTCTTATCGCCGTATTGAGATGCTCTATTCGCCGTTGCTGTCGGATCTGGAATTAAACGAGAAACAGCTGATCGAGGCGATTGAAAACGTCTGTGATCAGGTTGAGCAAGCCGCGCGCGAACGCATTGGTATTGTGATTTTGTCAGACCGCACCATTAGCGAAAAGGGGGCAGCTATCCCCGCTATTTTGATGGTGGCGGCGGCAAACCAACGTCTGATCCAAAAAGGGGTGCGTTTTAATACCTCGATTGTGATTGAAACCGGTCAAGCGGTGAGCAGCCACGATGTGGCGTGTTTGCTTGGCTTTGGTGCCTCAGCGGTGTGTCCATTGTCGGTGCATTACCGTATTGCGCAGCAACTGGGTGATGATGCGCTAGAAAGCGGACTTAAGTCATACAAAAAAGCGGTGCATAAATCGCTGATGAAGACCATGGGTAAGTTCGGTCTGTGTACGGCTGAGAGTTATATCGGTGGTGAGTTCTTTGAGTCCAACTTCCTCAATACCCAAGATGCCAATCTGACCCGTTATTTCCCGAACATTGCCTCGCCAGTCGGTGGTGCGACGTTTGCCAACATTGCTTACAGTGCGGCGCATTGGCATTACAAGGCCCTGCGGATCAACGGCGAGAACCAAATTCCTCTGTTGGGTCTGTTTAAAGAGCGTCAAGAAGGCGCGGGTCACAGCTTTGGTAATACGGCGGTGCGTGAGTACCTCAATATGACCGAAGAGGATGTGGCGTGGGCAATAGACAGCCAAATCGATGCCGAAACGGTGCAAGAGGCTGCCGAGCCGAATCCACAAGATCTCGCGTATCTCGACTTTAGCTATGAAGCGCGTACACCAGCACAAATTGATGCATTTGACGTCACGCCAGCGTATCGCCAGTTCGCAGAAAGCCTCTACCAAGAGCGTGCGGCGCGTCCGGCGGCATTGCGTGATGTTATGTGTTTGCCGGTCGATCTCAATCAATGTGACAGCCAAAGCGATTTTGTCGCCGCGTTGCAAGCCTACCAATGGTACGGTAACGGCTGTTATTTGTACGTCGGTATTGAAACGGCGCGGATCAACAACGACACCTACGAGCTGAGTTTAAAAGATAACCCGCACCGTCACGCGGCGCTGATTGCGGCGTTCGAGCAGTGTTTTGGTCCGTCGAAGTGGCAAGACAGCGGCGCGCACATTCAAGTGAAAGCCAATGCTAAATTGGCGGCGTTTCTGAACTTGATGGATGAAGCGCGCGACCCTATTGCGCTGGCGGAGGTGGCACCGGCACATGAGATCACCGCCAGCCTAGCCTCGGGCGCGATGAGTCATGGCGCATTGAATGCCAATGCCCACGAAGCGGTAGCGCAAGGGACTAACATGGCAGGGGCCATGAGTAACTCCGGTGAAGGTGGTGAGCACGCAAGCCGCTACAACACCATCAAATCGAGCAAGATAAAGCAGTTTGCGTCGGGCCGTTTTGGAGTGTGGACCGGGTATCTGGCGGATCCGAATCTGGAAGAGATTGAAATCAAGCTCGCGCAAGGGGCGAAACCGGGTGAGGGGGGGCAATTACCGTCAGCCAAAGTCACCGTTGAGATCGCCGCTGCCCGTGGGGGTACGCCGGGGATTGAACTGGTGAGTCCGCCTCCGCACCACGATACCTATTCGATTGAAGACTTGGCACAGCTGATCCACGACGCGAAGTCAGCCCGTGTTCGCGTGATCGTCAAACTGGTGTCGTCTGAAGGGATTGGCACCATTGCCGTGGGTGTGGCGAAAGCGGGCGCGGATGTGATTAACGTCGCGGGTAACACCGGTGGTACGGGGGCTGCGGCCGTCACCAGTTTGAAACACACCGGTCGTGCGGCTGAGTTGGGTATTGCTGAAGTACACCAAGCCCTCAGTGAAAACGGGCTACGCGATAAAGTCATTTTGCGTTGTTCTAACGCCCACCAAACCGGCTTGGATGTTGTGAAATCGGCCATTATGGGCGGTGATTCGTTCGAGTTTGGTACTACCGCACTGATGATGCTCAAATGTGTGATGGCTAAGAACTGTAACGTGAAGTGCCCAGCGGGGATCACGACTAACCCGGAAATGTATCAGGGGGATGCGCGAGCGTTGGCGCAGTACTTTATCAACCTGGCGCATGAAGTCCGTGAGATTTTAGCGCAGCTGGGTTATCGCTCACTGGCGGAAATTCGTGGCCAGACCCATCTGTTGCATTTGGCGCACCATGCGGCGATTGTCGGCCAACTCGATTTCCGTGGACTGCTGCGCTATGTCCCTGAGATCAAAATCGACAAGCCAATTTACTTGGAAGCAAACTTTGACCCCGACAGCGATATGTTGACCCATGTTGATGCCAAGCTGTTGCAAGGCCAGCAGAGCCAACTCGCGCTATCGGGCTATCCGCTCAATAACTGTAATAAGTCTGTCGGGGCGCAGCTCGCGATTGATATCGAGCGCGTGCTTAACTACCAGCTCAGTGATGATCAGCTGGCGTTGATGCCGAAAAAAGTGGCGGCAGCGAATTTGTTGTCAGCAGCCGATATTGCTAATCACCCAGCGGTACATCAACTACCTAATGGCCGTCGCGTTCTCGCGCCAGAAACCTTGTCGATTGAGACCACGGTCTCGGCGGGGCAGAGCTACGGCGCGTTCATTAACAGCGGGATGCATTTACGCCATTTGGGCACCTGTAACGACGGCGTCGGTAAAGGGGCCAGCGGCGGTATTATTGCGGTGCAAAACCCCGGGGGGGGTGAGCAAGAGAATGTCTTGGTCGGTAACTTCGCGCTGTTTGGCGCCACCGGTGGTCAGCTTTATGTCAACGGGAGCGCGGGCGACCGTTTCGGGGTGCGTAACTCTGGCGCCGTTGCCGTTGTAGAAGGCGTCGGTGATTTTTGTTGTGAATATATGACCGGCGGTAGCATCGTTAACCTTGGTGGTTACGGTCACGGCTTTGGTAACGGTATGTCGGGTGGGGTCGCGTTCCAATATGATCCAAGCGGTCAATTCGCGCCATCGTGTAACCAAGAGTCGGTGCGTATTCAAACCTTTGATCAAACGAGCCTGAGTGACGGTATGGCGACTGCTTTGCAGCTGTTGTTACAAGATCACGTTCGCCATACGCAATCTGCGCTGGCGCAATCGTTGCTTGATAACTGGCCGGCGGCACTGAGTGACTTTGTTTACATGGTGCCGGAAGCGTTCTACCAAACGCAAACCTTATCGGCGTTGAGTCAATCGCTGGATCGCAAAGCCGCACTGGAAGAGCTCGCAAGCTGGCAAGTGGCGCAGCAGCTCGATGAGATCTCGCAAGCGTGGCAAACGCAGACGTTTATCGCAGAAGGCGACATTCCGGCGTATGGCGAAACGGATACCCCGCTGTGTATGGCGCTGGTGGCACGTTACGGTTTCCTCAGCCAGATCTGTGCTGAAGTGGAAAAGATCCACGGCGAGCCGCTAGACGGCAGCGATGCGCAAAGCCATCTGGTGCGCAAAGCGATGCAAACCCGAGATAAGAAACTGCTCGATCCGCTGCTGAAAAGCATGCGTACTATTTTCTGTGATTACGACGATGAAGCACTGGCGATATTGCTCGCGCACAAACGTTTGACCGATTACAAGCAAGCGCTCGCGCGCCGTAACGTGGTGGATAACCATGCATTTGCGATCACGGTGTGGATTTACGATCAACAGCTGCAAAACCAAGAAGCGATGGCGAGCCTCGAACCTTGGATCGAGAAAATGGCGGTTCACTATTGCCACGCGCTCGCCGAGCGCATGCGTGAGTATGCCGAACAGCAAAAGAATGCGGCAGATATCGCTGAGCAGAACGCGATGCAAGCCAAACAAACCAGTCATGAGGGACAATGATGAAGATTCCATTTATTCCGCAGGATGCGCCTTTCTCAGGAGAACAGAAACAATGGCTGGGTGGCTTCCTTGCAGGCTTACACAGTCGTATGCTCGTCAAAGAAGAGCAAGTCACGCAGGTACAAGCGCAAGTTCAAGTGAAACCGCTGACTATTTTGTATGGCTCACAAACTGGTAACTCGGAGTCAGTGGCCTACGATGCCGCTGCAGCGGCGAGTGCACACGGCTTAGCCGCAACCGTTTATGACATGGATGATGCCAGCGTGGAGCTTATTGCGAGCAGCGAACGCTTACTGATTGTGACCAGTACATACGGTGAAGGCGAAATGCCGGATAACGCGCAGCAGTTGTGGGATGCGATTTCGGCCGATGATGCGCCTAAGCTGGATCAAACTTGGTTTGCGGTGCTGGCTTTGGGTGACACCAGCTACGATGCGTTCTGTTTAGCCGGCCAGCTATGGGATGATCGCTTAGTTGAGTTGGGCGCGCAGCGTCTATTGCCGCGCGTTGATTGTGACGTGGACTTTGAAGATCTGGCGAGCGATTGGTACAGCCAAGCATTGCCGCAGATCGCACAAAAGGGTAGCCAGCAAACGGGCGCGGCGCCAGCGCCACAAGCGGCGGCCAAGCCGAAGAGCCAATACGGTCGTAAGAACCCAATGACCCTAACGCTGGATAAAAAGCGCGTAGTAACCGGCGAAGGCTCCAGTAAAGAGATCGTTCATTACGAGTTTAGCTGGCCAGATGCGGTAGAAGGTTACGAAGCGGGTGATGCGCTGAACTTAGTGCCACAAAACGATCCGGCGTTCGTGCAGGGCATTTTGCAGCACTTGAACTTGTCAGGTGAGGAGCGCGTACCGTACAAAGACGATCGCGTGGCCTTGGGTCATCTGCTGCAAAACGAGTTGGAAATTCGTTTACCCAGTAAAGAGCTATTGCAAGCACTCGCCGAGCGTGCGGGCGATCACCAACTGGAGCAGCGCTTGAACGGTGATAACAGCGATGCACTCAACGATTGGCTGTGGGGTAAAGACACTCTTGATATTTTGCAAGACTACGCTGGGATTGAGTTTGGAATTGTGGAGTTTATTAACCTGCTGAAACCAATTGCTCCGCGTGCTTACTCTATCTCGTCAGCGCAACAAGCGGTAGGGCAGTCAGTACACCTAACCATCGGCAGTGTTCGTTACGGTGATGATCGCGAACGTCAGGGCGTGTGCTCCGTGTGGTTGGCGGATCGTCTGGAAGAGGGGCAAACGTTGCCGGGCTATTTCGCGCCGAACAAGAGCTTCTCTATTCCGAAAGAGGATAGCGCGCCGATGATCATGGTGGGGCCGGGTACCGGGATTGCGCCATTCCTTGGTTTCTTGCAAGCGCGTAAGGCGAAAGCGGCTAGCGGTGACAACTGGCTATTCTTTGGCGATCGTAATGCCGCCAGCGATTTCATCTACCAACAAGAATTGGAAGCATGGGTGGAAGAAGGGTTGCTGAGCCGATTGGATACGGCTTTCTCTCGTGATCAAAAAGAGAAGATCTATGTCCAAGATCTGATGCGCGCGCAAGGTGAGCAACTGTTTGCGTGGCTAGAGCGTGGTGGCTACTTCTTTATCTGTGGTGATGCTTACCGCATGGCGAAAGATGTGGATGTGGCTTTGCACGATATCGTTGCTACTTGGGGCAAGATGGATCAAGAGCAAGCCCAGCAGTACGTGAATCAGCTCAAGAAAGACAAGCGCTACGTGCGTGACGTGTATTGATGTATAACGTTGAGATGAGAAAGGGGCGCGATGCGCCCCTTTGTTGTTTTGTGTGATCAGTTTTTTGGTGAAGATACCTTAGCTTTCAATGCGCCTAACAAGCACTGCTTTAACGAATACTGCTCGCTGAGCGGTGCATATTGATTGCGGGGCAGTTAAGCGTTTTTCATCAGGCGTCGATATGGCTACCTGTTTTCTAACTTTTCTTCAGGGACTGATCAACGCATCTCGCGCAAACTCGAACTCAATGTTTAGTGTGTCGATCATCTCTTGCCCTGTTTCGCATTGCTGGTACATAGCGCACAGTCCGACAAGGGTCTTGCGGCATTGGTGCAGGCAGTGGCAACGGAAGCAGTGGGCTTCGGTGTGGGTATTGATCAGCTCAAGCAGCCGATCATGAGCGCGACGCAAAGTCCAAAACTGGCGGTAATCATCGCCATTATCCTGGGCTAAACGAGCAACATGGATCACTTGATGAATGTACTCATCCAATAAGCGCGAGCGTGTTTCACCTTTCCCTTTCACGAAGGCGGTTTCGCGTTTGTACAATTTGGCATTGGCGCGATTCATCCGCTCGCGATAGTCGTTGATACACTGGCTGAGCCACTGTTGGCCTGAAAGCTGAGACATGAGTAAATATGTGTTATCAAATCATAGCAAAGATGATAACAGTTATCATTATCATGTAAACTGGTTTTTTCGTGCTTTGCGTGTTCAGCGTATCACGCCGTATCACTCATCTTGGGCGTCTTGCGCTGTTGTTATTTAAACGGGTCGAGCTGATTTTTCATTTCCAATTCGAACGCTCGCATTTCTCAGCTTATCTCGCTGTCATTGTGTGTTCTCACAATAAGAACAAAGTTGAACATTGGCTTGTTTCTATACTCAATTTTTACGTTATTAACTCATCTTTGAGAGCGAATTCGACGGCGCAAGCGGGATGATTAGGATCGAGTTGGCTTGTCATGTCGATGGTGGGGCTGAGTGTGGATTGGAAGCGAGATCAGCACAGAGAGTTTGTGCAAGGGTTGTGTCGCATTACAGAGCATGCGGGCCCCACATTGCGCGAAAGGATCGCAGAGTTACTCTGCCTGGGGTTGCGCTGTTTTGTTGCAGATCTGGCGTTGGTGTCGCGGATCGAAGGGGAGTGTTATCACATCGAGTATGTTGAAGGTGAGAACTGTGGGGGCCCTCAACTCAGCCGAGGACAACGCTGGCGCTTATCACAAACCTTAGCGCAACCAACTTGGCGCTCACAACATCTGCATATATCGCGCGATATTCCAATGCCTTTACCCAAACTGTGTGCGGGTCTTGCCCCTCAAGGGTATTTAGCAGCACCAATTAAAGTGAGCAACACCCCGTTTGGCGTGTTGGAGTTCCTCCGTTATCAGCCTGCCCAGCAAGACTTAGGGGTGTGCGACGGAGAAGCGCTGCGTTTGCTGAGCGCGTGGATTGGCTCTGAAATCACGCGCACCTCGCAAGAGACGGTGCTACGACGAGTTAACCATCGTTTGATGCGCCAAGCGCTGACCGATCCGCTCACCGGATTGGCCAATCGACGTGCGATGTTTTCCCATTTACGACGTGAAGCAAATCGCTTGTACCGTGAGCATCGAGAAGGCTGTATTGCACTGATCGATATCGATTTTTTTAAGCGATTTAACGATACCCATGGCCATCAGCAAGGGGACATCGCGCTACGGATGATCAGCAAAGCGATGAAACACGTGCTGCGGGACTTTGACTTCTTGGCGCGTTATGGCGGGGAAGAGTTTCTGCTGTGGCTGCCTGAGCAGAAACTCTCGGTGGCGTTAACCGTGTGTGAACGTATCCGTGATAAGGTCGCGAGCCTGACATTGTTTCCAGAAAAATTGTCTGTCAGTATTGGGGTCGCCACGCTGGCGTTGACCCATCAAACCGACGTGAGCCGTGATATTGATGCCGCAATCGCTGCTGCAGACGCGCAGCTTTTCATCGCAAAGGCGGCGGGACGCAACTGTATTCGTGCGATTGAAGGGCATTAACCCCATTGCAAGCGTTGTTATCACATTCTTTTGCGGAGTTTTGACAAGATTAGGTCAGGAAATCGTAAACAGTGTGAAGGCTCATAGTTTCACTTGATGGTGAAAACTGTTACATCTCAGTCTTTTATATTGTATCGAAACTCAACACAATGCTGATAGAAAGCTGTATTACCCAACGATAAGATGCTCTCAGATCACACGGAGAGTACTAAAATGAAACACTACGGATTGTTTATGTTTATTACTGCCATCATGTTTACCAGTGCAGTGATGTTCACTTAACGTTGTTCGCTTTGGGCGATCTTTTGTTGTAAATCACGTTTTACTATTTCTAGCGCTCGCAGTGCTATCTGCGGTGCGATGTCATGGCTTTCTAACAAATAGATAAGGTCAACCGCGAGTTTGATGTCATCGGGTGCATCGTCGAGTGGCGTTTTCTGTTGATCTTGCATTGGTGCCTCTTTCTTCTCTTTGCTGTTTTTCTTTGCTTTCGGGGATGCCGTTGTGCATCTTTCGCTAATCCGTATGCCTGATCTTGTTTTGCCTAATTACGCTGCGTTGCGTTTCAGAGCGGCAGGGCGACTAACTGTTTTTCTCTTGAAACTGGATTTTCTTCTCAAGCTTAAGTTTAGCTGCGCGGCAACGTTCAATGCGTCCTTCTAACGCTAACACTTCGCGCTGACCCTGTTGGCGTTGCTCGCCAAACGCGCGCTCTAAACGCACCAATGCATCGTCGCGCATCGCGACCAAGCGTCGCTCCCATTCCATATGCTGGGATAGCGATTGGTAGAGTTGCTCAATTGTTTGCTGAAACTTGGGTTTCACCACCGGCTCTTTGGCTCGGATCGCCACGGTAGCAAGCTCGCGCTGCAAGGCGTGAATCTGCAAGGTGATCAGCTCGCACAAATAACCCAGACGTTCAGGATCGGCCGCTTCGGTGGCAATGAGCTGCTCAATTTGCTCTAAGTGATGACGAGCTTGATGAACACAAGGTTCGACATTTTTAGGCTGGCCAGAAAACAGTCCCTCATCAAACAAGGGTTTGCGTTGGTCGCCGCGTTCTTGATCTAACTGGCGGGCTTGTTGCTCTAGCTGATCGAGATGTTGGTGAAAGCGTAAGGTGTTCATGCTGTCATTCTTTTCTGCATTCGTTTTTAAATGAAATACTCATAATGCCACCGCGCTCGCGTGCTTGTGTCATTGGCGTGTTGGGATTGTGCGACCTCACGCTCTGGTTATTTTATTGGTTGAGAAGGCGCTCGGAGTCACTAGCGTGATGACTGTGCCGGTTCAATAATACGGCTAAACGGCGGCAAGGCATCAAGCAGGGCTTTACCATAGCGCTTGGTGACTACGCGTCTATCGAGCAACACCACTCTACCAGAGTCCTGCTCCTTACGCAGTAAGCGACCGACCGACTGGATCAGTTTTTTGCTCGCTTCTGGCACAGTGATTTGCAAGAACGGGTTCCCGCCTTTCTTTTCTATGTACTCGGCCTGCGCCGCTTCAATTGGTGAGGTTGGTACCGCGAACGGAATTTTGGTGATGATGACGTTAGTTAGCAGATCGCCGGGCAGATCGAGGCCTTCAGAGAAACTACCGGTGCCAAACAGAATGCTTACTTTGCCTGCGTTAATTTGCTTTTTATGTTTTTCCAACAGGGTTTGACGCGACTCGTCACCTTGGATCAACAGCTGCCACCCTTTTCGAGTACACAGCGGACGAATTTTATCCGCCACTTGATTCATCTGCCAATACGAGGCAAACAGCACAAGGCTGGCTTTATCATCTGCCAAGAAACGGGGCAGCTCTTTGATTAAGGTATCGGTAAAGTCAGGTGATGTCGGCTCGGTGCTTAACGCTGGCACCAACAATTGGCCTTGCTCGGCGAAATCAAAAGGGGATGACAAGGCAAGAAAACGGGTGCCGTCATCTTCATACAAGCCGGCTTGGTGGCAGAAATAGCTAAATTTGTTCAGCGCTCGAATAGTGGCCGAGGTCAACACCACCCCGGCGGCGCGGCTCCACAGCATATTGTCGAGACGCCAGCCGACATCAATGGGTGAGACTTCGACCAGGTAATCGCCTTCGCGTTCGGTATCCGTCGATAGCCAACGGGCGGGTGGCGCGCCATGATCTTTGATGGGTGCCGCCATTAGCTCCCACACTTTCTGTACGTTTTCAAGGCGCTGTAAAAAAAAGCCACATTCAGCAATCGCGGGCTCAGCTTGCTTGGCGGAGACCTCATTGAGTTTGACTCTCTCGGCAATCAAATCGTGGATTTTACCCAGTGCTTGACCGCACTTTTTACTGCTCTCTTTGAGGCTTTTGGCCTCTTCTTCCAGCCAAGCGGGTAGCACCCCGTGGGCAAAACGGTAGATCTTATCTTGGCTAAAGGCGATAGGATCGATCTGCTTATGTACCCCACGCAGACCGGGGATCAGCACTTGCAGGTTATCTTGTAACGAGGTGAGAAAACGGCCAGCCTGTTTGATATCGGCCATCGCTGCCAGTTTGGCGCTGCGCTGGTTGAGTGATTCCAGCCACGCAGAGGTGCCGAGCAAGCTGGCTGAGGCGGCAGAAAAATCACGCGCAACATGCGGAAGATGGTGGGCTTCGTCAATCAAATAGAAGCTTAGTTCAGGCTCAGGCAAGATGATCCCGCCGCCCAATTCAAGATCGGCCATCAAAAGGGCGTGGTTCACAATCACCACATTGGCTTTCGCCAGTGAGTCACGCGCTTTGGCGAACGGGCATTGGCGATGAAACGGCATCGACGAGCTACAGCTGTGCTTATCCGAGACGATTTGTAGCCAAATTCGATCAGGAATGGTGGTCGGCCAGTTATCCCGATCGCCATCCCATTTACCTTTACCTAACGCGGTGAGTAAGCGGGTGAGGAGTTCGAGATCTTTCTTCTTTGGTTTTTCTACCCACAGTGCTTGCTGGGGCTCCCCGCCTTCAGAGAGCGAGGAGAGCTTATGTGCGCAGCAATAACGCTGGCGGCCTTTCGCCAAACGTACATTGACTTCTCGTTCGTAAATGCGTTGAAACAATGGGAGATCTTTGTTGAGCAACTGCTCTTGCAGCGCCACCGTCGCCGTAGAGATCACCACGGTACGATTGGTTTCCATCGCAAGAGGGATCGCGCCCATTAAGTACGCCATCGACTTACCCGTGCCCGTACCGGCTTCGGCCACCAAAATACGACGTTGCTTATTGTATTGGCCCGCTAAAGTTTTGGCGATTTCAGACACCAGATAATTCTGTGCACGGCGGGGGACAAACAGAGGAAGCTGCGCTTGCAGGTTGTGATAGCACTTTTTAATCGCGGTTTGGGTAGCGGAGTTAAGCATATTTGGGAGCCAAAGAAAAAGGAGCAGTGAGTATATCACAAGGGGTTGTTAAAAAATGTGTCGTAAAAAACGTGGTACAAACGTTAAAAGGCGGTTGGAAGTTATATGATTGTGATTAGTGTCACGCAAATAAATAACCGTTTGCACTTTACTGACAATTGAGAAAAGCAAATGAAACAAAAATCTGTTTTTTTTCTCATATTGGTTATAAGTTTTAGTTGTGTCTATTTATTCGGATTTTAGTGGCTTTTAATCTCGTTATTGAGGGTGATAAGTACACGCATTTAGGTAATTCACAATAAGCATATTACACTTTTGTTTCATGTTTAATATCGAATAAATAATTGAAAATATTGAAAAAAAGTCGAAAATTTAAAATTTTTTTTGGTGATTTGACAGGTTATGTGATCTGACGCAGGATAAGCTTCGAAACATAACTGCTCTTTTGTGATGCCTGCAAAGAAAGGCACGCTTAAGGGAATTGATAAGGAAATCCGAACGGATTCCGTGATAAAAGAAAAGGCAGTGGACTATCATGAAAAAGACTACTCTTGCACTCGCTCTTCCAGCACTTATGGCCGCAGGCGCAGCATCAGCAAGCATCAATCTGTATGACAATAAAGGTCTAACAGTTGACGTATCTGGCGCAGCAGAAGTTCAGGTTTACAAAAACCAAGACTATAACTCGACAGAGCGTATTCGTTTGGATGATGGTGACCTAGAGTTTAACGTTGCAGCGCAAATCTCTGACAACTTAGACGCAATCGCAGGCATCGCATTTAAGTTTGAAGGTAGCGATGCACCAACACCTGCTGTTCAAAACGATGAGCTGTATGTTGGTTTTGCAGGTAACTTTGGTGAGTTAACTATTGGTCGTATGCTTTTGATTGCAGATGATCTGGGCAACACGAAAGATTACGAACTAGGCGGTGATACGCTAGGCTTCCCAGAAGATCAAGCTGGCCAAGCAGTTAAATACATCTTCGATAACGGTCAGTTCTACACAGGTGTTTCATACCGTCATGTCTCTGCTAGCGGCGAGAATGACCCAAGCGCAGAGTCAATCGACGGCCGTGTAGGTGCGCGTTTTGCAGATCTTGACATTGCTGTTTATTTCTATGACGGTAGTGCTGATGCTTCTAACCTAGATCAAACAGGCTATAACGTACAAGCGGATTACGTCTTTGGTGACTGGAGCTTCGCAGCGTCTTATGGAAATGTGGAATCTAAATCTGACGACATTATTACTGATCCAGGAAAAGAAGATAACTACAACACTGATGTAATTGCGGTATCGGCTGATTACACGTTAGATCAAACTACGTTTGCGGGCGGTTATACTCTAGCGTCTTATGACCGTTATGAAGCAGAAGATGTTGATTTTGATGTTAGCTCAATCTACTTCAACGTAACGCAAAAATTCCACAGCAAAGTGAAAGGTTATGCAGAAGTTGCATTCTTTGACCACGACTCAGCAAATGCAGTTGATGATGTAGGCTACGTACTAGGTATGGAAGTTAAGTTCTAATTGAGTTTAGGACTGTTAAAAGCCGCCGCAGGGCGGCTTTTTTGATCACAAGACGGAGATTCACCATGAAAAAAGGGCTTTTACTATTACTGGCGACAGTAAGTTTTTGGGCGAAGGCAGAGACACTTCGTCTTGATGAGAACATTAAGTTTTTGGTGATTGATGGTGCGGACGCCCAAGCGGAGCGTTGGCAGCGTTATGAGAGCAAAGATCTCGACAGTGGCGTACATCAAATCGTGATCCGCTATTCTGGCGAGCTCAAAAACGGCAACCGCGATACGATTTTCACCTCACGTCCTTATATTTTTTCTCTCGACTTGGACGGTCGTGATGCCGAAATCTCCGTACCTCGCATGCGTTCGGTCTCCCAAGCCGATGCCTTCTTTCGCAGCCCTGAATGGCAAATTCGCTTTAGTGACGGTACCGAGCAAACGTTAGCCGCTGAGCAACTGCAAGGGACTGGGCTTTTGGCCTATGATGATCTCATTGCTTTAGTGGCTGAATACAATGGTGAAAACGCGGCAAGTGCCTTACCTGCGATGACGGTTGTGTTGGCAGAAAGTGAAGCCAAGGCCCAGCTGGGCAGTGTGGATACGCTTGAGCAATTACAGCATTGGTATAACCAAGCGACTGATGAAGAGAAAGTGGCGTTTAAAGTGTGGCTCGCTCAGCAGTAAAAATGTGATTTTGGTTTGCAGCTGCGTTGATGAAGGCAGTAGCGTTGGTCTGCTGCGCGCAGCTGCAAAGACGTTGTTGTATATACCTAAGTAACGTCAAGGTGCTTGGGTATAGAACGCCCTATTTAACGGGTATATTTTCCTTCTTTTATTTATCTCTTGTAACAGCCCTACCACTGCATTTCGTTGTGAAGGTGTTTGCAGCGGCACTCAAAGCAACGTGGCTCTGCTGGATCGATCTCCAAATCGTAAAGTGGGATCGTCTCCTCACAATCGGCACACAACCCATACATGCCAATGCGCCTTGCACACATGGCGGCATCTAAGCGCTCTACACGCAACGCTAATTCACGGGTGTGACTGTTTAAACTATGTTGGCCTAACAAAATAAGCTCTTCAGTATCAGCAAATTGTTTCGGAGAAAGTGTCCCTTCACATTCCCGAACCAGTTGGTGTTCAAGTTGCTGACGTTTATGAGCAAATTCGCCCTCGATACGTTCAACTAACGCATCTTGTCTTGCGGCTATGATTTTCATTATTTTTAGTATTCCTACGCAATTTGGCATCAGTGTAAAGTGTTCATCAAATGGCGGGCTGATTTGTATCAAATTAGAGATAAATATCGCGCAACTTGTTATGCATCTGTTGTGTTTGCGTGGGGTGGCGCACGCAAAGGGGCGGGAAGGGAGATAAAGCTGTTTGTGGTGCGGAGTTTTATCCTGCTAGAATGAGCGATTCGAGATCCTGCGGTGAACATCACTGGCTCCGCTTTCAACTGAGGTGGTATACCGAGTTGATATTGGCTTTTTGTGGAGTCAATGAGGGGCGCGTCATTAGTATCACCGTGTAATTGGCCTAAATTCTGGTAACTCCAACATGAATAATGAAAACTTGCAGACCTTGATTGCTTCAAGCATTAAATCGATCCCTGATTACCCAAAGCCGGGCATCCTGTTTCGCGATGTCACTAGCTTGCTTGAAGATCCTCAAGCTTACCAAGCCGTGATGACGTTGCTGGTGGAGCGCTACAAAGATAAAGGCATCACTAAAATTATTGGTACCGAAGCGCGCGGTTTTTTGTTTGGCGCACCCTTGGCGCTAGCGCTGGGTGTTGGTTTTGTACCAGTACGTAAGCCAGGTAAATTGCCGCGTGAAGTGATCGCGCAATCTTATGAGCTTGAATACGGTACCGACACCCTAGAAATGCACGTTGATGCGCTAACCCAAGACGACAAAGTGCTTGTGGTGGACGATTTGCTGGCGACTGGTGGCACGATTGATGCGACGGTTTCGTTGATCCGCCGCGTTGGCGCGCAGGTTGAAGATGCCGCATTTGTGATTAACTTGCCAGATATCGGTGGTGAAGCACGTTTGCGCGAAGCTGGTCTTAATGTTTATGCGATCTGTGACTTCCCTGGTCACTAAGCACTAGAATACGATCCTATCGTCATAAGGCAGGTTTTATCGGCCTGCCTTATCGCCTCTATTTTACCCTTGTGGTAGCATCAGCACAGTTTACATTTGTTAGGCACATTTTTATGAGTTATCAGGTACTGGCACGAAAGTGGCGTCCGCAACGTTTTAAGGATGTTGTGGGTCAGAACCATGTTTTGAGTGCAATCTCCAATGGCCTTGCTCAAAATCGATTACACCACGCTTACCTTTTTAGTGGCACTCGCGGTGTCGGTAAAACGACCATTGCGCGTATTTTTGCCAAAGGGTTGAACTGCGAGCAGGGCGTGACCGATTCACCTTGCGGTCAATGCTCAACCTGTATCGAGATAGAGCAGGGACGTTTCGTTGATCTGTTGGAGATCGACGCCGCATCGCGCACCAAGGTCGAAGATACCCGAGAGTTGCTCGATAACGTGCAGTACAAGCCCGCGCGTGGTCGCTACAAAGTCTATCTTATAGACGAAGTGCACATGCTGTCGCGCCACAGTTTTAATGCCTTACTGAAAACGCTGGAAGAGCCGCCAGAATATGTGAAGTTCTTGTTGGCGACCACAGATCCTCAGAAGCTGCCGGTAACGATTTTATCGCGCTGTCTGCAGTTCCATTTAAAGCATCTCGATCCGCAGCAAATTCAAGATCAACTCGTGCATGTGTTACAGCAAGAGCAAGTGAGCTTTGAGACCAAAGCCTTGCTGATGTTGTCGCGCGCCGCTGATGGCAGTATGCGTGATGCACTGAGCTTGACCGATCAAGCCATTGCGATGGGTAACGGTGTCGTTAATACCGAACATGTGGCAACGATGCTCGGCACCTTAGATGACGAGTATGCGCTCAATTTACTGGAAGCGTTTGTTGCTGCCGATCCTTCGCGTTTGATGACGACGCTGGCTTCTTTGAGCCAACAAGCCGCCAGTTGGGACGCGTTAATGGTGCAATTAGCCGAAGCGCTGCATCAATTGGCGATGATCCAAGTGTTGCCAGCAGCGATTGATGATACGGATCCGTATGTTGATCGTTATCGCTTGCTTGCCAGTCAAATTGGGCCACAAGATCTGCAGCTGTACTATCAGTTAGTGGTCAAAGGCCGTGAAGAGCTGAAACTCGCGCCAAACGGCAAAACCGCCGTCGAAATGGTGTTGTTGCGTATGTTGGCTTTTCGCCCTGTCGCAACGGCGCCGTTAAGTGCAAAAAGTGTTGACGTGCCAAGTGTCGCGCCGCAACCTGTCCAACAGGCTCAACAGGCTCAACAGGCTCAACAGGCTCAACAGGCTCAACAGGCTCAACAGGCTCAACAGGCTCAACAGGCTCAACAGGCTCAACAGGCTCAACAGGCTCAACAGGCTCAACAGGCTCAACAGGCTCAACAGGCTCAACAGGCTCAACAGGCTCAACAGGCTCAACAGGCTCAACAGGCTCAACAGGCTCAACAGGCTCAAGCAGGCTCAACAGGCTCAACAGGCTCAACAGGCTCAACAGGCTCAACAGGCTCAACAGGCTCAACAGGCTCAACAGGCTCAACAGGCTCAGCAAAGCTCAGAAGCACCAGCAGCGCGTCCAGAGCCAGTTTCTCCAGCCGGCGCATTGCTTGCTGCGCGGCATCGTTTACGCAGTCAATCGCAGGGTGATCCTGAAAAAAAGGCTGAAGCGCCATCGTCCGTAGTGTCAGAGACGAAACCGGCGCCGGACTCAGCGATTGCACGTTTGGCTAACCGCCATAACGTCCCTGCCGCCACGCCAGCCTCGGTGTTACCGGCGTCAGTGAATGATATGCCAACGACGGTCGTTGAAGATGACGCTTACCGTTGGCAGCCGATGATGCAAGAAGAGGCCTTGCCTGAAGTCACGCCAGAAGCGGTTAAGGCGACACTTGAGCATGAGAAAACCCCAGAAATGGTGGAAAAACTCAGCCAAGAAGCGGCTCAACAAGATGAGTGGAGTGCGCTGGCGCAATCGCTTGAGCTGCCAAGAATGACCAAGCAGCTTGCATTAAATGCGGCGTTAGAAAAAAACGGTAATGCCCTAACGCTACACTTACGCCCTGAGCAGCAGCATCTCGATACGCCGAAAGCGCGAGAAGAGTTGGCGGCGGCGCTCAATCAACAGTTTGGGGAAATCGCACTGACGGTTTCCCATGATCAAGCTGGCACCACGCCGCTTGAATTAAGAGAACATCTGTACGTGCAAAAGCTAGCCTCTGCGAAAGTGGAGCTTCAAAGCGATAAGAACGTGCAGTTTTTACAACAACGTTTTGCCGCTACACTGGATGAAGATAGCATCCGTCCGCGGTGATTATTTAGTTTAAAAGAGAGAAGACTATGTTCGGTAAAGGCGGAATGGGCAACATGATGAAGCAGGCGCAAATGATGCAAGAGCGCATGCAGAAGATGCAGGAAGAAATTGCCAATATGGAAGTGATCGGTGAGTCTGGTGCGGGCTTGGTAAAAGTGACCATCACCGGTTCACACAGCGTTCGTCGCGTTGAGCTAGACGATAGCCTAATGGAAGACGACAAAGACATGCTGGAAGATCTGATCGCCGCAGCATTCAACGATGCCGCGCGTCGTGTTGAAGAAGCACAAAAAGAGAAGATGAGCGCAATCACTGGCGGTATGAACCTGCCAGCTGGCTTTAAAATGCCATTCTAATTATGCGCACCAGTCCTTTACTTGAGGAGTTGATGGAAGCGTTGCGCTGTTTGCCGGGGATCGGCCCGAAATCAGCGCAACGTATGGCGTTTCATCTCCTGCAGCGCAACCGCCGTGGTGGCGCTGTCCTTGCCGAGACTTTGCAGCGCGCGATGACCGATATCGGCCACTGTGAACAATGCCGTACCTTTACCGAAGAAGCGGTATGTTCGATTTGTGCCAATGTCCGTCGTCAAGAAAGCGGCTTGCTGTGTGTCATTGAAAGCCCGGCGGATATCGTCGCGATTGAAGCGACGGGGCAGTTTTCTGGTCAGTACTTTGTCCTGATGGGGCATCTGTCACCGCTGGATGGTATTGGTCCTTCCGATATCGGCTTGGACAAACTGCAACAGCGTTTAGAGCAAGGGACGTTAGCCGAAGTGATTTTGGCGACCAACCCGACGGTTGAAGGGGAAGCGACGGCGCAATACATCGCGGAGATCTGTCACTTCCTTGATGTGAAAGTGACGCGGATCGCGCATGGCGTGCCGATGGGTGGCGAGCTTGAGTTAGTCGATGGCACCACGCTGTCGCACTCGTTTGCCGGCCGCGCGCCGATTTAATTGTCGCTCTGTCGACACAAAAACACCGCCTGATGGCGGTGTTTTTCTTTGGCGCTATTTATCAGGGCCGTTCATCGCGATAAGTCATCAAAGCCATTTCTCACGGCGACGCTTTCTATCTGTTATACCAAGAGTCTTGCCCCGTGAACCTCTGAGCGAGTTATTGCGCCACCATGATCCGCGAGCCATTGTTGAGGCTCGTTAGCAAAATCGTTTGTGGGCTAAGCACATCCACGCGACGGCTTTGCTTGCTATCAATCAGATAATACTGGCGAATAAACGCGAGCTCTTCATCACTGAAGGTATCGGTATGGCTGCTGACCACATCCGAAAAATCGCTGATCTCCATTTGCAAATACCCGCCGCTGACTTCCCAGTGGCCAGTCTCTGAAATATGAACCTGCAACGGTACGCTGTCGTCTTCGCGCTGCAAAATCAAATGGGTAAAACGTGAAAACGAGCGATTAGGCATAAACACCATTTGGGTGGTTTGCTCCAAACGGTTGAGTCCTTCGAGTGGTCCAAGGGGCATAAAACCGGCTTTTAGCTCGATATTGCTCGCTTCGGCACTTTGCCACTTATTCTGGCTTAGCATCCGCTCGATACGGTGATCGCTATCAAGGTAATACCAGGCACTGGCGCCGAGAGAGGCGATCAGCAATAACCAATGCCAGATGTGCTTGAACACCCCAAACAGTTTTTTTATCGGCATAGTAGGGTATTGTCCTTACGGTTTGGTAGCAGGCGGATCGTCGTACTGTGGTGACTGCGCTCGGCAGCGTGCACATAGTTTAAATAGACTTGGTTCTGCTGGCCGTCGGTCGCAATGACCAAATCCGGCTTACCAATATCAGCGTTGTGCGCGATATAGCTCAGCACGCATTGGTTAATCAAATCCGACCATGCCGCAACCGCAGGCTGATTGTCTGGACGCACAACAGGCACGCCATCGACTTCCAGCACGCTTTCAAACTGGCTTGGTGGCGGTGGCAAATAATAAGCCAAACACGGCGCGGCGATAGTCACAAGTACCGCCAGCCCTTTGAGCCAGTGAACGCGCCAACGCGGCGTGGCTATCTCGGTTGCGGAGTCGTTCGCAGGCTCCACCGGCAGCTCTTCCGCAGTATCAATCTCAGTAAACTCAGCGCTCTTGGTCGTGATCTCTTCGATATATGGCTCTACACTGGCGATCACTTGATAGCCGCGTTTGGGCACCGTTTTGATAAATAACGGTGATTTAGTGGAATCTTTTAGCGCTTTGCGCAGGGTCGAAATCGCTTGCGTGATACTGGAGTCATCGACTTCAAAGCCTTGTTGACGCCAAACATAGTTGTGCAGTTGTTGGCGCGTGATGACATCGTTCGGCTCTTCAGAAAGGAGCAGCAGAGCGCGGCTTTCATTGGTGCCTAGGCGGGTGATTTCGTCAGCTTCCCATTTATCAATCAGCGTGTTGTCTGAAGGATCAAACAGGAAACGACCTCCTAGTAGGAGTTTTTGAGCGGTGGCGGTCATCGATTTCTCAAATGTTCTAAAACAGCTAAAAACAGCGAAAATGATGGTATATCGCGTAATCGATATTCGGGCTGAAAGTGGATAAAGCGGTCAAAAGTTACCCAAAAAAAGCTCAATATCACAAAGGAGGGCTATTTTAGGTTGAAAACGCCCATTTTGACCATATCTAAATGAAGGAAACTAAAGATTAACCCGTCATTGAGGCCAATATGAGTGAAAAGACAATGGTGAATGGAAATAAGGAAACCCGAGGCTTTCAGTCTGAAGTGAAGCAACTTCTCCATTTGATGATTCATTCTCTGTATTCAAATAAAGAGATTTTCCTGCGCGAGCTGATTTCAAATGCATCAGATGCCGCAGACAAATTGAGATTCAAAGCACTATCACAACCAGATCTTTACGGCGATGATGCCGAGCTGGGCGTAAAACTCTCTTTCGACAAAGAAGCGAAAACCCTAACTATCAGCGATAACGGCATCGGGATGACCCGTGATGACGTGGTTGAACACCTAGGGACTATCGCCAAATCGGGCACGGCGGAATTTTTCAGCAAACTGTCTGACGAACAAACCAAAGACTCGCAACTGATCGGTCAGTTCGGTGTGGGTTTCTATTCTGCCTTTATCGTGGCTGATCGCGTTACCGTGCGCACTCGCGCGGCCGGCGCTAGTGCGGAAGACGCAGTTGAGTGGCAATCGCATGGCGAAGGTGATTACACCGTAGAAACCATCGAGAAAGCGGCTCGCGGTACCGATATTATTTTGCACCTGCGTGATGAAGAGCAGGAGTTCTTGAACGACTACCGCTTACGCGAAATCATCGGCAAGTACTCTGATCACATTGGTATTCCTGTCTCTATCTTCACCGTTGAAACAGACGAAGAAGGCAACCCTGGCGAAGGCAAGTGGGAGCAAATCAACAAAGCGCAGGCACTGTGGACGCGAAATAAATCAGAGATCACAGACGAAGAGTACCAAGAGTTCTATAAACACATTGCACACGATTTTACGGATCCGCTGCAGTGGAGCCATAACCGCGTAGAAGGTAAGCAAGATTACACCAGCTTGCTATACGTGCCATCGAAAGCGCCGTGGGATCTCTACAACCGCGATCAAAAGCACGGCCTAAAACTGTATGTGCAGCGCGTCTTTATTATGGACGATGCGGATCAGTTTATGCCGGGTTACTTGCGCTTTATGCGCGGTTTGATTGACTCGAATGACTTGCCGTTGAACGTGTCGCGTGAAATTTTGCAAGACACTAAAGTGACCCAGTCACTGCGCAATGCGCTAACCAAACGTGCGCTCACCATGTTGGAGCGTTTGGGTAACAACGACAAAGAAAAATACCAAGGCTTCTGGAACGAATTTGGCCAAGTGCTGAAAGAAGGGCCAGCAGAAGATTTCGCCAACCGTGAAAAAGTCGCGAAGTTACTGCGTTTTGCATCGACTAACGGCGATTCGTCAGAGCAGTCTGTTGCTCTGGCTGATTACGTTGAGCGCATGAAAGAAGGCCAAGATAAGATTTACTACCTCACCGCTGACAGCTACCAAGCGGCGAAGAACAGCCCGCACCTAGAGCAGTTCCGTGCCAAAGGGCTGGAAGTGATCTTGATGTACGATCGTATCGACGAATGGCTAATGAGCTATTTGACCGAGTTTGACGGCAAGCAGCTGCAATCGATCACCAAAGCGAATCTGGATCTGAGCCAGTTTGACGATGAAGAAGTCAAAGAAGAGCGTAAAGAAAAAGAGCAAGCTTTCACCTCAGTGATTGAGCGCTTGAAAGCCTACTACGGCGATCGCGTTAAAGAAGTACGCACCACCTTCAAACTGAGCGAAACCCCTGCCGTGGTGGTCACTGACGAGTTTGAAATGGGTACTCAAATGGCAAAACTGCTGGCGGCTGCTGGTCAAGATGCGCCAGAAGTGCAGTACATTTTGGAAGTGAATCCTGAGCATGGTTTGGTGACCATGATGGCAGATGAAGCGGACGAAGCGCACTTTGGCCGTTGGGCAGAGTGGTTGCTAGGCCAAGCGATGCTGGCAGAAAAAGGCAGCATGGCGGATCCTAACCAGTTCCTGAAAGCCATCAACCAACTGTTGACTAAGGTATAATCGATTTCTTTTGCCACTCTGCTAGGATTTGACTATCCGTGAGTGGCATGGAAGTGAAGGTAGTCATTGGCTAACACGGAGTCCAGCACTGCGCTGGGCTTGATAGCACTGCATAATCAGTGTATTTTGCAGGGTTTTGACAAACTCCAAATATTAAAAGGGGATTACAATGCGCATCATTCTTCTGGGCGCTCCAGGTGCAGGAAAAGGAACTCAAGCTCAATTCATCATGGAGAAATTTGGTATTCCACAAATTTCAA
This sequence comes from Thaumasiovibrio occultus, assembly GCA_019703815.1. Classification (GTDB taxonomy): domain Bacteria; phylum Pseudomonadota; class Gammaproteobacteria; order Enterobacterales; family Vibrionaceae; genus Thaumasiovibrio; species Thaumasiovibrio occultus. Next base: position 2,150,565 of record AP023052.1, on the reverse strand, counting down.
CAGGTGACATGCTACGCGCAGCGATCAAAGCCGGTACTGAGCTAGGTAAACAAGCGAAAGCCGTGATCGATGCAGGTCAATTGGTTTCTGACGACATCATTCTGGGCCTAGTTAAAGAGCGCATCGCGCAAGAAGACTGCGTAAAAGGCTTCTTGTTGGATGGTTTCCCTCGTACTATTCCTCAAGCAGACGGTCTGAAAGAGATCGGTGTTGAGGTTGATTACGTACTAGAGTTCGATGTAGCTGATGATGTGATCGTTGAGCGTATGGCGGGTCGTCGTGCTCACCTAGCGTCTGGCCGTACTTACCACGTTGTTTTCAATCCGCCTAAAGTAGAAGGCAAAGACGACGTAACCGGCGAAGATCTAGTGGTTCGTGATGACGACAAAGAAGAAACTGTACGTGCGCGTCTGGGCGTTTACCACAGCCAAACTGCACCATTGATTGCTTACTACAGCAAGGAAGCAGAAGCGGGTAACACTCAGTACCTGAAGTTCGACGGTACCAAGAAAGTTGACGAAGTTAGCGCAGAAATCGAGAAAGCGTTTGCTTAATTGACGAAAAGCAGTTGATAAAACCATTTCAACTGGCTGAAAATGAAGAGGCTAATCGAGATTTCGGTTAGCCTTTTTTGTGTAGGAAATATGGATTAGAAAAAGGATGCCCTATGACAACCAAAACCGGTGTATTGCTGATCAATCTCGGCACGCCTGATGCGCCTACCGCCTCTGGGGTAAAAGCGTTTTTGGCGGAGTTTCTCCATGATCATCGGGTGGTCGATTTAAATCGCTGGCTGTGGTGTCCGATCCTGCACGGGATCATCTTGCCAATTCGCTCTCCAAAAGTGGCCAAACTGTATCAGTCGGTGTGGATGGATGAAGGCTCTCCGCTTATGGTTTACTCGCGCCGTCAACAACAAGCGTTGCAACAAGCGGTTGGTTTACCTGTTGCTTTAGGTATGACCTATGGCTCGCCCTCCATCCGTGATGGACTCACTGAGTTGCAGGCGCAAGGCTGTGAGAAGGTACTGGTATTGCCGCTGTATCCACAATATTCCGCCACAACTACGGCAGCTAGCTTTGATAAGCTGGCCAAAGTGCTCAAAAAAGAGCCGCAGATCCCGGCGTTGCGCTTTATTAACCACTACTACGAGCACCCTCTGTATACCGAGGCATTGGCACAAAGTGTGACTGAGTTCCGCGCGCAGCACGGTGAGAGTGACTACTTACTGTGTTCATTCCATGGCATCCCACAACGTTATGCCGATAATGGCGATCCGTATCCACAGCACTGTCAGCAAACTGCCGATAACCTGCAGGCCGCGCTAGGTTTGGACGACGCGCACTTCGGGATGAGCTATCAGTCTATCTTTGGTCGAGAAGAGTGGGTTAAACCTTATACCGATAAGACTATCGAGCAGCTTGCTAAGAAGGGCATTAAACGTTTGGATGTGATCACACCGGCGTTTTCCTCTGATTGCTTGGAAACTTTGGAAGAGATCGCCGAGCAGTGCCAAGAGACCTTTGTCGAAGCTGGGGGCGAGAAATTGCGTTTGATCCCGTGTCTTAACGACAGTGCATCGCATATTTCCTTGCTTGCTGAGTTGGTACGTACTCACACAAACCATTGGGAATAGTCCTCGCCTTATAACATGCCAGCGGTTGGAGTCGAGTTAACCCATGATAGTTGAGTTAACCGATTGATACTTGGACCAACCGTTGGACAAATCCAACAAATTTCTGCCTTTGTGGTTGGCTGTTCTATATTGTGTGATAGAATTCGCTCGTTTTTTTTTGCCACCCAAATCACAAAATCATGAAATTTCCTGGTCAACGTAAATCAAAGCATTACTTTCCTGTTCATGCACGCGATCCGCTGCTGAGCCAGACTAAACCGCAGAAGAGATTGACGCGCCCTTATATCATCGGTATCGACCAAACCTTGGTAGATGTTGAAGCGAAAGTAGACGATGACTTCGTGCAACGTTACAGCTTGAGCAAAGGTCACTCTTTGGTGATCGACGATGCCGCAGCGGAGCAGCTCTACCAAGAGCTAAAAAGTAACGACCTGATCACCCATGAATTTGCTGGTGGTACGATTGGCAATACCCTGCACAACTACTCTGTGCTAGCGGATGACAAATCAATTCTCTTGGGCGTAATGAGCCAAGATATCGCCATTGGCAGCTACGCGTACCGCTACTTGTGCAACACGTCAAGCCGTGTAGATCTGAACTACTTGCAACCAGTGTGTGGCCCAATCGGTCGCTGTTTTACGTTGATCACTGAAGACGGTGAGCGTACGTTTGCGATCAACGGCGGCATGATCAATCACCTGTCGCCAGAGAACGTGCCTGAGAAGATCTTCCCAAAAGCGTCAGCATTGGTTATTTCAGCCTACTTAGTGCGTTGCCAAGAAGGCGAGCCAATGCTGGAAGCGACCATGAAGGCGATTGAGTACGCGAAAAAGTACGATATCCCTGTGGTACTAACACTCGGCACCAAGTTCGTGATCGAAGGCAATGTGGAATGGTGGCAGCAGTTCTTGCAAGAACACGTTACTGTGGTTGCGATGAACGAAGACGAAGGCGAAGCTCTGACCGGCGAGCGCGATCCGCTGCTAGCCGCCGACAAAGCGCTAGAGTGGGTAGATCTGGTGCTGTGTACCGCAGGTCCTGTTGGCCTTTACATGGCGGGCTACTCTGATGAGTCTGTAAAACGTGAAACCACGTTGCCGCTGCTGCCGGGTGAAATCGCTGAATTTAACCGCTTCGAATTTAGCCGTCCGATGGTGAAAGACAAGTGTGAAAACCCAATCAAGGTTTACTCTCACATTTCGCCGTACATGGGTGGTCCAGAGAAAATCAAAAACACCAACGGAGCGGGCGATGGCGCATTGTCTGCGTTGCTGCATGATATGTCAGCGAACCGCTACCACCGTGACAACGTGCCGAACTCGGCGAAACACGTGCAGGAGTTTTTGACTTACTCGTCATTCTCTCAAGTGTGTAAATACTCAAACCGCGTAAGCTATGAAGTGTTGAAGCAGCACTCACCGCGTCTATCACGTGGCTTGCCAGAGCGCGAAGACAGCTTGGAAGAAGCGTACTGGGAGCGTTAATCGCGCTCCAATCCCGCATTAAAATGAGAGCCTGCTGTGGCTCTCTTTTTGTTTGTGCTTTTGTTTTCTTTTGCGTGAGTGCCGCTGAGAACGAGTCTTCTTTCTGCGAATTGAGTGCTTTCTCTATTGGATTTATCGAACTATCGATAAAAAGTGCCGTTTTCATATCTACGCTTAGAACTGCTGCAAACACCAGAGCATGGAGATGAATATGAAGAAAAGTACAGTGGCATTAGCATTAATGGGTATTTTGGCAACGCCGGCATTGTGGGCAGGGGCTGAATTACCACAAGGAACTCAAGAGTTTGGCTTGCAGGGTAGCTTAGATCTCGATTACGTGGATGATTATCTGTTTGTTCTCAACACCTCTTATGGCTACTTCATTCGCGATAACTGGGAAATTGGTGGCGTGCTAGACGTCAACATGAGTGACAGTACCCAACAGTTCCAGATCGGTGGTTTTACCGAGTACAACTTTACCAACAGTACCAATTGGGTGCCGTATCTTGGCTTGGCCGCCCAACTCGCGAATCTCTCCGGTAGTGATGGCGACTTTGATTTTGACTTCGAAGATGCCACAGCGCTTAACATCAAAGTCTCGGGTGGGGTGAAATACTTCATTAATCCACACGTGGCGGTCAGTGCGGAAGTGAACTACAACATTTCCACGGATGATATTAACGTGACCGCTGATGGGGTAGAAGACAGCTTTACCCGCTTTGTCTTCGGTACCCGTTTTTACTTCTAAATGCGTTCGCACTGAGTCAGTTATTTTGCTGACATAAAAAGAAACAGCGAGGCCGAGGCGCTCGCTGTTTTTCGTATTGATGTTGTTTTGCTCGTACGTTTCGTACTTATTTCTGTATTTTTGTTTGCGTCTGCGCGCATTGTTCACATTGCTGTGTTCGGGTCTGCTGCGCTTTGTTAGCGCAGCAAATATAGGCTTACTTCTTAGCTGAATATGCTTCGTTGTGTACTGCGGCTACGGCGCGGCCTGAAGGATCGGCGCTGTTTTTGAAGCTTTCATCCCATTCAATCGCTTTGGCACTTGAGCACGCAATAGAAGGACCACCGGGTACACATTTCGCCGCATCTTCTAGCGGGAATAGTTCTTCGAAGATCTCACGGTACATGTAACCTTCTTTCGTGCTTGGGGTGTTGTAAGGGAAGCGGAAGCTTGCCGTTTCAAGTTGTTGTTCGCTGACGCGCTCTTCGGCGATTTCTTTCAGCGTATCAATCCAGCTGTAACCGACGCCGTCGGAGAACTGCTCTTTTTGACGCCAAACCACTTCTTCCGGCAAGTAATCTTCAAAGCATTCACGGATGATGTGTTTTTCCATCTTGCCGTTGCCACACATCTTATCGGCTGGGTTAACACGCATCGCCACTTCCAAGAATTCTTTGTCCAAGAAAGGTACGCGCGCTTCTACGCCCCATGCTGCCATTGATTTATTGGCTCGCGCACAGTCGAACATGTTCAACGCTAGCAGTTTACGGACCGTCTCTTCATGGAATTCTTGTGCGTTCGGTGCTTTGTGGAAATAGAGGTAACCGCCAAAAACTTCGTCAGCCCCTTCGCCCGACAGCACCATTTTTATCCCCATCGCGCGGATCTTACGTGACATCAAATACATTGGCGTTGAGGCGCGGATGGTAGTCACATCGTAAGTTTCGATGTGGTAAATCACATCGCGAATCGCATCCAAGCCTTCTTGAATGGTATAAGTCAACTCATGGTGAACCGTGCCTAAGTGATCTGCGACCTTCTTCGCCGCTTTCAAATCCGGTGCGCCTTCTAAGCCAATAGCAAAGGAGTGCAGTGTTGGCCACCATGCTTGAGACTCGTCGTTGTCTTCGATACGTTTTGCTGCAAACTTTTTGGTGATTGCAGAGATCACCGAGGAATCCAAACCGCCTGATAGCAGCACACCGTAAGGGACATCGGTCATTAGCTGACGCTTAACTGCGTTTTCTAACGCGTCTTTTAGCGCGGCTTTGTCAGTGGCATTGTCTTTAACGGCGTCGAACTCCATCCACTCACGCTTGTAGTAACGTTGCGGCTCTATGCCTGCTTTTGACCAAACAAAGCTACCTGGAGGAAACTCACTGATCGTCTTACACACCGGCACCAGCGCTTTCATTTCTGACGCTACATAGTAGTTACCGTGCTGATCGTAGCCGTGGTAGAGCGGAATGATACCAATATGATCGCGACCGATGAGGTAGGCGTCTTGCTCTGCATCATAAAGGATAAAGGCGAAGATACCGTTCAGGTAATCAAGCAGCTCGGGGCCTTTTTCTTTGTACAGGCCTAAGATGATTTCGCAATCAGACTCGGTTTGGAAAGGGTAGTCTGCGGCATGTGTTTGGCGTAGCTCTTTGTGGTTATAGATCTCGCCATTCACCGCCAGAATATGGGTACGGTCTTGGTTGTAGAGAGGTTGTTCACCGCTGTTCAAATCAACAATGGCTAGACGCTCATGCACTAGAATTGCTTTGTCTGATGAGTAGATCCCTGACCAGTCAGGGCCGCGATGGCGCATTTTCTTTGACATTTCTAGCGCGCTTTCGCGCAAACTTTGTGCATCTGATTTGATGTCCAAAATACCGAAAATTGAGCACATAATTCCCTCTCCACTGCGAATACTTTTACATTTGTTATAAATAGGTTAAATCACCTTCTGGGGACCAATGTGCCATTGCTGCTATGGCCTTGGCAACCCTGTTTAACGAAAAATAAGTAAACTTGTTATGGTGGTGGAATTAGTTTATTAAAACTTGTAATTTGATGAATATTTTCTAATTACGGTATGTTTTTGAAAAAAAGGGAGCAATTATGCTCCCAGTGTAATATGGGCTTTAGTTAAGTTAACTGTTCTTTAACATGGCGCGCAAAACCGGCCCCTGCTTCACGGTAGATGTTGAATGCAGCATCTGCGCCCATTTCTAACAGTTCTTGGGCCTCATCAGGGTATTTGGCAATGGCGGCGACTCTGCCTTTGAAATTTAACTCTTTAATTTGGGTAAGGGCGAGCGCATTGGCTTGGCTGTGCGGCATGGCAAGCAAAATCAATTCGATATTAACTTCGCTGACCCGTTCCCAAAAATCAACGTCAACGGCATCGCCAATCAAGGTGTTTCGGCCATGACGCTGGTGGTGATCGACGGTTTCAACGCGGGTATCAATGCCGATCACTTTGCCGTTGTATTGTTCACTCAATTCGTCGTACGCACCGGTGCCAATGCGGCCCATACCGAGTACCAGCACCTGGGCGTCACCAAGGTTAATGCTTTGATCTTTGGCGTTGAGTCTATCGCTGCGGATCTCTTGGCATTTAGCCAATACCCACTGATAAACGCGATAGCCATTTGCATTGACCAGTGACGCGAAAATGAAGGACAGCGAGACCGCAATAGCGATGGCTGCCAAAATATCGCCGGACATCCAACCTTTTTTGAACGCGAGTCCACCGACAATCAAGCCAAACTCACTGTAGTTAAACAGTGATAGCGTACCAAACGTTACCGTGCGCAAGCGAAAGCGGAAGAGACGGAAGACGCCAAAATAGAGCGCACCTTTGAGTGGCAGTAAGAGCAAAAAGATCAGGGCAAGCTTAAAGGCTTCCACCGACGGTGTGGCGGAGAGGCCGATATTGAGAAAGAAGCAGACTAATAACAGCTCTTTCATATTGAACAGTGATTTAGATAGCTCGGACGATTTTGAATGCCCAGCGAGAAGCATACCGACAATCAAGGCGCCAAGATCGGGCTTTAAGCCGACAAACTGGAATAAGGCAACGCCGAACACCAGCGCCATAAAGATCCCGAGTAACACCAGCACTTCGCCATGTCCCGCCCAGTCGAGCAGGCGATAAAGCAGTGGGCGAAGCAGGGGAAGCGCAAAGAGGAGCAAGGCGGTAATTTCTGGTACCTTGCCGGTCGAAATCGTCATAAAGACAACGGCGAAGATATCTTGCATCACCAAAATACCAATGGCGAGGTTGCCGTAGATGGCGTTCAGCTCCCCTTTTTCTTGCAAGATTTTAATGGCAAAGACGGTACTGGAAAACGCCAAAGCAAAGCTGAGCAAGGCGACTTGGTGCCAGGTAAACTCACTCAGCAGCGGAACATTGAGCCATTTTAGACCATAGATCAAAAGCGCAAATATCGCAGTAGAGCCGAGATTGTGCACGGTGGCGCCACCCCAAATTTCGCCTTTGAGTAGGTTTTTGGCATTGAGTTTAAGGCCAATGGTAAATAGCAGCAGGGTAACGCCAAGGTTAGCGGCGAGCTCGAGCTCTTCGGTCGGCGCATAGCCACTTAATCGCAGCGCAAAGCCCGCGACGAGAAAACCAACAAGTGGCGGCAGCTTACAGCGAAGCGCAAGAAAACCGGCCCAGAAGGCGGCGCTGAGATAAATCAATTCCATGATATGAGATCCTTGGCATTACATCGGCAAGACAGTGTGTTTCGGCGTGGTGAGAATAAACCGATGATAAAGCAAGATTTTAACAGTAAGGTAACGCGAAAGGAAAGTGGACAAGGCGGTGAAACCTTGTCCAGATTAGCGATTAATGGTGCTCTTCGAGCATTTTTTGTAACAAAACACCATTTAGCATGGCGCGCTTAATGATAGAAAACGAACCAATGGTGGATTGGCCATAAAGCTCTGAGCTGGCAAGGACCAAATTTTCGCTGAAATTGCTCAATGCTTGGGTGCTGATACAGCGCTCAATGGCCGCAAATAGTAGGCTCTCGGCTTCAGTGATCTCGCCGGTCAGAACAATTTTTTGCGGGTTGAATAAATTAATTGTGATCGCTAAGGCTTTACCTAAATGGTTGCCTACTTTGGTCAGCACTTGAACGGCCAACTCGTCGCCGTTATTGGCGGCATGGCAAATACCCGAGACGGTGATGGACTCGTGCTGTTGTAGCTCGCTCACAAAGCCTTGTGCCAGTGCTTTCTCAACGTGCGCAATAATCGCAGGGTTCGCGGCGACGGTTTCTAAACAGCCAAAGTTGCCACACTGACAACGGTCTCCTAATGGATCAATTTGGATATGACCAATCTCACCCACGTTGCGGTTATGGCCGAGAAATACCTGACCATTGACGATGATCCCGGCACCTGTCCCGTTGTGAACGCTGACCACAATCGAATCCAGACAATCGCGAGTGGCACCAAAGTAGTGCTCGGCCAACGCAAGGGCGCGAATATCGTTACCGACAAAGGAAGTCACATTAAAAGTGTCGTTTAGGATTTCGCCTAACGGCAGTTGCTCGACATCAATGGTCGGCATGTATTGGATAACCCCTTTTACCGGATCAATTAAGCCGGGTAGGGTGACGCCAATAGCAACGAGCTCTTTTAGTTGAGGTTCGACTTGTGCTTTGAATTGGGTGATTTGTTCAATCAGACCCTCGATAAAAGCCTGACTGTCTTGATAGTCAAACTTGTCATGAATGCTGGTGATAGCTTTGCCACTGAGATCGTACAAGGTGATGTCGATATCACGGCGTCCGACGCGAACGCAAATGGCATGAAAAGGTTCAGATTCAGTAGTCAAAGAGATTGCACGGCGTCCACCGGTGGAAGCTTGTTGTGCAACCTCTTTGATGAGTCCTCTTTCGAGGAGTTGGCGGGTTATCTTGGTGACACTCGCTGGAGCCAGTTGGCTGACTTCAGCGACTTGTATACGTGATATCGGGCCTTTCTGGTCGATAAGCCTGTAAACGGCAGCGCTGTTGAGCTGTTTTACAAGGTCTACGTTACCAATTTGTCCGCCAGTCATAGTTAGTTTTTCTCGTATTGTCCGTTAACAATCGTCGCTAGGACGTTGAAGTCACGGTCAAAAACGGCCAGGTTAGCTACCAAACCTTTCTTGATGCTGCCGAGCTTATGGTCGACACCAATCGCACGCGCTGCGTAGAGCGTTGCCATCCGCAGAGCTTCATCCAAAGCGATGCCTGCGTGCTCAACGGTATTCTGAACTGCTTCGATCATGGTCAGTGCTGAGCCGCCAAGTGTGCCATTCTCATCGATACACTTGCCGTCACGGTAATATACTTTCTTCCCAACAAAAATAAAGTAATCCATGTTAGCGCCTGCTGGAGCTGTGGCGTCGGTCACTAAAACAAGCTTTTCGCCCATAATTTTATGTGCGATGCGAATGTTGGCGTAATCAACGTGGAAGCCGTCAGCAATGATGCCTGCGTAAACGCTTGGTGTGTCGTAAATTGCCCCCACCATGCCCGGATCGCGACCCGCGATAGAGGTCATCGCATTGAATAGGTGAGTGGCAAAGCTGACACCTGCTTCAAAGCCTTTGCGCGCTTCGGTGTACGTTGCGTTGGTGTGACCGGCAGAGACGACAACGCCTGCAGCAGACAGCTTTTCAATGTGCTCTACTGGCGTTTGCTCTGGTGCTAGGGTGACTTTAGCAACAACATCTTTGTTCTCGATGATGTAGTCAACCATCGCGTCTTCAGAGCGGCGAATGTAGTCTTGGCTGTGAATGCCTTTCTTTGCCACGTTCAGGTATGGACCTTCAAGGTGCAGACCGAGTGAGTGGTTTTGGTACTGCTCATGGTAAGCATGCGCTGCTGCAATCGCTTTTTTCATGTCTTCGTCAGACGAGGTGATCAGCGTAGGCAGGAAGCTTGTACAACCTGATTTCAGGTTAGCACGGTGCATGATATGCATGGTTTCAGGTGTGATTTCGTCATTCAACATCACACCACCACAGCCGTTCAATTGGAGATCGATAAAACCAGGGCTCAGATTAGCACCGTTCAAATCGATTGTTTCGATACCGGCTGGGAGTTCTTGTACTGGGACGATCGAGTGGATGTTAGCGCCGTCAATAATGACGGCGTGGTTATCCAGCACATCGCTACCAGTGTAGATTCGACAATGGGTTAGCGCGTACATGGAGAAAATCCTTATAGGTTGTTGATGTTGCCAGCTTCAAGCTCTTGGAAGTACTTAACAGTCTTCACTTTTAGCTCTTGCGTTGATGGCTCGTCACATACAATCAGTGATTTAGGGTGAAGTTGCAGTGCAGATACGGTCCACAGGTGGTTTACACAACCTTCAACAGCTGCTTCAAGTGCCAGGCCTTTGTTGTGGCCAGTAACTAGGATCATGATTTCTTCAGCGTCAAGCAGTGTACCAACACCGATGGTCAGTGCATATTTTGGCACTTGGTCCATGTCGCCGTCGAAGAAGCGAGAGTTCGCGATACGGGTATCTTCAGTCAATGTTTTGATACGTGTACGAGATGATAGCGAGGACGCTGGCTCGTTAAATGCGATGTGACCGTCGTTACCTACGCCGCCCATGAATAGGTTGATTTTGCCGTAAGACTTAATTTTGTCTTCGTAACGTTGGCATTCTGCATCGTGATCGTCAGTGTTACCGTTCAGCAGGTTGATATTTTCTTCTTGAATATCAATGTGGCTGAAGAAGTTGTTGTACATGAAGCTGCGATATGACTCAGGATGATCAGCAGAGATGCCAATGTATTCATCCATGTTAAAAGTTACTACGTGTTTGAAGCTTACTTCGCCTTGATTATAAAGCTCGATCAAACGCTTGTAGGTCGCCAATGGCGTGCCACCAGTTGGTAGGCCCAAAACAAACGGACGGTCCGCAGTAGGGTTGAACGCATTGATTCTGTCGGCAATGTAACGAGCTGACCAAAGTCCTACTTTTTCTGCGCTTGATAATGGGATAAGTCTCACGGTAATTCCTCTCAAGATTCCTAGATTCAGTTCAAATTATAACCTGATAATTTCATTATTTCGAATCATAAAATAAGTTTTATGATCTGCCTAGCAAAATCGCTGGGAGCCCTAGGTAACTGGTGATAGAGATCACAATTGAAAACCTTTTAATTTGCGGGGCGAAATTAAAAGAATACACTGCAAATGACTTAATCGGATAACCAAAAAAAGTTATCCAAACAAATCTAAGAAACACACAGGGGGAACGAACGGTGAATATTCTTGGATATCTTCAAAAACTAGGTAAAGCGTTAATGCTTCCTATCGCAGTATTGCCGGTAGCGGCTTTGCTGTTGCGTTTAGGTCAAGGCGATTTGCTTGACATTCCATTTATGGCGAACGCAGGTAACGCAATTTTCACTAACTTGCCGTTGCTATTTGGTCTAGGTATTGCGATTGGTCTGTCGAAAGACGGTTCAGGCGCCGCAGGTCTTGCGGGTGCTGTATCTTACTTCGTATTGACAGCAACTGCGACCACCATCGATTCTGCGATCGATATGTCATTCTTCGGCGGTATTATTGCCGGTGTTATCGCTGGTCACGCATACAATGCGTTCCACGTGACAGCACTTCCGCAGTGGCTAGCCTTCTTCTCAGGTAAACGTCTTGTTCCAATTATGGCGGGTCTGTTTGCGCTAGTTGTTGGTGCCGTTGCTGGTTACGTTTGGCCCGCTATTCAGTCTGGTTTAGATGCTTTTGCTCAAGCGGTTTCTGGCTCTGGTCACCTAGGTCAATTTATTTACGGTACGTTGAACCGTGCATTGATCCCTGTTGGTCTGCACCACGTTCTGAATACCTTCTTCTGGTTCGGCATGAACGAATGTCAAGAAGTCGTGGTTGAGTCTGTTGCTGTTCTGAATAATGCAACTCAACTTTGTGTACCTAAAGATGTTGCAGCTTCTCTAGTTGTCGGCCAAGAGCACACATTCACGTTTGCTAACTCTGTTACTCCTGAGATCACTACTGTTGTTAAAGAAGTGACTGATGTAACTAAGAGTGGTGACCTACACCGCTTCTTCGGCGGCGATAAGAGCGCTGGCGTGTTCATGAACGGTTTCTTCCCAGTAATGATGTTCGGTCTTCCTGGTGCAGCACTAGCTATGTACCTAGCTGCTCCTGCTAACCGTCGTGCTCAAGTTGGTGGTGCACTGTTCTCTGTTGCTTTCTGTTCTTTCCTAACGGGTATTACAGAGCCTCTTGAGTTCATGTTTGTATTCCTTGCACCTGCACTGTACGCATTGCACGCAATCTTCACTGGTCTAGCGCTGGTTGTTGCGAATATGTTCGGTACATTGCACGGTTTCGGCTTCTCGGCAGGTCTAATCGACTTCGTACTGAACTGGGGTCTAGCAACTAAACCGTTTACCCTACTGGTTATTGGTCTATGTTTTGGTGCGCTTTACTTCTTCACTTTCAGTGCAGCAATCCGTATCTTCAACCTGAAATCACCAGGTCGTGAAGATGAAGATGAAGCTGAAGCGGTAGCAGATAGCGGCGCTTCAAAAGACAATACCAAGCTTGCGAAGCAATACCTAAAAGCGCTTGGTGGTCATGAGAACCTAACAACTATCGATGCGTGTATTACTCGTCTACGTCTATCTCTCAAAGATCAAAGTATCGTTGATGAGAAAACACTGAAATCACTAGGTGCGATGGGCGTGGTTAAGCTAGGTCCAAACAACCTACAAGTTATCTTGGGTCCTCTAGCTGAAATCGTAGCTACAGAGATGAAAAATATCTCTCCAACTGAAGATTTAAGCGCAGTACAATTGCCTTAATTCCTCTAACGGAACTGGTAAGCGGCCTGATTTCAGGCCGCTTCTTTATGCGCAGTCGGCAGTGTTAATAGTTTACTCTTTAGTGTTCGCAGCCAAATAGACTGTCTATAAAGAAGCGCAATACCAGCGCTTCATCTGAAGTTTGGGCAGCTTCGTTAGTGGGTGTTTTGCGTAATACCGCTGATGAAATGTCTGATTCTGAGTGAATGTTGTGTTTTAGGCTTTCATCTTGTAAGCCCAGAATTGATTATTGCCCGCCTCAGGCGGGTTTTTTTTGTCCATCTTTTGTCCAAGTAAAGACGAAAGCGAGACTAGTAGTTGAGTCAGTCCCCATTATTGTGGATGATAGGCATCTATTATTATCTGACTGTTCACACGTGAGGTGTCTTTGATGAGTGAAGCTGATGCTCGTCCAACCAACTTTATCCGCAACATTATTGATGCGGATTTAGACAGTGGCAAACATGATCGCGTTCACACGCGTTTTCCGCCGGAACCAAACGGCTACCTGCATATCGGGCATGCAAAATCTATCTGCCTGAACTTTGGTATTGCCCAGGACTATCAGGGTCAGTGTAACCTGCGCTTCGATGACACCAACCCAGAAAAAGAAGACATGGAATACGTTGATTCGATCAAGAACGACGTTGAGTGGCTTGGTTTTAAGTGGGACGGTGAGATTTGTTACTCTTCAGATTACTTTGATCAGCTATATGCTTATGCCGTTGAGCTTATCAACAAAGGCCTAGCGTATGTCGAAGAGCTATCGCCAGAAGAGATCCGTGAGTACCGTGGCACCTTAACTCAGCCTGGTAAGCACAGCCCGTTCCGCGACCGTAGTGTTGAGGAAAACCTCGCGCTGTTCGAGAAAATGCGTGACGGTGGCTTTGAGGAAGGTAAAGCGTGTCTTCGTGCGAAGATCGATATGGCCTCTCCTTTTATGGTGATGCGAGATCCTGTGATCTACCGCGTACGTTTTGCTCACCACCACCAAACGGGTGACAAGTGGTGCATCTACCCAATGTACGACTTTACTCACTGTATTTCGGATGCGTTAGAAGGCATTACCCACTCACTGTGTACGCTGGAGTTCCAAGATAACCGTCGTCTATACGACTGGGTATTGGAAAATATCACCATTGCGTGTCATCCGCGTCAATACGAGTTTAGCCGCCTAAACCTTGAATACACCGTGATGTCGAAGCGTAAGCTAAACCAACTGGTGACCGACAAGCTGGTTTCAGGTTGGGATGACCCGCGTATGCCGACCATCTCTGGTCTGCGTCGTCGTGGCTTTACCCCTGCGTCTATGCGTGAGTTCTGTAAGCGTATCGGTGTCACCAAGCAAGACAACACCATTGAGATGAGCTCACTAGAATCGTGCATTCGTGACGATTTGAACGAGAACGCACCACGTGCGATGGCCGTGTTGGATCCAGTGAAAGTCGTGATTGAAAACTTCGCTGACGACGCGGAGATCCTGACGCTGGCGAACCACCCGAACAAGCCTGAAATGGGCAGCCGTGAAGTGCCATTTACGCGCGAAGTGTACATCGAGCGTGAAGACTTCCGTGAAGAAGGTAACAAGAAGTACAAGCGTCTGGTTCTGGGTAAAGAAGTGCGTCTTCGCGGTGCTTATGTGATTAAAGCTGAGCGCGTCGAAAAAGATGACGCGGGCAACATCACCACGATCTTCTGTACTTACGATGCTGACACGCTAGGTAAAAACCCAGCCGACGGCCGTAAGGTAAAGGGCGTTATTCACTGGGTATCGGCGTCGCAAGGTGTACCTGCGGAAATCCGTTTGTACGATCGCCTGTTTACCGTACCAAACCCAGGTGCTGCAGACGATTTCGTTTCGGTGATCAACCCAGAATCGCTAACCGTTCTGAATGGCTTTGTTGAGCCAGCGCTGCAAGCTGCAGAAGCTGAGAGAGCCTTCCAGTTTGAGCGTATGGGCTACTTCTGTGCAGATAACAAAGACTCTAGCGCTGAACGTTTGGTGTTTAACCGCACTGTCGGTCTGCGTGATACATGGGCAAAAATTGGCGAGTAAACTCGCTAGAGCCTGAAAACAAAAAACCAGCCAATTGGCTGGTTTTTTTTATGCTGCGGTTTGGTGAAAATATCCTTTAACTTAAAGACATTTAACTCGCCGCTAGCGAAATTAGGCTTTCTGATCGTGCAAAGAAGGATCTTCGTTACAATCGCCTTCCATGCAGTGACCGTAAAGGTACAAACTATGGTTAGTGAGACGAACGTTGAAAGAGGCGGCGATTTCACGCTGACGCTTTTCAATCACTTCATCCGAGAACTCGATTACTTTTCCGCAATCCAGGCAAACTAGGTGATCGTGGTGATGTTGAGTGGCAAGCTCAAATACCGATTTACCGCCTTCAAAGTGGTGACGGGTCACAATGCCTGCGTCATCAAATTGGTTCAATACACGATAAACTGTAGCTAGCCCGATTTCCTCACCGATTTCTATCAGTTTTTTATACAGATCTTCAGCACTGATGTGCTGGCAATCTGGTTCCTGGAGCACTTCCAAAATCTTTAGGCGCGGCAGCGTTACTTTCAAACCGGCTTGCTTAAGTGCTTGGTTATTATCTGACATTTGACTTTCCTGATTGGCTAGCTGCTAAGTCACGCAGTAGTCTTTAGTGTAGCAACCATTATAAGTGAGCAAAAGAAAACAATAAACCTCGATTAAGTAGGTCTATTCGATATTTTAAGAAATTGGAGGGGGTTAGGTGAGTTTATTACTGATAATTTAGAAACAAGCGGAAAGAGGGTGCGGCATGAGTCACAGTTCACGCCGCACAGGATGATTAGTCCATTAGCTCAGAAAGACACATCTCTTCCATTAGCTGTTGGCACCACGCGTTTACGCGCTCTTCAGTGAGCTCTGGTTGACGGTCTTCATCAACACAAAGACCAACGAACTGATCGTCGCCAACAAGCGCTTTAGACGCTTCAAACTCGTAACCTTCGGTAGACGTGTGGCCTACGATGGTGGCACCTTTCGCTTCGATAATGTCGCGGACAGTGCCCATGGCATCACAGAAGTACTCTGCGTAGTCTTCTTGGTCGCCACAGCCGAAAATCGCGACGAGCTTGGTAGAGAAATCGATTTGCTCTAGCTCTGGGAAGAAATCATCCCAGTCACATTGTGCTTCGCCGTAGTACCACGTCGGGATGCCAATTAGAAGAAGATCAAAGTTGTCGATATCTTCACGGCTGCATTTTGCAATGTCTTTAACGTCAACCAGGCTTTTGCCTAGTTGCTTTTGAATCATTTTGGCAACTGCTTCTGTGTTGCCGGTGTCGCTACCAAAAAATAGACCTACACTCGCCATATGAATTTTTACCTGTGTTAGCAATTGTTAAGGCATTATACGTTGTCATGTCCGGTTGGGGACACGATGTGCGAACGAGAAGACACTGCTAAGCAGGCTAGATGTCGCAAATTATTCACTCAGTTCAAAACTGTGATCTTGTGAACATTGTAACCTAATCTTTCTCTGATGTGTCGACTTCCGCGCAGCTTCACGCTTGAGAGCCCAAAGTTTGACCAATAGGCATAGAGTGTGCGGACTATTGGTTTGAAATTCAATGGTAAATTTCAATTGCAGGTAAGTTGCAAGCGCAGATGAACATTGACTGCTCGCGGTGCCCTACCAGATGACGATGTGAGCGCTAAATAGTGTACTCCCAGAATACTTGGATCACGCCCTTAGCGACAAACCCTGCGCAACCGAGAAAGAGCACAAGCCACACCATTTTCTTGCCAAAAGGGGGAACGTCGGCATCACGCAGCACATCCCGAATTGCCATTCCGATGAAAAAGAAGATGGCGGCAAAGAGCAGATCCAATCCAATTGATTCCAGCAAATCCATATGCTCGTACAACATAGCTAACGTTCCTAGTGTGCGTTGGAGAGGACGTTAGCTTAACATGTTGTTGCAGTGTTGTTAATTTTGCGCCATTAGAAAACGGTTGACGATGCGCGATACCGCGTCGGGTTTTTCCGCGTGAAGCCAATGGCCAGTGTTTGCCACCATGTGCGCTTTGGCATGGGGAAATTGGCGCATAATCGCGTCACGATATTCGGGCAAAATGTATTCAGAATTCTCACCTTTCACAAACAGTACCGGCCCCTCGTAAGCAGGCTCTGGCTGCCAGCCCATAATATGTTGGTAGTTACGCCAAAGGCTCGCGACGTTAAATTGCCACTCAAAACCTTTGTCGGCACGTTTTAAGGATTTGAGAAGAAACTGCCTGACGCCGGGGTCTTTGACGTGAATGGCAAGGTAGCTCTCGGCTTCATTGCGCGAGGTAATCGTGTTGAGATAAGCGGTGACGTGATTCAAGCCAGCAAATACGTTGTCGTGACGGCCTTTGCTATAGGCGATGGGGGCGATGTCTAATACCACCACTTTGTCGACTCGGTTAGGGTAGCGCTGGGCAAAACTCATCGCGACTTTGCCGCCCATGGAGTGACCCACGATATGGCACTGGTCGATATAAAGCGCTTCACATAAGTTATCGATATCTTCGGTCATTGCACCATAGTCGTGGCGATCACTTTTGGGGGATTGGCCATGGTTTCGCAGATCAACCGAGATCACTTGAAATTTTTCTGCCAGTGTTCGTGAGAGCTGTGCCAGATTCGATAAGCTGCCAAAAAGCCCGTGAATCAACAATATAGGGTATCCTTCCCCTTCAATTTTGTAGTTTAACTGCATGGATCTTTTCTCTGTTAGGTGGCGTTTTAACGTAGAGTATAACCGCGCAACAGGTTATAATCGCAAGCAGTTAGTGAAATGGAACGACGATGAATAACAAGATGAAAACGATTGAGGTAGACGAAGAGCTTTACCGCTATATTGCGAGCCAAACCCAGCACATCGGCGAGAGTGCATCAGACATCTTGCGCCGCCTGCTGCTGCAGCCTCAGGCGCGTGTAGCGCCTGCGGTAAAAACAGCAGAAACTGCACCTCAAGCGCCAGCGATGGCCTCGACAATGCAGGGGATTGTCGTCGGCAAAGAAGCGGGCTCTGATACAAGTGTTGACCGTGTTATGGCAATCCGATCTCTATTGATCTCGGATGATCTGGCTCGTGAAGAAAAGGCAATTGGTCGCTTTATGTTGATCTTGTCTTCGCTATATCGTATCGACCCACAAGGTTTCTCTGATGCGGCGGCCATTAAAGGACGCACCCGCGTTTATTTTGCGGCAGACGAAACTACCTTGCTGGCAAGTGGCAAAACCACCAAGCCAAAATCTATTCCTGCGTCACCATTTTGGGTGATCACCAACACCAATACTGGCCGTAAACGCCAAATGGTTGAGCAGCTGATGGAGCGAATGAAGTTCGAGAGTGATCTGATCGCGAAAGTTAGCGCAGCTATCTAAAAATTTATTAAAATATAAAACAACACACATATCACAACTAGTAGCTACAAGGATCTGTTAATGGCTATTCACTCACGTGCTGGGCAACTTGCCCAGCAAGCCGATCTGCATAATATTCCTTCCTTAGTTGCCAATTATTACCTTATTGAACCGAACTGTGACGATGCGTCGCAGCGAGTGCAATTTGGTACGTCTGGTCACCGAGGTAGTGCAGATGTCGGGTCATTTAACCAACCGCATATTTTCGCTATTGCGCAAGCAGTAGCTGAAGTGCGTGCAGAGCAGGGCATCATTGGCCCGTTATTCTTAGGTAAAGACACCCATGCGTTGTCTGAGCCTGCTTTCTCTTCTGCATTACAAGTGCTTACCGCTAACGGTGTTGAAGTGATTGTTCAATCGGACAATGGCTTTACCCCGACACCGGGTATTTCGCACGCGATTTTGTGTTTTAACCAGCAACATCCCGCGAAAAGTGACGGCATCGTGATCACGCCATCGCATAACCCGCCACAGGATGGAGGGATTAAATACAACCCGCCACACGGTGGCCCGGCTGAAGCGGCGTTAACCGACAGTATCGAGCAGCGTGCAAATGTGCTGTTGGCTGAAGGTTTGAAAGGGGTGAAGGTTTTCAAGCTGTCGCAAGCGTGGGAGTCAGGCCTTATCAAAGCGCAAGATCTGGTTAAGCCGTATGTTGCAGATCTGGTCAATGTTATTGATATGAAAGCGATCCAGTCTGCCGGTTTGAAGTTGGGTGTTGATCCACTTGGCGGTGCGGGTATTGAATACTGGCGTGAAATTGGCCGCCATTACGATCTTGATCTTGAATTGGTGGACGAAAGTGTCGATCCATCGTTCCGCTTTATGTCACTCGACAAAGACGGTGTGATCCGTATGGATTGTTCATCACCTTACGCGATGGCGGGTCTACTAACCCACAAAGACAAATTTGATTTGGCTTTTGGTAATGATCCAGATTTTGATCGCCACGGCATTGTTACCCCTGCGGGTTTGATGAATCCCAACCACTTCCTCGCGGTGTGTATCGACTACTTGTACCGTCATCGTCCTGAGTGGAGTCGTGATGTCGGCGTGGGTAAAACGCTGGTATCAAGTGCCTTGATTGACAAAGTTGTTGCCGATCTTGGTCGCGATCTGTGTGAAGTCCCAGTGGGCTTTAAATGGTTTGTTGATGGTCTTTACAGCGGCAAGCTAGGCTTTGGTGGCGAAGAGAGTGCCGGGGCGTCTTTCCTGCGCAAAAACGGCACGCCATGGGCAACCGATAAAGACGGTATTTTGCTGTGCTTATTGGCGGCTGAGATCACCGCAGTCACAGGGCTAAATCCACAGCAGTATTATCTAAAGTTGGTTGAGCAGCACGGTGAGTCGAAATACTCTCGCTTACAAGCCGTTGCGAATTCAGCGCAAAAAGCGGTTCTGAAAAAGCTCAATGCCGAAATGGTGACTGCGGAAACGCTAGCAGGCGATCTAATCACTGCACGTATTACCCATGCATCGGGTAATGGGGCGGCTATTGGTGGCCTCAAAGTGACGACGGATTTTGGTTGGTTTGCGGCGCGTCCATCAGGTACTGAAGATATCTACAAGATCTATTGTGAAAGCTTTAAAGGAGCTGAGCATTTAGCGCTGATTGAGCAAGAAGCGCAAGAGATCGTCAATCAGGTATTTAAGAACGCAGGGTTGTAATGTCACTTGCGTTGTAGCGAATAGGGCCGCATTGTTGCGGCCTTTTTTATTGCCGCTAGCGAGGAAAATTGACCAGCAAAGAATGCATTCCTATTGGTTTAAGAAAATATCAGGCCAGCCACCAGGGACAATGAATCCACGCAGACCTTGTTGGTTAATGCACTGAATTGGTCGTTGCAGTGGATAGTCTATCGTTAAGGCGTCGGAAAACGACGGCGGGCTAATCCAGTCGGGTTTTTCTATCCTACGCCATTGATCACTGATTTCTTGAATAAAATACCAATCTTGCTTGATGGCTTCTGGATTAACCCACTCTGCCAGAGAGAGCGCTTCACCCGAAGCGAACAGATAGCCTTGAATAATGGCGCGATGTTGGGTTGGGAGCCCATAGGTTTCACCCCAAGAGCGTTGATATTCAGCGGTAGAAGTAAGGCGTAGTTGGTGGGAGAGCATCCGCTCGTACTTGCGCTCCAGCGCATCTTTGACGTTTGGGCCAAGCCACTGACTGCCGGATTGAAGATAGAACTTCAACGCCACTTCCCAGTGCTCAAGCTCACTGGTCACTCTATCCCGTACTAGAAAATCAATCGCCCCTAGGGTTTGCTTATCCCCTTGAATGATCACTTCTTCGGCAATCAGATCGTAATCGTTACTGGCAATAATTGCTTGGCGTACTAACCATTGATAATAGAAACCAAGTCGCGATGAGCCTTGATAAGGTTCACTGATCTGTCCTTGGTCAAACAACTGAACAAGGCGGCGCTGAAACGAAGGAGCCAGTTTGGCGATAAAGGGGGTTCTCGCCAATTGCTTGAGGTTTCGTTGGTGGTCATGGTATTCCATTTATAGACTCCTTCTTACATGCTTACATGCTTACATGCTTACATGCTTACATGCTTACATGCTTACATGCTTACAT
The DNA here is from genome assembly GCA_019703815.1 of Thaumasiovibrio occultus. GTDB lineage: Bacteria > Pseudomonadota > Gammaproteobacteria > Enterobacterales > Vibrionaceae > Thaumasiovibrio > Thaumasiovibrio occultus. Next base: position 2,129,836 of record AP023052.1, on the reverse strand, counting down.
GCTTACACAGGGCAGAACGCGACAACGTGATTGTTAGGTGTGTGTACGAACGTGATATTGCTTGATGTTTTTTTCACCTGCCTGGGTGTTTTCGTAGTAATCTTACTCAAATCAATATATGGTATGACCAGTTGGCCAGATCGGGAGTAAGCACATGTATAGCATTTATCCTCTACACAAACTGATATTACGCCGCACCTTTGTTGTTACCGTAGGCATTATTGGTTTTCCTGTGGTACTTCTGCTTGGGATGCGTTCTAAATTCTATAGTTTTTTGCACAAAATGTGGCATAAAACCAGCACCAAACCGGTTTGGTTAAAACAATCAGAGAAAGCGAAAAGCGACTTCTATTAAATAGAGCATAACTCTGGTCGTTATCGAACGGCATTACTATCTAGAAGATTAAGAGACGAAGTGGGTTGAACTGCTTCGTCTTTTTCGTTGTTGGTTCGGAAATATAGCCCCCTCGAGTCGAGATTTTTTTCTGCATTGAATTGAGGCACAATAAAGCCAATCGCCTGTCAGTGACGGGAACAACTCACCAAATTAGGTTGGATTGCATATGGATAATTTAGCGCTGGAAAGCTTGCTAAATAAAACGCTCAATGTAGGGGCGTTTAATGATTATTGCCCAAATGGCCTACAGGTCGAAGGTAAATCAGACGTAAAACGCATTATGACCGGCGTAACGGCGTGTCAGGCGTTGATTGACCGTGCGGTAGAAGCGCAAGTTGATGCGCTGTTGGTCCACCATGGCTTCTTTTGGAAAGGGGAGCCTGCCTCAATTCGTGGTGTGAAATATCGTCGGATCAAAGCGTTGATGGACAGCGGCATTAATCTTTATGGCTATCATTTGCCGCTAGATGCGCATCCTGTTTTTGGGAATAACGCCCAATTAGGACAACGCTTGGGGCTGACAGATATTTCTACGCTCGAGCCTGACAACCCAACGGCGTTGATTGCCTGCGGTCAACTTCCCGAGCCAACAAAGAGCACTGATTTCGCTGCCAACATCGATCAAGTGCTAGGGCGTAAACCGTTGCATATTGATGGCGTCGCGTATGGCAGTGGCGAGCAGCGTACCTTGAGCCGTATTGCATGGTGCACGGGTGGTGGGCAGGATTTTATTGAAACCGCAGCGAGTGCTGGCTTTGATGCCTTTATTTCGGGGGAAATCTCTGAGCGTACTGTTCATAGTGCGCGCGAGCTGGGCATTGACTATTTTGCCGCAGGCCACCATGCGACAGAGCGTTATGGGGTGTTATCACTTGGCGAATGGTTGGCCAAAGAGCATGGTTTTGCGGTGGAGTTTGTTGATATCGACAATCCGGTTTAACCGTTACGCAAATCTCATCCGACGATAAAAGAAAACACCACCGAAACGGTGGTGTTTTTGTGTGTGCGTTATCAGCGAATAATTTGCGTTATTCGCGCTCGTGCATCGCTACAAATTCACGTAACGGCTCACCAGTATAAAGCTGACGAGGACGACCGATGCGCGCGTCTGGGTCGCTGTGGAATTCGTTCCAGTGGGCTATCCAGCCGATCGTACGCGACATCGCAAAAATCACGGTGAACATCGACACAGGAATACCGATCGCTTTCAGGATAAGACCTGAGTAGAAGTCAACGTTAGGGTAGAGCTTCTTCTCGATGAAGTATTCATCCGATAGGGCGATACGTTCTAGCTCCATCGCAACATCGAGTAGCGGATCTTGAATATCCAGCTCTTGTAGCACCTCGTGGCACGCTTCTCGCATCACGGTCGCGCGTGGGTCGTAGTTCTTGTAAACGCGGTGACCAAAGCCCATCAAACGGAATGGGTCGTTCTTGTCTTTCGCACGTTCAACAAACTCTGGAATGTTTTCCACCGAGCCAATCTCTTCGAGCATACGAAGACAAGCTTCGTTCGCGCCACCGTGAGCCGGTCCCCATAGAGAGGCGATACCCGCTGCAATACATGCAAATGGGTTAGCGCCTGAAGAGCCCGCAAGACGCACGGTTGACGTAGACGCATTCTGCTCATGATCAGCATGCAACGTAAAGATCTTATCCATAGCGCCTGCAATAACAGGGCTCACTTCGTACTCTTCACACGGCGTAGCAAACATCATGTGCAGGAAGTTTTCTGCGTAATCCAGATCGTTGCGAGGATAGATAAAGGGTTGGCCAATTGAGTACTTGTAACACATGGCCGCCAAAGTCGGCATTTTTGACATCAAGCGAAATGCTGCAATTTCACGGTGACTGTCATTATTAATGTCCAGCGAGTCGTGATAGAAAGCCGCGAGTGCACCAACTACACCAACCATGATGGCCATAGGGTGGGCGTCTCGACGGAAGCCATGGAAGAAGCTAGCGATTTGCTCATGAACCATGGTGTGACGTGTTACGGTATGACGGAACGCCTCGTACTGGTCACGGGTAGGTGCCTCACCATAAAGCAGAATATAACAAACCTCCAAGTAATCCGCTGAGTTCGCCAGCTGATCAATTGGATAGCCACGGTGCAGAAGAATACCTTTGCCACCGTCGATGTAGGTGATTTGCGATTCACATGACGCCGTAGCTAGAAACCCAGGGTCGTAAGTGAAATACCCGTTTGCGCCAAGCGCTCTGACGTCGACAACCTCTGGGCCAACCGTTCCATTTAGGATTGGCAGCTCAATAGGCGCTTTCCCCTCAATATGAAGGGTCGCTTTCTTGTCCGACATAACACTCTCCTTTGCGATTTTATAATCCTAATCCCGAATGGGGTTATATCTTTGTACAGGCGAGGTCAAATAATGTCAATTTTTGTACCCCTGAGTGTGCGCTTGTTAAAAAATATAAACAAAAGACGCGCAAAACTGTGCTTCATGTTGGAAGTTTTGTTACTCGAATTGTTTTTAAATGTTGGTGGTCGTATAGTTTTTGACAGGCCCCGTTATACGTGGGATTCAAGGCGCAGTAAGCCGTAAATCACTGATAATTATAGCGACAGCATTGTCTTAAAAACTGCAACTCGCAGCTCAAAAAGTTAGCAATGATGTTAAAAAAATGTGAATTTGTGCGCAGTAATCCACTTGGCGGGAGTGATATAAAAACAACGCTCGTGTGAGCAAAGTGAGCCAATATCGTGAAAGTAAATAAGACTCGACCCGTTAATCTCGATCTCAGAACGATACGCTTCCCCATAACGGCGATAGCGTCCATTCTTCACCGTGTTTCCGGCGTGATCACCTTTATCTCAGTAGGTATTCTGTTATGGCTGCTGTCGATAAGCTTGGCATCCCCAGAGGGATTTGCGCAGGCGTCTTCCATCATGAGTGGCTTTTTTGTGAAGCTGATCACGTGGTTGATACTTGTCGCCCTTCTTTATCATCTGGTGGTAGGCGTGCGTCATCTCATGATGGATGCAGGCTACTTTGAGGAAATAGAAAGCGGTAATCGCAGCGCCATCGTTAGCTTTGCTATTACTGTAGTTCTCTCATTAATTGCAGGAGCTATCGTATGGTAAATCATGTTTCTTCAGTCGGACGCAATGGGGTTCATGATTTCGTCCTCGTTCGCGCTTCTGCGGTCATCATTGCGCTTTATACCCTCTACATGCTTGGCTACCTTCTGTTCGGTCCTGAACTGAACTACGAGGTGTGGTCGGGCTTTTTTGACAAAACAAGCACTCGCGTTTTCACCATGATGGCACTTTTGTCCGTACTAATTCATGCATGGATTGGTTTGTGGCAGGTGTTGACTGATTACATTAAGCATGCCGCCGTCCGTGCCGTGCTGCAGTTTGGCGTTGTTGCCACGCTGTTTGTGTATCTATTTTCTGGCTTCTTTATTGTGTGGGGTGCGTAGTGACTATTCCAGTTCGTGAATTTGATGCTGTTGTTGTTGGTGCTGGTGGCGCGGGAATGCGCGCAGCCCTGCAGATTTCAGAGCAAGGCCTAACTTGTGCATTGCTCTCTAAAGTGTTTCCAACCCGTTCACACACGGTTTCGGCGCAAGGCGGGATCACGGTGGCGTTGGGCAATTCCCATGAAGATAACTGGGAGTGGCACATGTACGACACGGTGAAAGGTTCTGACTACATTGGCGATCAAAACGCCATTGAGTATATGTGTAAGAACGGTCCACAGTCGGTCATTGAGTTAGAGAAAATGGGCCTGCCTTTTTCTCGCTTTGAAAACGGTAGTATCTACCAGCGCCCATTCGGTGGTCAGTCGAAGCAATTTGGCGGTGAGCAAGCCGCGCGCACCGCAGCGGCGGCGGACAGAACCGGACACGCCTTGCTTCACACCTTGTATCAACAAAACGTGAAGCACAAAACCACGATTTTCTCTGAGTGGTATGCCCTCGATTTAGTAAAAAACCAAGATGGCGCCGTGGTTGGCGTTACCGCTATCTGTATGGAAAGCGGGGAAGTGTGCTATTTCAAATCGAAAGCCACGATTTTAGCCACTGGTGGTGCAGGCCGTATTTACGCTTCAACTACCAATGCGCACATTAATACTGGTGATGGTGTGGGCATGGCGCTGCGCGCGGGCGTGCCGATGCAAGACATGGAAATGTGGCAGTTCCACCCAACCGGCATCGCTGGTGCTGGCGTTCTGGTAACTGAGGGTTGTCGTGGTGAAGGTGGTTACCTGCTGAATAATGAAGGCGAGCGTTTTATGGAGCGTTACGCGCCCAACGCCAAAGATTTGGCTGGTCGTGACGTTGTTGCCCGCTCGATGATGGTTGAGATCCGCGAGGGTCGCGGTTGTGACGGCCCGTGGGGACCACACATCAAACTGAAGATGGATCACCTTGGTAAAGAGGTACTTGAATCGCGTTTGCCGGGCATATGTGAATTATCACGTACCTTTGCGCATGTGGATCCCGTGAAAGAGCCAATTCCTGTTATTCCGACCTGTCACTACATGATGGGCGGGGTGCCGACCCAAGTCTCAGGCCAGGCTATCAAACAAACCGCATCTGGAGCCGATCAAGACATCCAAGGCTTGTTTGCTTGTGGTGAGATCGCGAGCGTGTCTGTGCACGGTGCTAACCGCTTGGGCGGTAACTCCCTACTCGATTTGGTGGTATTTGGCCGTGCAACCGGTTTGCATCTTGGCGAAACCTTAGCGGCGCAGGTTGAAGCGCGCCCAGCCAGCGAATCAGATATTGAAGCGTCTTTGACCCGCCTAAACCGCTGGAACACCACGCAGAAAGGGGAAGACCCAGTTCAAATTCGCAAAGATTTACAAACCTGTATGCAGAACAACTTCTCGGTATTCCGTGAAGGCGATGCGATGGCGAAGGGCTTGGAAGAGCTAAAAGAGATCCGCGAGCGCTTGAAAGTGGCGCGCCTAGATGACACCTCGACTGAGTTCAACACCCAACGTATTGAGTGTCTCGAGTTGGATAACCTAATGGAAACTGCCTACTCAACCGCAGTTGCTGCCAATTTCCGTACCGAGAGTCGCGGCGCGCACTCACGCTTCGATTTCCCTGAGCGTGATGATAGCAATTGGTTAGTGCACTCCATTTACAACCCAGAGACGGAAGAAATGAGCAAGCGTGACGTCAACATGACGCCAGTCACCCGCGAAGCATTTCCACCCAAAGCCCGAACGTACTAAGAGGGGGATACAGGATGAACTTGAATTTTTCGGTGTACCGCTATAACCCTGATGAAGACAAAGCGCCGTACATGAGAGAGTACCAACTTGAGGTGCCGGACGGCTCAGACATGATGGTATTGGATGCGTTGATTTTGCTCAAAGAGCAAGACCCAAGCCTTGCGTTCAGACGCTCTTGTCGTGAAGGTGTATGTGGCTCTGATGGTATCAACATGAACGGAAAGAACGGACTGGCGTGTATCACCCCGCTATCTGCGCTTACTGACAAGGCAAGTATCGTGATCCGTCCACTGCCGGGTTTACCGGTAATACGCGACTTAATCATCGACATGGAGCAGTTCTACACCAACTACGCCAAGGTGAAACCGTTCTTGATCAATGAACAAGCGCACCCACCCGCGAGAGAAAATTTACAATCTCCGGAAGAACGTGCCCATTTAGATGGACTATATGAATGTATTATGTGTGCATGTTGTTCAACGAGTTGTCCATCTTTTTGGTGGAACCCTGATAAGTTTGTTGGACCTGCGGGGTTGTTAGCCGCGTACCGCTGGCTAATAGATAGCCGAGATACGGCGACGGATGACCGTTTGGCTGATTTAGACGACGCGTTTAGTGTTTTTCGTTGCCATGGCATAATGAATTGTGTAAATGTTTGTCCTAAGGGACTAAATCCAACTAAAGCGATTGGTCATATAAAAACGATGCTGCTTAAAAATGCAGTTTAAAACAGTCGTTTAAATAGAACATCGAAATGCTGCCTCGAAAAGGGGCAGCTTAAGAGGTACACCCAGGTGTACTAATTGGCAACAACACTAGTAGTTAAGGGATAACAATGCAGAATAGCGTTATGAAGGCCTGGCTGGAGTCATCACATCTTGCCGGTGCCAACGCAACATACGTAGAAGAAATCTACGAGCTGTATCTTAGTGACCCTGACTCGGTAGATAGCGAATGGCGAGCAGTTTTTGATGGGTTACCTGTCGTTAAGCAAGACGTACAGGAACAACCTCACTCGCGTGTTCGCGATTACTTCCGACGTTTGGCGAAAGAAACAACTTATCTTAGTGCCCCTGTTACCGATCCGGATGTGGATGCAAAGCAAGTTAAAGTATTGCAGTTAATTAATGCTTACCGCTTCCGAGGACATCAACATGCCAATCTAGATCCCTTGGGTCTTTGGCAGCAAGAGCGCGTTGCAGAGCTTGATCCGGCATTCCATACCTTGACTGATGAGGATATGGACAAAGAGTTTAATGTCGGTTCATTTGCGATTGGCAAAGAGAGCATGCGTCTTGCTGATCTGTATCAGGCGTTGAAGAAAACCTACTGTGGCTCGATTGGTGCGGAGTACATGCACATCACCAATACTGAAGAAAAACGTTGGATCCAACAACGTTTAGAATCGGTACAGGGCCAGCCAGATTTCACCGACGATGAAAAACTGACGTTTTTAGACGAACTGACGGCGGCCGAAGGTCTGGAGCGTTATCTTGGCGCGAAATTCCCAGGGGCAAAACGTTTCTCACTGGAAGGTGGCGATGCCTTGATCCCTATGGTGAAAGAGCTCGTTCGTCATGGCGGTAATGAAGGTATTCGTGAGCTGGTTATTGGTATGGCCCACCGTGGTCGTCTCAACGTACTGGTTAACGTACTGGGTAAAAAACCTCAGGATCTGTTCGATGAATTTGCCGGTAAACACGGCGAGTCATGGGGCACGGGCGATGTAAAATATCACCAAGGTTTCTCTGCTGATTTCTCAACGCCAGGTGGTGACGTGCATTTAGTGCTCGCGTTCAACCCGTCACACCTTGAAATCGTCAATCCTGTGGTAATTGGTTCAGTTCGTGCGCGTCAAGATCGCCTCGGCGATAAGAACGGTTCAAAGGTATTGCCGATCACGATCCACGGGGACTCTGCGATTGCAGGCCAAGGCGTGGTCGCCGAGACCTTCAATATGTCGCAGGCGCGTGGTTACCAAATTGGCGGTACGGTTCGCATTGTGGTGAATAACCAAATTGGTTTTACCACCTCTAACCCAAGAGATACCCGCTCAACTCAGTACTGTACTGATATTGCTAAGATGGTACAGGCGCCGATCTTCCACGTGAATGCCGACGATCCTGAAGCGGTTGCTATGGTCGCGCGTTTGGCGATGGACTATCGCAACGAGTTTCGCCGCGATGTGGTTATCGACTTGGTGTGTTATCGCCGTCATGGTCACAACGAAGCGGATGAGCCGAATGCAACGCAACCGTTGATGTATCAGAAGATCAAAAAGCATCCGACGCCACGTAAGATCTATGCCGACAAGCTCGAGCAAGACGGCACGATCGGGCTGGAAAATGCGACCTCCTTTGTCAACGAATACCGCGACATGCTTGACCGCGGCGAATGTGTCGTGAAGGAGTGGCGCCCAATGCAAATGCATAGCGTTGACTGGTCACCGTACATTGGTCATGAGTGGGATACCGATTGGGACAACGAAGTTGACCCGACGCGTTTGAAAGATCTGGCGCTGCGTATCTGTCAGTATCCAGAGAGCCACAAGCTACAGAGCCGTGTCAGTAAGCTGTATCAAGACCGTATCGCGATGGTCAACGAAGAGCGTGAGGTCGATTGGGGTATGGCGGAGTCGCTGGCGTATGCGACTCTGGTTGATGATGGCAAGCGTATTCGTATTACCGGACAAGATTCGGGTCGCGGCACGTTCTTCCACCGGCACGCAGTGCTGCATAGCCAAGAAGATGCCTCAACCTATATTCCGCTAGCGAACATTCACGACAAACAAGGGCCATTCCAAGTGTTTGACTCCGTGTTGTCGGAAGAAGCGGTTTTGGCATTTGAGTATGGCTACGCCACTGCTGAGCCAAGCGGTCTGACGATTTGGGAAGCCCAGTTTGGTGACTTCGCTAACGGCGCTCAAGTGGTGATTGATCAGTTCATTAGCTCAGGCGAGCAGAAGTGGGGCCGTATGTGTGGCCTTACCATGTTGCTGCCGCACGGCTATGAAGGCCAAGGCCCAGAGCACTCATCAGCGCGTCTAGAGCGTTACTTGCAGCTTTGTGCTGAACAAAATATGCAGGTCATTGTGCCGTCAACGCCGTCGCAGGTTTATCACATGCTTCGCCGTCAGGTGGTGCGTCCAATGCGTCGCCCGCTAGTGGTCATGTCCCCGAAATCCTTGCTACGTCACCCGCTGTGTACGTCGTCAATGGATGAATTGGCTTACGGTACGTTCTTGCCGGCAATTGCTGAAATTGACGATATCGATCCTGATAACGTCGAGCGCGTCGTATTCTGCTCCGGTAAGGTGTATTACGACCTGCTTGAACAGCGTCGCAAGGACGAGAACGACAAGGTTGCACTGGTCCGTATCGAGCAGCTGTACCCATTCCCATACGAAGATATGCAGGCCATCCTGAGCGATTATCAACATGTGAAGGATTACGTCTGGTGTCAGGAAGAGCCGCAGAACCAAGGTGCTTGGTATTCAAGCCAGCACAATTTCCGTGCGGTGATCCCTAACGATGCGACATTAAACTACGCCGGTCGTCCGGCATCTGCTTCACCAGCGGTTGGTTATATGTCAGTCCACTTAAAACAGCAAAAGGCTCTGGTAGCCGATGCGCTAACACTGAACAACGAACTGGAAAAATAAGGATAGTGAACGATGACAATAGAAATTCTAGTTCCAGATTTACCTGAATCCGTAGCCGATGCCACCGTTGCCACTTGGCACAAACAACCTGGCGACAGTGTTGAGCGCGATGAAGTGCTGGTGGATATCGAAACTGACAAAGTGGTCTTGGAAGTGCCTGCACCGGAAGCAGGTGTACTTGAAGCCATTGTTGAAATTGAAGGCAGTACCGTATTAAGCAAACAGCTGATTGGTAAGCTAAAAGTGCAAGTTGCTGCTGGCGAGCCAACTGCGGATGTTCCTTCAGAGCCTGAAGCGTCACCGGATAAGCGCCACAAAGCGTCGTTGACGGAAGAAAGCTCAGAAGCGCTAAGCCCTGCAGTACGTCGCTTGTTAGCGGAAAACGATATATCGCCAACCGTTGTAAAAGGCTCGGGTGTCGGTGGTCGTATTACGCGTGAAGATGTCGAAGCGTATTTGGCGAATCGTCCAGCCGCAGAGCCTGTTGCTGCAAATGCACAAGTTGATGCGCCGATTGCACATCGTAGCGAGAAACGTGTACCAATGACGCGTTTGCGCAAGCGTGTGGCAGAGCGTCTGCTGGAAGCGAAAAACAGCACCGCGATGCTAACGACGTTCAACGAAGTGAACATGAAGCCAATCATGGACTTGCGTAAGCAATACAAAGACGTGTTCGAAGAGCGTCACGGCATTCGCCTTGGTTTTATGTCGTTTTACGTGAAAGCGGTGGTTGAAGCGCTGAAGCGTTTCCCAGAGGTGAACGCATCTATTGATGGCGATGATATCGTTTATCACAACTACTTTGATGTGAGCATTGCGGTGTCAACACCACGTGGTCTTGTGACTCCAGTACTACGTGACTGTGACAAGCTGAGCGTGGCTGAAATCGAAAAAGGCATTCGTGAACTCGCGATCAAAGGCCGTGATGGCAAGCTGACGGTGGATGAGTTGACGGGTGGTAACTTTACCATCACCAACGGTGGTGTATTTGGCTCACTGATGTCAACGCCAATTATCAACCCACCGCAGGCCGCGATTCTTGGCATGCATAAGATTCAAGATCGTCCGATGGCAGTGGATGGCAAAGTGGAAATTTTGCCAATGATGTACCTTGCCCTCTCTTACGACCACCGTTTGATCGATGGTCGTGAATCTGTCGGCTACTTGGTGACCATCAAGGAGTTGCTGGAAGATCCAACGCGACTGCTGTTGGACGTTTAAGTCTCAGATCAAACCAAGACACGGTTGTGCTCAACCAGCCGTGTCTGATCGTCAACGAGACGTTCGCGGGCAGCAATGCCCTAAATGGAAACAACCCAGTACTGGGTTACAACAGAATGGATAAAACATCATGAACTTGCATGAATATCAAGCTAAACAGCTATTTGCTGAGTTCGGTTTACCAGTACCAGAAGGATATGCTTGCGATACGCCACAAGAAGCAGCTGAAGCTGCCGACAAAATTGGTGGCAGCAAGTGGGTCGTTAAGTGCCAGGTTCACGCAGGTGGCCGTGGTAAAGCTGGTGGTGTCGAGCTTCACGATACCAAAGATGGCATTCGTCAGTTTGCGCAAAAATGGCTAGGCAAAAACCTAGTTACGTTTCAAACCGATGCTAATGGACAACCGGTAAATAAAATTTTCGTCGAGGCGGCATCGAATATTGCTTCTGAGCTTTATTTGGGTGCAGTCGTTGATCGCGCTTCTCAACGTGTTGTCTTTATGGCGTCAACTGAAGGGGGTATGGATATTGAGAAGGTGGCAGAAGAAACCCCTGAACTTATCCATAAAGTTGCCCTTGACCCATTGGTTGGCCCTCAGCCATACCAAGGACGCGAACTGGCGTTCAAGCTGGGTCTGTCAGGTGATCAAATCAAACAGTTTACCAAGATCTTTTTGGGCTTAGCGACCATGTTCACCAAACACGATTTCTCTTTGTTAGAAATCAACCCATTGGTGATCACTGGCGAAGGCAATCTGCTTTGTCTTGATGGCAAGGTCAACATTGACTCTAACGCGCTTTACCGCCAAACCAAAGTGCGTGAGATGCATGACCCTTCGCAAGAAGATGAGCGCGAAGCGCATGCGGCGAAATGGGACCTGAACTATGTTGCACTGGACGGCAACATTGGTTGTATGGTCAACGGTGCCGGTCTTGCGATGGGTACTATGGATATCGTTAACCTTCACGGTGGCAAGCCAGCCAACTTCTTGGATGTGGGCGGCGGCGCGACCAAAGAGCGTGTGACTGAAGCATTTAAGATCATCTTGTCAGACAGCAACGTTGCAGCCGTGCTGGTGAACATCTTCGGTGGGATCGTACGTTGCGATCTGATCGCCGATGGGGTTATTGGCGCTATCGCTGAAGTTGGCGTTAAAGTGCCGGTAGTGGTTCGCCTTGAGGGTAACAACGCCGAGCTGGGCGCGAAGAAATTGGCTGAAAGTGGCCTAAATATTATTGCTGCGACCTCACTAACTGAGGCAGCAGAGAAAGTGGTTGCTGCAGCGGAGGGTAAATAATGTCTGTACTGATTAACAAGGATACAAAAGTTATTTGCCAGGGCTTCACTGGTGGACAGGGTACGTTCCATTCAGAGCAGGCGATTGCTTACGGTACACAAATGGTTGGTGGTGTATCGCCAGGCAAAGGCGGTACAACTCATCTTGGCTTACCAGTGTTCAATACCGTGCGTGATGCGGTGGAAGCAACGGGTGCGACAGCATCGGTGATTTACGTACCTGCGCCGTTCTGTAAAGACGCGATTTTGGAAGCGATTAACGCCGGTATCGAGCTGATTGTGACGATCACCGAAGGTATTCCGACGCTTGATATGCTGGAAGTAAAAGTGCGTCTTGATCAAGCTGGTGTACGCATGATTGGTCCTAACTGTCCGGGTGTGATCACGCCAGATGAGTGTAAGATCGGCATCATGCCAGGTCACATTCACCGTAAAGGTAAAGTCGGTATTGTGTCGCGCTCAGGTACGTTGACCTATGAAGCGGTTAAGCAAACGACAGACGAAGGTTTTGGTCAGTCTACTTGTGTCGGTATTGGTGGTGATCCGATCCCAGGCTCAAACTTCATCGATATCCTGAAACTGTTCCAAGACGATCCAGAAACTGAAGCTATCGTGATGATCGGTGAGATCGGCGGTACTGCTGAAGAAGAAGCGGCAGCGTTTATCAAAGATAACGTCACCAAGCCGGTGGTATCTTACATTGCGGGTGTGACAGCGCCTCCAGGTAAGCGTATGGGTCACGCGGGTGCGATTATCTCTGGCGGTAAAGGCACGGCGGCAGATAAGTTTGCTGCGCTAGAAGCGGCCGGTGTTCGCACCGTGAATAGTCTTGCTGATATCGGTAAGGCGCTGCGTGAAGTGACAGGTTGGTAAGTTTCCAACGCACAAACAAAAATGCCGCTCATCGAGCGGCATTTTTTATGACTCTATGTTTTCACACATAATGTTGCATTTTTCCACGCATCGGCGTGATGGACAAACAATCGATGCGATACACAGATACATCGCACGTTCATTAAGTACGTGCGGGTAGCGTTTGGCTAAGCAAAAAGAGCAGGGCTGCGCTCACCACAACCGATGGCCCCGCTGGCGTGTCCCAATGCCACGACAGGAAAAGGCCGCCAATAACGGCGAAGCAACCAAAGAGTGAGGCCATCAGTGCCATCGACTCAGGACTTTTTGCAAAACGACGTGCTGTGGCTGCGGGGATCAGCAGCAGCGAGGTAATGATCAGCGCGCCGACAAATTTCATCGCGACAGCGATGACAAGGCCGATCATCAACATCAAAAGCAGCTTTAAACGGTCGACATTATGCCCTTCAACGCGGGCCATTTCTTCACTGACTGTCATAGCCAATAGCGGTTGCCAGAGTTTATAGAGCAACCCCAACACGACCACCATACCGCCAAAAATCCAATACAGATCTTGCGGGGTAATGGAGAGTAAATCGCCGAACAGGTAGGCCATCAAATCAACGCGGATATTGTCCATAAAGCTGATCGACACCATCCCAAGCGACAGGGCGCTATGTGCCAGAATCCCCAGCAGGGTGTCAGTTGCGATGAGCTGTTGGCGTTGCAAACCAACGAGCACGACAGCAAGAATTAAACAGCACACCACGATAGCCAAATTAAGGTTAACATTCAGCAACAAGCCAAGGGCAACCCCAAGCAAAGAGGCGTGAGATAGGGTATCGCCAAAATAGGCCATCTTTCGCCACACCACAAATGAGCCGAGCGGGCCAGCGAAAACCGCAATTCCAAGTCCAGCGAGCAAAGCGGGGAGTAACAGATCAAACATGGCCGTGCTCCTTACCCGAATGATGATCATCGTTGTGATCGTGTTGGCAAGGGCCCACTGCATTGCCGGCCAAATCGTGATCGTGGTTATGGTGGTGATGATACAGCGCCAGTTGCTCGGCAGATTGGCGACCAAACAGCGCCACGTATTCTGGGTGTTGGCTGATCGCTTCTGGCGAGCCGTGACAGCAGACATGATGATGCAAACAAATCACGTGATCGGTTTGTGCCATCACCAAATGTAAATCATGGGACACCATTAAAATTGCGCAACTGAGGGTTTCACGCAGTTGACCAATAAGCGCATACATTTCAAGTTGACCATTGACATCGACACCTTGCACCGGCTCATCCAAGACCAAAAGATGCGGTCGACGCAACAACGCTCTTGCCAGCAGTACACGTTGGGTTTCACCACCCGAGAGCTTATGCATGTCGGCGTGAAGTAAGTGTTCCGCTTTCACTTGCTGTAGTGCGTGATTGATCTCATCAACCGTGACTTTGCCAGCGAGGCGCATAAAGCGTTCAACGTTCAGTGGTAACGTACTGTTTAACGCCAACTTTTGGGGTACGTAGCCAATGCGCAGGCCCGGTTTACGATGTACCGTGCCTAGAAAAGTAGTGTGTAAACCAGTGACGACTTTTACCAGCGTCGATTTCCCTGCGCCATTTGGGCCGATCAGGGTGGTAATTTCGCCGGCGTTAAGCGCCAGAGACACATTGTCGAGGACGTGACGGTTATTAAAACTGACAGTCACCGTATCTAGCTTGATCAGATAAGACATGTTTTTTCAGGTTTGATTTTTGCGTTTGTTATAATGTAACATCTTTTCCCCTCGAGCTGATAAATTTTTTGAGGTTACCGAAAAGATGATGCGTAAATTCTATTGGTTAGTGCTGCTAACCGTGTTTAGTAGTATGGCAAGTGCCCAATTTTCTGTTGTCACAACGGTTAAACCGTTGAACATGATTGTGACTGAGTTAACGCAAGGCGTTGCACAGACCCATCAGTTACTGCCTGATGGCTCATCGCCGCATGATTTCGCGCTGCGTCCTTCGGATTTGCAGTTGGTGAAAGACGCCGATCTGTTTATTTGGCTCGGTCCTGAGCTGGAAACCTTCCTTTCCCGCATAACGCCAAACCTTGATAATGCGTTCGCGCTGACGGCACAGCCGGGGATTGATTTTTATCACTACGAAGATGGTCATGACGACCATAGCCATGATGGCCATAACCATGGCGAAGGAACGATTGACCCGCATATTTGGCTTGGTCCTCAACAAGCGCAGCAAGTTGCTACCGTGATCACCGCCAAGTTAGTTGAACTTGATCCGGCGAATGGTGAACATTACCAAGCAAATCTTGCGGCATTTAACCAGAATCTCCAGTCTATATCGCAACAGATAGAAGAAAGCCTTGCTCCCGTGCGCACGAATGGCTACTTTGTGTTTCACGATGCATATGGTTACTTCGAGCGTGAATATGGCTTGAACCATCTTGGTCACTTCACGGTGTCACCGGACCGTCGTCCGGGCGCAAAAACCTTAGTAGCGATAAAGCGTCAACTTGCTGATGATCAGGCGGTGTGTGTATTTAAAGAGCCCCAGTTTGAACCAGCAGTGATTAATAGTATTGTGCGTGGCACTGAGGTGAAAGTCGGTGAGCTTGACCCTGTGGCCAGCACGATTCCTGTTAGCGCAGGAAGTTATTTTGTCTTTCTTGAGCAATTAGCAGCTCAGTTTACGCAGTGTTTAGATGTTCAAAAACAAACTCAATTACCTGCCGAAGGGGAAGCGCACTCAGCAGGCTAAATATAATAAATATGCGTTAATCGGGCTCGTTATCGTCGCTGGGGTCGCTGTATTGTGGCAGCCCCAGTCGGCAGACAGCCTTGACCCCTCCAGCACAACCATCGCCGCCCAACCAGCGAGCGAAGCCACACCGACCTTTGATGCGGCTGATATGGATCCCAATGCGCCCGAATTTCAATTAGAGCAAGATGAATTGGCGTTAAAGCTCGATGATGGCTTGACCGTGTTCTCCTACGCGATTGGAAAAAACGACAACAACTTACAAGATATTTTGATCAAGCACGGACTGAATCTTTCGCTCGACTACGAGAATGTGATCAGTGCGTTTCGTCGTGAGCAGCCAAAGCTGCAAAGCGATCGCAAAGGTGGCTATTCGAGCGCCTTTCGATTTATCGATGAAGGGATGTTCATTGAGTGGGTGGTTGAAACCGACCAAACGGCCTTTGGCGCTTCCGTGCCGCGGATCAACGAAATCAGTATTTACGATCATTCAAAGCAGCGAAAATACCGCTTTGAGCGCAACATCGCCTTGTTCGATTTCAACATTATCGATGTGGTCGGTAACACTCAGCAGTTGATTGTGGCCGGTGAAGTGACCACTACCTTTTATGATGCGGCCTTACAAGCGGGCTTGTCGAATAGTCAAATTAAGCAACTGGTGAGCATGCTGCAGTGGCGCTTTGACTTTAGTGAACAAGTCCATGAAGGTGACCGATTCGCGGTGAGCCTTGAAAAAGAGTTTTTTGATGGCCGCGCGATTGGTCATGGCCGTGTGCTCGGCTTTACCTACCAGAGCAAAGATGGCGATTTAACCGCGATGCGACATGCCGATGGGTATTTTTACGATAACGAAGGGCAGAGCATGGAAGATGGTTTCTCCCGTCTGCCGTTGGAAAAATCGTTCCGTATCAGCTCGCACTTTAACCCACGACGGGTTCACCCGATCACCGGTCAAGTTCGTGCCCACAAAGGAACGGATTTCGCCGTGCCGAGAGGGACCAATGTACTGACTACAGCCTCTGGCACTGTGGTTAAATCTGAATACCACTATGCCGCCGGTAATTACATCGTGATCCGCCACGGCCGCGACTACATGACGCGCTATTTGCACCTCGATGAGCGCCTAGTGGAAGTGGGTGATGAAGTGGCGATTGGTCAAAAGATTGGCCTGAGTGGCAATACTGGGCGCTCCACCGGCCCGCATTTGCACTACGAGTTAATTCACCGCAATTCAGCCGTGAACGCGATGACGTTCCCGCTACCGAATGGGGTGCCGTTGAAAGAGCTGGAAAAAGACGTCTTCATCACCAATTTGCAGAAATTGCAGACGGCGTTACTTGACGCTATCAACAGTCAATTACGCACGTCGTAACGACGACAAGTGAGCGGTTAGTCGACATAAAGAAAAAGGGCCATTGGCCCTTTTGTCGTTTTACCCTCAGTGAATACCGAGACAAAGACATTGAGTCTTGCTTATGCGTAGTTGATACCGGCCGCTTTGATGTTGGCAGGATCGTGTTGGCTACACGGAGTTACACCGTACACCATGCCACAATGCGGGCACTGATCGCGGTGTGTCACCATGGTAAAGTGTTTGCCACATTCACACGGAATATCGTAGCTCTGTTTGAGTTGGCGTTGCTCAAAGCCTTTAGTTTTGAGTCTATCGACTACCGCTTTACCATCATTATGGTCAGTACCACAGCCACATGCCATCGTTGATCTCCAGGAAATATGCTCAAAAGGAAAGTGCGACGATTATTGCGAAAACGGCGAGAGAAGGCAAATTCGCCGAGGAGGGCAAGAGTGAGATGTTGTGTCGGACAGGAGGTGGGATGACTTGAAAAGTGCGTTGTCGTTTGCAGGCAATAAAAAAGCCCGCAATCAATGCGGGCTTAGGAAAGCGTTAGTCTGGATTACATTACGCGCATGCCAGGTTGTGCACCTTCGTGCGGCTCAAGTAGCCATAGATCTTTGCCGCCAGGACCAGCGGCAAGGATCATTCCTTCAGACATGCCGAACTTCATCTTACGTGGTTTTAGGTTAGCCACGACAACGGTCAGTTTGCCGACCAAATCTTCAGGGTTGTAAGCTGACTTAATACCCGAGAATACTTGGCGAGTTTCACCACCGAGATCCAGTTGGAACTTCAGCAGTTTGTCCGCTTTTGGCACTGACTCACACGAGATGATTTTGGCAATGCGTAGATCAATCTTGGCAAAGTCGTCAAACTCAATTTCTGGCGCGATTGGTTCGTCAGCAAGCGGGCCCGCTGCTTTCTTCTCTGCCGCTTCTTTTGCCGCTTGTTCAGCCGCAGCATCCGCTTTAGAGGTTTCAATCATCGCTTCAACGTGCTTCGGATCGATACGGTTGAATAGCGCTTTAAATGCCGAAATTTGGTGGCCGGTTAGCGGCTGTGCGATACCTTCCCAGGTTAGCGTTTCGTTGAGGAACGCTTCTGTACGCTCAGCCAGGTTTGGCATCACAGGTTTCAGGTACGCCATTAGTACGCGGAACAGGTTGATACCCACAGAGCAGATCGCTTGGAGTTCCTGATCTTTGCCTTCTTCTTTCGCCACAACCCAAGGGGCTTTCTCGTCAACGTATTGGTTCGCTTTATCAGCCAGTGCGGTGATCTCACGGATCGCACGGCCAAACTCACGCGCTTCGTAAAGCTCCGCAATGCGTTGCGATGCATCAGTGAACTCTTTGTAAAGCGCAGGCTCAGCAAACTCTGCAGCTAGTTGACCATCAAAACGCTTGGTAATGAAACCGGCGTTACGTGAGGCTAGGTTAACGATCTTGTTGACCACATCGGCGTTAACACGCTGCGTGAAGTCTTCTAGGTTGAGATCAAGATCATCAATACGGCTGTTTAGCTTCGCCGCATAGTAATAACGTAGACACTCTGGGTCTAGGTGCTGCAAGTACGTCGCCGCTTTAATGAAGGTGCCTTTTGATTTTGACATCTTCGCGCCATTCACGGTGACATAGCCGTGAACGTAAACGTTGTTTGGCTTGCGGAAACCCGCGCCGTCGAGCATCGCTGGCCAGAATAGGCTGTGGAAGTAGACAATATCTTTACCGATGAAGTGGTAAAGCTCAGTGGTGCTATCTTTGCCCCAGAACTCGTCGAAGCTCAGATCGCCGCGCTTGTCACACAGGTTTTTGAACGAGCCCATGTAACCGATTGGCGCGTCTAGCCACACGTAGAAGAACTTGTCTTTCTCGCCTGGGATCTCAAAGCCAAAGTATGGTGCGTCACGTGAAATATCCCACTGTTGTAGGCCAGACTCGAACCACTCTTGCATTTTGTTCGCGGTTTCTTCTTGTAGCGCACCCGATTTGGTCCAGTCTTTCAACATGGTTTCAAACTGTGGCAAGTCGAAGAAGAAGTGCACCGAATCTTTCATGATTGGGGTGGCACCTGATACCGCTGATTTCGGGTCGATCAACTCGGTTGGGCTGTAGGTTTCACCACAGTTATCACAGTTGTCGCCGTATTGGTCGTCTGCTTTACATTTCGGGCATGTGCCTTTAACGAAACGGTCTGGCAGGAACATTTCTTTTTCTGGGTCAAACAGCTGAGAAATGGTGCGGCTAGTGATGTAACCGTTGCTTTTCAGCTGGTTGTAAACGAAAGACGCCAGCTCACGGTTCTCGTCAGAGTGTGTGCTGTGGTAGTTGTCAAAACTGATGTCAAAGCCAGCGAAATCTGCTTGGTGTTCTTTGCTCACCTCAGCGATCATTTCTTCTGGTGCCATTCCCATCTGTTGCGCTTTCAGCATGATTGGTGTGCCGTGTGCGTCATCAGCACAAATAAAGTGAACTTCATTGCCGCGCAGGCGTTGGTAACGCACCCAGATATCCGCTTGGATATGCTCCAGCATATGGCCAAGGTGAATCGAACCGTTGGCATATGGTAGGGCGCAGGTAACTAGCATTTTTCTTGAGTTTGCAGTCATAGTTACGTTTTTCGCTTCTTGATGGGTAAATGGAAAATCGAACCTCTGATATTACCTGATAGCCCCCGCCCTGCCTAGGGGCTGATGATTTTTGGAGGCAAAAAGCTGATGCCTTGGAACAATCCCCCTAATAAATCTGGTGGCGAAATATCCGCTGAGATCCCTTAACATGAATAACGACGCGAAACTTGCTAATTAAAGAGATGGCTATGGTAGATAAAGCGCAAATTCAACTTTGGCTTAATCAGTATTCACACCCCCTGTTACCCAGTGATTGGGCGGATCATTGTTCAAGGATCTCAGCATCGGAAAACGGGGTGCATTTAGTGCTGCCATTTGCTTGTGGTGAGCTAAAAGACACACTGATTGCATGGGCAGCGCGCGACGGGGTAACGCTCGATGTCGAGATTGCGGTTCAGCCATTGCAAGCGGCCACAGGGCAACTCTTACCGAAGGTAAAAAACATCATCGCGGTCAGTTCCGGCAAGGGTGGGGTCGGTAAATCGGCCACTGCGGCGAATTTGGCATTTGCGCTCAAGCAATTTGGCGCGACGGTTGGGTTGCTGGACGCCGATATTTATGGCCCGTCGTTACCAACCATGTTGGGCAGTCATGGCCAGCATCCGGAAACCCTAGATGGCAAGCTGATGCAGCCGGTGATGTGCCATGGTATCGCGACCAACTCGATAGGTTACCTGATTGATGATGCCGATGCGGCGATTTGGCGTGGGCCGATGGCATCCAAAGCCTTGCAGCAGTTACTGAAAGAAACCGCGTGGCCTGATCTCGACTATTTGGTGATCGATTTGCCGCCGGGGACGGGTGATATTCAATTGACCTTGGCGCAACAAATTCCGGTGACATCGGCCGTGGTGGTGACGACGCCTCAAGATTTGGCGTTGGCTGATGTGCGCAAAGGTGTCGCGATGTTTGAAAAAGTGGGCGTACCGGTCTCGGGCATCGTGGAAAACATGAGTTATCATCAATGCAGTCAATGTGGTCATGAAGAGACGATCTTTGGGTGTGGCGGTGCGGCGAAATTGGCACAAGAGGCGGGACTCACCTTACTGGCGCAGTTGCCACTGCATATTCAAATTCGTGAACATCTCGATGCGGGTCTACCGACGGTGATGGCGGATCCACACGGTGATATCGCGCAACGCTATTGCCAAATGGCCGAGCGAATCGTGGTCGCGATGTACTGGAACATTGGCAAGGCTGCATTGCCAATCTTTATGCAGCCTGTATAAAACCGATTAAAAACGTGCGCAATGTCTTATTTTTTCTGGTAAGTGATGTATGAACTGCCTATAATTCCGCAGTTTATTATCTCCCTGCCAGTCGTTTAACAGGTGCTTTTCTATGTCTGAACATTCTTGTGTCATTATCGGTATTGCGGGTGCATCTGCATCGGGTAAGAGTCTGATTGCTAACACTGTGTACAATGAGTTACGCGAAAAGGTAGGTGACGAGCAAATCGGTGTGATCACAGAAGATTGCTACTACCGTGATCAAAGCCACCTGAGCATGGAAGATCGTGTCAAAACTAACTATGACCATCCAAACGCGCTAGATCACAACCTGTTGTGTGATCACTTGGAAATGCTGATGAAGGGTCAAGCGGTTAATGTGCCAAAGTACAGCTACTCTGAGCACACCCGTATGACAGAAACTACCCTGATGACACCAAAGAAGGTGATCATTTTGGAAGGTATCTTGCTGCTGACTGATCCGCGTCTGCGCGATCTTATGCACGCGAGCGTATTCATGGACACGCCGTTAGATATCTGCTTGCTGCGCCGTATTCAACGTGATGTGGCTGAGCGTGGCCGTACTGTTGAGTCGGTACTAGAGCAGTACCAGAAAACGGTTCGCCCAATGTTTATGCAATTCATTGAGCCATCAAAGCAATATGCTGACATCATCGTGCCACGTGGTGGTAAAAACCGTATCGCGGTTGATGTACTTAAAGCGCACATTGGCAAGCTGCTTCGCGCATAACGCGCCAAGCGCTAAAGCGTTAAGTGATAAAAAGCGTCCTTCGGGGCGCTTTTTGCGTTTCTAGATATAGGATCAGGAAAGCGCGGTTGCCTCTTTTCTCAGTCACAGCTTCGAGCTAGAGTAGAACGCAGAATCGATTGAGATGTGAGGGCAAAATGAAAAAGCTGTTAGTAGGCGTACTGGCGGTGTTTGGCATCCTAGTGATCACATTAAGTTTGCTGATCTTATTGGTGAATCCAAACCAATTTAAACCGAAAATTGCCGAGGAAGTGGCAAAAAGCACCGGTCTGGTGGTCGATATCGAAGGCGATCTGAAATGGCAGTTCTGGCCAAGCCTCGGTATCGAAATGGGCAAAACGCGTCTGGAAAATCCGGCCGGTTTTACTGAGCCTAACCTGTTAACTGTCGAATCGGTTCATCTGTCGGTGGCACTGCGTCCTTTGCTCTCGCGCACGCTCCATGTTGAGCAACTCTCGATTGTTGCCCCGTCTATTGCAATTGAAACCAATGACGCGGGTGATAATAACTTGCAGATGGCGCTTAATCATAAGTCTGAAACTGAGGATAGTGAGCCAGCTGCACCTGCCGAAGAAGCAACAAACGATGCTGTGAACACTGAGCCTTCAGCTGATAACGGAGCAGAAAGCGGGGCAGACGCATGGACCTTATCATTGTCTGGGTTGAGTATCGCCAATGCCAGTGTGGTGGTGATTGAGCCGGGTAGCCGTTTGTCTATCGCGCCGCTGGATTTAACCATCGACCAATTTCAATTGGGCCAGTGGTCACAAGTCGCGTTAAGCGCCCATATGGCAATGGCTGATCGCGAAGGTAACATTGAGCTGACGACCGAGATGCGCCTTGGCGAAACGGATGTGAGTTTGCGTGACATGCAGGGGACGGTAGCTTATCACCAACACGGTGTAAAAGTGGATAGCTTGCACTTTTCCTTATCGCAATTTATCGATGGTGAGCCTGGTGAGCTGGCACTGCAAACGCAAGGCGCGCTTGAAGGTAGCGCGTTTAAGCTTGACGTTGATGGTACGTTGACGTTCGGTGAAGTGTGGCGACTGTCTGATATTACCTCGTCACTCAGTTATGCTGCAAAGCCACAAGCGATTAGCGCCACGATGTCGGGTAGCCTGCGCTACGATCCGGTTAAGCAACATCTACAGCTAAACCAACTCGATGTCTCGACTCTGCATGATACGCATATTATGGGTAGCGTCGGCGTAGGGCTTTCAGGTGCGAAACCGAATGTGACATTGGATCTGCATGTGCCAGCGCTTAATGTTGACGACTGGACGGGCGCGCCAAGAGAGGAAAGCGCGTCATCAAACGAGTCTCCAGCAACGAGCGATTCAAGCTCAAATAACGATGAAGCTGCGGATAACGCGCCAAGCGCAGCTTCGACACCATCGAGCGAGGAGCCGGATCTGACTGGATTGAAGTCGGCAGATGTGAGCGGGAATATCGCCATTGACGCGCTGCAAGCGTCGAACGTGAAAGTCAGCAACGTGAAAACCGCGTTTTCACTGAGTAATGGTTTATTACGGATCAAAGACTTCACTGCCTCACTTTACGGTGGTTCGATTCAAGCGTCAGGTCGACTCGATAGCCGCCAATCGCCAGCGACTTACAGCGTGAATAAATCGCTGCGCAATGTCTTTATTCAACCGCTGCTGGTGGATGCGGCTGACTACGACAAGCTAGAAGGGCGCGGTAACCTCACGGTGGCATTAGAAGGGAAAGGGTTGAGCCAAGCTGCACTTAGACGAGCGGCCCAAGGTAAGATCACCTTGTCATTGAACGATGGTGCTTTTGATGGGGTTAACGTCGCGGAGATGCTGAGGAAAGCGCAAGCAACGTTAAAAGGGGAGCGCGATGGTTACGTGTCGGAAACCAAACGTACCGACTTCTCGGCGATGTCTGCCACTATCGTTCTACGCAATGGTAGCGCCACTAACCGCGATCTAAAAATGAGCTCGCCACTATTGCGAGTGGCAGGGAGTGGCTCGACCAATTTGGTCAGTGAAGCGTTAGATTATCGGGTGGATGCGTCTTTGGTCGCTTCCAGTGAAGGCCAAGGTGGTTTGAGTATTGCTGAGCTGAAAGATATTACCGTTCCTATCAAGGTGGAAGGGACTTGGCAGACGCCAGAATACGGCTTGATGGTCGATGAGCTGTTAAAGCAAAACGTACTGCGCGATCAGCGTGTGCAAGAAAAAGCGCGCGAAGAATTGGATAGGGGATTGGAGAAGCTCTTAGGTGAGCAATCACAAAATGAAGAGATCCAGCGCGCCGCCGAACAACTGTTGCAGGGACTGTTTAACTAGCCAAAACAAGAAAGGCTTCACCTACCGGGTGAAGCCTTTTTAACAATGAGTAAGTAAATACTAACTTATTGGGCTCGTCGTGATACACACGAGTGTAGCTAAGCGTTAGTGACGAACCGCCTTCTTGCTCGCCTTTTGGTTTTCTAACGTATCACGGAAGGCATCGAGTAAGTCAACCGCAGAGAGCATGCCTACCAAATCGCCGGTTTTATCCAGTACTGGCGCCGCGCTGATCCGGTTATCGAGCAAAATGCCCACCGCTTTGGTCAAAGTGTCATAGGTGTTTACATGGATCACATCGCGGCACATCACATCCCCCACCGCTAAGTCGTCACTGACCGCATAGTCATGCGCAATGTCTAGGCTTTCATCTGCCCAATTCGGGCGTCGCAGTTCGCGATCGCTGATAAAGCCGATGAGACGTTTCTCTTTGTTGACGACGGGAAGGTGGCGGATCGCTTCATCGCGCATGAGGAAATAGGCTTGGCGTACACCGATATCGGGCTCAACAGCAATCACTTTCGCTGTCATGTACTCTGACACTTTGGCTGGCATAGATGACTCCCATTTGATTAATCCTTGTTCGATTGTGTCAGAAGGTTTTGGAGGTGGCTAGGTTGGCTCAGGGACAGTGTGATCCGGTAGAGGATATTCAAAATTCGATAAATAACGTGAGAACATTTTTGAGTATTAGGGTCTAAGCATAAACCCCAGCGTTTTCGTCAAGTTTATCGCAGGCTCACTCAGTGAAAACAAAAACGCCCAGCAAGGCTGGGCGTTGGGCTGTGATTAACCTAGCGTGTCACTAGGCTTGTCCTTCATCGTCATCGTTGTACGGCCAATAATGGTGACCGACGCGGATCAACAAAGTAGCGGCTGCCAAAATAAACGCGGCCACTGACAGCCATACGATATAGGTGCCATCCAGCTCTTTCATGCCGAGAGTGATATAGCGAGCAATCGCCATGATGGCGATATAAATCGGGTAACGGACCGGTATCTTACCGAAGGCAACAAACTGGTGCGCCATTGCCAACACTTCCAAGTAGATAAACATCAACAGCAAGTCGGTGAGTTGGATATCCCTGAGAACGACAATAGTGATGATCTCGTTGACCAGTGCTACTAGCGTTGCAATGGTGATCACCACACAGATCAGTGCTTCAAGGATGTTAAAGACTTTAAGGATCGGTTTTCTTAAAAATTTTGGAAAGTGTGAAGGCATAGTTATCTCGTTTGAGTCGTGTTACCAGTCGACGCCTTTTCGGGCTTTGATACCTTGATCGAAGGCGTGCTTTATATTTTTAACTTCCGACACGGTATCTGCGATTTCAAGTAGGCAGCGATGAGCGCCTCTGCCTGTAACCACCACAGATTGTTCGGTAGGTCGATTCTCTATCGCCGCAACCACCTCGTCAAGATCTAGGTAGCCATACGCCACCATGTAGGTCATTTCATCGAGTAAAACCATGTCGTATCGAGGATCTGCCAACATGGCTTTGGCTTCTTGCCATACGGCTTGCGCTGCTTGTGTGTCAGCGGTCTTGTCTTGGGTGTCCCACGTAAAACCGGTCGCCATGATATGAAAATCAACCCCGTGCTGTTGTAGCAGGTTACGTTCGCCACATTCCCACGTGCCTTTAATAAATTGGGCGACGCCACATTTTTGGCCGTGTCCTACCGCGCGGGCGACGGTGCCAAAACCAGAAGTAGATTTACCCTTACCATTGCCAGTGATCACAATCACAATGCCTTTTTCCGTTTGTGCTTGCTCGATCCGTGCATCGACCTTGTCTTTGAGTTTTTGTTGGCGTTGCTGGTGGCGATCTTGCTCGGTCATGGTGTGGTTCTCCTTGGTTAATAGGCGGTGGTGTTCGGTCATTGCTCTCTCGCAAGCCATGAATGACATTGCGTGCGGCGTCTAGTTGAAACTACCGCGCGTTGCTTACGTGCTTT
Organism: Thaumasiovibrio occultus; assembly: GCA_019703815.1. Lineage (GTDB taxonomy): Bacteria > Pseudomonadota > Gammaproteobacteria > Enterobacterales > Vibrionaceae > Thaumasiovibrio > Thaumasiovibrio occultus. The sequence goes on along the minus strand of AP023052.1, from coordinate 2,104,184 downwards.
GGGCGAGATAAGCTCAGAGTACGATAGGAGAAAAGGAATGTGTATGAAAATATTGGTTGTTTGTATGGGGAATATTTGCAGATCGCCTACCGCGGAAGCGGTTTTTCGTCATAAAGTGAAAGAACGCGGTTTGGACATGGAAATCGACTCCGCCGGCACATTGGCTTATCACCAAGGCGAAACGCCGGATCGGCGCTCACGGGCGGCAGGGGAGCGTCGTGGGTACGATTTTCGCCATATCTATGCGCGCGCGGTAACAGAGCATGATTTTGAGGATTTTGATCTGATCTTGGCGGCTGACAAAGATAACCTAACGGATTTACAGCGCCGTTGTCCGACGCATTTACATGGCAAGCTCGCACTGATGTTGAGTGTGTTAGATAACACCGAACAGCACCAAGAAGTGCCAGACCCCTATTATGGCGGGGATAAAGGCTTTGAACTGGTGCTCGATCTTATCGAAGCTGCAGCAGAGGCGTGGCTAGATAAATGGTCGACGCAGTGAATGCGCTACTAATCTGCGCGAGGCGTCTACCTAGAGTAACGATTGCGGAATAGTCCGAGGTCGACGTTAAAATGAGGGCGAGGTACAAAACACTAATTGCGGCCAGAAAAGCGAAGTTGGTGCAGTCTGTCGTGATAGGTGATCTGTTGGAGTGAACGGATGGAAAGGCATCTCAGTATTGATCAGGCTTGAGATAAAAAGAAACCCCGCATTAGCGGGGTTTCTTATCCGTATAATCCTGTTAAGGATTACTCTGCTGACATGGTGCTCGCCATTGGTGCAGTCGCACAGCTTGTAGCTGATTGGCTGCCAGCTTGGCGGTAGCTTACCTCAATTGCGCGGAATGGCGCAGCATTGACGACAATCGCTTCGACAGCATCACTTGCTGGCGCAGGCGCTTTTGTCATTGGCGAGGTCGCAAAGCCTTTCGCAGCCACTTTTGCCGGCTCGGTAACGGTTTCAACAACCGGTGCTGGCTCAGCAATGACTTTTTCTGCAACCGCTTCTTCTGCAACAGTTTCCTGCGCTTCAGGTGCTACAGGCTCTGCAACAACAGCGTCTTGTGCAGCCTCAACCACGGTTTCTTCAGTCGTCGCTTCGATAACAGGTTGTGTCACTTGTGCAATCGTTTCCTGTACCGGCGCTTCTACTGCCACGGTTTCTACTGCTGGAGCCTTGTTGGTCTCAACAACGGTTTCGACAACGGCTTCGACAGGCGCAGCCGCTTGGCCGTTACCGCCAGTGTAAGGCAGAAGGACTTTACCCATCGCGGCTTCTGGACGAGCAACGCCGCTTACAGTTGCTGATACTTCAGCGTCTGCTACTGCAGGCGTTTTAGCTTCAACTGCTTCCAGAGCTTGAACCGCAGGTTTTACGGTTGACCACACTTTACCCATTGCCATTTCAGGTGATGCGACACCGGCTTTCAGGCGTGGACCTTGCGGCTTATCGATGATGCTAACGACATTCTCGTAATCATCAATCGAGTCTGCTGCTTGTTCTACCGCGTGGGTAACCGCGTCAGCAACGTTGTCTTTGTTGTCACGGTAGCGACGACGACGTTGACCGTTGTTACGCAGATGGCGCGGAGTGCGACGATTGCGACGGCTGCCACGATCTTTACGCTCTTCACCGTCTTCGCCTTGTTCTGCATCTACCGCAGCCGCTTCAGCTTGCTGAGATTTCACCTCTGCAGCCACTAGCATGCCTTTCTCGACAACAGTAGAGTTAGCTGCGACGTTTAGTACATCGTTCTCTAGCGCTTCAGTATTCGCTTGCTCTGCTTTTTCAACACGGATCTGCTTGTCTAGCTTACGGCGCTGACGGCGCTGCTTCACTTTCTCTGCTGATTTTTCGCGTGGCTTGTCAGTTGCAGGCGCTTCTTTATCGGCAAGTTTGCGTTGCTGTTTCGGCTTCGCATTGCCTTTGTCTTCACGCTTTTCTTCACGTACTTCGTTTTCAGCACGCTTAGGTTTGCGCTCGTTACGACGGCGTTTGCGTTGTGCGTTTGCATCATCGCTCACGTTCTCTTTGTCATCACGATCGCGTTTGTTTTGACGATTGCGGTTGCGATTACGGTCATCACGTTGGCGGTTACCACGGTTTTGACGTGGTTGGCGTGATTTGCCGTCAGAAGATGATTTTTCTTCTTGTTTTTCGCTACCACTAAACAAACCAGCGATCGCTTTGAACAACTTAGCAAAGAAGCCTGGTTGTTGCGGCGCGTTGTCTTTTGGCGCGGCGGCTTTTGGTGCTGCAGCAGCAACCGGTGCGGGCTCTTTCGGTGCAGAGAAGCCTTTTAGAGCTGGCTCTTCACGTTTCTTCGCTGGCGCTTCTGGATGCACTTCGTTTTGCTCAGCTTCACGCAATGCTTCTAGCTGTTTCGGTACGTCGAAAGACAGGGTGTCTTGCTCTTCACCGCCGCGAACACGGATCACGTCAAAGTGCGGTGTTTGCTTGTCCTGTGTTGGGATCACCATCACTTTCACATCGTGGTACTTCTCGATGTGTTGAACCGCTTTACGTTTTTCGTTCAGTAGGAAACTACCAATGTTAACCGGCACCACTGCCAATACTTGTGCAGTGTTGTCTTTCAGGGCTTCTTCTTCGATCAAACGTAAGATAGACAGTGCAAGTGGCTCATCAAGACGAATACGGCCAGTACCACAACAACGTGGACACTTGTCAGTGCTGCTCTCTTCTAGCGAGGAGCCCAAACGCTGGCGTGACATCTCTAGCAGACCAAAGCGAGAGATACGGCTTAGCTGCACGCGAGCACGGTCCATACGAACGGCTTCGCGTAGACGGTTTTCTACTTCACGTTGGTGCGCTGGTTTGGTCATATCGATAAAGTCGATCACCACCAGACCACCAAGGTCACGCAGGCGCAATTGGCGAGCAATCTCGTCAGCCGCTTCAAGGTTGGTTTGGAACGCCGTTTCTTCGATACCAAAGCTCTTAGTCGCTTTCGCTGAGTTGATATCGATTGACGTCAATGCTTCTGTAGGATCGATACTGATCGAGCCACCAGAAGGTAGGCGCACTTCACGTTGGAACGCAGATTCAATCTGCGATTCAATCTGATAGTGGTTAAACAGCGGTACGTCGTTTTGGTACAACTTAACGCGGTTAACAAAATCAGGACGTACCAACTGAATGTGTTGGCGTGCACGTTCGAAAATTTGCGGGCTATCGATCAAGATCTCGCCGATATCACGACGCAGGTAGTCACGGATCGCGCGAACGATAACGTTACTTTCTTGGTGGATCAGCAAAGGTGCAGGGCTGTTATCTGCAACGTCTTTTACTGCGCCCCAGTGGTTTAGCAGTACATTCAGATCGTACTCTAGCTCTTCCGCCGATTTACCGACACCAGCAGTGCGCACGATTAGGCCCATACCTTGTGGTAGATCTAGGGTATTCAGCGCTTGTTTTAGCTGGGTACGCTCATCACCTTCGATACGGCGAGAGATACCGCCAGCACGAGGGTTGTTTGGCATCAGAACTAGGTAGCTGCCCGCCAAAGAAATGTAGGTTGTCAGGGCTGCGCCCTTATTCATGCGCTCTTCTTTTTCAACTTGAACGATGACTTCTTGACCTTCTTGCAATACATCTTTGATGTTTACACGGCCAGCAGAGTTAGGGTTAAAGTTATCAGGGAAGTATTCGCGAGCCACTTCTTTAAAAGGAAGGAAACCATGTCTTTCTGAGCCGTAATCAACAAATGCGGCGTCTAGACTAGGTTCGATGCGGGTGATTTTGCCTTTATAAATATTTGATTTTTTTGATTCATGACCAGGGCCTTCGATATCCAGATCGTACAGGCGCTGACCATCGACCAATGCGACGCGCAACTCTTCTTTTTGAGTTGCGTTTATCAACATTCTTTTCATTAATTATTACTCATTTTATTGTTATAACGAGCAGAATTTGCTTGTTCTTCCGATGTTGCCTGACCCCAAGTCTGATTTCGTCAATAGAGCCTCACGGCTGGATATTCAGGGGTGCTCTAGGGCTATACGTCACTCGATTATTTGCACATGTCTGCATCGCGAGCTCTCCACCTCGGTGGTTGCATCTGTAGACATCGACAGAAAAACGCCCTCTTACCCGTTATTTCATTGTCTGATCTATGGTTGTCTTACGCCATTTGCCGCAACCTCTGACCAAACGTGTATAAATAACAGTCGGCTTGGTGAAACTTTATTCACCTAGAATAATTGAGTGGGCATATTTCCGCACTCAATGAGGTATGATAGCAGCCAGATATATTTGCGGCAATCTGCTTTGCAGTCGTGATAGAATTAAAACCTATGAAAGATGACAAACCCCAAGTGCAATTCATCGAGATTGCTGACGATTTTGAAGGCCAACGTATCGATAACTTTTTGCGAGCGAGGCTAAAAAACGTCCCTAAAAGTATGATTTATCGCGTTTTGCGTAAAGGCGAAGTGCGAGTTAACAAAAAACGTATAAAACCGGAGTACAAACTACAAGCTGGGGATTTGATCCGCGTCCCGCCGATCCGAGTGCCAGAGCAGGAAGATGCGGCGCCAGTGAGCACCAAACTAGACCGTGTCGCCGAGCTCGAACATTGCATTATTTATGAAGATGATCACATGTTGGTGCTAAACAAACCTTCAGGTACGGCGGTACATGGTGGCAGTGGCTTAAAATTCGGGGCGATTGAAGCGTTGCGCGCATTGCGCCCACAAGCGCGTTTTCTTGAATTGGTGCACCGTATCGACCGCGATACCTCGGGTATTCTGCTGGTAGCGAAAAAGCGCTCTGCATTGCGAATGCTACAAGAGCAGTTTCGTAATAAAACAGTGCAAAAGTATTACTTTGCGCTGGTGATGGGGGAGTGGAAGGCGAGTTGCAAACGTGTGACCGCGCCGTTGCTGAAAAACGAAGTGAACAGTATTGTTCGCGTTAACCCTAACGGCAAGCCATCCGATACGCGCTTTAAAGTGTTAGAGCGATTTAAAGACGCGACCTTGGTACAAGCAAGTCCAGTGACGGGCCGTACTCACCAAATTCGTGTGCATTGCCAATATACCGGCCATCCTATCGCCTGGGATGATCGCTATGGCGATCGTCGCTTTGATGCGTACACCGGTAAGATGGGGCTGAGTCGCTTGTTCTTGCATGCTGCCAATATCAGCTTCACTCATCCGGCCTCGGGCGAGGAGATGGAATTGAATGCGCCAATGAACCAAGAGCTTGAAAACGCCTTGGTGAAATTAAGAAAAGCGTAACAATGCTGCTGGCCTAACGGCGCAGTTGGGTCGGTAGGGTTCGCGAATAGAGTGCCGCGAGCAAAGCTTTGAAAGCGAACGTTATAAAAAGAAGAGATTGCGTTTCAGCGCTCTGTTATTGGGTGAGAGTGATCACCCAATAACGAGCAAAGAGGCAATCTCTTTTTCCTCTCTCTTTTCTGTCTTTTTACTCTTTCCTGCTGTGGGTTTGCAGATGCGCTTCGTAATCTGTGATCAGATTAGGGGGTTCAGCCCTGCTTTTCTGAGCAGTTCATTTAGCGCGATCAGCGGTAAGCCAATTAAGGTATTGGGATCGCGCCCTTCCAAACGATCAAACAGACAAATCCCTAATCCTTCTGACTTAAAGCTGCCTGCACAAAACAAGGGTTGCTCTTTATCCACGTAGTTGGCAATTTCTGCGTCAGTGAGTTCACGAAAATGCACCACAAACGGCTCGACTAAGCTGAAGCATTCCTTTGTGCCACTGCTATATAAAGCCAGTCCGGTATAAAAGGTGATCGACTGACCTGAGGCGGCGCTAAGCTGCGCGATGGCATTGTCTCGGGTGTGGGGTTTACCCACAATCTTGCCATCGATAACACAGATCTGATCCGATCCAATGATCCAATGGTCACCAAAGCGTGTTTCACAAGCCTGCGCTTTCTCGATACTTAAGCGCTCAACCAACTGCTGAGGCTGCTCACCCGCTTGCGGTGATTCATCAATGTCGGGGGAGAATGCTTCAAATGGTAACCCCAGTTTTTCAAGTAGGGCACGGCGAAATGGCGAGCTTGACGCAAGAACTAACGGCGATGGCATGATTGGATCCTATCGTGGTCGGCGCGTTCAATGAAAGAATGAACACGAGTATAAAGCCTATTTTAGGCCTGATTATACATGGAATGGTGAGTGGCATTCTTATGCATATTGTTCGCCTTTCATCGACGTGGCGATAAGTGAAGGACAACATGTGTATAACCCGTGGACGATTTGTGCGGTGATAAGACGCTTTTTAACCAAGAGATCATCGGAGATCAAAAAAGGATCATTGGATCCGTTGGGATTCGTGCTAAAATCCGCCAACGTCAAATTGAAGAGGAATGGTGCTAATCTGTTCAGGGGATGTCGGTTGGTATTACTGACATAAAATTGTTCTATTTTTCTTTGACTCCGAGCGATTAGACCGCTAAAATCCGCGCCCTATGCAAAAGGTAAAATTACCGCTAACGGTCGACCCAATTCGAGCCGCTCAAAAGCGTTCTGACTATGATGGTATCATCACAGCCAATTTGCTTGAGCGCTTAGCTGAGTCAACCCAGAGCGTAAATAGTGATGCGAGTGTCACGCTAACCTTCGACATTGACAATCAACGATTAGTCGTACTGCACGGTAAAGCGTCAGTCTCGGTTGATTTAGAATGCCAACGTTGTGGTGATGCATATACTCACAGCTATGAAGTCGAATTCTTCTATAGTCCTCTCCGTAACCCGGAGAAGGCAGATGAGTTACCTGAAGCTTATGAGCCGATTGAAATCGACGAAAATGGTGAGATCAGCCTGCTTCAGCTTATCGAAGATGAGTTGATGGTAGCGCTACCACAAGTTGCCATGCATGACGAAGTAGACTGTAAAGTCTCTTCTGATAACTTGGTTTTTGGAGAGATCCCATCTGCTGATGAGCGTCCGAATCCATTTGCCGTTTTAGAATCTTTAAAGCACAGTAACAAGGAGTAGGGTCAATGGCCGTACAAAAGAGCAAAGTAACGCGTTCACGTCGTGGCATGCGTCGTTCACACGATGCGCTGACTGCACAAGCAACTTCTGTAGATGCAACCAGCGGTGAAACCCATCTGCGTCACCACGTGACTGCTGACGGTTTCTACCGTGGCCGTAAGGTTATCAACAAGTAAGGTTGAGCCTTGTGGGCCTATCCGTTGCAGTCGATGCAATGGGTGGGGACTTCGGTCCCCAGGTGACAGTGCCTGCCGTTGTGCAGGCATTGTTACAAAACCCGGCGCTAAAAGTTATCCTGATCGGTGACAAAGCCGAGATTTCTTCTCAGTTAACTCTCCTTATACACGCCCCTTTATCCCGTATCCAAATTGTCCATTGCGAGCACGTGATCGGTAATGATACCCATCCCGCGCAAGCGCTGCGTCGTAGTGCTGGTAGCTCCATGCGTGTGGCGTTGGAAATGGTTGAGCGTGGAGACGCTGACGCCTGCGTGAGTGCAGGTAACACCGGCGCGCTGGTGGGACTTTCCCGTTATTTACTCAAGCTTCTTCCCGGTGTGGAAAAACCCGCACTGATTTCAATGATCCCTACGTTGATTGGACAAAAATCATTTCTGCTCGATTTAGGCGCCAATGTCGCCTGTGATGCTGATACCTTGTTCCAGTTTGCCGTAATGGGCTCTGTGTTAGCCGAACAACACGGATATTCTTCACCTAAAGTGGCTTTGCTCAATATCGGTGAAGAAGATATCAAAGGCAACGACCTCGTTAAGCGTTGTGCAGAATTACTTAGCCAATCCCCTGATGTGAATTACACCGGTTATATCGAAGGCGATCAGATCTACAGTGGCGCTGCCGATGTGATTGTGTGTGATGGCTTTGTTGGCAACGTCTGTTTGAAAACCAGCGAAGGGGTCGCGCGCATGTTTGTTGACGCCATGCGTAATGCCGTTGGGATGCATCCCGTCAAGCGTTGGATTGCTAAGTGGCTATTTAGTGGACTAATTAACGACTTCAAGCAGTTGAACCCCGACCAGTACAATGGCGCAAGTCTGTTAGGATTGCGCGGTATCGTCGTGAAAAGCCACGGGCGTGCAGACATAGCGGCATTTACCCATGCGATCAACGAGGCAGTGTTGGAAGTGCAACATCAGATCCCAACCAAGATCAGTGATCGTTTGGAAGCTGTATTACTTGAGAGGCATTACTAGTCTTTATGTATAGCAAGATTCTAGGTACTGGCAGTTACCTACCTGCCCAAGTTCGTTCAAATGCGGACTTAGAAAAAATGGTGGATACCAGCGACGAATGGATCTTTACTCGAACCGGTATTCGAGAGCGTCGTATTGCGACGGAAGAAGAAACCGTTGCGTTGATGGGTTACCACGCATCTGTGAGAGCGTTGGAGATGGCGCAAGTTGATAAAAACGATATCGACTTGATCCTAGTGGCGACCACGAGCGCCTCACATGCCTTTCCTTCAGCGGCTTGTCAGATCCAAGGGATGCTCGATACCCACGGTGCAGCAGCGTTTGATATTGCCGCGGCGTGTTCGGGTTTCTGTTATGCCTTAAGCGTTGCAGATCAATATATTAAAACTGGCATGGCAAAGAACGTGCTGGTTGTCGGCGCGGATAAACTTTCGGCCTCTTGTGATCCTGAGGATCGTTCTACCATAATTTTGTTTGGTGATGGTGCAGGCGCGGTTGTCGTTGGCGCGAGCGAAGAGCCGGGTATCTTGTCGACTCACATGCATGCCGACGGTCGTTTTGGCGAGCTTCTTAGCATGCGTTTCCCTGATCGTAATAAATCAGCAGCACATCAAGACGCTTGGTTGCACATGGCGGGCAACGAAGTCTTTAAGGTCGCGGTTACTCAGCTGGCGAATGTCGTCACTGAAACGTTGGAAGCGAACGGTTTGGATAAATCTGAGCTCGATTGGCTGGTACCGCACCAAGCGAATTACCGCATTATTAACGCCACCGCGAGGAAGCTGTCGATGTCGATGGATCAAGTGGTTCTTACCCTCGATCGTCACGGCAATACCTCGGCAGCGACTGTTCCAACCGCACTGGATGAAGCCGTGCGTGATGGGCGAATTCAACGTGGCCAACTACTGCTACTCGAAGCATTCGGTGGCGGCTTCACTTGGGCATCAGCCTTGGTGAGATTCTAAAAAGGATATTTCATGTCTAAGTTTGCAATTGTATTTCCAGGACAAGGCTCACAAGCAGTGGGCATGTTGGCAGATCTTGCTGACAAATACCCGGTCGTGACAGAGACGTTTGCAGAAGCGTCTGACGTACTTGGTTATGATCTTTGGGCTCTGGTTCAAAATGGTCCTGCAGAAGATCTCAACCAAACCCACCGCACTCAACCCGCACTGCTGACCGCGTCTTACGCGATTTGGCGTGTATGGCAACAAGAAGGCGGCGCGCAACCTGAATTGGTCGCAGGTCACAGCCTAGGTGAGTACTCAGCACTGGTGTGTGCGGGCGTGATTTCATTTAAAGATGCGGTAAAACTGGTTGAATTGCGTGGTCGTTTGATGCAAGAAGCGGTACCTGCCGGTGTGGGTGCGATGTCAGCGATCATCGGTCTAGACAACGACGCAATTGCAAAAGCGTGTGAAGAAGCGGCGCAAGGTGAAGTGGTTTCTCCAGTTAACTTTAACTCGCCAGGCCAAGTGGTTATCGCTGGTCATAAAGCGGCAGTTGAGCGCGCCGGTGAACTCTGTAAAGCTGCCGGTGCGAAGCGTGCGCTTCCATTGCCAGTGTCTGTGCCTTCACACTGTGCACTCATGAAGCCAGCGGCAGAAAAACTGGAAGCGGCATTAGCGGCGATCGAATTCTCAGCACCAGCACTGCCAGTGATCAACAACGCGGATGTTGCGTTGGAAACCACACCAGAAGCGATTAAAGCAGCATTGGTCAAGCAGCTTTACGGCCCAGTACGTTGGACTGAGTCAGTAGAGAAAATGGCTGAGATGGGTGTTGAGAACTTGATTGAGATGGGTCCAGGTAAAGTTCTGACCGGTCTGACCAAACGTATCATCAAAACGCTAAGCGGCAGTGCGGTTAACGATGTAGCCAGCCTAGACGCAGCGAAATAACTTAGGGAAATGGAATGAACCTACAAGGTAAAGTAGCACTGGTCACCGGTGCAAGCCGTGGTATTGGTCGCGCAATCGCTGAATTGCTTGTTGAGCGTGGCGCTACCGTGATTGGTACTGCAACTTCAGATAACGGCGCTGCGGCAATTGCGGAGTATTTGGGTGAGAACGGCACAGGTTTGAACCTGAACGTGACCTCAACTGAGTCGATTGAAGGCGTTTTGAAAACCATTAAAGATCAATTTGGCGATATCGACATTTTGGTTAACAACGCGGGTATTACTCGTGATAACCTGTTGATGCGCATGAAAGATGACGAGTGGCAAGACATCCTTGACACTAACTTGACCTCGGTTTTCCGCTTGTCAAAAGCGGTACTTCGTCCAATGATGAAGAAGCGTCAAGGTCGCATCATCAGCATCGGCTCTGTCGTCGGTGCAATGGGTAACGCAGGTCAAACTAACTATGCAGCGGCAAAAGCAGGCCTAGTTGGTTTCACTAAATCAATGGCGCGTGAAGTGGCTTCTCGTGGCATTACAGTGAACGCGATTGCTCCAGGTTTTATTGAGACTGATATGACCAAAGCGTTGTCAGATGACCAACGTGCGGCAATGTCAGCGAACATTCCAGCCGATCGTTTTGGCGATCCGCGTGAAATTGCGGCGGCGGTCGCATTTTTGGCATCGGACGATGCGGGATATATTACGGGCGAGACGCTGCACGTTAACGGCGGCATGTATATGATTTAATCGGGAAGGCGCAATGTCCGCTGATCTTGGTCAAAATAGCCGCGTTTTTACGTAAAATCGTGGTTAGACCAGCATTAAGGGTGTTGCAACTTTTATTGTATTGAATAAACTACCCCAAACATCGCAGCTGCGAATTCTTTTTAAGGAAATAGAATAGTATGAGCAACATCGAAGAACGCGTTAAAAAAATCATCGTTGAGCAACTAGGCGTAGACGAGTCTGAAGTGAAAAACGAAGCTTCTTTCGTTGAAGATCTAGGTGCAGATTCTCTAGATACCGTTGAGCTAGTAATGGCGCTTGAGGAAGAGTTCGACACTGAAATTCCTGATGAAGAAGCCGAGAAAATTACTACAGTTCAAGCAGCTATCGACTACGTTGTAAGCGCATCTGAGTAATACAGAACATCTCTAGGCGGTCTCCATGACCGCCTGCTTTTTTTTTATCCAACCCACTTCTTTAATACTATCCCGGAGAAATTATCGTGTCCAAGCGTCGTGTCGTTGTCACCGGCATGGGTATGCTGTCACCGGTCGGCAACTCAGTTGAATCTTCTTGGAATGCGTTACTAGCAGGTACCAGTGGTATCAGTAACATTGAGCATTTTGATGCGAGCAGTTTTGCTACGCGCTTTGCAGGTATGGTCAAAGACTTTAACTGCGAAGAATACATGTCTAAAAAAGACGCCCGTAAAATGGATCTTTTCATCCAGTACGGTATCGCGGCTGGTGTCCAAGCGCTAAAAGATTCCGGTATTGAAATTACGGAAGAGAATGCGGCTCGAGTGGGCGTTGCAGTCGGCTCAGGCATTGGTGGTCTTGGTGTGATTGAAACCAATCACCAAGCATTGTTGGAAAAAGGTCCGCGCAAAATTAGCCCGTTCTTTGTTCCAGCGACCATCGTAAACATGATTGCAGGTCACCTGTCTATCATGCACGGACTTCGTGGTCCAAACATTGCTATCTCTACGGCGTGTACAACTGGCCTACACAACATTGGCCATGCAGCACGCATGATCGCTTATGGCGATGCGGATGCAATGCTAGCGGGTGGTGCAGAAAAAGCATCAACTGAGCTAGGCATTGGCGGCTTTGCGGCAGCGAAAGCACTTTCTACGCGCAACGATGACCCACAAGGTGCATCACGTCCTTGGGACAAAGACCGTGACGGTTTTGTACTAGGCGATGGCGCGGGTGTGATGATGCTTGAAGAGTACGAGCACGCGAAAGCACGTGGCGCGAAGATCTACTGTGAGCTAGTTGGCTTCGGTATGAGCGGCGATGCGTACCACATGACATCACCAAGTGCTGACGGCTCAGGCGGCGCACTGGCGATGGAAGCGGCGATCCGCGATGCGGGTATCAGCGCTGATAAAGTTGGCTACGTAAATGCCCACGGCACTTCAACCCCAGCGGGTGACGTTGCAGAAACGCTAGGTATCCGCCGCGCACTAGGCGCAGCAGCAGACAGCGTGATGGTGTCTTCAACGAAATCGATGACCGGTCACCTATTGGGTGCGGCAGGTTCAGTAGAAGCGATCATCACTGCGATGTCACTGGTTGACCAAGCGGTACCGCCAACCATCAACCTGGATAACCCAGATGAAGGTTGTGATCTTGACTACGTACCAGGCGAAGCTCGCCAAGTAAACATCGAGTATGCCCTATGTAACTCGTTCGGTTTCGGTGGTACCAACGGCTCACTGCTGTTCAAGAAAATTTAATCCTCAGCAAACCCATTGGGATTTGTTATGATAAGCGGCCTGAATTTATTCAGGCCGTTTTGTTATCTATCTGTACCGTCATCTTGAACGTTGTAGCGGTGTTGGCGATGCACTTTTGCGTGTCTTTTGTCACTTTTCATCGCTTTCTTGCTACAGCCTTCGCCAGTGTGATACCACACCAAGGTCGCAGATAGCGGTATGGATAACAGTGAGGAAGAGGAAGTGCAGCAGCAACGATGGCTAGGTCAAGGAAGTACCGTTTCTATCTCTGATCGTGGTTTTCAATATGGTGATGGATGTTTTTCCACCATTGCAGTGCAACAAGGCAAAGCAAGGTTGTGGGATTACCACCAACGCCGTCTGATGCAAACACTCTCTCTTCTTTGTATTCCTTTTTCAGACTTTGACGGCCTTGCTGAGCAAGTACGCTTGGCGGCAGCCTCGTTTAATGCTGATGGTGTGGTCAAAGTGATGATCACGCGAGGTGAAGGCGGCCGCGGGTATAGCGCTAGCGGCGCGGTGACACCCAATGTGGTTGTCACAACGTCACCCATGCCGCCGCATTATGCCGCGCTGCGCCGAGAGGGGATCGCGCTTGGGATCTGTCACACGCAGCTAGGGCATAACCCACTGTTGGCCGGTCACAAGCACTTAAATCGCTTAGAGCAGATCTTAGTCCGTCAAGAGATTGACCGCGAGGGTTGGCTTGATGCGATTGTCACTGATTTAGATAACAAAGTCGTGGAAACCGGTATTGCGAATCTGTTTTGGGAGATAGATGGCAAACTTTATACACCGGATTTGTCGTTGGCGGGGGTAAACGGTGTTATGCGTCAACGAATTATTGATTGGGCGCAACAAGCGGGTGTTCCTGTGGTTGCGGTCCGTGTTTCAATCCCCGAGCTGGTAACGCAAGCCAAGGCGCTGTTTATTTGCAATGCCTTGTTAGGACCAGTTTTTGTATCTGCCGTGGCTGGGCAAACGTATGTGCCCGGCGAAATCTATTTGCAACTAACGAAGAGCCTTTGTTGTGATTAAACGTTTACTGTTTGTTGTTCTATTTTTGGGTGTTGTGGCCGCAGGTGGCGCATATTGGGCATTTGAGCAAGTAAAAGCCAGTGCCGATACCGAACTGACTTTATCTTCTCCGCAGATCTTTACCGTGTCTTCCGGTACGCATCTGCAACGTTTGTTCCGTCAATTGGAAAACGAAGGCTTGATGCAAGCCAATCCGTTCCGTCGTTATGTCGGCCGTCTGCATCCGGAGTGGGTCGGGATTAAAGCCGGTACCTACCAATTAACGCCAGGTATGTCGCTTGATGATGCGATTGATCTGTTTGTCAGTGGTGACGAACACCAGTTTTCGATCACTTTACTTGAAGGTGAGCGTTTTTCAGAGTGGCTAACGCAGTTGCGTAGCAATGAGCAACTAGCGCATGAAACCGCACAAATGAGCGAAGCAGAAATCGCCGACATTCTCGGTTACGACGGTGACAAGCTGGAAGGCGTTCTGCTGCCAGAAACCTATTTCTTCACAGTGGGGGAGTCAGATCTCGATATTCTGAAACGTGCCTATGTGGCGATGGAATCGCTATTGGCTGACGCATGGGAAGATCGCGATGACGCACTAGAGCTAAAATCGGAGTATGAACTGCTGATCATGGCGTCGATCATCGAAAAAGAAACGGCGCTTGCGGCAGAGCGTGGCTTGGTCTCTTCAGTCTTTAATAACCGTTTGCGTATCGGCATGCGTTTGCAAACGGATCCAACCGTCATTTACGGTATGGGTGATGACTATAACGGCGTGATCACGCGTAGCGCGCTACGTAAGCCGACGGCCTACAACACCTATACCATCGACGGTTTGCCACCAACACCGATTGCGATGCCAAGCAAAGAATCGGTCTTAGCGGCGGCAAACCCGGATGAAAGCAAGTACCTGTACTTTGTTGCAGATACGCACGGTGGCCACACCTTTACCACCAACTTGCGCGATCATAACCGCGCAGTCAAAGTTTATCGCCAATGGGAACGTTCACAGAATTAAGACGATGTCAGGAAAATTTATTGTTATTGAAGGCCTTGAAGGCGCAGGTAAAAGCACGGCAATTGCCAATGTTGAAGCAATTTTGCAGTCGCAAGGGATCACCGTGACTCGCACTCGCGAGCCAGGCGGCACGCCGTTAGCAGAAAAAATGCGCGCATTGGTGAAAGAAGCCGATCCGCAAGAGCCTTTAACTGACATGGCAGAGTTACTGCTGCTCTACGCGGCGCGAGTGCAATTGGTGGAGAACGTGATCCGCCCAGCGCTTGCCCGTGGCGAATGGGTGATTGGCGATCGCCATGATATGTCATCGCAAGCCTATCAGGGTGGCGGTCGTGGCTTTGATATCGATTTGATGCGCACCATGAAACAAACGGTACTGGGCGATTTCGAACCCGATTTCACTATCTACATGGATATCGATCCAGCGCAAGGCTTGGCCCGTGCGCGTCATCGTGGTGAGCTTGATCGTATTGAGCAGATGGATTTGTCGTTCTTTGAACGCACTCGCGAGCGTTATTTGGCGCTGTCGACGGACAATCCCAAAGTGACCACAGTGAACGCTGGCCTCACATTGCCTGAAGTGAGTGAGCAGATCACCACCGCGTTAACGCAATGGCTGGATAGCGCAAGATGAATACTGCGCTCTACCCGTGGCAGCAGGGCGTATGGCAACAATGGCAAACGGTGCTGGCTTCCGGCACCTGGCCACACGCTATCTTGCTGGCGGCGGAGTCAGGAACCGGGCGCGGCGTGCTAACGCGTCAGCTTGCCGAAGTGCTGCTGTGCCAAAACAGTGAGACGCAGGCGTGTGGCTTGTGTCATAGCTGTAGCTTACTGAAAGCCGGGACGCACCCAGACTACCACCAAGTGGCTCCGGCAGAAGCGGGCAAACAAATTGGGGTTGATGCAGTGCGTCAGGCCAATCGCTGGGCGATGGAAACCTCACAGTTAGGCGGTTGTCGCGTGATTGAAATTCAATACGCGAATCGTTTGGGGGAAGCGGCGGCTAACGCGGTACTGAAAACCCTCGAAGAGCCGCCAGCAGGGTGTTTCTATCTGCTGACAACTGATAGCACTGATATGCTGCTGCCAACGATTGTCAGTCGTTGCATGGTATGGCGTCAGCCTGAAGTGTCAGCAGAGGTGCTTGAGCAGTGGGGTTATGGTCAAGGCCTTGCCCTGCACAGTGATTTGGCCCGTTTGTACCGTCATTCGCCGCTCAAGTTGCTCGATGACGCTGGGGTCTCGGCCGAAACGCACCAAGAGGTGCTGCGCTTGGTGAACCAGTATCTACAACCGCCGTATCTAGGCATGACGGAATGCGTGAAAGCACTGGAAAAAGCCGGCGCGGAAGGTTTGTATTGGTGCCATTGTCTGCTGATGGACGTGCTGAAGTACCAGCAAGGCGTCGGATGTGACTATTGGTTCCATCAAGAGGCGCAGCAAACGGTGGTTGCGGTAGCACAGCACGTCAATACCCATGTGGTGATCGCACAGCTCACCGCATTGCAACAGTTACAATCCGCGCTTTCCCTGCACACAGGGCTTAATCAAAGTTTGATGATAGCGCAATGGCTTACCGAATTTAGTAAAGGAGACGTCAGTGTTAGTTGATTCACACTGCCATCTAGACAAGTTGGACTATACCGATCTACATACTGATGTAGCGGACGTATTACAAAAAGCGCAAGCACGTGGTGTGACGCACTTTCTGTCTGTGGGTGTGAGTATGGACGCTTTCCCTGCCATGATGGCGCAGATCGCCCCGTTTGATAACGTGTTTGCCTCGTGTGGCGTTCACCCCTTAGATATCGATAGCGGTTTTGATCTTGCGCGTTTAACCGAATATGCCAGCGATCCTAAGGTGATTGCGATAGGTGAAACCGGTCTTGATTACCATTATCAGCCAGAGCAAGCCGAGGCGCAGCGTGAGATTTTCCGCCAGCACATTCGCTTGGCGAAAGCGGTGAAAAAGCCCCTGATCATTCACACACGCCAGGCGCGTGAAGATACCCTGCAAATTTTGCGTGAAGAAGGCGCAGAAGAAGTGGGTGGGGTGCTGCACTGCTTTACCGAAAGCTTAGAGATGGCGAAAGAGGCGATTGAACTCGGCTTCTACATTTCTATTTCGGGTATTGTTACCTTCAATAAGGCGGCGGAGCTTAAGCATGTGGTCAGTGAGCTGCCACTGGAGCGTTTACTGGTTGAAACCGACTCGCCATATCTTGCGCCGATGCCGTATCGTGGCAAGCAAAACCAGCCTGCGTATGTGAAAGAAGTGGCCGAATATATCGCCTTATTGAAAGGCGAAAGCTATGAAACGGTGGCGCAAACCACCAGTGATAACTTCTTTCGCTTATTTTGCGCGAATAAATAAGTTTTCGGTGATTTTGTTGAAAAAAGGGCGGGTTCGCCCTTTTTTTTTGCCTCCGAAATAGGCTTAGGCTGCTTCTTCGACATATTGTGCGGAAAAACGGCATAAATTCGGAGGGTGAAATATACCTAAGGCATGCCTTTATGAGCATTAAAAATTAATTTTAGATCTTTTTACAAGCCTGATGTTCAATTTGATAGTAGTGACGGTTTTGCTTTTTTATTCAATAAATACATGCATTTAATATATTTCGTGCCGTGAACTTAATCGGCTGTTTGTGACTCAAATTGGGTTTTAGAACATAACTGCATAATGCTATATAGGCATCTATCATATACAGAGCGTATAGTGGCGTTGTTCAGGGAGTGGTAACGCGAGCTGAAGTGATTGAAATCTCATCAACACTGCGGGGGGCAGTGGTGATTTCAACGAATAAAAGACTACAAGTTTTCAGGAGCACAAATATGTTCAAAAACCTTTTTGCGAATATGCAGAAGGTCGGTAAGGCGCTGATGCTTCCAGTATCAGTAATGCCAGTTGCCGGTATTCTGTTGGGTGTCGGTGCGGCAGACTTCTCATGGCTACCTTCTATCGTATCCACCATCATGATGAACGCGGGTGATGCAGTATTTGGTCATATGGGCCTATTGTTTGCCGTTGGTGTCGCACTTGGCTTTACCAACAACGACGGTGTTGCAGGTCTTGCAGCTATCGTTGGTTACTACATCATGACCAACACCCTTGGCGTTCTAGCCAATGTTGATATCGAAGCGGCACGCGCAGCAGCAGAAGCTCTGGGTCAAGTTCTGACCGACGGCGAAGCTAACCTTATTCTTAAAAGTTACGAGACTGGCGTACTGGGCGGTATCCTAGCGGGTGGTGTGGCTGCATGGGCATTCAACCGTTTCTTCCGTATCACTCTGCCTGACTACCTAGGTTTCTTTGCTGGTAAGCGCTCTGTGCCAATCATCACTGGCTTCTTGAGCATCGGTCTTGCAGTGGTTCTATCTCTGATTTGGCCACCAATCGCTGGCGGTATCGCGGCATTCTCTGAGTGGGCATCAGTACAGAACCCACAAGTCGCGTTTGGTATCTACGGTCTGGTTGAGCGTTCACTGATCCCATTCGGTCTACACCACATCTGGAACGCACCGTTCTTCTACGAAGCAGGTCAATGTACGACTCTGGCTGGTGAAGCGCGTACCGGTATCCTAACTTGTTACATGGTTGCTGATGAAGCAAGCCGCGCAGCAGGTAACGGTTTCGGTCAGCTAGCGGGCGGTTACATGTTCAAGATGTACGGTCTACCAGCGGCAGCGATCGCAATCTGGCACTCAGCGAAGCCTGAGAACCGTGCGAAAGTGGGCGGTATCATGATTTCAGCAGCGCTGACGTCATTCCTAACCGGTATCACCGAACCAATCGAATTCGCATTCATGTTCGTGGCTCCTGCGCTATACGCAATCCACGCTGTGCTTGCAGGTACTGCATACGTTGTAACGAATACCCTAGGTATGGTTCACGGTACGTCGTTCTCTCACGGCTTCATTGACTTCGTTGTTCTGTCTGCGAACTCTGTGAAGACTTGGTTGTTCCCAGTTCTGGGCTTGATCTACGCCACCATCTACTACGTGGTGTTCCGTGTAGCGATCGTGAAGCTAGATCTGAAAACCCCAGGTCGTGAAGACGAGACTGAAGCGACTGAAGGTACTGCAGCCGGTACTGAAATGGCTGCAGAGCTAGTAGCAGCGTTTGGTGGTAAAGAAAACATCACTAACCTTGATGCATGTATTACTCGCCTACGTGTTGCGGTAGCAAGCGTTGAGAAAGTAGACCAAGACCGCCTGAAAAAACTAGGCGCGGCTGGTGTAGTTGTTGCTGGTGGTGGCGTTCAAGCTATCTTCGGCACCAAGTCTGACAACTTGAAGTCAGACATGGACGAGTGGATTCGTAACCACTAATCCTAACTTTACCCCTGTGAATACAAAGGAAGTCTGCGGACTTCCTTTTTTTGTGCCTGTTATTTTACGTCGCTATCTAGAACGGGCTTTGGCTACGTTGCAAAGTCGCGACTCTGGAAACCAATGGCTAAAAGAGTGCGCGTAATGAGCGAGGTAAGAAAATCATCGCCTGCGCTAGCGCTCGCAGGCGTTAGGAAGTAAGGATTATGAGATTGAAGGAAGTAGGCGGTTAGAGGCAGCTCTTTTGCATGACTTTGTCGATCCGATCTTTGAACTCGACTTCGGACAAGTTACTCAGTTCATACATGGTTTCCGCGCCGGCCAAATCAAATTCGACTTCGTGCTCGTCAATCGCTTCGTCTTGGCTGCGGAACATTAACAGGTGATTGGCCATACGAGCCAAATCGACGTAGCGCACGTCGCCTTCATCCGGCTGAGAGTAATGGGTATTGCCCGCCACTTCGAGAAAGTCTTGATCAAAACCCCAATGGCGCAAGATAAGCACACTGGCGCGGCTACATACCGAGGCAAACACTTCTTTGGCGAGGGTCAGATCGAGGAAGTTCCCTTGCTCTAAATAGTGCTGATACTCTTTAACCAGAGAGAACAAGCCGATGTCTGCCAATATACAGCTTAACAGGGCTTTTTCCGGCTCTAATCGTGTCGGCGTTTCGCTGTACTTGATGATCCCTTCACAGACGAGGGTGGTGGCACCGGCGAGTTGGCGTGATTGCGTCGCACTCTCTTCGAGTAGCTTATTGCACTCTTCACTAAATACCGCTGAGTTTTTCAGCTCTTCAATCGCTTGGGCGGTCACGATGTCACGCACTCGAAACATGCCGAGTCGAGAAACGGCTGCCGAAATATCATGGCATGGTGCGTTCACACGATTGAATATCACCGAGTTAGCCACACGGATCACCGACGCCGTTAAGCTGGGATCGTCTGCCAGCGCATCGGCGACATCGCGGACGGTACTGTCATGATCTTGGCATAACGAGTGAAGACGGATCACCACATCAGGGATCGGTGGCAAAGCCAGTCGATCTTCTTTGATCGCATTGGTGACGAGTTGGTAAAAATCCGTATTAATACTGGCAAGAATGCGTTGTTTGTTCGGCGTGTGCCACATCAGGGCTAGGTGACTCATCGGGAAACCACTGTTAGGAAATAAGCGATAGAATTGTCACTATATTCAATGGTTAATGCAAGATGATATGTATTAGAAGCCGCGTTTTCTGCCAGCGGCGTTTAGATCCAATTTTCCGCTTTCAACAACTTCAATAAAAAACGTTGTGCCAGTTCAGGATTTGGCTGGGTGATCAGCATTCTTTTATGCAACACATTGAGCGGTAAGATCTCAATCCAGCGTTGGGTTACCCAAGTGAGATCGTTAAAGTGGGTGTCGTTATATAGCTCGCCGATCTCTGGTACCGACTCAAACAGATCTTCGAGCTTGCTGGCGAGGATGTCATTATCGCCGGAAAGGGGGAGAGAGTCCCAATTGGCTTGGCGACGAACATCGGCGAGTAGCCAACCATCAACGTCACGCTCTAATTCTACAATTTCGACTTTATAGCAACCCTCGAGTAGCAAAATTAGTCCATTTTTCTGGTCGCATTGTGATTCTTTGATAGTGACAACGGTTCCAGTTTCCGGCAGGTTAGACGGCTCTGCCTCGTCATCTGGCTCTATCATGCTGGCAATAAACACTGGCGATCGTTCAATCATTGTCAACATGCGATCCATATCATTGACTGATGAGAAGGTTAACTTCTGTCGCCCACCCGGCAAAATATGTTTATGACAGGGGTAAACAATCATAGGAAATGCCTTTAAGGATATGTTCTAGAAAGAGCTTTAGCTGAGTGTCTCGTTTTTGATACTTTAAGCCCAATTTGGCCACGTAGACCCTTTTCTTAAAGATAGCTGAATTCGACCTTCCCAATCTCCATATTTGGGAGTTATGTCATATTGAGTCAAAAAAGTCACATATGGCGTTTTTTTGACCTGCGTAATATGTCGCCAATCCCGTTTCGAATTGTAATAAGTTGCATATTATTGCGATGGATAAGACACTACTTGTAAATATAAGGGGGTAGGAAATTGGAACCCCAGTAACAATTTTATTGTTGAGTGGTTATAGTTGGGAGGTTTTATGCACTTATTCAAGGAAGATTTTTTGCATTACCTAGAAAGTTTTGGGAGTTTTGATCAACGTTCAATGTTTGGTGGCACAGGCCTGTTTGACGACGGTGCTATGTTTGCCATTATGACCGGTGACGCACTCTTCATGCGAGGTGGTGATAGCTTAAACGATGCGTATACCGCATTAGATTGTGAAAAATACATTCATGTAAAACGCAGCAGTACTGCAGAGGTCAATTACTACGATATTACAGACCTACTGAAGGCGCGTCATGCAGAGTGTGATCAATTGGTTAAGCAATCAATCGAGCTAGCTCGTAAGGAAAAGGCGTCAAAGCAAGCGGGTAAGAATGTACGCTTGCGCGATCTACCAAACATGCGATTAACGCTTGAACGAATTCTCAAGAAAGCGGGCGTGCCAGACGTAGACACTTTCATGTCTATGGGACCTGTAGAAGTATATAAAAAGGTGCAGGCTTGCCAGGGTGAGGCAGAAATCAAGTTACTATGGATGTTCGCCGGTGCTGTGAAAAACATGCATTGGACGCTACTAGATGACGGTTACAAACAAACGCTACTCAAGCAAATTGCGTAAGCGACTGTGACGGACCGATAAAGCGAGCTTAAGGCTCGCTTTTTTAATGCCCGGCGTTTGGGCGATTAACGTTAGGCAATAAAAAAGCGCCAGTGCTGGCGCTTTTTGAGTTCAAGGGATCTAGTATATCGAGATTGATGGCAAAAGGTCAGGTTTGATGTTCCTGCTTAACCTTTCAGCCCCAAACTTTAAGGTTCTATCGTGCCTTGTGCTTCGCTGTTCCCCGACGTTTCTTCCAGTCGCGTGGCTTCGTTAGGCGCGCTTTCTTCCACTTTTTCAACTTGTGAACGTAAGCGCTGATAGATTTGGCCAAGGGTTTCATACCAAAAACGTTCCGTTTGCTCGACATAGCGGGCTTTTGGCGCGTATTTTTCCCACGGTTGCTGGAACTGATCGTGGGCCAAATAGTTGGTCGGCGCAGGGATCGCATTCATTTCTAAGTAATCGAACTCTTGCATTGCACGAGGCATATGACTCGCTGAGGTGACGACCACAAAGGGACTATCACCGATCACCACTGAAGACTGACGCGTTTCTTCCCAGGTGTCTTGCGCGGTTTCGAGCAAGATGATGCGATTGGTCGGTATCCCCATCTCGACGGCGACTTTGGCCAGCATCCGCGCATGACTAATTTCCGTGCCTTGGCTAGAGCCGGATAAAATCAAGGTAGCGTGAGGGTAGTAGCGCAAAATGCGGATCCCTTCGGTTAAACGCATTAAGGCGGCACGGGTTAGCTGTGAGGTGATCGGCAGATCATCGTCGACCACATGACCATTACCCAATACCAATACGTAGTCGACCGGAACGTCACCCGGAATGAACGCGGTGTACTGGCGTTCAATCGGCATAAGCAGCCGTGACGAAATTGGCTGAAAACTGATCAGGAACATCCCAATGATTGAAATTGAGACAAAGGTGGAACCCCAACGTTTATGTCGGCTGAACCATAATAAGCACAAACCAAAAAAGCCAATTATTAGCAGTGCAGACATTGGCATGACGAATGCCGTTATGATTTTTTTAAGTACAAACATCAATGTCGTCCGAAAAATCGCCAGTTAAATGGCAAAGTTCTACTCAAAACTTTATTACTTACCAGCATGTGAGAGAATAGATAAACGACCCCATGTTACACGATTGACTATCCGACGTGAAAAAAGACCGCAATTTCGACGACATCGCCCACAAATTTGCCCGTAACATTTACGGTTCGGCGAAAGGCGACATCCGTCAGGCTGTTGTCTGGCAGGATTTGGAAAACCTACTTGCCCGTGCGCCGCACTCACCGTTGACGGTGTTAGATGCGGGGGGCGGCATCGGTCAGATGTCGCTTGAGCTAGCAAAACGAGGCCATCACATCATCTTATGTGATCTCTCGGAGGAAATGCTGAAATTAGCGCGACAGGAAGTCGAAAAAGAGGGATTGCTGCCACAATACCAGTTTTTGCATTGTGGCATTCAAGATCTATCTGACACATTAACCACCAAAGTTGACATGGTGATGTTCCATGCGGTAATGGAATGGTTGAACGATCCGTTTGAAGGTTTGACACAAGTATTACAGTGTTTGAAGCCGGGCGGGTTAGTCTCTGTGATGTTTTATAATCACACGGGATTATTATTCAAGAATTTAATTTGTGGCAACCTGACTCACGTAGAGCAAGGGATGCCGCATCGTAAACGCTTTAAGCTGCAACCCCAAAAGGGCTTGGTTCCTGATGAGGTTTATGCGCATTTGCAGCACGCCACTGTAGAAATATGGGGCAAAACCGGTGTTCGTACGTTTCATGACTACATGCAAACGGAGCGACTCGGCGAATTTACCGAAGCACAACTGATTGCGATGGAGCAGACGTTGTGTCGACAAGAGCCTTTCTTGTCATTAGGTCGTTATATCCATGTGTGGGGGCAACTAGCTCCAACGCAGTGCAATGAGTAACAAGGAACATGAATGAGTGATCAAACCCAGACCGTACCTGAACTGGTCAACTGGGTGAAACAACAGAACCTCAGCATTCAGCTTCCGGTCGAACGCCTTGCCTTTTTGTTGGCAGTGGCCATTTTGAGTCAGGAACGAGTGGATGAGGAACTGCAAGAAGCCGAGCTGGTGGATGCATTTCGCATTGTCAGCGAACAGTTTGGTCAACACAAAGAAACCCTCGCACTTAGAGCTAACAACGCGATCAACGAGCTGGTCTCCCAGCGACTAATCACCCGTTTTACGAGCGAAATGACCGAAGGTGTCAGTATTTACCGTTTGTCACCGTTGGCGATCGGTATTGCCGACTATTACGCCCGTCACCGCGAGTATTCAACGCTCAAGCTGTCGATCCAACTTGCCATGGTGGCCGATGAGATCGACAAAGCGAAAAAAGCCGCGATGGAAGAGGGTGACGAGTCATATTGGCGTCAAAACGTCTACGCGGTGTTGAAGTATTCGGTGGCTGAGATCTTTGATCGTATCGATCTTAACCAGCGCACCATGGACGAGCAGCAGCAGCAGGTGAAAACCAATATTGCTGAGCTGCTTAACCAAGATTGGCAAGCGGCAATCGCTAACTGTGAGCAGCTACTGAACGAAACGTCGAACACCTTGCAAGAGCTACAAGAAACCTTGCAAGCGGCGGGTGATGAGCTGCAAAGCCAGTTGCTGGATATTCTGGAGATCACCTACCAGAACGACGCGCTCGATTTCGTTACCGAGATGGTGTACAGCTTGCAATCCAAGCTGGATCGCATCGTCAACTGGGGTCAGCAATCGATTGATTTGTGGATCGGTTACGATCGCCACGTGCACAAGTTTATCCGTACCGCGATTGATATGGATAAGAACCGCGCCTTTAGCCAGCGTTTACGTCAATCCGTGACCGATTATTTCGACGCGCCATGGTATCTCACTTTTGCCGACAGCGAGCGTATGCTCGACATGCGTGATGAAGCGATCGTCTTACGTGATGACGAAGTGACCGGTATGGCCCCAGAAGAGCTTGAGTTTGAGCAGTTGGTGGATGTGACCGACGCGCTCGCGGAAGAGATTGCGGAGCAACTCGGCGAATACAAACAGCACGGCACCCCCATTGATTTGGGCAGTGTGTTGCGCCGTTACCTGTCAGCGCACCCGAACACCCAGCACTTTGACTTGGCGCGTTTAGTCGTCGACCAAGCGGTGCGTTTGGGTTACTCACAAGCGGACTTTAACGCAGTGCAGCCTGACTGGCAGGCGATTAATGATTTTGGAGCTAAGGTACAAGCCAATGTCATCGACAAATATTGAAGAATTTATGCCAGAGAATCTGGCGAAAGCGATTGCTAACCCGCTATTTCCAGGGCTAGACAACGCCTTGCGCAGTGGTCGTCACATTGGCTCAGATGACTTAGACAACCACGCGTATTTGCTGGAGTTCGAACATGAACTCGGCAGTTTCTACCAGCGTTACAACGTTGAACTGGTTCGCGCGCCAGAGAACTTTTTCTACTTGCGCCCACGCTCGACCGCGCTAATTGGCCGTAGCGTCTTGTCTGAACTCGATATGCTGGTCGGTAAGGTCCTGTGTTTCCTTTACCTTAGCCCTGAGCGTTTGGCCCACGAAGGGATCTTCACCCATCAAGAGCTGTTTGAAGAGCTGATCTCGTTGGCCGATGAGAAAAAACTGCTAAAAAT
Organism: Thaumasiovibrio occultus; assembly: GCA_019703815.1. Lineage (GTDB taxonomy): Bacteria > Pseudomonadota > Gammaproteobacteria > Enterobacterales > Vibrionaceae > Thaumasiovibrio > Thaumasiovibrio occultus. The sequence continues at coordinate 2,078,823 of AP023052.1, read as the reverse complement.
CGTCACCCATCGCGCGTCAGGCTCTGATCTCGACCGTGAAAAACTGCTGGAAAAAGTGCGCTCGTCTCTGCGTCGCATGCGTCGTCTTGGCATGATTTTGCCGATCGGCGAAGAGGGTAAATTCCGCATTAGTGAAGCGGTGTTCCGTTTTGGTGCTGATGTACGCACCAGCGAGAACATTCGTGATGCGCAGCTGCGTCTGATCCGTGATGGTGAAGCCGTAGTGCATCAACAAGCACCGTCACAAGGTGATTTACTGCATGAACCGGCCGAACTGGCCCAAGAGGATGAGCTGTAATGGAACGTGGTAAGTATCAATCACTCACAATGATCAACTGGAACGGCTTCTTTGCCCGTACCTTTGATATTGATGATCTTGTGACGACGCTCTCTGGCGGTAACGGTGCCGGTAAGTCCACCACCATGGCGGCCTTTATCACCACCTTGATCCCAGATCAATCCTTGCTGCATTTTCGTAATACCACCGAAGCGGGTAGCTCAAGCGCGTCGCGCGATAAGGGTTTGCACGGTAAGTTAAAGCCGGGTGTGTGTTACTCGGCGCTGGATGTGATCAACTCGAAAAACCAACGCACCTTGTTCGTGGTGAAACTGCAGCAAGTGGCTGGTCGCGATAAGAAAGTCGACATCAAACCGTTTGTAATTCAAGGCTTGCCGAGCCATGTAAAACCAACCGATCTATTGGTAGAGCAAGTGTCGGCAACCGAAGCGCGTGTCCGTCAGCTAAATGCCGTAAAAGATGCCACCGCTGAGTTCGAGACCGCGCAATTTAAGACGTTCAACTCGGTTACAGATTTTCACGCGTTCATGTTTGAATTCGGCGTGTTGCCGAAGAAACTGCGCAACAGCTCAGATCGCTCGAAGTTCTACCGCTTAATTGAAGCGTCGCTGTACGGCGGGATCTCCAGCGCGATCACCAAGTCGCTACGTGATTACCTCTTGCCGCAAAACGGCGGGGTGAAAAAAGCATTCCAAGATATGGAAGCGGCGCTGCGCGAAAACCGCATGACGCTAGAAGCGATCAAGGTCACCCAAGCTGACCGTGACTTGTTCAAACATTTGATCAGCGAAGCGACCACCTACGTTGCTGCAGACTACATGCGTCATGCCAACGATCGCCGTAAGAAAGTCGAATCAACGTTACATATGCGCGCTGAGCTGCAAGGGCTGCAAAACAGCATGTCCGATCAATTGGCGAGCTTGAAAGCGATGGAAACTGAGCTTGAGCAGCTACGCAACGGTGAGTCGGATCTGGAAGTTGACCATCAAGCGGCGCAAGATCACCTGCAATTGGTGCAAACTGCGGTGCGCCAGCAAGAGAAAATTGCTCGCTATCGTGAAGATCTGGAAGAGCTGAGCGAGCGCTTAGAAGAGCAGACCATGGTCGTTGAAGAAGCGACTGAACTGCTGGCGGCGGCTGAAGAAGCCACCATGCTGAGCGAAGAAGAGGTAGATAGCCTTAAGTCGCAGTTGGCGGATTACCAACAAGCGTTGGACGTACAGCAAACGCGCGCGCTGCAATACCAACAAGCGGTGCAAGCGCTAGATAAAGTGCGCGGCCTGACCGGCAATGCCGATCTGCGCGCCGAAGAAGCGCAAGGCTTGGTCAGCGAGCTGAAGCAGCAAGAATCTGGCCTAACCCAAGAATTGCTGAGCTTGAAACATCGCCTTGATATGTCGCAAGCGGCGATGAACCAGTTCGAAACTGGGCTGAAAATCCTGGAATCGATCGTCGGGCCGGTGGCGCGCAGCCAAGCAGCTGAGCACGCCGAGCAAGTGTTGACGAAAGGCCGCGAGATGACCCGCTTAGCGGAGCAATCCACGCTGATCCAACACCGTTATGACGACATTTGCCGTAAACTCGAGCAAAAAACACGTCTTTTGCAGCAAACCTCGCAGTACCAACAAAAATTCCATGTTGCGATCACTGATGCGACGCAGGTAGAGATCGAAACCGAAGCCCACGGCGAGAAAATTGAGTCACTCACCCAAGCACTTGATGGCGCTGCAGAGCAACGTAGCGATGCCAAACGTGAGCTTCAAGCGATTGAAGCGCGTCAACAAACACTCACTGCGCAAGTACCGGCGTGGGTGGCGGCGAACGATGCCCTTGAGCAATTGCAATCGCAGTACGGTGAGTCACTGCTTGATAGCGACGCGGTGATGCGCGCGATGCAAAGCACCCTCGAAACGGAGCGTACGACGGCGAACAAGCGCGATACCTTGGCGCAGCAAAAGCAAACGCTGGAAGTGCAAATCGAAACCTTGGCGCAGCCGGGTGGTGGCGACGATCCCCGTTTGTTGAGCTTGGCCGATTCGCTGGGCGGCGTGTTGCTCTCTGAGATCTATGACGATATCACCATTGATGATGCGCCGTATTTCAGTGCATTGTACGGCCCTGCCCGTCACGCGATTGTGGTACCGGATCTGGCCGGTATTAAAGAAAAGCTGGTGGCGCTAGACGATTGTCCGGACGATCTTTACATCATCGAAGGGGATGCAGACTCGTTTGATGATAGCGTATTCGATATCGATGAACTGACCGATGCGGTGTGCGTTCACCTTAACGATCGTCAAATGCGTTACTCACGCTTCCCTGAAGTGCCGTTGTTTGGTCGCGCTGCGCGTGAACAGCGTTTGGAAAGCCTGCGTGAGCAGCGTGAAGCCCTGATTGAAGATCACGCCAAAGCGTCGTTTGATGCGCAGAAACTGCAGCGTCTTTACCAAAGCTTTAACCGCTTTGTTGGTAGCCACTTAACACTGGCGTTTACGACCGATCCCGAGCTTGAGCTTGCATCGTTACGTGAAAAACGCAACCAAGTTACTCGTCTGCTGGGCGAGTTTGAAAGCAAAGAAACGCAGCAGCGTGGCCAATTGGCCGCGAGTCGTGAAGCGTTGAAATTGCTGGCAGCGATGCAGCCAAACATTGCCGTTCTCGATGATGAAATGCTAGAGGCGCAGCGTGATGAGTTGGAAGAGCAATTGGCGCGTCTTACCGAGGCGGATCAATTTGTGCGCCAACACGGCAAAGCACTGGCCGAGCTGCAAACAAAAGTTTCAGCCTTGGCTGCCGACCCAGAGCAATTTGATCAACTTGCCTCTGATTTCGAGCAAAAAGATCAGCAGCTGCAAGCACTTAAAGCCAAGCTGTTTGCCTGTGAAGATTTGGTTGAGCGTAAAGCGTATTTTGCCTACGCCGACGCCATTCAGCTGGTGGGTAAGAGCAGTGAGCTGAACGAAGAGTTGAAGCGCAAACTGGCGCAAGCAGAGCAGCAGCGTACCCAAAACCGTGAGCAGCTAAAGCAGCATCAGAGCCAAGCAAGCCAATACAATCAATTGTTTGCATCGCTTAAGAGTGCCCACCAAGCTAAGCAAGAAACCTTGCAAGAGTTTGAGCGCGAACTGCAAGAGCTAGGCGTACGCCCTGACGCAGAAGCGGAAGCGCGTGCGGTGAATCGCCGTGATGAGCTGGCGAGTCAGTTGCAACAAAGCCGCGAACGTACCAAGGTGCTGGATAAAGGCATCATGTCGATTGAGCTTGAGCAAAAGGGTGTGATTAAGCGCCTGCGTAAGCTAGGCAAAGATTACCAAGATCTGCGTAAGTTTGTGGTGAACGCTAAAGCCGGCTGGTGCAGCGTAATGCGTTTAGCGCGCGAAAACGATGTGGAGCGTCGTCTACAACGTCGCGAAATGGCGTACATGAGCGCCGATGAACTACGCTCGCTGTCGGATAAAGCGCTCGGTTCGTTGCGCTTGGCGGTGGCGAATAACGAAGATCTACGTGATGCGTTACGTCACTCGGAAGATGCGGCGCGACCAGAGCGTAAAGTCTTGTTCTACATCGCGGTGTATCAGCACCTGCGTGATCGCATTCGTCACGACATCATTCGCACCGACGATCCGGTGGAAGCGATCGAAGAGATGGAAGTGGAGCTGGCCCGTCTTACTGACGAGCTTACCCAACGTGAACAACGTTTGGCGATCAGCTCGGAATCAGTGGCAAACATTATCCGCAAAACCATCCAGCGCGAGCAAAACCGTATTCGCATGCTCAACCAAGGCCTGCAAGGTGTGGCGTTTGGTCAGGTGAACGGTGTGCGCTTGACTGTGAAAGTGCGCGAAACTCACGAGTCACTGCTCGCCGGGCTTTCTGAGCAACAAGAGCAACACCAAGACTTGTTTGGCAACCAACGCCTGACCTTCTCTGAAGCGATGGCGAAGTTGTTCCAGCGTTTAAATCCGCACATTGATGTGGGCCAACGCTCGCCACAAACTCTGGGTGAAGAGCTGCTTGATTACCGTAACTATCTTGAGCTCGGCGTGGAAGTGAACCGCGGCAGTGACGGCTGGTTGCAAGCGGAATCTGGCGCGTTATCAACCGGTGAGGCGATCGGTACTGGTCAGTCAATCCTATTGATGGTGGTACAAAGCTGGGAAGAAGAGTCACGTCGTTTGCGCGGCAAAGACATCATTCCATGCCGCCTATTGTTCTTGGATGAGGCCGCGCGTCTGGATGCGAAATCTATCGCGACGCTGTTTGAGTTGTGTGATCGTTTGGACATGCAGCTGCTTATCGCAGCGCCGGAAAACATTTCGCCAGAGAAAGGGACCACCTACAAACTGGTGCGTAAGATCTTCAAAGATCGCGAGCACGTACACGTGGTCGGTCTGAAAGGCTTTGGTCATCATAAAGACGAGGCGAGTAAAGGTGATAATACTAGCCTTGATCACGGTGAGCCTTTAGAGCTTGAGCTGAACTGATCCTATTCAGTCTGCTTATTAAGCCCGCGCTAGTCAGTGCGGGCTTTTTTTATCTCGATTGATCTGTTTCTGCAGTCGAGCGTACTTTTTTCAGCGCAAACAAAATATTGATTTGTTTTGTGTCTGCATTTTGGGTCGACGCGTTTTCGTCACCCACCCATTTGAAAAATGAAGAGAAGAGTAACGAGGAGAGAAAGAATGAGAGCATTTTCCCACTATTTGGCGATCACCCTGTTCAGCCTGTTTTCTTTGTTCGCGGCCGGTCATGCGGCTGCCGGTCATCATGGTGAGAAACAAGATATCGTCGCGGTTGCGGCAGGTAATGAGGACTTCTCAACGCTGGTTGCAGCGGTACAAGCAGCAGGCTTAGTTGAGGTATTGCAAGGCGACGGGCCTTTTACTGTGTTTGCGCCGACCAACGACGCCTTTGCGAAATTGCCAGAAGGTACAGTCGAGATGCTATTACTACCGGAAAACAAAGACAAGTTAGTGCAGGTACTGACGTACCACGTGGTACCGGGAAAGGTGATGGCGCAAGATGTTGTGGGGATGGATAGGGCACCGACAGTACAAGGCGAAAACGTCTCTATCACAGTCCATGGGGGCAAGGTGAGTGTGAACGACGCGCAAGTGCTTGCCACTGATGTGGAAGCGTCGAATGGTGTTATTCATGTGATCGACACCGTATTACTGCCGTAAGAAAGGTGTTCCCCCTTTAATCCCTTAGCACCTAGTAAAGGGTGTTGCGTTGCCAGCCTGCGGGCTGGCCTTTTTTTTGGCTATCGTTCTTATTCATTTCATGGTCTGTACCTACTACTGCGCGGTGACGACGCCCACTGCGGCGGGTGTACTTTATTCAGATCACATTTTCGATGAATTTATTGATGATTAACGTACTGATAAATATCAATACGCATTTTTGCTAACCCAGCGCTGACTTTTGTTTGGTTGATTTTTGTACAATCAATGGTATTGTCACAGCGAATTTTCGCGGAGGTGGGTATGGCACTGAGGAAAGCAGTCACTGCATGGATGCGTCGTTTTGCAGGTATGGTTCTTTTATCAAGTTTGAGTGTTGTGGCATACGCAAGCAGTACCACACTGCCCAGCAATCATTTAGCTGACACGATCGATTATGTTGAATTACAAGCCTTAGAGGGCGACAAAGATCTGCAGCTGTTTCTAGGTCAAGCGTATTTGTACGGAGAGCATCAGCTACCGGTGGATTTACTGCGCAGTTTGTACTGGTTGGAGATGGCCGCAGAAGATAATCCGCAAGTTCAACGCTTATTGGGTCAACTGTTCGACAATGGGAGTGGGTTCCCTGCCGATGCTAACGTTGCCGCAAGTTGGTATGGCAAAGCCGCAGCGGGTGGCGATCGTGATGCGATGGAGCTTCTAGGCCTGTTGTACATCACTGAGCGTCTGCCTAGCGAGTCACCGTGTGGTGAAGCGATCAATTGGTTAGAGCAAGCAGCGGATTTGGGTTCACTAAGCTCGCGCAGAAATCTGGTTTGGCTCTATTCAACCTGCTCTGAGCCTCAATACCGTGATGGCGATAAAGCGTTACGGATGGCAAAGCAGTTGATGCAACGCTTGCCGGAGTTGAGTTCAGACGATCTGGACAACTTGGCGGCGGCCTATGCCGCGTGTGGTGAGTTTGATAAAGCGGTAGATACCCAATTGAAAGCCATCGCGACATTGACGGAGCAAGATGTAAGTAAGCGTCGAGACTACCAAGCTCGCTTAACGAATTACCAGCAAGGTGTCGCGTGGGTTGATCGCTGATTGCGTCGAATATCCATGGTTAAATCAATATTAAGAGGCACGGCGTTGCCTCTTTTTTTATGCACTAATTTCGCATGGTTAAGCCAACGGCTGCAAAGAACATCTGTATGCCTGATGAGCATCTTCTCGACAGTAAATTAACGATATGTATAGAAATGAAGGCGATAATGCAGAAGATGGCGGTAAAAGTGTAATTAAATGTTTTCTTTTGTTGTTACGATTGTTACCATAAATGATAACTATTATTACTGCCGTTTAAACTAAAAAGGACGTGGTTATGCTCAACAAAAAAACAGCGTTGGTATTGTTAGGCAGCAGCATTTCGCTGGCAATTTCCAACATGGCAGTGGCCCATGAGGGTGAACACAAGGTAACGCAAGAAGATGTGGTTGTTCACTATGCAGACTTGGCGCACACCGCCTTTGTGGGGGCTGGGGTATACCGAAGAGGTGAACGGTCACACCTTCTTTTTGCACGATGGCCGAGCGCGTAATGTGATGGAAGCGATTTTGTGGCATGGCGGGGAAGCGCAAGCGAGCCGTGATGAAGTACTAGCGATGTCGGCAGATGAGCGACAGGCTCTGTTGGCATTCTTGAATTCACTCTAAGGCGAACGTGATGACAAAAAGTAGATTAACGCCGTCGGCATTCGAGATCATGATGGGTGTTAAACCTGAAATGAAAGCGCCTATCGTAAAACCGAACGCGCTGATACTGGCGGTGGCGGCGATGTGTGGCTCATCATGGGGATATGCTAGCGATGAAGCCCTTACAGCAACGCATGAGCTTTACCAGCAGCGTGCTGAGATATTGCATCGCAACGCGGAGCAATTAACTGACGCGATTGCCAAAGTGTGTGAGGCGGAAGAGCCTGATATCGTCAGTAACGCCCAGCTTGCGTGGCGCGATCTCGCTGGTAGTTGGATGTTCTTCCAAGGTCGAGAAAACCTGCCGTTATCCATACAAGATCAAGTGTGGCATGTCCAATTTTGGCCCGATAAGAAGAACTTGGTCGGCCGTCAAGTTCCCGAGTGGCTTACCAGTGACCGACCAGTCTCCGTCACTGCGGTAACGGAAGGCAGTGTCGCGGCACAAGGTTTAGGCGCCGCCGAGTGGTTGCTGTTTGATAAAGGCTCGGATTGGCAAACCCCACGCCAGTGTGAATATGCCCTTGCGGTAGCACAAGGCCTTGAAGTGAACACGCAAGCGGTGATCTCTGGCTTGGCGAGCAGCGAGTGGCAAAGTGTCCATGGTGAGAGTGTCGTCGAGCATCAGTTTGTGGCGATTAACCATCAGTTGGCACGTTTACTCAAAAAACTGGGGATCTCATTAGGCTCAAACGGCAAAGGCAATCTCTATTTTGCTGAAGCGTGGCGCTCCGATCATTCGCTGGCGTTAATTGCGGCCAGTTTAGCGTCCGTAGATGCCAGTTGGCAGGCGAGTATTCGCCCGGCATTGGTGGCGAAAGGCGAAACCGATCTTGTGGCCAATATGGATATCTTGTTGCGTACAACGCAAGAAAACAGCGTGTTTAGCGATGAGAATACGTATTCAACCTTGCTGATAGATGATTATGGCTATCGCCAATTGGTGGGGTTGCAGACCCAATTGATGGCATTAGAAACGATGTGGCAACAAGAGATCGCTGCCGCACTTTCTATCTCGGCCGGGTTTAACGCCACTGATGGCGATTGATCTTCCTCGGCGCAAGTTTTTGCAGCTGGCGCTTTCGCTGGGGGCGTACGCGGCTTGGCCCGTGAGCGCCGGTTCGCCATCGTCCACGCCGTTTCAGCTGGTGGGGTGCGCGCGGCGCGATGCGCACTATGGTGTAGCGGTGGTGGATGATCAATGGCAACTCCGGCATTGGCTACCGCTGCCGGAGCGTGGTCACGATGTGGCGATCCATCCGTCCTTACCTATTGTCGTCGCGATATCCCGTCGCCCAGGCCAATACTTACACCTGTTTGATGTTCAGACAGGACGGCAACTATCAAGCCAACAACCAGAGCCTGAACGATTTTTCTACGGCCATGCAGTGTTCTCCGCTGATGGTCGTTTTTTGTATACCACAGAAGGTTTTGAAGCAACTTGCAACGCCGTTATTGGTTGCTATGAAGTAGATGCTCAACAAGGTCGATTGACTCGCATTAATGAATGGCCTCTGCAAAATGCGATAGGCCCGCATGAGCTGACATGGTGGAATGATCACACTTTAATGATTGCGATAGGAGGGATCAAAACCCGAGGACGTGAAAAGCTTAACCTCGATCAGATGCAACCCTACTTGGTCTATTTCGATATCGAAACCCAAACTGAGACTGAGCGGGTCGCCTTACCCCAGCAGCGTGCCAGTATCCGTCATTTAGCGGTAACCTCGGCAGGGCGCACTGTGGTTGGGTTGCAATATCAAGGTGATCCTGATGAAACGGACAGTTTGGTCGCTATCCACGAAAGGGGGCAACCTATCCTCAAAATACAGGCAGAAAATCCGCACTGGTCCCGATTTAGTGGCTATATTGGAAGTGTGGCAACCATGGGGGAGTATGCCATGGTCTCTTCTCCCAGAGGCGGCGTGATTGGTCTCATTGATACAACAACACCACGGCTAGAGCGGGTGCTTGCCGTAAATGATGTGTGTCCTATCGTGGCGTTGCCTGACGAAAAACGCTGGATTTTTGGTTCTGGACTTGGAACGGTTGTCGATTTCGTATCGGTATCTAGCTATGAGACAGTAGACATACTAATAGAGTGGGATAACCACTGGAAGGCAGTGACAATGACTGAATAAAACAACACTGAGACTGAGGAGCAAGCACTACCTCGTCCCTGCCTAAGTTACATCATAATTAAAACATCGTTTGAACAGTTGGAGGGCGTGCGCCCTATGCGTACCTTGGCAAGAAACGCTGTGCTAACCGGATGTTTGGTGGTTGCCGCCCAAGGGTGGACGGCTACGATATCCATGGATGAAGAAATACCAACGACGGTTTCCTCACCCACGCAGCGCATTACTATTGATGAATTTGGTCGTCGTTGGCTGGAACAAGCCAATTATGACAACGTCGTTTACCACTATCCAAAACAGTTAGCGCATTTGTACTCGCTGCGCGATTTCAGCCCAATTTGGCAAGAAGCGGATGCACGTCAAAGCCTTGAAAACCAATTGCGTGTGATTGCGCTAGCTGATCTCAGCCCGTGGTTTTCGGAACGATTAGCTTTACTCGAACAGGCGAAGTCGTCCGCAGAATGGCGTCATTATGATGTGCTTGCGACAGACACGCTGATTGCCTACATGCGTTATCAAGAGCTTGCCCGTACACAAGGGCGCACTTGGTATTTTGGTGCGGGTGCCGATGTTGATGGCTTGTCGCCTGCTATCGCTGAAATGGACGGGTTGACCCAAGCGTTAAGCAGTCACTATTTCTATTCTTGGTTGGAAGGACGTAAGCCGCTGGGCTCTGTCTATGATGAGATGCAGCAAAGCTTGGATGCCCTGATCGCCATCAAGCAAACGCATGGGCATTTGCCGCCGTTTACTGTGCCTAACGTATTACGGCCTAATGATTACTTGCCACAGGGCGAAGAGCTAGTAGAGATCTTGGTCACCTTAGGCGATCTCGATCCGCAGGTCGGCGAGCAAATCAAAGCGAGCGGCGTGAACCGTTATTCCACTGAGTTAGTGCAGGCCGTAAAACGCTTCCAGACTCGCCATGGTTTAGGGGTCGATGGGGTGATTGGCCCAGCGACACGTGGCTGGCTCAATATCTCGCTGGATGAGCGTGTGCGCTTGATGGCGTTGAACATGGAACGCTTGCGCGTTTGGAACCCTCAGCGCAGTAATATGCTGGTGGTTAACTTGCCTAACTTTGAGCTGAAATTGTGGCAAGACGATGAGATGGTGTTTGATAGTCGTGTAATTGTGGGGCGCCCAAGCCGTCGTACACCATTACTGACTTCCCAACTTGATACTGTGGTGTTTAACCCGCCGTGGAACGTACCGCCAACCATTATGGAAGAAGATATCTTGCCGCGGGTAAAAGCCGATATGAATTATCTGTCGCGCCATAACTATCAGATCTTGAAAGGCTGGTCGTCTAACGAGGTGATCGCGCCTGAATCGATTGATTGGTCGGCGGTGAATGTATCGCGCTTCCCGTACCGGATTCAGCAAGCGCCGGGTAACAGTAATGCGTTGGGACGGTTTAAGTTCAACATGCCCAACAGCCAGGCGATTTATCTCCATGATACGCCATCGAAAGGGTTGTTTAATCGCTCGCACCGCGCTTTAAGCTCTGGCTGTATTCGCGTTGAGCGTGCCGCGAGCTTGGCAAGCTTGTTGATGTCGCAGTCAGGGGTGAGCTCGCGTCGCGTGTCGACCTACCGTTCATCACTGGATACCAAATTTGTCCGTATTCGCGGTCAAGTGCCGGTAGAGTTGGTGTACCAAACGGCGTGGGTTGAAGATGGCCAACGACAATATCGCAATGATATTTACAGCTACGATCAACCGCATGCGGGGCCGTTTGATCGTGAACGCTTGACTGCACTGGGTTACTAAATCGACGCTTGCGACAACCCCAAGGGAGAGATTTGCATCTCTCCCTTGTAGTGTTATCCTCAGCTACAGTTCAAACTTTCAAACAGAGATAGATCATGACCCTGCGTTATCAGATCGTGCCTGTAACGGCATTCCAGCAAAATTGCTCCGTAATTTGGTGTGATGAAACCCGTCACGCGGCGATTGTGGATCCCGGTGGCGACATCCAGCGCATTATGGCGGTGGTTAATGAACACCAATTGGAAGTAAAACAGTTGCTTCTTACTCACGGTCACATGGATCATGTCGGCGGTACGCCAGATCTCGCCGCGCAGCTTCAGGTGCCCGTCATTGGCCCACATAAAGATGATGCATTTTGGCTACAGGCGTTGCCAGGGCAAGGAGATATGTTCGGTTTTCCTCGTGTTGAAGCGTTCGACCCCGATCAATGGTTGGAAGATGGCGATACCGTTACCATTGGTAATCAAACCTTGGCGGTATACCACACGCCGGGCCACACACCGGGTCATGTGATTTTCTTTAATGAAGAGTCGCAGACCGCTTGGGTGGGTGATGTGCTGTTTAAAGGCGCAATTGGCCGTACCGATTTCCCGAAAGGGAATTTCGAGCAACTGATTGCCGCGATCAAAGGCAAGTTGTGGCCGCTAGGTAATGATGTGATATTTATCCCTGGCCATGGTGAGAGATCCACATTTGGTCGTGAGCGCGTCTCGAACCCGTTTGTGGCGGATGAAATGCCGCTCTACTGATCCACTAACCGCTAGTTGCTAGTGGTCGTCGCTCGGTGCTGCCATCATGTAGCGCCGGGCTAAGCCAACAAAACGGCTCGACTCCATCCCCAATCTATCTTCCGATATCATCAAATCGCTGCCGAGTAATTCTCGGTTGTAGCGCATTCGGTTAGCAAACATTGCCATCAGGCCGGTGTAGCGCACACCGTGGTGGTCAATGTAGGGCGTATCATCAAACAACATATCTTCAATAGCCACACTGCCTTTTGCACCACGTCGATGTGCCATGATGAGTAGGATCCGTTGCTCTATCAATATTTGGCTGACAACTCGCGGGGAGATCCGACACAGGATATCATCGTAACTCTTGAGTTTAAGTCCGACCCACGGGATCGGTTCGTACCAGCCGTCGCGCTCAAGTTGAAGTTGTTCAATCGTGATTAAAGAGTGCCAGCGCACACTCCAGCCGCCAACGCGATGGTGCAGCTGAAGATGCATCGGCGTGAGAGATAAACTGATGGCGGGTTGACGTAAGTGCCAGTAAAACCAAGCCAAAATTAGGCTTGTTGTGACCATCACCGGGATCGTCCAGGCCGGTTTAATATTCGCGAACACCAAGCCCACAGCCAATAAGATCAAGCAGCCAACCCCAGCCAGCGCAAAGAAGCTGTGCGAGGTGGGAGGGTGTATCGCAATGTGGCGAGTTTCCATAAGTCAGCCTCCTTATTCAGTATACGCATGACGACGTCGTAAGCGAAAGTGGTCGTCAAGATGTCCTGTTGTTAGCTTGTTTTTTCTACGTGACTGAGCTGAGAATGTTTGGTGTGACTTGCGTTATTTTTCAAGAACGTAACGGACAGTCTCACAGAATCTGTATTTGTTTGTTAGTCGAATTCAAACGGTGGCTATAAATCGGTGTGGTTTTTTGATATAAAACGCGCTTACTTTTTCGCTGCTGGGGCGGCGCGAGTAAGCAACGGAGTAGAAAACTGAATGAGAATGTCTCACAAACGCAATGTTCAGCGTAAACTGAACAAAACAATGAAAGTGACCACTTCGGCTGTAGTGAAAGCTGATGCGAAGCCAATTGCGAAAGCCAAGCCGGTGGCAAAAGCTAAGCCTATTGCGCAAGAAAAAGTGGCGAAGCCTGTGAAAGCAGAGGCGCCAGCGAAGGCGACCTCAACCCCTGTTGAAGCAAACACTCTTTCATTGACCGCTAAGCAACAACAAGTGTTAGATATCGTTCGTAACTATGCTGAAGGTATCAATCCGAAAGGTATTGGTCTAGATGCAGGTCAAGAAGATGCGAAAGCGGCGTCGTGGGCAACTGCGGCTCTGAAGAAACTGGCTGAAGAAGGCCTAGTTGAGCGCATTCAACTTGCAGGAAACAAGGTTCTGTATAAAGCAGCCTAATTTCCTATCCGCCTTCGCGTCGGTTAAGCGGTCAGTATTTTATGCAGATGCTTAACGACAAAGAAGGCGGTCACCCTTTTCCTTTGTTTATCCGTTTTTCTTCTTCCTTTCACTTATCTCTACCTTTCTACCTTCTCACTGCTGAGTGCTATTGTTGTTCGCTTCAATATAATTTCCTTGCTTGTCATCGTCGAATCCCTCATCGCGTTACCCGCTGGCGCACGATCCTGATTTTCTTTCAGGTCTGTATTTTTGCTTTATCGCCGATTTCTCATTATTAGTACCGCAATCTCACTGGTGGATTGTCTGCGGTTCTAGTCATGGGGTTAAATGCAATTAGTGTCACATTAATTTAACATTTGACAATAAAGCAGCGTGACAAGGAAGGTTAATTGGGCTGACTATAAACTGTCATATTGTCCTGCTAGCTTGAAGAATGACAAACTCATCTAACAGTTGTTATTAGTTATCTCATTAATTCTGTTGGGTTTTTATATAATTTACGCAAATTTTGCAACGGCATCGAAAAATCAGTTCTTGTATCACATTCGTTAAAACCACTTGGCTTCTATTAGGGAGTTTAAATACCTAAAAGCTATTTCTCTGCTATAAGTTATGTGATGCTGCTCGATAAACGAGCAAGTGCATTACTCATACAGATATACATTTGGGGTGACACAATCGTTATGGCTCAGTGTAATGTTATCAGTATGTTGTTAGCAGTGGTGGCGTGGTGATGGATTCTGATCACCAGGTTGGTTTTACCGGCTCAATCGTCGGTTAACGAGGATTGATACTATGACAATGGTGAGTGCTAGAGAATTCGCACATTGGTTAAGGCAGCGATTTTGTGAGGAGGACTTTGGCGTTAGTTTAACGCGCAAAGATATCAACCACCTTACCGGGCGATTGAATTTCAATCAGGAATTTATCAGTGATATTCATTTTGAACTGATGCGTCATGGGATGGCGTTTGTAACTGATACCAGCCGAGAGAAATTCTATTTGATACCGATCGCCGACCGGCCATGGCGAGAACAATTAGAAGCACGGTACGAGAAAGACCTTTATATCAATAATGTACTGCCGTTTGACTTTGATAAGTCAGGGTAGGAGTTAGGCGGAATGATAACTCTGGAGCTTTGATAAACGGTTCGATTTAATGCGCAGTCAATGAACGCGTAATTTCAAGTAGTAGAAAAATGGCACCGTAAAGGTGCCATTTTTTTATCTGTAATTCGCGCTAATTACAGTACTGCGGCAATGCCTTTACATAGCGGCAGCATGTTAGACTTTGTCATCCCCGCCACACTGATACGGCCAGAGCCGACAATGTAGATGGCGAACTCGTCTTTTAGACGCTGTACTTGCTCTTTGCTTAGGCCTGAGAACGAGAACATGCCGTTTTGGCGCTCGATAAAGCTAAAGTCAGCATCAACGCCCAACTCTTTCAAGGTAGTAACAAAGAGGGTACGCATCTCTTGAATGCGGTCACGCATCTCAGCAACTTCTTGCTCCCACTCTGCACGCAGTGCGGTATCGTTAAGGATCTCTGTCACGATCGCTGCGCCGTGCGCTGGTGGGTTTGAGTAGATCACGCGAGCAATGGCTTTCACTTGGCTAAATGCCGTTGCAGCAACCGGTGCATCTTTCGCCACTAGGGTGAACGCACCGACACGCTCGTTGTACAAACCGAAGTTTTTCGAGAACGAGCTTGCGACTAGTAGCTCATCACATTTCTGAGCAAAGATACGCAGACCTTGTGCGTCATCTTCAACGCCAGTGGCGAAACCTTGGTATGCAAAGTCAAACAGTGGGATCAGACCTTTCTCTACCACAAGGTTAGCCAGTTGGCCCCATTGGTCTTGATCTGGGTCGATACCAGTAGGGTTGTGACAGCAGCCGTGCAGAAGCACGATGTCGCCCGCTTTGGCTTCTTGCAGATCAGCCAGCGTTGCCGCGAAGTCCATGTCTTTGTTCTGCGCGTTGTAGTAGCTGTATTGAACTGTTTCTAGGCCAGCGGCGGTGAATACCCCGTTGTGGTTCGCCCAAGTTGGGTTCGAGATCCACACTTTCACATCGCCCAATTGGCGTTTGATAAACTCAGCGGCCAGACGTAGTGCACCGGTACCACCTGGCGCTTGTGCGGTTTGTGCGCGCTTACCGCTAATGACGGCTGCATCTGCACCAAACAGCAGTTGTTGTACTGCTAGGCCGTACTCAGCAGTACCAGGAATGCTGAGGTAAGATTTGGTAGTTTCTTTTTCTAGCAGAATAGCTTCTGCTTTTTTCACTGTCGCCAATACTGGCGTGTTGCCTGATTCATCCTTGTAAATACCTACACCCAGATTGATTTTCTCTGCGCGCGGGTCATTTTTAAATTCCTCGGTCAAACCCAGAATTGGGTCAGCGGGAGCAGCAACAATTTTCTCAAACATTTTTCGCTCATCCATGCATTAGTGAAGGGGTATACCCCTTTATACTTTTGCTAATCAAAAATCGCAATCCTCTGTCACAAAAATTAAGCAAACTTTGCTTTTGGACAATTTAACGGCGCGACTGTCTTCTTTTCTGTGACTTTGCTTGGAAAGCCACCGATAAAAAAGGCCGCCCAAATAGGCGACCTGTTTTCGTAGTTGTTCTGCTTAGAAGTTCGCAGAGCGTGGCGCACGAGGGAATGGGATCACGTCACGGATGTTTGCCATACCGGTTACGTAAGTCACTAAACGCTCAAAGCCTAGACCGAAACCTGAGTGCGGCACGGTACCGTAGCGACGCAAATCGCGGTACCAGTTCATGTGCTCAGGATCGATGCCCATTTCAACCATACGTTTGTCTAGAAGCTCTAGACGCTCTTCACGTTGAGAGCCACCGATGATTTCACCGATACCCGGTGCCAGAACGTCCATCGCGGCAACGGTTTTGCCATCGTCGTTCATACGCATGTAGAACGCTTTGATGTCTTTCGGGTAGTTTTTCACGACAACCGGTGCTTTGAAGTGCTCTTCTGCTAGGTAGCGCTCGTGCTCAGATGACATGTCGATACCCCATTCAACAGGGAATTCGAACTCACGGCCAGAATCCAATAGGATTTGGATCGCGTCGGTGTAGTCAACTTGCGCGAAATCTGAAGACACGAATTGCTCTAGGCGAGTGATCGCGTCTTTGTTGATGCGTTGCGCGAAGAACTCAAGATCGTCACGACGCTCTTCAAGTACGGCGTTGAACACATACTTCAGCATGTCTTCTGCCAGTTTCGCTACATCGTCCAGTTCAGCAAACGCCACTTCAGGCTCAACCATCCAGAATTCCGCAAGGTGGCGGCTGGTGTTAGAGTTTTCTGCGCGGAACGTTGGACCAAAGGTGTAAACCTTGCTCAGAGCACACGCGTACGCTTCTGCGTTCAACTGGCCTGATACGGTCAGGAAGGTTTCTTTACCGAAGAAGTCTTTGTCGTAATCGACTTCACCCGCTTCAGTCATTGGGATGTTAGCCATATCAAGCGTTGATACGCGGAACATCTCACCAGCCCCTTCACAGTCAGAGGCAGTGATCAGCGGCGCAGACATCCAGAAGAAGCCTTGCTCGTGGTAGAAGCGGTGGATCGCTTGTGATAGACAGTTACGTACACGCGCAACCGCACCAATCACGTTAGTACGTGGGCGTAGGTGCGCCACTTCACGTAGGTACTCAATAGAGTGACGGGTTTTCGCCATTGGGTAGGTGTCAGCATCTTCAACCCAACCAACCACTTTTACTTCAGTGGCGGCTAGTTCGAACGCTTGACCTGCGGCTGGAGAATCAACCACTTTGCCCGTTACTTCAACAGAGCAGCCTGTTGTTAGCTTTAGAACTTCATCGTTGTAATTATTCAGTTCATTAGGGACCACGGCCTGAATCGGGTCGAAACAAGAGCCGTCATAAATGGCAAGGAAAGAGATACCAGCTTTGGAATCTCGACGTGAACGGATCCAACCGCGAACAGTTACTTCACTGTCTACTGCGATTTTGCCCGTCAACACGTCTTGTACAGGCGCGTAAGTCGTCATGTTAGATCATTACTCCATGGGGGCACGATGATGTGCTGAAAGTGTTTTTACTTATAGGGTAGTCATATTACCTGCTTGAGTTATAGCTTCAAGCCTTGTTAGGGGCAAGAAAGCAGATTTCTTCTGTTTTCTTTATCGGTGAGCCCAGAAAGGCCTTTGGGAGGGCTTAAAACCGGACAAGTTTTGCACATCGACATAAGATTTAGGGAAGTTAAGCGGTCGTCGCGGCAAAAAGGCTAAAAAATGGCATTCTCCCGTTTCATGCTGGTTGTTTATGATTAGACGGAGTTGCCTCCCTTAATAGGCTGATTGCGGCTAGTAAGTTAGGTATTCTGTTGGTAGGCCAACGAAAATGATCATATTTCGTTAGGTGAATTTATTCGGGGAAAAAGGTGTTAAAATAAGGACTTTGGTCGGGCTTTGAGGACGTTTTATCTAAAACACTGTGATTGCAGTCACGGACGGATAAGTTTGTGCTTAACAATTTCTTCGCAAAGTAAAAAAATAAGATTGAATATAATTTAGGGAGTGTCGGGATGTATCATGCCCAACCGGGTCACATCGATCATATCAAGCGTAATAACGCAGGTACCGTTTATCGGTTAATTGATCAAAACGGTCCGATCTCTCGCATCGAACTCTCTAAATTAAGCCAGTTAGCGCCAGCGAGTATCACGAAGATCACCCGTGAGCTCATGGATGCACATCTTATTCAAGAAACTCAAATCTTAGAGCCTATCAGCCGTGGCCGTCCTGCTATTGGTCTGAAAACCCGCAATGAAGGTTGGCAGTTTTTGTCCCTGCGTTTGGGTCGTGGCTATCTGACGATTTCGCTGCACGAGCACGGTGGCGATTTGCTGATTGATGAGCGCCAAACCCTGAAAGAAGTGGATCAAGAACCCCTGATCCAAAAGCTGATCGTCGAAATTAACCAGTTTTTTGCTAACCACGTCAGTGAAGTTGATCGTGTCACCAGTATTGCGGTTTCGCTGCCAGGTCTTGTCAATGCCGAAGATGGCATTGTGATCCAAATGCCGCACTACAATATCGCCAATATGCCATTGGGCCCAGCGCTAAACGAAGCGATTGGTCTGCCCGTTTTTATTGCCAACGACACTCATGCGTGGGCATTGGCTGAGCGTTTGTTTGGTCATTCGCAAGATGTCGACAACTCGATTTTGGTCTCTATTCACCACGGTGTGGGGGCAGGGATTGTGCTTGATGGCAACATCTTGCAAGGCCGCTTAGGTAATGTGGGTGAAATGGGCCACATTCGCATCAAGCCGTTTGGCAAGAAGTGTTTTTGTGGCAACTACGGCTGCTTGGAAACGGTTGCCAGTTTGAGCGCTATTCAAAGCCAAGTGGAAGCGCTGTTGTCCGAAGCGCAGCCATCGGAGCCGCGACCTTCATCGCTGCATGGCGGTGCTATCACCATTGAGCGTATTTGTGATGCAGCCGTCGAAGGGGATCCGCTGGCGAAGCAAGTGATTGTTGAGCTCGGGCACAACCTCGGCCAAGCAATTGCCATCATGGTGAATTTGTTCAACCCGCAGAAGATTTTGATCGGTGGCGAGTTTAACCGCGCCAAGAAAGTCTTGTATCCGGCGATCCGTGAATACATTCAGAGCAGCGCATTGCCAGCGTACACTGATAATTTGGTGATTGAAGAGAGCTGTTTCTATACGCAAGCGACGATGCCGGGCGCTGCGTTGGTGAAAAAAGCCATGTACACCGGCGATCTGTTAATGAAGATGATCGAAGGTTAATCCTAGCTGTGTTGCGTTGGCGTTGAATCTTCGATTAAGGTTGTTGTAAGAAACTGCAGCGCCTCCGCGTGATCGGCTTGTCCCAAATACCATTGGCGTTGATTGTTCGCCAGTGGCACCACTTCTAGCCAACGGCTACACACCCAATTCACATCATCAAACAGCTTCACCGGATACAGCGCGTCTAAGTCAGGGTACGCCACAAACAGTTGTCGCAGCATATGACTCAAATTGCGAAACTGCGTTTCATCAACCGCCGGCTTTTCATCCCAGAACGGACGCCGCTCTGTACTGGCGTACCACAATCCATCGTCTTGTTGCGCAGGCTCGTCGATTTGCACGACGGACAGCGATTTAATCGTGATCCCCAGCGTATTGTCGTCACGCTGCTCAAAGTCAGTAATTTTCACCAGTGTACCCAGCGAACAGAGCCGGTTGTTATCTTCCATTGCGATCACAAAACCGGTGTCGGTGGCGCAGCACTCTTTGACCAGTCGCAGGTATCGCGGTTCGAAAATTCGCAATAAGGTCACGCCGCCAGGAAGCAGTAATACCGGTAGTGGAAATAGATAATGTTGCATGCTCACACCCATGTCATCCTCTTTTTCCTATCTACGCATCAAGGCGCTGAATGAATCACTGTGCCAGCAGATCTTTTTCCAGCGCACTGTCGATGGCGTCGACCAGTTGGCATAGGTGATCATGGCTGGAGATAAATGGCGGCATCATATAGATCAGTTTACCAAAGGGACGGATCCAGACCCCTTTTTCGACAAAGTGTGCTTGGATTTTGATCATGTCCACGGGGCGATGGAGCTCAACCACGCCAATCGCACCGAGCCAACGCACATCTTTAACGCTGGCGTGTTGGCGCAGGGAAGGCAGCAAGGTGGCAAAGCTTTGCTCTATGGCGGCGACTTGCTGCTGCCATTCGCCACTTTGTAGCAAGGTCATACTGGCATCGGCCACAGCACAGGCAAGGGGGTTGCCCATAAAGGTTGGTCCGTGCATAAAGCAGCCCGCTTCACCGCCACATACCGTGTTAGCGACGTCGCTGGTGGTCATGGTGGCTGATAATGTCATGTAGCCGCCAGTTAACGCTTTCCCGACGCACAAGATATCGGCTTTGATCCCCGCGTGCTCACAGGCAAACAGTTTACCCGTACGACCAAAGCCAGTGGCGATTTCATCAGCAATCAATAGTACGCCGTACTCATCACACAGGGCGCGAACCTCACGTAAAAATTGGGGATGGTATAAACGCATGCCGCCGGCACCTTGCACGATCGGCTCTAAGATCACGGCCGCCAGCGATGGGTGATGAGCAAGAAACTGTGCGCGGAAACTGGCGAAATCCGCCGGATCCCACGGTTGGTGAAATTGCCCTTGGGGTGAGTCCGCAAAGATGTGCTCAGGTAAAAAGCCCTTATACAGCCGATGCATCGAATTATCGGGATCGGTAACGGACATCGCCGCAAAGGTATCGCCGTGATAACCGTGTCGCAAAGTCAGAAATTTACTGCGTGCTTCGCCTTTTGAGTGCCAGTACTGCAGCGCCATTTTCAATGCTACTTCCACACTGACCGAGCCGGAATCGGCAAGAAAGAGGTGATCAAACCCGGCCATCGACAGTAATTTCTTACCTAATTCCACTGCTGGAGCGTGAGTTAACCCTCCAAACATCACGTGCGACATTTTATCGATTTGTGATTTGGCTGCCGAATTTAGCAATGGGTGATTATAGCCGTGGATCGCCGACCACCATGACGACATACCGTCGATCAGCGCCTCGCCCGTTTCAAGATGAATATAGACGCCATCCGCGCCAATCGCAGGGTAGCAGGGCAATGGGTTAAGTGTGGAGGTATAGGGATGCCAAAGGTGATCATGGTCGAACTGCAAATCTACGCGCATGGTTAAAAAACGTCCAGATGTCAATGTGGTAACTTTTCAATGGTTGACACTTTACTAACTAATCGTAGACTAGCCAAGTCTTACACAAGGAAAAACAAAAAGGTGAGCTGGTGGAAATTCGACATAACTGGACAGCAAAGGAAGTGGACACACTGTTCAATCTTCCGTTTATGGATTTACTGTTTCAGGCGCAACAGGTGCATCGGGAATATCATCCTGCCAACAAAGTACAAGTCAGTACGTTACTGTCGATAAAAACCGGGGCTTGCCCTGAAGATTGCAAATACTGTCCGCAAAGTGCGCGTTACCGCACGGATGTAGAGCGTGAGCGTTTGATGGAAGTCGAACAAGTGTTGTCGGCTGCTGAAAAAGCGAGAAGCTCTGGTGCCACCCGTTTTTGTATGGGCGCGGCGTGGAAGAACCCGCATGAGCGCGATATGCCACACCTTATTCGTATGATTGAAGGCGTGAAGTCAATGGGGCTAGAAACCTGTATGACGCTGGGCATGCTAACCCCGGATCAAGCAGATGAACTGGCGGTGGCCGGGCTTGATTACTACAACCACAACCTTGATACCTCGCCAGAGTATTACGGCAATATCATTACCACGCGCACCTACCAAGACCGTCTCGATACGTTGTCGCATGTCCGTGATGCGGGAATGAAAATTTGCTCGGGCGGGATCATCGGTATGGGTGAATCAGCCCGAGACCGTATTGGCTTGCTGATGGAATTGGCAAACCTGCCACAACACCCTGAAAGTGTGCCGATCAATATGCTGGTGAAAGTGGCAGGAACGCCGCTTGAAGAAGCGGAAGATGTCGATCCGTTCGATTTTATTCGTATTATCGCGGTGGCGCGTATCATGATGCCAGGCTCCGCGGTACGTTTGTCGGCCGGTCGTGAAAACATGAACGATCAAACTCAAACCCTATGCTTTATGGCCGGTGCCAACTCGATTTTCTATGGCTGTAAACTGCTGACCACACCAAACCCGGGTGAAGATCGCGATATGATGTTGTTTGACCGTTTAGGCATCAACCGTATCGAATCGAGTCAAAAACCGGATCAAATTGAAGAAGCTTCCTTGATGGCGCAAGTCGCGCAACAAGTGGCAGCTCGTCCTACCGAAGACGATATATTCTACGACGCTACGCGATGAGTATTCGAGCGCGTATTGACGCCGCGCTTGATGAGCGGCGTCAAAGTCAGTTACTGCGTGAACATCGGCTCTATACCCAAGGCAGCGCGATTAACTTTTCAAGTAACGACTACTTGGGTTTGTCGCAAGCGCCAGAAGTAAAGCAAGCCTTTGCCGACGGGATCCGCGATTACGGCAGTGGTAGCGGCGCATCACCTTTAGTAAGTGGTTACTATCCGGCGCACCAAGCGTTGACGGCGCAGTTGTGTGAGTGGACCGGCATGCCGCGCGCGTTGCTGTTTAATAGTGGCTTCGCTGCCAATCAAGCCGTGCTGTTTTGCCTTTTGCAAAAAGGCGATGTGCTCCTTCAAGACAAGCTAAACCATGCGTCGTTGCAAGAAGCCGGCATGTTATCACCCGCGACCCAATGGCGGTTTCGCCATAACGATGTCGGTCATCTCACGTCGCTGGTGGCGCGGCATTCACCGCAGCTGATCATTACCGAAGGGGTGTTCAGCATGGATGGTGACATCGCCCCGTTGGAGAATATTGCTGAGCACAAAGGCAACGCACTCTTGATGGTGGACGATGCCCATGCGGCGGGTGTGCTGGGTGAAGAAGGGCGTGGCAGTGAAACACCCTGTGATATTAAGGTGATCACCTTTGGCAAAGCCTTGGGCGTCGCGGGTGCGGCAGTGTTGTGTGATGAATCCATTTACGAATATTTGCTGCAGTTCGCCCGCCATTACACTTATTCCACCGCGATGCCACCTGCGCAAGCCTGTGCGATCAGCACGGCTGTTACCTTAGCACGTAAAGATCAGTGGCGACGCGATCGGCTGCACGAGCTTTCTGAGCTGTTTTATCACGAGCTCGCTGGCAGTGCGCGCGCGATCCGTACCGCTACCCCGATTAAACCGGTGGTTTATGACTCCATCGCGGAGGTCATGTCGGTGGCGGAGCGTTTAAATCAGCACGGAATGAGGATCAGCGCGATCAGGCCGCCAACGGTGCCGACACCGCGCTTACGCATTACCTTAACGGCACTGCATTCGGATAATGCGGTGAAGCAGCTGTGCCAACGGATCAAACAAGGAGAGTAGATGTTGTCTTTCCATTCGCAAAAACAAGCGATTGCCTCCGCTTTTGGTAAAGCGGCTAGTAGCTATGATGCCAGTGCCGCGTTTCAGCGCCGTGCGGGCTTGCAGTTGATCCACGATATGCCGCATTTCGATCTACCGCAAAAGGTGCTCGATTTAGGCTGTGGCACCGGCTATTTCAGTCATGAATGGCAAAAAGCCGGTCACAAGGTGACATGCTTAGATTTAAGCCCTGCGATGCTGGCTCAAGCGCAGCAGCGTTGTGGAGATCAGGCGGACTACCTAGTGGGCGATGCCGAGCATTTGCCGTTGGCAGACAGCAGTTTTGACGTTGCGTTTAGCAGTTTAGCCCTGCAATGGTGCGATGACCTGAGCAAACCATTGGCAGAAATGCGCCGCGTGGTGCGCCCTGGTGGGGTGATTGCATTTACGACTCTTGTGGATGGCAGCCTAGAAGAATTGGCGAGTGCGTGGCGCAAGATTGACGAATATCAACATATTAATCAATTTTTATCAGAAAAGTTGATAAAAATTGCGTTAGCGCAAGCAGCGTCGCCGGATTGCCAATTACACTTTCGCAAAATTGTTCAATACTATTCACATGCAAAAGACCTGATGAAAGATCTCAAGGGCATCGGCGCAACTCAGTTGCAACAGCCACGCCGCTCGGGACTCGGAGGTCGAGCAGTGTTGCGGAAAATAGAAGAAGCCTATGATGTGCATCGACACGCTAACGGCTTATTACCCGCAACCTATCATGTTTGTTTCGGAGTGATCATTAATGAGTAACGCGTTTTTTGTTGCAGGTACCGATACTGAAGTGGGTAAAACGGTATGTAGCCGTGCCATTATCCAAGCAGCGGTCGCACATGGCATTCAAGTAGCAGGGTTCAAACCTGTTGCATCGGGCAGCCAGCAAACGCCAGTGGGCACCCGAAATTCTGATGCTTTATATCTTCAAGACGCCGCCAATGTGGAGATGTCTTACGAAGAAGTGAACCCATATCCTTTGCTTGAACCTATCTCACCGCACTTAGCGGCACGATTGGATGGGGTGGATATTGATTTTGGTGTTATCAATCAGGCGTTTGATAATGCAAAGACCAAAGCCGAAATGGTGCTGGTCGAAGGCGCTGGCGGCTGGCGTGTCCCAGTGACCGATGAGGTTTACCTCTCTGAATGGGTAAAAGAGCGTGATCTACCTGTGATCCTTGTGGTGGGTATCAAGCTTGGCTGCATGAGCCATGCGGTACTGACGGCTGAAGCGATAGAGCGCGATGGCTTGAAAGTCGCAGGTTGGATAGCAAACCGCATCAACCCGGGATTAGATAATTATGCTGAAGTTATCAAGTTCCTAGAGAATAAGCTGCCAGGTAAAAAATTGGGTGAGATCCCTTACATGCCGGGCATCACGCGTCGTGATTTGTCTCAATATATTGATATTGAAGCGCTAGTGAACGCTTAATCAGACAATCGGACATAACCTTAAAAAGCGGCTTCCTCGGGAGCCGCTTTTTTGTTGCTGCGAACTCACCCTAACGCTATCTAGTCAATTCACTACAGATCAGGCTTTAGACCCTGACTCGTCGTTCATTTACGCGCGTTTTCTATTGCGCCACTCGTGTCGTTCTGACTTTATTCACCACCGTGATTTTTGCCAGAATATGACCCACTCTGTTTTCGCGTTCTAGTAGTTCAAAAACCTAAACTTGGCAGTAATTTCAATCGTATAGGTTGCTAATCGGTTATCTACTTTGCGATCCAACTGTTAAACCTTTTTTGTAATAGTGATTTATGCTGAATTTTAAATCAAACAGCACATTAGTCTCTGATTTGGTCTTTAATATGGTGGTTAATTTTACTAAAAAGCTGTTTTAATAGCGCGCATAACTACTAAAGAGCCTAAAGCTATTTGTTAGTAGTGTCATATCTATTCTATTTAGTTTTTTATTCTGTCAGGTGGATGATGAAATCGCGCTTTTGTCTACGAAATGCGGTCGCCGATGTTTTTGCGATGGTTTTGTTCGGTTTTGTTGCGGGTATGGCCATTGAAATTTTCGTGAGCGGTATGAGCTTTGAGCAGTCGCTCGCATCCCGCTTGTTGTCGATCCCAGTGAATATTCTGATCGCGTGGCCTTATGGCGCGTTTCGTGATTGGGTTTTGCGCTCGAGCGCGCGACTTTCTGAGCGTCGGATGATGAAATCGGCGGCAGATTTTGTCGCTTATGTCCTATTCCAATCGCCGGTTTATGCCATGATCTTGGTGACCGTTGGGGCAGATTTCGATCAGATCGTCACAGCCGTAAGCAGTAATGCGCTGGTTTCTGGTGCGTTGGGTGTGGTGTACGGCCGCTTTCTTGATATCGTGCGTCGACTCTTTCGTGTACCGGGTTATGTAGCCGCAGCGTAGATTCGCAGTTAGCCTTGTTGCTACTCTATTAAAGCCAGAGTGATGTTCACTCTGGCTTTTTTGTGTCTGCGATTTGAGCAAGTAGCGATTAATCTAAGGAGACACTCGTTAGTTGCTAGGCTTAATTAGCGCTAGCACAATGGGAGTTGAGGTATGTTTGATAAAAACGGACAGAGAATTAAGCAGATTGGTTACGGTGCGATGGTGTTAGAGGGCTACTATGGCCAAAGTGATGACAACGCGGCGGTTGAGACGCTCACACATGCCATCAATCAACAGATGATGATTGATACCGCAGATGCTTACGGAGCCGGGCATAATGAAGAGTTGGTCTGCCAAGCGATCAAACAGGCGAGCGTGGCCCCTTTTATCGCAACTAAATTTGGCATTGTGTACGAAGAAGGCGAAAAGGGCAGTCAGCTTGATACCGGATGGGGCTTTCCACTTACCATCAATGGCTCAAAAGCGTATGTGCAGCGCGCTATCGACAGTTGTTTGCGGCGGCTGGGTGTTGAGCAAATCGATTTATTGTACGCGCATTATCTTGACCCTAATGTCGCGCTTGAAGAGACTATCAGCGCGATGGCTGAAGCGGTTGCGGCAGGCAAAGTGGCGGCCATTGGGGTATCGAACGTAACAGCAGAAGAGATTGAGCGCGCGAACAATGTGCATCCTATTGCGTCAGTCCAGTATGAGTACTCGCTTTTCCGTCGTGAGGCTGAGCGCGAGATCCTGCCCACAGTAAACCGAATCGGTGCTGCTTTGGTCGCGTGGTCACCACTGGGCGCTGGCTTTTTGACCGGCAACGTTAATGCGCTGGAGAAAGATGATTTTCGTAATAATAACCCGAAAATGCAGGGCGACAACTTTACTAGCAACTTACAGCGCTTAGAAAAGATTAAATCGGTGGCGTTCGACTTAGGTGTATCGCCCGCACAGTTAGCGTTGGCGTGGTTGGTGGCGCAAGGAGACAATGTACTGCCTATCCCGGGTAGCCGAAAAATTACGCGCATTGATGAAAACTTGCAGGCGCTGAACATCAAGTTAAGCCCCGACATATTGACCCAGCTAGACAATATAGCTCCAATAGGTGCTTTTAAAGGCGCTACCTTGGTGTAGCAACTGGTTGTCGGTTGCCCATTAATTGCCGTAAATGACTGCAGCTAGGTGAAAAGCTGTGCAAACAAACCGCTTGTTATGGTTTTTTTAGGAAAGTGGCTTGACCCAGAGGCATGAAATCATTAAATTAGCGCCTCGTTGAGACGCGAAGCGATACGCCGCGTAGCAACCAACAATATGGTGAGGTGTCCGAGTGGCTGAAGGAGCACGCCTGGAAAGTGTGTGTACGGCAACGTACCGAGGGTTCGAATCCCTCCTTCACCGCCATATTCTAAGCCCCATCAGAGATGCTGGGGCTTTTTCGTATGTGTTGAAAATAGAAAATTCAGCAGAAGTAGCTTGGTTCTTGAAGGAGGGTGAGACCCTCGGTTGGGTTCGCACAGCGGCTTTGCCGCGCAACGCTGCGAGATAGCAGCGGCCCTAAGGGGGAGGAGCAAAGCGACGAATAATCCCACCTTCACCGCCATATTCTAAGCCCCAGCAGAAATGCTGGGGCTTTTTCGTATGCGCTAGAAAATGTTAATCAGTCAGCGTTAATCAAACGTGACCAAAATCTTGCCCCTTACGCGCGAGGTTTGGCTTAGCTGATAGCCGTGCTCGATCTCATCGAAAGAGACTGATTGGGAGATATGCGCTACCACATCGCCGCTGGCAAGCAGATCAACAGCCTGGTTTAGTTGCTCTGCGTTGGGTTGGACAAAAACAAATTCGGCATGAACGTCTGCCTGTTCTGCAGCAGTGAGCGTACTCGGTTGAAGTCCGGAAATACTGATCAAGCGACCTTTGGGTTTGATTGCTGCAACGCACTCAACTTGTGCATCGCCATGTAAGCTTTCCAAAACCAAATCGACGGGATTGTCGCGCAGCCACTGATAAATATCTTGCTGGGTATAGTCGAGCACGTCATCGGCACCTAGGCTTTCCAAAAAAGCGATGTTTCCGGTTGAGGTGGCAGCGACAACATGGGCTTGTCTTGCTTTGGCGAGCTGGATCGCCATATGACCTACACCACCGGCACCTGCTTGGATAAACACCCGTTGCTGCGGCTGCAAATTACCCGCTTCGTATAACGCTTGCCACGCCGTTAGCAGTGTCATCGGTACCGTACCTGCTTGCTCATAACTCACACTGTCAGGAAGACGCGCCAAATGGTGTTTTTTCACTACGCAGTATTGCGCTAACGTGCCTTCAATACCGATCGCTTTCATCGCGAATACCCGCTCACCGATGGCAAATTCGCCAGCATCGTTACCGGTCGCAATTACTTCACCGGCCAGATCCCAACCCAGTGTCAGTGGTAAGGGTTGCTGGACGAGCTGTGCGAGCATGCCGCTGGCGATCTTCCAATCGACAGGATTAATTGAAGAAGCGAGGACTCGCACTAGGATTTCATCGGCTTGCGGCTCCGGGATTGGACAGTCAACGATATTGGTACAACCAAATTCTTGTAATTGAAAAGCTTTCATTTGAACTCCTTGTAATAGTGGACATCACAAGGCTAAGTCTTTCCAATTAAGTGATAAATAGGCAGTATAGAGTTTATCTTTTTCTAAAATGGAAATAATCTAATGGATAAGCTATCAGCAATGCGGCTTTTTACACGAGTAGCACAACTGGGTAGCTTTTCGCGTGTCGCTGACGAGCTGAATGTGTCGCCGTCTTACTCGCAGACTTAGAGCAAAAACTTGGCTCGCGCTTATTACAACGCACAACCCGAACCAATGCACTGACGTTGGCTGGTGAGAGTTATTTATCACGTTGTTTACAAATACTAGAGCAAGTTGAACGTGCTGAAAGTGAACTGATGGAGCACAGTGGGGTACCAAGAGGGAAGCTGAGGATCAGCTTGTCGAGCGTATTAGGTGAGCTGGCTACGGCAGATATGTTGGCACGGTTTCGCTCTCTATACCCAAATATAGATCTCGATATTTTAGTTGATGATCGCTTTGTCGATTTGGTGGAAGAGGGCTTTGACCTTCGTATCCGCGCTAGCTCGGCGATGCCAGACTCCAGCATGACCTATCGTAATATCGGGAATATCCCTGTGAGTTTGGTAGCATCGACCACCTACTTGAATCGCAATGGACGCCCGGAAAGTGTTGAAGGTCTGGAAAAACACCAGATGATTGCTCACCGTTATAGCACCAATTTTACCAAAGGGCAGCAGATTGAGCGGGTAACGATCCACTGTTGTGCGCGCGCTAACTCTACTCAGTTGGTGTACGGTTTGGTGGTAAGGCATCAAGGTATCGCATTTTTACCGCACCATATATTCGCAGATGATCCGACAATCGAGCGTTTACTGCCAGAATACGATCGCGGTAGTTTAACTCTTAGCATCGTCTATCCCGCTCGCGACCATACACCGCTAAAAGTACATAATTTCATTAATTTTTTTAAGGAGTGGTTTGGTGAAGCGTTTGGAGTGAAGCCACAATAGCTAATCAAGCTTGCAAGCCATTTATGATTGAGCAGGAATGATACATATGCGACGAGTGTCACTTTTTTGCGGCACTGTCAATAATCCGTTTTTAGCAACATGAGATGCGTCAAATTGTTGGATATCGGTGATTAACAACGTAGACATTACTATCTATACTCGCCGCGCTATTTTAGAGTGTTTACGGAGAATAAATGAATAGCGCACAAAGTACCATAATGTTGGGCGATTTTAAGTGGTGCTCAGGGTCTCGTAAGTTAGAGCGAAAAACACTCGATAGTCAAAAGGTAGAAGCTATTACCCTAACGCCAAAGCAACTACGCCTATTAATTTGTCTATATGAAGCTTATCCCGATGTTGCCTCACGAGAGCACATTGTTGACTACGTGTGGGAATCTAAACCGATATCGGTTGAAAGCCTACCCCAACTAATTAGTCGAACTCGGGTAGCCTTAGATGATTACGCTAAACGTATTTTGGTTAATGAGCCGGGAGTTGGCTACTCGCTCGCTTTCACTCAGTTGGATGCGGCTGAGCCTTCCGAATTTATGCAAGGCCCTGCGGATGAGATTGTGGCACCTCCAATAGGCACTAAGCAGCAACCAGGACCGCTTTGTTACTTTCTAGCGCTTGTCATTATGACTATTACTGCTTTCAACATTTTTGAAGCAAGTCAGGCGGTTTACTATGCCTCGATTGTAATGCAAGAGTTGAATCATCCGGTTCAGACCGCTAATTCAAGTAGTGTCGATGGTGTGACGCAAAAAGAGAGCGTCGAACAATGAAGACTGATGGTTGTGTTTGGCACAGTAAATTGTTGCTGGTATTTATGCTAGCCAATTTTATAGCACTGTGTGTAACTAATACTGTATCAACAAGGGTAGAACGAAAAGTAACCGCAATGGGGTTGGAAGAGTTTATTCTAGAGGAAAACGCTGATGTTACTGTGTTAGATTTTCCGGATGAAAAAACAGCTACACAGAAGAGTGAATAATCCGTCAAGAAACACATCCATTAATATTTCCTATTTCCTATTTCTGCTGAAGTTATTGAAATGAAAAGCAGTAATGTTTTTCTATTGGTCTATGTGTTATTTCTGGACTTTTTCAGGTCTCTATAGATAGTCGATTAATTTCTCTTCTTGAACTCAATGGGTCTATCTCGCATCCGAATTGCGTTAGATTAGTTGAGTTCTTGTTGTTTTATGTGTTGGTTTTGTTGTTGGTAAAACCTAAAAGAGTCGTTTTAGAATGTTTTATCTGCATT
Organism: Thaumasiovibrio occultus; assembly: GCA_019703815.1. Classification (GTDB taxonomy): domain Bacteria; phylum Pseudomonadota; class Gammaproteobacteria; order Enterobacterales; family Vibrionaceae; genus Thaumasiovibrio; species Thaumasiovibrio occultus. The sequence continues at coordinate 2,048,348 of AP023052.1, read as the reverse complement.
TTATAATTATATGAGGTGACAGGGCGCGTCATTTCCGTCTGTTCTTTTTTCCTTGTTGTGCCAAGGTTACTGGCAGCCATAGCGTGTATTTACCCGCCATTCGAACAGTATCTTCCTGAAATAAACACCAAAAGAGCATGAGTGTTGGGTTTGTCTCTCATCGTTGTTACTAGCTCTTTGCGTTGCTGTGTGTTTTACCGTGATTTTATAAATATAAGCTGGATGTAACTTAATTATTATTCCCACGCCCTCTATATTTTCGCGCTGAATTCAAGGCGGATAATTGTGTTAAGGGGTTTCTTTATTGACCTATCTGGTTGATAGGGATTCGTCTGATTATAAAGACATAAAATAGATCGTTCGACCTTGTGTTAATTAAATGTGATTGCTTGTTGGCGAGGGTTTACCTCATCTAATTCTAGTTTTCATATCAATAGAAAATTAATTTATCGATGCGTTGAGTGGATGGCGCGAACAATCACAGGGCGGTAGCGTACCTAAATGAAACTGACAACAACTTCAACTTTTCTACTGGCTGGCTTCTCTCTCTTATTAAGTGCTTGTAGTGCACAACCTCGGGTCGTTTCTGCTACTAGACCATTGGTCAGTTCTTCTGCTCAAACACGAGCAGGATTAGAAATACCACAGCAATATTGGCAGCAACTTAGCGATGAGAATGCAATTGAGCTCTCTCATACTGAATATCATATTGCGCTAGGCCAGGCCTATATATCTGCATTAGGCTCGCCATGCCGAGAGTTGCGAGTCGCAAATTTTGCAGCGCCCAAACGATATATTGCGTGTGTCGTCGTTCAGCAAAGAAACGATGTGGAAAGTGTTGAAGCAGAAGAGTCCCCTACTTGGCGTCTTATGCCTACGTTAGATAGTGGCACTACGGAGAGTCCATTTTGATGATGACCAAAAACATCTACGCGTGTCTTTTAATGTCACTGGCGCTAAGTGCATTTCCGGCATCAGCATCGTTGGCCGATGTGATGTCACCTACAACGAGTAATCTAAGCGCTAATTTGCCGACGATGAGTGGTACGCAAACGCAGCAGCAAGGCGAATATGCTGTCGAGAATCGTCATAATTTGTTGTTACCTGGTGAAGTTGACGTACGCGAGCTATTGCCATCGTCAAGCGACTCGCAAGTACCGCCTTTCGGCGCCAATCTATTCGCCGGCGGATACGAAACCGAGCGTGCTGATGGGCTTAACCCCGACTATTTAATAGCACCGGGCGATCAAATTAACATTTGGCTTTGGGGTGCGGTGAACTACACCAATGTCGTGACCGTGGACAATCAAGGCAACATTTTTATCCCCGATATTGGTCCGATCAAGGTGCTGAATGTTCCGGCAAGTCGCGTTAATGCTTTAGTTACGCAAAAGATTAAGCAGGTGTATACACAGAATGTCAGCATCTACGTTAATTTGCTGACCGCAACACCTGTTAGTGTTTACTTAACTGGTCCGGTAGTTCGTCCTGGTCAATATGCGGGAATGGCATCCGACTCGGTTCTCTATTATCTCAAACGCGCAGGCGGTATTGATAGCGAGCGTGGCAGCTATCGCGAAATCCAAGTGCTGCGAAGTCGAAAAGTCATTGCGACTATCGATTTGTACGATTTTATTCAAGATGGGCATTTGCCAGCGGTCAATTTTAAAGACGGCGATGTGATTCTGGTGACACCGCAGAAGGCGGCGATCACTGTGTCTGGAGGGGTGCGCAATCCTTTCCGCTTCGAATTAGAAAACCAAACCGCATTGGGCAGTGAATTATCTAGCAATGCAAAACCGTTAGCGAAAGTCTCACATGTGGGGATTGAAGGTAATCGTGAAGAAGGCCCATTTTCTCGATATATGACTTATCAAGAGTTTCAAACTTTTGAGGTTCAAGATGGCGATAAAGTGATCTTTAATGATGATCTGTATGCTCAAGTCATCGATGTTCAAGTGGCAGGAAGTTATCTTGGTCCATCATATTTTGCAGTGAACAAGCGTACGCGGTTACATGATCTTTTAAGTCATATCCCGCTGGATCCAGAGTTGGCTGATTTTGAGTCAATTTATCTACTTCGCGACAGCGTAGCGGCCAATCAAAAAGAGATGTTAGACGAATCACTTAATCGTTTAGAACGCAGTGTGTTTACTGCACCAGCGTCATCGGATGGAGAGGCGGCAATCCGTGCTAGAGAGGCTGAGATGGTATTGCGCTTTACCGAGCGAGCGCGCCGTATTGAACCATTGGGTAAAGTGATAGTGTCGGATAACGGGTCGATAGCTAACATTTTGTTAGAGCAAGGCGACACCATAGTGATCCCGAATAAGACCGATTTGATCCAAGTGGGTGGGGAAGTGTTGATGCCGCAAGCGGTGGTGTATAACCCAGAAGCAACCCTGGATGACTACATTGCTTGGGCAGGGGGCTTTACTGATCGTGCTGAGGATCAACGTATCGCGATTGTTCGTGCGAATGGGTTGGTTGAATTTGATAGCACTAAGCCAATTGAAAGGGGCGATCAAGTATTGGTATTGCCAAAAGTGGATACTAAAACCATGCAAGCAGTGAAAGACATCACCCAAATTATTTATCAAATCGCCGTCGCAGCGAACGTGGCAATAAAATAAGCGCAATGGCAAAAGTATTAAAGCGCAGCGCGTTGCGAATCTGGGGGGATGTGATCTTTGCTATTTTCCTTCGTGAAATCAAAAGCACGTTCACTGATAAATTTGGCTTAAGTTGGGCGCTGATCTCCCCCATGATCATGGTGACAACGATGGTGATCATGCGAAATCCATTTGATGGGGGCAGCACGCACAGTATGCCAACGGTGTTCTTTGTTGTTTATGGTGTCGTTTTGGTGCAGTTTTTCCTTGGCACGTTTGGTAGTACGTCGAATGCAATTCAAAAAAACAAGCCATTGTATGCATTTCGTCAGGTTCAACCTATTAGCTCTGTGCTTGCGATCAGTTGCTTTGAACTACTCAATAAAACAGCACTACTACTACTTTTAGCTTTGCTAGCCTACTTATTTAAGTTTGCGCCAAAGATGGTCGATCCGCTGGCATTGCTCGCTGTTATCTTCAAAGTTTGGATACTATCGGCTTCGCTTGGCACCATGTTTTCTTTGGCGGCGTGTTTTATCCCAGAAGTGAATAAGGTTAAATCGATATTAACTCGACCTTTGTTTTTTATTTCAGGGATCTTCTTTAGCTTGCAAGATATCCCCCGCGTGTTCTGGCCTTATCTGACTTGGAATCCATTGCTTCACGCAGTCGAGCTTGCCCGATATTACGCCTATCCTGCCTACGGGATGGTTGGTGTGAGTGAGTTTTACCTAAATATCACCACATTGACGACGCTGACTTTAGCGTTGTGTTGTTACCAAATCAGTTGGAAACAGGCGATCAGCCGTTAATCAGTTCATTAAGCGAACTGCCATTTCTTTCGTTAGTAGATAGACCAATGACAACCCACACAACCGAACTACGTTTTCAGCAATTTAAGAATGAGATCAGTGAAGATCAATTTAGCAGCATCGAATTTCTGATGGCGAAAGCTGAACAAATTGAAGCAACGGATCCAGAACTCTCTGCACGTATCTTAGTTCGGGTCAACAACCTGAGAAAGCAACAAGCAACGATCTCTCGTCGTCTAGAAAATAATAGCGTTGAGAAAAATCCCCAACATAAGCAAAACCTGTCGAAAACGAGCAGCAACGTAGTCCAAAAAGTGTCGAGGCTCGGAACAATGCCTTTCGTGTGGCTCGTACTATTGCCGACGCTAGTATTTGGAATATATCAAGCCTTTTGGGCGTCAGAGCGTTTTGTGAGTCGCGCGCAGGTGATTGTGCAGCAGCCTGATGGCATGGCAACGATGGATGCATCAATGGCGGTGCTTACGGGCTTGGGCGTGTCAAATACCGGTGTCGCGGATACCGAATTGGTGAAAGCGTACATTTTGTCCAATGACATGTTGATGTATTTAGAAGAGACGTTGGAGCTTCGGCAGCATTTTAGCCAAAACGGCGTTGATGTATTTAGTCGGGTAGGTCCGGACGATGAATGGGAAGCACTGTTTGACTACTATTTGACGCGCATTGATGTATACATCGACTCGAACTCCAATATTGTTTATATCGAAACGCAGGCATTTGACCCTGACTTTGCGCATACCTTAACGCAAACCATTGTTGAGCGTGCGGAATGGTACATTAACTCCATTGGCCACCAGTTGGCTGAAGCTCAACTGACCTTTATTCAGCACGAACACGCCAACATCGAGCGCCGCTTGCAAGACGCGCAAACCGGGCTGATGCAGTTTCAGCAGCGCTACAATTTGCTAGATCCGATGGCAGAAGGGATGGCGCTGCAGCAAATTACGTATGGCTTAGAAGGTCAGATCTCAGCGAAGGAAGCTGAGCTAAAAGGGCTATTGACCATGATGAGTCCGCGCGCTCCCAAAGTTATTGCGGCGCGTAACTCTCTTGAAGCGCTGAAAAGCCAGCTCGAGAAAGAGCGAGGAAAATTGTCGGATGGCGATTACAACACCCTTCCTGTTAGTGAAATATTGACGCAATACACCGATTTAAAAATCAAAACTGAGTTGGCGCTGCAAGCCTATACCTCATCGCAGATTTCGCTGGAGAAATCACGGATTGAGGCTTACCGCCAATTGAAATACTTAGTTGTCGTCGAGGCTGCAACCAAACCACATGATGCAAAATACCCAGATGTCTTTTACAACATCACTTTATTTGGCGTGCTTGCAACCATGCTGTTTGTTATAGGGCGAATCATCGTACTGACTGTGAACGAATTAAAATAATAGCCATTACAGAAATGGAAACGAGAACGCGTATTTAGAATTCTTAGAAGAATGAATACATCTTTCAAATATTTTTTATCAGTAAAATTTAATATGTACGTCAATAAGTTTAAAAAAATAGTATCGAGTAAGAACAAGGTGAACTACTTATCCGGATTGTGGCTTAACTTTGATGTTTCATCAAAGGGAAGTAAAGAACTCGATATCTATATTAACGATCAGTTTATCACGAGAAAAAAAAGGGTAAGTGCAACAAGTGATGAAGTGACCAACTTTGATCTGTATTTACCAGCAGTAAAAGTTTCCAATGCAATTAAAGCACAAAGTAAAGTGACCATTGTTGTAAAAAATGAACAAGAAAAAGTCCTCGTTCGTTATAAGTGTGATACTGGCCATTTATATAGCAAAGAATTTGAACATATTGGTGATGACATTAACTTTACGCTTTCTTGCTTACCTTTGATCTCAGAAGAGTCAGTAAAATATCTAAAGGAAAGACAGAAACTTACGGTGATCAAGCATCTTATGGATGCAAAATTAGAAAAAGACAGTGCAAAGCTGCTCAGCACCTTGATCGATCATTTAAATGATTATCCATCAGTGTCTGCTTCTGCCGAACTATTGGCTTTGCAGAACAGTTCTGAATTTCTTGCACTATTGATCAACCGTTACCGCCCGGTTATTAGCAACCCTTATTACGTGTTTATTAAACAAGCGCTGAGCGCAATGATGTACTTAGATGCAAAATCACTCATTGACCATTCATCGTTAGAAGCTGCGGACAAAACACACTTGTTTAATCAATGTGTCAAACCGGATGCGGATAAGTTTGCATTTGTTGAGCAATTTCCCGCTTCGGATGAAGAAGGCACACAGCTATGGCTGGCATTAAGTGAGCATCAGAGACAAGATTACTGGCCATTACTAGCCAATGGTTTTGAGTATCGTCGTGAGTATAAGCGCATTACGCACTACACCATTGATTATTCGTGGTATACCAACGAAAATCATGCTCAGAGTGAAGATGCAGTTAAAACGATCATCCAGGATCCATGCACTCGCTGGTTTGGGATGTCTGTGATCGTCAATGAATTTGAACAAGGTGCAACGCCGGCAAACTTACTGACTTATCTACAGGAATACGTGTGGGCAACTTGGGACCAAGAGTACGTAAACATTGATTCGTTCTGCTACGTTGTGAGTGCGGTATTGCCGCTTACAAACCGAGAAGAATACAGTTGGCTTACCTCTATTTTAGTTGAGCTTTTCAATAGTCGATTGGCACGTAACACGAATGATGTTTACCGCCAATGTTTAATTGAGGTGATTACTCAAACCATCAATCATGGGATCAAAACAGTTAATGATGAATTTTGTTTGCTAGCAGAGAAAGCACGTCATTACTACGCATTTGATGATTACTTCTTAGCAAACCTAAATTATCAATCCATCAAAGCATTTGATGGTGAGTATTATTTATTCGCAGACAGTATCTACTCTAAAACCCAATCCATTAAACAATTTGTGAGCACGCTGAGCCATAATAAAGCACCAACACTGAATGAACTGCGTGAGCAATTTATTAACTTAACCTATTTACGAGAACAGCAGATACAAGGCACAGAAAAGTGGATTTTGGCTCTATCACGTTACTGTCAGTTGCTTGAAGTTTCCGATCTTTACCAAGAACTAGCCAAGTTACATGAAACGATTGGGGATCTTTATGGCGCGCTCGCTTTAACCACTAATGAATCAGAGAAAGCGCGCATAGAACATGTGATTATTACCAGTGGGAAAGATAAGAAAAGAAAAGACAGTTACTGGTTTGAACGCTCATTAGATGTGCGCACGGAACCAACTTCAGATCAGAGAGTGGCATTTATTGGCGAACTACATAATTACTTAACTAATACGAAAGAGAGCGAAACGTATTACAGCGATCTGATCCATCTTCTGGCGAGTGAAATTACTCATTACTTAATGCAGGGCGGAGTATTTAATAAAATCCAACCGTTTCTGTCGTACATCAATCAAATGTATGTCGCTGGGCACTCAGCGATTTTAGTAACGGATTGGTTGGTAAACCAGGAAATCAATCTGACCAGCATGAATCAAACCGCAACTTTATGTGGTGAGTATGGTGAGTTCGTATGGTTTATTGATGACTTAGGGCAAAACGCAGAGCATGTGTTAACGGTTGAAGCGCAAAATGCATTGCTTGGTGCGATTAAACAACATTATGTTTACCCATACTTACAGGTCATGATTTACAGCTGTAACGCCTATGAAAAAACACGCCACAAAATCATCCGTGAATCGTGGTTGCCTAGATTAAAAGCATTGGATATCGATTATTGCTTTGTGGTGGGGAATGCAGAGCAAAGCCACATGGATGGTGATTTGATGCGCCTCGCTGTGCCAGATACCTACGAGGCATTGCCACACAAATCGTTGGAGATGTTCCGCTTCGCTCATACTAATAGCCACCATCGTTATTACTACAAGCTTGATGATGATTGTGTACTCAATGTCCATGCGATGTTTGGCGACCCAACGTTTTTAAACCAAGCGTATTTTGGTCGTACCGTGCAGCGTCCACTTGGCGGAGTGGATCGCAGTTGGCATCATAAAAAGTCGACCACTCAAGAGGCAAAATCAGCCCTAGATTTGAGCCCGGAATTTTCACATTATTGTGATGGCAGCACCGGGTACATCTTAAGTCAGTGGGCTGCACAGCAATTGGCAGAGCAAGTAAAGCTTGATACCAATGCTCAACTCATTAGCAGTTCATACTTTGAAGATAAGTTGGTCGGTGACTTAATGGCCAAAGCCAATGTTGCTTACAGTGACTATGGCTATAACTGTGTAATTCGCCGAAAAGCAGCGGCTGGGCGTGATCTACAAATGTGGGATTACGGCCTATTACCGACAAAAGGCAACAACATTAAAGTGTTACACACCGAGGATGATGAGTTTCGCTATGAAATGGGGAGTAAAATTAGCGTTGAGTACAATAGTTTACCAGCGTTGATTTACCGAGACTCTGTGAGCAACCTTAATCCAGCTTGGCTGTCCAGTGAAGAGCAGCATCCAGTATTAGAAAAGATTGCAGTCAACGAAGTTGCTATTCGTAATGCAAAACATATCGCGATTATTGTCGGTAAAAACGAACAAGAGTTGCTGCCAAATCTTTTGAAGCATCATCGCAGTATAGGGATAGAGCATTTCTTGTTTGTAGATAATTGTTCAGAGGACATATCAATTAACTATATGCTTGAGCAGCCTGACGTGTCAGTGTTTGTTGCCACACAAGAATATCGCCACAGCCGCTTTGCGGTTAACTGGCAAGAAACATTGCTTTCTCACTATGGTCTTGGCCGTTGGATATTGATCATCGATTCAGATGAGCTTTACACTTACGCAGAAAGTGAGAGCAAATCGATTAATAGCATCACTAAAGTTGCAGAGCGCGAAAATGTCAATAGTTTTTTTGCTCCAATGATTGACTTTTATCCAAGAGGTGATCTTGCAGGTGCGGATGTTACTGGAGAAAAGCAGTTCTATGAAGTATGCGACCACTACGACAGTATTGATACGATGCAAATTGATAAAGGTTTGTTTTATGGTCCATTTTCTAATAGTCCGCTCTATCATGCTGGCTTACGGAAGCGCATTTTTGGTTCTTATAATCAATTTCCAGCCCCAAATTACTTGAACCAAAAGTACAATTTCTTAAAGTTTGAACCAAATATGCGGTTAATAGAAGGTTTGCACTTTATGCATGGCGCGCGTGTTAGTCCAGTTCCTACTGCTATTATGCACTTTAAATATCATTCTGGTTTTTATGATAAGGTAATTCGAGAAATAAATAGTGGGCAGCATTGGAATGGTGCAACTGAATATAAACGCTATGCAAATAAAATAGATGGTGAAAGTGGTTACATTATGTTTAATGAAGAGTTGAGCTGCAAATATAATGATTCTGTTGAGTTGCTAAGGAGTTATAATGATGGAAAATAACTCTCCTTTTATTATTTGGACATTTCGTAGAAGTGGAGGGACTAACTTAGGTGATTCTCTTTTTAATAACTCAAAGTATAATGCTGTAGAGCATGAGCCATTTAATGTGGATAGAAAGTTTAATTATGTCGTCAATAAATGGAATAAAGAAAAGAACATTGATGTTTTGTACTCTGATATTGAAGAAATAATTAGAGATAAACCATTGATTAAGCATTGCCTTGAAATAATGCCTAGTGAACTTAATGATGCACTGCTTGAAATATCCACCAAATATGGCTATAAGCACCTATTTCTTTATCGAGAAATGGCTAAAAGTCGGCTGTTAAGCTTAAACTACTCCATTAAAACTAATGTTTGGGGTAAGGAGCATTTGGTAACACGTCCTTTAGATGACGCAGTGTTTGACGAGAAAATACCAATAGAAAAGCTAATAGAACACGAACGAGCGGCGCGTAATTCGATGAAATCACTTTACAGCAAGCTAGTTGAACTAAAGCAAAAACCACTATCTGTAAGTTTTGAGCAGTTGTATAAGTCAGATTTTTATTATTCTTCTTTATTAGTTCGTTCATTGTTTAACGAGCTTATTGGAAGCGATGAGTTTGTTAGCGAAGAGTTCTTAGATAAAACCCTTAGAAGGGGAGGGCAAGGGACAAATGGAGACTATCTGAGGTTTCCTAATAGCGATGAATTTATTACTAAAATAGAAGAACTTAATAGATTTAAACTTTATGAAGAAAAAGGAAGTTAACCATAATGCAAAGGAAAAACACTGTATAGAGTAATTTTGAGTTATGGAAAACTCTTCCTAGTGTCAGTTCTGGACAATTTTACATTCATGGTGTTTGCTTATCCAGTGAATCTTTCAACCTTGCTTTTAAGCGAAATCAATTAGCTATAATTAGAGGGCTTAAATCAGATAATATGTATCGTAGATTTCCAGAACATATCGAGGCACAGAACTGCAGGTTTATTGCTGGTCCTATAGATAGTATAGGCAATATTGATGTTGATATAGTTTGTTGTAATTAGTGTTATGTATGTTAATTTATATTCCGTAGTTAATTGTCGAACAACTATCTCAACGGTTAATTTTGTTTGCAATTATTTATTAACATAATGGCATGTTAGTGCTTATTTTTTGTGTGAGATTTTGTCTAGTTTTAATTGCGAAGTTTTCTTGGTTTAACTTTGCTTTTTTAGAAACGAATCGATCTAATTGTTTAAGTTTGCGACAAGGAATTATTTATTGGAGTTAGGGTTTTTCCTGGTTTTTGTAACATTCTTTGTTTGGTTGTGAAGTGGGAAAGTGAAAGCAAAAATAACTATTTACGGTTTGAAAATGATTCCTAAACATAAAAGGGACTCTCTCATTCTTCGTGCGATTAATTTTTGACTGAGTCGAATCAATTAATTCATTATAAAGATAAAGTAACCGAAATCCGTCTTGTTGATAGCAAACTAAGTTGGTGTTTTGCTTTCGATGGGCAGCAATTTTTGGTTAGTCAAAAGACGCCCGATATCATTATCTCTACGAGTATTGAGGATATAGTACATTTTCCATCCTCTGCTGTACTCAAACAGAAAGTCGCCTGCGGAGAGTTAGCGATCGTCGCGAGTAAAGACGATAAACTTTTGGTCATTGAGTTATTGGAATCGGTCAACCCGGTTAAAGTGAACCAATGCGTACGTTATTTGCGTAATATGGTTGGGCTAAAGGATACGCGGATTCAAGACAAAGCGATTAATGAATTGAGCATTCGAGATATCGCCAGTGAAGCCGATATCAATTATGTGCGTGATCAAGCGTTGGCAGTTGAGGCGCATAACCCGGCCTTGGCATTCCAGTTGATGCATTTGGCGCACGGTGCTAGGCCAAAAGGCCCATTTATTAAACGTAAGTTAGATGAGTACCGATCCAAGGGTTTTGAGCGGCTCGGTCAAAACGAGCTTGCCCCACTTAAGGTGATTCCGGTTGTGCAAGGTAAGTTAGCTTATTTCCCATTGCCGAAAGTAGCTTGCTCATCGATTAAAACAGCGCTGTATGAAATGCATCAGCAACGTGTATTTGATAGCCATAACTATCGCGGACTGCACGTTCATGACTATTGGTTATCCAATATGTCACCGATAGAAAAGTTTGAACGTACGGTGATTGTGGTGCGAGATCCGATAGAGCGTTTTATCTCTGCTTATGCCAGTCGAGTGTTGGATCATGGAGAGCTTAATCGAATCGCTATTGAACGAAGCAGCCCATGGTTGGCGAAGTCGGTTCCGCATTTTAAACCCACTTTGTCACAGTTTGTTGCTCATTTAGATGTTTATCTGCAAGTGCCTTCTATTGCACACCATTGTCAGCCTTTGTCCACTTGGGTCCATGATAGCCTCGAACCGTTTAGTGATGTGGTTCCGATGAGTAACATGGTAAAGGTTCAATCGCTGTTGAGTGATGTGACGAAAAAAGAGGTTCTAATTCCACGCAATCATGTTGGAAAAAACAGAGTAGAACTTGGGCGATTGTCGCGAGGTGAGTTGGATTACCTTCTTGGCTATTACCAACGTGACTACGAACTGTTAGCGGCTTGGTATACCCCGCATGCGATTATTGAAAAGTGGCAAGCGCAACAAAAAGATAAGGTTTAAAACGTTATGCTTAGTGTGATTTTGCCTGCGTTTAATGCCCAGAAAACGCTTGCCCGCGCGATAAATAGTTTGCTTGTACAAACCTTTTCGGATTTCGAGCTTATTGTGATTAATGATGGTTCAACCGATGGAACTCGGAACATTATTGAGCAATTCACAGACTCACGTATTAAAGCAATCCATTTGACGAAAAATGTAGGGCTTATTGATGCACTGAACCTTGGCTTAACGATGGCAAAAGGGCGCTATATTGCGAGAATGGATGCTGATGATATATCTCTTCCTGAGCGGTTCGCTGAGCAAATTGCGTTTTTAGATGCGCATCCGGACTATATTGCTTGTGGTACCAGTATTATTAACTTTACCGAGACCTCAGAACACGGTCTCCGTGAAAGTTATATGCGCTACCCGACGTCGGATGAAGAAATTCGCGTTGCCTTGCATTTTTTTGAACGTAATATTTGCCACCCTACGGTGATGTTTCGAAGTTCCGCTATAAAGGAACAGGGTATTTGCTATCGAAAAGAGTACCCCCATGCCGAAGACTATCGATTGTGGATTGAACTTTCCAAGTTGGGTAAGTTGCATAATTTACCCAAGGGATTAGTTAAGTATTATCGCCATCAAGAACAGATTTCTGCGAAGTATTATCCTGAGCAGATTGCGATATCTAAGCGAATTGTCCGTGACCTGATTCGGGAGACATGGCCTGCGATCAGCGATGATTTAATCAATGCGATTCTTAAATTGTGTGTTCATCAGCAAGGAGTGTATCCAAGCAGTCATTTTACATTGAAAGAGCTAGACCGCACGATTACAGCTATTCTCTTGATGAATAGACAGTCGCGGCATTTTGATGTGCTTCATTTAAAGAGAATACTTTACTTTAAACGGTTTCGTTGTTCGTTTTACTACTTCTACCACTTTAACTATCTGACAAAATTACGCTGTTTCATGCGTTTTTTTAGTGTCGAGCCAAAACGAGCAGGGGAAGACCTAATCATGCAAGCGCGTGTTTTTTACATCAATCGAATTAACAAGTGGTCGTAGAATGAAACGTCGTATTGTTATTACTTCAAACACGAGTTGGTTTATCTATAATTTTTTTTGCTCATCAATTACTGAGTTTATGCAGGATGGGAACGAAATCTTTATAGTTGCTCCCAGAGACAAGTATGCTTCACTTTTAGAAGCGCTAGGATGTCGCTTCCATGAGGTTAGCATCGATCGCTCTGGAGCAAATTTTTTCTCAGAGTGGAAAACGATAACGACGATTTACAAAACATTGAAGCAGTTGTCTCCCGATTGTGTACTGAATTTTACTCCAAAACTTAATATCTACTCGGTCACGGCGTGCAAAATACTAAAAATACCAGTGATCAATAGTGTTGCTGGGCTCGGTTATATCATTAGTTCGAACGGTTTTAAGTCTCGTTTGGGAAAGCTATTGTTAAGATTAACTCAGCCCCTGGCCGACCACATCATTTTCCAAAATGGCGATGACTTGTCAGTCTATTTAGAAAATAAATGGGCAAATGCAGAAAAGATTTCTCGTGTAAGAGGTATAGGCGTAAATCTGCAACGTTTTACTCCTCAAATTACTAGTGATGACGGTACTGTTCGTTTCTTGTTGTTTGCACGAATGCTCAAGAGTAAAGGAGTGCCTGAGTTTGTAGAGGCTGCGCGAATGGTGCTCGAACACTACAACAAAAAATGCGTCGATGTTTCCACGCGGCCTAAAGTAGAGTTTTCATTACTCGGTTTTATTGATGCATATAACCCTGATGGCATTCCAAGAGAAGTCATTGAAAAGTGGCATTCCGAGGCTGTGGTTCGATATTTAGGTGAAACGGATAATGTGATTGAGTTCGTCCGTGACTATGACTGTGTGGTGTTACCCTCTTTTTATCGCGAGGGCATCCCGCAATGTCTTATTGAAGCCGCAGCAATGGCGAAACCCATTATTACGACAGATCATGTTGGGTGTCGAGAAACGGTGGTTGATGGACTCTCTGGCTATCTAGTCCCGCCACGTGATTCTGCGTCATTAGCTAAATCTATGATCAAAATGGCGGATCTGTCGCACAGTCAACGTTTAGAAATGGGTAGAACCGCGCGGCTTAAGGCAGAGAATGAATTTTGTCACCTTTATGTTGCTCGTCATTATATGACGTGCATTGAATCTGTACTCTCGGTAGAAGAGAGAAATGATTTGATTAAACAAAAGGCTTAATTGAGTTTTCTTTCTTTAACTTTATTTTTTCAATACGGTAAATGCAATTTACTACGTTATTTATATGTCTAAGTCATTTACACCATTGGGATATATATTACTTTTAATTGGTCTTGATTTTAATTGTGGTATTCCACACAGAATGAGGTGTAGGGCAATCAATAGTTCCTGCTTAACTAAAGAGACCTATGCCATCACCGCGATGTTTTTTCCTGTGTAAATTATTATGAGGTTCACTTTGATTAACAAATGTTTGTTTCCTGCCGCTGGCTACGGCACGCGTTTCTTGCCTGCTACGAAATCAATGCCAAAAGAGATGATGCCTGTGGTCAATAAACCGCTTATTGAATACGGTGTAGAAGAGGCCTTGCAAGCTGGAATGGAGAGTATGTGTATTGTTACTGGGCGCGGTAAACATACATTGATGGACCATTTTGATAAGAACTATGAATTGGAACATCAAATCGAAGGAACAAACAAAGAAGTACTGCTTGATGATATTCGTCGCACGATCGAGTCCGCTCAGTTTACTTTTATTCGCCAACGTGAAATGAAAGGTTTAGGACATGCAATCCTAACTGGTCGGGAATTAATTGGTAATGAACCTTTTGCAGTTGTACTTGCTGATGATTTATGTGTGAACCATGAAGGGGATGGCGTTCTACAGCAAATGGTCAAGCTGTACAAGCAATTTCGTTGTTCGATTGTTGCGGTAGAAGAAGTGCCCCTAACAGAAACTCATAAGTATGGTGTTATCGATGGTCAATGTATTCGCGAAGATTTGTATCGAGTCACCAATATGGTAGAGAAACCTGAATCAGGAACTGAGCCAAGTAATTTGGCTATCATTGGTCGTTATATTTTAACGCCGGATATTTTCGAGTTTATCGAAGACACCGAAGCAGGCAAGGGCGGAGAGATTCAAATAACTGATGCGTTGCTAAGACAAGCAGAGCAAGGATGTGTGATCGCTTATAAGTTTAAGGGGCAGCGTTTTGACTGTGGATCTGTCGAGGGTTATATGGAAGCGACTAATCACTGCTATAAGAACGTTTATTTAAAAGATAAAGACATCGTTATTAAACAAGAAAGAACTGAAAAAGAAGTCGAACCTGCTTGCTAAGCATTGGATAAGAGTGTCGACGAATGAAGCTGATATCGACTTATTCGTCGACATTATGACTCTCTATTTAATAGGGTAATAATGATTACGTTAAAGTCGCTTTGTAAATACTACCCCTCTGATTTGGGTAAACAGTACGTATTTCAAGACTTGAATTTTAGTTTTCCTAAAGGTCACAATGTGGCCTTGCTTGGCTCGAACGGTGCAGGTAAATCGACCTTGTTTCGTATCCTCGCGGGGAGTGAATACCCTAATAAAGGGAAGGTGCTCTCTGATAAGGCCATTTCTTGGCCGGTCGCGCTGGCAACCGGTATTCATCCACAAATGACGGGGCGGGAGAACACCCGTTTTATTGGCCGAGTAAATGGTGTTGCGGATTTAGATGCGTTTGAAGAGAAGGTAAAAGCGTTTGCTGAACTAGGTGTCAAATACGACTTGCCGGTAAAAACTTACTCTAGCGGTATGCGGGCTCGATTAACGTTTGGTTGCTGTATCTCGATTGATTTTGATGTCTATTTGATTGATGAGGCCACCTCGGTCGGCGATGCAAAGTTTCGTCAAAAGGCCAAGCAAGCATTGTTAGATAAAAGCCGAAACGCCAGCTTGATCATGGTGAGCCATGATATGAAAGAGATCTGTGAGTTTTGTGACAGTGCGGTCATTTTGCATCAAGGGGAGTTAACGTTCTACGAGGATTTGGAGCAAGCGATAACGGTCTATAACGGGTTAGGGAAATAGGGGCTAAGTGGAAAATCGAAAGTAAGAAAGAAAGTAAAAAGTGAGCTTAAACGCTATCACTTAATTGGTAACACTTGATGTGCAAAAGGTTTCGTTGATTAAATACTTACCGTAAGCCGTCGTTCGACAAGGGCTTCCTCAGACTTCGAGAAATCCATCATGGATCATTTTTCTGCCTATTTTGTTATTGCTTTATTTATTCTAACTATCATTGGCTTGGTGCGTTTTCAGACTCAACCGGAACGTATTTTTGGGCTATTGTTGCTGATGTTATACAGCACCAATATGGTCACGACAGAGCAAGTCATAAATAGTTTCGCCAACAAAGGATTGTTGACGCTTATTTTATTAATGGTGTGCTCCATTGCTTTGGAGAAGACCAAGTTATTGCGCCAAGTTGCAGCGTTTGTTGTTAAGCCTAACTATGGGCAAACGTGGTGGCGTTTATACAGCGTCACGGTACTATCTTCGGCGCTGCTCAACAACACCGCTGTGGTTTCTACCATGCTGGCTCCAATCCGAAATAATCCGCATCATGCGGCGAGTAAGTTGTTGTTACCGCTCTCTTATGCAGCCATACTCGGCGGTACGTTAACGCTGATTGGCACCTCCACCAACTTGATAGTGAACAGCATGGTGTTGGAAGCGGACTTAAGCCCGTTGGGATTTTTTGATTTTACTTTAGTCGGCAGTGTGTTGGTGATAGGGTGCGGTGCACTGTTATTCGCGTTGTCGCGCTTCTACCCAAATTATACCAATGAAAAAACCGTCGCCGCTGACTACTTTATTGATGCGAAAGTCTTGCCTTCTTCCTCTTTGGTTGGCCGCACAATAGAAGAGAATGGATTAAGGAATCTCGAATCTCTGTTTTTGGTGGAAATACTGCGCGGGGGGCGTTTGATTTCACCCGTTGCCCCTCAAGAAAGCATTGAGCAAAATGATCGATTGTTATTTAGTGGTGACATTAAAAAAGTCACACTGCTGAGCCAGTTTGATGGTTTAAGTTTGTTTGCGTATGAAAATGGATTACCAATTCAAAATTTAACCGAAGTCGTTGTTCGCCCCGAAAGCCTTCTAGTCGGCAAAACGCTAAAGCAGGTTGGTTTCCGCGCCTTGTTCGATGCAGCTGTAGTGGCCGTTAAGCGTGACGGTAAAGCGCTGTCGGGCAAATTGGGTGAGATAGAGCTCAGCTCGGGTGATTGCCTTATGCTTGCGGTAGGGCAAGATTTTCAAACTCGCCATAATTTAAGCAAAAACTTTTATTTTATCAGTGGGGTAGAGACCGAGCATCTGCTTACGGGGCCGAAAGCCTGTTTAGCCACGTTTGGCTTTTTTACCGCTATCGCGCTTGCCGCATTGGAGTGGGTGCCCTTATTCCAAGGCATGTTGTTACTACTTGGTATGTTGCTGCTAAGCAAGTGTTTGTACGCCAATGAAGTGATAGCCCGTCTGCCACGCCAAATGTGGTTGATTATTGCTTCGGCATTGCTGCTGTCTCAGGCGTTATCGAACACGCAAGCGCTAGACATGTTTAGTGCGCTGATCACGCGACATCAGCACACGTTAAGTCCATTTTGGGGACTCGTGTTGGTTTACCTTTGCACTTGGCTTATTACAGAGTTGGTGACGAATAACGCCGCCGCAGCACTAATGTTTCCTATTGCTTATGGCATGGCGATCAGCTTAGACAGCAATGTACACAGTTTTATTTTGGCGGTCGCCTTTGGTGCGAGTGCGAGTTTTATTAGCCCTTATGGCTATCAGACCAATTTGATGGTTTATAGCGCAGGGAACTACACCTTGTCTGACTTTATCAAGATTGGTCTCCCTACCAGTTTGCTATACGGCAGCATTGTTATCTCTGCCATTGTTTATTTCTATGGGGTGTGATGGTTTACCATCCCCCAGTATTTCTAAAAGGAAAAGTTCCATAATGATGATTTCTCCAGCGCGTATGACGCATTTAAAACAGCTTGAAGCGGAGTCTATTCATATCATGCGCGAAGTGGCGGCTGAATTCGATAACCCAGTGATGCTTTATTCGGTGGGTAAAGATTCATCAGTGATGTTGCACTTGGCCAAAAAAGCGTTCGCGCCAGGGATTCCACCGTTTCCGTTGATGCATGTCGATACGATGTGGAAATTTAAGGAGATGATTGAGTTTCGTGACTACATGGCGGAAAAATTGGGTATGAAGCTGATTGTTCATCAGAACCCTGAGGGTGTTGAAATGAACATTAACCCGTTTGTACATGGCAGTTCAACTCATACCGATGTGATGAAAACCCAAGGGCTTAAACAAGCGTTAGATAAGTATGGCTTTGATGCCGCGTTTGGCGGTGCTCGCCGTGATGAAGAAAAATCGCGAGCAAAAGAGCGCGTTTACTCTTTCCGAGATGAGCATCACCGCTGGGACCCTAAAAATCAACGTCCCGAGCTTTGGAATATCTATAACGGCAAGGTACACAAAGGCGAAAGTATTCGTGTGTTTCCACTGTCTAACTGGACGGAGCTAGATATCTGGCAATACATTTATCTAGAGAACATCGAAATCCCAGGTTTGTACCTGTCTAAACTACGCCCTGTGATTGAGCGTGATGGTATGTTGATCATGGTGGACGATGAACGTATGTCGATTAAAGAAGGCGAAGTGGTTGAAGAAAAAATGGTTCGCTTCCGTACGCTAGGTTGTTACCCGTTAACGGGGGCTGTGGAATCAGAAGCGACAACGTTGCCTGAAATTATTCAAGAAATGCTTTTGACGACCACATCTGAGCGCCAAGGTCGCGCAATTGACCACGATAGCTCTGGCTCAATGGAGAAGAAAAAACGCGAAGGTTATTTTTAAATGTCGTCTCCTTACGAATTTAAAGTGAACGAATCAGCTAGTGATGACGTGGTGTGGCACAACACAACGGTAACACTTCAAGACCGTGTACAACTTAAGCAGCAAAAACCGGCGGTGTTGTGGTTTACGGGTTTAAGTGGATCGGGTAAATCGACGGTGGCCAACGCGGTTGAAAGCAAATTGCTTAGCCTTGGCAAGCACAGTTACTTGCTTGATGGCGATAATGTGCGCCATGGTTTAAACAAAGACTTAGGTTTTAGTGATGTGGATAGAGTAGAAAATATTCGCCGCATTGGTGAAGTGGCCAAGTTGTTTGTCGATTCTGGTTGTCTTGTTCTTACGGCGTTTATCTCACCATTTATTGCTGACCGCGAACAGGCTCGAGCCCTACTTGAAGATGGAAAGTTTTTAGAGGTGTTTATTGATACGCCACTAGAGGTGTGTGAGAGCCGCGATCCAAAAGGGTTATACAAGAAAGCGCGAGCAGGGGAGATCAAGCACTTTACTGGGATTGATTCAGCGTACGAAGCACCAACGGCACCGGATATTCATGTAAAAACTGCAGAGTTGAGTGTTGAAGCATGTGCCGAATACATTGTGGAACAACTTGTTCAACTGGGCTATTTCAATTATGACTGCGGGCAAAAGGCCAAAAGCAATGCATTATGATGTTTTTAATGGTGATGCTGATGGGATCGCTTCACTACTGCAATTACGCTTGGCACAGCCTAAAAATGGCAAGTTGATCACGGGGGTAAAACGAGATATCAAACTGCTTCGCCAAGTCTCGGTACAAGATAATGTAGAGTCAGTGACGGTTCTCGATATTTCGATGGAGAAGAATATTGAGCCGCTGATGACGTTATTGGCACGGGAAGTTCCTGTGTTTTATTGCGATCATCACCGAGCGGGTGAGGTTCCGGCCTCTGGGCGATTAACAGCCCTTATCGATTTAGCCCCTGAGGTGTGTACGAGTCTTTTGATTAATGATTACTTGCAAGGGCAATTTGCTAAGTGGGCGGTTGTGGGGGCTTTTGGTGACAACTTATTTACTCAAGCTCGCCAATTGGCAACAAGGTTATCACTCAGTGAAGAAGACACGGAGTTTTTGCTAGAACTCGGTACGCTTATTAACTACAACGGTTACGGCACCAGCTTAAATGATTTGCATATTGAACCAGCGGAATTGTACCGCAAGCTACTAGCATACCCATGCCCACTGATGTTGCGTGAAGATTCGGCATCTCCTTACTACGAGCTAAAAAGTGGTTATGCAGCAGATTACCACTACATCGCTGACCTTGCTCCGTTAGACGAAACCGAAGTGAGCTGTGTGTATGAGTTGCCCAATGAAGCATGGGCAAGACGTATTAGTGGCGTGTTTGGCAACGAATTAGCCAACATGACACCGAACAAAGCTCATGCCGTTCTTACCCTCAATGATTCGGGTGATGATTATACCGTGAGCGTGAGAGCACCATTAGAGAATCGCTTTGGCGCAGATGAAATCTGCTCTGCATTTCCGACGGGCGGCGGACGAAAAGCCGCTGCCGGCATCAATCAGTTACCCGTAACAGAGAAAGCGAAATTTATTCAAGCATTAACAAGTTATTACGCTTAGTTAATTTAAGAGCAAGGTACAGTTTCAAGAAGAGTTTCTCTTGAATCTAATGCCCTGTACCTTGCAACCAGATTTAAGGATTTAAAAAATGTCACACTCTTCTGATTTAATCGCAACGGATATCGAAGCGTACCTAAATGTTCATGAAAATAAAGATCTGCTACGATTTTTGACCTGTGGCAACGTTGATGACGGCAAGTCAACGCTGATCGGTCGCCTGCTTTTTGATAGCAAGTTGATTTATGAAGATCAAATGGCCGCGATTGAAAAGGACTCGCAAAAGTTCAATACCACCGATGAGGCGTTTGACTTAGCGCTGCTGGTGGATGGTTTGCAATCTGAACGTGAGCAAGGCATCACTATTGATGTAGCATATCGTTATTTTTCGACAGATAAGCGTAAATTTATTATTGCTGATACTCCAGGACATGAACAATACACCCGCAACATGGTAACGGGCGCTTCTACTTGTGACTTGGCAATTGTGATGGTGGATGCACGTCACGGCATTCAAACTCAGACGCGTCGTCATAGCTACATTTGTAGCCTGTTAGGTATTAAGCACATCATTGTTGCGATTAACAAAATGGACCTAATGGAGTACAGCCAAGAGGTGTACAAAAAAATCAAAGCGGATTATCGTGAAATGGCGAAAGACTTTGCGATCGATGACATTCGTTTTGTTCCGATTTCTGCTTTGAAGGGTGACAACGTGGTCACACCAAGTGAGCATATGGATTGGTATCCAGGTGCAACCTTGATGAAGTTGCTCGAAACAGTGAAAATTTCTCAAGACAAAAACTTAGAGCAGATGCGCTTCCCTGTGCAATATGTGAACCGTCCGAATTTGGATTTTCGCGGTTTTTGCGGGACACTGGCTTCCGGCGTTATCCAAGTAGGTGATGAAGTTGTTGCGTTGCCTTCGGGAAAACGTTCTTACGTTAAATCAATCTACACCTTTGATGGGGACTTGGAATTAGCTCAACAAGGTCAAGCAATTACATTAACACTAGAGGACGAAATTGATATTTCTCGTGGTGACATGCTAGTTCACGTGGGGCATGAACCAGCGGTAACCAATCAATTAGAAGCTCATGTCGTTTGGATGGAAGATAATCCCCTTCGTACACACAAAGAATATGTGTTTAAGTTTGCGACTAAATCGTGCTTTGGCAAAGTAATTAAGCTTGAGTACAAAGTTGACGTTAACACGCTGGATAAACATGCTGAAAATGCAGAGAGTCTTGGTCTCAATGAAATTGCGCTAGCAAACGTTTCGTTGATTGACAAAGTTGCTGTCGATAATTATCAAGTGTTACCACAAACAGGGTCATTCATCATTATCGATCGCCGAAGCAATGTGACTGTTGGTGCCGGGGTGATAAGTTCAGTATCTGCTGGCCAAGATAAGGCTGAGCGGGAGTACTCTAGCGCAGAAAAAGAGCTCAATGCTTATATTCGAAAGCATTACCCTGAATGGGCTTGCATTGAAATTTAATATTTGAGGTAATAGCGGACTATACTTTAAAGGCAAGTAATTGCTTGCCTTTTGTCACACCCAGTGTTGCTGTAAGCACTGACTTTGAATAGGACTTTCTTGGTGCTGATCATTTTCCCAGCGACAATTGTACTAGCAAGCTTTAGCTTGCTTTTATTAAGTAAATTGTCATTTTCTTTAGGCTTGGTTGATAAGCCTAGTCAGCGAAAACGCCATGAAGGAGAGGTTCCTTTGATTGGCGGGATTTCTTTCTTCTTTACGCTATCTTTTCTTTGTACCGTGATTCCAAACTTGATCCCAAACCATGAGATGTACTTAATTGGTGGACTCATATTAACGTTGTTAGGAGCAGTAGATGATAGATTTGATATTAGGGCATCGACCCGAATAGTGATGTTGATCGCGCTGTCAGTATGGTTAGTGTCTGCGCAGAATATTTCTTTAGTTAATCTCGGTGATTTGTGGGGGTATGGTAATGTCTCCGTTGAGTCATGGGACGTACTCTTTACTATGATCGCACTTATTGGTGCTGTGACCGCATTTAATATGGTCGATGGAGTGGATGGCTTACTCGGCATGCTCGCATCTATCACCTTGCTATCGTTGTCAGTGTTGTTTTTTATTCAAGGTGAATCTCGTTTAGCCGTATTTTGTTTGGTTTGTGTTTGTGCTTTGGTACCATTTTTAATGTGTAACCTATCCAAAGGGTCATCACTTGTTATGAAAATATTTATGGGTGATTCTGGCAGCACATTACTGGGATTTACCATTGTTTGGATGTTCATCCATGGCTCACAAGTTGGGTTGGCAGGTTTAACTCAGGTGGCGGTTAAGCCGGTAATTGTGCTGTGGTTAATTGCGGTCCCTCTTATGGATATGGGATGGGTGGTGCTACGTCGCGTATTAAAAGGAAAATCTCCATTTAAAGCGGATAGATTGCACCTACATCATATTTGTATGCGATTAGGCTTAAGTTCAACGCAGACTCTGATTGTTTTGTCTTCGATCGCTATCCTGTTAGCGGCATTTGGTGTTTGGGCACAGACGCTTAATGTAAAAGAGTCGTGGATGATGTGGGGTTTCTTGTCACTCTTCGTGACATATTGTGCACTAATGCACACGCTTAAAGTAATGATTAAACGTCGAGTCTTTAGACCGAAAAGAAAAACGTGTACAACCCCTATCAGTGTGTAAATTGGTTGAGTAAAGCTCAAAGTTGATATGACGATGATGAGAGTTCACTCAAAAATCTGTGAATTATAGAGACGGTTTCAATTTTCTTAGCTGAAGATCGAGTTTGTAATTCTGTCTTGAAACCGCTCTTTCTTGATTTAGTAGTGCAGGGAAACCCTTTGGGACAAAGGGGTGTGATCAGATATCTCAGCAATTTTATCTATCGGAGTTAGCCCATTTAAAGATCTGTGAGGCCCTTTATAGTTGTATTCTTCAGCTAGTAGCAGATCCTGTTCTCTAGCCCATAGAGACATCTATGGTCAGATAAAATGCGTCCCGTCCTAAAATAAGTTGACGGTTTCTATCAAGCCAGTGACGTAAGTCGCTGGCTTTTTTCATGCATCTTATTGGGAGTGTTCATTCCTAGGCAAAGATGCGGCCAAATGTTGTTATAAGTGTCTATCGATTCACTGACCAGTTTCTGTAGCTCAGTGAAGTTCCTGCATTGTGTGAGCAAGAATTCATGCTTTAGGTGTACTAATTCAGACCTGATCTGACAGTTACCCACTTTTCGACACGGTGCAGGTCAGACTAGATCTGGGCTAGATTCTTTTCAGCCCAGATTGATTTCCCATCTTCTAACGTAATGACCCAGCTGAAATTGTGCACTTTAAGCCGCTAATTCATAAACTTTAGCTGGAGTTTCCATATTCAGGGCTTGATGTGACCGTTCGATATTGTAGAACTCAAGCTACTTGTCGAATGCTGTTCCGGCCTCACGCATAGACGTAAAATTGTACATCTAGATACACTGCTCTTTGATAGTTCTGATGAGCAGCTCAACTATGTCATTTTGCTGAGATGTATGGGGCTGAATGAACTCCTAAGTCAACCCGTATTGAATGGCCAGCGTGGTATATAAACGCGAGGTAAAGACTAAGCCATTGTCACTGCGCAGTTGTAAGCCAGGAGTCGCTTTGCCTATCACCCCATAGCAAGTCAGTAGCGCATCTTCGAGCGCCGCAACGGCTGATTTCGCATTTCCACGTCTGCTTAGGCTCCAAACCAAAACCTCAAGAGTATGACAACCTATCACTAGTGTGAGCGCAGCCCAGCGGTCTTGTTCGCAACACCATACGTAATATTGGTAGACCAACGCATATCAGGTGCGTGAGCAAAAGATGCTTGGGCTTTCACGCGCGGTCTGAACCCAAGCGCTCTCTTCCGGCATTGCCAACCTTTCAAGCTCATCAGTTGCTGAACCGTGTTTTTGTTCTCTCCAGGCATGAAGGCAATTGTGCGATAGCCTGCATAGGGCAAAGCATCAATGACACGCTTTATAAGGCTAGTTAACCACTCGTTCACTTTCGGCTTCCGAGTTTTCTCTTGGTAATCTCTTGGTAATAGAGAGTGCTGCGAGCCAATTCTTTCCAACGACACAGTTGGCTTATGGATACAGCATCACCTTCTTTGGCCATCTCATCCCTGATAGCGAGGCTCAGTCGTCGTCTTGGTCGATATGGCGATTGAGCTTTTCTAGGAATTTGATTTACACCATGGCCTCCCCATAAGCGGCGTGTAAATCATCAATTTTTTCTCGTACTGGTCACTGAGAACTTTTGGATTTGCCTTTAGTGCATTCTCAACTCCACCCAATGCATTATCAACCTATCGTTCAACTTCATCGGGCGTCAAATCATAAGTTCGTGCTGCTTCTTTAGCCGTTGTTTTGCCTTTGATGATGTCTTTATCGAGCGCTGCTTTGCGCTTTGCCGTCCAACGTTTTACTTCTGGTTCCATGGTACTAATGACCCACTTTAGAGTGACACAATATCATGTCCAACTGTTCTCTGGGTCATTCCATGCGCACTTAATAATTTTGAGTTGGTAGGCTATCATTTATAGCGGTTTTTCACATTACAATAAATTTCCTAGGAAAAATTGATATACATTCAAAATAGACTCTATTAGCCAAATTATTTCCTTTACTCATAAATAGAACATATGTCCGATTATGGTGTTATTTTAATCATATTCACCATGTTTGTGGTTTTAAGTGGTTTTTAGTCTTGCTTTTGTGGGGGGGGATGTTTTTATTGATTGCTTTGTTTTTATCGGTAAGGGTTTGAATTATCTCTCTTGAGTATCTAAATTTGTAAGCTAAATACGGTTTCTCAAGCTAATGATTAAAAGGCTTTGTTGCTAGATTCTTTTTAAGTTGGTGTTGTTGTAAAATTTCGTTGTTTGATCTTTGTTGCAATGAAATGGCATACTGTTTTTGTAGATGCATCGTTGTAATCACATGTAACTTAAATATTTATTCGGCGTTTGGTGAATGGCGCAATAAAATCACGTGCGGTAGCTATATAAAATGAAAACTGTTGTTGGTGTTATCAGATCTGCTTCATTTATTGTAATGTTATTTTTCCTTGCTGCATGCTCTTCGCAACCACGGGTTGTAGCAGCTAATAGGCCTCTAGTTGATAGTTCTTTACAAAACTCATCACGGGTAAAGGTACCAAGTGAGTTTTGGTATCAACTTAGTCAATACGATTCAGAGGTACTAACGGAAACCAAATACAGAATGGAGCTCGAACCTCTGTATATATCAGCACTAGGTTCAAAATGTAGATCGCTTAATGTGGTTGAATTAAAACAGTCATATATAGTTTGCAGTGCTAAGGAATTACAAGACATTCAGTCGAATGACGACGGCTCAGTTTCTTGGTGGCTTATGCCAACCATAGAGAGTGACGCACCAACGAACCCATTCCTATTATGATTAAACTTAAAAATAAATGGCTCTTAATGCCGCTCATGCTTTTGGGCTTTCAAGTTTCTGCTTCGGTAGCTGATGTTTCTCTTCCAACAACAAGCGATCAGAGTATCAGTATTCCATCTATGTCGAGCTCTCGAGCTGTTGGCCTATCGGAAGAAGACTATGTTGTCGAAAGTCGGCAAAGTTTACTATTGCCAGGAGAGGTAGACGTTCGTAAATTGCTGCCCGTACCCGGCGATTCTCAGGTACCACCTTATGGAGCGAATATATTTGCTGGAGGTTACGAGACAGAGCGAGCTGATGGATTAAACTCCAATTATCTAATTGCACCGGGAGACAAAATCAACATCTGGCTATGGGGAGCGGTGAACTATACCGACGTGGTAACAGTTGATAACCAAGGCAACATATTTGTTCCAGAAATCGGCCCCATCAACGTACTAAACGTACCCGCAAACCGCGTAAACACACTAGTGACACGAAAAATAAAGCAAGTTTATACGCAAAATGTCAGCGTCTACGTTAACTTACTTACGGCTACGCCGGTAAGCGTGTACTTAACTGGTTCAGTAATCCGCCCCGGGCAATATGCAGGCATGGCATCAGATTCTATCCTGTACTTCTTAAAACGGGCTGGTGGTATTGACAGCGAGCGTGGTAGTTACCGTGAGATACAAATACTGCGCAATCAAAAAATTATTCAATCAGTCGACCTTTATGACTTTCTTCAAAACGGCCATCTGCCTCCGTCTAGCTTCAAAGATGGCGATGTAATTCTTGTGACGCCTCTTAAGTCTGTAGTTACCGTATCGGGAAAGGCGAGAAATCCGTTTCGTTTTGAGATAAATAGCTATTCATCACTAGGGAGCGAGATATCTTCTTTGGCGAAGCCACTGCCTGAGGTATCGCATGTTGGTGTTGAGGGAGATCGTAAAGAAGGACCGCTTTCTCGCTATATGAGTTATCACGAGTTCGCATCATTTGAGGTTAGAGATGGAGATAACGTTATCTTTAACGACGACCTTTATGCTCAAGTCATTGATGTACAAGTTACAGGTAGCTATTTAGGACCCTCATATTTCGCGGTAAATAAGGGGACACGCTTGCACGATTTACTTAATTATATCCCGATTGATCCTGAGCTAGCAGATTATCAGTCAATCTATCTGTTGCGTGAAAGTGTCAAAGTCGATCAGAAAGAAATGTTGGATGAATCCCTCAACCGATTGGAGCGCAGTGTATTTACAGCGCCTGCATCATCAGATGGCGAAGCTGCAATCCGCGCGAGGGAAGCAGAAATGGTTTTGCGTTTTACTGAGCGAGCACGTCGAATAGAACCTTTGGGCAAAGTCATAGTATCCGACAACGGGCAGATCGCAAATGTTCTCTTAGAGCAGGGAGATACTGTTTTTATTCCTAGCAAAACGGATCTAATTTTGGTGGGGGGAGAAGTCCTAATGCCCCAAGCCGTAGTCTATAATTCTGAAGCGACGATAGACGACTATGTAGCATGGGCTGGGGGGTTCACCGAACGAGCTGAAGATAAGCGAATTGCCGTGGTACGTGCAAATGGCTTAGTTGAGTTTGACAGTACAAGACCGATTGAAAGGGGAGATCAAATTCTCGTTCTGCCTAAAGTAGACACTAAAACTATGCAGGCGGTTAAAGATATTACTCAGATTATTTACCAGATCGCAGTCGCCGCAAACGTTGCGACAAATTAAACTATATGGCAAGAGTCCTAAAGCGGAGCGCGGTACGGATTTTTAGTGATGTAATCTTCGCTATTTTCCTTCGTGAAATCAAAAGCACTTTTACTGATAAGTTTGGATTGAGTTGGGCGTTGATATCGCCAATGATTATGATTACTGCAATGGTAGTAATTCGTAATCCATTTGATGGCGGTAATACGCACAGTATGCCAACTGCATTCTTTGTTGTTTATGGTGTTGTTTTGGTGCAGTTTTTTCTCGGGGCATTCGAAAAAACTTCAAACGCAATTCAGAAAAATAAGCCACTTTATGCATTTCGCCAAGTGCAACCAATTAGTTCAGTATTAGCTATTAGTTTTTTCGAGTTATTGAATAAGATTGTACTACTGGCATTTTTAGCTTTACTCGCATACTTGTTTAAATTCGCACCCGAAGTTACCAATCCGCTAGCGCTGTTGCTGATCGTGTTTAAAGTTTGGGTTTTATCTGTATCAATTGGTTTGCTATTTTCTTTATCTGCTTGCTTTGTTCCTGAAGTTAATAAAGTAAAAGCGATATTGACTCGTCCAATGTTTTTCATATCAGGGATATTCTTTAGTTTACAGGATATTCCACGAAAATATTGGGTTTATGTGGACTGGAACCCCTTGCTACATGCAGTTGAATTGGCACGTTTTTACGCTTATCCGGCCTATGGCAGTGTTGGAGTGAGTGCGTTCTACTTGAATATCACTACACTGACGACGCTGACTTTAGCGTTGTGTTGTTACCAAATCAGCTGGAAACAAGCAATCAGCCGTTAATAGTTTCATTAAACCCAACTGCCATTTCTTACGTTAGTAGATATATCAATGACAACCCACACAACCGAATTACGTTTTCAGCAATTTAAGAATGAGATCAGTGAAGATCAATTTAGCAGCATTGAATTTCTGATGGCGAAAGCTGAACAGATTGAAGCAACGGATCCAGAACTCTCTGCGCGTATCTTGGTTCGGGTAAACAACCTGAGAAAGCAGCAAGCAACGATCTCTCGTCGTCTAGAAAATAATAGCGTTGAGAAAAACCCCCAACATAAGAAAAACCTGCCGAAAACAAGCAGCAACTTAGTCCCAAAAGTGTCGAGGCTCGGAACAATGCCTTTCGTGTGGCTCGTACTATTGCCGACGCTAGTATTTGGAATATATCAAGCCTTTTGGGCGTCAGAGCGTTTTGTGAGTCGAGCGCAGGTCATTGTTCAGCAACCTGATGGCATGGCAACGATGGATGCATCAATGGCAGTGCTTACGGGCTTGGGCGTGTCAAATACCGGTGTCGCGGATACCGAATTGGTGAAAGCGTACATTTTATCCAATGACATGTTGATGTATTTAGAAGAGACGTTGGGATTGCAGAAACACTTTAGTCAAGATGGTATTGATGTATTTAGTCGAGTAAGCCGTGAGGGTGAATGGGAAGCTTTGTTTGACTACTATTTGTCACGCATTGATGTATACATCGACTCAAATTCTAATATCGTTCATATCGAAACGCAGGCATTTACTCCTGACTTTTCGCATACCTTAACGCAAACCATCGTTGCACGCGCTGAATGGTACATTAACTCCATTGGCCACCAATTAGCTGAAGCTCAACTGACCTTTGTTCAGCAAGAACACGCCAATATCGAGCGCCGCTTGCAAGACGCGCAAACCGGGTTGATGCAGTTTCAGCAGCGCTACAATTTGTTAGATCCGATGGCGGAAGGAATGGCGCTGCAGCAAATTACGTATGGCTTGGAAGGGCAGATTTCAGCGAAGGAAGCTGAGCTAAATGGGCTATTGACCATGATGAGTCCGCGCGCTCCAAAAGTTATTGCGGCCCGTAATTCTCTCGAAGCGCTGAAAAGCCAGCTCGAGAAAGAGCGAGGAAAATTGTCGGATAGTGATAACAACACCCTTCCTATTAGTGAAATATTGACGCAATACACCGATTTAAAAATCCAAAATGAGTTGGCGTTGCAAGCCTATACCTCATCGCAGATTTCGTTGGAAAAGTCGCGGATAGAGGCTTATCGACAACTGAAATACTTAGTCGTGGTTGAAACGGCGACCAGTCCCGTTAAGGCGACTTACCCCGACGTGTTCTACAACATTGTGTTGTTCGTTGTACTCGCGACCATGTTGTTTGTGATTGGCCGGATCGTGTTTTTGACGATCCAAGAGCTCAAATAATTCCAAAGGAAATGATAATGTCACAGTCTTGCAGTAATCCTTTTAACCGTAAAGGGATTATATTAGCGGGTGGTTCCGGCACTCGTCTGTATCCGATAACCAAAGTTGTCAGCAAGCAGTTGATGCCTGTGTATGACAAACCAATGATTTACTACCCTATTGCTAATCTGATGATGGCAGGGATCCGTGAGATCCTTATCATATCAACTCCGCAAGAGATCCATCGTTTTCAGAACCTGTTAGGTGATGGCTCTCGTTGGGGGATCCGCTTTGACTATTGTGTGCAACCGTCACCGGATGGCTTGGCGCAAGCATTTATTTTAGCCGAGGAATTTTTAGCAGGCTCGCCAGCGGCGTTGGTGTTGGGGGACAATTTATTCTATGGGCACGATTTATCGTCGCAGTTGCACAAAGCAAACCAACAAGCGCAAGGGGCGGCTGTTTTTGGATATCACGTTGCAGAGCCAACTGCTTATGGTGTTGTTGAGTTTGATGAGCAAGGCCGAGTGCTATCGATTGAAGAAAAGCCAACTCAGCCAAAATCAAACTATGCTGTGCCAGGGTTATATTTCTTCGATAACCGCGTAGTGGAATTTGCGAAAAACGTGGTACCGTCAGCGCGCGGTGAACTCGAAATCACCGATGTTATTGACCAATATTTGCAAGCTGGTGAATTGAAAGTAGAAATCATGGGGCGTGGTACCGCATGGTTAGATACCGGCACCTTAGATGATTTACTCGATGCCGCAATTTATATTCGCGCCGTTGAGAAGCGACAAGGTCTGAAAGTGAATTGTCCTGCAGAAGTTGCTTATCGTATGGGGTATATCACGGAGGAAAAAATTACTGAGATTGCGATGAGTAAAATAAAATCAGGTTATGGTAAATACCTTCTTGGGATTATCGAGAAACCAATAATTAAAAACAAAAAATAGTAAATGTTTGGCTTGGTTATAATGGAAGGTTAGGTCTTAAAAATTATGAGATTCATCGAAACAAAAATTCCCGATGTAAAAATCATCGAGCCACAAGTCTTTGGTGATGAACGCGGTTTCTTTATGGAAACGTTCCGCACCGCATTATTTAACCAGCATTGCGGTGAACACACGTTTGTACAAGAAAATCACAGTAAATCAAAGCGCGGTATTTTGCGTGGGTTGCATTACCAAACTGAAAATACGCAAGGAAAACTAGTCCGTGTCACACAAGGTGAGGTGTTCGACGTCGCCGTTGATATGCGAAAAGATTCGCCGACATTGGGTCAGTGGGTGGGGGTTATTCTCTCTGCTGAAAATAAGCGGCAGTTGTGGGTACCCGAAGGCTTTGCGCATGGTTTCTACGTGACGTCAGATGAAGCTGAGTTTGTGTATAAGTGTACTGATTATTATAACCCTAGCGCTGAAGTCAGCGTGCGTTGGGATGACCGTGATTTGGGTATTCAGTGGCCGCTAGTCGAGCAACCTCAACTCTCTGCTAAAGATGAAGACGGACTCAGTTTTACTGCTGCGCCTAAGTTATAGCGATATTTGATGCGTGACCATTTATCTCTCAATTATTTCGCATCATCACGATGAGATTATTTCACAGCTAAAAACCTTATCGCGGCTATCAAAACACGCAAACATCAAAATTATTTTAAGAGATAATATCAAGTCAAAAGTATTAGAGCAGTATTGCCATACACTCGGGGTTGAATATTTTGGTAATGATAGAAAATGCGGATTTTCTAAAAATAATAATCTCAACTTTATGGTTGCCATGACCATGGGGCTAACAGCGTCGGATTATTTTGTGATGTTGAATCCGGATATTGATATATGCGATGAGATGATACAACAGCTTATCGTTGATATAGAGAAAACAACCCCACCGTTATTGGCACCAAATTTGTTTATTGATAGTCACCAAACGGTGGTTGACGATAACCTGAGATTGTTCCCAACGTTAGGTACCTTCTTTTTAAACTATCTCTTTAATGACCGCAGTACGGTCATTGATAGAACGAAAGCGCTGCCGTCGAGCGCATTCTGGGCCAGCGGCGCGTTCTTGATCGTTAGAGGCGATGTTTATCAGATGCTGAACGGCCTCGATGAAACGTATTTTATGTACTGTGAAGATGTCGACTTTTGTTTGAGAGCCCATCGAGAAGGTTTCGACATTACGTATTTACCAGCGGTGAGAGCTACGCACTATCGTCGTTGCGACAGTCGCCGCTTCGGTTCCAAGTTATTTTTTCAACACGTAAAAAGCACTGTGTTGTATGAGCTCACTCGCCGGGGTTGGCGGCAGTGTTGGCATCGAAAGAGCGCTCTTTTGAAGGCCAGTCTCGCTGATGACACGGCGATAAAAGGTAAGCGTTCATGAGTTCGTCCGTTCGTGTTGCCGCGGTGATTGTGCACTATCACCCTACCGAACAAGACTGGGAAAACACACGATACATTGGTCAATTTTTGCCGGTGGTGGTGGTGGATAATAGTGAGGCCTCATCCAACAGTGAGGCGGATGACACCATTACAGTGCTTCGCAATGGCGATAACCTTGGCATTGCCACCGCGTTAAATATTGGCATTGATTATTGGCAGCAACGAGGTATGCAGTGGTGTTTCTTGTTTGATCAAGATAGCAAAATTACGTCGACGTTCATTGATGACATGCTCAAACCCGCTATGGCGCGCGCGCAGCAACGCAGCGAGGGCAGCCATCACAGTCTTACGAATATTGCTGCGTTTTTACCGCGCTATTTTGCCAACAACTTGCATAGCTTCGGCGCGGGGATCCAAGTATCACCTTGGCGAATTAAGCGTGTGTCGGTTGATCAAATAACCAATACTATTGATTCACCGACATTGCTGCCGGTCTCCTATGGGATCTCTTCTGGCTCGTTGGTGAACTTGGCCGCGTACGAGCAAATTGGGCCGCATCACGAACCGCTATTTATCGATTTTGTCGATATTGAATGGGGGTTAAGAGCGAATGCCAAGGGCTTTCAGGTATTGATGAACGTGGAGGTGACGCTGTCGCATGAGCTGGGCGTTGAGCCACTTCACATCCTTGGCAAGCGCATCGTAAATCACTCGCCGCTGCGCCACTACTACTATTTTCGCAATCTATGCCAGTTACTGAAAATGGCACACGTACCTGCCGTTTGGAAACTGGCGGAGCTTGGCAAACTGCCTATTCGCTTTGGCTTGTATAGCCTTTTTACGCCTGCACCTTATCAGCACATCAAAGCGATGCTGGGTGGGTTATGTGACGGGCTACAAAATAAAACAGGAAAAAAAGATGAAAGTCCTCGTTACCGGTAAGGGCGGTCAGCTTGCATGGGAGCTAGAGCAAACCTGCCCATCGCAAATGGAACTGCACTCTCTCGGGATTGAACAGCTTGATATTACCGATCGAAGTGCTGTTTTTGATTGCATTGGCGACATCAAGCCTGATGTCGTTATCAACGCTGCGGCTTACACGGCGGTGGATAAAGCTGAAACCGATCAAGAGGCTGCGTATTCGGTCAACGCTGATGCCAGTGAATATTTAGCACAGGCTTGTAAAGCCAATAGCGCAAAGCTGATGCATATCTCCACCGATTTCGTGTTTGATGGGCAGAAAACCACGCCGTATTTACCCAGCGATATCCCGCATCCGTTGAATGTGTACGGCGCTTCTAAGCTTGCAGGCGAAGAGCACGTTGCTGGGATTTTAGGCTCAGACGCGACGATTATTCGTACCGCCTGGGTGTATTCGGCAAATGGCAATAACTTTGTCAAAACCATGCTGCGGTTAATGAGCGAGAGAAAGCAACTGGGCATTGTTTATGACCAAGTGGGTACGCCAACATGGGCCAAAGGGTTAGCGCAGATGATTTGGCAGCTGGTTGTGAATGCCCCAATACCGGAGGGTAACGAAGCGTCTATCTTGCACTGGACGGATGCGGGCGTGGCGTCTTGGTATGACTTTGCCGTTGCAATTCAAGAGCTCGGCGTAGAAAAAGGCTTGCTAGCACGCCCTATCGAGTTACGCCCAATTGCTGCATCAGCGTATCCAACGCCAGCAGCGAGGCCAAGCTTTAGTGTTATCGACAAAACATCGGCAGAAACTAAGAGCGGTCTGCGTACAACACACTGGCGAGCACAGCTTTCGCAGATGATGGACGAGTTACAGACCATCACAAAATAACACGTAACGTTACTGATCTTTCTGTCATCAAGGAAACACGGTCAGAGTGACGTTATATCCCCCTAAAACCAACATTCCATTCAGAAATTAGTCAATGATAAAAAATAGAAATTTACTTGTTACGGGTGGCGCGGGCTTTATTGGCGCTAACTACGTACTTTATTGGTTAGAAAACCATCCACAAGATAAGGTGGTGGTCTTAGATGCGCTAACTTACGCAGGTAATCGTGCGAATTTGGCGAGTGTAGAAGACAACGCCAATTTTACATTTATGCACGGCGATATTTGCGACACCAATCTCGTAGAGACACTGCTCAAAGAACATCAGCTGGACACTATTGTACACTTTGCCGCAGAATCTCATGTAGACCGTTCAATCACGGGACCAGATGCGTTTATAGAAACTAACATACTAGGAACGTATAGCCTACTAAAAGCGGCAAAGAAAGTCTGGATTGATGAGCCAAAAGCGGAAGGAAAGTCACCTTTAGTGCACCGTTTTCATCATGTATCGACGGATGAAGTGTACGGCACGCTGGCTCCAACCGACCCTGCGTTTACTGAGCAAACCGCTTATGCACCAAACTCGCCATACTCAGCATCAAAGGCAGCATCAGACCACCTGGTACGTGCTTACCACCATACTTATGGGTTGGAAGTGACGACGTCAAACTGCTCAAACAACTACGGGCCTTACCATTTCCCGGAAAAATTAATCCCGCTGATCATCACCAACATTTTGCACAACAAACCACTGCCAATATACGGTGACGGCCAACAAATTCGAGATTGGTTGTACGTCGAAGATCACGCTCGCGGTATTGAGTTGGTATTAAACAAAGGCAAAGTAGGCGAGAATTACAATATTGGCGGTCACAATGAATGGACGAACATTGACATTGTGACGTTAGTTTGTCAGGTAATGAATGCCCAGTTTGAATCTGACCTAACCTTAGCTACTCGCTTTCCTAACGCATTGAGCGTAATCAATGACTCTGCCGAAGAACTCATTACCTTCGTGTCTGATCGTGCAGGCCATGATCGCCGTTACGCGATTGATGCAACCAAAACCAATAATGAACTTGGTTACAAACCAACAGAATCCTTTGAAACGGGTATCAAGAAAACGGTTAAGTGGTATTTGGGTAATGAAATTTGGTGGTCTGACTTACTCAGTGCAGACATCGTGCTTTAGGGGGATGACATGAGTCAGTGGCTTAAGAACAAGTTTATAAGCGTGCTCAAACATAAACAGCAAAGTCGAAATAGTGGGGAAATTCTGCAGTGCATCGATTTGTGTGGTGTGTATCAAAATCATCTTGTCATTAAAGGATGGTGTACAGATGATTCAAATAACACAATTAGTATTTCGATTCTGACAGAAGATAGTAAAACATTATCTTTGATTGCTGGCCGAAATGAACAAAGGCCTGATGTAATAGAGCACCTTGGTTTAATGGACAAAGAGCTATTGTTAGGTTTTTGCCATATTTATAATGTGGCTGAAGACTTTGGTGAATTAACTGTTTGCTTTAGAAATGAAAAATCTAATGTCAGTGTGCCATTAGATTTTAATTGTTCAAAAGATCTAGATGACCAAATAAGAGTCGTGTGTGAAACATTTGGAGTAAGTTTTTGTAATATGGCCGGAGAAGAGAATATTGATGTTTATTCTCGCCTGCAAGAGCAAGAGCAAGAGCAAGAGCAAGCTGTGATTAATCCAATCCGTCATTACATCGAAGAGGCAGGTTCGTATAAAGGGAAAATAGCTCTCATTCGGGGGTGGTGTCTAGACATCGAATCTCACAAGAATGTACAAGTCGTCTCATCACAGACTGGGATTTCTACAAAGATCATTAAATATTTTCAAATAGACCGCCCCGATGTTGCAAACTGTTTTGATGCCGGTGACAAGGCGTGCCCATACGGATTCTTGTTGCTCCTTGATATTACAAAACTCAGTAACGACCCGATCGAACTTTGTTTTAGCAACGAGGAGCATAAAGTCGTTATTCCACTGCTTTTAGATAAGGAACTGTCGAAACAACATTTAGAGAACAATCTAACCGATGGAAAATTATTGACGGTATCTGAAAGTAAAGCGTTTTTGCTTGAACAGTTAGGTGCAACATATTTAGCTGAACTTCAATCAGAGATCGTAGATGTTCAACAAGTTCAAACAAAGATGCACATTGATTCAGGTTTGAGTTTAGATAATGGTTGCTTTATTCGTGGGTGGTTAGATGATTCACGCAGTGAAATTGAAATGATAAGAATTACGGATGGTAATGTTCTTTCAGTCAATATCCTGCCAAGTTTGACAAGAAACATTCGTTTAGATGTCAATGACGCATTTCCGCATCTGACATCAGCTTTTAAAGCTGGTTTTTTCTGTTACTCAGAAGTAAAGGACTACAGTGCGCCACTGTATGCGCTAGTCATCGAAAAGTCAGGAAAAGTGGTGAAACTGCCTTTAGAACTGGGTGAGGTAATCAGTGATGAAGTGCTTGCAACACAGCAGGTGTTAGCTCAAATTGATCCCTATGCGTCCGACCTTTTTGACATTTATGAAAAGCATGTCGCGCCATCCTTACTCGGTATTTGGAAAGCTCGCACGACTCTACCAAGTCGAGAGGAAACTTCGGTCACTTTATTTGGAAACCAGGTGGCTAAACCAACCTGTTCGGTCATAGTACCACTCTATGGTCGCTTTGATTTTGTATTACACCAACTTGCTCAGTTTGAGTTGGATGATGATTTCAAAGATGTCGAGTTGATTTATGTTATCGATGACCCGCGTATCGATCAAGCGACGAAAGCGATGTGCGATGATATTTCAAAGCTATATAACGTATCATTTAAATTGGTCAGTTGTGGTCGTAATTTAGGTTTTGCTGGGGCTAATAATCTAGGTGTCAAATATGCGAGTAGCGATCATTTACTGCTTCTAAATTCAGATGTATTACCGTCAGAGTCAGGATGGCTTCGTCGCTTACTTACTGCCTATAAAAGCACAAATAATATCGGAGCACTAGGGGTAAAGTTAGTATTTGAAGATGAATCTATTCAGCATATCGGTATGGACTTTAGTCAAAGCCGAGAGTTTGGTGGTTTATGGCTAAATAATCATCCATATAAAGGCTTACCTGAAAACCTTGTTCCCCAGATAGGACTGGAACCTGTAGCGACAGTGACGGCTGCTTGCTTATTGGTAGAAAGGGCGAAATTTCAAGAAATTAGCGGCTTTGATACTCAATACATTTTAGGTGACTTTGAAGATTCTGATTTATGTCTAAAGCTCTTAGACGCTGGTTATGACAACTATATTCTTGGAACAGAGAAACTTTATCACCTCGAACGCCTATCCCAATCTTTGGTACAGCAAGGTGATTGGAAATTTAAGCTAACTCTATTTAATGGATGGCAACACACTAAGCGCTGGGATCACCTCATCAGAAGTTTAGAGGCATAAATCAATGAACAAAGAAAAAATACTAATTGTTTCCCACGGCCACCCAGACCTAAGCAAAGGGGGCGCAGAAGTCGCGGCTTACAATCTATATCAAGAATATAAAAATCGTGGTATTGATTGCTTGTTTCTAGCAAGAACAGACAGAGAAGCTCATGGCGGTTCGACCTTTTCGACACGTAATGATGGCAAAGAAATACTATTTCATACCCATATGAGTGACTTTTTCCTTTTCCAGAATGGCTATAAGAAACACGTATGGCAAGATTTCAAATCACTGTTGGAACAGTATCAACCAACTGTCGTGCATTTCCATCACTATATTCACATGGGATTAGAATTAATTAAGCAGGTGAAGAAGAGCTTACCTGAAACTCGAATTGTGTTGACGTTACATGAATACCTAGCAATTTGTGCTAACAATGGCCAAATGGTAAAGCCAGGTGGTCAGATGAAGTTATGTTATAAATCAACACCATCAGATTGCGCGAGTTGTTTCCCGGATAAAAGTGCATCAGATTTCTTTTTACGTGAAAAATACATTAAATCAGTTTTTGAACTAGTGGACCATTTCGTTTCCCCGAGTCACTTCTTAATTGAGCGTTATAAGGATTGGGGGATCCCTGAGTCGAAAATGACCATGATAGAAAATGGCCAGCCAGAAGTGGAGTTCTTACCACCTAGGCCTTTATCTGCTGGTGAAGTTAGGGGCAAATTTGCTTTTTTTGGTCAAGTAAATCCATTTAAAGGCATTGATGTTCTGTTAGAGGCGTTTAAAACGCTGCCTGAAGATATTCGACAACAAGTTCATTTAGATATTCATGGAGCAAATTTAGAGCACCAAGCTGACGAGTTCAAAGACAAAGTCGCAACACTACTAGAAGAACTTGAAGATACAGTAACAATGCACGGCCCTTATGAATCACATGAAATGGGGCAGCTTCTTGCCCAGACTGATTGGGTTATTATTCCATCTGTTTGGTGGGAAAACTCACCAATGGTCATACAAGAAGCGTACAAGCACGGCCGACCATTAATTGGTAGTGACATTGGTGGTATGTCAGAAAAAATTATCGATGGGGAGACGGGTATATTGTTTAGAGCTCGTAACCACATTGATCTGGCCAAAAAGATTCAGGATGTTATAGAAGGAAATGTGTGCTGGGAAAGCTTAGTCAAAAGTATAGAGATACCTTTATCTATTCAGTGCTGCGCTAGTATGCATATTTCAAATATTTACCGATAGATTAACTAATTATTAGTACACCTAATTTATATTATTAATGTGGTTTTGAACAATGAATTTAGATCAACAAAAACTCAGAGAGAATGGTTTCTAGTATACAATAACGCACACGTGCCGTTATTAGGCGATGTAGTACTAGAGCTTCCTGCTTTTTGTGCGGCAACACTAAGATGGGACACTTTTCTAAGAATTGGTGCTTATGCAAATTTAAATGCTACTAGCCAAATTGGACATTCATCAATCGGAAGATATACGAGCGTTGCACAAAATTGTTTCATTGGGGCTGATAAGCATCCAACTGATTGGTTGTCCGCTTCTAGAATGTTTTATGTTCCAAATTTTAGAGGTTTTGATGCCTTTAATGGAAAAAGTATTAAGACAGAATGCTTTACCGAAACGGGTGCGCCTTGCTTTATAGGAAATGATGTTCTTATTACAAATGGTTGTATTATATCTAGAGGCGTAACAATTGGTGATGGAGCAATAATCGCTCCAGGGAGTGTTGTGACTAAAGATGTTCCACCTTATGCCATCGTCGGTGGGAATCCAGCTAAATTACTTAAAATGAGATTTCCTGACGAAATAATATCCAAACTTCTTGAGCTTAAATGGTGGGATTTTGATGTCTATGAGTTTTCAGGGATTGATTTTAAGAATGTTGAATCTTGCATTGAACAAATAACTGATTACAAAAAAGAAACTGAGTTATTTAGGCCTAAGTCACTGGATAGAAAAGAAATAACTGAACGTTTTATTCAGGAATAAAAGAAAATTGTTCTTTAGGTCTTGCTGGTGGTGAAGTTGAGGTTTTAGCGTAAAAAGTGGTTAGTTTACCCTGGTGTTTTTTTTCGTGATTAGGTAATGCGCAATACCTATTTTTACCAAATAAACACTACGGTTAAGCTTATAGGGACTTATTAGTAAAAGGATAGGTTTTTCAAAACTAGAAGATATAACGTCAAAGTTATAGACGGCGTTCATTGAGAGGGGTTTTAAAAGTAATTCAACGAATAGAGTCGTTTATCAATTTTAAATCTGTAGATTATCTTCGTCTGATATGAATTTAAAATAGTTCATGATTAAGAATATAGGATGTTTTGATTCAACTGTAAATTGCACTTTAAGAGGAAGCTCTAAGTGGAGATCAATGATACTAAGTGATCTTCTCGATAAAATACTCATATTTAACATGTGTTTCTCACATGCGGGTGACTTGTAACTTGGTGGATGTAAGAATGTCATTATTTCCTGACACGTATTTTTATCTATTAGAAAATGTAAATGAGAGAAGCTTTTGGGTTATGCGGTGAAAGAATAAATCATAAAACCAACAAGTTTAACTTGTCTATTTATGAAGGCGCTAGAGGTA
Source organism: Thaumasiovibrio occultus (assembly GCA_019703815.1). Lineage (GTDB taxonomy): Bacteria > Pseudomonadota > Gammaproteobacteria > Enterobacterales > Vibrionaceae > Thaumasiovibrio > Thaumasiovibrio occultus. Next base: position 2,008,654 of record AP023052.1, on the reverse strand, counting down.
AGTGTTTTCCACATATGCAGAAGGTTATAATGACTGGATAAATGTAGGGCGACCACTAGGTTTAAAATTCAATTCAAACGCACATACAATGTTGAAAATAATCCTTAAAGCTAAGAATGAATTGGAGTTGATTGATTCATGGATTGAATATCATAAAGCTTTAGTGGGTGCACATAATATTATAATTTTGGATACGGGATCAACTGATCAGGATTACATAAGAAAACTTAATTCATATAAAGATGAATTTCTAATCCTAAATTATAAGAAATATTATGATTTCATTCATAACCCAAAAGCTAACAAAGATTTTTTTGAGTTACTATCCCAGAATTGCAAATATGTTACAATTCTTGATGCTGACGAGTATTTGTTGTTCGTGCAGGATGGTAGCATCGTAAAAAATGAAGATCTGTATGACTTCTTCTTAAATAGAAAAACAGAAGTGTTATGTGGAACATGGTTAAACAACTGCTCATATCCCGCTACTAATGAACTAGATGAGTTAAATGTTAGGGGTTCAATAATATTTTCATCTTCCGAAAATAGTATTAGATCGGGCACGTTAAATGGTAAGTCCATAATGTTATCGAAGATAGCATTGAAGACATATCATTTAGGACACAATCTACACCATAAACCAAATTTTAATCATATAACAAAAGATTCATTTGATGTGTGCTGTTCTCCACCTAGCAAATTTAGGTGAGGTTATAACAAAAAGAGAGTTTTGGCACATCTTCGTTCAATGAATGTAGATGAAAATGATATAAAGAACTCAAAAATGCGGATGGTTTTTTTGAATTATCAAAATATGAGAAGACACCTAAGCTATATATCAGCATGTTAATGAGTACTTCAATCGTCACATAATCCACTCTAATGAAACAAATGAAGATGTAATTGAAATTGACATTTTGAATGGAACTGTTAGCAATGAAAATCTGAATCGGATTTCAGAATTTAATTTTTGGTGTTATTTTAATGATATATGCGGCAATTGATAATTATAACGTGAGTAATGGTGTTTATGAAGTCGGTGGGTGGGCTTATTCCTCGACTAGTAGCGATAAGCACATAATAGATAATATTTTTGTAGACACTAGTATTAACCATTCTATTTTATTTACAGATAGAGGTGATCTAGGTAAAGGATTCGGGTTTAATATTAGAACAAACAGTAAAGAACTGTTTTTTTCAATTGTTTTTTCATTTGTAAAAGTAGAAGCAGTAAGCGGTGAAAAAAAAAAAAACGTAGGTGTTTGGCCAAAAATATTCTCAAAGGTTGTTTCTTTGTTTCTTGATGGTGGAATGAATGACGAGATTAGGAGTAATTTAGTTGTTGATTTTTTTTATCTAAGACAAAGCCTCATAGTAAATCCCCTTCTGAAATAAAAACAAACGTTTTAATTGATGTAGGGGCTATATCTTATTGTAATCGTTCAGTTATTGGAAAAGATGGGTATTTTTTTCTGAATGAAAGTAACAACCCCATTGGTAATTATTACCGAGGAAGTCTTAATGAATCAATGGTGAGTGGTTGGTGTGACGTTATTTCTAAGAGAAAATTGGCTTTGGAGAAGTTTGGGTGCAAGTTTCTTCAAATAATTTTCCCAGAAAAGCAGAGTATTATTGGTGATAAATTGTTAGTTGGAGTTGATGAAGAAACAACTAATTTAAAAAAAAAATGAAAAATTTTAAAATGATAATTGTTACTTAAACATAACAGAAATTTTCAAAAGCTATATTCTTCAGATATTATTCCTTACAGAAAGCTAGATACTCATTTGTCATATCAAGGTGCTCGGTTTGCCGTTGAAGAAATATTGAAATGCTTAGAACTTTCAAACATTAAAATTGACAGGCCTTTACTTATATCAGAAATGATGTCCGGAGACCTAGGGAATAAATTCGCTCATGGTGCTTTTGGGAGAATCAGCTCGGTTCCGGATCCTGGTTCCTGGGAATTAGGCATGAACACACCAATGCTGGTAAAGGAAATTAATCCTGAAAATGGTCATATTGGTATTGTTCGTCACTGGAAGAATAAACAGGCTCTAATAAACAAGAGGATCATGATCTTTGGTAATTCTTTTTTTTTGAAAGAGGAATCAGCTCATTAGGATTGTCATATTGGTTTTCTAGGTTATTTAAAGAAGTGTATTTTATTTGGTCCCCAACGTTTGACATTGACTTGGTTTGTAGTTTCTCACCAGACTATGTTATTTGTCAAACAGTAGAGCGTTTCCTACCAGCAATACCCAAAGACAATATAAAACCGAGTGCTTCAAGATTTCTACATGAAAGAAAGATAATAAAATTTCAGCATGACTTTAATAAACAAAAGTTTAATTTATTTTCAAATTATGATGTTATACCAATTGGTAGTCGCTGTACATCTGCGATAGTTAGTCATTATGCAGGTTTAAATAAAGGGTCATTGCCTTTTGATTGGGTTGTTCCTCTATTTCCGAGGAAAACAATATCTATCCTTGAAAATAACTTCGATGATTATATCCCATCTGTTATCGATGTCAAAAGTAGAGTTATTAATAAGTATGGGGTTGGGTTGGCACATTTTAAATCTCATGAAACAATAATTGATGGAGTTGAAGCATACAAATCAAGAATTAGACGATTTAACAATATGATGTCCTCATCAACTCACAAGTATTTTATCTATGTAAATGAAGATTACTTATATAACGTGGAATATAGGGATGAACAGTTTAATAAAAATGTGTTTAATGATGTTTTGTTGATGGAGCAGTACATAAAAGGCGTAGTACTCGTGTAGAACACGTACTTGCGTTTGAGGCAGGGGCTTAACGTCGTACCGCTCTTTGTTGTCTGTCGTATGCTCTTGTGTTGCATCTATGCGCTAGTTTTTTTTTTTTTTTAATGATACGGCGACCACCGAGATCTACACGTAAGGGGTCGTCGGCAGCGTCAGTGTGTATAAGAGACAGCCTTATTTTAGAAAGCACGTCGGGAAGATATTGTCCGAATTGTTTTATACTGAGTTCAATGAAAGTTTGGAGATTGATGATGCGCTATTCGCTTCATAATTAAATATATGCAATACATCCAAAGTGTTGAGCATAACTCAAAAAGTAATGAAGGTGTCAGAGAGAATTAATGGATTGGTTTGACTCTAAGTGTTTGTTAGGGAAGGTTTTATTGTTTTTCTTAAGTGTTATCTGTTTTATGATGTATTTTTAACGATTCTTAGATGTTCATCGGAATTAATTTTGGTCCTACTTGAGAGGCATCTATATGACTAAGGAATTCAAGATTGTGACCCGTAGGAGCTACACAACACGCTATTCAGCTTGGTAACAAACAAACGACAAGCTTACTCTTGCAATGACGACGACATTCTGGCGTATCTTTAGTGGTTAGTTCAATATGCTAATAACAAAATGAATTGGAAACTATTATGATTAAAAAATGTTTATTCCCCGCAGCCGGCTACGGCACCCGCTTTTTACCCGCTACTAAGTCTATGCCAAAAGAAATGATGCCTGTCGTTAATAAGCCGTTAATAGAATACGGAGTTGAAGAGGCCATTCAAGCAGGTATGGACAGCATGTGCATTGTCACCGGTCGTGGCAAACACACCTTGATGGATCACTTCGATAAAAACTATGAGTTGGAACATCAAATTAGTGGCACAGATAAAGAGGCATTGTTAACTGATATCCGCCGTCTTATTGATTCGGCGAGTTACACCTATATTCGCCAACGAGAAATGAAAGGTCTAGGCCATGCCATTTTGACTGGGCGTGAGTTGGTGGGTGATGAGCCGTTTGCAGTGGTATTGGCTGATGATCTTTGCGTGAACGAAGGTGACGGTGTGTTAGCGCAGATGGTGGAGCTATATAAACAGTTTCGCTGTTCTATTGTCGCGGTGCAAGAGGTGCCTGAGTCAGAAACCCATAAATATGGCGTGATTTCCGGGCAGATGATCAAAGACGACATTTATCGTATCGACAACATGGTTGAAAAGCCAGAGAAAGGCACTGCACCGAGTAACTTGGCCATCATTGGTCGTTATATTTTAACGGCGGATATATTTGAACTGATCGAGAAAACCGAGCCAGGAAAAGGTGGAGAAATCCAAATAACCGATGCGTTGCTAAAGCAGGCACATAGTGGCTGTGTACTTGCTTATAAGTTCAAAGGTATGCGTTTCGATTGTGGTAGCGTTGAAGGCTACATCGAAGCAACAAACTATTGTTTTGGGAAAATCTATCAAGTATGAAAAGACTGAAATCTATTTTGCCTACACCGATAGTCAAAGCACTCAAACGGCAGGACTGGGCGATTCGTGCATACCAACGTTGGGGCTTAAAACAGACCCCGATTCATGGCCTGGAGCACTACGAACTCATCTGTACGCAGCAAGATAATCAGTTGGCAGCTTTATCTCCACCAATCAACGGCCCGATATTTTCAATATTGGTGCCTATTTATCAGCCAGATTTATCTTTGTTTGCAGAGATGGTTCATTCAGTGCTGGCACAAACTTACTCTAATTGGCAATTGATTTTGGTGGATGATGGCAACCAGTCAGAGTCGCTGACCAAGATGCTCAATCAGCTAAAGTCGGACCAAGTTCAAGTGGTGGTGCGGGAGCGAAACGGTCATATCTCAGCGGCGTCTAATTCTGGTTTGGAACTGGCAGTGGGAGATTATGTGGTGTTGCTGGACCAAGATGATTTGCTCCACCCACAGGCGCTCAAATGCATGGCGCATTACCTCTCGATTTATCCAAGCGCGAACGTGCTTTACAGCGATGAAGATAAAATTGATGCAGAGGGGAAGCGCAGTGAGCCGCATTTCAAACCCCAATTTAATCGCGATTTGCTCTATTCGCATAACTACATCTCCCATTTAGGCGTTTATCGTAAAAGTTTGTTAGATGAGATTGGTGGATTTCGTGTGGGGTATGAGGGCAGTCAAGATTACGACTTGTTGCTTCGCTGTGTCGCGCGCTCCAAGCCAGATCAGATCGTACATGTGCCGCATGTACTATACCACTGGCGGGCGATTGCTGGCTCTACGGCTTTGGCAGAGGGAGAAAAAGGCTATGCACAGCAAGCGGGCCTTGCCGCATTGCAATCGCATTTAACTAATGCCCAGGTGTCTTACGGTAAGTTGGCGAACACTTACCGCGTAACTTGGGCTGTGCCCGCTAATACGCCGTTGGTGTCGATTATTATCCCCACCAAGAATGGCGAGGCGTTGGTGCGCCAATGTATCGAGTCTCTGTATCGTTTGACCTCTTACCCCAATGTCGAGGTGTTATTGGTCGATAACGGCTCGGATGATGACAAAGCATTGGCCTATTTTGCTCAGCTGGCGGAGCAAGGTTTGGTGCGTTTATTCGATTATCCGCATGCGTTTAATTACTCGGCCATTAACAACTATGCGGTGACCCAAGCCAATGGGGAATACGTCGTATTGATGAATAACGATATCGAGATAGTGTCATCTCAGTGGTTAGAGGAAATGGTCGGTCATCTTTCGCGACCAGATGTAGGTTGCGTGGGGGCAAAGCTTTATTACCCTAACGGGACATTGCAGCATGCAGGGGTAATTACCGGCCTTGGTGGTGTTGCTGGTCATTCTCACAAGCATTTTCCGGGTGAGCATCCGGGTTATTTTAAACGCCTACAAGTTACCCAAGAGCTTTCCGCCGTGACGGCCGCGTGTTTGGGTGTCCGTAAATCCGTATTCGAGCAAGTGGGTGGCTTGAACGAGACAGACTTGACAGTTGCCTTTAACGATGTCGATTTCTGTCTTCGGGTTCAACAAGCCGGTTATCGCAATATTTGGTCGCCTTATATTGAGATGACCCATCACGAATCCATTAGCCGCGGCCATGAAGATACACCTGAGAAACAAGCGCGTTTCGCCAAAGAAATAGCATTCATGAAACACACTTGGGCGGATCACTTACTTGATGATCCGCATTACAGCCAATGGTTAACCCTAGACCGAGAAGATTTTAGTTACCGAGTATGATCCGTCAATTTATTAAAAAACAAACACAACAACCATCGAATGATATGAGTGACGTTGTCGAACCGATGATTGAGGTTAAACCGATTATCAAGTCGCTGTTTTTTGTCCATATCCCCAAAACCGCCGGTACCAGTTTTCGCAAAGCGCTAGAGGCGATGCAGCCGATGGAAAAAGATTACGGTGCAAAAGCGTGTGAAACGTCGCCCGCAGTGCGTACACATATGTACGATGTGATAGAGCCCTATACACTGAGACAGTTGATGTTAACTAGCCCTTTTGCGTTAACTGGGCATGTCCATATTCAAAAGTACGCCGATTTCTTTGATATACGCAACATCGTCACTTTTGTCCGTGAGCCTATTGGACAAATCGTGTCTCACTACAACCATTTTGTCAGTCATAATGGATTTAAAGGAGATTTTTCTAAATTTTACCGTTCGGCGCAGTTTTGCAACTTGCAGGCGACGTATCTCAACGGGTTTCCGGTTACTTTGCTCGGGTTTACAGGCCTTACCGAACACTATAATGATTCGTTAGCGTTAATTAACCATGGATTAGGGCTCAAGCTGACCCCTCTCACGCAAAATATAGCAGCGCAAACGCATCAAAACAAAGAGAGTTTACCGCAAGCGGTGATGGATGAGTTAACTCAGCTGAACCAACAAGATATGTGCTTGTACCAGCAAGCACTCGAGTTACACAATCAGAGAATGGCCTTGTTTGAGCAAGAGAAACCGTGGGCTCATTTGCACGCAAGTGTCAATCTGAACGATGTACTGCATGGATGCGCTTATTTTGCATCTGGCGAAGAGGCAGTGACACTCGTTGTTAAGATCAACGGTAAAGAGCAGGCGGTGGTAACGGCGCAAGGGTATTGTGGCATGTTTCCTAAGTTTAGTTTTCCTCGCCAACGCTATATCGGATTCAGCTTGCCATTGGCTAAATGGCGAGACGCAGGGATAAACGAGTTGGAGTTGATGGTGAGTACGACAGGGCAAACCTATCGTGTCGATCTGCCTGATCGGTTTTGATTCAATATTTAATGTAACAAGTAGCCATGATTACACTATCTAACTTAACCAAATATTACCCGTCAGAACTGGGCAAACAATATGTATTTCGAGACCTCAATTTTACTCTTCCTGAAGGAAATAATATAGCGCTGCTGGGGTCGAATGGTGCGGGTAAATCGACATTGTTTCGGATTCTTGCTGGTAGCGAGTATCCCAACAAAGGCAAGGTATTGACAGATAAAGCGCTTTCTTGGCCAGTGGCGTTAGCGACGGGGATTCATCCTCAAATGACTGGGCGCGAGAACACGCGCTTTATTGGTCGCGTTAATGGCGTTGCCGATCTTGATGCCTATGAAGAGAAGGTGAAGGATTTTGCCGAGCTGGGTATCAAGTACGATCTACCGGTGAAAAGCTATTCGAGCGGTATGCGGTCACGCCTGGCCTTCGGTTGCTGTATTGCTATCGATTTTGATGTTTACCTCATCGACGAAGCGACATCGGTCGGCGATCAGAAATTCCGCAAGAAAGCGAAAGATGCGCTGTTGGCTAAAAGCAAAGAAGCCAGTGTGATTATGGTCAGCCATGATATGAAGGAAATTCGTGAATTCTGTGATAGTGCGATCATTCTCCATAAGGGTGAGCTAACGTACTACCCTGATCTTGAAGAAGCGCTTATACACATCCCCCAGGCCACCGGACCGGCCGGAAACCCGTATGCCCGCCTCTGGCTTGAAAAAAAAAAAAAAAAACAAACATCAACCACTAAGAAACAGAAAAAAAATAGCTACACTGCTACACCTGGAGAGCAACAGATCAACGTCACAGATTAAGCTCGCTATATGAATTCGGATTGTTCGCCATCTCGCCTTGTACATTCTACGTTCAAAAGAAATAATCACTTACTTGCCACCCACCAAGAAATGTTACAAATATGCTGCTTGGATTTTGTATCAATAGGCGGTCAGCTCTGTTTAAATGCTTGGCTTTAACGTGGCGTCTTAACGGTCACGCATAACGCTTGGCGGAATCTTCTTGTAGGTTGCCGGGATACACGCTCTAGCAAGGAAGAGCCATACAAGGCTTTTGACGTAACCTGCGCGCTGAAAATAAGGAAATAGGAAAAATGGATTTAGTAACCTTGCTGTGGTTTATCCCGGCATGCTTCGCTCTTAATATGACGCCCGGGCCGAACAACTTGCTCGCGATGAACAATTCGCGCAGTTATGGATTTGGCGCGGCATTGTATGGCGGAGCGGGGAGGATCATCGCGTTTGCCATAATGATTGCGTTAACCGCATCAGGATTAGCCGTGATTTTGTATGCCTCGCAAACTTTATTTATGTTGATCAAAGTGGCCGGGGCACTGTATTTGTTTTGGCTGGCATTCCAGTTGTGGCGCTCGGAGGCGATCCCACTGCAAGAAGGGGATACGACGCGAACTTACTTTGGGCTGGCAAAGCAAGAGTTTTTACTCGCAGCCGGTAACCCGAAAGCGATTTTGATATTTACTGCTTTTCTACCTCAGTTTGTCGATATTCAAAAGAATACCGATCAGCAATTCTTTGCGTTGGGCGCGACGTTTTTGATGTTAGAGCTGCTGACGATCTCTATTTACGCGCTGTTTGGCTTGTATCTACGTAATTGGTTTGCTCGTCCGCAAATGGCGAAAGCGTTTAATCGCGTCTGCGCGGTGTTTTTATCTATCTCTGGAGCCAATTTACTGTTTTCTCGCCAGTGATGTTCTTTGGTGGTTTTCATCGCGCTGCCTTTTTGCTGCGCGCCTGAGTGAAATGGGCGTGCAAACATCAATGTCGCAAGGCGCATCTTATGGCGCAGTCATAAGCTGAGAAAGGAATGGGGGTGGTCAATTTACCCTAAATGTTCAAAAATAGCCTTATCAATACGACAAATTGTTATTATTTATCATCTTTTTAGGTATATCTTTGTGCAGAAGGTAACAAAATGACACAGAAGGGTGAGGGGGGATAACGCACGCTCCAGTACTATCTTGGCAGACCCAAAATATGAGGAGCCAGTTATGACATTCACCCCAACAATGGAGTTTGCACGCGCGCTACCCCCCGATTTTACCTTTCCTAAAGCGGAAGACGATTACGATCAACGCGTCATTTTGCAAATACAAACACAGGGTTGGAGCCCCGTCTTAGTCGCGAGTTACCAAGACCAACCACAGTTCGCTTTCTCTCTTGGGCATTTCTATTCTCATCAACATCCTGAAATTATCATCATGGGGCAGCTGCCAGATATTGCCCATCAATGGTTGCAGCAATTGGCAGTGAAAATCACCCAAGCGGCGAGTCCGATGGTGCCTGAAATGGCCTTTGATGATATAGCCGAAGGGATCAAGATGAAGCTGATCCCCGTTGCGCTTGCGCATTACCCAACCTATTTTGGTTTTGCCAATTGGATTTACAGCAAACTCAATGCGCCTTTTCCTGCGTTTCAATTGGTGTGGTCAGATGAAGCCGGGCGTTTCCCCTGGCAGGAAGATTGCGATCCCGCAGTGAAAAGTGTCCAACCTTTGCTAGACGTGTATTGTTAGTGAGACGAAAAGGGTAAACCTCGGAGAAACAGTGATCTACGAGGTTACTTGTCGATATAGATTTAGTAGTCTGTGAACGTTCGATGACAGAGCGCGAACCCATACTAAAACATCGCACAGGTAGGCTAGGTAATAGGCGATAAAAAGCGCTCAATTTTATAAAAATTTAAACGAACAACGTCAATAAAAAAGCAGCACCAACATAAGGTTTAGGTAGGGAGGTTTGTGTTGGTGCTGCGAAAACATATCAGTAAGCGCAGCTCGCGCACTCACCAATCTATATTGAACAGTCAATTAGCTCACTCGAAAACCACTTCGAATAGGCGTTCTTGCAGTATGCCGTTTTATCCTAATTAATGCAGAAATGAAGCGTGCTTATTAGGGCTGGCACGCAACGATGTCTTGGGTTGTTTCAAATAATTTACATTTTCCTTGGACATGTTTCGGAGGTCTTACCGTCCTCTGACTTTCCTCTGACATTTCTCCGCTTTGCCATTTTATTTTCCTAGGGTATCTTGCGCTGCCTTCAATTTCTTGGGCGAATGGATACCCAGATGAGATTGACCAATAATACGTGTAGTATTGAACAGCAATTGAGCGATATTCAAGGCATGTTCAGCGTGATACAGGTATAAATCGTCACGTTAGATGGTTAACTTGGCCTGCCGCTCAACTTTTGGTAGGGAAGGCGCTTACCGTCTTTTTTATTTTTATCTATTTTTTAGTGATTTATCACTGTTTAGAGGATTTTCGATTATGGCATGCTCCCGGCATTTTGCGCGCGGTGGTGTGGTGCTTTTGAGTGCGTTGATCTTGTCAGCGTGCGGCGAGCAAAACAACACTGAGCAGCAACAAGAAGTGGTTCAACCAGCCCGCCCAGCGGTTATTGAAGATGTGCAGCGTAGCACTATGTCTTCCCTTAGCTTCCACGGGGTGGTTCGTTCATCAGAGCGTGCCGACCTGTCGTTCCGTCAATCAGGTAAGTTAGTTGAATTGCTGGTTGAAGAAGGCGATCGCGTTGAAGCGGGCCAAGTGTTGGCAAAGCTGGATCAGCGCCAACTGCAAATCGCATTGAATTCCGCCAATACTGAATTGCGTAAAGCGCAGGCCGATTACAAGCGTGGTCTGCAAATTTTCGAATCTAGCCAAGCGATTTCTCGCAGCGATTTGGAAAAGCTACAAACCCAACGCGATTTATCGCGTAACCGTTACGCTGATGCAAAACGCAATCTTGATGACGCAACGTTAGTGGCGCCGTTTGCCGGTGTGATTGCGCAAAAGAACGTGAACAACTTTGCTCAAGTGCAAGCCAACCAAGTGGTGTACTCGCTGCAAGATCTGTCGCAACTTGAAGTTGTGATTGAAGTTCCGAGCCAAGAATTCCTCGCTAACGACGAACACCGTAATCAAGAAGCGTACGGTTATGTTGATGGTTTTGCTGATACCCCACTCGATTTGCAGTACAAGTACTTTGTGTCTGAGGCTAATCCTTTAACTCAAACTTATTCAGTGATCTTGGGCTTTACTGACATGAAAGGCCTGAACGTATTGCCAGGTATGACAGTGCGTGTCGAAGGCAAAAGCGAAGCGAACGCAGAAACTGGCGTGATCATGGTACCACTAGCCGCTGTGCAACCAAATAACATGGGTGAGCAGTTCGTGTGGGCTGTGGACGCAGAAGGCAACGTTCAACAACGCGTTGTTACTGTGGGCGAGTTAGTCGGTAAGAGTGTGATCATCAATGCTGGTCTGGAAGTGGGCGATCGCATTGTTACCGTTGCGGCGAACTCTATTCAGCCGGGTATGCAGGTTTATCCGTTGCAAACTGCTGCGGGAGAGTAAGCCATGAGTATTGCACGCTTTGCGATGCTAAAAAGCACCACTATGTGGGTGTGTATTGCATTAATTTTGTTTGGGGGCTACCTCAGCTACCTCAAACTGGGCCGCTTTGAAGACCCTGAGTTTATCATTCGTCAAGCGATGGTGGTGACCCAATATCCGGGTGCCACCGCGCAAGAAGTGGCGGATGAAGTGACTGACGTAATTGAAGGCGCAGTTCAACAGCTTCAAGAATTGGATGAAGTGAAATCGGTATCGAAGCCTGGTCGCTCTGAAGTGACGGTGGAGATCAAGATGGAGTTCTCCAAAGACAAAGATGCGCTCGACCAAGTGTGGGATAAGCTGCGTCGTAAGATCACTGATGCCACCCGTATGTTGCCTCCTGGCGCGGGTCCGGTGATTGTTAACGATGACTTTGCCGATACCTACGCGCAGTTCTATGCAGTAACGGGTGAAGGGTATACCGATCGCCAGTTGCAAGAGTATGTGGATTTGCTGCGTCGTGAGTTGGCGCTGGTACCTGGTGTCGCGAAAACAGCAGCGCTGGGTCTAAAGCAACCGCGTATTTTTGTTGAGATCTCGCGCGAGCGTCTGTCGCAGTTTGGTGTCTCAAGCCAACAAATTTACCAAGTGCTGCAGCAACAAAACCAAGTATCGGTGGCGGGTGACTTTAACGCTGGCGATATGCGTATTCCGGTGATCCCGGCTGCTGCGGTTGCTGATTACCATGCGTTGGAAAATCTCCAGATCGGTTTTGGTAGCGATGGCACCATTTTGCGCCTAAGCGATATCGCCACGATTAGTCGTGGATATCAAGAGCCAGCCAGCTTGCTGATGACCTACGACGGTAAGCGTGCGATTGGTCTTGGTGTTTCTAACGTCGCGGGCGGTAACGTTGTTGAGATGGGCGATGCGGTAAAAGCGCGCCTAGCGGAACTTGATGGCATGCGCCCAGTGGGCATGGAGCTGCACCCGATCTCGCTACAATCAGACTCGGTTCGTAGCTCAGTCGCCAACTTCGTTGATAACTTGATTGCCGCAGTTGCGATTGTATTTGTGGTACTGCTGGTCTTCATGGGTTTGCGCTCAGGTCTTATCATCGGTTTTGTTCTGCTACTGACCGTGGCAGGTACGTTGATCATCATGTTGCTCGACGATATCGCGATGCAGCGGATCTCGCTCGGTGCCTTGATCATCGCCCTCGGCATGCTGGTGGATAACGCCATCGTGGTTACCGACGGCGTCATCGTGAAACTACAGCAAGGTGAAGATCGCCGCGAAGCGATTGAATCGGTTGTACAGTCAACTATTTGGCCGCTATTAGGCGGTACAGTGGTTGGTATTTTGGCCTTCAGTGCGATCGGCCTGTCGCCAAGTGATATGGGTGAATACGCCGGTTCATTGTTCTGGGTTGTCCTGTACTCAATGGCCTTGAGTTGGTTGTTTGCGGTGACGGTTACCCCACTGCTTTGCGATCAGTTCCTGCGCGTGAAAGTGACCGAAGGGGAACAAAAAGCGGGGATCATTCTGCGCAGCTACCAAGGTATGCTGTTGTGGGTGTTGCGCCACCGTAAACTGACGGCACTGGCATTGATTGCGATGTTGATGGGCGGTTTGTACGGCGCGAAAGCGGTACCGCCGGGCTTTATGCCTGACTCACCGCGTCCACAGTTCGTGGTTGATATGTCACTGCCGCAAGGGACTGATATTGAAACAACAGCAGCGATCCTTGATCAAATGCGCGCTGATGTCGCTGCCAAAGACGGTGTTACCCACATTGCGAGCTTCGCGGGTGGCGGTGCATTGCGCTTTATGTTGACTTACGCGCCAGAGCCGCCAAACACGGCTTATGGTCAGCTGTTGATTGATGTTGACGATCACACCATTATTCCAGCGCTGCTTGAAGAGCTACAAACGGAGCTGACAGCGAATTACCCACAAGCGTCAGTGAAAGTGTGGAAATTCATGCTAGGTCGCGGGGGCGGTAAGAAGATTGAAGTGGGCTTCCGTGGTCCAGACTCGACCGTGCTACGTGAATTGGCTGAACAAGCGAAAGCCATGATGCTAGCCGATTCTAACTTGATCGCGGTGCAAGATGATTGGCGTCAACAAGTGCCAGTAGTGCGTCCGCAGTTCAACGAAAGCAATATGCAGCAGTTGGGCCTGACGCAGCAAGACGTGAACGCGGCACTCGCACAAGCGCTAAGTGGACGCTCAGTAGGCGTGTTCCGTGAAGGCAACGATTTGATCCCAATCGTGGTGCGTGCGCCAGAAGCAGAGCGCGACAATGCCCGTGTGATCGAAAACACCGAAGTGTTTAGCTCGAAAACAGGCACATGGATCCCACTAAGCCAACTGGTAACCAACCTTGATTTGGTGTGGCAAGACGCGATGATCCGTCGTATCGACCGCGTGCCAACCATCATGGTGCAAGCTGACCCCGCGCCGGGCGTTGTGACTAACGATGCGTTTAACACCATCAAGCAGCAGATCGAAACCATCGAACTGCCACCAGGTTACAGCCTAACGTGGTACGGTGAGTACAAAGCATCGAAAGAAGCGAACGAAGGTTTGGTGACATCGGCGCCATATGGCTTTAGTGCGATGATCTTGGCGGTTGTCTTTATGTTTAACGCCTTGCGCCAACCTCTGGTGATTTGGTTAACCGCGCCGCTTGCCGTTATCGGTGTGGTGGTCGGTCTGGTGGCGTTCCAGACGCCGTTTGAGTTTATGGCGATCCTCGGCTTCTTGAGCTTGATTGGTATGATGGTGAAAAACGCCATTGTATTGGTTGACCAAGCAGACCAAGAGATCAAAGAAGGGCGCGAGCCATTTGATGCGATTGTCCATTCGGCGCTAAGTCGTGCGCGTCCGGTAGTGCTTGGCGCACTGACCACGATCATGGGTGTGGCCCCACTGTTGTTGGATCCGTTCTTCAAGAGTATGGCCGTGACCATTATGTTCGGTTTGTTGTTCGCAACGGCACTCACCCTGGTGGTGATTCCACTGTTGTACGCTGCGTTGTTCCGAATCAAGACGCCACAAGACGCGTAAGCGTTACGTGAAGCTGACACTAAGACCCCGGCATAATGTCGGGGTCTTTTTTGTCTCGCGATCTTTGATACAATGCGCGCGAAACCTTTGTAGGGCATCAATCGCCTTACCTCAGACACGATGACATTGGGGAAACCATGGCTGTACTAGAAATTTTGACCGCACCGGATCCACGCTTGAAAGTGCAAGCGACGCCGGTAACCGATTTTGATGCGGTACAAACGCTGATTGATGACTTACTCGACACCCTTTACGACACCGACAATGGTATTGGCTTAGCCTCGACACAAGTTGGTCGCAGCGAAGCGGTCGTGGTGATTGATCTTTCAGAAACGCGCGATGAGCCTTTGATTTTGGTTAACCCGCAAGTTCAAGGTGGCGATGAAAAAGCCATGGGTCAAGAAGGCTGCTTGTCAGTACCTGATTATTACGCGGAAGTAGAGCGTTTTACGTCGGTCATCGTCAATGCTCAAGACCGCCACGGTGAGCCGTTGACCATTGAAAGTGATGACTTCTTGGCGATTGTGATGCAGCACGAGATTGACCACTTAGCCGGTAATTTGTTTATTGACTACCTTTCACCTTTAAAGCGTCAGATGGCGATGAAAAAAGTGAAGAAAGCGGTGAAAGCCGCAGGTAAGTAAACGGCATAACGCGGTTAAGCTTGTCGGCATCTGCCGTTGAAGACAAAAAAGACTCCAGTAGGAGTCTTTTTTGATCGCATACACGCTAAACCTTATTGTGATGTGCTTGTATCAACGTTCAGCAAACGCTTTTAGCGCGTTAAGCAGATAAGGCCAACCCTGGGTGTTCATCTGTTCATATAGCGTTTCCGAGCAGATATTACGATGCTCGAGATGCAGCGTGGTGCCCGTGGCGGTTGCTTCGAGGCGATAGCTGATCGTGAGGTGATTTTCCGGGGCTCGCACCGTGCCATGGTTGGTGCTCCAATACCGGTATTGAAAGTGCGTTGGCGCTTGTAGCACTTCAATCGTGCCATAATCAGTAAAAGGCTCACCGTTGATCTCGCCATGAAAGTTGAGCGCTTTGCCCACTGTCCATGGACTCTCCACCGCCAGTATCGGGAAGTAGCGGGGAATGTCGTCGCTGCTGGTGAGCAGTTGGAAAAGGCGGTGACAGCTTATACTGATGTCGATTGTTTGCTGAATGACAAACACAGATACTCCGAATCATGTAAATTCTGCAAGAATGCAAGGGGCTATAGGCGATGTTTGGCATATCATATCGCAAGCGCCTAGGCTGGTGTGTAAGTAAAGCACAACAAAATTGCAAAGAAATATTAACTGTAGTGCTTGTCGACAAACGGGTGGACTTGCAGTGCAACGAAGATGTTTACCTTGGCAAGGTAGACCTATGGACATGACGTAAATGAGCAACTTTTTTGATAGCCCGTTCGCGGGTAAATCGCTACAAGAGCAAGTGACCAACCCCAACATTATTGTTGGTCGCTATAGCTATTATTCCGGCTACTACCATCAACACAGCTTTGACGATTGTGCCCGTTACTTAATGCCCGATAGAGACGATGTGGATAAGCTGATCATCGGCAGTTTTTGCTCTATTGGCTCGGGCGCAGTCTTTATGATGGCGGGAAATCAAGGCCATCGCACCGATTGGGCGACAACGTTTCCTTTCTTTTATCAAGATAATCCTGCTTTTGCCCTCGCTAACGATGGCTTTGTACGCGCCGGTGACACCGTGATCGGCAATGATGTGTGGATCGGCTCTGAAGCGATGATCATGGCCGGGGTGAAGATTGGTGATGGCGCGGTCATCGCTAGCCGCGCGGTGGTGACTAAAGACGTCGCCCCGTATGAAATCGTCGGATCGAATCCCGCGAAACATATTCGCTATCGCTTCACTGAGACCCAGATAGCGCAACTGTTGGAGATGCAGTGGTGGCACTGGTCTGAAGCCGAGATAGAAGCCGCGATGCCGCTATTGTGTAGCGGTGACATTGCGGCGTTGTATACTCACTGGCAAACTAGTCGGTAAGTTTTTTAGTGAATTCAGGTCATATCTACGTTAACTATGGTAAAAAGTAAGTAACGTAAAGATATGCACCTATTTTCATTAACTGCGTTCTTTCATTGATAGCGGTATTGTATTTGCCGGTGTCTTTTATTAACTACAGTCGAGTGAGGTTTATTATGTGGAAAACGCTTTTGATGTCGTTGCTGTTAGTCGGTTGCAGCGCAGCGCCAACCATCGACTATAGTGCGACAACCAATTTTGCCGATCTCAACACTTACCAATTTGCCGACTCTGATTCGCCAGCCTCGCTTGATGGCGAGCGGATTGAAGCGGCGATTGCCACTCAAATGACGTTAAAAGGGTTCACCCGCGTTGAAGAGCAGGGTGATGTCATCGTGCACTATGCGATCCGTGAAGAGCGCGAATTACAGTCTTACGGCACCACGATAGGCTTTGGTTATTACAGCCGCGGCTTTGGTGTTGGCTTTAGCGCGCCAGAGCGTTTGCGTGAAATTCGTTACGGTAACCTGGTGGTGGATATGGTGGATGTAGGATCAGACAAAGTGATCTGGCAAGCGGTGTCCAATAGCCGTTTAACCGAATCCATGGGGCCGGATAAGCGCAATACCTTCTTCAATGAGCAAGTCGCGAAGATGTTTGCCCAATACCCACCCGTTCAGTAAGTTATCGCCAGTCTTTTGACTGGCGTTTTTTTTTACGCGCTACTCACGTTTGTCTTGTCGCAGTGACGCTGGCGGATAGCCCCCGTCAGCGTTGATGGCGCTTTTTCTTCGCTTCAAATCCTCCTTTCTATCGCCGCATTGGTTTTAATGTTAGCGCTTACTTACTTTATGCCTTATTTTTATTGCGGGATTTTTGTTGATCAAGCTAACGCCTGTGCGCATCTCCGAGCGCAACGTTAACGATAAGCGTGTTAGATATCTCAAAGCTTTCAAAAAAGTCCTTACTCGAGTGATCCTTTTTGTTTTGACGCGCTGGACTTGCATGAACAACTGTTGTCTAGTTAAGCCTCGGCAGAGGGTGATCTTATTGGTCGAGCCAGAAACGGCAACAACGAAATGTACACGGATATGTACTGCGCAATGCGCCAAGTAGGAGAGTGGCATGTCAGTTCGAATGTCAGCGGTAGCAGGACGCTTTTATTCTGCCGACGTAGCGCAGCTGCGTCACCAAGTGCAGCGATTGCTGTTTGCAGCCAAGCAACGAGATGCAGCGGTGCAGGTACGGGATGGACAGAGATCGCCGGCGAAACTGCGCGCGATTGTTGTCCCTCATGCTGCTTATGCGTTCTCAGGAGAAGTGGCAGCGCAGGCTTATCAGTTAGTAGCGTCACATGCCTCAGATATCAAGCGGGTCGTGGTGATAGGGCCAAGCCATCGCCCTACCTTTATTGGTTGCGCGTTACCGCAAGCGCGCCATTTCAACTCGCCGTTGGGTGACATTCCTATTGATCAAGCCGCAAAAGAGAGCTTGAATCCGCTGCGTGAGCTTGTCTTTTCAGACGAGGCCCATCGCGAAGAGCATTCCCTTGAAGTGCAGCTTCCCTTTTTGCAACTAACCTTAAACGAATTCACCTTACTCCCCATGCTGATTGGGCGCGCCGATCCGGCCAAGGTGATCACATTGCTTGAGAGTGTGTGGCAAGACGATACCTTGCTGGTGGTCAGCAGTGATTTAAGTCATTACCTCAATTATGATGACGCCGTTAAGACGGATCTTGCGACGTGCCGTCAAATTGAATCCATGGCGTTGCCACTAACAACGCAGCAAGCCTGTGGCGCAGAGGGGATCAATGCGCTAGTGGCCCTAACTCAACGGCGTGACTATACCTTAGAGCGGATACTATTGCGCAATTCGGGCGATGTGCCAACAGGCCATCACGAGCGGGTGGTGGGCTATGCCAGTTATGCGGTTTGGCAATAATGGTTTTGCTGATCTCCCTCCACCAAAACTGGGTTATTCGCCAGTCTTTGTTCTCTTTTACTCGAACCTTACCTATGTGAATGCGCTTAGTGGCACGAAGCCAAGAGCGAGAAATATTCATCGAATTGGCTAGTTTTTGAGGGGGCAAGCTATCCCTAAGATGATTTCGTTTGGGTGGAATAGATCGTCATGCCGCGTTGCTGATAGTTAGCCAGCGCGCCGGGATGATCGAGTGAGCAGGTATTAACAGTGACACGGGTGGTATTGGGCAGTGCCCATGCCGTTTGAATGCAGCGCGTGAGTAAATCACCGCCCAGCCCTTTGCCGATGAAATCGCTCGCAAGGCCAAAATAGCCAATATCGACCGTTATCGCATTGGTCTCGGGTTGCGCGATTTGATACAACTCGAAGTAGCCAGCCGGTGTGCCTTGCACATACGCGACAAACAAGCGCAGATTGGGATCGTTGGCGTAATTTTCCCACTGCGCGGAGGACCAATTCGCTTTGTCCGTCCACTGCCACTGCTCGCCAACCAGTTTGTAGAGATAAGCATTAAGCGATGGCTGCGTTATCTTTGCTTCAACCACCGCCAATTCAGGGTTTTGCGGCTTGGCGTTCAGCGCCGCCGGCGTGGTCATTTCTAAATAATAAATTGAGATGCTCATAGGCTGTTATGTCATTGTCGGACTATCGGGAGCGCCGAGATCAGCCTCTCTCCCGTATGATTACTGATTAAGAGCTAAAACCGTAAGTTCAGCACTGGCACTAAAAATCAGTTCATATCGAACAGGAACCGTCTTTTTATGGCGCAGTACGCGGTGATTTAGAAAAATCATCGTACTCAACCCGGCTAAGTAGCTGTCAAGAAAGCGAAATAAAATTAGCACGATACTGACATAAGCCAAGCGATTCTCAAAGATAATCGGGAGCGTTGTACCATTTTCGAGTCTTTGCGAATAAATACGGCAACCTGAAGGGTTCGTCGCTATTCTTCAAAGACTACATCTTAAGAAATCAGGAGATAAGCATGGACTACAAGCTTTTAGTAGGTGGTATTTTGTTGGCGTCACTCATGGGCTGTGACAACAGTGATAAGGCGGCAACCGAAGCTACAGAGCAAGATAAGCCAGCGATGGAACAAATGGCTGAGAAAGCAACTCAAGCTGCCGATAGCGTGAAAGAAGGTGTGACTGATGCGGCGACGCAAGTGGGCGATGCAGCCAGTGATGCCGCGACAGCTGCGGGTGACGCAGTAAGCTCTGCCGCTGATTCAGTGACCACGGCAGCCGGTGACGCTGTAGATGCAGCATCAGACATGGCAACCGATGCGGCAGATGCCGCGACCACGGCGGCGAACGATGCAGTAGATGCGGCTGGTAAAGCAGCGAGCGATGCCGCGGATGCCGTATCTCAAACCACTGACGACGTAACCTCTGCAGTGAGCGAAAAAGCCACTGAGATGACAGATGCGGTATCAGATAAAGCAAGCGAGCTAATGGGCGCGGGTGATGATGCGGCTAAAGAAGCGGCAGTAGCAGCGCAAGAAACCGAGCAAGCGGCATCAGATAAAGTTGATGAAATTGCAGATAAAGTGACTGGCGAGTAAGTTTTTACTTTCACCGCAAAGAGAGCCGTACCCTTGGGTGCGGCTTTTTTTCGTCGAGTGACGGATATTGTGCGGCGTGTCAATAAAATGACTGTTACGTATATACTCTATAACGACTTTCGTGGTGTATTAATCTCAAAATGGCGTCGCCAAATGGGCTAACAACACACACTGAGGGTTGATACTTAGGCGCCGATATTCACCAAGGTTATAGTTAACGTACCGTCACAGCAGACACACGGAGCCAGCGGCATGCGCGCCATCACATACCAAGTACAGACCGATACCTTTTCCGCCCAAACCTTACCCATGCCTGAAATTACCTCGCCTAATGATGTCTTGATCAAAGTGCTCGCGGTGGGTGTCAATCCGGTAGATGCGAAAATCAACCTTTGGCACAGCATGGTGAGAAACATGAGCGACAGTTTTGTTGGCGGCTTGGATGTGTCGGGCGAAATTGTCGAGGTTGGTGGCGCAGTGAAAGAGTGGAAAGTGGGCGATCGGGTGCTGTATCACGGCGATATGCGTCGTCACCATGGCGGGTTTGCCGAGTATGCGATTCATGATGCCAGAACCTTAATTGCCCATCCCGATGTGGCGCCAGAAATCGCTGCGGCTACCCCTTGTGCAGGATGGACCGCGATGCAGGCGGTTGAAAGCCGTTTGCATGTGGCAGGGCGGAAAAATATCTTCATCGCTGGCGGCTCGGGCGGGGTCGGCAGCTTTGCGATTCAGCTTGCAAGACATGCCGGTTGCGGCCAAATCATCACCACCTGCTCTGCGGCCAATCACGATTTTGTGCGCTCGTTGGGCGCGACAGATGTGATTGATTATCAAACCCAAGATATTGAAGCGCGAGTGATGGCGATCACCGATGACGACGGGGTCGATGTGGCGCTCGATTGTGTTGGTGGGGATAGCGATATCGATTGTGCGAACGTATTGCGCTACGAAGGTCATCTCGTTGAGCTAGTGCGTACCGTGCGACCAGAGGCGTACCGTGATGCCTTTATGCGTGGCCTAATTTTTCATCAGCTCAGTTTAGGCGCTGGGCATGTGAATGGCGAGTATGGCCGCAAAAGTATCCGGTTGGCCGGTGAACGTTTTGGACGTTTACTAGAGCGAGGTGCGGTGATGGTGCCGCGCTTAAGCGTGATTGAATTTGATGAGCTACCACAAGCCATTGTTGCGATGCGTGCGCAACGCACGGTTGGGAAAGTGGTGGCTAAGATCGCTAGCGCATAATTTTCTCCAACACCTTTATTAAACCGAGCCTCGGCGGCAATCGTCAGGCTCGGTTTTTTATTGGAGTCGCGAAGGAAACGTGAGTGTTTTTAATCTGTCAGCCAGACATGCTTACTGCTTTTTCGCGGCGTTATTTTTGCGTTGTTTTATCAGGAGAGCTAGCGCAGCTGCGACAATGAACAGCTCGGGAATAAAACTCCAGTGCAACATAAAGCTCCACACCCAATGGGATTGGGTGGCGGGCACAGTAATTAACGCAATTGGATCTGTCGACCACGGATAGAGCCACCAAATGTCACCAGCCCAAGTATCGAGTATCAGGTGCAGCGCAATATTTAAACTGAGCAAGTGTACGAAAGAGCGCATCGCTCGCAGTGTTGGGTGCAGCGTGAGGGCATAAAGCAGTGGCAGTAAGCCGAGCCAGAAGATGGGGAGGTGCGGGAAAAGCAAATGATGGTGATAGCGGCTATCGACAAAAGTGAAATAGAGCATATCGAAATCAGGGAGTACGGAAAAAAGCAGACCGGCTATCCAGAGCGCAGTGATCTTCTTTGTGCTGATTGGCTGCGAACCCACCCGTTTTTGGCGCTGAATAAATCCATAGGTGAGCAGAAATCCAGCGGGGAGGTGGGCAATTAACATCCTTTTTATCCTTTGAAGACAATGTTCCAATCCAAACCCCAATGTTAGCAGTGCTGAGTCGGGAAAAGCTTCACCGCCGTGCATTGAACGATACTTTTCACTCGCTCTGCGAACCATCTCGGGAAATTGTTCAGGTTCGGTCGAACACGGTTGTGTTTCTTATTCGTATTATTGGGGTGACGCTGTTGGAGCGCTTTGTATTTCAGTGGACTTCGGTTTCATTGGTTGGGCGTTGGGTTGTGTGTGCTTTTTGCGCAGCGCTGATTGCGAAAGTGCGCTTGCGTGATATGCTGTGCCCACGCTTAGGAAGGTATTTATTAAGGGAGTAATTATGAAATTTAAAGCGTTATCTGTACTGGTTGCCAGCGGCCTGTTGGCAGCGTGTCAAACCACTTCATCGCGTCCAGCGCAGTATGTGAGCTGTGATTTTTCACCTGAAGTGCAGGTTTACCTCACATTTAACGACGACAACGTGCGCGGCCAAATTTTCTCGCTTGAGCATGCAGAAAAAGTGAATGGTGAGCTAGTGGTGAGCCAAGTTGCGCCTTATATTGTACCGATTGATTCACCTGCAACGAGCTATGTGGAAGAAGGCGCGAGTTATTACCGTTGGACTTCACACCACTTGAGCGAAGATGGTCAACCACTGGCGGTACGTGAAGTAGTCAGTAAGATTGAAGACGGTGAGTACTTCGAGAAATACGTGCTGACTTACTTAGACTCGGGTGAAGAGTTTGATCCTGCAGAGCTTGAACAAGCGAACTTTGTCGGTCTAGAGTGCGCGGTGAGCAGTGAGCCTGCTGCGATCCGATTCGATCTGTAAGGTATTCGTTCTTTATGAAAAAGACGCGCTAAATGCGCGTCTTTTTTGTTTTCTTCTTATCGTTCTTTTCTTATTTTTGCGTTTAGCGTCGGCGCCAATGCATCTCTTCCGCTTCTATCCCATACTGCGACAGTTGGCCGCTGATCCGAATTTGATCGCCAATCTCAACTTGATCGTAGGCGCGGTCACTTGGGCAGAGATATTTACTCATCATGAAGGTAAATTCCTCGATTTCCAGCCGTGGACTGCACTCGTTTTTACTGTACTCATCTTTTTTATCGGTGATCGTTACGAACATGCTGCCGGGCTCGGCGGTAAAGTGATGCAGAACGATAGGGATACCGGACAATACCGCTACGGCCACTAACATGGTAAAGCTCAACAGGCCAGCCAGTAGATAAAATGCGCGTCGGATAATGCCGTGCTCTGGCTCAAATAATGCTCGGTTTTTATACAGCGCGATCCCTAGGCTGACCAGCAATAAACTCGCGATTACCGCAAACCCGATCCACCAAGGCAGGGTATAGACAACCAAGGTGTTCACATCGCTAAAAATAGAGAGAAAACAGAGCGCGGTGATAGGTACGATAAGGATCAAGAACACGAGAGAATGCAATTCTTTTGGGCGATTGATTTTCGGCTTTGTCATAACGTATCTTACTGCTTAGTGGAAAAGGGTTGCATGTTATCGGCAGTGCCAAGACAGTGTCAGCAGATATTGCGGCTCAGTCTCTGCTGTTGCTAAGGAATGCGATAGTTTTCGCAGATTTTGATTTCTTGCTGCGTTGAACGAGACAACTCGGCACAAAACTCACGGAGTGACAAACCGGTTGTGATAGCGTTGCTGATATCGCCGCGAGTTGCTACTCAAGCTCTTCAATAAAACTGCCGACGTGCAGGCTCGATATGCCGTTTTCTAGCCAGTGCCAGAGCTCTTGTTTCAGTTCAACCGGGTAGACGCGCGCAGCTTGCAACTGCGCCTTATCAAGCCAGTCAATCGCTTGGATATAATCTTGATCGTTGAGCCCTTCAAGGTTGGCAAGGCTGATCTCACCGTGCCAGTCGGTCATTCGATAGAACAACTCAACATGGTAGCGGTTCTTGGTGGTTTCAAAAAACTCGCGCACAAACAGAAAGTCTCCCACCTCAGCGGTTAATCCGGTTTCTTCTAAAAACTCCCGTTTGAGCGCCGCGCGAGTGTCGCCATCGTCTTTTTCCAAACCACCGCCCGGCAACGTCCAATACTCTCCAGTGTGGTCATGCACTTTCAACATTAAGATCTTGTTTTCATTGACGAGTATGCCTGCTGCGCGAATTCGGTGCTGCATTGGACGCTCCTTGTAAAATAGCGATGGAAAGGGGAAACAATAGCAATACCCGGGCGGAGGTGGTAGTGCAATGAGGAAGATTGTTGGCAGGGACAGGCAGTGAACGTCGATATCAGTGGCTGAACGAGTCACCAACATCGACGCTCAAGCAACTAGAGCAGAGGGCTAAATAGATAGAAAAAGTGCTCCCGCGCGCGCTCGAATACAGTACGATTTTTCCAACGCGAAAAGCACACCAATTCAGATTGGCGCATATAGTCACGTTGCAGCCAGATCATTTGCTCGGTAAATTCACGGTCATCCACCGCTAAAGTCACTTCAAAGTTGAGCCACAAACTGCGCATATCTAGGTTCACGGTGCCGATCAGCGAGTATTTTTCATCAATCACTACCGATTTGGTGTGCAGCAAGCCGCCATCAAACTGGTAAATGTTAACCCCAGCTTGTAACAGCTCGTGGTAGAACGAGCGGCTGGCGTATTCCACCATCAAGGAATCG
This sequence comes from Thaumasiovibrio occultus, assembly GCA_019703815.1. Taxonomy (GTDB): domain Bacteria; phylum Pseudomonadota; class Gammaproteobacteria; order Enterobacterales; family Vibrionaceae; genus Thaumasiovibrio; species Thaumasiovibrio occultus. Next base: position 1,984,074 of record AP023052.1, on the reverse strand, counting down.
TTGCGTTTAGGCAAAATAATATTCACCGTCACGCCACGCTCACCGGCGTTGATCAACGCATGGTGCAGCGCTTCACTTGGCACAAAGTACGGGGTGGTGATGGTAATGCTCTCGCGCGCTTGGTAGATCGCCAAGCTCAACACCTGATGAATGATGTACGGCGGCATGCCCGGACCAGACGGGATGGTTTGAATCGCATCAAAGTCGTGGCGTTCAGGCTCTAAGCGACATTCCGGAATTTGCGGCAGCAAGCGCTCGCCGGTTTCCACTTCCCAATCCCACGCTTGAATCGCATTGAGCACAGCAACGTTCGGGCCAGTAGTACGCACCATAATGTCTACCCACTGACCGACACCTGCGTCGGTTTTGAAAAAGCGTGGGTCGACCATGTTCATGGAGCCGGTGTAGGCAATCGTGTTGTCAATCACCACAATTTTGCGGTGCTGGCGCAAGTCCATTCGGCGCAAGAACATCCGCCATGCACTGACCGACAACGCTTCAACCACTTCAATATCGTGTTTGGCTAAAGTGATGGGCCAGTCTGATTTAAAGAAACTGCGGCTACCGGCGGAGTCGAGCAAAATGCGAATTTTCACGCCGCGATCTGCAGCTTGGATCAGGGCAAATGCGACATCGTTGGCCATGCCACCGGGATGCCAAATGTAGAATTCAAGATGGATAAAATCCTTGGCCTTGTTGATGTCATCAATGATCGCCAACATGATTTCGTCGGGCGCGGTAAACAAGCTCATGGTATTGCCGCTCAGGCTTGGAATACGCAGCTGTTTTTCACATAAGGTATGAATAGGGAGCGCTTCGTCGCTGATCCGCGAAGGTTGATGAGCCGCGCATTGATGCAGAGATTTAAACCATTCGCCATAGGGTTCAAACATCTGTTTAGCGCGATCGGCGCGCTTACGGCCAAGATTGAGCTCACCAAACAGCAGATACGCGGCGACACCGACAAACGGCAGGACATAGATGATCATCATCCATGCCATAGAAACACCCACAACGCGGCGTTTGACTACGACGCGGATAGAGATCCCGATTGCTAAGGCGTAATAGAGAAACAGGCCAATTAACGCCAGTAACGAATAGATATTCTGCATTCAAAATCCTCAGCTTAGAGCGCTCAATGTACCGCGATTATTTGAGGATAGCTAGATCAGTGAGCCGGCTCGCAGAGTTATGCGTTGCAAATGCGTTATGGGGTGGTGTTAATTTGTGGCTATAGATCGTATTTTCAACAATAAGTTCGATGTATTGAGATCTATTTAGGATTTGGTCCTTCCAATAATATAGTCAAACTGGTTTACTCACTAGCGAACGGTTGTCATCACACTTTATTGAGAGTGTAAATTATTAATTACATATAACGACAGCCGTCAGCAGACAGACAGCATTGAGAGTACAACCTATGACAAACAGTACAACCGCAAAGCCAAGAGCGCAGTTTAGTTCAAAGCTTGGTTTTGTCCTTGCCGCTGCAGGATCGGCAGTCGGATTGGGGAATATTTGGGGATTTCCAACGCAAACCGCGACCAATGGGGGCGCGGCGTTTCTTTTAGTGTATTTATTGATGGTGGTGATCCTAGGTTACCCCTTGTTGGTGGCAGAGCTAGCCATTGGCCGCTACAGCCAAGCGAATCCGGTAAAATCCGCTAGCGCTATCGTCCCTGCGGCATTTCGTTTACCCGCGCGGGGTCTGGCATTTGTTGGCTTGTTAACTGCATCGGCTATTTTGAGTTTCTACGCCATTCTTGCCGGTTGGTTGGTGGGCTTTTTCGCCAGCCCAGTGTTTGAACTGTTGGGAATGACCGCAACCTCTGAATGGCTTGAAAGCACCAGCTCAACCTCGAGCAGCTTTGTGACCATGGCACTATTTATGGGCGCGACCATCTATATTGTGAAAAACGGCGTGTCAGAAGGCATCGAATGTTGGTCAACACGTTTGATGCCGCTGCTGGTGGTGCTGTTTTTGGTGTTGATTGGCTATATCTTGACGCAAGACGGCGCGAAAGATGGCTTGATCATGTACCTCAAGCCAGATTTTAGCCATATCAGTGGCGACATGATCCACAACGCGATGGGGCAGGCGTTTTTCTCGCTCTCTATCGGTGCGTGTACCATGATGGTGTACGGCTCTTATTTGAAAAAAGACGCCAGCTTGCCAAAAACGGCAGCACAAGTGGCGATGATTGATACCGGTATCGCCTTTATCGCCGGTTTGTTGATCCTGCCTGCGATGTTTGTGGCGCAAAACAATGGCGTTGCAATATACGATGACAATGGCTCGCTATTGCAATCTGGCGGCTTAGTGTTTTCCGTGTTGCCGGCGATGTTCGGTACCATGGGCGGGATGGGATTGGCCGTGGCGTTTGTTTTCTTCGCGTTAATGGTGATTGCCGCGCTGACTTCCTCGATTTCCTTGTTGGAAGTGCCCGTATCGACGGTCAGCGAAGAGTTTGGTTTAGAGCGCAAGAAAACCGCGTGGTTGATCGGCGGATTGATCACCGCATTTTCGAGCTTGATCGTGCTGAACCAAGATCCCCTGTTCGATATTGTCGTTGTTGCCTCCACAGAGTACGCCCAGCCAATTTTAGGTTTGCTGTTTGCGCTGTTGGTGGGCTGGGTTTGGCGTCGTGACAAGCTACTCAATGAGCTTAAGCAGGGCCACCCAGAGCTTGAAACTGGCTGGTTCTGGAAGATCTGGCCGTGGTATGTGCGTGTTGTGTGTCCGCTGCTAATGCTATTCGTGTTTGTGAAATCACTGCTTTAAGTAGCTCAAAATCAGTAGCTAGACATCAGATGCTACCCATCGACGTTCATTGTTAAAAAGCAGCCATTGGCTGCTTTTCTTCTTTAGGGGCTATCGAAATGGGTTATTGAATAGCGACAAGCTTTCGTTATCTCAAGACAAGCGCACAGACAGTAGGTGTTCAAGGGGGTTTGGCGCTATACTGCGCCCCTTACTTTGGGGGTGGAATGTACAAGTTAATCGAAAATAACCCGTCGTTTGTGGTGATTGATAAGTTGCCGGGGATCAGTGTGCACAAAGATGATGGCGATACGCCGCTCGTTGCCAGTGTTGCCGCCGATCTGGGGCTGGAGCAGCTCTATCTGGTTCACCGATTAGACAAAATGACATCAGGGCTATTGCTGCTGGCGAAAAATGCCGACGCGGCCGCTACGCTCTCAGGTTTGTTTGCCGCGCGCCAAGTCGAGAAGTTCTATCTAGCCATTGGTGAAAAAAAGCCGAGTAAGAAGCAAGGCTTGATCAGTGGTGATATGGCGCGCTCGCGTCGCAGTAGCTGGAAGTTGTTACCTAGTAAGCGCAATCCTGCCGTGACGCAGTTTTTCTCGCTGGCTGGCGAGCAAGGCCAGCGCCTATTTTTGTGTAAGCCGCACACCGGTAAAACGCACCAAATTCGTGTTGCGCTGAAAAGTGTGGGCTCGGCGATAGTGGGCGATCCTATTTACGGCAACCCGGCCGATCGCGGGTATCTGCATGCCTATCAATTGGCGTTTGAATATGAGCAGCAACCGTTTCGCTTCCAATCTGTGCCATCGCAAGGCGAGTTATGGCAAACCGACGCAATGAAGGCGGCATTGACTGAATGGCACACTCCACACCTTTTGGCTTGGCCTACGATCAAAAATGGAAAAACATCATGAATCCTAATGCGATTGCAACCTTAGAAGCGCATTTACTTACCGAGCTGGCGCAACAACCGACCGAAGCGTGCCGTCTTTTTCATGGCCGTGGCCAATGCTGGAAAGGATTAGAGCAGCTCACTGTTGACTGGCTCGGTGGGCAATGTTTGATCTCCCTGTTTAAGTTACCAGACGCTGCGTTTATTGATGCGCTGAAAGCGATGGCCGCGCGACTGGTTCAGAGCGCAGAATGGCAAGCGTGTCAGCCAAGCGCGCTGTTGCTGCAATACCGCGACCAACCGAGCACGCTGACCGAAGTGCTGTGGGGCGAGCTTGCCTCTACCGTTTTAGTGAAAGAGTCGGGGTTAACGTATCAGCTTGATGTGGGACGTAACCAAAACTGTGGTCTGTTTTTAGATATGAAAAACGGCCGTGATTGGGTGCGTGAACAAGCGGCGGGTAAGCGTGTACTGAACTTATTTGCTTATACCTGTGGCTTTTCTATCGCCGCGATGGCGGGTGGGGCTGAGCATGTGGTGAATGTGGATATGGCGAAAGCGGCGCTGTCGCGTGGGCGTGATAATCACCGTCATAACGAGCACGATCTTAGCCAAGTGAGCTTCTTAGGTCATGATATTTTTAAATCGTGGGGTAAGATCCGCAAGTTGGGTTTATATGATCTGATTGTGATTGATCCGCCGTCTTTCCAAAAAGGCAGCTTTGCCCTGACCAAAGACTACCAACGTATTTTGCGTCGCCTCCCTGAATTGCTAGCAGACAATGGCACCGTATTGGCGTGTGTGAATGATCCTCACATTCCGGCGGCGTTTTTGATTGAAGAGATGGAGCGCGAAGCGCCAAGTTTGCGTTATCGCGAGCGCATTGCTAATCCAGCGGCGTTTAAAGATATCGATCCTGAAGGTGGATTGAAGTCGTTGATCTTTAAATAGCTCGTAGCGATAAGCTGGAAAAAAGAAAACCAAGGTGTAGTGAGCACCTTGGTTTTTTTAGCTCTGATTTTTGGTACAAATTTCTGATTAATGGAGTATTACGTCTGATTAGTGTGTTACTGAGCTCTGAAAAACGGTTGGAGTGAAAAGTCGCTTTTCAGGGTGTAGCGCTAGCCGGTGACTATTCGCTGTGGTTCGATTAGCTTTGGTTCGACAACTGAGCAAAGTGGCTGATGAGCTCTCCCACTTCTTCGCTGCTGATCCCCATCAACTCGGCGACATCCTCCTTATCTTGGTAGACGGCAAACAAAAAATACGCTTCTTGTGCATCAAGCTCTCGCTTGTCTGGCTGACAAATCGGGGTAGCAGCAAGTGCAGGATGTAAAAGTGCATTTGTCATTGTTTATGCTCCTAGCTGTAATGGATACGTTTATTGTCGTCTCGATAGCCAATTATCATGTCAAAATAGCGCAAAGTTTATGCAAGTTCGGCGTAAGCTCTGTGTTAAATAACGATGGCAGAGTAATCGTTGGTTTCGACAAATCAACGCAGTGAATGGCTCGACAGGGCATGAAGATCGAGCTTGTATGAATTTCGCATTTAACTAGGTCCTATAACGACGCTGTTGCACGCCTTGCAATGTGTCATTTTGTGCAGTGATTTAGTCGACTGTCAGGCTAGAGATGCGGTGAACGTAGTGAAAAGAGTGCGATTGATAGATAAGGCAATAGATCGACAAATTAGCGTGTGATGGCGCAATAAAAAAGAGGCATATCAGCCTCTTTTTTATGTCGGTAACGCAAAACTATCGCGTGATGCGCTTAGAGCGCGACTTGTTGACACGCTTGCTCGTTCACCAATTGCTCGGCGATCGGACGACCACGAATATCGCGGATGGTTACTGCGTAGTGAACCCCTTTACCCATCACATCGCGCAAGCTCGGGTCTTTACAAAAGTTAATCACACTTTGTGCGAGCATTTGTGAAGGGGCTAATTTGCTGCCACCACCGTACAAGACTTCAATCAGCACCACAGCATCACGTGATTGCGCACGTACAAACTTGTACTTATCAATATCCAGTGGCATTAAGCGACTGAGTTGCTCGGCGCGATCGGCCGCCAGCAGATTGGCGTCCGACTCAGATGTAGAAGCACAGCCGGCCAAAAGCGCAACCCCAAGAATGGCGGTAAGCGTCTTTTTCATCATGGCAGCACTTTCTTAAACGGTTTAACAATCACGTTCTGGTATACGCCCGCATCAATATACGGATCGGCATCTGCCCACGCTTTGGCTTCTTCCAATGAGGCAAATTCGGCAATCACGGTTGAACCGGTAAAGCCTGCTTCACCCGGGTTATCGCTATCAATCGCTGGGTTTGGACCTGCAACCAACAGGCGGCCTTCAGCCTTTAGTGCCTCTAGACGGGCAAGGTGCTTGTCTCTAACACTGAGACGTTTCTCAAGGCTGTTTTCAACATCCTGTGAAAAGATCACGTACCACATAATAAATCCTTCTGGTTAAATTGATCAGCGGCTGATAGGGCGCGGACGTCCATCGCTGTCAATTGCCACGTAGTTAAATTTGGCTTCACATACTTGATAGCGTTCACCGACGCTATCTTGCTTCACGGGTTTGACCCAAACTTCAAGGTTAATGGTCATTGATGTGTTACCGATTCGGTCACATTCACCATAACAACATACCACATCGCCTACTTTTACGGGCGCTTTAAAATGGATGCCTTCGACAGAAACGGTCACAATACGACCGCCAGAAATTTCTTTGGCTAAAATACCACCTGCCAAATCGAGCTGAGACATGATCCAGCCACCAAAAATATCGCCATTGGGATTGGTATCGGCAGGCATGGCCAGGGTTCGAAGCAGTAATTGGCCGCGAGGAATGCAAGAACTCATTTATTACATCAACCTTATGAGTGACTCTCATCATCGTCCTCTTTCGGCATGTGTCGGTAAAGATACACGCCGCTGCCTAAAGTAAATAGCACTGTTAGGATCAATAGCCCGAAAACTTTGAAATTGACCCAAGTTTCCAGTGAAAACGAGTACGAGATGTAGAGATTTAATAACGCACATAACAGGAAAAATCCTGCCCATGCGCGATTTAAGCGCAACCACGCCGACTCTGCAAGTTCGATTTCTTTTCCTAACATGGTTTTAATGAAGGGGGCTTTGAGCCAGTGAGAAATTTCAAGGCCAATCGCAAACAGGGCATAGAGTATGGTGACTTTCCATTTAATAAAATTTTCGTCCCGTAACCAGATGGTTAAACCGCCAAACACTAACACCAAAACAAAGGTGATGATCTGCATTTTCTCAATGGTTTTGTAGAGCTTCCACGTAACGGCCATTTGCACGGCGGTGGCGATGATTAAACCTGTGGTTGCAATATAAATGTCGTGAGTTTGGAACAGACCAAAAAAGATAATCAAAGGAATGAAATCGAGTAATTGTTTCATAGTGCCTCCCTGACTATGCCGAGCTCACCGCTTACCAGCTGTTACCAATGCACGGTGATTTTACAAAATTGAAACAACAGTTTAGCGCGCTGCCAAGGGCTGTACAGCCTTGATCTGCAAGAGTGAGAGGTCAAAACAGGGAAATAGCTGACAAGTTGTTGTGTGCGAAAGAGCGGCGTGCCGTTAAATGATGGATTATCGATGATAAAGAGGGCCGGCGCCCTCTTTAGGGCGTTAGGCCGATTCGGTCACGGCCGTTTTGTCTTTGGCGATCAAGTTCTCCACCACTACCGCACAAGCGGCATCGCCGGTGATATTGAGCGCGGTACGGATCATGTCAAACACTCGATCGAGCGCAAACAGCAGAGGTAAGCCGTCAATAGGGATCCCGGCAGCAAGCAGCACCGCGACCACAAGGAACGACGGCCCCGGCACGCCCGCCTGACCTACCGCCCCCAAGGTGGAGGTGAGAATAATCGCGGCGTAGGCGCTCATGCTCAAATCGATACCGTACATCTGGGCAAAGAAAATCGCCACAATACCGTAGTAAATAGCATTACCGCTCATGTTAATTGTGGCACCGAGGGGAAGCACGAATGACGAAGTGGTCTTACTCACCCCAAGCTCTTTCTCACAGGTATCCATAGTGATAGGCAAAGTCGACATGGACGAGGCAGTCGATAGGGCTACGGCCTGTGGTCGCTTCATGGCGGTCAGGAAGCGAACGGGCGATACACCGCCGAGTACTTTGACCACCAGCGGGTAGAACACAAAGCCGTACAGTGCGATAGCAAGGAGATAAACCCACGCCAGATCGAATATCGAGGTCAGCTCCTCAAAGCCGTAGGTGCCCACCGCGTCGGCCATTAAGCCAAACACGCCGATGGGGGCGATTTTCATCACCTGATTGATCATCCACACCATGGCGTCAATCACGCCGTTGATCCCATTGAGTACCGGATCGCGCCGCTCTGGTGTGACTTTTGACAGGGCTAAACCGAAGAACATGCAGAACACCAAAATCTGTAGGATGTTGCCGCTGGTCAAGGAGATGAAAACGTTGTTGGGCACCATGCCGAGGAGGGTATCGGTGGCGGAAGGGAGATCGCCTTGGGCAGCAGTAACGACTTGGCTAGTGGCGGCGAGGGCATCGGAGATATCAACGCCTTTACCCGGGCCCAGCAGGTTGCCCATACCTAAAGCCAGTGCAACGGCGACGGCTGACGTAACGCCAAAAAAGCCCAATGTAGCGAAGCCAACTTTGCCAGCCGCGTGGCTGTTTCCTAAGCCGGCAGAGCCGCTCACAATCGCGACGGCAACCAGAGGTACCACCAGCATTTTGATTAATTTGATAAACATTTCGCCCAGTGGGGCGAACATCGTAGCATCAGCCCCCATGACAGCGCCGACAGCCGAGCCGATGATCATCGCGATGATGACTTGTACGCCAATGTTACTCAATAATCCTTTGATTTTTGGCACTAGCATTACCTCATTGTGTTCACTATTAACAATAAAAGAATTAAATACCGCCAAAATATAACTATTTAGCATATTTAATTAACGGCGATTCTGTCAGGTGTTCGCCGCGAGCGCAATGCTATTGTTAATAAAAATGTCATTATCTGGGTGTTGATGGTTAATGTGGTAAGGTGGTTTTTCCTTGTGATCATGAAATTAGCTACAAAGTTGAACCTGTGTTGAATGAAATTGTGTGTGAGTCTAGGTTGATGAAGCCGGGTTGATGAAACTGCGTTGATGAAGCAGGGCTGAATGAGTTTGCGGCGAATGACTCTGGATCGGATGAATCAGAGTGAATCAATCGAGTTGGTTAACAGGTGCGGGGCTGGTTGCGTTTGAGATCTGTTTGTCGAATGGGCGGGGCATTGGATGCAATGAAAAAAGCGCTGCCGCGAGACGGCAACGCTTTTAGTGATGATTGCGATGGACTATTTCGCTGAGAAACTAGCGTTTAGTCGCCGCTTTCATGGAAGAGACGAAGTTCGATAGCTCACTTAGCAAAGCTTGCGGTGCATCGGCATGGGTTTCGATAATTTTCACCACCGCTGAGCCTGAAATCGCGCCGGCGGCACCGGCATCAATCGCGGCTTTGACTTGCTCTGGTTGAGCAATACCAAAACCGAGCACCGCTGGTGGTGCGTCGAAGCGCTTGAGTGCGTCTAGCAAGTGATCAACAGGCATCCCCGCTTTAGTTTCGGTGCCAGTAACGCCAGCACGCGAGAGCAAGTAAGTATAACCACCGCCTAATTCCGCGACTTTTTTCAGTGTCGCTTCATCGGCATTGGGTGGGGCGATGAAAATCGGGTGAACGCCGTGGGCTTGCGCGGCGACACGAAACTCTTCAGAGGCATCCACCGGTACGTCGGCTACCAGCACAGAATCCACACCGGCTTTGGCACACGCGGCGTAGAAGTTATCAACGCCGTTTGCAAACACAAGGTTGGCGTAGATCAGCAAGCCCACAGGCACATCAGGGTGCTTTTCGCGCACTTTCGCTAGCATTTCAAAGCACAAGGTTGGGGTTGTACCCGCTTCTAGAGCGCGAATGTTCGCCCCTTGAATCGTCGGGCCGTCAGCCAGTGGATCAGAGAACGGAAAACCAAGCTCTAGCGCGTCGGCACCAGCTTCAACGAGGGTGTCGATAATTTGCAGTGATAGCTCTGGGTTAGGATCCCCGATGGTCACAAAAGGAACAAAAGCGCCTTCGTTTTTCTCTGCGAGGGCAGAAAATGCGGCTTGATAACGGTCCATCAGATCTCTCCTTTTTCTTCTAACAGCGCGTGAACAGTAAAGATATCTTTGTCGCCGCGGCCTGATAGGTTCACTACCAACAATTGCTCTTTTTCTGGGTTGTCTTTAATTAGCTTGAGCGCATACGCCAGTGCGTGGGCCGATTCCAATGCCGGAATGATCCCCTCGTGACGTGCGAGCTCTTGGAATGCGGCCAGCGCTTCGTCATCGGTGGCTGCGCCGTATTCTGCCCGGCCAATCGCGTTCAAGTGGGCATGCTGTGGACCGACCGATGGGAAGTCCAAGCCCGCTGATACTGAGTAAGATTCTTCTACTTGGCCATGGGTGTCTTGCATCAATGGCGCTTTCATACCAAAGAAAATACCCAGCTTACCGTGCTTGAGCGGCGCGCCGTGCATGTCGGTATCGAGCCCTTTACCGGCAGGCTCAACGCCAATCAACTTAACGTCTTCTTCTTTGATGAAATCGGCAAACATGCCAATCGCATTTGAACCGCCGCCAACACAGGCGATCACCGCATCAGGCAAACGACCTTCACGCTCAAGGATTTGCACCTTAGTTTCTTCGCCAATCATTTTTTGGAATTCACGCACGATGGTGGGGAAAGGGTGAGGACCCGCTGCGGTACCGAGCAGGTAGTGCGCGGTATCGTAGCTGGCTGACCAATCGCGCATCGCTTCGTTACACGCATCTTTTAATGTGGCTGAACCGCTGTGGACAGGGATCACTTCCGCGCCCATCAGCTTCATGCGAAAGACGTTCGGGCTTTGACGCTCGACATCTTTTGCGCCCATGTAAACGCGGCATTTCAGGCCAAGTAGGGCACAGGCAAGCGCAGTGGCGACGCCGTGCTGTCCCGCGCCAGTTTCGGCGATAATTTCGTTTTTACCCATGCGCTTGGCGAGTAGCGCTTGGCCCAATACTTGGTTGGTTTTGTGCGCGCCACCGTGAAGTAAATCTTCACGCTTTAGGTACAGTTTGGTTTTGGTGCCTTTGGTCAGGTTACGGCACAGGGTCAACGCGGTCGGGCGTCCGGCGTACTCTTTAAGTAGCTCGATAAACTCGTTTTGAAACTCAGGATCGCTTTGCGCATCAATGAAAGCCTGCTCTAATTGATCCAGAGCGGGAACGAGGATCTGCGGTACGTACTGACCACCAAATTCACCAAAATAGGCGTCTAACTTGTTCATTCTCTTGTCCTTAAAAATCTTTGATGGCGCGGAACGCCTCATTGATTAATGCTGCATCTTTGATCCCCGGCGCAGACTCCACACCGGAATTTATATCGAGCCCCAACGCGCCGAATTTAGCGGCTTCGGCGACGTTGCTTGGCGTTAGTCCACCAGCAAGCATGACCGCTTGGTTTTGTGGCACCAGTGACCAGTCAAAGGTTTGCCCCGTGCCGCCACTTTGGCCAGCCACTTTGCTATCGAGCAGATGGCGATCCACGTTATCGAGCAAAGCCGGTGCGCTATCAGTCACGCCATAGGCTTTCCAGATTTGGGTGTTGCCTAGCAAGGCGCGAAGTTCATCCACAAACGCTGGCGATTCGTCGCCGTGCAGTTGTACGGCGGCTAGCTTGAGCGCGTTGGCGGTGGTGGCTATAAATTGCGCCGATTGGTTTTGGAATACGCCGACGTATTTGAGTGGCGCGCCTTCCATCACGGTGGCGGCTTGCTCTGCATTTACCGCGCGAGGCGAAGCGGGCACGAAGATCAGGCCGCCGTAGACTGCACCGGCATCAAACGCGGCTTTGGCATCTTGGGCGCGAGTGAGACCACAGACTTTGTTGTCGCCAATCACTACTTTGCGCACCGCCAGTTCAAGATCTTGCTCTGCCATGAGCGAGCTACCAATCAAGAAGCCGTTCGCCACCGTGGCAATGTCGCGGACTTGCTGGTGGGTGTAGATGCCCGATTCTGAAATCACGACGGTGCCTTTAGGCAGGCGCGGTGCCAGCTCATGGGTACGGTTAAGATCGATGCTGAGATCACGCAGATTACGGTTGTTGATCCCAACCACTTCTGCTTCCAGCGCGATAGCGCGCTCTAGCTCTTCTTCGTTACTCACCTCGGTCAAAATGCCGAGTGACAGGAATTTCGCTACTTCTGCGAGCTCGCGGTATTCGTCATCGTTAAGTACCGACAGCATCAGCAAAATCGCGTCGGCTTGGTAATAGCGTGCGAGATAGACTTGGTAAGGATCGATCATGAAGTCCTTACACAAAACTGGCTGGCTCACTTGCGCGCGCACTTGCGGCAGAAAATCAAAGTTGCCTTGGAAGTACTTCTCGTCTGTGAGCACGGAAATTGCGCTGGCATGATTGCGATAGACGCTGGCGATGTAATCGAGATCGAAATCATCGCGGATCAAGCCTTTCGACGGTGAGGCTTTTTTACACTCTAAAATGAACGCGGTTTTCTCGCCGGCAAGGGCAAATTTGAAATCGCGATCACTCGGGGTCAGGGCACCGATAAAGCTCTCTAATGGTTGGCTCTCTTTGCGCGCGGCAACCCAGTCGCGTTTGTCGGCAACAATTTTCGCCAATACGGTTTCCATAGTTACTCCTTTGCTGCCAGTTTTTCGACCAGGGTGAGGGCGCTGCCCGAGGCCATCACATCGAGGGCTTTTTGGGTGTTGGCTTTGAGATCTTCTTCGCCAAACAAACGCATCAGCAGGGCCACGTTAATCGCTACGGCGGATTGCTGCGCGTCTGTACCTTGGCCGTTAAGGATCGCGGTGACAATCGCACGGTTTTCCTCTGGCTCACCGCCTTTGATCGCCTCAAGCGGGTAGGTGTTCACGCCAAAATCGGCTGGCGTTAGGGTGTATTCTTCAATCTGACCATCGCGGATTTCTGCCACTTTGGTTTCGCCATGAATCGCCACTTCATCTAAGCCGCTACCATGGACGACTGCCGCGCGTTTCATGCCCATGGCGACCATGGTTTCAGCGATCGGGCGCACCAGCGCTTCGTCATACACTCCCATCAATTCGATGTTAGGGCGGGCCGGGTTGATCAGCGGGCCGAGCACGTTAAAGATGGTGCGGGTTTTTAGGGTTTGGCGCACCGGCATGGCGTGGCGCACCCCGCCGTGGTACTGCGGCGCAAACAAGAAACAAACGCCGAGCTCATCCAGTGCTTCGCGCGCGGTTTCGGCGGGCATCGCCAGATCAATACCGAATTTGTCGAGTAGATCAGACGACCCTGACTTGCTCGATACTCCACGGTTACCGTGTTTGGCCACTTTTAGGCCACACGCCGCCGCGACAAACGCTGCGGTGGTCGAAATGTTGATCGTATTCGCGCCATCGCCACCGGTACCGACGATGTCCGCAAAATCGTAGTCTGGGCTAGGGAAATCGTTGGCGTTGTCGAGTAGCGCTTTAGCCGCGCCTGCAATTTCACTGGGCTCTTCGCCTTTGATTTTGAGCGCGGTTAATGCTGCGGAAAGCACAATCGGGTCGACATCGCCTTTAATGATGGCGTCGAACAGCTGTTGGCTTTGCGCTTCTGTCAGGGTTTCTTGCTGATAGAGTTTTTCTGTCAGTTGAAGTACGTCCATATTCATTCTCCTTATTCCTTGGTACCGGCCGCGTTTGTGGTTGGGCGGGTTACCCATGCAAGGGTATTCACCAACAACTGTGCCCCTTGGGTGGTCAGTACAGATTCGGGATGAAACTGGTAGCCCACTACGCGATCGTCGTCGTTCGCCACAGCCATAGTGAGGCCGTTGACATCCGCTATTTCGGTGAGTGATGCGGGTACTTGAGTCGCTACCAGCGAGTGGTAACGAGCAATAGAAAGTGGTGTTGGCAGCTCTGCAAACACAGGGTGCTGGTTGTGGCGCATCATGGATGACTTTCCATGAACGATCTCTCCTGCGCCTTCGACGGTGCCGCCGTAGGCTTCAACCAGCGCTTGGTGGCCAAGGCAGATCCCAATCATGGGTACTTTGCCTTTCACTTTTTGGATCAGGGCTGGCATACAGCCAGCATTGGCCGGTGCGCCCGGGCCTGGGGAAAGCACCAATACAGGGCTGTCCATGTTCGCCAGCGCGGCTTCAATTGTTTCTGCCGGTAAGCTGTTACGATAAATCGTGACGGGGTAACCGAGTGAGCGAAACTGATCGACCAAGTTATAGGTAAAGGAGTCGAAGTTATCTAGTAGAACGATATCCATGCTTAGGCTCCTTGCTTCACTGCGTTTGTCGCTGACGGCGCGTGCGCGGTGGCAATGGCAGTCAGTACGGCTTGGGCTTTGCCTCGGGTTTCGTCTGCTTCTGATTGCGGATCAGAATCGTAGACCACGCCAGCGCCTGCTTGAACGGTGGCAAGCCCGTCTTCAACATAGGCAGAGCGGATCACGATACAGGTATCCATATCGCCGTGACCGTTAAGATAACCCACCGCACCGCCGTAGGTGCCGCGACGTGTTTGCTCGACATCACGGATCAATTGCATAGCACGAATTTTCGGCGCGCCAGTCAGGGTGCCCATGTTCATACACGCTTGGTAGGCGTGCAGGGCGTCTAGATCGCCGCGCAACTGGCCGACCACGCGAGAGACCAAATGCATCACATGGCTGTAGCGATCGACTTTGAGTAAATCGGCAACATAGCGGGTGCCGGCTTCGCTGATCCGCGCAACATCGTTACGGGCTAAGTCCACCAGCATCATGTGTTCGGCGTTCTCTTTCATGTCGCTGCGCAGCTCAAGCTCGATACGGCCATCCAAATCAAGATTGATTGAGCCATCAGGGTTCTTACCACGACGACGAGTACCCGCAATCGGGTAGATCTCGACTTGATTGGTGTCTTTGGCGTATTTCAACGCACTTTCCGGTGAGGCGCCAAACAAGGTGAAATCGGCATCATGGAGATAGAACATGTACGGACTTGGATTGCCGACTTTGAGCGCTTCATAAGCGTTGAGCGTTGAAGGGCACGGCAGGGTAAAACGGCGCGACGGTACCACTTGGAAAATATCGCCTTTGATCACGTACTCTTTAAGCTGGGTCACGATATCGCAAAAACCGGCATCGCTAATGTTGGTGCTCGGCGCATCCATCGCAACAGGCTGTGCCGGTGGAATTTTCGCTGGGTTGAGACAGGCTTCTTTGATCTCTTGCAGACGACGGCTGAGCTCAAAGTAGCTGGCGGTAAAGTGCTCGCCGCCAAATAAGGTGCCTTGCAGTTTGCCTTTGCGACGCTGGTGATCGATCACCAACAAGGTTTCTGCGATATAGAACAGGTAATCCGGACAACGGTTATTGTTTGCTACATTCGGCAGCGGCTCGAACTCCGCCACTAAGTCGTAGGCGAACACGCCGCCCATAAACAGCGCGTTTTCAGAATGGCCAGTGAGCGCTAAAGCGTCTTGGATATGGCGCAGCGCATCAAACGGTGAAGCTTCACGTAGGCGGCTGTCTTCATCAAGATCTTGACGTGCATGGCTGTAGGTATATGTCAGCGTGCGACCAACCAACGCCGTGGTGAGCGCGGGCGAGTCTAACTCGCTAAGGTGATTTAGCAGGCTAAGACCGTTATCGGTTAGTGCTTCTAAAGTCACGGTTTTGCCCTGACACACGATGCGAACGGCCGCATCGATTAACATCAGGCTTTTGAGATCTTGCTTGGAGTCGATTTCCGCCGACTCCAATAAAAGGTGGTAGGGGCTATCGCCACATACCGAATGGTATAGTTGCGTCGGCTCCGCGACGTAGGGCACATCTAGTGTCAGTACGTCCAGCTCGCCCTTCCCTAGGGTTTGAGTTATCACAGCGTTCTCCCTGCCGCTTCCACGAATGGTTTAATTTCCTGCATTAGTTGCTCAAACATGCCGCCGGTGAGCGCCTGATGTCCATCAGACAGCGCCTCGGCAGGGTTAAGGTGGGATTCCACAATAATGCCATCAGCGCCAACCGCGACAGCAGCACGTGACAGTGGGATCACCAACTCTCTCACCCCGGTACCGTGGCTTGGGTCAACAACCACCGGAAGGTGTGAACGTTGTTTGAGATAGGCGACGGCATTGAGATCTAATGTGTTACGCGTGGCGGTTTCAAAGGTGCGAATTCCTCTTTCGCACAAAACGATGTTAGGGTTCCCCGCATCGTAGATATATTCCGCCGCTAGCAGCAACTCCTCGATAGTGGCGGAAAGTCCGCGTTTGAGCAAGACCGGTTTGCCACTTTCGCCAACTGCCTTAAGCAATGCATAGTTTTGCATGTTACGCGCGCCAATTTGCAGGCAATCGACATATTGGCAAATATCATCCATTTGGCCGACTTCCATTACCTCAGAAACCGTTGGCAAATTGAGGCGCTCGTTCGCCAGCTTTAGCAGCTTCAAACCCTCAACACCCATGCCTTGGAAATCATAAGGGCTGGTCCTTGGTTTGTAGGCGCCGCCACGCAGCGCCACGGCGCCATGCTGCTTGACTACTTCTGCAACGCTGAGCAATTGCTGTTCGGATTCCACCGAGCAGGGACCGGCGATCACAGCAAACTTGTCGCCGCCAATGCTGGCGTTGCCAAAACGCACCACAGTATCGTGCGCTTGCACTTCACGGCTGACCATTTTGTATTTGGTCAGGATGGGTTTAACGGTTTCAACGCAAGGGAAGCCATCTAAATGGAGCTTTTGCAAAATACGCTCATCACCGAGCGCGCCAAGAACGATACGCTCGACCCCTGGCATATAGAGAGGTTTCAGCCCTGCTGCTTCAATTTTGTTGAGGATTTCTTGCGCTTGTTCTTGGGTCGCATTCGGTTTAAGTACGATAATCATAACGGTTCCTTAAATTTGTTTTGGCTACGTCCTGTGCCTGTTTTGGCTACGTCCTGTGCCTGTTTTGGCGTTACGGTGCGCAGTCTTTAGAATGTGCCTCGGCAAGTGCTCGATATGAGAGCAGGGCCTGAAAAAACAAAACCCGCCGAGTTGGGCGGGTTTCTTGAATCTTATGTCATCAGACAAACGTATCCACAACCCGCTACCGGCGTTGCCACCAACAAGAAGTTGTTTGGATTGAAACGATTTGCTGTAACATGAGACACCTAAATTTGTTAATGACTTAATTCACGTACTAGTAAACTAGTTCACAGGTTCGAAGTCAAGCAAAAATTCACTACGTTATAAAATGGAAACAAGTTAGCAATGATTTACGATCTGCATAGCCATACCACTGCCTCGGATGGAAAGTTGTCACCGACGGAGTTGGTAGCGCGTGCGGTGCAATTTCGCGTTGATGCGCTCGCGATCACCGATCACGACACGGTGGCAGGGCTCGCTGAGGCGCGCCAAGCGATTAACGCGGCCGATTTGCCGTTGCATCTTATTAGCGGCATTGAAGTTTCCACCGTGTGGGAAAACAAAGACATTCATGTGGTGGGGCTCAATATTGATCCCGAGCATCCTGCGATGAGCACATTAGTGGCGAAGCAAACCCAGCGCCGCCAAGAGCGAGCTGAGTTGATCGGGCATCGACTAGAGAAACAGCGCATTCCGGGCGCGCTCGCCGGGGCACGAGCGATTGCGGGGGAAGGAAATACTTTGACCCGTTCTCATTTTGCACAATGGTTAGTTGCCAGCGGGTATGCAAAGTCAGTACAACAAGTATTTAAACAGTACCTTACTCGCAATAATCCCGGTTACGTGCCACCGAACTGGGGTGATATGGCGGAAGCGATTGACGCGATCCATCAATCGGGTGGGCAAGCGGTATTGGCGCATCCCGGACGGTACGGCTTAACTGCGAAGTGGATCCGCCGGTTGATCATTGCATTCAAAGAAAGCGGCGGTGATGGCATGGAAGTCACCTTGCCACAGCAATCGCCACAAGATCGCCGCAATTTGGCGGACTGGTCGATAGAATATGAGCTGTTCGCGTCACAAGGCTCGGATTTTCATTATCCCGCCCCGTACACTGAGTTAGGACGTGGCCTGTTTGCGCCCAAAGGGGTTAACCCGATTTGGGAGACATGGCCGACACAATTACAACAATCACTGCGCCAAGAGACGCAGTGAACAGGAGAAGTAATGAGCCAGTTTTTTTATGTACATCCTGAAAACCCACAAACGCGGTTGATCAGCCAAGCCGTGGCGATCATCCGTAATGGTGGTGTGGTGATTTACCCAACCGATTCCGGTTATGCCCTTGGCTGTTTGCTTGAGAACAAAGGCGCGATGGAGCGTATTTGTCGTATTCGTCGTTTAGACGACAACCATAACTTTACGCTGCTTTGTCGCGATTTATCAGAGCTGTCGCTGTATGCGCGCGTTGATAACACCGCGTTTCGTTTGATCCGCAATAATACCCCTGGGCCGTACACCTTTATTTTGAAGGCGACCAAAGAGGTGCCGCGCCGGTTAATGAATCCAAAGCGTAAAACCATTGGTATTCGCGTGCCGGACAATCAAATTGCGCTCGATCTGTTAGAGGCGTTGGGTGAGCCGATGATGTCGACGACCTTGATCTTACCGGGGCAAACATCGGCGGAGTCGGATCCTGATACCATTCGCGATCAACTCGAGCATGCGGTGGATTTAATCATACATGGCGGCTATTTAGGTGAGCAGCCGACCACGGTGATCGACTTTACTGATGGCGACGCCAATGTGGTTCGTCTCGGCGCGGGTGATGTCACCCCATTTGAGTAGTTAACGGATACCATTCTTGGTAGTGGTTTTGCTGGAGTCACGGGCGTCCATGGCGTAAAATGCTCGCCCCGCAAAATGCGATTACGTTAGCGTACGTGCTGACAATTTTGCGGTTCAATGGAAACGACGCCTGTGAAGGCGACATTAAGGTTAAATGCAAATGAGCGAAAAAATTCAGAAAGTGTTGGCGCGCGCAGGTCACGGTTCACGTCGTGAAATCGAAGCCATGATCACGCAAGGCCGTATCAGTATTGACGGTACAGTTGTCAAACTCGGTGACCGTTTTGAACCGACGATGACAAAAGTGCGCATTGATGGCCACTTGGTCGACTTGCCATCACCCGCTGAGAATATTTGCCGAGTGCTGGTGTATAACAAGCCAGAAGGTGAATTGTGTACTCGTCACGACCCAGAAGGTCGTCGTACTGTATTTGATCGTCTACCGCGTATGCACGATGGCCGTTGGGTGTCTGTGGGTCGTTTGGACGCCAACACCTCAGGTCTATTGCTGTTTACCACTGATGGTGAATTGGCGAACCGTTTGATGCACCCAAGCCGCACCGTAGAACGTGAGTACTTGGTACGCGTATTTGGTGAAGTGAACGAAGAAATGGTTCGCAACCTGGTTAACGGCGTGAAGCTAGAAGACGGTATGGCACGTTTTGAAGATGTGCAATATGCCGGCGGTGAAGGTAACCATCACACGTTTTACGTGGTGATCATGGAAGGCCGTAACCGTGAAGTTCGTCGTTTGTGGGACTCTCAAGGTGTAACGGTAAGCCGTCTGAAACGTGTGCGTTATGGTGATATTTTCCTAGAGAAAAGCCTGCCACGTGGCGGATGGATGGAGCTACCACTAGCGGAAGTGAACAAGTTGCGTGAATCGGTAGAGCTACCGCCAGAAACCGAAACCGTGATTACGGTAGAGAAAGAAAAGCGTAAGCCGAAAGTGCAGAAAATTCGTCGTGCTGTGCGTCGTCACGAAGAGCGCGTCGAAGAAGAGCGTAGCGGCCGTCGTAAACCTCGTCGTGGTGGCAAGCCTACAGCGGCAGGTGCGGCAGGCAAAACTAACGGCAAACCAGCCGGTGCACGCCAAGGTGGCAATCGCCAAAATGGCCGACCAAACTCAAGCCGTCCAAGTAAGCCAAGAACTCGTCAATAATCGACGCAAACTGGCGCTAAATACCCTAAAAACCACTGGCATTGGCTGGTGGTTTTTTTATGCCTCGCGTTTAGCCTTGCGTGTGGGATTTGCTGCTCTCAAAGCGGCTAAGTTGTGGCATCTCCCGATAAACCCTTTCGGTTAGAGGGGATATGTCGTTTTTAGTGTTAGGATGTTACTCAGGTTTTATGGAAAAGACTCAGGTTTAGTGCGATGAAAAATCTGCCGGAAACAATCGGGAATACCGCATCGCCAGACGGCGCCAATCACTGCCTATGCGTTGATATTGGCGGCTTTGCGGTCAAATATGGGGTGATGACGGAGAACGGCGATCTGCTTTTGCGCAGTGAGTTTAAGTCAGATAATCGAACGCTAGACACCTTTATTGAGTCGCTCTATCTCACGTTATCTCCCCTGATAGCCCACTACCGCATTCAAGGGCTGGCAGTGAGCGTTTGCGGGCCGGTAGAACAAGCTTCAGGCGTCGTCGAAGGTGCCAGTGCGCTGCATTTTCTTCACGGACCGCCACTGCGAGCCTTGTTGACTGCGCGTTTTGGGCTGGAGTGTGAAATCGAAAATGACGCCTGCTGCGCCGCGCTGGCGGAAATGTGGCAAGGCGCGGCGCTAGAGTCATCAGACTGTTGTTTGGTAGTGCTCGGCACAGGCGTGGGTGGCGCTGTTGTTAAACGCGGTGAGTTGGAGCGTGGTAGCCATCGTTTTGCTGGTGAATTTGGCTTGATGATCGCCAAATTCGAGCAAGGCGCGCCGGTGATCATGAGCGATATCGCCTCAACTCGAGGCTTGGTAGAGAGCGCTGAGCGGGTTTTGGGCAGGGCGAAAGGCACGTTGTCTGGCACTGAGGTGTTTGCCTTGGCCGCCGAGGATCCCCGCGTGGCGGCCGTTATCGAACAATGGTATCGCTATGTCGCGATGCTGCTGTTAAACATTCAACATGCGCTGGATCCGGAGATGATCGTGATTGGCGGCGGAGTCAGTGCGCGGCCTGAACTTGTCGGGCGGTTACAACAGGCGGTGGCGAAAATGGTGGCCTCGCATGCGTCTTTTACTGTTATTCCTCACATTACGGTATGTTGTGCGGGAAATGATGCCAATCTCATCGGTGCCTTAGCCTTCTTTTTGCAACAGCGCCGTTCACTAGTGTATTAATCTGCGGTTTATCCCGAAGCGCCCGTGTTTGGCGCTCGCCGATTGGGCTGATAATTGCAAACGATAATCATTATGCTATCGTGCCTCACCTCAACAGGGAGGTCACACCATGGCGCAATTCACCAAAAAAAACGCCCCACAAGCTACCAAAATAGATGCACCAACCGCCACCAACAAGGGCGCAAAAAAAGGCGTGTTTGGCTCGCTACGTCAGCTATCATCCAAGCTTAAAAACCGCTGGCCAGCGCAGGCGAAGCTCGGCCTATCCCAGCCAGAGATCCTTGAGGTTAAGGCAAGTGCCGAGCCTGCACAAGATGCGATAATCCAAGCGTTTAGCCGCTACGATGCCGTCAGTTTTGGCGAGTACCACTGGAACGATGCCTTTATTGGTTTCGCTACCGAATTGGTGGTATCGGCGCCATTTAGTGACGTGGTACAGGATGTGGTGGTTGAGTTCGGTAGCAGCCGCTACCAAGCCTTGCTTGATCGCTATATTGCAGGTGAAGACATTGCCGACCAAGAGCTCAATGCGATAGTGCGCGGTTCGCTGTTTTTCATGGCGTGGATGCCTGAAGCCTACCTTAACTTCTTCAAGGCGGTGCGCGCGCGCAATCTTTCCCTCAGTGAAGAAAAGAAAATCCGGATTCACCTAGCGGAAGCGCCGTTTGAGTGGCGCGACGACACCACCAAAGCGCAGTGGCAGCAGGCGGCTAAGAACAAAGTTGCGCACTTTTATTCCGTCACCTCACGTCTATTAGCGCAAGAGCGCAAAGCGCTGTACATATTTGGTGCGTTTCATCTGTTTTCAGCGCCGAAAAGCTATTTAGCGCGCACGTCCGCCAATCAGTGGCCTTTGGTCAGCCAGTTAGAGGCAAGATTCCCTAATCAAATTTTTAAAGTATGGCCATTGAGTGAGGCGCGAATTGTAGAACAGTTGTCCTCTTTAGAAGCACCGGCATTGTTGTCGACGGATAGCCCGTTGCGCCGAGTCAAACTACGCGATCTGATGCCAATGGCCAAGCACAAACTAAGCGAGATGGACGAGCCGGATGCACAGATAGGCGATCTGTTTGATGGGCTGCTGTATGTGGGCAAAAATCAGCGAAATGATCAGTTTCCCGCCGCAGTCTTAGCTGATGAAGCTTGGGTTGACGAGATGACACGACGAGTGAAACTCATTGGCGGCAAAATGGAGAAAAAATTTAGCCAGATAAAACGTAATTAACTTCAATAGGGCAAGGTTAGCGAAAAAACGCCTCAGCCTATGGCTGCCAGTGAAGCTTATGGCTATCTGTGAGGCTTATCTTGTAATAGCTTGGGTGTATATGAAAAGGTGAGCGCCTTAGTCCACGCAGAGTGGATTTAGTTTCACTATTTTGGCAAATAAACCTCATTCCGTAACGTTTTTCAAGGGTTTCACTACCCATTACACGTCGGTTTCATTTAATTGTTGGCGCGATCTCAATTCATTAAATGATAATGATTGTTATTGAGATTCAAACTAACTATTGTTCGCCTGCTCATTTTAAAATTCAATATAAGGACATGTTGTGATGAAATCAGTCAGGCAGCCCAAGTTAGTACCGACTCTTCTGGCCAGCGCGATTTTAGGCGCTTTCTCATCTGCAGCGATTGCAGATCAAACGACCCAGCCAAGTGATGAACATGTGGTTGTGACCGCAACCATGACGAAGCACACTGAGCTGACAGCACCTGTGTCGGTATCGGTGATCACCGCCGATGATCTGGCGAAGATGCCGGTCAAAGATCTCTCTGAAGCCGTTCGCAGCACTACCGGTGTGAGTGTGATCAGCTCTTCTTACGGTCGTAACACCACCCGTATTCGTGGCTTGGATGCAAAGCACACCCTGATTTTGATCAACGGCCGCCGTATCAACTCGCAAGACGCGTTGATCCGCGGTAACGATTTCGATTATTCCACCATTCCTGTTTCGGCGATTGAGCGTATCGAAGTGGTTCGTGGTCCAGTTTCATCGCTGTACGGCTCTGAAGCGATGGGCGGTGTGATCAACGTGATTTTGAAAGCGCCAACGGATGAGTTTTCTGGCTCGGTCGGCATGCAGTTTGAATCTGTGCTGGAAGGCGAAGGTGGCGACGGCTTTAAAGGCCACGCGTATGTCAGCGGTCGCTTGAGCGAGAACGTGACGGCAAGCTTCATTGCAGAAGATGCGTCGTACGATCCGTGGCGCACTGACACCAACCCTGATGTTGATGCACTTGAGCAACGTGACAAAACCAATCTCATGGCAGAAGTGGATTGGCAAGTTAACCCTAACCACAAAGTGATCGCCGATGTGATTTACACCGACGATCAACGTGAGGCGGATTGGGCGCACCCGCGCACGGGTTTGCAGTTGAATGAGCAAGAATCGACGCGTCTCAATCTAGGCTTGAGCCACTTAGGTACTTGGCAAGCGGTAGATACCGAAACGCGTGTGTACCAAGAAACAATGAAAATTGATGACTCGAGCACGGCGTATCTCAGTGGCTCGGCCGATGTCAAACTGGTGAACAGTGCGGTTGATTTTAAAGTCCGTGGCATGTTGGCTGACACCCATGACTGGATTGTTGGTGGCGAGTATCGCACCGCTGAGCTAGATAACGCGCGTGATTTGGCATCGGGTAGTATCGATAATTACCAAAGCGCGGTCTTTGCTCAAGGCGAGTTTTACCTTGGCGGTTTGACCCTGACTGTGGGTGGGCGTCAGGATTTCCATGAGGTTTATGGCAGTCACTTTAGTCCACGTGCGTATGCGGTATATAACATTACCGACAACTTTGTTGCTAAGGGTGGTGTAGGCGGTGGCTTCCGCGCTCCGGGCATGATGGAAAGCAATTCAGATGTGCAAATCATCAGTTGTGGTGGTCGTTGTTGGTTGACGGGTAACGAAGATCTGGAGCCAGAAAAATCGGACAGCTATGAGCTTGGCTTTGCCTATCAAGATGCGACAACCGGTGCGGCACTGACCTACTTCCACACTGAGCTGGAAAACAAGATTGAGTACGATCGAAGTAATGTTATCGGAATGATTGGTTCCGCGCGGGTGTACACTTTCCAAAATATAGGTGAAGCGGAAGTAAAAGGGGTGGAGCTTGAAGCGTGGCATGACCTCAACGATCTGCTAAGCGTTGCCGCTAACTACACGTACACCGATGCGATTGACAAGTCGACGGGTGATGAGCTTATTGATACCCCAGAGCATCTCGCCAATATTGACCTCAACTGGTACGCGACGAAAAACTTAACCACGTTCGTGCATTTGAACTACGTTGGCGAGCAATATGTGAGTCAAGATACGACGGTGGATGCCTATAGCTTGGTTGGACTGGGCGCTTCTTACGACTTCAACGAGCTTAACGTGAAAGTGGGCGTGAGCAACGTGTTCAATACCCTGTTGGATGAAGAAGACAGCAACTACGGTTATACCGAGAAAGGGCGTACAGCCTATGTGAACGCGACGTTTGCGTTCTAACGTATCGCGCTGAAATGAAAAACGCTGTGGCTACCACCACAGCGTTTTTTTTGCTTGCGATCCCGCGAATCAGCTTTATTGAGTTAGCGCGAGGTGAGCCAAGCGGTTGCCCCGATCACTGCGCTGAGCCGTCTACGCAGCACTCGGCTTGCAGATAGGCGATAACATCTTCAAGGTACTGGTATTCAGCGACGCAATACAACACGCGCCCTTCACGACGTTGACGCAACAAGCCGGCCGAAACCAAGGCGGCGATGTGATGCGATAGCGTTGAGGCAGGGATCGCTAATTTCTCTTGCACTTGGCCGACAGCGATACCGTCAAAACCGGCTTTTACCACCGCTTTAAATACCAATAAGCGCGTCGGATGCCCCAGCTCTTTTAGGGCTTTTGCGACCAATTCCAGTTCCATTTTTTACTCCTCAATGAACATTTCGATCTTAGTGGAAACGTCTGGCAGGCTCAAGATCTCAACGTCTAATAAAATCAGTCAGTTGAAAATTATTTCGATGTTTATCGAAATATATCTTGATCGTACGTTAATTATTTCTATAATTCGGGAAATATCGAAATGAATGAGTTTTGTCCGTCAGTGAAGATCTTGTGACTCGTCACTGCCAGGTAAAGCTAAAAGTTGGCAAGTTGCGACCGATAAGCGGATTCAACTTGCGCTACGGAGAAGAAAAATGAGCGACGTAATGTTAGAAAAGCTAAGTGAAGCGGGTGGGATGTTTTTGTTTTTGGCGGCAGAGCTAACGGTCTTGTTTCTCGCGATCAGCTATTTGGTGGGGATCTTGCAACGCTTTTTAACCCCTCAGCGGATCCAAGCGCTGTTGAGTTCGCGCAAAGGTAAGGGGTATGTGGTAGCGGCGCTGCTAGGCTCAATTACTCCGTTTTGCTCTTGCTCGACGATCCCCTTCTTGAAAGGTCTGCTACGAGCGAAAGCCGGCTTTGGCCCTATGATGGTGTTTTTGTTGGCGAGTCCGTTACTTAACCCAATCATCATTGGCCTGTTTGTGGTCACTATGGGCTGGCAAGTCGCGTTGTATTACTTTGTTACCGCGATGGCGGTCTCTGTAATTGCTGGTTTCGCCCTTGAAAAATTAGGCTTTGCACGTTACGTCAAAGATGAGGCGTATCATGAGTCTAGCGCTTCATCGTGTGCTACCGCCTGCGGCGATACGCCAGCCAACGCTGAGGAATGTGCACCACCAGCGACAAGTTGTGGCAGCGCGCCAGAGGTGAACACCACCAGTTGTTGTGCGCCGGCAGCGGTTGACGTCAAGAAAGAGAGCTGCTGCACTGCAACGTCGAACCCGTCTGACGATGCTGTGGTCGACAAAGGCGATATGGCCAACAAAGATACTATGGTTGACAATGCTATGGCCGACAAAACGACTGCGCAGCCAAGTTTTTGGAAAACCGTTTGGCTCGCAACATGGAAAGACTTCAAGCAGGTGTTGCCATATTTGTTACTCGGTATTGCGATTGGCTCAATGATTTATGGCTTTATTCCAACAGATCTGATCGTGAAGTACGCAGGTGAAAACAAATGGTATGCGATCCCAGTCGCTGCGGTGATCGGTATCCCACTTTATATTCGCGCTGAAGCTGTGATCCCGTTAAGCGCGGCGTTAGTGAAGAAAGGGATGGCGATGGGCTCGGTTATGGCGCTGATCATCGGTAGTGCAGGTGCGAGCTTAACGGAAGTGATTTTGCTGAAATCTATCTTTAAGAATCAGATGATTGCAGCATTTTTGGCCGTGATCCTTGGTATGGCTATCTTGTCAGGCTATATGTATAACGTGATTTTCTAAACTCAGTATAAAGTAAAACTAAACTCGGGGTTGTGGTGTGAAGCCGCAACCCTTTTACGTTTCTGTAGGTTAGTGAATTTCTGCATAGGATCAGGTGCGTTTTTTGCTCTAAGCTTTCCAGTAGTGAGTGCCTAATTTTCTGGAGGGTTAATGAGCGTATTGGCAGGAGCCATCAATTTAAACCGCGAATTACGTACCGATATTCAGCAGCGTCTTGATGAGGTTGAAGCGGCAATTAGGCATTCGTGGGGGGAAGGCGGTAACGTGTTGCTGGGCGCCGGAGTGGTGGCTGCCAGTCGTGATTTTGGTGCTTTTGAACAACCGGCGGCTTGGCAAGATACCGCGCAGTTTGCGGCGTTAACCGGCCATCCATTGATCAGTAGCAACCGAACCGATGATCTGAAACAGTTGCTAGACGCCGATGATCTCCATCTAACCTTGCAGCAAAGCGACGGGGCCTTCTGTTTTTTGCACTACTTGCATCAAGAGCAAAAACTCACACTGGCAACGGATGCGCTGGGGTTACGCCCGTTTTATTACACCATCGTCGATGAAATTCTCTACTTCAGTAGCCAACTTAAATGGCTGCACCGCTTAGGTGTGGCGAATAAAGCCGATCCGCAAGGGCTTATTGAGTTCAGTACCTTAGGTTTTTTCTTATTGGATAACACCCCTTATGACAACGTGAAGTGCGCCCGTCCCGCCGAAGTGTTGGTCATTGAAAAGGGGCGGTTAAGTCGCTCGCGTTGGTTAGATTGGCAGTCGATTGCCACACAAACATTGGCCGAGGAGGAGGCGCTTAACTTACTCACCGAGCGGTTTCAAACCGTTTGCGCCAAGTACGCCGCCGACGATACTCACAGTTTAACCCTGCTCTCGGGTGGGTTGGACTCGCGGGTGATCAATCAAGAGCTGTCACGCAAAGGATTATCCGTGTTGGCGCTGAACTTTTCAGTGCAAGAAACCCAAGATCTCGCTTGTGCCAAGGCGTTTGCGCAAGAGCAGCGCATACCGCTTGAGGTCGTGCAGGTTGCGGATACTCAAGCAATTACGGTTGAGCAGCGTTTAGGCACATATAGGCGCTCAGGTAAGAATGAGGCGCTCGATGCTATCTCTCGTCCTCGGCTGTGTTGGTCAGGCAATGGCGGTAGTGTCGGGATTGGTTGGGTCTATTATTCTGAGGCGATTTACCGCGCGGCAAAAAACGAAGATGTAGAACGCTTGGTTGATCTCTATATCGAGCAGCAATCAGCGTATGTATCAAAACGAATGATCAAAAATGCCAATGAGTTGCAGCAAGCCTTAAAGCGCAATCTGGTGAAATCCTTTGACGAGTGTGGCGATCTGCCGTTGGAAAAAGCGTTTCAGCTCTTTTTATTGTTTAACGATCAGCACCACCATCTTGCCGTGCCTTATGAAGATATCGATGAGTACCAAATGGATTTTTGTGTGCCTTTGTTGTCGTGGAAAGTGCTGGCGTGTGTGCTGTCGCAGCCAGTAGAAAAGGTGCGGGGCCATCAATTTTATATGAAGTGGCTCCAACGCAGCTACCCTGAGGTATTGAATACACCTTGGCAAGCATATCCTGGGCATGTGCCGTGTCATTTACCCATGCAAGGGCAAGATCAGTGGCAGATGGCGGCAAATAAGCGACTCGCACGGGGACAGGTTGTGAAAGCGTGGCGCGAGGCGTTTGGCGCGCGAGCCGAGCAACCGATAAAAATGGGCGCGTTTACCTTATCGTGCTCGCTCCATCTGCTTGGTTTGTGGAATGCCGGATCCCATATTGGTCTCGTCGACAGAATGACGCGCTGGTAGCGTTTGAGCCTAATCATTGGTAAAGCAAAAGACCACCGCAAGGGTGGTCTTTTGCTTCATTAACCGAACATGGAGAACATTGGATTATTTCGGTTGGGCATCAAAGCACTGGCCAGTTTCTTCGCATTGCGCCGACATTAAGTAGAGGTAGAGCGGCATAATCTCTTCCGGCGTTTTGAGCGTTTGCGGATCTTCGGCCGGATACGCCGAGGCGCGCATTTGGGTGCGGGTGCCGCCGGGATTAATGACGTTCACGCGCAGTGGCGTGTTGCTGTATTCATCAGCGATGATCTGCATCATGCCTTCAGTGGCGAACTTGGAAATCGCATAAGATCCCCAGTAGGCTCGGCCACTATGACCCACCGTCGAGCTGGTGAAAATCAAACGTCCGGCCGCCGATTTTTTTAATAACGGTAGTAAGGGTTGGGTCATTAAAAACGCCCCTTTTACGTTTACTTGCATCACATCATCAAAGACAGTTTCATCGATTTGATGGAATGGACTTAAGGTGCCCAACAAGCTGGCGTTGTGGAGCAGACCGTCTAAATGACCAAACTGCGCTTCAATGGTATCGGCCATTTCTTGATAGTGCTTTTGGGTGGCACCTTTGAGATCAAGCGGAATAATCGCGGGCTCTAGGCCGCCTAGCGCTAAGATCTCATCGTAAACCGCTTCTAGTTTAGCGACAGTGCGACCGAGCAAAATAATTTGAGCGCCGTGCTTGGCATAGGTAAGTGCAGCGGTACGACCGATCCCATCACCCGCGCCTGTTACTAAGATAATTTTCCCTTTTAACCCATCGGTTGCGATTTGCAGCTCCACTTTCCAGTCCTTTTTTTACTTATTTTCAACTTATTGTATCCAAATATGGCCGATTTGACAGGTTGAGGGTCGCAGAGCTTGGAAGCCAGTCATATTTCATTGGTGAATTTGACGGCGACAGGTAATTAAGTAGCCCTAATGGTGACAAACTGGTTACAATAACTTGGTATCAATCAACAAACTGAAGCCAAACGAGGAATGGACGTTGGAATTTTTGTTTGAATATGGCTTGTTCTTTGCCAAGGTGATTACCGCAGTCGTTGCTGTTATTGCACTTTTAGTGTTGATCAAAAGCATCAAGCATGAGCCGGCAGAGAAAGGGGAACTTGAAGTTACCGATCTCAATAAAAAGCATAAAGCGACGGTTGACGCATTGGAGCATCATCTGTTTGATAAAGCAGTAATGAAAGCGCGTCATAAAGAGCAGAAAAGTAAGCGTAAAGCAGAAGCGAAAAAGCTCGAAAAAGACATTAAACAAGCGGTGAACAAGGGTGAGCTTACCCAAGAGCGTAAGCCGCGCACTTTTGTGTTGGACTTTAAAGGCAGCATTGACGCGAAAGAAGTGGCATCGTTGCGCGAAGAGATCACCGCCATTTTAGCAGTTGCTGTGGTGGGCGATGAGGTCTTGCTGCGTCTTGAAAGTGGCGGCGGTATGGTTCATGCCTACGGTTTAGCGTCGTCTCAGTTAGATCGCTTAAAGCAAGCAGGCATTAAGTTGACGGTGTCCGTTGATAAAGTGGCTGCCAGCGGTGGTTACATGATGGCGTGTGTCGCGGATCAAATCGTATCAGCCCCGTTTGCGGTCATTGGCTCTATCGGTGTGGTAGCACAGTTACCCAACTTTAATAAGTTACTGAAGAAAAACGATATTGAGTTTGAACAACTGACGGCAGGTGAGTACAAGCGTACCTTAACCATGTTTGGTGAAAACACCGACAAAGCGCGTGAAAAGTTCCAAACTGAGCTGGAAGAAACCCACGAGTTGTTCAAAGGCTTCATTAATGAACATCGTCCGAAATTGGCGCTGGATGAAGTCGCTACTGGCGAGCATTGGTTTGGTCAGCAAGCGGCGAAACTTGGTTTGGTTGATAAGATTGCAACCAGTGACGATCTAGTGGTTGAAGCGTGTAAAAATCGTGAAGTGTTAGCGATCCGCTACGTCCAACGTAAAAAGCTGGCAGAGAAGCTTGCTGGGGCGTCGGGTGAAGCGGTTGATACGCTACTGCTTAAATGGATCAGTCGCGGTCAACGTCCAATGATGTGATCCGCCTTATGTGGCGACACGAGAGTATTTCGCCGCTGAGGTTATAAGGCACCCTGAGGGTGCCTTTTTCGTTGATTGCCGTAAATGGGCGAGGGGGTGGTGAGCGTTACCGACTTAAGGGCAATGAGCCACCTAAATCGTCACAGCGCTGGTGGACGAAAACCCCTAAGATGGGCGTTTTTCGTCGCGTTTTGCTGTCATTTACCGCAAAAGTTGGGTCTAAACGCTACCCAGATTTAGTCTTGTAGCGTAAATTCTGGCGACAACTGATGCGCCAGTAATTTGAATAAGTTAAACACAGTGGTGGTGTTGCTTGTTGGCAGGCCATTGTCATCAAGGAAATAGTTGCCTTTGAAAACTAAAACGCCTTCTTTTTCTTCTACGCTGGTGGCGCGCATCCCTTCGATGAAGCTGTCGTGATCTTGCATGATTTGGTTGGCGATCATGAGTAAGTCACTGCTGTTAATTGCTTTTTTTTCAGACATAACAAAATCTTCTGTAAAGTTATCACGAGATTGGCGAGAGAAGGTGGACTTTATATCCTTGTCTCGCTGAACAAATTAGGATAATTATTACAAAAATTGTGATCGACAACAAAAAGTTCTCAATCATGCTAGGCAGTAGTGTCGAATACTGCTAAGAATGAGGCCGTTTTTAGGAACCTTCACAGCGGATGAGCAAGAACTGAACAGGTGGTAGCATTTCGATAACATTTGTGGGTTCAGCGACCAAACAAATGACTGTGGTGGTGAAAGAGGTTGACCTCACAGATTTCTCGCCCAATATAATATTAAGAGTTAATTGGGTTCAGTTTTAGAACTATAAGTTTTATACCCAGCAGCTAGGCGCGGGTATATAGCGTTGTAATCGCACGAGGACGTAGAGAGAAAAATGGGTAAATCTCTGGTAATTGTGGAGTCGCCAGCCAAGGCTAAAACAATCAACAAGTACCTTGGAAACGACTTCATTGTGAAATCGAGTGTAGGTCACGTCCGTGATTTGCCAACGGGTGCACGCAGCGATGGTAAGAAAGCCGCGCCTGTCTCGACCAAAGGTCTGAGTGCAGAAGAAAAAGCGCGCATCAAGAAACAAAAAGACAAAAAAGCGCTGATCAATAAGATGGGCGTTGACCCTTATCAAGGGTGGGCAGCACAGTACGAGATCCTGCCGGGCAAAGAAAAAGTCGTGGCAGAGCTGAAAAAACTGGCAGAGAAAGCTGACCATGTTTATCTCGCAACCGATTTGGACCGCGAAGGAGAAGCTATTGCGTGGCACCTTCGTGAGATCATCGGTGGCGATGAATCACGCTATAAACGTGTTGTTTTTAACGAAATTACCAAAAATGCGATTCAACAAGCGTTCGAAGCGCCAGGTGAGTTGAATATCAATGGTGTAAACGCCCAGCAAGCCCGTCGTTTCCTCGATCGCGTGGTTGGCTTTATGGTATCACCCCTGTTGTGGAAAAAGGTCGCACGTGGCCTGTCAGCGGGTCGTGTGCAGTCGGTCGCGGTGAAACTGTTGGTTGAGCGTGAGCGCGAAATCAAAGCGTTTATTCCTGAAGAGTTTTGGGATATTCACGCCGACACGACGACGGCGTCTGCTGAAGCACTGCGTTTGGCGGTAACTAAGCAAGCGGGTGACGCATTTAAGCCGGTGAATCAAGCGCAAGCTGATGCTGCGGTTAAGCTGCTGGAAAATGCGACCTATAAGGTGGTTGATCGCGAATCGCGCCCAACCAGCTCGAAGCAACCTGCGCCTTTTATTACCTCAACGCTACAGCAAGCGGCGAGCACCCGTTTAGGTTACGGCGTGAAGCGCACCATGGGCTTGGCACAGCGTTTGTATGAAGCGGGTTACATCACTTATATGCGTACTGACTCGACCAACCTAAGTAAAGAGGCGGTTGAAGCGGTACGTGGCTACATTACTGAGAATCATGGCGAGAACTACTTGCCAGCGACGCCACACGTTTACGGTAGCAAGCAAAATGCGCAGGAAGCGCACGAAGCGATCCGCCCATCAGATGTGTACGTGCGCCCAGAAAATCTGGAAGGCATGGAGCAAGACGCGATCAAGCTGTACGACTTGATTTGGCGTAACTTTGTCGCATGTCAGATGACATCTGCGCAATACGATTCAAGCACGCTGACGGTAGCGGCGAACGACTTTACCTTGAAAGCGAAAGGTCGCGTCCTGAAGTTTGATGGTTGGACGGCGGTTCTGCGCCCAATGGGTAAGAACGAAGACGTGATCCTGCCAAACTTAAGTGTGGGCGATGTGCTAACGCTTGCGGCGCTTGATCCAAAGCAACACTTTACTAAGCCACCGGCGCGTTTCACTGAAGCGGCGCTTGTGAAAGAGTTGGAAAAACGCGGGATCGGTCGTCCATCGACGTATGCTTCGATCATTTCCACCATCCAAGATCGTGGCTATGTGAAAGTTGAGCAACGTCGTTTCTACGCCGAGAAAATGGGTGAAATCGTCACAGACCGTCTGGATCAAAGCTTTGCTGATCTGATGGACTATGACTTCACTGCGCGTATGGAAGGCAATCTGGATAAGATCGCTGAAGGCGAAGCAGAGTGGAAGAAAGTACTGGATAATTTCTTTGCCGATTTCACTTCAGAGCTGGAAACGGCAGAGCGTGAAGCAGACGAAGGCGGTATGGCGCCAAACCATATCGTACTGACAGACATCGAATGTCCAACCTGTAGCCGCCCGATGGGGATCCGTACCGCATCGACTGGGGTATTCTTGGGCTGTTCCGGTTACGCCTTACCACCGAAAGAGCGTTGTAAGACCACCATCAACTTGGGTGACGAAGACGGCGTGATCAACGTGCTGGAAGAAGACGTTGAAACTGCCGCATTGCGTGCGAAGAAACGTTGTCCGGTGTGTGAAACCGCGATGGACGCGTACCTGATCGACCAAAAACGCAAGCTACACGTGTGTGGTAATAACCCGAACTGTGATGGCTATGTGGTTGAGAAGGGTGAGTTCCAGCTAAAAGGCTATGACGGCCCAATCGTTGAGTGTGACAAGTGTGGCTCGGACATGGAGCTGAAAACCGGTCGCTTCGGCAAGTACATGGGCTGTACTAACGACAGCTGTAAAAATACTCGCAAGATCCTGAAAAATGGTGAAGTTGCGCCGCCGAAGGAAGATCCAGTTCATTTCCCTGAACTGCCTTGTTCGCAAGATCCTGATGCTTACTTTGTATTGCGTGACGGTGCGGCAGGTCTGTTTATGGCTGCGAGCACGTTCCCTAAATCGCGTGAAACGCGCGCGCCGTTGGTGGAAGAGCTGCAACAGTACAAAGATCGTATTCCGCCGAAGTACCACTATCTTGCGGATGCGCCGACACAAGATCCCGATGGTCGCAAAACTGTGGTGCGCTTTAGCCGTAAGAGCAAAGAGAACTACATCCGTTCGGAAGATGACGGTAAACCAACAGGCTTCACTGGTTTGTTTATCGACGGTAAGTGGGAAATTACCGATAAACGCAAAAAACCAAAAGCAGCGAAGTAAGTTGCTGTGGTGAACTGATAGGGTTTGATCAACCCCTCTGAAAAGGCAGCGCAGGCTGCCTTTTTTATGCATTCAGCATAAGATAAATAAGTGAGGACAATGCGTGGCTAAGGAGAGCGTATGCTAGACCGTTTTGCAATTAAGCTGATCAAACCGCCGCTCAATCAGGTGGGTGAGAAACTGCATCGCCTCGGTGTGACCGCTGATCAGGTGACGATAGTCGGTTTTGTGTTTGGCTTACTGGCATTTGCCTGTATTGCGTTAGGACAGCCGATGTGGGGTTTGCTGTTCTTAGTGTTGAATCGGCTTTGTGATGGGCTTGATGGGGCGATTGCCCGCGTATCGGGGATCACCGATGCCGGTGGTTTTTTAGATATCTCGCTCGATTTTCTGTTCTACGCGCTGATCCCTTTAGGGTTTGTGATTGCTGATCCCGCAGCCAACGGTGTGGCGGGGGCGGTGCTTTTGACCTCATTTATTGGCACAGGCACCAGCTTTCTGGCTTTTGCCAGCCTGGCGAGCAAGCATGGAATCGAAAACCCAGTCTATCAACATAAATCGATTTATTATCTTGGCGGGATCGCCGAAGGCACGGAAACCATTTTGTGCTTTGCGTTGTTCTGTCTGTTTCCGGCGTCTTTTGCGCTGATTGCCTATGTGTTTGCTAGCCTGTGTGCCATCACCATAGCGACGCGGATTGGCTATGGTTATCAAACCTTGAAGCAGAAAAAAAGCGGCTAAATGCCGCTTTTTCAGTTCACCGTGTTTTTCTGAGCTTCGGTTCTTTACTCAATCTGGTCCCGTCTCAAATACGGTTGTGGCTTATCTTACGTGAAAGTGACTCACGTGCTGTTTTAAGGTGTTACTAAGGGTCGCCAGATTACTCATGGTGCTATCGTTATCGAGTGCAAAACTCGACGTTTTCGACGCGGTTTGCGCAATGATATTAATGCGCTCAGAAATATCTTCACCGACGATGGTTTGCTCTTCTGCCGCACTCGCGATGTGATGGTTCATCTCCGTAATGGTGGTGAGCGCGGTGGCAATCACTTGTAGCGCTTCGCTGGCTTGCAGAGACATTGCGACGGACTCTTCACTGCTATGGCGACTCGCGCTCATTGCCGAGACTGCGCGCTCTGATCCTTGCTGCAGTTTCTCAATCATGTTCTGAATTTCAGCGGTGCTTTCTTGGGTACGTTGTGCCAAGTTACGTACTTCATCGGCAACCACCGCAAAGCCTCGTCCTTGCTCGCCGGCGCGGGCGGCTTCAATCGCGGCGTTAAGCGCCAGCAAGTTTGTCTGCTCGGCAATACCACGAATGACATCGAGTACCGAGACAATCTCGTTCACGTTTTGGCCCAGCTCTGCGATCACGTGAGATGCTTCATCGATTTGGCTCGCGAGTTGCTCGATGGCATGGCTCGATTGCATCACCACTTCTTGCGCATTTTTCCCTTGCTGATCCGCATCTTGGGTAGCGCTAGCCGCGTTATTTGCGCTGTCGGCAACTGTGCGGGCTGACAGCGACATTTCGGTCATGGAGGTAGCCACCATGTCGGTTTCTGCACGCTGTTCGTCAGACAGTTGGCTAATGCTCTGCGCGCGATCTTGGGCTGAATCCGTTTCTTGCGCCAGTTGCTCTGCTGATTGGACCACGTTTTCGATCATTGAACGCAACGCCAATTGCATCGAGGCTAAGGCGCCGTAGATGCTGGTGCTGTCGGCTTGCTTGCTCACTGGCGTATCGAGGCGGCCAGTTGCGACAGCGTTAACCAAAGACATCACATCTTCGGGCTCATGGCCAAGCATGCGATAGAGCGAGCGTGAAGCTTGCACCAGCAGACCAATGATAATTGCGGCGAGCGCTAAGCTGATCCCAACCTGCCAACGGGCAGACGCCCAGAAGCGCGCATTCACTTCAATATTGCGAATACCTGTACCGACAATCCAGCCCCAACGCGGCGACTGTACCGCAACGGATTGTAGGTAATGGACATCGCCGTCTTCACCTAGCGTTGTCCAATCGTAAGCGACAATTTGGCTGGCTGAATGGCCTTGAAGGGCGCGTAAAATGATATTACCCACGCTCTTGCCATCGCCATCAAGGAAATCATGGAAGCTAGTATCGTGCAGTTGGGGATCAAGTGGCGCGGCGATGAACATCAGTTCGGCATCCGCGACATACACGTATTCATTCTCTTTGTATTTGTTCTCGCGAAGAATACGGGTTGCCAATGCCTTGCCTTCTGCATCGGTCATTTCGCCTGCGGCAACGGCATTTTCAATTTGGATTATGGTGTTGTAGGTGCTTTTTAAAAGCTGATAGATGCGCGCTTCGTTATCGGCGTTAGCGGCTTGTCGCATGCTCATTAAGCCACCTAACGTCACCCCAAGCAGCGCGGTGACAATAATGCCGATAATAAGCCAAAATTTAGACTGTAGTTTCACTGGATATCTTCCCCCCTATCAGGCAACACAGCCCACTTTGTAATACCTGTACCACAAAGTGATCTTCTTTTTGCTGCCCATAATGGCAGCTAGGTAGTTATCGCCTGAAGCGGGGAGAACTTTAGTCAGTTTAGCCAAATAAATTCACTGAGATTGCAT
Organism: Thaumasiovibrio occultus; assembly: GCA_019703815.1. Classification (GTDB taxonomy): domain Bacteria; phylum Pseudomonadota; class Gammaproteobacteria; order Enterobacterales; family Vibrionaceae; genus Thaumasiovibrio; species Thaumasiovibrio occultus. The sequence continues at coordinate 1,947,875 of AP023052.1, read as the reverse complement.
AAATATAGCGCTTCATTTTAGTGGGGTTGGGCTACCACTGTGGAATTTAAAATCACTGTCGGGTGTTTGAATAAGCGCCGCCTCCAGTTCACCAAACTGTTGGACGCGAAGTGCAATGGATTCGCCCGCGATTTTCTCTGCTAGGGTCAAGTAGTCTTGGTAGTGGCGAGCTTCCGAGCGTAATAGCGACACATAAAACTTGGCCAGTGGCGCATCGAGATATGGAGCGAGAGCCGCAAACCGCTCACATGAGCGCGCTTCAATGTAAGCGCCGATGATCAGTTTATCGACCAAGGTGCAGGGTTCATGGGTGCGCACAGCTTGCATTAGTCCTTTAGCGTAGCGCCCTGCGGTGATGGATTGGTAGGGGATGTCGCGTGCTTCCATGATCTCTAGCACTTGGGTGAAATGGTGGAGCTCTTCTTTGATCAGCAAAATCATCGGATCCAAAATATCTTGCGCATACGGTGCCGCGTTTTTAGCGATGATATTTTTGGAGATCTTATTTTGTGCCAGCAGCTCTGGCAGCGAGCCTTCACCGCGATAGATAAAATGTTCGTAAGGCTTGAGCCATTCAAGCAGTCCTGTTTGTGACTCGGGCGCAGCTACATATTTACGTAGCAATAGCATCGCCGTTTGCGCTGCTTTCAATTCACAATTCATGTGATCAACCAACAGCAAAGGCAAGCGCTCAGGCTTACGCGCTTCATCAAGCCAAGCTTGTGGTGTTTTACAATGCAGGAATTGGTGGATGGGTGTTAAGAGATCGGCGTATTGAGCAAGTTCTGACATGGATGACTTCTTTGTTTGTTTTTTGAGTATCTTACCTGCTTCATTTCTACGGTAAAAGAAAAGGGTCGGCATTTTGCCAACCCTTGTCGTGGGAGAACATCATAAAAGTGGGGGCTTAGCCGCCGGCACCGCCGTTGCTGCCGCCGCTACCACTGCCGCTACCTGTCGCGCCCGTGCCGCACTCGTCGTCTTCACGTTGATAGGTAAAGGTAAAGACGTTGTCGTCAACGGAAGCGACGAACTCTTTCTCGCCAAGGGATTGGAAACCAATGTCTTCATTGTAAACGTACCCACGAAGTACGTAGCTTTTACCCGGGTAGAGATCATCTAGCTCGGCGCCATCGTCATCTGCGTAGCCGCTACTCAAGTAACGTAGTTTGCCGTCAATGTTGCTATAGGCGTAGAAATAGCCCTTGATGTCATCGTTATCATCGTCGTCACCACATTGGGCAATAAAGTTAACGGTAGCATCAACAGGCTCAGGTATGTCGGCGGTATTGACCGTCAGTTCACCATCGCCGAAATCACAAAGGCTAGTGGTGAGTAAGCCGTTAACCACAGGTACAGCTTGGCCATTCCCATCGTGTGCCGCAGTCAGCAGGTTTTTATTGGTGGGATCTTGTGGGTCAAAGAAAGCGATGTCGCCCTGAACTTTGTTTCCCGCAATTACATCCGGAACGCGATTAAGAATGAGGGTATCGAAGCCATCGTAACGATTCATAATGGTGGTTAAACTATATCCGCCACCGGGGCGGCGTAAAACCAGACCCAAGCGAGTATCGTTGTCTTCACCATTTTGGTTAACGACGTTCAGCTTCAGGTTACAGCGCTCGGTACCGTACCAGTCAAAGTTGTAGTAGCTTAAATGGGTGATTTCTTTGGTAATCGGATACGTGCCGGTTTCTGGGTCAAGCGCGCCTACGGTTGCCGTGCCTTCGGCTTTCCATTGCCCTTCGAGTTCATCGTAGCTCCACAGCGGGATGGTTTCACCGGGTTGCACTTTCGCGCCAGTTTCTGGGTTGATGGTATCTTGCGGGATATTCATGGTGAGGTTAACGGGCGCACCCTGCATATCTTTAACGACTTGACCTTCCTCGTTAGAGATCTCGATGGCCGTGAAGCCTGCTGAAATAAAGGCGATGTCACCTAGTTCATTACCGTCTTCATCTAACACCCCGTTTGGAGATAGGCCACCAGGGAAGGCATCCAACGCCGAGGTGGCGCCTAACTCGTCAAAGTTGTCTACCGGCTCGTTCGAATAGTGCACGACACTGGCTTTAATCTCACCTGTCACCGGATTGCCGTCACTATCGAGCAATGTGGTGCCGACTGGAATATCCAGCTCAGCGCTGGCACCCGCCATCGCTTGCTGATTAGCAGCGCCGTCACTTGCAGGAGGAGTGGTGATAGTGATAGCTTCCGCGACCTTGCCATCATCGCTAGCCTCAATAGTCTCTTCAGCGAAGCTAGCCGCAATTTCTTCACCCTGCGGCTCTTTTGGGGTGAGGGTGATGGTGTAGTTACCCACAATATCGTTAGGACTATTCACGTCAGCGATGGCAGGCATTTCGATAGTCGCGCTATTAGAGAAATGATCTTCAGCACTAGCAACGATTTTAAAGCTAATGGCGTCAACTTGTCCGTTTGATGCGCGAGAAATCGAAACGGCGGCTTGTTCTTGCACATAGCGCTCATCGTCTTCTTCGGCCCCTTGTACTTCTAGCTCGTTGCTATCAATAGTAAAAGTGACATCTTCTAGTTGCTCACCATCCGTACTGGTGAAGGTGATATTGACGGGTGTCGTTAGGCCAGAAAATTGAATCGGCTCTGAGCCGCCGTCGCTGCTTGAGTTTGATGAACCATCATCGCTACAGCCAGCTAACGCCAGCGCGATGGAGCTCGCGAGTAGGGGGGCTTTCCAAGTGATCTTTGTCATTTCTCATCCTTAAAATGGCGTCAGTGCCAGATAAAAATTGAAGTGATTAGGTATCCCTAATAAGAATGTAAAGTCTGAGGAAAAGCATAGGGCTGGCTGATTTTCTATATGTCAGGAGTATGTTATTTAGGCGTATTTGGACTCAAGGTAACAAAAATAGCGTTGTTGAGTGCTGGAAGTTGGGTGGGGTCAGAAGAGAGCGACTGAATGTGTGTTTGAAGTATCGGTGCTTATTGCTGTTCGCAAAAAACCAAGAGCCAGCATCTGCTGACCCTTGGAAAGGCAGTTTCATGGAAAATTATGATCGGTCGATTTAGCCGCCGACACCGCCGTTGCTGCCGCCGCTACCACTGCCGCTGCCGGTTGCGCCTGTACCACATTCCCCATCCCAGCGGTTGTAGACAAATACAAATTCGTTTTCTTCAGCTGACGCGGTGAACTCTTGTTCGCCCAGTAATTGATAACCGATGTCTTCACTGTAGGCGTAGCCGCGCAGTAGATAGGTGCGCCCAAGGTACAGATCTTCAAGCTCATCGCCGTCTTCATCAGCGTAACCACCACCAATGAATTGCAGGTTGCCGTCGATCTTGCTGTAGGCATGGTAATAACCTTCGATTTGTTCACGGTTAGAGCCATCAACACACTGGGTTACAAAGCGGACCTCGGCTTCGACATCGTCTGGGAGCTCTTGGGTATCAACGGTGATAGTACCGCCGTCGAGATCACACAGGTTGGCTGTCAGTACACCGTTGACTGGAAGTAGTGTATTGCCGTATTTATCGACAGCCGATTGCAGCAACTGGGTGTTGTCTGGGAACTGTGGGTCAAACAAACTGAGTTCCAATTCAATCGGTTGATTGTTTTCTCCAATCAAGAAGGGCAGATCTTCAAGCTCTAGCTCATCGAAATCGTCATCCATGATGTCGGTGATTTGATAACCGCCGCCCGCACGATGGACATGTATACCGAGTCGGACATCGTTCGAACCACCCATGTTGTTAAGTACATCGACCTCTACCTCACAACGCTCAATGCCGTACCAGTTAAAATGGTAGTAGTTCAGCTCGTCGATCTCTTTTGAAATGGTGTAGGTGCCAGCGGTGGTATCGAGCTCGCCCACTTGCGCCGAGCCTTCCTCTTGCCAGTTGCCTGTGGTGCTATCGTAGCCCCACAGTGGTACTTCGTCGCCAGTCGTGATTTGTGTGCCGGTGACTGGGTTGATCGTGTCTTGCGGGATCTTCATCGCGAGGTTCACGTTCCCACCTTCGACGCTTTTAACCACTTGGCCTTGCTCGTTAGTCACTTCGATGGCGGTATAGCCGGCTGAGATAAACGCAACATCTATGGTCGCGCCAAACTCATCCACAACACCGTTAGGGGACAGGCCACCAGGCAAAGCGTTCAGCGCAGATTTGTCTTCGCTGTCGCCAGGCTCATTGGAGTAGTGCACTACGTTGGCGGTGATTTGCCCTTTCACCGGGTTGCCATCGCTATCGAGCAAAGTGGTGCCGGCAGGGATGTTCAGCGTTGCACTGGCCCCAGCCATGGCTTGATTTTGGGCGGCGTTAGCCGACGTTTCCGGGGTGATGAGGTTTATGTCTTGGGCGATCATCCCATCGTCATCGGCTTCAAACAGCTCTTCATCCGATTGCGCGGCAAACTCGGCATTGTCGGTGCTCTTTGGTGTGAGAACGATACGGTATTCACCCACGACTTCGGCGTCATCTAATACATTGGCCAGCGCGGGCAGTTCGATTTCCGCGCTATTGGTTAAGTAATCGTCGGCGGTGGCGACAATTTTAAAGTTGATCGCGTCAACTTGGTCGATAGAAGAGCGAGAGATCGATACCGCTAATTCTTCTTGCAGATATTCATCGTCGTCTTCGTCGGCGCCTTGCACTTCGAGCTCGTCGTTATCGATGGTGAAAGTGACGTCTTCCAAGGGTTGACCATCTGGATCAGTGAAAGTGATGTTCACTGGCGTTTTTAAGCCGGCGAACTGCACTGGCTCGTTTGAAGAGCTCGCTGAACCGGAAGATTCATCGCTGTTACACGCGGTCAAAGCGAGTGCAATGGAGCTAGCAAGTAATGTGGTTTTCCAAGTGATCTTTCTCATTTCTCATCCTTAAAATGGCCCATATGCCAGATAAAAATTTAAAGGATCAAACATGCCTGATATGAATGTTTAATCTACGAATGAGAATAGGCCTTGCTAGATTTCCAGATGTCAGGGTTATGTTATTTAGACATTTTTGGCTGAAGGTAACAAAAAGCGCTCAACAATGTTGAACGCTTTTCCTCAAGTATTTGATATTTTGTTAGTTATTTACCATTTCTTTTCGGCTGGAACAAGGCATCGATATCGTCCTTATCCCTATCCAGCATTTCCTGGCGGGCTTTGTGCTGGTTCTCACTGTGGCCCTGCTCAATGTCGTTCAATATAGCGGTGAGACGGTCACGGGCATTGTTAGAGTAATCGTCGTTTTTCGTCGCCAGCACGTCCAAGCCCTTTTTCAGTAGCTGTTTCGCGGTGCCAACTTGGTTTTTCAGCTTGGCATCATTGGCGCGCTTAACAACGTTTTCAATATTGATACGCAATTGCATGCTTTCTAAACGGGCATTTTCGGCGACAAACACTTGGGTTGAAAGGCGGCCTTTGCTGTGCTCTGCCTTGATCACGGTGCGCAGACGCTTTACAAGCTGCAACATGCCCAGTGCTTGCTTTTCTGTCGTGGGTACTTTGAATGTCGCGATGTCGCTGTTATTGAATAACTCGGCCAATTGCTTGATTTGCGCCTCGATATTAGCGATACGCGGGCCTAGCTGTTTGTCGCTCGGATCGATCTCTTTCATCGCCACTAATGCGTCGTAGATACGCTGGTTCAGACAGATCAATAATTCCTTGGTATACGGAAAGTAGTGGGCACTACTGATCATGTCTTCGGTGGTTTCGATCAACTGATGGTATCGGTTGAGCTCTTGTCGTTTTTCGCTTTCTACTTTTTGTCGATATTGCGCCCAAGCGCCATAACCAACAACCAGTAGTAACAAAGCCACCATAAGGCCGATAATAAGAGGGATATTCATAAACTTGTGTATGTCGACAGCCAGAAAATGTAGCCCTTAAGATACACTATCTATCAATGTCAAGGTAGCCATCATTGCGGTTTTGGAGGACATATCATTGTGTAGAACGACGCAAAGTGACAAATCTATAAGCCGTTGGCGAACCGCGTGACTGAATTCTCATTTTCCACTTTCAGTTTTCTCGCCTTATAAGAAAATAAGCGGCTTACTCTAATTCTTTATTATAATTGGTTATACCTAGCTGAGACCAAGAGCGATTTCTCTCTTTACGGTTTGATACCCAATGTTTTGTCGGTGGCATTCGAGAGCAAGCAGTTAGGTATTTTGCGCGGCGTTACTGCCTGTCGCCCACTTTTTCTAGGCTAATAATAAGATGAAATTACAACAATTACGGTACATCGTTGAGGTGGTTAACCATAATCTCAACGTTTCGGCGACAGCAGAGAGTCTTTATACCTCTCAGCCCGGCATCAGTAAGCAAGTCTGTATGCTAGAAGATGAACTGGGTGTGCAGGTGTTTGAGCGCAACGGAAAACACCTCACCAAAGTCACGCCAGCCGGCCAAGAAATTGTCAAAATTGCTCAAGATATTCTGGCGCGGGTAGACAGTATTCGCGCGGTTGCAGGGGAGTTTACCCACCCTGAGCGGGGTAAATTGAACATTGCGACCACTCACACGCAAGCGCGCTATGCGTTGCCGCACGTTATTCAAAATTTCACTCAGCGCTACCCGCAGGTTTCCTTGCATATGCTGCAAGGTACGCCATCGCAGATCTCTGAATCGCTCGGTAAAGGCAACGTGGATTTTGCGATTGCCACTGAAGCGCTGCATTTGTACGAAGACATGGTGCTGCTGCCGTGCTATCACTGGAATCGCTCGGTGCTGGTGCGCAAAGACCATCCTTTGGCACACGCCAGTAAACTGTCGATTGCCGATTTAGCCAAGTTCCCGCTGGTGACGTATGTCTTTGGCTTTACAGGTCAGTCTGAGCTTGATGAAGCCTTCAATACGGCGGGGTTCAAGCCGCAAATCGTGTTTACCGCAACCGATGCAGATGTGATTAAAACCTATGTGCGGATGGGCATGGGCGTGGGCGTGCTTGCGAGCATGGCGATCGATCCCGAGCTCGATTCTGATCTGGTGGCGATTGATATTAGTAACTTGGTGGGTGCGAGCACCACAACCATTGGCTTTAAACGGGGCAGTTTTTTACGCGGTTACATGTATGACTTTATTGAGGCGTTTGCACCGCACTTAACCCGTGAATTGGTCGACAAAGCCATGGCGGCCAAAAGCAGTCAGGATGTGAATGCGCTGTTCAGTGATATCACTTTGCCCTTGAAATAGCCGACGAGATTGTTGCGAGTGTAATGAGTCTCGCGACCGTTGAGCCATCGGTATTTTCATTGTAATTGCCCATGATCTACCTTAAGTCGGCGACGCAGCGAGAAATCATCTTTTCTCGCTGATCTCTAGGTAGACAAAACTGCGGCAAAAACTACAATATGCCTGATTTTCGAGGAGGGCATATGAGTACGTTTGCGGTGAGTTTTGAGCAGTTAACAGCGTTGTTGTTACAAAGCCGCCAATTTTGGCAGTTTATGCCCTTTCAACACTTATCATTACCTTGGTCTGCCCAATCGGATTTTGAGCGTTGGCTGTCAGCGTTGTCGTTGGATGACGTGAGCGCGCTGAAACGCTCCCCCGACTTAGCCCACCATTTGCAACCTTTCGTACCCCAAGCACTGGCGTTAGCTGACTTGGCTGATGACGCGCAGTGGCCACTACTTTCGCTCGACAACGATCATACCCCAACGCGTGGATTAGACACTGGTGTACCGGGGCGAAAATGGCAACAGATTTCGGCGTTCAGCCAAGGTCTAGCGACATTATCCGTGCCAGTGCTAGAGTGGTGTGCAGGGAAAGGGCATCTAGGCCGATTAATTGCCGATAGGTTAGCGGTTCCCGTCACCAGTTTGGAATGGGACAGCGCCTTGTGCGAGCAAGGCCAGCAGTATGCGACCCAGTTTTCACTGCCTATTGAGATGGTGTGCGCTGATGCGTTTTCGCCACAGGCACAAACCTATGTCCACTCGCGCCAGCATGCGGTGGCGCTGCATGCCTGCGGCGATCTGCATGTCACTTTGTTGCGCCATGCCTGTGCGAAGCAGACCCAAGCGGTCACGATTTCTCCGTGCTGTTATCACTTAATTAAAGCGCCAACCTATCAGCCGCTTTCATCGCAGGGGCAAGCGGCAGGGCTGGTATTGTCTAAGCACGATTTACGTTTACCACTGCAAGAAACCGTTACCGCGCCTGGGCGAATTGAACGCTTGCGCGCAGTGGAAGTGTCGTTTCGATTAGGTTTCGATGCCATGCAACGCACGCTGTTTGGCAATCCTGATTACATGCCGCTCCCCAATATTCAAAAAGCGCTACTCAATGACGGGTTTGCGTCGTTTTGTCAGTGGGCGGCTGATAGGAAAGGGGTCGTCTTACCAGCTGGCGTTGATTTTTCCCACTGGCAAGCGGTCGGCGAGCAGCGCTTTGAAATCACTGAGAAGATGGAGTTGGTACGCCAACTGTTTCGACGCCCTCTAGAGTTGTGGCTAGTGCTCGATAGAATTTTGTTTTTAGAGCAGAACGGCTATCAAGTTGCTCTGCGCCGTTTGTGCGAAAAAGCGGTCACACCGCGTAACTATGTTATCCATGCCCGTTACAACGGGTAATGTCGGGAGTTGTATGGATATTGATGTCATAGTCCTCAGCGCATTGGCGCTGGCGGCGGGCTGCTTTGTGCAAAGCAGTATCGGATTTGGGATGGCGATTGTGGCTGCGCCGATCATTTTCTTGCTAGAGCCGCGTTTTGTGCCGGGCACGTTAACCGTGATGGGCTTTATTCTTGCGGTTGCCAATACTTACCAATACCGGAAAAACATTTCCTACAAAGGCTTAGGCGCCGCGTTTTTAGGGCGTGTGCCGGGTACGTTGATTGGCGGTTACTTACTGGCGATTGCGACGACCCAGCAGCTTTCTTTGGTAATGGGATTGGGCGTGTTGATGGCGGTCGTGGTGAGTATTGGCAAGTTTAATATTCAGCCGACCAATACTGCGCTGTTTGCGGCAGGGGTGGTCTCTGGGATCACTGGCACCACGACCGCGATTGGTGGGCCGCCTATCGCGATTGTGTTGCAAAACGCAGAAGCGGGGAAGATCCGCGCTAATCTATCGGCTTTTTTCGTTTTCAGTAATATTACGTCGCTTGTCATGCTTAGCTATACCGGCCACTTTAGTTTGTGGCATGTGAAATATGCCTTGCTAATGGCACCGCCATGTTTGTTTGCTATTTGGTTGGCAGCCCGGGTGCAGCATTTGATTAAGCCGGAATGGATGAAAGCAGGGACCTTGATCCTATGCTCGATTTGCGGAGCGAGTGCGCTATATCGCGGTTTTGGTTTTTAATTTCAACCTGATTGTCGCACTGTGATAAACAGCCAAGATTTCTTGGCTGTTTTCAGTTAACGGTCAGCAAGCGAAAAGCATCTAGGCACTCACGTGAACAAATAGCAGTAAAGTTGCTGTGAGTTTGTGTTGTTGAGTTATCGGAAATTACGCGTTAAATGGCAAATATACCCTCTGTTTAACCGAATTAACCCAGTGATAACCTCTAATTTCTTTTTGATATAAGATATTTAATATCGATATAGTAGCGTTGGCGTCGCTTGATATTTGTCAAGATTTTAAGGCGTTACCCCCTCCTATAATTCAGCCCTCTGTTCACTACTTCAAAGTAAATGTTTATGACAACTGAAGACGTAAAAAGCAACCAAGCTCGTGTTGTTCTTGTAAGCGTACTTACTGTGTCAGCGCTGATCTTCATCGCTCAAGCGCTAATTGGTAAGCAAGAAATCAATCTGGGTTTTGCTAAGATCGCAATCCTACCAATGCTGTTTGCCGTCATCATGGGTATGGTGCTGTCGGTTAACTGGACCAAAGAAAAAGTCAAACCTTGGGGCAAACTGTTCACTGAAAAAGAAGAGGGTTTCTGTGCCAAGATGGTTGGTTACTGCCTTCTTGTTCTGGGTACCCAATACGCAGGCATGATCATTCCAAACCTAAGCATGATCATGGATGCAGGTATTCCTCTACTATTCCAAGAACTGGGTAACTTGCTGCCTATCTTTATCGCTATTCCTCTTGCAGCAAAATTTGGTTTCGGTCGTAAAGCGATCGGCGCATGTTCATCGATCAGCCGTGAGCCTTCCATCGCAGTGATCCAAGGCCGCTTCGGCACCGGTAGCCCAGAGTACGTTGGCGTACTGGCGATTTATCTGTGTGGTTCGGTTATCGGTACCTTGTGGTTCAGTGTTCTAGGCTCTGTGGCTCACCTAAGCGGTCTTCACCCTCTAGCGCTTGCGGCTGGTGCCGGTGTAGGTAGTGGCTCAATGCTAAGTGCGGCTTCTGGCGCAATGCTAGCCAACCTAGATGCTGAAATGGCTAAACAAGTAATGAGTATCGCGGCGGCGTCTAACCTACTGTCTTCAGTATTGGGTGCGCTATCTCTAACGTTCCTAGGTCTTCCGCTAGCAGAACGTATGTACAAACTGTGTAACAAAGAAGGTTAATGTCGTATGAAAGCTATTCTAACTGACATGAAACTGGTTGCTCTGGCAATCATTCTAGCGGGTTTTACCCAGTTCCTAACTAACGGTACTTCACCAGTAGAAATGGTACACAGCTTTGTTGCTATGTCTGTGATCGTATTTCTATCGCTGGTGGCGAAGAAGTTTATTCCTTCTTCTCTACCGACCTTTGCCTATGCAACGATTATCGGTATTCTGATCTGTCTACCAGAAACTCAAGTGCGTACATACTTCCTTGAGTCTGTGGGTAAAATTCAGTTTCTCTCTGTGTGTGTACCACTACTAGCGTTTGCTGGTCTGTCGGTAGGCGGTCAGATGGAAGAGTTGAAGAAGATGTCATGGAAAGTGATCGTGATCTTCTTGATTGTTGCAACTAGCTGTTTCTTCGGCGCATCCTTGATTGCGCAGTTGGGCTTCCAAATGAAAGGAATTATCTAATGTCTGCGAAGTACCAAAACTTTAATCTCGACGAGAAGCTGGTTGCGCTGCACGCGTTCAGTGTGAACACTCGTCGTGAATTGCACAAAATTCCTGAGCTGTCAGGTGAAGAGATCAAAACCTCTGCGTTCTGTCGTGAACTAATGACAGAAATGGGTTACGCGCTAACCACATACGAAGGTTTTACCGGTTTTATCGCTGATTTGACTATCGACCCAAGCTGGAAGCGCGTGGCGTTCCGTGCGGATATGGATGGTCTAGAAATGGACGATCAAACCGAAACGGATCACGTCTCTATTCATCCAGGTAAAGCACACAACTGTGGTCACGATACCCACATGGCAATCGCGCTAACGGCAGCGAAATACCTTGCGGAAAACCAAAGTGAACTACGCCACAACGTACGTTTCGTCTTCCAAATGGCGGAAGAAGACATGCGTGTACCGGGTGCGAACAAAATGGTTGAGCTTGGCTGTATGGAAGGCGTTGCTGAAGTGTATGCTCTGCATAACGACGCAGCGATGGAATACGGCATGGTTAGCCTGAACAACGGCATCATGTCGTCTTACGGCTCAGCGTGGACCTTGGATGTGAACGGTGTGTCTGCACACGGTTCAACCCCACAAAAAGGCCTTGATGCGATCCGTGAAGCGAGCCGTATCATCATGGATATGGACTACGTCGTAGCGAAATGCACCAACCCGTTCAGCCCAGCTGTGTTTGGTTGTGGTATGTTCAACGGCGGTAGCATTCCTAATGCGGTACCTGCGCATGCACAAGCGCGCGGTACGATTCGTTCAATGGACGCAGAAACTGACGAAATCTTGAAAAACAGCTTCAACATGTTCGTCAAGGAAAGTGAAATTCGCGGTTTCAAAACCACTATGGTGTGTGAAGGTTACCCTGCGGTAATGAACCACCCAGAAGCGTACCAGCGTGTGGTGGATGCAGCGACAGCGATCCTACCTGAGTCACGTTTGAACGCTAACGGTAACCCAATGACCGGCAGTGAAGATTTCAGCTTCATGGTGAATGCGGCTGAAGATAAGAAGGGCGCGATGTTCTTCCTAGGCAGTGGTAACAAAGAGGCAGGGATCTGTAACTACCTGCACTCGAACCCATACTATGTAGATGACGACTTCCTGTTGATCGGCTCGCAAATCTTTATCCATATTGCGACCCACTGATCTACCGACGGTAACGTCCACAAAGCCTGCAAAGGCGAGTAAAGAAACGGTTTAGAACGCCAAAGACAAACGCCGCTGCGCTTTTATATCAGGTGACGATAACGTCCCTTTTATAGAAAGTCGCAGCGGCGTTTTTTTATCTGCGCTTGAGGGTAAACCTGCCCTAGAACACAGGGAGTTCCAACCCGTCAAACAGCTTCTCGATATTATCGGCGCTGTTGTTCATCATGACTTGCTCCATCACTACTTTGGTGAGGTGCGGCGAGAATGAGGCAAGGAAGTCGTACATATAGTTCTGCATTAAAATATCTTTGCTAAAGCAGATCCACGCGCCACATGGCTCAAACAGGTGATTGAGGTTAATGTAGGTCAATTCACTGTTGGCCACATCCTGCGCAGCCAGCGTCGAGATGATCCCAATGCCTAAGCCTTGCTCAACGTAGCGTTTGATCACTTCCGCATCCATCACCGTCATAAAGTAATTCGGCTCAATGCCGGCAACTTCAAACGCTTTATCTTGCACATCGCGGCCCGACGCGCCTTTCTCGTAACTGAGGATTGGGTATTGCGCCAACTGCTCTAACGTCGGCTCGGCTTCTTCTTCCAGCGGGTGACCTTTTGGCACCACAAGTCCCAGCGTCCACAGATAAGCTGGCAGGATGATCAGATCGTTATCTTTACCCACATCATGGGCAACGATAGAAAAGTCAGAGTGGCCTTTACTGATCACCCCTTTATCTTGCACCGGTAAGGTAGGCTGCATGTGGAAGTTGATTTTCGGGTACTTACGGGTGAAGTAAGAGACCGTTTCCGGCAGCAGATAGCGCGCGATGGTGTGAGTGGTATAAATGTTCAGTGTGCCGACACTAGGGTCAAGGTGTTCATTGACCAATGCTTTGATTTTCTTTTCCAAAATCAGCATTTTTTCCACTTGCTCTAAGATCTGCACCCCAATTGGAGTAATGCCGCTTAAGCTTTTGCCTTTACGTTCAAAAATGCGCACGCCAAGCTCTTTTTCGAACATGCCGATCTGCTTACTCACCCCAGGTTGGGTAGTAAAGAGCGATTCTGAGGCAGCAGAGACATTAAGGTTGTTATCCTTAACGGCCTTTAAATATTTAAGTTGCTGAAGTTTCAATCCGTTGCCTCTTTGCCTGTCAGAAAAATGAGATCTCGATTATAGGCTTAGTTAGTGAATTGCTGTCAACTTGTGAATGGCGTCTCCATTCGAAATCACGCCAAAATCTGATAATTAGCGTAATAATGGCTTATTGATGGGTCGCATTGCTGCAATTTGTTCACAATGACGCAAATAATCATTAACTGACTTGTTCGCCGATAGAAGAAAACTTAGTGGTTAGAAACGGGGTAGCGGCGGGCTCAAGATAGGGTTTAGTGGCGAAGTGAGAGACCGCTAGCGCTTTGTTAATCTAAAAGCTGCGCGCAGCGGGTAACAGGGTAGTGGTGGCACATAAAAAAACAGCCCGCCGAGGCGAGCTGTTATTGATCCAGTGGCGCTAATTACCACATTAGCTTCACTTCCATGCCAATGAATTGGCTATCGTATGGCGCACCAGCATCCAATGCGAAGTTAGCTGCGTCGGTGTTACCGAACCACGGGCTGTAGTTCATGTTCACTTCGACATCATCACGCCAAATATCGGTTACCCAGTAGTGGATGTGGCCAACAGGGTTGAGCAGGAACAAGTTAACGCTACCAAACGTCTTCGAGCCCCATACTTCGCCACCGTTCGCAACGATGGCTTGCTCTTGTTGGTACATCATTTCACCCACTGCCGCACCAAATACCGGTGTCACAATGATGTCTTGAATCGAAGGAACTTCAGCAAACGCTTCTACGCCGTATTCCCAGAAGAACGTCGACATCGTGAAGGAGTACATGAATGACTTCCACTCATCGTAACCGGCGTGACGCGCAGCGGTGTAGTAAACACCGCCAAAGTAAGGGTGCGCCACGTAGTTTAAGAAGTGGTCGTCTTTATCCCACACTGGGCCTTCTTTGACGTTATCGGTCCACTTGCTAAATAGCTTGCTCATGTCGCGATCTTCGTCGGTCCAGTTGGTGACGCTTTCTGGCAATAGTGTCATCAAACCTACGGTTGCCACACTCAAGCCGAGGATGGTGTAGGTTTGCTCTTTAAGATATTGCCAATCTTCTTCTGGCGACGTGACCAAGTAACGTGGCAAGTAAGCCTGTGCTTTAGGCTCTGCCAGCACTTCACCGTTTTGCAGGTAAGAGAACTCGTAACGAGGCAGGGATGATCCTGTATCGCAGTAGTTGAAATATGTACCTTCGCACGAATTTGCTGGCTCAAAGGCATATGCTTGCGTAGAAAGAAGCAAGCCTGTCAGCAGCGTACCAACCGCAGGTTTCAAACCGAGTTCTCCAAATGTTCAGTAAAAATAGTGGCGTATTATCACTCATCCCCCAGTAATTTCCCACAAGGAATTTACTTAACGTGTAATTGCTTTGTAAAAAGTTGCAAATAGATGATTAAGATGCAGCAAAAGCACTAAATGATACGCCAAGCTGAATAACAATCACGCCAATGCCGCAACATAGCGCGCCCGCTAAGCCAAAGGTCATTGGACGATTGCCTTCTAGACGGCGTTTCTTCACTTGCATAGCCACCGGCAGTAAGACGGCCAGCAGCGCGAGCGCAATCGCGGCATAACCCAGTGCCATTTGGAAGCCTTGCGGGAACCACAGCGCAAACATTAAAGGTGGCAAGAAAGTAATGGTGGTTACGGTTAACGATGAGCGGCTTTTAAACAGATCATCGAGGTAGTGGAACAAGCCTAAACTCACACCCAAGAACGAGGTCAACAATGCCAGATCAGCAAACCCGTTCAGCATCGGCTCTAGGGCAACCGATTTACCTTGTTGGCTTAGCAATGCGATGAAGTCAGACAGCGCGAGACTACCTAGCGATTGGCTGAGGTTACCCAAAGTGCACCATTGCCAAATGACGTACAGCACCAGAGGTAGCGCCGAGCCAATGCCGACCGCAATTTTTAGCTGGCGGGTGTCGCCATCCAAGTAGCGCACAATTGATGGCACGCTGCCGTGAAAGCCAAAGGAGGTAAACATCACCGGAATAGCTAATAGCACGCTGGCAGAGGTCGTGGAGTTATGGGTGAGGTTGGCGCTGCTTACGTTAGGCGCAAGGTAGAAAATCGTACCGGCCAACAACACAAATTTGGTGGCGAACAACACGCGATTCACTTTTTCCGTTGGCCCGGTGCCTAAACGGACAACCGCAGCCACAAAGAGGGTAAGCACCAGCGTTCCCCATTTCGGGGCAATTGACTGAGACGTCGCGGCACCCATTTTCGCCGCCAGTTGCTCGCCACCGCCTGCCATGTACGCGGCGCACAAGGCGTAGAACAAAAACAGCATTGCAAATCCGGCTAAACGCTGTCCGTTACGCCCTAGATATTGCATCGCCAGAGTATGCAGCGTAGCGGTGGGTGGCGCGGTTTGATGAAGATCGAGTAGCAGATAAGCGGTGTAAAGCATCAAAGCCCAAAGGAGAACCATGATCAAAGTAACGGTTCCAAAGCTGATATTGGCTGCCTCCAGCGGCAGGGCAAGCATTCCCGCACCTATGGTGGTGCCAGCGATCAGTAATGTGCTTCCCATTAGAGGTTTTAGTGTTTTCATGTGTTAATCCTACTTTACACCCTTTGTTGTTCCATCGTGTTTTGGTTTTAATTCCTGCTTATACTGCCACTTATATCAATAATGGTGAAATGTTTTGTAATAATATGATTACGATTGGTGTAATTAAATATTTACGTTGGCGATAAAAAGAAAAGAGAGGATAATTTAGCCACACGTTGGTCTAGTTGACGCTGATGCGCTATCAGCTGATGCATTAAAGGTCAGACGTAACCGCAGTGACGACAGGAAAAGGAGAGCCACGATGAAGATTGCAATGCTGAGTACCGGTGAAGAAGTTTTGTATGGCGACATTACCGATACCAATGCCGCGTGGCTTTCTCGCCGCTTTATGGAGCAGGGACTGGCGATGGTCAAACGGGTGACGGTGGGGGATAGTGAGCACGGTATCGCTGCAGAGCTATCTGCGCTTAGTCGCGATGTTGATGTGGTTATCGTGAACGGTGGGCTGGGGCCAACCAGTGATGATGTCACCGCCCAAGCTGCAGCGACCGCCGCTGGTGTGCCTTTGGTGCTCAATCACGACTGGGTGGCAACCATGGAGCAAAGCTATGCTCAGATGGGGCGCGAGATGCCCGCGACTAATTTAAAGCAAGCCATGCTGCCACAAGGCGCCGAGGTATTGGATAACCCGATTGGTACAGCGTGTGGTTTTACCATGACCCTGAACAAAGCGCGTCTGTTTTTCACCCCCGGGGTGCCGAAAGAGTTCTTCCGCATGGTTGAGGAGCAAATTTTGCCTAAGCTGGTGGTGGCCGAGCACAGCACGGTGCAATGTTATCGCTGGTTTACCTTTGGTTTATCGGAGTCGGGGATCAGTCAACGAATCGCCGATCTAGCGATGCCGGCGGGTTATCAAATGGGCTATCGCTCAGCGCTGCCGTACATTGAAGTGAAGATATTTGGCGCGCAAGACACTAACGAATTTGCCGAATTACGCTCGGGTATTGCTGAGCGTTTGGGTGACAATGTCATCAGCGTCAACCAAAGCGCGGTTAGCCATATTGGCCAACAGCTCGTCGAGTCAAACCTGACCTTGTCGGTGGCTGAGCAGTTTTCTGCCGGTGGGTTTGTGCTGGCGCTGCACGATAGCGACCAAGCTTGCCAACAGTTAGCGCATGGCTGGCTATTGAAACCGGCGTTGGCTGAGGCGTTTTCGGAGTCCGATCCATTCGCGGCAGTGATGGCGATGGCTGAAGCATGCCGCGAGAAAACCGGCGCCGATCTTGGGATCGCAAGCGGCAGCGTGGTTGATAACGTGTTCTCGGTCGGTTTAGCGACGCCGCATGGCGAATTTGGCTTGCTGCTGCGCAGTTTGCGTCAACGCAATCCGTCTGAAGCTAGAACCGTGTTAGTTGCTGTGATGCTCGATGTACTGCGCCGCTATCTGGCCGGTTTGCCGCTGGTTGGTGAGTATGAGTCTTTCAAGGTTGAAGGGGATATTTTCCTACCGGCTAAATGACAAATTGCTGTAAGAAAACGGAGGAATACGCGGGAGAGAGTTGTCATAGCGGTGATTGGCAGTCTATTATCCATAGCGTTTTATCTGGTAATACTTTCATTAAGTGAGGAAACTTCCTGTACTTAAGGAGATAGAAAGATAAAACCGCGTCTTTTATTGACTCAGGAAGCACTATGACTCCGTTGAAAAAATGCCTACTGAGTGCTTGCTTGGCAGCTACATGGAGTGCCAGCGCCGCGACTACAAGCACTGCGACAGAACTGTTTTCACACCCAACGACCATTGATGGTCGTGTTGTTTTAGGGCGCACGGAATCGCTTTATTTCAACAATATCCCCGAGCTCAATGGGGTCGAATTTCCCGCGAAAATCGATACCGGCGCGGATTCGACCTCGATCCATGCTGAAAATATTCGCATTGTGCCGACCGATCCGCAATTTGCCGATCTCGAAGGTGATGCGCTGATTGAAGCAATCATGCACGAGTACAACAAAGTGCGTCGGGTTCAGCTCAAAAACCGCGACGATCTTTCTGATATCCAAGTCTACTTCGATATCCGCCATCCCTATACAGGCGAAGCGATCCCGTATCAAGCAGATTTACTGCGCATCGCGCGGGTGAAATCGCGTGAGGACGGTTATTTGTATCGCCCAGTGGTGGTGATGCCGCTGACAATAGGGGGCGTGACGGTAAACACGGAAGTGAACTTAACCGACCGCCAAGACTTCACCACGCCCGTGTTGGTCGGCAAAACCTTCTTAAGCGATCACGCTTGGGTCGACGCGGGCTACGACTACTTTCAATCCCAGCGTGATGCGTTGGTGATTGGCCGTGAAGAGCGTGGTGAGATCGCGGGCTTGCCGGTGAATATTCATGTTTCGCTACATAACCGTTACAGCGCACTTCATGCGAGTAAAATTAGCGTTGATCAAACGGCAAGAGAAGTGAGCTTTGTGCTGGAAAACCAGCAGGGTCAGCAACAGGCGATGACCGCGCCGTTAGTGCGATTGGTGCCGTTCGCCTCTGGCAGAAAGCCGCTGGTTTACTTGCCGTTGCGCCTAGGCAGTGAGGGCGCTAACCCGACTGAAGAGCACATTTTGGTGTATCTGACCAACCGTAAAGATGAGCCCAGTGAGTTGCGCTTAGGGCTTGAAACTTTGAGCCGCTTGTATGTGGTGGATGGCTCGACTACTGGGCTGGCCGAAAAACCGCTCGAGACTCTCACTCAACGCGCGGAGCAAGGCAGTGTGTTGGTGATTGGTACCCAAGAAACCATGAGCATCAATGGTGTCGAGGTGATCGCCGAGCCTTCATTGACGGTGAAAACCTCTGTGCTCGAAGTGCCGGCCTTGGCGGTGAATGACGATGAAGTGGAATACCAAATTCAAAGCGTTGCCGATGAGAATGTTGCTTTTAGCGATGAAGTGGTTTCGCGGCTTAAAGTCGGTGAGGTTCATCGTTGGGTGATTGATGCGTCGTTGCAGTTTCATCACCTGAAAGCTGAGCGGCGAGTCGCGTTGCAGCTGCGTGATAGTCGAGATACTGAGCCGTCGGTGTTTAACTTGTCGCCGTCCATGGTGGCGCAGCCTTTACTGATCAACACCCGCTCGACCGATATTTTCCATAAGGTGCGTCCAGTGGAAACTGGGGTTGTCGAGCAAGTCACTATTGGCGATCTGCAATTTCCTGCCAAGCTCGATACCGGTGCCGATATGAGTTCGATCAGCGCTACCAATATTGAGCGCTTTGAGCGCGATGGCCGCGATTGGGTGCGATTTGATTACAGTAATCGTGATGGGCTGAAACACACCTTCGAGCGACCGGTGGTGCATACCTATCGGGTGAAAGCGCGCGAAGGTGAGAGCACGGCCACTCGTTTGGTGGTGAAGCTGCCTATTCAAATGGGGGAAATAGCGCAAACCATTCGGGTGAACCTGCGCGATCGCACTGATTTTGACTACAGCCTGATCTTGGGGCAGAACTTCCTCAACGACAACATTGTGGTCAATGCGGGCAAGACCTTCCTCTACACTGAGGCGGAGTCAGGGGGTGACTAATCGTCACAGCACTACCTAAGGCGCAGACGCTGTTAGTGCGCTGAATTGGTTGAAATGACTTGAGCGGTAAACGAAAAAGGGGCGTAAGCCCCTTTTTGATGAATATGACGTGGTCGTGTATTCAATTACATCGCATCGAAACGCTGTTGGAATTGGCGATAAAAGTCGGCAAATCCCATTGCGGAGAAGGTCGCAGTGAATCTGTGATCGGCGCTGCTGATATCCACCGAGCGACGTTTGACAAACTCATCAATGAGGAAGTAACGCCCATTGGCGGTCGTAGGCACCAAGTAGCGGCGCGGCGCATCACAGTATTGGGAAAAACGCACCAGCTGATCGTTAATGTACAGTGGCTCGTGTGACAGCACTTGGCCATCATCACCACGGCAATCGGCATCGTTAAAGAACAGGTACACGCCAATGTCGTCCTCCACGGACGTAGTCAGCAGGGCATAAAGCGCGCCATGACGCTGCTCTTGCACCAAGTACTCCTCACCTTGAGAAACATACCAAGCTTGTTGCTCGACATTCATCGATTGGCTTTCAGTTGCCAGCGCACTGTGGCTTGCAAACAGGCAAGCGCTGAGTGAGATAGCGCTGTAGGCTAACCATTTATGCACGGTGATTTCCTTATTATCAGGTTAGACAATTACGTCTTATAGTCAGCGATTATGGGGCGTTTTGCAATTGGTTGTAGAGTGCTGGGCGCGCAAAAATCGACGGAGGAAACAAAACGTCAGGTTGCGATGACAGGTGAGAGCGGATTACGACTTGATATGGTAAGTGATCTGCGTAATTTTCAAGTTTGTCAGCGGTTTGCAAATGCAGGGCAGCACTTCATCGGGCATGACGAACGCCAGCGCCGTTTGGGTGTATTCGACGTCGCCTTCAACCAATTTGCATTTACAGGCACCGCAAAACCCATCCCTACATTGTGATTCCGCTTCTAGCCCTTGTAGCGCTAGGTGTTGGAGCAGGGTGGCGTTGGGGTTATGAGTGGCGTCGAGGTAAACCACCTCTTCGCCACCGTTTAAATCGACTTTGATCAAAGTTCGAAATCACCAAGATCGTCGGCGCTAACATCGTTGTCGATTTGACCGACAAGGTATGAGCTGATCTCTGCTTCTTGTGGTGCAACCTGCACATTATCAGATGACAACCAACCGTTGATCCACGGAATTGGGTTTTGATCTGCCCCTGGGTAGGCCGGTTTTAGCCCCACCGCTTGCATACGTAGGTTGGTGATGTATTCCACGTACTGGCACAAGATGTCACGGTTTAGACCGATCATCGAGCCGTCTTTGAACAGGTATTCCGCCCACTCTTTTTCTTGCTCTGCCGCTTGGTGGAACAGATCGAAACACTCTTGTTCACACTCAGCCGCGATTTCTGCCATCACTGGATCATCTTTGCCGCTACGCAGCAGGTTTAGCATGTGTTGCGTGCCAGTAAGATGTAGGGCTTCGTCACGAGCGATCAGCTTGATGATTTTCGCATTCCCTTCCATCAGCTCGCGCTCAGCAAACGCAAACGAACAGGCAAAGCTGACGTAGAAGCGGATCGCTTCAAGCGCGTTTACGGACATCAAGCAGATGTAGAGCTTTTTCTTTAACTCGCGCAGATTGATGTTGACGGTTTCACCGTTCAACTCAAACTCACCTTCGCCGTAGCGGTGGTAGTCGTTAGTCGCGGTGATCAAATCGTCGTAGAAACCCGAAATGTCCGCCGCGCGTTTAACGATGTACTCGTTTTCGACGATGTCATCGAACACGACCGCAGGATCTTTAACGATGTTGCGAATGATATGGGTGTATGAGCGTGAGTGGATAGTTTCTGAGAACGACCAAGTTTCAATCCAAGTTTCCAGCTCAGGCAGAGAAACCAACGGCAGTAGGGCAACGTTCGGGCTGCGGCCTTGGATGGAATCGAGCAGGGTCTGGTACTTGAGGTTTGAGATAAAGATGTGTTGCTCATGCTCAGGCAAGTTGGCGTAATCAATGCGGTCGCCAGAGACGTCAACTTCTTCTGGACGCCAGAAGAACGACAGTTGCTTTTCGATGAGCTTTTCAAAAATCTCGTATTTTTGTTGGTCGTAACGTGCAACGTTCACGGCCTGACCAAAAAACATCGGCTCTTTTAGCGGATCGTTTTTGGTTTTGGTAAAGGTACTGTAAGCCATGGTAGTCCTCAGCGTAATTAAGGGGCCACCTTGGCCCCTGTATGCAATTAGATAAGCGATAGCGACAACGTTTCTGCTTCGCCGTTTTATGAGGGGTTAGATCTTACAACCGCCACCCGCACAGTCGTCGTCTGCTTGTGCATCCGATGCGCCGTCACGCGTGTTATGGTAATACAGCGTCTTCACGCCCAGTTTGTAGGCTGTTAGCAGATCTTTTAGCAGCAGTTTCATAGGCACTTTGCCGCCTGGCTGCACACTTGGATCGTAATTGGTGTTCGCTGAAATTGCTTGGTCAACGAATTTCTGCATCAAACCAACCAGTTGCAAGTAACCATCGTTACCACCGATCTGCCACAACAACTCGTAGTTTTGGCGGTACTTGGTGTACTCAGGTACTACTTGCTTCAAGATGCCGTCTTTTGACGCCTTGATAGAGACATAACCACGTGGTGGCTCAATGCCGTTGGTCGCGTTCGAAATTTGCGACGAGGTTTCTGATGGCATCAACGCTGACAGGGTCGAGTTACGCAGACCGTGCGTTTTGATCTCTTCACGCAGCGCTTCCCAGTCGTACTGCAGTGGCTCTGCACAAATCGCGTCCAAGTCTTTCTTGTACGTATCGATTGGCAAAATGCCTTGCGAGTACTTGGTTTCGTTGAACGCAGGACACGCGCCTTGCTCTTTCGCCAAGTTCACAGATGCTTTCAGTAGGTAGTACTGAATCGCTTCAAACGTGCGATGAGTCAGTGCGTTACCGCTACCGTCTGAGTATTTCACGCCGTTTTTCGCCAGGTAGTACGCGTAGTTGATCACGCCCACACCCAATGTACGACGGTTCATGGTTGAAATCTTCGCCGCTGGCAATGGGTAATCTTGATAATCCAGTAGGGCATCAAGAGCACGTACCGTCAGCTCTGCCAACTCGTCTAGCTCGTCTAGCGACTCTAGCTTGCCAAGGTTGAACGCTGAAAGGGTACACAGGGCGATTTCGCCGCTTTCGTCTTCAACATTGTTCAAAGGGCGTGTTGGTAGCGCGATTTCCATACACAGGTTCGACTGACGCACAGGGGCGACTTTCTCATCAAACGGGCTGTGGGTATTACAGTGGTCCACGTTCTGAATGTAGATACGGCCCGTTGAGGCGCGCTCTTGCATCATGGTTGAGAACAGATCGATCGCTTTAACTGTCTTCTTGCGGATGCTCTCGTCTTGCTCGTACATTTCGTACAGACGTTCGAACTCTGCTTGATCTTCAAAGAACGCATCGTAAAGACCCGGAACATCCGATGGCGAGAACAGGGTAATGTTGCCGCCTTTGATCAAACGGGTGTACATCAGTTTGTTGATTTGAACGCCGTAGTCCATGTGACGAACACGGTTTTCTTCAACACCACGGTTGTTCTTTAGCACCAGCAGCGATTCTACTTCACCGTGCCACAGTGGGTAGAATACGGTGGCTGCACCACCACGTACGCCGCCTTGAGAACAGCACTTAACTGCGGTTTGGAAGTATTTATAAAATGGGATACAGCCAGTGTGGAAGGCTTCACCACCGCGAATTTCACTGCCCAGCGCACGGATACGACCTGCGTTAATACCGATACCGGCACGTTGTGAGACGTAACGAACGATCGAAGACGCCGTGGCGTTGATAGAATCTAGGCTATCGTCACACTCGATCAGCACACATGAGCTGAACTGACGGGTAGGGGTACGCACGCCAGACATGATTGGCGTTGGCAGCGAGATCTTAAAGGTAGATACCGCATTGTAGAAACGACGGATGTAATCCATACGTGTTTCTTTTGGATAGTTCGCAAACAGACACGCCGATACCATGATGTACAGGAATTGCGCACTTTCGTAGATTTCACCGCTTACACGGTTTTGAACCAAGTACTTACCTTCGAGCTGTTTTACCGCAGCGTAAGAGAAGTCCATATCGCGCCAGTGGTCGATAAAGGTGTCCATCTCTTCAAGTTCAGCTTGGGTGTAGTCTTCTAGCAGATGTTTATCGTATTTGCCTTTCTCGACCATCTTAGTGACGTGATCGAACAGTTTTGGCGGCTCAAAACGACCGTACGCTTTCTTACGTAGGTGGAAGATCGCCA
Organism: Thaumasiovibrio occultus; assembly: GCA_019703815.1. Classification (GTDB taxonomy): domain Bacteria; phylum Pseudomonadota; class Gammaproteobacteria; order Enterobacterales; family Vibrionaceae; genus Thaumasiovibrio; species Thaumasiovibrio occultus. The sequence continues at coordinate 1,924,279 of AP023052.1, read as the reverse complement.
GGCGTGCTGCTAGGTATTGGTAATCTGGTGACTGCTCAGAGATAAGATCAGCGGCGGCTTTAATGATGGTCTCGTGAATGTCTGAGGTCTTGATTCCGTTATAGAACTGAATATGCGATTTCAATTCGACTTGTGAAACGGAGACGTTGTCTAGGCCCTCAGCAGCCCACGTGATGACTCGATGGATTTTTTCCAGATCGATTTGTTCGGTACTGCCGTCGCGTTTGGTAACCGTTAGTTGGTTCATGGTTTGTTGAGTATCCAATTTTGAGAAAGCTGATAAGTGTCTTACCACCCAAAGGTATTTGCATTAGTGATTATAGTTGCTCGCAAACACAACATGTAGGGGTTGGTGGTGTTGAGGCGTACAAGATAATGACGTTTTTAATAATTTGCAATACCTCCCAACGGCCTGAGTTGTGGATAACTTGGGGAAGTTGCGCATTGAGTCAGTAAACACTAACCGATGTGCACTACTGCTGTCAGGCGCTGTTAAGCAGTGTCTAGAAAGACACCACTTAGCGCCGTAGTCGGAAAAATTTAATTTGCCAATTTTTCCACTCTGTGAGGGAGTTCAAGAAGTCGTCACTAAGCCTAAAATTTGAGCCGGTGTGGTGAGCGTTTTCCGTGCCGGCCAGTTTGTCAGCATAGCGGGATCGCCAACGTATCCCCATCCGGCAATTATGCCCTGCATACTGGCGTTTTTAGCGGCTATCATGTCACCCTCGATATCACCAATATAGGCGATTTTGTCAGGTTCAACCGCCATAATTTTCGCGCAATGGAGTAAGGGTTCGGGATGCGGCTTGGCGAATGGCAAGGTGTCGCCACAGCAGATGATGTTAGCACGGCGTAATAATGGAAAATAAGGTAGTAATAATTCCGTTAAAAAGCCTGGTTTATTAGTCATTATTCCCCAGGGGATAGCTTGCTCGTGCAATGTGGTCAAAACCGTTTCGATTTCTGGATAATACGCGGTACCGATACAGATATCTTTTGCGTAATAGTCCAGAAACGCTTGACGCAATTGCTGCGGATCGTGATTAACGAGATCATCGCCAAAGCCCGCTTTGAGTAAGCCGCGCGCACCATAGCTGGTGTTGGCTTGAATTTGTGCGTGGGTGAGAGGGGCATGGCCATGATCGGCCAATACGGCGTTGGCGGCCGCACCCATATCGGGGGCGGTATCGAGCAGGGTGCCATCGAGATCAAATAAGAGTGCGTCAACCATGTCACCTCCTTGTTGTCGGGGATTGCTTGGCACTGTCTGAACTCACCCACCACCAAGCGGTGGCAGGTGGTATCTGTTCACTGAGTTAGCTTTGCCACTGAGTTAGCCTTGGTGGCAGGTGTGAACGATGTAGTTTACGTCGACATTGTGGCCCAATTTGTACGAGTCAAATAAAGGGTTGTAGTGCAGGCCAGTGATGTGTCGCTCTTGCAGCGGGGTTGGATCAATAAACGCCATCAACTCTGACGGGCGGATAAACTTACTGTGCTCATGCGTGCCTTTCGGGACGACCTTCATGATGTGCTCCGCGCCGACAATCGCAAACAAGTAAGATTTCATGTTGCGGTTTAAGGTAGAGAAAAACACATGGCCGCCGGGTTTGACCAGCTGACTGCACGCTTGGATCACAGAGGCCGGATCGGGCACATGCTCGAGCATCTCCATGCACGTTACCACGTCATATAATCCCGGGTTGTCAGCGGCGTGTTGTTCAGCAGTGGTTTGTTGGTAATCCACTTTCACGCCAGTTTCGAGGCCGTGAAGCTTCGCGATGGTCAGCGGCGCTTCACCCATGTCGATACCGGTCACATTCGCGCCCATCGCGGCCATGCTTTCGGCTAAGATCCCGCCGCCACAGCCTACATCTAATACACGCTTGCCAACGAGACCGCCGCAACGCTCGTTGACGTAATTAAGGCGGAGTGGATTGATTTGATGTAAGGGTTTGAATTCGCCCTCTAAATCCCACCAATGGGCGGCCATCTCTTCAAACTTGGCAATTTCCGATGAGTCTACATTTGTTTGGTTCATGGTTATCCATCTATCCGTGAATCGGATTACGTGTTAACAAAATCTGGTGTCAGAGTATATCAGTCCGCAACACGGCGACAAAAAATAATGCCCAAGGTGAGAGATATTCCGAGCAGTGTCGCCTAGATTAGTCGCGCAGGTAAGGCAGTAAGATCGCGACAATGGGGCGGCTTGATAGCGATATTTTTCTCAAAGCCGAATGCGCAACAGTAACCTTATAGCCAGGCACCTTGAGGTTACTTGGGTACATATATAAGGCAGAAATCGTCAAAAAGCGCGACCGAACACCAGGGACGGTAATCTTGTCCGTATGTCTCTTCTCGTCACCGATGTAAAACGAGCAAAACATCAACACTTGAAGTGAAGCCTGCTCCGAAATGCGATAGGGGCAGGGTTTCTCGCTCAGGAAAAACGTGCGTTGATATGTAAAATCATGCTATATTCCTGCAACTTGCATTTATGCCAGAGTACGGTTTTTAACCGATTCAAAGACTGGTGCTTAGCGTGTTATTCACCTTGGTGAAACCCGTTGAACGCAGGCTCTGTACCACTTTGGTATCTATACTCAATCAGCGTCAAACTGCTTGGGGACACACAGCTTTGTGTGAGCGAGATGGCTTGTCCTCTGCGTTGTTAGGTAGGCTCTACCTTATTGCGCACAGGTCAATCCATGCTCGCGGTTCCAGCGCATGTTGTTACTTTTTGGGTATGAAACAACGCCAAAATTACATTGAGGGATAATGGCTCCATGAGCGATCTTGCAAAAGAGATCACGCCCGTAAACATTGAAGATGAGCTTAAAAACTCATACCTCGACTATGCGATGTCCGTCATCGTAGGTCGAGCACTTCCTGATGTGCGTGATGGCCTGAAGCCCGTACACCGCCGCGTTCTATTCGCGATGAATGTACTGGGTAACGACTGGAATAAACCATACAAAAAATCTGCCCGTGTCGTCGGTGACGTCATCGGTAAATACCACCCACACGGTGATAGCGCGGTTTACGACACTATCGTCCGTATGGCTCAGCCATTTGCGCTGCGTTATATGCTGGTGGATGGTCAAGGTAACTTCGGTTCTGTTGACGGCGACTCCGCCGCAGCAATGCGTTATACCGAAGTCCGTATGGCAAAAATTGCCCACGAACTACTCGCGGATCTAGATAAAGAAACGGTTGATTACGTCGATAACTACGACGGCACCGAGAAGATCCCTGCGGTGCTACCGACCAAGGTTCCTAACCTATTGGTTAACGGTTCGTCGGGTATCGCCGTTGGTATGGCGACCAATATTCCTCCGCACAACTTAGGTGAAGTGATCGATGGCTGTTTGGCATATATCGATAACAACGATATCACCATTGATGAGTTGATCGAACACATCCCAGGTCCAGATTTCCCAACTGCAGCAACTATCAGTGGTCGCAAAGGGATCATCGACGCGTACAAAACTGGCCGCGGCAAAATCTACCTGCGCTCGAAAGCGGAAATCGAAGCTGACAAGAACGGTAAAGAAACCATTATCGTTAGTGAGATCCCGTATCAGGTCAACAAAGCGCGCCTGATCGAGAAAATCGCTGAGCTAGTGAAAGATAAGAAAGTCGAAGGCATTTCGGCGCTGCGTGACGAGTCGGATAAAGACGGTATGCGCATCGTGATCGAATGTCGTCGCGATGCAGTGGGTGAAGTGGTACTGAACAACCTGTACGCTCAGACCCAATTGCAAACCACTTTCGGTATCAACATGGTTGCCCTAGATAACGGCCAACCTAAGTTGTTTAACCTGAAAGAGATGCTGCGTTGTTTCGTTAATCACCGCCAAGAAGTGGTGACTCGCCGTACTATCTTCGAACTGCGTAAAGCGCGTGAGCGTGCGCATATTCTTGAAGGTTTGGCGATTGCACTGGTGAACATCGATGAGATCATCGAGCTGATCCGCCGTGCAGCGACCCCTGCAGAAGCGCGTGAGCAACTGCAAGCGCGTGGTTGGAACCTTGGCGATGTTGCGGCAATGCTTGAGCGTGCCGGTGTTGATGCCGCGCGTCCTGAGTGGTTGGCAGAAGAGTTTGGTATCCGTGATGGCCAATACTTCCTGACCGAGCAACAAGCACAAGCGATTTTGGATCTACGTCTTAACAAGCTAACTGGCCTTGAGCACGAGAAGATCCTCGACGAATACAAAGAACTGCTATCGCAAATCGAAGAATTGCTGAAAATCCTAGGCAGCACCGAGCGCCTAATGGAAGTGATCCGCGAAGAGCTAGAGCTGGTTCGCGAGCAGTTTAACGATGTACGTCGTACTGAAATTACTGCTGCTCACCACGACATCGACTTGGAAGATCTGATCAACCAAGAAGACGTGGTAGTGACTCTGTCACACGAAGGCTACGTGAAGTACCAGCTATTGAGCGAGTACGAAGCGCAACGCCGTGGTGGTAAAGGCAAAGCGGCCACCCGAATGAAAGATGAAGACTACATTGAGAAGCTGTTGGTGGCGAATACTCACGACACCATTCTTTGTTTCTCAAGCCGTGGTCGTTTGTACTGGCTGAAAGTGTACCAGTTGCCGCATGCAACCCGTACCGCTCGTGGTAAGCCAATCGTTAATATTCTTCCATTGGAAGAGAATGAGCGTATTACCGCTATCCTGCCAATCAATGAATACGTGGCTGATAAGTACGTCTTCATGGCAACGGCTGACGGTACTGTTAAGAAAACACCGCTGACTGATTTCAGCCGCCCACGTAGCGCGGGTATTATCGCCGTGAATCTGCGTGAAGGTGATTCATTGATCGGGGCAGATATTACGCATCAGAACTCTGACATCATGCTGTTCTCGAAAGCAGGTAAAGTGGTGCGCTTCTCTGAAGAGCACGTTCGTCCAATGGGTCGTACTGCTGCAGGTGTTCGTGGTATTCGCTTGGCTGAAAGTGATAGCGTTGTTTCGCTGATCGTACCGCAAGGTGATGGCGAAGTGTTGACCGTGACTGAAAACGGTTACGGTAAGCGTACTGAGTTGGCGGAATACCCAACGAAAGGTCGTGCGACACAGGGCGTTGTCTCTATCAAGGTGTCTGAGCGTAACGGTTGTGTCGTCGGTGCGGTACAAGTTGAGTCAGGCGATGAGATCATGATGATCACTGATGCCGGTACTCTTGTTCGTACCCGCGTGTCTGAAGTGAGTCTGGTTGGTCGTAACACCCAAGGTGTAACGTTGATCCGTACTGCTGAAGACGAGCACGTTGTAGGCCTACAGCGTATCGACGAGCCTGAAGAAGATGAAACGCTTGTTGATGAAGAAGGCGAAGTTGTAGAAGGTGAAGTAGCACCTGAAGCGACTGATGCAGCGCAAGAAGACGCTAGCAACGATGACGCCGAGTAATCAACTCAGGTAAAATAAGAAGCCCGCATGACGCGGGCTTTTTTTCGCATGGCGTAAAATGTTGGTGAAATTGTCACCAGTGCATTGTTGGTGTCGTATTTTACATTAATCATGCTCACAAGGATCGCAATAAATGAAAGGAATTCGCGAATTTAATGTCTTTCCCTTACTGGCTTTGGGCGTCTGTCTTGGGTTTGGCTATCTGTCATTGCAAACGATTGACCGCATTATTGAATCGGGCGCGTGGATGACATCCTTTGAGCGCCTAAGCCAAGGTGAGTCACTGAATGCGTGGGATGTCTTTCATTTTTGGGGACTGATCCCGCCAAGTGCTTTGCTATTCTTCCTTGTCCCTGTACTTTTTTTGATGTTGATTGCCTTGTGTGGCAAGGCAACACCTTGGCGAGGGTTGCTGGCATTCGGTCTGTTTTGTAATTTGCTGCTGCGATTTTTGACCCCAGTGGTTTACACCGCATCGGATGCATTAACCCAAGGCGTGGGGGCGTTTATTGGGAAGATGGCGACAGTGATTAGCAGCGAACCGCTTAATTACGTAATGAATTTCTTCGCCTATTCCTCTCTGTGGTCGCTATTGCTTTATGTACAGGTGTTTTTTGCGATCTATTTATTGTTCGACTCTCCATATAAAGATGACACTGTGGCAGTAGGCGAGGATGATGACGAATGGAGTGCTCGACCTGGCGTGTAGCTTCGCTATAACGCTTACGTTGGCACGCTGCTTTTATTGGGATTATTAAGGACAGGGTATGTCGGAATCACGTAAACCCGTAATTACAATACTGCTCTCAGTCGTTTTCTGCTGCTACACCTTATATTTTGCAAATAAAGGCATTCATTATGCGAAAAGTATGGAGGGAGCAACGGGTACTTTATCTGTTGCAGTGGAGTTGCATTCGTGGTTTTTGCTCCGCTCTTACGTCACTATTTTTGGCGTGGTGATTGTTGTCGGTGCGATGTTATTTGGTATTAGCAAGGGCTCAGTGCTCTGGCGTCGATGGTTGGCACTGTTAATTGCAGCTCTACTTTTCGAAAGACTCATAAGCCCGGCAATCTTCATGCTTCAGGGAAGCCTTCCTACCCAAGGTATTGAAATATTTTTGCTAGTTTGGCTAGAGTTCTTATCGGAATTTGAAACGTACTTGATGATTTTTCTTCACTATCATTCCCCTTGGTCACTATTAACCTATGCAGAGATTGTTTTTGCCCTCTATCTGATCTTTAGCCAGGCTAACCGTAGCAAACCTAAACCAACCACTGATGTACTGGCATCGCAATCATCTTCAGCAATTACGCAATGTAAAACGAAAATGGGCAGTGGCGATTGGCTAAGCGGTGGTCGTGAGTGAAAAGTGCAGCACAAGTAATGGCATGAATAGCTTGTGTTGGGGCTCAACCGTTACAATTAGGGGTATTTGCACTGCCCACTGCGCTTATAGAGTAAAAAGCGAGAGGAACAAGCGTGCGCCCAGAAGGTGAGGGTGAAGTGTTACCCAAACGCGCCCTCATTTAGCAGGGTTAGCCGTGAGTTATATTGCTATTGATTGAAACAAGGTGACAAGGATGAGTATGCCTAGATCTCTTTTATCGGTGCTAGCCCCTTGGCTTGCGTTTGGATGGTGTGCGTTCATGCTTTATGAAGGTGGACACCTAATTAAAGTGTATTACGAGCTGTCTGAAGGGGAAGATTTTCTCAAGGATCTCGGCGAAATGAATTCCAATTATGCCGCCGCGATGCTGGGACTGTTAACAAAAGGTAGTATGCGCATTGGCGCTGTCATCTTAGTGGCGCTTTCGTTACTAATGGGTAGGGGGGAAAATGGCGTGTTATGGCGACGCGTGGTCGGGTTTTCAATTCTCGCTATGATCGCATTGCAACTTATTTTTCACAGCGCGATGGAGTACGACGATTTTATCTTTGATGGCGTCGCTCTTGGATTGATGCGGAGTGTTGTTGAGCTGCTGACCAATATCGACTATTACTTGATGGAAATGTATCGCCCACACTCAATCTATTCCGCAATTCTCTATGCGGAAACTTGGTTTGCTTTCTATATGCTGTTTAGCTCTCCTGGATCTGTACAAAGTGCAGAGCAAAGCCGTTCAGCGGATCTCGTGAGTTGCGGAACATCGCATGAGCCACTGGTGAGCCGTCGTCGCTAATTGAGGTTATCCGAGGTTTAACTGTGCAGTTTGTTGACGCCTCTCATCGCCACTATACTTGGTTGAGAAGCCGTTTTATTGTGTGACGTTCAGGAAACACCGTTGGTTGAGAGATGCTGACTTTTCGCGGGCTTAACAGCGGAGTTGCTTTGCCTGTGAGAAGTGTGGTGATACAATCGCGGCGATTTTTTCCCGTGGTGTTGCCTGTGAACATTGCGAAAGGTTGCGCGACATCTCGAAAACGAAGAAATGTTGCGGCAATACGTGGTTATTAAGCCCCAAAAAGAATATGGTTTGGGGCGTTACATTGTGAGTATGAAAGGTTCTATCTATGTCTGAGGTTCCAGCGTTTGATTCTACCGCTTCTCAAGTAGAAGTGATTGCAGAAACAACTTCAATCTGGGGTTATGTTGCTGGTGGTGTTGCACTACTAGTTTTGGCGGGTTTTTGGGGTTACCGTAAGTTAAATACCCCACGTTACACTGTTGCTGCTATTCGTCGTAAAAACGCCAAAGAGATGAAGAAGCAAGGTTTGGAAAGAACCGAAGTAATGGTGGACCTTGATGAGTTGCTAGATGCAGTGCAAGTTCACGCTGAAGAACAAGGCATGAAAGGTACTGAAATGGCGGGTCTATTGTCACCAATCAACGACAAAGACCGCATCAAAGATGGCCGTGACATGTACATGGCAATGAGCTACATCGCGAAGGAAGTGGGCAACCCAGCATTGGCAAACCAATTCCAAAGCAAAGCGAAGATGGTGAAATCAGGCTCTAAGCTAATGGCGGGCCTATTTAAGCGCGCAGGTATCTAAACCATACGTCTCGCTCAATATCTAAAAATCCAGCTGCGGCTGGATTTTTTGTATCTGTTCCCGGTTAATTCTTTCCCTAAAGTCAGCACTCTGTCTACCCATAGGCTTCACTAGCACGCTAGCCGTTGACGCTATTTTCTCGTTTATTGCTTCTTCCAGCAGTTTATTCTTGCCCGTCTCTTTTCTTTTCTGACAAACGGTGTTAAATCAATAACTCGAAATATCAATTGATCACGCAGGAGCTGTTTGCGTCATGGAATCTCAGAGCATGAATACTGTATTTAACTTCAGTGCCGGTCCGGCAATGTTACCTCAGCCGGTTATGCGAAAAGCACAACAAGAACTTATTGATTGGGCAGGGTTGGGAACCTCAGTGATGGAGGTGAGCCACCGTGGTAAACCTTTTATGGCGATCGCAGAAAAAGCCGAAGCGGATTTGCGTGAATTGCTTGATATTCCTGCTAACTACAAAGTGCTGTTTTGCCAAGGCGGTGCCCGTGCTCAATTTGCGGCAGTACCAATGAACCTGCTTGGTGAGAAGACCACGGCTGACTATATGGATGGCGGTTTCTGGGCACACAGCGCGATTGAAGAAGCCAAGAAGTACTGCCAACCTAACGTGGTGGATATCACCTGCACCCGTGAAGGTAAAAAAGCTGTACTGCCAGCGAGCGAGTGGCCGATGTCGAAAGATGCCGCTTTTGTGCATTTCTGCCCGAATGAAACCATTGATGGGGTGGAAATTCGCGATCTACCCGTGACCGACAAACCGATTGTGGCTGATATGTCGTCGACTATTTTGTCGCGTCCAATCGATGTGAGTCAGTACGGCGTCATATATGCTGGCGCGCAGAAAAACATTGGTCCTGCTGGTTTGACTATCGTGATCGTACGCGATGATTTGCTTGAGTTGGCCTCTGATGTGCTGCCGAGTGTGTTTAACTACAAGGTATTGTTTGAAAAAGAGTCCATGTACAACACACCGCCAACATTTGCGTGGTACTTGGCAGGCCAAGTCTTCGAATGGCTAAAAGAGCAGGGCGGACTGACCGCAATGCAAAAGCATAATGAAGAGAAAGCCGCGCTGCTTTATGACTACATTGATCAGTCGGATTTTTACAGTAACGATGTCCACGCTGATAATCGTTCATTAATGAATGTGCCTTTCCAACTCGCTAACCCAGAGTTAGATTCAGCGTTCTTGGAAGGGGCTGATGCGGCCGGATTGCGTGCCCTAAAAGGCCACCGCGCGGTTGGCGGTATGCGCGCATCAATTTACAACGCGATGCCAAAAGCGGGCGTTGAAGCCTTGGTCGCGTACATGAAAGCGTTTGAACTCGCCAACGCGTGATCTCGTTGGCATCAAGAAGGGCCGGTTATCCGGCCTTTTTTCGTTTAAAGTGCTTGGTGAACCAAATAACCGCATGTATTCGTTTATAGCGATTTTGAATCTCCAATGTATTTTCGAATAATCTGGGCAGATTAGCTGTACACGGCGTCAGTGAACCTTATCTCGTCCCTTGGCAGTAGTATATTGTTCTGCGTGCGGTTTAAGCTTGAGTGATTTCAACATATTGCTGGTACCACAATCAGACTAGCGCGGCTGCAAAGAATTCGGTAGAGTCAGAGTCACTGACAATTTAGGATAGTAATCGCACCCATGGAAAGCTTAACCCTCCAACCTATTTCCCTCATTAATGGCACAGTTAACCTGCCGGGCTCGAAAAGCGTATCAAATCGCGCGTTGTTGCTCGCCGCACTCGCGAAAGGGACGACCCGCCTCACCAACTTGCTTGATAGTGATGACATTCGCCACATGCTGAATGCGTTATCCACGCTTGGTGTTTCTTACCAGCTTTCAGCAGATAAGACAGTGTGTGAAGTGGAAGGTTTAGGGCAACCGTTTACTGGATCATCTGAACAATTAGAGCTGTTTCTCGGTAATGCGGGCACGGCGATGCGACCACTGGCGGCGGCGCTATGCTTGGGCGGCGGCGAATATGTGTTAACCGGTGAACCACGCATGAAAGAGCGCCCAATTGGACACTTGGTGGATGCGTTGCGTCAGGTTGGTGCAGACGTTACTTATCTAGAAAGCAACGATTACCCACCGCTGTTGATCAAAGGTACCGGTTTGAATGGGGGAGAGGTCGAAATTGATGGTTCGATTTCCAGTCAGTTTCTGACCGCCTTTCTTATGGCGGCACCGCTGGCAAACGCCGATACGCTGATCCGTATCAAGGGTGATTTGGTGTCCAAGCCGTATATCGATATTACGCTCGATATCATGGCGAAGTTTGGCGTACAAGTGGAAAACCGCGATTACAAAGAGTTTGTGGTGCCAGCCGGCCAAACCTATATCGCACCGGGTGATTTCTTAGTGGAAGGCGATGCCTCTTCGGCGTCTTACTTCTTGGCGGCCGCCGCGATTAAAGGCGGTGAAGTGAAAGTGACTGGTATTGGCAAAAAGAGCATTCAAGGGGATGTCCAATTTGCTGACGCACTCGCTGCAATGGGCGCTGATATTGAGTGGGGCGATGATTTTGTGATTGCGCGTCGTGGTGAATTGAAAGCGGTTGATATGGACTTTAACCATATTCCTGATGCCGCGATGACGATCGCAACCGCAGCACTGTTTGCTGAAGGCATCACTTCGATTCGCAACGTTTACAACTGGCGCGTGAAAGAAACCGATCGTCTTTCTGCCATGGCGACGGAATTGCGGAAAGTTGGGGCAATAGTCGAAGAGGGTGAAGATTACATCACGATCACTCCGCCTTCAAAACTAACGCATGCCGCGATTGATACCTATGACGACCACCGCATGGCGATGTGTTTTTCTTTAGTCGCGCTCAGTGACACGCCGGTGACCATTAACGATCCGAAGTGTACATCGAAAACGTTCCCGGATTACTTCGATCGTCTACAAGGTTTAAGCGGCTAGTTGCGCTGATTAGCGGTTGCGAAAAGACAAAAAAATTCACCTGCCATTGGCAAGTGAATGTGTATTTGGGATCGAGAAAGTCTGACTTAGGCGATGATGCCTAGCTCGCGCTCGAAAATGCGGTAGTCAGTGAGTTGCTCTTCGGTGTAACGCGCAATGTCGTCAACCGAGAAGGCTTCTTTGTTGTGCGTTAGCATTTCGGCGGTGGCATCAACAATCAACTGTTTGATATTCTGGGTTTTACGCAGTACTTCTGAAACGAAATCGCTGTCGATCAAGTGGCTCATGTACTCAGTGTGTGCCATGACCTTATATGATTCTTTATGAGTCACGCTGTGAGCAACCAATAAAGAAATGCGCTTGATGTAGGTTTTTCTTGCGGTATTGCGGATGGTGTAACGAATCGTCAAAATTGCCACCGCGACTACCAACAGCCAAGCTGCACTCAGGATATCCTGTGTTTCAATCATATTTTTACTTCCACATATTTATCAGTTCATTCAGCAAGCTAGCGAACGGAACAATGGCACTAGTCAGGCTGGTGAGCTTCATCGTTGTCGAAAAGGCAACAGATGACGGATTGGGTTTAGAGAAACCCGTGCGGCGATATTGGAATATCAATAGTTCGGTTTTATCGATCTATTACTGCCGCAAAGCCGAATTGTTTCGGTGTGCTGATTCTAGTGATTGTATTGAATTGAATACATGGAAAGATATTTATCGTATTGATAAATATGATTAGTACATGGCGATGGACGACTATGACAGTGGCGTATATTTCGCCAATTGTCATAGGAAAGGGCGGAGCATAGCTTTTCTGGCCTAGAGGTGTGAGTTTCGTGGCGATTCACTAAGTTATCGAGTATAATGCGCCCCCGCGAGTTATCGCATTGCGACACCCGCCGCCCGAATATGAAATTGGCGCGGCATTGAGCGTAGTCAATCAGTGTTGAAGAGATCGTTTGTGTTAGGCAAACCGAGCGCTTGGAAGGAAGCGTTGCTTTCACTGAGTGTCACAATAGCGGTAACCCCCAGAACAATAACAATGGAGAAGACTATGGCAAGTTCTGCGCCAGTAATTACTGTCGACGGACCCAGCGGTGCGGGCAAAGGCACTCTTTGCATGTTGTTGGCTGACAAGCTCGAAATGAATTTATTGGACTCGGGGGCGATATACCGAGTACTCGCATTAGCGGCGCTCCATCACGGCGTGAACATAGAATCAGAAGATGTACTTGTACCGTTAGCTGCTAATCTTGATGTACAGTTCATCGCGGAAGGTGAGCTGGTAAAAGTGATTTTGGAAGGTGAAGACGTTTCCAGAACATTGCGTACGGAAGAAGTGGGTAACACCGCGTCGAAAATCGCTGCGCTGCCGCGTGTACGTGAAGCCTTATTGCGCCGTCAACGCGCGTTTGCAGCAGAGCCAGGCTTGATTGCTGATGGCCGCGATATGGGCACCGTTGTCTTCCCACAGGCTGAGGTAAAAATCTTCCTTGATGCCAGTGCAGAAGAGCGCGCAACACGCCGTATGATCCAGTTGCAAAAGAAAGGGTTAGATGTTAAATTCGACGCCCTTTTAAGTGAAATTCAAGAGCGGGATGACCGAGATCGCAACCGTGCGGTCGCACCTCTTCGTCCTGCTGAAGACGCCTTAGTGCTTGATTCTACTGAACTTTCTATCGAGGAAGTGACAGCTGAAGCACTGGCATATATTGAAAAAAAATTATCAGCAGCGAGCTAAAACTCGTTGTTGACGGTGTCAGTGTTAAGGATGACAACTGACTTTACTATCAACCCCGTGTGGTAGGATACCCATGGTAGTTAATCAAATTGAAGATTACATAAATGACTGAATCTTTTGCTCAACTCTTTGAAGAGTCTCTTAAAGAACTAGAAACCCGCCCAGGTGCGATCGTTAAAGGTACCGTAGTTGCAATCGAGAACGGTTTCGTTCTTGTTGACGCTGGCCTTAAATCTGAGTCTGCAATTCCTGCTGAGCAGTTCAAAAACGCTGCTGGCGAAATGGAAATCGAAGTTGGTTCAGAAGTTGACGTTGCTCTAGACGCAATCGAAGACGGCTTTGGTGAGACTCAACTTTCTCGTGAGAAAGCGAAGCGTCACGAAGCTTGGATCCAACTTGAGAAAGCTTACGAAGAAGCTGAAACCGTTATGGGTATCATCAACGGTAAAGTTAAAGGCGGCTTCACTGTTGAGCTTGCTGGTATTCGTGCGTTCCTACCTGGTTCTCTAGTAGACGTTCGTCCAGTACGCGATACTGCTCACCTGGAAGGCAAAGAGCTAGAGTTCAAAGTTATCAAGCTTGACCAGAAGCGCAACAACGTTGTTGTTTCTCGTCGTGCTGTTATCGAATCTGAAAGCAGCGTTGAGCGTGATGAACTTCTTGCTTCTCTACAAGAAGGCATGGAAGTTAAAGGTATCGTTAAGAACCTAACTGACTACGGCGCGTTCGTAGATCTAGGTGGTGTTGACGGCCTTCTACACATCACTGACATGGCGTGGAAACGCGTTAAGCACCCATCAGAAATCGTTAATGTTGGTGACGAAATCAACGTTAAAGTTCTGAAGTTCGATCGTGATCGTACTCGCGTATCTCTAGGTCTGAAGCAACTAGGCGAAGATCCATGGGTAGCTATCGCTAAGCGTTACCCAGAAAGCACTAAGCTGACTGGTCGCGTAACTAACCTAACTGACTACGGCTGTTTCGTTGAAATCGAAGAAGGCGTAGAAGGTCTAGTTCACGTTTCTGAAATGGATTGGACTAACAAGAACATCCACCCTTCTAAAGTTGTTAATGTTGGCGACGAAGTTGAGGTTATGGTTCTTGAGATCGACGAAGAGCGTCGTCGCATCAGCCTAGGTCTGAAGCAATGTAAAGCTAACCCATGGCAATCATTTGCAGAAATGCAAGCGAAAGGCGACAAAGTAACTGGTAAGATCAAGTCTATCACTGACTTCGGTATCTTCATCGGTCTTGACGGCGGCATCGACGGTCTAGTTCACCTGTCTGACATCTCTTGGAACGTTCCAGGTGAAGAAGCAGTTCGTGAATACAAGAAAGGCGACGAAATCACTGCAGTTGTTCTAGCAGTAGACGCAGAGCGTGAGCGTATTTCTCTAGGTGTTAAACAAATCGAAGAAGACCCATTCAACGGTTTCGTTTCACTGAACAAGAAAGGTGCTCTAGTTAACGGTACTGTAACTGAAGTTGACGCTAAAGGTGCAGTAATCGAGCTAGCTGAAGGTGTTGAAGGTTACATCCGCGCATCTGAAGTTTCTCGTGACCGCGTAGAAGACGCTACTCTGATCCTGTCTGTTGGCGACGCTGTAGAAGCTAAGTTCACTGGCGTTGATCGTAAGAACCGCGTAATCAACCTGTCTATCAAAGCGAAAGACGAAGCTGAAGAGCAAGAAGCAATGGCTTCTCTGAACTCTCAAGAAGACGGCGCGTTCGGTAACGCAATGGCAGACGCGTTCAAAGCGGCTAAAGGCGAATAATTTTGCGCAAGGGGGAAGCAATTCCCCCATTTCCGGTTATACTGTTGAGAAATAGACAAAAACGGGGTGTTTATGACCAAATCAGAGCTTATTGAAAGACTGTGCAGTCAACAAACACATCTTTCTGCCAAACAGGTAGAAGATGCAATCAAGGAAATCCTTGAAACCATGGTGACGACTCTTGAGAGTGGTGACCGTATTGAAATCCGTGGTTTTGGCAGTTTCTCTCTACATTACCGAGCGCCACGTGTCGGACGTAACCCGAAAACTGGGGATAAAGTGGAATTGGACGGCAAGTACGTTCCTCACTTTAAACCGGGTAAAGAGTTACGCGAGCGCGTGAATTTTTAAGCTAAGCCCTTAATACGTTAAAAACGGCATACTTAGGTATGCCGTTTTTTTGATCTATACAATGAACGTATTGTCGATTTTTGCATCATCCAGTCTTTCCTGCCTTCTGAGATCTGATTTTTTCCGCCTTACGCATAGTCTATATGGCGAAATTGCTGCATAATCAGGTGCTGAAACCAATACCAATAAGGACTTTTTGATGAGTGTTGCTCGCGTAAAACTCGCAATTTTTATTTTGCTCCTAATTCTCCTTGCTGTGTTTGCGCTTGCGTTTGCCAGCCAAAACGAAGCTGAAGTTACTTTTAGTTACCTCGTGGGTTCAGGCACGTTCGCGTTGTCTCAGGTACTAAGTATTGCCTTCTTGACCGGCTTTGTTGTGAGCTTCCTAGTGTTTGGTCTGTCGTCTTGGCGTGCGAATCTGGCGAAGAAGCGCTTAACCAAGAAATTGGCGGCGCGTCAGTCTGAGCTGGATAAAGTGCGCGCTGAACTCAAGCAGTTGCAAGAGGCTAAGCTGGCAGAGCCGGCGATGGCCATCGAGTCAGCCAAGGAATAAGTCTAGATGTTCGAGTTGTTGTTTCTGTTGCTCCCTATTGCTGCTGGCTACGGCTGGTACATGGGTAACCGAAGTGCACAGAATCAACGTCAGGAGCAGTCGCACAAGATGTCTCGCGGCTACGTTGAGGGTCTTAACCTACTGCTCTCTGATCAATCCGATAAAGCGGTCGATGTATTTATCGACTTGCTGCAAGTCGATAGCGAAACTATCGATACCCACCTTGCTTTGGGTAACCTTTTCCGCAGTCGCGGTGAGGTAGACCGGGCGATCCGCATTCACCAAAACCTCATTGCCCGTACTAACCTGACCATTGATCAGCGTAACCTTGCTTTGCAGCAATTGGGCGCGGATTACATGGTGGCCGGTTTTTTTGACCGCTCAGAGAAGATTTTTGAGCAGTTATTAGAAGAGCCGGATTATCGCGAGCACGCCTTGCGTCAATTACTCGATATTTTCCAGCGCACTCGTGAATGGGAGCGTGCGATTGAAGCAGCGCAGCAGCTGGTGAAGCTTGGCAAAACCAAATTGCGTCGCGATATTGGTCAGTTCTATTGTGAGCTGGCGATGCAAGCGGTGGCGATGGATGAGCCCACTAAAGCGCGAAATCTGCTGAAAAAGGCGTTATCGAGCGACAAATTGTGTGTACGCGCCAACCTTATTACGGCGCGTTTGCTGCTTGAAGAGCAGAACTACAAAGCGGCCGTGCCTATCCTTGAAAACATTATCACGCAAGATGTTGAGTTTCTCAGTGAAGCGGTTCCTTTGTTGTCACAGGCCTATTTGGGCTTGGGCGATGAAGAAGGGATGATGCGCTTCTTGCGCCATGCCGTGGAAGAAAAAGCGGGCGCAACAGCCGAGCTAAAGCTTGCCGAGTTTATCGCCCAAGAGCAGGGCGCAGAAGCCGCGCAGTTGTTCTTAACACGTCAATTAGTGAAAAACCCAACCATGCGAGGTTTCTATCGTTTGATGGATTACCACCTTGAAGAAGCCGAAGAAGGCCGAGCGAAAGCCAGTTTGTCGAGTTTGCGTGCGTTGGTTGGCGAGCAGCTTAAAATTAAGCCGCGTTATCGTTGCCGTAAGTGTGGCTTTAGTGCGCAATCGTTGTACTGGCAGTGTCCGTCTTGTAAGCGTTGGGCCAGCATCAAGCCTATTCGTGGCTTGGATGGCGAATAGAACCTCTTATTTATTCATCACTTAGTACGATAATTCCTTTCTTTAGCTGCAAGTTGATAAACTTACGGTTATAATCGCGTCCCGCAAAGTAATCGATTGCGATAGCAATCTCCCCTCATAACGACAATTCAGGAGCACTTATGCCTCATTCGCGCCCGCACGATCCAAAAGTAATCGTTGCACTTGATTATCCAAGCCAAGATCAGGCTTTGGCATTTGTAGACCGTATTGAGCCGGGTAGCTGTCGTTTGAAAGTGGGCAAAGAGATGTTCACTGTGTTGGGTCCTGAGTTCGTGCGCCAATTGCACCAGCGTGGGCACGATGTTTTCCTCGATCTGAAATTCCATGACATCCCAAATACCTGCTCCCGTGCGGTACGTGCTGCGGCCGATCTGGGTGTGTGGATGGTCAACGTTCACGCCAGCGGTGGCGAGCGCATGATGACCGCGTCACGTGAGATCCTTGAGCCTTACGGGAAAGACCGTCCGTTATTGATTGCGGTGACTGTACTTACCAGTATGGAAGCGAGCGATCTGCAAGGGATTGGTATTGAACGCCAACCTCAGCAACACGTGGTGGAGCTGGCGAGTTTGACCAAAAACAGCGGCCTCGATGGGGTCGTATGTTCGGCGCAAGAAGCGACGTTGTTGAAATCGACCCTTGGTCGTGATTTCCAACTGATCACCCCAGGCATTCGCCCAGCAGGCAGTGATGCAGGTGACCAACGCCGCGTTATGACACCTGTTGAAGCTGTTCAAGCCGGCTCTGACTACCTAGTCATTGGCCGTCCTATTACCCAAGCGGATGATCCTGCAGCGGTACTGGCTGCGATTAACGCGAGCTTGCAAGCGTAATTTGACCACCTTAGTTAGACCAAATACCTAACTGAGATGCAAAAACGCCTTGAAGTGATCCACGCTTCAAGGCGTTTGTCGTTTCAGCACTGCGAGCTTGCCTTATTGCTTTTGAAAGAACAGGGTTAATTCGCCCACTTCAACACCCAATTTGCGCATCGATGTGCGATTGAACATATGGCGTTCATCTTGACGATAAAGCCAATCATCCATGGTCAGCACTATGGTGCTGTCATCAAGCGCGACTTCTAATTGGTACTGCCAGTGCAGCACATTGCCTGCGACCTTACCTGTGGCGCTGCCGATAACGTCACCAGCGGTGCCACTGTAACTGCCATCGGCATTTCTAATAATGGTCCATACGCGGGTTTGACGTTCGCCGTCATCGAACACAAACACTTCGTCCAGCGTTAAGGTGTTACCGCTCACGGTGCCGATGATTTGGGCTTCAAAGCGGCGGGTCTGCTTACCGCGATAGTCTTGCAGCATTCCCCACGCGGTAACCTCACCTGCAAAATACTCGAAAATATCAATCGCCGGGGCAGTGCCTCGGTGATCTTCTACGGAGGCGGAGCAACCCAATAAGCCAAATAGGGTGAGAAAGAGGATCAGTAAATTGCGCATAACTTTGCCTGTCGTTTTGTTACTGGAGTCGTTAAAAATCAATCAATTCGATTACGTGCTCTGGAAAAGAATAGATCATCGCTATCAAGATAAGGTGTTAGCGTCGCCTAAAAATTGAACATGGCATCTGAGGTTCTTTTGGCAGGTGGTATCGAAGAGTGGTTTCGGCTCAGCCACACAAACTAGGATAACTCTGGCGGGCCGCCTTTCGGCACAGGAGCAATGAAGGAAAACAAAAAAGGGGAGCATTGCTCCCCTTGCAGATAGTGCTGGCTTACTGACCGTCAGGGATCACTTTGCCGTTTTCGTCGAAGGTCTTCACATTGAAGAAGTGTTTCACACACTCTTCGTAATCGCCTGGACGAAGCGCGCTGTAAGCGTACTGGTAAGGAACCAGTTTACACGCGAACTTAGAGCCACCTGGGTTGTTGCCATCGTAGCCCCAATCTTTGTCCCACGTGATTTCTAGCGCGCCTGAGCCGTTAGTGTTGAACGGTTTCATGTCCGCACAACCTAGCTTCTCACCAGTAATATCGAGCGCCAATAGCTCTGCGATACGGGTGTAGTAGTTGATACGGTTTTGGGCACGGTAGTCTTCAGCACCTTTACCACATTCGAATGCACCATTGATGATTTGAATGGTAGCGCCAAAGCCAAGATCTAGGCCTGCCGCTTTGTCTGCCGCGTTTGGCTGCCAAGTACCATCAATCACGTGTAGCATGCTTGGTTTTGGTGGTTGAGGATACACGTAGAAGAACACCGCAGAAGCGAGGTTCAACCAAGTGTCAGCAACCAGAGCTGGGTTTTCTAGCAGTACGTTCTTGTCGCCGAACATCGCTTCTGAGAACGCACCGTAGTTGTAGTTCCAGCTTAGCTGCTTAGAACCACGACCGAAGTAGCTCTTACCTGGCGCACATGGCCAAGCTTCGCCTTGCCAGCTACCACAAGCACTGTACGCGCCGTTTTGGGTTGTTTCGGTGTTACCCATTTCACGCAAGTACCATAGACCTTGACGCCATACTGGCACGCCTTTCGATGCTTCCCAGTTTGGCGCATTAGCACCAGTCTCTTGGATAAAGTGCGCGAACATAGTGGCTAGTGAACGCTTACAGATATCGTCAGAGTTACGGCCATCAGTGTAAGTACGACAGAACGCTGGGAACTTCGCAATCGCTTGTAGGAAGCGGGTGTAAGTGTACGCTTCGTTACGGATTGGGAACAGGTAGTTCCACGTTACTTCGTCAACAATGGTTTCAACACGCTGCACGTTGGCAGGGTTGGTGGACAGATTTGGCTTCACCGCTTCAACAATCGCATTGTCAGCTGTTTCGATATCTGAACGCACCAAAGCAAATAGGTCCGTGCTGGTCAATGACGCTTCAATTGCCGCAAGCTCTGCTCGTGACATCAAGAAACCGCCGTTACCATCATCAATGATAGTGAGCTGTCCCGGTGGCGTCACAGGTGGCACGATTGGTGGATCGACCGGCGGCTCAGGCTCAACTGGTGGTTTAACCGGCGGCTCTGGCTCGACTGGCGGCTCTACAGGCGGCTCAACAGGGCCCCCCGGACAGGTGGCTGCTTTCCAGAACCAGCTGCTAGCCGTAGGACTTTCCCATACGCCAGGGTTGTTTTGCGCTTCAAAACACTGGCCATTGAACATCACGATATCGCCATTGCTGACCTTAGTTTGGCCAGGAACCCAATCGATAGCACCGGTAACAGGAGGTTGAACAGGAGGGGTAACCGGTGGCTCAGGGGTAACTGGCGGTGTAACAGGTGGTTCGACTGGCGGTTGTGTTTTGTCATCACAGGTTGTTTCAGACCAAAACCAAGGCGACGAGGCGCTCGGGGTTTCCCAAGTGCCTGGGTTGTTTTGCGCAATATAGCAAGCACCTTGGTAGCTGACGACATCGCCATTTGTCACTTTGGTTGACCCCGGCTCCCAACCAATCGCTGCACAGGCAGCGCTGCTGAGAAACAGGGTTGTCAACGTAAATGACAACGGGGTTAGT
Source organism: Thaumasiovibrio occultus (assembly GCA_019703815.1). GTDB lineage: Bacteria > Pseudomonadota > Gammaproteobacteria > Enterobacterales > Vibrionaceae > Thaumasiovibrio > Thaumasiovibrio occultus. The sequence goes on along the minus strand of AP023052.1, from coordinate 1,903,825 downwards.
TTAAGCATAGTTAAGCTCCATCTAGTAAAAATGCCTACTCTGGGATCTTGCAAGCGGCCATTCCGTAATTGGATACCAACAACGGTGTCCAAACTGCTGCGGGTGACGAAACGCTTATCAGAGGGTAACCACAATGAGAAGACACAGAGTGTTCGCGGCTATTATTGTGGGCTTCGCAAGGAGAGAGGAGGGAAATTGATGAGTAGTTGGGCTATCTATGATTATCCTTCACAGAATGGAGAAAAGAGTTACATTGTTTTTGCAATGAATTAGATCTTGGTTCAGCACTAAATATAGCTATCATTAATGAACCATTGCAGTAAGACGGGTGAGTCTAGGGAGTAGGGATAATTTCTATGATAGGTAGAGGAATCATCACTATTAAGACTAGACAATCTTCCACAATGATCAAACCAAAAAATATGACTAGCATCGCCTAATATAATACTGAGATCAGAATGAGTGAGTTCCTTGGCGGTATTTACCCAGAAAGATTGACTAAAAAAACGAAATAGGCTGGGTTGTCCGTGTATATGCGCTTGGATCAGTTGCTGAAAATGTAAGAAAACTTCGGCTTCTGATATTGCATCAGGAAAACAGAAAATAAGGCAGCATTTTTGCGCATTGGGAAGCTCCCTAATTAAATTTAAGGTCGAAGAAAGATCGTCAATCTTGACCATACAAGGACTAAATTCGAGCAAGTGTTCGAAGTGAGTGCCGAGAAACAACGGCTGCATTGGCGCGGTATTGGGCTTATTGGCAACGTGTTCGGCGATCTCTGGCGCTGCAACCACATCAAATACTAGCCAAAATTGGCCATGCTCTTGCAGGTAACTAATGGGCATTGTCAGCGGTGGTCTGACTGCAACCACATTCTTGTAGCGAAAATAACGGGTGGATTACGATATCGTGTTGGCACAGCATTTTAAAGTGCTCGTGAGTGATCCCCACAAAGGGCTGAATGCAATGAGATATTCCACAAGGCGGTAATGTCCTGACTTTAAGTTTTTTTTCTGGATTACTCTTGTTAGTCTTATTTGTAATAGTCATTTTTTATTTGTCATACTATTTTTTCTCAATAGTAACGTTATCGGTATCTTGGGCTATAAATTAAATCCGTGTTTGGATTAAACTTCAATTTTATGACTGTAATAAATGTAAACTTGTTTATTAACGGTGTTGATACGAATTAATGACAGTTTTTAATAGGACAATAAGTGCATTTTCTATTTTGTAAATAATATTAATGATAGTGATTATGCGTATTTCAATCTGGATGTAGTGCCCTAATTATGCAAGTTCGTTGTATCATCTTGAATTTAATTAATAGCCATCATTAATCTATATCATCAGGGAAAGCAACTATCCTTGGGTGTGCAAGAACGTGGTGACCATTGCTGTTGAATGAGATATCGCTTGCTGTGATTATGGGGGTGGGGAGATACTTTTCCAGCAGAAAGCAGAAAGCAGAAAGCAGAAAGCAGAAAGCAGAAAGCAGAAAGCAACAGAAAAAAAAGAGGAGATCGCAGATCTCCTCTTTTATTAGCTGCGCTCAGGTGTTTGATAGTTAAAGTGGCTATCCAACAGTTTCTGGGTTAGAGGCGCCTGCGGGTTAGCGAACACTTCTGCGGTAAGGCCATGCTCGACCACTTCACCGTCTTTCATCACCAGAATTTTATCGGTGACGTGTTTGATAATGCCCATATGTTGCGATACGTAGACGTAAGCAAGCCCCATCTCTTCTTGCAATTCGAGTAAGAGGTTGAGCATTTGGGCTCGCATCGACATATCTAAGCCGTTTAGCGCTTCGTCGGCCACAATGATGGATGGTTGCAGGATCAGAGCTCTAGCCAGTGATACCCGCTGCTTTTGCCCTGCCGCTAACATTTGCGGGTAAAAATAGGCATGCTCCGCCAATAAGCCAACGCGCTTTAAGATTTGATTAACCCGTTGTTCGCGTGCCTGCGGCGTCATATTGGTATTACGTTTTAGCGGACCTTCCAAAATCGCGCCGATCTGCAAGCGCGGGTTTAATGCGGTGTTGGCATCTTGGAAAATCATTCGGATCAATTTGCAGCGCGTTTGATAATCGCCAAAGTGCATTTCTTCATCGTTAACGAAGATTTGTCCTGATGTCGGTTGCTCAACGCCAGCTAACAGACGCGCCAGCGTCGATTTACCCGAGCCGTTTTCACCGACGATCGCCAGCGTTTCTCCCGCATCTAAATTGAAAGAGACAGGTTTAACCGCTTCGATTTTCCGGCGCTTAAACAGCCCTTCACGAAAGCGGTAGACCTTGTAGAGATCTCTAACTTCCAACAAGCTACTCATGGCGCATTTTCTCCGGCATGTTCAGTGGAAAGTGGCAACTGAACTTATGGTTTTTGATCTTTTGACGCTCTGGCACTTCAACACATTTTTTCTGTGCGTGCGGACAGCGCGGTCCTAAGCGACAGCCAATCGGCAAATGCTGGAGTGGGGGAATAACCCCGGGTAACGTTTGCAAAAAGCTTTTGTGCGCGAGCTTGTCCATGGCAAAGTCAGGCATTGCCTGAAGTAGCGCATGCGTGTAAGGGTGATGAGGGCCTTCGAGCATTTGCTTGCGGTTGCCGGACTCAACCGATTGGCCACAATACATTACGGTAATGCGATCGGCCCACTGGGTAACACTCGCGAGATCGTGGGTGATCAACATAATGGTGGTGTTATTGAGCTGATTCATCCGCCCCAGTAAGCGAAATATCTGCGCTTGGGTGATCGGGTCAAGATCGTTTGTTGGTTCATCTGCAATGAGCAGTTTCGGTTTGCCTGCGATCGCCATCGCGATCATCACTTTTTGGCACTCGCCGTCGGTGAGCTCATACGGATAGCTGCGAAGCACGCGCTTGTGATCTTTAATCCCCACTTTATGGATCAAGGCGATAGCTTGCTTGCGCCGCCAGTGCAGGCGTTGCCACCACGAGCCGCTAAACGCGCTTGATGGGATGGCTTCTTCTAACTGATGAGAAATACGCTCAGACGGATCAAGATAGGTCGAAGGCTCTTGGAAAATCATCGCCAAATCGCGGCCGATCACTTTCTTACGTTCACGAGGCGTCAGTTGCAAGAGATCGATAGAGCCAAGGCGCATCCGATCTGCAGAGACTATCCAGTTATCTTTGGTAACACCGGCAATGGCTTTAGCGACCAAGCTTTTACCTGAGCCAGACTCGCCAACAAGGCCACGGATTTCACCTTCCGCCAAGGTCAAGCTAACACGGTCAACCGCTTTAACCAGCCCTTGAGGGGTATCAATTTCAATGGTGAGGTTACGGATATCAAGTAACGGCATCAGTCGATTCCCGCAGTAATAGCTTGTTTCAAGCCGTCACCGACTAAGTTGATAATAAGCACGCAAAAGGTGATGGCCATACCGGGTAGGGTCACTGTCCATGGCGCCGTATCGACAACATGTAAGGCTTCACCCAGCATTGAACCCCATTCTGGTGTTGGTGACTGTGCGCCAACTTGCAGAAATCCGAGGGCGGCTATTTCCAGTATAGCGACTGAGATCGCGCGAGTGACTTCAGCGATGATCACCGGCAGTACGTTGGGCAAAATAGAGTGGTAGAGCAGATAAATATCGTTCGCACCATCAAGGCGTGACGCCATAATGTAATCTTTCTCTAACTCTTGGTGCACCGCCGTATAGATAGCGCGAATCACTCTTGGGATCAGTGACAAACCGATCGCAATCATCACTTGGGTTAACCCAGTGCCGAGAAAAACCACAATCACCAAGGCCAGTAGCAGTGATGGGATGGACATAATGGTGTCGAGAATGTGGTTTAAGGTGCTCGACAGCAAACCGCGTGTCATACCCGCCAACACGCCGATGACGATGCCGATCAAGCTGGCGATAATGGCAACGATCAAGGCGCTACCAAAGGTGTACTGAGTGCCAAGAATGATCCGGCTGTACATATCGCGGCCCAGATCGTCGGTCCCGAAGAAATAGTCGACTTTGCCATCTGGGTGCCAAGAAGGGTTGAGGAAAATATCGGGCAGTTGGGTCGTCGCTTCATACGGAGCAAGCCATTGTGCGGCAAGCGTAATAAGCAGCAGCGTGCCCAAACTCCACAGCCCTAACATCGCCAAGGTATTCTTACGATAGTTTTGCCATGCGCGTACCCATTGGTTTGGAATCCGATCTTCGGCGTAGATATTATTTGACAGCATTCCACTCTTTCCTTACCAGCGGGTTCAGCATCGCGCCCAGCAGATCCGACAGGATGTTGGCGGATAGCACCAAGGTCGCAATACAAATAACGCCGGCTTGAATCGCCATATAGTCTTTGTCGGTGACGGCTTCTAACAGCCAGCGACCGATCCCCGGCCAATTAAAGATATATTCCACTACAAAAGTCATGGTAAACATGGTGGAAAGTTGCAAGCCCAGTTTCGGGATAATTGGCGGCAGCGCGTTTTGCAGCACATGACGGTGCAAAATGGTAAACATGGATAGACCTTTGGTCGGGGCAAATCGCACGTAGTTGTGGGTCATCACTTCCGCCACCGAAGAGCGGGTTAAGCGCACCACTTCGGTTAATGGCGACAGGGCCAGAGTGAGCACTGGCAACACCAAATGGCTCAGCACTTCAAGCAAGGCTTCTTGGCGATAGGTGCGATCCATCAAGAAAATGTCGATCAGCCCAAAGCCGGTGACATAGTCTAATTGGTACAGCAAGCTGTGGCGGCCAGAGACAGGGAACCAGGTAAAGTGCAGCGAAAATAGCATCATTAAGAGAATGGCAAGCCAGAACACCGGGATCGAGAACCCAAGCAGGGTCACCGTAGTGATCATGTTATCCATCCATTTGCCGCGTTTTATGCCCGCCAATGTCCCAATAGGTACACCGACCAACAATGCGAGCATAAATGCCAAAATGCAGAGTTCGAGTGTGGCAGGGAAGTAGCGGATCAACTCATCGAGAATGGGGGCCCCAAAGCGGGTGACACCGAAATTTAAACTGAAAAGATCTGTAAGGTAAGTTATCCAGCCCTGAAAAAGTGATAGATCACTCCACGGGCCTTGAGGCGTGAGCCTTGCGATGTTAAAGCTAACAAAAGTCAGCAACAAAAACGTCACGACAAACAGGTTTAGTTTGCGGACGAAGTAAATGAACATAAGTTACTCGCTTCGATACACTGTCGAGAAAGATCGGGTGCCAAATGGACTGATCGCCAACCCCTCAATAGAGCGATGATAAGCCTGATAATGATTGCTGTGAAGCAATGGGATAACCGGAGTGTGTTGATCGATCACATCCTGTGCAAGCCGATAGTAGTTCGAACGCAGTGGTTTTGAATTTGTCTTTAGCGCTAATTCAAGTAAGTTTTCGAACTGAATGTTACACCATTGCCCGCTGTTGGTGCCAACAGTTATTGCGTCACAAGACAGTATCGGACGCAGGAAGCTATCAGGATCACCATTTGTTGCTCGCCAAGTAGTCAATAGAATGTCGTAATCCACTCCTGACTCCAGCACATAGCTGTTGTTTGTATCGAGCATCACCAGTTCGGTTTTCACCCCTAATGCATCTAAATCCGCTTGGATCACCTCGGCAGTTTTATGCGCTTGCGGGTTGGTTGAAAACTGGCGCGAGAAAAAAGCCAGCTTTAATGTTTGTTGGCTGTAGGTACTGTTGCGCAGATACGCTTTGGCGAGGGCTAAGTTGTAGTTGAGCTGCGTTGCCCGCGCGGTATAGGCCCATGAGTTGGGCGGCAGAATAGAATCCGCCACTTCCGCCGAGCCGAGATAAATAGAGCTGACCAACTTGTCTTTGTTGATCGCCACCGCAAGCGCGCGGCGAAGTAACGGGTCTTGCATTAACGTCTTACGCTGATTTAGCGCCAGATAGGTCACATTAAGGCCGGTTTGGGTGATCAGGTTCAGGTTCGGGTTTTCTAAAATTCTAGGGATCTGGCTGTTGTAGGGCGCATCAATCACATCACATTCGCCAGTAAGCAATTTGGCTAAGCGGCCGACACCTTGGCTTGAGATATCAAACACCACTTGGCCCATTTGCGGCTGGCCTTGCCAGTAATTGTTATGGCGCAACAAACGAACGTAGTCATGATGGCGAAAAATGCTAAACACAAAAGGGCCACTGCCTAACGGCTGCGTATCGACACGCTCAGGAGCGCCTTGGCTGATCACATAGTCAGCGTATTCCTTTGAATGGATCACCGATGGCGCGGCGGCCAAAATAGACAGAAAGGCGTTGTCGGTTTTGTATAAATCAAACGCGACCGTGTTCGGCGCAACCACACTGACATCGGCGACAATGCGATCAAAACCGAGCGACTCGAACCAAGGATAACGTCCGCCAGAGAGACGATGCAGCGGGTGGTTGGGATCGATAATGCGATTAAACGAAAACGCGACGTCTTCGGCATTGAGTGGGCGGGTTGGCGTGAAACCATCACGGCTTTGAAACCAGACGTTATCGCGCAAAGTGAACACGTAGCGCAGCCCTTCTTCTTCCACAACCCAGTCGGTAGCGACGGAAGGTAAGGGACGATGATCATCTGGGCTAATATCAAGTAGGCGGTCGAAGATCTGCGCGCCAAGCGGACTGATCGCCGTCGCGTCATAGGTCAATTGGGGATTCAGGGTGTCAGACACGTCGTCAGTACAATAGACAAACCCTTGCTGTTTAACGGTTGTGGTATGGGCGTCCATGTCGCACGCCACGGTTAAGAGCAGGGCGGCAGATCCAGCCACTAACTTAAGTATCTGTCGCATCCACATCTCCTTCCGTGTCTATTTGGTGCTTTTTCAGCAATCCACGCAGTTGGTGATAACTGAGTTTAAGCGCATCGGCGGTTTTTCGTTGATTATAGTGGTATTTCTTCAACGCCAGGGTGACGATTTCGTGCTCTTGGTCATGTTGAAATTGGCGCAGATCATCGGGAATGAACCCCGTTAGTGTTTGCTCGGCAGATATCGGCGCAGGAGCAGGGACATCAATTTTGTGATCAGTGAGTTTAGGACTGGCGTGCTGCCACGGCGGCAAGAACGGGTCGAACTGTAATTGGTCGATGGGCGTGTCAGGGTCGTTGTGATGAAATATCGCCCGCTCAATCACGTTTTTCAGCTCTCGCACATTCCCCGGCCAGCGATAATCCAACAGCGCTTGAATGGCGGTAGGGGTAAAACCCGCAAAGTGACTAAATTTGAGTGTGCGGCACATTTTTAGCGCATAAAACTCGGCCAATAACAGAATGTCTTCTTGGCGCTCGCGCAGGGGAGGAAGATGGACCACATCAAAGGCTAAACGGTCGAGCAGATCGGCGCGGAAGTCGCCTTGCGCTGCCATCGTAGGCAAGTCGGCATTGGTCGCGCAGATCAAACGCACGTCGGCTTGCAAACGTTGTGAGCCACCGACACGTTCGTACTCGCCATATTCGATCACGCGGAGCAGTTTTTCTTGCACGTTAAGGGGGCAGGTCGCCAGTTCATCGAGAAACAAGGTGCCATTTTCTGCGCGCTCGAACCGGCCTTGATGGCGGCGTTTGGCGTCAGTAAAGGCGCCGGCTTCATGGCCAAACAGCTCAGTATCGATCACGCCTTCACCCAAGGTGGCGCAGTTCAACGAGACAAACGCTTGATCCCAACGTGCGGACAAATAATGCAGACGCTGTGCGATCAGCTCTTTACCGGTACCTCGCTCACCGATAATCAATACCGGTTTATCGATAGTGGCAAGGCGAGAGACTTGATCTAAGACCCCTAAAAAGAGATCCGACTCTCCCACTAAACTCTCGTTGTGACCTTGTGCCATTGACGATTTCTCCTTATCAATCAGCTGCTATGCATTTTATTTGTCGTCATCGTTCCGGGTTAGGTGCTACCGTGCGTTTGACGCTGATCAGAATGACCTTCACAGTTGTCTGTTTATTGAACATGATAAATTTAACCAAAAGATGAGATTTTTTACCATGTTTGTGAAAGGGAGTTCATCACAGGTTAAGCTTAAACATTGAAAATTAAGCCAAAATAAAACTGGCACACCCTTTGTATAGGTGTACAGGAACCGTACACCAAGTTATCTGCACGTCAGGGCAGTATCAGTGAATATCAAGGAGTCAACTATGGGTGTTTTTTCAAGATTTGCCGACATCGTGAATGCGAACGTGAACGCGCTATTAGATCGCGCTGAAAATCCAACTAAAATGGTGCGCATGATCATCCAAGAAATGGAAGACACGCTGGTGGAGGTGCGAACCTCATCGGCCAAAGCGCTAGCAGATAAAAAAGAGCTAGAGCGTAAGCTCAAAGCGGTAGAAGCCCAAATTCTACACTGGCAACAAAAAGCGACACTGGCATTAGAGCGTGAGCGTGAAGACTTAGCCCGTGCCGCGCTGCTGGAAAAACAAAAACTGTCCGATCTCTCTTTAGCCTTGACCGAAGAGATGCATTTGGTGGAAGAAGCGATCAACAAACTGGCCTCTGAAGTGTCAGAGCTAGAGAAAAAGCTGATCGAAACTCGTGCTCGTCAGCAAGCGCTTGCGATGCGTCATGAAGCGGCCGATAAACGTCGTGATGTTCGTCGCCAGCTCGACACCGGTAAAATCGATGAGGCGATGGCTAAGTTCGAACAGTTCGAGCGTCGAATTGATGAACTCGAAGCGGAAGCTGACAGCTACAGCATTGGCCGTGAGCGTTCGCTGCAAGAAGAGTTCGCCGATCTTGAAGCGCAGGACGAAATCGACAAAGAGCTCGCCCGTATGAAAGAAGCGATGAAGGATAATAAATAATGAGTGGATTAGGGTTCTTAGCCGTTCCATTAGTGATTTTTATGTTGATAGTGGCACCACTGTGGTTGGTGCTGCACTATCGCAGTAAGCGCCACATGGCAGACGGTTTTCAACAAGCGGATGTGGAGCAAATTGAAGAGCTCAGCAAACGCGCGGTGGCAATGCGCCAGCGTATTAGTGCACTAGAAAAAATTCTGGATGCGGAATCTCCCGGATGGAGAGATAAGATATGATCAATCGACAACTTTACCGCGATCCGGCGAACGGTCGGATCCGAGGTGTTTGTGCCGGTCTTGCCGCCTACACGGGCATCGAAGTGTGGCTTATTCGTGTTGCGGCGATTGCGTTACTGGTAATGAGCAGCGTTTTTCCCGGTGTGTTAGCCTATTTGTTGGTGAGCTGGATTTTAGAGCCGATGCCTATTGAAAAGCCGCAGCCAAACACCGAAGAATTTGATGTGAAAGTGAAACAGCATCATTGGCAAACCGGCGATCATCCGATTGAAGTGCTGGAAAAGCTGACGGTTGAATTTGAGCATCAAGAGCAAAGCTTGCGCGCGATGGAGGCCTATGTTACTTCCAGTCGGTTTAAAGTTGATCGCGAGTTTAGCAAGCTATAAGCCGGTTCCCTGCAAAAGGAACAAAGGCGAATCACAAGCCAATTGAATAAGGCGCGCTAGCGTCGCAGGAGATCGCATTTTTAATGAAGTTTAATGTGGGTAATGAAGTCAATAAGTGGCTAAGCCGAGGTTTAGATCGTCACGTACGCTTAGCCGTCACGGGGTTGTCAAGGGCGGGTAAAACTGCATTTATCACATCGCTGGTCAATCAACTGCTTCACACCAGCACCAACCCCAACTTGCCCCTGTTTCCACCCGTCCGCGATGGCTGCATCATCGGTGCCAAGCGCGTTTCCCAGCCTGATATGTGTATGGCGCGCTTTGGTTATGACGAGGGTATGACACGATTAATGTCATCGCCACCTACGTGGCCTGAGCCAACCAGTGATGTCAGCCAGATCCGTTTAGCGATCAAGTACTACCCGCAGCACGGCGCGCTCAAATACGTGCAATCTGATGCCACTTTGTACCTTGATATTATCGATTATCCCGGCGAGTGGCTGCTGGATTTACCCATGCTGGCGCAAACCTTTGAGGAGTGGTCTGCGCAACAGTTTCAGAGTATGAGTGAGCGTCGTCGCGGCTTAGCGGGGGAATGGTTAAATGCCGCTGCGCAGCTAGATCTGAATAGCACCGCCGATGAAAACCAGCTGGCACAGATCAGTCAGCTTTACACAGATTTTCTACATCAGTGCAAGCAAGATGCGGGCTTGCATTGGGTTCAACCGGGGCGTTTTGTTCTACCGGGCGAGCTAGCGGGCGCGCCGGTGTTGCAGTTTTTCCCGGTTGATCCACAGCAGTTAGCGGCCGCCGACGAGGCCAGCAGTGATTCGATGTTGGCGCTACTGAAACAGCGCTTTGAGTACTACAAATCGCATGTGATCAAGCCGTTTTATAAGCAGCATTTTGTGAAGTTTGATCGTCAAATCATCTTGGTCGATTGCTTACAACCGCTTAATCAAGGGCCTGAATCTTTCAACGATATGCGCCAAGCCTTTAACTACTTGGTAGATAGCTTCCGTTATGGCCGTAATACGTTACTTAAACGCTTGTTTTCGCCAAGCATTGATAAAGTGTTGTTTGCTGCTACCAAAGCGGATCACGTAACGCCAGAGCAGCACCTGAACCTGATTTCGCTGATGCAGCAAATGGTACATGAAGCCTATCAGCAAGCGAGCTTTGAAGGCATTACCATGGATTGCATGAGTTTGGCATCGATTAGCGCAACGTCACCGGGTTTTGTCAGTCACAAGGGCGAGCAAATGCCAGCACTGCGCGGCACGAATTTACAAGGCGACGCCTGTACGCTGTTTCCCGGTGAAGTGCCAAAGCGTTTACCCGATGCCAATTTTTGGCAGCAGCAAGGGTTTGATTTTCAGCCGTTCAGACCTGCGGTTTATCCTAGTGATGAGCCGTTGCCTCATATTCGAATGGATAAAGCATTACAGTTTTTGTTGGGAGACAAGTTCTGATGTCCTTAAAACAGCGTATTGATTTCTCGGAGCCAGAGACCAAAGATTCGACCGTTGCATTGGATGCGCAACGTTTATTTGATGAGAAGGATACGTTTGAAATTACTGCGCCGACGGCGGCAGAGCAATCTGTTGTCTCGGTGCTGCAAGACCAATCGAAGAAGTCCCGTTGGGGTTTAAAAGCCATTGTTGGCGGCTTTATCGGACTCACCCTCTGGCAAAGCGTCGATACCATGGTCACCGCGTTTTCTAGCGGAGACTGGCTCAGCTTGGGATGGGGCGGTTTGATCGGTTTAGTGTCGCTGGTGGGCGCGCATGCCATTGGCCGCGAAGCCTGGTATTTGCAGCGATTAAAGCGTCGTCAAACGGAGCGTGAATACGCAGAAACCTTGCTTGAAAGCGACGGTGTCGGCAAAGCGAAGGCGTTTTGCCAGCAACTGGTCGAAAAGCAAAACCGTCATAGCGAGGGCTATGATCGCTGGCTGCATAGTCTGTCTGCGGCTCACAATGATCGTGAGGTGTTAGAGCTATTTGATAGCATGGTGCTGACACAGCAAGACGAGCAAGCCCGTAAACTGGTGGCGAAACACGCCAAAGAAGCCGGTTTGATGGTGGCGGTCAGCCCACTCGCGACGGCGGATATGCTGCTGGTGGCGTGGCGCACCTTGGCAATGGTAAATCGTTTGTGTGAGCTTTACGGCGTTGAGCTTAGTTACCTCTCGCGTGTGGCGATGCTGAAAATGCTGGTGCGCAATATGGCACTGATCGGCGCTTCAGAAATTGCGCTGGATGCAGGCGTTGATATGTTATCGCTCGATATCACCGGTAAAGTGTCAGTGCGTGCAGCGCAAGGTTTAGGGGTCGGGTTGCTGACGGCAAGATTAGGGCTGCGCACGATGGCGATGCTGCGACCCGTACCTTGGCTTGGTGAAGCGCCGCTGAAACTGAGCGATGTTCGCAAAGATTTGCTCAAGCAACTGCGCATTGGCTCTACATCGAAACAGGAAGCGTAGTTTTAGCGTGTGGTTAGGCTCACGAGCGTCTTCGTTGGTGAGCCTGAACAATCAGTGATACAACAACCGCAAGGAGCGCGGCAGGATGGATAAACCACGTTGGATAGCCCTGATGTGTCGGCTGGGATTGGATGATAACGCCGACACTTTTGATCAATTACTGACTGCGTACTCCGATCCTGAACGTCACTATCATAATGTGCGTCATATCCACGCTATGCTCGATTGGCTCGACAAACGGCGCGATGATGCGCAGCAGCCAGACGTGATTGAGTTGGCAATATGGTTTCATGACGCGATTTACAAACCGTTTTCTTCCACCAATGAGCAAGACAGTGCGGACTGGGCAGCGCAGTTTTTAACGTCAGCAGATCCAAGTGAAGCGGGGAGTGCGATTAGCGAAAAAGTTAGCGCTTTGATCTTGGCGACGGCCTCGCATGCGTTGAGTGATGATCCCGATACACAATTATTGCTCGACTTGGATCTCGCCATTTTAGGTTGCAATGAGACGGCGTTTGCTGAGTTTGAGCGCGGGGTAAGACATGAATATCGCCATGTGCCGCAGTTTTTGTATCGCAAGAAACGTGCGCAGGTGCTAAACCAGTTCCTTGCGATGCCACAAATTTATCAAACGGCTTATTTTGTAGAGCACTTTGAAACCCAAGCACGAGAGAACTTACGCCACGCGATTGCCGAGTTGTCGTAGCGTTGGCCAGATGACATATTGAGCTTTGAGCTTTGAGCTTTGAGCTTTGAGCTTTGAGCTTTGAGCTTTGAGCTAGGGCACGTTCAATGCGACGCCTGCATGTCATAGCTGTTTGTAGAAGTACACCGTTGCTTCTAGTTCACCTGACGAGCTTCGAGCAAACTGAGGGATCGTGCCCGCCTCGGTATACCCGAGCGAGCGATAGAGGGAAGAGGCAATATCTCCGAAACGTGTATCTAACACTAGCAAAGACAACCCCGCCGCAGACGCCGAACTTTCCATTAACGCCATGAGACGCTTGCTTAATCCGAGGCCACGGTAACGTGTGTGAACCATTAACTTTTCCACTTCGCCACGATGTGAGCCATTAGGCTTGGTACAGATAGAGAGTTGCACCGTGCCTGCGACATTACCTTGATCTACCGCGACAAAAAGCCTTCGACTGTCTGGGTCTAATTCGGCATTAACAGTTGTCCAATAAGATTCAATGTCCCTTTGATCAACTGGCGTAAGAAAACCAACAGACGCGCCGCTTTCAATAGCGTCGGTTAGCAGCAAATTTAATGATGATTCGTAGCCCTGAATAGAGGATATCTCTTTTATTTCCACGGAACTTTCCTTGTGGTTTGCCGAGCCTGCTGTTGCTGCTCGCTAAGCTTCCATTTCATCTCTTAATGAGGCTACTTGCTCTGGGCTGTTTAATCTCTGTGCAAAGCGAATGCGATCTTCGTCGCTTTGGTCGCCCATTACCAGGTTCACTAATACTTGAGATCGAACTTCTCCCGTGCCAAAAACGCCCATGCTATCGAGCTCGCTCAAAGCTTCAATCATGCAGTTTTCTATGTCGTTTACGAAGGCGTTAAAAGCTCGCCAATCAGTGGGGTTGTATAAAGAATCGAGTTCTTCGCTTAATTTCCTCATCTCGCTTTCTAAACAATCAAATTCCTCTTCAGCCTCTAAATGTAGAGGGCTATCGCAGGGTGACCATTTCAAATCATCCATCAGATATTCAAGCGACTTGTCTTTGTAATAATCATCCTTCTGATATTGCTCAGCCACGTCTTTCAAGCCTTGGTAAGTTGAACATGTTGGCGACAAATAGCTGTACTCGCCTGATGTATAAAGCCCGAAGAAATAAAATGTTTCGTTAGGATGGTTGGCGCGAATTTTAGGAAACGCAACGCGACCAGCGCGTACTATCTTTGCTTTTAATTTTTTGAAGTCCATATCTACGATCACCTTAAGAACTTAGTCTGCATCACTGGGCTTTTCATCGGGGAAAACCTCGTAGTGTGAATAGCGACTTTTCCACTCGACAATAAGCTCCTCTCCCGCAGAGCCGTTATGCGAAATGGCGGCAGGGTAGTGGCCACCTTGCCATTTCTGTCTGAGGGCAAGTGAGAGCTGCTCTATCTCCTGCTCAAACTCACGATAATTGAGTTTTGGAACATCAGGCTCTTCTTCAATCATCTCAAACATGTACAAAAGGGTACCCAGATCGCAATCTGAGCGCTTGAGTACGCGCAGCGGAAACGTGATGTCATCGTCCCAGTTAAACAGGGTAATGGCGTAATGTAATTCTTCGCTATTTTTGAGTTGGTGAGCAATCTCGGCCCAATCGATCTCACTGGCGCACATCAAATCATCAATTTCATGTGCGCGTTGCCACTTAATCATGGTTCATCTCACTTTTGTGAATACCTGCTAGGCGGCAAAGCGCGTTTGGCTAGCATCGACTTTCTGCCATCGACTTTCTTTCATCGATTGGCAGCCTTCGATTGGCTCGCGTCGTCGCCATCGTTAGCCAAAAGTGGGCGCAGCGTTATAAGCAGGTTTTAGTGCGATAAATAAGCTGTACGATGCGCACTATTTCATTGTCATCGGACACAAAGCGTACCGCGCCAGTGTTCAAACAGATCCCATCGGTTTGGGCTGCGCATTGATAAAAGACGATGCCGTCTGGGACGGGGGCTTCTTTATTATTGCCGTTAATGACCATGGGTTTCTGATTTATATCATCAATTTGATTGCACCAAAGCCCTTGGGCTCTTAACTTGCGTAGTGCCTCGCTTGTCGTATCGCCTTCACCAACATCGCTAAAGGCGTCTTTTAGTTTCTCGCGTGGGGTTTGGGCACATGCCAATAAGCTCATGCTCATAATCAATATACCGACAAATTTTAATAGGTTGCTTTTCATTGGCGCTCCTTGTGGCGAATTTCAGTCACGCGAAGTCTATCTTTTCAGGCTGGGATCAATCCTCGGCAATTTTGAACTTAGCGATGGGATTCTCCGAATAATGTGGGTTTTACTGGTTATTGCAAACGTAAACTGTCGAGGCGCTTTTCCCAAAGTTCATTTTGATAGCGGACTATGTATGGGGCTAGGTAAGGGCAGTTATGGAGGGACGCTATGGAAGGGCACCGATGCTCAGGTTTCGTTGGTTGAACGCGACAGTTTTTACTGTCACAGCAACAAATTAGCCTAAATGGTGAAAACTTCTGCATGTGGATGGTTGTATCGCATGTTTTCCATCTCTGGCGCTTGACTACGTAAAACCTGCGACGCACACTTTATCAACTGTCAATGACAGTTTACAGGTTGTCCCCCTGACCGAGCGGTTGTCAGGTAACGAAGAAGGCTTTCCGATATGCGTCTTGAAGTGCAATGCGAAGATCGATTGGGTTTAACGCGAGAGTTACTCGATATTCTTGCGGCCAAAGAAATCGACTTAAGAGGCATTGAAATTGATACCTCCGGCATTATTTATCTCAACTGTCCTGAAATTGAGTTCGAGCAATTCAGTAAATTGATGTCGCAGATCCGCCAGATTGATGGCGTGATGGACGTGCGTAAGATCCAATTTATGCCGGGTGAGCGTGAACATCGAGAGCTAAAAGCCCTGCTGGGGACGCTGCCAGACCCTGTCTTTTCTGTTGATTTGAACGGCAAAGTGGCCTTAGCCAACAATTCGGCGGGATTGCTGTTTAAAAAAGAGGCGCTTGTGATGAAAGGCGTCCACATTGAAGATTACCTCAACCAGTTTAATTTCTCGAAGTGGCTTGATCGCCTGAAAGCGTCGTATCAGCCAAGCGAGAATGACACCCCACCGATGCACACCGAAATGGCGGTGATCAGCGGCCTCGACTACACCTTGGAAGTGATGCCGGTGTATGTGTCGGATGAAAGCAAAACGCAAGTGCTTGCCAGTGCGGTCGTGCAGCTGAAAAACAGTGTGGGGCAGAAGCGTCCGTTGTGGCGTTCAGGCAGTGACAACACCGGTTTTGACCACCTTGTTGGCCAGTCGTCACGCTTCAAAACCTTGCTCACCCAAGCAAAGAAAGTTGCGTTGTTGGATGCGCCACTTTTGATCCAAGGTGAAACCGGTACGGGTAAAGAAGTGCTGGCACGCGCATGTCATCAACGCTCTCATCGAAGCGAGCGTCCTTTCTTGTTGCTCAACAGTATTTCGATGCCTGATGCTGCGGTTGAAACCGAGTTGTTTGGCCATATCGAAGCAGATGGCACGACGAAGAAGGGGATTTTCGAGCAAGCGGACGGCGGTACAGTGTTCTTGTATGAAGTCGGTGAGATGTCGGCCCACCTGCAAACCAAACTGCTGCGCTTCCTGCAAGACGGCACGTTCCGTCGTGTTGGCGAAGAGAAAGAGATGAAAGTGGACGTGCGGGTGATTTGTACCACGCAACAAAACTTGAGTGAGTTGGTGAGTGCAGGGCAGTTCCGTAACGATCTGTTCTACCGCTTGAATGTCCTTTCCCTTACCGTGCCACCGCTGCGCGATCGCAGCGCCGATATCTTGCCGTTAAGTGAGTTGTTCATTACTCAGTTCGCTGCGGAGCTAGGCCAAGCCAAGCCTACGCTGAGTGAAAAAGCGCAAGAGCAACTGACTCATTATCCGTGGCCGGGTAATATTCGCCAACTGCGTAATACCTTGCTGCGCGCAATTTCGCAATGTGACAGCGCCACCCTCGACACCGCTGATTTGCAATTGCCAGAAGTGGAAAGTAATACCTTGATCAATGAAGCCAGCCTGGATGGCTCGCTAGATGACATCATGGGGCGTTACGAGGCGTCGATTTTGGCAAATCTGTACAAGTCATTCCCATCGACACGAAAACTGGCTAAGCGCTTGGGGATCTCCCACACTGCGGTGGCCAACAAGTTAAGAGAATATGCCATCAATAAGTCTTAATATGTTGCAGAAGTTGCGTTTGAGCGGCACTAAACAGATCACCTTAACCACAGAGCACCTTACGGTGTCGTCGGCGGTGGCGGCTGATGCGACCGAGCTCAGCCTGTATTACATTCGCAATCGCGACTTCTTAGCACCTTGGGAGCCAAGACGAGAGAGCAACTTTTTCTCTCTCGCTGGCTGGCAGATGCGTTTGCCGCAGTTGGTTGAATTGCAAAAGCGCGATTTAGCCTACTATTTTGTGCTGCGCCGCAGTGGAGAGCGCCAAATCATCGGCGTGATCACCTACAGTAATGTGCTGCAATACCCCATGCATTCGTGTTATGTCGGTTACTCACTCGATGAAGCGTGCCAGTCGCAAGGCTATATGAGCGAAGCGTTGGCCGCGACTAACCAATGGATGTTTGACGAGCGGAATTTGCATCGCATCATGGCCGGTTATATGCCGCGCAATAAAGCCAGTGCCCGAGTGCTAGAAAAGCAAGGTTTTGAGATTGAAGGTCGAGCAAAAGATTACCTCCTGATTGACGGAAAGTGGGAAGATCATGTTCTCACTGCGTTGACCAATCAACACTGGAAAGAATAATGAATGACGCCAGACTGCGTTTAGAGCAGCAACTTGCGCTGATCGTTGAACTTGATCAGCTTAAAAATGTATTACGCCGTACCAAAGTGAAATCCGCTGAAGGGCGCTTAGAAAACAGTGCCGAGCACAGCTGGCAAGTGACGCTGCTGGCGGTATTGTTGCAAGAGCACGCCAACGAACCGGTAGAGCTAAGCAAAGTGATGAAGATGCTACTGGTGCACGATATTGTAGAAATCGATGCGGGCGACACGTTTGTTTACGATGCGGCGGCTAGTGCGCTGCAAGAAGAGAAAGAGCTCGAAGCGGCGAAGCGTTTGTTTGGCATGC
This sequence comes from Thaumasiovibrio occultus, assembly GCA_019703815.1. Lineage (GTDB taxonomy): Bacteria > Pseudomonadota > Gammaproteobacteria > Enterobacterales > Vibrionaceae > Thaumasiovibrio > Thaumasiovibrio occultus. Next base: position 1,886,089 of record AP023052.1, on the reverse strand, counting down.
TGCCACAAGACCAAGCCGATACCTTAATGGCGATTTGGCTAGAGTTTGAAGCGGCAGAAACCCCAGAGGCACGTTACGCTAAAGCGCTGGATCGCATGATGCCAATGCTGCTTAACTTCCACAACAATGGTCAAAGCTGGGTTGAGCACGGTGTGGCGCGCGAGCAGGTCGTGAAGGTGAACAGCCGTATCGCCGATGGCTCAGCCATTTTGTGGGATAAAATGAGCGAAGTGGTCGATCACGCTGTCGCGCAAGGCTGGTTAAAACCCTAACCTTTTCGCAGCGTTTAAACGCGATACGCTGAGGGGTTTAAAAGCCGCAATCTACCATTAAAAAACCGGACATTGTCCGGTTTTTTTGTGCGCCAATCAGTGTTTGAAAGTTTGGCTTTCAGCTTCGCTAACGGCGGTTAAATCACCTGCCGGGTTGATCATATGCGGCAGGATTTTTGGCAGATTCAACTCAATGTCTTGATCGCTAATCGGCTCAATCACCTCGATGTACCAACCCAGTAGACCCATTACTGCGTAGCCAATGGCATCGTCGCTATCGCGATGTTCAAGGATGATTTGCAGGAAACGCAAAATGGCTTTGTCTTTGGATTTCGCTTGCTCAAGTGTTTGCTGATAAATCGCTAGCGCCTCGTCGCTCAGACCTTCGAATTCAGTTTCTACTGCTACTTTGAACGAACCGCCGTCTACAGAAATTTTCATAGTGATACTGCTAGTAATGATAACTAACGCGAATAGTAGCGAATTAGCGCGATATTGTCGTTGCTTATCTGCTGCTTTCACGCGAAACATAGCAGCGAAATTGGGCGGTTAAGTAGTGAGATGATCGATGGAGGAGCCAGTATGAGTCGGGATGTGAAACCCAGTTTATCGGTATGTATTCAAGCGTTGCAAACTGCGTTAGCGCACTACGATTGGCTGGTGGCATCGGGTCAATGTCAGCAAGAAGATATGGAAGAAGCCGTCTATATGTACGAGCATGAGCTAGCCAAACTTATTGATATTTACCGCGCACAAGAGCGCCGAGGGGAAGTGGCTATTCCACTGAAGAAATTACTTCAACCGCCCTACAGCGACTGAGGTCAGCGGCTTGTTTATCAAAGGCATATAAAGTAAAGAAAACCCTTGGATTACCCAAGGGCTCTCGCAGTCTCTATCACGCTTGCAAGATCCGCATGTTATTGGTCGAGCCGACCTGCGCCATAATGTCACCTTGTGTAATGATCACCTTGTCACCGCTGGCAATGTGGCCTTCCGCAACTAAGGTTTCGAGGGCATTTTGCGCGGCAGCCAAGCCATCTTTGTTGTCGACATCAAAGTAAACCGGTGTCACCCCACGGAACAAGCACGAGCGGTTTAATGTGGATTGATTATGTGACAGCGCAAAAATCGGCAATCCAGATGAAATGCGCGACATCATTAACGGCGTGCGGCCTGATTCCGTTAGCGCGACAATCGCTTTAACACCTTCAAGATGGTTGGCCGCATACATGGTCGACATCGCGATGGTTTCTTCTGGGGTGGTGAAGGTGTGATTCATGCGGTGATTAGAGACATTGATGCTCTTCATCTTTTCCGCACCGACACACACTTCCGCCATGGCTGTGACGGTTTCGATAGGGAAGCTGCCCGCCGCAGTCTCTGCTGAAAGCATCACGGCATCTGTGCCATCAAGTACCGCATTGGCAACATCCATAACTTCGGCGCGTGTTGGCATTGGGCTTGAGATCATCGACTCCATCATTTGGGTTGCGGTGATCACTGAGCGGTTAAGGCTGCGAGCGCGGCGGATCAGTTTTTTCTGCACGCCCACTAACATCGGATCGCCAATCTCGACCCCAAGATCGCCACGGGCCACCATCACAACATCCGACGCAATAATGATGTCATCCATGGTCTCGTCGGTTTCTACGGTTTCAGCACGCTCGACTTTAGCCACCATTTGCGCTTCCAAACCGGCGTCACGGGCGAGGCAGCGGGCGTAGTTCATGTCTTCGCCGGTACGTGGGAAAGAGACCGCGAGGAAGTCGACGCCAATTTCTGCAGCCGTGACAATATCGCGTTTGTCTTTGTCGGTCAGGGCGTCAGCGGATAAGCCGCCGCCTTTTTTGTTGATCCCTTTTTTGTTAGAAAGCGGCCCGGCGACAATCACTTTGGTGTGAACCTTAGTCGGTTCAACGGCGGTGACTTCAAGCTGAACGCGACCATCATCGAGTAGCAAAACATCACCAGTGATCACATCTTGTGGCAGGGCTTTATAGGCCAGTCCGACTTGGTCTTGATCGCCTTCACCGTCGGGCAGTTCGGTATCTAAGACGAACTTGTCACCGATATTCAGGTGAATTTTCCCGTCTTTGAAGGTGGCGACGCGGATTTTTGGCCCTTGTAGATCACCCAAAATCGCGACGTGCTTGCCAAGCTTGGCCGCGATTTCTCTTACTTTGCGCGCGCGCTCTTTGTGATCGTCGCTATTACCGTGGGAAAAGTTCAAACGGACCACGTTAGCACCGGCGGCGATGATCCCTTCTAAAATGGCATCGTCGTCAGTGGCGGGACCTAAGGTGGTGACTATTTTGGTACGGCGCAGCGTATGAGGCATGATCTTCTCCCTGAAAGCGTAGTGGTCTTAATTTATTTGATTCAGGATACACCAAGGATAGCGTAAATGTAGTAGGGGAGTGGGGAAGTCGGGGAGGTGTCACGTAAGCGTGCAGATGAGTTGTGACTCAATAAAAAAGCGCCTGATAATCAGACGCTTTCAATCGTTTTAGTGCTTATTAATAAGCCGCATTAAATCACGTCTTCTTTACTAAAACGCGAATCTTTAATCGCTTCTTTGACGCGTTTTAGGTTATCTCTAAAACTGGTGCCGCGACGCAGTGTAAAGCCGGTCGCCAGTACATCAATGACCGTCATTTGAACAACGCGACTGGCCATTGGCATATAAACATCGGTGTCTTCGGGCGCATCTACCGTGATCACCAAAGAGCACTCTTTGGCCAGCGGTGAGTCTTGTGCGGTGATGGCGATAACTGTCGCTTGGTTTTCACGCGCCAATCGCGCAACTTCGACCAAACTTTTGGTGCGGCCGGTGTGCGAAATCAACACGATCACATCACCGTCATTGCAGTTGATGCAGCTCATGCGTTGCATCACCACATCGTCGAAACAAATCACCGGAATGTTAAAGCGGAAAAACTTGTTCATTGCATCGTGGGCAACGGCTGCGGACGCACCTAAGCCGAAGAAGGCGATCTTTTTCGCTTGAGTGAGAAGATCGACAGCGCGATTGATCTGATGCGAATCAATAGAGTTCTTCGCCACGTCTAAGCACGCCATCGTCGATTCGAAAATCTTGGTGGTGTAGGCGTCGGCGGAGTCATGCTCTTCAACATTGCGGTTAACGTACGGAGTGCCATTAGCCAAACTTTGCGCTAAGTGCAATTTAAAGTCTGGGAAGCCTTTGGTATCCAGGCGACGGCAGAAACGGTTAACAGTTGGCTCAGAAACATCCGCCATTTTTGCCAGCGTAGCAATGCTAGAATGGATCGCTGATTGAGGTGATGCGATGATCACTTCAGCTACCTTTCGCTCAGACTTACTGAACTGGTCAAGATTCTTCTGTATTTTCTCTAGGGTATTCATCACGGCAACTTCTGCATTGGGTGTTGCGAACAGTGCACAAAATAGATCTGTCTAATACTTTCGCCAGTAACTATAACTGTAAAATAAGTCGCTTTGGTAAAAAAAACACAAAACCGCATAGTTAATTTGAGCTGGATCTAGTTTTCTACTTTCAGTTTTGGCGGCTTTCAATCCAAATTTGCGGTAAAAAGCAGCAGGTTTGTGATAAAAACTGTCACTTTTTTTCAAATGTTGGAAATTAATTTCCATACCGAAAAAACAACATTACACATTTTACTGTCTTCAATAACGTGCAAGTGCTCGATAAGATGCAGGTGCGCGAGAAGATAAAAGTGCTTGCGAAGATGACAGTGCTCGAGAAGATAAAAGCACCGATAAGATAAAAGCGCAGCCAGAGCGCGAAGGGAGTGTGGGTAATGACGAAAGCGACAATGAGCTCGGCAAAACAAGGGACAACGACGACAACCTTACCAACCGTTGCGGTGTTTGGCTTGGGCTGGCTGGGGGCGCCGTTAGGGCAATGCTTAGTGCGCGAAGGCCATAAAGTTGTGGGCAGTGTGACCTCGCAAGCAAAGCAAGACGCACTGCAGCGACAAGGCATCGAGGCTCAGGTGATGGCGCTACCGCGCGAAGTGAGTGCAGATACGACGTGGTTGAGTACGGTGCCGATGTGCGATGTGGCGGTGATCAACATACCGCCTTCGAAGGCTGGGATCAAAGCAGGTATCTTTGCGGATAATGTTTTGGCGTTAGCGCAGCAGCTGCAACAGCAGGGTTGCTCGCAGATCATATTCATTAGTACCACCAGTGTGTATGGTGAAACGCGTGGTGAGATCAGCGAATCAACGCCGCCGACGCCCAACACAGCGTCGGGCAAGGCCCATGTTGAGATTGAGCAAGGCTTGTTCGATTTGTTTGCCACCAACGCAACTGTGCTTCGCTTGTCGGGCTTGATTGGGTCGGATCGCCACCCAGTGCGCTCTTTGGTGAAAAAGCCGAGTTTGACTGCCGGCGGTCGCCCCGTCAATTTGATCCGCCAAGATGATGTGATTGCTGCCATTCTAGCGATTTTGCAAGGCCGAGGCGTGGGCGAGGTGCTGCATTTGGCCAGTAACGATCATCCATCCCGCAGTGAGTATTACACTCAAATGGCAGACATTTATGGGCTGGATGCGCCGAACTTTATCGACGAGACGGGAGAAAATGACAAGCGGATTAATGCGTCAAAGAGTTTCGCGATATTGAAAATAACGCCACGCTCTATTTTCACGCGTTTTGATTAAAGGGGCTGGAAAGATGAAGGCTAAATCATCGGCGGCGAGATATCGGAAGGATAAGCACCAATAGCGTCACTGATCGACAGATAAAAAAGAACCCGCTAGAAGCGGGCTTAAGGTTCGTTACAAATAAAGGAGAATAAGCAGCAGTTTGTGGAGCTTTCAACACAAGTCATTGCGGCCAGCAAAACTTATGTGATGAATTCAGTTATTAGTGAGACCGAGGCAAAAATAAAAGGTTCCATAAAAAAGTAAAAAAAAGCCCTTTTTTTATATTTTTCTTCCGACTTCAGTGAGTATTACCTCAATAATCCAGTATAACTGGCTGTTTTTGACTACTTTTGCCGACATGACATTCCCGTCTTGATCAAGTCGCAGAAACGCTAGATGCAAAAAAACCTGCACCCAATCAGAGCACAGGCTTTGAAGAAATCCTTCAAGAAAAAGCAGTGGCATTTATTCAGACTGCCGCCATGTCCTAGAGTTCCCTTCTTTTTATATTTTTTTGTCATTATCCTGACATGTGGTGTTATCCCATTGTATTTAAAGGGTTAAATGTCGGCCTGGTAATTTTGTGATGTTGTCGCCTTGTTGTTAATGTTATCGAGGTGTAACATTTAAACGTGCGTTTTAATTGGGTGAATGAAATGGCTGGCAGACGGAATACCAAACAGAAAATATTAGATACCGCCGAGGCGCTATTTGCCGAATCTGGCTTTAACGAGACCTCATTGCGTGAGATCACCACTCGCGCAGGGGTGAATCTGGCCTCAGTAAATTATCACTATGGTGATAAGCGAAATCTGGTGCGAGCGGTGCTGGGACGTTATCTCGAAGCCTTTATGCCTGCGCTGGAAGTGGAACTGCAACGCCTGTTGGCGCGCGACGAAATTGAAATGCGCGATGTGTTTTTATCAGTGAAGCAACCCCTGTTGTCGTTAAACGGCCTGCGCGCTAATGGCGCGGCGATTTTCACCCAGTTGTTGGGACGCGCGTATTCTGATGTTCAAGGCCATTTGCGCTGGTTTATCGTAAACCAATATCAAACGGTGCTGGATTTGTTCACTGCGGCTATCCGTCGAGCGAATCCCGCGCTGGATCCGGAAACCCTGTTTTGGCGTTTGCACTTTACGCTCGGGGCATGCGTGTTTGTGATGGCCTCAAGTAAGGCGCTGAGCGAAATTGCGGAAAACGATTATTCAACCGTAACCAATACCGAAGATTTACTAGACCGACTCGTGCCGTTTTTGGCCGCAGGAGTCGGTGCAGAAGTGGATTTGGAGCTGACAGAAATCCATCGACGTTTGGCCAATCATCAATGACGGTGTTGTACCGTCTGGGAGCTGTGCTATGAGTAGTTTTCGTCAAAAGTACTTTAGTGATCCTGCTTTTAAATGGTTTAAAAAGGTCCTACCGCCGCTTTCACAAACTGAGCAAGAAGCGATGGAAGCGGGGAGTGTGTGGTGGGAGGGCGAGCTGTTTTCCGGCGCGCCACAATGGCAAACCTTGCTTGATTATCCAACCCCGACGCTGAGCGCGGCAGAGTCTGAGTTTATCGAGCAAAAAGTGCAGCCCTTACTGGCGATGTTGGATGACTACGCCATCATCGAGCAAGGTGATTTACCGCAAGCGGTGTGGGATTACCTCAAACGCGAACGTTTCTTCTCTCTTATTATTCCTAAAGAGTACGGCGGTCTGGCATTTTCCGCCCACGCTAACTCTACCATTGTTGCCATGATTGCCACTCGCAGCCTCAGTGCGGCGGTGACGGTGATGGTGCCAAACTCACTCGGCCCGGGTGAGTTGCTGACGCATTACGGCACCGAAAAACAAAAAGCGTATTGGCTGCCACGATTAGCCCACGGTGAGGATGTACCGTGTTTTGCGCTAACCGGCCCTGAAGCGGGATCGGATGCAGGCGCGATCCCTGATAAAGGCATCGTCTGTTACGGTGAGCATAATGGCGAGCAAGTGCTGGGCGTTCGCTTAACGTGGAACAAACGCTATATCACGCTCGCGCCGGTCGCCACGGTGCTTGGGTTGGCGTTTAAGCTACACGATCCTGACCACATGATCGGCAACGTTGAAGATATCGGTATTACCTGCGCCCTGATCCCAACCTCACACCCCGGCGTGGAAATCGGCGAGCGGCATAACCCGCTGAATATGGCGTTTATGAATGGCCCAACCCGCGGCCGTGATGTGTTTATTCCGATGGAGTGGCTGATTGGCGGTCAAGCCTATGCCGGTAAAGGGTGGCGGATGCTGGTGGAGTGTTTGTCTGCTGGCCGTGGTATTTCATTGCCCGCTTTGGGCGCAGCGATTGGGCATTTGAGTGCGCGTACCACGGGCGCGTACGCCCGCGTGCGTAAGCAGTTCGGGACTCATATCGGTAACTTTGAAGGTGTGGCCGAAGCGCTAGGGCGTATCGGCGGACATACCTATTTACTCGAAGCTGCGCGGACGTTATCAACCACCGCGCTGGATATGGGGGAAAAACCGGGGATCGTGACCGCGATTGCCAAATACCATATGACAGAGCTGGCCCGTACCGTGCTCAATGATGCTTTTGATGTCCATGCCGGCAAAGCGATCCAGCTTGGACCACAAAACTATGTCGGTCTGCACTACTTTGGCATGCCTGTCGCTATTACGGTGGAAGGCGCTAACATTCTGACCCGCAACCTAATGATCTTTGGCCAAGGGGCCACCCGCTGTCATCCGTTTGTATTGCAAGAAATGGCCGCCGCCGCTGATACCGACGAGCAAGCGGGAGCGGCGGAGTTTGATCGTTTATTGTGGTCGCATGTCGGCTTTAGCGCGAAAAATGTGGCCAAAGCTATCGGGTATGCCTTTAGCGGCGCTTACTTTGCCAGTAGTCCAGTCAGCGGTGAAACCAAACGTTACTATCAGCACTTAACCCGCTTTAGTAATGCATTGGCCGTCGCGACTGATGTGGCGATGCTATCGCTCGGCGGCGAGCTCAAACGGCGCGAAATGGTGTCGGCACGCTTAGGTGATGTATTGAGCCATCTCTATCTCGGCTCGGCAGTGTTAAAACGCTTTGCTGATGAGGGCAGTAATCAATCTGATCTGCCGTACGTGCATTACGCGATGCAGTATTGCTTACATCGCTGCGCGGTGGCATTTAATGAAGTGTTGAGCAACTTCCCACGCCGCGCCATTGGGCCGACATTGCGGGCTATTCTCTTCCCGCTGGGGTTGAACGGCTATAAACGTCCTTCGGATGCCCTTAGCCGCCAAATTACCCAGCTACTGATGACCCCCGGGCTGGATAGAGATCGCTTAACCCATTTGTGCTTTGGCGGTAATGGTGAGGACGCGATCAGTGTTATGGAAGCGGCGTTTGTCGCGTTGACCCAAACTCAGGCACTGGAAAAACGGGTAATGAAAGCGGTGAAAGAGGGCGTGATCCCGGCGGGATTATCACTGTCGGATAAACTCGATACCGCCGTCGAGCTTGGCTTGCTAACGCAAAACGAGCGTGAAGCACTGTTAAATGCAGAAGCGTTGCGCTATCAGGCGATTCAAGTCGACGACTTTCCCGCCAAAGGCCAAGCTGCGGGGAATAAAGATCAAGCCGCTTAGCCTCTTACGCACACCAATAACAGCGCCACAGAGTGAAGACTCGTGGCGCTTTTTTCTGCGCTTGACGTTTACTTCTCGATTTTAACCACACCGAGTTGATGATGTGTTGTGCCTTGTTAGTTGTTGGCTTGCAACGCGGCGGGTTCTAGAGTGGTGAGATGTTGACGTGAACCTGCTTAATCTTTGGCAAAAAGTTGCGCCAAATATCAGCTAACAGATCCAACCACTACGATAACAATACAAAAAACAAGTGCGTAATGACGCTTAACCTTTTATCCTAGCGGCGTTAAAACAAGGGACTCGACAATGATTATTAAACCAAGAATTCGTGGATTCATTTGTACTACCACACATCCAGAGGGCTGTGACAAGAACGTTGCAGAGCAAATTGCTTACACTAAAGCACAACCTGCAATTGCGAACGGCCCTAAGAAGGTGCTGGTAATTGGTGCTTCAACGGGTTACGGCCTATCTTCGCGTATTGCCGCTGCATTCGGTAGCCAAGCGTCGACGATCGGTGTTTTCCTAGAGAAAGCCGGTACTGAGAAAAAACCGGGTTCAGCGGGTTGGTACAACACTGCTGCTTTCGACAAATACGCGAAAGAAGCGGGTTTGTACTCAAAAAGCCTGAATGGTGATGCGTTCTCTGATGAGATGAAAGCGAAAACCATTGAGCTTATCAAACAAGATCTGGGTCAGATTGATATGGTGGTTTACTCGCTGGCATCGCCAGTGCGTAAAATGCCAGAAACTGGCGAGTTGGTGCGTTCAGCATTAAAACCAATTGGCGAAGTGTACAAAGCGACGGCGGTTGATACCAACAAAGACGTGCTGTTCGAAGCGGAAGTAGAGCCAGCAACAGAGCAAGAAATCGAAGACACCGTGAAAGTCATGGGTGGCGACGATTGGGAACGTTGGATCAATGCACTGGCTGATGCAGGCGTATTGGCGCAAGGTTGTAAAACCGTGTCTTACAGCTACATCGGTACTGAGCTGACGTGGCCAATTTACTGGCACGGTAGCTTAGGTCGCGCCAAGATGGACATGGATCGCGCCGCAACAGCACTGAATGAGAAGCTAGAGCCAATCAACGGTAGCGCGAACGTCGCGGTATTGAAGAGTGTAGTGACTCAAGCAAGTTCAGCGATTCCTGTGATGCCATTGTATATCGCTATGGTGTTCAAAAAGATGCGTGAAGAAGGCCTGCACGAAGGCTGTATGGAGCAAGTGTTCCGTATGTTTACCGCGCGCCTTTACAAAGCCGATGGCTCAGCGCCAGAAGTGGACGATGTAAACCGTCTGCGTTTGGATGACTGGGAATTGCGTGAAGATATCCAAGCGCACTGTAAAGCCTTGTGGCCTCAATTGACCAACGAAAACTTGAGCGAACTAGCGGATTACCAAGAGTACAAGCAAGAGTTCTTGAAACTGTTTGGCTTTGGTGTTGACGGTGTTGATTACGATGCCGATGTTAACCCAGCTGTAGAATTCGACGTAGAAGACGTATAAATTTCTGCAAAATCATACTAAACCGCCCATCGAGGCGGTTTTTTCATTCTATTTAGTGCCATCATTGTGGCACTGGTACTGCTTTTTTGCTTTGCGGGGCTGGATCGACTCGCTATAATCGGGTGCGAAAAAATCCCTGCTAATACAGAGAGAATCCCATGGGAAGAAGTTTTGAAGTCCGTAAGTCGTCAATGGCAAAGACGCAAGGTGCAAAAGTTAAGCTTTACTCTAAATACGGTAAAGAAATCTATATGGCCGCTAAAAATGGCGGTGCAGATCCTGATTCAAACCTATCGCTTCGTCGTTTGATGGATAAAGCGAAAAAAGATCAGGTACCAGCTCACGTAATTAAGAATGCGATCGACAAAGCGACTGGCGGCGGTGGTGAAGACTATGAAACTGCGCGCTACGAAGGTTTCGGCCCGGGCGGTTTCTCTGTGATCGTTGACTGTCTTACTGACAACAACAACCGTACTTACATGGATGTACGTCAGTGCTTCGTGAAAACCAATGCAAAAATTGGTGGTCCAGGTGCGGTCGCACACATGTTTGAACATCAAGCGATTTTCCAATTTGCCGGTGATGATGAAGAAGCGGTATTGGAAGCGCTAATGATGGAAGACGTCGATGTTGCGGATATCGAGCTAGAAGACGGTGTGATCACTGTGTTCACTCCACACACTGAGTTCTTCAAAACCAAAAATGCACTTGCTGCCGCATTCCCAGACGTAACGATCGATCTTGAAGAGATCAGCTTCGTTCCTCAAGCAACGCACGCTATCACTGCAGCAGACATGCCAGCATTCGACAAGTTCATGGACATGCTAAACGATTGTGATGACGTACAAAACGTTTACCACAACGCAGAGTTGCCAGAATAAGCGTATTAAAACGCATGAAAAGCCAGTCTTCGGACTGGCTTTTTTTTAGCTTTAATTTGGGGTTTTTTAGGATAAAACAGGTGTCGTTGCTGAGTAACTGAGGTAGAGTGAGCCCCACTTGAGCAAATGCCATTTAATTTGGGCAAATTGTGAAAGGTTATTCGCGTGGGGCAAGGTAATGGATGTGCTTTGCCAAAGTGAAGGATTATGACAGAGAAGTAGTTATGTGGTTTAAACGTTTATTGTTATTGGCACTGTGGGTCGTAATTAGCTTTACCATCGCAGCGCAAGCTGGGGACTCGGCAGTAATTGGGGCGTTGTTGGCCAGCGGGCCGGCGTTTATCGCAGGCGATTATGTCAGTTACGGTTTCAGTAGCAATGAAATTGAATTCTACATGCAGATAGCGTGGCTCGTCGGGCTGGCAACCTTTGTCATGCGCATGCCGTTTATTGTCGTGTACATCTTGAGCTTAATGGCAACCCAGCTGTGGTTCATCAATGTAGTGAACGATCCTTTGCTGTACTCCAACACGTTAATGCTATTGTTCCCTGCTGAAATCGTGGTGCTGATTGCGTCTGTGTTTTTACTGTCGGCAAAGGCCAATAAAAACGCGATTGACCGAAAGCGCTCGATATTTAAGTAGGCGTGCAGTAGGTGGAGTTGAGCTGCGTGTTGTCAGCTCAACTTAAGTGAATGCTAACGGCTACACTCGCTGACTGAGATCAGTCAGTCTCGATTAAATTGACTCGCCAAACGTATAGCGTCTCTCTATTTTTACGACCTCTACAGTATAAGAAGCGTACCATTTTTCACGCCCCAATTGCTGAGCAACAGCGTGTTGGGCATTTTGGTGCCAGCGGAGAATATCGTCTTCATTTTGCCAGTAAGAGATGGCGATTTCTTGGTTACCTTCCGTGACCGCAATAAAGTCTTGGCAGTTGTATTGTTCGAACGCGAGATCGCGCATGATGCTGACCATTTGTGAATATTGCGCATCTTGCTGTCCGGTTTTAGCTTTGAAAATAACGGCGTACATCTTTACTTCCTGTGTGAGTCACTCTTATTGTTTTGTTTCGCGCAGCTGCCAAAGCGTTAGCTCACAGCGCCAAGCATAAGCGCTAGTGTAAAGTGTGTGGCACGATTGGGTATGAGGAATACTCGGATCTGTGTCGCAGAGTCAATGAAAGCGCGAGCTAGCAGTGAGGATAGCGGGGATATAGGTTCAGCGCAGGTAAATACGGAAAAGCAGCGCCTGTGCGCTGCTTTAGAAGGGGATGTTGAGTGAAACGCGGTTAGGCTTTTGGCAGCTCTACCACAAAGGCCGCGCCTTCCAATGAGGACGTTTCCACCCAAATCGTACCAGCGTAAATCGAGACAATCTCGTGGCAGACCGCCAGACCAATACCTTGACCTGGATTGAGCTGATCGGCACGCACACCGCGTTGGAAAATCGCTTCTTTGTGCTCAGCTTTCACGCCCGGACCGTCATCTTCTACCCGCAATTGCAAGCTCTTGGCGTTGTTGACTAAGCTCACTTTCACTTCAGAGAGCGCGAAACGGTAGGCGTTCTCCATCAAGTTACCCATCAACTCCATCAAATCGTTCGGATTCAATGGCAAAGTCGCATCCGTTGGGTAGTCTAGCGTCAGCTTGATGTGCTTTTCGGCATAGACTTTACTCAGCATTCGCTCTAAACCGCCGACGACATCCGCGATTGGGGTGTTACTGCGGGTCAAGCCTTGGTTGCCGAGCATCGCACGTTTGAGCTGATATTGAACTAATTCATCCATTTGGCTGATCTGCTCACTGATCTTATCGCGCAGCGCCGATTGCGACGATTCTTCATAATCGAGCAGGGCATGGGTCGCGGCAATGCGAGTTTTCAAGCTGTGGGCGAGATCGTCCATCGCGCGTTTGTAGCGATCGCTTTGCCCATCGCTCAGCTCAAGCATTCGGTTTAACGCTTCGGTGATCGGCTCTAGCTCCACCGGATACTCAGGCGAGAGCTTTTCGCGCTTACCATCGGTGATCTCATCCACTTCAGCGGCCAATTGGCTCATCGGCTTAAAGCTCCAGTGGAACGCCACAAACAACGCGAGGACCGACAGCATAATAAAGCCCGAAAGCGCTAACAGCGTGGTATGTTCGACCTTGGCTCGCTCATCCATAAACTGATTGGCGGGTTGCACAATCACGAGTTGCGATTGCGGGTAAAGATCTTCATCCCGCTCTGCGCCGAGGTGAGTCGCGACATACGCGAGATAGTAACGTTTGTCTGGCCCTTCGATCAGGTGCGCGCCATCGTCAATGTCAGCGGTTTTTCGGCAAAATTCGCGCTTGCCGAGCTCGGTCACATTGGCGGATGCCCAAACGGCCACCCCGTTACGGCACAAGGCAGAGGTGTACTCTTCATTGTCGGTATCGAGATTACTCAACCAAATATCGATATCTTGCACAAAACCGGCGTTGTGGAGCTGGGCAAGGAAAGTGGGGGTTTGGTCGATTAAGTCGTTAGAAAAGGCGTTGATGTGGGACTGGCGGAAGAGTTGATAAATCACTCCCGCCATCACCGAAGAAATAATCACCAGTATGATCACCGAAGTGACCATAACTCGGCGGCGTAGCGTTGGCTTTGGCAAAATCATTACTTGGTAGCCAGCTCGAAGATGTAGCCTTGACCGCGAATGGTCGAGATAGGGTTCTCAACGCCGTGCTTGCTAAACTTCTTACGCAAACGGCTGATCATTACCTCAATGGTGTTCGGATCGCCTTCTTGATCTTCATACAGCACATCTAACAGACGCTGTTTAGAGACCACTTGGCGGCTGTGACGCATTAAATACTCTAACAAGTCGTATTCAAATGCGGTGAGCTCCATTGGCTCTTCATCAATGCTGACGGCTTTTGCCAAAAGATCGACGCGGATATTATCGGCGGTGATTTCCGGTTTCACAAAGCCAGAGCTGCGGCGTACCAACGCGTTCAAACGGGCGACAATCTCTTCTTTCTGGAAAGGTTTAACCAGGTAGTCGTCTGCGCCCGCATCAAGGCCCGCGACTTTATCTTGCCAGTTGGCGCGCGCAGTCAGGATCAAAACCGGTAGACGCAGATCTTTCTCGCGAATTTGTTTAATCAACGTAATGCCATCGGTATCAGGCAAGCCTAAGTCGATAATTGCAATGTCGTTCGGGTAGTTTTCTGCAAAGAACAGACCTTCGGAAGCGGTGGCTGCGCATTGCACTTGGTTACCCAATTGACTGAGTTGGGTTTTTAGATGGTGGGATAGGATAGTGTCATCTTCAACGATCAAAATACGCATAGGTCACCTTTTCATCAATCTTGTTCAGCATTGTAACATTATTGATTATTCCGCCTTAACTGACGCTGAAACATTGATGTTAGCTCACAAAAAAATGCCGAAGCATCAAGGCCTCGGCATTCAGTGTGGGCTCATTTAGTGGGTATCGCGGCTAGCTAAAAATCACCATCATGGTACCCGCGATGGTGAGCAGCACGTTAGCAATGGCATAAGTGCCGGCGTAACCCAAGGCCGGAATGGTACTGCGAGCATGCTCGTTGATCATGTCCATTGCCGGGCCACAAGTACGGGCACCGATAATCGCACCAAACAGCAGAGCGCGGTTCATCTTCAGCACATAAGCGCCAAACAGGTAAGCAATGACCACCGGCACCACACTGATAAAGATACTGGCGATGATCAGCTGAATACCAAACTCAGCAAAGGCGTCGAGAATGTTACTGCCGGCACTAAGACCGATACCAGCCATAAAGACCATCAAGCCGAAGTCTTTGGTCATGTTTAGTGCGCCTTGCGGTACATAACCAAAGGTTGGGTGGTTGGCCCGCAAAAAGCCCAGCGTGATCCCTGCCAACAACAAGCCAGCGGCGTTACCCAAACCTAGCGTCATGTGGCCAAAGGTAAAGGTGACCATACCGAACACTAAGCCAAGGATAAAGAAGGTACAGAAGGCTAACAGATCGGCGATCTGGCTATGGATAGAGATAAAGCCGATGCGCTCTGCAAGACCCAACACGCGGCTACGCTCACCACTGACTTGTAAGATATCACCCTTGGCTAGCAGAATGTTTTGTTCGACCGGCATTTCAATCTGGGCTCGCACGACGCGGTTTAAAAAGCAGCCGTATTCGGTGAGGTTTAGCTCAGACAGGCGCTTGCCCGCGACGCTGTCGTTTTTCACCACGATCTCTTCTTCTACTACGCGAAGGTCAAGTAAGTCGCGGTCAAATACCTCGCGGCCATTACGAAACGCAGGGTCGAGGCGCGCATGGCTGTCTGGGTAGCCTACCAGCGCAATTTCATCGCCCAGTTGCAAAATCGCATCACCGTCTGGGTTGGCCAAAATACCGTTACGACGAATACGTTCGATATAACAGCCGGTTTGACGGTAGATCCCCAGCTCACGCAGGTTTTTGCCATCAATCCATTCGATCAGCTCCGGGCCAACGCGATAGGCACGAATGATCGGCAGGTAGACCTTGCGCTGCGACACTTCACCAATGCCACGCTCTTGCGCGATCTGCATTGCTGAGTCCTTTAGGCTGTGCTTTTGCAGGGTTGGCATCAGTTTGGCGAACATGATCAAGCTGACCAAGCCAAACAGGTACGACAGGGCGTAACCCACGCTGATGTTATCGACCAGCATTGCAATACGCTGCGGATCAGAAAAGGTACCAAGGCCAGCGTTGGCGGCATCTTTCGCGCCAACCAGAACCGGCGTTGCGGTTAGTGAGCCCGCCATCATACCGATGGAGACACCCAAATCGATACTGAAGACTTTCGCCAGTATTTTGGTCACTGCTACTGCCGATCCAATGACAGTGAGGGATAACAAGAAGTAGTGTTTACCGTCGCGGAAAAAGATACCGAAAAAGTTGGGACCCGCTTCGATACCGACACAGAAGATAAATAGCATAAAGCCGATGTTGAGAGCTTCTGCATCAAAGGTAAAACCGTAAGATCCTAGCATCAAGGCGGCTAAAAGTACGCCGATTGAGTTGCCAAGTTGAATAGTACCAAACCGAAGTTTGCCAACGGCCAAGCCGATAGCAACCACGACAAATAACAATAAGATATTGTTTTGTTGGAGAAGAGAGAGGACGTCAATATTCACGTGGAGCGGATTCCGAACCAAAAAGCCAAGTCGAGGGTATGCCGATAGGTTGCAATCGTGTTAACTGCAACTGTCAGACTATTTTTCATTGCGCAGATATTTTAGAACAATCAACTGGCTTGATCAGCTTATATCCGGCGATTTTGAATGAATAATTCTAATGCGATAGTTGGACGTAAACTAATCAATCGTGGCAATGATCTGAGATACAGGGCGATACCTCAAAACACGATAGATTAGTTTCTCCGAGTTTGACTCGAAATCCATCTCACACAAGACAAAAACAAGGTCTCTGCTGAGTGAGTAATAGGCAATAGATTGTACTGTCGACGGGTTATGACTTTTTGGCGAGGGTTAAATTAACGGCAAAACGCGGAAAATAAAAGCATGGTGAGAATAATCAGGCAAATTGGCAGGGTTTTTCTCATTGAATGGAAAAATGCGGCCTGTCGCACCCGTTTTCACGCATCAATGCAGGGTGTTTTCTTCTCTTCTTTCTCTTATTTAGACGGAAAAGGCTTAAACCGCTTGGGTTTAAGCCTTTGGTTTGGACTTAAGCCGTTTGGCTGCTCAAGCTACGACGATTAATCGCGGCCGACAAAGTCATCCATTTTACTTGCGCCCGGTCGGGTGGCGCCGTAACGCTCCCAGATCTTGCCTACTACAGGCATCAGCAGTGCCATGATTGCCAACAGCATAATGGTGAGGGTCAGCGGTCGCTCCCATAAGAAGCTAAAGCTACCGTCGGCTAACGTCAGTGAGCGGCTGAGGTTTTTCTCCAAAATATCGCCAAGGATAAACCCAAGTAGCATCGGGGCCATTGGGAAGTCGAGTAGCTTCAAGAATGTCGCGATCACCGTGATGATCACCATCATCTGAATATCGAAGCTGTTAAAGCTTACCAAATACACCCCAGTGATGGAGAAGAACAATATCAGCGGGATCAAGATGGGGCGTGGGATCGCCAGTAAACGCGAGATGTACGGGATCAACGGTAAGTTCAAGATCAATAGCACCAAGTTGCCAAAGTACATTGAAATGATCACCGACCAAAACACGTCTGGATTATCGACAAACAGGCGAGGGCCGGGCTGAATACCATAGGCAATCAAAGCGCCAAGCATAATAGCCGTGGTGCCTGAGCCCGGGATCCCCAAGGTTAATAGTGGCACAAATGAGCCCGTCGACGCGGCGTTGTTGGCAGATTCTGGCGCAGCCAAACCACGCAATGAGCCTTTACCGAACTTCTCTTTTTCCTCTTTTGATGCGAAGTTGCGCTCCATCCCGTAGCTTAAAAAGGCGGCAATAGTCGCACCCGCGCCGGGCAGTACGCCAACCAAGAAGCCAAAGATTGAAGAACGGCCTACCGTCGGTGCCACATCTTTCACTTCGTCTTTCGACAGTTTCATACTGCCGAGGGCGCTCATATCCATTTGCGGATCGTCTTTCTTGTGTTCGCCGCGCATTACCGTCATCACCACTTCGGTTAGGGCGAAGGTGGCCATGGCGAGCAATAAGAAGCTGACGCCATCGATCAAGTTGACGCTGTTGAAGGTAAAACGCGGGATCCCCGACATCACATCGTTACCGATAGTGGAAATCATCAGGCCGAACACCGTCATCATCAGAGCTTTGATCACTTTGCCTTTACCTGAGAATGCGGCGACCGCAGTAAGGCCGAGCACCATTAGCGCAAAGTAGTCGGAGGATTGGAAACTCAACGACACCTTGGCCAGTGCAGGCGCAGCAACCAGTAAGATCAGCGCCCCCACCGTACCGCCAGTGAAAGACGAATACGCTGCTAAGGCTAAGGCTTTACCCGCTTGGTTTTTCTGCGCCAGTGGATAGCCATCAAACGCGGTCACCACGGTACTGGCACAACCCGGCGCGTTGATCAAAATTGACGAGGTAGAGCCGCCAAAGACAGCGCCGTAGTAAACGCCCGCCATTAAAATGATGCCTGAAGAAGGGTCTAAACCATAAGTGATAGGCACCATTAATGCGATGGCAGAAATAGGGCCAAGCCCCGGTAACATACCGATAAACGTACCGGCGAAGCAGCCGACAACCACCATTAACAAGTTGAATGGCATAACGGCGGTGCTGAGTCCTTGCGATAATCCATCAAACATAATTTATCCTCCTAAAACGGCACTGATCAAACGCCCCGGCGCTAGATAAATATCGAGCACTTGGGTCAGCAGCAGCCAGAAAAGGACCGCAAAGGGTACAGAAGCAAGCAAAACGATTTTAGGACGACGCTCGCCCAAAATAACAAAGCCACCGGCTAGGAACAGAATGGTGGAGAGCATGAATCCAATCCATTCTAAAGTGAATGAAAACACCAGCATCAAGGCCAGCAGCTTGATCATCAGCGAAAAGCTCAGACCGGCAAATGAGAGCTTGTCTTCGCGATGGCGACTGGCAGTGAGTAATTGAATAACCGAGAGGACGATCCCCATCACGGCAAGGGCATTGGGTAATGAGCGCGCATGAAACGCTTGGAGTTCATCACCGGGAAACATTCGGATCTGCCCAGCATAGTAGCCATAAAGCAGCGAGAAACAGAGGAACAGCAATCCTCCGATATGGTCTTTTGTGATAGTCATGGTGTCATCCTTCTTCCACAAAGGTTAGACCAAGCGCGTCGTATATTGAGTGATTGTGGCGCATGGGTGCTGAACCTGTTTGTGAGAGCCAGCGACCGCAGCCGCTGGCATCGAGGGGTTGTCTTACGACAAGTTAGCGTGTGAATTGATGGGGCAGCGCCCCGACTGTATTGTTGATTAGTTGGTAAGGAAGCCAAGCTCGCGCATCAGATCGCCCACTTGTTGCTCTTGGGTTTCCAAGAAAGCGGTGAACTCATCGCCCGGTTTGTAGATCTCAGCCCAGCCATAGCGCGAGCGAACCTCGTCCCATGCACCGGTTTCGTACATTTGCTCGAAGGTTTCGGCGTACTCCGCCACTTTGTCATCCCCAAGGCCCGGAGGACCAAAGAAGCCACGCCAGTTCACAAACACCGCGTCGTAACCCAGCTCGCTAAGCGTCGGCACTTCAGGCGCGGCGTCAGAGCGGGCATCACCGGTCATCGCCAAAATGCGCACTTCACCGGCATCAGCCAAGCTCAGCGCTTCACTTAACCCCGTTGAGAGAATTTGCGCTTCGCCAGATAACAAACCGGCCATCGCTTTACCGCCTGCATCGTAGGCCAAGTATTTCACCTGACGCGGATCGCCACCGGCGGCTTTAAATGCCATCGCCGCGACTAAGTGATCCATGCTGCCGCGCGCTGAGCCGCCCGCGATAGGGACTGAAGCGGGATCATTGAGGTATTTTTCCACCAACTGATTGAAGTCGGTGTAAGGCGAATCGGTGGCGACAACGAACGCGCCGTAATCACCAATGGTTGCCGCAACAGGGGTAAGATCGCGAAACGACTGTGGGAACACATTGGAAAGTGAGCGAATAACAATAGGCGTTGAATTCACCATCAGGGTTTCGTCGGATTGGCGCGCTGTTTTGATCAAATGCGCAATGGCTTTACCGCCGCCACCGCCAGACATGTTTTCGTACGATACTTGGTCAACAAGGCCTGATTTATTCAGCGCTTCGCCAATACCGCGGGCAGTGCTGTCCCAACCACCACCGGCACCGCCGGGTATCAGAAAGTGGATTTCTTCAATCTGGGCATTCACGTTAAAGCTCAAGCTACCCAGTACTAAGGCTGTCGCCGTCAGCACAGTCTTGCGAGATTGCATTGTGTTGAGCATAGGTTAGTCCTCATTTTGTTGGTGTTTTACCCAAAGCTGCAAAGGGTTAATGGCACAAATGCCTGTTCAAAATGCAAAGTTGGGTTTGAGTCTCACTGCCACGATATTCAGGTTTCCGAGAATTGAAAAGTTTGTAAATATAATGTTGTTAAAGAAAATAAAGTGCGTTTTGTGCATTTTGTTCACGGATGTTTTCTCTTGTTATCAGCGGTAGTAGGGAGACTTATGCTGTTAATTAAGCCTTTTCGCCAATTGCGTCTTAAGCCAAGAATGGTGCTGTTACTCGGTGTGATCACCTTGCTGCAAACCGGGGTGCTGGGCCATTTTGCGGTGCGCTATCTCGACCACTCCCTCGAACAACAGTTTGGTCAGCAAGCCATGCTGGTGGCGCAAACCATTGCCAATACGCCGGAAGTGATTGCGGCCGTAAAGCAGCGTGATATTGACCATCTCAATAGGGTCAGTGAACAACTGGCCAACGCGGCAGAAGCGCGATTTGTGGTGATTGGCGATCAGCAAGGCATTCGTTTAGCCCACCCTGACCCAAGTCGGATTGGCGGCTCGATGTCGGATGATGACCAAGATGACAACAGCGCAGTGCTGGTGCATGGGCAAAGTTATGTTGCTCGCGCTGAAGGGAGCGTGGGTTGGTCGGTGCGCGGTAAAGCGCCTATTTTTGCGCGCAGCGGCGAGATCATTGGCATTGTATCAGTGGGATATCTGCTTGATACCGTGGAGTCTACTGTTGCCAATCACACAGTGATCATGTCGATTGCGACCGGTTTTGCCCTGTTATTCAGTGCCACTGCCGCGGTGATGTTTGCGACGCATTTTAAGCGGGTCATTTTTGATTTAGAGCCGGAGCAGATCGCCCGGTTGTTCCAAGAGCGCAATGTCACCTTAGAAACCGTGCGTGAAGGGATAGTGTCGATAAACCAAGCCGGTGAAATCACCACGTTTAATCGGGCGGCAATGACTACCTTACAGCTCGACCATACCCTGAATTACCGTGGGATGAATATTCTGGATGTGCTGCCCGATAGCGGCATGTTAGAAGTGCTACAAACGGGTATACCGCAGTACGATGAAGAAGTGTGGTTGCACGATCATCTACTGATTGTAAACCGGATCCCATTGCTGCAAGACGGTGACGTGATGGGGGTGGTATCGAGCTTTCGTTTAAAAAACGAAGTGGATTTGGTCAGCAAAAAACTCACCCGTATTCGCCAGTATGCCGACAGCTTGCGTAGCCAATCTCACGAGTACAACAATAAACTTCATACGATAGCGGGACTGATCCAAATGGGAGCTAGCGACGAGGCGCTGCAATTGATTGGTAGTGAAACCCAGCAACAACAAAGCTTGATTGAAGTGTTGATGAATGCGACGAACGACAGCGTGCTCGCTGGGTGTTTGCTGGGGAAATACAGTCGTGCCAAAGAGTTAGGTTTGCGACTGGAGATTGATCCTGATAGCCAAATGTACGATATACCTAATGGGATCCCGCGAGAGCAGTTGGTGAGTATCTTGGGGAACTTGCTCGACAACGCGCTTGAAGCGACGCGCAATGCAACCGGCCTTAACGGTGTTGTCCGTTTGAGTATGACCGACTTAGGGAAAGAGCTGATTTTCGAAATTGAAGATCAAGGACGCGGCTTATCGCTGGACGAGCAAGACGCGATTTTTCAGCGCGGTTACTCCACCAAGAAAGCCGAAGGTCATGGGATTGGGCTGTATTTGGTGCGCCAACTGACCGAGCAACTGGACGGCTTGCTCACGATTGATTCGCCAGTGAACGAGCAGGGCGGCAGCCGCTTCACCCTGTATTTAACTAAGTCGTTATTTAGCGCGGACGCGGAGTCGCCGCGCTATCAATCATAAGGGACGATAATAGACGATGATAAAGTTGGTAATTGCCGAAGATGATCCTCAAATTGCTGAAATTCAGCGCCGGTTTGTTGAGCGCATAGATGGCTTTGAAGTGGTGGGGATCGCCCATACTTTGGACGATGCCCGCGATCTGATTGAAGTGTTACAACCGCAGTTGATCCTGCTCGATAACCAGTTTCCTTCTGGCACAGGTTTAGAGTTATTGCGTGAGCTGCGCGCCAGTGAAGTGGGTAGCGATGTTATTTTGATCACCGCTGCCAAAGAAGTCGATACCTTGAAAACCGCTATGCGCCAAGGGATCTTCGATTACATCTTAAAACCTTTGGTGTTTGAACGCTTGAATGCCTCGTTGCAACGTTATGTCGAGCATGTTGGACGCTTGCAGCAGATGAGTTCGTTGGCGCAAAGTGATGTGGATGGGCTGCTCGCCTCACCAACCAATGCCGAGCCAGTCAAACCCTCGCGTCTGCCGAAAGGGATTGATGGCATTACTTTAGATAAAGTGCGCGAGGTCATGCTGGCGACCGAGAGCGGGCTAAATGCAGAAGAAGTTGGCCAACAGATTGGTGCAAGCCGCACGACCGCCAGACGCTATCTTGAATATCTCGTTGCCGAAGATGAGTTCAGCGCCCAAGTCTCTTACGGCACGATTGGCAGGCCAGAGCGACGTTACTTCAGAGCCTAAGCGGTGCAATGGCTTTTTCTCGAGATTTAGCAAGAGACAAAAGCCTTAAGAAAAGACAGTAAAATAAAATAAAATAGAATAGAAGAGAGAAAAATAAAAAGAGGGAAAAGAGACAGGCACGGTACGATAGGCATAAAAAAGACCGGCCTAAGCCAGTCTTCTTTGATTACACAGTTCTAAGATTGAGCTGTGCTAGCAGCGAACTTATTGGTACAGACCCAAGTTCTCTTTCGCGTATGCTTCAAACTCAGTACAACCGCCAACGTGCTCTTGGTCGATGAAGATTTGAGGTACGGTTTCTACCGGCTTACCAACGGTCTTTTCAAGATCTGCTTTCGAAATACCTTCAGCGTGGATATCAACGTAGCGGAAGTTGAAGTCGTCACGCTCTTCTTTTAGCGTTTCCGCGATTTCTTTCGCACGAACACAGAATGGACAACCTGGGCGACCAAAAATAACTACGAACATATTCTTTCTCCGATTCCTTGATGATATGGCCGCTGATCCACTGCTGGGGCAAGGTAGCAACGCCATCTCGTTGTTTCGTTTAGTTGAGCTAACTATGCCTGATCCCGCCCCGCGAGAAAAGAAAGATTTACCTATCATTGCGATAGCTTATGGCAATAAGTCATAGCCAATTTCACTAACCACCAACAGATTGTGCAACTATTGCACGATGTGAGGGAAGGGTGAGCAGTTATACAGGCGAAAACCGTGTTTATCTCGCATGTGAAAAGCTGGTGGCACAGATAGAAAAAGCCTGCCCAAATTTTGCAAACTAACCGGACTACCTAAGTTTCTGCTTGTTTATCCAAGGTATTAAATAGCGGTGCAGTTTACGCTGCATAGCAGACGCTTTTTACCGTAGTTTTCATTAGTTAAAAGTCAATGTTATCAATAATATATCTGTTGTTATTGCATGGTTTTACATGTCAGTACTCTACTTTCATCCGAGATCATGTGGCCATGTCTCTATATCAGTACTCTACTTTCATCCGAGATCATGTGGCCATGTCTCTATAGACTGATTTGCAGGATAAAACGTTAACAGGGAGTTCGCGGTGGAGAGTAAATTAATTGTTGTCGTTGGGGCTAGTGGTAAACAAGGCCAGTCTGTTATTAACAGCTTGAGTGAGCAAGGCTATCAAATAAGGGCATTAGTTCGAAACCCAGAAAAAGTCGGTGCTTTGTTTGCACCCAATGTTGAAATATATAAAGGCGATCTCAATAAGAAGTCATCTTTGACATCGCTTCTGGACAATGCCTATGGATTGTTTTTTGCGCTACCGCATACCAGTAACTCCGTTGGCTACGGGGAGGCACTGCTCGAACTTGCCAAACATTCTGCTGTTCAACATATCGTGTATTCTTCTGTGGGAGGGGCGGACAGGTATACCAAGGTCGAACATTATGGCTACAAGAAAGCGATTGAGGATAAACTCAAAGCGATCAATAAGCCTTACACAATATTAAGGCCAGTTGGCTATATGGAAACATTTGCTAATCAGATGTCGACAAAAGTGATGGCTGGAATGTTGCGTCTGTATCTTGATGACAGCAAAAAATTTCAGCTGATCTCCGTACAAGACATCGGAAAGTTTGTGGAACTCTCATTTTCTCATCCTGATCAATACGTCGGCAAGGAAATGGAAATTGCCGGGGATGAATTATCGCTAAACGAGATGTTTGAAAAAATTAATAGCGAGATGGACGTCAATATATCACCCGTTAATTTTCCGAAGTTCACAAAGTTTATTTTGCCAAAGATTATGAAGCAAATGTTTCTCTTCTATGCAGAAGACGGGTGGCGTGCCGATATTGCATCACTAAGAGAAGCGAACCCTGAATTACTGTCTTTTGACGATTGGTTGAAGACGATTGAGCCTTATGACGCGTAAATTGTGACACAGGCTTGTTAATCGCAAGATGATGCTCGAACCTGAGTGCGACTCCTAACGCAGTGTTATCAGGTTTGTGCCGTCGTTGCTGCGTGTAAATGCCCAGTCTCATAACATTTCTTTAGTTACGGTTTGCTCCTCGTCCCAACTGTCAGCCCCAGCTTCCAATGACTGTCTCGAAAAAGTGAAGCGGCTCATATTTGTTACTTCCGGTGATGACACGGTCAATACTTATCCAGCAGGTATTGCGATAGGTCAAAACATCATCAAGTAGACTCCGCCAATCTGGATTGAGATGTGCCATGCGTGACAATGCCACAACCGGCGCGATCAGTTTTTGAGGGGGTGCAATATGTTCCAATTCATGACCGCCAATCAGGTAATTTTTGGGGAAGGCGCGTTAAATCAATCCTTATCTCTGCTGTCAAAATATGGCTATAGCGTACTGTTAGTAACAGGGCGCAACGCCGAGCGAGCTGAGCCGGTGATCAATTATTTGATGCAACAAAACATGCGCTACCAGCAGGTGTCAGTGTGGGGCGAGCCAGTGATCACCATGGTGGAAGAAATGGCCGCGATGGGGCGAAAATTCGCCCCTGACATGGTGGTGGCGATCGGGGGCGGCAGTGTGATTGATGTCGGTAAAGCGTTGTCGGCGCTGATCCCCAACCAAGGTAGCGTCTACGACTACCTTGAAGTGATTGGTCGTAACTTACCGTTTCAACGCGCCCCTTTACCTTGTATTGCCATTCCTACCAATGCGGGCACAGGCTCAGAAGTGACCCGAAACGCCGTGCTGAAGTCCGCGCAAGAGAACATCAAAGTGAATATTCGCAATCACGTCTTGCTGCCTGATTTAGCCATTATCGATCCCACCTTAACTTATGGCATGGAAGCAGCGCTGTCGGCGCGATCTGGAATGGATGCTTACACCCATTTAATGGAAGCGTACGTTTGCAATGCGCCTAATCCGCTGTCTGATATGGTGTGTGAAGAAGGCTTGCGTAAGTTATCCGAGGCGCTGTTTTTGGCCTGTGAGCAAGATGATTTCCGCGCCCGTGCTGATATGTCATTTGCCTCAATGCTTGGTGGCATGGCGCGAAGCAATGCCAGCTTGGGGGCGGCACACGGGTTGGCGGCGTCGCTCGGTGGCCGATTGGAAGCGCCACATGGGGCGATCACCGCGCGTCTAGCACCGTTTGTGATGGCGGAAAATATTGATGTTGCCAAACACAGCGGGCGCAATGATGTGTTACAGCGTTATCGCCGTTTGGCGGTATTGCTAACGGGGGATGAACACGCCAAAGCCGAAGATGCGATCCGCTGGACCCAACAAGCGCTAACACGTTTGAAGATCCCACCGCTACAAATGTACGGTTTGTGCGCCAGTCTGTTCGAAGATATTGCCGACGATGCCCTTCGCTCGACGGCGATTAAAGGTAACCCATTGCCGCTGACCAAAGATCGCCTAGTGCATATTTTGCAAGAGGTATGCGCAAGTAGCACAACAGAAGAAGCCTAAGAGACATGCGTTTGATTTTTGGGCTTTTTTTAACCACTTGTTGATGTGAAAGGGTGAAGGTGATCACGCGCCGTGTTATGATTCAGCTTCAAAAAGCCACTCAGTGCAGTGGCTTTTTTATCGGCATTTGATGGCAGCGAGATACACTCAATAGAGTGCACTTAATTTGGCTCAGGAAGAGACATGACTTCGACAATCGACACCTTGTTATCGCATCGCTCCATTCGACGTTTTTCTACGCAGTCTATCAGCAGTGATGATCTCAACACGATTTTGCAGTGCGGCCGCGCGGCGTCCAGTTCGAGCTTTATTCAATGTGTTAGCGTTATTCGGATCACCTGCTCTGAAAAACGCGCCACGTTAGCGCATTTGGCGGGGGATCAACCCTACGTGGCGACGTGTGCGGAGTTTTTAGTTTTTTGCGCCGATTTTCATCGCCACGATCAGATAGTCGATGACGCCCAGCTCGGCTTTGCAGAGCAAACCCTGATTGGTGCGGTTGATACCGCGCTGGTGGCGCAAAATTGTTTGGTGGCGGCGGAATCAATGGGGTTAGGCGGAGTCTATATTGGTGGACTGCGCAATAACCCACAACCAGTGAGCGACTTGCTGGCACTGCCGCAACATGTGCTGCCGTTGTTTGGCTTGTGTCTTGGCTATCCGGCGCAGTCGCCTGAAGTGAAACCAAGATTACCTTTGTCTTTGATGGTGCACACCGACAGCTATCAACCCCTCGATAGGGCGGTACTGGCCGATTACGATCAGCAGGTGTCGGCGTATTACGCACAGCGCACCAAAGGCAAGATGAGCGCCACTTGGTCGGCGCAAATCAAAGAAAAGTTAACCAAAGAATCTCGCCCGTTTATGCAAGATTTTCTCAATAAAAAGGGCTTTAGTCAGCGTTAGTTGAGCGCCAGAATGCGGCATCAACTAAGCCAACAACGCGGGCTGTTGAAGTGCTCATTGCACATCGTAAATTGGAATTAGGAATGAAGAATTTTATTCAGCGCACTGTGTTAGTGGTCTGTTTGGGCGGGCTGATGGCCTGTCAATCGACCCCAGAAGTAGACAGTGAACTGCAACAACAACAATCAGAGATGATGGCGAACGCCGCCACGCTGTACCAGCATTGGCACGGCACGCTGAAAAGCCTCGATTTACTGCAAGAATATTCGCCAGAAAACGCCGTCGTAGTTCGCCAACTGTGGCAGAGCGCGCAAAGCAATTATGAAGAGTTCGACAATGCACCGGCGCGTTTGGTTGCATCGCCGCTATTTGGCTCAACGAGCTATTACGATCGTTTCTTAAGCGACATCGAGCAGATTGAACATCACTACGAAGAGATGGAAGAAGCGCGCGATAGAGCGATGGATGTGTTGGCCGAGCCGATGGATCACTTGGCGTATCTGCGCGATCTTAATGCACGTCACTATTTTCGCAGTGAGTTTGACCGCTTAGAGCGTCGTTATTTTGAGCTTCTCGCCGCGCTTGATGAGCAAGGACGTAATGAAGCCTCTGAGCTGGCGGATGAATTTTTGTTGCGCGCGCAGAGCTTAGAAGTGAAAACCATCAAACGTATTTACGTGACGCCACTAGAAAACCGCTCTCGTGAGCTGCTCAATCTGCATTCGCGCAGCTTGATCCCAGTAAGCCAAGCGCGAGTGGAAGCGGAGATTAAAGCGGCGAAAGATCTGATCACCGCAACCCCGCGTGATTTTACCGCGATTGATCGCATGGTCAGCCGTATCACTTTCGAGTTGAATCATGCGCGCCAACTGTTGGCCGAAGTTAACGTGTTGCGTGAGCTAGAAAAAGCTAACTATGAAAGCTATCTGCTTGATCGTGAAGCGCGTTTATTGCGCATTTCCGAAGCGCTAAGCGATAAAGATTACCGTGACTTACCGTTAGATGCGCAGTTGGATGCGGTGTTAGCCGATGTGGAAGCCCATATCGCGACGCACACCGAATAAAGTGCCGCATTTCAGTTACCTAAAGCCCACCGCGTGTGGGCTTTCTCGTTTCTGGCGATCACTGAGGCGAGTACACGGTTTTGTCGATCTTTGTTCTCGGTTTCGCCCGCTGCCAGTTTGGGATAAACGCGCTATGCTTTTGAAGGTTTAGTTCATCTGCGCTGCGCTCATGCAACGCATAGACAGAGAGGAAGCTATGTCGATTCGAACAGCTGCACTATTCGGTGCTTTGGTCGCGGATGCTGCGGCGTTGGGCACCCACTGGATTTATTCACCGCCACGCATTCAAGCCTTACTGGATGAGCCCGGCTTTCCCTTTATCACCCCAGATCCCGATCACTATGAAGGTGTCGAGGGCTATTTTGCTCACGGCGCGAAAGCGGCGGGCGAATTGAGCCCGTATGGCGAATGGCTTGCCTTGTACATTCGCACTTTTGCCGATCCCTTGGCCTCGGTTCGCGACGCGCAGATGGCGGCGGTGTCCCACTTTGGCCCCGGCGGGGAGTTTATCGGCTATATCGATAGTCCCACTCGCGCGCTACTCACACAGTTAATGGCGTTGGAGCCTGACTCTTGGCCGGAAGATTCTGGCAGCGATGACGATCAAAACACCGCGCTCTGTGCGGTTGCGCCGCTGGTGTGTACCTTGGATGACTCTGAATTACTGACCGATTGTATTAACCAGTTTGTTGGCATGACCCATCAAAACGATGTGGCGCTGGCCAGTGCACACGCTTTTGCGGCGGCGCTCAAAGAGGCAATCGCAACACAGCGGATTGAAAATGTGCTCAATATCTTGCAGCTTAAATCGCCCGATCCGATTCAAGAGCGTATCGTCACGCTGCGAAACCTCGATCCGAAAGACGATCACCTTTCGCATGTGTTAACTGTGGTCAATCAAGCTTGTCATTTAGCCGATAGCTTGCCGTTGTCGGCGTGGTTATTGTCGAATGCAACCTCGTATCGCCAAGTGGTGCTGAACAATATTTTGGCCTCGGGCGATAGCTGTGGCCGCGCGATAATGATAGGGGCGATAGCGGGGGCGTGTTTTGGTATTGGGGGAGAGAAGGGGATCCCAATCTCTTGGCTTACCACGTTGCAGCAAGCGGAATTTTTAAGCGAAGATATCGAGTTGCTGTTTGCGACGCGCTTACAAGATTGAGCAGAAAACGCGCTTGTCTTGAGGAAATTCGAGATAGAAAAAAGCCCAGCGGTGATCGCTGGGCTTTTAGATCGAAATCGTGCGATTTGATAAAGCGAGTGCTACCGAATTAAGGCTTAGATAGTGGCGCTATCTAAGATTATCGATTAGCAGATCACCTTGATCGCTAGACCACCTTGAGAGGTTTCGCGGTATTTCGCGTTCATGTCTTTACCGGTTTCTAGCATGGTTTCAATAACCTTATCTAGCGATACACACGGCTGAGATGAACGACGTAGTGCCATACGGCTAGCGTTAATCGCTTTAACCGCAGCAATACCGTTACGCTCGATACAAGGCACCTGTACTTGGCCCGCTACTGGGTCACAGGTTAGGCCAAGGTTGTGTTCCATCGCGATTTCTGCCGCCATACACACTTGCTCTGGGCTACCGCCCATTAGCTCAGCAAGACCTGCCGCCGCCATTGAACATGCCACACCCACTTCGCCCTGACAGCCCACTTCCGCACCAGAGATAGATGCGTTGCGCTTGTACAGACCACCGATTGCGCCAGAAGCGGCAAAGTAACGCGTGTACTGGGTTTCAGTTACCGGTTGGATGAACTTGTCGTAGTACGCCAAAACTGCTGGGATGATGCCACATGCGCCGTTGGTTGGTGCGGTAACTACACGGCCACCGGCTGCGTTTTCTTCGTTAACCGCGAACGCGAACATGTTAACCCAGTCAACCACGGTCATTGGGTCTGAAGTGAGACGCTCTGTGGTTTCCAGTTGTTGACGTAGACTTGCTGCACGACGAGGCACACGCAGAGGACCAGGCAATAGGCCTTCGGTGCTCATACCGCGCTCCATACACTCTTTCATGGTTTCCCAGATTTTCGCGTATTGTGCTTTGATGGTGTCTTGATCGCGAAGCATGCGCTCGTTCGCCATTACAAGCGAGCTGATAGAGATCGCGTTCTCTTTACAGTGGTTCACTAGCTCGTCAGCAGAAGTGTACTCGTAAGGTACTTTTACCGCAGACGCGTCGTCTTGACCGAAGTGCTCTTCATCCACGATGAAGCCACCGCCGATAGAGTAGTAGGTTTTTGAGTAAACTTTCTCGTCACCAACCCAAGCGTGGATCTGCATACCGTTTTCGTGCAGCGGTAGGTTAGTGGTGTGGAAGTTCATGCCGCCTTCACGAGGGAAGTCAACCGTGTGTTCGTTGTCGCCGATCACCAGTGTTTCGTTAGCTTCGACATTAGCGATGTAGCCAGGAATGCTGTCGATGTTAACGGTGTCAGGAAGGTTGTCAGCTAGACCCATAATAATGGCGATGTCGGTATGGTGGCCTTTACCTGTCAAAGACAGAGAGCCATATACGTCAACAGTAAACTTGGTGATGGTGTGCAGCTGGTTGGACGAACGGAGATCATCAATGAATTGCTTACCCGCTTTCATTGGACCGACAGTGTGCGAGCTGGAAGGACCAACACCCACTTTGTAAATGTCAAAAACACTGATCATGTATCAAATCTCAGATTGAAGCAGCGCACTTTGCAGCCGCTACTCATGGTACTTGTTTTAGTGTGTCTCCCCCGTCCGTGGTGAGAATGAAAATAGAAAGAGCAGGTGACTGTGTGAGTCTATCCCTGCTCTCTTAACTACTTTAATTTTACTGTACTTTAGTGATAAAGAAATATGTATTTACAGTTTTTCTCAAATTTATCACTTTACAATTGATTAACCTTGAATCAATTTACCGAAGATGCCGTAAAGTACAGAAGAAATTGCTGCTAGACCACAGATCACGGTGAACACGTTCGCCATACCTGAGGTACGTAGCTTCGCCATCGCTGGTACTTTGTACATCGCGAACACAGGTAGAAGGAATAGGATACCTGCAATCATTGGCGCGCCGATTTCTTCAATCATGCCAAGGATACTTGGGTTAACGATAGCGGCAATCCACGTGGTGATCACGATGAACGCTAGCGAGAACTTCTCGATGGTTTTCACTTCAACAGAAGAGCGAGACTTCACTAGACCCACTAGACCTTCGTGAGCACCGATGAAGTGACCGAAGTAGCTTGATGCAATCGCTGCAAACGCAATGATTGGGCCCAAGTAAGAGATGAACGGTGAGCTGTGAACGTTTGCCAGGTACGCTAGCACACTGATGTTTTGATCTTTCGCGCTCGCTAGGTGCTCTGGTGACAGAGACAGAACCACAGAGAACACGAAGAACATCACGAACGCCATCAACATACCCGCAGCGCCACAAGTGATGCTGTCAGTTTTCTTCACCGCGTGATCGCCATGCTTAAGACGTTGCTCTTTGGCAAATTGGCTGATGATTGGGCTGTGGTTGAATGAGAACACGATGATAGGGATCGCAAGCCATACCACTGAAGGAATTTCAGACCAGTTTGCTTCTGCTTGGATCATTGAAGTGTTCCAACCAGGAATTAGGTAAATAGACATCGCAAACAGGATGAATACCAGTGGGTAAACCATCGCTGATGTTGCTTTAAGCATTAGCTCTTTACCAAAGACAACACCAAGGGTCATTGCGGCGATTAGCAAACCAGACAGCAATGGGCGCGGCAGCGCTTCCATACCTAGCTGGTGCACCATGAAGTTGTTTACTTCGTTGGTGATACTTACACCGTAGATAAGCACGATTGGGTAAATGGCAAAAAAGTAGGCAAAAGTAATAATGTTCGCGCCAGTTTTACCGAAGTGCTCTTCAACAGTATCAGTGATATCTGCATCTGGGTTTTTAGAAGAAAGTACGAAACGCGCTAGACCGCGGTGGGCGAACCACACCATAGGCATTGCGATCAGTGCAAGGATAACCAAAGGCCAGAAACCGCCAGCACCTGCTTTGATAGGTAGGAAAAGAACACCGGCGCCAACGGCTGTGCCGAATAGAGACAGAGCCCAAGAAAGATCTTGAGACGACCAGCCGCGTTTAGTTGCGGTAGGAGTTGCTGCACTTGTAGTGGTTTGCATAGGTTGTATTTCCACAAAAAAAGATAAGGAAACTTTTAGAACGGGGCGCATTATTGCTATTTTGTGGCACGTAACATTGATCTGGATCGATTATTGAAAATTAGTGAAATAAAAAACACAAAAAGGTGACATTGATCACCTTTTTAGGGCTGGTTCAGGAGGGGTTCAGAGACTTCTTGGACAAAAGTGACTATGCCACACTTGTTCTGACAGACTTTTTAACATTTGGGCGGTTGCACCCCAGATGGTGTAGTTTTCATACGGAATGGCAAAAACACGACGTTGCTTGCCAAAACGCAGATAAGTAAAGGTTTTTACATTTTTGGGGTTAAGGAGCCAGTTAGCAGGGGCTTCAAACAAGTGGTGGACTTCACCTTCGTCGATCTTTACCGCAAAATTCGGGTCGAAATTGGCAACAAAAGGCGTCACTTGGTAGCCAGATACGGTTTTGATAGGTGAAAGGTTGCCTAATACTTGTCTACGTTCACAGACAATTCCTGTCTCTTCGAAGGTTTCACGAATGGCGGTATCGATCAGATCGTGGTCGACTTCTGGCTCAAAACGACCGCCAGGAAATGCGACTTGACCGGGGTGATGATTAAGGTGAAACGCACGTTGGATCAGCACAATGTGATCCTCACCGTTGCGATTGACAAAGCCGATCAAGACGGCGGCTTGTTTGAGGGTATCCGGCAACAAATCGTGAAAGTCGTGGTTATCATCGCTGCGAGTAGGAGAGAGCAAAAAACGACCAGCGTAAGGGGAATACATCACATTGACCTCATTATCCATAATGTCGAACACTCATCGCGGATCATGTTTGCGCGTGGATTAGCTTCTTGGCAAAAGCAAAAGCAAAAGCAAAAGCAAAACAAGCGCGATGAGTGCAACAACACACGCAGATTGTAAGAGGAGAGGTTACAACCTCGTGAGTTTAGTTTTCGAGTACCGGCAGAATACGGCTGAGCTTATCGCGGATCTCTTGGTATTCGCTGTCGCATTCACTGTCAGCTACTAAACCGCCACCCGCCCACGCGTACATCCGGTTTTTACTGCTGATCAGGGTGCGGATCGTAATACTGGTATCCATCTTGCCACAGTTACTAATATAGCCAACACTACCACAATAGACACTGCGGCGATGTGGCTCCAATTCTTCAATAATTTCCATTGCTCGCACTTTAGGCGCGCCGGTGATAGAGCCGCCCGGAAACGCAGCGCGCAACAAATCAATCGCACGGTATTGATCATCTAAGGTGGCGCGGATCGTGCTCACTAAGTGATGCACAGCGGGAAAACTCTCTATCTCAAACAGATGTGGCACATGGACCGAGCCCGGTTTAGCAACGCGGCCGACATCGTTACGCAGCAAATCGACAATCATCAGGTTTTCAGCGCGATCTTTCTCCGCCGTTAGCAGCGAATTGGCAAGGGCAGCATCTTGCGCCGGATCCTCGGCGCGTGGGCGCGTCCCTTTGATGGGCTTGGTTTCAATGACGCGATTGTCGAGCGAGATAAACCGCTCGGGTGACACGGACAACACCGTGTGCTCGGGAATGCGGATAAACGCAGAAAACGGCGCTTGGTTATGGGCTTCGAGCTTTTCGTAGGCTTGCCATTCATCGCCTTGATAAGCCGCGTCAAAGCGCTGTGCTAAGTTGATTTGGTAACAGTCGCCCGCAACAATGTACTCTTTTACCGTAGTGAACTTATCGGCATAGCTTTGCGCCGTCATATTGCTCTGCCACGGTTGCGTGAGCGCAAAAGGCAGCGAACAGGGAAGCGCATCGGGGGCGACCTGTGATAGCAGCCAATCGAGGCGGTCAAATTCTGGATTTTGGTTGACCAGCGTTAGGGTTTTCTTCTGGTGATCGGCAATCAACGCCCAATTATATAAACCGACCGCCATCTCAGGAGCAGGGATGTCGTGCTCGGCCAGCGAGGGCATCTTTTCCACCACCCGACCGAGATCATAACTCCAGTAGCCCAGCACGCCGCCAAGGAAGGGGAGATCGTCATTGGGCAACGCTGAATGTAACCATTGGGTTTGCAATTGTGTTAACAAATGGAAAGGATTAGCGTGATCTTGAAACTCACTTTCAGGTGTTTTTACCGTGCTACAGCCTGCGTAAGTTGTAACCGTTACGATCGGATCGGCCACCAAAATATCAAAGCGACTGTTGCTGTGATCCCGTGAGGCGGAGCGCAGCAACATTGCCCAATTATTGTGAGCAATTTGACTAAATATTTTTTTTGTTGCGTGCTTTTCGTATTTTAGTGATTGAGTTGTATAACTGGCGTTGGCTCTGGCTGGCATAGTGTGATTTTAGTAATAAATGAATGACAGTGTCGTAGCGGAGTGCGACTGACAAGAGTATCATAATACACGTAATTTTCGACGCCAGCGTACCATAATAATTCTTATGCTCAGCATGGAGTAATACTGAGCGATCTGGCGCCATGGATGCAATTAAGTGAGGCAATGAAATGACCGTCATTCGTAAAGAAGATGTGATCGCTAGTGTCGCAGATGCGCTGCAATATATTTCCTACTACCATCCGCTTGATTTTGTACAGGCGTTGGAGAAGGCTTACCACAAAGAGCAGAGCCAAGCGGCAAAAGATGCGATTGCTCAAATCCTAATTAACTCAAGAATGTCAGCAGAGGGACGTCGTCCTATCTGCCAAGACACCGGTATTGTGACCTGTTTCGTCAAAATCGGCATGAACGTGCAGTGGGACAGTGATCTGACTGTGCAGCAGATGATTGATGAGGGTGTGCGCCGTGCATACACCAACCCAGATAACCCGCTACGTGCCTCAGTGGTGGCCGATCCTGCGGGTGGTCGTAAGAATACCCGCGACAATACGCCAGCGGTTGTTCATATCGATATGGTGCCGGGAAACACCGTTGACATTCAAATCGCGGCGAAAGGCGGCGGTTCAGAAAACAAAACCAAGATGGTGATGTTGAATCCTTCTGATGACGTTGCGGCATGGGTTGAAAGCGTGCTACCAGCCATGGGCGCAGGCTGGTGTCCACCGGGCATGATCGGTATCGGTATTGGTGGCACCGCTGAAAAAGCGGCGGTGATGGCGAAAGAATCCTTGATGGAGCACATCGATATTCATGAGCTTATCGAGCGCGGCCCGGCAAACGCAGAAGAAGAAATGCGTTTGGATATTTACAACCGCGTGAACAAACTCGGTATCGGTGCACAGGGTCTAGGCGGCCTGACCACTGTGGTTGACGTGAAAATCAAAACTGCGCCAACACACGCAGCGTCTAAGCCGGTGTGTTTGATCCCGAACTGTGCCGCAACCCGTCACGTTCACTTCACTCTTGATGGCAATGGCCCTGCTGAACTCGCGCCACCAAAACTGGAAGATTGGCCAGAAGTGACGTGGGAAATGGGCGATAACGTGCGCCGCGTGAACGTGGATGAAGTGACCGCCGAAGATGTACAAACGTGGAAAACCGGCGAAACCGTGCTGCTATCCGGTAAGATCTTGACCGGTCGAGATGCGGCACACAAACGCATTCAAGACATGCTTAACAAGGGTGAAGGCCTGCCAGAGGGCGTTGATTTCAATGGCCGCTTTATTTACTACGTTGGCCCTGTGGATGCGGTTGGCGATGAAGTAGTGGGTCCGGCTGGCCCAACGACATCAACCCGCATGGACAAATTTACCGACATGATGCTAGAGCAAACTGGCCTGATGGGGATGATCGGTAAAGCTGAGCGTGGCGCTGCGACCATTGAGTCGATTAAGCGTAATAAGTCGGTGTACTTAATGGCGGTTGGTGGCGCAGCGTACTTGGTGGCGAAAGCGATCAAAAAAGCGCGCGTTGTCGCCTTTGAAGAGCTAGGTATGGAAGCGATCTACGAATTTGAAGTCGAAGATATGCCAGTCACCGTCGCCGTGGATTCAACCGGCGCTAACGCTCACCAAATCGGCCCAGATACCTGGAAAGTCAAAATCGCCGAAATGGATGCATAAATCTGTTTTGAACGAAGTTAAAACGCTACCCACGGGTGGCGTTTTTTGTTAATAAACAGTCAATTATCACTTTTGATACAAACGTGTAGAGTCGAAAATCAATACAATACGATCGGTTCTTTATCGACTTAAAGTGCTCGTCAAAATTGGCGGGCAACGCCAACGCAGATTTCAAGGATTGAAACGTGGAAAACATTAGTGGTCGTTTAAATATCAAATCATTGGCAGTGACGGTGATTTTCAGTGTCGCTTGGCTCGCTTTTATGGTGCTGGGTACCTTGGGTGATGCATATACCTATCACACCGTATTGTTTTTGATCGTCGTAACCAACATTCCTTTCTTTGTGGTTCGCGATAATACCTTTTCTCGGCGGTTGAAAACCTTTGCCTTTGTGGTGGCGACGTGGGCGTTCTTTATTGGCTGGGGATTGTTCAATGCCGATATCAATGTCGACTATTTCTCTGGCCTTCTGGGTATCAATACTCTCGAATTTCTGCATATTCAAACGCCGGTGGTTGCGGTGTTGTTTGCGCTGCTATTGGGCAATCCGCTGTCGAGACTGTATCGAAAATATGCAGGGCTGGTGGCTTTGATGATCACTTTGCCTGTGGCGTGGATAAGCTTCCCATGGCCGTTTACCTCGGACAATCCCACGTTCAAAACCATTATGACGATTGAATGGCTGAGCCCTGTGGTGATTTTCCCTTTGTCTGTCGCTGTTATTCAATGGGTTATCCACCGACGAATGCAGGGTAAGTGGTGAAACCGCTGAGTTAATTTAGCGAAAAGCGGGTGGATACTCGCTTTTGTAAATAGTGCGCTACCTTAGGGTGGCGTTTTTGATCGGTGATATAGCTTGCGTGTGTGAGAAAAACGGAGGGGGTTCAAAGTAGCGAGATGAGAGGTGATAGCTAGTCGTAGAGGCCTGCCAGAAGAAGGATCAGCAACAACTAGCTATACAATATGCAGACAACGCGGTCTATTTATCGAGTAATTTATGGCCAATAAAGCGACCAACGACAAACAAGATCCCGCCTATCCCCGCAAAAACACCCAAGGACAACATCACGGAGGGCACTGGAGAGAAGCCAAGTCCGAAGGCAAAAAGGAAACTTAATCCGACAACGGCATCATACGGTAAACGGTAGAATTCGCTGTCGCCCGCAAGCATACAAATAAAAACCGAAAGGCCGGTAAGTGCAACTACCAAGCCCACAATGTTGGCTTTTTTCACAATCATCTTCCGCAAAAAACGTGTGGTGTTCAAAATACTAAACACCAGACATAACAAAAGGAACGGCATCATATACCGTTCCTTCGAGAAGTAAAATCAGTTTTGTTACGCGACTTGAGGTTGTTTGCTATCTGTCTGTAAATGAGGGCGTTCGTAACACAAGATGTAGCCAACAAACACCATCACCGCACACACTGTCATTACGCCCGTCATCGCGATAATGCCGTGGCTGATCAGCGCTGACACCAAACCGCTACAGATAAAGCAAATCGACATTTGCAGGAAGTTCATCAAACCTGCTGCCGTTGCACTGATGTGTTTGAATGGCTTCAAACCAGCGTTGATCACGATAGGGTAAACCGCACCGTTCGCCACTGCGAGCAGGCAGAAAGGCGCAAGAATAGGCCAGAACGAGGTGAGTTCAAGACGGAGCGATACCACCAACATGATCACAATGCTCAGCACAAACAATTTCAAACCCCAAGGTAGCAATTGGTTGCCGCTAAAGCGGTTCAACAAGAAGCGACAGCCGTAGCCACCGACAATAAAGGCGATGGTTTGTGGAACGAAACTCAAGCCGATATCGGAGCCGCTGTAACCCATTTCTGCCATCAACAATGGTGCGGCAGTCAGGTAAGCAAAGAACGCACCGGCACAGCCACCAAAAATCATCACATAGCCTATGAATTTTTTCGAAGACAGCATTTCTTGGTAAGAAGCGCCGATTTTCTTTAGGCAGATAGGTGATTTTTCTTGCTCAACGTCGTTTTTCGCTTCTAAGCGAGTAAATACCAGAAGAACACCACCCAACAAAGCGCTGAATAGGAAAATTGCTTGCCAGTTAAACTGGGTTTCTACTGCTGCGCCCAATAGCGGTGCGAGTGCTGGCGATAACGCCAATAGCGGCATAATGGTGGCAAAGACTTTCTCGGTGGTTTCAGAGTCATAACGGTCAAGTACAATCGCTTGCCACAATACGCTCGCACTACAAGCGCCGAGGGCTTGCAGAAAACGTGCGGCGATCAGGAATTCGATCGATGACGCGAATGAGCACAACAAGCTACCGATGGTGAAAATGATCAAACCAACGCTCAGGGTAATATTGCGGCCATAGCGATCAGAAAGTGGGCCATAAAGGAGCTGACCGCCAGCCAAGCCACTCACGAAAATCGTCAGGGTTAAGCCAACTTGGTTTGCGCTGGTATCAAAATAGGTGCGTAGCGTGTCGAATGCAGGCAAGTACATATCGGTGGCTAAAAAGCCAAGCATACTTAGCAGGGCAAACCACACTAGGGTGGTAATGGTTGGGCGTTTATTCATCATTTTTCTCAAATTGGAGCAATCTGTTGGCCAATAGTCTAAATGGAGCATAAACTGGTGTGAATTGGATTATTTTGCGGTTTGCTTTCAAAAAAATTGATATGTTCTCAGCCAAAGAGTTACGCGTAATTGATGCGGTTGCCCGCGGGGGCAGTTTCAGCGCTGCAGCGACCGAGCTGCACAAAGTCCCTAGTGCGATCAGCTATACCGTCAAAACGATTGAAGAGCGTTTAGCGGTGACCTTGTTTGTGCGCCAGCACCGCGATGTGATCCCAACGCCAGCAGGCGAGTTCTTTGTCACGCGCGCGCGCGAGCTACTCAATGAGATGGCGCAGTTGAAAGAAGATACCCAACGGGTCGCTAACGGCTGGACTCAACATCTCTACGTGGCCCTTGATACTGTGGTCAGTGAATCGCGCATGCACAAAATGGTGCACGATTTCTATAACGCCTTTTCTGATGTTGAGCTGCACCTCAACATGGAAGTGTTTAACGGGGTGTGGGATGCACTGGCGGATAATCGCGCTGATCTGGTGATTGGTGCGACCGCAGCGATCCCTGTGGGTGGAAATTTTGCCTTTCGCGATATGGGGATCCTCAGTTGGGCGTTTGTGGTCTCGGCCACCCATCCGTTAACCCAGCAAACACGCCCGCTGAGCGACGATCATGTGCGGAGTTATCCGTCGATCTGTTTGGAAGATACCTCGCGCCATTTACCGAAACGCATAACGTGGCAATTGGATAATCAGCGCCGGATCTTGGTGCCGAGTTGGCACGATGTGGTGGAAAGTTTGAAGCTGGGTTTGGGCGTTGCCATGGTGCCGTATCACATGGTGGAGAAGGAATTAGAGAGTGGCGAGCTGGTATCGCTGGCGATTGAAAGTGCGTTGCCAATCAGCCCTTGCTGCGTGGCGTGGAATACGGAGCGATTGAGCCCCGCGATGCAATGGCTGCTCGATTACTTAGGCGATAGCGACACCTTAAACAGTGAATGGCTGGTGCGCTAAACGCGCGATGGTTACAAAAGCTCTCATTTCATCTCTTACGTTGAACAAGTACAGAATGCCAGCAGGAGTGCTGGTATTTCTTGTGATGTGATCGTTGTCGCTACTGTCGTAATTTAGCGTTTTATCCTGTCTTATTTGTATACAAGAGCGTTAAGCCAAAAAATATTTAAAAATTGTCTTTTTTATTCATACTTCTTCCCCGTGTTAAGAAATGCCTGTCTACACTTAGTTTTGCCGCCATAACGTCAACTTTGATGTTGTCTGATCGCAAAACTCAGTCGAAGGGAGTGAAAGGCATGATTCGAGCGTTAGCCATCGGCCTCACGATGGTGTTATTTCTTGCCATGGGATGTGAAGAGTCCTTACCGCCTGTCGAAGAGCCCGAATCGCGGCCAATCAAAACCCTGCTCATTTCTAACTCCAACCAACCTGTGTTACGCGCTTTTCCTGCCACATTAGAAGCCGGCGATAAAGCAGTTTTGGCGTTTCGCGTCTCGGGGGTGATTGACCAACTTGAGGTGTTGGCGGGGCAGCGGGTTGAGCGCGGTGAGCTGCTGGCAAGGATTAACCCAGATGAGCTGCAATTGCTTGAAGCCCAAGCCCAAGCCAATTACAACTTGGCTTACGTGCAGTTTTCCCGCGACAAAGAATTGCTGCGTACCAATGTCGTTTCAGAGCTGCAGTACGATACTTCTCAAGCCAATTTAAGCGAGGCCAAAGCGGCGTTAGATCAGGCTAAAACCAATCGCAGTTATGCCACGATTTTGGCGCCGTATAACGGCAATATCTCCCTCACCATGGTAGAAAATCACCAGTATGTGATGGCGCAAGAGCCGATCATGCACATTCAAAGTGAGGAACTGATCAATGTGGTGTTTCAGCTGCCTGAGTCTTTGCTTAGCCGATTCAATCGCACCAAAGCGGTAGGTAATGCCACAGTGCGGCTAGATACTTTTCCCACCGAATCCTATCAGGCGACGTTCAAAGAGATCGATACCGAGATCGCCAACAATAACGCCAGTTATAAAGTCACCATGGTGATGGAAAAGCCCGCTGGACGAAACATTTTGCCGGGGATGGCAGGCACGATCACCATTGAGCTGCCCAAAACCACCAATACCTTAATTCCGCCAACCGCCATTTTTGTTCAAGACGGCCAAGACTATGTGTGGCGGGTCAATAACAGCGGGCAAGTGGAAGCGGTTGCCATCACTTTAGACGCAGATGGCCGGATTATGACCGGGCTAATGGATGGGGATTTGATCGCGGTATCAGGGGTGAATGAGCTTGTAGCGGATCAGCAGGTCTTTCCTTGGGTGAGGGAGCGTGGCATATGAGAAAGATAGCGATAGCGCTGTGTGTCGTGGGTAGCTTAGTGGGTTGCGAGCGACCGACCGTTGAGCAAATTGATCCGAAAACTCGTGTGAAAGTCTTGTTGGTGGAATCGGCTGACTCTCGTCCGGGCTATGAGTTTGTTGCTGAGGCGCGCGCTGCCGATAAAACTCCGCTGAGCTTTCGCATTGGGGGCGAGGTGTCGAGCATTCCTGTGGTGGCGGGGCAGTTTGTTGATGCTGGTGATACTATTGCCGTGCTGGAGCCGACGGATTTCAAAATTGCCGTCGATGATGCTAATGCCCGTTTTGGCGTCGCCGACAGCCAGTATCGCCGCTCCGCGCCGCTCGTTGATAAAGGGTTTTTGCCGCAAGCGCAATTCGATGAAATTCGTGCCCAGCGGGCGATTGAACTGGCCAAGCTCAATCTTGCTAAGTTGCGTTTGGGTTTTACCGAGCTCAAAGCGCCGTTTAGTGGCGTGATTTCCAAAGTGTATATCGATCAATTTGAAAAGGTGGGGCCGGGGCAAGCTATCGTTAACTTACACCGAACTGATAGCGTTGAGATTGAGGTGCAAGCCTCCGACAACATCTACGCCAGTAAAACCCCCGAGCAAGTGTTAGAGGAAGATCCGCACCCGATTGTGGTGCTGGCCGATGGCACTCGCTACACCTCCCGCATTAAAGAGTTCACCACCGAGCCCGATCCGCGTTTGGGCTCGTTCGTGGTCACGCTGACCATGCCAATGCCTGATGATCGTTTCATCCTTGATGGTATGGCGGTGGAAGTGACGACG
This sequence comes from Thaumasiovibrio occultus, assembly GCA_019703815.1. Lineage (GTDB taxonomy): Bacteria > Pseudomonadota > Gammaproteobacteria > Enterobacterales > Vibrionaceae > Thaumasiovibrio > Thaumasiovibrio occultus. The sequence goes on along the minus strand of AP023052.1, from coordinate 1,844,418 downwards.
GAAGATCAGATTGTCCAGCCGGTGAGTGTTGAGCACATCGTGGTGCCGATGAGTGCGGTGTTTAGCGAAGACGGTGACAGTTTAGGCGATGACCGCAAATTTGTGTGGATAGTGAATGACGACAATAGCGTTACCAAGCGCCAAGTGCGGCTTGGCGCGCTATCGCCCAAAGGTGTGGCTATCACTGCCGGCATTAATATTGGCGAGCGAATTGTGGTTTCTGGGGTCAACCGGCTGCGAGATGGCTGGATTATTGATGGCATCGAGGTGGAGAAGGAGCTAACCGATAATGAGTCGTGATATTTCCAGCTACTTTATTCAGAACTCTGTGGTCAGTTGGATGATCACCCTGATCTTCTTGATTGGCGGCACTATGGCATTCTTTGGCCTAGGCCGACTGGAAGATCCCGAATTTACGATTAAAGATGCCATGATCATCACCACCTATCCCGGCGCGACTGCGCAACAAGTGGAAGAGGAGGTGACCTATCCCATCGAAAAAGCGGTGGGGCAATTGGTGTACGTGGATGAGGTGACATCAACCTCCAGCAGCGGCCTGTCACAAATCACCGTAACGATGAAAAACCAGTATGGCCCCGATGATTTGCCGCAGATCTGGGATGAACTGCGCCGTAAAGTTAACGACATGAAAGGCTCCTTACCACCAGGGGTGAGCGATCCTTTGGTGAACGACGATTTTGGTGATGTGTTCGGGATTTTGCTGGCGATCACCGGTGATGGCTATAACTACCAAGAGTTGAGTGATTATGTGGATTACTTGAGCCGTGAGCTGGAAGTGATCGACGGCGTGGGTAAGGTGTCGATTGCCGGTACCCAACAAGAGCAAGTCTTCATTGAAGTGTCGATGCGCCAATTGGCAAGCTTAGGCATCGCGCCCAATGCGATTTTCAACCAGTTAGCGACCCAAAACGTGGTGAACAGTGCGGGCTCAGTGCGAATTGGCACTGAATACATTCGCATTCATCCCACCGGTGAGTTTGAAGATATCGAGCAGCTTGGCGATTTGCTGATCACCAACGATCCAAGCCAAGGGCTGATCTATCTGCGTGATGTCGCGGAAATCAACCGAGGCGTACAGGAAATCCCCACCAACCTCATTACCTTTAATGGCAAGCAGGCCCTGAATGTTGGGGTGTCGTTTACTTCGGGCGTCAACGTGGTGGAAGTGGGCAGTCGGGTTTATCGCCGCCTTGATGAGCTTAAAGAGAGCCAGCCAATCGGGATTGACATCGGAATTGTCTATAGCCAGCCAACAGAAGTGGACACCTCTGTCCGCGGCTTTGTGGTGAGCCTTGGCCAAGCGGTTGCCATCGTGATTGTCGTTTTGCTGTTCTTTATGGGGCTGCGCTCGGGACTGCTGATCGGCTTGATATTGCTGCTGACGGTACTCGGCACCTTTGTGTTTATGAAGTGGATGGCGATTGATTTGCAGCGTATTTCGCTTGGTGCGTTGGTGATCGCGCTAGGGATGCTGGTGGATAACGCCATCGTGGTGGTTGAAGGGATATTGATCGGGCTGCAAAAGGGGCGAACACGGCTGCAAGCGGCAAGTGACATTGTCACGCAAACCAAATGGCCATTGTTAGGGGCGACAGTGATTGCGGTTGCGGCGTTTGCGCCCATTGGTTTATCGCCTGATTCTACCGGTGAGTATTGTGGCACCTTGTTCAGCGTGTTGTTGATCTCACTGATGCTAAGTTGGTTCACCGCAATTTCACTGACCCCTTTCTTTGCCAACTTGTTCTTCCAAAAGTTAGAGAAAACCAAATCAGAGGGGGATGACAGCGAGGATGACGATCCGTACAAAGGGATCATCTTCGTTGTCTATAAGCGCTTTTTAGAGATCTGTTTACGCCACGCTTATACCACGGTTATCGTGCTGGTGGTGATGCTGGGCGCGGCGATTTACGGCTTTACCTTTATCAAGCAATCATTTTTCCCGTCCTCAACCACGCCGATCATCATGGTCGATGTCTGGTTACCAGAAGGCACTGATATTCGGGTGACCAACCAAAAACTCGAAGATCTTGAATCATGGATAGTCGAACAAGAGGCGGTTGAGCATATTACCACCACGGCGGGTCGCGGTTTGACCCGTTTTATGCTGACCTACAACCCAGAGAAAAGCTATTCGGCGTATGGCCAAATCATGGTGCGGTTAGATTCGTTTGACCATGTGGAGCCGATGCTCAATCAAGTTCGCGATAAGATTGAGCAAGATTACCCTGAAATGGAGTACAAGCTGAACCGAATAGAGCTCGGGCCAAGTGGTGGCGCGAAGATAGAGGCGCGATTGATTGGCGCCGATCCCGATGTGCTGCGGATGTTGGCAGCGCAGGTGGTTGATATTATGCGCCACGACCCGGGTTCCACCAATATTCGCCACGACTGGCGTGAGCGTATCAAACTGATTGTGCCGGAGTTCAATGAATCACAGGCCAGACGCTATGGGATCACCAAGCAAGATGTCGACGATTTCTTGCAGATGGTGTTTTCCGGCCAAACGGTTGGTTTGTACCGCGAAGGGACCTCCATGTTGCCGATTGTGGCGCGCTTGATTGAAGAAGAGCGGGTCAACATTAGCACCATCGAAGCGATGAAAATGTGGAGTCCGGTACTTAATACCTATGTTCCCATCCAGCAAGTTCTGCTGTCATCAAGTATCGAATGGCAAGATCCGATCATCGAGCGCCGTGACAGAAAACGGGTGCTTACGGTGATGGCCGATCCTGATCTGCTCGGTGAAGAAACCGCAGCCACCTTGCAACGCCGCATTCAACCCGCAGTAGAAGCGCTCGATTTCCCACCGGGTTATAGCGTGGAGTGGGGCGGCGAGTATGAATCATCGGGTGACGCGCAAGAATCTTTGTTCTCGATCATGCCAATGGGTTACTTGTTCATGTTCTTGGTGACGGTTTTGCTGTTCAATGCGGTGAAGGAGTCGTTAATTGTATGGGCGACGGTGCCGCTGGCGATCATTGGTGTATCAACCGGTTTGTTGCTGCTCAATACTCCGTTTGGCTTTATGGCCTTACTTGGCTTCTTGAGTTTGTCGGGCATGCTGGTGAAAAACGGCATCGTGTTGCTCGATCAAATCGAAATTGAAATCAAAAGCGGTAAAGGCAAATATGATGCGGTGGTCGATGCTGCGGTTAGTCGGGTTCGTCCGGTTTCGATGGCGGCGGTCACCACTATTTTAGGGATGGTGCCTTTGCTGCCGGATGTGTTCTTCAAACCGATGGCGGTCACTATCATGTTTGGTTTGGGATTTGCGACGGTACTGACGCTCATCGTTGTACCCGTGCTGTATCGCATTGGTCACGGTATTCCGTTGCCAGATAAAAGCTAGCCGTCGGTGAACAACAGCATGAAACAGAAAAAGCGCCACAAGGCGCTTTTCTGTTTTCTAACCTCACACTATCGTTTGGCGGGTAAATCTTCCCCAAGGTGGCGCTGATTGGTCCTAGCCCCAGTGCCTAAAGTATAAGCACTTAAAATATAGGTACTTAAAGTATCAGGGGCTTAGTGCTTAAAGCTGCGACTCAACGGGTAGCCAGCGCATCAAGTAATTGCTGGTGCGCTTAAACCAACCTGCGCCGGGCTCAGTGTCGAACACTTCGTCGCCTTTTTGCCAACGCAGATCGTTGTTTTCATCGAGCGTGACTTGGAAGGTGTAGTTATCGAGCATACGTTGCACTTCGGTAGTCAGTTGCGCCGCAAGTTCTGGTGAATAGAGGGTAACGCCAATTTCGGTGTTTTCAAAAAACGAACGTGGGTCGAAATTAAAGCTGCCGATGAAGGTCGCGGTATTATCGAACACAAAGAACTTGGCATGTAGGCTAGAGCGAGAGGCAAACCAGTCAGGCAGTCGCTCTTTTTCCACGGGCTCAGACGAGCGACCATCGATTTCGTACAGTTTGACGCCCATTTCGAGCAGTTCACGACGGTACTTGGCATAACCGGAATGGACAATGCTAACGTCGTTGGATTCGAGGGAGTTGGTCAAAATGGTGACGTCGACGCCTTTGTCGCGCAACATTTGAAAGAAAGCGACGCCTTCTTTACCGGGCACGAAATACGGCGAGATCAGGAGTAGCTGCTCATTAAGTGAGTCAACTAAGGGTGCTAGCTGACTGGCCAACATGAGTTCGTGGCGATCCCGTGACACTTCAACTTTTTCTGCTGAGTCGGCTTTGAGAACGGCGGGTGCCCAGCTAAGCGGGATCGCATCCACACCGGCATTGGCAAAAATAGCGCTTTCGGTGATCGCTTTAACGTAAGGGTGCTGCGCGTGCTCTTGATACACCTCATGCAACGTTGCGTATTGGGCGCGCAACTCTTGCTCGGTGACAGATTGCTTGAGTACGTCCGTTAGGTTGATGGCACGCGGGCTGTTCCAGTATTGGTCAAACATGCCGGAAACGTCATTGGTGACCGGATTGGTCAGGATCACATCGAGATCGTCAAATACCACGTTTGGATTGGCGCCAAAGTATTCATCACCGATATTTCGCCCGCCAACAATCGACAGCTGATTGTCCACAATTAACGCCTTGTTGTGCATCCGGCGTGAGGTTTCGCCAACGCCAAAGACCAACTGAGACGCCATGCTGTGGCGACGACTGAAGGCGTTGAACAGGCGAATATCAATATTAGGATGGGCGTTGAGGTACATCAGGGCGGTGTCGATACCATAGCTGCCTAAATCATCAATTAAGATCCTCACCTTCACACCGCGCTCTGCGGCATAGAGCATTTCGCCCGCCAGCAATTGGCCGGTGAGATCGTCGCGGTAAATGTAGTACTGCACATCAATTGAATGCTCGGCTTTTCGCATGATCCCCGCCCGCGCCACAAGGGCATTAATGGGGTCGGGTAGCAGATAAAATCCGCTCAAATCCGCTGCATTCTCTGGGCGCAAGCTTTCAATTGAATCACGGATTTTGCCGGGTGTGCTGGCTGCAATGTGATGCTCTGTCTCGCTGTGCTCGGTTTGTTGCGGCGTTGAGCAGCTGAGAAAGAAAGGCGCAATTATTAGCAGTATCAAGATAAGTTTCATGGTGTTAGCTCGTTCGGGCGTTTGTTTGATAATGCGCAACTTGGCACCAATACGCAACAGTTCGGTTACATCAGCTGTCAGATCCGAGAGATAAGAGCGGCACGCGCCTGATAGATAACGCGCTAGGGAGTAGAAGCAAACGAAGACGGAAAAACAAAAAGGAAAATCAGAAGAAGGTTAAGAGTGGCGATAGCAAGAAATTGCAGTGGCTAAAACGTATCACGGCAGCGCGAGGCTGCCGTGAAGGAAGGTCGATTATTCAGTGACTTTCCACTGAATTTGATCGCCTGCGCGAATTGGCACGACGACATCGCTACCAAATTGGTAGGTTTCCGGTACGTCCCACGCTTGTTTCTCAAGGGTGATGGTATCGGTGTTACGTGGCAAGCCGTAGAAGTCTGGGCCATTGAATGAGGCAAAGCCTTCCAGTTTGTCCAGCGCGCCCGCTTGTTCAAACACTTCTGCGTATAGCTCGATAGCAGCGTGCGCGGTGTAAGAGCCCGCACAACCACAGGCGCTCTCTTTACGGCCTTTTGCGTGTGGCGCAGAGTCAGTACCCAAGAAGAACTTCTTCGAGCCACTGGTCGCCGCTTTAACTAGAGCTTCTTGGTGAGTGCCGCGCTTTAGAATAGGCAGACAGAAGTAGTGTGGGCGAATGCCGCCAACCAACATGTGGTTACGGTTAAACAGCAAGTGGTGCGCGGTGATAGTCGCGGCCACGTTGTCGCCGGCGTTGCTCACGAACTCAACCGCATCTTTGGTCGTGATGTGCTCCATCACGATTTTCAGGTTCGGGAAATCGGCCACTACCTTGCTCATGACGTTATCAAGGAAGGCTTTTTCGCGGTCGAAGATATCGATCTCGCTGTGTGTCACTTCACCGTGGATCAATAGCAGCATGTTCTCTTGCTGCATCACCTCAAGGATTGGGTAGATGTTCTCTACGTTGGTAACGCCCGAGTCAGAGTTGGTGGTTGCACCTGCTGGATACAGCTTCGCTGCCACGATATGGCCGGTCGCTTTGGCGCTACGGATATCGTCAGCAGTGGTGTTGTCAGTCAGGTAAAGACTCATTAGAGGTTGGAAGTTGCCTTGAGGATTGGCAGCAAGAATACGGTCACGGTAGGCAAGAGCGGAAGGGGTATCAATTACTGGTGGCACCAGGTTTGGCATGATGAGTGAACGTCCCATATAACGGCTGGCGTCGCGAACGGTATCTGCTAACACATCGCCGTCGCGTAGATGAAGGTGCCAGTCATCTGGACGAGTAATTGTAATCGTAGTCATTATGCATCCCCAGTAAATGAACAAAATCAGGTGATGGTAAGAATCCGACGCGGCAAAGTAAAGCGATTTTACTGCCACAGAGCAAACGATTGCTTGGAATTTGTCCATTGCACCGTTTTGCACTTGTTGAGCTAGCGAAAAATAACTAAACCAGTAAAAAAGCGTGACAAAACGATAACTTAACGGGTGCTTTGGCGAAGGGATATCGAGAGCGCTCGCAGGCTAATAATATAGCCAGTTCGGTATTGAATATTAGGATTCCCCAGTAACTGTGATTGGATTATTGAGAGTGGATATTGATAGGGTTTATTGGAGGAACACTCAGATGGAAAGTATGAGTGGCGCGTTGGAAAGGGAGGATAAGCACGCGCAGTGGATCGTTAGCAAAAAAAGCCGAGAGGGGGGACTCTCGGCTTGGACAACTCGCTTTAATTATTCTCTTATTACCTAGCCAAACCCTAGCCAAAAGACGTTGACGGTGGTGAAAAGATCCTCAGAAAAGTGAGTGATTGACCTTAGCTATTCAGGAGCTGAGGTTCATCCAAAATCATTAAGACGCAACAGCCAGTGGCGGATGAGTACGTTGGACGCGGATCATGCCGACAATTGCGATGCTCGCCATTACCATTAGCGCGGCACCCAAGCTGATTTGATCTTTCGCCGGTAAGGTGGCCACCATCAACGTCGTTAGGCCAGCGCCAAGGTTTTGCATGCCACCCATTACCGCACCTGCCGTACCCGCAAGGCGTGGGAACGGTGTGAGCGCGGCAGTGGTCGCGATGGGGAATACCAAGCCAGCGCCGTAGAAATACAACACGCCACCAATCACCAAACTCGCGGCATTTGCACTGAGTGCAAGGCCGGCTAATAAAATCGTCAATGCACCAGCAAACAGGGTGCCCATACCGATCAGCAAACTGGTGTGACGACCAAAACGACGCACTAGGGTTTGCGAGCTCCAAGAGCCAATCAAGTAACCCGGTAAAGGCAAAATAAACAAGATGCTGACGACAGAAGGCGATAGGCCCAGTACGCCACCGAACAGAACACCGGCGGCCGCTTCGTAAATCGCAATACCTGAGAAGGTGGCAACAAGACAGACGATGTGACCTTGGAAGCCTTTATTGCTCAGTACTTCTTTATAACGCGCCGCAACAGGTTGCGTGGTGCGCTGCTCGACAGGCAGAGTTTCACCTAGCATGGTCATTAAGATCAGCGTAACCGCCAAGCCAAGCAATGCCAAAAATTGATAGATGGCGGTCCAGCCAAAGGTGGTGGTCATCCAACCGCCCAGCACCGGGGCTAATAGCGGCGAGAAAATGATCCCCATGCTAACTAGGCTGTTGGCGCGTTGCAAATCATCGCCTTCGTAGCAGTCACGTGGGATGGTGCGACACATCGCGCCGCAACAGCCGGTGCCTGCGCCTTGAATAAAGCTGGCGATCAAAAATAGAGACAGTGTTGGTGCCCAAAGCGCAAACGCCGAGCCCAGCAAATAGATGCTCATACCCGCCATCAAGACAGGTTTACGCCCGAAGCGATCAGACAAGGGACCATAGATAAATTGCGTTAAGCCGTAGGCAGTCAGATAGGCTGCCATGACCGCTTGAAGCTCACCCGCACGGACACCAAAACTTTCTGCCATATCCCCAATCGCGGGTACGTACATGGTTTGAGTCATTTGTCCTACACCTGCCATAAGAATGACGAGGAAGAGTAATTTAGACATGTTTTGTGTCGTGTGCATTAGTGTTGCTCGTATGAAAACGGGTTAAAGAACGAAGTGTTAGTCTAGCGGTGCGAAAACATGGAATGGGGTCAAATCTCACTGGATAATAATATAAAGGAGATATATTCCGACTAATTAAACTTAATCGCTATTTTGTGTGGTGAATTTTAGCGTTAGTGGCGAGTAGCGACAATCGCTAAATACGGGGTTTATCACGAATTGTTTCGAGTGTTTGGATTAGATTATCTAATGGCAAGGCTTGGTTGATTTGTGAGCAAAGCTTGCGTTTTAACGGCGCTGTATAGATTTTAGTAAGGATAACGCCCAGAAATTTTGCACTACTTAGGTTTATCGTACTTGGGGGCGTGAAAACCCACTGTGACAGCAGGCGCTGGTTGTAGCGAAATGGGCGCAGGTCAATAAACATGTGCTAATTAAAGAAGTACTGACAAAGAAGCGCGAATAACCAAGCTCTGCCCATAAAGCGTGGGTTCCTCTGCTAAGGAGCACGGGTAAAGATGAGTCGTTAAAGGAAGCGTGCTGCGGATAAAAGTCAAAGATGAATAGGCGCGCTCAGAAGAATAGATAAAGATGAGTGCGCACAGGATCATGCATTGCTTTGACTATTCACCGCCAACCAGTTGTTGCCAATACGGCGAGTCATGTTCACAAGTGAGCGTCACACGCTCACCTTGGATCGCCAGAACTACTTTACTGGCAATCAGCAGATGGTGAGGCGCTTTTAAGGTGCGCAGATCATCGGCGCTAAGGGTGTCGTCGAGCTGCTTAAAGTAAAACAGGCCGTCATGGGAATACATCTTATCACCCACAATCGCGTGGCCTAAATGGGCAAGGTGAGCACGAATTTGGTGCTTGCGCCCAGTGAATAGATGGCAGTTGATCAGAGATACTTCTTCAAAGCGCTGCTGCACAGCAAAAACAGTCCGGCACGCTTTGCCTTTTTCACCATCCGCACAAACATGCATTTTACTGCGGATCTCATGATCGCTGCCGCTGGTTTTGCGGGTATTGAGCGGCTTGTCGCAGGCGTAGTTATTCCAATCAGGTTGGCCATAGACTAAGGCTTGGTAATGTTTTTCGATCAGCAGTTCATTCAGCCTTGGCTGCCAATACGCCGCGGCACTTTGGGTCTTACCCAGTAGGATAATGCCTGCGGTATCTTGATCTAACCGATGCAGCAAATGGGCATCAGGCCATCGCGATTTCACCAGCTGAACCAGGGTGTCGCGAATATTGCGGGTGGTGCGGCTGACAGGAAGGCCCGCCGGTTTGTACACCGCGATAATATCGTCGAACTCCGCGATTAAACGCCACTCGATCGGAACGGGTTTTTCTTGATAGGCCGGAAAGTCGATACTGATGTGGTTGATGTTTTCCAATGTGCTGTCGAGATCGAGTGCGATTTGCCCGTCGAGACGAAGGCACTGCGCGCCAAGCAGTGCTGCCCAATCTATTGCATGAAAGGGAAATTGACGTTCGAGATAGCTGCGCAGGCTTCCACGCTGTTCGGTTGGGGTGAGCGTATCTTGAAAGTAAAACGGCTTAGGTTCGGTTAGGCGCATTGGGTTATTCATCTAATAAAGCTGGCGAGAGTATAAACCGAACGACGGCAGAGGGCAGCAGAAATCAAACGGGTGTAAGCAAACGTGATGCGCTTAGGTGATCAACGGCGGTGATGAATGTCGGTGATCAGCACAGATGATCAGGTTCGCAGAGGCGCGCTTTTCGGCATGCGTCTAAAAACGCGCTGCCGTATCACTAAACACAGTGTCAAACGCGCTTTTGTGCCGGACAATCGGGCTTATTCATTATTGCTGTGAGTATTGCCACGTTATGAGTAAAAGAGACGCGTTTTATCAAGGGATCACAGGTGACCAAGGCGTCATTTGGCCAGAGACGCCACAAGCGCAACAAGCCCAACTGGAAGCGCTATTTGGTGCCACGACAATGGGCGTGTTAGACACTGTGGTCTCGCGTCGTTTTACCGACGATGAGCAGCATAACCGCTTGGTGAAAGAGGTGGCCGCATCGACCCTGTACTGGTTGTTTTGTAAACTCGACCAATTTCCCGGAGCCCACCTTACGTTGGCGGCAGAGAGCCTCGACGAGCCGGCGCACTCCTTGGGTGTCGTCAATGATGAAGAGCTACGGTTGTTGTTTTTTGACTGGCTAGAGCAGTTTAGCGACACCGTGACGGAAGCCGATCTTTAGCTTCGCGTGTTAAATCGAAACAGAAAGGAATTTATGTGCGTTCATCTATTTTATTGACTCTATTACTTGCCCCACCTGCGCTGGCGAATGAACAATCCGAGGTGGAAGCGGCGATTATTGCAAAATCTGAAGCGGTCACCGGACAAGCGGTGTCGGCGACCTACTCGTTGTTTCAGATCACGGATGGCTGGGCGTTGGCCTATGGCAGTTTGGAAAGCGCCGATGGCTCGGGGTTAGATTGGAGCAAGCTAGCGGAGTGCGACCACGATCTCGACAAAGGCTTGTGGGCGGTGATGCAGCAAGTAGAGAGCGGTGAATGGAATTTTGTCGACTATGCTGCCTGCGCGAGTGAGCCACCGTTCTGGTATATCGACTTGGCGGCACACGAAGGTCCGTGTGAGTTATTTGAAGGCATTCAACGGGAAGCGAGCCTGATGATGGACCAAGAGTGTCGTGAAAGCCGAAAATAGCGAGGCGGCGTCGATATGAAATATTGGAAAGAGCAATACACCACAGGGAAAGCCTTAGCGGCGGGTATTCATGGCAACGAAGGTGTGCCGATCACGGGTTTTGTTGATGGCAGCTGGCGTCCTTATGTCGCGCGCGAGCCTATCCCTTGGCTCTATTATGTTGAAGTGTGTAACTTCCAGTTCGTGTTCTTTTCGTTAGACATGCTTGATCTCTATATTGATTACTTTAGCCGCAAGATTTTGCCAACCAGCCGATTTTATGGCGTGTCACCATTCTCGAACGGGCCGGCGGCTTCAATAGGAGATGGGCAATCACCTTTTGAGCGTTTACCCGCTTTTTTACGCAAGAAAAACAATCGGCGTCGGGTACTCAAAGCGTTAGAGCAAGCGAAAGCTCACTTTGTGAATGGCGGCAGTTAATTGGGTCAGTATTTTACCTAAGTGGGCAGATGATTCGGAGGGCTGGAGACAAGGATGAAATATCAGCATTTGTATTTTGATGACGTTGAAGAAGGCGCATTACCCAGCGATCCGCTCGCGTTGGAATTGGCGCTGGGTTGTCCATTGCCGGCTGATTATCGACACGGATCGACGTAATAGGTGTCGTGAGCAGTGGAATTCTTGTTCACCTATATAAACCTGTTGTCGAGACAATAAAAAAGCATAGCGGGTGGCTATGCTTTTTTGTTAACTGCGTTGTCTGGTGTTGCGAGTATCGATAAATCAGTTACCGCGCCGCGTTTACACCACGAAGCGTTTGACGATTTCACTTTGCTTGTGCGCAAGTTGTTCTAGCTGATCAGACACTTTCGCTACATCTTCCATCGAGTGGAAGTTGGTATCGGCGATATGGCTAATGTCTTCCAGTGTTGCAGCGATATTAGAGCTGGTGTTGGTTTGCTCTGCGGCCGCTTGGGAGATCTGACTGCTCATTTCGCTGATTTGCAGGATCAGTGACAACACTTCTTCCATCGCACTGTTGGCATCAGACGTTTGATTAGAATTGTTGGCCATTTCTGAGACGCACGATTTCATCAAGGTCGCCACTTGGCCGGAGCCTTGTTGTAGCGCGTGGATCATGTTTTCGATCTCTTGGGTTGACGACGTGGTTTTTGAAGCTAGAACGCGCACTTCATCAGCCACCACTGCAAAGCCACGACCTTGCTCACCGGCGCGCGCTGCCTCAATCGCGGCATTCAACGCTAACAGGTTGGTTTGATCAGCAATGTTGCGGATCACATCCAAAATTGCGCCGATATCTTGGCTCATTTTCTCGAGCTCGTTCACCGCGCGTACTGATTCATCAATGCGGCTAGAGAGCTGCTGGGTAGTTGAAATAGAGCGGCTCATGATATCGCGTCCAGCGCCTGCCGCCGATTCCACCGCATGAACTTTTTCCATCGTACTTTCAGCACTGATAGAGACATCTTTGACTGAGTGATCCATTTGGGTCATCGCCGTGGCCGCAGAGGCTGTGCGATCCCCTTGGCCTTGCAAGCGAGATTTCACTTCATTGGTAATGGTTTGGTTATCTGAGGCGACGGCGGTTAAACCGGAGGAGGTTTGGCTAAGCTCGCGGATGATCTCTTGTAAGGTGCTCGCCAGGTTATTGACGTGACCATTTAGTTGCTCGAACTCGCGGAATTTAGAGCGAGGAGAGCGCTGCGTCATGTCGCCTTGGGTCATTCTCTCTAAGGTGCTGATCAATGAATGCAGTGGCGAGCGGATGCGGGTAGAGATATACCAGCCGATCAACACACAGATCCCTAAACCAAGAATGCTAAACAGCGCCGCTTTTGTTGTCGCGTTGCTGTGCGCGCTATCGGCGACCGCAATGGATTGATCCATCATGCCTTCGGCGACGTTTACGAAGGTGCCAAGCAGCTGCATGATCGAGTCAACTTCTTGCGCTAGCGTCGCGATATTGCTGTAAAGCTTTTCTTTGGCGACGAGGTAGTTGTAGTGCTGGTCAAGAATACCACCCGGTTTACCGATATCGAGCACGAACTGATCAATCGATGTTTGGAACACTTCACCAATTTTCGCATCTTGGCGCACGATAGCGCCGAATGCATAGGCCAACTGAGTGACCGAACGTTTGTTGTCTTTGAGTGCTTTGCCCACAATGTTTGGGTCTTCGTTCGCTAGCGCGTCTGAGGTGGTTTTCTCGGTTTGACCGAGTTTCACAAAGTAGCTGCGTGAGATCATTTTAACGGCGATGTTGTCGCTTTCGTTAATGTAGCTTTGCATGCCATTGCTTAGCTCGCCGTACAATACTTGGTAACGGCGCACTGCGGCAGAGCGCTCGGCTTCTGCCACCAATTTTTCTTGGTAGTTGGTCATCGCAACTTTGGCTTCTTCAAAGTAGCGCTCTTCCATTTGGGTGAGCTGTTCAAGTTGCTCACGAAGGGCGGGTAAGTTGCCCGCTTTGTCATTCAGCGCGGTCAGTGACGCATTGAATTTTGATTGCGCTTGGGCAAATTCGGCCTGATAGGCTTCCATTTGACTTGGGTCTTGCGTGGTGAGGAAGTCTTTAAAGACTTTATCCGCAGCGAGCAAACTGACACTGGTTTGGTTGGCAAGGGAGTAGAGTGGGTAAGCTTCTGACGTCACCTTTTCTAATTGTCCGTAAACCAGCTTGGTGCTGCTTTGCATTAGGGTAGTGGTAGCGACAAACAAAACTACTAAAAAGAAAAACCCAATATTCATGCGGGCGATAATGGATGGTTGGCGTCGATTCTTCATGTCGATTCTCCCGCAAATTGTGTCAGCCTTAAATCACAATTGCTTGAAATGTAGCGAATATTCGTAAGGGGTATTGTTGTTTTGCTTAACGAAATTGGTATGCGTCACCAACTTATCACCCTTCAAAAATGGAAGTAAGAGCAAATTTCTCAATTGTGACTCGCTTAGCTATTTCCTATCGGCCGTAACCCGATTTTGACCATTGTATTTCGCAAATAGCGATATTTTTGCGAGGTATAACACGGACTTAAATTGTATGTTACGTAATTGTTCGCGCTAAAAAAACACATTGGGCACGAAATTTGAGTTCTATAAGCCAACGTCTAACAATCTCCTATGATCCGCACGATAATTTGGCGACCATGCCCACAACCGATATCAATCAGTAGCTAAGATTTATGCCTCCAATTGGCTAAAAAGTAAACACCCGCTAGGCGCTAATGATGATGCGAAAAATAGCGGTATAGTAGATGAAAACGGCGGTGATATGGTTTGTCGGCTTTCTGTGACGGGTGAGGTGACAGAACTCGATGCTGCGCTCTCGGCAAATGTAGACTTTTTCAAGTCGTGAATAGGATGAAACTGTACCTTAGGGCGACTTTCGATATAATCAAATCGACATTGATTAAGAGGACCTACGAATGGCTGAAGAAACCATTTTCAGTAAAATTATCCGTAAAGAAATTCCAGCGGATATCGTCTATCAGGATGATCTTGTTACGGCATTTCGTGACATCAATCCGCGTGCACCAAGCCATATCCTTATCATTCCGAACAAAGTGATCCCAACAGTGAACGATGTGACTGAAGCGGATGAGTTGACCATGGGTCGTCTATTTACGGTAGCGCAAAAGCTGGCTAAAGAAGAAGGTATTGCGGAAGACGGTTACCGTTTGCTCGTGAACTGTAATACGTATGGTGGTCAAGAGGTTTATCACATCCACATGCACCTAGTAGGCGGTAAGCCATTGGGTCCATTGTTGGTAGGGTAATACCGTACAGGCTAGTGTGTTGCTAGCCTGTCTTGTTCGCCCCGCTGCGGGCTTTTTTACTGCGGCGCTTTTTCATTAAGCCGGTGTTGTCGCCGGTCGGTTTTCAAGTCAAAGAGGCATGATTTATGACTGGTCACTGGTTCGCAGTGCTTGGTATTTCCCTGAGCTTGTTAGGTTGTGCGCAACCAAGGGTCGGACTTAGCCTTGATGATTCCGACAGGGTGGTGGTCATTAATGAAGAAAACCTGACGTCGCGCTTAGCGGTTGGTCATCCTTATTCTGAGGTGGTGAACAATCAGCTGACCGCCAATGTAGCACTGCACAATTTGGGAGCGGAGCCATTGGCGTTGCAATATCATGTCGTGTGGTATGACAATCAAGGGCTAGAATTCACCCCGCAAGCGATGCAGTGGAGACCGGTGCTCTTAAACTCTCGCCGCCAAGGTGAAAAAGATATCGTGATCAGTGATATTGCACCGGAGCCACGCGCGACACAGTTTCGCTTTTTGATCCGGGCGCGGTAATCGCCAACACGCAGTTCTTTCTGCATTTTGTAAGGCGGTGTGCCTGCCTGCTTCGTTTTCCTTCATTTATTTATTGTCTTTGAGTCGTTGTGGCGATTGCACTGCATTTAAAAAAGCGCGGGTGAAGCAATGCCTGTGGCTTTATTTCGCGTTTCGCCTCGTGCTACTCTCGCCGCCTTCATGTTATAGGTGAACTCTCCGATGCCGCTTCCTCTTTCCTCTGTTCAACATTTACCGACGTCACTGCTTGGCAAACCGCTGAGTGATCCGCGCTCGCTTACGGGTAGTGTGTCTAGCCAATGCTGGCGAATGCAGTGGGATCAGAAAGCCGTGGTCTGGCGGCCTTCATTGGATATTCATCCTTTAATTGCGGTTAATCGCCAAACGGAGGCGAAATTTCTCGCCGCGTTGAGTCAGACGGAGATTGCCCCGCAACTGCTGGATACATGTGAGGCCGGAATTTTTGTCGAGTTTGTCGAAGGGGAACACTTTGCGGGTGATGTCGCTCAGATCTGCCAGTTATTGGCCAAGGTGCACCAGTACACAGTGGATAGCCCTGTTTTTGATATGAAGGCGCGACTGCGCCATTACTGGCAGCATTTAGAGCAAAAAACGCCGCAATCCCAAGCCCTTTATCAAGGTTTTATGCAGGCAGAACCGCCGCGTGTGATCCAACTGGGCGTTGTTCATCTTGATGCGGGTCGTCATAACTTGATCCAAACGCCAACCCGTTTGTGTTTGATTGATTGGGAATATGCGGCCATGGGCTGCGTCGCACTGGACTTGGCGATGCTGTGCCGCAATGAATCGGTTGACGCACAGCAAGTCGCGCATCACTACGCGCCGTTTATCACAGTATCGGAAGAGAAATTAGGCCAAGCGATAGAGGCGTGGTTGCCGTGGTGCGATATGCTGGCTGCCCTCTGGTATCGTCTTTGTGCCCGCTACTGGCAATCACCGGCGTGTATCGAAAGCGCAGAGCAGATCGAATCGCGGTTGCGATAAAAGCCAAAAGTATAAGAGGGGGATCAGCCCCACAAAGTCGCGAAAAAGCCGAAGGGTTTGTCATAAACTTGCTGCAGCGCACGCAAACTGGCGGGTTGCGCGGCTGTGATCGTCAGATAATCATGCTAGATTTGGAGGATGGAAGTCCCGATAAGGAATATGGTTATATGATTATCTATTTGCATGGGTTTGACTCGACAAGCCCGGGTAACCACGAAAAGATCCTTCAACTGCAGTTTATCGACGACGACGTGCGCTTCGTGAACTACAGCACGCTTCACCCTAAGCATGATATGCAGCACCTCCTTAAAGAAGTGCAAAAGCTCATCGACCAATCTGATGATCCACAGCCAATCATTTGTGGCGTTGGCCTTGGCGGTTATTGGTCTGAGCGCATTGGTTTCTTGTGCGGCATTAAACAAGCGATTTTCAATCCCAATTTGCACCCAGAACGCACCATGGAAGGCCGTATCAACCGGCCCGAAGAGTACGCAGATATTGCCACCAAATGCGTGGCCGAGTTTCGCGCTAAGAACCGCGGTAGCTGTTTGGTCTTTCTGTCTAATAATGATGAAGTTTTTGATAACCAACTCAGCGCCGATGAGCTGGCCGACTACTACGAGATCATTTGGGATGAAAATGAAAGCCATAAATTCAAGAAGATCTCGCACCATTTGCAACGAGTTAAGGCGTTTAAAAACAGTTAATTAATTCAAACGGTCAGGGTCCTGTGGGCTAGCGCAGAATGGATTGCTCGGATACATTTTGATCATCCCAACCGGTAAGCGCTAACAGGCAACAAAGCCATCAGACACCGAGGTTAAAAAGGCAAGCTGCACACGTTGCAATGGCTTGCCTTTTTGCATCCAAAATGTGATAAAGATCGACAAATGTTGTAACCGCGAGCTGAATTCTTGCGTAAAAAGCAGTAAATCTTGTAGGAATATTTGAATTTTTTCTTCCCTGGACTCCATTTGTGCGCCATAATCGCCCCACACTCGGTGTAGATATTGACACAGGTCAAAGTGTGGTTGGGCGGTGTGTAATAAACAAAATGGAAAAATACATGCTGTGTAACATCTCTGTAGCTATCTGCACTCAAAACGAATAACACGGAACTTTTGCCTACTGCGCTGGCGGTAGGACACTGGATTAATGTCATAATTTGAGGGGATGAGCATGACCAAGATTGTTATTGTTGGTGGTGGTGCTGGTGGATTAGAACTAGCGACCAAGTTTGGGCGTAAATTTGGTAAAAAAGGCAAAGCGGAAGTTGTTTTGATTGACCGTAATGCCAGCCATTTATGGAAACCGTTGCTGCATGAAGTGGCAACAGGTTCATTGGATGCAGGTGTGGATGCATTAAGCTATCGCGCACATGCACGTAACCATGGCTTTGATTTCCAACTGGGTTCATTGCAAGACATCCAGCGTGACTCTAAAACCTTGGTGCTGTCGGCGATGTATGATGAATCGGGTGAGTTGATCATGCCCGAACGTCACCTTAACTATGACGTGCTGATCATGGCGATCGGCTCGACATCGAACGATTTCAACACTGAAGGGGTTCGCGACCACTGTATTTTCCTCGATAGCCCAGAGCAAGCGCACCGTTTCCGTACTGAAATGAACAACCAGTTCTTGAAGCTGCACACCAGCATGGAACAAAAAACTGTGGATATCGCCATTGTGGGTGGCGGTGCAACAGGGGTTGAACTGTCAGCCGAACTTCATAATGCAGTGAAAGAGCTGCAAAACTATGGCTTTAAAGATTTAGACAGCAAAAAACTCAACGTGAGTTTGGTCGAGGCAGGTGAGCGCATTTTGCCAGCGCTTCCGCCGCGTATCTCCGGGGCGGCACACCAAGAGCTGACTAAGCTTGGGGTGAAAGTGTGCACCAATACCATGATTGTCAAAGCAGACAAGAATGGTCTGACAACCAAAGAGGGGGAGTTGATCCCTGCTCAAATCATGGTGTGGGCTGCCGGGATCAAGGCGCCAGATTTCATCAAAGATATTGCCGGCCTTGAAACTAACCGTATTAACCAGCTGGTAGTTAAAGATACCTTGCAAACAACGCGCGATGAGAACATTTATGTGATTGGTGACTTGGCGTCTTGTACGCAAGCCGATGGCAGTTTTGTACCGCCACGCGCGCAGGCTGCTCACCAAATGGCGTCGCACGCTTACAAAAATATTGTCGCGCAATTTAATGGCGGGCAGTTGAAGCCTTACGTATATAACGATCACGGCTCGCTCGTTTCACTGAGTCGCTTTTCAACCGTGGGCAGTTTAATGGGTAACTTAACCAAAGGCTCAATGATGGTTGAAGGCCGTATTGCTCGCGTGGTTTATGTATCCCTATACCGTATGCACCAGGTTGCACTTCACGGCACATTTAAGACCGGATTGATGATGTTGGTGGGTAGAATCAATCGGGCGTTACGACCTAATTTAAAACTTCACTAAGAAAGAAAAAAGCCTGCTTCGATAGCAGGCTTTTTTTTGATTAACTTGTTTCTAGCGTGAGCCCATTTTCTGTGGGATCCTGAATTTTAAGTCTTTTTTGTCCCAAAATGACAGTTTCTTTAGCGCATTGATTGATGAGATTTTTATTGATAGTAGAGATCATGCTGTTAGCGCAGAGAGAATGGGGCTTTGCTGTTTAACTGTCTACTTTATCTATATTTATGATAGAAATAATAATTAGAAATCCATCTGTTGTGTTATATATTCTTTGATGATTATTTGACTCAATTTATTAAAGGCTGCCTCTCTGTTTAATATATTTGTCCCGAATTTTCATTCTAAGGGTTAATCTTTTTTTATTGTCTGGTTAAATGCGTTTAATGATTTTTTGGCAAGCGCATCATTTTTGTTCTACACTTTCTGGATATCTTTAAAAGGTATTAAATCTTGTTATTGATAGCTGTAGTAACCATTCCCTTCCTTTTGCGTTGACTGTCATTCTTAATACGCGCAAATAACGTAAGTTAATCCCTTATGGCAATACTTTTGTTGTTATTAATGCGTCATATTTTGTCAATTACTGAATGTTGTTGGCTTTTTCTGATATTTATAATTTATTTCAATTTATTAATGGGGCGATGGTCGCAAAAATATTTAATTTAAGTTAATGCCATATTGCTTTGCTCATAATCTCGGATGTGATTTTTAAGGAAGGAGAAAAATCATGTCATTGAAAGAAGTAGAAAATATTCTAGTTGAAGTACTTGGTGTAGAGCCTGAAGAAATTACTGTTGACGCGAACTTAGTGGATGATCTGGCTGCAGAATCAATTGATTTTGTCGATATTATCTACGCGATTGAACAAAACTATGGTCTTAAGATCTCTGCTGGCGAAGTTTTCCCCGCGTTTCTAAAAGAGCAAGCGTTCTTAGGTGCCGATGGTAATGTCTCTGATGACATTCTCACCAAGCTTGCTGCAGACTACCCGCATTTCACTTCTGTCACCTTGGATGATTTTAAGAGCAGTAAATCTGCCGAAATCTTCTTCAAGGTTCGCTCATTGGTTGAGTTTATAGACTTCAAACAGGCGGCGTAATATGGCTTGCCACGATGTAGTGGTAACTGGTATCGGTTGGCAAACCGCGCTAGGAGACACCGTTACAGAGGTTTGGAGCAAAATTGGTCAAGGCGAAACAGGTATTGACCGCATCCCACTGGCTGATCCAGCCAGTGGATATGGCGTCAATGTTTGGGCACCTTGTGCGGCGCAACTCCAGTTCCAACCCACTTTTCGACTAGCGAAAAAACAGCTCAGAAGTATGAGCCGAACCAGCCAACTGTTCGTTGCTGCGTGTTTGAATACGTTGGTGGATGCCGGTTTAACACCTGAGCAGATCCAAGACACGCGCATGGGCGTGTTGATGGGGACGGGTGGCTCTTTGTGCGATGAGTTTGCATCGACCGATTTAGACGCTCGTTCACCCTCGTGGTTTCTTAATACCTACCCCAATTTACCCGCAGCTTACCTCTCTTTGGTTGCCAATATTACCGGTTATAGCACCACCATAGTGAATGCCTGCGTCAGCTCTAGCATGGCGATTGGTCAAGCGTTTCGATTGATCCGCAGTGGGGAAGAAGAATGCTTGCTGGCTGGTGGTAGTGATAGCCGAATGACACCCTCATACCTCTCCGGTTTTAGCCGCTTGGGGATGCATACACCGAGCGTTGAGGCGAACACCGCCATGCGTCCTTTTGATGCGCAGCGTAACGGTTTTGTGATAGGGGAAGGGGCGGCGGCGCTGTTGCTTGAAAGTGAGCGCCATGCCAAAGCGCGCGGTGCCAATATTTTGGGCTATGTGCGTGGATTTGGGGTGTCGATGGATGCGTACCGTTTGACCGATCCCCATGCCGATGGCAAAGCGGCGGCGATGGCACGTGCACTGCGCGATGGGCAAGTTGACGCTGGCACAATTGATTATATCAACGCGCATGGCACGTCTACGCAGGCCAATGACTTGGCTGATCTCGAAGCGATCCGCCAGCTATTTACCGGCACAACACCTTGGGTGAATAGCAGTAAATCGCTGTTTGGACATACCTTAGCGGCCAGCGGCGCTATTGAATCCATCATCTGTTTGCTCAGCCTGCAACAAGGCCACATTCACGCCAACCGTAATTTGGATCAGCCTGATAACCATGCGGATGTGCGCTTGGTGGGATCGCTGCCCCAAAACACCTCTTTGCGATATAGCCTCAACAACTCCAGTGCGATAGGAGGCTGTAACACCAGTTTAGTCTTTGAAAAAGCATAAGCATTCGCCACCGCACAATAAACACAATCGAGCGAGTGCCATTTTTGGTCAGGAAAATTTAGTAAGGATATTACGATGTCAAATTCAGCAGACTTGATACCACGGGTGGTGATATCAGGTGTCGGTGGTATTACATCACTCGGCGTGAGCGCCAGCGACCACATGCGCGCACTCACTCAAGGTAGCGCCAACGTTACCCCTAGCGATGAGCTGGCCATCCCTTTTGGCTACGCCTCATCGTTTGATCCCAAAGCCTTCATTAAAGATCGCAAATCCATTCGAATGATGACGTCGCAAGTGAAACTCGGTATGGCGGCGGCGACCTTGGCGTTCGAAGACACCGGCTCAGGTTACACCACTGATGATAGCCGTCGCGCAGTGTTCTTTGGCGCGTGTTTCACTCAAGGTGTGTCGGCCAGTGCCCAGCCTTATATGTCGTGCAGCCGTCCAGGTGAAGGCGTCGACTATGAAAAAATGGGCGCTGAATCTTACCGTGAATATCCACCGTTGTGGGTATTACCAAGGCTGCCCAATACGACTGGCGGCCAAATCGCCATTCAGTTTGGCTTGCGGGCGATCAGCTACAGCGTGGTGAATGGCCCTGCCGGTGGCTTGCTCACCTTGGGTGAGGCCTATCAGGCAATCCAAGATGATCGCATTGATTTGGCCTTAGTGGGCGCGACAGAAAACGAAGTGTATGTCGATTATCTGTTTCGTATGTCGCAGCACTATCCACTGGCGCTGCAAAAAGACCAAACGGGCTTTATTGGCGGTGAAGGCGCAGCAGCCTTGGTGGTGGAGCGTCTCGATCAAGCGCAAGCTCGCGATGCCAAAATTTACGCCGAAGTGCTGGGCTATCAAAACAGCTATTTAGCGAACATCGATAACAAAGATACTGACGCCTTAACTTACGAAATTAGTCGGGCGTTAAAAGGGTTACTCGACAATGCGAATTTGGCTGCTGCCGACATCGATGCGGTGCAAATTACCCAATGTGGCATTGAGTTTCTCGATAGCGCAGAAGCGCGTGCCGTCCATCAAGTTTTTGGTAGCCAACCGTTAATTGTATCGTCAACCGCTTATACCGGATTTACCTTTGGCGCCGCCTCTGCGTGTTCTTTGATGTACGCCTGCATGCAGCTTGAAGCGCAACAGTTTGCACCGGTACTGAATCCATCTTCAATCAACGTCCCCTTGAGTTTGGCTGGTGCAGAGCAAGCCCGTTCGCCCGTTAATACCTTGGTTTGTCTTCATGTTGACTACCTTGGCAATCTTTGTGGTGTGGTTTTGTCAAAAGGAGAGCAAGTATGAAGCGAGTTGTTGTAACAGGTCTTGGTGCCGTGAGTGGCTTTGGCGCCGGTCAACAAACCCTTTGGCAAAACTTATTGGCGGGTAACAGTGCGATTGCGCCCATCACTCATCTTCCGGTGTACGGCGACATTGTGGCGATTGCCAGCAGCATGCCCGAGATGGAAGACGATATTGCCCAAGTTGAAGGCTTGGCGCAAATCCAAACCGAAGATCCCTCCATCCGCAAATTCATGGTCGCGGTGGATGAAGCGATGAAGCAAGCCGGCGTCGCGCCACACTCCGAAACTGCGAATGAAATGGCGTCGATGATCGCCGATCGCCCGTACAGCCCGATGTATCACATCGACCGCTACATTGATGATATTCATGCCGGTTGGGTTGGAGATTCACTCAAAAATGATGATTTCTTTAGTGCGCTGCAACGTAACCCTGCCCACGATTGTCGGGTCGATTTAGATAGCTGGGACAGTGCCAATCATTTCGCTGCGCGCTTTTATGGCTTGCAAGGGCCGTCGTTAAGCATCGGGACTGCGTGTGCGTCGGGCAACAATGCGATTGGGGAAGCGTTTGAGAAAATCCGTCGTGGCCGATTGAACATTGCACTCGCCGGTGGGGCGTATGATTTCGATCTTAATACCATGATTGGTTTTACCCGCATTGGCGCCCTAACCACTAACCCGGATCCGCAAACTGCCTGTCGCCCGTTCGATGCTGAGCGCAGCGGCTTTGTGATGGGAAGCGGTTGTGGGGTGTTGGTACTGGAATCGCTGGAATCGGCGCTTGCTCGCAACGCGACCATTTTGTGTGAAGTAACCGGTTACGCCTCATTTACCGATGGCTATCGTGCCACGGATCCCGATCCCGAAGCGGTCGCGGCGTGCCGTACCTTGCAAACGGCGCTTGATTGCGCAGGGCTGAAACCGGCTGATATTGATTATATCAACGCCCACGGTACCTCGACTAAGATGAACGATCGCTCAGAAACCACCGCTATCAAGAAAGTGTTTGGTGAGGCGGCGTATGACGTGGCGGTGTCGTCAACAAAATCCATGATTGGTCACGGCATTATGGCCGCTGGGCCATTGGAAGCGGTGGCCTGTATTAACGCCATTCGTGAAGGCGTGATCCACGGTACCCGCAACTACACCACTCAAGATCCAGAGCTGGATTTAGACTACGTGCCTGAAGTTTCGCGCAAGATGGAGGTTAACCATGTGTTATCAAATAACTTTGGTTTCGGCGGACAAAACGCCACGGTGATTTTCTCCAAATTTAAGGAGGAAATATGAAATCGAGCCTTGTTGACGGCTTTATTCGCGATCTCAAAGTGACTGAGAGCCAAGTGGAGTGCGTTTTGTCGTTGTCGCTGGATGAGCACCGCTACGCGCTCAGTCACGGTTTAGATGGCACGAGCGTGATCCCCTCAGTGTTTATGATAGAAATGGCGCTGGGGGTGTTAGCCCAGACGCCTTTCAAAGATTACGTCAAACCTAACGCGATGAGCTTTCGCGACATTACTGCTCCGCGTTTGGCGATTATTCCTGAAAAGGGACGCGCCAATTTCTACATCAATTGGCGATTGAGCGATGATAACAGCCTTACGTTGAAGTTTGGCTGCGACAAGATGTCCGCTACCGGACAGATCGTGCGTAAAAATGTCGCGGTGATGACCGCCGTGATGGACAACGATGCGTCTTGCAGCGTGCCGACTATCGCTGAGTATCGCGATAGTTTGTCACCTTTGTATCACGTGCAAGATCTGATGCGTCGAACCCGCAGTAACTCGCGATTGGGCTCGATCTTCTCCAACAATATCTTCTCTTACTCCTGGTGCGAACAGCAGGAAATCCTACTGGGGCTCAGTGAAATTCGCGACTCAGAAGCGTTTTATCTGCAGCACACCCGCCAGCCTGAGTTTATTACCGCCATTTCTGCCGCCTTCACTTGCTGTAGCCACTTGGTTTGCTTTAACCGGGTGATGGAGCGTAAAGCGTGGCCGTCGAATATTGGACGCCTGACCTATCTTGGCCCGTGGACTAGCGACGGGGTGGAGGTATTGATCCTCGGCGGTAAGAGTAATTCGAGTGTCGATGTGTTAGCGGTGAATCAGGAAGACGGCTCGCCGATCGCCTTTTATCAAGATTATCAAATGGTGCAGTTGTAAGGAGAAGAACGATGAAACAATGGTTTTTTACCCACTGGAGTCATGAACAAATTCGCGACGACCAGTCATTGACGATGAAAGTCGTGTTGGATCCTGAACTGATGGGCGGATTGAAAGACCACGTGTTTGGTGGTCAATGTCTGTTTCCTTTTGCCTTAACCGCCAATTTGTTGTTGGAAGGGGCCGCCAATCTGCACGGTAGTGAGAGCTTATATCCGCTCCATATCGACTTTATGGAGCAGTATCGCGGCATTGTGATCCCTTTCGGTGAAACCCGTGAAGTGACGATTGAAGCGCGCTATATCGATGACAGCACCATTGCAGTGACCGTGTTTACCCCCTTAATGAACAAAGCCGGTAAGGTGATCCGCGAGCGTGGAAAAGTGGCCGACATGCAGGTGAAACTCGGCCAAGGTGATAGCCGTGAACTGTCGCGCTTTGCGCCGCGTCAGTGCCAGCAGATCAGAATGCCGCAAGGGGAATATTACCACAAAGTCCACCATACACATGGCCCGCTGTTTCGCACGGTGACTGGCGAGTATTTTCTTGCCCAAGAGTCCAATGGGGTGTCGGGTGTGTTCAATATCTATCAACATGAAGACTTGATGTCGGTTGAGCCGAAATTGCCGTTTGTGCTTTCGCCACTGGCGCTCGATAGCGTATTGCAAATGGTGGTACTGAACTGTCTATTGGAAGAGAGCGACAACGATCAGCCATACAACACCAAGCTGCCTGTGAGGATCGAAGAGGTGGTGGTGACATCGCCGTTTGCGCAAGACTGTCAGTATATTTTGGATGGGCGGATCCTCTCCAGCGATGAGGTTGACCTCGTTTGCAGTTGCCAAATTCGCTCACGGGAAGGAGACGAGCTCAACAGCCAATTTGGCCGTGTTGTGGTGCGTCGTGCGCCGTTTGAGAAGCGCGAGCCTATGGATCTCTATGGTATTTTCGCCTCGTTTGCTGAGGGAGAAGTGGCCGTATGATCTCAGTAAATTGGCGGGCGAGCACGCTGCCGCTGCTTAATGTCGACCCGATTGACGACAGCACTGAGCAGCAGATCACCTTGCTGCTCAACGCCGAGCGTCATCGCTATTTAGCCCATCACACCCTACCGGCAGGGCCAGTGATGCCCGGTGCATTGCAGCTGGAGTATTTGGTCGAAGTCGCACTGGAGTATGCGACGCAAAGTGCGCAGATGGTGGAATTTGAAGCACTTACTGTGCGCAATTTCGTGGCTGAACGTTGGTTGCTGATTGATAAGAAAACCACCGCGTTGCCCGTGTCGGTGCGGATTGATGCCGTTCAACATCAAGGCAACGATATCGTGATTGACGCCAGCCTTTGGAGCGAGCGAGTCAATAAAGCGGGCAAGCGCTTAGGTCAGCGCCGCCATGCCACCGCGCGGATCGCGTTTCATCACCACGCGTTACAGCCGTCAATCGCCACCAATCCGTGTGATGATTTGTCACCATTTGGGGTGGACAAGCAGTGGCTTTACCGCGAGCTGATGTTTTCCCACGGCGAGCTGTTGCAAAGTTTAACCGGGCAAATGGCGCTGGATAGACAGGCTCAAACCATTGTGGCGGGGTATTCCTGCGGCGATCTGGAAAAAGCGTGGTTTAGCGACGACGCAACAGGCTTTGTGTTGTCGCCATTGGGTGTCGACAGTGCAATGCAGCTGGGCTGTATGCTATCGCTCTATCTGGATCAACGCCCGCGTTTTCCGGTGAGTTTTGAGCGAGTAACCCGTTTTCGTGCGCATCCCACCAATGCACCGTGTGTCTTGCACGCCAAACTCAACGCGCTCGAACAAAACGATGCGTGGCTTGATATGGTGATTTGCAATCAAGCGGGAGAGTGTGTGATGGAGTTGGCGGGTGTCAAAATTACTTTAGCTTCGGATCAAACGTTTCCGGAGCACTTGTTAGCGCAGGTGACCGAGCGCTGCGAAGTTACAGAGGTGGCGCATGATCTTTGAATCCGACAAATTCCAGCTCGCCTACCGCTTGTATAACCAAACCGGCAAAGCGAACACCATCGTCTTTCTCAATGGGGTCTTTCACGGTGAAGATACGTGGGTCAAGCAAAAGCGCTTGCGACCGCTGCTGGCATCAAACCAACTGCTGTTTATCGACTATCCCGGTTGCAATGGCGCTAAAGTCCATCAGCCGTTTAGCTACGATGAGTTGTGCCAAGCACTGATCGCTTTGTTCAAAGAGCTCAATCTGCAACACGTTACGGCGATTGGCTACTCCCTTGGCGGGGTGATTGCGGTCGATTTAGCCCTGCGCGATCCCACATTGTTTGAGCGTTTAGTGCTACTCAATACTGGCAAGTCTATTTCGGTGCATGGCCGTTTTCTGATCAACAATGTGCGCCACGCGATGGCGGAAGATCTGCCTATGTCGAGTACGTTTTGCAATGTGTTTCCGTGGTTTTTCAGCGAGCGTTATTTAACGGCGCTAGATGGAATGTACGACCAAGTGCTTAAGCGCTATATGGACTACAACAGTGATCGCCATGGCATTGGTTTACTGCTTGATGCGGTGAGTGGTCGCGGTCCGCGCGGAGAGGGTCAACTGGCCATCCCCGCCATGTTGTTAGGCACGGAGGGCGATCCTATTTGCTCAGCGAGCCAACAGCAGGCGTTGATTGAGCGTTTCCCTAGCATCGAATACCACGCGATAGCGTCTACCTCACATGCGGCCAATATCGAACATTATCAGTGGATAAACCAACATATTGTCGACTTTATGGAGCGTCACCATGGACTTTAAATTTACCTTGAGAGTGCAACATTCGCAGGGACATTCTGAGGTCATTGATGTGACCCACTTAGAGACGGATCTTGCGCCCATCATTGCCGATGCCAAGCCTTGTGTGGTGCTTGAGCAGTTGGGCAGTGCCACGCCAGAGGCGCTGGAGCAGCTGTTTTTGATCATGCAGAGCTTGTATCGCCCGTTGATGCGAAAGCGGGGTGCTAGCCTTTGGGTGCATTGGCGTCGCGATAGTGTGCGCGATATTGCGAAAGGCGTAGAAGCGCTGTGCCAAGTGATGGCGATGGAGCTGGCGCGTAAGCAAGTGAGCGTCAATATGGTCAGTGCCGATCTGCCCTTAGATGATGCACGTTATCAAGCCCTGGAACAACTGGGGGCATCGGGTTATATCACCACGCAGTCGTTGGAATGGGGTGATCAACAAACTACGGCAATGTCGGGAGGTGAGCGATGAAAACCGTATTAGTGACAGGGGCGAGTAAAGGCATTGGCGCGGCTATTGCGGCGCAGTTTGCTCGTAATCATTACCATGTGCTGGTCAATGCGCGCAAACCGTCCGCCGAGCTAGATGATCTGTTAACGCTACTGACTCAAGAAGGTTGTGGGGTGTCGCCGTTGCTGTTTGATGTCACCGATCCGAGCAGTGTGTCTGCGGCGCTTTCTGGTTTAAAGCAACTGGATGTGATCGTTAATAATGCTGGGATCTTACGGGATAACTTATTGCCACAGATCCCGCGTGAAGATTGGCAAGCGGTGATGAACACGAACATCTATGGCCCGCAATCGCTGGTGGCTAAGTGTGAGTCGCTGTTGGCGCAATCGGCGCAACCTTGTGTGGTGAATATGGCGAGCATTTCCGGTGTGCGTCCTCGCGCTGGACAAGGGGCATACGCGGTAGCTAAAGCGATGCTGATTGAATGGACTCGTCAATTGGCGCAATCGCAGTTGAAAGCTTATGCAGTGTCACCGGGGCCGGTCGCGACGGATATGATCAAAAGTGCGCCGTGGTATAAGGAAAAAGGCGCGTTTGATCGCATCCCAATGCGACGCTTTGCCGAGCCTGAAGAAGTGGCCGCATTGGTGTTTCAATTGGCCGATAGTCAGCTATTACGCTCGGGTGAGAACGTGGTGATTGACGGCGGATTCACCCAAACGACACGCGGTAGCTAAAGCGCACTCTGGCAAAGAGCGAAAGCGCAAGAGCCGTGAAGCGAAAGCGTAGACTTAGAAGCGAAGGCGTTAGTTCGAAGAAGCGAAAGCGGATCGAACAAAGCAACGTTAAATGATGAAAACCACGCTAACCGCCGATGATATATGGGTGTTTAGGGTGGTTTTTTATTATCGCGGGTAACCCCACGGCGAGGGTAGTGGTGACGGTTTACAAGGTATGAGTCACATTGGGTTTTCACTGTGCGCAAGATAAAAAAAGCCCCTCCGTCAAGAAGGGGCAAGTTTTACCATCGCTTTTTAGTTATTAGAATAAGGTGTATTCCACTAAACGTTTCTCACTGTTAACCGAAGTCACCGTTAACGTAGCCACGGGTGCGGTCGTCTTGTGGATTACTGAAAATGTTCTGTGTTTCATCGTGCTCGACTAACTCACCCATCAGGAAGAAAGCGGTGCGGTCGGAAATACGACGCGCTTGCTGCATGGAGTGAGTGACGATCACTATGGTGAAGTCCTTTTTCAATGACTCCATCAGATCTTCGATTTTCTTAGTCGCAATCGGGTCAAGGGCTGAGGTCGGCTCATCCATCAAAATCACGTCTGGCTGCATCGCGATAGTGCGCGCAATACACAGGCGTTGTTGCTGACCCCCTGAAAGGCCAAAGGCGTGTGATTTAAGGCGATCTTTTACCTCATCCCACAGCGCAGCACCACGCAGAGAACGCTCTACAACGTCATCCAATACTTTCTTGTCTTTCACGCCTTGTGCTCGCAGACCGTAAGCAATGTTGTCGTAGATGCTCATTGGGAACGGGTTTGGCTTTTGAAACACCATCCCGACTTTGATGCGCAAACGTGCCACATCGATATCGCCATAGATATCTTCATCACCCATGTGGAGCTTGCCAGTGATGCGCACGCCTTCAATCAGATCGTTCATCCGGTTTAAACAGCGCAATAGGGTGGACTTACCGCAACCCGATGGGCCAATCAGCGCGGTGACTTTGCGCGCAGGGATCGGTAGGGTGATCCCTTTCAGGGCTTGGTTGCTACCGTAGAATAGGTCTAGGTTTTCAATGTCAAATTTGTTCATCATCTTCAATCTCTTAGCTCGCTAAGCGCTGCTACGTTGGTGCGTCGCTTAGCGATAAAATTAGTAAGTCGCGGTGTTAAAACGCGCGGCAATCAGCTTGGTGATCATGTTGATCACCAGCACCACTACAATCAGTACTGTGGCGGTGGCATACGCTTGATGCCATTCATGCACGGTGTAAAGCTCAGTCGTTAGCTTGTATAAGTGCACCGTCAGCGTGCGCCCAGAATCAAATAGGCTGCCAGGAATACGTGCGACCATGCCTGCGGTCATAAAGACAGGGGCCGATTCGCCAATTACGCGGCCAATACTCAAGATGACCGAGGTAACAATCCCAGGCATCGCACTGGGTAAAATGACTTTCCAGATGGTGTAGATTTTCGATGCGCCGAGCGCGTAAGAGCCTTCACGGTACGTTTGTGGCACTGCCATCAGAGCTTCTTCTGTGGTGCGAATGATCACCGGCAAAATCAAGATGCTTAAGGTCAACGCGCCAGACAGAATCGAGTAGCCAAAGCCCATGACCACCACAAAGAAGGTCATCCCAAACAGGCCGTAAATAATCGACGGGATCCCCGCCAGAGACTCGGTACAAAAGCGTACGACTTTGACCACTTTGCTACCGACTTTGGCGTACTCAGTCAGGTAAATGGCGGTCATGATGCCGATAGGGGCAGCCACACCGATTGACGCCAATACCATGTAAAGGGTGGAGACAATCATTGGCCAGATCCCAGAGGATTCGCCAATCGCGGTATAGTTAGAGGAGACAAACTCCCAGTTCACGTACTGTAGGCCGTTCGATAGGATGTACCACACCACCCACAGTAAGAAACCCACAGTGATCGAGGCCGATAGCCAGATCACCGCCAGTGAAATTTTATCTTTGATAGATTGACTCAACATGGCTGTTTACCTCGCACGCTCACGGTTTAGATACAGTAGCGCGCCATTGAGCGCCATAATGAAGACCAGCAAAACAATACCCGTCGCATACAGGGCGCTGGCGTGAATACCGGTGGCGTACGACATTTCGATGGCGATATTTGCCGTTAGTGTACGGGCTGATTCGAGCAAACTTCCCGGCATGGCAGGGGAGTTACCCATGACCATGATGATCGCCATAGTTTCACCGAGAGCGCGGGCAATACCTAAGATAACACCCGTCATGATCCCAGAGCGGGCAGCCGGTACCAGCAGACGGAAGATGGTGTACATCTGAGAGGCGCCTAGCGCTAGCGAGCCTTCTTTGTAAGTGCGCGGTACCGCGCGGATAGACGTTTCAGAAACGGTAATAACGGTTGGCAAAATCATCACCGCCAGTACGATGATCCCAGCAAGAATGGTGTTACCCGCAGGGACATTAAAGGTCTCTTGGATCAGAGGAACAATAATCACCAAGCCAAAGAAACCGTAAACAACCGATGGGATCCCCGCCAGTAGCTCAACCGCTGGACGGATAAGATTGGCCAAACGTTTTGGCGCTACTTCCGCGATGAAAATCGCGGTCAGCACGCCAATAGGCACACCCACAATGACCGCACCTGCCGTCGATACTAGCGAGGCAACAATCATTGGTGCGATACCAAACAGCGCTGGTGGTAGCCATTGGTCGCCAAGCACGATCCCGCTAACACCCGAGTGAGAGAACGCGGCAAAGCCTTCTCTGAAAATAAAGTAGCCGATCAGGATCAGCGAAATAATGCCGATAGCGGCGCTGCACAAGAACAGGTTTTTGAAAAACCATTCTCGTAAGTCGACGTGCGCATTGGTCTTAAGCGACGTTGCGTTCCTCAGCTTATCCATTTTTTGATTTGCGATGGTCATAACAACTCCAAATGCCAGTACGGCAAACGACCCGCCCAAGTTGAGCGGGTCAAAGAATGCTGATTAGTTAACAGCGATGTAGCCTTTTTCAGAAACGAGCTTCTGCGCTTCAGGGGTTAGAGTCCAATCAACAAACGTTTGAGTTGCGTCGTTGATTTTTGATTGCTTGAACAGCACCAAGAAAGGACGTTGTACTTGGTAGGTGTCAGCATTGATAGCTTCAACTGTTGGGTAAACACCATCCACTTCTAGCGCGGTAAGCGTATCGTCAACCGTGCCAAGTGAGATGTAACCAATCGCGAATGGGTTGTTTGCGACCATGGTTTTTAGCTGACCGTTGCCTGAGGCCACTTGGGCACGTTGTGAGATAGCTGAGACTTTCACACCGTTGATTTTTTGGGTCAGGCTCATGATGCCTTCAAACGCGCCACGGGTGCCTGATGCGGTATCACGTGTGATAGCAACGATTGGCTTGTCTTCACCGCCGACTTGGCTCCAATTGGTGATTTCACCTTTGAAAATCGCGGTGATTTGATCTTTGGTTAGACCCTTAACTGGGTTTGAGTTGTGAACGACAACCGCGATACCGTCACGGGCTACCACGACTTCTTGTAGATCATCGTTCGCTTCTGAATCTTTTAGGTTACGAGAGCTCATACCCAAGTCAGCAGAGCCATCATTTGCGGCGCGAACGCCAGCGGATGAGCCTGGGCCTTGAACTTCAACGAATACATTTGGGTTTGCTTTTGTGTATGTTTCGCCGAAGACTTCCATGAGCGGAGAAACAGAGCTTGAACCAACAACTGAGATAGTTTCTTGGGCGACGGCTGAGTTGAATACCATAGTGCCTGCAAGAGCTAGTGCGCTGATAACCTTAGTTTTCATCATTATTTCCTTTGTCATCTGGCTGAATTGCCAAGTGCTTTAAATGAACGAGGCCAAGGTTAGGAGAGCAATATGACACTATTGTTTCATTTGATTGAAGACTCTATGACGCTGATGGAGCTGTTAATATGGTTTTTTAGTTAAGATATTGAAATTGAAGGTTTTACCTGTTTTTTTCTCGGTTGACGAAAAAAGGAAAAACTCCCCGAAAATAATTAACCTCGCGACGAAGTAGCTAAAAAATAACCAAAAATGAGTCGCTAATGAGAAATAAAACAGAAAAGAGACAGGCTAGAAAACGAAATATCATCACTGGTGAGATTCAGCGGCGTTATTTATTTCTAGTGTGTTGGCGATGAATAAATCAGCTAGCGCATTGAGTGCTTGGGTGACTGGATGCTTAGGCAAATCATGGATTAGCGGACTGCTCACATGTGACGACGCTTTCATTTTCACCGAGGTCGGAATGCAGGAAGTCAGCACAACAATAGGCATTGTTGATTAAAAATTGCCTGAATCATGTCACGCCTCTGTGCTGAACTCCGCTCTCAAAACGTAACAGCCCATTCTCAAACCGATAAGTTTACGTAGCCGTTAATCTTCATAGGGAATATTTTCGCTTATAATAATCTGAGTGCATATGTTTGGTTTAGGGATGAAAATGAAGCATTGGGTCTTGTTCGCGCTGCTCTTCGCATGGGTGCTGCCTTGTCAGGCGCAGACTGATGATTTTCTT
Source organism: Thaumasiovibrio occultus (assembly GCA_019703815.1). Classification (GTDB taxonomy): domain Bacteria; phylum Pseudomonadota; class Gammaproteobacteria; order Enterobacterales; family Vibrionaceae; genus Thaumasiovibrio; species Thaumasiovibrio occultus. The sequence continues at coordinate 1,811,612 of AP023052.1, read as the reverse complement.
GATCTCGACCGGTTAATGCAGATGGATATCACCGCAACGACGGCCATGAAGCGTGCGTCTTCAATTGGTGAAACCGCCGCGACCGTTTATGTGTTGGAAGGCAATGAGTTACCGCGTTATGGTGTGAGAAATGTGCCAGAGGCGCTGAAGTTAGTGCCCGGGGTGTTTGTTCGCCAAATTGATGCCAATGTGTGGGCGATTTCTTCGCGTTTTGCAGCGGGTCAGTTTTACAGTCGGATGCTCGTGATGGTCGACGGCCAAAATGTTTATAACCCAACGTTTGCCGGGATCTCGTGGGAAGATCTCGATATTGATATTGCGACGATCGAACGGATTGAGGTGATCCGAGGCGCTGGCGGGATGTTGTGGGGAGCTAACGCCACCAACGGGGTGGTCAATATCATTACCAAACACGGTTTCGATACGCAAGGTGCTGGTCTATCTGTTGGCGCAAGTACCCAACCGTCTGGCGAGTTAGCATTGCGTTGGGGCGGGCAGTGGGGTGAGCAAACCTACTACCGCGTCGGGCTAAAAGGCGCGCGGCATGACAAATCGCATCAGCCTGACAACGCGTACGATGATGGTGCAATTGGCTCGGTGAATGTGCGTCTCGACAGTGCGCTTACCGAACAAATACAGTGGCAGTTCCAAGCGCGGTATGTGGATACTCACATCTCTCAATTGACCAAAAATTCAGAAGATCTCACACAGACTGCGCTTGAAGAGACCATTAGTGGTGAGAATTTCTCTCTCATGACGCGTCTTGAGCATCAATTTGACGCCCAACGTTTTCAGCAATGGCAAGTTTCCTACCAGTACGCTTATAAGCCGCAATTCGCGATTGATATTAAGTACCGGTCATGGGATCTCGATTATCAATACAGCCAAGCGTGGCAACGAACTCAGCTCGATGTTGGCGTCTATATTCGTCACAGTGATGTGCTCTCGGACAGTGGCAATCTGATCACGGTGGCTGACAATGCTAAAGAGTTAGATATTCACGGCATGTTTTTGCAATTAGAGTGGCAAGCGACCGATAGTTGGCGCTGGATAGCAGCAGGAAAACTCGACCATAACAACTTCCAAGGCTGGGAGTTTCAGCCCAGTTTGCGCACCTTATATGAGTTTACCCCAGAACAAATCATCTGGTTGGGCGTGTCTGAAGTGACGCGGGCGCCAACGTTTGGCGAGTATGCGATCACCATTAACGCGCAAGGCACCCCGTTCGGACAGCTGTATTCAACGGGTATTGCTGAGGTTGACGAGCAACTGATCAAAACGCGTATTTACACCGATCGTGATATGCCAGCCGATACATCGCTCAATGTTGAGGCGGGTTATCGCTATACCCCAAGCAGACACACCTTTGTTGATTTAGCGGCGTACTATAGCCGTTACGATAACAGCGTGAGCTTTGATACCTATCTTGACCCAGATCTGTTTCGCCAAGCGGTGATTTTGGCTGAGCTAGGCGATGTTGCGGGGGCGAGTGCGGCGATCAGCCAGTTAGAGTTACAGCTGCGCTCGCAAGGGGATGGCGAACTCGATATCTACGGTATTGAATCGGTCTTTGAGTATCTTGATGATGACTGGCATGTCAGCTTGGGGGCAAGTTGGCTCAAACTCGATTACGTGGGGCAATACGGCTACCTCTACGGGTTAGGTGTCTCTGACGACATCGTCCAACTTAAATCTCGTTTGCAATACCAGTGGACGGAAAAATTGCATACCGCGTTGTCGCTCACGTTCGAAAACAGCAGTGATATCTACATGACGGATGATTATTTCAACGCGACGGTCGGCGGGACGTATCAGTATTCACAGCAAATTCAGTTGGGGTTGTTTGTTAAGAATCTATTGAGGAGTGACTATCACTACAGCCGCGACACCGATATTTACTTGGTACCGAGTGAGGCTGAACCTAGCCTATATGGTACGGTTACCATAGGTTTCTAATATGCGTCGCTGGGTGTGGTTTTTCATTCTCATTTGGCCGCTATTTTGGCCCACTTTTTGTGGCGCGAACGAAGACCGCCGAGAATACAAAATCAAGGCGGGCTATATCTATAACTTTCTGAAATACACCCGTTTTCCTAATCCTAGCGCCAGTTTGGTGTTGTGTTCACCCGACGGCGAGTTTATCGATATTGCCACCTCGGTCATTAACCCGGATGCCTCGCCTCCGGTGCAACTAAAAGTAATCGAAGATTTGTCGTTGGATTGCAGTGCGATTTTTATCCCTCAGTCGTACGTCCAATGGTGGCAAACTCGCCGACACTCTGAGGTGCTCTATCATACCTTGGTGATTGGTGAACAGCAGGGCTTCACTGAGCAGCAAGCGCAGATTAACTTCATTCAAGTTGGCAGCAAAATCCGCTTTGAAATCAACATTGATAATATGCGACTTGCAGACCTTTCAATGAGTGTCAATGTGTTGCGCTTGGCCAAGGTAGTGGGAGGGGATGAACAATGAAGCCGATGTCCGTCACTACCAAAATTATGGCGCTGATCAGCAGTGGTATGATCTTCATTATCACGGTGTTGTTTATCTCGTTCTTTGTCTTCCAATCGACATTTATTAAAGAGAACGAAGAGCAGCGCATTCGCAGCATGGTCGACGTGGTTAAACCGATGCTCACGGCTGCGATATTGTTTGATGACGAGGAAGCGATCCTCGATGCGGTGATTGCGCTGGCAGAAACCACTTCGGTCAGTGAAGTGGTGATGGAAAGCCGCGATGATAGAGTTTTTCATCGCTTTGGCAAACATTCCGGTATGGAGCGAAAACCGGCGGATCAAGGCGTGGCTTATGGTTTTCCCATTCGCGCGGATGGGGAAGAGTTGGGGGTACTGACGGTCTATCGCACTAACGGTTACATGGATACCCAAATCGCCATATTTTCTAAAACGCTGTTTAGCATGTTCTTTTTCATCATTGTGCTGTCGATTATCTTTTCCTACGCCATTCAGCACATTATCAGTTCGCCGTTAAAGCGTTTCACCTCGGTGATTAAGTCTATTTATGAGTCGGGTCTGTACGATCAGCGGGCAGAGGTGTCGACACGAGATGAAGTGGGCGAGCTGACCACCTATTTCAACTTTATGATGGAAGAGATCAGCAAAAAAGATCAGTGGTTAGAGGAAGAAGTCGCTACGCGAACCCGCGAGCTAAAGCAAACCAATCGTCAGTTGTATGAGTTAGCCTATACCGATCCGTTGACGAAAATTGCCAACCGGAGTCGCTTCTTGCGAGAGCTTGAATACTATACGTTGCATGCAGGAGAGCAGAACTTTGCCCTGATGTTCATTGATTTGGATAAGTTCAAAATGATCAATGACAGCATGGGACATGATGCCGGTGATCTACTGCTGCAAGAAGCGGCTAAGCGAATCGGTAGTGCGATGGATAAAGATGACATTATCGCGCGTTTGGGCGGTGATGAATTTGTGATCATCCACTTCGGCTCTCGTAACCGTAAGCAGTTGCAACTGCGCTGCGAAGGGCTAAGGCAACAATTTCTGGTGCCATTTACCTTATTTGAGAAAGAAATCTTTGTATCAGTGAGCGTCGGGGTCGCACAATATCCCGCTGATGGGAAACGCAGTGATCAATTGATCCGAAACGCCGACGAAGCCATGTACCAAGCGAAGGCGAAAGGGCGTAACCGTGTAGGCTACTACGAGCCCTGCATGGGGCAAGCAGCGGCAGAGCGGGTCAACCTCACCCAAGATTTGCGTATCGCCCTGACCAAGAACGAATTTGTGGTTTATTACCAACCGATAGTAGATCTAAAAAGTGGAAAGTGGGTGAAGGTGGAAGCGCTATTGCGTTGGCATCATCCATTACGTGGTGTCATTTCGCCCGGGGAGTTCATTCGTCATGCAGAAGAAAACGGTATGGTGTCTGAGTTGGGCCGTTGGGTATTTATGCAAGCGGCGCATTTTGCGAAACAACTTTTCCAGTCGACAGGGGAATGGATCCCGATCAGCGTCAATATATCACCTCGCCAATTTAACGATAAAGTAGAAGATTACGCCGATTATATTCGTCGCTTTAGGCGTTTACGGATCCCAAATGGTGTCATGATCATTGAAATTACTGAAGGGTTATTAATGGATGTCAGTGATAATACGTCACGTATTTTAAAAGATTTACGTCGTTTAGGGATCCATTTGGCAATAGATGATTTTGGTACCGGCTACTCATCACTAAGCTATTTAAGACGTTTTGATATTGATTTATTGAAAATAGATAAGTCATTTGTGGAAAACTTGTCATCATCGAAAGATGATCGCGCTATTTGTGAAGCTGTGATCACTATGTCACATTCGTTGGGGATTTCTGTTGTCGCAGAGGGTATTGAAAATAACCAACAAAGTAAGCTGTTACGGTTGATGGGGTGCGACTATGGCCAAGGCTACCATTATGCAGTGCCATTACAGGAAATTCAGTTGCTCAATAATATCAATAGTTTAAATATTGAAGGTCAAGGTGGTTACGGCTAGCACGTTAAAGATAAAATAGTTTTTTTATGCTAGATTGTCAATAAAAAGTAAATATATCAACGCGTTGAGGCGGCTAAGTTTATTGTATATTAGTGATCTATGTCTAATTGTTAATGCCCACTATTAACGTTATACTGATTTTGTATGCTGAATAAAATGAAAAAATAGTTATAGAGTAAATGTTCCATATTTACACTGAGTTAGATAAAGAGTGAATTGAGTTTGGCTACGATAAAACACTAACATGTGAGTTGTTGCTGTGTTTTTATTAATACAATAGTTGCGAGATTAAGAAATCATCGCTATAAAATATTAAAGCACAAAAAGTTTATTTAATGGATTAATTGGTTAGGATGCTATGTTTAAATGTGAAATTAGCTGTAACTCTCAGCTTATGAGCTTCGAAGACGTTGAGAAAGCGATTGGTTATGTGGCGGAAGTGGTAATACCGGATAATGATATTACTTTTAAGCATGCCAATATTAGCTTAAGTAGTGCGGATAATACGCGAGATTACGCCTACTTCGATGCAGAAAATTTGCTTGAAGATTTGATGAATCTTTAATGCATATTGTGAATACATGAAAAGAGAAGGGAAACCTTCTCTTTTTTGTCGTTATCTTCCCGCATTTCGTTATTCTCCCATCCCTTAGCGGCTGATTTCTAGGTGCTGGCGAAAGCGTGAACTATGGTCGGTTGAGGGGGCTGCACTAGCTTCAATATAGCTTTCCTATCAAGAGTGTGTTACCGTTTTCGCGCCCTCGAAGGCCCTGTCGTAGCACCAGGTAAAAAACACCCCATCGTTGTCTTTCTAAGACCACTGTTTCAGTGGGTAGTCGTGCTGCATTGTTAATTTTGTTTTAGGAAACAATGCACTATGTTCCGTATTCGTAAGTCTTTCCAGTTCTCGGCCTCGCATCAGCTTCTTGGTTTGCCTGACGATCATCCTTGTACTCGTTTGCATGGTCATAACTATGAAGTGATTGTCGAGCTTGCCTCTGACACTTTGAACCAAACCGGTTTTGTGCGTGATTATCGTGAGCTCGGTGAATTTAAGCGTTATATCGACGATCACATCGATCACCGTCATCTCAATGATGTTCTGTGTGGTGATAACACCACGGCAGAGCGACTCGCCAAGCATTTCTTCGAATGGTGTCAGTCACGTTGGCCTGAAGTTTGCGCTGTGGCGGTGTCCGAAACACCGAAAACCTGGGCTGAATATCGCCCATGATTTTACTGTCGGAAGTTTTCGGCCCCACCATCCAAGGTGAAGGGGCTGGGATCGGTGAGCCAACGGTATTTGTGCGCACTGCGGGCTGCGATTTTCGCTGCGCCTGGTGTGACACTTTGCATGCGGTGGATAAATCGCATCGCGGTGACTGGTATGAACGCAGCGCTGACGCGGTATTGGCCGAAATCGAACAACTCAGTGGCGGCCAACCGCTATTGGTGACCATTTCAGGTGGCAACCCTGCGACTCAAGATCTCACTCGGTTAATTCAATTAGGGCAAGAAAAGGGCTATCGTTTTGCGGTCGAAACGCAGGGCAGCGTTGCGGCCCCTTGGTTTGGTCTGCTTGATATGATGACGTTAAGCCCGAAACCGCCCTCGTCGAAAATGCGCTTTAGCCGCGACCGTTTCGAAAACAGTTTGCTGCGCGCCGGAGATAAGCCGGATGTATCGTTAAAAATCGTGATTGCTGATGAGGATGATCTGGATTGGGCCGGTGAGTTAAAAGCGAGGTACCCTCAATTACCGCTGTTTCTTCAGGTATGTAACACTCAGCTCAACGGCGATCCGGATCAGTCAAAGATTGCAGCGGATATGCGTTGGTTGGTTGATCAAGTCATGGCGCGTCAGTGGTATGATGTCAAAGTACTGCCGCAACTCCATGTTTACCTCTGGGGTAATGCGTTGGGAGTGTAGCCTAATTATCGCCGCCTTTTCAGGGAGGAGCTATGAACAAGATGTGCCGATGTGGGTGGCTTGATGAGTCAAAACCCGATTATGTCGCTTACCACGACCAAGAGTGGGGCGTCCCTGTGTTTGACGACAACAAGCTGTTCGAGTTTCTAACGTTGGAATCGGCCCAAGCGGGACTGAGTTGGTACACCATACTGAAAAAGCGCGACAATTACCGTCAAGCATTTCATCAGTTTGATCCGGTGAAAGTGGCGGCAATGACGGAAGAGGACATCAATGCGTTGATGGACAATGCGGGTATTGTCCGTAATCGTATGAAAATTGAGGCGGCGGTAAATAACGCCCAGCGTTTTTTGGAAATCCAACGCGAGTTTGGCGCGTTTAGCACTTACATTTGGCAGTTCGTTGATGGAAAACCGATCACCAATTGCTATCAAAGTTTGGCTGAGATCCCTGCAAAAACGCCATTGGCAGAAAAGCTGGCCAAAGATCTGAAAAAACGCGGCTTCAAGTTTTTGGGCCCGACCACTGTGTATGCCCATATGCAGGCCAGTGGTATGGTCAACGATCACACGGTGGATTGTTTCCGTTATCAGCAGGTTAAAGCATTGGCAACAAGTCAAAGCACTGGCTGAACGCTAACTCTGTAGTTGCAGGTTCAATGTAAAACGGCACGTTATTTTGCGTGCCGTTTTCTTATCGATACCTTTCGGTTTTCTTTTCCTGAGCACTCGTGTAAGCCGTTTGATCCAAGTGCTTGTCCCGCGCAGGGTGATTGCTCGCGAGACTGAAGTCAGGCAAATGCGGTTTCCAACAGCGTGCGCGTGTAGTCGGTTTCGGCGTGTTCAAACACACTTAAGGCGTCGCCTTGTTCGACAATTAAACCGTCTTTCATCACCATTACTTTATGGCACAGTGATTTGACCACTTTGAGATCGTGACTGATGAAGATATAGCTCAGCTGACGCTTACGTTGCAGCTCCTTGAGCAAATTCAACACCTGATATTGCACTGAGCGATCTAACGACGAGGTGGGTTCATCCAGTACCACAAGCTCAGGCTCCAGAATGATCGCCCGTGCAATCGCGATCCGCTGACGTTGCCCTCCCGAAAACTCATTCGGGTAGCGATGACGAGTTTCAGGATCAAGCCCAACTTCTTCCATTACCCTGATCACCCGTTGCTCGGTTTCATCAGCACTGAGGTCGGCATGAATGTCTAATCCTTCACCGATAATTTGCGCGACCGACATTCGCGGACTCAGGCTACTGTAGGGATCTTGAAACACCACTTGAATACGACGTCGCAACGGCAGCATCTGTTTGTGGTTGAGGGATTGGATCGCTTGGTTATCAAATGCGATCACGCCTTGGCTGTCGACTAAACGCAAAATCGCATTCGCGGTGGTAGATTTACCGCTACCGCTTTCACCCACAATGCCCAGCGTCTCGCCTTTGTGGAGGGCAAAATTAACCCCGTTGACGGCCTTCATGTGATCAACCGTGCGCTTAAAAATCCCTTTTTTGATCGGGAACCACACTTTGAGATCTTCAACCGACAACAGCACATCACTCGATGGTTGGCCCACAGCCGTGCCATCGGGCTCAGCGTTGATCAGGGTTTGGGTATACGCATGCACAGGCGCTTCGAGCACTTGTTTGGCTTCGCCGCATTCCACGATCCGGCCTTGCTCCATTACCGCAATTCGATCGGCAACACGTTTGACCACATTGAAGTCGTGGGTGATGAACAAAATTGCCAAATCCATCTCTTCTTGTAACTGTTTTATCAGGCGTAGGATCTGATCTTGAACAGTGACATCGAGCGCGGTGGTTGGCTCATCGGCGATCAACAACTCGGGGTCATTGATCAGTGCCATCGCGATCATCACGCGCTGTTGCTCGCCACCGGATAATTCGTGAGGGTAGGCTTTCATCTTTTTTGCGGGCTCGCGCAAGCCAACTTTATTCAGCCACTGGAACACTTTTTCATAAGCGTCACGTTTGGCGAGGCCTTGGTGAATTTCAAGCACTTCAGCGAGCTGGCGTTCGACGGTATGCAGCGGGTTTAAGCTCATCATCGGCTCTTGGAAAATAACACCGATTTTGTTGCCGCGCAGATGACGCAGCTCGTTGTCTTGCATCGCTAAGGTGTTCTCGCCACTGTAGTGAATTTCACCGGTCGGATAGCGAGTTTGAAGCGATGGCAACAAGCGCAGAATCGACATGGCAGTAACCGACTTTCCGCTACCACTTTCGCCCACTAACGCAAGGGTTTCACCTTTATCAATATGCAGCGAGACATCATGTACCACATGGCGAACTGCTTTGCCTTTGCTAAAGCCAACCGTGAGGTTATTAATGGAGAGTAAATGAGACATAAGCAAATCCTTAATAACCTTTTCTTGGGTCGAGAGCATCACGGACACCTTCGCCAATAAACACCAGTAAACTCAGCATGCAAGAGAGAACTAAGAACGCGGAAATCCCAAGCCACGGCGCTTGCAAGTTGTTCTTCCCTTGCGCTAAAAGTTCGCCCAACGAAGGGGAGCCGACGGGCAAACCAAAGCCTAAAAAGTCGAGCGAGGTTAGGGTGGTGATCGAGCCACTTAAAATAAACGGCATAAAGGTTAGCGTCGAGACCAAGGCGTTGGGCAGAATATGGCGGAACATGATGGTGCGATCGCCAACGCCAAGCGCTCTTGCTGCGGTGACATAGGCAAAGTTGCGTCCACGCAGGAATTCGGCGCGCACCAAGCCAACCAGCGCCATCCAGCTAAACAGTAAAGTAATGATCAGCAGCCACCAAAAATTCGGTTGTACGACGCTGGCTAGAATGATCAACATAAACAGTTGCGGCATCCCACTCCAAACCTCGATAAAACGCTGACCAAACAGATCAATTTTGCCCCCATAGAAGCCTTGCAGCGCACCAATCGCCACGCCAATAATGCTAGAAAACAAGGTAAGGGTGAGGCCGAACAATACCGATATGCGAAAGCCGTAAATAAGCCGCGCCAGCACGTCTCGGCCTTTATCGTCGGTACCGAGGAGATTCTCTGTCGTTGGCTTAAACGGCGCTGGGCCGGGCAGAGCGTAGTTTATGGTGTCGTAAGAAAACCTAATGGGTGGCCAGAGTTGCCATCCGTTGTCGTTAATTAAGTCTTCGACATAAGGATCGCGATAGACGGCTTCAGTTTCAAACTCGCCACCGAAAGTAGTTTCTGGGTAGGACACCCAAATCGGGAAATAGAAGCTGTTGTCGTAGTGCACGATGATCGGTTTGTCGTTGGCGAGAATATCAGCCATCAGTGACAGCACGAAGAGGATCCCGAATATCCAGAAGGACCAAAATCCGCGGCGATTTGCTTTAAAGGCGCGAAGGCGCTCTTGCTGTAAAGGTGTCATCCGTGCTCCTTATCGCTGCTCAAAGTCAATGCGTGGATCAATTAAGGTGTAGGTCAAGTCACTGATAATGCTCAGAATCAACCCTAGCAAGGTGAAGATATAGAGACTGGCGAAAATCACCGGATAATCACGCTGCATCGTCGCTTCAAACCCGAGCAACCCAAGTCCATCGAGCGAAAAGATCACTTCAATCAGCATCGAGCCGGTAAAGAAAATACCGATAAAGGCGGCAGGAAAACCGGCGATAACAATCAACATGGCGTTTCTAAAGATATGGCCGTACAAGACGTTGCCTTCTGATTGCCCTTTGGCGATCGCGGTGCGCACGTATTGTTTGTGAATTTCATCTAAAAAGCTGTTTTTGGTGAGCAGGGTTAACGAGGCAAAGCCGCCGATCACCATGGCGGTAACAGGCAGCACCATATGCCAAAGGTAATCAAGCACTTTCCCCAGCAGCGAGAGCTCATCAAAGTTATCTGATACCAAGCCGCGCAGTGGGAACCAGTCGACATAAGAGCCGCCTGCAAAGACGATGATCAACAGTACAGCAAACAAAAAACTTGGGATCGCATTGCCAACAATAACGGCGGTACTGGTCCAAATATCAAAGCGGGTGTTGTGCTTCAGCGCTTTGCGAATGCCAAGAGGAATGGAGACGACGTAAATGATCAGCGTGGTCCATAAGCCGAGGGAAATCGACACCGGAAGGCGTTCTTTGATCAGCTCAATAACACTGTTACCGCGAAACAAACTGTCGCCAAAATCAAAGCGAGCGTAGTCCCATAGCATGTTGAAATAGCGCTCGTGGAGTGGCTTATCAAAGCCAAATTGCTTTTCGATTTCGGCGATCACTTCAGGGTCTAAGCCGCGCGCGCCGCGATAAATGCCATCATCACCGCCTTGCGCTTGCAATGAGGCGCCGGGATTATCGCCGCTAGAGCCGGTAAAACGTTCCGAAAACCCCGCGTCTGAGCCTTCCATTTTGGCAATCATCTGATCAACCGGCCCGCCGGGCGCGACTTGGATAATAAAGAAATTCAACGTGATGATTGCCCAAAGGGTAGGGATCACCAGCAATAAGCGTCGGATCAGATATGCACCCATTAGTTCACACTCCCTTCGGTTGACCACCACGTATCAAGTCCTAAGGCATAATCAGGTCGGGTGGCTGGACGGTCAAATTTATCCCAGTAGGCGACCCAAAATGCGTTGAGGTGCCATTTGGGGATCACATAGAAGTTCCATGTGAGTACCCGATCTAGCGCAGGCCCCAAGGCGGCTAGCGCATCGGCGTTGCCTTGGGATTGGGCAATCACTTCGGTGAGATGATCAATCGCCGGATCAGTGACTCCGGCGGCGTTGTAGGTTGAGTCGATAAATTGCGAGTGCCACGCAATCATTAAGTTGCCGCTCGGATATTGGTTGGCGCTGTAGCCTCGGTCGATCATGTCATAATCACGGCTGCGCATTCGGTTGATAAACTGTGAGCTATCGACCAAGCGAATGTTCATGGTAATGCCTAAGCGTTTTAAGTTCGCTTGCAATGGCAGCGCGGTACGCTCTTGATCGGGGCTATAAAGCATCAGCTCGAACACAAAAGGCTTGCCAGTTACTTTGTTGATCAGTTGTTGATCGACAATATGCCAGCCCGCTTCTTCGAGTAAGTGTTTCGCTACCAACAGATTATTGCGAACTAGGCCATTGCCATCGGTAATGGGCGGCAAGTAACTTTCGGTAAAGACTCGGGGCGGAATTTGCTCGCGTAGTGGCTCTAGATAGGTTAATTCAGAGTCTGACGGCAAGCCTTCCGCCTCGTATGGGCTGCTTTGGAAGTAACTGCGATTACGCGAGTACAATCCGAAAAACAGCGCCTTGTTCATCCATTCAAAATCAAACGCATAAGCGAGGGCTTCGCGCACTTTCGGATCGGTAAAAATCTCGCGGTGGGTGTTAAACACTAACGCCGACATGCCCTGAGGAATGGAGTGAGGAATGGTTTCAGTGACAATGTCACCTCGGGAAAAAGCAGGGCCACTATAGAGTGTCGCCCAGTTTTTAGCGCTGCTCTCGGTTCGGAAATCGTATTCACCGGCTTTGAAGGCTTCAAGCGAGACATTGTTATCGCGGTAGTAGTCGTAGACGAGGGTATCAAAGTTATACAGGCCTTTGTTGACGGGTAAATCAACCGCCCAATAATCCGCAACCCGCTGGTAAGTCACCTGTTGCCCCATTTTGTAATCAGCGATTTGATAGGCACCACTGCCCACCGGCGGGGTATTGAGCGGTTGGCTAAAGTCTTTGTCGTGCCAGAAATGTTGGGGTAGCACGGGCAGGGTGAGAATACCGAAGAGTTTTTCTTTGTCGGGCTTTTCTAAGGTGATCACCACACGATGTTCATTGAGGGCGGAGACTTTGACATCGGCATAGTAGCTTTTAAATTGGGGGACGCCTTCATCCCAGAACTTTTGGAAACTAAAGGCAAAATCGTAGGCGGTGATCGCTTCGCCATCGTGAAAGCGGGCGTCGGGGTGAAAATCGACCGCTATCCAGTCCCAGTTTTCGCTGTATTCCGCTTGTGTGGCGATCAGCGGATAATAAACGCCAAGCTCATCCATTGAACCCACAAACAGCGCGTCGTATAACTCGCCACTGCGTTGGGCGGCAACGCCACGGGAAGCATAACGATTAAAGTTATCGAAGGTGCCGCTCGCCGATAGTTTAATTGAGCCCCCTTTTGGGGCGTCGGGATTGGTGTACGCGAAATGGGTAAAGGTCGCCGCGTATTTGGGTTCTGAGTGCATCGACAGGGCGTGACTGATCACGGTGACATCTGGCGTTGTTGGGATCACCTGATGTTGGGTTTCGTGATGCTCGCTCGATGTGGTCGCTTGCGCTGCGTTCGCCAGCAACAAGCCAAAGAGAATATAGGGCTTCATTGACCTTCCTAGTTAATGATCCGCACAGTGAAAAATGAATGCTCAAATTTAACTATACGACTAAATTCCGTTTTAGTGCGATTAAGTTAATGTATTTAATGCAATAAAGCCAATTGGCAGACGAGGTTTGAGCGTTAGTTCTGTCGGTTTGGCATTTAGATTTGGGTAGTTAGTTGGTGCTGATGTGCTTAACACAGAGAGGTGGTTGCCAATAGAGGTCGCAGAGCTTACGCGGTGAATATCGCAGCGGGTTACGGCAATGGCTCTCTTTGATTTAAATAAAAAACGCCTCGTAGTGAGGCGTTTGTCTGTTTGGTCAGCGTTTTTCATGTGAAATCGTCATTAAGCGGATAAACACGACCATCACATACCACTCTTATTTAAAGGTAATACAGCTAATACACGGTTTGTTGATAAACTTGCTGTCAGTGCTTTCCACACCACGCCAGTCCATTTGATCGGGCGCATAGCTTAACTTGACGATAGGCAGACCAAGATCGTTTAACAGAAACACGATGGAGACATCCAAGTCTTTCTCTATTTGGATTTGTTTTGCCGCAGCAGCAGCGGTGGCAATCATTTGCTCTTCGCTTTTTGCATCTTCCGCTTCAATATTGGTATTAAAGCGGGTGCGGTCGCCTTCCGTCATTTCAATGGAGTGAACAACATCGTATTCCACTGCATGATTGGCGATGAGTTGCTCTATTTTTTGATCGAATGCCGACACTTCTTCTACTGACGTTTCTGCATAACTCGGGGATGCAAACAGGGCGATTGCACTCAGCACGGAAAGGGCACAAAAGGTTGGTACTGATTTGCTCACTGTCAGCGCTTGGCGTAGCGCACCGTAATGGGAGTTTTCTGTTGTGGTTACGTCTACTTTATTCATCTTGCCTGTCGTGGGTTTTCCCTTAACCATTTTTCATTCCTTGAGTAACAAAGTGTCGCAATTGTCATTACGATTTGGTGACATGTATATGCAATAGTAACGGAATAAAGCGGTATAGAAAAGTGTGAGATTTTATTACTCTATGCCGCTAGGCGTGAGATTTTGACCCAAGGACACTGACATGAACTGGAAAACCGCGAGCTTAAGTGGTCTCGTATTGCTTGGCGGTTGCACTAACCATATTGCCCATGGCGCCTTGCTGCTGCCAGACGAAAAAGCAAGCTTGCCGCCAGCCTTAGAGGAAATCTCTGGGATGTGGTGTGATCAGCGGGCGATTTACGCGATTAACGATTCCGGCAACGGCTCGACGATTTTTGAACTTGATCAGAACGCCAATATTGTCGGAAGCCGCCGGATTGCGCCACGAAATCGCGATTGGGAAGCGATGGCAGGGGATGCGCGCGGTTTGGTGATCGCGGATATTGGTAATAATCGCGGTAGCAAGCGCACGTTTTCTCTGTTTTCTGTACCGTTTGGTGGCAGTGATATTCTCACCACCCAAGTGAGTTATAACGATCAGACGCGTCAACTGCCATTCCAAAATCACGACTTTGACGCCGAAGCGATCACCATGGTTGACGACGATACTTTGGTATTGTTCTCGAAGAGCTGGGAAACCCAAGTGAGCCGGATTTATCAATTGCCGCTCGACGGTCGCCATCATCAGTTGTCCCCGTACGCGTACATCGAACTCGATTGGATGATCACCGGCGCCCACTGGGATCAACAATCGCAACAATTCATTGTGGTAGGTTACTCTTCGCCGCATCCGTTAACATTCAGCGCCCGTATGGCTGTGTTAGACCATAATTACAAAATAGTAAATGATTATAGACTGATGCCCGCTCAAGTGGAGTCGGTTTGTGTCCTGCCCGATCGCCGCGTGGTCGTGGGCCAAGAGGAGAGTTTCGTCGCTCCTGCGCGCTTATCGTTTTACGCGCTTGATGAGTTGGACGAGTAAGTTTTTACAACAACCTCAGTGATGAAATATGGGCTGTAAAACTGGCATAATCAAGAGGTTGGACGGCGGCATATCGAATGGGCGTTACGAATATGTCGTCAAGAATAAGGCTTCAAGAATAGCAGCGAAACGGCTGTGAGTAGGAGAGAGCAATGAGTAGGCGATTATCTTTGTGCGGTTGGCTGATGTTAGGCGTGTTCACTCTTAGTGGATGTAACGTCGAGGTTGTCCTTGGGCCCAATCCATCCTCCTGCTCGCGCGCGCAAGATCCGAACTCCGGCCGGGTTTATGATGTAGAACAACGCTATTATGCTGGCAATCTCGAAAACGGTTATCAGACGTATTATGACTTCGTGCGACATTTTGAATGTGGCCCCGCAGCGTATTTTCAGTCAGGCGATTTGCAGAAATTCACCTTTTTCCGTCATGGTGAGTACTACTCCGGTTATAAAGGTATAACGGATATCACCTTTGATTATCGCCATGGCTATCAGTTATTCATGACCAATCAGGTTAGCAATGAGTTACCGCAAGAGTCAGGCTGGACTGCCAATCGCCGTTTGTACCGTAAACTTTGGCAAAACGAAGCCGGTTTTGAGGAAATTGAAGTGGTTCGTGAGGGCAATAGCCCCAACACTTCTGGGGCGATTTCCTCACGAGTTGAACTCGCGAACGGATACAAACGCAAGAATGAAAACCAAAACACCAATCAATATGATTGCACTTGGTTTAACTCGATGGGGAATACCCTTAAAACCTCGGCAGGTTGTGCGAACGAAGCGTCGTATGACCGTCAATACTTAGGCCGAGTGGCTGATATCGACGGATACATAGCGGATTTTCGTCGCCAAGGAACGGTGAGCTATTCCACTGATCCGCAATGGTATCGTGATAAGATGCGTTTTTAATTATCCAATACACCTATTGCAGGAAAAGAAATGATAGACATCGATCTGAGCCGCTACGCCGGGATCATCTTTGATATGGATGGCACCTTAATTGATAGCATGCCAACCCACCTTAAGGCGTGGCGTCAAACCGCAGAAACCTTCGGTTTTCCTTTCGACGAGCACTGGTTTTATCAATTAGGCGGTCAGCCTACTATTAAAACAGCGGCGATGCTTAAAGAGATGTATCCGATCAGTGCTGAGGCTAACGATCTGGTGCAGCATAAGTACGGTCGCTATGAGGCGATTGAGAACAAAGGTACCTTGATTGATGCTACCTACCAGGTATTGCTGAGCGCCAAAGGCGAGAAGAAGTTGGCGATTGGTACCGGCAGCCAGCGCCACCATACTGAAGCTTTGCTAAAAGACAATCAGGTGTTTGATCACTTTGATGCGATTGTCACGGCGAACGACGTTACCGAGCACAAGCCAGCGCCGGCGACTTTCCTATCAGCAGCGGAAAAAATGGGCTTAACGCCTGAACAATGCGTGGTATTTGAAGATACTGGATTGGGGCTAAGAGCGGCAAAAGCAGCGGGTATGGATTGTTATTTGGTTGAAAATGGCCACATTGCGAGCTTTCATCCAGCGCAATAACTAACAACAATAAGCTTGAGTAAAATCCATCGAATACAACAGCGGCAGTCATGATGACTGCCGCTTTGCTTTCTGGATGAAAACGCCAGTGCTAGCTGATGATCATCGCGATATAGCCCAAGATCAGTACCAGTACCGATGTTAATGCGTATGGTACGGGATAACCGATGGCGGGCATATCACTTTGACTGGCATCCTGCGCGCCTTTCATCGCTGGTGTGCTGTTACGACCGCCCGCACAGGCACCGGCAAGAATGGCTGGGTTCATCTTGCGCACGTACAAACCGTAAAGCCATGCAAGGAACGGTGGCAGTAGGGCAGCAGTGACACCAAGCAGCGCGATTTTGATCACGATGATACCTTGGAACGAGGCCAGAATTTTCGGACCTACCGTCGCCGCGAGTACCGCAACAAACAAGTTCAGGCCGATGTCTTGCAAGAAGCTGCGCGCGCCTTCACTCATTGGACCGCCCAGTGAAGGATTACGGGTACGTAGGAACGAGAACACGATACCGGTGAGCATACAACCTGCCGAGGTACCTAAGGCAAACGGGATCCCCGCGATGGTCACACTGGCGTGACCACAGATGTACCCGATCAATAGCGATAGCGCGAGGTAGAAAGTCTCAGTCACTGTGCTTTCCACAATCGCGACACTTTTTAGTTTGGTAGCTACTTGGTCAACGCACCATTTCGAGCCCGCGACACGGATCACATCACCCACTTCAAGCACGGTTTGTGGCAATAGCGGTTGCTGGTGGCCTTGACGAAAGACCGCTTTGAAATAAACACCGAAACCAATTTCATCGTGCAATTGGCTAATGGTTTTACCCGCATAGTCTGTTTTACCGACGTGAATATCGGCCACTTCCACATCGATATTTCTTGCGCGTGGCTCATCGACTTCGTTACCGATATCGGCTTCACCTTCAGCGATCAGCACTTTGTATTCGCCACGCACGCCAATGATATCGCCCATCGCAATCACCGGATTGTCGGACGCATCAAACACCTCATCACCACGAACCACTTTCAGTACAGCCGCGTCAGGGACTTTTTCAAACAGCTGTTGTACAGTTTTACCCACCAATTCTTTGTGCGTGACTTTGTACGCGCGCACATCAATCGGCAATATGCCTGGGTCAGAAAAGCCAAAGGTGCTGGGTAAGTTCTCGTTATCATCGCCGGTCGAAAATTGCGCCTCAGCCTCTTTACCGGCAGCGACCGGATCGATGCCAAACATCGCTGGCAGATATTTGATCAACAAGATGATAAGCACGGTAGAGAGCACATAGCTAATGGCATAGCCCGCTGCGATATTGGCGCTGACTTGATCGGCCGTCATACCGGCAGGGACGGTAAACGCCCCAGAGCTTACCGCATTTTGTGCGACGCCCATCACCGCAGTCACGGTGTAGCTACCTGAAATGATCCCCGCCGCGTAGCCCGGCTCAAGTCCAAGCGCTTTTGCACCGAGTACCACAATAGCGAAGTTACTAAACACCACAATAAGGCCAATCACCACAAAGTCGATCCCGCCCCGTGCAAGGCCAGAGAAAAATTGTGGGCCGACTTTCATCCCGATGGCATACATAAACATCATCAAGAAGATATCGGAGACTAAGCCGGGTTCGTCGATACGAAGGCCATAAACGGAAAACGCGGTTAGTGCGAGGGCGACACCAATCACCAATGTGCCGGCGGTGGTACCTAGGCTGATCCCTTTGATCGAGACTCGGCCTAATGGGTAGCCGATAGCGAGGGAAAGAAAGAGGAAAACGAAAGGGTTTTCGGACAAGTAACTAAATAGAAAGTGCATAGCGTCACCTGAAAAGTAAACATTCAATCGAGAAAGGCAGCATTACCGGCCGCCTTTACGGGTAAAGGAGAGAGTGCTCTCCCTGTGGAGGGAGAGCAGCACATCACTTAACTATGATTGAAGTTAGCAGACTCGTCGGCGTCACTGCCGTTGATCACTGGGTGTTTCTCAAAGAACTCAACACAGTGTTTCAGATCGGCAACGAGCAGATCGGCAAGATCGCGGCTGAAGCCATGGCGAACCAGAATCCGCATGATCACCAGATCTTCACGATCGGCCGGCATGGCGTAAGCGGCAATTTGCCAACCGCGTGAACGAATGCGATCCGACAAATCGTACAGGTTGAAGCCCGGATTGACGCCTTTTTTGATGGTCCAACTCATCGCAGGGATCCCGCCGCGACCATCATAGATAATATCGAACATGCCCATTTTGGCGATTTCATCCGAGATATAATGCGCAGTGTCGTAACAGGCTTGGTGAATTTTACGATAACCCTCTTTACCTAAACGCAGGAAGTTGTAGTACTGCGCCACAATCTGTCCGCCGGGGCGAGAGAAGTTCAGTGCAAAGGTCGGCATATTGCCACCTAAGTAGTTGACGTTGAAGATCAACTCTTCTGGCAGGGCCGCTGCATCACGCCAAACCACCCAACCTACACCGAGCGGAGAGAGGCCGAATTTGTGGCCGGAGGCGTTAATCGATTTAACCCGCGGTAAACGGAAGTCCCACTCCAATTCAGGCTCACAGAACGGCGCAAGGAACGCGCCACTGGCACCGTCAACATGAATCGGAATATCAAGGCCGGTTTCCGCTTGTAGTTTATCGAGCGCTTCGTGCACCGCTTTCACTGGCTCATATTGGCAAGTGAAGGTCACACCAAGGGTAGGGACCACACCGATGGTGTTTTCATCACAGCGTTTGATCACTTCTTCAGGCGTCATGATAAGACGGTCGCCTTCCATTGGGATTTCACGCAGTTCAATATCCCAGTAGCGGGCAAACTTGTGCCAGCAAACCTGCACCGGACCACAAACGAGGTTGGGTTTATCCGTTGGTTTTCCTAGCGCGGCCATTTTTTTGCGCCAGCTCCATTTCAGCGCCATACCGCCTAGCATAGCGGCTTCACTTGAGCCGGTAGTAGAACAGCCCGTTGGGTTTTCTGCATCCGGTGCGTTCCAAAGATCGGCCAGCATATGAACACAGCGCGATTCAATTTCCGCCGTTTGCGGATACTCATCCTTATCGATCATGTTTTTGTCGATGCACTCATCCATCAATTTATGGACTTCATCTTCGACCCAAGTTTGACAAAAGGTCGCTAGATTTTGGCGCGAGTTACCATCAAGCATAAGTTCGTCATGAACGACTTGGTAAGCGTGTTCTGCTAAATGCTCTTTTTCAGGGATTTTGTATTTTGGCATTACCACAGAGAGATCTTTGGAAGAGTAAACATCATCTAATAGATCACCACGGACATTGGCTTTTTGATGTAGTGGCATACTTTATCCTTACTTGTTCACACATGAGAAAGTGGGGCGATGAAGAGCCGGCGCAAGGCTGGTTTCATACAACGGCAAAGCATTGTGTTAAGTGTAGAAAGTAATTGTGTTTTTACTCAGTTTCTCTGTCGCGTCTAAAGCATGCCGCATGAAATTGCAGATGTGTATCGATAAAACTGCAAACAAAGAAATAGCTATGATCGTATCCGGGGCGGCTGTTGAAGGTTAACATTGGGTAGTTTGCCGCTGCTTGTAACAGGTTATCGGGCAAGAGTTGGGTGTGGAGAAACTCGTCATCTTCCCCTTGATCGATCAAAATAGGCACACGCGCTGTGGTATTCGCTATCAATGCCGCCGCATCATAGGTTCGCCATAACTCATCATCTCGGCCGAAATAGTGGGTGAAGGCTTTTTGCCCCCATTGGCAAGCGCTGGGTGCACAGATCGGACTGAAGGCAGAAATCGAGCTATAACGTGAGGGTTGGCGCAGCCCGATCACCAATGCGCCATGTCCTCCCATTGAATGCCCGCTAAGTGCGCGCTGTTGGCTTATTGGAAAATGCCCTTCAATCAAGTGAGGCAGCTCGTCACTGATATAGTCAAACATCTTATAGTGGGCCGACCAAGGCGGCTGGGTCGCATTGACGTAAAAGCCGGCCCCTTGGCCCAAATCGTAACCGGGATCGTCAGCAACGTGATTGCCCCTTGGGCTCATATCGGGCACTACCAGTGCTAGCCCCAATTCGCTGGCGATCCGCTGTGCGCCCGCTTTGGTGGTGAAGTTTTCATCGTTGCAGGTCAGGCCGGACAGCCAATACACACAAGGTACTGGGTTATCAGCGGTCGCGGTATCCGGTAAATATAGCGAAAAAGTCATAGCACATTGGAGCAGGGGAGAGTCGTGGCGGAATCGAAACTGGGTGCCGTTAAAGCAACGGGTTTGTAGAAGTTGTTCCATTTTGGAGTTCCCCTCTTGGCTTTGAACGCCGATGTTATAAAAGTAGAAGTCAGTGGCGCAGAAAACAAAAGCAATTGCGAAGGCATATTTAGAAGTCGTGAGGAAAAGAAATTAACGTCCAGTTAATAATGCGTTAACGCCGATAAACAGTGACTTTTCATCGGCTCAGATGAGTCATTTTTGCGACAAACAAGCATGAGCAGCGCCAATATAACGCGATGATGTAGACCTACTGACTGTAACGGCTTTGCAGGGCGAACATGACTATTCAACGCAAGTCGCAACTTGGTAACTTTATGATTGTAGGAACGAATAAACGGATCTACGTTTACATTATTTCGGCTAGGCGTCACGAGACATGAAAATCCCATTATCCCTTAAAAACCGCGTTAAAAAAGAGAACGAAAAAGAGTTTGATCATGAGCCGTACATTGCTCAAATCAAATATTGGATTCAAGAAGGCAAACCTTTTGAAGCCATCTCTCCTGAAGACTTAGTACGAGTTGTTGGTGGAAGTGAGGAAACTGCAGCGGAAGCGCTGGGTAAGTGTTCTCAAGATGAATTATTCCAGCGTCGTACCAAGCCGGTTTCTTCTGATGCGATTACCCAAGTGATGAACACGGCCATCGCCGAGTTAAATCACGTCTTCGATAAACAAGTGCAAAGCAAAATCGCTGAGCGTGAAGCCTCGTTTGAGTCTTCAAAAGCGAAATTGGAGCAAGCGCTTGCGCAGCATGAGTCAACCATTGAGCAGATGCGTTCTGAACTGGAGCGTGTTGATACACAGCGCTCAGCGTTGGGCCAACGTGCCGATTCAATGAACTCTGAGCTACTTGGCGAGCGTGAAGGCCGCGAAGAAGCAGAAAAACGTTGTAAGTCGCTGCAATCGCTACTCACTGAGCGTGAAGAGCACATCGCGCGTCTTGAGCGTGAAATTGGCGACGCGCAAGATCAAACCAACATGCGCGTGACGGAAGCAAGTGCAAGCCACCAACAGCAACTGAATGTGTTGCAAGCGGAATACTTGAAGCTGAAGCAAACGCAAACCCAAATGAATGAAAGCAAGTTGGCAGCGAAGCAAGAAGAGATCGATGCACTAGAAGCGCAATTGGTTTCTGTTCGCGGAGCATTGGATGCCGCTAACGAAGCGACCGTGAAAGCCAACCGTCGTGCTGAGCAAGCACGCGCTGAGCTTGAGACCGTACAAGAAGAGTTGATGGCAGTAAAAGAGCGCCAATACACCGGCTCTTAATGTTATCGACTTGCCGAATACTCAAAAAGCCCCGCAAGGGGCTTTTTCTTTGTCTGTCCTTTTGTATATTTCCTATCGCGCTGCGCCATAGTGTGTTTATTGATTGGCTTTGGTTTAACGGTAAGTACGAAGGTCAATATTATTTATTGGCGTGAGTGTGATGTCGCCGCAGTGAAAACTTCCTGCGACGTCGAATAGGAGGATAAACTAAAACACCGGAATAAAGCGCTCTGGCGCATGTTCAATGAGCAGCGCAATAATAAACAGCAACCCGCCGCCTACAAAGACAGACAATAAAGGCAGTACCTTACCGATATTGGCCACAATAGTGAAAAACAGATAACAAACGAACACGCTATTGATCATCGCCACTTGAGATTGGAACCCCAGTTGAAACAGGGCGAGTCCCGCACCTGCCAGCGCAAAAAGGATCAACACTGCTACCTGTGTTACCCATGTACTTCTTTCATCGAGCTTAATGGTGGCAAAGCCAAGCGCTAGCACGCTACACGGCAATAAAACGTAACTTACCGCCGAGTCGAATACCGCAAGCGGCGTCGCCATAGCACTGATCTGCTGCGCGCTGTAATACGCTAACAACGTCATAAAGCCAGCCAAATAAAACGTCGTTACATGAGCGGCAGCCGCTTGCATCGCCTTTTTACCGATCAGCATTTTGATACTCCATGCCAGTGCATTTAGCAGGCAAAACAGGGTGAGATAGGCGAAGAAGGTGATCGCATTTGCAAACGCAAAGTAGCCAAAATACAGCGTGAGATAGAAATAGGCTGCGGTTTTGTCGGGTAAACCGAGTTTGACGATGTTGAGCACGACTTCCAGTTTATCTTCGTACTCGTCGAGTAGCCAAACCAGCATACAAACGTTCAGTAATGCCCCAAAGATCACCACATAATTGGCGTGCGACGTGCTGATCACCGTGGGATTAAACGCTAACGCCAGGCCAAGCGCAGAAAAGGTGACTTGATAAAATATCGCCGGTACTGCAATCAGTAACTCCCATAAATGACGAAGTAGTTCATTGAAAAAGCCAAAGAATCGATAGATATAACTGCTGATAGCAGCCACCAAGAGTAGGACGCCCGTCACTTTCAACACATTAGTTAAGGTTAAGTACTCTTTCCATAATGGGTTTTCTGGCGGGCGAACGTCAGCTTTGGCGTAGAGTTGCTGGCGTAAGGCGCTATCGTGCAGAGCAGAGTGGGCGAATGAATTTGCAGATTCTTCGCTGAGGTGCTGGTGCTCAGTAAGCGTTGCTAAGGTTGCCAGTACCATGCGATCGTGAGTCGAGTAATCTTCAATTTGCGCTAGCACGTTAGGTGAATGGGCAATCTGAGGTTCAGATGCTGACACGGCGGTTAGCCCAGAGAGTAGCCAAATTACGATGAAAAGGATGAGGTGCTTTATCTGCTTATCCATAGCGGTATTAACCTTAATTGAACAGTGTTTCATTGGTGATGATCTTACCGAGATATGTTGTCACGTCAAGATAAAAAACAATGTTTTATTGTCAGGAGTAGAGTGAGCTCAAAGTATGTGCGGCCAGTGAGCATGGGAAGAGTGGTATCCTAATGTTGGGATGACAAAATAATTACGATCAATGGAAAGATGATGTCTGAATTATTTATTGAAGGTAATTACTTTAAAGCGGTTATTGTACGCATAGAGCCTGCGCTTGAGGCGGCGTTTGTTAATTTTGGCGCGGAGCGATATGGCTATTTGCCATTTGCTGATATCGAGGGGTTCGATAAAAATCGGCACAAAGAAGGCGGCGAGCTGCTCGTTTATATCTATCAAGAAGAAACCCACGATAAAGGCGCCTGGGTCAAAGCGCCCTTGGCCGCTCCAGACGGTACGGTTGTGCACGAGCTGGTGCAGCAGAGCCCTGCTGGTGGCAACAAGTTTGTCATGTGGGCGTTTATCTTTCTGGGGTTGGTGGCCTTAGGGGCTTACTTGCAGTTTTAGTTGCTCTTGCATAGCGGTGGGATGGATGAGGGGCGCTAAAGAAAGCGCCCGTGCTGCTATAGCACAATGAGTGTTATAGGATTTTTTGCCAAAACAGGGCATTGCCCATTTTCGGGTCTAACTCGTAGCCTGAGAAACCAAATTTTCGGTAGCAATTACGTGCGATTTCATTGCCTTCGAGCACTTCTAAGGTGATTTTGCAGCAACCTCGCTCAAGTGCCACTTCCTCAACTTTTGCTAGTAACTTTTGGCTTAGGTTAAGGCCACGAAATGTGTCGACCACTACCACATCATGGATATTAATCAGTGGCTTACATTTGAACGTTGAAAATGCTTCGAAGCAGTTTGCCAGAGCCGCTGGTTTGCCATCAACGTAGCAAAGGATGCTGTACGCGTGGGGGATTTTGGCCAGTTCCTTGACTAAATTGGCTTTCACGTTGTCATCCAGTGGCGCGCCGCCGCCCATTGGATCGCGTGAATACGTGTCCATCAGTTCAATGATGTCTTGGCCATGTTGTGGATTGGCATAATCCGCCTGAACGACTTCTACCATGATTGCTCCCTAATACATTGTTTTCAAAACAGACTTACGCCTGTGCTGGTCTAGGATAACAAGTTCAGTTGAGAATGAAATCCCCATCGTCGGATTTAGCGCTATCTAAGGGCAGATGTAAGGGGGGTGATGATGCAAACGAGGAAACGACAACAGGGCGCGTCTGCGCCCTGTTATTTGGTCGAGATAACCGCTTATTGAGCGGTGTTAGCGATATTCGACGATATATTCGTAGTCTTCACTGATGTGCTTAGAGACCG
Source organism: Thaumasiovibrio occultus (assembly GCA_019703815.1). Classification (GTDB taxonomy): domain Bacteria; phylum Pseudomonadota; class Gammaproteobacteria; order Enterobacterales; family Vibrionaceae; genus Thaumasiovibrio; species Thaumasiovibrio occultus. The sequence continues at coordinate 1,787,056 of AP023052.1, read as the reverse complement.
TAAATTCGATCGCTTTGCCGGTATTGTCGACGCCAATGCGTTTTCTTACCAATAAGGGCTTGTCTGTCGAGATATTCAGGTGTTTGCACTCAAACTCGTTAGGTAGCACCGCTGATAGGCGATCTTGATGGGTCTCAATGTTGTGACCCAGTGATTCTAAGTACCAGTACAAGCCTCTATCAAACACAGAGATATCATCTAATTCGATATCAAGGTTGAGGTAGATATAGTTAATTTGCGAGGGCGTTTCACCTTCGCGCTGCAAGGTGCGCGTAAGCATCACGACTTGCTCATTGTCGGCCAATTGCAGTCCTTCAATCACTTCTTGTGGCGGTGTGACCAAAGTTAGCGACATGTTCTTGCGCTCGATTTTTTTCGCTTTGTCGCCGCGTTGGTTGGTGGTGACGTTGATTGACGGCGCTTTAGAGTTGCGCAAGACCAGCGTACCAATGCCGCGCTCGCGTTTTACGTAGCCTTCATTGGCCAATTCAGAGAGGGCGCGGCGCGCAGTAATACGGCTGACGCCAAACATCTGCTGGAAGTCGGCCTCAGTTGGCAAAACGTCATCCTTTGAGTATTCGCCGCGGTGCAGTTTATCAACCAGAATATCGTAAAGTTGAGCATAGAGAGGTTTGGCACCGGTAGAATAATCGAGCTCTTTAACCATGTTGTTCCTGTTAGGTTATTGCTATCCAATCGTTATTATCAGTGTGAGCGCCATTATTGGGTATCGCCGATTTTTATGGCTTGAAAGGGCGGGAGAGCGTTCGTTCAAGTTGTGGTTTACCTGACAAGGTGACATGACCGAGTTCGGTGTTCCATCAAATAAAAAGGGCAGTGATTTTAGCTCACTGCCCTTGATTAAACGTCTAGTTGACGCGCATTTCAAGTGCAATTCGATAAAACAGCATCGGATGGAACTGTTTGTCGATATTTTGACTTACAAACGCTAATAAACCTTGCGCTGAAGTGTCTTTGCTTAGATGTGACATCAAGCTATCAATGGTGGCACTGTCGTCTTCACTTTCTAAGAAGCTAAGTACCGCCAGCGCGCCATACTGGGTGCTATGCGGCAAAGCCAAGTGATCCAGCACAGTGACGGCACTGGAATGGTTAGCGGTTTCGCTTTCTAATTGTGCTGCCGACAAGTCCGCCGTTAAGCCATAACGCGGGTACAACTCTTGCGGGGCATCGCTGTCGAGCAACATGTCGCGCATCGCCGTTAATAGCCCCAAGGTGATATCGCTGGTGTCGGCGAGGCGATCGAGTTGCTTCGGATCGCGCTGCACGTTATACAAGCGATGACCAAAACGGTCGCCGTTCTTCGCCATCACGGATTCGGTCGGCACTTTGAGCACCGGGCAGCCTTTGGTAAAACGAAAGCCGGGATGCATTTCGACATCTTTTAGCTCGGCCGGGGTAAAACGACGGTTAATACGCGTTGGCATCAAGGTGTATTCGTACAAGTCGTTGAGGCCTTGCACCAGTGGCGAGCGCATGTAAACGTGCTCACCATCGGTGATGTTGATATGACAGCCGTGATAGCCAAACAGGGCGTGATCGCGGATCTTACTATCATCTTTTACCGCAGGGAGGAGCGATTTTCCTTGCATGTCAGCAGGCAAAGACAAGCCAAAGTATTCCAGAATAGTCGCCGGAATATCAATGGTTTGAGCGAGAGCGTCACGGGTGTCGCCGCCTTGTGTCACACCGGGATACGCGATGAAAAATGGCGTATTCGCGATTTCGTTATACAGCGGCATAATGTTCTTGCCCCACCAGTCATGCTCGCCGAGTAGGAAACCGTGGTCGGTATTGACGATCAATAAGGTGTCTTTCCACAGATCAAATTGGTCCATGTGATCTAACACCTTGCCGACGTGCTCATCCACCATGGTAAGGAGCGCTTTGTAGTACTTTTGAATGGTCTCTTTACGGCTATCGTCTTCAGTCACGAAATAGTAGGGCGGGAAACCGTCAAACTCGGTATCTTCAACGCCGTACATTTTGAGGTATTTTTCGGGTACGAAGAACGGCTCATGGGGATCGAAACATTCAAGCTGGAGGAACCAGTTATCGTCAGCATGGTTGGTTTCAATAAATTCCAGCCCCAACCCAATGGTTTTATACAGGTGGTGATCCGACTCTTCCTTCATGTAGTTGACGTTGATCTGATGCTGAGTGCGGCTAAGAATGCGGCGCTGTTTAATTTCGTCAGGCTCGCCAGATTCGTAGTTGATCACCGGTTTATTAACCACACCTTTCCAGTTATCACCCTCTTGGCCGCGCACGAACTCATAGCTACTGAAACGCGGATGGTACGTTGCGCCACCATCACGCCAGTAGTGCTTGTGATCTGAAACGAGATGGGTGTGAATGCCGTTTTTCTTCAGAATTTCAGGCATTGAATCGTCAAACGGCTCTAGTGGTGACCACGAGCGGTGCAGGAAGTTATAGCGCCCTGTGTGGAGTTCACGACGGGCTGGCATACAAGGCATGCTGCCGACATAGAAGTTATTAAACGTGGTCGCGTGCTGGCGCAGGCGATCGAAATTAGGCGTGATCGTGTCTTCACAACCGTAGGCTGACAGCATGTGTTTGTTCAGTGAATCAAACATTAGCATGATGGCTTTCATAGATTTTCTCGAAGTTAGAATTTGGAGCGTCCAGCGACCTTACCGTTGACGTTTGCTCTCTACGTCAGGCGTTAAGGTCACTGGGTGTTTCTTATATTGCGTTGGGCATTACGCCGCGTTTAATGCACCTTCTGGCACTGGCTCTTTGTCGTATTTACGCGCCTTGCCGACGGTGTAGGTGATGATGAAAGCTGCAGATGCGCCAACCAACCAAGACATCATGTATTGCAGGTATTTACCATCAGCAATCAAAGGCAGTGCTGACAGACCGGCTGCGCCCACGCCATTGGTTGATACGCCAAGCAGTACAATCATCATGCCGCCAAAACCGGCCCCGATAGAACCGGTGATAAAGGCAAAACCAGCGGGAATGTTAACGCCGAAGATGGTTGGTTCACCTACTGCCAAGATACTGGTAGGGATCGCGCCGCGCGCTGCAGAGCGCATGTTTGGATCGGTGGTCAATAGGAAGACAGCAATGGCTGCACCAACCATGCCCGAGTTAGACATAATTTGGATGGCAAACAGGGGAGTGCTGCCGGTTGCGTTGATCAGCTCTAAGTGGATTGGTACCAAGCCGTGGTGCAAGCCAAGCGAGATCAAGAATGGGAATAGCGATGACAGTACAAAGCCCGCCACGATACCACCCGCATCTAGCAAGCCGGTTAGGCTTGAGATGATCAGATCTGACACTACACCCGCCGCAGGCATAATCACAAAGAGTAGGGCGCAAGCCATGATTGACAGGGTGATGGTTGGCAAAGCCACAACGGAAATCACATCGGGGATCACTTTACGCAGACGTTTTTCCAGTATACACATCAGCCAAACGGCAAAAATAACGCCAATCAAACCACCTTGGCCGCCTTTTAAGCCAAGCAGGCTAAGTTGCGGGGCAACGGTGATCGCGCCCAGTAAGCCACCCATGATCAGGTTGCCTTCAAACTCACGCGCTGCGGTGACACCGGTATAAACCGCCAACAATGAAAACAGTGAGGTAGACACCAAGCCTAAGATAGTGCTCAGAGTCAGCAGGCCTTTTTCTTTCAAGATCACTTGTGCTGGTGATAGACCATCAACCCCTGCAATACCGTTTGCTAACGCTTCCGCTACGGCGGAGTTCACGATGATGTTGTTGATACCCATCAAAATACCGGCAGCGATCAGTGCTGGCAAAATCGGTGTAAAGATGTTGGCGATGTGGGTAAGAATGACTTTGGTACGGGTTTTCTTTTTCGCGCGGGCACGAGCGGCGGCAGCTTTTTCCGCCACGCTGCTTGTGGCAGTGCTTGCGCTTGGCGCAACGGATCCAAAGTCACCTTTTTTACGCATGTCATTAATTTCATCTGCGACGCGACCCGATTTACCTGGGCCAACGATGACTTGCAGAGTTTCCGCTTCAACCACACCTTGAACGCCTTGAATGGCTTTCAGCGCTGCGATATCGGCGAGATCTTCGTCACGTAGGGTCATACGGACACGGGTCATGCAGTTTTCTACAGCTTCGAGGTTAGCGAAGCCGCCTGCATGTTCGATGATCTGACGGGCGACAGTTTCGATGTTCATATCAGTTCCTTGTTATGTTGTTATAACAATATAATCTTATGATCATTTCAAAGGGGCAATTCATCGAAGTGAGGGATGTGATTGAGATCGGTGTTATTGAGTGAATTAACAGCAAAACGGTGATGCCTATCATGAATTTATCGAAACAGACCAACAGCGTGTCTGGCTTTTCTATGTTATATCCGCATGGATTGCTGGAAGATACTTTAATCTCAGCGAGTTATCGTTGACTGAATGCAGATCAAGAATATTTCACCCGAAGTAATGAGATATCGGTAGGACAAGTGGAGAGAGCGGCGGCGATAGCGGTATTGTTGACAAACAGGGCAAAATTTCGGTGTTGGTTGGTATTGTTTTGCCGATGAAAGCGGTTGGGTCGCGAGTACATCAAAGGCTAGATGGGAGAGGGTAGAGTTTAGGATGAAGGGCACGATATGGCATCGCGCCCACGTAATCTGTTTTGTTTTTCGCTTGAGCTGAGGATCAGGTAAATGAATCGATATACAGCTGCTCAACTTGTTCCCGCGCCCAAGGCGTACGGCGCAAAAAGGTGAGGCTCGACTTTACACTTGGATTGTGTTGAAAACAGCGCACGGGGATGCGGTCGGCTAATCCCTCCCATCCATAGTAGGCTTCAAGATCCGTGACTATCATTTTCAGCGTAACGCCGTGTAAAGGGTTGTTTGGTTGGGAGTGCATAGCTGCGCCTTTGGTATCAATGAGGCGCTATGATAACCAAATGTCCTATTAGGGCATAGTGAAAACTCCGTTAGTTACCCTCTCGCTTATCTTTCAGTGGGGCTGGTGATATAACCGCGCGTATATGAGGAGTCGCGGGTGGCAGTCGAGTAGACATAGGTGTTTGACAAGTTAGCCCCACACTTACGCGCAAGGCCTATCCAGGTGCACGACATGACGTTTACGTATTAGCTTAACGCCCAATTAGTCAGGGCGTTGCGGCAAGAGGTTAGTCTTAGAAAGAATCAAAAGAATCAAAAGAGAAAGGAAAGCAAAGAGAGCGAAGAAAAAAGCGCAAAGCCAACCTCGTCGGAGGTTAGTTTGCGCATGGTGGTCTTGCTATGAAAATGGACGACCTAGTGTTACAAACACCAGAATGTCATTAGGTTAATAGTCTAGGCTCTCCGTCGTGTAGGCAAGTGCAGCATTGCCCAAAGGCACTTCAAGTGCGTTCGATGCTGTTCTGACAGGTTGCCCCACCATTTCATCGTATGCACTTAGTTGGCGCAGCACGATTTCCCTCACGTTAAATTTGTTGAACATGCCCTGTAGGCGAAGTTTGTTAAAAGCGCGGAGATAATTTCCCACTGAGTCAGTGACACAGTGAATGTATGATAACGCGGTCGATCAATTGTCTCCTTTTAATGTCTGCTAAGCGAATGGTCATAAGTTGTGTCTAGGTTCATTGTGTTGTGGATTAATCGGTTAAGCCGCTTCTTGGCTATCTGAGCTTGGCTCTTGTGCCTCGCCTTTGAGTTTCGGTAGCGGGTTTCTCGAACCAACGGCTTCAGCGATGGTTTCAAAGCCATCTTGTTTCAATAGTTTGACCAAACCACGGTTGATTTCGTTGATGTTTTGCGGACCATCGAAAATCATGGTGGTGATCATGTGCAGCAAGCTCGCACCTGAGGTGATTTTCTCGTAAGCATCTTTCGCTGAGAACACGCCACCCACACCGATAATGGTGAGCTTGCCGCGTGTGCGGCGATAAACGTGACGGATCACATTGGTTGAGATACGTTGCAGCGGTAAACCACTCATTGCCCCTTTGCCTTTTGGCAGCAGACCTTGCGCTGAAGGGTACTCGGCAGGAATGTGCTCTTGGTTACTTCCCGGTTTGGCAAGGTTGGTGAGTACAACGCCTTCATAGCCATGCTCAACACACGCATCAATGATGATATCGATTTCATGCAGTTCGAGATCCGCCGCTAGCTTGACGTAGATAGGGCGATCAGTCAGTGGGCGAATTTTCTCGTTAACCTGTGTAAGAAGGGCATCCAAATTGGCACGATCAACAAAGGGTTCGCCATCTTGGGTATTAGGGCAGCTGATATTGATAGTGAAGTAGTCGCCAATATCTTTGAAACAGGTCATCGTTTTGATGTAGTCATCAATCGATTCCTGTAGGTCAAACTCTGGCGTGACATTGGATTTGGCCGCATTAACCCCGACGCGAAGCTTGCCGAAATCGACATCTTTCAAACGAGCGGAAATTTTTTCAGCACCTTGGTTGTTTAAACCGTACCAGACCACAATTGCTTTCGATTTCACCATTCTAAACAAGCGACGTCCGGGGTTGCCTGGGCAAACTTCACCGGTGAATGAGCCTAATTCAGCTAAACCGAAGCCGATAGAAGGGTAAATGTTGGTCAACTCACCATCTTTGTCGAAACCGGCCGACAAACCGACCGGATTGCGATATTCAATATCGTCGACTGTCGTATTTAGGCTTTTATGCTCGTAATCGAAAAACAGGCTGGTCAATTTGCGTGTAACGGGGTTTGTGCCTAAAAAGACCCCGATTTTCTTCAATGTGTAATGGGCATTTTCTGGCTCCATTAGGAAAATCAATGGTCTTACCGCTCGGTATAACAACCATCAAACGAAATTTCTAATGCCAATAATTGCGCTCATAATTGCGATCCCTCTGACGTGTTGACCATGTTTCTAGAGAGTAGTGCATACAAATAGATAAATACAAACGGTAATCATTATCATTGGTGGTGATGTGATAACGGTTAGAAAAATGCATCTTCATGATCAGTCTGATTCAAAGCGTTGTTCTTGGTATATATACCCAAGTAACCTCGAGGTGCTTGGTTCAGCGAGAATGACTTGATTATCAGCCGCGGAAGGGGGTTGAAGATTTAGTGGTTCTAAATCAAGAAACCCTGACAAAGACTGGGAGTCAAGGCAACTCGCCCTTCGGGAGCCATTCACAACCCCAATTTCAGCGTCAAACGACTTGGAAATAGCCGACTATTCCACGGCGTCGATTTCCTTGAACTTGGAGTTCTGATTCGGCACTGAATCCAGCACCTTGAAGTCACTTGGGTATAGCAAGATTACTGGAGATAGATCGCTTTTCGCTTATTGAATTAGCAAGGATTTGCGTTGGGGCGTTGTATTCTGAACGCTGATATATGTATCGATTAGTTGCTGCTATTAAGCATTGGCTTGGCTTGGCTTGGCTTGGCGCAGGCATGAGGTAGAGAATGAGAGCTGATGCAATGGCGCAGTGGCTAGCGCAAAAAGAGGGGAGTTGTTTGTCGCGCGAGTCTCTCTCTTGTGTAAATAGCCAGTTGGGCGGCGTATTACCTCAATGGTACTTAACCTTGGTAGCAACCCTCCCGATTGTCGGTGTTGAATTGGCGTGGTTGGCTTATCCCGATGAAGAGGGTGAAGATCAGCTAGAGTGGTTTGAATTTGCCGATGCAGATCTTTTGGTTGAACTTAATCTTGCTACTTACCCTGGCGAGCTTTTACGCCAACTCGGGTATGTTGTGTTTGCATTCGGTGTAAACAACGCGGGAAATTGCTATGCCTTTTCTATTACCGATGGCGATGATCCTGCCGTATATGAAGTGTGGCACGACGCCGCGCAGACGATTGAAGAGATGAAAGTCGCTTTGGAGCATCAATATGGCGTTACTCGGTTAAGTACGCGTTTTAGTTCGTTTCTTCAAATGCTAAAAGTCGATGTATGAGCATTAATTAGCGACATTGATTATTAAAGGGATGTACGCAGCACAGATACTGGTGATGGAACGCGAAGGTAGCATCTGAATACAAGACTTGAGCCTGACAGGCGCTTTGACTAAAATGACGCACTTTTTACTGACACTAGGTCAACAAGATGAACGACACTACTGCAAAACCAGCCCTTCCAGATCGCCTATCAGGTAACGCGCGTAGCCCATTTTTCGTGAAAGAATGTTTCGATCACCAAATCGGTATCCGTTTCAACGGTAAAGAGCGTAAAGATGTAGAAGAGTACTGCATCAGCGAAGGTTGGATTAAAATTGCTTCGCCTAAAGCGCTAGACCGCAACGGTCAACCTCTTATGGTTACGCTAAAAGGCACAGTAGAAGCTTACTACCTGTAAGTGACGGCCTAAAACCATAGAGCCAAGTTGCTCTATGGTTTTCCTTTCACCTATTACCTGCTCCAAGCTCTGCCCCTTTTTTTTTGTTATTAATTCTGTATTTGCCGATCAGCTATTGAGATCTGCCTCTTCGAACATGCGCGACAGTTGGTCAGTGATCCAGTACGTGGCTTTCTTCATCTCTTTATCACGACGTTTGATTAACCCCACTTCAATCACCCGAGAATGGGGAACGTTGACACTCGATATTGCATTTAAGTGGGCGTTGTACCAATTCGAGTTGGCGACATGCTCCGGCACAAAGGCCCAACCGAGTTGTTTGATCACCATTTCACAGATCAAAAAATAGCTATCGATGTGCCAATGGTTAGCCGTGAGCGCTTCATCGCGACCAATTCCGGTACGATCGCAGATCACCAGCTGGCGATAGGCTTGTAAATCTGACATTTCAGGCTCATTGATATCGGCCAACGGATGATTTTTCGCCACGACGAGCACCTGATGGAAATGGCCAATGGAGTGAAATTCGATCGCTGCGGGCAAATGGCTGGAGCGAAACATCAAACCGAAATCGGCGCGTTGCTCCATAACGGCGGTGGCGATGTCATCACGCGAGCCGTTAATCACAGTAAGTTTGAGATCGGGAAAGCGCTCAGAAATGCGCTCGAAAATTGTGTGAAACGCCACGATAGGCACTGCTTCATCACAGGCGAATACCAAAGCGATTTCATCGTTCTGCGCTGCGGAAAACGCCCTTGCGTTCATGCGATCGCACTGGGTTAGGATCGCCTGCGCTTCACTAAGCATTTCTTTGCCGAACTCCGTCAAGGTGGGTAGACGCGAGGTGCGATCAAACAATTCAAAGCCTAAATCGGCCTCCAAGTTACTGATCGCGGTGCTAACACGAGATTGTGCCTTACCCAATTTGCGTGCAGCAGCGGAAAAGGAGCCAGTATTGGCGGCGGTGACAAAGGCTTGTAGCTGATCTAACGTCCAGTTCATTCAGGAAAATCCACACTGATAGAGTGGGTTAAATGTAGCGTAAAAATACTCGTCATCAAACAGATTTACAGAGAGTGTAACTATTTAAACTATCCGAATTTCGGATGGTTATTAACTTTTATTAGACGAAAAAGTGAAGATAATGGGCGCAGAATTTAGTAGTTATGAGCGATTCCATGCAAGACAACAATATTACAATCGACAAAAATGAGTCGATCAGCAAAACCTTCTGGCGTTTTGCTATTCCCAGTGTTGCAGCAATGGTCGTCAATGGCTTGTATCAGGTTATTGATGGGATCTTTGTTGGTCACTACATTGGTTTTCAAGGTTTGGCGGGGATCAACATGGCGTGGCCGATCTTGGGCTCAGTGATGGGCTTGGGGGTGTTGATCGGTATGGGTGGTGGCAGTGTGATGTCCATCTTCCGTGGTGAGCAAGATCATAACGGGACGCGAACCAGTGTCAGTACCGCTTTAGCGTTGGTGGTCGCCTTTGGTGCACTCGCCATGGCGTTCTTGCACTATTTCGGCCTGCCGTTGCTGCACTTACAAGGTGCCACTGGCGAGCCATTGCGTATGGCTAGCGAGTATCTGTCGGTGTTCTCGCTAGGCGCGATGTTCACGATTGGTGCAGGTGCGCTGCCAATGCTAGTGCGCAATGATGACAGCCCGAAACTGTCCACCACGCTGACCATCATTGGCGCAGTCACCAACATCGTGCTGGATTACCTAATGATCGGTGTGATGGATATGGGCCTGAGAGGCGCGGCAATCGCGACGGTGTTGTCACAGTTTACTGTGGTGGCGCTGGCGGTGATCTATTTCCTCTCGCCTTATGCGCAAACCCGTTTGTCGTTCAATGTGAGTGTGAATGTCGCGGCGCGTACGATCTCGTTGGGCGCATCAAGCTTGCTGATGTTCATGTACTTTAGCTTTGTGGCAGCGGTACACAATCGCTTGTTGATGGCATACGGCTCTGAAGTACACGTAGGCGCTTATGCGATCATTGGCTATATCGCTACCATGTACTACCTGATCTCTGAAGGTATTGCTGGTGGTTTGCAGCCACCGGTGAGCTACTATTTTGGCGCTAAGCAGTTCAGTCGCATCGAAGCAACAGTGAAGCTGGCGTTTAAAGTTATTGTGCTCTCTGGTATCGCAACCGTGGTGGTGATCAATGCATTCCCAACCACTATTGTGAACGCGTTTAGTCAAGGCGACCAAACCTTGCTACACGTTGCCGCCGAAGGGATGCGTTTACATCTGTTCGCCGTGTTCCTCGATGGCTTCTTATTCCTCGCGTCGGTGTACTTTATGGCCGTGGGTAATGGTGGTAAAGCGTTAATGGTATCAGCGGGTAACATGCTGATCCAAGTCCCATTCCTGCTGATTCTGCCAAAGCTGTTTGGTATTGATGGGGTTTGGATGTCAGTGCCATTGTCGAATATTGCGCTGACTGCCGTGGTCGCGCCGATCTTGTGGAATGATCTTAAGCAGCTATTGCAGTCTGATGAGCGCCAAACGCCGATTGAGGCTTAATGACATTCTCATTGATGAGCAGCCCTTGTGGCTGCTTTTTTATTGTTCGCAATCTGTAATTTGACACTTGAACATGAAGCACGGAAAAGCCGTTTTACAGTTGAAAGGCTAACGAATGAAAAGCGTTCAAAATAGGTTTTGCAATGAGAAGTAGCTCTCTGTTTTATGCGGGGTGACTTTATTTTGATGCTAATAAATGCGTTACTGCGGTGTTGAAAAAATGTAGGGGCTTTGGCGCTAAGCTACACCTGTGATCGCTATAAGGATGTCAATAATGAAAGCTATTCAACTGATCATTCCATGCTTTATCGCTGGGGTAGTGTGGTCTTTTGCATGGCCTGTTCATGACTCGTTTGTGGTCGCCTCAGTGGTCTGTTTAGTGATGTTCTCTGCTGGCGTCTTTTGGCCTAACAGAGCAGGAAAGTTCAAACTGTACGGCTGGTGTTGCTTGCCTATTTGGGGCTTGGCGTCGCTGTGGTGGCGACTGTGGTTCAACAATGGTGTCGCAGGCTCGTTCGGGATCTTGCCGTCAGTGATCTCGTTAGACGGCGAGGCTGCGTACAATCTTTATCTGTTAGAGATGTTTATTATCATCAATATCGTCGTTTTGATGGGGCATACGCTAACAACAAAATGGCGGAGCGCATCAGCGAAGAATTAGAAAATCAGAGTTCGCCGGATTATAAAGGCGACGGTTGGCACAAGTAGGCATAGAGTAATTGAGAGGTTGCGTTCATTGGAAAGGGGTGAATGAACGACGCGCACCGAGATGTATTTGATTAACCGTTACGTCTTAACGCATTGGGTTAGGTGCTGATTTTAGCTGAAGTTAAACGCTTGGCTATTCGAAGACGTAATGCCATGAGAGGGAAGAGAAAACATGCCGTTAACGAGTGTCGTAGTTTGGCGCGATTATACCGCCTCGGAGATTATTCATGCCCACGAAAGCCATGATATAGGCCATTGGTTTAGGGCCAGAAATATGGATATGCTAGTGTTTTCCAAGTTAGGTGAGATTTTGGGTGTGGCGGATCATGATGCGCTGCGCAAAGAGTTTGTGCCGTTTGACTCACCGGAAGGCACTTTGTTTTTGTTTCAATACCCGCTGGCGTTGCGCGAGCGGATTGCTGCGTTAACCGAGGCTGAAATTGCCGAAGTTGTCCCTCAATGGGCGCTAATTACCGAGTTCGGTGGCATGGCAACGCATGAGAAATTAACGACGTTCTTATCGTCGCTAGTTGTCTTTTTCAATACCCATGAAGGGAAAACCGGATTACTGATGTCAGTCAGATAGTAGGCCGGTAGGGATGCCTCATCTGTTTTAGGGAGTAATAGGCACGATGAAATTGTCGACTGAATATCTATGTCCTAGCTGTAATGGCGAAGATCAGCTCGATCTGAAAGTGTTTGATGCCGTTCACAAGGAAAAAAGCCTGATCTGTAACAGTTGCCACACCCGATTAGCCTTGGATGAAGCGGGTGAGAGTGTGATTGAAGAGCGCTACGATTTGCTAAAAGGAGTCGCTAAGCAGCAATTGCTGGGAACGGGGATCAGTACCTTGGTGATGATGCTGCATTTTGTCGGCATTGTGCCAATGGGGGTTTTGGTGGTGGGCTTGCTGATGGGCTTGGGGATCATGCTAAAGGGTCACCTCACCGTATTGCCGCCCGCAGAGCTCACTTTTATCGAACCAGAAACGACATCAGAAAATGATGATGCGTCTGCACTTCAGGCTGATAGCGAAGCGCAGGTACTGCAGGATTAGTCCTTTCTGTTTATATTTTTAATAGCGAGCCTCGGCTCGCTATTTGTTTATCGGCGATTCGATCGCCATTCTCACCGATTACGCCTGTTTCATCTCGGCTTTGCGATAGCGCGCGAACACTTCAGCTTGGTTTTGCCCACGATTTCGTTACTCTAACTAGCTAGAAAAATAAGTGCCGCAGAGTACACAACAACCCATAAAACAGCTGAGGAGAAAGCCGGATGCGTGAGTCGCTACGTCAAAAAGTGATCGAAGTCTGCCATAAGAAAATTGCCCAGAAAGGGGATAACGTCGGGGTGTCGTTCTACGCCTTTTTTGCCAACAAAAACGATGATCCTGAATTGCTAATGGAAGCGGCCACGTGGTGGATCCAAACACATAAGCTCGATCATTTTGAAAAAGCGACCAAAATTATTGCCTTGGTATCGCGCGATGGAGCGCAATTACACTGATAATGTTGCGGTTGAATAATAATGAGCGTCGTCTAGTACACATGGCATAAATTAGCCTAAGACAATCGGTCCGTTTCAGGAAAGAATAGAATGAATATCGAAGATTTCGTAACTCAAGCAAAGCCGCATCTTGTAAGAAGTGTTAGTAAGAATGGAGATTTCGACTTGGCGTATGGGTATCTTGTAGAGCTTAAAGGCACCCTAAATTCAGATCAAGTTATCGAACTATATGAATACATTCGAGATAATTCAGACCGTATTGAGATTGAGTGGCGTGACGAGTTCATTGAATTCTTCGAAGAGTTTGAGGACGACATTCCAGAGCCACAGCTTTAGGTCGTATGCATATTTTAAATCTCCTCACAAAGTTAAAGTGGGCATTAAATAAAGCAGGGTGTGTTCGTAGCGCAGCATAACAAGGACCAGCAACCGACCGCCAAAAGTGGCTGGCGTTATACCGCAAGGAGAAAATTGTGTCTTTAACCTGGGATGATCTAACAATTAAGTTTGATCATATTGAACGAGAAAAGTTAGTTGAAGAGTGGCAGTGGCTTGTTGGTTCTGCTTTGCCAATATTGATCACTTCTGTTGGTGATGCCTTTCTACAAACAGCATCGGGTGAAATACATTGGCTGATGACAGGTAGTGGCGAGTTTGAAAAGGTAGCAGACTCATACGAGGATTTTCAGCTAAAGCTTCAAGATAATGAGCTAGTTAATGAGTGGTTCTTAATTCCCGTTGTAGCTCAGTTGAAAGAGCATGGTGTGAACTTGGTGGACGGTCAGCTATATGGCTTTAAGCAGCTTCCTGTTTTAGGTGGGGCTTATGAGCCCGAAAATTATGAGTTGATGGATGTTGAGGTTTATTTTGCGATGTCAGGTCAAATTAATTTAAAAATTAAAGATATTCCTGATGGTACACAAGTTAACTTTACAATCACCGACTAAAGGCAATCAAGCTGATGCTTGGATTTGGCAGTTTTGGGTGAGGTTTGGCGTGCTTAGTTAGTTAAGTGGGGCATACATTATTGCAGGCGTTATGTGTTTCTTGAACATTGAATCTATTGGAGTATTGATTTGAAAAAGGATGATATCAAAGAGGTTTTTTCGCAGGATCTCGGCGAGGGTTTTCGGATAGTAAAAGAGGATGGTAGTTTATCTGCTGTAATCGAATGGGTTGATTGGGTTCAACTGTCTGATGACGAGAATGATATTAAAGTTGAAGTTCAATTCGATGATGATTCCGAGCAAACTTTTGAAAAAGGAATCAAACTTAAACAAATCTGGCATGAAGATGTGTAAGCAAAACGCATAACAAGCAGCTCAAAATGAACTGCTGGCAGTTGGCTGCGCTTCGTTCCTCGTTCGTTATAGCCAACTATTATCAGCCACTTAGCAGGTGTTATGGCCACTATAAAAAATGAAGTTCAGTAGAATATTCAAAGAGACTAGATTGCTTTGGCCGAGAGAAATTGAAATCTCAGACGGCGAGCTTCGTCCAGATGGTGGAGGCTATTTTCCTCAACTCAGCAGGGTTTGGGATCAGGCTGAAGCAAGAGCAGAGTCGTGGAACGATTGGCATCAGCTAATGGTTTGGTGCATATTTTGTGGGTTGCATAAATTAGCCCGTGAATCTCTGGAAAGAAATGTAGATTCTATTAGTATCCGAAACATAGACAAAAAGTATGTCCAAGCTAAATTTCAGGAAAGCCTATTTTCTAAGGGTAGTGGTTACGGTCGGCAAATGAGGCGAGCATATGTTAATGATCTCAAGCCATAACAAGACGCTGATTTAGAGTAAGTTTTCCGCTGCGATCCAAATCAGCCGCAAATCGCGGCGTTACACGTAATCGGAGTCCTTGATGATTGGAGTTATCGTCAAAACCGCCAGAGAAGTCGAAGAGCTTGATGAAGACTGGATACCTTCAGCTTTTAGTGCTTCTGAATTAAGTGGTGCATTTGAAAAAGTCATAGGTTTCGTGCCAACCGCCGAAGAATTTTGCTATGAAGAAGGTGATGTGCTGATTTATTTCACTATTGATGATCTGGCTACGCCGCGAGCAATCACATTCAATTGCACAATGGCTGGAGGCCAAGTTGAGATTGTTAAAAGCATTACTAGCCTGTTAGGTGCAAAAATATATGACAGCGAGGCAGGCGCTTTTGTCTCAGCGGAAGATGTATAAGGCAACAAGGCAACAACGCCAAGTGAAAACACACTTGGCTGGACGTCCCATATTCCGTTTGGTTTGTGTTGCCGATACGCTAAGCACAGCAGCGCTAACAGCTTAATTAGCCTTTCGTTTTACTTTGAATATACGCCACACTTTGTTCGAGGTAGCGCAGTGCAATCATTGCGCTCAAGTGCATGTCGCCCCCCATGCAAGAACCCATGTCGCTGGTCTTACGTTCATCTTCTTCTAAGGCTGGTCTGCGCGATTCAAGCTCGGCGAGAATATCGTCGACGGGAAACTCAGCCATGATTTCATCGAGCAGTGCTTCAACCTCTTCTGGCATGCTTTGCATATTCCATTTGCCATAATAGATCACGTTCCTAACCGCACTGGGTAAATCGCTACTCATTGGTGATGTTCTCGCTCAGATAATGATGTGAAAGCAGTGTATCGCCGTTTCTGTTTTACCGTGCGAGTTAACTGTACGGCTCAAGATAAACTGCGAGGTGTAACGAAAATAGTGCAAAAGCAGGATCATGAAAGGGCTTAATCGCGGCCTCAAAAAAGCCCCTGAAATAGGGGCAATCGAGGACGAGGTATTACAAAGGTGGTGCGCTTTGACACAAGCGCGCCGGTGTTATTGATTAGCGGTGTTTACGTTTTCTCGACCAGCCAAGCCCTGCAAGGCCCAAGCCCATTAGCGCTAAGGTTGCAGGCTCTGGGATAGTTTCGGTTTTTAGATCGGCTGCGACGATATAAGCATCAGACAGCGTAAAGGATTTGATCTCCGCACTTGCGCGAGAAAAGCCCCAGTACTCGCCATCGTTTAAGGCATTAGACGGCGTGTTGATGTTGAGCACAACACTTTCGAGCAAGGTGTTGTCGGCGGCATAGATGGACATCATGCCAGAGCCGTAACTTGGGGTGGCGTAGTTCAAAAATGCCAACACCGACGATACCGGGTTATCAAAGGTAAATGTCATATCGCCATTGGCAGTATTGAGGCCAACAAACACCAAACCGTTGTTCCACGTGCCGTTGTTACCGAGCCCATAGTAGTTGCTATAGCCATAAACAGAACTGTTGTGGGTTGATGTCCACGTAAAGCCATTTTCCGAAACAGGGCCGCTGGTAAAGGAGTTGATGTTAGAAAAGGCATGACTGATGCCACTAGGCAGGGTATTGATCACCCCTGCTTGGGCGAAAAAGGGTAACGACATTAAGATTAATAAGGCGAATTTTTTCACTGTGACCTCCGAGGCTATGCAAATTTACGCTGTTGTAACCGCACGACGCGATTGCATAAAAGAGACAAAGCAAAACAAATGCCACTAGTTGAGTATCTATGAAAAACAATAAGTTATCTTCAGCCAAATATGCTTACTACTGAATAGGTGTAAAGAAATCTGACGGTAATTAGGCGCTTCCGTCCGAGTGACACTAAGTACTACAAACAACATTGAAGTGTAAAAAGTAAGCACATTGAAGCGGGATGTTCCATTTACGAACGAAATAAATATTTACTATTTATCTATATTTCATACCTTATTTGTCTGTCGATTTTCGAGAGTGAATGGGGAAAATAAGATAGGATTGATTGTTATATAAATCAGCATGATAGTTATATGTCTGGTGTGTTAATTTTGGCAATTGATTTTATTTATTCATTGCAAATGAAAAAGGATTTTCATGAGATATAAATCTTACCTTGCTTGGGTGATTGGTGCTTTTGTGCTTTATTTTGCGATCGCGTACTCGCGTTGGTATTTTACCGATCTGCGTGAAACTGAGCTATTGAGTAGTCATCTCTTTAGTTACGGCCTATATGCCGGCGTAGGGGGAACCGCTTTGGGGTGTAGAATGTTATTCATGTATATATCTCACAGTTACGCAGCGGGCGTAAGTGTAAAGTTTGTCTTTCTGGTTTGGGCTGTGACGGGACTAATGCTATTCGCATCATATGTACCTTATATGTTTAAGTAGGGTGTCAAGATTGCTATTTCCCATAAAATAATGGCCGTTAAGATAGACAGTTAAGTTCACAACTTTTATCTCTGAGCTAGTTAAAAGCGCGACTAATGGCCCAGTTGTTGGCGTCGGTTAATATTTAACGATAAATCGCTTGCTCTCTGATGACTCAAGACTCAGCAAGCTCAGAGCTTAACGCGTCAATGACTCGGCGTGCTTCACGCAGCGAGGCGCCGGTCTCTTTGCGGTAGAGGCGCAACGCGGTGATCCGCTCACCAGCTTGCAGGGCGGATTTTATCTCGTCGGAGATCGCAAAGTGTGGGTCGATCCCCGTTTTTTCTACAAGTAGGGTGATTTTCTTTTCTAGCAAGCGTTGCTGATATTTGATTGGCTCAATCACGCCCAAATAGAGCCCTACTAAGACTGTTACTTCAAGTAGCCACGCCATTGCACTAATCTCCTTTACCCTTGGACGCCGTCATCCCAATTGTCCTTTGGCACTGCGCTGAATTTTCTCTCCCATATTCAACCATATCCTTGATCTTTCGTCAGATGTTTAGCGCCAACAAACTCCAAGAAAGTGTCTCAATTTCAAGAGGATGGCGTATATATCCTTTAGTCGCTTTAGTCGCTTTAGTCGCTTTAGTCGCTTTAGTCGCTTTAGTCGCTTTAGTCGCTTTAGTCGCAAGATTGCGGGTTGACGTTGTCGTGGTGTAGATAACGCACGTTGAGATAAGGTATGTTGAGGGATGGGCTTAATTGTGGTGTACGCTTCAAGTCATTTTGGCTTGGGCGTTGTTTGGGCTTTTGATGCAAAGGATATAAATCATGAAGATGTTGGCAGAAAGCCCTTGGGAGTGGCAGCTGTTTGCAGAGGGTGATCGATTTATTGTGTCGGTTATTTGTGGTTCGGTTGCGCTCTATACCCGTTATGTTGTGCTGTCACAGCAACAGAAAGACGCCTATTTGGGTGCCAGTGAGCCATGTGCCGCCGAGTTAATCATACAAGAATTT
This sequence comes from Thaumasiovibrio occultus, assembly GCA_019703815.1. Classification (GTDB taxonomy): domain Bacteria; phylum Pseudomonadota; class Gammaproteobacteria; order Enterobacterales; family Vibrionaceae; genus Thaumasiovibrio; species Thaumasiovibrio occultus. Next base: position 1,768,818 of record AP023052.1, on the reverse strand, counting down.
GCGCATCGGGTTCGACAACACGGTGAGCGCGATAACGCGGGCGTCGCGTTGAGCGCTGCTGAACAAGATGCGATGCAGTTGGCCATTCAAGAATGGCGCGAAAATGCGCTTTCGAGTTAAAGCCATTCGTTAAAGCCATTCGTTAAAGTAATGAGTGAAAACAGCAAGTGAAAGAAACCGCCCCAAAATGAGGCGGTTGGATGAATAACGAAAATTACATCGCGCGGATCTGCGCGATTTCTTCTTGCTCAATGCCAAGCGACTCCAAGAACTTTTGGTGCTCCTGCGGCTCCATCTCTTCAAATTTTTGATGCCATTTCACCATGTCCGCTTCGTTAAAACCGGCGGCGATCATAATTTCTACCCAGCGTTGTTTAGTCACACTCTTTTCCTCGATTAATTGGGGTTCTTTTAATAACGCAACAATGGCACGTTGTTGGGCGCGCAACGTTTGAATTTCCGCTTCCAGCTCATTGAAATGATCTTTCAATATTTGTGCTTGGCTGCGGCTGTGCTGCTCCAACAAGACGCGAATGCTGCTCAACGGTAAGCCATAAGAGCGATAGGAGACGATCAACTTGAGTCGTTGCTGTTCGTTGTCGCCATACCAGCGATAGCCATTATCTGAGCGGAGAGTAGGCAGCAATAAGCCTTCACGCTCGTAATACATAATGGTGGTTCGCGAGACTCCAAACGCCTTGGCGAGTTGAGTGATAGTCAGCATGTTTACCTCTTTGCCGTGCCATTGAGAGGAGAGTATCAACCTTGCACTTATAGACGGGTCAATAGGAAATTATATACCCAAGCACCTTGAGCTTACTTGGGTATACCTTTTTATCGCAAGGGTGAGGATGCGGTGATCGGAGAGAATTTAGTGATAGGAGCGGATTGGGTAATAGATGGGGATTAGGTAATCGGAGAGGATTAGGTCATCGGAGAGGATTAGGTAACAGAAGAGAGCTCGGAGTTGAAAGATAGTGCGATGAAAAAAGACGCCCGAAGGCGTCTTGGATGAGTGAACGTTTAAATGGATAAAAACGTTGGGTATTGCTCGGTAATAGGCCTGTTGTCGGCTTATTAAAATTAACAGCTAACTTCGTCCCAGAACCAGTTAGATGCAGTAGGGGTTTCCCACACACCTGGGTTGTTCTTCGCTACGAAGCATTTGCCGCCGTTGCTAACGATAGCGCCGTTAGCAACTTTGGTAGAGCCTGCTTGCCATGCGGTAGACTTGTTTGGCACTTCTGGCTCAGTTACAGGTGGCTTAGGATCAACCGGTACTTCTGGCTCGGTCACTGGTGGTTGTGGCTCTACTGGTGGCTCAACTGGCGGGTTAACCGGAGGCTGAGGCTCAGTTGGCGCTGCTGCGATCAGTTTCCATGGACCACCTAGATCGGGTAGATCACCTTGTGTCCACCATTTCGCTTCGTAAGTTGCGCCTTGGTAAACCGCTTGCTCACCGCCAGTGTAGACTTGGGTTTTGTTCCACTCGTTTGATGGCACGCCAGTGTCGCCGCCATTACCGCCGTTGCCAGCATCAGGCAGTTTCTCAACTACACGTACTTGTGGCCAGTTCGCGTGTGACTCGTAGAAGTTAGTGACACACTTCTCGTAATCGCCCGGTACAAGTGCAGAGTAAGCGGTTTGGTAACCGACTAACTGACACTCAAACGATACGCCACCTGGACGGTCAGCGTGGTAAGTCCAATCGCCATCCCAGTTGGTGTAAAGCACGTCAGTTGCGCCTTGCAGGTTGATGCTGCCGTATGGCGTTTGTTGCCAACAGGTGTTTTTCTCATCCGCTTCAATTGGGATCTGGTAGTGTGCGGCTAGACCTTCCCAGTAACGGATACGGTTAACTGGTTGGCCTTTGTCACGGTTTTGCTCGCCACACTCAATACCACCGTTGATGATGTTGATGGTCGTACCAAAGCCGTAACCGATGCCCGCATCGATTTCACGTTGAGAAGGCGTCCAAGTACGGTCGATCACGTGTAGCATCGCTGGTTTTGGTGCTTGTGGCGTGAGGTAGAACCAAATCGCCGATGCCAAGTTTAACCAAGTGTCTGCAACTAAAGCGGGATTGTTCAGAAGTACTGTTGCATCACCGTCGTACATGACTTCAGAAAAGGCACCGTAGTTGAAGTGGTAAGACAATTGTTTTGCACCACGACCGAAGTAACCTTGGCCATCAGCACACGGCCAACGTTTGTTTTGCCAATCGTTCTGACCACAACCCGTGGTGTAACCCGGTTGGCCTTCCGCCCAGCCCATTTCACGAACGTGAACCAGCGCTTGCTGCCACTCTTCTAAGCCATTTGGGTTATCCCAGTAGTTATCGATAGCGATATGACCACCGGTTTCCTGTGCAAAGTGAGCAAACGCTGTAATGATCGACTCTTTACAGATCGCATCTGCATCACGGCCATCAGTGTAATCGCCACAGAACGCAGGGAACTTACCAATCGCGCGCAACAGGCGAGTGTAGGTGTATTCCGGCGCAGCCATTTGCGTTAGGAAGTTCCACTCAGTTTCAGGGAACATACGCTCGGCGCGTTTTACGTTGTCTGGGTTGGTTGCCAAACCTGGCAGAATCGCTTCAACCACGGTATTTGGACGCGTTTGTAGCGCTGCAGCCCAAATATCGTACATAGGATCGCTGGTTTTCGCCGCTTCTGCTGCTACGATGTCGCTTTTGGCAACAACGTAACCTGCCGCGTTGTCAGGATCTGGCTGAATATTCATCGCAAATGCGTTAGCTGCTAGGGTGCAACCAACCAGCATTGCGGCTTGGGAGAGTTTCAACATTTCTATAGCCCTTCATTGAAGTGTCAACGGATGCCAAACATCGACTTCAACCAGCAAACACGGAGTGGGCTCCTACTGGTGTTAGGTGAAGATCACGCCAAACCTCATGAGCTAGCAACTCTCACTAAGTGTTGGTGCAAATACCGATGTTTAGCGACGTTTTGTCCTGATGAGAAGTTAAAACTGACTTGATTTTCTTTGCAAATTTAAGGGAAAAACAAAGCGGTGAAGTGGAACTAACGTCCATTTGAAATAAGGGGGTTGTTCATTTTCTCATGCTAAATGAGATCATGCTTCAATCTATTTGGTGAGATAATAAAGAGATATATCAAAGGATATTTGATTAATTTTTAGCGGAATTTTAAATTAATGTGATATCGCTTCAATCTGAATGAAGATGACTAACGTTGAGCTGACACGATAATAACAATGGTTACGGATTAAGTGCAATAAATAATTGCTTATAAATTAACCTCATGGGTCAATTGTTGCCCATTGTTGTGACCTAAAGCAGAAAGGAGTAGGCGTCTAGTGAGGAGTGGTGGTCTTTTCCTCAAAGCCAAAGCCAAAGCCAAAGCCAAAGCCAAAGCCAAAGCCAAAGCCAATAGCGCTTATGCAAGAAGATGGCGTTTTCATCGCTCTGATGCAAAAGCTGAATACGCTAGTCTGAGAAAGTGACATCTCGGCATAGTTGAAAATAGTAATGGTGAATAACCATATCTACCAAAGATAATAAAGATGACATGGCGGTTGAAATAATAAGCGGTAAGTTCGAAATATAATGTGTTTGAAATAATGTTGAGGAAATCGAGAAATTGAAAAGACGAAATAAAAACGCCTCTCTGTGATGTGCAGAAAGGCGTTGTTTTATTGCATTTAGACTAAATGGGCGTTTAACCGAATATCATGATTTCACGTCGGGAAATTCCAGTGCCATGACACCGGTGATGTCGTCACCATATATGCCCGCGTTGTGGATGATAATGGATTCGCCAAATGGGACCGGGTATCTGCTTTGGATCATCGTTGGCATTGTAAAATGGCCAAGTGGCTTGCCCGTTTTGAAATCGATCAGATGCAACTCTTTGCTTTCACCGTATTCGGTTTCGGTGCAAAGGACGACGTCATTGATGGTATCGATGAAACCACAGTTCACATCTTCAGGTAGGCGGATCGCATGTTTGCTTTCACCTGTGCGCGGATCGTATTGCACGACCATGTTTTCCAATAAGTAGGTTGGGGTCGAGGGAACAAAGTCAATCCCTTCATAGCTTTTTAGGTAGGTGATCGGCAGTTTGATATCGGCTTTGCGCCATAGCAACTCGCCGGTTTCGATATCGTAGCCAAACAGACGCTCCTCCATATAGTCGATGTTGATCACCGTACCGGAATGGATCATGGCGTAGGTATTGTGTGGATCTGCCTCTTCAGCTTGCCATACCGTGTTGCCGGTTGTCGGATCAATTGCGGTCAATCCTTCGTTCTCACCATTAAAGAGAAAAAGCATCACTCCCTGGGTATAGTCGCTGTAGCTACTTAACTGGCGCGTGTGATGCCAAAGTGATTCGCCCGTCGTAATATCGAGGCCATGACTACCGCTGTCGTTGGAATACACAAAAATGTTGTCTGCGATACCATGAAGATCTGCATCAATCTCAGATTTGTGCAGGGCGACCTGCCAAGGTTCGAGCGAAACGATGATGAGCTGTGCATCGTTGGTGGTTAACGCAAGGTAGTGGTGGTTGTATTGGTACTTGGTGATCTCAGCGCCTTGTAGGATGTCACTCAAATCGAGTTGACGCTTTTCAGTTAAGTTGGTGTTGGTGAACTGAAGTAATACGTCGTTGTCGTCGATGGCAAAGAAATGGGGGTAACTATCGTCATGAATGTAATCCCGCACAGGTACAGTATGGTTAAACGAGGCTTTTTCACCGCTGACAACATCATATTGAACAAGCGCGTGCTGTGCGCCAAAGGTCATTCGATCTAACGACGTCCAGTCGAGAATGTTTTCGCTGTAGGTGGGTTGAGCAACATCAGACCATATGGGTGACATTAATGGGTTGAGCGGTGAAGGCGTCGGTTGCTTCGCTGCGGCGGTGCTGGCTAATACGGACAAAGAAAATAAAGCGGCGGTGCGAATAAATGAATGCATAGATAAAGCCTTTTGCTGATGTTCTGCGGCGAGAGAGACTGGAATGAATGCGCGCGCAAGATATTGATTGGCGGCTAGAGTAGCGATTGCGCCTAACAGGGAAAAACGCTAGCAGTAAATTTGTGAGCTAACTGGCTAAATTTGCAGAGAAATGGCGAGAAAATTGGCAGATTTGCGTACGGCCGTTAAATGCTTCGTCGCAAGACGATGCGCTCAGCGATGGCTGACAGTGCTTAAGACGATGTGATGCCTATGTTGGCTTTCCACTGCGTTATATCGGCTTTGAGTTGGTTAACGTTGACGCCGGTGGCGATGCCTTCTTGTTGGCAATACCACGCTAAGGTTTCGGTGGCCAAATTGCCGGCTGCGCCCGGGGCATAGGGGCAACCGCCCAAACCGCCTGCACTGGTATCAAAGCGAGTCAGTCCCATTTCAATCGAGCGTGCGACGTTCACTAAAGCCATGCCATAGGTGTCGTGATAGTGCCCTGCGAGTGCGTGTGCAGGAATGGCGGTGAGGACGCGCGACAAGACTCGCTCAATCGCTGTTGGCGTGGCTTTGCCTAAGGTGTCGCCTAAGCTGATTTCATCACAGCCCATTTGATACAAGGCATTCGCCACACTGGCGGTTTTGGTGGCAGACATAGCCCCTTCAAACGGACAGTCGGTAATGCACGAAAGGTAGCCTCTGACGGTGATCTGATGGCGTTTGGCTAGCTCAATAATGGGGTAAAACCGCGCCAAACTTTGTGCCAGAGAGCAGTGGATGTTTTTCTGGCAAAAGGTGTCACTGACGGCGGTAAAGATCGCGAGATGCTTTGCGCCAAGGGCAATTGCCCGCTCTGCGCCTCGCATATTAGGCACCAACACCGACGCAATGAAAGGCGATTCTGGTTTCATCTTCAACACTTGGCTAAGGACGATGTCGCTCTCGGCCATCGCAGGGATCCGTTGGGGTGATACCAGCGCGCCGACTTCGATGTGTGAAAGACCGGCTTTCGTCAAGAGTGCAACTAGCGCAAGGCGCTGGGTGGTGCTGATGGGCGCGAGCCCTTGCAGTCCATCACGAGGGCCAACCTCAATGATATCAATAGCGAGCGGCTTGTGGTGGCGGGCATTAGTCATCGGATGGGCTCTGCCACGGCGGTGGTTGTTTGGCAAAAAAGGCGGCGATCCCCGCTTGCGCTTCATCGCTATGGCGGCACTGCTCAAGATAGTCGCGCACGCGCGCAAGTTCGATAGGGTTTAATGGCTGCAATTTTCGCCCCAAACGTTTAATGCTGGTAATGGCCTCTGGCCCGCAAAGCATGCTTTGTCTTGCCCAGCGCAGCGCATCTTCTTTCGGAGCAAAGGAGAGCGCATGCACCAAGCCGATGTGCTCGGCGTGAGCGGCTGAAAAGGGGCTAGCGCTGATCAATAAAGGCATTAACTGGCGCAGCCCACAAGCGCGCAGCACGTAGGGCGAAATTAACGCGGGGATCAAGCCAAGGCGCGCTTCACTAAAGCAGTATTGGCTCAGCTCGTTACTAAAGACGATATCGGCGCAAGCCAGCAGTCCTAAACCGCCGCCATACACATCGCCCTTAACCGTTACCGCAATGGGCACCGGACAGTTGTCCATTACGGAGAGTAGGTGCGCGAGTTGGTCTGGCTCGCTGGCACGGGTGTTGTCTTTTTCTTCGTCGCTGTCGCTCACTTTCATCCAGTTGAGATCGGCGCCGCCGCAAAAGATTTTGCCATCGGCAGCGAGGATCAGCACGCGACAATCCGGTGTGGTAAACACTTCAATTAACGCTTTCATCATCGGGGCGGTGAGCCGATTGTGCTGCGCCGCTTGGTTGAGGGTAATGTAGCGGACCCCAGCTTCAGGGCGTTCATCAAGCAGGGGCGAGTTTGTCGAAGAGAAGGGCTGTGATTCGGTGACCATAAGTCACCTCCTTACATGCGGTAGACGCCACTGCGTCTTTCAGGCAGCGTGCGTTCTGGACGTGCCTGCGGGTGAATAATAGCCCAACAGCGGTTGAGCACCTCACGGGTTTTTTCGGGCGCAATAATGCCGTCGTCCCAAAGCCGAGCACTGCCGTAGAGAGGTTGGCTTTGCTGCTCGTATCGCGCTTCCAGTGCGGCGGCTATCTCAGTTTTTGCGCCAACTCGGCGCATGACACCGGCCGCTTGCTTTCCGCCCATCACCGCAACCCGCGCCGTCGGCCAACAGAATAGAAAGTCCGGTGAGTACGCTCGGCCACACATAGCGTAGTTGCCCGCGCCGAATGAGCCGCCCACAATCAGGGTGATTTTAGGCACGCTGGCGTTCGCGACTGCCATCACCATTTTCGCTCCGTGCTTGGCAATGCCTGCGGCCTCGGCCTGTTTACCCACCATAAATCCCGTGACATTTTGCAAAAACAGTAGCGGAATTCGGCGCTGATCGCACAGCTGAATAAACTGGGTCGCTTTGAGGGCGGAATCGGCAAACAGCACGCCGTTATTGCCAACAACGCCAATCAAATAGCCGTTCATACGGCAAAATCCCGTGATCAGGGTTTTGCCAAACAAGGCTTTAAACTCATCAAATTCTGAGTTGTCGCTGATCCGAGCAATAATTTCGCGGCAATCGGCGTGTTGGCGATAGTCTAGCGGGATCACGCCGTTTAATTCTCTGCTGGGATAGCAAGGTGCGGTTTGGCTTTTTTCTATGTCGGATTGGCGCTCTCGATCAGCTTGGCTTTCGTATGGCGGCGATGGCATCGCTGAAAGGTTAGCGCCCATCACGCTGGTGTTGGTCAATGCGGTGCGCGCTAGCGCGATGGCATGGCTATCGTTGTCGGCGAGATAGTCAGCAACGCCCGATTCACGGTTATGAACATCCGCGCCGCCCAGATCTTCCGCCGCGACATCTTCGCCAATCGCTTCTTTAACTAACGGCGGCCCCGCCAAATACAGACTGCTTTGCTGTTTGACCATGATCGCGACATCAGACATCGCCGGTATGTATGCGCCACCTGCGGTACAAGCGCCTAATACCACCGCAATTTGAGCGATGCCAGCGGCGGAAAGTTGGGCTTGATAATAGAAAATGCGGCCAAAATGCTCGCGATCGGGGAACACTTCATCTTGGCGCGGCAAGTTGGCACCACCAGAATCAACCAAGTAAATGACAGGAAGTTGTGCGTTAAGGGCAATTTCTAATGCTCTAAGGTGTTTTTTTACCGTGATGGGGTAGTAACTGCCGCCTTTTACGGCGGGATCATTAGCGATGATGACGGCGTCTTTTCCGCTCACTTGGCCAATACCTGTGATGATCCCGGCGCACGGCACGGCGTTGTCGTACATCTCGGCCGCTGCCAGACGGCTAAATTCAAGCAGCTCCGTGTTGTTATCAATAAGATCTGCAATCCGCTGGCGAGCAGACAATCGTTGCGGTGGGGTAGTCGCCGATGAGGATGTTTTGGGCGCTAAATTGACGTAGTAGTGCTCTAGCGCGGCCAGTGCGGACAGCACTTCATCGCATCGCTGTTTAAAAGGTAACGATTGAGTATCGAGAGCAGTTTGTAGTCGCGCCATAACTCACTCCTCAAACGAGATGAACGCTTATCAAAGCGCGGATAACATCAGTGATCAAAACGGCTCACCAGCGCGCGGCCGATGATCAAGCGGCGGATTTCCGAGGTCCCTGCGCCAATTTCGTACAGTTTGGCGTCGCGCAGTAAGCGTCCGGCATCAAACTCGTTGGTATAGCCGTTACCGCCCAGCAGTTGAATGGTATCGAGCGCCATGTGGGTGGCGTGCTCTGCGGCTAACAGTAAGCAGCCTGCGGTGTCTTGTTTAGGCGCTCGACCGTCGTCATAATTGCGCGCGACGGTGTAGACATAACTGCGGATCGCCACCATGCGGGCGTACATGTCGGCGAGCTTGGCTTGCACCAGTTGGAAGTTACCGATCCGCTCGCCAAACTGTTCACGCTGGCGTACGTAAGGTAAACACAAATCAAGACAGGCGCGCATGATGCCAAGCGGTCCACCGGCCAAAATTAAGCGCTCAATATCCAAGCCACCCATTAAGATTTTGTCGCCGTGGTGCAGTTCACCCAGCAGGTTTTCTTCGGGCACAAAGCAATCCTTAAATACCAACTCACAGGTGTCTGAGCCGCGCATCCCCAGTTTGTCGAGTTTTTGCGCGGTGGAAAATCCCTCGAATTCACGCTCAACAATAAAGGCGGAAATGGCGTTGTCGCTAGTGCGAGCGTACACCAGAATAACGGCTGCACTCGGGCCGTTGGTGATCCACATTTTGCTGCCATTAAGCACAAAACCGCCTTCAACCACTTGCGCGTTTAAGCGCATGCTCATTACATCGGATCCGGCATTGCTTTCGCTCATGGCAAGCGCACCAACTTTGTCGCCGAGGACTAACGCGGGCAGCAAGCGCTCTTTCTGTGCTTGATTGCAGTGACGGTGTAACTGGTTAATGCAGAGATTAGAATGGGCACCATAACTGAGGCCGACAGAAGCGCTGGCACGACTGATCTCTTCCATCGCAAGCACATGGGCTAAATAGCCGGCATTGATCCCGCCGAAGTCTTCGTGAACGGTGAGCCCTAACACGCCGAGGCGTCCCATTTCTTGCCACAATGTGGCGGGCATGGCGTTGTTAGCATCAATGGAAGCGGCAATGGGGGCGATAGTTGCCGCAGCGAAGTCATGTACCGCTTCTTGGATTTGCCGTTGCTCGTCGGTGAGGCCGAAATCGAGCGACTGATAGGGAAACATACACACCCCCTCAACTTGATGGATTCGCCTTGCTGGGCTCGCCTTGATACGTTGGCAATGGCGCGTCGCTCTTTACTCTGCCAGTGCGTCCATACAACGGGCTTTCGCTGCGTCCAATTCCGCCATCACAATGTCGATATCCCGTCGTTTTAGCTCTAACTCTTGGCGTTTTTTATCGATAATACTGACCATAGCTTCAAGCTGTTGCTGACTTTCATGGTGATCATATAAATCAAATAGCTCACGGATTTCCGCCAGCGAAAAGCCCAATCGCTTTCCTCGAATGATCAGCTTTAAACGCACTTTGTCTTTAAGGCTAAACCAACGGGTTTGGCCTTCACGACGTGGGCTGATCAATCCTTGATCTTCATAAAAACGGATACTGCGAGTAGAGACATCAAACTCTTTTGATAGCTCACTGATCCTAAATCTCTCCATTTTGACGCCGCCTCCAGTCATTGATGCTTGTCCCCATTGTGCCGATATCAGCCACAGTATACGCGCCGAGACAACGAGCATTTTATCATCAACAAATTTTGTCTGTGTTGATGTAGTGACAGCCCAGTCAATGGGTTATCGACAACGACGCAACGTTGAAATGCGGTTAGCGGGGTCAAGTTGACGTTTACGTAAAGGTTAGTGCTATGCTTTTGGTATCGTCAAGTACGGAGCGTTGGCATGAGCAGTGTGTTTCATCAACCCATTTGGGTGACCGCTGCAACGCGTTCGCCTTTGGGGCAATACATGGGGGCGTTGCAATCGGTCTCTGCGGTATCGCTGGCCACACCATGCGTCGAACATTTGCATGACTGGAGCGATCTGCAGCCGGATACACTGTATTTAGGGCAGGTGCTGCAAGCCGGTGCCGGTCAAGCGCCAGCGCGGCAAGTCGCGCTCGCGGCAGGCATTGATGAAGACGTGCCGGTGACGACTCTCAATAAAGTGTGCGGCTCGGGGATGATGGCGGTCATGGTTGGCTGCGATCAAATCCGGCTTGGACGCCACGACATAGTGGTGGCAGGCGGGATGGAAAGTATGTCGATGTCGCCGTATTTGCAGCATCGCACACCGCCGAGAATGGGTCATGCAACGTTGTACGATCACCTGTTTTACGATGGTTTGGAAAACGCCGACGATCACCGCTTGATGGGTCACTTTGGTGAGTTATTGGCGCAAGAGATGGGCTATGAGCGTGCCCAGTTAGACGAATGGGCGTTGATGTCGGTGACACGGGCGCAATACGCGGTTGAACATGGCGTTTTTGATGCTGAAATTACCCCGTTGCCGCACCTCGCCAGTGATGAAATTCCTCTCAAGCTCAAACCTGAGCGTATTTCCCAACTCAAACCGGCTTTTAAACCTCAGGGGTTGATCACCGCCGCCAATGCCAGCGCCATGGCGGACGGTGCAGCGGCGTTAACAATCATGTCGAAGGCGCAGGGGCAACGCCTCGATCTTGTACCGCTTGCCCACATTATTGGCTATAGCGAGTACGCTCACGCCCCGAAATGGTTCACAACCGCGCCGATTTACGCGATTGAAAAGCTGCTATTACAAGTGGGGTGGCGGGCCAGTGAGGTGGACTTGTGGGAGATCAACGAAGCTTTTGCCGTGGTTTCGCTCCATGCTGCGATGTCACTTGGCATTAACCCAGAGAAGGTCAACATTCATGGCGGTGCATGTGCATTAGGCCACCCATTAGGTGCCACAGGCGCTAGGATTATCGTGACATTAATTTATGCACTGCGGGCGAAGGGGCTGCATCGCGGTATCGCCGCGTTGTGCATTGGCGGCGGGGAAGCAACGGCGATCGCGATTGAAATCCCAGAGTAATCGATCGCCAATGGCCATTTAGGGGAGGAAAAGCCAATGGATGACATTATTAAACCGGTACCGATTTACGTTGATGGGCAGTGGTCGATCTCTCCGACCACAGGATGGCAGCAGATTGTCGATCCCACCACCAATGCGCCCATCGCCAAGGTGCCCTTTTGCAGTCGCGGCGAAATCGAGCGCGCGGTCGCTGCTGCGCATCAGGCGTTTTTAGCATGGCGGCAAACACCGATTGGTGAGCGCGCCCGTTTAATGCTGCGCTATCAAGCCCTGCTTAAACAGCATCATGATGAACTGGCCGCTATCGTCAGCCAAGAGACTGGTAAAGTGATGGCGGATGCCAAAGGGGATGTGTGGCGCGGGATCGAAGTGGTGGAGCAAGCTGCTAATGTGCCTTCGCTAATGATGGGAGAGCATTTGGAAAATGTGGCTCCTGAGATCGATTGCTATAGCTTGCGCCAACCGCTCGGCGTGTGTGTCGGGATCACGCCGTTTAATTTCCCCGCCATGATCCCGCTGTGGATGTTTCCGCTTGCCGTTGCCTGTGGCAATAGTTTTGTGCTCAAACCGTCAGAGCGCGTGCCGCTCACTGCCGTGCGGTTAGTCGAGCTGTTTTATCAAGCCGGTGCGCCGGACAATCTGGTGCAACTGATCCACGGCGGTCAAGCGCAAGCGGAGTGCTTATATACTCATCCTGAGGTTAAAGCGGTGTCGTTTGTCGGCTCGGTGGGCGCGGCGCAAGCGATCTATCGCGGCGCGAGCAATGCGTTGAAACGGGTACAGGCTCTGGGCGGGGCGAAAAATCATTTGGTGGTGATGCCCGATGCCAACAAAGAAGAGGTGTTGAATGCCTTGGTCGGCGCATCGATAGGAGCAGCAGGGCAACGCTGCATGGCTATCTCGGTGGTAATTTGGGTCGGTAACAGCCGTACTTGGCTGCTTGAGTTAGCCGCAAGGCTGAGCAAAATCACCCCGGGGATCAGCGATGAAAACGCCGCCTATGGCCCATTAATTTCCGCCCAAGCCAAGCAGCGAGTGGAAGATCTGATCGCCACCGCCGAGCAAGAAGGCGCGTCGCTGCTCCTCGATGGTCGCGGTTTTTCTCATCCCTCGCGTCCCAACGGCAATTGGCTTGCGCCGAGCCTGATTGATGACGTGTCGACCGATATGACGGTTTATCAGCAAGAGGTGTTTGGTCCGGTATTGCTGAGCATGAAAACCACCAGCCTCAGTGATGCCATTGATATCGTCAACCGCAACCCCTGCGGTAATGGCACCAGTATTTTCACCTCGTCAGGGGCGGCGGCCAGACGTTATCAGCATGGGATTGAAGTGGGACAAGTGGGGATCAATGTGCCAATTCCTGTGCCACTACCGTATTTTTCATTTACCGGCTGGAAGCAGAGTTTTTATGGCGATTTACACACGTATGGCAAGCAAGCGGTGCAGTTTTATACCGAAACCAAAACCGTGACCACACGTTGGTTTGATGGTGATGATGATAGCGAAGTAAATATGACCATCGCCTTGAAGTAACTCATTTTTTTGCTAAGCGAAGCCGAGACTAGCAGTATGGACTTTGGACTCAATGCAGAGCAAGCCGCGATCCAAGAGGCGGCGAGACAGTTTGCACAAAGTGTGTTAATGCCAAACGCCGCTCAGTGGGATGAGAATGAAACGTTCCCGCGAGAGGTGTTATCTCAAGCCGGGCAGATGGGGTTTCTTGGGCTTTATACACCGCAAGATCACGGTGGCATTGGGCTTTCACGGCTTGATAGCGTGATGACGTTCGAAGCGCTGGCGATGGGGTGTACCTCAACCACCGCCTATATGACGATTCACAACATGGTGACGTGGATGATTGCCTCATTTGGCGGTGAAGCACTACGGTCAATTGCCACTGAATTAGTGAGCGGTAAAGCGCTCGGCGCTTATTGTCTGACGGAGCCAGAAGCGGGCTCGGATGCGGCATCGTTGGTGACATCGGCCACTGTGGTCGACGGCGATGTTCTGTTGTCGGGCAGTAAAGCGTTTACCTCGGGGGCGGGTGAAGCGGACTGGCTGGTGGTGATAGCACGCGATGAAGACGATCGCATTAGCGCGTACGTGGTCGAGGGTAAAGCGCAAGGACTGAGCTACGGGCGCAAAGAAGCCAAGATGGGATGGCATAGTCAGCCAACGCGATCGGTCACTTTTGAGCAAGTACGGGTACCGATGTCGCACCGGTTAGGGCAAGGGGGCGATGGTTTTCGTTTTGCCATGCAAGGGCTTGATGGGGGGCGTTTGAATATCGCTGCCTGCTCAATTGGTACGGCGCAGCAAGCGCTGAATTTGGCGCGCGATCATTGCCAGCAACGTGCGCAGTTTGGTCAGCCCCTCGCGCAATTTCAAGGGCTACAATTTAAATTGGCCGATATGGCGACAGAACTGGCTGCAGCGCGCCAACTGCTGCACTTGGCGGCGTGGAAGCTAGACGAAAAAGAGCCCGATGCCAGTGCCCATTGTGCGATGGCAAAGCGCTTTGCAACGGATGTTGGCTTTCAAGTGTGCGATGCGGCGCTGCAGCTGTTTGGTGGCTATGGTTACATTCGCGAGTATCCGCTTGAGCGTTATTTTCGCGATACCCGAGTGCACCAAATTTTAGAAGGCACCAATGAAATCATGCGGGTGATTGTTGCGCGTCATGTATTGAGTGAGCACTACAACGCGATGCGTCTTACCGAGGGCTGAAAAACGGCGATGAGATCTTCGTGAGGTGGTCAATTGAGCTCGATAGCTAGTCAGCGGCTGAATCATTTTGGCTTCACTTATTGAGAACCACACGTGAAGAAGGAGGCGATGATGACAGATCAAGCACGTATCGAGGTTGAACGGCACGGTCACATAGCGGTGCTGACATATCATAACCCGCCTGCGAATACCTGGACGCCCGACAGTCTAGGCGATTTGGCGCAAACCATTGAGGCATTGCAACAAGACGCTTCAATTTACGGGCTGATCTTGACCGGCCAAGGCGAGCGGTTTTTCTCTGCGGGCGCCGATCTCAACCAGTTTTCTTCAGGTGATAAAGCGCAAGCATGGCAGATGGCGATGCAGTTTGAGCGTGGCTTTGACGCGATCCGTCAGTATCGCGGTGTCACGATTGCGATGATCAATGGTTATGCGTTGGGCGGCGGCTTGGAATGGGCGTTGGCGTGTGATATTCGCATCGCCGAGCACCACGCGCTTCTCGGTTTGCCAGAAGCCAGTGTCGGACTGCTGCCGTGCGCTGGAGGCACCCAGCAATTACCGCGATTGGTCGGTGAAGGTTGGGCCAAGCGCATCATTTTGTGCGGTGAAAAAGTGACTGCTCATGAAGCGCGCGAGATTGGCTTGGTGGAAATTGTTACTTCGCCCGGCGAGGGGTTAACCGCAGCGCTTGGCTTGGGCGAGAAAATTGCGGCGCAGTCGCCGACGTCGATTGCGGCGTGTAAGCGATTGATTGCAGCAAGTGTAGATGGCACACCAAGCGATCTCGGTCGGGGATTGGAGCGCGAAGCCTTTATTGCGCTGTTTGAGGGTGAAGATCAGCAAGAAGGCGTGAAGGCATTTTTGGAAAAACGCGCACCACGCTGGTCGAATCAAACGAGCAGTAGCAACAAATAATAACCAGTAAAGAGCGGAATACGGCGAGCAGGATAGCCAACAACAGATAATCAATTGGGTGTTGCGATGAAAGATCAGATCTTATTCTCGACAGTACAGTGTGGTAACGGGTTGGCAATTGGTGTGGTAACGCTAAATAACCCAACAGCGCTGAATGCGTTGACGTTCGATATGTTAGCCGCTACCTACAGCCAGCTGAAAATGTGGCTCGAAGACCCCTTCGTGGTGGCCGTGTTGATCGATTCGAGCAGTGATAAAGCCTTCTGTGCCGGTGGTGACGTGAAAACCATGTACCACCAAGCGCAAACCTCACAGGGCAAAGAGTGGCTCACCGATTATTTTTCTATTGAGTACCGTTGTGATCACCTTCTTCATCGCTATCCCAAGCCTGTCATCGCGTGGGGTCATGGCATAGTAATGGGAGGCGGGATGGGGCTATTCATGGGCGCATCTCATCGCGTGGTCACTTCGCAAAGTCGCTTAGCGATGCCGGAGATCAACATCGGCTTGTACCCTGACGTGGGTGGCACGTGGTTCCTTAATCGGCTTCCTGAAGGGGTTGGATTGTTTCTCGCGATGACCGGCGCACCGTTAAATGCGGTGGACGCCCTCGACAGTAATTTCGCCACGGTATGTATCGACAATCAGCGTAAATCGCAGATCATCGAATCCCTGTGCCAAGTGGCATGGTCAGGCGATGACAACGATTTCAATGCGGTTAGCGTTGTGCTAGAGCGTTATGCGCAAATTCCGACGTTACCGTCTCATCTGCTGACATGGTCGCTGCATTTACAACAAGCGTGCCGTAGCGACTCCCTGACTCAATGTATTGCCAATCTCGACGCGATAGAAAACAAAGATCCTTGGTTAGAAAATGCGCTGGCTACCTTACAGCAGGGCAGCGGGATCACGGCGCACATCTGCTTTCGCCAACTTAACCAATATCAAGCATTGTCGCTGGAAGAGGTATTCAAGTTAGAGCTCGCACTCTCGGTGCAATGCGTGCTGAATGGCGACTTTCAAGAAGGAGTGAGGGCGCTGCTGGTGGAGAAAACCAAAGATCCGCATTGGCGTTTCCCTCGGGCGCAAGCGGTGCCTGAATCCTATGTGGATCAGCTGTTCACGCCGCCTTGGCCGCAAAACCCGTTGCACGATCTGGGTGCGATGCCTGGGAGCTTTTTATGATCACAATAGGCTTCATTGGCACGGGCAATATGGGTTTGCCCATGCTGGATAATTTACTGCAAAGCGACGAGGCCTTGGTGCATGCGTACGACATGGCTGAGGCGGCGCGCGAGCGAGCAAAGAAAATTGGTGCTCGGGTGTGCTGCGATCTGACTCAAACCGTCGCGGGAGCGGACGTGGTGATCACTATGCTGCCGTCGGGCGAGCAGGTGAAAGAGATCTATCTGGGGAAGGATGGTCACGTTGGCATTATGAGCCAGCTTAGCAGCAACACCTTACTCATCGATTGCTCCACCACTGATCCCGCTACCGCCACGGAAGTGGGTGAGCGCGCCAAGCAAATGCAGCTTCGGTTTGTCGATGCGCCGGTTTCTGGCGGTATTGCGGGCGCGAAAGCCGGATCGCTCACGTTTATCGTCGGTGGCTCGAATGAAGATTATCTTGCGGCCAAAGCGGTACTTCATCCGATGGGGCAGCAAGTGCTACACGCTGGCGATGTCGGTGCAGGGCAACTGACCAAAATTTGTAACAACCTGATCTTGGGCTCAGTGATGGCGGCGACCTGCGAAGGTCTTGCCTTGGGTCAGTCGTTAGGACTCGATCCTGTCGTTCTTAGTGAAATCATCCATAAGAGCTCGGGAATCGAACTGCCGACCCCTACCATGTCAAGACATATCGAGCCTGTGACGGAAAATTAGACAATATCATTTAATCTTGAAATTCCAACATAAAAACAGCGACTTAAATCTACCGTTTTAAATTTAATTCAATGTTTTTGACGTAAAATTCAGTGCTTCAATGCGCGATGGGGCCACTTTGGGTACAAAAATCACCACATTGTGAAAGTGACAAAATCGACCACTATCTCGGCAAATCTGTTACGTGAACTGATAATTCCTGTACTACATTTACTGTGTGTTTAATAACAGACAGTGATGCTCATGAAGCTGTACGGCATAAATGTGAAACAGGTTTACCAACCGTTGGACAAGATTTGTCTCGATGAAGAGTTGGCTGCACTTGTACGAAAAGCAAATCCTGTGGCGTCGACCAAAACGGCCTCAATGCTTTTTGAGGGAGGGGAAGATAACTTAGATTTGTTGGCATATCAATCACCACTCCTTGGTTATATCTATCAACGGCAATATTACCTATTGAGTGGTTTCTTTACCCATACCAAGCTATTAAGTTTTGCCGTGAAGAGGGGGGAAGAATCTGTAAGAAGGTATCCCATTACTCTCCTTGAAAAGCAGCCAGAGAGAAAAGTCAGACGGCGGATCATTCTTCATGCGTTGACACAGAGTTTACTCAATGAGGGTTTTGTTACTAGTGCTACCGCAATCGGTGAGTTCTTGAATATTTGGTTTGAGAAAGATCCGCAGGCGAGAAGTATTTATCAGTCGGCGGAGTGGCGTGATATATACCCGAAATTGACAACCAAAGAAAAAGTGAGTGAATGGTTGCATATCAGTAAAAAACAACTCTAGGTTCACTATGGATGAGAATCAATACCTGCGCTTAGTTGAGTTCATTATTAATCACCAATGTGAAGCCGATCGCCAACGTGTTGAACGCGAGTTGAGTGACTTTTTTGATTTAATTCAAGCACCCGATAACCGTCGCGGTTTAATTCGCGTGATGGATACAATCGTGGAGCTATGCGAAAACGTTCAGGACGATTTTCATTTACAGTTTGGCCTTTCATCTCCTGTCTATGAGGGATTATGTGATGGCTTAAGCCTGAATGAGTTTGATGGTATTCGGCTTCTAAAAAAGAAAGAAATGGCGAAGGGGTGGTGTGAAGATCGTCCCCTATACGCACTGTTATTTTCCTATCATCGCTTTCAAGATTCACCAGGGCGAGCTGAATTTGTGGCGTTATTTTTAGCGCAATATTATGCGCTCGCAAATAATCGTGTTGGTCAAATTGCCAGCAGCACCAAATTGGATATCAGGCTGAAAGAATCCTGCGATCGATTTCGTCTTCTAATGCAATCATGCGAATCCATGAAGCCTAGTAAATATATTCACTATTCGCCGCCAGAAATTGCATGTTTACTGCGTCAAGATAGAGATATGGACACCACATTAGCCGAATACCAAAAGTCTTATATGACGCAACTCGCGCATTTCTTTGCCGCCGATTGGAAGGAGACAAAAGGCCACTTTCGGGTATCGCCCACGTCTTCGTTAAGGGCAATAGGGCGCGGAGTCGCTGCTCATGTATTAGGTGATCCTGATTTATTGCTCCACTTTGGCCACGGGAAGAAGAACGATGAAAAGGACGGCTTAGCGGCAGGAGATACGATGCTTTTGCCTCAGATAGTGGAAGATTGCAGCATGCCTGCGCGCGATGCAGCTCAAGGCCCTTTTTTGAGTAATATTGGCAACGCTAAAAAGCGTTCAATGATTCAGCAAAGCTATACGCGGCGAGTGCGTCGTCAGTACAATCGCTCCCCTGCGTCAATTTCACTGGTTTCAGGGCGCGATCTGGCATTGCTCTTTGACGCGCTAAATAGCTTGTCATTGCAGCATTACACCGTACAGGGCGTGCCTAAATCGGTGATTGGGATGGCGCTTTACTTGTCGCTGATACTCGGCAAATCCATTGATGAGTTGTGTGGTCTATCTATCTCTTCACAGCCGAGCTTAGACGGGATTTATATTGATGAGAAAGGTGATTGGTGGCTTTCGTTTGGCTTGGCATCGATAGTAAAGCGCTCGAGTCGCCCCGTTGAGTCGAGGCGATTTGAACCAGTGACGAATTATGTGCACTGGGATTGCCCCAAAAGTGTTCGTCGTGTGGTTCGACAAGCGCACCGTAGTGACTTGTTAGGGTATAAAGGCGCGCTTATTCCCCGAGAATACCTTCAAGAGGTAAATCAGGCATGTCGTCATTGGGTGGAACGTTGGGCGAGAAGGCAAAGCGCAAACCTCAGCTGCCAGTCTATCGAAGCGTTTTTATTGATGACCACGTTGGCAGATGAGGAGATTGATCCAACGTGCCTGGATTTTGCTTTTCGCACGACGTCGCTGGTGACTCGCACCACAAGGCATTACAGCTACTATACGCTCAGTTGCCTTGCTTCCAATTTAGAGAAAATATGGCGCACCATTCATCTACGGATGGATGAGAGCGACGCCCTGCCAACGGATTTGCTTACTTGGATACCCCAAAGTACGGAGAGCGGGATAGGGAGTTGCTTTGTGCCGACCTTAGCCACCCAGCGAGAAATGGTGGCGTGTTTACAACACCCCTTGCGGAGCAAAGACAAACAGGTATATCGTGAGTTGGTGGCAATGATGAGGTATCACAACGCCTATGCGGCATATACCAGTTATCTAGTGCTTTATGCGACAGGCTATCGCGCGGTATACAACCCATTACCCTCTCTGTCGATGGTGTTAGCGCGATACCAACTGGTGGTGATCAGTGATAAGGACAATAGCGATTATGCCCACACTCGGGTTGTCTGCTTGCCCACGGTGTTGGCTGAGCAGCTCGCTAACTATACGCGTCATTTACTGGCTTTACGGACCCGGCTGATAGCCTTGGATCCAAGGTTAGGGCGGCAATTGACAGAGTGGCTAGAACAGCATGTTCCCAATGACACTATCGCTACCGCACGTCAATGGTTCCATGATCATAAAAACGCGAAAGACAGACCGGGACCGCTCTTCTATTTCTCCGAGGATACCGGGGATGTCAATGTGGTCTCACCGAGTTGGCTTAAAACGCAATTGCCTTTTTCTGTTCCTGTAAACGCAGGCCGTCACAATTTACAGTCTTACTTGCTTGAACAACAATGCCCCTCAGAGCTGATTAATTTCCAGCTCGGTCATTGGCTCTCTGGGCAGGCTTTTCTCGGCGACTATTCATGCTTCGATTATCAGAGCGCAACACAGTATCTACGCCCATTGTTGGACAAGATGCTTGAGGAGAGAGGATGGCAGAGCATTCCTTCATTGCTAAGGTAACCGATGGATTTGCTAAGCGTTGTGCTGAGCGGGTGAAGCATGATTTCCAACATGTGAAGACGACTGACTTACAGCAATGTTGTAACAAGTTTGAAGAGCGTTATGTTCTTCACTTGAATATCGATGATTCAGGGCTGGTGTCTCAAGCGAGCTTAAGACGCGTTATTAGCTATTTCTCTACCAACAAGGATCTTCGGCAAATCCAATACGATATTTTGGAGCTTGTACTTCGGACGGCGAAAGCGGAAGCCGGTATTGATTCGCCAGAGTTACCGAAGTTGATCACCCTGAAAAAAGATCTTCCCGTACTGACCCCGACCGATTTCGTTTATAGCGCAGGCGCTTCCTATTTATTTCCATCGTTAGAAAGCGAAGTGCCAAGTGGAGCAGATGAGCCGCTGTTAGTTATAGGACGGCTTGCGCTATGGCTTGTACTTAAAGAGGGTGTGGTGGTTCAAAAGACGGTTGAGCAAATGCTATCGCCAGCAAAACAAGGCTGGTATCAGATAGATGACTGTCTTTATTTTCAAGATGATCAAACCATGGTGATGGTCTCTGCGCAAACACGCCTTTGGTTGTACCAATACTGGTTACTCAATGATGGGGCCAAGCCTACGTTGGCGTTGTCTATTCGTCATTATCTACAACGTCGTGGACTGCCCTTATCGTTCGGTCACTTTCGTAAACTGACACGACTGGCAAAAATCGAATGGGGGTTAACGCAAGGACCGGTGTTTAAAGAAATCAAAGCCGGCACATTAACAAGCGAGTCATTGTTACCCCATACTTGGTACCGTTTGATCACCTCGCGCCGCTGCAGTAGCGCCGATAGTCGCATTGAACCTGAGGTGGTCGCCAATCAGAAAGAAACTCGACGATGGCAAAGGGTTCAACGACGATCAGCGCAACAGGCCGATATTACATTAAACCGTCAATTATCCATTTTTGATACGGTGGTCAACACGGCGATTAAATTGGCGCCGAAGCGACAAAAGAAAGGCATAAAAGCGGCGTTGCGTCAGTGGTTAGAAGATGACACCTACGCTGAGCAGGCGCCTTGGTTGTGGTTGATGATCTCGTGGGTGGTCCATTTGCTTGATAAAGGCAATGTAAAGAGCCGACTGAAGCTACAAACCATTAAAACCTATAGCAACGCTGTCTTAAATCCTTTTCTGACGGAGTTCGCTGATGCGATCCCGAGTAAAATGACAGATGGGTTGTGGGCCGATAAGTTAAACGTTGTTATCGACGCGATTCCGGTGACACGACACAAGCAGTATGTTCATTATTTTGCGCGCTACCTCGTTGCAAGCAGCATTGTGGGCCAAGATGTCCTTGAAGAACTGTGCGTGAGCTCAGTCACCACCAAGGTTGATACAAATCTGGTTACGCCGAGAGAAGTGATGGTTATTGCCGAGCATTTGGCCCGGCAGGCAGGTGAGGTCCATGAAATTGCGCGCTTAGCACTCAGCTTTGCGTTTTACTCGGGGTTGCGGCGAAATGAGATCAGGGGATTGCAGCTTCGTGACATTCAATGTTGGCAACGCCAATGCATTGTCTATGTGCGGAGTAATGAGCAACGTGACTTGAAATCACCGGCGAGTCGCCGCGCGTTGCCTTTGCATGTGTTGTGGCCTGATGATCTGCGAGCGAGTTTGCAGCAGTATCTTGAGCGTCGGGAAAAGATTGGAGCAAAGTCGAGTGAACGCTTGTTTCCGCAGCCTTATCTCACCGATAAATCACTGATGTTGGTGACGAGCTTACTGAAGGATATTACGGGTGATGGCACCCTGCGTTTTCACCACTTACGACACGCTTTTGCTAACTGGGTATGGTTAGCGTTGCATCGTAAACAGCTCCAATCTATTCCTGACTGGTTATCCTATGCGGCACTGCACTATGTCGATGTTGAATGGAGTGACCAACTAGCTGAGTCATTGGGCCTGCGGTATTACAGCCGAAAGCGGCTGTTAGTACTGAGTGAGTTGCTAGGACACAACAGCCATCACACCACAATGGCGTCTTATATCCATATCAACGCTTTGATGACACATCTTTTCACAACTGTTGCACCAGGCATAGAGGCCATCCAAGGAGTGTTTGGTCGAGAGAGTATTTATCGTGTGAACAACAATGGCGAGTGGGGCAGTGATGACATCATGAGTGAGTTGACATTGCGGCCACCTAACGTTCGCCTTGAAAAACCGTGTTCATTGACAGTGCTAAAGCCTGCACAGAGTAAAGAGATAAGTTTGAAAGCCGTGTGGCAGATCTTGCGATTGTATACAGCGAATAAGCTCGCTATGGACATTGCCGCCGATCTGGGTCTTCATCCCGATGTGGTGATGGCCATCTTGAGAAGAGCCGATCAGTTTGAGCAGATGCGGCGAGGGAAATCGAAGAGAAACCTGAAGATTTTGGCGAAAGGAAAACTGAACGGCCCGGAGATTCGCATCGTTGAATTCTTCATTAAACAGTTTGAGTTGCACCAAGCGTCCTTTGATAAGTTATGGCAAGAGGCTGCTTTGCTTGTTCATCAAATGACCCCTGCCAAAGATTGGTTAATTCGCACTGACAAGATCAGACAAATCAGAGCGATGATTGTCATGTTGACACAGCTAGGCTTGAAGCAAACGTATTTTCGCCTGCATTGGTATCTGCCGCGACACACTGGGGTTGATCAGCAGAGTGCACGGAAACGTCTTGAAAAGACAAATAAGGCGTTGGTGTCATATTTTGAAAATTGCGTCTCGCCTACGTCAATTCATCGTTATGTGACTAAAGATTTCTCCCATAGAAAACAGTGGTTTCAAAATGTCACCGTGAGTGACGATGGCACGTTCCTTAAAGATACACCTCTTGGGCATGTCGCGCTCTTCGTGGTGCGTCGACAATCGGATCGTACGTCAAGAGGCAATAAACGGGTCTTTATCAATCCGAGACGTTCGAAGGTGATCCCGCTATTTCTTCAACTTATCTACCTCTGGGATCAGCATAATACGCAAGCGCCATTGGACGAATAACATGCGTCATCTAACCGCGTTTGAGATACAGAGGATAGTACGATTAGCGTATTTGCTGATTTAACCAATAGATGATGTCGTCGGCACAAGGGGTTGTATGTGGTGCCTTAGTGCATGTCATTAAATAACTCACAATCGCAGAAGTGAGTTTGTGGGCATAAGTGTGTTGCTCCTGCGGAGTTGCATGACCAGTACCATCATTTAATCGTTGAAGAATGAGTTGGTAGATGTCATCGGAATACGCTTCAATATCACGGCTATTTGTGCGCTCGAATTGTGGACTGGTTAGGATATCGAGCGTCAGGCTTGTTGCGTGGATCACCATGTAACTTGTCATTTTGAGCCTCCTTGTTGCTGAGAGCGTTGGAGTAGGGCTTCAAAGGCGCTGCCATCTTGCCTTGTGAGGTTCGGTACAAAGCGACTGTAAACCTCGAATAGCATTTTGGTGGTGCTGTGTCCCATTTGACGCGCTATCCATTCTGGCGCCTCACCTGCAGCGAGCCATAGGGTAGCTGCCGTATGGCGCGTTTCGTAGGGACGGCGATAACCAAAGTTCATGGCACTAAGTGCCGGCTTCCAAATTCGGTCACGGACGTTGCGATGATCGAGAGGGGTGCCGACATTGGTGCAAAACACATAGTCACTACGCCCATTATTCAACGCTTGTTGCTCTTTCAGGGCTTGGTAAACTAAACTCGACATTTGAATCTCACGCACTGAGCCATCGGTTTTGGCCGTATCAGGACGGCCATTGACGAGGGTCTCTCGAATGCGAATGAGCTTTCTCTTCCAATCGATGTATTTCCATTTCAGACCATCAATTTCGGCAGTACGCATACCCGTAAAAAAGCGAACGGTGTAATAGGGGCGAAAGTCAGGCCGAATGTGTTCAAGAAAATAGAGCACCTCATCAAGAGAAAACGGGTGAACATCGCGTTTAGGGACTTTGAGCGCTTTAATATTCTCAAACGGTGTCCGAAATTCATACCGATCGGCGCCTTCAGACAGGATCATCCGCAGCGGGGTCATGACATGATTGATGAAGTCATTCGATAGTGCTTTTTTACGCTGGGTTAATTGGGCGCGGAACTGGAGAATATCACCCCGCGTGATCTCCTTGATGGGCATATGACCGAATTCAGGGATGAGATAACTTCTTAAAATCAGTTGCAGGGTTTCTTGATAGCTTTGTTTCCAACGCGGTTGGTTCTCATCAAACCAAATATCGGCAAAATCATGAAACGTGACGTTGTCACGAAAAGTCAGTTGATTATGTGCTGCTTTATAGTGAAACAACATGTTTTCTTTTCGTTTGGCGGCTTGATTGTCTTGAGCGATAAACTGACGAGCTCGTTTTGAGCCAGGAAAGTAATCGCGCTAGACAAAGCAACCGAGACGGATATCCGCATCAATATCATTGATCAGTTTTTGGAGTTTACGTCGATTAGCTGGGGTATCGGGTAAGGCGGTCTGCTCTCGGCAGCGCTCACCGTGAACCCTCAGCTCTATACGTAGTTTGCCGGAGCGCGCGTTAATGCTAGCCATTGCAGATACGCCCTCCCGCCATCGGGATATAAGTTTGGTTTCGGTTAGATGAGCGATACATCTCTTCTTCAACCGCTTCCCAGATATAAAGGATTTTGCGGCCATTGAATGGGCGAATGTAATGCACGCCCTCCACAAAAACGGCATCGCGCAGTGTTGAGTTGATGTAACTTGGGTTAAACTTGATCCTTTGAGCAAGTTCTTTGGTTGATAGTAACGTATGTGACATCAGTGACCCCCAATGAGCTTAAAATGTAACGTATGTGCCTCTTAGGAACAAAGTTAGTGCGCATTTTTCGTTCCTACAAGGAACAAAGCGCTGTTATAAGAAAATGCTATAAAGTGGGTTAGGAATGATTCGTTTTAGAATAAAAGAGTTGATTGCCGAAAAAGAGTTTAATGAACGTCGAAAAATCACTCTGCAAGAAGTTGCGAATGCGACTGGCGTTAACCGCACGGCGCTGTCAAAAATGATGAATCCTGCTTATGAGTACTCGACGACAACAAAAGCCATTGATGCGTTGTGTCAGTATTTTTCGTGTGAAGTTGGGGATGTGATTGTCTATGTGCAGGATGATAGAACAAAAGCAAGTGTGGTATAATTTTTGTCGATAAAGCACTACTAGGTGACCACAACTGTATTCCTAACAGTTAGTAGGTCTTGATATTCGCACCCATTGAGTCAATTCCAGTATATGTATCGTCGCTTATTTAGCGGAAATAGATTGATACTGAGTTTGGTGACTGCCATTGGCGACTATTTGTTGCAATATCGTACAGTTTGCGGCGGCTACATAAGCTAAACGTAAGGTGTTGTATATTACCTCACAAGTATTTGTTCTTTTGGTCACAAATATCGATTTTATCTCTATTGACGTTCAGATTTACTATGAGCTTAGTATACTATGGCTCCTCAGCGTTAATTGTTTGATTAAACTTTCGGCACGATAATATGTACTAGCTAGTACATAACCTTATTAGTCAAGGCCATAACTCTATCTTTCAAGAGAAAGTATTTTGAATTTAGCACAAGCCCTCAGCATTCTCTCCAAGTCATCACCTTATGCGGTAAGTACCGAAAGAGAGCCAAATCAAGACTGTCTGGCTGAATATAAAAGCCATATCTACATCAAAACCGACATTGAAGCTGATTTTAAGCAAGCGCTTCTGTCTGCCAAAAAAGATGAGATCATCTTTTTGTGTGGCAGTAGTGGTGACGGCAAGTCGGAGATTTTGACGCAATACAGCCAAAAGCATAAAGCAACGCATGATTTTCATCTTGATGCGACACATAGCTTCAACCCGAGCCAAACGGCTATTCATGCGTTAGATGAGCGTTTCACTCAGTTCAAAGGAAATGACAAGCCACTTGTTGTTGGCATTAATATTGGTATGTTGGGTAACTATGCTGAGGAAGGTGCTGACCAACATAACGATGTAAAAGCGTCGATAAAGGCTTTTCTGGAAAATCAAACGGACGACATTCCAGCGAACCATACATATCTAGATTTCGAGCAGTACCCGAAGTTTACTCTGGGTCATGAAGTAAGCACTTCTGATTTTGCGGCTCAGTTTCTCGCTCGCTTAACTGAGCCTACTTTAAATAATCCGTTTTATGCGCTTTATGATAGTGAAGTGAAAAAGTCCGGCCACACCACGCTGACCGCGAATTACGCTTTGTTGGGGTTAGATTCTGTTCAAAAGAGCATTATTGCTTTATTACTCAAAGCACGTTTGATCAAAGACCAATTTTTAACGGCGCGTGCTTTACTGGATTTCGTTTTCCAGATCTTAGCGACGGATGGTTACCTGTTCGATAATTTATTCTCCGGTGCGGACAACGAGCTGTTAGAGCACATTCAGAGCTTTGACCCAAGCAATATTCATACTCGCAAGATTGATGAGTTTGTTTTGCAATTTGGTTTGGGCATTGAAGATGAAGGCTTTACTCAGTTAAAAGAGCAAGTGAGGCCGCTCGGAGTATTTGACGTATTAAGTGCAGTTTCTTACTTGCGCATGGTGTATTTATTAAAAGATGAAGAGCAATTTTCGAACGAATACATCAACGAGCTGAAAGTCGATTTCGATAACTCTTTAGTGAATCAGTATGCCAATATCTGGCTACTTCATCGTGAGTTCGATGGATCTGCTCATCAGAAAAAAGAACTAAACAAGTTCTACAAAGACATCGTAATTGCAGCTATCCACCGTTACTGTAATCGTAACTCTCCAACGCTTGATAAAGACCAATTTTTTATCTCAGAATATAACGGTTTTAAAACGGCTGCTGAGCTTGAGGTGAAACCGGATTTTACGGCAATTAAAACTCAGGGCGTGAGCAAAATTGGAGCTTTCAATGCACACGTTCGTGCTGATGATAACACACTTCTTCCAATGCCAATCAGTATCAACTTACTCGAGTTGTTAGAGAAGATTAATCAGGGGTATCGACCTAATAAGCACGACAAAAACGCGGTGCTGCTGTTGGATGAGGTGATTGAACAGATCATTACTGTTGCAAACGAGAAGAGCACCCTGTTTATCCTGAAGAATGATAAGCGCTACAAGATCGTCAATGAAGATGACGAGTATTTCGAAGTGAGTGGTATTTAAGATGACAATGGATAAATACATCAAACCGTTTAATCCGAAGTTGCCACAAACAGCGGAAGACGTACCTAATAAAAATAGCTTGAACAGTTACCTTCCAATTCGCACCAAAGGTAATGACTTTGATATCTACGCGGTAATTGGTCTTGTATTACGTGGATTATTACGTAAGAAGATTGAAGGCTACAAATACGAGGATTTTGTCTCTGATTGTCAGTCTGCGTTTGAAGAGAAGTTAGGCGAAGAAGAGTTTTGGGAAGTTCTACGAGAGATGTACTTTGATAACAAAGATATCTTCTCTGTGAGCCCTGAGCTTTTACTATTTCGTGCGCAAAAAGGTGAGTTTGCAGCTGGTGATTCTCGTGTTGCTTCTATGTTTACCAACTTACTTCAGAACATGCGTGTCGAAGAGTTTGATGCAAAACTCAACTTTATTGAACGAGAGATGCTTTCAACTCTGCGTGGCAAGATGAAGAGCGATTCATCAATGCAAGCAAGTGAGCATCCATACTTGCCATACCTATCTAAAGCATTTCGTGATGATTTGAAGTTTTTGGCCTGTCGACCTAAGTACCTGTTAAGTGAAATCGAATCGTTCTTGTCTTTTTACGGTTTTGCTTACACTGCTCAGTTAAGCCTATCACTCACAGATTGGCGCTCTGGTGAGGAGCCAACAGCGAAGCCGTTGTACTTCATCATGGATCATGAGCGTGCTAGCAATGAACGTACACACATCAAAAATCACGGTTACAAGCTTTTCAATGAATCGGCGACTCGTTTGTTCCCAATGTTGACAATGCTAGAACTTCTTCAGCCTGGCATGGGTGACAAGAGTGCTGCCAAAGTACCATTGTGGGCGATTTCAAAGGGGATTCAAGAATCCCGCTATGAACACCTAAAGAGTGACTTAGAGAACTTTGCGCGAGCATTTAAAGCTCAGCGTGGACTTGATACATCGCTTGATGAATCGGAATCTGCGCTGGACTGGCTTGGCAACATCATGAAGTTAGCCATGGCACAGTTTAGTATCGGCGAGCGATTCAACATCAACAAAAAATACGTTTCTGAAGTAGAAAAGTATCTTGCTGCTCACTTTATTCAAAGCCGAGGTCGCAGTGGCCGAGTGTTGGTGCTTAACCAAGACTACATCATTTTATTAACCAACCTTGTTGTTGGAGAAAAGGACAAACTCCGTTTCCACGAGCTGATTGCCGCATTTAAACAACGTGGCATTTTCGTAGATAAACAAACCGAACAAGAACTAATTAAATTCTATGAGCGCATTGGTAACGTTGAGCGCATGAGTGATAGTGGAGACGCAGTTTATGTCCGTAAAACAATTTGAGACCTTTCTAGTTGAGCAGTTTTTGGCTGACGCTGAAACTCACATCAAGGCAGGCTTCCGTTATCAGTTCAAGTCACCAGATAGCGAAAACAGTGCACGCTTGTACCAAGCGATGATCGCACATTCACAAAGTTTCATTAGTGCGAGCAACGGTATCGAGCTGCCATTTATTCAGTTGTCTAACTGTAAGATCGTATCTGTTATTCATAGTGAAGATCCTGCAGAGTACCAAGGCTTTACAGAAAACTATATCTCTCACCTACGTGATGAAGTTGCAAGCCAGTCAGGCTACTTGAAGGGCTGCGCGCTGGTGGTCATTCACAATAGCTTGTTGGATACTTTGATTAACTCAGCAGAAGATCTGGCTCAGCTTGATCAGGTGTGGAGTCCAAGCAAGATCAAAGCGGCGATGAAAGGGCTGATTGATCAACAAGACAAAGGCCGTGATGTGTCTAATTGTCTTTTGGATGACCAGTTTGATGCGATCCTTGAAGATGGCGCGACCATGTTCGGTTTTGAATCACTATACAAAGCTGTTGAAGATGGTGATCTGCGCTTCAATGAGCTTGGTATGTTTGAAGATCCGCTCGTTGCAGAGATGAGTGGTAACCCGAAACAAATCAAAAAACGTTTGGAAGACAACCGTGCACTCTATGAAGAGCTTTCTTTTGAAGTGGAACACTTCGGTGATCAGCTTCAGGACCGTTTGAAGTCGTTTGGTGAAAAATTCATTAACGAAAACTTCTCTGAAACTGATGCGTGGAAAGATGTTGAGTTTGAAGCGTTTCTACAAGAGAAAAAACGCAATGCACAGCAGCAACTTGTCCTTGAAGAAGAGCAAGCCAGCGAAGGCATGACTATTACTGCGCGTAACCGTGCAGAAACTAAAGCCGGTATGCGTGATCGTCACCTTATCATTGAGCTAGACGAAGGCGTCAATGACTTTGAATTGAAGTTGATTTTCCAAGGTGCAAGCAATCTAGAAAAGAGCCAGTTTAAAATTCAACCAGCTAAAGCGCTTGGTAATCAAGAAGTGATTTCAACGCTGAATGGCCTGAAGACGACCCGAGCAAGCTTGAAAGGTACATACAATAACGAACCGTTGTTCTTCAACCTAGCGCTCAAGCGCGAGAACAAGTCTGAGGTCTACAACTTCCGCTGTCTCGTTGTTCGCAAGGGTGAATTTTACATTGAGTCATTCAAAAACATCTTCTTGATCGAGCCAGCGCCTGCGAAGCAGCGTTTAACCTTGAACATGGAAGAAAATAAGCTTCAGATTCGAGCGGAAGAGGGTACAGCTTGTTCTTTGACGGATGCAAAACAAGTCGTAGACGTAGCAGAGCACTCGCTGGTGGACTTTGAGGCACTTGCCAATGAAGCGGATGAAATTGATTTCACTGTTAAATCAGGCGACAACCAGCTTAAGTTCAATGTCGAAGGTGCAGTAGCAACAGACTCGTTGAGCTTGCCTTTGCTACTCAACCGAGGCCGTTACCATAAGTTATTCAAAGATGAATACAACGGCGAGTTTTACTCCCAAAAAGGTAAAGTTGGTATCGATAACAGCGAATTTGTTGTACCTGGTGTTCGTTTAAAACTGCTGCGCTGGGAAGAAGCCTTCATCAATGACAAAGTCGTGTCTATTTCTGACTCTGACACAATCAAGTTGGATGATGTACAAGCCATTGATGACGCGATTCATTCATCCTATGTCGAATTGTATGATTACCTTGAGCAGCGTCGTAGTACACCATCTCTAGCCTCTTGGGGGGATGATTTTACGACGCTTGTACAAAATGTAGTCGATGCAAGTTTTGCTTACTTTGAAGCGATTCCAACGGGCAGTATGCTGACCAAAGAGCAAAAAGTCGCGCTGCAAATTGGTTTGGTTAAATCTGAAGGTGAAGAGTATTACTCTCCGTTCCACCCGTTAATATTGGCTTACTACCTAAACCTACGCAAAGTGATTCGTGAAGATGAAAGCTTTGCTAGCTTGCCTGATGTGACGTTTGAGCGCCTATCACCAAAAGGCTTGTTGCCATATGTTTATCATCCTCAGCACGAGTTTGCTTACAACCAACAGGTGAAAGAAAACGCATTTTGGATAAAAAGCGTCCCTCAAGAGAAGAGTTCACTGACATTCGTTCGTAAACTCGTCAAAGAAAAAATCGACGAGTTCCAAACCGCATTTAGTCAACTATTCACAGGTTCTGAAAAGAGCATCATCATCAACGCAGTGAATCAAGATAGCGCTGAAGAGCTGTTCATGGGGCTAGTGGATTACATCCGTAGCAATCAAGAACAAGCGGCTTCGATTCATATCAACCTTTATGATGACAAACTGACGTTTAATGCGTTTGACCGCTTTGCAGAAACAGCCAATTACGACGAACTGAAGGAGTGGTTAGAGCTGAACAAAGGCAAAGTACGTGAAGTGGCGGATACCATCATTGATATCCTTCGCACTCGCTTAACCTACAGTAAGTTTACCAATGAGCAGGCGAATAAAGACGGTCAGTCATACGCGCACCTCTCGTTCTTCCGTAATAACGACAAAGTGGATTGCTCCGACATTGCAATCGAAGACATGGCTTCTGGTATTGCATGTGATGGTCTATTAACGGGTGACGCGTCTGAGAGTAAATCTGGCTCTTACTTTACTGGCTTTGGTTTGAAGGGCACCGATTATCAAGGCCACCCACACCTGATGATGGCCAAATACGTTGGTGCTTTACTCAAGCCAGCGTTAAAGCCAAATACGCAATATCACGGTGCAAACGCAGTTGCGCTTGCAGTGAGTGAAGATTTTAAAGGTTTGCTAGAGCGCTCATACGACAGCTCCATTTGGACAACCATCATTGATCCAAAAGTGACATTAGATTTCTTCCACAGCAATGAAGATGTGGTGCTGATTCACTATTCCGATCAGTACACCAGCTCATCCAGCTACGATGCGATTACCGTAACGGCACAGCGTGGTCTGTTTGAAAAAGTCATTAAGCAGGGTGATGGTGGCCAAATCAATGAGTTCAATGCCTTTAACGGCGACTGGCTGTTGAAGATGATGACCTGCGCGCCAACCATCAACAAAGAGCGCAAAGGTGTTATTGGTGCTTATAAGTTTGTGACCAGCTTAGTTCACAACTCAGACATCACCTGGGTTCCGCTTTCTGTGGCAGAAATGATCCGTGTTTCAGGAAACATTGGCCTAAAAATGTCAGACAGTGAATTCTCGCGCAACGTTCATGGTTACAAAAAAGGTGAGATTTCTGATGATGTACTGCTTGTAGGCTTTAAAGGGCAAGACATGTACTTGCTACCCGTGGAAGTAAAAACGGGTTCAATTCCTGACTACAAAAAAGCAGTTAAGCAATCAAAAGAGTTGTTGCGCTACCTGAGCGAAGATCTGCTTGGCAATGACAACCTTGCAAGCAAGCTTTACCGCGGTCTGTTCATGCGTCAAGTGCTAATGCAGGTAGACAAGTACCGCTTGTACAATGTGTTCGCTCCAGACTACTTTGACGCACTACTAGATAACAAAGAAGAGTGGCTGAAAGGCGATTACTCGCTAGCAAAAGTTGCTGATTACCCAGATGGTTTTGTTGTCAGTCACCTTGAGGGCGCAAGTTGCTTGCAACCCGATTATAAAATGTTGGATGGCGTGCTAAAAGTCGACTTACCGATGGGCTTGCTTCCTCGTTTGGTCGAAACGCCACTGCAAGAAGTGCTTAACAAGTTAGATATCGTCAAGTTATGTCACGTACCGACCGAATATGTTCTAGGTGGAAAAACTCAAGCAGAAGCGCTCGAAGTCGACAGCCAAGCTGATGTTACGAGTGAGAACATACACCAAGAAACAGCTGACTTTGAGATTGAGTTAAACACTGAAGCTGAAGAGCGTTGCTCTGATGTAGAAGAGGGACAAACAAATCCAGAGGAAGACGTTTCGGTGCAAGGTGCTGAAGCTGTACATACCTTCAAGTCACAACCATCGGGTACTAACTTAAATGTACTCTTTGGTCACAATGCGTTGACGCAAGCACCGCTGAACTGGGAGCCTACCAATACGGCTAAGTTCATGAATACCAACACTGGTATTATTGGCACTATGGGGACGGGAAAAACTCAATTTACCAAGTCTGTCATCACTCAGCTTTACCGTAATCAAACGGACAATGTGAATGGTGCACCTATTGGTATGCTGATCTTCGACTACAAGTCAGACTACGTGGATGACAAGTTCTTAGAAGCGACAGGTGCCAAAAAGTACAAACTGTTTAAGCTGCCCTACAACCCTTTGAGCTTGTATGGCGACACGCCAATGCTGCCAATTCATACCGCCGCAGGTTTTTCAGAGACCATGGCTAAAGCTTACGGGCTGGGTAAAAAGCAGCAGCTGCAATTAGAGAACTTGATTCTTGAGTCTTATACCGCATCGGGTATTCATCCAGAAGATCCTTCAACGTGGAACAGACCAGCTCCTACCATTGACGATGTTTGGGCGCGATTCCTTGATCAAGAAAAGGTAGAAGAGGATTTACTCTACGCTGCACTTTCGAAGCTAGCTCGCTTCAAGATTTTCGAGTCTGAGTCAGATAAAATGACCAGTCTTTATGAGCTTGTCGATGGCATTACGGTTATCGAGTTGGCAGGTTATCCTCCTCAGATCCAAAATCTTGTGGTGGCATTGACTTTAGACCTTTTCTATTCACAAATGCAGAGAAGAGGAAAGCCTGAAGTTCACGGAGACTTCCGTCAAATCACTAAGATGATTTTGGTAGATGAAGCTGATAACTTTATGTCTCAAAACTTCCCTAGCCTGCGCAAAATCCTAAAAGAAGGCCGTGAATATGGCGTAGGAATGATTCTTTCTACGCAGGACATCACACACTTCCAAACTGGGGATAACGACTATTCAAGTTATGTACTGACTTGGGTTATTCACCGCGTCGCGAAGATCCGCCCACAAGAGTTAAAAGCCATGTTTGGCGTTAATGATAAAAACGAGCAGGAAAGATTGATGGAGACCATCAACAAGCTCGATAAGCACTACAGCTTATATATCGATGGGGCGAAGCAAATCCAGAAAATGCGGGATAAAGCATTCTGGGAGCTGTTGGCATAACAAAATTAAAGGCAGTGAAAACTGCCTTTTCTGTCTGAATGAATAGGAAATTTAAGGTCGTTATCGATGGATAATTACTACGTTTTGCTACTGTTTTTCGTTCCAGCTGTTTTTCTTTTCATGAAGAACAAGTGGAGTCGAGGTGACGCGCAGAAAAATACAAACAAAAGGGCTGAGTCACGAGAGCTGATTGAGACTATTGTTGAAAAAAAAGAACACGTATTTGTTGACAATACAGTAGCCTACAAAAAACTAGTTGCCGAAGTTGCCGAAGTTGCCGAAGTTGCCGAAGTTGCCGAAGTTGCCGAAGTTGCCGAAGTTGCCGAAGTTGCCGAAGTTGCCGAAGTTGCCGAAGTTGCCGAAGTTGCCGAAGTTGCCGAAGTTGCGCGATTCATTAAAGCATATGAGATCCCAGAAAAAGAGTTAGTGACGGTTGATCTTATTCAAGAGCGCCTAGGTCGAGAGTTAACAGTGGCTGAATTCTTAGCCATGTCCAATGATGACTTTTTGCAGATTCGTGGATTAGGTAAAACTAAGCTTACGCATATCGAGGCACTAAGAGCTTTATTTTCACAGGCATCCCCTTTATTGAGGGCTGAACCTATTGTTGAGGAGTACGTTCCTCACGACAATGATGGACTGGTTATTTCCCAGCTTGCTTTGCCACATCAGTACAAGGCGATTTGTAATTTATTGGTGAGGCATTTCGGTGAAAGTGTCTCCGTGGGTGATATCCGCCAGCTTGATGCCAATGAGCTAAAAGCGATTCCGATGCTGGGCCAAAAGAAAGTGGCGCTAATTTCAGAAATGATCGCCTATATTGACGAGAAAAAGCTCAACGAATTTAGCGCTCAGAGCGTGGGAGATATGCCACCTTCTCATTTACTCTTTAGTCGCAATGAAGACATAGATTTGTCCGTGCTCGAAGGAGTCTTGACTCAAGACCTAGAAAGTTTCTTTGCGTTATTGAGTGAGAGGGATCAATTCATTTTATCTGGCCGTCTGGGGTATTTATCAGATGCAATGACCTTACAGGAAATTGGCGATACGCTACCCTGCGGCAAAATAACGAGAGAGCGTGTTCGTCAAGTTCAGCAGCGGATAGAGAAGAACTGGCACGCACACATGCGTATTAGCCCAACAACCTTATGGGTTAACGTTAAGTCAAACCTAAGCTTGTTGCGTGCTGAGCTATTCACTGAGTTACAAAGTCGTTTTAGTTCAAAGAAAGGTTTCTACGAGTTTTTGGAAATGAGCTGTAACCTACCATCTGGTGGATTGACAAAAATTGTTTATCCAGAGATCAGTGCGAGCGTTTTGGATGACTTCTGGACGATCAATTCATCGCCGGCAGACCTAGATACAATCACAGTTTACCTGCAAGACCGTCTCGGGCTAGAAAAAGCCGTCGCGGAAAATGCTATTTCACACTTAGATGGTAAAAAGGTTGAACTGCTAGGGGAGATGGTAATTCCTATCAACCTGTCTAAGCCTCTGGCATTGGCTAATACATTACTCGATTACCCGAAAGGTTTGCCCTGGAATATCTGGCATAAAAAAGTGAATGAAAAAGCGATTTCCAGAGCTCGCTTACCTGAAGAGCGTATTGATGGCTCCATTAGTACAGCGGTAGATAATGGATGGGCGTACCAAATAGATCGCGGTACTTATCGACATCTAAACTTTTTACAGTTGACCGAAGATGAGATAGAGCAGACATTGCAGAGTGTACGGGAAGTCTTAGTGACAGAGGCGGGAGAAGGGCGCAATGCGTTAAACCTGTCGATTGATTATTATCAGAAAGGCCAGTCGAATGTGCTAGATTACTTTACCGTAAGACATATTGTTCGCGCATTTGGTGAACGGCAAGGTATCTTTTTTAACGGTAAGTCAGGGGCAGATACAATAAGTATCGAACAGGACTTTAGTTTGGCAAGCCAAGAAAATGTATTAGTAGCTCTATTCTCAGCTAGCAGTAAGCCGCTGGATAAAAAGTTTATTGCGAGTAAAATCCGTAGCCAATCCCTAGGCCATGCTGCTTATTATTTGGATAAATTGCTAACGAAAGGAACAATTGTCAGAGTCGATGAAGGTGATTATCAGTTAAAAACGCATGCGTTTGCTGAATTAGACGTTGAAGCGATCATCCATAAAGCGGCAGAAATCATTGAAAGTGAACCTAGGGTGATTGAGGTTGAGCGTATTCAGCGACACATCAACAATGCGTTCGATTTTAATCACAATAAGTATCTTTACCTGTCATTATTGAAATCTTGTGCGGCTGATTTTGGTTTTGATTGGCACTTTGTCTATAACTTAGTGTGCAAAAGCGAGTTTGCTTATGAGAGCCTCACGGATATGTGTCGTAAGCTGCTTAGTGGCGATGAACCATATGAGGAGGCGATTGCTATTGTCAATCAGCATTGCCTGATTGATCCTGTACGGATCAGAAATGTTATTCAGCAAACCACACATAATAAATGGGTTGATGAAGAGCTCTGCCTGTAAGTATGGTTAAGAAACCGCGATAGCCTTATTACCATACGCATCTCAAAAAGCACCGTCACAGGTGCTTTTTCAATATGATAGATATTAAAAGTAAAGAAATGCATGTATAATTGGACGCCTTGTGTGCGTGGTGTCTAATTATGCGTTTACTTGAAAAAATCCAGTCCATTTCACGGTGGCGACGTGGTGATGAGCGAGCGCCTCATAAACCGTTGATGCTGCTCTATGCTCTGTCAGAGTACAAAAAAGGGCATGAGCGTTTATTCCATTATGCCCAAGAAGTGGATGAGCCAGTAAAAGCACTATTGATGCAATATGGCCCAGCCAGAAGTTTCTATAATCCGCATTACCCATTTTGGCGATTGGCTAATGAAGTTGATCCGTTTTGGGAAATTGAGAACGGTGATAAGTGCCAGCTTTCAAGTAGCGGCGACCCGCGTAAAAAAGACCTCATCGAATATGATGTAAAGGCAGGTTTTGATGCTGCTTCATATCAATCCTTGCTTTCTAATCCTCGCCTGATTGATGAAATCGCTTCCAAGCTGATTCAGGATAATTTTCCCCGAATCACTACAAAAAGAGTTGTATGTGCGTTTTAGATTTGAATTTATCAGAGAATGACGTGGATAGCATTGAAGATATTTATATAGTATGAAATTCATGTAAATAATAATGTTGTCATTTCAATAAGATAGTTAGGTTATTTAAGGCTAATTGAGTTGTTAACTTGGAATGTTGGTTGCTATGCGAAAATTTCCAAGTGCGATTACTTTAATGATTATTCAATGATAGTGCATTTTTAGTGTTTATTATAGGTTTGTAAAATGAAAATTGGTGCTGGAAGTAAAACGTTAGAACAAATATTTTATGGTTTAGATAAGAAATATTACATTCCAAAATATCAAAGAGATTATTCTTGGACTGCAAGCGATGAGCTAAAAGAATTGTGGTCTGATGTATTAAGTGCTTATGTTAAAGATAAGGATTATTTTATGGGCACTATTCTTTTAGCTAAGCATGATAATCATGCAGATCATTTTGACATAGTAGATGGGCAACAGCGAACCACAGTTAGCTTTATGTTGCTTCTTTCTGTTATTCGAGATTATGCGAAACTTGTTCAAGATGGAGAAATATCAAATAAGTTTTTGAGTTCAGAAGGCGGGAATGAGGAGGATGTAGCTGATGAATTGTATTCTGAAGTTAGAGGTCACATTGGAAAGAAAAGTAACTACTTAAGGGTTACTAATAAAGATCAGCCATATTTTGAACAAGCATTAGATATTAAAAAGACGAGAATTAAAGACAGAAATAAGTAAGTCGACAAATAGAATAATTAAAGGTAAGCGTTTTTTTCAGGATGAAATACAGAAAGAATTTTTGAGAGAATAAACTCTTTAGATAATTTAAAACGTTTTTATGAGTTTTGTATCACACAAAACTACAGTTTGTTACTATTGTCGTTGAAGATGATTATGATGCATATGTGATATTTGAATCTCTGAACTCGAAAGGAATGGATCTTTCTGTTGCTGATTTATTGAAAAATAAGGTATTAAATAATATTAAGGATGATAGAGATCAAGAAATAATTCTGAATGATTGGGATGATTTAGTTAAAACCATACAGGATATTCCTTCTAATTTTGTTGATTATATTCGAGTATATTGGAATGCTTACAAAGGTTTCTGATACGACGAAGAGTACGCTTTATAAATCGATCAGAAGTGATATCGGCGTTGATACTGAAAAACAAAAGAATTAGTAAATACGCTATCCGATAATGCTGTTTATTTTGATAAGTTAAAAAATAAGTCAAATCTTAACTGGCCAAAAATAAACTTAAAAGAAAAATGGGCTGGTGATGTTTCTGAGATGAACTTACTTGGTTATACTATCCACCTCCTTGTTTCTTATATGCATTGAAAAATAATGAGGAAATATTACCTGAGCTTGCAAGGAAATCTAAGACGTTATTATTTAGGTGGATAACTATTTGTGACTTTGGTGTCGGTGAAGTTGATGCTTTATTTAAAGAGATATTGAAGTCAATGAAATCTGGAAAACCTAATGATGAAATAATTTTGTTATTTGATGATCTATTTAAAAAAGTAGATGATAATGTATTTAGAGAAGCCTTTAGAAATTTTGAAAGTGAAAACTCAAAATCATGAAATATATAATGACAAAATTACATATTATAGAAAATGGAGACTCTCTTGTACCAAATTTCCTCCAGGTTGATTTAGAGCATATTATGCCTCAACAATTAGATGTTTGGAGGAAAAGCGGTGAAATTGAAAACTTCTCAATGCCGTATAAACGCTGGGTATATTCGGTTGGGAATGTGTGTCTTTGGGAAAAAAATAAAAATAGAAGTCAAAAGAATGAAGTTTTCAATAAAAAGAAGACTGGTTATTCTGAATCTATTTTCCCGGAGACTAAAGAGTTGGAAAAACTATCAGACTGGGATGAGGATTCGTTAAAGAAAAGATCTGAAGTATTGGCAGGAAAAGCATTGATTGCTTGGTCATTGTGATAGTTTATATGTATTAGTAAAAATAAGGCGCCATTATAGCGCCTTATTTTCATTTATATTGCGCTTGAAAAGTGTAATATGGACTTATGATTCCTCAACGCCGCTATCCCATCTTCAACATGGGCAGCCCAAGCAGCCATGGTTTCTTTATCATCAAGGTCTGGGTAGACCTGCTTCAAAACCAACTCAGTCACGAGCTGGGTATCTCCCAGCCATGTGACCTTATCAAGTACTAGGCTGCCATCGAGCTTTTTGGCGGATTCAGCAGAGTATGTAAAGCCTGATTCCACCGAGCGGAAAAAAGCAATACGTGAAGATACGTTAGGGGAGATCCCCGTTCGGTTTTTTAGCAGTTTGAGTTGATCTTCAGTTGTTTTGGATAAATTCATTCTATTTGGCAGCATATTAATTTACCTCTGCAACTGGTTTTGATTTTTGTTCCCAGAAATAGCCTTCTTTGACTTTTGATGATTTGGTTGCACCATCAAATTGGATTTCAAAGGCATGAGAAATACCGTATTTAAAATCCACACTGTTAAAGTAGCTTTCATCAATCTCTGTATCGGTTGAAAGAATGATGACCTGATGACTCGCTTCAGGGAAATAATATTTAATCAGCTTATCACGGTGCTTAGAATCCAAGCGGCCCAGTGGTGTATCAATAATGATAGGTAGCTGGTTGCCAGACGTACGGCCTAATGCTTCAAGGATGGAAATAGCATAGATTTGCTTTTCACCCGCAGAAAGCGCTTTACGGCTGATGGTGTGGCCTTTCTCATCAATTAGCTCAACATCAAATGATTTGGTGTTAATGCGTGCAGAAAGCTGCAAATCTTCTTTACGAGCTAATTTCTGATAGCTCTTGATAAATTCCGCTTCAAGCTGCTTAACGCGCACTTGTGTCAGTTTCTCACTAAAATCTGCCAGCATGATATGGGCGTTTTGTGCATTCGTCAGTGACGCTTCTGCATTGTGTGCCACTTTATGTTTGTCATGCAATTTTTGAATTTTACGTGCGATCTCAATCGCTTCACGGTAAAGACGTTTGGCGGCCTCGGCTGTTTCTTTATGCTCTAAAATTGCTTCAGTACGTTTTTTGGTCAGCGATTTAATGGCAAATAATTGCGCTTCAACTTGCTCTTGCTCGGGGGCTCGCGCAATATTGACAGACAGACTCGCGATCTCTTCTTCTACAATACTCAAACGTTGACGCGCGGCATCGAATCGAGAGAAAGCTTCTGGCGCCAGGACATTAACCTGAGAGTAAATCTGATTAAATTCGCGATCAGAGATATCCAGTAGGATGT
This sequence comes from Thaumasiovibrio occultus, assembly GCA_019703815.1. GTDB lineage: Bacteria > Pseudomonadota > Gammaproteobacteria > Enterobacterales > Vibrionaceae > Thaumasiovibrio > Thaumasiovibrio occultus. The sequence continues at coordinate 1,728,443 of AP023052.1, read as the reverse complement.
CCGTGTCTTGCTGTGTGGCATGACGTGCGTTCAAGCAATCTTGAATGGTGTCTAGAGCCGTAGTGGAGTCAGCAAGGCGGAAGCTCAGTTCTTGGCTTAACTCATTCATAAAGCTTTGCAGTTCAGCATTAAAGCTTTTTGTTTGCTTCGCTGATTTCTCTGCTTCTAACTGCGTGAACAGTGCAGACAGTACCGTTGGGGCAAATGAGTACGCAAGGTTTCCTTCAATCTCTGTGCGTAAGATTTTTTCCAGCTCTTTACGTTCGGCTTCTAACTCATTTTGCTTGGCTTTTTCTTGCTCTCGCGAATTCGCCCAAGCACCACCACGGCTTGATAGTTCACCTTCTGCTTTATCGATATCCGAAGCGATCAAATCAATTTTGGCACGACACAGAACGGCTTCGTTCGCCATTTCTTTGGCAGCTTTTTCAGCAGCCATGCGGTCGGCTTCGAGTTTCTCAATTTGTGTTTTGATGTTTGCAGGCAGCGCCGCTGCATCATTGCGCTTTAAGTAAATGGCGAGATCGTTACGTAAACGCTCGACCACATCAATGCCTAGTAAGCGTCTTACAGCGGTTTGGAGTACTTCACCAGATTCATCTTCAGCGAGCTCGGCAATTTTTTCGCCATCAAAGAAGAAGAGATCGGCAATACCCGATGGGATAAGCTCGTTAAGGAAGCTTTGGCATTGGTCATAGTTCATTTGGCTTAGCTCTTCAGAGTCTTTCTCTAGCACTAAGCGGTCTTTATGGCCTTTTGACCAAGCACGTGTGATTTTATATTCACTTTCAATGCCGTTGTGGCTATGTGTGAAAACAAGCTCAATGGAGGATTTGCCTTCACTGATACCAACGCCTTTGTGAATGAGCTCATCAAGCTGAGTTTGATATTCCGCTGCAGACATTCCACGACCAAATGCAGCACGCCCATATAGAGCAACACGCACAGCGGTTAAGATTGATGTTTTACCGGCGCCATTTAAACCACCAAACAATACGATAGGGGCTGCGGCGTCATGGTATTCACGCTGTTTTCGCGGCGCAAGGTCAATTTCGTGTACGCCACGGAACACACGGAAGTTGTTAACAACAAGGCTTTTAATGATCATTTATAGCTCCACCTTGGTTTGGCGATCCAGTTTGGCAATTTCTTCTTCGTAACGTTTGATTTGATCTCTATGAAGGTCGAAATCAGATTTGCTTTGTAACGCAGCGTGTTTTTCTTTGATTTCTTCAAGTGAGCCCCAATCACGCTTCAATAAGCTACCAATCTTATCGAATACACCGGTACGACGGCTCAACCCTTCAAGAGATATTTCAAGATCTAGCAGTTTTTGAATCATCTCTGGTGAAACATCATATTCAGTGCCGAGTTGCTGCAAAATCTGTGCTTCAATCTCACCAAAGCTGTTGTTATCGTTAATAATCCAATCAAGATCGTGGCCGTAAACGTCACGATAGATCTGAGGGAGTGAATCGGCCCAATCAGGTTCATTCGGGTCATTTAGCCATTCTTGGCGAATAGCGTGCAACTCAGGTTTAGTGAGCAGCGTGACTTGATAGCCGGATTCGTTGAAGTTTTTCTCCTGAACGAGTAGCTCTTTTAGCCATTCCTTGCGGAATTTCAGCATGTACGGACCAGGAATATGGTCGCGCTCTGTGGCGAGCTCTTGGCCATCTTTAACGCGCTGATAGCTGACGTTACCTGTACGGCGCTTAAAGTTACGGTACAGTGGTTTGTTTTCTGGAATATTGGTGTCTGCTAGCTTGTTTCTAAAATCAAGCAGCGGACGCATCCATTCTTCGCCGTTTTGGATCAGGCTTTCCATGGCACGGTCTTTGGTGACAACCGTACAGGTCCAGCAGCCAAAACGTGAGTTACCACACGATGGGGTACTGTCATCAATCACCATTGGGCATTCACCTTGGTCAGATGAATCTTTGTACAAGTTCCAGAGCGTTAGGTTTTTGCCACCCCAAGGGTTTTCCCATTCAAGATCGTAATCATTGGCCCATTTTTTACCGATACCCATCGGTGAGATGGTGACTTCTAAACGGCAGGCGCGAAGGATTTTCCAAACGTCATCCATGCTCCAGGTATCAATTGGGGTATAGATGAATGCGTTTGCCAGTGTGGTGTGGCGTGCAAGTCGTGTGTTCTCAATTTTATGTTTCGCGATAACTTGTGCACGCGACGCACTCTCTTGGCTGCGCGAGCCGAGTACTACAATTACTTCATCAAATTTAGCGACTTTGTCAGTAATGAAATCACTGACAGGGTCAATTTTCATGCGCTCAGTACACCAACGGAAACTCTTTGTGGGTGCAGGGTAGCCCTTACCCAGTAGGCAAGACCAGAAGGTTTGATGAGGTTTAGGTAAAACCTTATGCGTGCTGATAGGCAGCCCATCACGACGTGCTTGGTTACCAATAGACTCCAGTGATTTGTTCACATGATCCACTACCAGTGGTGTTTCAACTAAGGTGTCAGAGGCAACAACATAAACCTGTTTGGTGCGTTTCGATTCATCCAAGGCCAGTAGTGCCAGGTAGACCAGCGTCACGACAGCAGAGGAGTCTTTACCACCGCTGTAGCCAATCACCCATGGGCGATTATCTGCGCAGTATACCGCTTGAATATCGTCGATAAAGTGCTTGAGCGTAAAGCCTTCGTTGTTGGCATGCTCGCGTAATAGTTCACGACACAGGGTCGTACTGCTGATGTTGCGTAACTCTTCATCAAGTGCGGCATAATGTTCTAATTTTGCTGGCAACGATTCATGATTGCTGTAGCGTTTGAAACCCGCAAAATATTCGTTTTCGATGTATTCAATCTGTTCGTCGTCCAGACCATCGGCTATATACAACTCAGCCATTGGATGCCTCATTACTTGTGATGTGTTGGTTTTCTAGCGCTCTCTCATCGGGTGTTAATGGGAGCGATAAAGCGTGCTTCAGTGCGTTAGTTGTAAGCATGATGTTGGTAGAGGCTTTACTAAGCTTCCCATGTAGCATGCTTCTATTGGCCCAATTGGGATTGGATTTTCGCCAATCAACGTCTTTCAGTCGTTGGATAGTTTGCTTCCATTCGGTCGGTTGCGCGGTGATCAGTGCGCAACCTAATGCGCCAAGCGCGTGTAACCCGACGCCATGAGCGTGGATATAATCTTGACGAAATTGTGATGGCGAAAGCTCTTTATTGAGCACCATCCTCCATTCTGGTGTTGCGTCATAAACTGCTTGCCAGAATTCATTGGATAGTGCCTTTTCTTCTTCGGTAAAACCATCTTTACCGTTTTTGCCGAGCAATGCCTTGTTGGCTTGCTTCAAGCTGCTAAGCGTAAACAGTTTTCCGCTTTTCGAGCTGATGCTGGATTTTTCCATTTCAGTGAAGCCCTTAAAGGGCGCAATATGTTGAGCTTGATAGCGAGCAAGCTCTGAGCTTTCATCACGGTGATCATACAGCGCACCCAATGATGGGCTCGGTTTTACTGCGTATTTATTGAGATCGGCAAACATTTGCTGACTACGCTTTAAGCCCTCGTCCACGAAAAACAGTACAGGGATATTGTCATGTGCTAAATCAGGATTTTCTTTGAGTGCGGCTTCAATTGCGGCACGTCGATGTTGGCCATCATTGATCAAGATCTGTGCGTCCATAGGTACGCGAAGCGTACCCAAATTAGGCGTATCGATAGCGCTATTTTCAATGAAAGTAACTGAAGACGCGACGGAGACCGTTAACGCTGAAAAAACGTAGTCTTTCGGGTTTTCGACTAAGTAACGTACCATTTCAGGAATACGTGATTTGTTTAACGTTCGCTGAGCACGCAATTCTGGTGGAACTTCATCTTCATCGAAGACGAAAATCTTCGGGATAGTACTTAGCGGGCAAGTTGCAATGTAGAATGGTTTACCTGCTTGTAGGCCTCTCACTGCGGGGAAAGAAAAACAGTAGCCGTCTTGTGCTTTGTTCATTACTTAGTCCTAACGTTAAATATCACGTACCTTTAGTGTATAGCACGTCATCCGTGACGTCAGTTTTATTCTTTTTGACGTGATCATGTTCTATCAAGGGGCGTATTTTAGAGGAGGATACTGATAATTGCACGAGTGAATTTATCTAAAATTCACGTGATTGCCTTGTGATAAATCGAATTGACGTTTGGGGTGATGCGTTAGATAGCGCATTGGTTAATGCATCTTAACGTATTGTTTTCATGAGCATGTAGTTATTAATTGTGATGCCTTTTTCTACTAAAATGTACTCGAACTCTCTTCGAGTAAAGTTGATGTCTTTGTTGGAACTAAAGACTAGTGCTTTAGCTAATCGCTTATCAAAATTGAGCTGTTTTTTATAGTTATCATGGGATTGGCTTAGATAGATGTGCTTATTTATCAAAGGTGGTCTTTTGTGCTCATCCACATAGTCAAAAAAATCGATATCTTGATCGGCCATCTTGATTTTGACCCGCTCCACCAAGAAGGGGACCGATTTCTCAAAGTCATCGTAAGCGGCTAAGGTCAACTTGCCTGACGTAGTGTGTATTTTTACCAAATCAATCTCGTTATCAAGCTCACCGTACATTTGCAGGCCAGCGCCTACGTATACCCTTAGTAGCAAGGGTAATTCACCAATGAACGCCTTGTGGAAGATCAGAGAGTGGCCGTCATTGAGCAAGCTCGCAGGCAGTTGCTTATGCGCTTTCTCGCACTGTTGATTAATTAAGTCTGTGTCAGATATCGCAAATAATAGCTCTGTGGCGAGGTTAATCGCGGTGTTGTAGTCACCAAACAGGGCTTTGATGTCTCTTTTTAGTGCTTCAGGTTGTTGGGTGTAGGGTTTGCGCTTTTCAAATAACCCCATGGAAAAGTAGAGTAACAAATCCTCCTTGCGGCTTTGCTCGGCTTGGGCAAACTCGTGGGTGTCAAACAGCTCTTGTAATAGACCGAAGACTTTTTTATGGGAGCCTATCAGTTCACGTATTTTATCAGACTCGGCAAACTCATCATTAGCAGGAATACGCCCGAGCTCTAGGCTCTGAGCCCAGAAGCTGTCGAATAGCGCTTGGTGTTGAGTGATTAGCAGTTTGGCTTGGTCTTTGGTTTTTTCTTTGGTATCTGTCGGGGCGGGAGCAGTAAGTTGCTGCCAACGGTGTTGGCGCTTGTATTTTCGTTGTAGGTACTGTTGCTCTTCAAGTTTGTCTTTGAAAACATAGAAGATGCCAGGGGCGACTGGAACCACATCATCTTGCAGGCTGCGTTCAATGTAGGCTTTTATTTCTGATTGGGCGTAGTACTTCTGGAAGGTATTGCGAGAGGTGATCACCCCGTCTTTATAGGGTTTGAACTGGGCAATATAGTTGTCGTTGGCCAGCATCACTGAAACAACTAGTAGTTTATCAGCCAGCTCCCACGCACCGAGTAGGGCATCAAGTCGCTCGTCTTGATCTTCTATTACATTCAGGACAAAACCGAGGTTAACGATGCCAGAGGTGACTTTGTCATTATCGGGTTGAAAGTTAGGGTCCCAACCTAGAGCATCTAAGCCATGCGCTTCTAGCTCGCGTAAATCATCCCCACGTCCGCAACCATAGTCAAAAATGGAATGATTTCCTTCAAGGTAGCCGTGCTTTACGAGCGTCTTCATCGGCGCGGACAGTTCGTGACGGACAATGGCAGTCTTGTGTCGGTCTATCCCTACGGCAGGACAGTCATCGAGAATGGCTGAACTTCGGAACAGGCGACCATCGAGCAACATATAACCATGTCTAGCGATGATATTGGCCCAAGATTGCTTGAAGCCTATCAACCGATTGCTGTCGTAGAGCCCTGCGTTTTCACCTTCTTCGGTGATGAATTTGAAGTGTTCGTAGTATTCGCTGCTTGGCAGGACCATTGTTTCTTTGCGGTGTAAGATCGGCGGATTATCACTCGTATTATATTTAGTTACTTTGTGAGTGAGCTTGGATAGGTCGACATTGAGGCTCTGATGGAGCGTAGGGTAGGAATCAGTATAAAAATCAGGGTAGTGTAACAAGGATAATCGAAATTCTTTCTTGAACAGTTTGACTAAATTCCATTGATTATCATCGAGTTTCACTGCTTTAGCGACGGCAGAGACAAACTGTGCCAATTGTTCTGGTAGGGCACTTAACGCATCTCTATGCAGATAGATGGCATTAGGTAACTGTTTACCTATTGTTGTTTTGGTCACTAGTTCGGCGAACAGAGTTTCGTTCATGTCATTCCTTGAGCATTTTTAATTATTATACATTATCGAAAAGCGCCTGAGTGTCGACCCCTGTAGCACTTTTTGAGTTAACGCGACGTCCATCATTGCCTGTTTTTCTTAGTAGTGCGTAATGGGTATTTTCTGGTCCAATGCTGATATGCAATGGGCGTCGTTTACCGTAAAAGTAGAGCCGGTCGAAGGGAAGGTATTTGCAGATATATTTTGCTATTTCATCCATACGGTGTTCGTAACCTGCAACAACAAAATCGCAGGCTGCGCCATCACGTCGACAAATTCTGTTACCGCGCGAGTTAAGCTCCATTGATGCATGTTGGTCAACCCTCGGAGCCATATCACCAGGGCTGTTCTTAAGTATGTAGCGAAGAAGAGCTTGGCTTGTAAATCCATAAGTAATATTAATAGCACCAAACTGAGAGTGAAGGGGTTGTAAAATAGTCCCGGATAGTATCTCAAGTTGTTGTTTTGATTTGTTGTTTGGGTGGTTAGACAGCTCAAAGTTTGAATGCTTGATTTGATACCATTCAACAATAGGTTTTATCATCTTATCTCCTTCGTATTTTTCCTATTTTACTATATTTAGTTAGATTATTTACGCGGCAAAGTGCACTTTTGGGAAAGAGGAGAATAAATGCTATTGATTTTATCGCTGTTTTGCATTTTTGTGCTTGGCTATCTCGTCCAAACAACAGGGCTATGTATGGTTAAGGGTGTGAAAGAGGCAATTAGTGGAAAGCCAGTGTTTTTAATTTCAATTCTACTGAGCGGCTCGTTTATGTGGGTAGCAATTGCTGCTACTTATCTGTTAGAACAACCCGTTAGCTCAAATAGTCACTTGCCAACAATGCATTCTGTTTTTGGTGGGTTTGCTTTTGGTATTGGAGCCGCCTTTAACGGAGGGTGTGGCGTTTCAACGATTAGCCGTTTTGCACGCGGACAAGTGATGATGACGGCAACGATGTTAGGTTGGTTGGTATCTTGGCTGCTGTTTGCTGAGTTGCTAACTGGCTATTCCGGGAAGGGTTACACCGTCTTACCGACTGTTCATTTGGTAAGCCTAGCTTCAATATCTATGATTTTACTTATTGTTGCTTTCAAAAGTGATGCCAATGCTAGAAAGCTATGGCTCTCAATGCTCGGGATTGGTGTGATGGGGGGAATGGTATTTATCTATGAGCCTCATTGGACACCCAGTGGCTTACTAAAGTCTATGGCGCTCTCCGTTTGGAATGGCGATCTTGGCGGCTGGCCTAGAGTTGAACGCTTCTATCTATTCTTATGTCTTGTATTGGGCATGGCGGTTGCAGCTATCGCGACTAAGTCATTTCACATTGAAAGGGTTATCAAACTAAAACTGCTTAAGCACTTTCTCGCGGGTTTGTTTATGGGTTTAGGTGCTGTTATGGCAGTTGGAGGAAATGATACACAGTTATTGGTTGCTCTACCTGCGTTGTCTGCCGCCGGAATTGTTACTGTGGCTAGCATGGTTATAGGTATCTACCTAGGAATTACGATAATAGCTAGACAAAAGAATAAAGTTGGGTAAGTTTGCTGTGAATAGCCGCCGACTTGGTAGACACCCCAGAGTTAGGCATGATGACTAACAGAGAGGTGCTTATGAGTAGTAAGATATTCCCAGAAGAATTCAAAATAGAATAAGTAAAGCAGGTCACCGAAAAAGGCAACAGCGTCGCAGATGTTGCCCATCGTTTAGGAGCAACAACGCACGAGGGTTTTGTCTTGCTTACCCAAATTGTGACGCACAGCGTCACAATTTATCGCGTTACCAAGCGGTTTTTACTGATAACCCAGCAGCATCAATAGGACACCCCCGGTTCTAAATTCACCGAGGCAGCCAATTGGTGAAATGCCGTAAGAGTGGCCATCGCTTCGGCCCGGAGTTCATCGAGGGACGCGATTTCTTTGTCGTAAACCACCGTCGTTATCAGACCGCCGCGTTGATACTGTTGACTAATCGCGGCATGTTTCACCGTTACCGTTGTTTTCAGTGCGGCAAGGTGTTGGCAGTGTTCAAGTGCTGCTCTTATCCCCGTCGCTTTGTACTGGCGTAACAGGCCACGTTGATGACGGGTCAACTTGTTGTAATGCCTATCACGCGACAGGGGCGCGGAGATGGTATCAAACAGATCATAGAGCTTGGTGTACGTGTTGATTTCACCGCCAAAGTGGTTGAAGGGAAGTAATCCTGCCAAAGAGGGTGACGATAGCCCATCGAGTTGTTGCGTTCTTGGACGAAATAAGGCGTGCTCCGCCGATGGGAACGACAGCACCGGCGACGTCGCAATGTGAACCCCAAACGGATGCAAAACGTGAAGCGAGTTAAACAGCTCTAAGCGGTAGTGCAAGTTAACATCCTGGCCGTCGATGGTCACAACCAGCCTGAGAAAATCGGCAGCAACATCAAAATGCGTTTGTCGACCAGTTCGGGAGCTATGATACGCATGGGAAAATACCGGCGATGTCCTTGTGGCTTGTTCCATGACAGATAGCGCGTTGCCTTTGCGCTCAAGATAGCGTTTGTTGTCAATGAGGTTTTCTAGATCTTGAAAGGTGCGCACGCCAGCATCGATAGCCAGTAATTTCTCGACTTTACTGCGACTGATGGTCTGTCGATGAAAGTAAGAATGACGCGCTTGGTAGTAAGTGACGAGCGCTTTGAGTTCTGCTTTACTCGACACGGAGAGAATCACGTGAGAAAGGGCGCGTGGAGCGATGGGGTGATCTTGGTTTTTCATCAGTAAAATTCCGCGAGTGTTTACAACGGGCCCAAGTGTCGCTTCCTCGTGCGCGAGTTGTAACGTATTAATACGCTGAAAATTATCGATACATTGTTGGTGTGATACAGCCCGTTTCACCAGCGACCAGCAGAGTCGGTGCACTCCTATGAACACTCCAAGCCATTGATTCAAGGAGGATCTCGCAAAAGTATACGACTAAGACCGCGAACCGTCAACACCAACCCCTTTACACCCTAAACTGTATATATACGGCAGAGACTCCCCACCCACATCACACCCATTCCCCCGTGGCAGCCCTACCCACCGGCGCGGGACAACGCTCGACTCGCCACCGAAGTGCAAAATGGCCCAATCAGCCGATCTGCAAGAAGAACGAAGAGGAAAGGGCGTTAAAATCGGTGCTTGCGGAATTTGGATTCGTGTGCATTTTCATTGTTTGCCGGCACAGCGTACCGAATGTTGCCATGAACTTGCTGTCCCGTAACGACGTGAAAGAGCGCAGACTTATTTAAAGGGGGATACACAAGATTGAACTTTGTTTGAGCCATATACTCACTCTTCACTAATAAGTTGAAAGTTCCAGTCTAGTGTAGAAGCATCGCCGGGAAATAGGTTTCTATTGTTGGACCGCTTCAGACGTAGGCTATCGATAAGGATGCATCGTGCCAGTTAGTTTCAATAATCTGAAAATTGGACAGCAATACGACCGGCCGTATCTATCTAAAATTTTGGGCTACAAAGGAATCCAGGCGATTAATAGAGGTGTAGTAACACCCTCTGGAACAAAAATCATCATCCTTTTTGTGGCTAAGAAAAAACAAGAATCACTAACTCAATACAATGATTACTTAGAGGGTGACTATCTCTACTGAGTCGGTGGCTATTCACTTGCTCCTTTTATCGATCGTTATAGCGCATGGTAATCAGAGATATGGCTTCACTATTGAGTAACCAGGCGGGTGTTGACACCAAACAGATCAGTGAATACCAGCTAGTAAATACGGTGATTGATAAAAAACTATAACAAACGACACAAACAAAAGTGCAGCCCAATCCCAAGAATCGAACTGTTCTCTCCAATACTCAAGTCAAACCGTATCAGTAAATTCGGGCGGTTGATGATGTCGGTGGCGTTGTTCACCACATAGCGCCACTGCTTATCGGGGCAGAGTTTGCCGCCATCACGGCATTCATCAACGGTGGGGAATTCAATGTTAGCGCGGGAATCTCGGCCTTTGCGCCATTGGTCACCGGTCCAAAACGGATAGGCTTTGTGCATTTTTGATGAGGGGGTCGAGAAATAGGTTTTGCGCCACTTTTTGTGCGTCGCCATTGCCGAGGCGAGTTTGTTCAGCTCATCAAACTTTGGGATCCAGAAGTACTCATCCACATACACGTGGCCGTGGTAACTCTGCGCGGATAGGGGTCAAAACTCAGAAAGCCATTACTAAATTAGCAAACTACGATGGTCACAACGTGGGCACAAATGGGGTGGATGGAAAAATCGGCGGGAAATTGCCTAATATTTCGGATTAGTTGAGTTTGCTCTAAACGCAAAAAAGCCTGCTTTAAAAGCAGGCTTTTTTGTTTAACTTTCGCCACGCTAAAAAGCGATGGTTTTTGAAAGTGGTGGGCGATACCGGGCTCGAACCAGTGACCCCCTCCTTGTAAGGGAGGTGCTCTCCCAACTGAGCTAATCGCCCTAAATAATCGCTGTTGGGTCTCTCTAAGAGAGGTGCGATTATCGGAATTTGGTGGGTCTAGGCAGACTCGAACTGCCGACCCCTACCATGTCAAGGTAGTACTCTAACCAACTGAGCTATAGACCCAAATTCTGTGACTTTTGCATTACTAAATCTAAGGCAAAAGTTGGTACGACCGAGTGGATTCGAACCACCGACCCCCACCATGTCAAGGTGGTGCTCTAACCAACTGAGCTACGGTCGTACTGCGTGTCCGTCATTCGGAGCGTGCAAAGGATAGTATTGGTTTTTTCTCAGTGGTGCAAGCCTCAAAATGCGATAATTTGCTGTTTTACCGTGCGTTTGCTGATTTTGTCGTCGCTTTGTTGGCTTTGTGATCGCCAAGCTTAAGATATACTGCGTTTTCTAGGACAAAAAACATAGCGATAGCGGCCTGATACAGTGTTATCTATAACAAAAAAAAGCCGGGTTTGCCGGCTTTGTCGTATCTGTCAGAGGTGTTGTTTGCGCGTGGGGGAACTCGCAAAGGGGCGGCGGCTAGTCGTCTAGCGCCATCGCTAACAGCGTAATCGGGTGCAGCGTTTCAAGTTGGGTGTTTTCATCAAGCTGCCACTTACAGGTTTCGCAATCCGAGACAAGATAATCGGCATCTTGCGCGCGGATCTTCTCAAACAGGCTTTGCCCAATCTTCATTGAGGTATCGTAGTTTTCCGCTTTAAAACCGTAGGTGCCGGCGCTGCCGCAGCACTGGCTGTCCAACACCACCAACTCTAGTCCCGGGATCAGTTTCAACAGCTCTAGGGTGAAAATGACGTTGCCGCTGCGCTCTAAGTGGCAAGGGGTGTGATAAAGCACCTTCAGTGGGGTAGATTTTAATTTCAGCCCTTTGCCTTCCATAATGCGTTTAAGCAAGAAACGGGTGACATAGAAGATCTGATCGGCCACTGCGCTATTGTCGACGTCCAATACATGCGGGTATTCCTGCTTTAAGGTAAACGCACAGGTAGAGGAGGTCGATAGCACCGGCATGGGTGATGGCAAATTAGCGATCGCATCGACGTTGATGTTGGCGTTCTTCTGCGCTTTTTTGAAAAAGCCGTTGGCGATCAGCGGAACGCCACAACAACGCTCTTTGTCCAGCAGTTGGACGCCGATGTCCATCGCGTTGAGCACTTTCACCAAGTCTTTGCCTTGCTGCGGGTTGTTGTAGTTCACGTAACAACCGTGGAAGAAGCAGACTTGCTCGCTGTAGCGTTTTTGCGTCTCTTCTTGGCTGGCGAACCACTTGCGAAAAGAGTGGCGGCTGTATTTTGGCAGATCTTTGTGCTTATCAATCCCGACGGTATGGTGCATCAAGGTTTTCACCGGCTTGATGCTGGTTAGCGTATTGACCACTGGCGCCAGTGGGGCAGAGAGCGATCCGAACAGATCGGTATGGCTCAGCACAAAGTCGCGCAGACGTTTCGGGCTAGGTGGAATTTTCTCGTGGTTTTTTCGCGCCACGGCAATGATATCGCCAATGTTAACCCCAGAAGGACACGCCGTTTCACAGCGTTTACAGTTGGTGCACAGTTTAAGCGCATCATCGTAATAGGTGGCATCTTTTAGGCGCAGGCGTTCACCATCGGGGCCGCACTGTTTTGGCCCCGGATACAATGGGTTGGCTTTAGCAACTGGGCAGTAAACCGTACAAACGGTACATTTTAGGCACTGTTCGAACTTGGTATGGTGGAGAGGATTCAGTTCAGTGTTCATGCCACAGCCTCATTATCTAATTGTTGTTGAGTGCCAATAGTTGCGTTTTCTGCGCGCAAAGCGCGAGCGTGCCAGTGCGCGGCCGCAAAGCCAGTAGCGATGGAAATGCCGCCGCCAGAGCCTTCTTTTACCGGATCAAACCCAGCAAGGACGCCACCGATGCAGCTGAGGTTGCTAACGGTCGTGCCTTGAATCGATGGAGCGAAGTTATCATCGGTGATCACGCCGCTACGAATGTAAGGATGAGCATCTAAAAAGCGGTCGGCGTACCAATCGTCACGTTTGGCAGGGGCGTCGACATCAAGACCAAAAACCGGCTCAAGGATCGTATCGGCAGTGGCAACGAGGCCATGACTAAAGAAACTGCCACTTGCGAGGATAATGTGTTTTGCGCTTAGCGGAAGATCCGCCATCTTGCGGGTGTGAACACGTTCTATGACCCACTGGGATTGACCATCGACGGTTTCTTGTTTTGCCATTTGCGCGCGAGTTACCGCGTCACCTTTTAGTAAGGTGCCGCCAGCTTCAACAAAGGCGCGGTGTAGTGCATCAGCGATGCGAATACCAAGCAAAGACGGTGGCATTGTAGGCACTTCGTGGAACTGTAGATGGGTGTCGCGTTGCAAGCGCGCCATATATTCTTGGCCGTCACCGTTGCCAAATACTGATGGCATGATCACCAAATCACGTGGGGTGGCGATACGCATGAGCTGATCGCGCATTGCGTTATACATCAGTGGCTCACGTAGGGCACGGGCATAGTCGATCGCGCGTTTCGCACGCAGGCCGTCGTTGGCTTTGGTTTCTGGCAAGACTACCATGGCTTGTTTTACTGCAATGCCAGCAAATTGTGGCAGTTTGGCAATGTTTTCAGCGGTAACCGCAGGTTGGAAGTCGCGGAAACCATCAACACCGACAATGATCACGCGCTCGTAATCGCACGGCTTATCATCGAGCAAAGCGCAGAACACTTGCGAAAGCCACGTCGCTTTTAGCGTACCGAATGGGGTAATTCGCCAGTGATTTTCCAGTGCGTCAAGTTGGTGGAAATGAATCCCTTGATCGGCCATTAACCCATTAAACCAATCGAGCGATGCTTGGGTTTCAAGCGCGCCGATCTTGCGGTACGGGTGCGGGTGATCGGCGGGCAATTCCTCAATCGCTGACAATGGAAAACGCACGTTTTCAAAGGTGGTCGGGTGCTTGGCGAGCACATCGATGGAGCCTGACGCAAAATGCAGGCTGCCTTCACCTTGGCTGATCAACGCGGTTTTCAAACCTTGTTGAGCACTTTTAATCGCTGCGCAGTAACCTGCTAGACCACCGCCAATTACGAGAGTATCAAAGTTCAGCATTGGCGTTCTCCTGCGTCGCTGATTTGTTGCAGCAACCGTGGGTGTGATCGGTGGTTGCTGTCGGTTCTAATTCTTGCGTGTGAATTGGCGCTGCGGGGATCTCGCCACCGCCCATCAGGGTTTCATAAATCCAATAGCTGTATTCGGATTCGCGCAGCGCATCGCCCCAAAGGATAGGTTTTGCGCCTTTCCAGCGCTCTTCAAGGAAATCAACCAGCAAGTTCGCCGCATTGGTATCGGTGTATTGGGTAAACAAACTGGCGGCGCGGTATGCACATAACTCACCTTGGCACGGCCCCATGCCCAAACGGGTACGGCGACGTAAATCCACTAAGTTATGGACATCAAGCGATTGAATGGCGTATTGAATTTCACCAGCAGTGACCATTTCACATTCACAGATAATGGTTTCGCTCGCTTTGCTGCCATCCATAAATTGCAACGCGCGCTCGCCGTGGCGATAAACCGCACTTTCGTAGACAGGTTTTGCTAGGCTCGCGGTTTTCTTGCTCTGTTTTGGCGCTTTGGCGGCACCAGGTAGGAGGCGAGTGTGGGTTTCACACGGCGTGGTGTTGCCGAGCTTTTTCGCCACCATGTCGGTCGCCATTTCCGCCATTAAGCGACAGGTCATTAGCTTGCCGCCAGTGATAGTGACAAAGCCTTCAAGGCCATCACGCTCTTGGTGATCAAGCAATACAATGCCGCGGCTAATGTTACGGCCGCTGCCATCATCATCAACCGCAACCAGTGGGCGAACCCCAGCGTAAGCACGCAAAATTCGGCTATTGGCCATAATTGGCGCAAGCTTAGTGCCTTCTTCGAGCAGGGTATCGACTTCATCACTGGTGACGTGAAGATCGTTAATTTCACTAATATCAATGTGTTGTGAGGTCGTGCCAATCAGCGAAATAGTATCGCCCGGCACCAAAATGTCGGCGTCTGCCGGTGGGCGACAACGGTTGAGCACCACGTTATTAATGCGGTAATCGAGGATCAACAGTGAGCCTTTGGCAGGGAACATTTTGATCTTGAGATCGGCATATTCCGCAATGCCTTGCCCCCAAATACCCGCCGCATTAATCACTTGTTGCGCGTAAATCTCGAACGATTGGCGCTGGTGCATGTTGTAACACTTCACGCCCACCACGCGGTTTTGCTCGCGGATCAGCCCAGTCACTCTGGTATGGGTAAACACTTTGCCGCCGAGCTCTTTCGCATCAAGGATGTTAGACGCACATAGGCGGAACGGATCCAGCGTACCGTCAGGCACGCGCACCGCACCGAGTAGGGTTGGGTTGGCGTTGGGCTCGAAACGTAGCGCTTCTTCACGGGTTAAACGTTGTGCACTGATCCCTGACTTGCGACATGCATCGATAAAGGTGGATTGAAAATTGATGTCATCTTCAGGGAGCGTCAAATACAGGCCATCGGTTTCTTCGACACAGTGGCGCGCAATGGTTTTCAAGATCTTGTTTTCTTGAATGCATTCCACCGCAGAGTGCGCATCGGTCACTGCATAACGCGCGCCGGAGTGAAGTAAGCCGTGGTTACGACCTGTTGTGCCAGAGGCCAAATCGTCTTGTTCTAATAAGATCGCGTTGATCCCGCGAAGCGCGCAATCGCGCAAGATAGAGGTGCCAGTTGCACCCCCACCAATAATGACGACATCTGTTTCAAAGCGTGGCATGTCGGATCCCTCAAAGTAACTAGTGGTATTAGTGTGCCACTGGGATGTTCGCTTTTATATGAATTGACTCACAGAAATGAGCGAACGAACATTTAATTGATTCAAGTGACCAGTAAGTGAGCAGACCAGTACAAGAATTATCCTTGGATTAATTTATCTAATGCAGCGTAATAATCTGAATAATGGAATAAAAATAGACCGTTTGGTGACTTTATTAGGGTTAAATCGCCAAAATGGAGGGTGAAAACAGAAGATAAAATTGATCTGGCTAACAGAAATATATTCATGTGCTACAAAAAATGTGCTCGTTCGCTCATTTGTGTTTTCGCGCAGTAGTGGTTTGTCCAGTGACGAGTATAGTGAGCCTCAGATACCACGAGGGTATTGACCTTTGCCGTTCAACACGCGAAATGCGCACATGCACTCACAACGGAAAAGCAAAGGTCAATGCGCTTTTATCAACCACACAAAGGAGGCCGTCATGGCCAAACAACAGCAACACTCGCTGCTGGGGCAGTGCATCGCGGAGTTTATCGGTACAGGGTTAATTATCTTTTTCGGCGTCGGGTGTGTTGCCGCACTGGTATTAGCCGGGGCTGAGTTTACCCAATGGGAAGTCAGTATTGTTTGGGGCTTCGGTGTTACTCTAGCTATTTACTGCACCGCAGGCGTGTCGGGTGCGCACCTTAACCCAGCAGTGACCTTAGCATTAACCGCATTCCACGGTTTCGATAAGGCGAAAGTTGCTCCTTACATTTTGTCGCAACTCTTGGGCGCTTTCTCTGCTGCAGCCTTGGTGTACTTCCTATATGGCCCGATGTTTGCCGAATACGAGCTAGCAAATGGCATCGTACGTGGTAGTGCGGATGGCTTAGCAACGGCGGGGATCTTCTCGACCTATCCGCATGCTTCATTGTCATTCTTTGGCGCGTTCGCAGTGGAATTTGCGATCACCGCTATGTTGATGTTCGGCATTCTGGCGCTTGGTGACGAGAACAACGGCGCGCACCGTGGTGCGATGAACCCACTGTTGATCGGTATCTTGATTGCGGTGATCGGCGGCTCGTTCGGCCCACTAACTGGCTTTGCAATGAACCCAGCGCGTGACTTTGGTCCTAAGTTGTTTGCTTTCTTTGCAGGCTGGGATCAGGCGCTAACGGGTGCTAAAGATATTCCTTACTTTATCGTTCCTATTCTTGCTCCGATTGCCGGTGCATGTTTCGGCGGCTGGGTTTACCCGAAAGTGATTGGTGCATTCCTGCCGACAGTAGGCACAGGTTGTACTATTCCTAATCAATGTGACAACAGCGCTGAAGAAGCTCAAATCTAAATAACGTATAATAATAAGTGAAATAAAAGGGTGTTTGAAAATGACCAATAAAAAATACATTGTCGCGCTAGACCAAGGCACAACCAGCTCTCGTGCGGTAGTACTAGACCATGATGCGAATATCGTAAGCAGCTCTCAGCGTGAGTTTACCCAACATTACCCTGAAGCAGGCTGGGTAGAGCATGATCCACTGGAAATTTTTGCAACCCAAAGTTCAACCTTGGTTGAAGCACTGAGCAAAGCAAATATCCGTCCTGACGAAGTGGCAGCGATTGGTATCACCAACCAACGCGAAACCACCATCGTATGGAACAAAGAAACCGGCAAGCCCGTTTACAACGCGATTGTATGGCAGTGTCGTCGTACCGCTCAGATCTGTGAAGAGCTAAAAGCGCGTGGCCTAGAAGAGTACGTGCGTGAAAACACCGGTCTGCTACTTGACCCGTACTTCTCGGGCACCAAAGTAAAATGGATCCTCGACAACGTTGAAGGCGCACGTGAAGACGCGCAAGCGGGCAAGCTATTGTTCGGTACCGTTGATACGTGGTTGGTGTGGAAGATGACCCAAGGTCGCGTTCACGTGACGGATTACACTAACGCATCTCGTACTATGTTGTTCAACATCAATGAGATGAAGTGGGATCAGAAAATGCTCGACGAGCTGGGCATTCCAGCGAGCATGATGCCAGAAGTGAAGTGTTCATCTGAAGTGTACGGCCAAACCAACATTGGTGGTAAAGGCGGAACACGTATTCCAATCGCAGGTATTGCCGGTGACCAACAAGCCGCGCTGTTTGGCCAGATGTGTGTGGAGCCTGGCCAAGCGAAGAACACCTACGGTACGGGCTGTTTCTTGCTGATGAACACCGGTAAAGAGAAAGTGACCTCGCACAACGGTTTGTTGACCACCTTGGGTGTGGGCCCGAAAGGCGAGCCAGCTTACGCATTGGAAGGTGCGGTATTTATGGGCGGTGCGTCAATCCAGTGGCTTCGCGATGAGATGAAGTTGATTGCGGATGCGCACGACTCTGAATACTTCGCAACGAAAGTCGACACCTCAAACGGCGTTTACGTGGTACCAGCGTTTACTGGTCTTGGCGCGCCATACTGGGATGCGTATGCACGCGGTACTATCGTGGGTCTAACTCGCGGTGCGAACGCAAACCATATCGTTCGTGCAACGCTGGAAAGTATCGCTTACCAAACCCGCGACGTGTTGGATGCAATGCAAGCGGACTCTGGCATCAAGCTCTCTGCATTGAAAGTGGATGGCGGCGCGGTACAAAACAACTTCTTGATGCAGTTCCAAGCTGACTTGCTAGATACCCAAGTACATCGTCCACAAGTGACTGAAGTTACTGCTCTGGGCGCGGCGTACCTAGCGGGTATGGCGGTGGGTTTCTGGAATGGCATCGAAGAGCTAGAAAACAAAGCGGTGCTTGATCGTTCATTCGTACCAGACGGTAACGAAGAGAAGCGTGAAACGCGCTACAAAGGTTGGAAACGCGCAGTGAAATGTGCGCAAGTTTGGGCGGAAATGGAATAAACCCCAACGCCCAATAGCGAGCTAGTATCCTTTCTCGCTAAATCCATCACAGACCTCACTCCGCAAAGGGTGAGGTCTTTTTTTAACCGCATTTTGCTAATTCCCTTCACTGTGGTGCCCGCATGAAAACACATCGTTTGCGCTACGCCGCAGTGCTAAAAAGATGCGTAAAAAACGGGTAAAAGACGGGTGAGAAATGCGCGAGTCAGGTGTAAACTGCTCGGAAGCGAACACAATAATGATAAAAAGGAGTTTCGGTTGAAACAAACAGCACGTCATAAGGAAATTGTCGACCTCGTAAAGCAACACGGTTATGTCAGCACCGAAGCCTTGGTTGAACGCTTTGCCGTCAGCCCTCAAACCATTCGCCGCGATCTCAATGAGCTGGCGGATGCCAATTTAATTCGTCGCCATCATGGTGGCGCGACGGTGCCAAGCAGCGGGGAAAACAGTTCGTACGATTCTCGCAAAGCACAGCACAATGATGAAAAGTTACGTATCGCACAGGCGCTGGTCGCCCACATTCCTGATGGCGCGACCTTGTTCATTGATATCGGCACCACACCGGAGATGGTCGCTCGCGCATTAATGGAAAATCATGCAGATTTGCGCATTGTGACCAACAATCTTAATGTCGCCGCAATGTTGATGAAAAAGCCGGATTTCCACGTGATCTTGGCGGGTGGGGAAGTGCGCAGTAAAGATGGCGGCATTGTCGGTGAAGCAACGCTCGATTTCGTTAGCCAATTTAGTCTGGATTTCGGCATTTTGGGGATCAGTGGGATCAGTGAAGAGGGTGCACTGCTCGACTTTGATTACCATGAAGTGCGGGTGAAAAAAGCGATCATCGAAAACAGTCGCAGTGTGATGCTGGCGGTGGATCGCAGTAAGTTCGGCCGCAATGCCATGGTGCGCTTGGGGATGATCTCGGATGTCTCGCTAGTGATCAGCGATGCGCCGCCGCCGAAAGCCATTGTGGAACTGTTAGCGGCCAATGATGTCGCATTGGAAGTGGTGTAATAGCCATCTTCTGGTTAAATGACGCTGTTGCGATCTGCGATGGCGTCGTGTTAACCACCCAAAGAGCGCGATAGCGCCAGTGCACTGCGAGCGCCACAGTGCCAACAACCAAACGAACGCACAAGCTAGCGCAGCAATATTTCGCTGATCGGTTTGCGTTTACGCTGCTCTCGAACCATACTTTTTTAAAATTCGATTTTACGAATTATCGATATTCTTGACTGTAAATGTCATGATAGTGTCAAAAAAACCGTTTTTCGATTAAAAAGTGCCTAATATCAACATATTGTCAAATTTGAAAATTGAGATATTGAGTCAGTATTCCTTTATTCCTTCCGTCAAACTTTGATATTACTTCAATTTTCTCTTCCTATCACACGCCAAAGCGTTTTGAAATATTTATATTTCCAGATCAACGAGTTGTAGATCGCAATTCGTTAAACATAATAACTCGCGTTATGGTCTCGTAGCGCGAAAAAACGCTCAACACAACGAGAGATAGCATGATGTATTCGAAGAGAAAATTAGCCTTAGCCGCTACCTCGCTCTATTTCCTAATACCAGCGATGGATGCGCAAGCACACGGTTGGTCTGAGTTCCCTGAAGCTCGCCAGTCGATCTGTTATGAACAAGGTGGATTGTGGAGCGGTTCGCCGCCAAACGCAGCCTGTGCTCAAGCCAAAGATATTTCAGGCCAATACCCGTTCATTCAACGCAGTGAGTTTGCAATCAATATTTCTGATTACAACAACATGGATGCGGTACGTGCTGCAGTGCCAGACGGCACACTATGTTACGCGAACGATAAGCAAAAAGCGGGTATGGGTGCGCCTCACACAGGTTGGACGCGTACTGAGGTCAGCGCAGGCACTTTTGAATACATTTTTAACGCCGTTGCACCTCATAACCCATCATTTTGGCAGTTCTACCTCACCAAGCCGAATGCTGATCTATCAAAAGCATTGGCATGGAGTGACGTTGAGCTGATCCAAGAAAACGGTGACGTGCCAGTAGTAAATGGCAAATACCGTATTGATGTGACAATCCCAACGGATCGTCAAGGTGATGCGATTCTGTTCGTGCGCTGGCAGCGTGACGATGCTGCGGGTGAAGGCTTCTACAACTGTAGTGACATTACGATTGTGAATGACACTGTCACGCCACCGGTTGAGCCAACTCAGCCTTACCTAGTACAAGGTACGCAGTTCATCCCAGCTGATATTACGCTGGCGACACCTGCGCTGGGTGATTCTGTTAACTACCAGATTTTCAACAAGTTGGGTGAGTTGCACTCGTCATTCTCGCTAGTGGTAACGGCGGAAAACCAAAACGATTGGGATCGTCTATTGGCGGCGCAAGTGAATGGTTGGTATGAAGCGAACCATAAAGGCAATGTGTACATTGGCCGCTGGCACCAAGAGATGAACCATTACATGTATTTCCGCAACGATCTACATAACAACTTCTTTAACTCGCGCGATTCACGTGCGACAGCGGAATTTACTATTACCAAAGCACCGACCACCAATTTGGATGCCGTGATCTCACCAATGGTGTTGGCGCCGCTTAACGACGCAACGGTGACGCACGGTGAGTACGTGGTTCTTGGACCAAAAGACAGCAAAGGCAACGTGGCTGACGTTCAGTGGACGCAAACCAGCGGTACGCCGGTAATGACGGAAGTGAACGCAAGCAACGAGTTGATCATCGATACCGCGCAGTTGACTAATGAGCGTCACGAGTTGACGTTTAAGCTAACGGTATTTGATGCCTCAGCAAGCGATGAAATGGTGTACTCGTTTGTGGTTGAGCCAGCGAAGGTTGATGTGATCCCACCGACGCCGCCAACACCACCAACGACACCTGAGCCAAGTGATAGCACTTGGAGCAAAGATCAGGTTTACTTTGCCAACGACACTGTTGTTCATAAAGGTAAAACGTGGACTGCACAGTGGTGGACCAGCGGCGAAGAGCCAGGTACTACCGGTGATTGGGGCGTGTGGCGTTAATCGACACACCTTGATGTTAGTTACAAAAGCAAGGCTGAAACTCACTGAGAGTTAATTGGTCTAGGCAAACAAAGCCGCTTGTTCACTCAAGCGGCTTTTTCTTTTTTTATCGCCCAAGGCCAGCTTTGGACGCCGCTCACGTTTTCACTCCGCTAAATCGATGACAGCTAAATCTGTCATAGCTAACTCGGTAATAGCCAGCCCGCTTATCGCTAACTTGCCTGCCACTAGGTTGGAGATAGCTAAATTGTTTATAGCCCAGTCGCTTTGTCACTTTTGCATCGGCATGTGTCTAGCACATCAATAGTGTCTAATTTACTAGCTCTGTATGCTCATTTCTTCTTTCCTTACTGTGCGCAATGTTCGATATTGAAATCCAAAATGTTCGTTATCGCGCATTTTCGGTTTTCGAAACCGGATATTTGGGCTATCGTGTAACTTAACTGTTAACGAAAGAGCATATTAGAAAGGGAAGGGCGTATGACAACCTTAGATCTCATCGTAGTTGGTGGCGGCATTAATGGTGCAGGTATTGCGGCGGATGCGGCAGGGCGCGGGCTCTCCGTCGCGCTGTTTGAAGCGAATGACTTTGCTTCTGCTACTTCTTCAGCCAGCTCTAAGTTGATCCACGGAGGCTTGCGCTATTTGGAGCATTACGAATTTCGTTTGGTCTCTGAAGCGTTGGCGGAGCGAGAGGTATTGCTGAAAAAAGCGCCACACATTGCGTGGCCGATGCGCTTTCGCTTACCGCATCGACCTTTTTTACGCCCCGCATGGATGATCCGCGCTGGCCTGTTTCTTTACGATAACTTGGGTAAACGCACCACCTTACCGGGCTCGACGGGCGTGGACTTGTCTGCGTCAGGCTTGCTGCATCCTGAGATCCGCCGAGGTTTTGAATACTCCGATTGCTGGGTGGATGATGCGCGTTTAGTGATCGAAAACGTCAAGCAAGCGGCAGAGCATGGCGCGACGGTGCGAAACTATAGTCGAGTGATCAATGCCCGCCGTAATAACGACCTGTGGCTGGTGGAAGTGGAAGATCAATTCACCGGCAAGTGCGAAATATTTCAAGCGCATGCGTTAGTTAATGCGGCCGGGCCGTGGGTCAAAGCCTTTATTAATGATGAGCTCAATCAAACCTCACCGATGGGCATTCGCCTGATCAAAGGCTCACACATTATTGTGCCGCGCCTTCACGGTGAGCCCCAAGCCTACATTTTGCAAAATGACGATGGCCGTATCGTGTTCGTCATTCCTTATCTTGACCGCTATTCATTGATTGGCACCACGGATGTGGAGTATCACGGCGATCCTCGTGATGTCGCAATTGATGATAACGAACGCCAGTATCTGCTTGATGTTGTCAACGCGCATTTTGTGAAGCAGTTGCAGCGAGACGATATTGTGTGGGATTACAGTGGCGTTCGCCCATTGTGTGATGATGAATCAGACTCGCCGCAAGCGATCACGCGCGATTACACCCTGCATTTAGAGCAAGAAGGCGAACAAGCCCCTTTGCTGTCAATTTTTGGCGGTAAACTGACGACCTATCGTAAATTGGGGGAAGCGGCGATGCAGTCACTCGCGCCGTTTTTCCCTGCGATGGGGCCGAGTTGGACTGCTGAGGCACATTTGCCGGGCGGCGAAGGCTTTGATTTCGACACATTGGCAACCCAACTGAATGTTGAGTATCCATGGTTAAGTGACAGCTTGGTCGCGCGTTATCTGCGTCAATATGGCAGCCGCGTGCGCTTGTTATTGGAAGGCGTGACCCATGAAACGCACATGGGCAGCGAGCTGGCACCACAGATCTACAGCCGCGAAATTGATTATCTGATCGCCAATGAAATGGTGCGCTGCGGAGACGATATTTTGTGGCGTCGTACCAAGCTTGGGGTGAGCTTGACGCCACAACAGCGCGATGCGGTGAGTCGCTATGTCGAAGCGGCGCTGCAGCAAAACAGTAAGATTGCCTGAGCGCCGACAAATTGCGCGTAACACGAGCAAGTGTGGCTTGGCGCTGCGAGACATGTTGACAGTACTTAAGATTGCGTGGCGGTGGCAGGCTCAGTGCTTTCCATACAGGCTTTCAAATAGAGGTACAGCGGCAATCCGGCGGAAACGCCAATGGTGAAGGTAGCGATTACGGCCCAGACACGATGCCGCACTTGGTTGCGTTTGCCGTCGTTCACGATAAAAGCGATGAGCACGATGGCCGCCACAATCACATCTAGCCACGCCAATTGACTGATGGGGTTGGCACTCGCGTGTTGATAGAGAAGGGCGAGATCAAAGCCGTGTTGCCACAACCACGGCAAAAATGCGCCATAAGGAAGGGCAGTGCCCAAGATAGTCAGCAGTAAATAGAGGTATTTCATAAGCGCTTTGGGAATGAGTGACGCAGTTCAAGGGGAGAACTAAGCCTCGCACAGCCATTTTCACTACGGGATTTCTTTGTTCATAAATGGAACGCATTTCTCGCTCTTGGCGACATTGTTGTAATGACTTTCTAGTCAATCTGGGTAATATTTCCCCTATTAATAATAAGGCTAATAATTATCCCGTTTTATGCCAAGGAGTGCGCTGCAGTGAAAATTCAATCGATAGATGAAGATACGATCTTTTGCGATAAGTTTATGTTGTCTGAGTTTGGATCTTTTAACGCGCTGATTGAAACATGGGCGGCTTATCAGGCAGAACATCCAGATAAATCGATCTTTATTACCTTGGATGAGATTGACCAAGCCCACTACACCTCAGGCCACGCCACGGACGGTTACGACTTATATCAAGACAGTGATGACGACGAAGACATGCCGGTGGCGAACAAGTTTATTCGTCGTGCGGCTTTGTTTCAAAAACTGGCCCATGAAGCGATTTTTGATGACCAAGGCGTCGGCGCGCTCAAGCTCTATGAAGAAGATGTCGAGCGCTTACTGCAAACCAACCTCGATCCTATGTCTGCGATTGATGATCACGTGATGATGATGTTGGTACCGACCCCAAATTCGCCGCTGGCGCTGTCGGTATTTCCAAACGGTTACTTTAATGGCGATTTGAGCCCATTTGAGAATTACGCATTGGCCAAGCACTTGAATCAAAAATACGGTTATCGCTTACTGGGGATCGGCGCGTCCTTGATCGGTTTTATTCGCAATGACCCACTGAGTGAGCTGGATGCACAAGCGCTCGGCCGCGATATCGCCGTGCTGTACCATTTAAGCGAAGAGAACGCCGCGCGTCTGGCAGCGTTTGTCCGCACTCAGCCTTATCTGTTCTTGGTCTACACCGACGGTTTTAGAATGTAAATCGCTCAAAAAAGCAGACGGTATGACGCTGTCTGCTTTTAGTTTTGTGCTGCTTTTGGCGGCCTATATTTTCTTCTCGTTCTTTTCGTTCTTCTCGTTCTTCTCGTTCGTAAAACATGGTGTAAATGGGTTTAGGCTCCCGCAAGAGTGGCTAACTATCGCTCCGGTCGCGCAATAGTTGCGATCCATCTCATCCTCATCGTGCATTGCCCTGTTTCATCGTCCTGTGCTAACTCCGCCTCACTCGCAATGTTGTCACGCCCTTGGCGATCCGCCTCGACCTGTCATATTCGGTTGCTACGGTCACGCTATCGCACTGAATGGACGAATGATGATTCAAGAAAAAACGGCAGTGGTTAAGACTGACACAGATGGCGCTGGGCGAGTGTAGGGGAAACACGTATGGATAACGGTGACAGGAATGCGGTGTTGGTGTGGTATCGGCGTAGCACAAGAGACCGTGGAAAAGTCGAGATGTTTGTTCTTACCATATGGGCGGTCCTGGCAATATACATGGCAATTCAAGGCATCGGGAAGATTGATGGCGATCCTGTCGGTGTCGTGTTTGTGCTGGTGATAGTTGTAATTATCGCATTAGTATTTGCGTATATGGCGTGGATAGCCTGCCTCGATATTTGGTTGAATGATTACACGACTATCGCGCTCTATCCATCCCACCTCATAGTGACAGAGCCCAACCGTTGGCAAGGTGATTCATACCAATTGGCATACAACGCGATTGTGCAGCTCAATACGAGCATCGATAGCGAAGGGGATCTCCGCTGGCGGGGTTTCGTGAGCAGCGATGGCCAAAAATATCGCTTCCCTGAGGACCTAACGGACTATCTGGAAGAGGTAATTGACCATTTGACTGCGTACGCCCCTCATATCAGCGTGGCGACGATAAAAGACGATGAGTAAGGGCAAGCAAGCGCTTTGCCTTTGCGTGACCCAATACTCGTCGCGCTTACAGTAATTTTGGAGAAGAGCTGGTGGCATGGCTCACCACTTAACTGGGCGGTCTCAGGCAATTCTCAATGGGAGATAGAGATATGAATTACAGATGGATTTGTGGTGTTGGCGTTGTCGCTCTCTTCTTGAGCGGTTGTAGTCGAATACAAGATATACAAAAAGACTGCTTTCAACCATTCGCTATGCTAGCAACTGATTATTTTGGAACAGCTCGCCCTCATATATGGAGAATGACAAGAAAAGCGGCGGATTACGATTTCCTGCAAGAGAACGACGTATTGGGTTTAGTTTTAAGCACAGGTGGTGGTATTAACATGGAGCCGCTTGCTGATAGAGAAGTCCTTCAATTTACCGGTCATATAATTAAGATTTGGCCGAGTTGGCGTGAAAAATACCTGGATGGTAACGAGAAGAATATTCATTATGAGGTGGTTGTGGGTGATGAAAAGTTCTTGGTCATTGGTGCTAGCCCTAGAAACAAATACATACCTCCAGTTGCAAAGCGCTGTGATTTTTAGCGCGCAGGCGGATAACAAGCGACGTTCATGGTTACCGGTTTGATGTTGTTCTAGTGAACGACGAATGCATGCATTTGGGCCACGATATCGGCTTGTCGCGCTGATGACTTAATTGGGATTAATCGTGTGTTGGGACGTTGCACTGCCTCGCAAATCGCCAAGGCGTCATTGAGATCATTTTTGCCTTTGGTACGGTAAGGCGTAACGTATTTGGCGGCCATAATCCGAGCATCGTGTCCAAGCTTATTGAACTGCCGCCTCACTGGACAGGAATGTGAATTGAGCGAAGGAATAATATCCGAGCGCCGAAAGGCTATAGATTGGGCATATGGTGTTGAGGAGGACTGGGATGAAGTGCCAACGGACACCTAGCCCTAACAGGGCGCTACTGTTGGACCAATTTTCCGCTACGCTCCCAATTTTCCGGTGAGCAGGCGCTATGGCATGATATGCCGTTTTTAGGGGTTATAGTTATGTTTGTTAATTTTATTCTTTTGTTTGTTTTGCATTTTGATTGGAATGTGGGCATCAAAGACAGGGCGGGATGGTTTTTCTGGGATTTATCTCATTATTTATATCGCCATTACTTGCAGCTATATATTTGTTTGCTGCGGGAGATAAGTTAGAAAAAAGTTAATAACGTAACAAGTGATGGTGCGACACAAGATGAAAGAGATGAAGGATTGGAAGTGGTTAAAAACAATGCGCCGGAAATGTCACATAATATGGCGGTAATAGAAAAATTAAAAGGTAACGTAAAAGTGGGTTTTAACTCGAATTTTGGGTCTTTGCGAAATCTGTAGTGCATCAAATACAGGACAAATAGTAAATAATCATTATGTATGTGGGGGTTGTAAGCTGAGGTATCTATAAACCATAAAAAAATGCATCAATACGATATTCTATGTTTCCTTGGGTTCTCTGTATAAAGTGGAAAATTTAAGCTTAATCTAGATGGTCGAAAACGTGTTACAACGGCATTACATGTAAAATGGTAACGTGTATTATTTCGCAATGTTTCATTAAATATCAATATGAAAGTAGTCGCCACTATCAATAAAGATGTTTTTTAGTATGGGCTTGATCCAATTTATTGGACACGCAATGACGATCTAAGGAGGTCATCATGGATACCTCCCATCGTCTTACCGCGATCACCTAAATGTGGCGGATCGGGATAGAGAGGGGATTCATGTCATTTGTTAGGCATCTAAGGAGTAATGTCATCAATTTTAGGAATTTGAGTATTATTACAGCAGTCATAGCATTTGTTTTATTTTTAGCCATGCTGCTAGCCCCTGAGATAATGTTTTATCTATTCCAAATACCAGAAAGTGAGTCTGCTCTTTTTATGTCTCGTAGGGCTGCGATTCTATTTTTGGGTATTGGTGTTTTGTCATGGCTTGTCCGTGACGCCACACATTCAGTCTCTAGGCAATCCATCAAGATGAGCTTCGCAATAATCATGTTCGGCTTGGTTTTACTCGGCTCTTTTGAGTATCTTAGAGGGAATGCTGGTATAGGTATCAGTCTGGCTATATTCACTGAGCTAATACTCGGTGTGGCTTATTCTAAATTATGGTTTGCTAATCGTAATGCTTAACAAGGCAATGAAAAATCGCCCATAAAAAGCGGTGGCCTGGACACGCTACGCTTGCCTTGTATTGCGGCGTTGTACAAAAGTAGGATTATGCGAATAGTTCCGAATTCGAAATTTGATGACGAGGCGTGTCGGAATCTTGCCATTGCTTCCGATGAAGATTTAACACACGTTTAGTGGCTGCTGGAAAACCCAAAAAAGTAGCCATCATTCCCTGCGTTGGAAAATGGTTGTTATCCTAAATTCCATGTTACGGGATGGCGTCATGTGGGATGAAAACGTCACCAAAAATTAGTGACTGACGCCATTGTCGTTTGTTAGCCCACGTTCCCGCCATTTTTTCTTGAGATAGTTTACATCCAGTACAGCGCTAGCCAACATCCATGATGGGATTTCTATCGAGTTTGAGTTTGCTGAGATTTTCGAGATCTTCAATCGACTCTGGCAGGGTGTGGAGTCGGTTGTCGCTAAGAATTAGCGTTTCAAGTTGATGTAGTTCGCCGACGCGCTCGGGCAAGGTGTGAAGCTGATTATCACTGACATCAAGCTCAATTAACGCACTTAAATTGCCAATAGTCTCCGGCAACGCCGCGAGTTGGTTACTTTTCAGATACAGTTTGGTGAGTCGATTGAGTGCCCCGATCGATTCTGGTAGCGCGCTGAGGCGATTTGACCACAAATAAAGATCGGTGAGCGTTGTCATATCACCAATCCAGTCGGGCAGTTGCGCCAACTGGTTGTCACCTAACTCTAATTTTTCTAGGCAAGACAATTGATGTAGCCAGTATGGCAACTCAGCCAGTTGGCATCGATACAAGCTGAGGGTTTTGAGCTGGCGCAGTTCTCCGAGCCAATCGGGCAGGCTAGAAAATGGATTACGGCCGAGGTTGAGCGTGATCAGTTTGCTAAAATGGCGGATCGATTCTGGCGCAGCAGTGAAATGGTTATCTGAGATATCGAGATGGCTCAGTTGCGTCAGATGTTTGAGCGCTTCAGGTAAGCTTGGCAATTGATTGCTACGCGCATCTAGCAGCGTTAGCTGAGTGAGATTGCCAATCGATGCGGGCAGGGCAGTTAACTGGTTTTCATCGATCATCAACTCGCAAAGCTGGGTTAAGTTGCCAAGCCAATCCGGCAATTCACTCAGTTCATTCTCTTCGATGTAGAGCTTGCGAAGGTTTGTCAGGCTCGCCAAACAAGCAGGTAATTGTGCTAGCTCGTTGCCCCAAAGATGCAGCTCTTCGAGTTGGGTCAGCGTGCCGAGCCAATCAGGTAGGCTATCAAACTCGCCGTCGTAGAGTTTAAGCACGCTTAACTGCGTCAAGCTTGCGATTTCTTTCGGCACTTCATCAAACTGGTTATCACCCACATCAAGAGACACTAGCTGGCGCAGGTTGGCAATTGAAGCCGGCAGCGTGGTGAGCGAATTATTGCTGATATTGAGCGATGTAAGCTGGCTCAGAAAACCAATTTCTGGCGGGAGTTCAGTCAGTTGTTGGTACTGTAATTCCAGCGTGGTAAGGCCCGCCAACGCGTTGGGATCGCGAGGTAAGATATCCGCGCCGATCTGCTGCGCATCTGCCCAGCGCCACAGTGTGTCCATCCAATTGGTCGATGGCGTGGTGTCCGCCTCAGAGCTTGTGGTGTTCATCGTCAGTGTATCGCTCGCAATGGCTTAAATCTCATCAGCAAAGTCGTAGCTAAGATCGTCGCCAAAGACGAACGTCATCGTCGTTTCTTCGTGGCTATAGCTGTGAGTGCCATTCAAAGTGACGGCAAAGCCGGAGTCGGTATTGTCGATGTCGGCAATGCTAACGCTATATTTGTAGTTCACTTCCTCAATCGGCACTGAGAGGGTAACTTGCGATTGTTCGGCGTCAACGCTTACATGCTGCACGACCACATAAGAGGTTACGTGCTCAAACCCGCCACGGTAGTGCAGGATGCGCACATTCGCTTGGGTGTCGGGATCGTAAAACGAGCGCACTTCGGCAAGCGAGGGATTAATACCTTTGGCATCAAGTGCGAGATCTTCTGCCGCCACTGCGCTTGTTGCGGCGAGTAGCGAGATAAATGACGTTGTGATTAGTTTCTTTAACACAATTTTTCCTTGTTTACGTTAGTTGTCCGTATCGTGGGTGTCGCCAGATGCTCTAAATAAAGATGGCGAGTAAATCAGGGTCGAAATGAATACCGCTGAGTTGATGGCTTTCAACCAGCGTTTTAAAATCTTCGGTGCAGTAGAGTAAGAGACAGCCTTCCTTTTTCGATTTAAAGACCGTTTTATCGCTCAGTTCGTCTTCCAAAAAACCTAGACTCAGGATACCAATCTCCATGCCCTCAAAGATCTCTGGCTTGGTTTGCGCAGGATCTTCTTTGCCAAAGGTGAACACGTTAAAAAGGTGATATTCACTGCCATCAATGGTAAGCGGAAGGAACTCGCCGTCAGCTGCAAGTGTAGAATGGAGCGCTTGATAGGCGCGCTCATTTAACACCAAACAATGACGCCAAACGGAAATATCCGGCGTTAGCGTTGCCGATTTAAAATGCTGGGTGAAGCTGGTGGGCTCATTCACCCAGATATCCGACAAACCTTGTGAAAGCACAGGCTCGCGGCGATAACGCTGCAGTAAAGCCATGTCGTTGGCATCAAGCGCGCGTTGGTAAACGTTGAATTCCAAGCACTTAAATTTATACGGCTGGTTGCGCATTTGAAAAACAGGCATGACATCACGTTCCCTGATAATGATGACTCACACATTACAAGCTGCGGTGTGAGATTGAAAACGGTGCGGCACGGGTTGCGCGTTTTATTACGATATTTGGGAAGCAGCTAAACAATTGGTGAACAAAGTCGTCGCTGCAATGCGCTAGATAAAAATCTCGAGTAAGTCCTGATCAAAATGAATACCGCTGAGCTGATGGTGTTCAATCAGATCTTTAAGGACGTCAGTGCAATAGAGCAGGGAGCAGCCTTGCTTTTCGGATTTGAACACCGATTTGTTGGTTAGATCGTCTTCGATAAACCCCAAACTCAAAATGCCCAGTTCTAGGCCTTGAAAAATTTCCGGCTCGGTTTGCGCGGGATCTTCCTTGCCAAAGGTGAGCACATTGAAAATAAAATAGTCGTCGCCATCAATGGTTAAGGGCAGGAACTCACCGTCAGCGGCAATAGTGCGGTGCAGCACTTGATAAGCGTGGGAATTGAGCACCAAACAGTTGCTCCATACCGACACATCGGGCGTTCGCGTTGCCGATTTAAAATGCTGAGTAAAGGTGGTCGATTCATTCACCCAAATATCGCTCAAGCCCTTTGAGTCGAGTGGCTCGTAAAGAAAGCGCTTAAGCAACTCTTCATCGCCAGCATCCAGTGCACGCTGATAAACGTCGTATTCTAAGCACTTAAACTGATACGGCTGATTCCGCATTTGGAAAACCGGCATGCATTTACTCCCTGATAATGACGATGCACACAGTACAAGCTGTGACGCGAGATTATCAATCCTGATGCGCGGGTTGCGAGGTTTTACGTTGAGTTTTGGGAAGCAGCTAAATAATTGGTGTGAGCGTGTATAGCAACATCGCACGATTAGCGAAAAAATGAAGGGCAGTGGTAAAGTGTGATTGTTCCCTGTCGTTAGGATTTGTTATGGCCTCATCTTCATTACCTGAACGCGCTCTTCCGGCGTTGCCAGTCGATTATTACCTGACCAACTTTCAGCGTTTGCTCGACGGTGTGATGGCGCTGTATACGGATCTGCTAACCGCTGACGAGCGTGATTGGATTACGCGATTTCAAAGCAATGCGCCAGCCGCGCAGTGTTTGGCCGTGCGAATGATGATGCGCAAAGGGCAGTGGTTTCGGCTCGATAAACTGGTGTATGAGGAAATTCCTGACGTAGCCGACGCCGCGCTGCAACTGCAACAACGAGGTTTGGTGGAGATTGTCAGTGAGCCTGACAAAGAGGTTTTGCTTTCCTTACTGACCAAACCGGAGTTGTGCGCGCTGTATTCGCACTTAGAGCTGGCCAAGAGCGCAAGCCGAGCAGATTGGGAGCGCGCGATCATCGCTGATCCCGCGCCGGCTCCCGCACATTCTTATCAAGTGCTGCATTTTGCCGGAAAACAGTATCTGCCGGTGTGGTTGTTGCTCTATTTTGGTAATTCCCATCAAGATCTCAGCCAGTTTGTGTTGTCTGATCTTGGGCTGGAGCAGTTTGAATCGTACCGTTTGGATAGCGAGACGCGTTTGTTTCAACATCGCGATCACATTGAGGCTTGGTTGCAGCTGTCAGATCTGGCACAAATCGAGTTTGAGCTGGCAGAGCAAAAGCGCGTGCCATTGACGTTTGCTTTACTCGAACAACTTACCGAGCCTTACGACTGGCCGCCACTTGAGCGCAAGCGTCAGCGCTTGATCAATCGGATCGCACGTAATCTCGAACGCAGTGGCGACATCCAGCAAGCCTTGCATTGGTTCTCGCAAACCCAGCGTTCGCCGTCGCAAGAGCGTCAAGTGCGAATGTTATTGAGCGAGTATAAAAAGGCGCAAGAGCCAGCGTTATTGCGTCAAGCCGAGCAGCTGATCTTCGCGATGAGCAACGCCTCGTTTAACCATGAAGAGTGGCTGGTGGCGCAAACCCTTCGCAAGCAATATCGTCGCGCCAACGGTGAACGTGTGCCCCGTGAAAAGCCGCCAATCTTGCCACAAGAGCACTTGGCATTGCCCCAGCGCGACAAGCGAGTAGAAGCCGATGTGTTAACCTATTTCGAAGCCCAAGGCTGGCGCGGCTGGCATAGCGAGAACGTGTTGTTGAATGCGCTGTTTGGACTGGCATTTTGGGACGTGATTTTCTCGTCTCAGCCCGGTGCGTTCCTTAATCCGTACCAGCGTGCCCCGCGTGATATGTATACCTCCGACTTTACAGAAAAACGCAGAGATCTGATTAACCAGCGGTTCGCTGAGCTCAATCAAAACACCGATAGCTTGCTGGCGTGTTTTGATGAAAAACATGGCATTGCTAATGATTGGGTAATATGGAAAGCGATTGACCGCGAGATGATTGCCACCGCGCTGGCGGTTTTTCCTACCAACGCGCTGGTGGCGTGTTTTAGCCGTTTGCTGTCGGATCTGCGTTATTTTCGCGCGGGAATGCCGGATCTGTTTTTGGAAAAAGACGGTGAGTGGCGTTGGGTTGAAGTAAAAGGCCCCGGCGATAAACTGCAAACCCATCAAATTGAGTGGTTAACTTGGCTAGAGCAACAACATCTGCCAGTTAGCGTGTTGTATGTGACGTACAGCGATGTTTGACCATTACTCAATGGATCACGACGGTTTGATCGCATGTCTTCACTATGTCGAAGGCTTGCACCCAACTTTCCGATGTATCAGGGACTTCACTGCGCGAACGGCGTTGTGCCTACCGTTAGCTGACAACGACTAAACAATCCTTTCCAATAATCGGTGTGATCCATGATGGCGCGTTTAAAGTCGTGATGGGCTTGGCCTGCAATCATCGCAGTGTGATAGGCGGCGAAATTATCGGAAATGGCTACTGGCGGCTGATACACCGACATCAATAGCGGTTGCAGCTCCACATACTGACCATTGAGATCGGCCAAATAGGGCTGCAAGGTGTCGATATAAAAACGATGAAAGACATTTTGTAAGATCTTCGCGCGTTGCTGGTTAATATTTTGGCCGCAAATTACTTTGCTGTCATGTTGGTTGAGAAAGTAGGTCAAGGCATCCAGTTGCACCGTAGCAAAGCGTAAACTGGCGTAGAGACGGCCTATGTAATCATGGCGGAAAATCTCCGCTTGGCGCGTCATTAAGGCGTCGATTAATGGCTCATCAAGGGGTTGCGCCGCTTCTAGTCTCGCTTGCACTTCGGCGATGGTGGTTAACGCATGCTCGGTTTCGGCAAAGCCATGAATGTCTTCTAGCCCGAAAGGTGCGACGGTAGGGCGAAGTAGGGTTTGCCACTCGTCATTTAAGGTCACCGCATTCCACAAATGGGCGTGAATATGTTTCTGTTTTAGCGCGGCTATTTCTGAAAGCTCTGTCGCAAGCTCTTCACTCACGCTATCGATACAATGTTGCAAACTGCTGAGAAGACGCAGCTCATATTGCAGTTGCGCCATTTCGCCTTGTACTTTGCCAAGGGCGGAATTTCTGTCGGCCACTAAGGTTAAGGTGTTGCATTTTCGCAGCTCATACGCGTCCATCAAACCGATGCGCACATCTGGCAGGCTCACTTGCAGCTCGCGTTTTAACGGCAAGGCAACGAGCGCAGGCGCAGGGAGTACCGGCGCGTCTTCATCGAGCACATTCGCCAAGCGCTCGCTGTAGGTGTTAAATGCACTCAGGGTCGCGTTCTGGCGGCTACCTAGCCAGAAAAAAAGTGCAATCGCACTGCACAAACAACAGATCAGAACTGTTCGTAACCACATTGTTGTCACTCATTACGAATTAACATGATCAATAGTACGCCATGGCGGGCAAAAAATTCAGTGAGGTGACGACAAACCTGCGTCGGCTCACCATGTCTTAGCATTTCTCTATAGGTGTGATTTATCCGCCGCGTAATAGGTAAAGTGCGCTAGATTTTGCGTCGTACACCAGCGCCACGCTGCGTTTTCAATCACGTCATTCGATGGGTCATCGCCCCAATAACTCTGCATGGTTTCCGCAATGCGATTCATTTTGTCATTGAGCAGTGAATCGGTTTGCGGTGATACGTCATGATATGGCCAGTTGTATTCAGGCAGCGGTGTTGGATTATCGCCGTGCATGCGAAGGAGTGACGCACGTTGATACGTTCGCGCCACCATATCGCTACAGGTCATCCAGCGCTGAATTTCCTTCATTTCGTCATCACTGCGATTGGCTTTGCCAACGAGGTGCGGCGGCTCACTATGAAACCAAGGTTGCACATTGTCGAGCTGTGCTTGTAATGCTGGTATTGCGGCCAGAATATCTAAGGGTGACGGTTCGCTAGCTGCGGACGTGGAGAATGCGAGCAGTAATAAAGGCGGTGCAAAATAACGTGACATGGTAACTCGATAGTGGCGAAGTTTGGCGACTAGCATTAACCAAATATTAACAATGCGCGAGTGTCCACTGTGTTTATTGCAAGTTGAAGCACATAAAAGTCGTCTTATTGTTCAACAGGTAATTAGGTTGCAGCACACCTGTGCCTTTGTTCGCAATATGGCGCCCTTATCAGGGCATTAATTTCGTTAGTGCTCGTGGCTCCACTCGTGGACATTATGAGAGCGGATCAAAATCAACTTACTCAGATTTCACTCGTATTCAAAAACGAGCGCTAGGTAAGTATTACGTTAACAAGTACGAAGAATTTACATTTTCCGCTTGAACAGAGGAGACGCTGCGCAATAACGTTGTGAGCTTTAGTTTGTGATTGCTGTAGAGGTTCATGTGCGGAAATCCGATCGCTTATTCCAGTTAACGAACATCTTGCGAAGGCATCAACCCATCACCGCGAAACAACTCGCAGAAAAGCTGAAGGTATCAGAACGCACTGTTTATCGCTACATCGATGATCTTTCCGTATCAGGTATCCCTGTTTATGGCGAGCCTGGCATCGGCTATCGCTTGTCGGACGGTTTTGAATTACCGCCGTTACAGTTGTCGCCAAGCGAGCTTGAAGCGCTGGTCACAGGGGTCAGTTTCACCGCATCCCTTACTGGCAATGCGTTGGCATCAGCAGCGTATTCGTTGTTGTCTAAAATTGAGGCATCGATTCCTGCGGATGTGATTTCCACATCAGAGCGAGTAGTGAGAGTGCCAACGCACTATACGTGTTCTGAAAGTCCGAACATGTGGACCGATATTCATAAAGCGATCAGGGCTCAAAAGTGGCTAACAATTCACTATCAGTCTCTTGCTGGTACCTTGACGGTGAGAGAGGTCTTCCCTCTTGGGCTATTTTACTGGGGAGGTAAGTGGACATTGGGTTGCTGGTGCGGACTTCGTGGACAGTATCGAGATTTCCGTGTTGATTGTATTGCTGAGATAGCCGCTAGCAGTCAAACTCAAGGCGGACCAGAGAATGTGTCTTTAACCTCTTATATTGAATTAAAAAGAAAAGAGGTGTACTGACACAATGCTGTCAGTAGTGGCGCTTTAAAGTGCAGTTCTCGTTAACTCACAAGGTGTCATTATGATTCAGAATGGAAAAGTGGGCCGCATTGGCGGCATGGAATTTGCCACATTTAAGCTAAAAGACGGTGTGACCGAGGAGCAACTTGTAGCGCTGTCTCATCAGGTTGAAGAGCAATTTCTCTGTCAGCAAGAGGAACTCATCCTGCATTTCCTGGTGCGGGGCAAGGATGGAGTATACGCAGATGTAGCCATTGCAAGTTCTCAAGCCAAAGCAGAGGAGTATTGTCGGCAGTGGCTCGAGAATGAAACCGCGTTGACTTATTTAGAACTTATTGCACCTGATTCAGTGAACATGACTTTCTGGACGCGGATTAACTAGGAGCACTTATAGTGTGCGGGGAAAGTGGCGTTGGTTTTCCCCGCAAACGTACCGCGTGCTTATTACATCTGTTTATTCTCACGTAATAAATGGCGATTGAACGCATTGAGAAATGGCAGAGCCATGACGCCAGCAAGAATATAGCTGTTGGCATAGTGGCTGGGCTGTGAAAATAGCCGTTCTCCAAGATTAAAATAGGTCAGCACGACACCTAAGCCGATTAATGCCGCACTGGATAATTTCAAGATGCGGGCTCGCGGTTTAATACTGGTGATATTTCGCGGTGAAGCGAGTAGGGGGTGGATGAGTGCCAAGACCGCGCTGAACTGAATAACAAAGGGGAGTACGTGAAGCACGAAATTCGCAATGTGGGGTGACATGATCCCTCTTTATCGACGTGAAATAGCGGCTGATTGAATGTGTTGCCATGACCGAGCATACGGAAGCGGTTGCAACTGTCTAGCCGATGACGCCTATCTACGATCAGGGTCGCAAACGTAGTGAAGGCTAGCAGCGTGTTGCATCCGTGGGTATGCGGGTAGCAGCGACCCTAGAATAACTACGTACGTTATTGATAACCAAGGCGATAAGATGAAATGGTTTATCTAGCAAAGCTAAGATCGTTAACATCAGACATTGAGATGAATGGAGGAGTTGGATATGGAAATCAAACCTGTACATAAAGCGCGTTGCCATTGCGGAGCAGTAGAGCTCGAGTTGACCATGCCAAACGGGCTAGAGGATCCGCGTCGTTGCTCTTGCTCAATGTGCCGTAAGCGTGGCGCTATTGCGGCGTCGGTTTTGCTGGAAAACTTAAACATCGTGAAGGGTGAAGAGAACCTTACCCTATATCAATTTAACACCATGACGGCGAAGCACTATTTTTGTAAAACCTGCGGGATCTATACCCATCATCAGCGCCGCTCTAATCCGCATCAGTTTGCGATTAATGTTGCCTGCTTAGACGGTGTAAACCCTTACGATTTAGAGCCAGTTAAAATCTACGACGGGATCCATCATCCCTCCGATAGCATCAATTTATAACTTGCTGAACAGCTTGGGCTTTTCGGCTGCAGATGGCAGCTTGAAACGTTGACCTGCGCTTGTGGAAGTTTGCAATGGACATAAAAAAGCCAGCATCTTTGCTGGCTTTACTGTTTCTGCGGCCTAATCGACATTACGGCTCTATCTCAAAGAGGCGTCAGTGTGACTAACGACGACCTTTGGTATTTTGTGGGCGTGATTTACCGCCATTCCCGCGAGCATTGCCTTGCTGGCTCTTACCTGGTTGGGTATGGCCTTGTTGGCTCTTACCTGGTTGGTTATGGCCTTGAGTCCCACGCGCGTTGCCTTTACCTGCTGGGTTAGTGCGACCATTCGGTTTACCGCGATTGCCTTGAGGCGCTTGACCGCCTTTATTGGTATGAGGGGCGTTACGATTGCCTGATTGAGCTCCACCGGCGCGTTGACCATTTGGACGACCTTTGCCTGCCGGCTTGTCGGTACGGATATCCGGTTGGCCGCCGTTTTTCGAAAAGCTGGTGTGCTTAGTCGCAAAACGGTTGGCACCATGACGACCGCTGCGGCGACGCTCGGCTGGAGTTTGTTTATCAGCCGCATTCTCGGCAGGGATCAAGCAATGCGGTTTATCGCCAATCAGGTGCGCTTTACCCATGTTGGTCAATGCTTCACGGATCAATGGCCAGTTGGCTGGATCGTGGTAACGCAGTAGCGCTTTGTGCAAACGACGTTGGCGATCCCCTTTGGCCACCGGCACTTCTTCGCGTTTTTTGTATTTAACACGTTTCAGCGGGTTGGTTTCCGAGTAGTACATCGCTGTGGCATTACACATCGGCGATGGGTAGAAGTTCTGGACCTGATCACACTCGAAATTGTTGGATTTTAGCCACAACGCTAAGTTGAGCATGTCTTCATCTTCGGTGCCTGGGTGCGCCGAGATAAAGTAGGGGATCAGATACTGTTTCTTACCTGCTTCCGCACTGTACTTATCGAACATGGCTTTGAAGCGATCATAGGTGCCCATGCCCGGCTTCATCATCAGATCTAGCGGGCCTTTTTCGGTGTGCTCTGGGGCGATTTTTAGATAACCACCAACATGGTGCGTCACTAGCTCACGTACGTACTCTGGCGATTCGATTGCCAAGTCATA
This sequence comes from Thaumasiovibrio occultus, assembly GCA_019703815.1. Lineage (GTDB taxonomy): Bacteria > Pseudomonadota > Gammaproteobacteria > Enterobacterales > Vibrionaceae > Thaumasiovibrio > Thaumasiovibrio occultus. Next base: position 1,689,949 of record AP023052.1, on the reverse strand, counting down.
ACGCACACCTGAGGCGATCATAATCTTCTTCACGCCTTTGACTCTACGCGCCGCGCGGTACAGATCGATGGTGTGTTTGTGATCGGTGTTGAGCTTGCCACAGATATCTGGGAACACACACGATGGGCGACGACAGTTGGCTTCTGCACGCGCATCGCTACACCCTAAGCGGTACATGTTGGCGGTAGGTCCGCCGAGATCTGAAATCGTGCCAGTAAAGCCCGGTACTTTGTCGCGAATCTCTTCAAGCTCGGTCAAAATCGATTCTTGCGAACGGTTTTGAATAATACGGCCTTCGTGCTCGGTGATAGAACAGAACGAACAACCACCAAAGCAACCACGCATGATGTTAACCGAGGTTTTGATCATGTCGTATGCAGGGATTTTCGCTTTGCCATATTGAGGGTGCGGCACGCGCGCAAATGGCAAGCCGAACACAAAGTCCATCTCTTCCGTGGTAAGAGGGATCGGCGCTTGGTTTACCAGTAGCTCACGTTCACCGTGTTTTTGCACCAAGGCACGGCCTGAATAAGGGTTGGTTTCTAAGTGCATCACGCGACTGGCGTGCGCATAAAGAATGCGGTCGTTTTGCAGCTTTTCGTACGAGGGCAAACGTACCACGGAATTTTCCGCATCGTGGCGAGAAGGGCGCACCATAATTGCCTGCGGAGCGTCATCTTTTTTCTCGCACGCGGTATCGACTTCATACGGGTTGGTCGCAACGAATACCGCTTTGCTTGGTTTTTCGATGCGAGATGAATCGATAACTTGGTAGTGTTCTGGCACTTGAGCGAGGTTCACCGCAGTACCACGAATATTGGTAAGGGTTGAGATGTCTTCGCCATTGGCAAGGCGATGCGCCACTTCAATCAGGGCACGCTCGGCGTTACCAAAGAGCAAAATATCGCCTTTGGCATCCATCAATACGGAGCGACGGACTTTGTCTGACCAATAGTCGTAGTGCGCAATACGACGCAAACTCGCTTCGATCCCGCCCAACACGATAGGCACGCCTTTGTAGGCTTCACGACAACGCTGTGAATACGACAGCACCGCGCGATCAGGGCGCTTGCCGCCTTCGTTGTTCGGGGTGTAGGCGTCATCGTGACGCAGCTTGCGATCTGAGGTGTAGCGGTTGATCATCGAGTCCATGTTGCCCGATGTCACGCCGAAAAACAGGTTCGGTTTGCCCAGCGTCATAAAGTCATCTTTGCTGTGCCAATCCGGCTGCGCAATGATACCGACGCGGAAACCTTGTGATTCAAGCAAACGGCCAATGATCGCCATCCCAAAGCTTGGGTGATCAACATACGCATCACCAGTCACAATAATGATATCGCAGCTATCCCAGCCTAATGCGTCCATCTCTTTGCGAGAGGTTGGCAAGAATGGCGCGGTGCCATAGCACTCGGCCCAGTATTTCGGATACTGGTCGATTTTGGTAATGGTGTCGAAAACGGCTTGGTGTTGCATGAAAGAGCCCCTATTTTTTGAAGCCGCACATTATACGTGCGTTTCCCTAGACTGACTAGCGTAGGATTGTCTGTCAATGTGTCTGAGTAGGGCGTGAACGCTGATAAAGTGCGGAAAATCGCCCGGTTGATTGAGTATAGTGTTGCGAGAAGAGGATAAGTCGAATTTTATCTTCAAGATTATCAATGGCTTGTGATGCGTATTACCTTGTCAGTTTTTTGTGCGAACAAGGCTGACTTTTCCCTTTTAGGGTGCAGGATCAAGATAACTTGGGTTGGCGCATAGTAAGGTTAGGGTCAAGGTAGATATCGGAGTGCGCTATGTCTTCAATTCCTCAGAATAAACAACAGCTAGTTGATGCCATTACGCAGAGCTTTGAGAAGCTGCGCGCGGATTACCAGTCGGCGCCGGAATCCCTCAGCCGTATTAGTGGGGTTGAGGGTAATGTGAAAGACACGCAAATTAGCCTGTGTGACACGCTAGCGTATTTGATTGGTTGGGGTCAGTTGGTGCTGAAATGGCATCAGCGCAGAGCAGCAGGGCTGGCGGTTGATTTTCCTGACACCGGTTTTAAATGGAATCAGCTTGGCGAGCTAGCGACGCATTTTCATCACACTTATCAGGCGTGGTCTTATGCAGATTTGTTGGTGGAGTGGGAGCGTACGATAACCCAGATTTTGGCATTGATCAGCGCGTTAAGTGATGAAGAGCTCTATCACCAGCCTTGGTATGAAAAATGGACATTCGGGCGGATGATCCAATTTAATACCGCTTCGCCAATGAAGAATATACGCACCAAAGTGAGGCGCTTTTTACGCCAACAAAAATCTAGTTAACTTTTTTGTAACAATCAGTAATAATGGCCTAGTCGTTGCTTGATTTCATTAAGGTTCATCCTAAGATGAAAATTCACTATCAGCGAAAGTGAGTGGCGCTTGGCTTTGTTTTAGGTCTCGTTTTTCCTAAGCCATCGCACTTAACGCGACGTCATCACACGGTAGTGATACTTGTCTGCTTAGCTAGTCATGTGAGGGAACAATGCGATTTCTAGAGTTGAAAATACCCCCGCTGATCCTTGTGTTTGTATGGATTGGCTTAATGTGGCTAGTGGCACAAAATACCGACAGGATGGGGCTAGGGATTGGCTTTCGCTTAGTCGTAAGTTTATTGATCTCTTCCTTCGCTTTTTCTATCTGTTTGTCAGGCCTACTGGCGTTTAAAGCAAATCAAACCACGGTGAACCCAGTTCGCCCTGAAACCAGCAGTCGCCTTGTCGATCAAGGGATATACCAATACACCCGCAACCCAATGTATTTAGGCTTTTCGCTGTTTCTAATGGCCTGTGCGATCTACTTTGACAGCTTGATTGCGCTCGCGACCGTGCCATTTTTTATCTTTTATATGACCACCTTTCAGATCAAACCTGAAGAAGCGGCACTGCTGAAGCTGTTTGGCGACAGCTTTGAGACTTACATGAGCAAAGTCCGTCGCTGGTTATAGGCTCACTTCTTTTTTAAGCGGCAAGCTTTCCGCTACTTGCTTGCCGCTTTTTGATTTTCTGCACAACTGAACAACGCCGTATATTTTATTCGCCATTCGCCATTCGCCATTCGCCATTCGCCATTCGCCATTCGATATTGCAGATCTCTGCTATTTTTAAGCCACAGCGTTTTTCTATAAAAACGCAAAATATCAATTAGTTTAACTAAGGTGGCAGAATGCGCTTTCCTACATGGATTGTTTTCGTGGTGCTAGTTCAAGGTTGTAATGCCGGTGATGAAAATACAGTTGGTTTGTCTGATAAGGTCGTTGATTCTCCTGAAAATAGTACCGAAGAGATCAGAACCGGTGTTCACATTTCTTATAACGAGTTTCAACAACAAGTAAAAGCCAGTGCAGACATATCATCGATTGATTGCGGCACATCGACGTATGGTCGTGAGCAATTATTGAACGCCAAACGTTGCGTGGAAAGCGCGTATAACAGCAACCAACCGTTCCATGTGGTTGCCGAGTATGCCGGAATGGATACGTTCATGGCGACAGCGACAACCATGGATGCTAATGGGGTAGTGATCAGCTGGAGTTACGACGAAAACTGTTTGCCAACGAGCAATACTGAGTTGTTTTGCGATAGCGGATTCGGCTATGAAGAATGCGAGAACCCGCATATCAAGACAGATGATGATGTCGACATCGCTTTTTACTTCTCGAATGAAAGAGATCGGTTCTTTTATTGCTCCAATGAAAATCCCCGCTGGAACGAACCCGATGAAGTCGTTAATCAGGGATAACAACCCTCTTATAAACGAGAATCTTGCAATAATTGTTACTCTGATTTGAAGACGTATTATTCCAATTATGAACGTTGAAAAGTCTTTGTTGCTTTTTGCGTAAGTAAAAAATTGTTTTTGGTATTTTTCGAGTTTAACTGCGCTTTATAGCGTTCAATGACGGTATTGCTGGCGTTCACAGGCGTTGATACTATTTTTCTATATTTTTGGTTAGGTATAGAACAATGAAAAAAATAGCAGCGTTATTGGGGTTAAGTTTGGCAGTGGTGTCGCCATTGTCGGCGGCAAAGACAGGATACCATTTCTGGGATGAGGGGAGTGATCGCCTGTCGTTTTCGAAACGCATGGGGAACGAGCCCACCGCTGCAGAATCGCTGCACTTGTTGGTGGGAAGCTTGGATACCCGTGTAGATGCCATAGACTATCCCGACACCTGTGAAAACTTTATCAACAGCAACACCAAAGAGCCGATCGAAACCTTTGGCGAGTTTCTACCCGAGTTATTGCTGTCGATAATGGACAGCAATCAATCATCTGATCTACAAGTATCATGGGAGCAGCCGTTACTCGATACTCATACCAATGAAATCCTTTGGCACGTGACGGTGTTATTCAATAACCAAGCGATCCCTGAAAGCCCCCTGTCTTGTGGCGTTGATTTCTTTATCAGCGACGAAGGCAGAGAGGTATTAACACCGACCCTGCGTTGCGCGGGAACGTGTTAAGTTAATCGGGTGGGATAAACCCGCATTGATGCTCTTGATTTATCTGCCTATTTCGATTTATCTGAAGCTCTCGATGTATTAGCAGCCGCGCATAAAAAGTGGGCGGCTTTTTTCTATAACGACATGAATTATCAGTGACTACAACGCTTGATAGGAAATTGCCTCTCGTCGCATTTTCTCGCGTCGTGCTTGCGATGAAAAAGTGAATGCTTTTATAATCGCGCCATCACTTGCCAAGGAGTCTACGCCAACATGAAAAACTAACGAGTCCCGAAATGAGATCACTCTATGCCAGCCAACGTGGCGGCAGGCGTGTATTTATATATCGGGCAAACCTGTTATCCAGTTTTCTCTTTTTTTGGATCAACAGGGTGTTAGTCGGCGTAGCACTGTCTAAATATCACTGATGCATCTGCAGCAGCTTGATATCTAAAAAGTCACAACACTATTTCGCATGATAGCTAGCGGAACGATGGACTATAAATGGACTCTGTTTGAGTCTTGAGATCGCGTTATTAAAGCGCGTTCGTCCGTGTTTGCCATGTGCCTGCCGAAAAGCCCCTGTTACACAGGAGGCCATGATGCCTGTTTTACATATCAATCAATTACGTTACCAGTTCGATAATGGTGACGTGCTTTTCGAAGCGTTTTCTTGCTCGCTAACCGACAAACGGGTGGGCTTGGTGGGGCGCAATGGCGCAGGAAAATCACTGCTCACTGAACTTATTCTCGGTGAGCGCGAACCGAGCAAAGGCAAGGTGGTATTCACGCTACCACAAAGCAAAGTAGGCCGCTTTCAGCAGCTGCCCTCAACCTTGTTAGAGAGCTCTCAAACCCTTGCCGAATTTTTGGGTATCGATGGTGTACTTCATGCCTTGGTGCAAATTGAAGCCGGTTGTTGTGAGCCACATTGGTTTGAGGTGGTGGGCGAGCAATGGACGCTACGCGAGTCGCTACTAGAGCAACTTGCGGCGCTTAAGCTGCCAGACGATACCGATTTTCCCTGCTGCCAATTGAGTGGCGGCCAGTTGACACGATTGCAACTGTGGCGGCTGTTCAACGCTGATACTGAATTGCTGATTTTAGATGAGCCATCGAATCACTTAGACGCGGAAGGGAAGCAGTGGTTACAACAGGCAATGCGCAGCTATGCGGGGCATATTCTGTTGATCAGCCATGATCGCGAGCTGCTTAATGAGATGGAGACGATTTGGGAATTGTCCGCCAGTGGTGTTACCGCATACGGTGGCAATTATCAGCACTACGCCCAGCAAAAAGCGCTAACGGTGAATGCGCTGGAGCGTCAAATGGATGCCCTGCGCAAGCAACAGAAAAAGTTGGAGGCGCAAGCGCAGCTTAGCTTTGAGAAAGCGCAGCAGCGAGCGTCACAGGGTAACAAAGTAAGAGCCAGTGGTGGACAACCAAAGATCTTGCTAAACGCCAAGCGCAATAGCGCCACCAGCGCGGCATCGGCAAGAGCGAAAAACGAGCAACATCGACGTGAAAGCCTGAGTAGTAAAGCGAAAGCGTTACAGGATAAATACCAGTCACATAAAGCGCAGAAGTTACATATCGCAGCCGGGCAAACCCGCAACGGGAGCCTTGCCGTCATCAGCCAAGGCCAGCTGCCGTTTGGTGACGCTGGACCGGTAAATTTTGCCGTCAGTCAAGGTATGAAAATACAACTGGTTGGGCGTAATGGCAGTGGTAAGTCGACCTTACTAAAAGTGCTTGATGGATGTCTTGCGTTAGAGGAGGGTGAACGTCGGTTAAGCGTACCAACCTATTATCTTGATCAGCACTTTGGGGCGCTTAATGCTGCGCAGACGGTACTGGGTTCGATTTTAGATAGCGTTGCGGGAGTCACCGAGTCGGACGCCAGAACCTTGTTAGCGGGGATCGGTTTTCGACGTGATAGCGTGCATCGAAAGGTTGGTGTGCTCAGTGGCGGCGAGAGGATGAAACTGGCGATGATTATTGCGACTCAGCAAAGGCCATCGCCGCTGTTGCTATTGGATGAACCCGATAACCATCTCGATATCGAATCAAAGCAGATCCTCGCCGCCGCGTTGCACGACTATACGGGCACGTTGATATTGGTTAGCCATGATCCGGTGTTTGTAGAGGAATGCGGTATAACCCAACAATTTCAGTTGCAGCTTACTCGGTAAATACTGACTGGATGCTATTCAATCTATAAAGGAGACTAACTAGTCTCCTTTATACCCAAGTAACCTCAAGATGCCTGGTTCAGCGAGAATGACTTGGTTTTCAGTTGCGGAAGCCATTTGAAGATTTAGTGGTTCTAAATCAAGGATGGCTGACAATAACTGAGAGCCAAGACAACTCGCCCTTCGGGAGCCATTCACAACCCCAATTTCAGCGTCAAACGACTTGGAAATAGCCTATTATTCCACGGCGTCGATTTCCTTGAACTTGGATTTGTGATTCGGCTCTGAATCCTGCACCTTGAAGTCACTTGGGTATATAGATTTTCTCGAAGTTTTTTGGATTCCACCCCACCATAACTTGGTCGCCAATCTTTAATACTGGGACTGAACGCGCGCCCATTGCTTGTAACTCTTTACTCGCTCTTGGTGTTTTTGCGTTGGTGAGACGGTAAGTCAAACCTTTAGAGTCGAGATATCGCTGTGCTTCTTTGCAGTGAGGACATTTGTCAGTCACATATAAAACAATTTTCTTCATTTCGTTTCTCTTTCTTTACTACGTTGACGACGAAAATGTGTCCTAGAGAGCAGGTGCTAAGTCCGCGTCGAGTATCCCGTACAGAATAGTTAGTCTGTTGAGTAAGTCATCTTTTAATTGAAAAATGCGATCCAGGTTGTTGGCAACAGTTGATAATTTAGGCAGGGTGGTGTGTGAAATTGTATACGGCAATCAAACATACAAATCCCCCAGATTAGTAATTGTTGTTAACTTTGCTGCTACAAGATGATGGGCTTCATATTTTTGAGGTGCAAAACTGAAACTTTTATACCTTTTTCAATTAATTAGTCTGATAATGCCGCAAAATTTCATGTTGAAATTATTTTCAATCTAAATCCTATTTAGACCTACCCAAATGGCTTGCCATTTCACTCTCTCATTTAGGTGTTATCGACGTGTTTCCCTTTAGATTAAAAGACCTCAGCTTTAGAGCGTCTGTATTGTTACCCGTGGCGATCATGGGTGTTCTGATTTTAAGCCTTGCTTGGTGGTTAAACAGCGACCGTATTGCAGAAGAGCGTACCTACGTTCAAGAGCGTGCTACCCGTGTTAACGCGCTACAAACCGCTACCGATATCGGTATTCAAACCTGGAGCACGCGTATCGCTGTCGCTTTTGCGTGGGGTGACGCGCGCAACCTAACCTTGGTAACAGATGTAGAAAAGCAACTGGCCGATCTCCTTGTCGCCTATGACCGCTTCTCGCCGGATAACGAGCCGGGTCGTCGTTTAAAACAACTGGTACCAGAATACGTAAAACAGGCCGAATTAACGCTGGATTATTTTCACGGCATCGATAAAGCCGTGAAGTTTGGGGTGTCTGGCTCGGGTAAAGTCTACGACCAATATGCGATGCACGTGGCGAACGGCGCATACACTGGTGAATGGCAACGCCAAGCGATCACTGCGATCAACCACTTGCGTACCGCATCGGTAAACTACAACGGTTTCGTCGCGGGCATGCGAGTGAAGTACATGGAAACCGCGCTGTCGAACATCAATGCCGCAGTGGCAATCCTAGAGAAAAACCTTTCCGATGAGATGACCGCGAAAACCTATCAAGTGGCGAAGCGTTATCAGCAGGCAATGATGATGCTGGATAAAGATCTCAATGCGTATCACGCAGCCCATCAAACCACCAAACAGATTGGTGGTGAAGTAAACCAAGCCCTGATTGAGTTGCAAAACCTGCTGGGCGAGCAAGGTTACCTGTTTGCGGATGATGGTCTGTACGAGCGTGAGCAAAGTAACCGCGTCACAATCGGCTTGTTGTTCTCGTCGCTGGCTGGTGCCGTTGTGTTGACGCTGTGGCTAGTGAAGAAGATGAATGCTCAGTTGCAAATGCCATTGCGCGCCGCCGAAGCGATTGGTAACCACGATCTGAGCCGTAGCTTTGTCGATGATGGCAATAATGAGTTTGGTGCGCTTTCTCGCTCACTCGACAAAATGCGTCTGAACATTCGCGGCGTATTGGAGCAAATCGTTGAATCGAGCGCTCAGTTGAGCTCAGCGGCCGAAGAAGTGAGTGTTATTGCCATTCAAGCATCAGGTCACATGCAAGCACAGAATGAGCAATTGGACTCGCTGTCTGCCGCAATGGAAGAAATGAGCGCGACGTCAACAGATATTGCACAAAACGCAGAGTCATCAGCGTTGGCGACCAGTAATGCGGCGAAAACAGCTCATGTTGGTGACGAGACGATTGAAGCCACGATGAACGCGATCCGCTCGGTAGAGCGTGAAATGAACGTGACCACGGACAATATTCGCCACTTGGTGGAAGAGAGCCAGCACATTGGCACCATTGTTGATGTGATCAACGCTATTGCCGATCAAACTAACTTGCTGGCGCTGAACGCGGCAATTGAAGCGGCGCGTGCGGGTGAGCAAGGGCGAGGTTTTGCGGTGGTAGCGGATGAGGTGCGCTCGTTGGCGACACGTACTCAAACGTCAACCGAAGAAATTGGCAACATCATCAAACGTCTACAAGAGCAAGCGATTGCGGCAGAAACGACGATGTCGGAAAGCGTGGTGAAGATTGCTCAAGGGGTTGATGCGGTGAATCGCAGTGGCAAAGTGATCCATGACATGAACCAAACGGTGAGTGAAATCTTTGATATGAGCAGCCAAATTGCGAGTGCCACTGAGCAACAGACGTTGGTTTCAAGTGAGTTGGGTACTAATGTACTAACCATCAGCCAAGCCGCGAGCGAAGTGGCGGAAGCCGCTGTGCAAACCACACGCTCTTGCGAAGAGTTGTCTTCACTGGCAAATGAACTGCATGGTATGACATCGCAGTTTAAGCTGTGATCTTTCGTTCACTAAGCGAGTGATAGCGAAATAACAAAGGCCGTTGCTAATCAAGCAACGGCCTTTTTCATGTGTTTCGTCCTAAATGCGAATGACGCTTTACTGTTTGGCGTCGAGCATCTCGTTTAAACCGCCACCATTGTGTACTTGGGTGAAGCCCTGTGAGACGAGGTAATTGTAGGCTTGGCCAGAGCGGTTCCCGCTGCGGCAATAGACCACGATAGGTTGATCTTTATCGATCTCAGCAAAATGGTACGCGACATTTTGTAGCGGATAATTTAACGCGTCTTCAAGGTGCCCAGCATCAAACTCTTGCTCTGTGCGCACATCTACCACTAAAGCGCCGTCGTTGATCCATTCCCAGCCAATATCAGCACGCTCACTGGCAAACGCAGTGAATGAGATAAGTGAAAGTAACAGTGCGTTGAATAGTTTTTTCATCATTTTAGGTCTTTTCAGCTTAAAAATCGGTGACTTGACCAGTATAGAAGAAAGCATGGAGCAATTATAAGCCTTAATAGGATACTAGATTTTCATGGGGCTATCTTCTGCTCCAAAATGCCATCGGGGAAAGGCATCAAGCATGATGAAGACATTTGTATCAGAGATGTGTTTATGCGACGCCAGCGAGTAAAACAGCCTGCGTTTAACGGCAGGCTGTTTGGGGCAACGGCTTAAATCGCTAGCCAGGGGCCATTTGGCACACCGGGTTGATTATCGAGAGTCCACCATTGTGCCTCGTAACGTGTGCCGTTATGGGTGACTTGATCGCCCGCTAAGTAGACGGTTTCGGCAGACCATTCAGGGCGAGAAGCGGTATTGATCAGTTGCCATGGGCCGTGAAGTGCGCCTGGCTCATTCCCTTGGGTCCACCATTTCGCTTCGTACAATTTATGGTTAAACACCACGCGATTGCCTTTCACGTAGGTGGCTTCGGGTTGCCACAATGAGAGATCGGAGGCGAGGAGATCGAGGTTACCGACGCCACGGTTCATTGCGTTTAGAATGTCGCCGTTATCTTGCCCATATTCCCAAGCAAATACACCGCCCAGCCCTTGGCTAACGGCCAGCTCGCCTTTGGTAATCACATCGGCGGGGTGATCGAAGCCAACAAAGGCGCGATCGGTTTCACGCCATGCGTAGTGGCATTGGCAATCTTCGTCAAAAAGGATCTGAAAGCCATCGCGACCTTGGCCATCAGGGCCGAGGATCTCTGCTGCTACGCGGGTGTAGGTGGCGATACCGGCGGTGTCCCACGGATCTTTCGGTTTCGGAAAGCCACTGGTCGAGCTGCCACCGAACGGAGTGCCCTTGGTATTGACCGTGACGCTGTCCCAACCTTTCGCGTACTTGGCGACGCCCAACACTAACTTCTCTGCGGGCATACCTAACCCCAGCATGTTGGTCACGGCATTTTCTACGCCATAGCCGTAGCCATTAACAAGGTTTGCACTGTGCGCACTGATCGCGGTGTGATGACCAATATTGTTGTTAGCCCAAGGGCCAAAGAAGTCGTAGGTCATGAGAAAGATCAGATCCATTGCTGGTTCAGCGCGTTCGTAGTCGACAAGGCTAATGTAAGACTCACCAGTGGCGATGGCCGATGTGACTAAATACTCTCTACCAGTCTCTTTCCCCAAGGCATCCATGGCGGCGCGCAGCTCTATCATGAGATCGGCATAGGCATCGCCCTCCGCAATGTTTGCCGGCCATTCCCAATCGATATCAATCCCATCAAAAGCCGAGTTGGCTTTGAGGTACGCCACAACCGCGTCGATAAAGATTTGGCGATTGGCTTTATCTAATGACATCGGAGCAAAGGGATCGCTTCCGCCCCAACCCCCCACGGATGGCAGGATCTTCAGGTGCGGGTAGTTCGCTTTGAGATCGCTAAAGGCGGCGGCAAACGCTTTATCGATGCTATTGGCGTCTTCTGCAAGAGTGAAGGCCGGTTTGTCGGCACAAATTGCGGCATGCTCAGGGAGTTGTCCTGGGCCACACATATTAAGAAACGCAAACAGAATGTGGGACAGGTTGTCGCCGTTGATCTGACGAACATTGTTGGGATCGCCCCAGTTCGCGACATAAGTGGCGACCACATTGCCGCTGGTTTGTTGAAATTCGCCGTGTTTACCGGAAAACAACTGACTATCGGTGACAGTGGCGTTTGCAACACTTCCCGCTGCGAGCAGCGCCAGTGCCAGAGGGCACCAGGTAAATGGTTTTTTAAGTTTCATTGCAGACTCCTTGTTGAATTCCCTCTATATCAGTAGGTAATTGTTGAGTGCTCAAGCGGGAGCGTGTTTAGCAGGGTAAAACTGAGGGCTTGTGTTAACTGGGCTTCAATATCAACACAGCGTGTTGCGTATTTTAGTGAGATGCTGCATAAACTGCACGTCTGTTTCACAATGTATATTCTTTACATTATTGATTAAATTCAATGCTTTACGTTGTTTTACGGTAAGTATTTTATTTTTATCTAAACTTCAAAGCCTTAGCAAAAATAAGGGATAGAATTTCGTTGAATGACGTCTGACAACGGCGACGATGAGGGGTATAATCTGGCGACTTTTTTCTGGATCCAGATCTTATGCTTAACCTACACCTTATTTTTTTACCTATGGCGCTCGGCGCGTTAGCTGTGTTGACTTTGTGTTTGTACAAAGGCGAAATCTGCCCGGGGCAGCGCGGACGCCTTCACCGTTGGCTTCCCGTGATCATCGTGCCTATCGTGGTCGCGGCGGGCTCAGTCTGGTTGGCGCTATCGTCCCTGTTGCTGGTGGTACTGACGCTTATTCCCGCCATTTTGATTGGCGTTTTCTGTAGCAAAGTGAAAGTGGGCAAAACCCGTGATGAGGGGCCGCGCCGACTGTTGCAAGTCGCAATGGGCTCCGGTGTTGTGGCGTGGTTGGCGACGTTGATGATCACGGGTGGTCATCTATGGGCGCTTTCAGTGGCCTCGTTTGTGGTGCCTGGTTTGAGTTTTGCGCAGGCGCTACTGCTTAAAGCGCGCAGCCGTTTGCAATCGTTCCATCGCATTCTGCCAGTGGCGGGGGTGATCGGCACCATGGTGATGCTGGTCGCTTTGTTGGCGGAATGGTCGGCACTCGCCAATGTGGATGCTCACCAAACGGTGATTTTCGCGACATTGGCGGGATTGGTAGCGGCGTGTCTGACGTGGGTAAGTCATCTATTTCGTAGCAATGCCGCGACGTTGTCACAATTGGTGGTGGTCAACGGCGCGATTTTGGTATCGCTATTAGCGCAGTTGCCGCTGCTTAGCTAAGCCTTAACAGACTGACGAGATAGCTCATAGAAGGGGCTATTAAAACACGAGAATGTGGTCAAATAGTGCGCTGATTCACGACAACCTCCATTAAATGACGCTACGCTTAACGTAATAATGTTATTAGTCAGCTAATGAGGTGCGTTTATGGAAGTACATAATCTCTTAAGTCTCGATAGTCGGATAGCCATTGGCATTATTAACGAGCGATTGCGCTTAGAGTGTGACAGCGTTGATGAATTGGTCTCGCGCTATGAGTTAGATGCCGAAGCACTGGTCAACAAAATGGCGGCGATGGGTTACTACTACGATCCATTGACCAACCAGTTCCGTTAATGGCAACGTAAACCGTTTGGGCGAGTCGTTTTCTCCGCCAACAATCTACAGCCGCAGTGTTTATAGAAAAATGTCGGCAGATGAAAGACCAACGTATAGAACATCAATTGAAAAAGAGCAGCTTCGGCTGCTCTTTTTTTGTCCTCTTAGACCACACCTCGGATCATGCATGGCGGGGCAAGGCCAGTTACGCGGGCTTGATCCCTTGGAGGTGATGATGGCATTGCTGTTTCGCGGTGCTGAAAAATGCCTGTATATAGTGGCGCTGTTTCTCGTTGTCTCTGACCGCCGCAAATAGTCGACGCCACAAGCCATCGCCAAGGGGGATAGAGTGGATCAAACCTTGGCGCGCGAAATCGGCAATCGCCCAGTTTGGTAGCGCTGCAACCCCAAGCCCTGCTGACACCATCTGTACCAACATGAACGTATTATCAGCCTGCTTCCAGTTGGCCGGCTCAACGCCAGCCGGCGATAAGAAATGGTTGACGACATCGAGACGCTGCTTTTGCACTGGGTACGTCAGCAGGGTTTCATTTTTTAAATCTTCCGGGGCAATCGTTTTGTGGTTGGCGAGGCGATGTGTTGGGCTCGTGACTAAGCGCATTTCAAAGTCAAACAGCGGCTCAAAATGGACTTCGCTGCGTGGTTGAATGTCGGAGGTGATCACCAAATCCAACTCGCCACCGGATAATGCGGGTAAGGGATCGAAGCCAAAACCGGACGAGAAGTCGAGCTCTACATCTGGCCAATGTTGTTGATAGGCTTGTATCGCCGGCATCAACCATTGGAAGCAAGAATGGCAATCAATCGCCATGTATAGGCGGCCATTGGCGTCTTCTTTAATACTGGCTAGCGCATTTTCAGCGTGGACAAAACGGGGCAGGACTTCATCGGCGAGCTGCAAGATGATCTCACCCTCAGCGGTAAACTTCACCGGCTTGGTCTTGCGTAAGAACAGCGCGGCGCCAATGCGTACCTCTAACTCTTTAAGTTGATGAGAAAGCGCAGATTGGGTCAAACACAAGCTGGTAGCTGTTGCGGTGAGCGATCCTGTCTCCCGCAATGTTGCTAGTGTTTTCAAGTGCTTAAGTTCTAACATGAATTTTCCTCAACATCCTTGTGAGCTAATTGAGATTGTTAAAACAAAGATACCGTTCGATGATGGGACTGTAAACATCTAGACGGCTAAAAGTTTCAGAAGGATTGAGAAAATGACAACGACTCACGTATTAGGTTACCCGCGCATTGGCGCAAAACGCGAACTCAAATTTGCACTTGAAGATTACTGGCACGGCAAAATTGATCAGGCTGAATTGAAAGCCGTTGCTGCGTCGCTGCGTAAAACGCACTGGCAGGCACAAGCTGATGCGGGTCTGTCGAGTGTGGTTGTGGGGGATTTCGCTTGGTACGATCACGTACTAACGACCAGCCTGATGCTGGGCAACATTCCAAGCCGTCACGGCAATGAAAACCCGGATCTCGACACCTTATTCCGTATTGCACGTGGTCGTGCTCGCAGCGAGTGTGGTTGTGCGGCGTCTGATATGACCAAATGGTTTAACACCAACTATCACTACATTGTGCCTGAGTTTGAAGCGGATACCTCGTTCTCACTGTCATGGCACCAGCTGTTTGACGAAGTCGCGGAAGCGCAGGAAGCGGGCCATCAAGTCAAACCCGTATTATTGGGTCCGGTGTCTTACCTGTGGCTAGGTAAAGAAAAAGGTGACTTTAACCGCCTTGATCTCTTGCCGCGTTTGTTGAAAGTGTACCAAGAAATTCTGCAAAAGCTGTCGAAGCTTGGCATCGAGTGGGTTCAAATTGATGAGCCAGTTCTGGCGCTAGAATTGCCACAAGAGTGGCGCGACAGCTTTAAATTGACTTATCAAGTGATCCGCAGCGATCTGAAAGTGCTGCTAACCACTTATTTTGATGATGTCACTGCGCATCTTGATAGCATCACTGAACTGGCGGTTGACGGCTTGCACGTTGACTTGGCGCTAGCGCCACAGCAGCTTCAAGCCGTGGTAGAAAAACTGCCTAATAACTGGGTGCTGTCGGCAGGTGTGATCAACGGCCGTAACGTATGGAAAACCGATGTAGCGAAATGGTTGGAGACCTTAGCGCCGCTGAAAGCTGACTTGGGCGATCGCCTATGGGTTTCTTCTTCGTGTTCATTGCTACACAGCCCGTTAGATTTGGACAGCGAAGAGAAGCTAGATGCGACGACTAAGAGCTGGTTTGCGTTTGCTAAACAAAAACTGTCTGAAGTGACCTTGCTGGCTGCGGCGCTGGATGGCGACCAAGCTGCCGTGAAAGGTTGTGCGGAATACAGCGCACCGATCAAAGCGCGTGCGACGAGCGATCGTGTTAACAATGCGGCGGTACAAGCGCGTATTGCTGATTGGAGTCCGGCATTGGCTGACCGTGGCGCTGCATACCCAGAGCGTGCTGTGGCGCAAAAAGCCGCGTTGGGCTTGCCACTGTTCCCAACCACCACGATTGGTTCATTCCCGCAAACGAGCGAAATTCGTACTCAGCGTCGTGACTTTAAAGCAGGTCGGCTCAGCGAAAATGATTACAACGAAGCGTTACGTGGTCACATTAAAGATGCCGTCGAGCGTCAAGAGCGTCTGGATCTGGATGTCCTTGTTCACGGTGAAGCCGAGCGTAATGACATGGTGGAATACTTTGCTGAGCTGCTAGACGGTTTTGCGGTTACCCAATTTGGTTGGGTACAGAGCTACGGCTCACGTTGTGTGAAACCAGCGGTCGTTGTTGCTGACGTATCTCGTCCACAACCGATGACGGTAGAGTGGTCGGGTTACGCACAGTCGCTCACCAGCAAGAAGATGAAAGGGATGTTGACCGGTCCGGTAACCATCCTTGGTTGGACCTTCCCGCGTGAAGATATTACCCGTGAGCAAATCGCTAACCAGATTGCCCTTGCTCTACGTGACGAAGTGGCCGATCTGCAAGCGGCAGGCATCAACGTGATCCAAATTGATGAGCCAGCAATTCGCGAAGGTCTGCCTCTGAAACAAAGCCAATGGCAAGCGTACCTAGATTGGGCAGTGACGGCGTTTAAGGTATCTGCAGGTAGTGCGAAACCAGAAACCCAAATTCACACCCATATGTGTTACAGCGAGTTCAACCACATTATCGACTCGATTGCCGCGCTGGATGCGGATGTGATCACCATTGAAACATCACGTTCAGACATGGAGTTGTTGGAAGCGTTTGACGAGTTCCAATACCCGAACGAGATTGGTCCAGGTGTTTACGATATTCACTCGCCAAACATTCCGTCAATCGAGCAAATGGTGGATCTGTTGGAAAAAGCGAAGCAGCGTATCCCAGTTGAGCGCCTGTGGGTTAACCCAGACTGTGGTTTGAAGACCCGTACTTGGGATGAATCTGAAGCGGCCTTGGCGAACCTTGTCGCTGCCGCCAAACAAATGCGCGACGCGTAATTGATATCGGCGCTGAGAGTTAACTTGTCTAGCGACATTAATCGGAAAACAAGTTAATGCAGCCAAAGTAAAGCCCCCAAATCTGTTAGCTCAAAAAAGCAATCAGGTTGGGGGCTTTGTCGTACGTGCTAGAGGCCGGACTTGCGCGTACTTGTTGCTCGTTATGCGTGAGTAAAAAGTCCTATCACGGCGTGTCGATTACGTTTCGTACAGTGGACCCCCAAACGAGGTGACGGGCGGTACTTCCCCTTTGAATTTCTCCACTTCGACCACACACGTATTGGCGCTGGTGGCTTGGGCGAGATCGGACGTACCGATGTCCATGGTCATGGTATTGGGATCGCCATAAGTGTCGATGGCACCAATTTTTTCGCTCAATGGGCCATACCATGCGCCTTCTTGCAGGCGAACCACACCCGGAGGGTAGTTATCAGACACCACCGCACCTACAATGGCTTGGCCGCGATCGTTGAAGATCCGCACCAAGTCGCCATCCGCAATCCCGCGCGCTTTTGCATCTTCAGGACTCATATACAAGGGCTCACGGCCTTGTACAGAATAGGTTTCTCGAAACTCTTCCGATTCACACATCTGTGAGTGTAGGCGTTTGTCTGGGTGACACGACTGCATCCACAATGGATACACATCCGATTTCGGCCCGCCATGAGAGCGTTCGGCTTTTTCCATCCACATTGGGTGACCAGCAATGTTGTCGTAGCCCATGCGATCGATGGTGCGGCTGAAAATTTCGATAAAGCCTGACGGGGTACCGAGCGGCGAGATCTCTGGATCTTCACGGAAACCAGCGTGACGAACCACGGGCGTACCATCACCAAATAACACTAAACCGTCTTTCCAGAATTGCTCGAACGGTGGCATATCAAACTTGGCTTTGTTGGCTTCTACACATTCGTTGTAGAGCATGGTGACCCATTCCATTTCATCCATCTCACGAGCGTAGGCTTTGTTTTCGCCCCAACGGCGGGTCAGCTCATAGAAGATCTCGAAGTCAGTTTTCGACTGATAGAGCGGGTCGACCAATTTGTGCATCGCAATAATACCGGTCGCCGAGTATGCCCCGTACAGGTCAAGATCGTTGCGCTCAAATTGGGTACAGGCGGGTAGCACGATGTCCGAGAATCGACAGGTGGCCGTCCAGCAATAATCGATCGTGACAACAGTTTCCACATTGAGGAACGCTTTCTTCATCCGGTTTCTGTCTTGGTGGTGGTGCCAAGGGTTGTTCCCGCTGACGACGATCATTTTCATGTCAGGGAAGGTCACTTTGCCACCGTTGTAGTTGATCACTTTACCCGGTTCTAGCAGCGCATCCACCCACCGCGCGACTGGGATCGTGCGGCTATAACCATTGAAATCGTTGTTATCAAATTTCGGTTTCATCCCGGGGTCGAGGTTACGTGGGAAGCCACCTGGGCCTGACGCCCCTGTGGGAGGTACGCCGATCCCGCTGTAGTGGTGGGCATAGGAAACCCCACCGCCCGGCAAACCGATTTGACCCAGCATGGCCGCGATAGTCGCCCCCATCCAGTAGGGTTGTTCGCCGTGTTGTTGACGCTGGATACACCAACCGAAAATAATCTGAGTCCGATTCGCTGCCATCAAACGGGCATACTCTCGAATGGTGTCAGCATCTATACCACAGATCTCTGCGGCCCATTCTGGCGTTTTCGCTACCATGTCTTTGCTTTCGCCCATCAGGTAAGGCACAAATTCTTCAAAGCCGAGGGCGTAGGTATCGATGAAGTCTTTGTCATAAAGATCTTCGGTATACAAGGTGTGAGCGATGCCGAGCATAAAGGCAACGTCTGTCATTGGGTTGATGTATTGATGCTCGCACTGCAAGTAGTTTTGGGATTTTGATTTGACTGGATCAATCGAGATCACCCGAATGTCGCCGCTGGCGACTTTGTCTTTCAGTTGGGCATAGTAATCATACACTTGGTGGGTTTCGCACTGCCAGCCGACTTGCGTGTTTTTCAGCGGATCATTGGCCCACAAGATAATTACTTTACTGTTAGCGAAAATCTCTGGCCACGAGGTTTGCTGCGCGTAGACTTCGGTCGAGCCCAAGATATACGGCAAGATGGTTTGCCCCGCACCGGTGGAATAGTCGCCGACCTTGGTAATGAAGTTACCGTGCATGCCCACGGCGCGTTGCATGTGACTGGTACAGCTGTGGAACTGACCCGTTTGACGCCAACCTGTTTGACCGGCGAACAAAGCCCACGGGCCGTAATCGGTTTGTATGCGGTTTAGCTCGCGATAGAACAGATCTAAGGCTTCATCCCAGGTGACGCGGACGAAGCGGTTGTTTCCTCGGGTTTCGACACCGTAGTTTTTGTTTTTCAGCCAATCTAAACGCACCATAGGGTAGCGGATGCGTGAGGGGTTATAGATAACCCCTTTGATCCCGTTCAGCATATCGGAAGGGTTTTTATCAAACTCAAGCGGTTTGATTTCTTGCACAACCCCGCCATAAACCCGCGCGCGGAACCCACCAAAGTGGGAGCCGGTGGTCTTCCACGTGCCATCTTCGGCGGTTTGCTCGGAGGCTCTTGCGAGCGGGGCGAGCAGGCTTGGGCCAATGACGGACGCTGCACTAGAGGTCGCAAGCCCTTTTAAGAATTGTCGGCGACTGAGTGTCATGGTTTACCTTCCTGCATTAATGGTGATCAGAAAACGTTGATGAATGTTTCTGTAGGTATTTCAATACCAAGGCTTCACTGTCGGAGTCCAAGTTTACGAACGACAACATACCGTCAAACATTCCCGGCCAAGCATTGGCACTGAAATGCGCAGGGGCAGGTTGAGTGTGGCATAAACTACAGTTGGTCACGTAAGCCTCGCCGGCTTTCGACCACAAGGCATCCGGTGAAGACAAGAACGAATCTTTGCGCATCCAAACGGTGGCGGTAATACGCTCCCAACCTAAACCAGTGAGATCGTCTTCCTGTTTTTCGAACGCCTCGACAATCTCAGGGTTTGCTGCCGCTTCTTTGGTTAGCGAAGCAGTGGCGATGTTCATCCCGAAGTCTTCGTTAATGACCCGACCAAACCCTTTGGTTTTGCGCCAGCCGCTGATCACCACTTGAATTGCATCGTCGTTTTCCGCCACGACCATGACTTTGGATGCAGGCGTTAGCAACCCAGCATCAATGGTGAGATCGCCATCCTCAAACATTTCTAAATGACGCACGCTGTAGTATTCACCGCCGTCTTGATAGCTGGTACCGTGCGATTGTTGGACGAGCTCACCAATCATCCCGCCCGATGAATCCATGCCTTGTGGTAGAGCATGGGCGATCCCTTTGTGGCAGTCGATACAGCTTTGATCTTTTGCTGCTGCAGGCTCCATTTGCACGCGTGCCGCGTTCGACATTTCATCCCAATTCATACTGGCGTAGTTGTGGCAGTTCTTACATTCGAGCGAGCCATTAGCAGAAAAACGCTCCCACTCATGTTGCGCCAACACTAAACGCCGCGCTTCAAACTTTTCGACCGTATCGATACTGCCCATAAACCATGCAAAGACCTCTTTACTGGCTTGCACTTTGCGGGCAATTTTGTCGGTCCAATTATGGGGAACATGGCAATCCGGACAGGTCGCGCGCACGCCGGAGTGATTTGACCAATGGACGGTTTGTTGCAGCTCAGTGTAGACGAGATCGTTTTCCGGTGTGTTATGGCAACTAATACAGAACTCTTCGGTGTTGGTCGCTTCCAACGCGGTATTGAACCCACCCCAAAAGATGATCCCTGCCACGAAGCCGCCGAGGCATAAGACGCCCAAGCTGATATGAACGGCGGGACGACTCAGCGTCCGCCAAATGCTTAACAGTGCTTTTTTCATGTCATCCTCTCACATTGTCACGCTAAAAACGTTCGAGTGTTGCGTCGTTAACCGTGACCCGGAGGTCCCCAGAAAAATAGCTGCATCATCCAGATGAAGAAGCCATAACCGCCGACGATCGCCACCGCTAAGATAGGACCGAGGAGAATGATAATGAATAAAAACATCCGCCATTCACTGCCTGCCGTGCTTTCAGTGGTGGCGTCTTGATTACCGGTATTATTAGACATTGCTCTGCTATCCGATCAGTTTTAATTGATTTATTTGTGAGTATAGACCGATCGCGAGAGCTTGCTAAAAACGTATAAATTAGTTTTCTGAACGGAGGGAGGGAGCAGTGAAATAATGAGTTCAGACAGATTAATGCGTCGAGTTATCGCAAAAGCCAAGAGCCAAGAGCCAAGAGCCAAGAGCCAAGAGCAATATCGTTACTAACGGCTAGCCCAGCGTCGACGCGATGGGTGTCAGAGCGCACGGAATTTCAGGTTAAACGGTAAGCCGTCACGATACTCTGTGGGGCTAATTGGGCTGAATCGGGTTGATCGTCCTCGTCGTATCCGTAAGCACCTTAACCACGCCGACGATAGTGTAGTTGGTGCAGCGTCAATGGTACGGTAACGTTTAGCCGTCGATACTTATGTCGAGAACAAGATTGTTGCAGTGAAGGGGGCGGTAAATTCAGGTTTATGAGGGCTGGGGGAGACGTTCACGGCCTTGAGAATAAGGCAGGTTATGTCGGAGGTGAGAAACCTCGGGTAGATCAATAGAATGAAAGTGCAAACGGTATGCATTGAGCATCGCCATAAGTCGCCATTGCGAGGATCAATAAGATCGTGGGCGTACGTTCATGCACGAGTTTGCGGATGAAGCGCAACGAGCCGATGCTCGTCGTGTTATTGACTGCGATTGCCTACAACCTGATGGCAGCTCTGTATCGCGTGTCAATTCTTCTCTATTAGTGCGGTAGACCATAGTTGAAATTAACTATGTGCTGGAGTAAAACCTGTCTCCAGCACACAGTGCCTGTTGGCTATCGAACGTAGACGAGTTAGGCGCCTAAATGATCGAGTAGCTCTTTGCGTCTGTTCTCACTAACAACAGACCAGTGTTGGCCAGTGATCGCGCCTTCCAGGGCCCACAACAACTCTAGGTTTAGGTTATCGCCTTGAATGTCTCGTAGCGATCTAAACGCTTCTAGGGAGCCGGTATCGACTAACTCATCGACGGTCGTGATGCCTACTTTCTTCAGCATACGCTCGTTAGCCAGTCTCAGGTTAGGCAGATCTTTAATACGATCTGGCAGTTTCGTTTTCTTTTCTACTTGCGCTTTCTTGTCTTCTTGCGCTGCGGTTAACGCTAGGGCAGATTGCGACAGAATTTTTTCGGGCTCGTCCCACCAAGCATCTGGGATAGCGTAGTACTTGGTAACGACTGGAAAACCACGTTTCTTATAAACGTACGGGCTAAAATTACTCGCCTTGAATTCCCTTTCGTTACTCGCGTTCGCACGCAGATGCAACTTGTCTTTTACGACCAATGCAAACATGGTTTCGCCTAAAAATAGGCCAAAGCCACCAAACATTGAGCGAGACTTAATATTCCCAAAATGATTGAGTAACTTAATTGAAGTTTTTAAAATTGGTTTATCCATGCTATGTCTCGGTGCTTATTTAATAGGTCACCACTAATCAGAGCTCGGATTAAGAATAGACCAGCTGGATCGTCGGATTGTCAACGAAATGTCAATCATCCACGCTCATGTACAACTAGTATTTCCATCGGCAACCCCGCTACCATTCAAAAGAAATAATCCCATTTCATTCGGTTAGGCCGGAAGCTTTGCGTCCCATACTTTCGTATGGTTTGCCCTGTTCGTGACATTTGAATCTTATAGTAAAACTGAATTTTTGAGATTTACTCAGTCATAAAAGTGTGACATTGATCCAGATAATGAGCGTTACAATTGTTGATATAAAGATGAAAATAGTGAGTATTTGTTTGAAATAGATGAAAAAAAGCCCACTTGATGTGCAAGCAGGCTTTTATAAAATATAGACAATTCAATCAGTTGCTTATTGATTTAAGTTCTTCACTGATTTTCGGCAAACCAGCTCAGGCTCCATAATAAACAGTTGTTGCTGTGCTTCTTTATCTTTAATTCGAGCTAGCAATAATTCTACCGCTTTTTTTCCTAGGCGATGTTTAGGCTGGTGAATAGTAGTAAGCGGTGGAGTGAAATAAGGAGATAGATCGATATTATCGTAGCCGATAATAGAAACATCATCCGGTACACGAATTCCAGATTGCTCGAAAGTACTAATTAATGCCATTGCCATAATGTCGTTAAAGCAAAATATAGCTGTAGGTCTTTCATTCATTGAAATAAATTGCTTTGCAGCATTAACACCTGTTTCACCTTCAAAGTCACCTTCGATGATCCAGTTGTCGTTAACGGAAAGGTTAGCCTCAGCCATTGCTTGACCAAACCCTTTCATGCGTTCAATACAGGTCGTCTTGTGCTTTTGTCCCGTCACGCAGCCAATTTTCTGATGGCCGTTTTCAATAAAGTGGCGGGTGGCCATATATGCGCCTTTTTCTGCGTTATCGCGGATTTTATCGGTTTGCAGTGATTCTGTGCCCCAATCCATGATCACCATTGGAAGCTCTTTTTGGCGTTCCAATAAAGCTTGAAGTTGATCATCAAGATCACTACACATCACCAATAGGCCATCAACGCGTTTTTCGGCGAGCATACGCAGGTAGTCGCGTTGTTTTGTCAGATCGCCTTCGGTATTACACAAGATCAAGGTATAGCCAGATTTATAGCAGTGCTCTTCAACGCCGTGGACGACTTCGGCGAAGAAGGGGTTGGTGGACTTGGTCACCAACATTCCGATGGTACGGGTAGAGTTACACTTCAAGCTACGGGCTACCGCACTTGGTGCATAGTTTAAGTCGTCGATCGCTTCCCACACTTTCTTGGTGGTGGCTTCGGCTACAAATCGTGTTTTGTTAATTACATGCGAGACCGTGGTCGTTGAGACCCCAGCCATACGCGCAACATCTTTGATAGTCGCCATGTTGTTCTTCTGGGTTAACAATCACCGGCTGGGTGATTGAGGTAAGTTTGACGGAGTTGCGGGTGCAACTCGCTTCGAATTTTTTCAGTATGTAATCGCTTGCGCTCACATTCTACTGTCTACATAGCAGAGTGCAAATATTAGTAGAGGATTGGGGTATATTTTCTACAAAAATGTAGATTAATTCACCGAAATCCTCTTGACTTGCGCTCAGTCCGTCGCTTCAACCCGTTCGCTTAAATATTGCTCATCAAACAACAGGTAGTCGTTCAACAGCTGCGCTGCGTTTGCGTAAAAGCCAAATTGATCATTCTCGGTGCATTTGGTCACAAACTGGGGAATCCACGATAGAAGATAAGCGCGCAGCAATGTGAGTTGCTCATTGAGGTGCGCATTATAAAAGCTGTCGTCGGGATATTGATGTGAGTTGATCGCCAAATTGCCGATAAAATCGAGGATCACTGCAATATGGTCGCGCGCTTCGTTATGGTTGTCATTCAGCGCGATTTGATGCGCCGCAAAAATATCAGCGAGCTCTTGGGCGGGCTTACCATGGAGAAGTTTGTCGTTAGAGAGATATGACGAGGCGTAGGGCATGGCTCCGGCGCGATCGCCCATCAAAAAAAGCCCGCAAAAATCCGCCGCAAGCTCAAGCTGCGCATCCGGCCGCATTTGTAGCTGGCTCAGTGCAGTTTTAAAGGCATGGGCAGAGCGGTGGAGCTGAGGCGCTTCGGCAAGTTGATCGAGAAATAGGTGGAAAGGGGGAGAAATGTATTGGTTGAGTTGGGACTCATCCAACTCCGAGAAGAAGAGAGATGAGAACCACCAATACATTTGCGCACGTTTTTCATCAATATCCGGGCCGTCCATGTCGTACCTCCTACGTTGAACGTTACCCGGAAAGTATAGTCAAGATTATGCGGTGCGTAGTTGGATTTCCTTTGCGATATCAAGAAGTTTAGGTAATGAGATTAAACTCTCTTGTGCGATTTCCCGCTGTTCATCTAAGACTTTTTGCAAGATATCTTCGGTGGTCAGTGGATTTGCCAGCACAACCCGAAAAACGATAGTGCGGCGTCGATCCCACTGCTGAGGCTCGATACGCGTCCGCGACACGAAAGATTTCCCCGATTCACGTTGGCGCTTTTGGATAAATTTCGTGAGATCGTTAAGTAGGCTGTGGATCTTATCGATCTCTTCTTTGTTGGCATGTGGTAACGCGCGCTGCACGGCTTCAGGCACATAGCGATAGGTTAACAGGCACAATTCTGGCGCAGAGATCAGTTCGAAATCACTCTCTGCGTCAATCATGGTGGCAAACGTTTTGGCAATATTGATGCTGCGATCGATCAGGATTTGATAGCCTTGGCGACTGATCACGTTGAGGCAAGCGTAGAGTAGCATTGCCATCCCGCCGCGCGAGCCTTCTAGCGTGTGGGCACCGAGATCTTTTGAGCCTCGGCGCAAGATATATTGCGCGTGATGCTCGATAGCGGCTACCGAGCTTGGATTTTTAAACAGCACCATACCCGCGCCCATTGGAACGTAGAGCTGTTTGTGAGCATCAATCGTCACCGAATCGGCTCGTTCGATGCCTTTGAGTAAGTGGCGGTAAGTTTGTGACATCAATGTCGCGCCGCCCCACGCGGCATCAACGTGGAAGTGGCACTGATGCTCTTCGGCGATATCCGCCAAGGTATCAAGGGGATCAATACTGCCTGTTTCCGTGGTGCCTGCCACGCCCACAATCGCAATGGGTTTAATGCGCTTGTCTTTCAAAATGGCAAGGTGGCGGCGAAGATCGTCAAGATCAATCCGGTTATGGCTATCGGTTTTGACCGCAATTAAGCCCTCGCGGCCAATGCCAAGGACATCTGCCGCTTTTTTCAGCGAATAGTGGCCGCGCTCTGATACCAAAATGGCGAGATCTTCATAGCCATAGTGTTTCATCGCTTTGAAAAAGCCAGCGTGAGCGATACCTGGGAAGTCGCCATCAGGTCCTAATAGGCTATTACGTGCGACCCATAAGGCGGTGATGTTAGCAATGGTGCCACCAGAGCAAAACGCGCCCAGCGAGTGTTTTGCGCTGTGCATCCAGCGGTGATAGAAATCATCGGACTGGCTGTAAATCAGGTTGTGCATCATGCCCAACACTTGGCGCTCAAGCGGAGTAAAGGCTTTCGAGGTTTCGATCTTTACCAAGTTTTGGTTAAGGCCAATCATGATCTTCGACAACGGCATCAGAAAATAGGGCAGTGCCGATGTCATGTGGCCAATAAAACTGGGGGCGGAAGTGTGCACCGATTGCGCGACCAACTTTTCCAGCAGGAACTCGGTATGGTCTGAAACATAAGTTGGGGTTTCAGGTAGCGATGCGTTTTGGAAATCTTTCTCAATCTCTTTGAGTTTTTTTTCTTTTGCAGCGATGTGAGTGCGTAAAAAGTCGTTCAGGTTTTCTGAAATTTGTCGCTCGATAGCAGACAACGTCGACTCTGGGGCCTCAGGAATCGTAAAAATCCGATATAGATTCTCAATCGAGGCTTCAGCAGGTTTTGTCATGGATATTTTTCCCCGTTGGCTGCTGGTGTTGCACCTGTTGCTTTCGCTTCTGTTTGCTTAAAGCAACAGCCAATCCATTGTCTCATCAGCATGTCCAAACAGTTTGTTTTGCTGTTATTTTTTGGCGTGGGTAAGACTAACCAAAAAAAGTGAGAAATAAAACCGCTACGATTGAAACATCAGTTTCACAATTTCGCAGCGGTTTCCCGTTATACCGTTACACATGAAAGATTTAGTGAACGTTAGAAACGATAGTTGATCCCAACGGAAGTGAGCCAACTTTCTTCTTCAAAAAACGCAATATTTGCCGATTTATCGGTGTAGCCGAGCAAACTCACTAGCGACCAGTTGTCCCAACCGAGGAGATTGCGATATTCATAGGCGACAAACACTGACCATTGATCTTCATCACGGGTCTGATCAAACAGCGGATGGACGGTGTCGTAGGTAAAGTCGCCATAGCTTAACGTTGTGATAATCGATTGGGTGCGTGTTGCGACGACTAAAGTCATTTCGACGCCGAGCTGATCGTAAGCCACTGCTGCGCCATCGGCGTCATAGTTCACGTAATTGGCGGCGGTGCGGAGGATCAGCCCGCGATTGATCGCAAAGGAGTAGCCAATTTCTGCAAATAGCACATCGGCATTGCGGTCAAGAAGCTGGCTCACCTCTTGGCCAAACTGAGTTTGACCGCTGGATTCTTGATCCATCTCGATTTGGCCTGCAGCGATTTCGGTGCTCAATCCGGTGCCAAAGAGTTGCCTTGCTTCAAGGCGGACGGCGCTAGATTGTGAATCTGTGATTTGGCGCTGACTTCCGGTGACATAGGGGTCGAGCCACATCTCGTTGTCCATAATGCCGGGAATAAAGCTCAAGCTTAAGCGCGTACCGTCTTCTAACCAATGTCGGTAACCAATATCGAAGTGAAGGCGGCCAATTGCGACATCGGCACGGCTGGCGCCGAAGAACAACTGATTGCGTTTATCGGCAAAGGTGTAAGTCAAATTACCGATGGGCACCACCTTGGTATCGGAGTGCTTACTGTTGGTCGCATTGAGTTGAGATAGCGGCGTACTGTTTTCGGTTTCAAACTGGCTGTTGTTAGAGCTGAAAAACAGGTTAACACCGAGATCGCCAGAAAAACCCGCCTCTTGAGGCTGGCGGGCATGCAGACTATAACTCGCGGCCGTTGACAGTAGCGTCAAGGCTACGATAGACATCTTAGTCATGTTGTTCATCCATAAATTCAAGACTAATGGGAGAAAGGCGTTTAAACGTTACAACGTAGCGCAGCTCTTGTTTAGCAGCGCGTCCATTCTTTGGTTGTAATTGTTCAGTGGTACGTCGATTTGTTGAGGATGGCTCAGTAAATCGGCAAATGTGGAACGTAATGCGTAGTTTTGTGGGTGTGGAGCGCCTTGGCGAAGGGCGTAGAGCGCTTGGGCTTGAGCTTGAAGTGGATGCTGGGCATCCTGGGCCATGGTGCGAACTTCTGCTTGCTCAACGGCTAACCAAGATTCAACCGGCAAGTTGAGTTGCAAATGCTGCGGCTCGTTTTCTAAGTACCAATTAAAGGCGGCTTGGTTAAAGCCAAAATGAGTTTCGCGCCCGGCCATAAACCAGTCAGCGACGTCTTTCATTTCTGGCTCGTTGGTAACCGCAATGTCGAGTAGGTCTTGGTACCAGTCGAGGCTGATATCGACATATTCTGCGTAGGCGGATTGATAACAGGCCATGTTGTTTTCAGTCACGTTTGAAAAAGCGGGGGAAGAGCAGAGGAGTAGGCCTACTATGAGCGCGTTGGATTTCATTCTTGCTTCCTTAAGTTCGTACCCAGAATGCTGAGTACCCGTTGCCGTGTAAATGAGAGCGATACTGACACATTTTAGTTTTTACTTTATTACGCTAGTGTAGCGATTGTGTTGCAACAAGAGAATCGCTTTTGTAGCGAGTTGTGGGCGGGAATAAAAAAAGCAGCGATAAACGCTGCTTTTTGACACAAAGAGAAGGCTCTTTGGTTGTGTGATTTGTTGTGATTAAACCGAAGCTTACGACTGCTTTTTCGCCATCGCAACGCTGATGCAGTAGGCTGCGCCACCCCAAGTACACGCAAGGCCGAACAACATCATCACAATTGCACTGATTTCCATATTACTCTCCTTTACTCGCGGCTGGTTTAGTCACTAGGTTGATAATGATAGCTAGGAGTAGAATGCCGCCGACCACGGCCCATCCTGCGGTAAGCAGATCGGATTTCGCGTAATCGTCATAGCCTTCATTAATCACATTCTTCAAGTTAAGACCAACAATGACCGCCAAAATCGCTGGGCTAACAAACTTAATGCAGATTTCAAACCATTGACCAATAGTGATTTCAGATACATTGTTCGCGTGTTCACGGAGCTGAGGCAGCATCTTGAACACCCAGCCAATGAGAACCAACTCAACCAAACAGCTACCCAAGATACCCACTTGGTTAATGTAGTGGTCAACAACGTCAAGCAGTAGTAGGCCGCCATTGGTGGTAAAGGCTAACGAAACCACCGCACCGGTACCACAAACGATAGTGGCTACGACTTTGCGTTGGATGCCGCTCTTATCGATAATCGCCGATACGACCGCTTCCACGATAGAAATCAGTGAGCTCAAACCTGCCACCGTCAGTGCGATGAAGAATAGCGGACCTAAAACTTCGCTCATCGGCAACAAGCTGATCGCCGTTGGAATAGTGATAAACGCAAGGCCAACGCCATCGGACACGACATCCTGAATACCTACACCTTGCTGTTGTGCCATATAGCCGAGGATCGCAAAGATCATGGTTCCGGCCAAAATGGAGAAACCGCAGTTGATGAAGACGGTCATCATGGCGTTGTTGTTAATGTCAGACTTTTGCGGCAAGTAGCTAGAGTAGGCCAACATAATGGCGAACCCGACACTAAGGGTGAAGAAGATTTGGCCGTAAGCCGCTGACCATACTTTTGGATCCGCAATTTTGCTGAAATCAGGCTTGAACAAGAAGTTCAGACCTTCGACAGCGCCCGGCAGGAATATCACACGGCCAATCAAAATCAGCACCATGATAAACAGCACTGGCATCATGATTTTGCTGGCACGCTCGATCCCCGATTTTACTCCACCAAAAATGGCAGCAAAGGTAATCGCCCACGCGATCATCACAGGGATAACGATATGCGTTTGGATACTACCCAGATTAGTTGGGCTATTCTCACCTAACTTCAGGTACTCACCAAAGAAGAAGCCCTTTGCATCGGCGCCCCAGCTGTTTTCAAAGGCAAAGCCGATATATGAAATAGACCAACCGACAACGGCGACGTAGTAAACCGCAATCACCGCTGAAATGAATACTTGGAACCAGCCAAGCCATTCTAGTTTGGTGCTGATTTTAGAAAAGACACGTGGTGCTGAGCCACGCATGCGGCTACCCAGGGTGAATTCCATGATCATAAATGGAATACCGGCAGTCAGCATGGCAAAAAGGTAAGGAATAAAAAAGGCGCCACCACCGTTCTCGTAAGCCATGTAAGGGAAGCGCCAGATGTTACCCAATCCGATCGCTGACCCAACAGCAGCTAATATGAATCCTACGCGGGATCCCCACTGTTCTCGTTGCATTTGTAACTCCTGTTAGATATTTGAACCAGAGAAAATCCGTTACCTGGTTTTATATTCTTTAAATGTTTATTGTTAATTCCGGAATGACAGATAAAAAACTGTCAAATACCCTTGCAGATTATCCTCTGGAGAATGGAAAAACAACAGGTAATGTTTCGGAAATGTTGCTGTGTTGTGGCTTTTATCACTAGCAATAAATCCGGTTGAAGTGTCATTAAATTGACGTAACCGCGAACACGCAGGTAATAAGCCCGTGATAAAGGGCTTTGCTAGCATGATGTTTTTATTTGTCTTTTGGCTGTTTGCTATGCGATCAGTGGCATTGGTCGAAGAAGCTGCCAGTATGCTATCTTCTGTTGATGGATTGTTGCGGTGGCTTTGGAAGTTATAGTGAGAAACTCTGCACAAAAAAGAATAACTATGCTGAATAAATGTCCATATTTGACTCGTTAGAGAAGTTTTGGGCATAAAGTTCTAGCACGAAAAATAGGGTAAAACTGAAATGTTGTGATTGTGTTAACGTTTGTTGGTGATAAATTGCTCTACACTTGTGAAAAACCATAACGAGTCTGGGGGATAGAATGAGCAGTGATGCAAAACTTGCTTTAGTTATAGTGGCAACAGCGTTGGGAACCATTTTGGCATTTGGTTTAATCGCGGTTGGAAACTAATTTCGCCATTAAGATTGATAGTGTGTCCGACACGCTATCAACGGCTGTCTTTCCCTTAAGAACCGAAGAGACGGTCGTAATATCAAAAAGCTAATATATAAAGAAGCGAATTAAGTGGAAACGTTGTTTATCACACATCGTTTCCACTTAACGTTTTTGCTGTCATATTACTGATAGCGCATTAGTCAAACGTCATAGCGCGTATCACTAGCGAGGTAATTGATTCTCGCTTTTGGCACTGGTGTCGCTTTCTAACACAGAGTCTTTGGAAAGGTTTGTACTTCTGTTAATCTTGTTATTAAACAGGAGTGCTGCCGTGACCCCACCAAACAAAACACCACTGACATGCGAAACATCTTCTAACGCTCAGCAGGACATGGCGGCAAGTCGCATTCAAACGTCCTCTTCACAACTCAATACTTTGGATCGGCCTTACCCTGTGCCGTCAATCGCTCAAGCGAACGGTGCATTGCCTTTTGCTATCGTGGCGCAAGGTGGGGGGCAACGCGGGATCTTTACGGCGGGTGTGTTGGATGCCTTTCTAGAGCAAAGCTTTGATCCTTTCTCCTGTTACATTGGCGTCTCTGCTGGCGCGCTGAATCTTTCCTCGTACATTTCTCGCCAATCAGGCTTTGCCTATCGTTTTATTGCCGAGCTGACCGCACATGATCAGTTCTTTAATCTGTTTCGTTTTGTGCGTCGCCAACAAGGGATGGATCTCGATTGGGCGTTAACTCAAGCACTCGGCGAAGGTGATTTGAAGCTCGATCTTGCGGCGGGGATGAAAACTTTGAGTATGGGCAAAGAAGCACTGGCGTGCGTGACCCATGTGGGCGAGCTGCGCGATCACTATTTGCCGATGTTTTCCGATGATTGGCTTTCAGTGGCCAAAGCTACTTGCGCGATCCCTTTGCTGTTCAATGATGAAGTTATTTTTAACGGTGAACGCTGGGTCGATGGCGGTGTGTCAGCGGCGATCCCCGCAGAAGAAGCGTGGCGACGGGGTTATCAAAACATTGTGGTGATTCGTACTGAAGAAATAGCTGATAACGGCTGTTGTGTGCAACCGGTGACGAGTCACGATTTAGAATATCAACGCTTACACATGGAAAAGCAGCTGCCAGCGTATCTTAAGCGTTTGAATTTAGAAGAGCAGTACCACGCATTGAATGGATTCCATCAACGTTTGTCAGAAAAGTTCACTGAGATCAGCCAAGAATGGCGCGAAGCGGTATCGATTGATAGCGTGGTCGACCGTTGGCATCACATTGTGGCAGATACCAAGAAAAAGCAGCGCGATGTGCGCTGGCTGTTTGGTGGTAACCGTTTTTACCGATTACAAGCGATGCATAACAAAGGCAGCAGTAGCGAATCGATGGAGCTGCTCGACATGCTGGTGGCACACTATCGCAATACACGTCATTGTGAGTCGTTTTTGGAAACGCCGCCGGAAGGAGCGAATATTGTGCAGATCGCACCGTGTCGTGAGCTAAAAAGCTCAGCGTTACTGAGCAAACCCGAAGAGTTACACGAAGATTACTTGCAGGGAATAGAAATGGGCAGGGCGTTTATCGCCAATTGGAAAGAAGGGGCTTTGCAGCCCCCTCATAAAATCGCATAGCCTTAAATGGCTTAGCTTTAAATCGTACAGCCTTCATTGCTCAATGAGCAACTTAGCCAAACGTCCTGAGCGATTATGCCAGAACGCCTTGAAGCCAAGGCCAGCCTTGCTTCTTACGGCTTAGGGTGTTTTCCATCATCAGCACGCCAGCCTCAGAGTGCGCGTCAAGTTTGGCACTCCACTCACCTTTGAATAGCAGGCGGGTGGTGCTGGTGGTGATGTCAGTCAGCATTAGCGCAGCCATTGCTAGACCTTCTTCATCACAACGACGTTGCAGATCCGCCTCTAGTGCGTCGATCATGCTGTCAACTTGCTCAAGCGTCGCAAGCTCGATTTGACCTACTACCAATTGACGATCGTTGAATGGGTATGCTTTCAGATCTTTCTCAACCAATTGCGCTGCAGATAGACCTTCGATGTCCGTTTTCGCGATGAGAAGCGCTTTGATGAACGCGTCTAGATCGTCGATGCCAGCAAGCACAGCTAGCTCAGCAACGGCAGCTTTGTCTTTATCAGTGCACGTTGGAGAAGCGAAACCAACGGTGTCACTGAGGATCGCAGAAATCATCAGGGTCGCCATTGGCTTGGTGATTTCGTGGTTTTCCATTTTGAACAGGTTGAACAGAATGGTTGAAGTACAACCGACTGGCCAGATCCATGCTTCTAGTGGGTTAACCGTTGTCACGTCGCCTAGACGGTGGTGGTCAACGATACCAAGGATGTTTGCTTGCTCCAGATCGTCCGGGCCTTGTGCTAGATCGGTGTAGTCCACTAGCCACACGTCTTGACCCGCAACAGAATTGCAAAACTCTGGTTGCTCTACTTGCGCTTGCTCTAGGATAAATTGAGTCTCACGGTTGATGTCACCTTGACGTACCGCTTTCGCTTCAAGACCACGTGCTTTTAGTAGCTCAGTAGCAACTAGCGCAGAACAAATGCTGTCGCTATCTGGGTTCTTATGTCCAACAACAAGAATCATTGCCTTTCCCTTAAATAATCGGAAGTAAGTAAAATTTCAGGCTGCCATTCTATGCAGCGGGCGAGAAATAACAACTACAAAATGTATGGTTTTTAACCATTTGAGCCAAATTTACGCGCATCGTAAGTCGAGAAAGAGAGATTTGTTGAGATAATGCTCAATTGACTAGGCGGTTTGCGCTTGCTGTTAGCTCAATTAACAGTGATACACAGGTAGAAAGTGCGGTTGAGAAAGGGCAGGAGGCGTGATCACAAGATCTCGTGAGCGCGTATGACGCATAAATGAAATCTTATAACTACAAATGTTATAGTATAACAATAACCGCTTGCGCCGCTTACGATAATTTGGTCTACTGCTCACCATTAGCGGGTTGGCCCGTAGCAACTGGCAATGCGGTGCGATCCACAATTGGCAGTCGCAGCGGTTACGGCACAACCAGAGTTACCTGATAGTGGATGAAACATGGCAAAAGTTAGAGCGCGTGTCGCCTTCAAAGTGGGAAAGGCGAGTCATATTCCAGCAGAGATTTTGTCGTTTGAAGGTTTAGCGACAGACAAAGAACATGTCGCTGTGATTTTCAAGCAAGCAGATAGCGAAAAAGCCGCGCCTTTAGTGCGTATGCACTCGGAATGTTTAACTGGCGATGTGTTCCACTCGTCGCGTTGTGACTGCGGTGAGCAGCTAGATGAAACCATTGAACGCATGAGCGAAAGTGGCGGCATTTTGCTGTATCTGCGCCAAGAAGGCCGCGGGATCGGGCTTTACAATAAGCTGGATGCGTATCGTCTGCAAAGCCAAGGCATGAATACGTACGAAGCGAACAACCACCTTGGGTTCGATGATGATTTGCGTGATTTCAAGGAAGCGGCGCAAATGCTGCGTGCGTTGAACGTGGAAAAGATCAAGCTGATCACCAACAACCCGCGCAAGATTAACGATTTGCAATCGCACGGTATTGAAATCGAAGAAGTGGTGGGCACGCGTGCACACGTTAAAGAAGGCAACGAAAGTTACCTGCAAGCGAAAGTGTCACACGGTAAACACAAACTGCAGTTTGATTGAGTTACTGAGAACCATAAGAAAAGCCCTGAACAATCAGGGCTTTTTTGTGTCTGTTAATTCACACTCACTGCTGCAGGTTAACTGACCTGTGTGAGTGAATTAGACAACTTTTGAGCGAATTAATCGCGCTTCCATAGAATATGGCAGAACTTTTCATCCGGCATACGGCTGATAAGAAGGCGAGCGAAGACATCATCCAACTCGTCAGTCTCTTCGTTCACCAAACCGATCAGGACTTCGCCGTAATCTTCGTCCGCTGGCTCAAAACCGATATGCTCTGGCCAATCAGTGCCATTTGGTACCATTTCTGCCGCGCCGCGATCGTCAAATTGCAGCGTGAACAGGGCAACATCTGCCGCCTCAAGATTGTCGGCAGCCATTTCTAGGAAAATATCGTAAGCGACGTCAATCACTTCATCGACAGTTAAACGTTGTTCGGACATAACTCTTCCGTCTTTGTTGGTGTAGCGCAGTCGCGTTACGTTCTCAGCGATAGTGTGGTGTTACACAACCTCACCGGAATAAAATGAAGCTAAGGCGAATCGTGCAAGGATCTAAACGACTTAGTCTGCACGGCTCATAAATTTGCGCTCAGCGGTATTGATTTTCACTTTCTCGCCGGTCGAAATGTATTCAGGCACTTGGACAACAAGGCCGGTCGCAAAGCGCGCTGGTTTGGTACGCGCACTGGCTGACGCCCCTTTAATTGAAGGATCGGTTTCTTCAATTACCATCTCAACTGATGCGGGTAGCTCAAGGCCAACCGCACGCTCTTCAACGGCGAGTACCAATAGACCTTCCATGCCATCGGTGATAAATAGCAGCTCGTCTTCAATGTCAGCGCCCGATAGGGTGTATTGGCTGAAGTCTTCGTTATCCATGAAGATATAATCATCACCGTCGATGTAAGAGAAGCTGACTTGGCGGCGGTTCAGATCAACCGTTTCTACCATGTCATCGCCTTTAAAACGCTCTTCTACTTTGCCGCCGGTCACGACATCTTTAAAACGCATGCGATAAAGAGTTGCTGCACCACGTGCACTTGGGCTTTGTACATCAATGCTTTTCACCACTAGCAGTTTACCGTTTAGGCTAACTGCAGCACCGCGTTTAATTTCACTTGCTCTAGGCATGTATCGAATTCTCCATTAGATAGCCCTTGCGTGCTTACGCTGCAGCAAGGGTGATGAGCGCAAATTATCACGAAAATATTATGTCTGCCAATCATAGAAGCCGATGTGACGGCAGAGTGTGAAGGATCCGTGCATTTCATCACCACCTTGGCATGACTCACTTAGTGCGGTTCGTGGTTGCCAGAGTGTGCGCCTTGCCGCAATTGATAGCTTGCGTTGTTAATTACTTTGCTGAGCTTGCTGCATTTTAGTGGTGTGATGGTTACTCTTTTGTGGATTAACACAGATAGAAGGGAAGTCCTGTGCATTTACACAACGTTCGCTTTACCCAAGTTATTGCTATCGGTTTTCTGATGGCGCTGACCAGCGCGTGCTCAACCATTTCGGGTACCTCGCCACGTTTGGCTGATGCCAAGGTCTTTGCGGTGGATGAGGCTGCAATAGCGCAGATTGTCGCCGATTATTCACGTGTGGCACTGTTAGATCCAACCCAAGCCACCCAAGAAGACGTAATGGCGCAAGTCACGCTCCTTGCTAATCTGCGAGAAACTCTCGGCTCAGGGGTTAATGACGAAGTGGCGTTTATTGTTGAAAACTCGCTCGAAGCGCACTTTGAGCAGTTACAACAGATCACCGCAGACAATATTGCAGAGCGTAAATCACAGCTCGCAATGGATGAACAACAGTTTGCGGAGCTCGCGATATCAGAAGACGACACCCAATATGAGGCGATAACCGCCGCGTTGGAGGATGAGCGTGACACCCTGAAGCGTTTGGAAGCAAAGTGGGAAAGTGCGACGTTTGAAGCAACCTATTTACCTTTCATTTATGGCATTTTCACTGACTATACCAGTGCGGCAGCATCGATTATTGTAGCCGATTTGGCTAATGAGCAGTTCAACCTGCCAAGCAGTGGCGCGTATCAGTTTAGCGACGATTATCGCTACTACTTTGTGTTTACTCAGCGTGATTTGGCGCTCAACATCGTTGATACCGAGAACTTTACGGAAAGTAATAAAACCTCGTTGGATCGCGGCGAATTTACACCGACGGCGTTAACCATGATGGTAACGGCTGGCCTGATTAACGAGCAGTCGACTGGCGAGTGATGTCGACAGTTGCTTTGCGTGATTCATGCTGCTAACTGCACAACAGTTCATCAGTTACCTTATTCAGGTAGGCCGCATTAGCCCCTAAGCATGGCGGGCGTAGTGATAAGCTGGTATATTTTGGCAAGTTCCGTCACCAGCTTACACACTATGACCGCTCTGCCATTTCAACGCGAATACATGCCGATCCTCACCGCCACCGTTAAATTGGTCGAGCGGACCTTAGGTAGCAAACTTCACAGCCTCTATCTTGCTGGCAGCGTGATGCGTCGCGAGGCAAAACCAGAGCGATCAGATGTCAATTTCACCTTGCTGGTTAACTCCCCCCTAACGTTCAAACAGCAAACCTTGTTGCTTACTGTCGCAGAGCAAGTTAAACAGCGTTACCCCTATATTCGTGATTTGGATTTGCAGGTGGTGACCTTAGATGAAGTGTCTGATCTGAAGAACATCTTCTACTGGGGTTTTTGGTTTAAGCATTGTTGTCTTTGCTTAGCGGGTGAAGATATTGGCCGCGAGTTTGGCGCTTTTGAGCCTTGCTGGGAAATCGCCAAAGCGTTTAACGGCGATATCGGCAAACGCTTAACCGCCTATAAAGACGAAGTGCGCAAGGTGGAAACCCTTGGGCCGTATCTCGACATCTGTGAGTCGGCCGCCAAACAGCTTATCTTTGCCAGTTTTGGCTTAGTGGTTAGTCGCTTGAAGTGTTGGGCGTTTAGCGTGGAGCAATGTAGCGAGCATTTCCTGCAGTACTACCCGCAAAAAAAGACCGAGATCGAACGTTTGCATATATTGGTTCAGCGCAAGCGTGTCCCTAAGCGCGCCGTGATGGCGCTGCTCAATAGCTATGGTGATTGGCTCGTGGCAGAATACAGCCGAATGGAGCGTAAGTTTGGTTAATCAACAGCCCCCAGCAGCGGCGGAAGGCTTTATTCTTAGCCGTCATTTTCGCGATAAAGGTAACACCACCGAGTTGGTGTTCTGGATGACGACCGCCGAAGGCCCCGCGTGCGTGCGCATCGAAGGGGAAGAGCCGGTATTCTTTATCGAGCAAAGCCAAATTCAGCAAACCCATCAGCTATTAAATGGCCAAGTGCATTACCGCATTGCCAGCCTTCCACTGCAGACTTTTGCCAGCAAACCTGCGGCGGCCTGTTACTTCCCAACGCTAAAGCATGCGCAACAAGCGCAAAACCTGCTGAGTGATGAAGGCGTTACAGTGTATGAGTCGGATATTCGTTTGACCGATCGCTTTTTGATGGAGCGGTTTATTTGCGGCAGTGCGGTTTTCAGTGGCGAGCGCAAAGCGCATCAGGGCTATGGCGAGTATTTTCGCTCGCGACTAAAAACCGGTGATTATCAGCCGAGCTTAACGGCGGTATCCCTCGATATCGAGTGTAGCGAAAAGGGCGTTTTATACTCGATTGGATTGCACCACCCGCAAGATAGCCGTGTGATCATGGTGGGCAAACCGCCACACGATGCCGAGCCCTTGAGTTGGATCACTTGGGTTGATAACGAAAAGCAGTTGCTGCAGCGTTTGGAGCAGTGGTTCCAGCGGTTTGATCCGGACGTGATCATCGGCTGGAACGTGATTGATTTCGACATGCGTTTGATTGCAAAACGTGCCGAAGTGAACCGGATGACACTGCGTATTGGTCGCGGTGGTGAGGCGTTATTTGTGCGCCAAAGCGCGCAGCAGCAGACCTTTGTCACCTTGCCCGGGCGAGTGGTATTGGATGGTATCGATAGCCTAAAAACCGCGACCTATGGTTTTCGCTCATGGTCGCTTGAAGCGGTGGCACAAGAGCTATTGGGCGAAGGCAAAGCGATTGAAAGTCCGTACGATCGGATGGATGAGATCAATCGCATGTTCCGCGAAGATAAAATCGCACTCGCGACGTACAACTTGCAAGACTGTAAGCTGGTCACCGATATTTTCGATAAAACCCATTTGCTGGAGTTTTTGATCCAGCGTACCCGCTTAACCGGCGTTGAGTTAGACCGTATCGGCGGCTCAGTCGCGGCGTTCACCAACCTGTATTTACCCAAGTTACACCGTGCGGGTTATATCGCGCCTAATTTGGAAAGCGCAGATTGGATAGCGAGCCCCGGCGGCTATGTGATGGACTCTAAACCGGGCTTGTATCAATCGGTGTTGGTACTGGATTTTAAATCGCTGTATCCGTCGATTATTCGCACCTTTTGTATCGACCCTCTGGGTTTAGTCGAAGGGCTAAAACAAGAGATAGGCACGGGTAAAGATCAAGCGATTGAAGGTTTCCGAGGTGGACAGTTCCATCGTGAGCGCCACTTCCTGCCAGCGATGATTGAAAACTTGTGGGCGGCGCGAGAAGAGGCCAAGCGCCAAGGCGAAAAAGCATTTTCGCAAGCGATCAAGATCATCATGAACTCCTTCTATGGGGTGTTAGGTTCGTCGGGTTGCCGTTTTTTCGATTTTCGTTTGGCGTCGTCGATCACGATGCGCGGCCATGAGATCATGAAAACCACCCGCACCTTAATTGAAGCGCAAGGCTATGAGGTGATTTATGGCGATACTGACTCGACATTTGTCTCTCTCAACGGCGACTTTTCCCAAGAGGAAGCGGATAAAATTGGTCAAGCCTTGGTGCTGCATATCAACCAGTGGTGGAAAAACCACATTCGCGAGCAATACGCGGTGGAATCAGCGCTAGAGCTGGAATACGAAACCCACTATCAGCGTTTTTTAATGCCGACCATTCGCGGCGCGGAAACCGGCTCGAAAAAACGTTACGCGGGCTTAAATGGCAAGTCCGGTGAGCTTATATTCAAAGGCTTAGAAACCGTTCGTACCGACTGGACCCCGTTGGCGCAGCATTTTCAGAAAACCTTGTATCAACGGGTGTTTGCCGACTTACCGGTCATTGATTACGTCCGCGACTATGTTGAGAAGACTCGCAAAGGGGAATTGGATGATGATTTGATCTACCGTAAGCGTCTGCGTCGCAAGCTTGATGAGTACGTGAAAAATGTCCCGCCGCATGTCAGAGCCGCGCGCTTGGCTGACGAGTATAATCAAAAACAGGGTCGTCCGTTGCAATATCAGCGGGGTGGATGGATAGAATATCGGATGACAGTGGCAGGGCCTGAGCCGCTTGAGTACTCGCCGAGTCCGATTGATTACGATCACTACGTTGAAAAGCAATTAAAACCTATCGCGGATGCGATTTTGCCGTTTGTAGGCGAGAATTTTGACAATTTGACCCAACCCCAGTTAGGCTTGTTTTAACATTAATTCAACAAGGCGCGCTGAACTGCATGGAACAACTGGATTTCTTTCCTGTTCCCAGCCCCTGTATTGGGGTTTGTCAGGTGAACAATCGCGGTTACTGCAAAGGCTGTTTTCGCAGTCGTGAGGAGCGCTTTGGCTGGTTAGAATTCACCAATGAGCAAAAACGCAATGTGGTGAAAATCTGTTATCAGCGTCGCCAGCGGGTAGAAAGGGCAAAACGCGAGAAAAACCAGCCGGTAGAGCTCCCCGATCAGCAGCGGGATCTGTTTTAGTTTCTTCTTTCTCTTTCTCTTTCTCTTTCTCTTTCTCTTTCTCTTTCTTCTTTAAACCGATTTATCTTCATTCTTTAAATCTCTTGCTATGCGTTTGGCTATCTTGAGAAATTAGCATTATCTCAATACCTTACGCTTGAACTTGTCTTGTTTCCCGTATAAAAATGATTAAATTGTTATCACGGAGCGGTAAGAAAGGGAAAGAAATGAAGTTCGAACTCGCAACACTGTCTGATCTTGACGCCATCACTGAATTGGTCACCGCTGTGTCGGCGGTCGATATTTTGCCGACGTTTAACGAACAAGGAAAAAACGAATTTAACCAGCGGGTGCTACCGGATTTAGCAACCGCGCTCGATCCCACACAGTTTTTAAGCCTTAAAGCGCTGAACAGTGAGGGTGAGCTGGTGGGTTTTGGTGCAATGCGCGATAGCAACTATATCATGCACCTGTTTGTCGCCAAATCGTGCCAAGGACAAGGATTGGGCAAGGCGATGTTGCAACAGTTATTAGAATTCACATCCGCGAGGACGATCAGTTTGCGCTCATCGATAAATGGCGTCGGGTTTTACCAAGCGAATGGGTTTGTGGCGACCGATAAAGAAGGTGAGTTTAACGGTATTCGCTTTGTTCCTATGACTTTGGAGCGTTAAAGCATTAGAGCGCGAGAGCCGTAGCCGCGCACAGGTGTTGAGTTACAATGTCACCTTTAGCTTTTCGCAAAGTTCAAGAAACGACTGATCGAGAGTTTGCCCAGCGGTATCGATGATGATGCGAGAGTCATCATTCCATGTATCGTAGTGGCGGTTTTCAATTTGTTGCCATGTTGGCAAGGTCAGGTTGGCGACTTCGCACGGTCGGGTTTCTGCGCGCCGGCGATGCTCTGCGCTGTCTGAGCAAACCACTTCAATATTGACAAAGCTCGCCCCAACCGACAGTGCGACCTCTTGCCATTCGTTGCGGGTTAAAGTGATCGGGTTGCATGAATCGGCAATCGCATTAATACCGAGCACGAGATTATCTTTGATGATGCGATAGCT
The DNA here is from genome assembly GCA_019703815.1 of Thaumasiovibrio occultus. Classification (GTDB taxonomy): domain Bacteria; phylum Pseudomonadota; class Gammaproteobacteria; order Enterobacterales; family Vibrionaceae; genus Thaumasiovibrio; species Thaumasiovibrio occultus. The sequence continues at coordinate 1,649,019 of AP023052.1, read as the reverse complement.
AAGTCGATAGCCTTCGCCTTCCACTGGAAACTGGCACAGATCTCTGAGTCCTTGCTCAACGGTATCGATCCGCACATACATCGCCCCCGTGTGTCGGGCTAAGCGTTTTGCCAAGCTAGATTTACCCGAAGCGGGCAGGCCAGAAAAGATATACAGGGTTGTCATCGCATTTAGTGTGTTGTCGAAGAAGGCTAACATTGTGTCGCTGGGGAGGTTTCTCTGCAATAAGAAGTGAGCAGAAGAAACAAAAAAAGCGCCCTGAGGCGCTTTTTATAACCAATGCGTTAGCAATTAGATGCGAACGAAGTCCATGTGTTGAACTTTTGGCTTGTATGGGTGACGTTGGATGTCTTGTGGCTTAACCTTAACTTCTTGACCTTCGATCACTAGAGTGATTTCTTGGTAGAACTCAGGCTTGTCCATTTGGTTGATCACTGCGCTGTGGTCAAGGATGATAGAAACTGGAGCAGCTTCACCACCGTAAACGATTGCAGGGAATTTGTCAGCGTGACGCAGGCGGCGGCTCGCACCTTTACCTAGGTCAGAACGTACTGTAGCTTCGAATTTCATAGAATATACTCTATATGGTTATGCGTTATGTAATGCGACCTTACACAACGTCGTTTAAATCAGGCGCGGATATTAGCGTTTAGTCTCTAAAAATGCAAGCGAAAATCGGGCGCGGTTATCGCATTAGGCCAATTCATGACCACTTTTCCTGCTGTTTTTGCTGCAGCGTTTCAAGGCTTGTCATTTCTGCCGCTTCCATGGCGTAAATTTTACTGCGAATTTTCCAAAAACGGCCCTGTTTTTGCGCCACGATGATCGCCGGCGGTGCGAGGCGATGGGCATTGGCGGCAACTTTGGTGGGCGCAGTGTCGGTAAACGGGCGATGGCGATCCACTAGCATCGGATTAATAAACTTGGCCAGCAGATCTTTCTTCTGACCTTGATTGACCAACGGCCACACCTCGGTGAGGGGTAAGTTTTCGTCGGTGTGGTATTTCACTTTGAGTTGCGGTTTGCCGTAGCTGTTTTTACCCGGCTCTAAGGTCATATCATGACAACGCAAAATCAAAGCATCTTTGAGGTTTAGCGCCTCGCGTAGCTTTTTATCCGGATCGACCAAGGCGTGATCGCACTGATGGCAGCGTCGCGCCGCGATATCATTGTCGGCGCCACACATTTCACAAAACTTGGCGCGAAAACGGTAGCCACAGACTTCGCGGGTGCCGTCGTCTTCTTCAAAATAGCCCTGACATTGACGGCCGTAGTGCTCTAACAAATAGCCGTTATCGTCGAGTTTGCCCCAAAAGTTATTGTTAAAGCCGCAAGCCGGACAAGGGATAGTGACAATTTCACTGTCGCTTTTCGGTTTCGGATCGCCCACTTCAGGTTGGTAGAGATCAAACTTGTTGCCGGCATAATCCAAAATCAAGCAGTCGGTTTTACCTTCACTGAGGCGCAAACCGCGCCCGACAATTTGCTGATACAAACTGACCGATTCGGTGGGGCGCAAAATCGCAATTAAATCGACATGCGGCGCATCAAAGCCGGTGGTGAGGACGGAAACATTAACCAAGTATTTGATCTTTTGCTGTTTGAACTCGTTGATGATCCGATCGCGCTCGACAGTATGGGTATCGCCAATCACCAATGCGGCGTTCTCATCGGCCAAATAGCCCATGATTTCCTGCGCATGGTGAACGGTAGAGGCGAAGATCATAATGCCTTTACGCACTTGGCCGACCTGTTTGATCTGATCGATAATTTGTGGCGTGACACGCTTGGCTTTGTCGATCACCGCATCAAGCTCAGACTCGCGATAATGACCGGCGGCAGTGGGTGTTAAGCTGCTAAAGTCATAACCTTCTACCGCCATGTCGCGCAGATCGGGGCGAGTGAGAAAGCCTTCATCGAGCAGATATTGGATAGGCAACTCAAACACGCAGTCGCGAAAGAAACGCGGCTCGGTGCTGCGCACTTGGCCGCGGGTATGAAATTGATAAATCCACCCCATTCCCAAGCGATAAGGCGTCGCGGTCAGGCCCAGCACTTTCAAGCCGGGATTGATCTCTTGCAGGTGCGCGATGACTTTGCGATAGCTGGTGTCGTCGCTGTCAGGGACGCGGTGGCATTCATCAATCACCAGTAAGGAAAACTGATCGCGAAAGGCGTCCAGATTACGCACCACAGATTGCACCGAGGCAAACACCACTTTGTCGTTGGCCTCTCTTCGCCCTAATCCGGCAGAGAAGATCCCGCCTTTTAAGCCGTAGCCTTCGTATTTGGCATGGTTTTGCTCCACCAGCTCTTTGACGTGGGCGAGCACCAATACGCGGCCACGCGCCAGTTTGGCCAATTCGGCGATCACTAAGCTTTTTCCGGCACCGGTTGGCAGCACAATGACGGCCGGCTCAGGGCGGCGGCGAAAGTAATGGATAACAGCGTCGACAGATTGTTGTTGATAAGGGCGAAGTGTGTACATAGCTGGCGATAAATAGTGCTGACAGCGAGAATAACTTAGCCTGAGTTAAAACAGGCGCAGGTAAAGTTATCTACCGTCAGGAAATAAAAAAGAGCTGCAGTGTAGCACTCCAGCTCTTTGGCAAAAATGATTGCGTTGTTTTTTGTTATCCGGTGATGGGTTTACGCCATTGGCGATAGCTGACTGGCTTACGACACCATATCGAGATCGGCAGGCTCCAACACCAGATTTTTGCTCATAATGCAGTGTTGACGGCGAGGGTTATAGCCCATGCGCTCATAAAAACGACGTGCGCCACCGTTACCAATGTTCACTTCCATCGACAACTGGCTGATCCCTTCGTTTGTCAATGCGTTTTCAATTGCTGGGATCACATAGGTGCCGACGCCTTGTGAGCGCCAGTGTGGGTCGAGATAGAACTGATCGACAATCGCGACACGGCCAGCGACTTCCAAACTAAAGCTAAAGCTAACGACCAAGTGTCCAACCAAATGTGTTTCATCATCTTGTTCGACTTCAATAAGCCAAATCCGTCCCATTTCAGGTCGGGAAGCGAGAGAATGCAGAGCGGCTTGGGTGCGTTCAACATCATGATCGAGTTCTTCATGAGCAAAAAACGCGTCTACCAACTTGAATAATTTAGAGAAAGTGGTGGCTGATGCAGAGAGTAGGGAGACTTTCATTACTGAGCCCTTTGTTTTGTAGGTATTTTTGTTTTTGATATGGTTTTTGTCATAAGTGAGACAACTTCAACGGAGATATGTTCTACTCGATTTCCGCTCTCCGCTGAATTCCACCATTGTAGCTGAAAAATAGGTGTTCGCTTGAGCCTTAGTTATAATATTCGTTCTATTTCCTGACTATGATCACTATGAGACTCGATAAATTCCTCACTGAAGCCCTTGGCATCACTCGAAAACAAGCCACTAAACTGTTGAAAGATAGTCAAATTACTCTAAATGATCAGATCATTAAGCAAGGGGCAACCAAGCTTACTGACAGCGATACCGTGGTGTTTGATGAGCGTGAACTCTCGCTGACAGGTCCGCGCTATATCATGCTCAATAAGCCGGGGGGCTTTGTTTGCTCTCATGTTGATGATTACAATCCGACCGTTTTTGTGCTGCTTGATGAAGTCGCGCCAGAGAAATTGCATGTTGCTGGTCGCCTTGACTGTGATACGACCGGTTTGGTGTTGCTAACTGACGATGGCCAGTGGTCTCACCGTATTACCAGTCCTAAGCATGTGTGTGAAAAGGTGTATCACGTTGAGCTTGCTGATCCGGTCGAACCTGTGGTGATTGAGCAGTTTGCCGAAGGCGTAATGCTAAAAGGGGAGAAAGTGGCGACGCGTCCGGCGCTGCTCGAGCTATTGTCGCCAACCGAGGCGATTATCAAGATCACCGAAGGCAAGTACCACCAAGTCAAACGTATGTTTGCCGCAACCGGTAACAAAGTGATCGGCTTGCACCGCGCCCAAGTGGGTCCTATTGAGTTGGATGATGACTTAGCGCCAGGCGAATACCGCGATCTTAGCCCAGAAGAAATCGCGGCGTTTCAAAAATAACCGAGTTAGGGTAAACCCCTGCCAATGAGCCGATATTTGAATACGTTAAGCCGCGCCAAGCGGCTTTTTTAATGCCTATTTGCCGGATAAAGGCGATAACACAGAAAAACCTACTTAAATTAGGGCTAATTCAGGTGCAGTCAGTCAAATAACAGGTATCATTTGAGTGTTGTGCCTCATTTTTCCGGACCTTTGATGAAAACAAGCAATAATCTTCCTCTTATCGTGCTGTTAGGCGCGATTGCTGCTTTAACGCCTCTTGCGATTGACATGTACTTGCCAGCGATGCCAACCATTGGCAAAGATCTTGGCGCATCAGAGAGTGCGGTACAAATTACCTTGGCGCTGTACACCGCAGGTTTCGCCTTGGGTCAGCTATTTTTCGGGCCATTGGCGGATGCGTTTGGCCGCAAGCCGGTATTGCTGTTTGGGATCGCCGCCTTTGCCGTGACGAGCTTGCTGTGTGCCACCAGTGTGGACATTGCGCAGCTAAAATCGTTTCGCTTAGCGCAGGGGTTATCGGGCGCAGCCGCTGCGGTGATCATCCAAGCTTTAGTGCGGGATATGTTCGAGCGCAGTGAATTTGCGCGCATTATGGCGTTCATTACCTTAGTGATGACGGTCGCGCCGCTCGTGGCGCCGGTACTGGGTGGGTATGTTTCAGTCCATCTGGGCTGGAAAGCGATTTTCTATGGCTTGAGCGTGTTTGCCACCTTGACGTTGGCGGCGGTGTATTGGCGGATCCCAGAAACCTTGCAAGCGGAAAACCGCCAACCGCTGCGCATTGGTGTGACGCTACGTAACTACCTGAAATTGTTATCTAACCCGTCAGCACTGGGCTACGTACTCTGTAGCGCGTTTTCGTTCTGCTGTATGATGACGTTTTTAACTACCGGCCCATACGTTTACATTCAATATTTCGGGATCCGCGAAGAGCACTTCGGCTTCTATTTCGCGTTGAATATTGTCTGTTTAAGCCTATTTACTGTGTTTAACGGCAAAATGGTGCGTAAATTGGGCTCTGCCACCATGTTGAATATTGCGCTGTGTATTCAAGTGGTGAGTGGGTTGGCAATGGTGGCCGCCTACTTCTTAAACTTAGGTTTATGGGGCACAGTGGTGCCGGTAATGATGACCGTCGGCGTAATGTCGATTATCGGTAGTAATACCATGGCGTGTTTGTTAAACAATTATCCCAATATGGCCGGAACGGCTTCGGCGATTGCAGGCACAATGCGATTTGGTGTCGGGGCGTGTGTTAGCGCCATTGTTGCGTTGATCCCGGGCACCTCATCGTTACCGATGGCATTAACCATCGCGGTGTGCGCGTGTTTGTCTGCGTTCTTCTATATGGGCGTTGCCCGCCGGGCAGAAATGAGAGCAAGTAATGAGTAAGATTTTCTACCAAACAGTACTGGATGTGGTTGAATCGGGGTTGGATGAGCTGGCGCAATCTATCGCAAGCAAGAAAACCTCGGCAACGCCAGTGAGCGAAACCTATTTTCTCAGCCGTTGGGTGACCAAGGTGATAAAAGAGCAACGTTTTAACGCCTGTGTGGTGCCGGTATTGACAGAGTGGCAACGCAATTCGCGCAGCATGGGCAAAAATGCCCAGTTAAAAACGATGTTTGAGACCATCAAAAAGGGATATCGCCGTGTGTTAGAGGGTCAGGATGCATTTCCTGCGATCACCGCTGAGCACTACAACGCCTTTTTAGATGCGATGGAAGCCAAAGAGTGGGAGCTAACCCTAGAGTACCCAGTGCTGCGCAAAGTATCTCACTTTACCGATGGTCAGCAGTCGCTGGTGGTGTGTTGCGAGCAAGCGGCAAAAGCGTTTAACGACGACGGCGAACTGGTTAAGCCGCTGTCACTGTATGTCCGTGGTCAAGTGCCGGAGTTATTGCATCAAGCCCGCCTGCAAGGGATTTTGCTCCACAAAGTCACCGACTATAAATCCAAAGTGAAGTACCACGGCGAGTATGTGATTTACCCTGCCAATGAAGGGACGTTTATTCCGGAGTTTGATGTGACGCCGTAATTATGAGGCGTGAGTATTAATGTGCTCAGGGATTCAAGTGTAATAGCTACTGAAAAGGCCACCATGACGGTGGCCTTTGATATATCTATGGTTCTATTATTTAGACTGAACTGGCCTTTGTAGGATTAACGCGCTACTAGATTTAGCTCATAGGTGAAGTCGGCGTTAGGGTAGTTCACAATAAAGTCTGATTTATCGAGTGCAGGGGTATTGAGCAGAAAAATACTGCTATCGGCAGAAGGCTCAAATATAGTCGAAGAGAGCAGTTCATTATCACTTAAGTCAACGAGTGACAAGTTAGCAAAGCTAGTGAGATCGATGGCCGTGATATCTGAATAATTGAATGCCAACAAAAACATTTGATTGCTGAGTTGCTCAAGGCCGGTAATTGCAATGATATTGTTTGCTGACCCTGCAATAGACAGGCTGGAAAGTTTACTAAGCGGTGCTACATCAAGGGTACTGAGAGCGTTATTACCGTCTAAGGCTAGCTTCGTTAAATTGGTTAGCTGGCTTGTATCTAGTGATGATACCAGCGTCGACTCAAGTTCAAGTGAAGTCAGTGTTTGATAAACCGCATCTAGATTGCGCAAAGTAGGAGCATTTAGTATCGGACTACTATTTAGTGTGAACGAGGTTAGCGCACTCATTCCTGCCAGATCAACAACGGAAAGGCTGGCGTTGCTGTCAATGACTAAAGTCTCTAGTTTCGATAAGTTGGGTGTATCTACGGTAGTGAGATTACCATTAATTGCTAATGTTAAAGAGCCAACATTTGCCCCCGAACCAAATTTAACCGTATCAAGTAATTGGTTTCGAGCAAGGTGTATATCAACGGGAAAATCAAAGTGATTACTGGTTAGATCGAGTTGTTGAATGGTTGTATTGATTAGGGTAAGGCTCCAAAGGTCAACAGGAAGTAAATGCTCATCAAAGCCGATAAGGTCCACTCTCGTTGGTGATTGGTCGAACTTGTCATTAATGTTAAGTTCACGCAGTTTAGCGAGGGTGCTGATATCTACGCTTGTTAAATCTTCATTGTTTTCCAATGTTAACGTACTCAGCTCAGTGCTTGTTGAAAGATCTAAACTGGTGACGGTAGTGTTATTGAGTTTCAGGCTATATAGCTTCGGGAACACGGCATTCATACCGTTAAGCTGAATAGGCGTTTGAGCTGATTCTATGCTTAGCTTGCTTAAGTTAGGCGAGGTGGGAATTTGGGCGGATGTTAGTTGCTCATTGTTGTAGAGCCAAATAGCTTCTAGCTGAGTAATATTTCCTAGATTAAGATCGGTAAGGTTAGGGTTGGAGCCTAGATTGAGGTCTGTGAGTCCTAAGTGATTTGAAAGATCAATTTGAGTGAGTTGCGTATTCCACAAAGCTAAACTTTCAAGGCTGCCTAAGCTGTCAAAACCAATGATAGATATAGGGTCATGAGAATTACCGCGGATATCTAGTTTACTAATTTTCTCGTAATTTGAAATATCGACTTGCTGGAGTTGGCTATTGGAGCTCAGAACAAGTTCACGCAGGGTAGTTGTACTGCCTAGGTTGATTCTATTGATAGTCGCATTGTTAGATACCGATAAATATTCAAGGGTGTTGACGGTAGATAGGTCTAGAGCATCTGCACCTGGAGTATTGTTTAAATGTAAATAAGACAGCTTTGGCATGCTTTGTAGCTGCGTAGCGATACTGTTATTTATTGGGTTGTTGAATAGAGTTATCGTTCGAATTTCGTCGCTGTGACGATTCAATGCGGCTTGAATGCCATCGGCTCCCGCATTTGTGGTTTCTAAACATTCAAAACTACCAGAGCGAAGTGTACAGGAATCTGAAATGGCATTCATTTCGGTAGATGTTATCACACCTGCACTGGGAGAATCACTGCCGCCGCCACCACATGCAGTAGCAATAATCACTGAAGAAGCGATGTATGTCGCTCTAATTAGACGATTTTGTATCATACTTTACTTTCCTTGAAAGATAATGTACGAACAATGTAATTTAATTGATAAATCTATTCATTACAACTGAGTGTATTTAGTGATGTTTTGGAGGTTACCTCACTGATTTGCTATTTCGTGAAATTTTTTGCCAACTGTAGAAATACTCGTATACATTTCGCCTTTGTTTTTCGGTGTTTCTTGGGGTTTTGGTCTTTGGTTATGTCCTGGTGTTAATCGATGATTCGGTAGTCATATTTTCGGCTAATCGGCACACCGCTTTGACCATGCCTTTAAAGATAAAGAGGTGAGCGGGCATCATGGCGAACCAATAGAGCAAGCCGGAAAAACCTGCGGGATGCCACCAAGCGCGAATGTCTAATAACCGCACTTCGCCTTTATCTTCAATCGTAAATTCTAACCGACCTAAGCCGGGCGCTTTCATCCCAAAGAGCAGAGACAAATGGTGCTGCGGCTCGGCGCTGATGACTTTCCAAGAATCGATATGATCGCCAACCGCTAATTGCGTTTCAGCGCTTCGTTGGCGCTGGCGTGCGCTGCCGCCAAACAGATGATCAATCCATTCGCGTAGCGTCCATAAATAATTAGCGTAAAAGTAGCCTCGGGTGCCGCCCAGTTGATTGATGACTTGCCATAACGCGGCGCTGCTAGCGGAGGTAGAAAAACAGGCGCCCGCATGTTTGGCGTAATAGCCAAACCCCGGTTGCCAGCGTTCAAGCGCATCAGGATCGTAGCCCCAAATCTCATTGCGAACCACATTTTGCTCTTGTGGCAAGGTGGTGCGCACCGCATGTTGGTAATCAATCAGATGCTGCGGAAAACGCGCTTGGATGGCACAGGCGTTGGCGGGTAAGTCGTAGCGAAGTCCTGCGACGAGGGCTCTGGCGATATTGCTTGGTACAGAGGTGATCGCACCGAAAAAGTGCGCAGTGAGCGCCGGAGAAAGAAACGTGAGCGGGATGATCCGCACCGGTTTTTTCATTTCTGCGCCCAGATACTCCATTTGTTGACGATAGGTGAGTGTTTCGGGGCCGCTGACATCATAGATCTCGCTGGTGCTTTGCGGATGCTCTACTAACTGCAATAGGTAGTGCAGTAGGTTGTCGAGAGCAATTGGCGATGAAATAGAGTTAACCCATTTAGGGGTAAATAGCAGCGGCATGTGGTAGATAAAATCGCGCATTACCTCAAAAGCCGCGGAGCCGGGACCAATCACAATACCGGCTCGCAGCTCCGTGACGGGAATCGCACTGTCTCTTAAGATCTCGCCAGTACGCGCACGGGCATAGAGGTGGCCCGAAGATAAATCTTCCCCTTGGGGCTGCAGCGCGCCGAGATAAACCACATGTTTGACGTCGCTGCGTTTTAGCGCGTCGGTCAAGCGTTCACAAATACTGGTTTCGTAATCAATAAAGTCATGGCCGTGATTCATGCCATGCACAAGAAACACCACGGTGTCGATGTTATTCAGCAGTGGGCTGATGGGGTCAATGGAGAGATCAAGTTGGGCGAGTGTCACGTTGTCGAAAATGTGCCAGCCGCGCTTGTTCAACAATGACAGAGAGCGGCCACTGGCGATAACGCGATGGCCAGCTAACGCGAGCTTGGGAACGAGGTGACTGCCGATATAGCCGGAGGCGCCAATGACGAGCACATTTTGCATCACGGTTCTTCCTTGATAATCGTTTTGTAATGATGAATGAGATTAATTGTAATCGAAACGAGGCGGTTACAACGTATGCTTGATAGAACTTTTACCTGTAATTGCCGAAAGTGGCAGTGATTTAGACAGTACTGTTGACTTTTTAGCTATCTAGTCAGGCCAACTCTTTTTATTACGGCAGTAATACGGTACATTGCGTATCGCTGTGTTATCGCAAGATGACCCGAAATGGAATGAACAATGCTTAAAATTACTCAGCTCTGCAAAGGCTACCGTGATGGTGATGACTTTATCCCCGTTTTACAGAGTGCAGAGTTATTCGTCGAGAAAGGCTCGCAAATTGCCTTGATGGGCGAAAGTGGCTCAGGAAAGAGCACCTTACTCAATTTAATTGCCGGTCTAGACTCCGTGGACTCCGGTGAGATCTGGATTGATGACATCGCGATTCACCAATGCGATGAGCGTCATCGTACCCATTTTCGACGCGATAATATCGGTATGATCTTCCAGCAATATAACTTGCTGCCAACCTTGACCATTGCCGACAATATTCGTTTCTGCCGCCAGCTCCGCAACTTGCCGGAGAATGATCGTTTATGGCGTCAGATCATCTCAAACCTCGACTTAATGCCGCTTTTAGCCCGCTACCCAGAAGAGTTGTCGGGTGGGCAACAGCAACGTGTGGCAATTGCGCGCGCGCTGTATATGGAGCCTAAGTTACTGCTGGCGGATGAGCCTACCGGTAGTTTAGACGCGAAAAACGAAGCGGCGGTGATGCGTTTGCTGATCCGTTTAGCCAAAGATCTGAACTGTACCTTGTTGTTGGTAACCCACAGTGCCAACGTGGCAGGCTATATGGAAGGACAGGTGCGTCTGCAGGGGGGATATCTGGATGTTCGCACCCGTAGCTAATGCCCTTTGGGGTCATTACCGTAAGCACAAACTGCAACTGATATTAATGTGGCTGGGCCTAACCTTGGGGATCTCTCTCTTGGTTGGCGTGCTGGCGATTAACTATCAAGCACGTCTGAGCTATGGCAAGAATGCGCAACTTTTCGAACTCCCTTTTAATTATCGCATTGTGCCGCAACAACCTAGCGGACGGATTGACGACAGCTTTTATATCTCACTGCGTCGTGCTGGCTTTGATCAGTGTGTGCCTATCCAGCGTGAGCGGTTTACTCATGCCTCCGGCGCGCAAATTGAAGTGCTGGGCGTTGATGCGATCAGCTTACTGAACTTATCGAACGATAAAGGCGCGGCCGATTATGGCCGAGCAATTTTATCACCGCCTTATCCATTGTTTATTGCCAGTGATTACGCCGAGTTTTTAGGGGTAGAGGATGGCGCTAATTTTGAAACCTCTATTGGCACCTTAGGCACGGTGAAACTGGCTGAGCGTTTGCACTTTGGCGGTTCGCGGATCATCACGGATATTGGGGTTCTGCGCAACATGAAGCGTACTCATGGGTTAACCGGGATCAGCTGCCAAGATCTGACAGATGAAGAGCAGAGCCAAATTCTGGCTGCGCTGCCGCCATCTCTCAAACTCGAAAATCATAGCCATGATCATATGGCCGCAATGACCAACGCCTTCCACAGTAATCTGCTGGCGATGGGCATGTTGTCGTTTGTCGTGGGGATGTTCATTTTCTTCCAAGCCATGTCGTTATCGTTCACTCAGCGTCAGCCTTTGGTTGGGCAATTACGCCAGCTTGGGGTGGGTGGTCGCCAGTTAACTTCAGTGCTGGTGGTTGAGGTGCTGTTGTGGCTGGTAGTGGCGGTGATCAGCGGTAACTTGCTTGGCTTGATGCTGGCAAATCAATTGATGTCGGGCGTGGCGGAAAGCTTAGGCGATCTGTATGGCGCGCAGGTGTCTGATCTCGTTGAATGGCATTGGCAATGGGGCGGGATCAGTGTGCTGGCGGCAACGGGCGGTACCTTGCTCGCTTGTGGCTGGCCGATGGTCCGACTCATTAAAACCCCGCCGGCCCGTTTGAGCCGACAAGTGTCTTTGCACCGCTTTTCGGGGCGCGAGTTTGTATGGCAAGCGCTGTTTGCGGTGGTGCTGGCGGTGATCGCGGGTGTGATTTACGCCATGCCATCGTCGCAAGCGACAGGCTTTGTGGTGATCGCACTCTTGCTGCTTGCTGTGGCGTTGTTCACCCCGTATTTGATTTGGGGCATGTTCACCAGTCTGTCGTACCGTTTTGCCGATGCCAAGTTACGTTGGTTCTGCAGCGATGCGGCGGTTAGTTTGAGTTATCGTGGCGTCGCGTCGATGGCGTTTATGCTGGCGATGGCGGCCAATATTGGCATGGATACCATGGTGGGCAGTTTCCGCCAAGCCACGTTTAACTGGCTCGAAACTCGCGTCGCGTCTGATATCTATATGCACCCTAAACCGATGCAAAGCAGTGAAATGCAGCGTTGGTTGAATCGCCATCCAGATGTGGCGGAAATTCGTTGGCAGTGGCGTACCGATCTCAACACTGAGCTTGGCATGATCCAAGCCTACAGTATTGGCACCTCGGCATCAGAGCGTGCATCGCTGGCGGTGAAGGTGTCGAAACCGGATTACTGGTTTGATGTCCATTTGGGCAAGGGGATCTTGGTCAGCGAGTCGTTGGCGCATCGTCATCACTGGAATGTGGGTGACGTTGTCACACTGCCGGTGCCGCTCGATAAAGAATGGCAAATCGCGGGTATTTATTACGACTACGGTAATCCGTACGGTCAGGTCTTGCTGCCACACGACAGTTGGCGTGAATACTTCGGTAATACCGGTCAAATGAGCATCGCGGTTACGCTCAAACCGGGCAGCAATATTCCTGCGGTTATGAATGAAGTGCAGCAAGCCTTTGGCTTGTCAGATGAAGATATCATCAATCAAGCCTCTTTATTGGCTGAGGCAAAAGATGTTTTCAACAGCACCTTTAAAGTGACAGATTCGCTCGGTATGTTAACTCTATTTATCGCAGTGACGGGCTTGTTTTTTGCCACCACAGCGGGCGAGCTATCACGCGCTAAACAGTTTTCTCTGTTGCGCTGTATGGGCATGACAGGCAAAGAGCTAGTGATGCTGGGCGGCGGACAATTGCTGGTGATCGGTCTGCTGAATGCAGTGATTGCGTTACCGCTCGGACTCGGCTTGGCGCATTTGTTGATTGATCGTGTGTTGCTTGAATCGTTTGGCTGGTCAATGGACTTACTTCTGTTCCCGCAGCAATATATGGCGGTTATTGGGGTATCGATAGTGGCGTTATTGCTCGCAGGTGGTTGGCCTGTCGTGCGCTTGGTTAGACGCTCGGCGATCCGCTCTTTCCGGGAGGCGATATGAGATCCTTGTTTATCAAAGTTATCGTCGTCTTGTTGCTGTTACTTGCGGCCGCCCAATATTGGCTGGTTAACTCACAACAAGAGCTGGCTGCTGGTCCCAATCTCCTCGCTAATACCGCTATGCATGATGGGTTTACCCCTGTGGTGCGTGATGCGGTACTTGATTTTCCTGCCGATGAAGGGGTTCATCCCGATTTTCGCAACGAATGGTGGTATTTCACTGCGAATTTGAAAGATCAGCAAGGGCAAGATTGGGGCGTGCAATGGACCTTGTTTCGTTTTGCCGCCACGCAGGGCGATCTCGATGGCTGGCAAAGTCCTCATCGCTATATGGCGCATTGGGTGATCACCAAACCCGATGGTCAGATAGCGCACGAACGTTTTGCCCGTGCCGGCATTGGTCAAGCTAACGTCCAAGTATCGCCTTTTGCGATGTGGATTGATGATTGGCAGTGGCAAGGCGGCGAGTCGGAGCCGTTCCCAGCGACGCTGATTGCGCGCCAAGGTGATGCGGCAATGAACCTGTCGATCACCAATCAAGGCGTGAGAGTCTTGCACGGTGAGCAGGGCTATAGTCAGAAGAACCAAGAGGATTCTCTCGCCTCGTATTATTTCAGCTACCCCTCATTGGCGGTTTCCGGTGTGATCACCCTTAACGGTGTCGAGCATCAACTTAGGGGCAACGGTTGGTATGACAGAGAGTGGAGTTCCAACTCTCTGATCCCTGATGAGTTCGGTTGGGATTGGATGTCGCTGCACTTAGACGACAATCGCAAGCTGATGGTGTCCCAAGTGCGCCAAGGTGATCAGCGTTACTATTTTGGTACCTTAATGGATGGCGAGACCGTAACGTCGTTGTCGAGCCAAGACATTCAGATGCAAGTGACCCGTAATGCCAATCTTAAACAAGGGGTTTATCCCTTGGGCTGGCATGTGATAATTGCCGAGCACAATATCGATATTAAGGTCGATGCCATTAAGCAACTGAAACCACTTCCATTAACATTCTCATACTGGGAAGCGCCGGTAAAAGTTTCAGGCTCAGCAACGGGGCGGGGCTATATGGAGCTGACGGGGTATTAACTTCTGATCTTATTGAAAGGCACTCGTGAGTGCCTTTCTTTTTGACTCTACCTTTCTTGAGCTTGCCGTTCTTTTGCGTTTCTCTAGGGCGGCATTAGTACGTTTCTCTACTCTTATCTCGATCACTCCGTTCGTTAAGTGATCTTACGATCATTACCAATTTAGCTATGTGACACTGTTACTTTTCAAGGGTCGTTTAGAGCCTTGATACTCACTTATTGCAATCAAAACACAATTAATGTTAATCAAATGTAAATAATGTGATCCTTGGTCGGGTTTTCATGCCGCCAGCCTTTTCAGTCGCTCTACACTTCAAAGAGATAGAACAAAGCAAGGCTAAAAAGGAGTTAAGCATGGAGACACCGGTGATCAGCGCTGAACAGGCCGCCGCATTGATTAAAGATGGTGACGGCGTTTACATGGGCGGTTTTATTGGCTCGGCGGTGCCGGAGTCACTGGCCAAAGCGGTAGCGGCACGGTTTGACGCAACAGGGCATCCGAGGCAGGTGAATTTGGTGTTTGCAACGGGCCAAGGCGATGGCCAAAGCCGAGGCGCTAACCATTTTGCCCGGCCGGGTCTAGTTAAACGGGTGATCGGTGGTCACTGGAACTTAGTGCCACAGCTACAAGAATTAGCATTAGCCAATGTGATTGAAGCTTATAACTTTCCCCAAGGGGTGATCACCCATCTGCTGCGCGACACAGCCGCTGGCAAGCCTGGCACCTATACGCGGGTCGGGTTGGGTACGTTCGTTGATCCACGAATCGAAGGCGGCAAAATCAATGAGGTTTCTCAGCAAGATCTGGTCAAACTGATCACGATTGAAGAGGAGACCTTTCTTTTTTATCACCGATTTGATCTCAACGTCGCCTTGCTGCGCGGCACAACCGCCGACACCAACGGCAATATCACCATGGAAGAAGAGTGTCTAACTTTGGAAAACCTAGCGGCTGCGCAAGCGGTGAAAAACAACGGCGGCAAGGTGATAGTGCAAGTAAAGCGCCGTGTTAACTCGGGTGAGCTGAATCCGCAATTGGTTAAGATCCCAGGTATCTTGGTCGATGCGGTAGTGGTAGCCCATCAGGCCGAAGATCACATGCAGACCTTTGCTGAGCTCTATAACGAGGCTTATGTCGGCTTAGGGTTGCCCACCGCTCACCAACATGTTCACCGCGAGTTAGATGCCAAAAAGGTGATCGCAAGACGGGCCGCACTGTTTTTGAAAAAAGGTGCGGTACTCAACTTGGGTATCGGGGTTCCTGAGGTGATTTCCAACGTTGCGGCGGAAGAAGGAATGTTGGATGACTTTGTGCTCACCGTGGAGCCCGGCGGTATTGGTGGCGCGCCAGCAGGTGGGCTAAGTTTCGGTGCAAGCGCGTTTCCCGATGCCATTATTACCCAAGATCAGCAGTTTGATTTCTATGATGGCGGTGGGGTTGACCAAGCCTTTTTAGGTTTGGCGCAGTGCGATCAATTCGGCAATATCAACGTGTCACGGTTTGGAAATCGCTTAGCGGGCAGTGGTGGCTTTATCAATATTACTCAAAACGCTAAAGAGGTGTATTTCTGCGGCACTTTTACAGCGGGGGCGCAGCAGATAGAAATCGTCGACGGTGAAGTGTGTATTCATCAAGATGGCGAGCGCGTGAAGTTCGTCGATAAGGTCCAGCAGATCACCTTCAGTGGTGAATATGCGTCACAGTGTAACAAATTGGTCTATTACATCACCGAGCGCGCGGTATTTCAGCTAACCGCTGACGGTATGCGGTTAATCGAGATCGCGCCTGGGGTGAATTTGGAGCGCGATATTCTCGACAAAATGGCGTTCCGACCAGAATATCAGTTGCCTATACCGCTGATGGACAGTCGCTTGTTCGACACGGTGCCGATGGGCTTGGTGCCGGACAGTGTGACGTCTTAGTGTCTTCACCTTTGGTGTCACCAAGGCCATTGGGCTGCGATATGGAGCTTACATCGACCTTGTGAGTCTGTTTTGACTGCTATATTTACCTTAGGTAATCGCCATAACAGCGGGCTGTTACCGATGATTTAGCTTTGAGCTGACAAACTCGAGATATGAGCGCGTGATAATTGAGGCGATCTAGTTATCAACGCACTCGCTGTGAAGGATTGATATATGCGACTGTTTTACGCGCTCACTTTTGATACTGCAACGCGAAAAACACTATCTGAGTACCGAGATGTAGTGTTGGGGCAATCGACCCAAGGCCATTTCACCCCTGAAGAAAACTTTCATGTCACGTTGGCGTTTTTGGGCAGTGTGATTGACGATCGCGCTGACAAGCTGATCGAGTTGATGGCCGATACGGTGAGCATTCCTGACATGGTATTGATCGATCGCTACGACAGGTTTACTCAACCTGAGGGTGATATTGCGTGGCTTGGTGTGCGTCCAGAGCCTGACCTGATGGCACTGCAGACCGATGTGCAAAGCAAACTTGTTGAGATCGGTTATCGCGTTGAACATCGTCCTTTCGTGCCGCACATCACTGTGGGTCGTCAATTGGCGGCGACCGACAGCTCGCTATTGCCGTTTGCGTCACCCTTGGCCTTACCAGTGTACTCGTTTGCATTAATGGAGAGCCGTCAGGAGTCTAATGGCCACGTGTACTACACGCCGCGTCACGAAATTTATCCGCTTGGATGATGCGAGTAAACCAGAGATTTTCTGAGCGTTACTTGGGTTTGATTTAATAACAAAAGGCAAGTACCTCTGTACTTGCCTTTGTCGTAATGCCGTCGAGAAAATTAGCGGCTGGGTCAATTGGCAATCTAATCGATTAATTTCTTGGTCAATAAGCCTCTTGGTCAACTAGCCATAAGCGACGGAAGGCAGCCACAGCACGGTCTGTGGCCAGATGATCAACACCATCAAGGCTAAGAGCTGGATAAAGATAAAGGGCACAACACCACGATAGATCTGTTGCAGTTTCACCTCTGGCGGACAGACGCCTTTTAGGTAGAACAAGGCAAACCCGACCGGAGGTGTTAAGAAACTGGTCTGCAGCGCCATTGCCACCAACATCACAAACCACACCAGCGATGGGTTATCGACCACACCGTAGCCATTGATCTCAATACCCAAACTGCTGACGACGGGCGCCAAGAGCGGTAGCACAATCAAGGTAATTTCAATCCAATCAAGGAAGAAACCTAAGAAGAAAATCACCAGCAGAATAAACGCCACGATACCGTACGGGCCAAACGGCAGACCCGTTAAAAAGGTCTCAATCAGTTCGTCACCGCCAAGCTCGCGTAGCACCAAAGCAAAGCAGGTCGCACCGAGGAAAATCATGAAGATATATGCGGTGGTGTTATAGGTTTGCATGGTGACATCTTTCACCACTTGCCAAGTGAGTTTCTTATTGAACGCCGCGAGTAAGGTTGCTCCGAGTGCGCCAATACCTGACGCTTCAGTTGGCGTTGCAATACCGGCAAAGATAGAGCCCAATACTACGATAATTAACGCAAAGGTCGGTAAGATGGCCTGAAAGACACGCGCAATCGCTTTAAAGTCGGGCTTCTGGCTTTGTTTGGGAACTGGGGCATAATCAGGTTTGATAAAGCCGACCGCCAGCAGATAAATCAAATACATGCTGCCAAGCATCAGCCCAGGGATCACTGCGCCCATAAACAGATCGCCAACCGATAGCCCAAGTTGGTCAGCCATTATTACCAACATGATAGACGGCGGCAGTAAGATCCCTAAGGTGCCTGCTGAGGCGATGGTGCCGAGCGCAAACGGGGTGTTATAGCCTTGTCGCAGCATTGAAGGCAGCGACATCACCGCCAGTAACACCACAGATGCACCAATGATCCCTGTAGAAGCGGCAAGAATAATACCAATCGCAGTCACTGTGATGGCTAAGCCGCCATGTACCTTGCCGAACAGCTCCTGCATCGATTTCATCAGCTTTTCGGCGATCCCGGATTTATCGAGCATGTTCCCCATAAAGATGAACATGGGCAGTGCCACTAAAATCCAGTTATCCATGATTTTGTAGATGCGGTTAACCACAAGGCCAAGGGTAGTGAAATCCAGCCCCGTCCATGTATCAAAGTAAATATCAGAGAGAAAGCCTATGCCTGCGAAAATCACCCCGATCCCACCTAACACGTAAGCGACGGGAATACCGGTAAATAGGAGGGCGATAAACGAGAGAAACATGCCGATCACTAAGACTTCATTAGCTTCCATGTGGTGCCTCCTTGACCAAGGTTGAACGTGACAAACGGCGTGAATCGCGAAGATGTTGCACATCGCGCAACAAACGCGAGCAGGTCGCCAAGATCAGCAAACCAAAGCTGACGGGAATAACGCCTTTGATCATCCAGCGCCACGGCAGGCCAGAAGGCGAGTCGGAACGTTCGTTCACGCGCCACGCTTCATGCACAAAATCGAGCGAATGAATAAACACCACCAACATAAAAGGCAGCATTAAAAACAGAATGCCGAAGATCTCGACCCAACACTTGGTGGTGGGCGAAAACTTGTGATAGAACAGATCGACCCTGACATGGGTGTTGGTGACTTGCGCGTAAGACACACCAAACATCACGCCAACGGCGTACAAATGCCATTGCAGCTCTTCCAAGGCGATCATCCCGCTAGAAAAGCCCTTACGCAGAACTACTTGCAAGATAATCACGCCAATTAGAATGACGTAACCAGCAGCGAAGAAGCCGCCACAATATTTTATGAAGTTATCAATTTTGTCAGGCAGGCTGACATCGGGTTTCAGGGTCATCTCGGTGCCTCCTTGGCAAGTGCAACGGGAAAAGGAACGCACAAACAAGACGATTTACCCAGTGGATCTTAGGTAAATCGTCTGCTGTGCCAATTACGCTAAGGGTTTAGCGTGAAGCACGAGGAAGGAAAGCATGCGCTTCCCATAGCTGATAGTTGCTACGGAACTCCGACAGATCTGCCCATACCTTGGCGAAGAAGGCGTCTTCCCGTTTGTTTTCTTCCACTACGTCGAGCCAAGTGGTTTCGAACAGGTTCAACATTTCATCGTTCCAGTAGCGGATCTCGACACCGTCTTGTTGGGCTTGCTGCATGACCGTGAACTGCATCGCTTCACCTTCAGAGATCGAATAAGTGATGCTGGCCATGCAGGTGGTTTCCACCGCCGCTTGCTGGTTTTCGCTCATGTCGTTCCATGTATCTTTGTTGATTAGCAGCTCAAATACCGTGGCTTGTTGGTGCCAACCGGGGAAGTAGTTGTATTTCACTATCTTCTGGAAGCCTAAGCGTTGGTCAATCGCAGGCTGAGAAAACTCAGTCGCATCAATCGCGCCTTTCTCCAATGCGCCAAAAATCTCACCGCCCGGCAGTTGCACCGTTCCCACGCCCAATTTTTCCATCACAGACGCGCCGAAACCAAAGAAGCGCATGGTGAGGCCTTTCAGATCTTCCGGCGATTCGATCGGTTTACTGAACCAGCCAGAGGTTTCCGGCGAAATGATGGCACAAGGTAAGACTTTTACGTTGTAGCCGCCCGCATCATACATCTCTTGGTATAGCGCCATGCCATTGCCAAAGAATAGCCACGCCATGTACTCACCGGCCTCAGGCCCGAAAGGCACCGCTGAAAAGAGGGGCGCCGCAGGGAGTTTACCTTGCCAATAGCCTGCGGTTGCGTAGCCAGAGTTGACCTTGCCAGTTGATACCGCATCTAAAATTTCTGGCGGACTCACCAGTTTGCCCGGCTCATAGATCCGCATTTGAATAGTGCCGCCGGAGGTGGCGGTAATGTGATCGGCAAACCACTTAATTGGGGTGCCAAGAGCGGGCAAATGGGTACCGAAGGCTACAGGGGTTTTCAGTAAGATTTTTTCTTCTTCCTCGGCAGAAACGCTAAATGGCACTAGGCCGACCACGAATGCGGCGGCTGCTATCGACTTAACTGTCTGTTTCATAATTACTTCCTTTGTGCTTTCTCAGGGAGATGATCAGAAGTTGATCTGTATAACAAATTGATAACAAGCAAAGCATAGGAGGTTAAGCCATTGACTACTATGGGTATGAATGCGCGTTTTATTGCGTAGTTTTTTAGGCAACTACGTAATTCTACGTAGTCGGGCCGTCAGACTATTCCCGAATAGCCGAATAGCCGAATAGCCGAATAGCCATGCAGCGGCAATACGTGGATGAGAACGTTTTTACCCTTGTGTTTGTCAAGCCCTGTGCTGATAGCACACTTAAAGAGGACGAGTAAGTTGCAAGAGTCGATGCCCTTACGCTGGAAAGTGGTGTTGTTGTCGATAGTCCCGCTAATTTTAGTCGGTGGGATCGCGTTCGCTTTGGTGTTTACTCAAGCCGCGCGGTTGGCCCAAGATGAAATTCAGATCTTACGTAACAATGTGATTGAATCGCAAAAGCAGGGTCTGACCGAGCTGATTGAACTGGCTTTAGCAACGGTAGAGCCCATTTACAATGACGACTCATTGCGTGAGGAAGAAGCGCAAGAACAGGTGATCACCTTGCTGAGTCGAATGACCTACGGCGAGGACGGTTACTTCTTTGTCTATACCTGGGATGGTGACAACTTAGTATTGCCCTATCAACCGCACATGGTGGGACAAAACTTATGGCATGTGGAAGATACCAACGGCACCAAGTTGTTACAGGAGTTGATTGCTGCGGGTCGGCGCGGAGGGGATTACGTTCACTATTATTGGCACAAGCCTTCAGTAGAGACACCCGTGCAGAAGATCAGCTATGCCGTGAGCCTCGACCGCTGGCAATGGATGATAGGTACCGGTGTTTATGTCGATGATATTGAGGTACAAATTGCGCAAATTGAGCATGAGTTTGACGAAAGGATAAAACAAACCGCCGCACTGCTTTGTGTGATTGTTGTGGTGAGTATTTCGGTGATCGCCTTTTTGGGCGCATCGATTAACTTCAGTGATCGTCGTGAAGCAGACAGCAAATTAGCGCAGCTAAACCAACGGATCATTGAATCGCAAGAAGATGAGCGCCAGCGCGTAGCGCGTGAACTTCACGATGGGATCAACCAGTTACTGGCATCAGTGAAATTTTCGCTGGAGCAATATCAGCAAAGTATCGCCGCACACTATTCCCCTAATGCGCGAATGCGTTCGCAAGCATCGCCCACCGCTGAGAAAACCCCAACGGCGGAAAGACAGGTGAGTAATGCTTTAGAGCAGGTGACTGCCATTTCTTCCCAAAGTGCTGGCGATGAAGGCTTGACGAGCGCACACGTTTCCCAGCCCCAGCCCCAGCCCCAGGCCCAAGGCATCATTAAACCGCCCGATGTAACGCCGCTACTTAAAGCCCAGCGAACAATTGATGGGGTGATCAGTGAAGTTAGGCGGATTTCACACGCGCTGCGTCCCAGTGTACTGGATGACTTAGGTTTAGTTGCGGCGCTCGACAGTTTAGTCACGGATATCGAAGCGCGCACCGGGATAGCGCTTTTGTTTGAACACGACATTGATGATCTAGTGCTGGTGAAAAATGTCGACACCACCTTATACCGCGTGGCGCAAGAGGCGCTCACCAATATTGAAAAGCATGCTAAAGCCTCGGCAGTCGATCTGGTCATTCAGCAAGAGGGCGACGAGCTGTTGATGACGATCGCTGATGATGGGATTGGCTTGGCGGGTTTTTCGGCTTCCAAGCGCCTTGGCAGAGGACTTGGGCTAAAAAACATGCGTCAACGGGTTGAGCATCTCGGCGGATTTTTCCGCCTGCGCTCGTCGGCAGAAGATGGCACAGAAGTGCGTGTCTCAATTCCACTGAAAAATCTCAGTTAATGAGTGATGAAGGAGCGCGTGCAATGATTCGGGTGTTACTGGCAGATGATCATCAATTGGTGCGAGAAGGGTTACAAGCTCGCCTTGAGCGACAAAGTAACATCGATGTGGTTGGCACGGTGTCCAATGGCAAGGCGGCCATTGATGAGGCGCAGAGGCTGAGCCCGGATATTGTACTTTGTGACGTCAATATGCCCGAGCTGAGTGGGATTGATGTGCTATCGGCGCTGAAAAATAGTGATATTTCAGTGGTGTTGGTGTCGATGCACGATAACACCGAATACATAGTGAATGCGATGCGCCTTGGCGCGAAAGGTTACATATTAAAGGATGTGCCGTCGCAGGAGCTGATCACCGCGATAGAAACTGTCTATCAAGGAAATGCCTACTTTAGCGCAGCGGTGTCGCAGCGTCTGTTTGATTCGATGAACCAATTGAAGCAAGGTCACCAAGATAGCCAAGGTTTAACGCAGCGAGAGCGCGACGTGCTTACACTTATCGCGGCGGGTGAGTGTAATAAAAACGTGGCTCGTCAATTAAATATCAGTGTTAGAACAGTCGAGACCCATAGGCTAAGGTTAAAGAAGAAACTCGGACTTAACTCCACCGCAGGTCTAGTGAAATACGCGCTGAGCCAAGGCCTGATCCACTCAGAGGAAGAGTAATGGAAGAGAAAATAACTGATGTACTCGTGATCGGCGCAGGGATTGTGGGGCTAAGTACGGCAAGAGAGATCCAACAGCAACACCCCGAAGCGAACGTTGTTGTGGTCGATGCCGAAAAAGGCCCGGCAATGCATCAAACGGGGCGCAATAGTGGCGTGATCCATGCTGGGGTTTATTACCAGCCGGGCTCCTTGAAAGCGCAGTTTTGTCGCAGCGGTAATCAAGAGATCAAAGCGTTTTGCGATCAACATGAGATTGAGTATTTCGAGTGCGGAAAATTGCTGGTGGCAACGGACGAGCAAGAGTATGAGCGGCTGGAAAAACTGATTGATCGTGCGGCGCAAAACCAAGTGCCGATAGAAGTCATGTCAGCCAAAGAGTTGCATCAGTTTGAACCCAATGTGGTAGGACTTGGCGCTATATTCGTGCCTTCTACGGCCATTGTGGATTATCGTCAGATCGCTGAAAAGTTGGCTGAAAACATTCTTAATGCTGGCGGCCGGATTTATTACGGCCAAGCTCTCTCTGATATCAGTGAAACCGAAACGGGGGTTGAAGCCACGTGCGGTTCGCTGACCATTTCGGCTAAGCGTTTGGTCGCGTGTACCGGTATGAACTCGGATAAAGTCGTTGAAATGCTCGGGGATAAACCCAGTTTTCGCATGATCCCGTTTCGAGGGGAGTATTTCAAACTGTCTGATCGTCACCGCCAATTGGTGCGACATCTTATTTATCCTGTTCCTAATCCCGACCTACCTTTCCTTGGTGTGCATGTGACCCGCATGATCAATGGTGATGTGACAGTGGGGCCGAATGCGGTACTCAATATGAGCCGTGATGGTTACGCGAAATGGGCCGTTAACTTTGCTGATTTGAAGGAAATGTGGACCTATCGCGGTTTTCACCGTTTGATCTTTAAACACTGGCGCAGCGCATTAGGCGAGTTGCTCAATAGTGGATGGCAACGGGGTTATTTAAAGCAGGTACAAAAGTACTGCTCATCAGTCACCTTAGATGACTTAACCCCACATCGCGCGGGGATCCGAGCTCAAGCTGTCACCCGCGATGGCGAAATGATTGATGATTTCTTGTTCCACCAAACCAAGCATTGCGTGGTGGTTTGCAACGCGCCGTCACCCGCAGCGACGTCTTGTTTTCCTATTGCGCGTCATATTGTGGCGCAGTTAGCGCTGTAGTTTACTGGTTGTGACACTGTCACGGGTTGTGTTGATTTTTGTTCGTTTTAACCGTGCATTTCGTCAAATCGACCAGCAAATGATGTTTTCCGTAAAAATGTAACGCTCAGATAGCCAAATTGAGAGATACTGTCGCGCTAGAACACAGGAGATAATAATGACAGTAGCTATCTGGGTCGATGCCGATGCGTGCCCTAATCCGATCAAAGCCATTTTGTACCGTGCGGCAGAGCGTCGTGAAATTGCGTTGACCCTTGTTGCCAATCACGCGATAAGTGTGCCGCCGTCGCGTTTTATCCGTACTTTACGTGTCGAGCAGGGCTTTGATAAAGCCGATGATACGATTGTCGCGCGAATTAATGCGGGTGATTTGGTGATAACAGCGGATTTGCCGTTAGCGAACGACGCCATTGATAAAGGGGCTTACGTGATCACCTCGCGCGGTGAAGTGCTAGACAAAAGTAATATTCGCCAGCGCGTGCAAATGCGTGACTTTATGGAAACTATGCGCAGCAGCGGCGTACAAACAGGGGGACCGGCGGCGCTATCTAATGCTGATAAGATGCAGTTTGGCAATGCGTTAGACCGTTGGTTACAACGTCAGCCAAAAAAATGAGCGATACGGCGGGCGAGAACTAATATTTCCGATAATCTCACCTGACTTCCTGTCTATCATTACGTATAATCCGCCGATTTGCGATATATCAGAATTAAGAGAGCCTCAAAATGATTAGAATTGGCCGTATCAACCGACTGCGTGTAGTGAAACTAGTGGAGTTCGGGCTTTTCCTCGATGGTGGAGAAGATATCGGCAATATCTTGTTGCCGCGCAAACATATGCCGCAAGATGCTCAAGTTGGCGACAAGCTTGATGTTTTTCTTTATTTCGATTCGCAAGATGAAATCATTGCGACCACACAAGAGCCGTTAGCGCAGGTCGGTGAGTTTGCGCTGTTACGTGTTGTGGGCGTGACCGATATTGGTGCCTTTGTTGACTGGGGACTGGATAAAGATCTTCTGATCCCATTTAGTGAGCAGCGTTGTCGCCTCCAAGAAGGAAAATCGACCTTAGTACGCATTTATACCGACCGTGCTTCTGGCCGTATTGTAGGTACCACCAAGTTCAATAAGTTTCTTGATAAAACCCCAGCGCGTTACAAACGTGGCCAGCAAGTGGAAATCCAAATCGCGGAAATTACTGATTTGGGTTACAAGGCGATCATTGAGCACGAGCACTGGGGTTTGATTTTCAAAACTGAATCTTTCGGTAAATTGTTTATTGGTAAGAAACTGCGCGCTTTTGTGAAGAATGTGCGCGAAGACGGCAAGATCGATTTGTCTTTGCAAAAACTGGGCAAGGGCAAAGTGGATGACTTAGCGGATAAGGTATTGACCTCGCTAGAGCGTCGCGGTGGTTTTCTGCCACTGCATGATAAATCCACACCTGAAGCTATCTTCCAAGAGTTTCGTACCAGCAAAGCGACCTTCAAAAAGACGATTGGCGGTTTGTACAAGCAAGGCGTTATTTTGATTGAAGCGGATGGCATTCGTCTTAACGACAAATAAGCTTCAGATATTCTGTTGTAATGAAAAAAAGCGCCGTTGAGCGCTTTTTTATTAGCACTTGGCCATAAGAGTCCCTCAGTACAGGAAATGATCGAACAGTTCAATTGTGACCGTATCACCTTCGGCGATATTGCCTCGCTCTCTCTCAAGTACAATAAAACAGTTGGCTTCTGCTAAGGGGCTGAATACGCCGCTGTTTTGCGCTCCTGCGGATCTCACTTCCCAATGTCCTTGCGGATTACATGTGGCAATACCACGCTGAAAATCCAAGCGACCACTGCTTTTTCGTAGCGGCTCACACGCAATAGCCGACAGTGTGACAGGCGCAGGGTCGGTTTGGCTAGCCGATAAACGACTTAGCAGAGGGCGAACAAGCTGCAGAAATGTGACCAACGCCGATACTGGGTTGCCGGGTAAGCCACAAAATAGCGCAGGAGGTGTTTGCTCGCTTTCAATCGTTCCGAAGGCAAAGGGTTTACCCGGCTTTATCGCGATTTTCCAAAAATGCACTTGGCCCAACGCTTCGAGTTGTGCTTTAACATGGTCCGCATCACCTACGCTGACGCCGCCGGTGGTAAGAATAAGATCCGCTTTTTTCGCTGCATCTAGCAGCGTCGCTTTGATCGCGTCGGGATGATCAGGCACTCGGCCTAAATCAATGATTTCGCAGGCAGCTTTCTTCAACAGCGCGGTGAGGGTATAGCGATTGGAGTCATAGATTTGCCCTTCTTGCAGCACGCTACCGACAGGCTGTAATTCATCGCCCGTGGAAAAGAATGCGACCTTCGGTTGGTGAAAAACCGTAATGTTGGCGATGCCTAAATTGGCTAGCAGCGGAATGTGTCTCGGGGTAAGTCGGGTGTAGCGCGATAATACTGCTGAGCCTTGTCTGAGATCGCTGCCTTTTGCGCGTACGTTACTCAATGGTGCGGGAAGTCGCGAAATTAACAGCGTGTTACCAGTAACTTCACAGTGCTCTTGCATGACGACGGTATCGCAACCGTCGGGAATGGGGGCGCCCGTCATGATCCGGACACACGCATGCTCAGGCACAACTTCTTGATAAGGGTGTCCGGCCAGTGAGGTGCCAACCATTTCAAATTGGGTGATACCTTCACGGTGTTTAAAGGCGTATCCGTCCATTGCGGAGTTAGTAAAAGAGGGGACGTTGATCGGGGCGACGATATCATCGGCCAAAACAAATCCCAGTGCGTCATTTAAAGGAAGTATTCGGGTGTTTTTAACCGGGACAACATTCACCATCATTTCTTTCAATGCTTGTGAAAGGTCCATGAGTTCGGGGCTTGAGCAATTATCCATAACAACATTCCTTCTCATGCTGAGCGACGGTTAAATTATTGTACACCCACTAATTTTGAGGTGTAATTTATCTGTAATGCAGGTATCCTTCCCGTTCATTGTGGCACTGAGTTTGCCTGATTAGCAAAGATTGTGGCGGTATAGGGGAAGTTTTATGCTGAAATTGTCCGATGAAGCTCTGCGAGTGAAAAATGCACTTATCGAGCGCGGTTTAGAAACACCGATGACGGATGTGTCTCTTGATCGTGCGGAGAAGAAGCAGCAGATCGAACAGCACATGAGCGAGATTTTGCGTCTTCTTTCACTTGATCTTGAAGATGATAGCTTATGTGACACCCCAAAACGCATTGCTAAAATGTATGTTGATGAAGTGTTTTCTGGTCTAGATTACGCTAACTTTCCGAAAATCACATTGATAGACAATAAAATGCAGTGTGATGAGATGGTCAGAGTCAAAGACATCACGCTGACGAGTACCTGTGAGCATCACTTGGTCACTATCGATGGCAAAGCGACCGTCGCTTATATCCCGCGTGGTCGAATTATTGGGTTATCGAAAATTAACCGTATCGTGCGCTTTTTCTCGCAACGACCTCAGGTGCAAGAGCGCTTAACGCAGCAGATCTTGGTGGCACTGCAAGTTTTACTGGAAAGTGAGGATGTAGCAGTGACGATTGATGCGACTCATTATTGTGTGAAAGCGCGTGGGGTCATGGACGCGACCAGTGCGACAACGACAACGGCGCTTGGCGGCATTTTTAAGCGAAACCCAGCCACACGCCATGAATTCCTTCACGGGATTCGCTAGAAACATTTCCCTTTGTAAATAAAGAGTTGTTATTAGAACAACTCTTTATTTTTATCAAAAATCCCAATGCATGATGCCTTTATTTTGTTGCGCTCAATATCGGTTCAGTGCGTTTGAGTCCAAAAATGTGATGCCATCTTCCTGAGTAACTCATCATTTAGTGCAATAGCTCAAACATAGCTCATACAATCATATTTATTTGGTTACTTGTTATCGTCAAAGTGGCATATAAGAATCATCGCATATTAAATGGGTACAAATTGCGATGCCAACACCCAGGTAAGCAATATGTTTTGCCAATGTAAGCAGGGTGTAATTATTGTCATTGTATACCTAATAGTAATAATAAATCCTTGCAAATAGCAGGGCTATACGATAGAAAATACAAATCAACATGAATCATGATTTTTATTATAAATAAATCTATCGAATGAGGTTGAGCATGGACGACGTGTCTAACGATATTCTGGAATTCAATTACGAGCAGTTTCTTCTTGTTGCAGCAAATAAACGCATGGCACTAACGGAAATGTGGCGTGGTTTGTTCAACCATCCGATGCAAGAGGGTTTTGTCGACAAGTCTTTAGAGAGCCTTTCATTATCGCTCAGTGATACACAAAACATGGTAAAACTGATTGAAATTGCTCGCGGGGAGTCACTTAGTACTTTTACCGTTTTACTGCCTTATGCACTGGATAGCGCCCAACTAGATGAGCTTTCAGAACAAGGCTGCATTATTGAACAGCGCAAGAATAACTTACAAGATTGTTTACATATTTCTCTTTAAATCCGCTTTTGATCGCGTTGTATTCTCTCTGCTTTTAGTGCTGAGATACACGTTGGGTACGCAGCGTAATCATCATCACATCTTCTTCATTATCGTTCGGCAACGGTTTGGCGCTAACAATCGCCGAATAGTTGCCGCTGTCGATAATCGCCTCAACGGTTGTTTCTACGTCATAGCATTGCTTCAACATTCTGACTTTATTCAAATTGATACCCGCAGCCATTAAGACATTACGGTTAATCAGTGCATCTTTCCCGACGAAGATGATCCACTTATTTTGCTCGCTGAGTGTTTTCAATGTGCGAAGAAGCATTGGAAGGCCATTTGTGCCGTTTTGGTAGATATCAAAACACAGTGTCTGCGGCGCATCACTGCGTACAGAGGTGAAGGGTAGTTGAAACGCGTCGGCGTATTGTGGTGCATATACAGTAGTCATCTTGATCCCCAAATTTGTTAGCCTTCCAAACGAAACTGTTTAAGTAACCAGTGCTGTATGTGTATACAGTAGTTTGAACAGTATTTGAGATCAAGTACTTTTTTATCTTTACTATGATTTAATGTCTATATTTCAAGAGGGTCTTCGCTTCACGCATTGTCATTCTCGATTTGTTTCCAAGTGTTACAATGTGATTCAGACGCAAGAATTTTTTCGCAGTGCGAAGTATCATATTTGCAATCTGATATTCCAAAGGGCATGGACATGAAATCAATGTTGCTACCCGAACTCGTAGTGAGTCGTCGACGAAAGCAAGTAACGGATATTCGAGTAGAAGAGTGGGAAAGTGCCTTCTTCATTGTGGCTGAACACAAGTTTGAAGGCACAGTGTGTACCTTGATGAGCTTTAAATCTGAGCAAGATGCAAGGCGAGCGTGGGAAATTGTGGCGCAAGGGCCATATTCGCCCGCGGAGATATCGCTATCACGGCCGCAGACACGGTTTGAGAAGGAAGCGCACAATAGCAATTACAGCTTACTTTCTTCTGACAAACGCTTGGATGCGTGGGAATATCAACCACCTAAAAACCCTTTAAAATCATAACTTTTTCTGGTGAGTTGAAACAAAAAATCGGGCACGAAGCCCGATTTTTTTATGTCCATTTTTATGCTTAACGCTAACTGAGGAACGTCAGCGGTTTAAACGGATCAGTTGTAATGGATCTCAACCCATTGCGTTGCGGCGATCGCATCCGATACTGCCGTTTGCAATTCAGCGCGGCGGGTTAACACGACCCCTAAACGGCGTTCACCGTCGATCTCAGGTTTGCCAAACAAGCGCACTTGCGTTTGTGGTTGCTTGATGGCGGCATTGATACCACTGAACGCGATATTCGTTGAGCTGCCTTGACCTAAGAGTACTGCTGATGCCGATGGACCAAAGTGAGTAATATCTCCGATCGGTAGGCCTGAAAATGCGCGGACATGGAGGGCAAACTCGGAGAGATCTTGAGAGATCATGGTAACCATGCCGGTATCGTGCGGGCGAGGTGACACTTCACTAAAGAGCACTTGATCGCCTTTAACAAACAACTCTACGCCAAATAGACCGTAACCCCCCAGCGCGTTCACCACTTTTTCCGCGATGTGTTGTGCGTTTTGTAGTGCGGTTTCGCTCATGGCTTGCGGCTGCCAAGATTCACGGTAATCGCCACCTTCTTGGCGATGGCCGATCGGATCGCAAAAATGGATACCATCGCTAGCACGCACGGTTAGCAGGGTGATTTCGTAATCAAACTCAACAAAGCCTTCAACGATCACGCGTCCCGCGCCGGCGCGGCCGCCCTCTTGTGCATAGGACCAAGCGTTGGCGGTATCATCACTCGAACGCAATACGCTTTGTCCTTTACCCGACGAACTCATGATAGGTTTCACCACGCAGGGGAAACCGACAGTGCGAACAGCTTGCTCAAATGCGTCGCGATCGCTTGCAAATTGATAAGGCGAGGTGGCGATAGTCAGCTCTTCTGCGGCAAGACGACGGATCCCTTCACGGTTCATGGTAAGCTGCGCAGCTTTTGCGGTAGGTACGACATGTAAGCCGCCTTGTTCAAGCTCAACCAATAGATCTGTCGCAATCGCTTCGATTTCGGGCACAACGTAATCAGGTCTTTCTTCGTTGATGATGGCGCGCAGGGCGTCTTCATTGAGCATGTCAACAACGTGACTGCGATGCGCCACTTGCATAGCGGGGGCGTTAGGATAGCGATCACACGCGATCACTTCGAGACCGAGTCGTTGGCACTCAATTGCCACTTCTTTTCCAAGCTCGCCCGAGCCTAAAAGCAAAACTTTTGTAGCACCTGAAGACAGCGCAGTTCCATACATAGTGTGACCTTTTGCGATTACGGAAATTGAGCGATGATAATACCGTATTCACATTGAAACGCAATCGTTTGCGTGCGTCGTGGTTGTGTAAATAGGTGTTGCTAACCAAAAGGAGATGACAGGGAAGCAGAAGGAAATTGCCGAATAGTTCGCTATCCGGCAATGGGATTACAAGGTGATGTATTCGAAAGGGGCGTCAGGGCAGAGTTTATCGAGTAACTGCTGACAATCACCTAAGAATGAGACTAAGCCATTCTCGGATTCCACCATACACGCAGATTGAATATCTGCCAGTGCTTCACCCGCCATGTTCATTTGGATCAGGGCAACTTGCAGTGGTGGCAAGCTTGGGTTGAAGGCGGCATTCTCAGCGTAGCGACCAGTGTAAATATTGCCATTGCGCGTTTGCAGCGCGATACCGGATAAGTTTTTACTGTATGG
Source organism: Thaumasiovibrio occultus (assembly GCA_019703815.1). Classification (GTDB taxonomy): domain Bacteria; phylum Pseudomonadota; class Gammaproteobacteria; order Enterobacterales; family Vibrionaceae; genus Thaumasiovibrio; species Thaumasiovibrio occultus. The sequence continues at coordinate 1,617,959 of AP023052.1, read as the reverse complement.
CGCATGCGATAGCGCCGCTGCTTCTAAGGCGGCTTTTACCAACGGGGAATCTGATTCTGCGGTAAATGATGGGGTTGTTTTTGCCATCAATCCTTCTGCCTGGCCTAGATCGCTAGGGCCAAAACTTTCTGGAAGATAATCGTGCAGCGCCATCGCTTGGCGTTCTGGCAGTTGGATTTCTAATTGCTCGGCCTGAGTGAGCTCGTTCATGAACTGGCGGCAATGGCCACAAGGACTGTAATTAATGGTGATATTGCTGATCCCCGTTTCACCATAAGACCAGGCGTGAGCAATAGCAGATTGCTCGGCATGGACAGTTTGGCTCATGCCGAGCCCATGAAATTCCATGTTGGCGCCGAAATAGCGAGTGCCAGAAAAACCGGTGACAATCGCACCGACAAAGAAGGACGAGACGGGGGCAATAGAAAAGCTAGCGGCTAATGGTAGCAGTGCTAAACGTGCTTGGGCGTCGTCTAACATCGATGCGTCCAATAGTGCTTGCCATTGGGTTGCCGACAAGCGACCGTCAAAGGTTTCCATACCAACAACATTAACAAAAAAGTCTTTTAGTTCACTCGGCAGTGCGTTGATTGCCTGTTCGTGTCTTGTTTTCATAAAGTGATCTCGATTAAACACCCGATGCAGTGTATGAAACTCGACATTATTGTAAAGTGATAATGATCACTCATTGGTGTAATGAGAAAAATGTATTTCATTACATTATGTCGATTTGCGAGCAATAACACGTCGAAGCGCGTTATTCTTTTGCGGTGAAAACTGTGGCTTTGGTTGTTTGCTGAAACAGGACTACTCAAAAAGCGACGGTGTCACTTTTTGTTTCTAGAGTATCAGCAATAGAAAACTGCAGGTGACGGCTAATAACGCGCGGCGCTGCGTGACGTTAAACCTTGAAGGGATGATATCGCATGAATGCTGGCGAGTTATGTTTGTTCGGTGCGGTTTTGTGGCCGCAGGCTCAGGTTTTTCGCAACTCGTGGTAGCATCAATGGGAGGCTGAATGCGATAACCAAAATCGCGAACGTGGCTGATCAATAATTCGTTTTCACTGCCTTGATAGAGTTTGGTATTGAGTTGTGCGATCAGCGATGAGACTGGAATCGCATGGGAATGACAGGCGGAGTGATTACCGTTCAGCAAAGATTTGGACAGGGTGAGATAGGAAATAACCTCACCGCCATTGTGACACAATACATTCAGTATTAAGGCTTCTTGTCGTGAAAGACCGATCACTGTGCCTTGATCCCAAACTAGACGCAAATTGTCGAATTCAAATCGAACAGAGGAGAATTGATAACACTTCTTCGCGGTTGATATGGTCATCTTAACTGCCTTAACTAAATGACGCGCTTCTCAAAACAGTGCTTATCACAACAGTATAGATGGACTCGTATACGACGGCGGGAAAAATCGATGCGATTAGTAGATCACTGCTGTTACTTGACAGCTGGTTTAATCGGGTGCTTCGCGGTAAAGGCTGGTAAAGAAAGGCCGATAAAGAATCGCCGCGCACAAAGGCGGCGATTAGATGTATTCGAATTTTGAGGGGGAAGTGACTTAGCTAGCCAGTTCAACAACGTAGTGATAGACGTTCATCAACAGTTGTTGTTTCTTCTCGTCATGTGCGTTTTCTGCAAAGAGGGCTTCTAAGTTTGCCATGTAGGATGGCAAAACCTGCTCGAAATGATCGCGACGTTGAGTCATCCATTTTTTCTGCTCTTTTTCCGATAGCGTGCCTGGGTAATGACGTGCACGATATTGGAATAGGAGAGGTTCAATGCGCTTATCTGCAACGTTAGGCTCTAAGCCCGCCAAATTTTGCGGCGACATTTCGCGAATAATATCTATTGTCGCTTTGTCCGCGTTAGAGAAAAAGCCGTTATAGAGCTGCGCGTCGACGGGACGGCTTGCATCTTCGACATAAGGCTCTGCATCGGCATACACGGCGAGCAATTTATCACGCAATTGTGGCGCTTGCTTTAGCTGCTGTAGATTCGCCAAACAGAACTCACGGTCAATACCAATACGGGCGGCATCTTCGGCTCGTAAGGTTTTGGCCGGTGCAACTACGGGACATTTGTTGATATGAACCAGTTTCAATGGGATCGGTGCTTCACCAGGGGCCAAATCTTGATGGCGCGTATAGAGGCGCGATCGGATTGTGTCTGCATCCAGATTAAATAATGGCGACAAGTCTTTGGCCAAATTGACGCAAATCATCGCATTTTGGTTAACAGGGTGCCACGCAATTGGGACCATCCATGAGGTGTTGCCACACTCGTTGCCCAGCATGCCTGAAACGTGGACGACCGGCGTCATCCCGACAGGATCGAGTTGCGTTTGGATTTTCTTTTTATCGCGGTGGGAAAATAAGAAATCAAACAGTTTAGGCTGTGCGTGTTTAACGATTTTCGCCATTTCGATAGTGGCATAAACGTCTGCCATCGCATCGTGGGCGTTACTGTGTTCGATACCGTTGGCCACGGAAAGGTGCTCTAACTTAAAGCTGGTGAAACCGGTATCTTCGTTTTCTGGCCACGCAATTCCATCAGGTCGCAGCGCATAACAGGCTCGCATTACATCCAGCATATCCCAACGTGAATTACCTTGTTGCCAAGCCCAGGCGTAGGGATCATAGAAGTTACGGTATAACAAATTTCGCGTGACTTCATCGTCAAAACGGACGTTGTTGTAACCGACAACACAAGTATTAGGCGTCGCCAACTCCTGGTGAATAGCACGGATAAAATCAGGTTCAGATAGCCCTTTCTCTTTCGCGAGTTGTGGAGTGATCCCGGTGATCAACGTCGCCTCTGGTGACGGTAAGTAATCGTCAGTAGGCTGGCAATAAATGACCAGTGGCTCACCGATGATATTAAAATTCATATCGGTACGCACGCCGGCAAATTGGCACGCTCTGTCTCTTGCCGGATCGGTTCCAAACGTTTCGTAGTCTATCCAATAGAAAGTAGGCTGATTGTCTTGTGTCATTTCTTGTCCGTCGCCTTAATTTTGTTGGGTTATTGTCGGCGTTATAGCGCCTGAAAGCGATACTGTTTATACATACAGCCCATGTGCTTTCCCAAATGGGCTGTTCCGTTATCGTGCAACTATAGAGGCGCTGGGTAATTCAAGCCCCTTTTAGTAGAACTATATGTATTAGAAACTTTATGAATCCGTAACGATGCTGCCTAGCTCAAAAAGTGATCTGGTAAAGCGTAGTCAATTTCCGGTAACCGAAAAGCATGAAATTAATCGCCTTAAGCATTAATTAACTTACTTTGAGCTTAATGGTGGTGAAAATCACGAATTGATTCATGTTTTATCGTTGAATTATTCATTAGAGAGATGAATAGACGAAAATAATCATTAAGCGGACGAATTTTCAAAAGCAGCGAAACAAAAAACGACGCTGACAATATATCTAGCGACAATAACAAGAGTCACGTCACTAAAAGCTGTAACAGTGTAGATCATATTACTGTGATTTAGGGCACGAAATTTGATTCTTACCAAAGGCTAATTATCTCGAACAGTAATTGGTGTAGGGGTTATTTATCATTTATCCAAAGCGGTAAATTAAAACAGGGAAAGAGAATGAAGAAGACAGCCATATTTTTGATAGGAATCGCTGCTGCTTGCTACGCAAATGCTGATGTGACTATGGGTGTTCGGCTAGGGGTTACCCATCAGCAAGTCTCTGGTGGAGGTGTGGATTTAGATGATAGTACGGAATCGTTCGGCTTAGATACCACGTTTCTCATGCCATTAATGCAAGATCAACCTTGGCATGTGGGTGGTGCTGTCGCTGTTGATTTTGCCAAAGCAGAATTGGGTAGTGAGATATCGCCAACGGATTTGAGAACCGCAATCGCGTCACTGACGCCGATGGTGGCTTACGAGTTTAGTAATGTAAATCGAGCGCAGGATGACATTTACGTTTATGCCAAGGCTGGGATAGCGTTCTGGAACAGTGAGTTATCAGTACCGGGCATGAACGATGAAAGCGACAATGGTAACGATTTTATTTGGGGTGTTGGGGCGCGTTGGCAGGGCAGCAACAATTTGTATTCTGGATTGGAGCTAGTGAGCTTTAATGCCAGGAATGATGCAGGGAGCCAATTTGATAGCTTGTCGCTGTTGATCAGAGCTGGTTACCGATTTTAGTCACTTTACATTCATTCCTTACGAAATGACGAGCTTAAACTGTCGTCACGAGAAAATGGTCGAGCGAAAAAGGCATAGACCATAATGGTTAGGTTTGGATTGAAATAGAGAGCGTGTCGGTGACTCAACGTTCGGGATAGTAAGAAGAGCAGTAATTTTCGATGGTTATCTGTCAGACTTTAAGAAGTGGGCTTGAATAACAAAAGAAGTCAAACGGAACGTGCTGGGGCGAAAATAACAGAAGTATGGCAGGGTAAGATCAATAAAGGAGCCATGAAGGCTCCTTTACTCTGAATAGGGTGCAGATTACAGCTTTTGAACGTTAGCTGCTTGCAGACCTTTCTGACCTTGCTCAGTTTCAAAAGAAACTTTTTGGCCTTCAGCCAGAGTTTTGAAACCGTCACCAGTAATTGCGCGGAAGTGAACAAATACGTCTGCACCGCCGTTATCCTGAGTGATAAAACCAAAACCTTTTTCTTCGTTAAACCACTTAACGGTGCCAGTAAGCTTAGACATGGTGTCTCCTGAATTTACTTTTCTAAAACTAACACGGAATCATTCCGCGCTTAAACTTAATGCCTCGCAGGAAGGACAATAGAAAGTTTCTTCAGGATACAACGAACATGAAATGAACGACTTGCAGAAAATTTACGTATTGTTTCTATCTGGCTCAGCATCGAGCTACAATCTTCATAGTAGGCGTTAAATCTAGGTAAAGCAATATAAATTGCTGCAAAGAAGGCTAAATAGTGAAAATAGATGGAATTTTGTGAAACAAGACCAGTATTGGTTCGGTGACCAAGCCTGTAGTGCTTTGCAGAGATATTGCGGTAAGACAAATTATACTCAAGTGTAACTTGTGCCAATGACGACCTTTTTGATATAACGACGTTATTCTTATCATAGGGTTAAGGAAACACCATGAACAACCTACTCGATTTTGTGCGTAAAACACGCCGTAAAAACAAGCTGAAACGCGAAATCCAAGATAACGATCGTAAAATCAGAGATAACCGCAAGCGTGTTGAGCTACTAGAGAACCTACTAGAGTACATTGAGCCAAGCATGTCAGTGGAAGACGTTCAAGTGATCATCGAGAACATGAAGGGTGACTATGAAGACCGTGTTGATGATCACATCATCATCAGTGCTGAGCTTTCAAAAGAGCGTCGCGAAATTAGTAAAGCGATCAAAGAGTTCAAACGTCACGATCTCGTTGCACTGAAAAAGCATCAAGAAAACCTAGACGGTTAATCGATAGCTTCGCAGAAAGAGAAAAGCCGGCATTATGCCGGCTTTTGTTTTCCAACCTTAAACCACCTTCTTTAGAAGGTGGTGATCGTTCTTTTGGGCTTTGCCCGAAGGACGCTCATGTTCAATATGTCCTCGTTTGTAACCAGCAAATCAAGGAGATAGAGAACATGAGCAGATATGAATCCGCCTCACATGTGTATTACAGATGCCAGTATCATATAGTGTGGACTCCGAAGTATCGCCTAAAAATACTCAAGGGTAATTTAGGTAAGGAGTTATACAGAAGCATCTACGTTTACAGCAATATGAAGAAATGTAAGGTTGTAGAGCTGAACGTTCAAATCGACCATGTTCATTTGGTCGTGAGACTACCACCGAGCCTGAGTATTTCAAGCTATATGGGTTTTATTAAAGGCCGTACAGCGATTAGGTTATTCAATAAATTTCCGTATTTGAGAAAGAAAAAGCTTTGGGGTAACAAGTTCTGGCAGCGAGGTTACTTCGTTGATTCGGTAGGAATGAACGAGGAAATTATTCGCAGATATGTCAGACATCAAGATCGAGTGGGGAAGGAGGAAGAGGAGCGCCAAATGAAGCTAGGTATAGAGAATTAACAGTGAGCCCCCTTATAGGGGGCCATTCAAAGCCACCTGCTTTGCAGGTGGATCTTTACTGTTTTTGGCGTAAATAGACCGAAGGGAACTAGCGCTCTTACTGCTATCAGACTAACGATAGCGCTGTACGTGCTTGGTTGAGTTGAGCATTGGCAATGTCTTCACCCATAGCTAACCCTTCAGCATAAACAAACTCGACGTCAGTAATGCCAACGAAACCTAGTACCGTGCGCAGGTAGCCAGTAATGATGTCACTCGGTTGATCTTTATGCATGCCACCACGAGTTGTTAATACCACCGCTTTTTTACCTTCAATCAAACCGACTGGGCCTTGTTCAGTGTATTTGAACGTCACGCCAGCACGGGCAATCAAATCAATCCAGTTTTTCAGTTGCGTCGGTACCGTGAAGTTGTACATAGGCGCTGCGATCAATAGGGTGTCGGCTTGCTGTATTTCGGTAATCAAATTATCGCTAAGCTCACGGATGGCCGCTTGCTCAGTCGTCAAATCTTCGTTAGCACCCAGCGCACCCATCACGTTGGCATCAAGAACGGGAATGGCAGGGTTGCTTGTATCTCGTTCGGTGATGTTGTAGCTGTTTTTCTGGCTTTCAATCCACTCATTGATTAACGTGGTTGATGCTGAATAGTTGCCTAAGATGCTTGATTTAACGACTAGTACATTTTTCATAGGGGAGTTCCTCGTAATTGATGTGGTCAGAATATGTCGAGTTAGATGTGATGAAAACCAGTCAGAAATGAAGAAGTCGTTCGAAAAATATGAACGAGATATTTAGGCCGCATTACGAATGCACGTCACGCCGACGTTATCCTGGCGCAAAGCGGGGAAAGCGGTATGAAAATCCTAAGACGAATTAAGAGGATTAGAGTTGTCAGGCGCTAGTGCTCGGAGCGCAACTTACCTGTCGATAAAACGAAAGTTACCGCAGGGTATGTGTGCTGATGGGTATTGTAGCACAGATTGAATCTGTTACGGCGTCACTTTTCGGCGGTAAAAAATAGCCCGAAACGACTCCTGTTCCGGGCTTAGGGGAATGGCTCTTAGAGAGCCTTGCGCTAATCAATCGTTATTGCATTACGTCTGAGTATAGACAATAGTCTTGAACTTACCACTACTGTCAATGAAAACAGTAGCGAGTTCAGGATTGTTTTGTATAACTAATTGATTATGGCTGAATAAAAATAAGTGCACTTGGTTGCATTATGACGACATTGCTTCTTATTTTCTCATCCGATATTGTCACCAGCCAGTAGCGCGAACTTTTACGTGAACAGATTGGTGTCGCAGACGCGTTCACGAGGCAGGCCGTTTTTGATCCGGTTACTGACCCATTTGCCGATACCAATAATCATGCCTTGATAGCTGACGATGACATCGCCTTTACCTGATGTAGCTTCAGGCCTTACATCGCGTCCCATATACCACTCGCGTGCTTGCTCTGTGGTTAAATCGATAGTGGTGACATTGTCACTAGAGCAGGCAAGGGCCACAACACCATCATGGTACCAACGGACACCCTTTTTATGGCATTCACCCAGTTTGACGCCGATACGCTGGAAGCGCACTTTATCTTTAATCGCATCAAAGGCGGTTGGGAATAGCCAAACTTCTTTGTCACGCTCCCAGGCCGATAATTGGTTTGGTAAGGTGAGATTGAAATCTTGCTTTAACTGTTTCACCAACGCTTGCTGCGTTTTGTCATTCATTGGCGCGAAAGGGAATTTGGCTTTACGGCGTTGCTGCTCTGGTAACGCAACGCTGTGTTTCTTGGTGAATTTAGCAACAAAGAAGCCTTCAGTATCAAAGATGTGTGGATACACGTGCAAGAAACCTTCTGGTGTCGCCGATGCGTTGGCACCATCAAACAGATCGTGCAATGAGACAGTTTCAACCGCATCACCAAAGGTCGCAAGAAGGTGCTGGCAGACGTCTTGGTTTTCATACTGGTTTAGAGTGCACGTCGAGTACACCAGTGTTCCGCCGGGCTTTAGGGCGTAAAAAGCACTTTCAATCAGCTGCTTTTGTAGGGCAGCGATCTCTTGGGTTGACGAGATGCTCCAGTTCTTCATGGCATGTTCGTCTTTACGCATGGCACCTTCACCGGAGCACGGCGCATCCAGTAGAACGGTATTGAATGATTCACCCATCCACTCACCGAAAATGCTGGCATCAAAGTGGGTGAGTGCACTGTTCATAACGCCACAACGTTGAATGTTGGCTGCGAGCACTTTCAAACGGCTGGCGGCGTATTCATTGGCCACCAACATGCCTTCTTGTCTCATCAATGCCGCGATCTGAGTGGTTTTCGAGCCTGGGGCCGATGCCATGTCGAGTACCAAATCAAGTTGATCGTTGTCACGCACCAAGGCGGTGACCGGCAGCATAGAGCTGGCTTCTTGAATGTAAAACCAGCCAGCTAAGTGCTCGGCACTGTTGCCTAGCGGGGTAACAGACTCATCGGCTTCAATCCAAAACCCAGTGTCACACCACGGGATCGGTGAAAGTTGCCAATCGTGACGCTTTGCGCGCTCGAGAAATGCGTCGACAGAGGTTTTCAAGGTATTTACGCGAACACTCTTACGCAGAGGACGACGGCAAGCGGCAAGGATAGCTTCGACTTGCTCACTATCACCGACTTGAGCGTGTAGCGTATCGATATATTCTTGAGGGATGGTGATGTTCTGGTGCACTGTGACTGTTCTATATAAGAGATGATGGCGGGAGTTTATCACAGTGGCCCTGTTGGGATGAATAACTCAAAGAAACTAACCAAGATGGCCAGCGTCTTTGAGCTTTTCGTTGGGCGATTTTTGTAAAGGGTTATTTAGGAATGGCGGCGCGCCATTCTTGCCACGCAGGCTCTGCGTGATCGTGCAGTAGATAAGTACGTCCCGCTTTTCCTCGTGGCTGGATAGGGCCTGACGGTGTTGCAAACGCAATACCGCCTTTGAGGATGGAATCCAGTGTACGGGTTTCGACGGTCGCGCCGGTTAAACCGACACTGAATTCCACGCCGGACTCTACCCAAAACAGGCTATTTTGACGGACGAGATGTCGGTGTGGTGAGTAGATGTTGATCTCGATATTGACGCGATCGGCAAGCTCACCCAGCGCAACGGATCGCACTTCACCCACTTGGATTTGGCGGAATAAAACGGGAGAGCCTTTGCTTATATCGTGGGAAACATCCGATTGCAGCGTAAACGTCACCCCTTGTTGCTCTTTTGGCGCATCGTGTAGGGTAAAGTTGGTTACTGGTGCAGTGCTTTTGCCGGGTACAACCGCAATATAGGTTGTCAGCAGCGATTCGAGGTTCTCCGATTCCGTTAAACTGATCTTCGGTTTCACGACCCAAAAGTAACTGTCTTTTCGTACCACGTTGGCAACGTATTCAGGATAAATCGTCACTTCAACACGAACGTTATTGCGGGCAAAGTTGGCTTGAGTTTCATTGACTTCGCCAATGGTGATCCCTTGATAACGGATAGGGGTCGTTTTTGAAATGGCGCGCGCATCATTGGCGATCAGTGTGATGCGCTGACCCGATTGGCGCGCTTGTTTTTCGTTGTCATACAGACGGAAATAGCGACCATCTTTATTATGAATGCCTTGAATTTGATCAAACGCGATCCCGCCATTCACTAAGGTGGTTAAAGGGCCGGCTTCAATATTGACGCCAGTAAGGCCAGCATCCACTTTGAGCCCTGAGTAGTTCCAAAATACAGTATGTTCGCCAATCAGGTGGCTGTATTGTTTCTCGATATCTAAGCCAAACAGCACTTGATCGCCGGAAAGCGACTGAGCGGCCACTTTACCCACCCTAACGCCGCGATAGAATACGCCACTGCCAATTTCTATTCCTGCTTTTTGAGGATGACTAAGTTGATAGCGTACGACACCGCTTTGGTTACTGGCCGCAAGACGCGCTGCGTGTTTCGAAGGAAATAGCGTATAGGCGTCTGCGATGTGACTTTTACCCGCACTGGTAAATGAAAGCGTGTCACGAATCAGTCGTTTGAAGGGGGCGACATCCACACTAACGCCTTCAGGACTGACCTCGGCTTGCAGGCCGCTATCAACATAAAAGCGGTTATCACTTTTGATCAAATCGGCATAACCTTGCTTAATGACGATCTCGGTACGTACTTGGTTATCAACCAGCGTCACCGATTTAATTTCGCCTACCTCGATGCCGCGATGGCGCACCGAAACGCCGGCCTCCATGCCAAAAGAGTCATCGGAAAAGAGCACCACGGTAGGGTTGTTTTCATCGCTAACAAATTGCTGACGCTGTGTTTGGGCGGTGAAATGCACGCTAGGCTCGCCGTCGGCAGGAAGTAGCGTCAAGAAGTTACCCAGAACAAGGTTACTCAGGTTTTCAACGCCTTGCAGTGAGAGCTTGGGCTCTTCAATAACAAAACGGCTGTTTTCAGTGAGTAAATGAGAAAAAACAGGGTCGATATCTGCCACACCGGTTAACGCGCCCGTGTCGGCGTTGAGATCAATCGCCGTCAGTTCACCAATCGCGACGCCTTTGTATAACACTGGGCTGCTGCCTGCGCGGAGATCGCTGTTCGTCGGTAAATCGAGCGTGATTTCTATGCCTTTTCCGGCATCAGATAGGCTTTCATACAGGGTGTACGTGCTATTGGGTTTGGCCACATCGGCTGAGGCATTCCCGGTATTTGTTGGCGAATCGAACGCGATACCACCGAGGATCAGCGATGATAGGCCTTCAAAATTAATATCGACGCCATCTAAGCCAAATTCGCCTTTAAAGCCGCTAATATTCCAAAACGATGAGTTGCCTTTGACTAAGTGAGAGTAGTTGGGATAGACCACAATATTAATGAGCACGTCTTGGGTATCTTCACTCAATCGGTAATTGATCACCTCACCAACAGGGATTCGGCGAAACAAAATTTTAGAGCCGACGCTGATCCCATTAAGTGAGTTAGAGGTTAACTGAAGATGTAACCCATCAATGTAATTGGCATCCGACGGCGCGGAAGACAGTCCAATAAATTCACTGCTTGCGCTTGACGATGTGCCAGGATTGAGCGCGATGTAGTTACCGGCCACCAGCGCGTCTAAACCACTGATCCCCTCTAATGACGCTTGCGGACTGACTAGCCAAAATTGGGTATCTTGGCGTAGCGTACTGGCCGCATTAGGGTAAATGTCGGCGCCAACCGTAATGCCGTTGAGATCGGTGTTGAGATCCACCGAGCGTACCATGCCGACTTCCAAACCTTTATAGCGGATCGGTGTTCTGCCCGGGACTAAACCTTGTGCGTTTTCAAACTGAATACTGATCCGAGTACCGGCGGCGGAAACGGCGTCGTACACAAGCCAGCCCGCTAAGATCACAGACAACAACGGTAAGATCCAAAGCGGTGAAAGACGCGCGTTTTTTCTTTCAGTCGCTTGAGGGATTGAATTTTCGGTCATAGCTTTTCCACAATAAACGAGAATCGAGGCTTTCCGCCGCGAGCATGGTCAACACCACTACCACGCCAAAAGCGATAGCACCGGGGCCGGGGGTAAAATCGAGTAAACGGCCGCGATCAAGCAAGGTCATCATGATCGCAATAACAAACAGATCCATCACTGACCATTTGCCTATCCAGCGGACAAAATGAAACAGTTTCATTTTCAGTCGCTGGTGGCGGGTAGAGCCAAGATGAACCGTAATAAGCAGATACACTAATATCGCAATTTTGGCGAAAGGCACCACAATACTGGCGGTAAAAATGATGATCGCGATGAACAGCATATCGCTGCTCACCAGTGATACCACGCCCGACATGATGGTGTCTTCAAGGCGCTGGCCGTTCGTCATCAAAATTGAAATAGGGTAAAGGTTCGCCGGGAAGATAAAGACGGTTGCCGCAATGAGTAACGCCCAGGTTTTTTGCAAACTGTGTGGTGCAATCTCAAAAAGCGGGCTTGCACAGCGTTGACACCGTGGTTGCGTCGGGTTCACTGACTGCATTGGTTGAATCGCTTGAGTGAGGTGGCAGTGGCGGCACAAACAGGATGTTTGCTGCTGTGATTTCCCATCCCGACTAGACTTCTTGTTAGTGACAATGTCACTGTGTGGGGCAGTGGCATGATTGATTTCTTGTGTGGCAAAACGGTAATTGGCTTGGAACTGCGGATTCTCATTAATAGCAGCCCCGGAAAGTGGCTGGGGAGCGGGCAGTGGTTTGTCTGGGAGTGTCCAAGCGTGCCAGTAACGATCGCTTTTGGTAAGAGTGATTAACACAATAAGAATAGCTTGGCTGGCAACAAGGCCAACTAAAGACCAGCCTAACTGGATATCGGCGTAGTCACGCACTTTGAAACAGGAAATAGCCAAGCTCACTAGGTAGACATCTATCATGACCCAATGTTTGAGCCAATGAAGTGTATGTGTGGCAAAGCCAAACGCACCGCGCAGCCGCCATCGAAGGCTGACATGGACGATCAGTATTAAATTGGCATAAAGCAACGGCGCCACAATGGCACAAAACGCGACTAATATGCCAACCAGTGGAAAGCCATCAGTGATCAGCGCAAATGTTCCATTAAGTATGGTTGCGGGAATCGTGACATCAAACAAGTTAATGGTGATCAGCGGAAGGAAAACCGCCGGTAATAGCGCGAACAGACAGGCAATCGCGAGCGCGGGTTCGGCGCTAAAGGCGAGTAGTTGACTTCGAGCCAAACGATTATTGCAGCGCGGGCAGTGTAGAGAATGCTTTTTCGATGGTGGAGGTAATTGCACGGCTAAGCCACACCCACCGCATTGCACTATGTTGTCATCATTCATTGATGCATTTTTGATAATCCCTTGGTAAGAGGGATCGGCCGAATTCGCCACGCTCGCATATCCTTTTTCCGTCATGCGCTCAGTATAACAACCAAGACTAAGCAGCATCAATGAACCTAGTTGAGTATTCTGTGCGTAACCCTCATTTTAGTGACAGGGTAATATAAAAAGCGTGCAGTTTGCCTTGTGATTATAAGGAATGCCGCTTTTAAGCTGAATAAGAACAAGGAATATCGAGGTCTGTTTTTCCTCGTCTGAGCGGGCTTGATGACGGAAGAGAGCTCTAACAAGCGGTTGAATGTCTATAAAAACACCTTTAACGGTGCTTCAAAGGTGGTTTTTCAATTTGAGGGCACTATAATAGCGGGCATTCTTTTTATTAACCAAACAACCGCAAACGAAAGTTTGCAGCTGCTGAGAATATTCATGGACAACACCGAAAAGCTAACTAACAGCAAAGAAGTTATTGCGTACATTGCTGAGCGTTTCCCAAACTGTTTCACTCTAGAAGGTGAAGCAAAGCCACTTAAAATTGGTATTTTTCAAGATCTGGCGGAGCGTCTAAGCGACGATCCTAAAGTGAGCAAAACTCAATTACGCGCTGCGCTACGTCAGTACACCTCTTCTTGGCGTTATCTGCACGGCGTAAAAGCGGGTGCAAAACGTGTTGATTTAGACGGTGTTGAAGGTGAAGCACTAGAGCAAGAGCATATCGATCATGCGAAGACAGCACTAGACGAAAGTAAGGCACGCGTTCGCGAACGACGTAAAGAGCGTGCAGTATCGTCTAAAAAAACTGACAGTGCTGACAAAAAAGAACAAAAAGTTCGTGCAAAAGCAGCTAAACCTAGAAACAATAAGAATAAAACGACTAAACTCAAAGAAGCGCCAGCCGTAGAAACCCGTAAGCTTGATGCAAATGAGCTTCAGGTTGGAAAACAGGTACACGTAAATATGGGTAACGGCAACATGCCAGCATCCATTGTTGAAATTAATAAGGACGATGTACGTGTTCGTTTGACTAACGGATTGACAATGTTGGTTAAAGCGGAGCACCTTCGTTCGTAAAGGAGAATCTCCGACGTATGAATTGTCGATTCCGCTTTTCCCTGATGGCTGCCAGCATGATGTTGGCAGCATCAGTTCAGGCCACCGAAGCCACATACTCCCTTACTGACCTTCCTACTCTTCAAGCAGAAGAACAACACGCAGCGGCGAGCCGCCGAGTCACTCACTGGTTCACTACCAGCCATTATCGCGATTTCATGTTGGATGACACCTTCTCGCGTGCCGTTTTTGATCGTTACGTCGAAATGCTCGATTACAACAAAAGCTTTTTGTTGCAGTCAGATATTGCCGCGTTTTCTGTGTGGCAAGACAAACTGGATGAGCAACTAGAAAACGGTGAGACGGAAGCGGCGTTTGCAATGTTCAATTTGGCTCAACAACGCCGATTTGAACGTTACGAATATGCGTTGTCGTTGTTGGATGGTGAGCCGATGACGTTTGATGGTGACGACGAGTTCGTTATCGATCGTAACGACATGGCCTGGCCAACGACTCAAGCAGAGCTAAATGAAATTTGGGCGTCGCGAGTGAAGTATGATGCACTCAGCCTGAAGTTAGCTGGCAAAGAGTGGGATGAAATTAAAGAGACTCTCACCAAGCGTTACAACAATGCACTTAAGCGTTTTATTCAAACGCGTAATATTGATGCGTTTCAAATTTACATGAATGCATTCGCGCGCGAAGTTGATCCGCATACCAGTTACTTGTCGCCACGTAATGCCGAACAATTTTGGACAGAGATGAACTTGTCTCTTGAAGGGATCGGTGCGGTGTTAAAATCGGAAGATGATTACACCATTATTCAATCATTGGTCGCTGGTGGTCCGGCATCGGATTCAAACCAACTTTCACCTGGCGATCGCATTATTGGTGTCGGTCAGGACAAGTCCGATATTGTTGATGTTGTTGGTTGGCGTCTAGATGATGTGGTTCAGTTGATCAAAGGACCGAAAGGCAGCGATGTCTTTTTGGAAATTTTACCTGAAGGCACCAACTCGAAAAGTTATACCGTTAATATCGTGCGCGACAAAATCCGCTTAGAAGATAAAGCGGTGAAATCGGAAGTGCTGACGTTCGGTGATCAACGCGTTGGTATTGTTGAAATTCCAAGCTTCTATCGTAACCTGACTGCAGATACCAAAGCAGAGCTGGCTAAACTTAATGGCCAAAATGTCGATGGTATTGTGATTGATCTGCGTAACAATGGTGGTGGTTCACTGGGTGAAGCCGTTGGACTTACCGGTTTGTTTATCAATGCAGGACCTGTTGTTCAAGTCCGTGATGAGCAAGGTGATGTTGATGTGCATAGCGATTTGGATCGCGCTATCTATTACGATGGTCCACTGACTGTATTGATCAACCGCTACAGTGCGTCGGCTTCTGAAATTTTCGCGGCAGCAATGCAAGATTACGGTCGCGCGATTATTGTCGGTGAACAGTCATTTGGTAAAGGTACGGTACAACAACACCAGGAATTGTTCCGTCTTTATGATGTCGTCGACCGCGGGATGGGTGACATTCAATACACCACTGAGAAATTCTATCGTATTAACGGTGGAAGTACTCAGCATCTGGGTGTAGTGCCTGATATCGCATTCCCAACAGCGTTTGATCCTGCTGAAACAGGCGAGAGCGTTGAAGACAATGCGCTGCCGTGGGATCAAATCGAAGCGGTTGATTTCAAACAGGTGACAGAGCAATCTCTTCCGGTTAGTTTCGGTGTTCTGCAGCGTCAACACGATGCGCGTATTTTAGGTGATATGGAGTTTGGTTTTATTCTTGATGATATTCAAACCTATCAAGAAGAGAAAGATATCAATACCATTTCGCTCAATTACGACAAGCGTATTGCGGAGCAAGAGCAACGCGAAGCCGAGCGTTTGGAGAGGGTGAATATCCGTCAAAAAGCAGCAGGCTTACCGATCTTCGAAACATTGGATGATATTCCAGATGATTACGAAGCGCCGGATGTTTACTTGGATGAAGCGGCGTTGATTACGTTAGATATGGTAAAAACGTCGTAGTAGTATTAAAAAACGGAAAAGAGTGACGCTGTCACTCTTTTTTTTTGCCTCAAATTTGGCGACTGTTATCCAAACAATTTCGCGCCACCACTGCTATTTTGGGTTGATACTCTTTACTGTCTTTACTGTCTTTACTGTCTTTACTGTCTTTACTGTCTTTACTGTCTTTACTGTTCATTTATACAGTTGTTTTATTTAAGGCGTAAATATCGCACTTATGACATGACGAAATAGACGGGTAGGCTTTCCTTTATTTCACTTAAGCTATTGTAAAATAATGATTTAAATGAAAGTGACGTCTTTTGTTACTGATAATACGTGAAAAGCAGTATTTTTTATGATGATTAATCTTAACTGTATGTATATACAGTTTCGGCGTAAGGAGTAGAGACGATAAAGCGAGAGATAACTCCGCATTCATTTCCGTTGGTGCTTGGTACTCGGCATTACTGAAATGCAACAGTAAGCATAAATGAGAATTAGTGATATAACTCGAAATATCCCCTAGTGGTATTTGCAAAGCATGGCTATGGTTAAATAAAGACAGCAAGAAGGGTGGAAACTATGGTAGTACGTTATCTTTCAATGTTTGTTCTTCTGTTAAGCAGTATGTTTGCCAAAGCCGAAGATATTACTTCTTTTGAATTCCCATTTTTGATCGGCGATTGGTATTGGTTTAGCCCAACAGATGAAGGGGTTGGTAGCGAAGGCACTGCTTATCGCGCCATGCATATTCAATTCTCTTCTGATTATGATTATATGGTTCGCTTATTAGAAGTTGATGGTGACATTACCGGGTGGCGTGGTACCTATGATATTGATGAAGGCCATTTGTTACTCAAAGCGGATGGACAACCTGATCAGTTGCATGCGTACAAGCTCAGCTACAATCAATTTCAATTAGATGGTGCGCGTTTTACTAAACTGGCGCCGGAGAATCTTCCGGGATATTGGGTGAGTTCAAACCTATCAGGTGAGGATCTATCTGAGGACATTAGTCGCTTAGATATCAACTTACGCCCAGACTTTTTGTTCTCGTTTATTGCCTATACTGAAGATGGGCAAAGCACTGAGACTCGCGGAATTTACTTCATCGAAGATGGCCAGATTGTGTTGATCTATGAAGGCGGTCAACATGATAGTCGTTATACGTTGGCATCTGATACGTTAACCTTGAGTAATGAACAAGTAGGGATGAAAGCGGTCTTCGAACGTCAATGATTAACAGCCATCAATCCCACATAAGCGCTGTACCATCTTTGGGTGATACGGCGCTTTGTTTGTTCAGGACAAATCACAATTAATCCGCGCTAAATCAAGATAACCGCTTGATGTAGAGCCAGACACTCAAGCATAATCGTTTACAAAATTAGAGAATTGCCGAACGTGGCAATTTTTGTATCAACAAATCACGCAAGTATTTTTACTAAGTGAGTCTGTAAACTTGAAAGCGTAGAGACGCGAGATAGTACAGAACTTAGAGATAGAAACAGTAAAAGTATCGGACTTATTCTTGCGTGGCGGTTGGTCATGGCACTGCGACTCCCGTTGTACGCGTGACTCACCGAACGGATTCGATTTGGAAAGGAAGAAGACATGGCAGAAACCCCAGTTGCAAAATACCGCAAAGATTACCGTCCTGCAGACTACCGCATCACCGATATTCAACTGACTTTTGATTTACAACCAACCACCACGACAGTCACGGCGGTCAGCAAGGTTGAAAAGCAATCAACGGACGCTGCCGCGAACACCATGTTCCTCGATGGACAAGGGATTGAGTTGATCTCAATTGCTATCGATGGCACGCCATTTTCTGACGTTGAAGTGAGTAGCGAAGGCCTCTTACTGAAAAATCTACCAAGTGAATTTGACTTGGAGATTGTGACTGAAATTAACCCGCAAGAGAATTCATCGTTGGAAGGCTTGTACCTTTCAGATGGTGCGTACTGCACTCAGTGTGAAGCAGAAGGTTTCCGCCGAATTACCTATTACCTTGACCGACCTGATAACTTAGCCAAATTCACCACCAAAGTGATTGCCGATAAACAGTATCCATTTTTGCTGAGCAACGGTAATCGGGTCGCGAGTGGCGAGTTAGAGAATGGTCGTCATTGGGTGGAGTGGGTTGATCCGTTTCCAAAGCCGAGTTATCTATTTGCGTTGGTCGCAGGTGACTTTGACCAACTCACTGATACTTTTACCACCCGCTCGGGTAGAGAGATTGCACTAGAGATTTTTGTCGATAAAGGCAATCTTGATCGTAGCCATCATGCTATGTTGTCGTTGAAGCGTTCAATGGAATGGGATGAGCAACGTTTCAATCTAGAGTACGATCTCGATATTTATATGATTGTTGCGGTCGATTTCTTCAACATGGGGGCCATGGAAAACAAAGGGTTAAACGTGTTTAACTCGAAGTTTGTCTTAGCAAAACCAGAGACCGCGACGGATACAGATTTCTTAGGTATTGAAGCGGTGATCGGTCATGAATACTTCCACAACTGGACGGGAAACCGTATTACTTGTCGTGATTGGTTCCAATTGAGCCTGAAAGAAGGCTTAACGGTATTTCGCGATCAAGAGTTTTCCTCCGATCTTGGCTCACGTGCTGTGAACCGTATTAATAATGTTCGTATTATGCGAGGCCCTCAGTTTGCCGAGGATGCTGGCCCAATGGCGCACCCGATCCGTCCTGAAAAAGTGATAGAAATGAATAACTTCTATACTTTGACTGTGTATGAAAAGGGCAGTGAAGTTATTCGCATGATGCACACGTTGTTGGGTGAAGATGCGTTCCAGCAAGGGATGCAACTGTACGTGAAGCGTCATGATGGAACGGCTGCTACCTGTGAAGATTTTGTCGCGGCGATGGAAGATGCATCGGGCATCGATCTTACTCAGTTCCGTGTTTGGTATAGCCAAAGTGGTACGCCTGAGCTAAATGTGGTGATGGAGCATGATGCACAGCAGCAGAATATACGCATGACAGTGTCACAAGTTACAGCGCCAACAGCAGATCAAACGGATAAGTTGCCATTGCACATTCCGCTCGATATCGAGATGTATAACGGTGCGGGCAAGGTACTGCCATTGGTGTCGAACGGCGAAGTGATGAGTAATGTGTTAAATATTACTGAGTCTGAACAAACGTTTGTATTTGAAGGCATCAATGAAAAACCCGTTGTGTCGCTACTTCGCCAGTTCTCAGCACCGGTCAAATTAACCGCGAATTACAGCGATGAAGATTTGTGCTTTTTAATGGCAAATGCGTCTGATGGTTTCGCGCGTTGGGATGCGGGTCAACAGTTGTTAGGTCAGGCGATTAAGCAAAATGTGGCGAACCATCAAAACAAAGATGCCTTCGTCATTAAAGAAATGCTGATCGACGCCTTCCGTAATGTGTTGATTGACAATACGTTGGAGCCCGCGTTTGTTGCGGAAATGCTCAGCTTGCCAAACGAAAATGAAGTAGCCGGTTGGTATCAGCAAGCAGACGTTGATGCGATTGCTGCAGCCATTAAGTTTGTTGAAAAATCACTTGCTGTGGAACTGCACCCGCAATTGCATGAAGCTTATCATGCGAACTATCAATCGGATTTCTCTTTGGAGCATGATGCGATTGGCAAACGTGCCTTGCGCAATCGATGTTTAGCATACTTGGCACTAACGGAAGGTGGCGAAGCGTTAGTTGAAGAGCAATATTTCCATGCTGGCAATATGACAGATACCATGGGCGCGCTCGTTGCAGCTAACAAAGCGCAGCTTTCAGTGCGAGAAACCTTGATGCAACACTTTAGTGATAAGTGGCAGCACGATGGTTTGGTCATGGACAAATGGTTTATTTTGCAAGGCACTAACCCGGCCAATGATGCGTTAGCCAATGTGAAAGCGCAGTTTGAACATCCGGCGTTTAACTTGAAAAACCCGAATCGCTGCCGCAGTTTGATTGCCAGTTTCTGTAGCCAAAACCCAACCAAGTTCCATGCGGAGAATGGGGAAGGCTATGACTTCTTGGTCGAGATGTTGTCGCAGCTGAATACGATTAACCCACAAGTGGCATCGCGAATGATTGATCCACTACTCAAGTGGAAGCGATTTGATGCGGCGCGTCAGGAAAAGATGAAAGCGGCGTTGACGAAGTTGTCTCAACTGGAAAACCTGGCTGTTGATCTATACGAGAAAATCAACAAAGCGTTGGCGTAGTTTCAATGTTCGCACAGGTGTGCATTTCATAAGTAAGGATAAAGAGGGCTTTCGAGCTCTAATGCCGATCAGTTAAGACTTTAATCGGCAGATCAGTTGAATGATCCTACCTGTATGTAAAAATCCGATAGACCCTGTTTATCGGATTTTTTTATGCACGTTTCTCAAGCCCTCGACATCGTCAACAGTTATAAACCCAATCAAGTTGAAACACTCGCTGACCTCCTACCCATTGAACTCATCAATAGTGCTTACGAACTGACTGATACTGTTACGCTAAGAAAACGAAAGCTAACTTTAGAGTCGATGGCATGGTTACTGGTTGGAATGGCAATCTATAACGATAAATCCATGGCTGACATTGTAAATATGCTCGATATTGTTGACCGCACAGGTAAACCATTTGTTGCTCCAAGTGCATTAACACAGCGAAGAAAAAACCTCGGTGAGTCAGCGGCTAAAGCTCTTTTTGAGTGTACCCAAAGTCATTGGTTTAAGCGGGCTAATTTACCCAACTGGAACGGGCTCACTCTTCTTGGCGTTGATGGTGTCTTATGGCGAACTGAGGACTCAAAAGAGAACGCTGCAGCGTTTGCCAAGCCTACCAACCGTGACGGTAAAGAAACACAGTACCCACAAGTACGCATGGTATGTCAGATGGAATTGAGCAGCCATTTAATCACAGGTAGTGCCTTTGACTGCTATAGCGTCAATGAAATGAAGTTAGCAGAACAACTGATAGAGACGACACCTGATAATAGCTTAACCCTTTTTGATAAAGGCTTTTACTCCCTTGGTCTACTTCAAGCATGGAGCTCGAAAGGCATAAATCGACATTGGCTTATCCCAATGAAAAAAGGACTCAGTTATGATGTTGTTCAGTCTCTTGGCCGCCAAGATAAACTGATAAAACTGAAGAGTAATCCGCTAGCACGTAAAAAGTGGCCAGAGCTAGAACAAGAAGTGGTTGTACGTTTAATCACGAGAGTCAAAGATGGTAAGCAATACGATGTTCTCACCTCAATGCTTGACCCTATGCTCTACCCAAAGTCAGATATCGTAGGCTTATATGGCTATCGTTGGGAAATTGAACTCGGATATCGTGAGCAAAAACAGTACATGCTTGGTAACCGACTCACGCTTCGAAGTCGACTCCCTGAATTAGTGAAGCAAGAACTCTGGGGAATACTACTGACATATAACTTGGTCAGGTATCAAATGGTCCAGATGTGTAATACGTTGAATGGAGACTACTTACCATATCAACTTAGCTTCAATGGAGCACTCGCTCACATCATGCGTCTGATAGTGGGACTTCCATACTCGTCACCAGGAGCCATCCCGAGGCAACTCCAAAACTTCTACTCAATGAGTGGGAGCTTAATACTTGAACCTAGGCGAGAAAGATCCTTCCCTAGAGTTGTTAAGAAAAAGCCAAGCCGATACCCTAGAAAAAACAATGCCGCTCACCTTAAGTGAACGGCATTAGCTTTCGAGCTCTCTTTTTTTATTTGTAGTTACGTCCTATAGTAGATAACGAATAAACCGACACATGTAATGACGTTGGAATTAGCTCTCTACCACAATAGAAGAACAATAAAATAAGTATATTCGATGAGAACCTTTACCTTTCACTTAGCCATTGATTATCAAACCTACTTGAATGTCTATGCCGGAAGTGCCAAAACGATTTTGGTCCAAAGCGATCAAGGCCTGCGCTTACAATTGCCGGCCAATCGCTTTCAGTCCTTTGTGAGTCACAATGGTTTGCGCGGCAGATTCAAAGTGATCATTAATCAAGATAACAAGATCGTTGAGATCCTTCGCGTGAGCGCATGATCCTAAATTGGAGATGCGATCATCCCACGTTAAATCCGCAAAAATTAGTTAGATAATACGTACAAACATGCACTTAACTTTGGTGTATTGGGATAGGCGTCACTGACGTTAATCATCCAGAAAGATAGTTTACAGGTATATAGCCTATATTTTAGCCATGGATGCTGAAGGTTGCCCTTCGTAACCTTATAAAAACTAAGGCTTTATATTATCTACTATCTGACTGGAGTCCGCTTATGTCTATAGCGAAACCCATTGTTCCTGTCCTCTTAGAAAAGGTCTATGCACTTATTGATGAAAAGCTCGATGAGTCGCAACAATCGCTAGTTAAAACCCTAGGGGAAAAGCTACTTACGTTACTGGATGACAATGATCTTTTCGAGCGCAATGAGAGTGATTTGTACGGCGCATTGATTAGCTTGTGGCAACACCTTAATGACAATCATAACAATGCTATCTCTGTCAGAGTGTTTAATCCCACACTTGCGCAACATGGTTGGCAATCTACCCACACGGTGGTGGAGATCGTGTGTCCTGATCGACCTTTTATTGTGGAATCGGTGCGTATCGCGCTGAATCAAAATGAACTGACCACCCATCTTATGCTTAATGGCCCTCACCGTTTTTGTCGTGATAACGAAGGGCGAATAGAGAAAGTTTGCGAAGACACGGGCGCCTTGCTCTCTATTTTCCATGTAGAGGTCGACCGTATTACTGATGACAAGCAGATCCAAAACCTCACCCAAGAGTTGGAATCGGTACTCAATGATGTTGATATCGTGGTCGAAGATTGGGCGGCGATGAATGGCCAGTTAGAGAAGATCAAAGCCGAACTGCATAAGGTGCCGGGCCCTGCAGATACCCACGAGCGTGATGAGGTACTAGAATTTCTCTCTTGGATTGGACATGGCAATTATACGTTCTTGGGCTATCAGTACTTTCATCTCAATGGCTTAGAAGGGGATTATCAGCTTGTTCCCGATAACCAGCAAGGGTTAGGTCTGTTTCGACGTAAAGGTCGGGCAAGAAAGATGAAGCTCTCCGTTTTACCTGAATCGGCTCGCCAAGCGGCGAAAGAAGCGCAGCTATTGCTTTTAACCAAGGGGAATACCCAGTCGAAAATTCATCGCCCCGTGTATACCGACTATATCGGGATAAAGACCTTTGATGAGAGTGACAATGTCACGGGGGAGCACCGTTTTATTGGACTCTATACCTCCAGTGCTTACTTACAAAGTATCGACAACATCCCTTTACTAAATAAAAAAATAGCGCGTGTACTGGCGTTGAGTGGTTACTCATCACACTCACATTCATGGAAAGCGATGCGCAATATTTTAGAAACGTTCCCAAGGGATGAGCTGTTTCAAGCAACAGAAACCGAAATGCTGGAAGTGGGTAATGGGGTGCTACGAATGCAAGATCGGGATCTATTAAGGATCTTCATTCGAAAGGATCTGTTTGGGCGCTATTTCTCGTGCATGGTCTATACCAGTAAAGAGCGTTATAACACCCAGTTGCGCCGTAAAACTCAACAAATTCTGGCAGATTACTTTAATACGGAGCAAGAAGTCGAATTCAATACTTACTTTACTGATAGTGCATTGGCGCGCACGCACTATATCGTCAGGGTTAATGATAATAGTATTGATATCGATGCGTCACTATTGGAGCGAAATCTCGCGGAAGCCGCGTCGTCATGGGACGATCGTCTGCGCGGGGCGTTGATAAGTCATGTGGGTGAGAACGACGGCGCCCCAATCTTCAAACGTTTTGCTCGGGGTTTTAGTCGCTCTTATCAAGAGAATGCTTTGCCGGGTATTGCTGTTGCCGATATTCAGCAGCTACTGGCGCTTAACGATGAGCAGCAACTTGGGATGTCGCTTTACCGGCCTCAGGAAGAGCGTAGTGATTCTAAGGTTCTGAAATTAAAGCTATACCATCGCGAACAGCCGATCCATCTGTCTGATGTGATGCCCATTTTAGAAAACTTAGGTCTACGGGTAATCGGTGAGAAACCTTATAAAATTACGACGCGTTTTGATGAGACATTTTGGATCCTCGATTTTGAAATGCACCACAATCTCGCCAGCGTTGACGATCTTTCGGATCTGCGCGCGCGTTTCCAAGAGGCGTTTTCGGGTATTTGGCAGCGAAATTATGAGAGCGATGGCTTTAATCAATTGATCTTAACGGCGGGGATGACAGGGAAAGAAGTGTCGTTGATCCGCGCTTATGCGAAATACATGCAGCAGGTGCGCTTTCCCTTCGGACAAGAATATATCCAACAGACTCTTAATGCGTATCCCACTATCTGTGCGTTGCTGGTGGCGTTGTTTAAACAGCGCTTCGATCCTGCACTTAAGCGAAGTGATAAAGCGATAGAAGGGTTACAGCAAAAGATCATCGACAGTCTTGAGCATGTCGAAAGCTTGGATGACGATCGGATACTGCGCCGCTACGTTGATTTGATCTCTGCGACCTTACGTACCAACTATTTCCAACAAGGGAAGCCATCCCTCGCACTGAAGCTGACTCCAGCGTTAATTCCTGAAGTACCGCAACCGATTCCAGCTTTTGAGATCTTTGTCTATTCGCCCGATATTGAAGGGGTGCACCTGCGCGGCGGTAAGGTTGCACGTGGCGGTTTACGTTGGTCAGATAGACGAGAAGACTTTCGTACCGAGATATTAGGGCTCGTGAAGGCGCAGCAAGTAAAGAACACTGTGATTGTGCCCGTTGGGGCCAAAGGCGGGTTTGTTTGTAAGCGCCAGCCGTTTCTGACCGAGCGCCAGGCCATACTGGCAGAGGGAAAACGGTGTTATTGCATATTTATTCAAGCGCTACTGGATGTAGCCGACAATATAATTGACGGTAAGTTGATCCCGCCAGTTAATGTGGTACGCCATGATGATGACGATCCGTACCTAGTGGTAGCGGCAGACAAAGGTACAGCGACCTTTTCGGATCTGGCTAATGCGGTATCTGCCGATAACCACTTTTGGTTAGGTGACGCATTTGCTTCCGGTGGCAGTAACGGTTATGACCATAAAGCCATGGGGATCACGGCAAAAGGGGCCTGGGAGTCTGTAAAACGTCATTTCAGAGAGATGGGGATAGACTGTCAAACGACGGACTTTTCGGCCATTGGTATCGGTGATATGGGCGGTGATGTATTTGGTAACGGGATGCTGTTATCACGGCATATACGCTTGCAGGCTGCGTTTAATCATCTCCATATTTTCATTGATCCGGATCCCGATGCCTCGATCAGTTATCAAGAGCGAGAACGATTATTCAACACGCAAGGATCCGCTTGGTCTGATTACGATCCTGTATTGATCTCCGCCGGTGGTGGGATCTTCTCAAGAAAAGCGAAGTCTATTCCTCTGAGCAATGAAATGCAAAAGCTATTGGGTACTCGAAAGCAGAATATGACGCCGAATGAGCTAATTTCCGCCATTTTAACTATGCCTGCTGACTTACTGTGGAATGGTGGGATCGGCACTTATGTGAAAGCGTCTACCGAGAGCCATACCGAGGTGGGTGATCGCGCCAATGACGCTCTGCGGGTTGATGGCAGCGCGCTGAGGGTAAAAGTGGTGGGAGAAGGCGGTAACTTAGGTATGACACAGCTGGCGAGAATTGAGTTCGCTAAGCATGGGGGGCGGGTTAATACCGATTTCGTCGATAATGTCGGCGGGGTCGATTGTTCTGATAACGAAGTGAATATCAAGATCCTGCTTAATGGCTTAGTAGCGGGGGGCGATCTCACCTTAAAGCGTCGCAATGCGCTGTTAGCCAGTATGGAAGATCAAGTGAGTGATATTGTGCTGGAAGATGCGTATTTGCAGGCAGAATCACTCTCGGTTACGACACACACGGCAGCAGAAGCGTTAAAAGAGCATACCCGTTTTATTCACCATTTAGAGCGCGAAGGCGTTTTAAATCGTGCATTGGAATACTTACCGGACGATGAAGCGCTACTGGCGCGGGAAAAAGAAGGCTTGGGCTTAACTCGACCTGAGCACTCAGTATTGCTCGCCTATGCGAAAATGGTATTGAAAGAGCAGCTGGTCAGCGATCATATCGCGGAAAATCCGTATTTTGCGCGATATTTGCCGGGTTATTTTCCCAAAGAGTTACAAGAACACTATCGTAGCGTGATGGCAAGCCATCCACTGCGTCGAGAAATAATTGCTACTTGCTTAGCAAACCAGATCGCCAATGACATGGGCTGTAATTTTGTGTTGCGAATGCAAGAAGAGACCGGTGCAGAACTAAATGCTATCGCTGAGGCGTATGCGGTTGCACGGGAGATATTCCACATTCCTCAGATTCTCGAGCAAATACGACAGTTAGATAATCATGTGACCGCTGATATTCAGTATGCCTTGCTGTTTGATTGTCGTCGTATGCTGCGCAGAGCGACACGGTGGTTACTGCGAGCAAAGGAGCGCGTCGGTATAGAAGAGCAAATAGCGCTATATCAGCCAGTGATCAACGATGTTACCCATAATATTGAGCGTTACTTGGTGGCGGAAGAGCAGCAGGAGCATCAAAACGTGGCAGAGAAGTATGTGGTAGCCGGTGTACCTAAGGCGCTTGCCGATCTCGTTTCGCGTATGAGCAGCCTCTATTCTGCGCTTGATATTGCACAAATCGCCAGTCAGAGCCAACAGGACGTCGAGTATATTTCCAGAGTCTATTTCTATATGGGCGCAAGGCTGTCGTTACATTGGTTCTTACAACAGATCAACCAACAGCGAGTAGAGAATCACTGGCAAGCTTTAGCGCGGGCCACCTTTAGAGAAGATCTCGATTATCAGCAGCGTCTATTAACGCAAGCCATCGTGAGCCAAAAGGCGGTCAAAGGCGATGCGGATAAGCTAGTGGAGCAATGGATAGAGACCAATCAAAGTGCCATTGCACGTTGGGAAAGCATTTTGGCTGAATTTAGGGTGGGGAGTACCCATGAGTTTGCTAAATTTTCTGTCGCGATGCGTGAATTGGTCTTGCTGCATTTGAACTGTACCGATTAATAGAATGTTATCGGCTCGGTTTTAAGGATGATAAGCGTATGCAGGCAGCGAAATTAAACCTTGCTTTGGGCTAATTCCTTAGAGTTTTTATTGAATTATCTTACAAATCGGTGAATAATAACGCCCCGTTTACACGGGGCTTTTTTCTTCGGAGGTACAATGCTTTACCCCCTAGCCAGAGCGGCAATCTTCCAGTTAGATCCAGAGAAAGCTCATGATCTAACGATGAAAAACTTCAAGCGTTTCACCGGCACTCCTCTCGATCTCTTCTATCGTCAATCCGTTCCTTTTAAACCCGTCCATGTCATGGGCCTTAGCTTCAAAAACCCAGTGGGTCTTGCTGCAGGTCTGGATAAGGATGGCGAATGTATTGAAGCGTTTGGCGCAATGGGATTTGGTTTTATCGAAGTAGGGACAGTAACACCTCGCCCTCAGTCCGGTAATCCTCAACCGCGTCTTTTCCGCGTATTGGAAGCCGAAGGTATTATCAACCGTATGGGTTTCAATAACCACGGTGTCGATAATCTGGTTGAAAACGTAAAAAAAGCGAAATACGACGGAATTATCGGTATTAATATCGGTAAAAACAAAGATACCCCAATCGAAAGCGGTAAAGACGATTACCTGATCTGTATGGAGAAGGTTTACGCGCATGCCGGTTACATTGCAGTGAATATCTCCTCGCCAAACACACCTGATTTGCGTTCTCTGCAATTTGGTGAAGCACTGGACGATTTGCTATCAGCGCTGAAAGAGAAACAAGCTGAGCTTGCTGAGAAAGAAGGCAAATACGTACCTGTTGCGCTGAAAATCGCACCAGATTTGACGGATGACGAAATCGTTCAAGTCGCAGAGTCTTGTTTGCGTCATAAAATGGATGGTGTGGTTGCAACCAATACCACATTAGAGCGCGGCTTGGTGAAAGGCATGAAGCATTGTGATGAAATGGGCGGTCTAAGCGGTCGACCACTACAACACAAGAGCACCGAAGTTATCCGTAAGCTTTACGCGGTACTGAAAGAAGAAATTCCAATCATCGGTGTAGGTGGTATCGATTCTGCGGTATCGGCTCGCGAGAAAGTAGAAGCGGGCGCTAAACTGGTTCAAGTTTACTCTGGCTTCATTTATCACGGTCCTAAATTGGTTAAGGACATTGTGACCAACTGGTAATCAACCCTCCAAAGTTTCTCATCAATAGAAGGGGATTTATTTCCCCTTTTTTTTTCTGATCCGCTGTTTAGAATCAACTCCATTGCTTCACTAAACGTTTAATTTCATTGTCATTCAGGGATAGGTGGGTACTGCTATGCTCAAACCCAACAATACATGGACCTGGTTTTTCCACGCCGACGAAAAGCAGCTAATGCTTGATTTGGGCGATGACATGATTTTCCAAACTGCACTTCCAGCCAAACACCTCATTCCCGATGCGATGCTGCGCCAAGCCTTCTCTGTTGAAGACGCAACGCTGTTTCAAGCGTATATGGATGGTGTGAGCGCTTTGGCACTCTCTGCCCCTCGACAAGCGGAATTGGTGCTTAATGCCGTGGCCGCTCAGCGCTTTCATAAACCAATGCTACCCAAGAGCTGGTTTTTCAACGAAGCGGGGGAGATCAGCTCACCAGAAGTGGGCGAGATCGTGCAATTAGAGACGCCTCACGGCCAGGCGCAGTTTGTAGTGATTGAGAATAGTGGTTCAGCGAGTTTATGTATGATGGCGTCGTTAGACGCGCTGTCGTTGGACGGCAATAAGTCTCTTCGTTTTTGCGACACCATTAAGGTCATGAATGACCGGATGTACAACGCCTATGAAGCACAGCTGTGTGAACACTTTGCCAAAGTAGGTTGAAAATAGGTACACCGTAGTGTGTTGCGAGCCAGTAGTTCCCCTGGCTCGCTTTTTTTCGCCACTATCGCCTTGTTTACAAAATGAACAATTAGTCTGGGCAACAATAAAACACACCTTGAGCCGTGAATCGTGCGGGAATAGGGAGATCACATAAGGATTAACCGACCACAAAAGAGGATTAACTTTAATCGTTAGAGTTATCATTAAGGTATTGAGCAATCATCATATTATCCTTCACATCATCATTAGCATACATAGCCTTTGGCTTTACTAGGAAGCCACTTCCCCTGTAGGAATAAGCAAGTAGATGCACATTTATCCTCTGATTTAGGCAGTAAGCTCACTGCTACTGAGTTTTCCGCAGTGACAAATGTCACAAATATGACTCAACAATCCATTTTCGCGCGCCAAAATACCGCTAAAAATGCCGCTTTTTGAGACAAATTTGTGTCGATTCGCCACCATTTTTCCCTTCTAATTTCCCTCTTTTCCGATTTCTGTAATTAAATTACAAGATCAAATATAGCCGGTTTTTACTATGTTTCCTGATCGGAAATAATCAAAACAAAGCAGATACAAACAAGGGTTTACATGGCCTAGTAACGAAGTAGGTATTTACTTATTGCGGTGTTTCAAATCAGTGATGAACGCCTTTAGCTGAGAGATAATGCTGGTGGATTTCCAATTGTTTCCACTTGGAAACGTGGGTTTTGTCCTGTGGTTGTGTGCTTTACGTCATTACGCTGAGTTAATCGCCGATATTCACAGCAGTCAGACACGTTAAGAGAGGCGAACAGGCAAGGTTTCAGTTATAATCCCCGCCAAATTGCTTAATGAAAGACATCATGAATCAGTATCTCGCTATTACCTCACGAGGCATCGAAAACCTTCTGGCTGAGGAACTTGCCCAACTTGGGGCTTCTAATATCACTGTTGTAGGCGCTGGCGTGCGTTTTAAAGCCGATCTTGAAACGGCTTACCGCTGCTGCTTGTGGTCGCGTCTAGCTTCACGCTTTATCCATATTCTTAGCGAGTTCTCGGTTCGCGATGATCTCGAACTGTATCTGGGCGCAGCGTCGCTTAACTGGCCAAATTACTTCCGCGCATCGACCCGAATCATTGTTGACTTTAACGGGACGAACAAAGAGATCCGTCATAGCCAATACGGCGCGATGAAAATTAAAGATGCGATTGTTGACCGCTTTACCAAAGCCGGTTTGCCACGTCCAACTATTGATCGTGAACGTCCAGATCTTCGCATCCATATGCGCTTGCACAAAGAGACCGGTATTCTTGGCCTTGATATGGTCGGTAGCGGTCTACACCAACGTGGTTATCGAACTGATGCTGGTGCGGCGCCGTTGCGTGAAACCCATGCCGCTGCCTTGATCCTGAAAAGTGGCTGGACAGTGGGCCAACCTATGCTTGATCCAATGTGCGGCTCAGGCACGCTATTGATTGAAGCGGCTATGATGGCGGCTGAAATTGCGCCGGGCCTGAAACGTCAACGTTGGGGCTTGGAAGCGATGGAAAGCTACGACGATGCCCTGTGGCAAGCCGTGAAAGCCGAAGCAAGCGTGCGTGGTCGTCGTGGTGTGACCAAAACCGAAGCGAAGTTCTATGGTCGTGAAATTGATTCTCGTGTATTGGCGAAAGCACGTGACAACGCTCAGCGTGCTGGCGTGGCCAATCTGATTGATTTTGCGCAAGAAGACGCTACTCAGCTAACGTGTCCTGAAGGCTTTGCTAATGGTGTGGTGCTATGTAACCCACCGTACGGTGAGCGTTTGGGTACCACGCCTGCCTTGATTCAACTGTATACCGAATTAGGTAATCGCCTGAAAATTGCGTTCTCTGGCTCGGTGGCGGCGCTGTATTCATCATCGAATGAATTGCTCAGTTGTGTACGTATGCGTGCCGACAAGCAATACAAGCTGAAAAACGGTGCACTGGATGCGGTACTGAAAACCTATCTGATCACAGGCGGCGCTGTAGAGCGTGATACCGACGGTACGGCTGTGGTTAAACAGGCACAAGTCGCACCTGATTTTGCCAACCGTTTGAAAAAGAACCTTGCTAAAGTCAGCAAGTGGGCAAAACGTGAAGGGCTTGATTGTTACCGTATTTACGATGCCGATCTGCCGGAATATAACGCTGCGCTTGATTGGTATTTAGATACGCTTGTGATTCAAGAATACGCGCCACCTAAAACGATCCCTGAAGAGAAAGCGCGTCAGCGTTTGATGGATATCATGCGCGCAGCCATTGAAGTGACTGGCGTTGATCCGAACAAAGTGGTGCTGAAGGTACGTCAACGTCAAAAAGGCGTGAATCAGTACGAGAAACTGTCGGAAGCGCAAAAGACCAAGATCGTTAGCGAATACGGCGCGCAGTTCGAAGTTAACCTGTACGACTACCTTGATACCGGCTTGTTCCTTGATCACCGCATTACTCGTCGTATGCTAGGCGGAATGGCCGATGGCAAAGATTTCTTGAACCTGTTCTCTTACACCGGTTCGGCGACTGTGCACGCGGCGTTGGGTGGGGCGAAATCAACCACAACGGTTGATATGTCGAACACCTACTTGCGTTGGGCTCAGCGCAATATGGAAATCAATGGCAAAGAAGGCGCTCAGCATCAATACATTCAAGCGGATTGTTTGCAGTGGCTACAACAAGCTGACGGTGAGTTTGATTTGATCTTTATCGATCCGCCAACGTTCTCGAACTCTAAGCGTATGAAGCAGACGTTTGATGTTCAGCGCGATCACCTCATGCTGATGGAAAACCTAAAGCGTATGCTGCGCCCAGACGGCAAGATTGTGTTCTCGAACAATAAGCGCGGCTTTAAGATCGATGAAGACGGCATGGCGAAGTTGGGCCTGAAATACGAAAACATTTCAGCGAAAACCCTGCCGCTAGACTTCGAGCGCAATAAGCAAATCCACAACTGTTGGATTGTCACTCTTGCAGATAGCGCCCAGCCGCAAGGCTAAGTGATGGCATCATGGAATTGATCCTCTACGGCACGGAAGGCTGTCATTTATGCGAACAAGCGTCGGCACTGCTAGAGCAGGCCGGCGTTTTCGATCTCGTCCGCTACGTCGACATCGCCTTTGACGACGCATTGTTTCATCGTTACGGTGTCACTATTCCCGTTGTTTCTCTCGTCAGTGATACGAGAAACGACGAGCATCTCTCGAACAACGAACTCGAGCTGGGTTGGCCTTTCGACTTGGCTGAATTAAATGATTGGTTAAAACAACATGGCATTAATTAATATTTCCAACGCCCAATTGGCGTTTGGCGATCATCCGTTACTTGATAAAGCAGATTTCGTATTGCAACAGGGCGAGCGCGTCTGTTTGGTGGGACGAAACGGTGCTGGTAAGTCGACTTTAATGAAGGTACTGGACGGCCAAGTAAAACTTGATGATGGCACCATTCAGTTTGTTCAAGACATTAAGGTGTCGCGTCTCGAGCAAGATCCGCCGCGTGACGCAGCAGGCACCGTGTTTGATTATGTATCAGAAGGGCTTGAGAAGGTTGGTGAGCTGCTAAAAGGGTATCATCAGCTGCTCGATCGCGTCGCCGATGGCGGCTCTGATGCCGACTTTAACAAACTAGCGCGCCTTCAAGAGCAAATTGAGCTGGTGGATGGTTGGCGTATTGATACCCGCATCAGTTCGGTATTGGCGGATCTAAACTTAGATGGCGCAACCTTGCTAAATAGTTTGTCTGGCGGCTGGCAGCGTAAAGCGGCGCTTGCACGCGCTTTGGTGTGCGATCCAGACGTGCTGTTGCTCGACGAGCCGACGAACCACTTGGATGTGACTACTATCGAGTGGCTGGAAATCTACTTAAAAGATTTCAAAGGGGCGATTGTGTTTATCTCGCACGACCGCGCATTTATTCAATCGATGGCAACCCGCATTGTCGATCTCGACCGTGGCAAGCTTTCTTCTTGGCCGGGTGATTATGCGAAATATCTCGAGGGTAAAGAAGAAGCCCTGCGCGTTGAAGCGGAGCAAAATGCCGAGTTTGATAAAAAACTGGCACAAGAAGAAACGTGGATCCGCCAAGGCATTAAAGCACGTCGTACACGTAACGAAGGTCGCGTTCGCGCGCTAAAACAGCTCCGTCGGGAACGAAGCGAGCGCCGAGATGTGATGGGCACTGCAAATATCAATCTAGATGTTACGTCGCGTTCCGGTAAAATCGTGTTCGAAGCGGAAGGGGTGTCTTACGGTTATGAAGGCAAACCAATCGTTAATGATTTCAGCTTCAGCGTAATGCGTGGTGACAAGATTGCGTTAATTGGCCCGAATGGCTGCGGTAAGAGTACCGTTCTAAAATTGTTATTAGGTGAGTTGGCGCCATCAGAGGGCCGTTTGCATTGTGGTACCAAACTCGAAGTGGCGTACTTCGATCAGTACCGTGAAGTGCTTGATCCAGAAAAATCCGTGATGGACAACTTGGCTGACGGCAAGCAGGAAGTGACAGTGGGCGGGCGTACACGCCATGCGCTGGGCTACTTGCAAGATTTCTTGTTCCATCCCAAACGTGCGCGTACGCCAGTCAAAGCGCTATCGGGTGGTGAGAAAAACCGTCTGTTATTGGCAAAACTGTTCTTAAAGCCATGTAACCTGTTGGTACTTGATGAACCAACGAACGATTTAGATATCGAAACCTTGGAACTTTTAGAAGAATTGCTTGCCAATTATGAGGGTACATTATTACTGGTCAGCCACGATCGTCAGTTTGTCGACAATACCGTCACTGCGAGCTGGATTTTTGAAGGTAACGGACGTATTGACGAATACGTGGGTGGCTACCACGACGCGCAACAACAACGCGCGAATTCTGCTTCGGTGATTGCGCAGCAAGAAGCCGAAAAGTTGGCAAAACAGAAACAAACCGAAGAGAAAAAGGCCGCCAAGAAGGCGGAGAAATCTTCAGTCGTTAAACTGTCTTATAAGCTGCAACGTGAGCTCGACAGTTTGCCAGAAACACTAGAACAACTTGAAAATGAAATTGCTTCACTGCAGGAAGAGATCAATCAACCTGACTTTTTCCAAAAAGGTGATGACGTCACTTCTGCTACGTTGTCACGTTTAACTGAGGCCGAGCAAGAGCTAGAGGCCGCATTTGAGCGCTGGGAAGAGCTGGAAGCAATGCAAAAGGGACAATAATGGTAAAGAAGTTTGGATTGAAAATGAGTGTAGCTGCTGTCGCAGCTGCACTGGCAGCACCAACGCAAGCAGCGCTGTATAAAATCGTTGAGGTTAACAGTGCGGGCTATGGTAGTGCGATTTCTGAATATGATGCAGATAGCCCTACGCCAGTAGAAAACTGTTTTGTTAATTCGTGTGAAAGCGGTAAATCTCATGTTGCTGGTGAAGATCTGAAAGGCCGCATGGGGATTCCATACCGTGACGAGGTCCCATATTTCTACTTCTATCAGTTCGATATCAACGAAACCAATGATTTAGAAGTTTATTGTAACGATATCCTAGGTTACAGCAGCTGTGATTCTTGGGCGGTTGAACAATATTTTGCTTTATCGTTAGAGCGCAATGCATGGTCAAACGGTTACAAGAGCAATTCAGTCGGATTTCTTGACCGTGCCTCATTAGGTTTTGAGCCGTCTGTGAATACCGTTGTCAATGGTTTTGACTCGAATGGTAAGGTTTACGGCATCTCTTCTGCGCCATTTGTTGATGTTAATGGAGCTGGTTTCTCTCGTGCATACCAAAAGCGCGGCTTCCTCTCTGGTGGTATCGTTTTCAAGCCTTTTGCTGAAGGCCAAGCGGTCAGTGCGGTTATTAAGGATCACGGTCAATCCTCTGTATTCGACAGTTTCAAGTTGTCCTCTGGACCTGAATATTATGTAGGTTCAGGTTCAACTAATGTCTATACCGATAATTTCAATGGAGATGGCTTTGGTTCCGTAAACGGGAATTGTGGTACTACTTCGGCCGATACTGAGCCAGCATGTAATAATCTTAGTTTCGTGACCAACGCTTTCGTGTTTGATAGCTCGGGTAACGGATACCCGATGGTGAAGGAGTGGATTGGTATTTCCGAGTCGTTTCCGTATGAGCTAGATACAGCACCTCAGGCTTCGGTTCGCGGCGTGGCTGTTCTTGGCGACAAGCCATACGGTGTTGGGTATACCACTAAGCGTTTCAACTCTGATGGTGTTGCTGTGGCAGCCGTTGCGACAGTTTTTGAACCTAAAACTTCGTTCGCTATCGGTGACTTAACTACTCCGCAGTGGAATATTGTTGAGATCCCAGGCATTAATATCACTGATGGTGACTCTGCGAGATATCTCAATACGACGGGTATCGATGTGAACCAGAATGGGTTAGTGATCGGCCATGTTAAGCTAGATCTGACTCAATCAAGAGCTATTCCAAACCGAAGTTTTGTTTATAAAATTGATTCTGGCAAAAATGCTGCGTTGTTTAGTTCTGCGCAATCGCCACTGTTTTTTGATGGTGCCAATGTGTATGCGTCGGCTCTGAACGAGAGTAATGAAATCGTCGGTTGGGTTGACTCAGAGCGAGTCAATGAAGCTGATGGCCGTCCCCGTCGTAAGCGTGGATTCATTTATCTCTATGCTGACGGTGCAGAACCTCGAAATATATCCACTTTTAAAGGTCAACAAGTTTGGTTCCTTGATGATCTAACCGGTGGTTTACCTGAAAATAACGTTTACCGTATAGCACAAGCCAACGATATCAATAATGCTGGCGTAATTTCAGCAACGGCGCTCAAGTGTGATGGTGGTTACAGTAGTGAGGCATCCAATGCAACATGTGCTGGTGATGAAACTATCGTACCTGTTCAGCTTGTGCCTATTGCCGGCGGGGATATTTCGCCTCGCGAAGAGCAAAATGAAAAGATAGAGCGGGCGGGTAGCTGGGGACTGTTCGGACTTAGCATGCTGAGCCTGCTAGGTTGGCGTCGTCGTCAATAATAGCGTCTCGATTCTTGTCAGCTGATCACAACTTGATGAGCTGACAGTCTGTTACCTTGCTAACTGTCAATTTATCAACAATCCTTGTTAGTGGAGTCATTAAAACTCCATCATTTTGCAACAGTGTGGTGTTTAACCATGTAAGGACGAGGAAAGAATGATGAAGAGACAGAAACGGGATCGTCTAGAACGAGCGCAAAAAAGCGGATACCAAGCGGGTATCAATGGCCGTTCTTCAGAGAATTGTCCATACCAAGCGGTAGATGCAAAGACCCAGTGGCTCGGTGGGTGGCGGGAAGCTCGGGAAGATGTTCACTCTGGCCTCTATAAATAAGTCGTATTTTACTCGAATGCAGCCCCTTAATTGGGGCTGCTATTATAGCATCTAATGCACTATAACTGATGATTTGTAATGATTTAGAAAATAAGGTTAAAGAGTGTGTTGAAATAACCGCGCAACACATGGAAAGAATAAGTGAATTGGAAGAAACCAAAAAAAATCCCCGATACATATCAGGGATTTAGGGATATTTGCAAGGGTAGGAAACCGGTTTAGAAAGTAGAGGTGTCGCTAAACAAACCTACTTTCAGATCTTTCGCTACGTAAATCTCTTTACCGTCAACCAGTACGCGACCATCAGCCACACCCATAATGAGTTTACGGTTGATCACGCGCTTCATTTGGATCTCATAAGTCACTTTCTTCGCCGTAGGGAGAATTTGACCGGTGAACTTTACTTCACCAACACCCAGTGCGCGACCTTTACCGGTACCACCGTTCCAGCCAAGGAAGAAACCAACCAGCTGCCACATCGCATCCAAGCCTAAACAGCCTGGCATTACCGGATCGCCTTGGAAGTGACAATCGAAAAACCAAAGATCCGGTTTGATGTCTAACTCGGCGTGGATGTAGCCTTTACCGAAATCGCCACCTTCATCAGTGATTGTGACAATGCGGTCAATCATCAGCATATTGTCTTTAGGAAGCTGAGGGCGGCCTGGACCAAATAGTTCACCAGTACCGGCCTCAACGAGATCGTTGTAATCAAAAGAGTGGCGTTTCATCAGCATGTTCTTGTAACCGTCATTCCATTAAGTTGAAATGCCAATTTAGCGAACACGTGTAAGCTAAACAACTCTGATCAGTAGAGGCCAAACCAGTTAAGTACGCGATTTATCAGCCCTCGAGGGCGATCGTGCTCGTCATCTACAGCGTCTATGCGTTCGCCAATCTTTTTCAACAGGCAAGGTTTGTCTTCTTCATCACGAAAGGCCATGCCAGTTAATAGCGGCAGGGCGGCATCCACATCTTCAACCGGCCAAAGGTGGAATTGTTTCGCTTTAATCGCGTCTAACACTTCACTGTTGAGGCACAAGTTGACGATATTGGCTTTTGGCAAAATCACGCCTTGCTCACCGGTAAGGCCACGATGGGCACAGACATGGAAGAAGCCTTCAATTTTTTCGTTGATGCCGCCGACCGCTTGAACACGGCCAAATTGATCTACCGCACCCGTGATCGCCAATTGCTGATTGATCTCAACTTGGCTCAACGCACTGACGAAAGCGCATAGTTCGGCAAGAGACGCACTGTCACCATCAACTTCGCAGTATGACTGTTCAAACACAATCGAGGCGGAGTAAGGCAGTGGTTGCTGCAAATCGAGGGCTGAACTAATAAACGCTTGCATGATCATCATGCCTTTAGCGTGAATATTGCCTGCCATTTCGGCTTTGCGTTCAACGTCGGAAATGTCACCATCGCCAAAGTGAACCACGCACGAAATACGCGCAGGCTCCCCGTAAGCTTTTGGATGGCCCGGCAGTTCAACCACCGTTAGGCCGTTCACTTGCCCAACTTGGCTACCCTTACAGTCAATAATGACATGACCACCGTGGATATCTTCCAGAGCGCGGTTAGGCAAATAAGACTCGCGATAGTCACGCGCTTCATTCGCTAACTTTAATGACGCTGCTGTAATGGTGTTATCTTCAGATTGATAAGCCGCTTCAGCCAAGAGGGCCTTTATCCAAACAGGGCAAAGTGGTACACGATCGTGATCTTCACACGTACGAACACCAGAGCGAAACAGCGCATGCCAATCTTCTTCGTTTTGTGGCGGCGTTACAGTAATCGCGTCACAGACTGATTCAATCGTGCGCAAATAGGAAGGCAAGTTGCAATTATCCAGTACAAGATCGCTTTCGTATTCACCGTACTGCCACAGAGATCCCATTGTATCGGGTTCTAATTGCTCAAATTCCGCCATCAAGGCACGATCGCCGTAAATAATTAGCTGTGTTTGCAATGACTTAGCAGCTGGTAATGGTGCGTATTGCTTTTTATTGGCTTGCTCCCAGGCTAATTCACCACTGAAAATAGCCGCTTTGAGCACGGTCCAGAGCATCGGATTGACCAACACTTGTGAAGCCGGTAGCAGCAGAATGCCTTGGTGGGCTTGTTGCAAGTAGCCTTCAACATTGGGGCTATTTTCTTGCGGGTAAACGAGATTAAGCAGGGTTGAACGGCTGATCGATTCTGGCGCAACAACATGCTTTTCAGTTAACGCCGCCAGTAAGGCGATCAATTCGCTACGATAATGTGGGTTTTCTTGGCAGGTGATACGCATCACCTTGGCGTGTGACGGCGCAGCGACAAATCGCGCCAACGCGTTGTGCAGGCGAGGTTGTAATTGTTCCCTGGCATCATTCGCATTAGGTCGGGCTATTTCTGCGATGTTGCAGAAACGCGAAAAGTCGGGTTCGAAGTTCAACCAATGACTGTCTTGCATTATATCGTCACACTACTTGAGAAAGAAAAAGGGCACACAGTATAAATGATCGTGCCGGTTTGAAGTAGTGAATTTCATAGAGTTGAAGACATATCACTCTGGCTTGTCGGTTCGGTTATTGTCATTACTATAGTTATTGCATTACACTGTCACGAGATTGGTAATGGACGGGTATTAAATCATGAAATATCAGCAGCTTGAAAACCTGGAAGCAGGTTGGAAGTGGAAGTATCTGGCAAAGAAACTTCGCGAAGGCGAGACGATCACGCGTTATATTGATCGCAGTGAAGAACAAGAAGCCGTTAAGCAGCTGCTGTCCTTAGAGCATGAACCTGTTTTGGTGTTGGCA
This sequence comes from Thaumasiovibrio occultus, assembly GCA_019703815.1. Classification (GTDB taxonomy): domain Bacteria; phylum Pseudomonadota; class Gammaproteobacteria; order Enterobacterales; family Vibrionaceae; genus Thaumasiovibrio; species Thaumasiovibrio occultus. The sequence goes on along the minus strand of AP023052.1, from coordinate 1,578,916 downwards.
TGGATTGATCAACATTTGTCCGAGCCCCTCGATAACAAGCTAAAGCAAGCGATTCGAGCGAAACGTAAACGTCACTTTAACGCGGAGCAGGAGCATACGCGCAAGAAGTCGATCGATTTAGATTACAAGGTATGGCGAATGCTGGCCGATAAATCGCAAGATTTGGGTTGTACTTTGTCGGAAACCATTGAATATTTGATCACCGAATCAAACCGTGCGTCTAAACGCGTGGATAATATTAAGAAAGATCTCCATGATCTGTTGGGTCTAGAGAAAGAGGACTAAGGAAATGTGGTATCTGCTGATTCTTGTCGTGGTTGTTTGCGCGTTCATTTTTATCGACCGTCCGATCATTTTGCTTAAATTTGAGCAAGGGCGTATCACCAAAAGCAAAGGGCCTATCCCGAAAGGCTTTCTTACTGACTGCCAAGACATCGGTAAAAAAATGCCGTTTGATGGGGTCGTGAAGGTATACAAAAACCGTTTTTCTACCAAGTTAGTGTTTTCTAAAGGCATCCCTAGCAAAGTAAAACAACGTATTCGTAACGTGTTTCCACACCAAGCGAAGTTGACTGGCGGAAAACGCGCCTAGTCCTCGCTACACGCTCTTTTTATCTATCCAGAAGAACCGATGCTATGGCAGCCGTTGTCGTAATAGCACGGTTTTTTCTGATCTGTTTTCATGCTTATCTTTGTTTGGTAACTCGTGGCAATTAAGACAATCAGTACGTCGGCCGCCAAGCCTGATGTTGAGCTTCGTATACAACGAGGCTTAGAGGCGCTTCAGCTCATCACCTTATGCTCAGAAATGAGATTACTCATCACTACTGCTCTCGGAAAGAGTATTCGCTGCAATTCTGTTTTTGTTGGCAGCGATCTCGATAAACTGGTATATATCAGAACGCCCGATATTTCCCCGCATGATCAACGCTACTTTCTTAACGAAGGTTACTGGGTTCAAGTTACGACCGTCAGCAAAATCGGCGAGGGTGCGCGTTTATCCTTCAAATGCAAAATTGCACAACATATTCCATCACTTAAATTACTTGCGGTTGAGATCCCGTATGTCGTGAACCTGAGTCCATTGCGCTCAGAGGCGCGTTTTAAAACCATTATCAAAGGGCTAGTGCTGGTCAGCGACAAGAAAGTTCCAATGGTGTTGCGTGATCTGTCTCAACATGGCTGCGGGGTGCATGTCAGCTTCAAAGACAACAGCTTGGAAAACGGCGCCGATGTGCAGCTAAAACTGCTCAACGATAAGACAAAAGAAGTGTTTGGCCTGAGCGGTCATGTGCAGAATATTGCGAAAGATCCAACGAATTATCACATTGGGATAAAGTTTGACGAGCAAAGTGAAAGTACGGCAAAGGACTTATTGTCTCACTTAATGTTTAATGGCACCGAACTGGTATTTCCGGATGAATAACTGTTTATTCAGTTGTCATTATTTGAACTTGTTCTAAAATCGTTCAATCTTAACTGGTAGCGTTTTTCCAACTGTGGAATCATGCTACCTCAGTATATTTTGGTTCGTGAGTATGATATTCGACGAAGACAATCCCTGTCCAAATTGCCAGCATGACGAATTCATGTATGACAGAGAAGGTGAGTGGCGGCTTTGCCTAAATCCAGAGTGCTGGATGTATCAGGCCGTGCATGACATCGACAAAGAGCATGTCATCTTCGATTATTTCTACCAAATACATCCCGGCTTAGAGCAGCTTCACTAAGTTCAAGTGCCCACAAAGCAAACGATTGCTCGTGAGTTTTGTGAGCGCTATCTCAATAGCAAACTATTCTTTTTTAATCACTTTACCCCGTTAATTTTACCTATACACTCCGCGCATATTCTCAACTATCCATTTCGAGTTATGCTTAAAAAGACACTTCTTTCCGCAGCGATGTCTGCGATCTCTTTTGCTGGTCTAGCGGCGCAATCTGCAGACTTTATGTTTACAAACGCGACAGTATTGACCATGAACGAGCAAAAAGCCGTTTATGAGCAAGGCACTGTGGTGGTGAAAGATGACAAAATCATTGCCGTTGGTGATGCTGAGTTAGCTTCTGAATACAAAGCACAAACCGTGATGGATGTGGCAGGCGATATCGTGATGCCAGGTCTAATAAACACGCATACCCACGCATCGATGACGGTATTTCGCTCGCTAGGTGATGATGTGCCTGATCGTCTGCATCGTTATATTTTCCCGCTAGAAGCCAAATTGGTGGCGCGTGATATGGTACGTATCGGCGCGCAATTGGGTAACGTTGAAATGGTGAAAGGTGGCGTGACAACTTACGCTGATATGTACTATTTCGAAGATGAAGTGGCTAAAACTGTCGATGAAATCGGTATGCGTGCAGTTTTGGGTCAAACTGTTATTCAGTTCCCGGTTGCCGATGCAGAAAACGCCCAAGCGGGTATTCAGTATGCGTTGAACTTTATCGAGCAATACAAAGATCATCCACGTATTACACCGGCATTCGCTCCTCACGCACCTTACACTAACACGACGGAAACGTTGCAAGAGATCAGCCGTTTATCACTAGAGCACGACGTACCCGTGATGATCCACTTGGCAGAATCTGCGCGTGAGCGTGAAGTGATTGCTGAGCGCAGTGGTGGTTTGTCGCCAGTTGCTTACATGGCCGACATTGGCGCACTGAATCATAACTTGGTGGCGGCGCACGCCATTGATATTGATGACGCCGACATTGCTTTGCTAAAGCAATACGATGTAGGTGTAGCGCACAACATGAGCGCAAACATTAAGTCGGCAAAAGGCGTATCGCCAGCGATCGATATGCTAGCGGCAGATGTGCGTATCGGTCTGGGTACAGACGGCCCTATGTCAGGTAACACATTAAGCACCATCGATGAATTTAATCAGGTAGCGAAGGTGCACAAGCTAGTTAACCGAGATCGCGCCGCAATGCCGCCAACAGACGTTATTGAGATGGCCACGATTGGTGCTGCTCGTGCGCTGCACATGGAAGATGAGATTGGCTCTTTGGAAGTCGGCAAGCAAGCGGACATCATCGTTATTGATACCAAAGCGCCAAACATGGTGCCAATGTACAACCCGTATTCTGCACTTGTGTATTCTGCATACGCAAACAACGTGCAGCACAGCATGGTAGCTGGCGAACTGTTAATGAAAGACCGTCAAGTACTGACTGTCGACGAGAACCAAGTGCGCATCGAAGCGCAGAAGTTTGCTGACGTTGTGCGCCAAAGCGTGATTGAAAGCGGCGAAGAGATTCGTTAATTCGCTATCTAGTAAGCTTCGTGTTTCGCACAACAAGCACGTTTTACAAGATGAACACAAAGATTAAGCCGCACTTCGCGGCTTTTTTCTTTTCCAACCAGAGCACTCGTTCTGTATAGGCGCCATGCGTGCAGGTAAATTGGGTATTGCTAAATAGCTGACGTTTCGTCATATAGACGTTACTATGCTATCTGTAATACATCATGAAAAGGAGAGTGTGATGGCTGCGATCACCGATTTACAACAATTACTGTCAAGTATGTCCCCCGAGTTGCTACCAGAGACTTATGTATTCTGCACCGTGGAAGGGAAATTGACCCAGTGGATAGACAGTGCGCCCATCGCAACCTTTGCCGAATCCGAAGGTATCACTTTAGTGCTCGGTAAGAACACAGCAATCGAAAAAGGATTGGCGTTTGATGGCGAATTTCGCTGCATTACGCTAACGGTGCATTCGAGTTTGGAAGCCGTTGGTTTAACCGCAGCGGTGTCAACAAAACTGGCCGAGCACAATATCAGTGCCAATGTTATTGCAGCGTATTACCACGATCATATCTTCGTGCCAAAGGCGAGGGCAGATGACGCTATCGCCGCTTTAAAAGAGTTGATCAGAGGCTAGAAACAAAAATAGCAGCCTCGGCTGCTATTTTTCCAGTGCGGTATTTCAATTAGAAATAGACGCCAACCGTTAGGCCAAATTGTTCAAGCTCCAAGTCCCCTGGTTCAAAATACTCTTGGCGAACATCAATATAAATATTGCTAATGCTCATACGCGCGCCAATTCCGTAAAATAGACCGTTATCATCGCCCTCTACACTTTCACACCCGGCATATCCCTGCGCTGAGACGCATATGTCCGCAGTTTGACCATAGAAGAACAATCCGCCAGATACGAAAGGTTTTATTTTTACGGTGCCAGAGTCAAAAGTATAACCGACATCACCGCCTATTTTTAAATTAAGGCCATCGATAGAGCCTGAATACTGAACTTCTACAGGTCTGCCATAGTTATCATCGACAAAGATTGTTCCACGTTCTTCATCTGTGCCATTGGTCTCAATTGAAGTTGTAAAAGAAAAAATAGGGTTAACGTCAAAACCATACTCACCTTTAAACCCAGTACCAAAGTCTCCAGTCGTAGCTTCGGTCGAGCTATAACCAATACCAACACGGCTTTGTTGTGCGTGGCTAACCATAGGTGTAAGCGCTAGTGCAACTGTCGCTGCGATGATTGCATTTTTCATCGTTCTCTTTCCTTGTCATTGTGATTTGCAGCGCGATGATATTCGAATTCGATGTAATTGGAAAAACCTAGGGCATGTAACAAAAAAGGGATTGATATTCCTTTTGAGTCTGTTGATTTGTTTGGTTGATTTCTAAGGTGAATCTGAAATGCTCTTTGAGGTTTCCTTGCGACAGTTAACCACAAAAAGTGAGCGTGATAGGACAGGAATGCCGAAAGTATACGGTAAAGGAAAGGGTAAAAAACGCGGGTTGGTTCAATGTTTTCATGCGCGTTTGTACGGAACTTTTACGTTTTTCTTTGTTTTGAGTCGGATGGGTGCGCTTAGAGTCAAAATGTACAAATTCTGATGTTCCTGCACATTTATAAAAATGCGTCGCCATACGTTTGGATTAGATGAATCGAAGAAACATGCACAACATAAAGACAAACAACATTTAGGTATATGGTGGACGTTCAATACAACGAAGTTGAAAAGCGTATCGGAGCGGAGCCAACGGACCGCAGATAAAATACGTTGCAGCATCAGGTTTGTTGATTTCAGCAAATGTGAAAGTACTGATTAAACCGACGGGTAACAAACAAAGCTTATGCAATACATGCAGGAACTCACCAAACTTAAGGAAGATAACTTGCATTAGGTGAAGGAACGTTTCTTGTGTAAGACATAGAGAACGAAGACAAGCGATAAACGTCTCGGCAAATGAGCCACGACAATCTACACGCGTGAACTGATAGCTCTTGCCGAGACACAGGTAAACCAGATACGAGAATGCAGTAAGCGTTTAGCGATGGGTATTTGATGATGAAAATCTGGCAACGACAAACAGTTATCTTGAAATATCAGTGATGAACGTTGCTAAACAGTCCCAATAGCCCATTTACCTCCCACCATGAAAGTACGCATAAGATGATTTCACGTTATGTTGAGGGTCTGCGGTTTTCCGATGGTTTAGCGCCATAACGTGGGCGGTCGAATTTCTCATTGTGTCGGCCACGCCGGCTACATGAGATGAGAACGAATCGTTTGGAAGAAACCACCCATACACATAACGTGTCTTATGCGCACACATCTAGTTAATTTCAGTTCTTGCTCTTCTCTTCTAATTCTCAAAAAAGGCTTCTAACTTAGACGCATTAGTGCATTTGTTGTCGACAGTGTGGGTAAGCCGTCCTATGGCTTATCCACCCCCGTAGGGTCGTCAACATTTTGCGCGCTAGCACTGCTCCAACTGCATTGTATTTCTCAAGCCGAGTTTCATTTTTTGAACCGACCAGTGACGACAACGAACGACGACGAGACTGAGGAGGAGGAGGCGGAGGAGCAGGGAGGGTACACTATCTTTAATAGTGTACTGAATAGCCACCGACTTGATAGACACCCCTGAGTTAGACATTATTACTAACAGAGAGGTGTTTATGAGTGGTAAGAGATTTCCAGAAGAATTCAAAATTGAAGCAATAAAGCAGGTCACCGAAAAAGGCCACAGCGTCGTGGATGTTGCCCATCGTTTAGGGACAACAACGCACAGCCTTTATGCATGGATAAAACGCTATGGCCCTGATGCATCTCATCATCAAGCCAAATCTGACGAAAGCGAAGAAATTCGTCGTCTCAAGAAAGAGCTAAAACGTGTTACAGAAGAGCGCGACATATTAAAAAAAGCCGCGGTGTACTTCGCAAGCCAGTCCGACTGAGGTACGCCTTTATCCGTGCTCATCAAGCGACTTGGTCTATCAGATTGATGTGTCATGTCCTCGACATCCATCCTAGTGGTTACTATGCCTGGGTTCAAAACCCTGACTGCCAACAGGAGCGGCGGCGGAAATATCTCCTCGGACGCATTAAGCAGTTCTGGCTAGAATCGGGCGGTGTCTATGGCTACCGGAAAATTTATAGCGATCTGAGAGATGACGGTGAGGCCTGTGGAATTAATCTCGTTCATCGCTTGATGAAACGTGAGGGTTTACAGTCTCAACGGGGATATCGGAAACCTCGTCCTCGTGGAGGTACTGAAAATGTCGTTGTCGCCAATAAGCTGGCGAGGGAATTTAATCCAACTGCACCGAATCAATCGTGGGTAACAGACATTACTTACATCAAAACACACGAAGGCTGGTTATATCTGGCTGTGGTCATCGATTTATTCTCAAGACGCGTGATTGGGTGGTCGATGAAGAGTCGGATAACCAAAGAGTTGGTATTGGATGCATTGCTGATGGCGATTTGGCGCCGTTCGCCGAAAGAGAAAGTACTTGTACATTCTGATCAGGGCAGTCAGTACACCAGTCATGATTGGGATAAATTCCTGACTCAGCATGGCTTGGAGTCGAGTATGAGCCGCAGAGGCAACTGTCATGACAATGCGGTTGCTGAAAGCTTTTTCCAGTTATTGAAGCGAGAACGTATCAAGCGAAAAATCTACTCAACGCGAGAAGAGGCACGGATGGATATCTTTGAATATATTGAGATGTTCTACAACGTAAAACGTCGGCACGGTTCCAACGATCAGGTGTCGCCTGTAGAGTATGAAAAGCAGTACGAAGAAAGGCTCAAAAGTGTCTACTGAGTCGGTGGCTATTCACTCCAAGCGAAAGGGGATCACTCGTATGATCGTGTTATCGATGTTATGTCTGACCCTTGCTTAATCAATTACTCTCGTCATTTAGTTCGTTTCGAAGCGGGAGCCCATCGCAGATACTTAAACGATCTAGATATACCGAAAAATCTATTTGAAGCTATCAACTACCAAAAACAGTATGAGTCAACCGGACGAAGCCTTATTGCAGATATTTGGACGAAAGCATTTAAACCTTTGTTAGAAGCGCTAGAGGGACAACGCATGAACATTTTTAATGACGATGAAATACACAACAAACTCAAGCTGGCTTACTACCGTTACACACCTAAAGGAAATATCTCGTACGCTAAGGCCGATAAATTATTTCGATTCTATCGCTCTCTAGTATCCGATGGATATGTGGCTGTTTACCAGTCATTCACATCAAGAGCTACTTTTTCTCGTCAACTAAATGACTTACTAGCAATAGGCTTCTCTAAGGCTCAACTCCAGAACTTACAAGGTAATGGCAATGACAATGTAGTGCCATTATTGCAGGTCATCGAAATCGATTTTTCACAACAACACCCATCTGATTATGTGGAGCCTCAAGCTGGACATATTTCACAAATGTACGGCTATGGGAATAACGTCAGTCGCTTTACAGCTTGAACTAACTAAGAAGGAAATCACCATGTTAAAAATTGAAGTCTTTGCCGAGAACGAGAGCATCGAACCTCGTGTTATTGCTGCTAAAGGGGATAAACCATCACGCACTATTTATGAACAAATTGCTTATGCCTATCTTGGCGGTAAATTTCCCGTTGAGATGAAGATATCGTTGCAAGACGGCCAACCTGCATACAAAGCCGGTTTATACACAGTGCACCCATCAAGTTTTCTTGTTAACAACTTTGGAGGGTTAGAAATTAAAAGGTTTGGAATGCAGATTTTACCGCTAGAAATGGATATTTAAGGGTAGGGTGCGCCAAGGTCTCTCACCACCTTGACGCATCCACAATAGGGCTAGGAGGCCTTTATATTATGGACGAAACAAAGATAGCATACTCACCAATCACATTCACAGAACTGTTAAAGAAATCAATAACAAAGTCAAAGCCTCAACCTCTTAAACGCACTGATATAAATCAGCCTTCAACTCGTTGGCGACAAGATGATGTTGCTAAACTCAAACGCCTTGTCGAAACAGGCTCTGACATACCTGAGCTATGTATCAAGCTTAAGCGCAATAGACGTTCTATATATCGCAAACTAAAGCAGCTTGGCATATCTGTAAGACCATCAGTTCCTGATAGCGACCTAAATTACATTGCACAAAACTATGGTTTATATGGTGCTAAAACAGTAGCTCATCAGTTGAAGATAACTGAAACCAAGGTGAGGTATGTTGCAAAATCATTAGGGTTAACCTACAAAACTCGAAATGACTACAATCCACCATTGCCAAGAAATCCATTGCCATATGAGATGGTAAAGCGAGTAGCATTCCTTCAACGAGATAATCCGTTATCAATAGATAAAGTTGATGATTGTGTATTGCTTCTTTATAAAACCGCTGGAGCTGGCACACCCATGTTAGCAATACACATGACCGATTTAATGGAAGCTGTTGAAGATCATTTCAATCGCCGACGTGGCGTGATTTCCGGTGCCTGTACTCACGGTTGGCGCAAGTAACAGTAAAGGAGTTTTAAAATGAGTCGAACAAAAGTTTACTACGAAGAAGCTGACGATATAGTAAGAACATTCACGCATAGTGATGGTTGGTATACCTGTAAGTCCCACAGTATATTTGAAATGGAGTTTGGCGATGACAATCAGTATGAGAAGATTCTGATGACGCCAGAGCTGTATAACCAAATGCTTGAATCAGGTGACTTTGACGGTCACGAACCCGGCTAATATCCCTCAATACATAAGTGCGTATAAGATATATTATGTTAAATTAAAGTATCTATAAGGCGTTGCGAAACGTCATAGTAACCCTATGTTTGACAAGCTTATCCCCTTTACCACGCTTAGTGTGTCGTTCAATTTAACCAAGCGGTTATTTACCATAAAATAGCTAATAAACATCTTTCAAAATGCTGCTCTGGCAGCACTTTGAAATCTGCTTACTTGCTAGAAAGATCTTTAGGAATAAGATCATTGTCTTTTTAAAAGCGCGTTACTTTTCAACTTGCTGTCGCTTTGCGGTTATCTTGCGTCGCTATGGTTTGGCAAGTTGCTATGTTTGGCGAACACCGGTAACCGCAGCGCACGCTGGCGAAGTAAATCGAGCATGTGTGCTGCTCGCAATGCCGCTAGATTGTCCTGCGCAGCTTGGCGCAGCGTTGATTTAATAATATCTAACCCTAACGAATCGAGCTTGGCCGTCATCTGGATCATGTCCTTCTCCGTAATGTGCGGAAACTGACAAACCTTACTGTAAATCAACGATAAGTTGACGGTGAGTTCATCCGTTGGTGGCGTACTTGATGTGGCGGTGTCTTTGTAGATCCACTGCTGGATACTCGCGTGTTCGTCGCCATAGAGTTTATCGAAGTATAAATTCACCCATTGGTTGTTGTGTTTGACCATAAACGGCCTAAGCTGGCGCTCATCGCCCTCTGTGACCAATTGGCAAACCACAAGCTCAGGTTGCTGGTCTTGCAAGCTGTGTAAGTTAAGGATCGCTTTCACCGTAAAGTGGTTGTACGGCAGCGAGAACGTGACGATTTGCTCCCGGCCAAACTCATATGCCAAACGCATTACTTGGCTTTTGGTATCAAATTCAGCGGCAAAGAACGTTTTCGGTCTGATCACCACGTAATCTTTTTGATACCAATCGACGCCTTCTAGCTCTTCATATCCCTCAATGATTGCGGTTTCAATAATGTCGGCGCTGACAGATTTGGTTCGCTTTAGTTGGCCGTGTTCATTAAATTCGCCTTGGCGCAGGGTCAGCACTTTGCCCGTCATCATGGCTGGACTGCCACTGTCTGGCCAGAACGATTGCGATCGCCAGACCGTTTCTAGATCCAGTGCTGGCTGAGCTTTCGCTCGCAACTCGCTGGCTGTCAGCCACTGTCCATCATTAGCTTGAAATACCATTGTGAGCCCGTGCGCGCCTGAATCGGATTGCCACGGGTAACCGCCAACACACGTTAGTTGATCGTTGTGCACGCCACGCAAGTTTCCCTCTTTGCCGGGCAATTTTTCTATCCAGATCAGCAACTGACACAATTCTTTGATAATGGTCTGCTCGTCACGGATCCCCTCGCCTTTGCGGTACTTTCTAAAGGCGCCGACAATGCGTCGGCAGATATTGCTGGCGTCACGAGCACCAAACTTACTCAACGGAATGATTAACAGTTGAAAATCAATTAGTTGAAACTCTCTTACTTGACTCACACCGAGTTCAAGTACGTGCAAGATCGCTTGTCGGGCTTGTTGTTGCAGCATGGCAAGATGAGTATTGTGCGCGTTGAGTTGCTCTTCGCGCTCTTTCATCAGCCACTTAGGCCACTCGGCCACATCGTTGTTAGTAAGCTGGTAAAGATAAACGGCGAGTAGTTTGATTACCGGCCGTTCATCGCCAATTAAATCAGGCATTTGCGTAGCTTGTTGAAACTGTACCGTTTGCCCCTCAATAGCAACGCTCACTGTCCCCGACTCTTTTTTGATTTGGTGAGACCAGGTTAGCTGATGTAAATCATACACTTGTCGAACTAAATCTCGCCCAGCGCTTTTGAATAACGCGGGAAGATCCACGATGACATCGGCAGCGTTATCTTCGCAGTAGTGGTGTTCTATGTAATCGAGCCACGCCGCGACTATGTGTTTGCAAGGCGGTTCAATACCGCAACTGCAACTGCTGTCTTGAATATCTTGAGGGGTAATATGCCCTTGCTGACTGTCAAAACGGAATCGTAAACTATCCCAAGTGATGTCGTTTTTTTGCAGTGCTTTTCTTGCCCGCTTGACCATGCCTTGGCTGGTTAAATTTACAATCAGCGCTTCATTCATCCCTGCTCTCCCATGTGTCCGGCGAGCCAATCGGCCAGATGATCTGGACTGCATGCCTTAATGGTCATGCCTGCTTTTTGCAATCCTTGTGTGACGTAACCATCGTAAAACGGTGTTGCGCTTTGGTCTAACGCCGTCAATCCGAGCATCTTCACCCCTGATTGAATGACTTGATGCGCCTGAGAGATCAGCGCGCTAGGTGAGCCGCCTTCTTCGAAATCTGAAACCGTGAGCACTAAAGTACGCTTAGGCTCAGTCACCAAGGATTCAGCATACCGCCATGCTTTGCCTATATGCGTCCCGCCGCCCATTTGGCTGGCGAGTAATACGCCGACGGGATCCTGCGCATCTTCAGACAGATCAACGACGCTGGTATCAAACAGGACTAAATGCAATCTGACTGCCGGTAAACGGGCAAGAATACCGGCCACAACGGCTGAATAAATCACTGACTCACTCATTGAGCCTGACTGGTCGATACACATAATCACTCGCCATGGAATGCTACGTTGCTCTCTGCCGTGAAAGTAAATTTTCTCAAATGCCACTTTTTGCGTGTCGGGATCGAAGTGTTTTAAGTTGGCTTGAATTGTCTTACGCCAATTGAGGTTAGCCAACGTTTTAGTTGGGTGGCTATTTGCACTGTTGCGGCGTCCACGCAGCGCCTGCTCAAACTTGGGACGTAACTTTTGTGTGAGCTGATCGATCACCTGTTTAATGATGCGCTCAACTTGAAGCCGCACTTTAGGGTTATGCTGCGCGCCGATGCGCAGCATAGTGCGAAGCAATTGAATATTTGGATTGAGCTTTTCGAGCACTTGAGGATCGGATAACAGCTCAGTGAGCTGAAAATGGTTTACCGCATCTTCGATGAGCGTTTCGCTGACGGATTTGGGAAAGAGGCGTTCTACTTCACTGATCCACTCGACGCCGTGAAGTTGGCTGGCGCTTAACGTGCCTCCCACTTTGTGTCCGCGTGCGGCTAACCCTTGCTGGTACAAGGTGGTCAACGCACCATCTTGCGCCGTTTCTAACTCGGATAAATTGGCGGAAAACTGCGCTTCACAGTAACGACCTAGCACCATTCGCCAGCGGTTTTTTAGTCTTTCAGCCATTGCTCTAACCCTTTCTGCTTCAGCGATTCAGCCATCGATAACTGCAGTTGTTGCGCCCTCAACATGCTTTGTTCGGAGAACTGACTATTGACCCAATTAAGCGGACCGTCCCAACGGTTGATAGCGACTAGCCGTGCTGCCACGGTGTCAATTTCTTGTGCATCTAACACGCAAAATAGTCGGCGTAGTTGCGGCAAGCGAGCTTGGAAATGCTCTTCTGTTAGGCCATTTATCCATAGATTTAATAAGTTGAGAATAGTGTCGGAGTGCTTGAGCCAATGCGGTACAACGTGCAACAGCGCATTGACCACTTCAAGTGCACTTTCTGGCTTGGTGGCGTACAGCAGATTGATTTCATCTGTGACAATGTCACTGCTTTCTCGCTGGCATTCTGTCTCCAGAGCGTAAATCGCAAAGTAGATCGGTGATGTGTGGGTATTGGTATTGCGCAGCCAGCGTAATCTGTCTAGCCATTGCGGTGCGTATTCTTCGCAGGTTAAGGCAATGCCGTGACAGCTGATCAAGTTATCGAGCGCACTTTGTAAAGGTAAGCTGTTGATTTGACCAAGGTGATAAGTGATTTGCTGCCAAATAACTTGGCAGATATCCCCCAGTACTTTGCGGCTGTCGATAAAAATGGGGTGCTCTTTTAATGTCAGCAGTCGGGTCATTGCTGATGTGAGTTGCGCTATGTCGCTCTCTTTGAGAAAACGCGCTTCGATATTTTGCTGGGAGATCTCCAGCCAGTTACCAAACCCCAAGGTAACCACTTCGATAATGTTATTGATGAACAGTTCAAATTCACAATCGGTCAGCCAATCTTCTTCTAGCCTCGCCCGCGTGACTGATTCAATGCTGCCACCAAATTGGCTTAGTAAGATCAGTTTAGCGTCGACCTGAGGTGTCCAGCGATAGGTCCAGGCTTCGTGCTGGCGCTCTAGGTTCAGCCCTTTAGCGAAGTTAGGTCCGTGGAGTTGACTGGCGAACGGTAATCCTAAGTAGGCGCAGCGATAGAAGAAATAGCGGCGTTTTTTCGCTTTATCCGACGCGTCATATAAGTCGATATAGCTGTTTTTCTGCTCGCTGGTATCGGTGGTTAGCCGCACTTCCCTGCACTCTTCTTTGAAAGCATCGACGAGCGGCAGCTCAGGGATGGCGCTTGGCAAACTGCCGAGCTGATAGCCGGTGAAGAGATCTTTAAGCTCCAAAATCAATGGGTTGTCAGGACGATACTCATCTTTTATCAAACAACTTTTCAAAGAGTCGACTAAGTCATAAGGGCTGGCGCTAACGTGCTCACGTAGCACGGTTAACCCTTCCAAATGACGGATCAGCGCAAGTTTACTCGCGATATTGATATCGACTTCCAGCGACATAGGAATGCGATCGACGAGGTTTAGCAGCCAATCAGAGCTGCTCGCCTGTTTGCGACGCCACTCGAACCACCAACGGTTAAAGGCGGGAAATGGCATCCCGGATTGATAACCATTGAGTGAGTCGAGTTGCTCGTCACTGTAGCGGATCAAATAAGCAGGAAAGCGACTTTGCTCTATTGGCGGTGTCTCGTCGACCTGCCGCCACTGGGTTAACGCAGGCGTGTGAAATCCACCGGTTAGCACCGCTAATTTGCGATAGCGTTGTCTTAGCCTTCTGATCCAGCGTGACATTTGCGCTTCGCGCTGGATATCGCCTTTTTGTTCTAGCGCGCTTTGGGTATAGCAGGCACGGCTGGCAGCGCAGAAGAGATAAAGCTGGCGAAAAAATGCCTTGGGTGATTCGAAGCTAGTTTGTTCAAACAGCGTCATCCACAGCTCATCATAGTCCCTGGCCCAAAGGCGTTTTTGTAGATGTTGTGAAAACTGGGATGAGAGCAAAACCGATTCATTCCAACGATGCTCTTTAGTTTCCGTGGCATCTAGCGGCAAATCGATGAAATAAACTGCTTTGTCGTGCGCTTTTGCCCAGCGGAGCGCTTGCCACTCTGCGCTGTTCAACGACAGTGGAAAAAAAGTCCCTTCCTCGTAAATCGCAATTGGCGGGACGGTGTCGGGATGCTGAAGATTGGCGAGCAGAGGCTGATAGTTAGCCGGCACCTCAATGAGCACGGCATCCGGTTCGCTTTCATCGAGCTGTTGCAACGTGAAATCAGCGCACGCCGGGCTATGGTGGCGAACGGGCAGCCAAACGATTGACTCATCCGCCTCAAATTGAGTGATGAGCTGATCAACATACGCTTGGTCGAACTGCTCGCTCAGCCAACGCTCGGTGCTTATCTTCGCATCCATAAATCACGACCTGATTCAAAGAAGCATTGCCAATGCGCTGATGATGTCGCGCGCTCTCGTGCGATCACATCGATGTAGTGTCCGAGTTTCTTTTTATCGTCCCCGTTGTCTTTGAGCAGTGTGCCCTGCATCTGCTGCGCGAGCTGGGTCGCGGACATCGGCGTACCCATGAAGTGACAGTGTAACGCAGAGCTATACATGATATTGACGGCCTCTGCAGTTGAGAGTACCGCGTTCAAGGTTTGCATTTCGCCTTGAATTTGCTTGCGTAGGTCACTAAACACATCGACCAGCAGCTCCACCAACGCACTGTCTAACTGCAGTGGGATCGATTGCTGCTGCAACATGGTACCGACTTGCGACAAGATCAATTCGCGCTCCATCGCTTTATCTTTGATCACGGGAACGGTTTCAAAGTTAAAGCGACGCTTTAGTGCACTCGACATCTCGTTCACGCCGCGATCCGCCAAGTTTGCCGTGGCAATAATGTTGAAACCGGGTTTGGCTTGCAGACAAATGCCAAGCTCGGGGATCATCAATTGCTTTTCTGACAAAATCGAAATCAATGCATCTTGGATCTCTTGCGGACAACGGGTGATTTCTTCGATCCGCACCACTTTACCCTGCTCCATGGCTTGATAAACCGGGCTTTTGATTAAAGACTCAAGGCTTGGGCCGTTCGATAATAGCAAGGCAAAATTCCAGGTGTATTTCAGCTGCTCTTCGCTGGTCCCTGCTGTGCCTTGGATAAGCAACTCACTGGTACCACTGATCGCGCACGCCAACAACTCAGATAGCATCGACTTCGCGGTGCCCGGCTCGCCAACCATCATTAAACCTTGGTTCCCCATCAGGCTCACAATAGCGCGCTCTACCATGGCATCGTCACCAAAGTATTTCTTACTGATATTGAGACGATCACAGCCCAAAACAAAGTGCTTTACCGCCAGTGCTGACATCTGCCACCCTGCCGGTTTCGGCCCTGTGTCTGTGTCGATCAGTAAAGAGAGTTCCTCTTTATAGTGCTGGTCAGCACTTTCGCGAATTACATCTGCCATTGCAGTTTCGACTCCCATTCGTGATCCTTGGTGCATTTGGCCGCCACTTTTTCGTAGTCCATGGCCATCATTGCCACTAAGCTTTGCGGTAACGCGCTCAGTGGTACTGACTCACCGTATTGTCGTTTGCCGATTTCGTTCACAGCGACGTGATAAATTGCCGCCGTCACATTCTCTTCTGGTAGTGAACTGCCGCTAAATTCAAACGAAATGCGGTAGCCACTTTCAGTGAACTCTTTGAAATAGTCATAGAAGATGCCGCGATGTTGCGGCGCGCCTCGGGTGTAACCGAGCTTGGCTAAGGTATTTCTCAAGGTAAAGGTGTCACACAACAGACCGCGATAGTGATCAATCTGCGTCGCACCGGCAGGTAGCTTAGTAATGTCGAGATCCGGTGCGCCAAACTGCTCGAGCAATGGCTTCACTTTATATTCTCTAAAGTGCGTCTTCCAAAGCTGACACTCTGGTTTGGTCAACGTGGTCAGTGTTGCGATTTGAATTTGCTCGGCAGCTGTGAGATCAAGTTCATCATCATCAATCGACAAAAACGCGCCATCTTCTGCAGGGCGAAACGCCTGCCACTGATCGTTGATCTTCGCACTCCAAACGACACGCTGCAGCAACCGATTCATTACAGGGTGCTGGTAAAAATAGTCAAACCACTCTGTTGCTGACCACATGCGGTTGGTCGACATCGCTTCGGCCAAACGCAAGGGTTGCTGCTTGGCCACCAGCCTTAACTCTTTTTTAAAGCTATTAAATCGATTTTTCGCTTCTCGAATATCGCTGTCGTTATCGCCTTGACGAGGTTGCGGTAAAGCCTTCAGCTCTTTACCTTGCTCTGACTGCACTACGATTTTCAAACTGTCGCTAAGCTTTAACGACAGCGAACGCTGGCCATATTCAAACGCTGAGGTTGGGTTGAGGCCATCAAAGCCGCAGGCGGGTATGGTGCGATCGCCGAGTTGCTGCGCGCTCCATTGATTATTCTTGGCGATGTCCTTGACCAGTAATCGCGCTTTATCTTGAACCGACGACTGTTTATAGCGCCTCGCAATTGAAAGAATAAATTGGATCACACTGTTTTCAGTACGAGTCGACAGACTTTCCAGCATCGCCTCAACATGACGATGCTTGCGAGGATGGGTTTTCATGTAATGACTGATCAGATTCAGCGCTTCCGTTGCCGGCATTCCATTCATCAAGCACAGTAAGCCTTTATCTTTGATCGCAGAGTTTAAATACTGGGCTTTCCTTTCCTTAAAACTTATCTGGTAAGCATCTTCAAGGGTGAACGTTGTGTAGAAGCTATTATTCGGACTGCCGACCACTAAAGACTGCACCATCTGAAAGGTGGCGTGTTTATGTTGCTCGGCATAGTGATGTGCGTCGTCATCGCTTGGACACTGCGTATCAAAGGTGACAAAGGCATTAAAAACAAATCGGCTGAGCGTTTGCTGGCTTTCCTGGCTCAACAGCGAAAAGTATTGTTGTAGCAGTATGTTACCTGCAGGTGATTTTAGCTTCACGGCTAAGATCACCCACCAGCGCGGGATCTCAGGTGGTACTTTGGTACCGTCACTAAATTGCAATGCTGGTATTGCGTTGAGCGGAAACCACGCCATTGACGTCGGCGGCGATTTTTTAAGGCCAATTTTCGCCTCTTTTACGAGATGTTCAGAGGTGAAAAAACGCGAAATATCGCCGCCCAGATGACCTAAGGCGCTGAGCAATTCGGCTCGGGTTAATTGCTGCTTTTCTTTTTCTACCGCTTTTACGAGTGCGCTAATTGCCTCGCGGCAATTAAGTTCAGCAAGCCACTGCGCGGCTTGGATTCGTTGCTCGCCTTTTTTCGAACTCAGAAAGCTGATCAGATACGGCGTATCAATACCAAAATGCGCAAGCACGGACTGGGCGATCGGCCTTAACCCGTTAACGTCACTTAGGGCGTGTTGATAAAGAATCTCGTGATACCGACTCGGTAAGTACGGGAAGTGTTTTAACAGGTACAGCGGGCGATGCAAGTAGGTCACGTTTAGCAAAGCGCTATCTAATACTTCAGGATACGTCGCCAGTAATGGCCAAATCGCAAGATGACGAAATGCTTTAGGGAGATCTTCAGCCAGCCTAGCACTATTCCCGACTAACAATGCGCGAATGATGGGGTTGTCAGCCGGAGGTTGTCCTTCTTGCTTCACGACATCATAGAGTTGACGCAAATCGACAATTTCGGTTTGCGCTTGTAGCGCATGACACAATTGAGGATCATCAAACAGATATCCAATGTGATTATGCGGACTTTGCGCGTCTATCCCAATCTCGTATCGAAGGAGATGAGTGAATGAAAATTCATTGCTTAGCTTAAGCTCTGACAACAGCGCGAGAACGTGAGCATTGGGCTTGCCTTGCCCGGTTTCCAAGTAGCCAAAGGTCGTTTCAATGCATTCGGAACTAATCTCACGTAATTTTTGAGCTTTAACTGCAGTATGTTTCGTCTTTTGACTCTCTTCTGCGTCGAGTGTTGCCAACAATTGATCAAGTGCTTGGGAAAAATCAGCGCGAAATGTGGCCGGTAAAGTCACTGTTGATGTCAGCGACGTGTAGGTTGGTAACTTTGGCTCTGTCTTACGTTGAGGGCCATTTAAAGCTAAGTGCAGTGCGTTTACAACGGATGGCGTCTTTTCTGTCTTCGCCCATTGCGCGATAAGCTCTCTGCCATTTTCCAAATGCTTGGCCAGGTCAATCGCTTTACGCCGTTTGTGATGACCCCAATCGGTATAATTTTGCGCGAGATAGGTTGATAATGCCGTATTATCAACGCGAACAAGCAACGATAACGCTGTTTTCTTTACCGCGTTGTCTTTATCACACGCCAGTGTGACAAGGAGCTCGGTGAGTGGAGATAAGTCGGTATATTGCGCCGCAATCTCGGTGATGGGTGTTTTTTGGCGAGCATTGAGTGTGGGCAAGATCTCGCGAAGGAAAGTCGGTGTGGTAAATGTCTCTAGCCAGCCAACGTCATCGATTCGGCTCTGTTTATTGCGGCGATAGAGACGATCCCAAAAGGTACTTCCCCCCTGATAATATCCATCAAACAGGCAATAGTAGAGTTGCGCTTCATTAACGCGCTCTAGCTCGGCGAGTGATTTAAACCAAGCTAGCGAAATATGGGGAAATTGACGCTCCGGATCATCACCTATCCCGCAGCTTGCGCTATGTAGATGACAAAACAGTATCTCTAGGCGGGTTGGATCTGCAACATGCGAAAACGCCTCAAAATGGCGAGGAACGGCAGCCGCTTCCAGTACCGATATCAAGCGCTGAACGATGGCTGCGTCATACATGCTATCGCTACTTAGAAACTCGTTAAACGCAATCGCGATCGCTTTTGCTGAGTCACGATAGACTTGAGGTAGTTGAGCAAGCCAAAAGCGCGGATGAGCGCGTCCAGTGGCGGTCTTCTGCTCATCAGTGAGTGTTTTGATTTTACGTAGGCAACCTTCCCCTTCGCCTGTTAGCACAAACCCTGCGATTTCCTTATCAAGGTCTGGCCAGTATTCCTTAAATACGGTAAATGCGGTAGCCAGTGTTTCTTCGGCCTCGCAAACACTATCGTCATAGACTATTCCTACTGACGAATAAGACATAGTGTAATTATCCTTATTATCGATATATGTTTTGTGTATTACCTACAACAAACGCTTAGCCAACAGAAATCAAAGTAATACAGAAAGCGATTTTGCCAGTGCGGTACTCTTGATTGAAGTGTGAATTAGGAAGTGATGTAGTGAATTGAGAGATGTATTGAAGAATTTTTATTCACTATTTTGTTTATTACATTTTAGTTTCAGTCATTTTTCGCGCCAGTAAGAAGCCTGATAACGCTTTGCACGGATCTTTCATCCTAATTTGACATTGCTGAACGACAAAGGCAGTGAGAGCCTTGCTTGAGATGGCTTTTATTCGTTACGTTATCAACGGGTTATTTTTAGGTTGAACGCGCTCAATATCACCTGCTGATTTGCATGATTATTGCAAAACTATTCATAACGTTCGTAGTGCGGCCCTCTCAAGCCGCACTGTTCACCCCGTGATGAAACATGGGGAGAAACATGGATACTAGCTATATTTTATTGAGCTTAGAGCGCCAGTTCGGATCGAAAGTACACTTAGCGGCGACTTTCTCGTAATCAAGCGCCAACGCATTAACGATGCTGGCGGGAAGTTGATCCAATCGTAGAGGGTCATCATAACTGTTCTCCCCTGTTTCAATTAACGCGATATGGTGGATAGCGACGGTGATCTGCTCTTTTTGCACAATATTGCCGCTAAAGGTAAACACCGCGCGGTAGCCGCTCTCGGCAAATGCTTTGGTGTAGTCATAGAATCTGCCCTTATCGCGAATAATCCCCCTCTCATAACCTAACTTCGTCAGGGTGTTATCTAGCGTATGACTGTCACACAGCTGGCCGTCGTAATGATCAAACTGTACCGCATCGTTGGCGATCTCAGTCAGATCCAGCTTGGGCAGTTCAAACTGCTCCAGCAAAGGTTTGAGTTTGTATTGCTTAAAATGGGCCTTCCAACGCTTCAGATCGCTTTTCGAAAGTGTGTTGACCGTGGCAATCTGCACGGTTTGAGCCTGGCTGATATCCAGCTCGTCATCATCAACCGTTAAGAAGCTACCGTCTTCTGCAGGACGAACATACACCGCCTTACCGTCGATATTAACTTGCCATACGACGCGCTGCAGTAGCGTGTTCATTACCGGATGTTGGTAGAGGTCAGCAAACCAATCGCCTGCTGGCCAGACACGGTTAAAGTACATCGCTTCGCTCAGTCGCAGCGGTTGCTGTTTCACAACTAGTCTTAGCTCTTTCTTGCAGTTGTTAAACCAACTCTTGGCCTCTTTGATATCGCTAGCGTTGTCGGCTTCTCGTGGTTGCGGCAAAGCTTTAAGTGGGTTGCCTTCTTCGTTCAGCAATTCAATCTTCAAAGCATCGGTGAGTTTGAGCGATAAATGACGCTGACCATACGTCAGTGAAGCCTGTTTACCGACTTCACTAAAGCCGCATGCTGGTATCGTGCGATCGCCCAGGGTTTGCGCCGTCCATTGATTACGCGCGGCAATATCGAGCACTAACTGCTGAGCGCGCTCTTGCACCGTTTGGGTTTTATAGCGCCGTGCAATAGACAGAATAAACTGAACAATCACCTTTTCGTCGCGACTCGCTAAGGCCTCGAGCATCGCTTCGATTTGGTGACGCTTGAGCGGATGCGCTTTCATGTAGGTCGCGACAAGGTTGCGTGCATCGCTGGCGGGTAAGCCATGCATTAAACAAAGTAACCCTTTGTCTTTAATCGCAGAGTTGCGATAGTCGCGCTTTTTCTCCTTAAAGAAACTTTGGTAGAGACTCTCAGCATCTTCATTGCTACCCGAGGCGACTTGAATACCGTTAATGTACGTTGGGTTCGGATTATAAGTTGCCATCCATTGCTTGGCGTGTTGGTGCGCTTCTTCATCGCTCGGGCATTCCGTGTCAAAGGCGACAAAGGCTTCGAACACAAAGCGGCTAAAAGTGTGTTGGCTTTCTTTTGCTAACAGCGAAAGGTATTGCTGCAATAAGGCATTGCCTGCCGGCAGCTTTAGCTTAACCGCGAGCACCACCCACCATTGTGGTATTTCTTGGGCAACGGTTTCTCCGTTTTGAAATTGCAATGTTGGAAGGCTATCAAGTGGAAACCATGCCATGGATTTGGGCAGTGATTTGCTTAGCCCGGCTTTGGCTTCTGCTAATAAGTTAGCCGGCGTTAGATAAGTGGAAATATCTTCGCCAAGGGTGTTTAAAGCACTTAACAGCGCCGCTTTAACCAATTCTTGCTTTTCTTTTTTCACCGCGGCAGCCAAAGGTTTAATGGCGGCAGGATCCGCCTGCGTTTTCAACCAGTTTGCAGCTTGTAAGCGTTGCTCACTTTTCTTTGATTTGAGCTGCTCAATCACACGCGTATGATCCAGCCCAAACTGGATTAATAGCGCTTGCGCCAACGGTCTGAGCGTTTTCTTGTCGGATAAGGCGATATCATAAAGCAGCTCACTATACTGATGTGGTAGTGCCGGAAAATCGCGTAGCAATTTGAGCGCAAGTGATTGATGGGCAATAGAGCTAGTGCCCCCCAGCAGTACGCCATCAAGCAGCGTCGGATACTCAACTAACAAAGGCCAAACGGCGAGATGAGAGAATGCACGCGCCAGTCGGTCGTGATCTCGGATGTACCCATCGGAAAATAGCAATCGCGCAATGACGTTGTCACTTGGCTTACTGTTTGGCGTGGCGTAGTAATCGAAAAGCTGGCGTAGATCGGTGATCTCTGTGTATGACGCTAACGTGGCACAAAACGTTGCATCATCAACTAACATGTCTAATGCATCAGTAACATCATAGCTGTGCGCTAAGGTTAGCCGCTCCCACTGCACAAAACTCCATGGCTCGCTGATATCGAGCATGCGAATGATCTCAATCGCTGCTTGCGATGCATCACCCTCGCCCGTGGCTAAATAGTTAAGCGCATCGTCAATGCTGTCGCGCGATGTCCTCTTAATAAAAGCCAGTTGATCCTTGGCATCACTTCCTGCGTTTTCGACATCGTGTGTAAGCTGCGCAATACGTGCCTCATATGCGGCCCAAAAGGCGGTAAGCAATGCATTCGATAACGGTTGATGTCGCGCAATCGGTACATAGCTTGGTATCGTGAGAGCCTTTGTAGGATCTTCTGCACCGTTATCTATCGCATTGCTATTTTTTTTGCTGGCGCTCGTTTGTGCCGCTTTCGCCAGTTTGGCAAACGTGGTGTTTTGCAATGCCGTATCGATTTCAGCGCTCACCGCTTGGTTTTTTTCCGTCGCTTGCCACGTAGTGAATAGTTCAACTGCCTGCGACACACCATTGGTTAAGCGCGCCATAAACTGAACGGCTTTACGACGCTGATGATGTGACAGTGTCGCGTATTGATTTGCCAGTAGAGTACCTATCCCTTCACCATCTGCTTTTGGTGCTAGGTTGAGTGCCGCTTTCAACGTACCTTTGTGACTGCCTATGGCGCCTGCAATCAAATACGGTGTGGCAAACGACAAATCATCACACTCAACCAATTGCTGCATTAAAAACTGTTTGGCTTTATCGCTCAGCGCTGGAAAAGCTTCGTCAAAGCTTGCTTGCCCCACTTCTTGCGACCAATCGGTATGCGTTGCAATGTAATGCCAAGCCCCGATATGAAATTGGACCTGATAATTGTTAGCGAAAAACACCACCTCTTCAGGATCTTCACCGCTTAATAACGAGCGATAGAGTTGCACCGCGTCGACATCTTCCGCTTCGGCCACCGCTCTTAGCCAATCCGTGGTCAGATACTGAAAAGATTCACCGGGAATCGCAAAGTGCATATTGTTGTAATCTTGAACGGCGTGGCCGAGGTGGCACATGAGAACGTCAAAGCGGGTTGGCGTCGCAATGTCATGCCGTGTCTTAAATTGATCATCATTTTTCGCTGCGACCAACACATCAGTCAGTCGACGCACCAAGGCAAGATCAGCCATCATAGGTGCACTTACCAAGGCATAAAACGCCTTTCCGATCTCCTCTCGACGGATTTTATAACCGGCGGGTAATTCGCACATCCAAAACTGGCCGTGACTTCTTCCCGATAACAGCTTGTCTTGCTCGGATAGCCCTTCGATAGCCGCTAAGCAGTTCTCGTCTTCCCCGGTTGCAATGTAATTGGCAATCGCCATATCAAGCCCGGTTTGAAGCTTGCCAAAAGCAGCAAAGGCCAGTTTGATAGTGGGTTTTAATGTGGCGATATCTGATGTAAGCGTGCGTGATGACAATGTTTGCGAAGACGATGTGTCGGCTGAAGACATAGCGAAAATATCCTTATTGCGGGTTACCTAGCTTGGTTTTATCCGTATTGATTCTTTATTATTTAAAGCCTTTCATTACGGATAAACGTGCGTAATGGTGCCGATTTTACTTGCGCGATGAAAGAGCACAGATGAAGGCATCCGATAAATTGCGAGATGGGCTGGAAAAGCGATTTCTGATTTTCGCTGGATTACACTGAGTAAAGTTTTGTCGACGTTGTCAGTACCTTGCTGACGTATTGCTAGACAAACGGTGTACGGCGTATTGCATGCCCCGTGGACAGCCCATAAAATGCGTGTTTTCTCAATGAGGTGAGTTATGGAACAAACAGAATTTGAAGTGCTGGTAAAAGCACTAAATGAAAAAAACAGCGTTGCGGAAATTCTTGAAGCGCTGAGTGGCTGTGATGATGAAGAAGTCGCAGCGGCGGCACAATCGCTACGTGGCCAATTCTCGCTTGCTGAAATTGAAGGTGTTGAGCGCATTTACCACGTATTCGAGCAAGAAGATGATAACGGCGAAATGCAAGAGTACGCGGAATGGGTGATGAACAACGGCGATCCTATGATGGCGTTCATCGCATGGTTCTTCTATAGCCAATTTGAAATCAAAGACAAAGACACCTACGCCGCAGCGGGTATCCGTCTGGTACAGCCAAAGAAACTGAAGTAAGAAAGAGTACGCCGTGAATAAAAGCCTGCTAACAAATATCATCGCCCTTGCCGTGTTTGGCTTAGGTCTCGCAATTGACAACACTTGGGTGCTATACGCGGGCCTGTTTGCGCTATCAGGCGCGATCACCAACTGGCTTGCTATCCATATGCTGTTTGAGAAAGTGCCGGGGCTGTATGGCTCAGGGGTGATCCCTGCGCGGTTTGAAGCATTTAAAGCGGCGATCAAACACCTGATGATGGTTGAGTTTTTCAATCAGCAAAACATCGACCGTTTCTTGCAAAGCGAACTCGACAGCGGCAAGGAGTTTGACTTAGCACCAGTGCTAGAGCACGTGGATTTGTCACCATCGTTTGATGGTCTGGTTGAGGTGATCAATCACTCGCCGTTTGGTGGCATGCTGGCGATGTTTGGTGGCCAAGAAGCGCTTGAGCCGCTGCGCCAACCCTTCATTGAAAAGATGAAGAGCGAAATTCAAAATCTTACTCACCAAAGCGACGTGAAACAGGCGTTGATGGCGCAGTTTGATCGTCCAGAAATGATGGATGAAATCCAAACCAAGATTGAAGCCATTATTGAGCAGCGTCTAGAAGAGCTCACCCCACAAATGGTGAAAGAGATGGTGCAAACCATGATCCGCGAGCACTTAGGCTGGTTGGTTGTCTGGGGCGGCGTCTTCGGTGGTGTGATTGGCGTATTGTCGGCCTACTTCATTTAACTCACCCATTTCACTTTATGCAAGAACGCATAATGTAAGGATGTAACGTGACAAAACTTATCGATAAATTAGCTTGGCTCTCTATCCAAGATGGCAAGCTACTCGCGGTTCGTAGCAAAGGAAAATCGCTGTTTTATTTACCTGGCGGTAAACGTGAAGCCGGTGAAAGTGATGAAGCGGCGCTGATCCGTGAGATCAAAGAAGAGCTGTCGGTGGAATTACGCTCTGATAGTCTGCGTTACGCAGGTACCTTTACGGGCCCTGCCGATGGTAAAGCGGAAGGCGTTGAAGTCCAGCTGACCTGCTATTTTGCTGATTTTGAAGGCGAGCTAGCGCCAGATGCGGAGATCGAAGAGCTGCAGTTCTTGTCTACCGCTGATGAAGCCATCACCTCAAAGGCAGCGTGGATCGTGCTTGAGTCGTTACATCAAGCGCAGCAAGTAAAGTAAGCGATTCTCGGTAGACCGAGAAAGTAAAAAGAGTCCTTTTTACGGGACTCTTTTTTTATATGCGTAATTTACCAGCGCAAACGCTAAGCTGGGCTGACCGCGAGAAAATGCTCGGAAATAGTGCGGTATAGCTCATTCACCCACTCGGGCGAGTCTTGTGGCGCCACTAACGACGCTTTACGCGGATCGCTTGGCGCAATAATCACGGTCACCTGCGCTTTACCTGTGTCATGCACCAAGGTAAACAGATCTTCAATCGCCGGATCGCCCATCGCTAAACAGCCAATCGACAAGGCTTTACCGTGAATAAAAATATTGGTTCCCGGCTCGCTGCGCCCTTCTTTCTCCGCCCATTTCAGATCAAAGCGATTGGGATAGTTCAACTTCATCGATAAGTGATAAGCACTGTTAGGATTTAACCCAATGATCTGGTAGATCCCTTCGGGTACTTGGCGATCGCCTTCACGCAGTTTGGGCCCTGCTACGCCACTCGCAGCAAGCACGGGATACTGACTGATCGCAATCCACTGCTCGTTTTGTTCAGCCCAGAGCTCTAAACTAGCCTCATCTTTCACCGCGAGTAAGGCTATCCGTTTTGGTGGGTACGCGACCCCCGCTTGTTCGAATTGTTTACTCAAACGCGCTCTGGCATCGTCACCGTATTGGTTAATAACGTCTTCGACACTGCGATAACCATGATATTTGTTATAGACGGGCACCCAATAGGCGCGACCATAGTTATACAGCAAATAACCTGCTACCGTGAGCGCGAAAAAAAGTGACACCGTAATGTATTTTATCATCCAAAACTGCCTAGTTAATCCATTAAAACAACATCGTGTAGACACTGGTATTGGGCAAAGGTTTCTTTTAAAGCGTGATTACTCATTACCAGAGATAGGTATAAGAAAGTCCGACTTGGTCTTTGCTCACCCAAGGCCATAATTGGCTGTTGTCATCGAGTTTATCGGTGAGCAACCAGCCTGAGGCAATACCAATCACCGCACCCGCCGCGACATCGCGCCAGTAATGCTTTTCCCCTTCAACGCGACCAACACCGACAAGTGTCGCGACGCCATAAGCAGGCACGCCATATTCCCAGCCATAGCGTTTATGTAAGGATGTGGCGGCCGCAAACGCCGTTGAGGTGTGGTTGGACGGAAAGCTATTGTTGCCGCTTTTATCTGGCCGCTCGGCATCAATGGTAGATTTACCGATCAGGCCAATCCCGCCGGCGACGCCAACGCTAAGCCCGGCCTGCTGAAACCCTTGCCAATCTTGATGATAAGCCGGTTTCGCGAGCGAAAAGCCAATCAAACTGTAAACGCCGATCTCACTGGCCAACTCCCAATTATCTTGGTTCGCCACAGCGGATAAGGGCAAAGCGCTACATAATATGCCGATAGTCGCTAGTCTCATTTGGGTTCCTTTTCGCTCAGCGTATTGACTACAGTACTGAAAACAGTAACAAATTAGCCCATGATACTCGCAAACTTGGCGTCAAAATTGTGTGGAAAAGCGACCGGACATTGCCATTGCACATTGCTATTGCAAATAGTTATCGCAACGTCGCTAAGATACAGGCGTAGCCGCACAGTTCGCTGACCTGCTGCGTAGCCCCCAAACAGTCACCGGTGTAGCCGCCAAGTTGGCGTTGGAACCATATTCCACATGCTTGTCGACAAAGTATTAAAACGAGCGTTAACCAGATGGCACTTGAGAGCGGCAATAGCAGCAACAAGGGCGCGCCAGAAAGCAGCAAAATGCATAGATCTTGGCGTGATTGCTGGTTCGCCAGCGGCTTAACCTTACTTAAGGTATCGGCTTGCACGTAAGAGTAACTAAAAATTAAGCTTGCCGCGACGATCCGGCTAGTACAATGCACTGCAATTAAGCTGAGTACACAGAGCATCATACTGATGTCGGCAATGGCTACTAAGAGACACCACTTCATTCCCAGCGTCATGAAAAGTGCCGCTGCCCCATACGTTCCGAGGCGCGAATCTTTCATGATGTTAAGTTTTTGCTCGACAGTCCAACCGCCACCAAAACCATCAAAGACATCAGCCAAGCCATCTTCGTGAAAAGCGCCTGTCAGCAATAAGCTCGCGACCATCGCCCCAGCGACAGAAAATGTCGACGGAAATAACATGCCAAGCAAATAGAAAATCACCGCGCTGATCACGCCGACAACGACTCCAACCAAACCGAAATACCGATTGGCTTGATTGAGTTTTTCTTTGGAGTAGCCGACGCTTGCTGGAATTGGGATGCGGGTAAAAAAAGCGAGAGCAATCAAGAATAGCTCTCGCTGAACATGAAGCTGTTGACGAAACGGTGACATTAAGTGTCGCCGTTAACCGGTTCAACGCCGGCTTGATCAAACGTCGCCATGGTATTGTAGAATTCACACGCGGCGCGCAATAGCGGAACAGCCAACGCCGCACCCGTTCCCTCGCCTAAGCGTAAATCAAGATGCAAAATAGGATCCGCTTTTAGGTGCTCTAACATCAAGCGATGTCCTTGCTCTTCTGACTGATGACAAAAGATAAAATAATGAAGCACTTCAGGATAAAGCTCGTACGCCATTAACGCGGCGGCGGTGGTAATAAAGCCATCAACCAGTATGGTCATTTGCAGCTCAGCCGCTTTTAACATTCCCCCCACCATTTGCACGATTTCAAACCCGCCAAATACCGACAAGATCGATAACGGTGAGGTTAAACGTGACTGGTGAATATCAAGCGCGACTTGGATCAGCGCTGTTTTCTTACGTAATTGATCCGGCGAGATCCCCGTACCATAGCCCACACACTCTGACGCGGGTATTTTCAACGTCGCCGCCATTAGAGCGGCCGCGCTTGAAGAGTTACAGATCCCCATTTCGCCAAAGCCAATCACATTACAACCAGTCTGGTGAACGCGTACAGCCTGCTGAGCACCAAGACCTAAACCTTTAAGGACAGTTTGAATCGACATCGCCGGTTGCTCGGTAAAATCTAACGTGCCATTGCCTAAACGTTGTTTAATCAAATCAGGATGGTCTTCAGCTTCAAGCTTTGTTCCTGCGTCAATCACACTTAAATTGACATTATTGGTCCGGCAAAAACAGTTAATGGCTGCGCCGCCCGTTAAAAAATTATTCACCATTTGGGTGGTGACTTCGCTAGGAGCAATGCTTAATCCATGACGGCTAATACCATGATCACCCGCGAATGTCAGAATATGAGGGTTAGTTACCGAAATCGTTTCAGTCTGCTGTAACAACGCAAGTTGCCAAGCAACGGATTCTAACTTGCCGAGCGATCCTTGAGGCTTGGTTTTACTATCAATTTTTCGTTGGATGAAATCCGCTCGCGCCATATCTGGTGCGGTGATCTGAAACATGGTTGCGTCCTTAGTGCAAGCTAGCAGCGTGTAAGATCCTCCAACTCCTAGGTAAGATCTTATTCTCAATATTTCGCGATGCTAAACTGACTCACCCAGAAAAATGCGGGTGATATTAACGTTGTGGTGTCGCCACTATGGGGCTTTTACCACGTTCGGAATTTGTTATTTTTTATTGTGGGTCTGATACGTTTTCACAAACACATCATTAAACTTTTCCATACTATGCGCGATTAGGTGCGATTTATGAACGTTAATTGCAGAAAAAACGTGCAGTTGTGAGGCGCGACGCGTCTGAATTGCAATTTTTCGTTCATTTACATAAACGAACACTCATGCATTCTTTTTAAGAATTTATTCATTCGGGTTCACAAAAGAATCTAGGATGACCATTGGATAGTTGGCCATGTTTTCCCGTGTTCGTCGGTAAAGACACTGATATGGATTTTTGCGGCGTAATTTAAGCTTATGCGTTGAAGGTACAATGCGTTTTTTGGCATTTGTAGGAGTTGTCTTAGCAATTGTTTGATAAACCCTGAGTGAGTTACGATAAGGGTATTTTCTGCATCACTTGAATTAGTTATAGTGCGCCAAGTATTTGCTACTCTTAGGTCAAAATCAGATAACTTCTCTCCATTTGGCGGAGTGGTTCCCCACGGATCGCGCCAGAATCGCTCTAACTCATCAGGAAACTGTTCATATAGCTCATCAAACGCCATGCCATCCCAATCACCAAAGTCCATTTCAGCTAAACTATCAAGCGTTTCTAAAGGACAACCACGCTGCTTTGCTAACGCCATCGCGAACGTTGTGCAGCGCATTAACGGCGAGGTATAAATAGCATCAATTGCCAGTCCACTCGAAATGGCAGCCTGCATTTGGGCGAAACCTTGCGATGTCAGTGCAAAGTCCGTTTTACCTCTGAGGCATTGCGCGCCCTCAGGTAAACCGTGGCGTAACAAATAGAAATGGCGCGTTGTCATAACGGCGAAACGCCTCCTTGCTTTCTTTGGGTTTGGAAATGAATTAAAGAGTGCCGTACTGATGTATTTAGTATCAAACGACACCCAATACTCATTATTAGGTATCGATACATCAAGATTACACTAGCGCCGCGACGGCCGTTAATAACGCTTGCTCTAATTCAGGATCACTCAACTTACCCTGCTCTACGTTAAAGTTATCGTAAAACGAAGGAATAGATAGCGTTGACTTCACGTCCGCACCAAAATACGGCGCAGAGCCCGCTGCTGCAGCTAGCACTGTTTTCGCACCGCCAGGGCCAGGCGAGGTAGAGAGCAATACCACCGATTTGTCTTGGTAGACTTTTTGACGGATCCGCGATGCCCAGTCAAAAAGATTTTTGTATGCGGCACTGTACGAACCATTATGCTCAGCAAATGAAATCACCAACGCATCTGCTTCATCGAGTTTTGCCAGGAACGCTTTTGCGGCATCAGGCTGACCAATCTCGGCTTCTTTGTCTTGGCTAAATAAGGGCACATCAAAATCGTTCAAATCCAACACTTCTACCTCTGCCGACGGCACTAGACTTGCCGCATAGCTCGCGAGTTGCTTGTTGATAGATTGACGGCTTGTTGAGGCACCAAATGCGACTATCTTCATTCCACTTTCTCCTTGTTATTATCAATTTTGCATTTTGAGTATATGTGAACCGATGCAGTTCAAACACCCCTAAAATGTAATGACATTTCTATCATTGGAAAATAGTGAAAAACATCTCGAATGAGACGAACCATTCATTCGTATTTTGAGCCTAGCCCTAGAAAAGAGTGCTAGCGTCAGCATCAAAAAAGGCGCATAAAGCGCCTTTTCATCTTACGGGGTGTTAATCAACTATCTCGTGACGTAGCCGATCAATCAACCGGTGCCACTTGTGCGTTATCGATATTGTCGCTTGCCAAAGCTAACTCAGCATCGTCTGCTTCGCGAGCCTTAATACTGTCGATCTTGCTTTGCAGGAAGTTAACCCAAGATTCAAACGCCGATGATGAGGTTTGTGCATACGCCTGTTGTGCCAATGAAAGCGCGACACTGTAACGTTCCAATTGATAGTTAGCTTGTATTTTACATAGCACTATCGCATCACCGCCGCCACTGACAAGATTCAGGTTCGCCAATGCCGCCTCATAATACTGCTGCTGCAATTGCAACTGTGCCAAGCGCAAGCGGTATTGATTATCGCCCTCAACCGCACGCTTTAATGCCGCGATGGCGTTATCCCACTCCTTGGCAAGCTGCCAGTAGTTAGCAAGCTTGGCAAACTCTTTCGCCGTGGTGGGATTCAAATCGGTATACAAACGGGCGGCGCGATCCGGTAAACCTTGATTCGCATAGAGCTGCACCAGCGTGTTGAGATCTTGATGCGTTAAACCCAGACGGTTGTGATGAGCAATAGCCAAGGTTTCCATTGCCGCGCGCGGGTTGTCGGTGCGCAGCTGCAAATTGGCTAAGTGTTGGAACCATTTCACTTCTCTTGGCTCCAGAGCAATCAGTTTTTCCAACGTTTGGGTTGCCCCTTTCCAGCGCTGTAAATTCAATTGCGAGCCTAAACGCATACGGTAATGGTTTACCGTCATCTTGCCGCCGTTGGACTCAAAACCAGCCAGTCCATCAATGGTTTTTGCCCACTCTTCTAACTGATAATGACTTTGGGCAATACGCCACCACACTTCACGGCGTTTGCTTTGCTGACCATAACCACGGGTCAACGGATAGTAATAAGTTAACGCCGAACGGTACTGGCCTTCGGTTAAGTAAAAATCGGCCAACATTTGGCGGGTTGGAAGATTAAGCTCGGCCGGCAGCGCATCACTATCTAACGACAGTTTAAGATGCTTGATCGCGGCACTGCCGTTACCCGCTTGCCAATGAAAAATGCCTAGCATGCGATTTACATAAGCGGTATCGGAAGGACGTGAGGATTCAAACCCACTTAAGCTTTGAATCGCCCCTTGCATATTTCCATTGTTATAAAGCTCTTGCGCACGTTGCACTTTGGCCGCTGCGCCTTGCGATAATTCGACCGCACCAGCCTGCGATGCCATAAAAGGTTGGGCTAGCAATAAAGTAACAGCAAAAAGCCAAGGTTGTATTTTCATCTTGATCCTATCCACTGCCTTATTCTGCTAATTGGAACTCAATCGTGACACGACGACCGGGTTGTGCCACGGCCTCACCGTTCACTACCATCGGCTGATAACGCCAACGACTCAACGCACGAATAGCCTCGCGATTAAACACCCGCGCAGGCTCTGCAGAAACTACGTTGATATCGGTTGGGCTACCGGATGCATCAATAGTGAAGCTTAGCTGCACGTAACCGGTGATCCCTTGACGCAATGCGCGCGCAGGATAACGCGGTTCAACACGAGAAATTGGCATCACATCTTGATCGCCCGTGCCTGTTACGGGCGCTGCTGCGACGGCTGCCACTTCAACCGGCTGTTCAACACTGTATTGGCCCAAAGAAGGTACCGCGATATTAACTTGGTTTACCGCGACGGCTAAATCAAGCACTGGTGTCACGGGTTGGCTGCTAACCGCCGCTGCTGCACGTGGCATTTCGGGTTGTGGCGCGGGCGGCTCGGGCTCTGGTGGTGGCGGAGGCTCAGGCAACGTGCGCTGGCGACGCTGCGCGGTTTCTTCTTTTTCCGTCATCAACATATCAAAGCTCAACGGCGCGCGCTTATCTGTTACCTTGTCACTGACTGGATTGACCATCCACGCCATTAGCGTGAACAGCGCGGTCGTCATCAACAGGCCTAAACCAATAGCGAAAAACACTCGACGCATTTACGGCTGCTCCGCCGCCAAGGCGATTTGGGTGATCCCCGCGCTTTGCGCTGCATCCATCACCCGCACTACTGTGCCGCTTGACGCGTCTTCATCAGCCTGTATCACTAACGCAG
Source organism: Thaumasiovibrio occultus (assembly GCA_019703815.1). GTDB lineage: Bacteria > Pseudomonadota > Gammaproteobacteria > Enterobacterales > Vibrionaceae > Thaumasiovibrio > Thaumasiovibrio occultus. Next base: position 1,546,279 of record AP023052.1, on the reverse strand, counting down.
TTTCAGGTTTATCCAACAGCAAGCGCTCCAATGTCGGCTGAATGCGCTCTTGGTCGATTAAACGCTTATCAATGTAGATTTCGTTGTTAGCCGTGACCGCGACAAAGATACCGGCTTCTTTTTGACTCACCGCGTTAGACGCTTGTGGTCGATTAACATCAATACCCGATTCATTAACAAATGAACTGGTGACAATGAAGAAAATCAACATGATAAAGACGATATCGAGCATGGAGGTCAGATCCACCTGCGCTTCTTCACGCTGACGACGAGGACGATTTAGGCGCATCCTTGATTCCTTAATAATTTTTCCATTGTTGCTTCACGGTTGTCACAGGCTTTTTGCAAACGCGCATGGACGAACATACCGGTGATAGCTGCGACCATACCGGCCATCGTTGGCAAAGTCGCCATTGAGATCCCCGTCGCCATCAGCTTAGGATCGCCATTACCCGCACTCGACATAATATCGAACACCGAAATCATTCCGGTAACCGTACCGAGCAAACCTATCATCGGACAAATCGAAACCAACAACTTAATCATGTTCAAATTGAAGTGCAGTTGGTAATGGGCCTTGTTGAGCAAACTAGACTTGACGGCATGGGCATACCAGCTTTCAAACTCGCCTCTTGCGCGCCACTGGGAAATGATCCCTTGGCGCGACGCAGGCCAAGTAAAGCGCAAGTAGCTAATGCGCTCGATGATTAATACCCACATAAACAGAACGACCACTGCTAACAGCCAGAGAACCTGACCGCCTTGCGTCATAAAGTGGCTGATCCGCAGCCACCATCCATCGCCAAAGCCGGCTGTCAGTAAAGATACGTCGACCATTAGGCTGCTACTCGCTCCTTGGAATTACCCATTTCTGCACGCTGAGCAACTAGGCCAATCCCTTGCTTCTCAAGCAGATTACGCAGGTTATCAACTTTGGTACTCAACAGGTTATGCGCGAGTAGTAGCGGCATTGCTGCCACCAAGCCCAAGACCGTGGTGATCAACGCCATCGAGATACCGCCCGCCATAATGGTTGGATCGCCATTGCCGTATTGGGTGATCACTTGGAAGGTTTCAATCATACCCGTCACCGTACCCAGCAGACCTAGCATCGGCGCCATCGCTGCCAACAGTTTGATCATCGACAAGCCTTGCTCCAAGCCTTGCTGCTCATCCAACACTTGCTCAAGTAAACGCAACTCTAACGCTTCGGTACTGTGGAAGCGCTCTTCCTGATAAACATTAAGAATGCGGCCTAGCGGGTTGTTATCATTTGGCGTATCTGGGGTTTTGAGCTGCTTAGAAATACGACCGCTCAATGTAAACAGTTGGAAACCACGATAAAGCGCGATACCTAAACCAATCAACAACAGCGCAATGATTACTTTACCGACGAAGCCACCTTGCGCTATACGTTGCAACAGGCTTGGGTTGTCGGCAAGACGGGCAATGATGTCGCCACGACTAGGGTCTAGTGGCATAAATGTGACGCCGTCACCTAGTGATTTTGCTTCGTTAAGCGACGGTAAGTCAGCCGGTTGTTTTCCATAGTAACGTGCTGATGTACCATCCCAGCTCAAGTAGCCTTGCTCGCCCAGAAGGCCCAAGTCACCAATGCGAACTACGGTTTGATCATGAATAACACCGTTGCCATCAACTACGGGAACAGTAATAGCAGCTGCGGTGCCACTGTTCTTGGCATGAATCACCATGGTTTGCCATAGTGCATTGAGCTCAGCAATGGTTGGCAGCGCGTTGGCTTCGACAATGGTATTGAGGTTGTCTAACTGCGCGGGTTGATCGGCAAAGACAACAGATTGTGACAACGTCGCGTCTAGTTCTTTTGCGGTTTGACGTACAATACCGAACAGCTCGCCTAAACTACCGGATTCCAAATCCAACAGTTTTTGCTGCTCGGCAATTTGAATTTCATTTTCGCCAAAGGTCGTTGAAAGCGCTTCAATTTCCGCATCAAGCGCCGCTTTTTGTGCCGCTAACGCGTCACGACGTTGTTTCAATGCTAATTCTTCTGCACTGAATTCGGCGATGCGCTCTTGGTTGACTTCGCGCTCTTGCGCTAATGCCGTTTGCGTAGCATCAACCAAGGCGTACGACGGCAAAGACAATGCGCTCAGTAAGATCGAGCCGGAAATAAGTAGAGATTTCGTCTTCATTACTGCGCCCCCTCGATAGTGCTATTGGGTGTCTCGACATTGGCTGACAGTGATACCGGCAAGTTTAGAATGGCTGGCGTTGTCGCTTTTTGGCTGAGTGCAAAGGCAAGTTCGATGTCGGGAATATCCGCACTGTCGATGGCCTGCCAATCTTTTGCGCTGTCGTTCCAGCTCCAGTAATTGGCTTTGTCTGCGCTACGCGCAACTAATACCGCACGACCTAAATTGACCAGTTCGGCTTCACGCTCAACACCATCAATGGTGACATTGTCACGATAAGCGCCCAACTTGATGCCGTAATCCATTTCAATTTGCCACGCTTCAAGTAAACGGCGGAACTTCTCACCTTCGGCAATATCAGACTGACCCATCATTTGCTCAAGACGTTCGACCCGAGCTAAACGTTGGCTGCGCTGAATTGGACGGTCAGCGTTAATATGATCTTTCAATTCAGCTAGCATGTTGTACATCAAGGGCACGATGCCACGGCGAGTTTCTTTCACTTCAACCAGTTGTTGGTCGATGTTAGTTAGCTCAAGTGCCTGATCTTCGGTAAGCGTTTGGAGATGATCGCGGTAAATAGTGAGTTCAGCAATCTCTTGTTCTAAGCGAACAATATCAGCGCGGAAATCCAGTGCATTTTCGGCACTGACATCGATGCGCTGTTGGGTAACGATACCCTCTTGCTGATTAGTGGCTTCGACGCGTTGCGCCGAATCGAGGCTGGCTGCAGAAAGTGATGTTGCAGACAGAGCGGTGGCCAACCCCATGATGGAGGCTGCCACTATATGTAATTTGGCGGTCATGATATCTGTGTCGTCTCTGACAGGTCGTGAGATATTAAGTGATGCACAAATGTAAATGATAATATGTCTCATTAGAAGTGGCATTTACAACTTTTACAGCCATTACATCAATTAAGTGGATCCTGGTCGAAATCTACCAGATCTGCCGCCAAATTTTAACTTACTTATAAACCGGTAATTAACTCGCTTGCAAATTACCGTACAGCGTTTGGTACAGGCCTGGCGCATTGACCAGCTCGGAGTGATGCCCGCTTTGCGTCACCACGCCATCTTCCAGAACGTAGATCAGATCGGCCTGTTTCACCGCTGACAGTCGGTGCGCGACGATCAACGTAGTTCGGTTGGCCAAGAAACGCTGCAGTGCATCATGTAGCGCCGCTTCTGTCGCAGTGTCCAGCGCTGATGTTGCTTCATCGAGGATCACGATTTCAGGATCGGTTAAGATCATGCGCGCAATCGCCAAGCGCTGACGCTGCCCGCCCGATAGACGTACGCCTTGTCTTCCCAGTTGTGATTCCAGCCCGTCTGAGAGTTTCGAGGTCACATCCGACAACTGCGCCACTTCTAGCGCCTGCCAAAGTTGTTCATCACTGTAGCGTTCATCACCTAATGTGAGGTTTTGACGCAGAGAATCGTTAAAGATGATCGGTTGTTGCAATACCACCGCCATGCGATCACGCAACGACTCGTAGCTCACTGCCTCAATGGTTTCACCGTTTACCAAAATGTCGCCACTGCCCTTGCGGTAGATCCCCATCAAGAGCTGGATCAGCGTCGACTTACCGCCGCCAGATGAACCAACCAAGGCCACGCGCTTGCCTGCGGGAATATGTAGGTTCAACCCGTTCAGAACGTTACGCTCGTTATCGTAAGAAAAGACCAAATCTTTAAATTCGACATCGACTGAGCGCGCGTCGTTAAATGGGTTCACAGTCGGCGCTGGGCGATGCTCTTCTTCCAAGCCTAACAAGCCGTTGAGGCGATTGATCGCGGCCGATGCACTAAACCACGCATATTGAATGCCCAACAGTTCTTGCACTGGGCCTAACATGTACCAGAGGTAACCGAACACTGCGAAAATCTGGCCGATAGACAGATCGCTAAACAGCACCATGATCATGGCTACAGCACGGAAGATCTCAAAGCCGATCAGGAACATCAAAAACGACATACGATTGGCCGCTTCCGATTGCCACGCGTATTTGTCAGCGTCATGGCGAATGCCTTCGGCGTCGTCTTTAAGCGAGGCAAGGTAGTCTTTCTCGCGGTTAGCTGCTCGCAGTTGATACAAGCCTTCTAAGGTTTCTACCAAGCGTTGTTGAAAGCGTTCAAATGATTGGTTTTCTTGCTTTTTAAGATGTTTAACTCGTTGCCCGAGTTTCTTGGAGAGGTACACAATGACTGGGTTAAGCAGCAAAATAAACAGACCTAAACGCCAATCAAGCCACAGCAAAATCGCGGCAGTACCGATCACGGTTAAGATCCCAACCACAAAGCGGCTTAGGGTATCACCAACGAATTTATCAATGGTTTCAACATCCGTTACCAGATGCGAAGTAATGCCGCCACTGCCCTTTTCTTCATATTGGCGCATGCTGACGCGGCCCAATTTGTCGAGTAATTGTTGGCGAATCAGACAAGTGAGCGACTTCGATACCAAGGTAAATTGGCGGCTTTGAATAATGTTTAAAGCTTGGCTCGACGCGCGCATCAAGATGATCATCACCAACGCAAACACAATGTACGCCGTTGGGGTTTGCCATGCTTGCGGCAATATCGTGTTCATCGCCGCGACGCCGCCAGCGGGCTTTTCAAGCAACACTTCATCCACCATTAATGGCAGCAACAGCGGGATCGGCACGCTGATCAAGGTTGCCAAAACCGCAATCACATTGGCGATAACCAAACGTTTCTTCTGTTTCATTGCCTGCTGAAATATCCAGCGTGCTGACAATGACGTTAGGCGCACTTCGCTCACTTACTTTTCCTCGTGTCTAAATGACTTTTATGTCACTTTGTTTTTATTATGTTGTCTCTACACCCTTCGACGGTTTCTAATGCTGATTTAACAATAATAGCGCCGTGGTTTGAGCGGTTAACGAACTTTCAACGTTCGCGCCCGCCCAGAAAGGGACAGAGAAAACGCAACAAGCCCTCCGCGCAATGCTTTCGCAAAGATCGCGCGAGGGCTTAATTTATATACGTTACATCGCCTTAGTCAGCGCAACGTCTTATAACGTCTACGTTGATTTTATCGGCTAAGGTTCAGCACCTTAGTATTGGTATTCGAACTCGACACCCCAGTTACGACCAGGTTGAGAGCGGCGATCAATACCGAGATCATCAGCCTCTACGCCATCAAGATCAGAGTAGTGCCAGTACTTAGTATCAAACACGTTAAACACACCTGCTCGCAGGGTTAGGTCGGTAACCGGACGGTAATACACAGTAATGTCAGTTACGGCATAACCTGGCGCTTTGATGTTCACCTCATCGGCCCAATCATTGCCCTCTTTACCGGCCACCGCTTCCAATGACAAACGACCGCCCATCTTACCGTTTGGCGCGTCGTAACCTAGTGCAGCGTATGCTTTTAGCGGAGCAACACTGTTGATCGCTTCGCCATTATCACGGTCTTCACCTTGCGCATACGCCAGAGACAAATCAGCGTAAGTGCCTTGCGGTGCATTTGCAATCGCAGCAAGATTGAATTCAGAGCTTAGCTCCAAGCCCCAAATGTACGCATTCGCCACGTTCTGCTTGGTCCAGACATCTTTACCATCAGCATTGGTGCCCAATTTCACGTCTTTAATGAAGTTAGAGTAATCGTTGTAGAACGCCGACGTTTCTACTTTCACTAATTGGTTACCGAAGCGCGAACCAATTTCGTACGCCAAGCTCTCTTCTGCTTTCAGGTTCGGGTTCGCTCTAAACTCGGCACCGTGGTTGTAGAAGTAGTACAAGTCTTTCAACGTTGGCGATTTGAAGCCTTGAGCAATAGTCGCGTACGTGCTTAGGCTGTCGTTCCAATGGTATACGGCACCCAGACGACCCGTCAGCGCATCGTTTTCGTTGTCAGGATAGTCGTGGCTACCTTGATCCGGTGCGGCGGTAAAGTTGTCGTAGCGCAGACCCAAGGTTACTACTAGGTTTTCATCCATGTAGAAACCTTGGTCTTGAATGTAAATGCCCCACGTATCCGACTCTGCGTTTGGCACTTCTGGGTTTGCGCCAACAACGGAGCCGTCTTTGAACATGATGTTGTTGTAATCAAGCTCAAAACGGTTGTTACGGTATGCCGTGCCGTAAGTGATCTCATGGTAGCTATTTGCCGCTTCAAGCAGCTTCACCATTTGTAAATCAAACTGGGTTGATTCGTCAGAGCCATTACGTTGACGATTACGGTAACCGTTAGTTGGCGTGTGATCGTAAGTGTCGTGGTTAGAGAAACTGCGCTGCAGCGCGAGTTGCCATTTCAGCTCATCAAAGGCACGGTTGTACGCCAACCATTCATGCTCAACGCTGTAACGTTGACGCTGATCTTCATCTTCACCACGGTTTTGGGTGTAAAGGTAACCCGGCATCATCTCATAACCTTCGTTATGAAGAAGATCGCCTTTTGCTTCGCGGTTAAAGATCTCTGCGGTGAAACCAATACGGTGCGCATCGTTTACTTGGTAGTACAACTTACCCAAGAAGTTGTCTTGGCGAATATCAAACGGATCGGCTTGACCACGGTCACGACCGTTGATGTCGGCACCGCTACCGTGAGTGCTGGTTTCGTGGCCATCTCGCAAGGTGTAAATAAACAAAGATTCGAGATCGCCGGCGCGATTGGCGAGGGTGACTGTAGTTTTAATGCTTTCGTCGACACTGGCGTAGCCGCCTTTTAGGCTCGCGTAGCTCGAGTCGCCGTCTTCAAGGAAATCTTCTGGGTTGTAGGTGCGCATAATAACCGCACCAGCCAATGCATCTGAACCGTATAGGCTAGAGATTGGGCCTTTGTTGACTTCAATACCGGTCAGGGTATCGACTTCAACCATGTTTTGGGTTTTGCGCATCACGTCTGCGCCCGGGTTGTAACTCCCCGCTTGCTCAACGCCATCCACCATGACTTTAACGTAGTTTTCTTCACGGCCACGAATGTTGAAGCCCGAAAGACCATAACGGCCCTGACCTTCCATAGTAACACCCGGCTCACTTTTTAAAGCTTGTTGCAAGTTTTGTGACATACCGTTCGCAATTTCTTCACTGCTCACCGTTGCCACCGAAGCTGCCACATCTTTGACTTCTTGTTCTGTGCGGGTTGCTGATACTACAACTTCATCAAAAGTGTATACTTCATTAGCACTCGCCCAAGGCGAGCATGCCAGACCAACAAATAATGCAATCTTCGAAACTTTCATTTTATTTTCCAGACTTAAGAGAAACGAATCCTTTCCCACCGTGCTCACAGTGTTATGGTTTATTTAATATGCTTCGTACTTTCTAGTACGATAAATAACCTGCTCTCTAAATTAATCTTTGAAAACTCATAATAGCCAGAGAGTTAAAAACAACGACAAAGAACAGGTTATATGACGTTAATTAACGCGACGCGTTAATTACTTAGCGTTTTCTTCTTTTTGACGCTGCACATGGCCTTCGTTCAGGTGAATAATGTCCACCATATCGAAACCACTGACGTCAAATGCTTGACCGAAGCCCTTCACGTAACGACCTTTTTCTGGCTCTAGCAGATACAGACGGAAGTCACCAAGGTTGCTTAGGTTGTCGATGATCTCACCGAAACGCGCTTGTAGCGCTTCAACGCCCTCAACCCAGCGCGCAGAATCACGCTCTACTTGGGTTGCTGCGGTTTCAAATGACAGACGACGACGCGCATAAATGTGTTTTGCGCTGCTTTCGTCTTCAATCATCATGATTGACAAGGCTTTGTTATGAATTAGGTTTTGACCATGTGTTGCGATATCACTGATCAAAATAAAGAAACCCGCTTCGGTAAAAGCAAATGGTGCATAGCTTGCGGTTGGCAAACCGTCTTTACCAATAGTGGCAAGTTGCAGTGTTTGGCATTTGTCGCGGAACTCTTGCATTTCCGGCACAAGGCGTGATTGTAGGCGCTCTTGTTTAACGTCCATTATACGAATTCCTTCTTCATTGCTTGGTATAGTTCAACTTGTTCTGGTAGTAGGTTACGTGCTTTGTCACGACCTAGGTAAACGCGGAATACACAGTTACCTTCACCATTAAAGAACGCAATGTGGTGGGTTTCCATACCGTGGAACATTTTGCTAACGAAACCGATGTGGGTGATCAGATCAAGACGTAGGTGACCATTTAAACCTTCACGGCTTAGTAGGTTGTAGTAACCATGATTCGTTTTGCCTTTTGGAAATGGCGCTTTTACTTCAAAAATTGAACCAAAAGAGTTAACGATTGTGGTTACAGGACCCCAAGTAGTTAGCTGAGTACAAATCGCTTCTGCGTGCTTACCGTCAGTAACGTGAACAAGTTCTTCTGGTAGCGCTAGACATGCCTCAGCTTCCGTTAGGTCAGCTTTTTCCGCAAGATCGGTCACCGTTAGGCCCGGTTGCTCTGCAAGCAATGCCGCTACTTTCTGCTTGGCTTCGTCAAATGTACAAGTGGTGTACATGGCTTTCTCCTTAAAATAGGAGCGATATCTATTCGCTCCTTTAGTTATTTATTGTTAACTGAATTCGGTATTACGCGGCTTGTTACGCGTTAAGCGTGGCGATGGTTTTGATGGTATTTTGTGACAAGGTCACATTCCAGAACTCACCCGCCAACGTCAGGGTCAGGTAATCATTATTGACCGCCACTAGGCCGTTCTTTTCCCACGCTTTGAATAGAGGCATCAGTGCATCGAAAAGCGACGAACCCGCATTAAACCCAATCGATTGACACGCCATGTCTAAACCACTACGCGATAGCACGCCACGGTCAAATGCTGATTTTACATGGCTATTGATTGGGCTCATGCTATCGGCACGCATCATCATAGGTACCGGGTACTCACCCGCTTGAATCGCTTTGATGTAGTCATCCATGTTACGGGTATGCATCATTTGGAAACCTGATACGTTACCGCCCGCACCCGCGCCAACAGGCAATACTTCTGCCGTTGTTTTCGCCAAGCTGTTGTAGATACTGCGCTCACGGTTATCGCGGGCCCAGTGGTTACAGCTCAAACGACGTTGATGGTGCTGCGCCATAAACTGGACGCCGCGCTCGAACATAGACGCTTTCGTTGGGGTGTCCGCTGGATGCGGCAATTTGCCCTGCTCTACCATTTTGTGCATTGGTAGGCCTTGCATATCAATAAGTTGGTATAAGTCGACACCATGCGCGCCAGATTCTAGGTAGCCTTCTAGATCTTGCTCCCACACTTCTAGCGTTTGGTGCGGCAAGCCGAACAGCAAGTCGATCACGATTGGCGCACTGTTGTAAGCCACCAATTCTTGAATGCGTTTTTTAACCACATCGCCATCATCAAGACGCTTAGCCGCGCGACGAACTTTGGTATCAAAGCTTTGCACACCGAAAGAGAAACGGTTGAAGCCGCCTTCCAGCGCACTCTCAAACTTCTCATTGCTGAATTTGTTGATACGACCTTCTAGGGTCAGCTCACAATCAGGCGTTAATGGGAACAGCTCACGGATCATAGTGCCGAGCGCTTTCAATTGCTCAGCGTTGAGATCAGTTGGCGTACCACCACCGATATAAACCGCTTGGAACGGCGCAGCTTGCGTCCAAGGTTGCGCAGCTTTGCGCTTTAGCTCGGTCGTCAACGCCGCAAAATAAGCCGCGATCAGATCTTTACTTGACGCATATTGGAAGAAATTACAGTAGGTACAACGCACACGGCAAAACGGAATGTGTACGTATAGACAACGCGAGCCAGATGACTCTGGTGCGACGCTAAATGCTTGCTCTAAGCTTTGTTGAACCATTGGCGGCGGAACAGGCTGCACTTTACCGCCTGCATGAGCCATTGCTTTGCGTGGGAACGCAAAACGTAGTGGGTCAGGCGTGGACTGCCCAACTAGCTCGACATTATCTAAATCCATCATACTTCTTATACGTAGTTCTAAAATTTTTACACTGTGATTACATTAAGTATCAGTGAGTTATTCCATAATACGAATTGAAAGTGATAATGCAATTGATAATTGATCTTATTTTTAATCCGTGCATAATGAGCGAAAATAGACACATAACCCACTTTTCTGGAAATGAATTTTCGTCGTTACATCGCATTCGGGGCTGCTTCCCTACTCATCCATAACTTGGCGTTTTCAGTTTCCAAGCCGGAAGTCACTATCGGTTCGGTGAGCGAAGATTCGGGCCAAAGTCTCAGCATCAGCTTCGTGTCGGTGCAACCGCCTGCACCCAAAACTGAGGTTGTCGCTGAGCCTATCGAAGAAGTGGCCGCACCGGTTAAAGAGACACCGCCTCCGCCGCCACCCGAACCAATTGTTCAAACACCGAAACCTGTACCTCAGCCAGTGGTTGAGCAACCCAAACCTGTTGAGCCAAAACCTCGTCCGGTCACACCACCACCTGTTCGCGAACCTGAGCCTATCGTCAAACAGCCAGAGCCTGCGATTGAACAACCTCAGCGAGAAGAGCCTAAGCGAGAAGAGCAGACGCCGGAAGAACCCAAGCAGACCGAGGTTGCAGAAGCGGTTGAGCAGCCAGCTGAAGCGACGAACGAGCCAGTGAGCTTTGCTCAACCAACCACACCGAAATTGGTACAGAACCCAACGTTCTCTGTGCGCCCAGGCCCAGTTAATTATCCGCGTATCGCTCGTCGACGCGGCCTAGAAGGCACGGTGTGGCTTGAAATTGGTTTAGATGCGAACGCTCGTCAAACATCACTGAAAATTATTGAATCATCAGGCCACTCCGTGCTGGATGAAGCGGCGTTAAAAGATGTGGCGAAGTGGCGTCTATCAAAAGTGTATGAAAACGGGGCGGCGATTGCCTACCGCGTAAAAGTGCCAGTCCGTTTTCAACTTAATTAATCACATCGGCTTTAAAACATGAGCCTCAACATACACAGGCAATAACCAACACGCCCGTATGTTGAAAGATACGCAGCAGCAGACTGCAACAAATTCTAATTTTAACGAATACCGAGAGTCGTAATTATGAGTGTTTTTTCTTCAATCCACGCGCAACTAGGCGTGATGAGTTGGCCGCTAACCGCGCTATCACTGATCACCCTAATGATCATCCTCGAGCGTCTGGTTTACATCCTGCTCAATAGTCGTTTTCATGGCCGCGCTATTTTGTCTGAGCTGTACGAGCTTGATGTGGCCGACCAAAATCAATTGTCTGCGTTTGCTGAAAAGCATCAGAAGAATCGCTCTCCTCTTTCTCGCGGCGTTGCCATGCTGTTTAACCATCGCCACTTTCCAAAGCAACTTCGCGAAGAAGCGGTTTCTATTTGGCTTCACACCCAACGTGGCCGTTTTGTATCTGGCCTGCGCATCCTGAATATCATCGGTGTGATCAGCCCGCTATTGGGTCTGCTGGGTACCGTTTTGGGTCTTATTGAGATGTTTGAAGGCATCGCCCAAACCACGGGTTCAGTGACACCATCTGATCTGGCTGACGGTCTTGGCCTTGCCATGGCAACCACCGCCGCAGGCCTGATCATTGCGCTTCCTGCCATTACTTGTTCACAACTCTTTGCGGTGTGGTCTGAAAAAGTGATCGCGAAAATCGAATACACCCTCAACCATTGCAACTTGTACCTTGAAGGCGTTTCTATCGACAAGCCACACTGCCCATCACCTTGCGTAGAGCATTGCGAAAAACAAGAGAAGTGTGCCGCATGATCACCTCACAAAAGCCTGGTCAGCAGTTTGACTTCAAACCCGACCTGACACCGCTGCTCGATATCATTTTTATTGTGATGGTGTTCCTGCTGCTCACGGCCAGTATCAACATCCAAACGCTGGAAATTGATGTGCCGCAAACCGAAGAACAACAAGTGCTCGAGAGCGTCGAGCAAGATGTGATTGCGATTAATATCCTCGCAAGCGATCCCCAATGGGCGATCAACGGGAAGTCTTATTCTGATTGGGAAATGTTTGCCCATGATTTGCTGTTAAAGATTGAAGAGCACCCAGATCACCCGGTTATTTTGGGCGCTGACAAGCAAGCCAATGTCGAACAAATGATGCGTATGCTGGCATTTATGCAAAAGCATAACTTGAGTCAAACACAAATTATTATGGAAGAATCGAACTAATGAAGAAATCAATCCTTACTACTGCGCTGATGCTCTCTCTCTCGTTTGGCGCATCAGCACAAGCTGATAACAAAGAGCCTCGCATCATCAGTGCTGGCTCTACTGTCACTGAATTGGTTTACGCGTTGGGCGCCGAAGACACCTTGGTTGCGGTTGATTTAACCAGTCGTCATTTCGTTGAAGGCACTGACATCCCGCAAGTGGGCTATCACCGTCAGCTGTCGGCGGAAGGTCTGATGGCGCTGGCGCCAGACATGCTGATTGGCTCGTCTGAAATGGGCCCAGAGACCACCATTTCCACCCTGACTAATGCCGGTGTCGATATCGAAATCGTCACTACGGGTATCGATCGTGCGGACTTGAACACTCGAATCGATCAAGTCGCGAAGCTAACCGGCTCAGAAGCCAATGCGCCTGCGCTAAAAGACAAGGTCAACGCACGCCTTGATGTGTTAGAAAACCAAACCCTCGACAACGCGCCAAGCGTGATTTTCGTGATGATGGCGGAAGGTCGTCCTATGACGGTGGCAGGCAAAAACACGCCAGTAGAAGCGGTTATCGAATTAGCGGGCGCGGTTAACCCGACGGCTGAACAATTTGAGTCGTACAAGCCAATGTCACTTGAAGCGATCCTTGAGTTGCAACCTGACTACATCCTAGTTTCAGAGCGTAACTGGGACAGCATGGGTGGATTTGACGGTATTCTCGAGAAGATGCCCCTGCTTGCCGCCACGCCAGCGGGTCAAAATCACAATCTAATTAAGATCCCAGGCACTGCCATTATCGGTGGCTTTGGCCTGCAAAGCCTCGAGCTCGCCGAAACCTTACACAATACGTTTCAAGCAGGTAGCGCGCAGTAATGAGTAATCAATCCTCCCGCTTGTCGTTAGGTGCTGTATTAGCAGGCGGAATGTTTGCGCTCTACCTTGCGGTGGTCAGCTCTATCACCTTGGGCCCGATGGATATCGGGTTCTTTGATAGCCTGCGCGCGCTGCTGCCCGGTGAGACTGATCTCCCTAAGCATGTGCTGATGGTGATCCAACAGGTTCGCTTACCGCGCACCCTACTGTGTATCGCTGTCGGCGGTATGCTCGCGATGTGCGGTACGGTGATGCAAGGGCTGTTTCGTAACCCGCTGGCCGATCCGGGCATTATTGGTGTCTCTGCCGGTGCATCGCTTGGAGCGGCAATGGCCATTGTTCTGTTTGGCTCGCTCGCGGCTAGCTACCCTATTTTGCTCCTGTTCGGCACTGTGCCTATGTTCGCTTTCCTTGGCGGGGCACTGACCACGATCTTGGTCTACAAACTCGGAACCAGTGCTAACGGCACCTCTGTAGCGATGATGCTACTGGCTGGCGTAGCGATCAGTGCCCTTGCCGGTGCCGGTCTTGGTCTAATGAACTATTTTGCTGACGATCAAGCGCTACGCGATCTGTCGCTGTGGAGCATGGGCTCGCTGGCTGGTGCTGATTGGAACGGCATCATTCTGGGCTTTATCGCGCTCACCATTCTATTTGCGCTGTTTTATCGCGATGCCGACAAACTCAACGCCTTGCTGTTAGGTGAAGCCGAAGCCAACCACATGGGGATTGATGTACAAACCCTGAAACGTCGGTTGATTTTGCTCACCGCCGCAGGTGTCGGTGTGACCGTGTCACTGGCCGGTATGATTGGCTTTATCGGTCTGATCGTTCCCCATGTCGGACGAATGATCTGCGGCCCAAATCACCGCCGTTTGATCCCGCTCGCCACAATCCTTGGCGCACTGTTGCTGCTGGTTGCCGATATGATCGCGCGAACCATTGTCGCACCGCTGGATATGCCGGTTGGTATTGTGACAGCCCTATTGGGTTCACCTTTCTTTATCTGGCTTTTGATCCAACAAAAAGGACGACTAGCATGAGTGCGATCAGCTTCGATAACCTCAATCTGACGCTGGGCACTAAGTGCATTCTGGATGACGTGTCGTCCAGTATTAAAGCCGGTGAATTTACCATTTTGCTTGGGCCGAACGGCACAGGTAAAAGTAGCTTGCTCAAACTGATCAGCCGCGAATGGAAAACCAAAGGCGATGTTGCTTACTTTGGTAAAGCACTGGCAGATTGGAAACCGGCGCAACTGGCGAAACATCTGGGCGTGTTGCCACAACACAGTAATCTGACCTTTGCATTTACCGCCAAAGAAGTGGTTGAACTCGGCGGGTTGAACCTAGCCGCGTCACAAAAAGAGATTGAAGAGATCGCCGCGCAGAAAATGGCGCAAACCGATGTCACTCACTTGGAAGATCGCCTGTTTCCTTCGCTCTCTGGCGGTGAAAAGCAACGTGTACACCTTGCGCGTGTGCTGACGCAGATCTCGCAAGCTGGTGAGCAACAAGCACTGCTGCTCGACGAACCTACCTCTGCGCTCGATCTTGGCCATCAACACAAAACGCTGGGCCTGGCTAAAGAGATGGCGAAAAACGGCGCTGCTGTGGTGGCGGTTATTCACGATCTCAACTTAGCGGCGCAGTATGGCGACCGCGTGATCATGCTAAACCAAGGTCACATCGTCGCAGACGGTAAACCTGATGACGTGCTAACGCCTGAGCTGATCGAACAAGTCTATCAGTGGCAAGTTACAGTGATCCCTCACCCTGTTCACGGCTATCCGGTGATCGTCAGTTAATTCCCTTTTTGCTAGCGCCAAGCACTGTGCGCTAGCGATTTTCATCACAAGATTTGCAACTCCGCCGTTGAAAGCCCACCACACAAAAGCCGCAAACGAAGGAATTGCCAAGGAGCGAATATGAGTAATCAACAAACTGTTGCAGTATGGGGCGCTGGCAGCGGCCTAGGTCTTGCTGTGGCACAACATTTCAGCGAAAACGGCTACCAAGTGATTGGTATTTCTCGTAACCCAAGCAAATCAGAAGAAACACTGGCTTGCTGCCAACAAGTGTTCGCTTGCGATGCGACCGACAAAGCCAGCGTCGAAGCTACTGTTGCTCAACTGCCAAAAGATGCATGGATTATCTCAACCATGGGCAGCTTCGGCGCTGACGTACCTGTTGATTACACGGGTCACCGTTATTTAATTGATGCGCTTGAAGCGAATGCGATCAAACGCTTCTTACTGGTAACATCACTGGGTTGTGGCGATTCATGGCAATTCCTGTCTGAGCGTGCGCGCCAAGGCTTTGGCTTTGCAGTACGCGAAAAGTCTCTAGCGGAAGCGTGGTTAGTCAGCAGTGGCCTAGATTTTACTATTCTCCGCCCAGGCGGCCTGATCAACGGCCCGATCACCGGTAACGGCGAGCTGACACAGGGTATCGAAGTCCACGGCGTGATCCACCGTAGCGAAGTCGCGCGTTTGGTGGCACAGCTACTTAACGATGACAACAGCGTTGGTGAGATTTTCCAATGTGTTGACCCACGCGTAGAGCGCAGTTACTGAGCTTTGATCTAAAAAACTAAACTTAGACAGAAAAAAGGGTTGGCATTTTGCCAACCCTTTTTCTTAATCCGTTGATCGCTCATTCACATATTTCGAAATGCACTTTCCAGCGATGCGTTACGCTCGCATCATCGCGAGTTTACCCTCTTCGGTAATAATCAAACAAACCATGGCGGATCACCACATCATTACCATAGCCACGAAGGTAAAGCATTTCTTCCTGACCGTTATAGTGAAACACCGTTAAGCACTCTTCGATGTCGTACGTTTCTGTTCGCCCACCAATACCGCCACGACGAGATTCGATCGTGGTATTGTGACAATGCGATTTTATCCCTTCTGAAATCCGCGTTTCTGGATACGGAAAATACGTCTCGCTCATCAATAGACCAAACATGAACGCGGCACTGAATAGAAAGCAGCGGGTCAGCTGTCGCGAAGATATCTTCAAATTTAAGCGACTAAATAGTATCGGCACACCCAACATCACACCAACTATCATGGCGACGTACGAGAGTAGCCGGATCTGCGAAGATTGATCAGCGATAAAATAGGTATCTCGCCCCACCGACAGAACCAATAATGGACATAGCCCGATCACAAAAAACACCGCCGCTTTTTGCTTTTTTCCCTCTTCTTTGGCAAAGAGTATTTCTAAAACACCACCAACACAGAGCCATACAACCAGCAAAGACATCGCAATAAAAAGCGGCATGTTAATCGCTAAAATAATCGCACTCGGGCCGGAGTCTGCGAGCAATAATTTAGTCATCAGTGAGCCGACCAACCATACAACCAGCCATTTCGCTGGCCACAACCATTTTAGTATGGCGTATACCCAGACATTGAATTCATAGGTATAAAACCCTACCGCACCTTTTAATGAACTTTTGGGATGATCCATCACAACTTACCTATTACTGCTTTTCCAACTTAATACACGCCACAGTGTCCGGATAATGAGCGCGTTTAATCATATTTTGCGCCAATATTATTATCTTTATCAGTGTGTCTAAAGCCGGACGCGCGGAATTCATTCGTACACGCCTTTCCCTTAGAGATGTATCGCAGTTATATCTCCCCAGAAGCTTGTAAATAACACTTAAGCTGCGGCAATGTTTCTTTCTTCTTTCTTCTTTCTTCTTTCTTCTTTCTTCTTTTTCCGCCTCGCGCACAGTTAGCGGTATGGCAAAAACAACAGCGAAATCACCCATAAAAAACGCCACAAAATATACCTTTTAACCATAAGAAATCTTATTCTCAGTTCGCCATACGCCGAAAATGATTTATTACAAAATGATCTAGCCACACATTTGCAAGTGAAACCAATTATCATTAACATTCGCATTCTAAATTTACATGGATGTATATAAGTAGGTAAAAGGTGCGTAAACATACCCTGCATTTGCTCGTTACCGCAGCGCTTGGCGCTCAATTTGGTCTCCCCGCCATCGCTGACGACGGCATTATGGTCGTCACTGGCACCCGTACTCAGCGCAGTTTGATGGACACACCGGTACGAACTGAGGTCATCACGGCGCAAGATCTGGAGCAGTCTCATGCGCGTGATCTGAGCGAAGCACTAGAGAATATTCCGGGCGTAACACTGCGACCTATCCACGGCAAAACCGGCGACGAAGTCTCGATGCAGGGCTTTGATGGCGAACGGGTATTGATCCTAGTTGATGGTATGCCGGTCTCTGCCTCGACAGGATCGCGCGTCGATCTAAGTCAGCTTGGCGTGTTAAACATCAAGCAAATTGAAATCGTACGTGGTGCGGTATCAGCGCTCTATGGCAGTGAGGCGATGGGCGGCGTTATTAACATCATTACGGAGAACCCCACTTCCCCATTTGGGTTTAAAGTCACTGCCGATGGTGGTAGTTACGGCGAACAAGATGTAGCAGATAGCATTCCCAACGATGGACATCTCCAACTGGTCACCCACAAACGTTTTGGTGATGCCTATGTCCAGTTTGCCACTGATCATCGCGAGTTAGGTGGCACAGATCTGACTGACGAAGTTCCTGGCTTTACTAACCCTCGCGGTAGCAAAGCGAACTACAGCCTAACCCTTGGTTATGAATTTGCGAATGGTGGCCGCCTGCGCGTTACCCCGACCTATTACAACGAAGATATCAACCAAAACTACGCCAGCGCGGGGCAAAGCATCGATTATATCCTCAAGAACAAAGCGGAAACGGCTAACCGAGCGAACCTCAATGTTAACTACGTTGGCCCGCTGACTGATGAGATTTATCTAACCACTTACGTCATTTCGGAAGTGTTTGAGAACGAGACGCGCCAGAGCATCATCAGTAACAATCGAACGGAAAACCATCGTGAAACCGAAATGGGTTTCACCAAAGGGGAAATGCAATTCGATATTCCCATGGGTGACAATCACCTGATCACCACGGGGCTCGTCGCAAATCGCTCATACCTTACTCAGCGTAACCGCGGTGTCTCCGAAATTAACCCAGACAAACCCACGCAGGAAAATCTCGAGTTCTATATCCAAGACGATATCTTCCTCACCGATCGCCTAGAAGTACTGCCGAGTTTCCGAGTACAACACGATTCCGATTTTGGTGGCCATTTCTCTCCCAAAATTAACCTGATGTACACCCCAGAAAGCCTTGACGAATACGATGTGAAGATCCGCGCAGGTGCCGGTACAGGTTATCGTGTGCCTGATCTGAAAGAGCGTTATTACATCTTCGATCACAGTGCCAACGGCTACATGGTGCTAGGTAACCCCGAGCTTGATCCAGAAACCTCCACCAGCATCCAGTTTGGCGTTGATGCCAAGCTTGCTGATGGTCTCCTGTTCGATATCAATCTCTATCGTAACGACACAGAAAACCTGATCACCACAGACTTTGAAGGTGTTCAGCAAGGCATCATGATCTTCCGCTATCAAAACCAAGCCGAGACCTTCTCACAAGGTGCCGATCTGCAGCTCAACCTGACGAAAGTGGGTAACTGGAGTGGATTTGCCGGCTATAGCTATTTAGATGCCGAAGACAAAGAAAGCGGTAATTCGATTGTCAAACTGCCGCAGCACCAGTTTAAGTTCAACGTCAATTACCACCTTGATGCGCTTAACACTGATGTATCGCTTTATGGCCGTTTTGAGTCGAAATCTTTCGCCAATAGCGATAACGATCTCGTCTCACCGAGCCACTCGGTCTTTGATCTTAAAGTGAATACCTGGCTCACCGATCAAATTAAGATTTTTGGCGGGGTGGATAACCTCACCGACACGGTACAAGACTACGCCCAAGCCGGTAATGATTACCGTCCATCAAAAGGACGTTACGTCTACCTCGGCCTCACCTACGACTACTAACTGACAGAAAAGGACTTCTTTATATGACTCACTTTAAACTCGCAGCTTCGCTTGCACTCACCAGTGCCATTCTTGTTGGTTGTGGCGGTAGTGACTCGGACGACTCAGGGACGCAAACCCCAACACTTTCTGCCAATGCTGCTGAAGTACTTATTGATGCTTCATCTGGGGCGCAAGCGAAAATGAGCCTCAATACCGGAGCCATCGAAAACAGCGACGCATGGCATGTGTCATACCAAAAGCGCGTTGGCTTTTCAGTTAACGGCGGTCTTTCTGGTTCTGGTAACGTGAGTGGCTGTATTGCCCACCAATATGATGCGCTCTTCAACGGGAGCGCACCTGTCCAAGCTGAATTCGAAAAACTTAATCAAACCAATACCATCGCTAACTTTAATGCCGTGACTAAAGATAGCTGTACCGACTTTGAAGTCGATTCACTAAAAACTCAAATCGATATGCTGGATTGGGTTGATTACGATTTCGCGACCCACACGGTTCGTGGCGCGCTTTTAGGCAATGGCTTTTTAATCCGTCATGCGGATGGTGACACTTACAGCCGACTGAATGTCGCGACACTCACTGGCAAAGTAGTGACGGTTAAATCCGAATTGTGGGATAAAAATGCCGGGCAATATAATCCACAGATTACGTCTGTCGATTTAGATTTCTCTACTCGCATTTACTATGACTTAGATACTAACGCCATCGTGACAGCGAGTGATGCTTGGGATATTAGCATTGAAGCCGCAGGCCGTAGTTATAACATTCAAGTTAATGGCGGGATCTCTGGCTCTGGCAGAGGCGCTGTGGGCTATCTGTCAGATTCGCAAAACGCCTACAATGTTACCGACCCTACACCTTCTCGTGAACCTGGACGCGTTTACATGTACTTTGCAGATTCCGCTGTGGGCCCAATGACCACTCCGGGTAACTACGGTGCGCTGCAATATGGCGTTGGCGGTGGACACAAAATGTGGCCTACGTTTACAACATACCTGCTGAAAGAAGAAACTGGCGCGAGCGTGTTCCAGTACTACAAAGTGCAAGTGATCAGCAATCTTGGAAAAAATGAAGATCTTGGAAGCGGCAATATCGTTTACCGCTACGAAGTGCTGAACTAAAGTCCAGCTGCACTGCACTAGTTCGACAGACAAAAAGCCAAGAAATCATTCTTGGCTTTTTGTTTTCGCCTCGTTGTTCGAAGCAAGCTGGGAATATTGGTTCGCTATTTCTCCGTACTTTATTTACGGCGCTTTATTTGCAGCGCTTTATTTAGCAGCGCTTTCAACCAACGCAAAATGGTCTAATAACCCATGGCGCACTGCAACACCCTCACCCTCGCCACGTAAAAATAACTTGTATTGTTCGTCTTGATAATCAAATTTCGCAAAGCAGTGAGTCTGATTTCGCTCCCGATTGGCTCGGGTTTGACGAGCGTCATGATGAAGCGCTTTGCTATCCACGCAATAATGCGCCACATTCATAATCACCGTGGTTGGGTACGGATAAAACAGCTCAACAAGCAGCACTGCCCCAATCAGGATTACCGCCGATAGCAATAGCTTCAACCCTGTTGTCGAGCGTTTATTTGCAACCGACCGTGCCTTGGCAATTTTTCCTGCGCCAAGCCACACGGCTTGAAGCACGATAAACAGCAAACAAAGCGCGAAAAACTGCTCGTTGGACTTTAACCTTGCAAGTATTGCCGTATCTCGTAACGCAAAATAGAGCAAGGGAAACACGCCCAAAAGCATAATCAAGGTTGCCAGCAAGAACAGCCTGTTAGCAGGTTGGCGGGATTGCACCGAAGTGTCTGACATATCTTCCTCTGATAAACCGATTAGTTATAAAAGTGATCAAAAAATCCATGGCGAACCGTGATCGGCTCAAGATCATTGTCTAAATAAAGGCTGTGCGATTCGTCTTGATAAATGAACGAAACCAGACACTCCTCTCGCTCCGTCACCTGCTGCGTTCTTTGGAAATAAGACGTCGTCGTAAAGCAATCTATGCCTTCTGGTTCGATAACGGTTTTGGCAAATGGATAAAACGCTTCAACCATAACAGCGATAAATAACCCGATGGCACCCGCGCAAAACAGCGAAAGAGACTTCTCAAGGGCATGTTCAAACCGCTTACTGATCACCCAAGCGCAAATAATGATAGCGCCGTGAAACAGCACATAAGACATCGCCACTGCCGAGACACCCAAACTGGCATAAAAATAGGTATCGTGAAGCGCCAATTGAGCAGAGAGTGGCAATACCAGCAATACAAACCCTGCCAAGCCTAGGAAGCGCGCCTCAACATTGGTAGCGAATAGCATCAATGCCAAGGTCGCAGTGGTGAGCCAAAGCATGCCGAGCGGCAATCCAAGTGTGAAAGGGAGGAAGATCAACAAAAAACCGACAAAGCCATAATTCGTTGTCAGTAGCGCAAAACCAATCACCGCTGCCATCGCCCAAGCGAGCAATATCTTAGCGGGAAATAGCCGTTGCCACGTTTGTACCATGCGTTGATTCACCTGCGCCGATAATTCACCCACGCGCCCGCGCAATGCCACATCAATCGTCTGCTCTTCGTCCATACATCTGCCCATGCTGCTCACGCGCAGCCAACTCTTCACTATTGATATAAATAACATAAGCCCAAGTGCGTGATGAAGAATGGAACGACAGACAAAATGGAGTTGCGAACTATCTCCCAGCGTTATTGCAGGCTTGGGTCAATCCGTGACTTCTAAGTTTCGAGACAACTCAGCAGTGATAAGACAAGTGCGCACTATAAGAAAAGACAAGCACTGAATCGCTACACTCAAAATGTAGGTCGCATTTAGCTGTTAACCGATGTTGTGACCCCAAGCTTGATAAGCTGTCGGCCAGATTGAAAGGTTATCGGCCAGCGTGAATAACCCATTCAAATCGGCAAAAAAAGCTGAAAATCGCGAACTAAAACCAATGCCAGCGCCAATTTTGACCTGATCAGCATGAAGGAGTATCCATGCGTAGCGCCATGCTTAGCTTTGCTTTCATCGCCCTTGTGGGTTGCAGCACCACCCCATTTAACGCCCTCGACTATCCCGCCAGTCAGGGCTATCAAAAGAACGCCAACCCAATGCCCGATACTAACCGTGCGCCTTCTCGTCCATCATCGAATGTGCCCACGCGCGACGCTGCGATTCGACACCCTGCACCGAGTGAGTTTGCCTCAGCCATGTTAGCAGCGGTAAACCGTACGCGAGCCCGCGCTCAGATCTGCGGTAACACACGAATGCCAGCGGTACCGCCACTCGAATGGAATGGCAACTTAGCAAAAGCGGCGTACAGCCAATCGTTTGATATGGCGCAAGGCGATTTTATGAGCCACACCAGCTCTGATGGCAGCACCTTGAGCGATCGGGTGGATCGAACCAACTATCCGTGGATGGCGATTGGCGAAAACGTCGCCGCAGGGCAAGTAAGCGTGGAAGAAGTGATGGCCGATTGGATGAGTAGCGAAGGCCATTGCCTTAACATCATGAATGAAGTCTTTGTTCAGATGGGCGCATCTATCGTGCAGAACCCTGCCGGGCGCTACGGCACCTACTGGACACAGGTGTTTGGCGTGACAATGTAACTAGGATTAATCTAATTGCGGGTGGTATGTTCGATGTCTGGGTACTATTTCTACGGAAAACGCCGCTTTCTAGCGGCGTTTTTGCTGACAGGTCGTGAGTATCGGCGATAACAGGCAGGCAAACCGTAGCGAATAGCTCAGCAAAGTCGGTTTATCGCAAAGACTGCTACCACTCGTAGGACACATGGATTTGCGTCTTCTCATCTGCGGTTTTCGCCATCACATTGATCCGATAAACGCCTTGCTCTTTCATACATACAACACCACCCTCGCATTTTAAGAACCCGCACTCCCACTCTGGGGATTCTAGCTTATCAAATACGTCCATATCCCTTGTTGTAGAAAGGTAGTCCGTCACTAGAACACTATTCTTTGTACCATCTGCATTGCGAATAAGATAAGTCGGTGTCTCGATTGGGGAAAAATCACTGATGGTCTGCAGATCCGATGGGACTTTTAACCAATAAATCCACGAGTCCTTAGTAAAGCCCGAAGGCTCCCAGAATAAATATCGCGCGAAGCCTATTGGCACCAAAAGCACGATTAAGAGACTTACGACGATATTTACGGTCTTCTTTGCCATTGGTGCAACCTATCCCTGTTGTTGATTATCGCTTTTGCCGAGTGGCTTCTGATACCTATCGATTTTTATACTTGCCGCTTTCTAGCAAGTGGCCGATAAGTAAAGCTAAGCCTGCCTGAGTTGGCAATAAAATCATAGAGATAGAATAAGTAACTCAACCAATGCGCAATAATGAGACACGACGGCGGATTTGTTTCAAAGCTAGAACACACTCAATTAAGACGCGCGCGCCAGCTTGGTGAGCAATTCGTTGATTTTGCCTTTCGGGGTTTTGCCGACTTTCACCATTTGCTCAAAACTTGGATTTGCGATCCCTTTTGCTGCCAGTATCTCAACTTGCAACAACCACAGTGACGCCGTCACCTCTGCATCGGCTAACGCGCGGTGAAATACGCCATCGTTGGCAATACCATGGTAGCGAACGAGATCGCCCAACTTATGCGAGCTTGCTTCTTGCGATAAACGACGGGAAACCAGTAGTGAGCACGCAAACTGACCAGTGTAACCCGCGCGCTCTGCTGGGCTTAAACGCGCTAATTCACCATCAAGAAAACGCTGGTCGAACGACGCATTGTGTGCCACCAAATTACAACCACGGATAAACGCCGCGAACTCAGCCATCACCTGCTCGCAACTGGCTGCCTCCACCAGCATCTTATTGGTGATCCCTGTATAACTTTCAATAAAACTGCTGACGCGAAAACCCGGATTCATCAACGCTTGAAAGCGATCAACGACTTCCCCATCCACCAGCTTAACCGCACCAATTTCGATCGCGCGATCCCCTTGGTTAGGTGACAAACCGGTGGTTTCAAAGTCGAGCACCACAACAGAGCGAGCAGAGAGATGATTAAGTGACACTGCAAAATCCTAATTAAAATACAAAGCGATAGATAACCGCAAACAACGATACTGCTAAAACAATACTGCTATAAACAGTACCGCTAAAAACGAGAAAGGTAGATCACACCGATTTGTGTAATCTACCTCTAGGGTTTACCACTAACGCGGCTATTGCGCGTTGCATCTATCGCCAGTAGCGGCGAGTGCTAGTTAATGCACCAATCGATGCTGATCGACAGATACTAGGTTACGGTGCAAGGTTACGGTACTACGGAAAAAGTTAACGGTGACACCGGTGACGCCAACCGCGTGGTTTAGCGTACTTGCCACACACGGAACGAGCGACCTTTGATCTTGCCTTTTTCCATCTTGCGCAGCGCCGCTTTCACGACCGATTTTTCAACGGCCACGTAAGCGCAGAAATCGAACATGTGGATCTTACCCACTTGGCTACCCTGAATGCCATTCTCACCCGTTAACGCGCCAAGAATATCACCCGGACGCACCTTCTGCTTTTTACCACCATCGATACGCAGAGTCGCCATCGTCGGCATCACAGGTTGCTTGCTCGCCGCAGGGGTTGGTAGTGCTACCGTGTCGTATTGACGATTGGTGTAATCTTCCAGCGCAATGATCTTATGAGCATCTTTATCGGTGATCAGGCTACATGCCACACCAGAGCTCCCCGCGCGGCCGGTACGACCAATGCGGTGTACGTGCACTTCCGGATCGTGCGACAGCTGATAGTTAATAACCATATCAAGCTCATCGATATCCAAACCGCGCGCCGCTACGTCGGTCGCGACAAGGATAGAAACACTCTTGTTAGCAAAGCGTACCAGCGTTTGGTCACGATCACGTTGTTCAAGATCGCCATTGATTTCGATAACGCTAAAGCCGTCGTCATGCAGCGCATCCGCAATATCAACCGTTTCCGCTTTGGTATTACAGAAAATCACACACGATTTTGGTTGGAATTCTAGTAGCAGATCTTTCACTGCATTCAGGCGCGCCTGATGGCTATCAACTTGATAGAAAATTTCACGGATCGCCGACGCATCGTGTTGCTCTGCCACTTCCACTTTGGTTGGCGCACGCATGATTTTCTGCGCGATCTTCTCGATCTCTTTTGGATAAGTCGCACTGAATAGCAAGGTTTGACGGCTCGCAGGCGTGTGCTCTAGTACCGCATCAATCGCCGCTTGGAAACCCATTTCCAACATGCGATCCGCTTCATCCAGCACCAAGGTATTTAGCTCGCTCAAATCCAAACGGCCTTTTTCTAGGTGATCATGAATACGACCCGGCGTACCAACAATAATGTGCGCGCCGTGCTCTAGTGAACCAATTTGCGGACCGAATGGCACACCACCGCACAAGGTCAATACTTTGATATTGTGGATAGTACGCGCCAGTTTGCGGATCTCTTTCGCGACTTGGTCAGCCAACTCACGCGTTGGGCACAGTACCAACGCTTGCACGCGAAAGCGCTCCACGTTCAGGTTGTGCAATAGCGTTAAACCAAACGCCGCCGTTTTACCCGAGCCAGTCTTGCCTTGGCCAATCACATCTTTACCTTCTAGCATCACAGGCAGTGATTGCGCCTGAATTGGCGTCATGGTGTTGTATTCAAGTGATGAAAGGTTCTGCAGCAACTCAGCGCGCAGTGGTAGAGATGAAAATAGCGTGTTCAAGACAGCGTCCTATATAAATGAAATCTGTGAGCCGATTTGCTCAAATTGGCGCGGAGTGTAGCACCGCTCACTCACTAAGTCACTGTCGTTAAGACAACGGCTATCTCACCTCGTAGTTGCGCACTCAACCGAGCACTAAAGAGAACTAAAATCGATAAAGGCCGCTTAGATTTCAGAAAGTAAGCCAATGTTGTCAGTCTCAGGTTGCAATGGTTTCTCGCTGCAATTCCCCTTTACACAAAATTGCACAATCTTGATGTCGGCTGGATTGAAATCACACTAGAACTCCGTAGAATAGCGCCCCTTTCGCAGCACGCAGACCAAGAGGAAGACGATGTATATTGGGTTTGATTACGGCACAGCAAACTGCTCAGTGGCCTACATGAAAGACGGGAAACCTGCCCATGTTCCGCTTGAAGACGGCCGAACATTAATTCCTTCGACGGTGTGTGCGCCAACCCGTGAGGCGGTGTCTGAAGCACTGTTTCGTTGCCATGACATTCAACCCAAAGACGACGTCGGCCAACAGCTGCTGCGTAACGCGATTCGCTTTAACCGCGAAGAAGGTATTGATGTCGCGCCGAGCGATATTTTGTTTGGCGATAAAGCACTTAAGCAATACCTGAGTGATCCCGAAGAGCACTACTTCGTGAAAAGCCCGAAGTCTTTCCTTGGCGCGTCTGGGCTGCGCGATATGCAGATCAGCTTTTTTGAAGATCTGGTGTGCGCCATGATGCTCAATATCAAAACGACCGCCGAGCACAATATCCAACAAACCATTGAACACGCCGTTGTCGGCCGCCCAGTGAACTTCCAAGGTACTGGGGGCGATGAGGCCAACCAACAAGCGGTCGATATTCTGACTAACGCCGCAACACGCGCCGGTTTTAAATCGATCAGCTTTGAGTTCGAACCAGTGGCGGCGGGGATCGATTTTGAAGCCACACTGACAGAAGAAAAGCGCGTGCTGGTGGTCGACATTGGTGGTGGTACCACTGACTGCTCGATGCTACTGATGGGTCCTTCTCATGCCGCGAAATCGGATCGTAGCCAAGATTTTCTCGCTCACACCGGTTATCGTATTGGCGGAAACGATCTTGATATCAACGTTGCGTTTCAACAGATTACGCCACTGTTCGGCAAAGACGACAGCCTAAAAAGCGGCTTGCCGCTGCCGATCAGCCAGTTCTGGAATCCGGTAGCGATTAACAATGTCGCGGCGCAAGGGGACTTCTATGCCATGGCGAACCGTAAAGCGCTGCAGGAGCTGATCCGTGACGCCAAACAGCCTGAAAAACTGCGCCGTTTACTTGAGGTTTACAATAACCGTTTGGGCCACCAGCTCGTGCGCGGCGCAGAGCTAATGAAAATCGCCCTATCTAGCCAAGACAGCGTGAAAGAGCAGATTTTGTTGTGTGAAGAAGTACTGGATATCAGTTGTGATCACGCCGAATTTGCGACGGCCATTGCCGCTAGCAGTGAGAAGATTTCAGGACTCATCGATGACGCGGTGGCCCAATCGGGTGTTACGCCAGATCTGGTTTACGTGACGGGCGGTAGCGCGCGCTCGCCGATGCTGCGATCATTAATCGAAACTCGCTTGCCAGGCATAGCCTTGGTCAGCGGTGATTTCTTTGGCTCGGTCACTGCCGGTCTTGCGCGTTGCGCCGAGAAACGCTACCTATAGTGTCTCGTTATTGAGCAGGATGACGTGTGCTTCCCCGTCTCCTGCTCGCCTTAGGCCAGCGTTGTGTTAGCGTATCCGCACCGAATTAACTGAATAGCGTGCAGAAACTCACTCTGAAGGAACACGGCGGCAACTGACAGCTGAAAACAGCGTCAGAGCAAATAAAGCACTACGTCGTAGAAATAAGTCACCAGCACTAAGACTATTAATCCCCCGGCAACGACACGATCACTATGATTGCCACCGATCGCAAAACGATAACCATTGAGCCCAACGACCAACAACAATACGCATGTTGCCAGCGCCAGCTTGACAGGCATATTGTTATCTACCGGTAGCGTTTCCAACGATGTGTCCATCTCTTGCATCCAACGGTATTGATTACCCGTGAACAGAGCGATAAGCAGCATCCCACCCAATGAAACCACACAGTGCAGCGTCCGTTTTAATACAATCATCTCAATTTCAACACCCTATGAAATTAGTTTAACCCTATGGTAGCGACAGGCTAGGCTCAAAGAAAACAATGGGGTTGTTTCATGATTAGTATCGCTATCACGCTCTTCTTCACCACCCTCGTCTTCATTATGATCCGCACCATTCTCCTAACCAATCGCCAAGAACTCGTATTACGCAAAACCAAACACCAACATCGGCTCTATCGTAAATATGTGTATGTCGATAGCTTGCAGCCCTATTTCTTTTATCCTGTCGCTTCCAATACCACGCGTGATGACCCCTGTTATCATCACGACAATATCTCAGATGAGCACGATAGTTTTGCCAGCGGCGCACTGGACGAAGAAAGATGGGACGAAGAAAATACACTCACGGAAACGTGCAATGATGCACTCAACGAGTGCGTCCGTTACTACCCTTTATACAACCAAGATCTTGAAGAAAGCGACGATCTGTTTGCCCACGTGGTTGACTCGAAATTAGCGCTTGATGCTACTTTAGAAACAGACGAGTTTTTTGATGAGTACCTTGACATCGATGTAACGAGTAACAGTGAACACCTAGATGATGATTGCCACCACATCGGAGATAACTAGCACCAGGAAATAAAAGCGTGACGTAACTCGCGATAATTTACTTACCAGATTATCATTAGATGTTGTTATTTAGAGCTATCACGACAAAGAGTGTTTGTCGATTTCACCCAATACCGCCATCGTCTACACTGCAGTTTGGTTTCAAATTTCATAGGTAGGATTGTGGCAGACATTAACAAATTTAAATTGTTCAAAGATCAAAGCACGTGGCGACTGTTTTTTCTGAGCATCATCACGCTTGGTATCTATGGTGGGCACTATATGCTGCGCCAAACTCGGATTATGAATGCCCTACTGCCTGAAAAACAGCAAATGTCGATTGGCTTTTCACAAACACTATTAGTGATGCTTTATATCAGCGGCTTGATGATTTTGCCGTATTTCTTTGTCGATATTCCTGTTTTCTCTCCCTACGATCTCATTGATTCAGGCATTACCAATATTACTACCCTGCTCATTTTCGTTTGGGTATTTACCGCCAGAGCTAAAATGCATCTCCTCTTTCGTGTACCGAAAGGCGATTATAAATGGTTTCATGGCGCGTGGACGTTCTTCTTCACCATTTTGTACTTTAACTACAAAATCAATAAAGTGTGTGAACAGACTTATTTTGACGATAACGAGCCAGACGATAATTCAAACAATCACTCGGTAGAAGACTCAACGTTTGATGATCTTAAGCGGCCAAACAAACCGAACGATTCAGATAACATCGTCATGTAGGACCGCGTGCCGTTGCTGACGCTAAACAGTCAGTTCGGCGATGTAGTCTTTAGATAACGCACTAGAAGCGTCAGGTAAAAAGCCCAGCATTTGCTGGGCTTTGTCGTTAATGGATGAGCAAAGTTACTTCGCTAAAGTTACTTCACCGATGCAGTGCGGCTTGAACGCTGCCCTGATACGGTACGCACCAGCACTTCACCCGATACTGCAGGCTTATTCGCAGCATCAAACACGTGCCAGCTTGTTCCATTGTCTTTCGAATACTCAATGGTTAAACCCGGGAAGGCGGAGTTCGCGTCCAAAGTTCCTGCAACGATTTTCGCGCCCGGAACAGGCAGATTGAAATCAATGCCTTCGGCTTCCAAATCAGCAAATAACTGCTGGCCTAGCAAGTTGGCAAAACGGTTGTAGTCTGCATCACGCGCCGCTTCATCCGCCACTTTACCTTGGGCATCATGCGCTTCCCACGCAGCAGTGTGCCACGCACGCTCTGCCATCGCGATCAAACGTGGATACACCATGCCTTCAAACTGCTCGCTAGTACGCACGGTTTCTGCCCATAGTGAACTTTGCAGACCAGCGACGTTTTCAGGGTGCTCTAGACTTTTCGCCGTCGCTTTTTCTACCACTTCAGCTTTAGTGATCGGCACACCGGCGCGAGTAAAGTCAGCATTGGCGAACACATCATCTGGCATGTAACCAAATGTCTTACGTGTATCGGTGTAACGCGGTGCCCAGTAGTAGCCGCGCTCGTTTGGATCTGGCTCATACGGGTGGTCAAAGTAGAAGTGTGTCGCATGGTTGTAGATCACTTTGAAGCCGTTATTGGCAAGGTTGTAAGCGCGATCACCCACACCCCATTCCCAAATATTTTGCCACGCGTTACCGGTGACTTGGTTGTTTGCCATGGCAGCACGTGGGTAAACTTTACCATCGTGCATCAAGCCATCTTCCCAACCGCCCAGCTCTAGGCCATGTTTATTGGTGATTTCAGCGATACGCTCAACAAAGTATTGGCTTAGCTGACCCGGCTCAGTGATGCCTTTGTCGTTATTGGCAAAGAACGCCGCACACGCTGGTGAGTCTTTCCACGCACCGGCAATTTCATCCCCACCGAAGTGGAAGGTTTTCAGCGGTTGCACACCTTGGTGCAGCGCGACGAGCTCGCTGACGACCTTATCGACAAAGGTAAAGCTCGATTCCATACAGACGTTCATCGCGTTATCGGTAAACATCTGAACCGACAGGTATTCCGATCTGTCTTCAAAGTCAGTCAGCAAGAATTCTTGTGCTAGCTCTGGTTTGTTCTCCGCCATTAGACGGTGGTAACGCGCTTCCATCGCTTTCACTGCTGCGTGGGCGTGACCTGGCATATCAAGCTCTGGGATCACTTCAATGTTACGCGCATCTGCATAAGCTAAGATGTCGCGGTAATCTTTCGCGGTGAAGTAACCATCCGAATCAGCAGTACCATTCGGGCCTGCGCCGAGGAAAGGCAGTAAACAGGTACGCTCTTCTGGATCGTGACAACGACGCGAGCCAATCTCTGTCAGCTCAGGTAGTGATTCAATCTCAATTCGCCAGCCTTCATCATCAGCCAGACGCAAGTGCAGCTTGTTTAGCTTAAAGCGCGCCATTTGATCAAGAAGACGTAGGATCGTCTCTTTGTCACGGAAGTTACGTGATGCATCTAGCGAGAAACCACGGTATTCAAAACGCGGCGCATCGACAATCTCTACCGCTGGAACGGTACCGTTATCAACCAGTTGCAACAACGTTTGTGCGGCATAGAATGCCCCCGCAGCATCAGATGCGGCCACTTTAATCGTGCTATCGGTCGGGTTCACGTTCAGTTGATACGCTTCGGTCCACTTCTGCTCATTATCGAGGGTGACTTTACCCCAACCTACTTTGATGGTTTTGGCGGAATCTTTCACCCAAGACACAGCTTCTAGGCCAAGTTGCGCGGCAAGGTATGCGGCTTGATCTTCATAGCCCGCATCGTAAACCACAACCCAATCCGTATCGATGGTGAGGTTATCGCTGCCAAGTGTCATTTGCGCTGGCGCTGGCACGACACCGACCAAGTTATCCAACTCACTGAGCGATGCATTACGCTCAAAACGCTGCTCAGCGGTAAACGGATCGTAGGCATCAACTAGGCTTGCTGAGTTATAACGCTTCCACTGCTCTGCGGTGGTGAACTCAGCCACAAACGGCAACTCTTCCGCCGGTTTCACTGGTACTGTGCCTGATGCGCGGTTGTTGGTAGACTCAATCAGTGCAGTCACGCTCACGCCTTCATGCTCTGAGACAAAGTACCAGTTCGGCATCACGTCGGTTTTAGCGACTTGCCAGTCGCCACCATCGAATTCGATATCCAGAGACTGCCCTGCCTCTAAGCCCTTAAACGTGCTCGATGGCTCAAGTTTGAACATGTCACCGTTAACATGGGTGATAGTAAATTGGTCGTTGTAAACGGTAGGAATTTGACGAATATGACTGAACCAAATCGACCACCCTGTTGCCGGTAACGCTTGCGCGCCTTGGTTGTTGAGGGTGATTTTGGCTCGGTAAGTGCGCCACTCATCTTGTGAGTTGTCGATGACGGTATACGTTAACCCAACACTCTCACCTAACTGGTTGATTTCTTGTTGTGATAACGCAAATACGGAAGAAGAACACAATGCACCAACGGCCAAGGTTAGTGCGGACGCTTTCCATTTCATAACTTTCCTCATTTATTTCGCATGGAAAAATAAACCTAATCAGAAAGTCATAAACAGAAAATACTCAAGCGCATATTTATTCTTTTTGCGCGTTTTCATGGGACAAAGAGCACCACACAATCCATCATTTTGTCCTACCATCTCAGTAAAATGGCAACAATGTCACTTATTATTTCGTGACTAAAAATTAATCAAAGGCTCAAATTGAAAGCCATTTAAATAACAACGCCTGTGCCTAGCCAAATTTCACACAAATCAATCCCTATAAGGTATTGAAATCCTCTTTGGAACATCGCCAACATCAGCAGATCAGTACGGCTGCGTGTATACCCATCGCGAGACTTCTCGCGGTTGTCGCAGTATGCGGGTGAAGCTCAACAGAGCGCGGCGAAGACAAGGGTTACCAGAAGGAAAACGCACAGAGTGTCACAAGCTGACTATCGCGACGTAAGCGCGACTGGATTTGAGATTGCATTTACGATGAGTTGGCGATGACGCTCTTCGTGCGCCGACATCCATAATTTAGCCACAATAGCTGGTGTCGTGCTCACACAACAGCTGTTTGATCTCTGGCATTTTCGCCATCGTGGCGTTGTAACCGTCAGTAATCGAGCGACGGCGCACTTCCTGATCGCCAAAGTCAATTAAGCTTGGATTCGACGGGATCGGCAAGATCAACACATCGGCATTCGCCACTTCGCTTTTGGGTTCGACACAGTTTTGCAACCAGAACGCACTGCCAAGTGCGGACACCGCATTCGATTCAACCGCCGGCGCGCGGCCGCACATCACATCAATCGCGATCACAATGTCTGCGCCTAATTGCCGCGCCGCATACACAGGCACATTAGAGAGCATCCCGCCATCAATGAGCATGTCACCATTGTAGGTTGCCGGTACAAAGACCCCCGGCACGCTGGATGAAATTTGCGCCGCTTCACCGGGATTGCCCCCGGTAAACATGACGGCCTTGTGGGTGTTCACATTCGCCGCCACCAATGCAATTGGTTTAGGCATCGCCGCCAAATCGCGGTAGTTGATATTGTCGTTGATCCATTCCGCCAAAGCCTTGCCTTGCAGCAGGCCCTGATCGGAAATAATAAAATCAGTGATCGCCCGATCGGAAAACTCCAATATCAGCTCTTCAAGGTGCGCATAGTCAGGGTTATTGACGTACAACACAGCCGCTATCGAGCCGACCGATGTACCCGCGACAACGTCAGCTTCAATACCGGCTTCATTGAGCGCTTTGATGACGCCAAGATGCATCACTCCCCTTGCTGCGCCGCCGCCAAATACTAAACCCACTCTCAGCGGTTTGTCGGTTGTTACAACGCGCGCTGATGGCGATTGCTCTGCGGGCGGTCGCACGGTCACACCGAACAAGTCATCGTAATCATTCTTGGCGACGCACGACATCAAGGAGGTCGTTGCTATCGCTGCCACGGTTAACGTTACAAGAGTTGTTACGACACGTTTGCTCACTGAAACCTCCTTACTGCTACCAAAATGGCACGACAAACCCCGCTCTCGCCATTGGCTAAGTCACACCAAGCGCCAAACAGACGTTACGTTCAAAAAAAGCAGCGCTTAAACGGCATGACGCAAAATTGTTCGGCGTGATGCAATGTTAACCAATTCGTTATTTAGTGTACATCGTTCAATTTTCGATTTCTTACTATCTTCAAGACGTTTAGCCGCATTTTTATTGGAGCGAGCCCCCGCGTTTCGCTATACTTCCCGCCGGTAATATTGATGAAGACGACAATTGTGACTGAAACCGAATTCCGACAACAACTCTCCGCCTTGGGTTATCACGGCGACAAAATGCGCATTGTGACGGTAGAGCCAATGGATGCCGATGCGCTAGAAGCCTGCACAGCGAAAGAAGGCGAATGCTTTTATAACAGTTACATGAACGTAATTTACGGCAAAGGCGAACGCTATGTGTTGGGCTATCGCTGTGAAGAACCACCGGTCGATCACGCCATTATTCGCAAGGGCGAGCGTTACTTTGACCCGACCTTGCAAATTGAGCAAGAAGGCTTTAGCGGTTACCAATACGCTATTCTGGCTGAGTTCACCGTGTTTGACATGATGAAGCACGCCAAATCGAACAAAGATTTCCCACCGGATGTGGACTATCTCAAGAGTAAAAAGAGCAAGTTTAAGAACGTTATTGCTTAATCCTGTTTTCCCCCAAAAGCTGGCTTAATGCCAGCTTTTTGTGCTTGTTGAAAAGACGCAAACGTTTCCACTTCGTGACCAACCTAAAGGTCAAATTATTATTCTTCTAATTATCAATGACTTAAATTACAACCCTTAGATAAAGATTCCTTTTGCGCATTTTTAGCTTAATCTCGCCTTAAAAATCCATAGAATGCCGCCCGTTTAACTAAAATCCACCATATTGATTACGGGAGATGCCAATGTCGAACGACAGCAATTACAGCTTAGGACCAGTTCCAAACTCAGCGCGAAAAAGCGTCGGATCCCTGACCATGGTGATGTTGGGATTGACCTTCTTTTCAGCCAGTATGTGGACCGGTGGTTCACTCGACACTGGTCTTTCCCTCGATGACTTCCTTCTCGCTGTTGTCATTGGTAATCTTCTCCTCGGTATCTACACTTCTTTCCTCGGCTACATCGGCGCCAAAACTGGCCTTTCTACTCACCTTCTTGCTCGTTTCTCTTTTGGTACTAAAGGCTCTTGGCTGCCCTCAGCGCTGCTTGGCGGCACACAAGTGGGATGGTTCGGTGTTGGCGTTGCCATGTTCGCGGTGCCGGTTGAAAAAGCGACCGGTATTGATACCAACATTCTCATTCTTGTCTCTGGTCTACTGATGACCGCCACCGTCTACTTCGGCATTTCTGCCCTTACCGTTCTCTCTACTATCGCTGTTCCGGCCATCGCACTTCTTGGCGGTTACTCGGTATTTGAAACAACTCAAAGCGTTGGCGGATGGGATGCACTCAAGGCCATCACCCCCACTGAACAATTACCCTTTACGACGGCGCTCGCGCTGGTGGTGGGCTCGTTTGTGTCTGCCGGTACGCTAACCGCCGACTTCGTGCGTTTTGGCAACAGCGCGCGCAATGCGGTGATCGTCACCATGATCGCCTTTTTCATCGGTAACTCACTGATGTTCGTCTTTGGCGCGTTCGGCGCAATGGCCACCGGACAAGCGGATATTGCCGAGGTCATGTTTGCCCAAGGGCTGTTACTTCCCGCGATTGTGGTTTTGGGCATGAATATCTGGACCACAAATAACAATGCGCTTTATGCTAGTGGCTTGGGTTTTGCCAACATCACCCACTTGCCAAGTAAACCCCTCGCGGTGGCCAACGGCTTGATTGGCACCCTGTTTGCGATGTGGCTATACAATAACTTTGTGGGCTGGCTAACGTTCCTTTCTGCCGCTATCCCACCCATCGGTGGTATCTTGATTGCCGATTATCTAATCAATAAGGCGCGCTACACCCAGTTTGAAACAGCGCAATTTAAAACGGTTAACTGGGCGGCGATTATCGGTGTTGCGGTGGGTATTGCTGCCGGTCACTTCCTGCCGGGGATCGTCCCTGTTAATGCGGTACTCGGTGGCGCGCTCAGTTACATCGCGCTCAACCCATTGCTCAACAAACCCAGCCTTGCTACTGCTTAAGGAATGAAAATGAAAGATTTACTGATCACCAACACACGCCTAGAAGGTAGCGATCAGATCCACAACATAGTGATCAAACAAGGCCAATTCGCCGCGTTTTCTGCCGAGGCCGTGACCGACTGGCAAGGTGATTCGCTCGACGCCGAAGGTGGTTTGGTGATCGCACCGTTTTGTGAGCCGCACGTTCACCTTGATGCCACGCAAACGGCCGGCGAGCCACGCTGGAACCTGTCAGGCACTTTATTTGAAGGCATCCAATGTTGGTCTGAGCGCAAACCTATGCTCACGATTGATGATGTCAAAACGCGCGCAAAACAAACGCTAAAGTGGCAAATTGCCAACGGTATCCAACATGTTCGTACCCATGTTGATGTCTCAGATCCGACCCTTGTTGCGCTTAAAGCCATGCTAGAAGTGAAAGAAGAGATGAAAGATTGGGTCGACATTCAGATCGTGGCGTTCCCGCAAGAAGGCATTCTCTCCTTCCCTAACGGTAAAGAGTTGCTGGAAGAAGCCGTAAAGCTTGGCGCAGATGTTATTGGTGCGATCCCGCATTTCGAGTTCACTCGCGAATATGGCGTTGAATCACTGCACTTTGCCTTCGAACTGGCGCGTAAATACGATCGTTTAATTGATGTCCACTGTGATGAAATCGACGATGAGCAATCACGCTTTATCGAGACCTTGGCCGCCTTGGCACATAAATATGAAATGGGTGACAAGGTAACGGCAAGTCACACCACGGCGATGCACTCCTACAATGGCGCATACGCTTCGCGTCTGTTCCGTCTGCTAAAAATGTCGGGCATTAGTTTTGTCGCAAACCCGCTGGTTAATATCCACCTGCAAGGCCGCTTCGACGACTATCCTAAACGCCGCGGTGTGACGCGAGTAAAAGAGATGCTCGAAGCGAACATCAATGTTTGTTTTGGCCATGACGATGTGTTCGATCCTTGGTATCCGCTCGGTACAGCGAATATGCTACAAGTGCTGCACATGGGCCTGCATGTGTGCCAAGTGATGGGCTACGAACAAATTAACCAATCACTTGCGTTGATCAGCAAGAACTCAGCCCAAGCGTTGGCGCTCGGTGACAAATACGGTTTGGAAGTGGGTCGCCCTGCTAACTTGATCGTGTTACCAGCGGAAAATGGCTTTGATGCAGTGCGTCGTCAAGTGCCGGTGCGTTACTCGGTGCGTGGCGGTAAAGTGATTGCAATAACCCAACCGGCCCAAACCCATATTGAGCTTGAGCACACGGAAGAAGTCACCTTCAAACGCTGATCCGTGAAACTGACATCGCTACAATAACGGCGGTTTAAAGTAAAGATCCACCTGCAAAGCAGGTGGCTTTGAATGGCCCCCTATAAGGGGGCTCACTGTTAATTCTCTATACCTAGCTTCATTTGGCGCTCCTCTTCCTCCTTCCCCACTCGATCTTGATGCCTGACATATCTGCGAATAATTTCCTCGTTCATTCCTACCGAATCAACGAAGTAACCTCGCTGCCAGAACTTGTTACCCCAAAGCTTTTTCTTTCTCAAATTCGGAAATTTATTGAATAACCTAATCGCTGTACGGCCTTTAATAAAACCCATATAGCTTGAAATACTCAGGCTCGGTGGTAGTCTCACGACCAAATGAACATGGTCGATTTGAACGTTCAGCTCTACAACCTTACATTTCTTCATATTGCTGTAAACGTAGATGCTTCTGTATAACTCCTTACCTAAATTACCCTTGAGTATTTTTAGGCGATACTTCGGAGTCCACACTATACGATACTGGCATCTGTAATACACATGTGAGGCGGATTCATATCTGCTCATGTTCTCTATCTCCTTGATTTGCTGGTTACAAACGAGGACATATTGAACATGAGCGTCCTTCGGGCAAAGCCCAAAAGAACGATCACCACCTTCTAAAGAAGGTGGTTTAAGGTTGGAAAATTAAAAAGGACGCATCAGGCGTCCTTTTTGGTTGGGATCGTCGAAAACCAGCTGATTAGAACAACGAATATCACCACCAACATCACCTTGAGCCAAACTTGCGGCGCCATAAAGATAGACAATGAAAAGCTAACCACGATAAAAAAGTAAGCTTTGCGCTTAATCGCAGGTTGAATAATGCGGTGGTTTTCCCAGTCTGAAATAATCGGGCCTAGTACAGGGTGTTGATGTAGCCAGAGATCCAGACGAGGGCTGCTTTTGGCAAAGCAGATGCTTGCTAGCAGCACAAAAGGTGTGGTCGGTAATACCGGTAAGAAGATCCCAATTACCCCTAGGATCAGACTAAGACAACCCACCATGAGCAAGAGAAGTCGGGATAACGAACGGATAATACAACACCTCAATGATTGCGCACTTTGACAGATTCTAACCAAAGTGTTTTCGAGTGCCAACCCATGCTACGCAATGACTTCGCTTCTGATTTACCGGGACTTTCTGACTTTGACGCTGGCTTGCCGCCCCTCGATGAAGGCGGCAGCTCGGTATTAACCTTCGACTTTTCTTAACGAGCGTAAGAACAAGCCCAATCCGCCGATCGCCAGCACCAAAATAGTGATCAGCTCAAACGATGTCATGGTACGCATCGACATACGCACTGAGGTGATCACCCCAAACATCAAGCCAGCAATCGAGCCAATCGATAACAACCAGCCAATCACACTGCGGCTGTTATAAAAAATAAACCCGATCCCGAAAATAAACGGCACCAGGACAAAACCTGTGGTGATACCGAACGACGATCCCATTGCACTAAATGAGTAAAGTCGATATCCCATCCCAAAATTAGACGTCACGGTAATCGAATTCAGTAGCATGTAAAAGCCACTGCACATCATAATAAAACCGATAAAAAACGACCCTGTCCCGCCTGAACTTCCGCCGGCTCCACGCATATTCTCACTCCTAGCCCCAACAGGGCTTTTATTCCAACCTACCTAAAACGCCAGTATATGGCGCGAAGCAAGCTAAGTGTATGCAATGCAACGATTTACATCGGTTACAGAATGGATTGCGACAAAGGTTAAACGTTAATTGTGACGGGAAAATAAAGCCGTTTGAACAGGGAAACTTAGGACAAGTAGTGATGAATTTACGACATCAAAATAGTAAACAACGAAAAGGCGCGAATATCAGCGCCTTTGGTTTAGTTATGAGGTTAATTTATGCAGTTAGCTCTGCTTGCAGAAAATTACTCTGGCACCACCCTTGCGGTTCTGCCATCGATGTTGATGCGTACGCGCTGGCCCACTTGGAAAATCATATTCGGGTTGGCTTCTTGAACAATGGCAATGGTCTCGCCAGTATCGTCCAGTTTGATCGTGAGGTTAACACCATTACGGCGGGTAATACCCTCTGCCGCCTGTGTCCCGGCATAACCACCCAGCACACCACCCCCGATCGCCGCGATATCAGAACCCGAGCCGCCACCGATTTTGGAGCCCAGAATACCACCAATTGCCGCACCCGCTAACGCGCCGATGGCTTGACCTTCCCCTTCAATGGTGACCGGCTCAGCTTGCAAAATTACACCGTAACGCACCTCTTGAATGGTCCGTGTATCCGCCACGCCATACGAATCCCCGTACGGATTATTAGCACAACCATACAGAGCGAAACACGCCAGCGGAAGCATAAGAAGAGTTTTCCATTGATTCATAGTGCCACCTATCGCTAATGATACTTTTAATAGTATATACCTTGGGCTTTTCTTCGTTGGTTTAGTGCGAACGGCAACGGTCACCATCCAAAGATTCATATTTCGACGACGCGTATGGCTTCGCTTATGAACGGCACAAAAAAACGCCCTAGGGCGCTCTATTTAGCTCAGGCTATGATCCTCAACGCCAAATACGGCACGAGGAAAAACGCCAATGTCACGATTTTGTAATTGCTCAAGTATTTGAAATAGAGCACGTTAAGCTCTGTGCGCGGCACGCCAGTCATTTTACTGTGAAGTTCTGCTATCCCATCGCGAAACACAAATAGCATCAAACTAGTAAAAGCCAAAAAGCCGATATTCAGGGTCAATGCCCAGCCGAAAAACGCAGTGAATGTCTCTAAGTTCATCATCGCCATCCCCTCATGGTTATCTCGTTAATACCAGTATGCACTTTCCTCGCCTAACCTGAGCTAAATGGATCTCCGCAATATACTCATTCAAAGTAGAACCTAAATTTTCTCGTGCTTTAGGGATAAAAAAACCGCCCTTGCGAGCGGTTTATCCATTTCAGTATGAGCTACAGTTTCAGCCAATTAGCATTCATCAATCGCGTTCTTAATACGCTTATCGGAAATCGGATAAGGCGTTCCCAGTTGCTGGGCAAAGTAGCTGACGCGCAACTCTTCAACCATCCAACGGATCTCTTTCACCTTCACCGGTACCGGTTGGCCTTTCGGGATCTTGTTCAACAACTCTTTGTAGTCCTGCACCACGTTGTCGATTTTTAGCATGTGGGCGCGATCGCGCGTTGGATCGATAGGTAACTTCTCCATCCGGCGCTCAATTGCTCTCATATAACGCAAAATATCAGGCAAACGCTTCCAGCCACATTCGGTTGCAAAGCCACGGAAGATCAGACCTTCAATTTGCGCTTTGATATCAGACAGCGCGAACGCCATCGACAAGTCCACTTTCCCTTTCAACTTCTTGTTGATTTGGAAAGCGGTGGTCAAAATCGCCTCGACTTGTTTGGCGATCTCCACCACGGTATCACCCAACTCAGCACGCACGTACTCTTTGCGGGCGTCAAAATCGTCATGGTTCCACGCAACGCCGCCTTGGGTTTCCAGCAGTTTATCAATACCGCAAGCAATACAGTCATCAATCAAATCCAGCACTTTGCCGTACGGGTTGAAGTACAAACCGAGCTTAGATTTGTTCGGCAAATTGTCATGTAGATACTTAATTGGCGATGGCACGTTAAGCAAGATCAAGCGACGTTGACCTTGCTGCATTGCCACTTTCTGCTCTTCCGGCGTTTCGAACAATTTAATGCTGACCGAATCTTTGTCATCCACCAGCGCAGGATAGGCTTTCACTTCAAAGCCGCCGCGTTTTTGCTGATAACACTCTGGCAACTCACCAAAGCTCCACTGACGTAGACCTTGCTGCTCAATGTCGTCATCGGCCACTTGCGACAAAGTCTCTTGAACTTTCTCTTTCAAGCCATCTTTCAGACTGTAGAGATCTTTGCTCTCTTTTAGTTTGCGGTTGCGATGGTCAACCACGCGGAACGTCACCTTAAGGTGATCAGGGATCGCGTCAAGATTCCAATCTTCACGCAAAATGCTGAACCCGGTGATCTGCTTGAGCGCTCTTTCTAAGCCATCTAACAGCGGCATCGACATGGGCTCTAAACGACTGAGCGCCGCATCGGCATAGTTTGGTGCCGGCACAAAGTGACGACGCACCGGTTTTGGCAGCGACTTAATCAGGGCGACCACCAACTCATGACGCAAGCCCGGAATTTGCCAATCAAACCCGTCCATTTCCACTTGGTTAAGGATCGGCAACGGCACATGCACGGTGACACCGTCACTATCCTCACCCGGCTCAAACTGGTAGCTCAACTTGAGCTTCAATCCACCTTGGAACCAGAAGTTCGGATAATCCAAATCGGTTACATGACTAGCATCACCCCGAAACAGCATCTCTTTTTCAAAGTTCAGCAAATCCGGGTTAGTGTGACGCTCTTTCTTCCACCAGCTGTCAAAGTGACGCCCCGACACCACTTTTAAATCGATGCGTTGATCGTAAAACGCAAACAGCGCTTCATCATCAACCAAGATATCGCGGCGACGTGACTTATGCTCTAGCTCTTCGACTTCACGCACCAGTTTCTGGTTTTGCTTAAAGAACGAATGCTTGGTTTCCCAATCGCCTTCCACCAAGGCTGAGCGAATGAATAGCTCACGCGACAGTGCTGGATCGATCGTGCCGTAGTTCACTTTGCGCTTCGGTACGATTGGAATGCCGTACAAGGTAATTTTTTCAAACGCATGCACGGCGGCAGATTTCTTCTCCCAGTGCGG
Organism: Thaumasiovibrio occultus; assembly: GCA_019703815.1. Taxonomy (GTDB): domain Bacteria; phylum Pseudomonadota; class Gammaproteobacteria; order Enterobacterales; family Vibrionaceae; genus Thaumasiovibrio; species Thaumasiovibrio occultus. The sequence continues at coordinate 1,504,597 of AP023052.1, read as the reverse complement.
TTCACTGTAGCTACGTTTGATCAAATGCTGCGCCAGAGGCTCAATCCATTCAGGCTGGATTTTTGCGCCAATACGACCCCACAATTTCGAGGTTTCAACCAGCTCAGCCACCATCACCCATTTCGGCTGCTTTTTGAAAATCGCTGACGATGGGAAAATATGGAAACGGGCATTGCGCGCGCCGTGATACTCATTTTTTTCCTGATCTTTTATCCCGATGTGCGACAACATGCCGGCGAGCAACGCCGTGTGCACACCTTGGTAGCTGGCAGGTTCGTCGTTATTGCGCAGTTCAAGCTCACGCGCGACCTGACGAATTTGGTAGTGTACATCTTGCCACTCACGCACGCGCAGGTAGTTAAGGTAGTCTTTCTTACACTGCTTGCGGAACTGATTACCCGTCAGCGCTTTTTGCTGCTCGATCACGTAATCCCACAAGTTAACGAAACTGCTGAAATCCGACTCTTTGTCATGGAAACGACGATGCTTTTCATCCGAGGCTTGTTGTTTTTCCATCGGACGCTCACGTGGATCTTGGATCGACAACGCCGCCGCGATAATCATCACTTCTTTCAACGCGCCGTGTTTTGGCGCTTCAAGCACCATCCGAGCGAGACGCGGATCAATCGGCAAACGTGCCAATTGACGACCCAGCGACGTTAGCTTCTTCTTCGGATCTTTGGCGTGTTCGTTAATCGCGCCCAGCTCTTGCAGCAAACGCACGCCATCTTGAATATGGCGGTTATCCGGCGCTTCAACAAATGGGAACGCTTGGATATCACCCAAGCCAATCGCGGTCATTTGCAGGATAACGGACGCAAGGTTGGTGCGCAGAATTTCCGGATCGGTAAACTCAGGACGAGAAAGGAAATCCTCCTCCGAGTATAAGCGGATACAGATCCCTTCCTGCACACGACCACAACGACCTTTACGCTGATTCGCACTCGCTTGAGACACCGGCTCGATTGGCAGGCGTTGCACCTTAGTACGGTAGCTATAACGGCTAATCCGCGCCGTACCTGGGTCAATCACATACTTAATGCCCGGCACCGTCAGCGAGGTTTCTGCCACGTTGGTGGCGAGTACAATGCGGCGACCACGGTGGGATTGGAACACACGGTTTTGCTCAGACGCCGACAAACGCGCATACAGCGGTAAGATTTCGGTATCGCGTAAATTACGCTTGCTCAGCGCATCAGCGGTATCGCGAATTTCGCGCTCGCCGTTCATGAAGATCAGGATATCGCCCAGCCCTTCATCACACAGCTCATCAACCGCATCGAAAATCGCTTGCAGTTGATCGCGCTCGCTATCATCGCCATCTTCACTGACGGGGCGGTAGCGCGTTTCCACCGGATAAGTACGACCAGACACTTCAATGATCGGCGCGTTATTAAAGTGATTAGAAAAACGCTCAGGATCGATGGTGGCCGAGGTGATGATCACTTTTAAATCCGGGCGCTTTGGCAATAGCTCACGCAAGTAGCCCAAGATAAAGTCGATGTTCAGGCTGCGCTCGTGCGCTTCATCGATAATGATGGTGTCGTATTGATTCAAGAAGCGATCGTGCTGGATTTCTGCCAGCAAAATACCGTCAGTCATCAACTTAACTTGGGTGTTTTCCGACACCTGATCGTTAAATCGCACTTTGTAACCAACGGTATCGCCCATCTCGGTATCAAGCTCTTCAGCGATACGGTTCGCCACCGAGCGTGCGGCAAGACGGCGAGGCTGCGTATGACCAATGGTGCCGTACTTACCCAGACCCAGCTCTAAACAGATCTTCGGCAGCTGAGTGGTTTTACCCGAGCCCGTTTCACCCGCGACAATCACCACTTGGTTGTTGGCGATGGCCTCTGCGATATCGTCTTTCTTTTGGCTAACCGGTAGCAACTCGGGATAGCTGACCGTTGGGCGATTGGTTTCGCGCAGCTGGGCAATGTGCATCGAGCGGGCGATGTCTAGCGCGATCTCATCAAAGACCTTGTGCTTGGCTTCCACATTCTTAATGCGCGCAGCACCTTGGATGCGTTTTTGCAGACGAAAACGATCGCGGATCATGCAGTCTTTCAAGGCTGCTTGGAGTGTTTTTTCGTTGTTCTTAACAGAATCGGCAGGCGTATGGCTCAAAATGATTCCTGACTATGCGTTGCTTATAGAAAATTGCGCGGATTTTAGCATAGTTGCGCCGCAAACGGGTAACATCCGTCAACCCTGACTAAAGCAAAGGTACGTGGCGAGGTTAACGCATTATTTGTTACCCGATTCAGGCAAAGTTTGAATTGCCTTGTGATGACCCCTAAATCGCGTGTTTACCCTTCTAAGCGATGCGCGCAAAGCGATACCTTCAACCTTGCCAAATCAACCAATCCAACCCTACCCTCATCAATCCATGACATTTCCGCGTTATGATCATCTCAATTCTCGCTCAGTTTACGATGCAGGGCTGAAGATCTCGTCAATTAACACAATGCTTAACACAGCATCACGGCGAGAATTCAACGTAAACTGCTAGGCTCTAGCGTATTATTGGTTTTATTCGTTTTAGTTGTATCATTGCCCGCTATCAGCAGGGTCGATCATTACCCAGCAGGGGCAACCATTAGCCAGCAAGGCCGAACATTAGCAGGCTGGCATGGAGCCTTGTCAGGTTTAGTCGGTGTCACTGATATTTGTACCCAAGTGACTTCAAGGTGCTTGGGTATAAGTAGCAATATTAATTCGTTGGGAGGATCGAGTATCAAATATTTATGGTTAGGCATTTTCAGCCTTGTTTTAGTTTGGTCTGGTATCAACCCCAAAGATCAGTTCACCTGGTTTTTAGAAGTAGCACCAGCCATTATCGGCGCTGTTTTAGTGGTCGCGACATACCGCTCTTTTCGGCTGACCCCAATCTTGTATTTTTTCATCCTTGCCCATTGCATCGTATTGATGGTCGGCGGGCATTACACCTATGCCGAAGTGCCGCTATTTGATGGCTTATTTGGGGCCGAGCGAAACAATTACGACAAAGTGGGTCACTTTTTCCAAGGCTTTGTTCCGGCACTATTAGCAAGAGAAATTCTGATCCGCAAAAACGTGGTCAATGGCGACGTTTGGCGTAACGTCATTATTGTCTCTATTTGCTTGGCCTTTAGTGCGTTTTACGAACTAATTGAATGGTGGGTTGCGCTAGCCACCGGTGAAGATGCAGAAGCCTTCTTAGGCACCCAAGGCTATGTGTGGGATACCCAATCCGACATGGCGCTCGCTTTGTTAGGGGCGGTGTGCTCATTGTTGTTGCTATCCGCTTTTCACAACCGCCAACTTAATTTTCACAACCGCCAACTTAAGAGACGAGTTGGTTAAAACAATAGCTTCGTGAAATATTTGGCTGTATTTGCAGCCAAATACTTTCTCCTTCATATCTGGTTTAACCTTGATACCTGGTTTAGCCTTCATATCTGCTTTCACCATGTCTACAGGGTGACACACTATAGATAGTGACACATCATAGATAGTGACAAAGATCGTCTCGGCACCACGCCCTAATAATTGACGGCTGAATCAGTAACCCATTGATATTTATGTTATAGCACGCCGTTTTCCCGTTAGGTATTTACTCCAACGCCAAAAGTCGGTATTTATGTATACCCCGTAGGACGAAAGCAGCAAGGGAATCGCGATATGCAATTAACTGAAGCTATCAATTTGGTCGAGCAGTGGCGACATACATTAGGGATAGAAGAAGCCCTACCTATGTTCATTTACAGCTGGGCCTATCGCCAAACGGGTCTTTACTGCCCAGAAAATCCTTACGACGATCACCCTGAGTTCAATCGAATTGCTAGCGCGCTATGTCCTGCTCTGTCAACGTTAATGATGGATGGCTACCACGATCCCATTGGCGATCTCCTCACCCACTTTAATCTGCGTCAGTCCCACTCGCTATGGCTCGACGATGGCGACAACATCTTGCAATACGATAGCCCAACCCAAGGAAATCAAACGCTTTATGATTTGAAAATGGGCACGGGGGGCTTGCTGATGATGCACTTGGTTCAACATTATAAACGCGGCACGATCACACAGCTTGAGGTGGTTGGCGAAGAGCAAGACTCGCTTTGTTGCGCAGCCGCCGTATTACAGCTGATATTTTTCACTGAACACATTAGTAATAAATATCTCGGTGACGATTGGCCAAAATATATTGCCATCCGTAATATTCACCCTAAAGCGCAAGCGCCTTACAACTACTACCTTAAAACGGAGTAAACTCGTATTTCCCGCCATCTAAACTTACTTCGCTCTATTCATCCATTGCATTACAACACTTAAACCGCAACGGCGCTCCATCACAGCCGCTCCCCATCTACCTATTGGTGTTTTTAATCATTAGGTTATCCGCCCAGCATCGGCTCGCATTCTTAGAATAAGCGCATAAACTCATTTAAGAACGGCACGTAACCAGACGATCGTCAGCATTTGAGCAACCTGTCTCATTGATGCATCAAGCACCAAGGGTTTTGGCCTGTCTATACTTTGCCAAAATAAGGAGAGTGCTATGCGCCCAATGTTCACAAGGTTACCGATGGATAAGCGTCGACGACATGTCACTCACTTGCAGATTTTCGCCCTCATTTTACCTGCGCTTTTTTTCATCGCCGCCTGTGAAGATAGCGCGCCGCCAAGCGCCGCCATGCCACCTCCACCTGCAATCGGCTATCTCGTAGTCAAGTCGGAGCCGCTTGAGCTGTTTTCCAACATGCCCGGCAGAACACTGGCATCTTTCAAAGCCGAAGTTAGACCCCAAGTGGGCGGTATCGTCACCAAGCAGTTGTTCAAAGAAGGGGCGATCATCAACAAAGGTCAGCCGCTATACCAAATTGATCCAGAGCCATTTCAAGTCCAGCTCGACAGCGCCCAGTCTGAGCTTGCCCGAGCCCGCGCAAATCTGGCGACAGCCAGCAATCGAGCCAAACGCTATCGTAATCTCGTCGCGCAAAACGCTGTGTCACGACAAGACTACGACGATACAGTGGCCAGTTTTCAGCAAGCGCAGGCTGATGTCACGGCCGCCCAAGCCGCAGTAGACTCTGCTGAAATTAGCCTAAGTTACACTCAAGTCACCTCACCGATCAGCGGGCGAATTGGGCGTTCTAACATTACTGAAGGTGCGTTGGTTACCGCCAATCAATCAACGCCCTTGGTCACTGTACAAACCTACGATCCTATGTATGTCGATCTCACCGCATCAAGTAACGAGCTACTCGCCTTTCGCCGCGCCTTAAGCGATGGCACCTATTCAAGAAACAAAGATGAACTAAACCGGATTTCGTTAACGCTTGAAGACGGTTCAACCTATCCGCAGCTGGGCAGTATTTTGTTCTCCGATATCAGTATCAGTGAGTCCACCGGCAGTTTTGTACTGCGCGTGTCTTTTCCCAACCCAGACCAAATCTTATTGCCCGGCATGTTTGTCCGCGCTCGTCTTCCTAAGGGCACTATGGCTAACGCCTTACTGGTACCAGCCAAAGCCGTATCTCGAACGCCACAAGGCGACGCTCAGGTTTGGATTTTGGATGAAAACAATACCGCCTCCATACAACGGGTGGTGACCGACGAAATGCTGGATAACCAATGGCTGGTTACCGAAGGATTAAAAGCGGGCGATCGCGTGATAGTCACCGGCACCCAGTTTGTGCGGCCGAACATGCCGGTCGCCAAACCTTACGATGTGACCACGTCACCAAATGGGCCGAGTTCGGAACCGGCTTCCGAAGGTGCTGCCGATACTACTGCGGCTAATTAAGGGGAAAACATGGCACTCTTTTTCATCAATCGCCCTGTTTTCGCGTGGGTGCTAGCCATTCTGGTGATGCTGGCAGGCCTTCTGGCTCTAATTTCGTTGCCCATTGCCCAGTACCCAACGATCGCACCGCCGGCCATTCAAATCACCACCAACTATCCGGGCGCATCAGCGAAAACCGCCGAGGATTCAGTCACGCAAGTCATCGAACAACAGATGACTGGGCTCGATAACCTACTCTACTTTTCGTCAACCTCGGACGCTTTTGGTAATGTCGCGATTATCCTGACGTTCGATGCCGGTACCGATCCCGACATCGCGCAAGTACAGGTGCAAAACAAACTCGCTGCCGCCACACCGCTCTTGCCTTCGGAAGTGCAAACCCAAGGGGTGTATGTTGAAAAAGCCAGTAGCTCCTTTTTGATGGTACTGGGCTTTGTATCTGAAGACGGCAGCATGACGGATGTCGATATTGGCGATTATATTTCAACCAATATTCTCGACCCGATCAGCCGCCTTGATGGTGTTGGTCAAACCCAACTGTTTGGCGCAGAATACGCGATGCGCCTGTGGCTCGATCCGTACAAGCTCGAAAGTTACAACTTGATGCCTTCTGATGTGATAGCCGCAGTGCGTGAGCAGAACGCGCAGGTGTCCGCCGGGCAAATGGGCAGTCCGCCCGCCGCTCAAGGAGCGCAATTGACCGCCACCATTACCGCGCAATCGCGGCTACAAACCGTCGATGAGTTTCGTAACATCTTACTTAAAGTCGATACCGACGGCTCACAAGTGCTGCTTGAAGATGTCGCCACCGTTGAGCTGGGTGCCTCGTCCTACGCTAATTTGTCGTTTTACAATCAAAAACCCGCATCGGGCCTGTCGATCAGTCTCGCGACAGGTAAAAACGCGTTAAACACGGCCGATTTAGTGCGAGCGAAAATTGATGAGTTAACCCCCTTCTTCCCACCGGGGTTAAAAGTGGTTTATCCGTTTGATACCACCCCGTTTATTAAGATCTCCATTGAAGAAGTGGTTAAAACGCTCATCGAAGCCATCGTTTTGGTTTTCTTGGTAATGTACCTGTTTTTGCAAAATCTGCGCGCGACGCTTATTCCCACCATTGCGGTACCGATTGTTATTTTGGGCACATTCGCTGTTTTGCTCACCTTAGGTTACTCGATCAACACCTTGACCATGTTCGCCTTGGTGCTCGCCATTGGCTTGCTGGTGGATGATGCGATTGTGGTGGTGGAAAACGTCGAGCGGATCATGGAAGAAGAGCACTTAAACCCTCGCCAGGCCACCATCAAATCCATGGGCGAGATCACCAGCGCCCTGATTGGGATCGGGATGGTATTGTGTGCGGTGTTTGTGCCGATGGCATTTTTCCCCGGCTCCACCGGTGCGATTTATCGTCAGTTCTCAATCACCATTGTTACGGCCGTTGCGTTGTCTGTAATGGTGGCGATCATCTTAACCCCAACCTTGTGTATCTCCCTGCTTCGCCACGATCCTGAGCAAAAACAAAAAGGCTTTGCTGGCTGGTTTAACCGCAATTTCGCCCGCTTTACTAACGGCTATGTAGGTGCGGTGGCATTCATTACTAAACGCCAAGTGCGTTTTATGCTGGTGTATCTGGCGATCATCGGTTTGATGGCGTTTCTGTTCTTGCGTCTGCCCTCGAGCTTCCTGCCCGATGAAGACCAAGGGGTATTGATGACGATGGTGCAATTGCCCAGCGGCTCAACCCAAGAGCAAACGGTGGGTGTATTGAATCAAGCGGAATCCTATTTCCTTGAGCAAGAGTCGAAAGATGTGGAATCAGTGTTTGCGGTGGCTGGGTTTAGCTTTGCTGGCTCTGGCTCCAACACGGGGATGATGTTCGTTAAGCTCAAAGATTGGGAGGAGCGAACGGCACCAGAAGCCCATGTGGGAGCGATCATTGGCCGTGCGATGGGCAGCTTTAGCCAGATCTCCGAAGCGTTTGTCTATGCCTTCTCACTGCCGCCCATTATGGAACTTGGTAACGCCACGGGTTTTGATTTTTTCCTCCAAGATCGCAGCGGCGTCGGCCATGAGCGCTTGTTAGCCATCCAAAATGAGCTGCTTGGTGCCGCAGCGCAAAGCCCGTTATTGATGAACGTGCGACCCAATGGTTTAAGCGATACTCCGCTCTATCACATCAACATCGACCAACTCAAAGCGCGCGCCCTTGGCGTTTCTATCAACGATATTAACGCCACCATAGGAACTGCGTTTGGTAGTACTTATATCAATGACTTTATCGATCGCGGGCGGATCAAAAAAGTCTATGCCCAAGCTTACACGCCGTATCGCATGACGCCTGAAGACATCATGGAATGGAAAGTGCGTAACAACCAAGGGGAAATGGTCTCACTTCGGGTGTTCGCGCAAGGCGAATGGCAATACGGCTCTCCGCGATTAGAGCGTTATAACGGCGTATCTGCGGTACAAATTGTGGGTGAGCCCGCTGCAGGGATCAGTACCGGTGAAGCGATGGCGGAGATCGAACGCCTAGTGAAAGAAATTTCTCCTGATGTGGGGATCGAATGGACTGGTATGTCTTACCAAGAGCGGATTTCCGGCGGACAAGCCCCTGCTCTCTATGCGTTGTCGATCCTCGTGGTATTTCTTTGTTTAGCGGCGCTCTACGAAAACTGGGCGGTACCGTTCTCGGTCATTCTGATCATCCCACTTGGCATTCTTGGCGCTGTTACCGCCACCGAATTGTTCCACTTAAGTAACGATGTCTATTTCCAAGTCGGGCTGCTGACCACCATAGGACTGGGCTCAAAAAACGCCATTATGATTGTCGAATTTGCCAAGAGTTACTACGAAGCTGGCGAAGATCTGATCCAAGCTTCGCTTAAAGCTGCTCGTATTCGCTTGCGGCCGATCTTAATGACCTCCCTCGCCTTTGGTATGGGCGTCGTCCCTCTTGCCACCAGCTCAGGGGCCGGGTCCGGTGCACAAAATGCCGTCGGCACCGGGGTTGTCGGAGGCGTACTCACCGCCACTGCGCTCGGTGTGATTTTTGTGCCGCTATTTTTCGTGGTCGTTGAGCGCATTTTCAGTGGTAAAGAGCATAAAAACCCGCCCCACGATGCCAAGGAGTCGAGCCAATGACACGCCTTTTCGCCCGCACTCAACTCGGCTCTGCGCTGGTTATCACAAGCCTGTTGTCTGGCTGCGTTAATTTTATTCCCACCTATTCGCGCCCCGCTTTGCCGGTTGAAGATCAATGGCCCCAAATCCATGCTTCACAGAATTCGCTGGCCGATCCCGCCACCATTGCTTCGGTCAGTGACTGGCGTGAATTTGTCACCGATGAAAAGCTGGCCGAGCTGATTGAGCTGGCGCTTGCCAATAACCGCGATTTACGCGAAGCCCTTTACAATGTGGTGCGGGCAGAAGCGCAACTGGGATTGCAGCGCAGCACCCGCTATCCCGACATTTTGATCCAAGGGGGCAGCCAAAATCAGCGTATCTCCGAAAACAGCAATAACGGTAATTCGGCGATTTCGCGCCAGCAAAGCCTCAATGTCGGCTTCAACAACTATGAGATTGATTTTTGGGGTCGAATTTACAGCTTAGAGCAACAGGCATTGGAAAATTATCTCGCTACCGTCGAAGGTCGTCGCAATGTACAGATCAGCCTGATCGCGAACGTGATCCAAGCTTATCTCACCCTCGAATCTGATCTGCGCTTGCTGGCCTTAGCGCAAGAAACCTTCGATTCTCAGCAAGCCTCTTTGCGTTTAACCAATATTAGTTTTGAGAACGGCGTATCGTCGGGGTTAGATTTGGCGCAAGCCCAAACCACCGTCGCCACCGCTAAAGTGGATGTGGCGCGCTTTACCAGTCAAGTAAACGTCGACATCAATGCGCTTAAGACTTTGGTTGGCTCACCCTTTTCTGACGCGCTCCTGCCCAGCGGCGACGCACCCATAGCCTTTCCTGCGCTGGCTGCGGATTTACCCTCTGCGGTGTTGATCAACCGCCCCGATGTACTTCAAGCGGAATATCAACTCGCTGCCGCCAATGCCAATATTGGCGCCGCGCGCGCGGCGTATTTCCCTACCATTGCTTTGACGACAACGGGTGGCTTGGCGAGTACGGATTTCGATGATCTGTTTTCAGGCAGCAGCCGAGCGTGGAGTTTTATCCCGACCATTAGCTTGCCGATTTTTGACGGTGGCGAACGCGGTCGGAGTTTAGATATTGCCGTTACCGATCAAAAACTCGCGCTCAATAACTACGAGCGAACCATCCAAACCGCGTTTCAAGAAGTGGCCGACGCATTGATTAATCAGGCTACCTTTGACGATCAAATAGCTGGACAGAAAATGCTGGTCGATGCCTATCAAGAGAGCTTTCGCTTATCCGAGCTGCGGTTTCGTGAAGGGGTTGATGACTACTTCAATGTGTTAGATTCTCAGCGCTCCTACTACACCGCACAACAAACCTTAATTTCAACCGAGCTCAATGCCCAACTCAACATCGTCACCCTGTATAAAGCACTCGGCGCAGGTTGGGTCGAAACCGACGTGCCCGTGCCACTCACCAGTGACATGTATTCGGGCATCGAAGGGCTTGAAGATAAAACGGAAGAGTAATCGATTCTGATCCTTTCTTTGTGATTGTTAAATAGCCTTTATCGAACGCTATTAGGTCGCCGCCTATGACAATTTCATCATCTTTCGCCCCGCTTTTGCGAGCAAGTTGGCGCAAATCGCTCGTGGCAAAAAAACTGCTCTTGGCTTAAACCCATCGTGTATTAGAGTAACTCGACAATAGATTTCAACGCGTGATGACTTTCGACTTTCCGAGCCTCACCTCGACAATCACAACATCAACTTTTGGGGTATGAAACCGTTACTTTTAAATTATGCGTTGTTTTGATTATTTATTTGGCACAAACCCAAAAAGTTATAGTGCACTAAGCCTGTGCTACGACTAAGAACCGATAAAGGATACCGAACACCGACACATGCCTATTTATCTTATCGCTGCGCTCGCTGGAATGATCGCGATTGTCGTCTGGCGGCACTATAGAAAGTTACAACGTATCGCTCATCAGCGGGGAAAGCCGAGTCTATCAAGCTTTACCGAAGAGCTCGCCACGCATTCTCCCTCTAGAACTCTTTCGCCTGCTGTTATCAATGCGGTATTTGAGGCAACCCAGCAATGGCTCAATCGCCCTTTTCCCGTCAGTGCGTTTGATAGCTTTGACGATACATATCAGATGGATACCGACGATCTTGAAGAGCTTTATGGTGATATCGCCAATACACTTGGTATCGACGCTTCAACCACTAATTTGACTGTGGCAACGATTGAAACTGTGCAAGATTTAGTTTTACTCTTAGATGCTCAAGCAAACAGCGACTAGCCGCAGCCAAGGAGTGGTATGCAACATCTCGTCAACTCAATCCAACATGCGTTAACACGCGATATCCCGCTGCCGTTTAGTGTTTACACCTCGGTAAAAGAGCAAGTGTTACGCAATGTACCCATTGCCAAACCGCTATTTATTATGGTGTTGAGCGGTAGCAAGACCTTGGGGCCCAAAGATAAGATCACCTGTCCGTTTGGTGAGTTTATTTTCTTACCCGCAAGCTCGTCGATAAACATGCGTAATATCCCCGCTAACAGCAACTATTTGGCCTTGTTGATTGAGTTTGAACATGCGGATTTCGATGGTTTGCAAGTTAACGCCGTTAGCGAAAACGACCACTATATTGGCCGCGCTTGCCCTACGCTTAATCACTGTTTGCATCAGTTTGTTGAGGCGTCACTCTGGGCATCGCCGACAATTCTCTCCCTAAGAAAGCGCGAACTCCTCACCTTATTGGCTGAACTTGGCCACGGCGAGATCTTAGGCTTACTGGCAACACCTCGTCTAACCGATCAGATCCACGATATGTTCATCGCCGCAGAGCAGTTTGAACTGACGAACCAACAGATCTGCTCAGCGTTGGCGATGAGTGAATCCACATTGCGCCGCAAACTCAAGCTCGAAGCGAGTAGCGTACAAGAGATCAAAGATAACGCGCGTCTCGGTTTGGCATTGCACTTACTACAAACTACTCGGCTCCCTATGGGCGCGATCAGCGAAAAATGTGGCTATCAATCACCTTCCCGTTTCACCGATAGGTTTAAACGCCACTTTGGCCTAACGCCCAGTGCACTGCGAAAAACTCAGCTTATCTGAACCCACTATACCGAGCACCGATAACCTTGGCACTGTGCGATTCAACGAGCAATTCAACGAAGTCAAAGTGACGGTTCAGGGCGAAAAAGTGAAGGCTTTGGTGCTAATTTGCCGTGTTGTGAAGCCGTAAACTAGGCTCTCACTTAAGCAATAGCACAGAGGGAAATTATGCTTAATCACGGTACGAAGTCACAGCGGGCAACTCTCGTCACAACGAAATCACCAAAGTTAACTGCACTCGCGACATCAGGCGCACTCTTTGCCCTGCTTTGGGCGAGCCCAAGTTTGGCTGACGGATTTACCCTAAGCAGTCACGATATTGCCCAAGGTGAGTTTATGAGCAGCGCGCAAGAGTTCAATGGTTTTGGCTGCAGCGGTGACGACTTTTCACCTCATCTCACTTGGGAAAATGCGCCAGCCGACACCAAAAGCTTCGCGATCACCGCATACGATCCCGATGCACCAACAGGCAGCGGTTGGTGGCACTGGCAAGTGGTGAACATTCCCGTAACGACCAACACACTCCAATCTGGCGCAGGCACTGTTGATGGCGCGGGGATGCCTGTCGGCAGTACGCAAATCGTCAATGACTACGGCATCCAAGGCTTTGGCGGCGCGTGTCCACCCAAAGGGAATGGCGTTCACCATTATCAGTTCACGGTTCATGCATTATCGGTCGACAAGCTAGATCTTCCTAGCGATCCATCTGGCGCGCTGACTGGCTACATGATTAACGCCCACACCATTGCCAGCAGCACCATCGAAGCTTTATATCAAAGAGACTAAGCGCGAGCAGTGAACACTCCATTTAACTGGCGAGCGAAATGCTCGCCTTTTTACGTAGCCGATAAGTTATCTGCATTATCCAAAATAACGCACAGCACATGCGTTTGTTCGCAAACCGAGCGGTATAATTTGCCCGCTAAACGTCACATCGCCACACTGCTCTGGTATTGAAGCGTTGAGGCGCAAGCCGGTGGGATTGATGGAAACTCTGACCTTTTTTAAGCGTTTAGCAAAGCAAGTGAAATCAGGAGATAAAACGGCCACATTGCGCGATGCATCGGAAAGCCATTATGTGGCGGGGCAACGTGTCGAAGCGCGCCAGCTTGAAGACGGTGAACTTATTTGCCAACTCGAAATTTTGGCCGTTGAACCGGTTACATTTGATTCTCTTAACCGCCAACATGCCAAAGCAGAAAACTTGCCGTTTGTGTTTTTACTAAAGTGGATTATTCGCCGGATTTATCCTGCGCAGACACAGCTTTATTTTATTCGTTATCGGGTGCTGACAGCACAAGACTAAGCCCTTCTATGCCCGCATGCGCGAGCAACCTCATCTGGTGTAAAGCTTATCGAGATAGGATCCATCGATAATTTTGCAAGACATTTGTCCCTGCAGGATCCGCGGTCTCGTCCCTTTGGGCGTGATCACATCCATACCCACAGGCAAGGCCAAGTATTTGACCAAATCAGGTCGCCGTCCAGCAAAGTCAAACAGTGACATCTGCTCGATGTCAGACACCTCTTGCTCGTTCATATCCCGTAAAAACCAGCCGGAATGGTGCGCTTCCTTTTCTTCCCGCGTTAAACAGATTTCCTGCGATAACAGCGCGTTCTTACTGATAATGATGCTCTCCTGTACCCAGCAAAATACCGGTGTATGCTGCCCTTCAACACTCAGCACCGTATCCAACTGTTGGCGCAAAAACTTCAGCGTCAAGGAGACGGAATTAATGAACTCCAGCGGCATCGATTTCAACTTGGGCTCAAACAAACGCAAGCAATCACCGTCTTTCGCGACCTTTAACAACATAAACCCGATTTGAACATGTTGACCCTCAAAATAGCGCGTCCCTTTCATCACGCTACTTTCGAGATAGTGAATAATGTGCTTTATATCCGCTTGTGGCACTGTTGGGTCGTCGACACACAGAACAAACTCTGGGTGTTCGGCCCGCGCACAACCTGTCGTCTTGTATTCCATTATCGTTCCGAATTGATCGATACAACGTCTGACTACAACGCACCACTTCGACAAAAGCTAGCCTGAACTTTCAGATTTGGAGCAAGCTAGCAAATCACTGCGCAAAACGCGCAACAATTGACGATTGACTTCAACCAGATCGCAGCAAGTTCATCTAGGCTAAAACAGTTATTCCAGTGTTTCGCGCAGACAAACGAGGTGGAAAATATGAACGGTCACGTATCCCAAGGCAAAGAAGGTCACGGTATTACGATTGGATTAGAGCGTATCGATGCCAAATTTATCTTGACGTTCAAGGTAAAAGGCAAACTCACCCATCAAGATTATGTTGCGCTGACACCACTGTTGGATTCCGCCTTGAGCGCTGTTGATACAGCGAAGATAAAAATGTTAGTCGATATAAGTGAGTTTTCCGGCTGGGAACTTCGCGCTGCATGGGATGACTTTAAGCTCGGGGCCACACTGGATTTCAACATCGATAAAGTAGCGATCTACGGGGATAAAAACTGGCAAACGATGGCTGCCCAAATTGGCAGTTGGTTTATCAGTGGTGAAATGCAATCGTTCGCCGACCGAGATTCGGCGCTAAACTGGTTAACACAGTAAGCGAAAACGCACGGAGCATCGTTTTTATTTCCTGAACTGATAATACCCACCTGTACCAATACAATTAGCCTGTACAGTACCATTTACCTAGCTAGCCATTTTTAGTAGCTAGACGCAGGTAAAATCGTTACGCCGTCAGGGATGTCGGCAGGCACTCTGTCGTTCAGCCAACGATGTAGTAGTTCAATGTTGCTCTTGCAACTGGTCGCGGTCGGCCATACCAAATAGTAGGCGTCTCCGGTTATGACCCCTTGTGAGAACGGGAGTTTAAGCACTCCTCTCGCGATAGCCTCTAAACTCAACAACAAATCGCCAATCGATATCCCATAGCCACTGATTGCGGCAATATTTCCTTGCTCTAGAGTATCGAACACCTTACCCCGCGCTATATCTAATGAGCCCACTTGATCGGTCGCGGCTAGCCACCGTCGCCAATCTCGACGATCGGCTGTTGGGTGGATCAGCTCACAGTCATTGAGATCAACCCGCGCCTGTCCGACATGCTCCGGCGCACAAACCGGGATCAGATACTCAGGAAACAACAACACCGACTCGGTACCCGCACCAAAATTGCCATCACCAAGCAAAATGGCGCAATCGTAAGGCTCATTGGCAAAGTCGACGCTGTCTTTATCCATCCAAACGCTCGAAATTAACACTTCGGGCATTGAGTGAGACTCACGAAAACTGTTCAACGCGTCGAGTAACCAGCGCATGGTTAAGGTCGACGGCGCTTTTAATCTTAGCTCTTTCGTATTCTGCTGCAACGCCAGACACGCATGCTCTATCTGGCGAAACCCCACGTCCAATTGATTCGCTAACAGCTGGCCTCGCTGCGTGACCTCAACCTTTGGGCCTCGCCGCACAAAGAGCTGGCAATCAAACCAGGCTTCGAGTGTGGCGACATGGCGGCTAACAGCACTAGGGGTGAGATTTAATTGCGCCGCAGCTTTACTAAAGCTGCCGGTACGTACCGCTGATTCAAACGCCCGCAACGCATATAACGGCGGTAAGCTCATATCACTATTCCATTGTGAGTTTTAATCACATTTAGCCTGAGTATTATCCGTTTTTCAACTCAACCTTGCTGAGAAATAATCTCTAGCCAATACCAATGGAACCCACCAAATAACATCACACTATGAATATATCTCTACTCTACGCTTATACGTTCTCTGTTCTATTATTATTGCTGACCCCAGGACCGGTGTTCGGGTTAATCATTTCTTCGGCAATACAGCATGGCAGTAAAGCCGCTTTTACTGTGTTATTGGGTACGCATATCGCGTCGCTTTATTTAATGGCACTGGCTTGTATGATACTGCTTGGCTTACTTAACCTACCTGTAACGTTTCTCAATTTAGCAGGACTCATGGGCGCGATATACCTGTGCTTTTGTGCTGTCAGCAGTTTACGTCATCAAACGATTGGAACTCCTGCTACACCTCCCCTCAGCTTCAATCGCTTTACGCAAGGCTTTCTTGTTGGCATTTCAAACCCCAAAGACATTCTTTTCTTTGTCGCGCTGTTCCCGCAGTTTATTAATATAACCCCACATTTTAATTCAAGCGTATTAGTGCTCTCGCTCATATGGATCGTTTTAGATCTAGCAGTATTATCACTTTACATCATGCTTTGCAGCTGCAATTCGCTACAGCGCTTTCACACAGTGTTTCATTTTTGCGCCGGTCTCTTTCTGCTGGTTGTATCCATTGCCAGCGGCACGTACTATGCAAAAGAATTATTTCATCCCCTGATGTCGTTAAACCGCTAATTCAATACCAAGGAACGGTCAATGCTCAATAAAAGCCTTAAAATAATCGTCTTTTCGCTCGCGTTTATTCACAGTATGGCAGTGCTGTTTGCTTTCAACTTTGATCCGTTGGTGATGGACTTTGTTTTCGTCACTTTCGTCACAGTGCCGCTTTGGTTACAAGCACTGTCGCATCTGTTGTTTCTTGGCTGTCTATTCTGGGCCCTGTTTTATTCAAAACGTCGCCGGTTGGCATTGACCTCGCTGGCAATAAGCGTACCGCTTTACTTATTGGCAGGTCGAGCGTTTGAAGTGAACTTGCACGTGTCACCAGAATACGTAAAAAGTCATTGGATGTTGTTCGAGCGAACCGTCAACGCCAGTGGGCTTGACCCAATCATTCGCTGTGAATGCAACGGGTCATTTCTGACGATGACTGACAACGTGAATAATACGATGACCGTGTTTATTGGCGAGATCCCACTGTATAGCTTGACTGCGGATCCGTTACTCGCGCAGTGCCAAACCGTTAACGCTAGTGAAGATAGCCAGTGCGGTTAGTGTCGAAACCTGCTATAGCATTTGTAAACTCACTATAGCATTCGACCTTAACGATATATAATCCCCAAGGAGCCTTCGGTCCACGCCTTTGAATAAACATCACCGACTTCCAAGTTTTTATATTCATAGCGATGAACGTTAAAACATAGTTCCCCTTCTCCGTTAGACCTAGAAATACAAATGCGGTAAACATCCTTACCATTGTTGCCACGTGAAGGTCGATAAGTCCGCTTACTAACTACTTCTCCTTCAATCATAAATTGAGATTGATAGCCCATTCCCGCGTTAATAACCAGTACATAACCTTGACTTGCAAATACTAAGAACCACCATGCAAGTAGAAATATAAATGCCACTTTTAGATTATCAAGCGTGGTTCTCGTCGACTGAAAAATCACAATATATGACACCAACACGATAATTAGCAAAGGAAGTGATAAATGCGCATATGCGGCATCCAATAAATCATCCCTATGTAGATAATCATAGTTATCCATCATTAATATACTAATCATAGTGTAGATTACGATAATGTAGATTGACTTTTCTTCTATAAGATATCGAATAGCACTCAAATTGCCCCCCATAAAAACCTAACATGAAATTAAATCGAATTAACACTGAACTCTATATTAACGCCACTAGTCGTGATTAATCATTATCACTGCAGATCAGCTTAATTTAAGTCGACATCAAATCTCCCAGCGCGAACTGTACGTTCTACCTTGTAACAACTGGCATAACTCGGCCATGACTGTCATGGATTTTTCAAGTCGTGGTTGACGCTCAAATGCTGTTTTATCAACAAACTCTTTGTACACTCAAATCGTAAGAGATTATCGCGGCTTTGCGTCACACGGAAAGTAAGGCAGCCCGGTTCATTTACAGTGAGTTATTGATGAATTGGCAGCGCTTGTTTAACTGCGGCTAAATCAGATTGCGGGACGAGAATATATCCTTGCAAGATAACTTTTGACATTGTGCTCCCTGCTAATTAATGCGCTCTGCTTTGGACATTAACCCATTGCTTCAGTCGCACCAGATTCGTGCCAAAGAGCGTCAAATTGTGCTTGTGTGACTTCCGTTAAACCGGCGTGTTCACGCAACGCCTCAACATCAGCAGGCGTAAATTCAGGTTTTTCGGTGAATGGAAAGTCAGCACACTTTTCCGCGCTGGATGTCGACCAATAGAGCGAGCCATCTTCTTCGATCACTTGACGTTCAGTTACGCCATTGATCACCGCTTCGTAATAGTTTCGTGTCACCAACTGGTGTTGGGGATCAATTAACGTCCATGTGTGCTTGTAATAAATGTTGTCCATTTCGTTATCGATTGTCATGGTTTACGGCATCCAGAAAATAAATCGTTCAGCGAAGTCCTAGTCGCTGTCTCGCATGTCTTTACACAGATTAACTTTGCGAGCAATGTATTAAAACGCAACGCCCACAACACAACAAGCATCAGCCACAGGTGCAAATGGTTAATCACGGTTTTCATTAAGGGAACGCGGGACAAATCTCACACTGTGAAAAGCGATGAGTCATTTTCTATCTCAAGCTCAATATTGGTGCGTCACGTGTTGCCAATCGGTGAGTTCCGAGCAATAAACGCTGAAGGGATAGTCAAAGTCCCTTGTTATTCAATCCACATTAAGCAAGATATTCGTGCGCCGTAATATACTTTTCTACGCGCAGTCGCTAATTCACTTTAAGGACATCTCATGTTGGTCAACACGGTTTATTTACTGACGGGAGCGTTTGGCGGCGTGATCATCGGGGCGCTCGGCAGCGGCAGTAGTTTGGTGATATTGCCGGTGTTATCACTGATTTTACCGACGGTTTTACCCGAGTCAGTGTCGCTACAAACGGCGGTAGCTACCTGCATGGCTACCCTGATCGTCGGCAGTATTTCTGGCGCCATCAGCTACGGCAAAGCCAAGCTGTACGATCTCACTTTACTTAAGTGGGCACTGCCCGGGGTATTAGTCGGCGCGCTTATCGCTCCTAAAGTAGCGGAGTTTCTTTCGCCGACCCATTTACGTCTCTATATTGGCGGCCTGATTGTGGCGATTGCCCTGTATAAGCTATTCGCTAGTCGTAAAAAAACAGACGAGCAACCCAAAGCGTTAGAGCCTGTGCTTATTGTGGTTGTGAGTATCGTTAGCGCCACATTAAGTGGCTTGGCGGGGGTGGCATTAGGGATACTGATGATCCCGTTTTTGTCGCGCTACACCGAACACCGCAAAGTGCTCGGAACGAACTTAATGCTCGCCGTCCCCTATTCTATTTTGGGCACGATAGGCTATGTGGTGTCAGGATTACAAGCGGGGATCGATCCGGTCAATCTCACCTTAGGTTATGTCTATTTGCCGGCATTTATTGCGATTTCACTAACCATTGCGCTCTTTCCGCCGCTGGGACTGCGCCTAGTGAAAAATATCGGCCCGCAGATCACCCAACGCTTGTTCTATGGCTACTTGCTCGTCATTGGCGTCACGATTTTGCTATAAACTATCACTCGAGCTGACACGCTATCTCGCCAGCTATCCGAGCTGATACACCTAGATGGCGTCAATAACCTTTTAGGAAGAGGCTTACTGCCCGGCCATCGCTTCCGCCATCCGCTTTTGCAGCGTTGGCATGTTTTCCATAATAATGGCTTCGGTAATTTTTTCGCTGCGCGCCGTAATTTCAGGCATTAGCTGTAAGGTCTTTTGACCGACTGGTGTTTGATAAAAGGCGATCAGCGCTACGAGCTCTTCTTGACTATAAAACTCCATGTAGAGATCCACCGCATGCTCTCGCATTGTCTCTGCTTCAAGGAATTCGTTAAAAAAGTCACGGTAGACCGGCTCGTAGATCTCAAGGCTAGGATCTGCTTGAACTTGGCTCTCAATCATCCCTTCGATCATCTGCTCGAACAGACTATCAAACTGCATCACATCAAGCAGCGACTCCGCTGTGTCACGGTATTCATCTGCCCACAGAGAGGGTGAGAACAAGGTTGAGGCGCACAATATTGAGCCTGCTAACAGTGCGGTTCTGAATTTACGCATATCTACTCCTTGATGTCTGCAATTCAGTTTTTCCATGCTTTTAACATGGAAAACCATGAGATTCAAATCACAGTTTCCCGCACTTTAGCACGCTTATGTCATGGTTATGCCATAAGGACCAGCTTTAAGAGTAGAAAGAAACTCATGCTTATTAACACTGTCCACAACACGTTTTTCGTCACATACGCCAGCACTACGGCGAGCACAGTGCCATAGACGAACGGGTTATGTAGACTCTGCATTTCATAGGTTTCAGGGGTCAGAAATACAATTGGCGCCCAAATAACGGTGAGGATCGCCGCGCAGGAATATTTTAAGAAGCGTTGCGCTTCAGCCCCTAATCGAATCGGTAATTTGGGTTCGAGAAAGAGATACCGACTCAAGAAAACCACCGCTGCCATTGCAATAATTTCTAACATTTCTTTAGCCCCCTCTCAGTTAAATACCCAGCCGTCATCGCGAGTAAACTGGCAATGATCAATGCGCCTTCAACTTGTAGCCAATAAAACAACACCGACGACGCCAGTGCAACAATCACTGTCACCAATAAGGGTTTGGAATTAATTGTAGGAATCACGATGGCAATAAAGGTGGC
Source organism: Thaumasiovibrio occultus (assembly GCA_019703815.1). Lineage (GTDB taxonomy): Bacteria > Pseudomonadota > Gammaproteobacteria > Enterobacterales > Vibrionaceae > Thaumasiovibrio > Thaumasiovibrio occultus. Next base: position 1,484,016 of record AP023052.1, on the reverse strand, counting down.
GACTATCGCAAACTCCAAACCATAGTGCTCGAGATTGGGTATTAAATTACCGGCAATGATCCCAACAAAGGTGGCGATATTCCAAATTAAGTAAAAACTTAGGCCCGCCCCTAATGCGTAATAACGGTTAAACTGCGCTTTATTTTGATGACCTGTGACCGCGAAGAGTTCGTCGGTTAATAGAAAACCTAGGGTTAAACGCCAGCCCAGCGACATATCTGAAACTTTATCGCGGGTTGCCACACTGTATAAGAAGTGACGCGACGTGATAAAAAACGTCGTCACCAATAACGTTACTAAACCCGCGCCACTTTTGATCATCCCGATTGCCGCGAGCTGCGCAGCGCCTGCGAACACTATCGCCGACAATGCCTGCGCCTCAAGAGCGACAATACCGGCATCAATCGCCAGCGATCCTGCCAGCAATCCCCAAGGGATCACCGCAATGCTCAGCGGCAAACAGGCTAATGTTCCTTTCCAGATATTGCGCCACTTGTTGTCTGAGTGGCTATTTTCAACAGGTTTACTTTCTGTACGTTTATAATTTACGCATTCTGCTTCATTGTTTTTACTTTCTTCGTGATCCGCATTTGGGTCCACGGACTTAGAAGATTCGGTTGGATTAGTTGAGCTGTTCATTGCTTCCCTTCATCGTTTAATTATTAATTCGAACATTACTCCGTTTGTTACTTAATTGGGTCACTTATGTGAATAGACAATAGCGTTAGGACATTTTGAAGTTTAATGCCAAAAAAATCCCGCACTTAAGCGGGATTATAAAGACAGCTCACAGTTCGATTAGCACAATTAACTAGTACTAAGCGTTTAGTACGACAGGCATTTCGTCTGACACTAAATTATTGAGCCAACGTTTTCCGACTATCCGGTGCGTGGTGAGGCCAATCTTAACGATTTCCTCTAACAAAATAATCATCAACACACTATCTAACGGCCAGCCTAGTACCAACCCAGTGTAAAACGCTAACGGAATTCCCACCGCCCATTGCGCAAATAGATCGATGAAAATGGTGTATTTGATATCGCCTCCACTTTTCAGCACTCCAGCGATCCCCACCATATTGAACACTTTTAAACACAATCCGCAAACCATGATAAAGGTAACGCGCATCGCGAGATCCACATCCGGCATATTGGCCAAGGTTAATCCTTCACGCACAAAGCCTTGTAAGCTAAAGACCAACACCGCCATCACAAAAGCAAGGCAAACACTCAGACCAATTAAAAACCACGACTGATAAAACGCCCGTTGATAGTTCTCGGCACCAAGCTCGTGACCAAGGATCGTCGCGGTCGCCACCGCAAAACCAATAAACGCAGAAATCATCACACCTTCAATCGGTGACAGTAGGCTAAATATCGCCAACGCGGATACCCCAAGCTTGCCGACAATCAGGTTGTACACCACGATCCCCATCGCCCAGCCAGCGTCGTGAATGAGCATCGGAATGCCAACGCGAATGAATTTCTTAACCGCTTTTGGCTCCCACGCGTCGCGATACTCTTCCACTTTTGGCAAAATATCACCGTGATAACGGTACGTCGCCAAGACGATAATCAAGGTTTGAACAAAACGTGACACCGTTGTACCCACTGCCGCCCCAGCGACGCCCATTTCAGGAAAACCCCACAAACCGAAAATTAAAATGGCATTCAAACAGGCATTAATCGCAACGGCAATCAAACCAACCACCGTCGGTAAACGCGCCTCACCGACAGAGCGCAATCCGGCTTCTAATGGCACCACGATCGCGGTGGCTAGAACACTCACACCGGTGATAAACAAATAGTCGGTTGCGTGATCAACAAAGGCAGGATCTTGAGTAACAAAACCCACGATTTCACTTGGGAAAACGCTATAGGCCACCACGAACGGTAGGGTAAATAAAACCGAGCATACAAGGGTTTGCAACAGAGTACGTCGAACACCGCGCATATTGCCAGCACCAAAGAACTGCGACGCCAACACCGCCACCGCGCCGCTCAAGCCAACGACCACCAGCAAGTTAAAAAAGAAAATACGGTTACCGACGCCAACGGCGGCAACTTGCGCCTCGCCTAAGGTAGAGACCATTAAAATATCGACCAAACCTAGCAACGCAAATAAGGTACATTGAAACGACACCGGCAATGCCAAACGAAATGTTTTTTGCCAGAAATTCCGGTCCGCTGACTCGCGCCAAATTGCATTCATAACGACCTCGTTATTTTTATTTGTTGTTGTGAGATAGATCTTAATGATTCTGGCGATTTTTATCTTATGCTATTGGCTCAAATACTTTTGCGAAACTATCACATGAACTGGGCTGACCATTTTTACATCTCAGAACAATCGCGCCAATTAATCATCGTCAACTTTCAAGTGCGTGCAATGGAGCTCTATAACATCGTTCAGTGCGGCACGGCTTACGCACGCGCTGAATTTGATGTCGCGCGCAAACAACCCTCGCATCATATTGTATTGTTTAGCATTGCTGGCGAAGGGGTGATTGAGACACCTGACTGTTCAATCCGCCTAGGCGCGAACCAGGTGGCCTATTTGCCGAGCGATATCCCGCATCGTATTCGGTTAGCCACAGACCATTGGGATTTTTGCTGGCTGGCGGTTGATAACGCCGTCCCGTGGGAAGGTGTTCTCCCGCTTCAATTTGAAGTACGTGATAGTGAAAACGGGGAGCTGATACGAAAAACGATTGAGTGTCTGCATCAAAGCAAAGAGCTCGGCTATCCACTCGATCAGCAGCTCACCAACAGCCAAGTTGAACAGCTTCGTTTGCTGGTCACGCATCGCTTACCCAGCATGATGTCTCCGGTTCAGATCCGGCTCAAACACGTATTTCAGCGCGTAGAGCGACAGCTCCATCGTGACTGGTCTGTCACTGATCTTGCGCGACTCCATCCTTGCTCTGAAGCGCATTTTTATCGCTTATGCCAAACCTATTTTGGTTGCAGCCCGATCGCGCAGCTCACCAAAATGCGCATGGAGCACGCTGGCCGCTTACTGGCCGGGACCAATTACCCCATCCAACATATTTGTGAATCTGTGGGCTATCCAAATGCAGCCAACTTCAGTACCCGTTTTCGAAAATGGTCTAGCCTGTCTCCGTCTGACTATCGCAAACGCTTCTCACTGTTTCTCGCCGACAGTTAGGGCTCTGGTTTTCTGCTGCGCCACTTAATATGCATCTGCATTACTAATGAAACACGCAAGTGCTGCCCTTGCATGGCACTTTCTGCTATAAGAGAAACACAGTGTTCTGCGGTACATGGATATTATGTTCAAAAAACTTTCTGCTTTATTTAAAGCCCTTCAACACGACGCCAGCGGTTTTGGCGAGCCTGATACCACAACCATTCATCTTGCGATGGCAAGCCTTTTATGTGAGGTATCGCGTGCCGATCGCCAAGAAGATCCTGCCGAGCAAGCAGCTAAGCAACATCAACTCACCCTGCTATTAGACATCAGCGACGATGACGCGGCCTCGTTACTGCAACAAGCAACTGAGCGAGCAGAGAACGCAGTGTCTTTGTACGATTTCACCTCGAAACTACGTTCACTCCAACCCAACGAACGTTACCTGCTCATCGAAGCGATGTGGGAAGTGGCGTATGCCGATGGCGTGCTCGACCCGCAAGAAGAAGCGATTATTCGTCAGGTAGCCGAGCTTATCTATGTTGATCACGCGGAGTTTATTCGCGCCAAGCTAGCTGCTCAGCCGCAATAAACCACCGAATGGGCTTCTCGCTTGAACGTCGGAAGCCCAATTAACCGCTGCCGCATCTCGAACTGCCATCAGAAATAAAACCGATTGCATATTTCAAAGATGATATCTACGTTGCAGTTTTACTGCCCTGTCCCATCTCGGCGATCTTCGCACGCCTACTCAATGAGTAACTCATCATTAGCTGCGTTGCTTTGCTACCTTTTTAACAAGCGCGATAGATAATCAAAAAGTCACGAGACTACCGCGCACACATAATATAGCTGGCTTGACGTTACGGCTCGTCCTTACGTCAAAAATAACGAAGGATTGGTTCATGCTTAGAAAGTGTTTATTGCTCATGCTATTTCTTGCATTCGTTGTCACACTCGATTATTCAGAGATCATGGCACATCTTGATCATGCTGGGCATAGTGCTATTACCGAGTTTCGCGATTTAACTCAGATATCACCCACTAATCGGTGGTGGTTATCTCCTTAGGGAGGTCTTCCGAATAGAAATTAGAGCGTGACGAAAAACAGTCTAATTTTGTAGAACGTACCGTTCAACTATAAATAAGAACGAGTTGAAAAGGTTTTTATAGATTGATATTTAAAAGAGGGATTTAAAGAGAAACATTGAAAGTAGGAACGCGCTTTACGTATTGTAAAGCGCGTGAATGTATTTATCACTCTTTCAGCACCATATCAATACACATTACCGCTGCTAAAATAAGCTTTCTAACGTTGTCATTTTCGGGCACGTGATCGGAAATCGTCAGCATATAGTTATCGGCACTGGTAAACAGCTCCTTGCCTAAACCAGACCACTCTTTTGATACGTGGGCGAATTCTTGCTCATCATTTTTGAACTTGAAATCCCACCCAGTCCATTTACCTTGCAGCTGACATAGCATTTCTTGTTGAGCATTCAGTACGTCGAACTTGCCACCGATAGAGAAAAATTTCTGCGCAAAACCACCGATTTCGTTATTGTGCTCGTCACTCACGGTGACCTTCGACAGGAAAATCGAAATTCCACGTTGAATTCGGACAATCGGTTGGCCTTCTGGTGTCCTGATCTGAATATCAAACGGTGTCATACGCTTGTAATCAGTAAAACGAAGCAATTTAGTGAAAAATCCAAGTGATGGCTCTCGACATTCCATTACAACTTCACCCGTCTGCGGATCGTAAATATCGAAATTATTCGCCGCTTTAAACATACCGACGTGCTCTTTCACTAAAAATGCATTGCTATTAATTACTTCACTCATAACACCTACCTTAATTATATAAATTACTTTCTTGTTGTTAGATAACTTAATTTCGAGGGCAGATACTATCAATCCATTTATTCAAACTCTTCTCTCGTGGTGAAAATTGCGACAGAAAATGGACTTACTGTGTATATATTTCATTCATACTGAAGATTATTGTCATTGTGTGCTTTGTAGATCGCAAAAATGACGTAGTAATATCTGTCAAGGATCTTGCGCTTTATAGCCAAGGCGTCTTTGTTTTTAACGACAAGCTATCTTGCTATTTTACGCACAGTTGCATTCTCTTTACGAACAGATGCATTCTCGTAAGGTGAAATAAGGTCATCGAATTTGCCGTTTCTCAGCCTCAAGCGTTTGGGTACAATGGTGAAAATCGTTATTTCTGTCGCGGCTATGTCTCTACCTATCGAACAAATTAAAACCGAATTTTTACGTCTGTTACCTTCGCATCATCTTGTCGTCGAAGCAGAAACGGGCAGCGGAAAGTCAACTTTCCTCCCGCTATGGGCGCAGCAACAAGGCAGAGTGTTAGTCGTTCAACCCCGCCGAATAGCCTGCACCAGCTTGGCCAATTACCTCGCTGCTCTCACCCATACCAAACTGGGTGACACGGTGGGCTATGCGGTAAAATTTGCAGCCGAATATACCGACCACACCAAGATAGTGTTTGTCACGCCTGGGATAGCCCTGCGTTGGTTTGCAGAAAACAAACTCAGCTCATTTGATATCGTGATTGTCGATGAAATGCATTTGCGCCGTTGGGATACCGATCTGCTGTTGGCAATGCTGCGCGAACACCAACACCATCGTTTAGTCGTTACCTCTGCCACCATCAATGCCGAGCGATTTTGTCGCTACCTCAACGGCGTTTCGCTGCGCGCAGAAGGCAGACGTTACAATGTCACTGTAAATAATCTGGCCAGTGAGAGTCTGTCTTCGCCCACCGCAAAAGATCTCGACCGTCGGGTGCGTGACGCCATTGAGACCTACGGTGATGCCACAACGGGCGATATTTTGGTTTTCCTACCCGGTCGTAAGGAGATCCAACAATGCCAAGCCAGTTTGAAAACCTTGGATGCAGACGTGATCCCGTTGCATGCTAGCGTGAGCGATCATGATAGACAGCGCGCGCTGGAAGATCGCACAACGCTAAACCAAGCAGAGCCAAATACCAAGCAACGCATTATTCTCGCGACGAACATCGCGGAAACGTCACTGACCATTGCCAACGTCACCCTGATCATCGACTCAGGTCTTGAGCGGCGTACCCACCAGCGTAATGGTCGAACCGTACTAGGATTACATTCCATCTCCAAAGCCAGCGCCGAACAACGCAAAGGTCGCGCCGGACGCGTAGCTGATGGGCTCTGCGTTCGTTTATATGGCAGCGCAGCACCACTGGACTCCATCACTCCACCCGACATGCAGCGTGAAGAGCTTACCGAGCCTATGTTAGCGGCCGCCAGTTGTGGATACCGATTAGACACATTACCCCTATTAGAAACACTACCCGAGAAAACGCTCGCCCAAGCACACACCCTGCTGCGAAACATGCAAGCCATCGACACAAATGGCCTCATTACCCCCCATGGTCAGGCGCTTTATCCGTTACCTATCGACCCTTTATTTGCCCACTTGATCACAGCGATGCCAAGCAAGGCCGCGCAAGAGGCCATGGTCGATTTAGCGAGCGCTCTCACTGTGCCGCAACGTTTGTACACATTGCCAAGCGCTACAGAACGACGCGAGCAACTAGACCAATGGGAGCCATTACATTGCGATGCCCAAACCCTGATCAAACTGGTTCGCGGTGAGACAGACGATGTAAGTGAATCGGGTTTACAACTCAATCCAGACAGCATCGCTGAAGCGCGTCAAAATGCGGTATTGATCCGCGATGCGTTGGGTTTGCCTCAACTTGAAGTGGCGAGTCGTGTCCCACGCGATTTATGGTTGAAAGCCGTATTCGACACTGCGCCCGAGCTCGTTTTCGTTCGACGCGAAAAACGCATGGAAGCACTGGGCAATGGTAAGATGGAAGTCATTGCGGCCAAAGAGAGCCGGATCGCGACCAAAGACACTGCGTTTATCGTCTTCGATCAATTCCATCTGCCGGGAAAAGGAAAGAAACAAACGCTCAATCTTGCCACCTGTTTGGCCCCTGTTCCCCTTAAGATGTTAGTCGACGCAGGCTTTGGTGCGTTGGAAATCGCGCAAAGCCAGATCATCGATGGCAGCGCCGCCGTGGTGCAGCATCGGGTGTTTGCGGGACGCATCATTGACACGGTGACTCAAGCGCCGCAAGGCAGTGGCGTGACTGATGCCGCGTTACAGTTGATTTTGTCTGGCGAAATCTTCCCCACATTAGTCAGCCGTATCGGCCACCAAATCGCACAATGGCAACTCTACTTGGGGCTCAACCATGATGGCACGCCCGCTCCCACACTCGATACGTGGCTGCGCGAGCAACTCGATGCCCTTGGATTAGAATCGGTCGATGATCTTGCGCTGTTTTCCGAGGATGACTTTGTGTTTGAAGGGATCCCTGAATGGGAGCAAGAAGCGTTCGACGCCACCTATCCGCGCTATTTGCAACTGGCTGATCTCAACCTTACTGTCGACTATGCCCCAAAAGGCAAACAGGTCACGGTGATCTATCATAGTGGCGGACGTAAAGCCGATCCGAAACGCTGGGAGCTACCCACTTGGTCAGGTTGGCGTATTCAGTATCGCAAAGCGAGCCGTGTGGTAGATATAAAATAACGAACGGCTCGCGGGATCTCGCGTTGTTACTTGTTGTTCGCGTCTTTCTTTATCTCGTCTTATCGTCTTCCGGTCTTCTCGTTGCCGATCAGTTGGCAGTGTTTCTGCGGGCTACAACCAGTGGTTACACTGCGGTTTTAGCCCTTATCGCCAATGCGAGTTTGCCCTCTGTCATTGGCGATAAAACCCAAGGGCTTTTGCATTTTTATTCACAAAGCCAGCTTTAAATCAAAAATGCGCAAGACGTATTCAACGCGGTATTATCTGTGTAGCGGCCAAGAAAAACACAAACCGAGAAACATTTACGCATCATACAGACAACAACACACAAACAAGTTAACGCCAAGTACAAACACCAACATGCCGGACATAATGCCTAGTCGCCAGCCTCACAAATCAGCGGCGCAACATTAAAGCCAGCCCAATCAACAACAGCGCAAAACCCCGCAAACAACTGAGATCATAACAGCAACATCCATTCATTAACCGCAACCAACAAATAGTCACAAATCGCAACATCGACCAAGGGCGTTTGTTGGCAACAAAATTTCAACCGCGCACACACCTTCAAGACACATAGCTCAACGTAATTTTGATACCTTTGGACGGCGCAATATGCCGGACGCCACAAAATCTAAAATAAATGACAAAATGCTTTGTAGACAAGCCTCTGGGCTCTATGCAATGAATGAAATTGGCGTTACTATGCACCTCCCTGTTCCACATAATTCGCGTGTCCAGATGAATAACTCAAAACGTCCACTATATATTCCTTACGCAGGCCCTGCTCTGCTAGAAACGCCGCTTCTAAATAAAGGCAGCGCTTTCACCACCGAAGAGCGTATGTTCTTCAACCTAGAAGGTTTGCTACCAGAAGCGATCGAAACGATCGAAGAGCAAGCAGAGCGTGCGTACAAACAGTACCAAATGTTCGACAACGATATGGATCGCCATATCTACCTACGAAACATTCAAGATACTAACGAAACGCTGTATTTCCGTTTGCTTCAAAACCACATCACGGAAATGATGCCAATCATCTACACTCCGACTGTGGGTGCAGCGTGTGAAAACTTCTCCAACATCTACCGTCGTGGACGCGGTTTGTTTGTCTCTTACTCTAACCGTGACCGTATTGACGACGTACTGAACAATGCCTCTCGTCAAAACGTGAAAGTTATCGTTGTGACTGACGGCGAGCGTATCTTGGGTCTGGGCGACCAAGGTATCGGTGGTATGGGTATTCCAATCGGTAAGCTGGCACTGTACACCGCGTGTGGTGGTATCAGCCCGGCTTACACTCTACCAATCGTTCTGGACGTAGGTACCAACAACCCACAACGTCTTTCTGACCCAATGTACATGGGCTGGCGTCACCCGCGTATTACCGGTGATGAATACAAAGAGTTCGTTGAAGAGTTCATGCGTGCGGTTCGCCGTCGTTGGCCTGATGCACTGATCCAGTTCGAAGATTTCGCACAGAAAAACGCAATGCCTCTACTCGAAGAGTACAAAGATCGTTTCTGTTGCTTTAACGACGACATCCAAGGTACTGCAGCGGTATCTGTCGGCTCTTTGATGGCAGCAAGCCGCGCAGCCGGTAAGAAACTGTCTGATCAAGTGATCACCTTCGTGGGTGCGGGCTCTGCAGGTTGTGGTATTGCCGAAGCTATCGTTTCTCAAATGAAAGCGGAAGGTCTCACTGACGATCAAGCACGTGACCGCATTTACATGGTTGACCGTTGGGGTCTTCTAACTGACAACATGCCTAACCTACTGGACTTCCAGAAGAAGCTAGTTCAAGGCTCTGCGAAAGTGGGCGAATGGGCATCTGACGAAAACGGTATCTCTCTACTTGACGTCGTTCGCAACGCGAAACCAACCGTATTGATCGGTGTATCTGGCGTACCGGGCCTATTTAGCGAAGAAGTCATCCGCGAGATGAACGAGCATTGTGAAAAACCGATCGTGTTCCCGCTATCTAACCCAACGAGCCGTGTTGAAGCGACGCCTGAAGACATCATTCGTTGGACTGACGGTAAAGCACTGGTTGCGACCGGTAGCCCATTTGAGCCTGTGATCTACAAAGGTAAGAGCTACCCTATCGCACAATGTAACAACAGCTACATTTTCCCAGGTATTGGCCTTGGCGTACTCGCAGTTAGCGCAACTCGCGTAACTGACGAAATGCTGATGGAAGCGAGCCGTGCGTTGGCAGAATGCTCACCAATGGCATTGTCAGGTGAAGGTGCACTGCTACCACCACTAGAGGACATCCACCACGTGTCTAAGCACATTGCTTTCGCCGTTGCGAAACAAGCAATGCTGCAAGGTAAAGCGCCGAAGAACACAGACGAGCGTCTGAAGCAGAAGATTGAACAAAACTTCTGGAAACCGCTTTACCGTCGTTACAAGCGTACTTCTTTCTAAGGGTTTCGCTAAACAGACAATTAAAAGCCATCTTCGGATGGCTTTTTTGTTGCCGCCTATTTCCACACCTTTCGCTTATAGTTACGCCACGTTATTCCTTTATCGCATTCACACTGTTATCACGGTGCAACTTTTGCCTGCAAATCCGGCATCAACCACCATAAATAACCGCAATCCCTGCGAATTATCGTCTTTAGCTTGCTGTTGAGTTGTAAAGCTTTGCGCTTTCAGGCAAAGTTAGTTTTTTCGCTTCAATCAACGAGAGAAAGATGCGTAAGGCGCTGTTAGTAGCAAGTATTTTGGTAGGACTCATTGTTTCTACCCCGCTACTCATTGACCAATGGATTGCATTTCGCTACCAAGATCAAATCTACACTGACTATTCCCAAGTGCCTGAGAAAGACATAGGCATGATTTTGGGTACCAGTAAATACTTCAGAGGTATTGTTAACGGTTTCTATCAACACCGGATTGACAGTGCTATCGGGCTTTATCAACACGGCAAAGTCGAAAAGCTACTCGTTAGTGGCGATAATGCTCACCGTTCATACAATGAACCTTGGACCATGAAGCGTGATCTGCTCGCCGCAGGCGTTGCTGAAGAAGACATCGTGCTCGACTACGCAGGCTTTCGTACTTTGGATTCAGTGATCCGCGCACATAAGGTGTTTGCGGCGGATGAACTGTTGATCATTACCCAACAGTTCCACTGCGAGCGAGCGTTGTTTATTGCCGATCATGCTGATTTAGAAGCGATCTGTTTCGCCGCGCCATCACCCACCGGTGGCCGAAAAGTGCGCCTACGCGAGATCTTTGCCCGCACCAAAGCCTTTATCGATATTTACCTGATCAACAAGCAGCCCAAGTTTTTAGGCCCGCTTGAACCTATCATGACGACTGAGCCGGATGCGTTGAGCCAGACCGGTTTTGAACTACCTACTATTGAAAAGACGGTTAGCGACGCGGCTTCCTCAGACCAGACTGCTGATCCCACTAGTCAGGCAACCACAGAGCCGCCTGCTATTGAGCAATCAAACGATCTGGTTCCTGATGAAAAACCGTCGCCAAACAACCTGCCCATGATAGAGGCACCATCAGGTGCTGAAGTGTTGCCTGATATTAGTGAAGAAACTAAATCCTAGACGCCATCCGCCGAGCAGCCTGAGTCAGTGGATTCAACCGTCACCACGCCACCGGCTGCTAGACAGAACAATGCCGATGCCAAACCAAGCAGCCTACCAACCCAAAATCCATAGTAGCCTTACCCATCACCGTTCTGTGGTAACAATCACTCCGTCAAACCTATTTTCTGTCTAAAATAGCGACATATCATTCGGGATAAGTCATTTTGGCAGGAGCTACACCATGAACGTGAACTCGCTCTCCACCACTTTCATTACCGATAACGTCGTTCAATGTCGGGATTTCTACCAGCACTATTTTAATGCAAACGTCGTTTTTGACTGTGGGTGGTATGTTATTGTGAAATTCCAGCGCTCAAACACCGAACTATGCTTTATGGCGCCCAATAATAATGCACCGACGACCACCGGCGTTGGGATCATGCTGAACATAAAAGTGAATGATGTGGATGCTGAATATACGAAATTGATAGATAAAGCGTTACTCATCAACCAACCGCCCAGTGACAACCCTTGGGGTGATCGCGCTTTTCTTTGCAGCGATCCTATCGGTAATACCTTGTATATCTATTCCGATCGAGAACCTAACGAACAATACAAAGCCTGTATCAATGAATAGCCGCGCCCAAGTGGTGAGGTCATTAGGCGGCGGTAAAGCCCTACCAAAAGGAAAGCCGCTCTCACTCCTTCTCATCCCTTCATCATTAGTTAAATAAATCAGACAAAACATTACCAATTTGTTAAACGCGCACAATTACACCCTCTCAGAGCGAAATCTAGCAATGGGTAGAACTATACCCATTTGCTTTTCTTGAACTCACAATTCACCACATTAATCGCCAACTCAGAGCCCAAATCAGCAGATCTGCCTTTCCAGCGTTAATTCATCTCGTAACATAGATGTAACACCACACAAGGAGGCGGTTATGACTGCAATTACTATGGCGATCCGTAACTGGGTCTTGGATCGAAACAGCTTGATCCTCTTAGCAGACATCCTGTTGTTTGTTTTTCTCTATAACACTCTTCCCTTCGAGCCTAGCGTGGTAACTGGGCTGTCAATTTTGGCCTTTATCGCGGTACTGTGGCTAACCGAAGCCCTGCACGTCAGCGTCACGGCGCTATTAGTCCCACTACTCGCGATTGGCTTTGGTATTTTTGATACCGGCAAAGCGATGAGCAATTTCGCCAGCCCCACCATCTTTTTGTTTATGGGCGGTTTCGCACTGGCGGCGGCGCTGCATGTTCAAGAGTTGGACAAAGCCATCGCCGATAAAGTCCTGCTGCTCGCGAAAGGTAAAATGTCGGTCGCCGTCTTCATGCTATTCGGTGTGTCAGCAGGCCTTTCGATGTGGATCAGTAACACCGCGACAACAGCGATGATGCTCCCGCTGGTATTAGGTGTATTAAGCAAAGTTAATGCGCAATCAGATCGCGGTACCTATGTATTTGTTCTACTCGGCATCGCCTATTCTGCTTCGATTGGTGGCATCGCGACCATTGTCGGTAGCCCACCAAACGCGATTGCCGCTGCAGAAGTCGGTTTAACCTTTTCTGAGTGGATGAAACTAGGTCTGCCTGTGAGTATTGTTCTGGCACCTCTTGCCATCACGATTTTGTATTTCACCTTTAAGCCAAACTTGAACCATCAATTTGAACTCAACCATAAGCCAGTGGAGTGGAACAACGGTAAACTCCTTACCTTGCTTATTTTCACCCTCACCGTATCCTTCTGGATTTTCAGTAAACCGATCAATGCCATGCTTGGCGGGATCAAAAGCTTTGATACCTATGTTGCGCTCTCTGCCGTTGTGTTGCTTGGCGCCAGCCGTGTAGTGAGCTGGAAACAAATTGAGAAATCAACCGACTGGGGCGTACTGCTACTGTTTGGTGGCGGGATCTGCTTGAGTAATATTCTCCGTGCCACCGGCACCAGCGAGTTTATGGCCCATGGCTTGAGTAGCTTCCTCCAAGAAGCAGGTATTTTCTTTACCTTTATTGCTGTCGCGGCGTTCGTGGTTTTCTTGACCGAATTTGCCAGTAACACTGCAAGTGCGGCGCTGCTTGTGCCAATTTTTGTCACCATCGCTGAAGCACTTGGCGTTAACCCAGTGATCATGGCGGCTTTGATTGCGGTAGCGGCATCTTGTGCCTTTATGCTGCCTGTTGCCACCCCACCGAACGCAATTGTATTCGGCTCCGGGCACATCAAGCAGAAAGACATGATGAACGCCGGTATTTACCTCAACATTGCCTGTATTGGTGCGTTGTCTCTCATAACGTACTTCTTCTGGTAATCCCTACACCCCGCCCGTGACCCCGATCTTCGTCTTAGCGTCAAATGGCGCTATGATGAAGATCGGTTCAATGATTACGGAAGATAGAAAATGCCATATGCCAACATTATTGGTTGGGGTAAATGCTTGCCAAATACCGTCCTCACCAATGAAGAGCTCAGCCACTTTGTCGAAACCAGCGACGAGTGGATCCAAACCCGCACCGGAATAACAGAGCGTCGTATTAGCCACGTTGAAACGTCAGATTTGGCCGAATACGCTGCGCGACAAGCCATTGCTTGTGCTGGGGTGAATGCAGACTCTATCGACTTGATCATTGTGGCAACTTGCTCGCCAGATACTTTGATCCCTAATATTGCATCCAAAGTGCAAAACGCGCTCGGTGCCCATGGTGCCATGGCTTTTGATCAAAACGCCGCCTGTACTGGTTTTCTCTATGCTTTGGAAACCGCGACCTGCATGCTAAAAGCGGGCAATTATCAGCGTGCACTGGTAATTGGCGCAGAGCACTTAAGCTGGTTCCTTGATTGGAGCAAACGCGATACTGCGGTGTTGTTTGGCGATGGCGCCGGCGCGGTAGTGTTAGAAAAAACTGAGCAAGAGAGTGGTTTGATCTGCGCCAAGCTGGGGTGCGATTCAACGGCGCGTGATATTCTCGCCGTCCCTGAATTTGGCACCGCAATGGAGCGTTTTAACCCAGAATCGGGTTACTTCGAGTTTAATTTTGTCGGCCGCGAGATCTTCAAGCGTGCAGTCAAAGGCATGAGCGCTGCTGCGGGTGATGTGTTACAACGTAGCCAAGTCCCTAGCGACGACATCGATGTGGTGGTACCGCATCAAGCCAACCTACGCATTATCGAAGCGCTGTGCGATTACGCGGCGATCCCAAAAGAAAAAGCGTTCGTCAACATTCAGCACTACGGCAATACCTCTGCCGCCACCGTCCCTATCGCGTTGTGTGAAGCGGTCGAGCAAGGGGTAATAAAACCGGGAAGCAAAGTATTAACGGCTGCGTTTGGCGCTGGCTTAACATGGGGTGCCGGTTTAATCCAATGGGGCGATCGCGTTACGCCGATCAGCACTGATTATCAACACTTACCACCCAGTGATAGGTCCGCAACCGAGTTACTAGAAGAGTCTATCGCCCATTGTTTGTACCGCGACAAGGTTTAACACGGTAAACAAAGTCAATAAATCCAACTACAAAAAAAAGGTGCCATTGGCACCTTTTTTATCGCAGAAAACGGTTTAGTGATAAGGCGATGAAATCGCGACCCGATTACGCCCACCGTTTTTCGCTTTATACAGCGCATCATCGGCACGTTGAATCAGCTCGTTGTACGTTTCTTCATCCAATTGCGCCACACCGGCACTGATAGTCAGTTTCACCCCGTGTACCCACTCATGGATTTCCACTTGATAGCGCAAATTCTCCGCCAACTCGGCGACAGATTTAACGTCGCGATCAGGGCAGAAAATCACGAACTCCTCCCCGCCCCAACGCACCAGCACATCATTGATGTCTAACCATTCAGAGATCAACAAAGTGAAGTCACGTAAGATCTCATCACCACAGAAATGGCCATGGGTGTCGTTGATCTCTTTGAAGTGATCCAAATCGATAAAAATCACTGAAAAATCACGGTGGTAACGCTGGCTCTGTTTCACCGCTTGCGATACCCACTCTTGCACCGCAGCGCGGTTTCTTACCCCAGTCAGGGTATCGCGCTCCGCCAGCGCGGCGAATTTTTTCGCCTGCAAACTCAGTGTCACGTTACTCTTTCTTAAGCGCTCTTCACGCTGTGAGGCGACCAAGAAGTTGTAACGTACCGACCAATACTCATAGCAAAGGAAACCGACCGCAGCAGCCAACCAAATCACCATCAGCAATTTGAACAGTTCAGCTTCGGTTATCCAATAACCGTGGAAGGTCATGGATTTCAACGTCAGGGTATATTCCCCTTCCTGCACGTAACTGCCGGTCGCAATTTCCATATGGGTAATAGCAGACAGATCTGGGCCTGCGTGCTCGAGCGGAATGTTGTAGTCGGCGATCCACCATGACAACACATGGAACGAATTGAGCGGAATCACAACTGGGCCTTGGTTTATCCCCGGCGAATACTCAATGGCATTAAACTTGTAAGATACCGGATCATTTTCATCCGTGTACGCATCGTTCTTGTTACGCAAATAAATACGTACGCGCTCGCCCGGCGACGGTGAGTAGTAATCGATATCAAGAGAGACAGAGTGGTAACCCGATAGGTCAATCGACTCACCCAGTTGCTGAGTGTGAATCGCAATTTCGCAGAACGGGTATTTAGCAGCAAAGACGATGCTACAACTAACGCTGGCACCAGCATCCGATTGCACCATTTCAACTTCGGTTTTACCGCCTTGCGAACTGTCATCAACTTTGGCAAAACGCCAATCTGGTTTAGAAACGCGGAAATCACGATCAGCGCCGCCCAATTGATGCCAACCGATCAATGTCGCGGAGAACACGAGGAGAAGGAGAACCAGTTTTTTGATATTTGAATTGGGTGAGACGGGAGCAAACATGCTAACGGCAACTCCAAGGACAACATGGTATTAGTTTCTTATAAAAATAATGTCATACCACAACAGGCCAATCAAGCTAAATATCTGATAGATATACCCATATTCCAAATTAAACACAAAAGCCTGCAAATTTGCAGGCTTTGATAGACAAGCAGTGCTTAAACGTCAATTTAGGCTTGCTTACTCGATGTTAAGGAATGCGGCACCGCGCACACCACCCGAGTCACCGTGTTTCGCTTTCAAAATTTTCGGTGGTTTTGCCACAGACAGCAGGTATTTTGCAACGCGCTCTGGCACCTGTGCGTAAATCTCATCAAAGTTTGATAGACCACCACCCAGCACAACCGCATGTGGATCGAGTGCCGTAAATACGTTACCGAAGCAAATTGCCACCAGCTCCAAATAGAAATCAACGAACTGTTTCGCCGTCTCTTCGCCAGCGTAGTAGTTTTCGATCACGGTTTTCGCTTTCAGGGCTTCGCCATGGTAATGCTTGTAAAGAAGCTCAAAGCCGCGGCCCGACAAGTAGTTGTCCAAACAGCCTTTCTTATCACAACCACAATCAAATTCAGGCGCATTCTCGCCAAGGTGCTGCCATGCATCAAGCGGCAAACGCATGTGGCCGATCTCACCTGCCACGTTGTTACGGCCAGAGAACACTTTACCGTTGATGATCAAACCACCACCAAAGCCAGTACCCATGATAAGGCCCGCCACTGATGGATAGTGTTGCAAGTCTTCATCCCACGCTTCAGACAACGCAAAACAGTTAGCGTCGTTCTCAACTTTTACGGTACGACCCAAAATCGCTTCAAGATCGGCACGTAGTGTTTTGCCTTTCGCTGCGCCAATGTTCACTGTCAGCACTGCGCCTGTATCAGCGTCTTCCATACCCGGTAAGCCAATACCTACCTTACCTTCACAACCAAATTTCGCATCAGCAGTGCGCACCATGTTAGCGATGGTGTCTAGCAACTCTTGATAGTCCGTGGTTGGTGTCGGTACACGTAAGGTTTCTAGGCGATTGAGTTCCGTATCAAACGCACCAAATTCAATCTTGGTTCCGCCCACATCAAAACCGTAATACATGCTTCCTCTCCATGAAAATTAGAAAATTTTCGTCAATTATCGCTGAGGGTCTGGCTGCGATCCGTGATGAAATGCAAATAATCCAAGGTGGCTCGCAAAAATCATGCCGACATGTTGGGGATTTACTACATTTAAACAACAACTTACTCAGCAATGAGACATCGCAACGGTGCAAACGAAAACCGTTCCCAACAACTAGGACGTTTCACGCCAACAATTAAGTGTTACGACGTCACGTAGCTCTCTTAGTAAGCGTTAACGCCGAGTGATTTTCACTCGAAGGCGCACGATTGATCTGTACTATTGCGTCTCAGTGGCGTTAAGGTGCGCTGCCAGTCGATCCAACGCGCCAGGGATCGGCAGCGTGCGTTGCTTTTTACCTGTTAGATAATGTTCGCGAAACACATCAAACCATAAATCCAATGTCTGGGCATTGGCGCTTTCACCGAACAAGTCCACAATCCGCGCCGCCACTTCAGCGGTTGCCAGCTGGTTATCTTTGGCGGATTCACGTAAAGTAAAGCGTGAGGCTTGCTCAGGCTGAATCGACAGCAACGGAAACTGGTTTAAATACGGGCTTTTGCGAAACATCTTCTTGGCTTCGTTCCAACTGCCATCGAGCAAAATAAACAACGGCTTTTTACCGCTTTCAAGCGTAATTTCCGTTGCCACCCGCTCTGGTGCGTACTCTTCTGGGAAAATGACATAAGGTTGATAACGCTCATCGCCAAGCACGGCAAGCATATCAGGATCGGGGTTGGTACGTGACCAAATAAACGCAAAGCACTCGTCAAATACATCGGCAATTAAACGGCCACTGTTGCTTGGTTTTAGCACTTCATCATCGTACATCACCAACATGAATGCCGCGTTGGATTCCACCACAGGGCGATGAGCACAGATACACAAATGGCTGTTAACCATGCAATATTTGCAACGTGGCACGGTCGCGCCGCGAGCACGAAATGGCTTCGTTGATTGCGCTAAACGCTTATCGTAAAGATGATGTACCGCATGAAGGGAGAGAGTTTCAGACACAATAAGCAGCCTAGATAACAAAAAACGCCAGCATGATACTGACGTTTTTCATTTTCACCAAATGGTGACGCACGTTAACTATGCTCGCACCATGCGATAGCTGTTCCAGTACGCGTATCAGCGCTATCGCTTAGTATATGCAAGCTAACTCATTCCATTCGGTATGCAATCGCGCTATCAAATAGGTTTTTGACCAAGCTGACGTAGTCTTCTAGAAACGCCACTTGTTCAACGGTTGGGCATTGGCACCATACCGAGGTTAAGACTTCACTGAGATCTTCCATCACGCGATCGGCTTCTTGCATCAAGGTAAAACGCAGATCCGCGTCTAGATCAGGATTTTGGGAAAAGACCGTCATCAAGTTGGAGGCAATCAAGTCCATCACCACATCTTCAATCGACTCACGTCCCTCTTCAAACACCCCTGCTCGCTCAAACAGCTGCAGATTTTCGGTAAAATACTCAATCAGGGAGAGGTAACCGTCAGATTCAACTACCATGTCTATGCCTACTTCTATCCATTACTGACATTACACTAAGAAAGGCCACTTCGTTAGTCAATCATAAACCTTGCTAAAAAAGCATGATCGACAAATAGTTAACCCACATCAATTCAATGCGTGGCCACCGCTTCGGATTTTGCAACAATCACCTGGTTCCGACCCGATTCTTTCGCTTTGTACAAAGCATCGTCTGCCTGAGCGAGCCAGTGATCTTTACTGTGCGATGACACGCTAAAGCCCGCAACGCCGGCGCTACTCGTCACCCGTATGGTTCGCCCACCAAAGTGAATATCCATACTTTCAATCGTTTGACGCAACTCCTCGGCCATCGCCCAGCCATGCTCAAGTGGGCAATCAGGCAGAAAGGCGACAAATTCTTCACCGCCATAGCGGCCGCACACGGCTGACGCTGGTAACACACGCATCATCGCACTCGCGACATCACGGATCACCTGATCCCCGGTTTGGTGGCCATAGGTATCGTTGGCCTTTTTGAAATGGTCAATATCCATCATCAGCATGGTGGCAGGTTTGTCGTGATTGATTTGCAATGCACTAAAAGCCCGCTCAATCTTGGCTTCCCAACAGCCGCGATTATACAAACCGGTTAAACCATCGCGCTCGCTGACTTGCTTCAAATGTTTGTTGTAGTTACGTAGATGCTTTTTGTAACGGGCGAAATCAGAAACATCATTGATTTTAATACACACATGCGTCACCTCTCCGTGCAGACCATAGATCGGCAGAAAGGTGATGTCTTGATACATGTAGTCTTGATCGCCCGTCAACGGACAAAAGTTCTCAAACTGGAAGATGTGAGGACGATTTTCCCAACTGCTGAAAACGCGAGACTGGGTGGTTAACACTTGTGCTAAACGTTCATGCATCCACGCTTTAGGCAACCCTTCCACCACATCAAACAAATGCTTACCTAAGGCTTTATCCGGATTAATTTCGGAGTATGCCTGCATAAAACGATTCCAGACACACACGTGGAAGTCTTCATCCACGACGATGATGCCTGCATCAACACTATCTATCACCTGAACTAATGTATGAAATTCCGACAACTGCTCTGGATTCATGCGATTCTCAGTATTTTTTCCCAGTGAAGTGATGCTCGCTCGCTCATCAAGAACAGAACATCACAATAAAAATCTTCATCATTTGAGCTGTAACTGTACTCAATACTCAAATAATCATTGCCTTTCAGCGCTGATGCGCCGTCATCAAACGCGGCGCTAAATTCGGGTTCAATCACCATTGGGGGGCGAATAGAAAAGTCAATCAGCACCTGCTCACCCAATGAATGCAAAAATGACGAGACTAGCAGATTGGCTAAATCCAGTACTTGCTCTTGAGCACTGGCCGCGCCGTGCTCTAGGCTGAGCTTTTGCACGTACGCATCAATGTCGTTACCGGATAACGATACGATCGCTTCACCATGAATACCGCCGCCCACAAAGCGCTGCGACACCGAAAGCATGTCGGCATTACGGCGTAGATCTTGTTGGATCATGTGTAGCGCGCTGGCATCAATTAAGCCGACATTGGGCATCGGCATCCGAATGAAATCCCCCAATTGCTGGCTGATGATCGATGCCCCTTTCCCCAAGGCCACATTACTGAGCTCTTGCAGTTGCGGCAGCGTATCAGCGTGCAATGCTTCTTTCGCTGGCGTGATCAGTTTTGCCCCAAAATGCGCTTGCAATAAGGCTGATACTTGATCCGGTTGAAATGGCTTTTCAATAAAATCCAACACTCCCGCCTCTTGGCACCAGGCCTTGGCTTTGGGTTGAATATCTGCGGAGATCACAACAACAGGTAACATGCGGTGTTCACGATTTAGCGCATCCAGCAGCTGATAACCATCCATAACGGGCATTGTGAGATCAAGAAAAAGTAAATCGAACGCTTGCTCACGAAGCATATCCAGTGCTTCTGCGCCGTTGGCGGCTTGTGCTTTATCAAATTCTTCCGGTAAGTAAGCGGCAAGTCGCTTACGAACTATTAAAGAATCGTCACAAATAAGAATTTTCACCTACTACCCATCTCTGTTTGTGATTTCGGTTCACGCTATCACTTCCTTTTATCCTTTCACAGCAAGTATTCACAGCTTTAGACACCGCGCAATAATCTTGTGGGAAAATGTTTCCAATTTGTCACATCCCGCAAGGACAAGGCCCTTACTTTCTGCGATAGTGCAGTATAGTCAATAAGATACAACCTTTACACCTAGGAATACCATGAAGAAAAACACAGTGATCACTACTGAAGATATTTTACTTAAACTATGCAAATCCGTTTCCACCGTTTTGAGCACTGCGTCACATTCAAGTGTCAGTTATTCTGCGATGGTGCAAAAAATTCAAAAAACCAGCTTAAAACCCGATATCGGCTGTTTCGTGTTGTTTGATGGGGGATTTTCAGGACTTGTGGTGATCAACTTTAGCTCAGCCGCCGCCATGGAGTTATACCAGCGCTATATGCTGTCGATGGGCTTTGACAAAGATGAACTGGCTATTTTACACACCTCAGATGAAGTCTCTGATGTACTCGGTGAACTGATGAACCAAATTGTAGGTGCGTTTACCTCTCAGATCAGCAAAGAGCTGATGATCTCTATTAGCCAGAACCAGCCCAAAATGCTGTCGATCAGCAAACAAGTTGTACTTTCCGTCGACACCAACCTGGAGCGTCCACAAGCGCGCCGCGTAAGCTTTGCCACGGAAAGCAACAATATCTTCTATCTTGAATTTGCGATGGATAAAACCGAGTTTATTCAAATTGAAGAGTTTGAAGCCCATGAGGATGTCGATCCGGATGTACTAATCGCACTTGCTGCCAGCCAAGCAGAGCGTGAAGAGACCGGTTCACTGACACGCAAAGACGTTGAAAAAGAAGACCACGACGATCTGCTAAATAGCCTTGGTATTTAATTGCTAGCGGCTCTTAAAACGGAACAGCCGGATTGACATTCAACCCGGCTGAACCCATTGGCTACCCGACTCTTTCTATTTCTATAAATCAGTCAAACCTACCCTGTTTTACGTACCACAAAAGGTGCGATAACCGGCATCACCATGAGCAGGAGGCGATTGGTAGTCTGCTGTCGCTGGCATCCACTCGTACGGCGACGAGACAACCGTCACCAGTCGGCGTAGTGGCGCCAAATCCCCTGTCTGCGCTGCGATTTCAAGCACGTCTTCGACTTGATGGTTTCGCGGGATCACCAACGGGTTATTCGCTTTCATCTGCGCTAGTGCTGTGCTGCGATCATCACCGATTAATTCTAGCCAACGGCTCGACCACTCAGTCAATGCCGCTGGCAGTATGACGTGCTCGGATGCGATCGCCGGTCCCTTGCCTGTTGGCCTCTCGCGAAGCCAATCAGCTAGCTGGGTAAAGGTTTGAGTGTAGTCTAAGCTCGCGGCTTGCATGATGTTTAGCAAGTTTTCAATCAAGGCTTTCACCGCTTGTCTGACGTCTTCGTCAGCCCCTTCTAGGCTGAGGCCGAGCTTAGTTGCCATCATCTGATCAAACGCCGCATCAAACTGCTTGATAAAACGCGAAATCAATGGGCCTAAGACATCTACACCTTGTTGCTGAGTTGGGTATAGCGGGATCAACGCCTCGGCTAAACGTGCTAGGTTCCACTGCGCGATAATCCCTTGATTGCCAAATGCGTAGCGGCCCATGGTATCGATGGAGCTAAACACAGTTTGCGGATCGTAAGCATTCATCATCGCGCACGGTCCGTAATCGATGGTTTCTCCGGAAATCGTCATGTTGTCGGTATTCATCACCCCGTGAATGAACCCCACCCGCATCCAACCAATAATGGTCTCAACTTGGCGCGCCATCACCGCTTGGAGAAAATCGGCGACTTTGTGTTCACTTGTAGCTAACTCGGGGAAATGGCGCTCTATCGCGTAATCGAGCAATGCAGTGAGAAGCTCAGCATCACCCAATGCGGCCACATATTGAAAGGTGCCAAAGCGCAGATGACTATCAGCAACGCGCGTCACGATTGCACCGTCTTCTGGGCCCGTTCGCATGACCTTCTCGCCAGTACTCACCACCGCTAAGGTGCGAGTGGTAGGAACGCCTAACCCGTACATCGCCTCACTCATGATATATTCACGCAACGCCGGCTTTAGCGCACACTTGCCATCGCCATTGCGTGAATATCGGGTGCGACCGGAGCCTTTGAGCTGAACATCTCGCAGAATGTTATGATTATCAGTAATTTCAGCGATCAGATGAGCACGCCCGTCACCAAGGCTGGGATTGTAATGACCGAACTGATGGCCCGCATACGCCAGTGCTAGCGGCGAAAACGCATTAAGCGCTGTTTGGCCGGCAAAGATCTGCGACGCACTGTCGCGATTTTCGTTCTGCCCCAAATGCTGCAAGCCCAGTGACGCTGCAACGCCCTCATTCCAAAGCAACAAACGAGGCTGAGGGCATAGCGCCGGCGATATTGACTGGAACAGTTGCGGACCTAAGCCGCAATAGCTTGCCTCTCTCATACTATGTCTCCTCAACTTCCTTAGACGAGTATCTTTATCACTCACTGGTGACAGTGCTAATCGATTTCGCCTTTGTGCGTTTCAACCGATTGCGTTCAGCGCTCAAAGCTATATTGCGTGTCATTCCCTTTCGATTCGCTACACCGCTTCCAAAAACACCAATGCGGGCACTCAAAACAATAACAAGCACGAAGCCTTACTTTAACATTAAGGCGCTATGCGACAAATATACATTGCTAGTTGCATCAGAATTCATACCTAGCTCAAGCAATTGAAGTTAACTGCTTGAGTAAAAGGAATAAAACGCTATTAATAACACGGTTAAAATTACATTGTTGCTTAAAGATGCAAACCAAACCCATTTATAGTCTACAACTTGCTCGCGTTATCGCATTACTGGCGGTTTTTGTTATTCACTCTCAGTTGCTGATGCACCTAGAGAGCATTTCGAATCCACCGTGGCTCGGCTTACTGGTCAATCAGTTAAGTCGATTCGCTGTACCGGTATTCTTCATCCTCGCCGGTTACTTTTTTTACCCTAAGTTGGTAGAGGCGCAGCGCCAAAAAGCAAGCTACTGGCCAGCAGTGGCCTCCTATTGCATGCCGCTACTTAAGCTTTGGCTTGTTTGGTCACTGCTTTACTTGGTACTGCCTATCAATCTGCAAGTACTGCTTACCGACGGCTACATTGCCGAGCGCAACGGGTTTTTCGACTACGTCGTCGGCGGCGGGATCAACGTGTTGTTTGAAGGCAGCATTGTCCACCTTTGGTTTATTCCCGGGCTTCTCAGCGCCATTGTGATTGTTGCGGTATTGCACACCCACTGGCGTGTGCTTTGGCTAGCCGCGATTTTGCTATATCTATTTGGGCTAGGTGCGGGCAGTTACAGCAGCATTACGGAGCTTCAGAGTGAAGTCTTTACCCGTAATGGCCCCTTTATGAGCACCCTGATGGTGCTATTGGGTATGCAGCTGCGCCGCTCTAAGCTGAGCAGCACCACTGCACTAACGGCGTTAGTGATTGGCATGATCGGTCACTTAGGCGAAGCCAATGTGCTCTTAAAGCAAGATGTGCCGTTTAATAGTCATGACTTTTTGATTTTGACGCCACTGTGGGGTTTCGGGATCGTCGCGTACTTGCTTACTAAGCCCGATTGGGGTAACAACAAAGTCGTACTCTATCTTGCGGAAAATAGCTTAGCGATCTATTTGATCCACATGCTATTTATCATTCATTACTTTACGCTCAGCGCCATGATCCCACAGCTAGGTTACGCGAAAGAGTGGCTGATTATTCCGTTAACGTTTGGCGCGTCGGTATTGTTTGTCGAAGCCGTTAAACACTCGCCGGTTCGAGGGCTGATTCTCGGCAAACCTCGAACACCAATCAAAACAGAGCCGGTTAGCGCCGCGTAGTCGCGAATCTGCCCATACTCTGGTTGTAACAGCATCATTGTGAACAAAAAAAGAAGGCTCGATAATATCGAGCCTTCTTTTTTATTCGGTTTAAACGGCTTTAACAGATCACTGCCTCAATGCCTTGTTCTAACAGCCACGCCTGCATTCGAGGCGACTTAGCAATTTGGCGATTGAGCACTAAGCATGGCTTATCGACTTTCTGACACGCCGCGATGCCGTTGGCTAACAGCTCAAGTACCGCATCATTTTGCTCGTCATACAGATAAGTGAGATCAGGATGATCGATATCTAAACCTTGCGCGAACTGCGCGACGCGATCGGTATCAATCACCATCCCATCGACATACTGCAAAAACGTCTGCGCCGAAATCAAATTGGCTGGCAGATCTGCTTTTAGGTAAATTTCAAAGCCACAATAACCTCGACACAAGCCTTGCTCAGCCAACATATCAATTAAACTGGCACACTCGCTCAGCGTGCGAACAAACGGGAACACGGCCTTAACCTTTTCCGCACCAAACGCTTGCTGACAGCGTTTGATCAGCTCGCATTGCAGTTCAAATACTTGACGATAATGCGGATGCTGCAAACGCGCCACACCACGCAAACCCAGCTCGGGGTTTCGCTCTTGATAGCCCAGCGCCCCCACCAAAAAAGCCATCTGATCGAGCGGGACATCCATTAATAACAGGCGACAATCTGCACCATCTTGGTGTTGGCCAATGATCTGCTCTAGCAAGGTCTCGACGTAGAACGCCTTCCAATCACCGCCAAACACTGCGGCTTTTTGCTCAATTTCAGCTCGTACTGGTGCCGACAATTGGTCAAACAACGAAAACGCTGCCGGGTGAATACCAATGGCTTGGGCGGCTAATACCTCGACGTTGACCAACGCGCTGGCCTGGGAGGAGTCTTCGCTGAGTGAAGGGTATTGGGTAAGAAATTGTATATCCGTATTCGATTGACTAGTCATGCAACATGCTTCCTTATACATCTGGCGGTGACACCGATGGCTGCTCTTTTTTTCGACCTTACCTATGCCAACTATTTCAGGCAAGCCTTTTCCCGCTTCGTTTATAAAAATCTTGGTCAACAAAACAGCAGTTGCACCGATGTTGCCTAAATTGTCAGCGGTTTTTCAGCTAATCTCAGTAGGGTTTATGCCAAGCTGTGATACCATCGTCGCAAAATTTGCGTCAATAACATGACAACCAAATCAGAGAAGAGAGAACAATGACTGTAGACTTTTCACTTATTCCTACCGTTTTAGATGCCGGTCATGTTGGCCTAGCTGCACTAAGCGTGATCCTGCTTTTGCTACTGATTGGCAAAAAAGGAAAGGAAGTTGTTAAAGAAGTAGAAAAAGAAGTTGAAGTCGAGAAAATCGTCGAAGTTCCAGTTGAGAAGATCGTCGAAGTCGAAAAAGTAGTTGAAGTCGAAAAAGTGGTTGAGAAAATCGTTGAAGTTGCACCGCAAGTTCAAGCGACCAATCCAGACTCTGCGCTGCAACTGCTCGCACTCCTGCAACAAGAAGCCCGTTTTGTTGATTTCACCAATGAAAATCTTTCCGGTTTCCAAGACGCTGAAATCGGCGCCGCTGCTCGTGTTATCCACGAAGGCAGCCAAAAAGTGCTACGTGAATACTTCACCTTGTCACCTATCCGCACCGAAGATGAAGAAACCCGCGTAACGGTAACGGAAGGCTTCGATAATCAAGCGATCCGCCTGACGGGCAATGTCGTCGGTAGTGCGCCATTTACCGGCACCCTGCTGCACAAAGGCTGGCAGATCACCCACGTTAACCTGCCAAAGATTTCGGAAAGTCATAATACTTCGATCATCGCCCCTGCCGAGGTAGAACTATGAGTGCACGCCAATTTAGCGTGGGTATCGACTTAGGTACGACCCACAGTGTGATCAGCTATTCGATGCTAGATGACGAAAGTCAAACCGTCGAAACATTGGAAATCCCTCAGCTGACTGCCCCTGGGCAAGTGGAAGCGAAAAAGCAGCTGCCAAGCTTTGTGTATCAATACCACGATGACGAAGTAAACAGCGACGACCTCCAACTGCCTTGGGGTAAAGCAAATCGCATTACCGGCGCACTCGCGCGTAATTTGGGTTCAAAAACCCCTATCCGTTTGGTGGCTAGCGCAAAAAGTTGGTTGTGCCACGGTGGTGTGAATCGTCGTGATGCGTTCTTGCCGCAAGGTAGCCCAGAAGAAGTCAGCAAGATTTCACCATTCGATGCGAGCTTAGCGTACCTAGAACACATGAAAGCGGCATGGGAAAACGAATTCCCAGATGCACCGTTAGCTGAGCAAGAAGTCACCCTCACCGTCCCGGCCTCGTTTGACCCAGCGGCACGCGATCTTACCGCAGAAGCGGCGCGCGTACTGGGACTTCAGCATCTAACCTTGCTAGAAGAGCCTCAAGCGGCGGTTTATAGCTGGATCCACCAGCAAGCCGATGGCTGGCGCGATCAAGTGGCGGTTGGCGATATGATCTTGGTGGTCGATATCGGCGGCGGTACCACGGACCTTTCTCTTGTGGAAGTGACCGAGCAAGACGGCAACCTTGGCCTAAACCGTATTGCGGTTGGCGATCACATCCTGCTGGGTGGCGACAATATGGACTTAGCTCTTGCGTACCAGCTAAAAATGAAGCTAGCGCAAGAAGGTAAACAACTGCAGCCGTGGCAAGTGATGGCGATGACCCAAGCGTGTCGTGATGCCAAAGAGCTTTTGCTGTCTGACAGCGATGTTGATAGCGTGCCAATTGTTGTGCCGAGCCGTGGTTCAAAGCTTATTGGTGGCACACTGCAAACCGTATTGACCCGCGACGAAGTGACCGCGTCACTGGTTGAAGGTTTCTTCCCGCAAGTAAGCGTTGAAGAGCACCCGCAAGAACAACGCCGCGGCGCACTGACCCAAATGGGTCTGCCGTACGCGCAAGATGCGGCGGTTACTCGCCACATCGCTGCGTTCCTATCGCGCCAAGCTGCTGCGATTGAAGGCAACGACGACAGCTTTATTAAGCCAACAGCACTGCTGTTTAACGGTGGCGTGTTAAAATCAGCCCGTATTTCGACCCGTTTGACTGGCACGATCAATAGCTGGCTAACCGCCAACGGCGCGCCGGAAGCCAAACTGCTGCAAGGCACAGATCTTGATCTAGCGGTAGCGGATGGCGCAGCTTACTACGGCAATGTTCGCCAAGGTAAAGGCGTTCGTATTCGCGGTGGTATCGCTAGCACCTATTACGTGGGCATTGAAAGTGCGATGCCGGCGATCCCGGGCATGGCACCTCCAATGGAAGCGATTTGTGTTGCTCCGTTTGGCCTTGAAGAAGGTAGCTACCTCGAAGTGCCAGGGCAAGAGTTTGGTCTGGTGATCGGTCAACCGGTGCACTTCCAATTCTTTGGCTCAACAGTGCGACGTGACGACGAGCAAGGCACGCATCTTGATTTCTGGCAACCAGAAGAGCTCGAAGAGCTACCTGAAATTCAAGTAACTCTGCCTGTATCCGAGGGCCGTGTGGCAGGTGAGATTGTTCCCGTTCGCTTGGCGGCTTACGTCAGTGAAATCGGGACACTTCGTCTTGATGCCATTGCTGCCGACAACGGACAAAAATGGCACGTTGAATTCGACGTTCGCGAAGCGTAAAACCCTACCCCATGCAGCTCAGTTGCATGGGGTTTTTCTTATCTCTAATTATTTACCCCAACAATGCGGAGTTGCAGCGAGCGGCAATGACTCAAATTCGGATGAACGTAGTGCTCTTTTCCCCAAAGCGTACACTGTTTCATCCCGTCCAACTGGCACACCAGTACGAGAGTTAAGCCCACACCGCCGCAACCTCAATTCAGGGGAACTCTTAATCCCGCTTGGAGTGTTTATGTCATCCTTGCAAAAATACTATGTTGGGATCGATCTTGGTACGACACACACTGTCGTTGCTTTCAGCGCGCTAAACGATGAAAGTAAGTCCATTACCCTCTTTCCGATCGATCAACTAGTTGGCCCTGGCGTTGTTGCCAGAAAGCCGTTGCTACCTTCTTTTCGCTATCATCCCACTGCCGCCGATGTTTCTGCCAAAGATTGCGTCTTACCTTGGGTTAACCAACCGGTATCAGGCGATCTGGATAACGCTATTATCGGTGAGTGGGCACGCGAGCTTGGCGCCAAAGTCGCGGGGCGTTTAGTCAGCAGTGCAAAAAGCTGGCTCTCGCATACCGGCGTTGATCGCAGCGCGCCCGTTCTGCCTTGGGGCGGCGCCAGCGACGTGCAGAAAGTCTCGCCACTGATCGCCAGTGCCAGTTACCTCAACCACATTCATCAATGCTGGAACTATCATCATCCTGACGCACCGCTCGCCGAGCAACTGGTGGTGATCACCATTCCTGCATCCTTTGATGAAACCGCACGTCAATTTACCCTTGAAGCGGCCAAGTTGGCGGGGCTGCATAAAATCAACCTGCTCGAAGAGCCACAAGCCGCATGCTACGACTGGTATCATCGCAACGAAGACAATGCCAAAGCGCTGCTCGCCAATCACCCGCTCACCTTGGTGTGCGATGTCGGCGGCGGCACCACAGATCTGTCGTTGATCGCAGCCACGATTAAAGATGACGAATTGGCACTTGAGCGGATTGGTGTGGGCGAGCACTTGATGCTCGGCGGTGACAATATCGACCTGACCCTCGCGCATTTAGCAGAGCAGCAAATCGGTGACAACAAGCCGGTATCGGCCAGTATGCTCAGCAAGCTCGTGCAGCAAACCCGAAAAAGTAAAGAGCAGTTGCTGTCGGCCAATGCGCCGGAGTCCGTTGGCGTCACCTTGCTTGGTCGAGGTCGCTCTTTAATTGGCGGCAGTCAAAAAGCCACGCTGCATCGCGATCAGGTCGTGAGCGCAGTCGAAGACGGCTTCTTCCCGCAAAGCGAGCTGGCAGAGCTGCCCCCAGCACGCCTCAATGCAGTACGTGAGTTTGGTCTGCCTTATGCGTCTAACGCGGCGATCACCCAGCACATTGCCAGCTTTATTATGCTGCATCAAAATGCAAGCCACGCCGCTGTCGGCAATGTCGATTCAGAGCACGTCATTGTCCCAAATGCAGTGCTTTATAATGGCGGCTTGTTCAATAGCCCTCGCCTCAAGGCGCGCGTCAGTCAACAATTAGCGCAATGGGCCCAAGCAGACATTACTGAGCTTGATAACCCGCATCCGGACCACGCAGTTGCACGCGGGGCTGTGGCGTATTCCATGGCCCGTCAGGGCCGTTTGCTAAAAATCGGAGGCGGCTCAGCGCGGCCTTACTATCTTGAAGTCATTGGCGCCAAAGGCGTAAAGCAAGGTCTTTGTTTGTTGCCTAAAGGCAGTGAAGAAGGCACCGCCTTTCACCTGTCTGGACGGGAATTTGCCCTTCGGTTAGGCGAGCCCATCAAGTTTAATATTCTGACCCACCACGGCGATGCCAGCGACAAAGTTGGCGAGTTAGTGGCGCTAGATGACAGCTATCTGTTACTGCCACCGTTGATCACCACGCTTGCTGATGAACGGGCGGAGCGCTCTACCCAGCAGTTCCATGAGCGCGTCACGTTGGTGAGCAAATACACCGAGCTCGGTACGCTGTCTGTTTCTTGCCAAAGTAAAGAAAGTGATAGGCAGTGGCAGCTTGAATTTGAATTGCGCCAAGAACAAGGCGAGTCAGCCGCAAGCGATGTGAAAGGCTTAGACGAGGCGAAAGCGTTAATCGATACCGTCTTTGGCAATCAAACCGCCCCGGATGCAGCCAAGCAAGTCAAACAGTTGCGTCAAACGCTAGAAAAAACCTTGGGCGACAAAGAAAGCTGGCCGTTGCCGGTGCTGCGTGAGTTAGCCGCCAGCTTACTAAAAGGGCTTAAACGTCGTCGTCGCTCCGAACAACATGAAAAGCAATGGCTCAAATTAACCGGTCACTGCCTGCGCCCGGGTTTTGGCTTCCCGGCGGATGAATGGCGCATGAGCCAAGTCTGGCCTCTGTTCCAAATGGGGATCCAATATCAATCGGCGCAAACGTGGACCGATTGGTGGGTGTTCTGGCGTCGTGTCGCTGGCGGCTTGTCAGCAGACCAACAAGCGACTATCTACAAACAGATCCGTAAGTATCTACAACCCGCCGCTGCGCGCAATAAAACCCTGCAGGCCGAGCGCCAAGCGAAAGGGTACGAAGAGATGGTACGTCTGGCGGCCTCTCTTGAGAAGTTACCGCTCGATACCAAAATGCAGCTCATTGAGTCCCTGTTCAGCCAACTACAAAAATCGCAACATGAACAAGCGCATTGGTGGGCTATTGGGCGTATTGCATCGCGCTCTGCGCTTGGTGGCCACGCCGACAAGCTAATGCCAGCGGCCCACGCCGAGTATTTGCTTGGGGCGATTTTGGATGAGGATTGGATCAAGCAACCCCACATTGGCTTTTGCGCCGTGATGATCGCACGCAAAACCGGTGACCGTGCGCTGGATGTCAGCGATGAACTTCGCGCAAGTGTTAGCCAAAAGTTGTTGAAAATTAAGGCTCCTCAAGGCTGGCAATCCTTGCTCGAACAAGAAACACCGCTATCCATTGAGCAATCTCAGCGTCTATTTGGCGATTCTCTGCCCTCTGGTTTAGCTCTCATTAACTAACACAACATAAGGAAAACTAATCCCTCGAATTAGTTTTCCTTTATTTTTGATTGTTTTTTGTTCGTTCGCGTCTTTTTTTTGAAATCAGCTACGATGTTAATGCATTGTTGCGTTTCTTACCCATTGAGAAGCACGCAAAAAATGCGCCTCAATCAAATTCATTTAAATCATGATGTTAAGGTAAAAATCGTGACATAGTGCACACTTATGCATAACCACAAGCACACAACATATCACACCAGTTATACACATTTGACCAGCATTCAGTACTTGAATAATCCACTTTTCATGATAGATTCCTCGGTCATTAACTACTGTGATTTGTCGGATTAGATTTCTTTTGAATTAACTTTCATTTTCCCTAATCTTGTTTAACGCAGTGGACCCGTTAATCAATAGGACTACCTCATGGATAATTTGATTTCAGCGTTCAATTGGGTGCTAAGTACATTGGAAGGCCTGCTGTGGACCCATCTTTTGGTTTACTTGCTGGTCGGCACAGGCTTTTACTTCACAGTTCGCCTCGGTTTTATTCAGCTACGTCGCCTCGGCCATGCCGTTACCGTGCTAAAAAGCGGTACTGATCTTGCCTCAGGCATTAGCTCTTGGCAGGTATTCTGTACATCAATGGCTGCACGCGTCGGTACCGGTAACATGGCGGGTGTTGCTGTCGCCATCACCACCGGTGGTCCTGGCGCAATATTCTGGATGTGGGCAATCGCACTGCTGGGTATGGCAACCGCGTTTGTTGAATCAACCCTAGCCCAGCTCTACAAAGAGAAAGACGACAATGGTCAATACCGCGGCGGCCCGGCCTACTACATGGAGAAAGGTCTCGGACTGCGCTGGATGGGCTCGTTGTTCTCTGTATTCCTGATTATCGCGTTCGGCCTGGTTTTCAACGCCGTACAAGCGAACACCATCACCGACGCACTTAGCCACAGCTTTGGCATGAACGAGTGGGTGCTGGGCGTTATCCTCGTGATCACCTCTGGCCTGTGCATCATGGGCGGTATTAAACGTGTCGCGCAAGCCTCTTCTAAAATCGTGCCTGTAATGGCCCTAGGTTACTTGGCGATTTCGCTGGTCGTTGTCCTAATGAACCTAAGCCGCCTACCAGAAGTGCTTCAACTTATCATTAATAGCGCCTTTGGCTGGCACGAAGCAGCGGCAGGTGGTCTTGGCTTTACTGTTGCTCAAGCAATGCGTGCGGGTATTGCACGCGGTCTGTTCTCTAACGAAGCCGGTATGGGTTCTGCAGCAAACATTGCCGCATCAGCAACCCCAACCCCGAACCACCCTGCATCACAAGGCTTTGTGCAAATGCTTGGCGTGTTCGCAGATACCATCATCATCTGTACCGCTTCTGCCGCTATCGTACTGGTGTCAGGCGTATTAGACGCGGCAACCGTGCCAGAAGGCGGTATTGCGATTGTACAAACCGCGCTAACCAACGAAATGGGTAACTGGGCGTCGTACTTTATTGCTGTCGCTATCATTTTGTTCTGCTTTAGTTCAATCATTGCGAACTACAGCTACGCTGAAACCAACATTATGTTCTTAACCGACAACAAGCGCAGCCTGCCTATCTTCCGCCTTGCGGTAATGGCAATGGTGATGTTCGGTTCAGTTGCCAAAATCAAAGTGGTATGGCAAATGGCGGATGTGTCAATGGGTCTAATGGCAACGATTAACATCATTGCGATGTTAGCGCTGTCTGGCCTGGCTATCCGCGTCATCAAAGATTACGAAGAGCAATACAAAGCAGGCAAAACACCAATTTTCGACCCGAACAAGTTCCCAGAGCTTGATGAGCTTGAAACTTGGCATGAAGAGCTAGCCAAAGAAAAAGCAGCGAAGAAAGCTGCGGCGATGGCACGCTAATCGTCCACGTCAAATGAATCTAAAAGCCCGCTATCGCGGGCTTTTTGTTAGTGTTACTTTTGTCATTGTCTGTCATAAAATTTGCTCTAATTCACAAAAGTCGATTTATTCTTGGCGTCATTTTGGGTATCTTTACCCGGTCAAAACCAACCTTGGTCACAACATGTCCATAAAAACCGATGAATTACGCACCACTGCAATTAAGAAACTGCCTAATCCTGCTGAGTTAATCGCGCGACTGCCTGTTACTGATAACACCGCCCAGTTTATCCAGCAACGTCGTGCTGACGTTGAAGCCATTTTGGCAGGCCAAGACCCTCGCCTACTGGTGATTGTTGGCCCCTGCTCTGTCCATGATGTGGATGCAGCTATTGCCTACGCAGAGCGTCTTAACGCGATTCAAGCGCAGTACCAAGATAGCTTGGTCATTGTGATGCGTACTTACTTCGAAAAACCACGTACTGTCGTTGGGTGGAAAGGTTTGATTTCCGATCCTGAGCTCGACGATAGCTTTGATATGGAAAAAGGGCTATTTCAGGCTCGCTCTCTCCTACTTGAAGTGAACAAGATGGGACTCGCGACTGCGACTGAGTTTCTTGATATGGTGACGGGTCAATACATCGCAGATCTGATCACGTGGGGCGCGATTGGCGCTCGAACCACCGAATCTCAAATTCACCGCGAGATGGCATCTGCCCTTTCTTGCCCCGTTGGCTTTAAAAACGGAACTGACGGCAATGTCACGATTGCTATTGACGCAATCCGCTCATCACGTGCACCGCATATTTTCTGCTCGCCAGATAAACAAGGCGACATGACGGTCTACCGCACCACGGGTAACCCATTTGGTCACATTATCCTGCGTGGCGGTAAAGCACCGAATTTCGATGCCGATTCTATCGCAACCGCATGCCAAGCTTTAGCTGAACACCAACTACCGCAACGTTTGGTTGTCGATTTCAGTCACGGTAACTGCCAAAAACAACACCAAAAACAGCTCGATGTGTGTGATGATATTTGCCAGCAGCTTGCGACAGGCAGTACACAGATCGCCGGCATCATGGCAGAGAGCTTTATTGAAGCGGGCAATCAAGCTATTGGTCCTCGCGAGACTCTGCAATACGGCCAGTCCATTACCGACCCTTGCCTTAGCTGGGAAGATACCGAACTTATGGTTGAGAAATTGGCGCAAGCCAGCCTCAAGCGTATTAATAAGAACAAGGAGTAAACATGCCTTCTTTTGATATCGTATCGGAAGTCGATACTGTTGAACTGCGCAACGCGGTACAAAACGCACAACGTGAACTCAGTACCCGTTTTGACTTTCGTGGTGTAGAAGCATCTATTTCACTAGAGAAAGAAGTGGTTAAACTGGTGGCGGAAAGTGATTTCCAACTCGGCCAACTCGTCGATATCCTGCGTGGTAACTTGGCAAAGCGTAACGTCGATGCACGTTCGATGGATCCAAAAGATATTGTTCACTCTGGTAAAACCTTCCATCAAGACGTGGTCTTCAAGCAAGGTATCGAGGCGTTGATCTGCAAGAAGATTGTGAAGATCATCAAAGAGAACAAATCGCTGAAAGTACAATCGGCGATTCAAGGCGAAAAAGTGCGTGTCACCGGTAAGAAGCGTGATGATCTACAAGCCGTTATGGCGGTGATCCGCGAATCTGATCTGGGCCAACCGTTCCAGTTCGAGAACTTCCGCGACTAACCGTCGGGTATCACACCAACGTATTGGTGCAGTAAATGCTCAAATTAAGCGCTTTGGCTACAAGGCGCTTTTTTTCGCCTCACCTCCTGCCTACGCTCAACAACGACTCATACGATAATTGGAATGAATCTGTCCGATTGTTTACTTCCACTGACTAATTGGCTTCATTTCTTCAGTCTGCGTCCTCGTCGCCAGAGTGGTTCTCACTCTCACAACTAACTGGCGAAGCATTGACCAGTTGACGCATTCCACTGATTTTCAAGTTGACAGCTATTAGTCTGATTTCTTATAGTTTTTACCAAGAGCTGATTGGCGGGGTATAGCGCAGTTTGGTAGCGCACTTCGCTGGGGGTGAAGTGGTCGCAGGTTCAAATCCTGCTACTCCGACCAATCAGCTCTTTTTTCGCCAGTCAAAAGCCTTTTCTCAAAAATAATCCCTTTATTTAAATCTCTAGCAAAATACCTGTTAGCAATTCATTTTTGTACGAATTTTCCTACCTAGGTCATGGTTAATGCAACATTCTTGCCTTATTTCTCATAACTTTTTAGCAAACATACTGTAAGCATCTATTCTCATAAGTAAGAACACGTAATATCTTGTGTTTCATTTGATGGCCAGTTTGCGTTAATATCATGTAAAACCGTGATTTTAAGCCAAAAATTCAGAGGCGAGATAGGGAATGTCGAAAGGTTTAAAACGAATTACCAACGATCAGCAGGATTTTATCGACGATAAAACTGCCGCTTTATTGTTGAAAGCCCCATCAAGCGCAAGGCTGATGTTATGGCTCGTTTTGGCATTTTTCATTGCAGCTATCGCCTGGGCGTATTGGGCCGAGCTCGACAAAGTCACTGTCGGCAGCGGCAAGGTGATCCCTTCCGGTCAAGTGCAGGTGGTGCAAAACCTTGAAGGCGGTATTGTCAAAGAAGTCCTCGTTGCTGAAGGCGAGCAAGTCATCCAAGGCCAACAACTTCTTCTAATCGACGACACTCTATTCCTTTCTTCATTTCGTGAATCAGCGCAAGAGCTCACCGGTATCCAAGCAGATGCAATCCGCTTAGAAACCCTATTAGCTGCTGTCGTTATTAATGAAGAGCAGATTGAAGATGACTGGCGCGAAACGATCACCATTGATAATACCGTACCTGATTTTGGCAGCGAGCTAACCGAAGAGCACCCTCGCCTGGTCAGCCGTCAAACGGCTGAGTTTAACGATGGTTTGATTGGCTTACAAAACCAGTTGCGCGTCATCGGTCAGCAGATCAGCCAAAAAGAGCGCGAACTGATTGAAACACAAGCGCGCGTTGCTAATTTGCGTACCAGCTACAACTTCGCCGCCAAAGAGCTTGAGATCACCCGCCCGCTCGCTGAAGAAGGCGTAGTGCCACGGATCGAGTTGATTCAAGTACAACGCCAAGTCAACGACACTCGACGCGATCTTACCTCTACCCGACTTCAACTTCCCGTGATTGAAGCTGCGATCACAGAAGCGGTGTTATCTCGTATTGATGTCGCCCTGAAATACCGTTCAGAGCTACAAGCGCAACTCAATGATACCAACGATAAATTGGCCGCGATTTCGGAAAGCCAAGTGGGCCTTGAAGATCGCGTCCAGCGTACTGTGGTGGTATCGCCAGTGAGTGGCACCATTCAGCGCATTCACGTCAATACCATAGGCGGTGTTATTCAACCGGGTATGGATCTGGTCGAGATCGTTCCCTCAGAAGAAACACTGCTTATCGAAGCCAAAATTGCACCACAAGATATCGCCTTTCTCCGTCCGGGTCTTCACGCCATGGTCAAGTTTTCCGCTTATAACTTTACCGTCTACGGCGGTTTAGATGGCGAGCTTGAACATATCAGTGCCGACACGGAAGAAGACGAAGAAGGTAATAGCTTCTATTTGGTGAGAGTTCGCACTCAAGAAAGCCAAATGGGTTCAGGGGACGAACCATTGCCGATCATTCCGGGAATGACCGCCTCTGTCGACATAATAACAGGCAAGAGAACAGTACTGGATTACATTCTAAACCCTGTTCTACAAGCCAAAAGCAACGCACTAAGAGAGTAAAGCATGACACTATTTAACAAAAAAGGGATTGTTGTCGCTATGCTTAGCGGAGCGTTGATGCCGTCGATGGCATCGGCCTTCTCGCTGGAGCAAGCGGTCGCTTTATCACTGTCAGAGCATCCTGAAATCCGCAGCGCCTATAACGACTTTCGCTCACGAGTCGAAGAATCAGATGCTGCTTTTGGCAACTATCTGCCAAGCGTCGATCTATCCGCCGGTGTTGGCTGGGAACGGTACGACGATGATAGGAGAACAGAAACCGATTATAACCCGCACGATGTGACGGTTAGTATTCGTCAGCTGATCTGGGATGGTTCATACACCATTAACGATATTCGTCGTACTAGCTGGGAAGCGGAAGCACAGCGTTATCAACTGATTGCTGACGCGCAAGACAAAGCGCTGCGTGTAACCGAGGTCTATCTCGATGTACTGAAAAGTCGCGATCTGCTCGAGCTATCGGAAGCCAATTTCGAAGTGCATCAAAAGATCTACGCGGATATCAAACGTCGCACCGAATCTGGGATAGGTTCGCTGGCCGATCAGGTACAAGTAGAAGCGCGTATTGCCCGCGCGCAAAGTAACCTTGCTGCAGCTCACAACAACTTGCTTGATAGCGAAACCAACTATATTCGCGTCGTTGGTCAAGCACCCGAAGCACTTTACGAGCCTGAAGTTGACCAAACGGCCCTGCCGCTCACGCTAGAAGACGCATTGGCCACCGCAGAGAGCGAACACCCGCGCATTTCCGTGGCCACCACCGATATTAACGCCGCACGTTATCAATATGACTCACGTCAAAGCGCGTTTTTGCCCACATTCACCATTGAAGCCAGCCAACAATGGGGCGAAGAGCTCGATGGTTCAGTCGGCAAAACTGATGAAACCAGTGCCATGTTACGCATGAACTGGAACCTCTATAACGGCGGCTCTGATCTGGCGGAATCTCGCCGTTCAGCTTACCAAGTAGAGAAGT
This sequence comes from Thaumasiovibrio occultus, assembly GCA_019703815.1. Taxonomy (GTDB): domain Bacteria; phylum Pseudomonadota; class Gammaproteobacteria; order Enterobacterales; family Vibrionaceae; genus Thaumasiovibrio; species Thaumasiovibrio occultus. The sequence goes on along the minus strand of AP023052.1, from coordinate 1,445,922 downwards.
CTCAAGATATTAGAGATAACGCCCTGCGCATGCTCAATGAAGGTGTGCGTCTGTCTTGGAGCGCACTTCAACTCACTTTTGAACAACGCGAATTCCTAAAGCAGCACGTTGATGCCTCCGCAGAAACCGTAATCGCGTATGAAAAACAATTCCGAATTGGTAAACGCACCCTGCTTGATGTGCTGAATACCGAGAATGAACTCTTTGAAGCGCGTCAGTCTTATATCACCGCGCATTACGATCAAATTCTGGCGGAATACCGCGTACTCAATTCGACCGGTAGCTTATTGTCAGCCATGCGTGTTGATATGCCAGAAAGCTGGCTAGAACCTGTAATTGAATGAGGTAACAGTGATGAATAAACTTTTAATTTTGGTTCTTGCCTCAGTGATTACAGTAGGCTGCTCTAGCTACGACTCTATCGACCGTTATCAAGCCGCAGATCAATCGCAAGATTTGCATGATGAAGATAATGACGGGGTTATTAATGCGAGAGACAACTGTGCTTCTACCCCCATTAATGCGGTTGTTGATAACGACGGTTGCCCGACAGAAAAAGAAACCTCAGAGCAATATAAGCTTCAGGTTTTATTTGCTAACGGTAAATATGATATCCCGCCTGCATTTTTACGTGAAATAAAAGCAATGGCGGATTTTTTGCTCGCACATCAGGAAGCCGCGCTAGAATTACAAGGCTATGCCAGCGTGACGGGTAATACTACCCAGAACTTACAATTATCTAAAAATCGAGCTGAAGCGGTTCGAGAGCAACTAATTCGTTTCGGAGTGCAACCTAATAGATTAACCATCGTTGGTCATGGTGACAGTAACCCTGTTGAAATGAACAATGAAGATGTTGGTCACGCATTAAGTCGTCGCGTTGTTGGTACGGTTGTTGGTTATAATCAAGACCTCGAAAGAGAATGGACTATCTTCGACCGCCGCAGCTTGTAACTTTTAAACAGTTACTATATGCGAAAATGCTTAACGATAACGATATTACTTTCCACCTTTTTCGGCAGTGCTGACGTAACTAGGCACGATATTGAAAATGTGAGGAATACTTATGGAGAACGCGCTGCGATGCGCGTTTCTTCTTGGCAAGACTTGTTAGCCCAACTAAAAGGAAGCGACGACCAAATAATCCTTGAGCAAGTCAATCAGTTTTTTAATCAACTGTACTTTGTTGATGATAAATTTTTGTGGGGCGAAAGCGATTACTGGGCAACACCATTAGAGTTTCTTGGTGCTAGCGCAGGTGATTGTGAAGATTTCAGTATCGCTAAATACTTTTCGTTACGAGATCTTGGGATCTCTGATCAAAAGCTACGTTTAGTCTACGTTAAATCTATTACGCTTAATCAATTCCATATGGTGGTTGCTTACTATCCCACACCTTCATCTGTACCACTGCTGCTAGATAATATTGATGGAGAAATCAAACCAGCCTCGCAGCGTGACGATCTACTGCCTATATATAGTTTTAATGGTAGTAAACTTTGGTTGTTAAAAGAACAAGGAACCGGGCAAGAAGTTGCGGGACAAGCTTCACGCCTGAGTCTGTGGAATGATTTACGGGCACGGAACAGTAGTACTCAGTTTAAAACGCCCCTAATTAACTATGATGAGTAACTTACAATGACGCTTTACAAACAGTTGCTAATAATGATAACTAGCGTGATTTTTGCCTTATTGCTATTTGTGTTAGGTAGGAACCTGTTAGCAACTCAAGATTACCTGACTAATCAACAGTCAGTCGATGTGACTAATGCCACAACAGCCGTTGGCCTTGCTCTACAACCTTATTTAGCTGCAGACGACAAAGTGGCTGTCGAAACAATTCTAAATGCGATGTTTGATGGCGGGCTGTATAAAGATGTCAAACTCACGTTCATCGCTGACAATAGTCAACTCGAACTCCGTTACGACACAAACTGGGAAGGCATACCTACCTGGTTCACCAAACTCGGTCTGTTCGAACCGTACACCCACACCCAGACACTTTCAAGCGGGTGGATCCAAGTCGCTGATATTACGGTTACGGCGCATCCAGGCTTCGCCTACCGCCAAATGTGGTCAGAAGTACTGAACACCCTAGTCACCTTTGCAATATTTGCGATCGTCGCCGCTATTGCCATCATCATTGTGCTTAAAAATGTACTTCGTCCTCTCAACGCTCTGACAGACAAAGCGAATGAGCTGGCAAAAAGCCAATTCGGCGACCCAATTGAGCATCCAAAAACCGAAGAGCTAAAGTCATTGGTTCGTGCCTTTAACCATATGTCGATGCAACTTAAACTGCATTTTGAAGAACAAGCCAAAGAAGCGGATCGCTTGCGTGAACGCGTCTACCAAGACCCTGTTTCCGGCATGGGCAACCGCAGTTTCCTCACTAGCCAGCTAGAATCTTGGACGCAAAGCCTGAGTGATGGGGGTATCGCCATTTTATCTGCCGATATGATTGGCGAAGCGTATGATAAAAAAGGCTACGAAGAAGGCGATAAACTGGTTATCAAGCTATCTGAACAACTTAATAGCTTGGTCGAATCTGAGTTCACTATTGCCCGCCTCTCTCAGCAAGAATTTGTGATTATCGCGCCTGATGTGGATGCCGAGCAACTGCGCTTTATTGGCCAATCGATGCTGCATACTTTGGTTGAGCTCGGCCAAGATCCGCTCGGTATTGCACCGCCTAAAGGCGCGGTGGGTCTGGTATTAAAACAGGTGGGTCAGAAGACGTCAGAAATTCTAGCTGAAGCCGACAACGCGCTGACCAAAGCACGTCAAACACCGCAATCACCTATTGCCCTAATCACCAAAGGTGACGCGGCAACGTCGCTGGGCAAACAAGAATGGAAACAACTGCTTGAAGAAGCCATTGCGAATAAGCTGTTTGGTTTCAAGTTCCAGCGTGCGTGTAACAACCAAGGTGACACGATTCACTATGAAGTATTTACTCGGATCACCAAAAATGAGAACACCTTCCATCCTGGGCAATTCCTCGGTGCAGTTGAGCATCTTGGTATTGGCCGCGTGCTTGATCAGTATGTGCTACAAACCATGGCGGCATACCTTAAGCGTGACACCAAAAAAGGGCCGGTTTCTGTCAACTTAACCGTGAGCGCAGTGTCCGATACTGCCTTTATGCACTGGTTGGCGAACTTCATGAAAGCCAACAAAGTGCTTTCAGAACGCTTGTTTTTCGAGTTACCTGAAATCGTGTTTGTGAAGCACTCATCAGATGCGTTTGTACTATGTGAAATCATTCACCAGCATGGTTTCAAGTTTGGTATCGATAATTACGGTCACCACTTTAGCTCCATCGATTATCTCAACGAGTTGCGTCCTCACTACGTTAAACTCGATTTCGCGTATACCAATGAGCTCGATAACCAAACTAAAGCGGACGTACTTGCGTCTGTTTCCCGTGCAGCAATGCAATTGAATATCACCACCATTGCTACCCGTGTCGAAACACAGTCCCAACTGAATAAGTTGGCTGATTTATTTATTAATGGATTTCAAGGCTTCATTTTTGAGTCAAGTGTCGAGTCATCTTCTTAGGTTTGTTTGCGTATGATTGATCCCTTACTGACATCACTTGTCTACGTTAGTCGCTATTATGGCCTCGCCAATTCGCCAGAAGCGCTAACCAGCGATCTCCCTTTATCAGATGGGCGTCTCTCGCCCTATCTGTTGCCTCGTGCAGCTGATAAAGCCGGGCTACATGTAAAGCCATCACAATCTAAGATTGATCAGCTTTCACCCCTTCTCTTCCCTGTGATTGCCTTAATGAGCGGCAGTGACAGTTGTGTGGTCCTTGGGGTGGATACTGAAGCAAAAGAAGTTGAGCTTGTCATGTCGCAAAGCGAAGGCTTAGCGCATGTCGTACCGCTAGAAGAGTTCGAATCCCTCTATAGCGGTACTCTGTTCTTAGTTAAAAAGAAATTTCGGTATGATGAGCGCTCACCTGAAATTCTGACCAATAAAAAAGGTCACTGGTTTTGGTCGACGATTTGGCTCTCGCGTTCAATCTATCGCGACGTGCTTATCGCCTCGATATTGATCAACTTATTTTCTATCGCTTTACCGCTATTCTCTCGCTTGGTGTACGACAAAATTGTACCCAACTTGGCCTTTGAATCGCTTTGGGTGCTCTCTAGCGGTATTTTCATCGTCTTCTTATTCGACTTATTACTCAAACTGACCCGCAGCTATTTTATTGATGTCGCCGGTAAGAAATCAGACATTCTGATCTCTTCAAAAATCTACAGCAAAGTGATGGGCATTCGGATGGAGGCGCGTCCACCGTCCGTCGGGGCATTTGCTCGCCACTTACAAGAATTCGAATCGATTCGTGAGTTCTTTACCTCTGCGACGGTGTCGTCGCTAATCGATCTTCCCTTCTCGCTGCTGTTCTTATTTGTGATTTGGTGGGTTGCCGGTCCTTTGGTCTGGGTGCCTATTGCCTGTGTGTCGGTGCTGATATTAGTGAGTCTTTTGGTGCAACGCCCTCTACGTCGTTCTATCGAAGAAGGCTCGCGGTTAGCATCGCAAAAACATGCAAACCTCATCGAGAGCCTATATGGCCTCGATACAGTTAAACTGTTTGGCGCACAAAGCCAATTCCAGCATCGCTGGGAAGAAGCCGTTGCTCACATGGCAAACTGGGGGATCACATCGCGTCGTCTTACTGATCGCGTACAAAACGCCGCAGGCTATTTGCAGCAGATGTCGACAGTGATGATGGTAATTGGTGGTGTCTACCTGATTGCCAATGGCGATCTGACGATGGGTGGGTTGATTGCCGCCTCTATGCTGACCACCAAAGCCATTGGTCCACTGGTGCAACTGTCTTTGCTTTCTACCCGCTACAACCAAGCGAAATCAGCAATGACGATCATTGAAGATTTAATGCAGATGCCAGAGGAGCAAGAAGAAGGTAAACGTTATATTCACCGCCCGATCCTTCGCGGCAAAATAAGTTTTAATCGGGTTAACTTCCAGTATCCAGGCAGCGAGCAGCAAGCCTTGCGCGATGTATCGTTCACTATCAATCCTGGTGAGAAAGTTGGCATTATTGGGCGCATTGGCTCTGGTAAATCGACTATCGAGCGTTTGATCATGGGGCTTTACCGCCCCAACGAAGGTAGCGTGTTAATCGACGATACTGACATCGAGCAGATCCATCACATCGATATTCGCCGCAACATTGGTGTGGTGCCGCAAAATATCATGTTGTTCTTTGGCTCGGTCCGCGACAACATCGCATTGGGACGTCCATTAAGTGATGATCGCGATGTAGTGAACGCTGCCACCCGTGCAGGGGTGACCCTGTTTACTCAGCAAGATCCCGCAGGTTTAGATCGCCAAATTGGCGAGGCAGGCAATGCGCTGTCTGGTGGTCAACGTCAAGCGATCGCTATTGCGCGCGCCTTCCTTGGGCGACCTCCTATTATGTTAATGGATGAGCCAACCAGCAGCATGGATAACCGCTCAGAGTTGTATATCAAGCAGCAACTGGGGCAGATGTCTGACGACGAGACACTGATCTTAATCACGCATAAAACCAGCATGTTAGATGTAGTCGATCGCTTGATCATCATGGAGCAAGGTGCGGTGATTGCTGATGGCCCTAAAGACAAGGTGCTTCAGCTATTGCGTGATGGCAAAGTTCAATCGGCGGCTTAATAGGTACAATCTTGTCCTAACTAAAAACCCTTGGCTCATCACCAAGGGTTTTCTCTTTTTTAGGGCTTCATTTCTATAAAATGATATGTGTGGCAGTAACTCTAGACAGTGAAAGTATCACGCCAGAAGTCAGCTTTATTGGGCCATCAAACATTCTAAGTTATGGCGATTTAACGCTGATGCAAAATTAGCATTTACAAACGGCTCACCATTGATTGTCAGCCGATTACTTTCCAGCCAAGTCTCCGATGTTGAGCCCATACCATATTCTATCGCATAGATATGATACGATTGGGAGCGATTGCGGTAGACCAAATTGGGCGGCACGCGAAGCGGCTCATTCACACGATTGAGAAACAAATAAAACTGATCGGCGCAATCTCGCACAATGTAAGAGCCATCAACATTTTTCACCGCCATATACGCGTCACCGCTCACTCGGTAGCGCGCGTTATGCCAGTTATCAATCGCATAGTTATCTTCAATGTCGTAGTTTTCCCCTAGGTTACTTGAGGCTGACTCTGCGGGCTTATCGACCACTGGCGACACTGGTAAGGATTCAACCACTGGCGCCTCTGGCACCACCTGATAAACAATCGGCGCAGCTGCTTTGTCTTCGCCCTTTAAGCGCGCGGACACCCACTGTTTCATCCCCGGAATATTAACCACCAAGCCCAGAATAAAGGCCACGCCTATTGCTTGAAATAGCCAACGCTGGCGTCGACGACCTTCACTGCTCCCGTAGCTTCCATTGTTCCCTGCCGTTTTATTCATCTCTTTATTGGCGTTCTGCAGTATTCGCGCATGTTGCAATTTCACATCAGCTTCGGCCAACAATGCCGTTAACCGGCGAACTTCGTCTCTGGCGTCACTGAGATCTTTGGTCTGAAACCGCTGCTGGCGAAACTGGCTATCGGTGGTTTCTTTTATCTCACGATTCAAACTCTCAATTTGTCGTTTCGCTTTTTCAAACGCTTCTTTAATGAGCCGGTTCTCGCGTTCTAATAGTTTCACTTTGTTCATCAACGCTGCGGTCTGGTCATTATCAACTTTGACGCTGGTGAAGACCTCTTTGTTACCTTCCCCACGACTGATAAAGGTATAGGCTTGGCTAACCATCTGCATCATGGCGCTCGACCCGCCTTTATCAGGGTGTACGCGCATGGAAATAAATTTGTAGCGTTTTTTCACTTCATCGACCGACATGGTGTCATCGGTACCAAGAAGTTCATGGAATGTGGTCATATATGGAAATATTTCTCTTTCGCGCCAGTGCTAGCGTGACGACATTTCACTCATTATATTGTTAATAAATATCAGTGAAATGTGCTATCTTTTAACATCATGATTATTAAGATTAAATCAGCAAGAGTGCCGGTTCTCTCTCAGCATTATAATTTATCGACACTATTGCAAATAACTTTAGATTCGTCAGCTAAATTCGGATTTAGCACTATTTTGGCTAACCAACGTAAGACAGGAACAAACGAATGCGCTTAAACAGTGATGTCGGTGAGAGCTTTGGCCATTGGTCGTTGGGCAATGATGAAACGGTGATCCCATTGGTTGATATGGTGAACATTGCCTGCGGTTTTCATGCTGGCGACCCCGACGTAATGGCGCGTACGGTTGAACTCGCGAGCCGCAATCACGTCGCCATTGGCGCGCATCCAGGCTACGACGATAAAGCCGGATTTGGCCGACGACATATTCCTTATTCCAGCCAGCAACTAACCCATTTGATCAACTATCAGGTGGGTGCACTGCATGCGATATGCAAATTACATCGGTGCGAACTGAGTTACATCAAGCCACACGGTGCGCTCTACAACGATATGATGGCCAACGATGAGATTTTTCTCGCTGTCTGTCGGTCTGCGGCTAGCCTTGAACTTCCCCTCATGATCTTATCGACAGCGCAAAATGCACGCTACCAACACCTTGCCAACGACCTAGGCGTTAAACTCCTGTTTGAAGCATTTATCGACCGTGCCTATACCGCCGCTGGACATTTAGTTAACCGCTCCCACCCCCATGCGGTGTTAACAGAAGAAGCAGCCCTTGAGCAGCGGGTTCACCAACTCAAGAATGGTTACATTGTCACAGAGGATGGCGCCCAATTACTTCTTCATGCAGATACCTTATGTGTGCATGGCGATAACCCCGATGCGATTGCACTGATCCATAAAATCAAAACTTGGTTAACGAGTGCATGATGAACGTCAGCTTTGTCGGTGAGAATAGTTTATTGTTCCGCTTCGCTGATGACATCGATCTATCGCTTCCACCGAAAATTGCGCTGCTGGCTAACGCCTTAACAGACCAATTCGGGGAAAGTTTGCGCGATCTCACCCCCTCGTACACCACTCTTTTGGTCGAGTTTCAGCCGATGCAAGACCCAGCCGCGATCATTCAATTCGCAAACAGCGTATCGCTTTTGCCAAAAGATACCGCCAATACAGCCGATATTGTCGCGGTACCCGCTTGTTATGATCAGCATGTTGCCCCTGATTTACTCGCTACCGCTACTGCGCTTAAGCTCAATGTAGACACCCTTATTGAACGCCATGCCAATCAGGTTTATACCGTTGCCGCGATTGGCTTTTTGCCGGGGTTTCCTTTTATGGCGAGTCTTGATGCGAGTCTCATATTGCCGCGCAAAACCTCTCCGGTTATTGTGCCGGCAGGGAGTGTGGCCATCGCAGAGTCTCAAACTGCGATTTACCCGTGTCAGTCTCCCGGCGGATGGCATGTGATTGCGCGTTGCCCGCAACCGTTGTTTAATCATCAAGACCCACGTTTATCTCTGCTCAAGCCCGGCGATCGCGTACGTTTCACCCCAATAAGCTACGACGAATATCGCCTGCAAGAACAGCACTATACGATCCATGGTGAGAACGATGCTTGAAGTGATAAAGCCCGGTGTGAGTAGCACAATTCAAGATTTAGGCCGCTTTAATGCTGCGCAATATGGGCTGAGCCAAGGAGGCCCTGCCGATCTTCATGCTTTTTGTTGGGGCAATTTCCTACTCGGTAATCCTACCAATGCAGCGCAAATTGAGATCACCAATGGCGGCTTTCAGGCATTATCGCATTGCGAAGGATTTATCGCGGTTACTGGCGCTGCTGTGACGCTGACGATTAACGGCGTTCCCCTTCCAACATGGTCAGCACATAAGGTAAAAATCGGCGATCAATTAAAGCTATCCCACGCCAAACAAGGTAACTTTGCCTATTTGGCTGTTAGTGGTGGCTTTGACACGCCGCGCTATCTCGACAGCCGTGCCACCGTTAGCCGCAACCGTGCAGGCGGTGTGAACGGTGATGGCGCAAGTCTCAACATTGGCGACAAACTGAGATGGGATCAGGTAGTTACTCACATTCGCCCGCCGCTATCGAGATTTCAAATCCCAGACTATCTTGCGCCGCTCACATTAAGGCTCGTACCCGGTTACCAATTTGAAGATTTTGCGCCTGACGCGATTAAACAACTTTTGCACGAGCTTTATTACTTATCCCCAAAGAGCAATAGAATGGGTTACACCTTACAAGGAGAGCCTATTGCCACACCACAACTCGGGATCATTTCAGAAGGTATTGCATTAGGTAGCGTGCAGGTGCCGCCCAGTGGCCAGCCTATTATTTTGCTTAACGATCGCCAATCTATCGGCGGCTACCCCAAACTCGGTACTATCTGCAAAATCGACTTACCCCGTCTCGCCCAATACCGTTTTGGTCAACCCGTTCGGTTTTCTCTGATCTCACGTCAAATGGCGGCTGCAAAGCTCCTTAAATTCCATCAGTTTTTTAACCTTTGATACAAAAACCCATCAAAATCCGACTAAATAATCACCATCGGATTCACCTTTAAAGTAAAAACCTAGGTTTCATCACTTTTTTCGAGACATTCATTTACATTTGCACTAATATCGCGTTGAAAATTTGTGTTCCGATGAAGACAGCTGGAGAGTGCGCTTGCGCACGCCGAAGAAGTAAATCTTTCAGGCGCCCCATTGGGGTGAGGACTGCTGTTGGAGGGACCTCTGGAGAGATCCGTTAGATCGGACGCCGAAGGAGCAAGCTGTGCGCAATTGCACGGTCAAACTCTCAGGCAAAAGGACAGAGGGGAAAAGAGATGGTTTATTCCATATATGTCGCTGATCTTATGCAGTGGCTGTGAAGCTGTTTCTATTCTCCTCCTTAAGTGACCCTTTAGGAGGAAATGTGCAACCTTATCTAGACATTTTAACGTCAATTCAATCTTTTGTGTGGGGCGCTCCCCTGCTTCTCTTACTCGTCGGCACCGGGGTTTATTTCACCGTTCGACTGGGTGCAATTCAGATCTTCAAGCTACCCCAAGCGCTCAAACTCGTCTTTTCAAAATCATCGAGTCAAGAAGGTGATGTATCACCGTTTGCCGCTTTATGTACCGCCCTTTCCGCAACGATTGGTACCGGTAACATTATCGGTGTGGCGACCGCGATCAAGCTTGGCGGCCCGGGTGCACTGTTCTGGATGTGGATGGCTGCACTGTTTGGCATGGCGACCAAATATGCCGAGTGTCTATTGGCTGTCAAATACCGCCGAAAAGATAAAAACGGCAATATGATGGGTGGCCCGATGTACTATTTGGAGCACGGCGCAAATAGCCCATTGCTGGCAAAACTCTTTGCCGTCTTTACTTTAGGTGTTGCCTGCTTCGGCATCGGTACCTTTCCGCAAGTCAATGCAATTAGCAATGCCGCATCGATTGCCTTTGATATCCAACCTTGGCAAACCGGTATTGTACTCACCGCTTTGGTGGCTGCCGTTACCATCGGTGGTATTCGTTCAATCTCAACAGTCGCGAGTGCACTAGTACCAAGCATGGCGGTGTTCTATGTACTTGCCTGTTTGGCGGTACTGATCCTCAATGCGGATGCCGTTCCTGGTGCGGTAATGCTGGTGATCAACAGTGCGTTCTCACCTGAAGCAGCCACCGGCGGCGTTGTCGGCGGCGGTATCATGCTGGCCATTCAAGCTGGTGTCTCTCGTGGGGTGTTCTCGAATGAATCTGGCTTGGGTAGCGCGCCAATGGCGGCCGCAGCAGCGCAAACAGACTCGCCTGCGCGCCAAGGTTTGATTTCAATGACAGGGACCTTTTTTGACACCATTGTAATTTGTACCATGACGGGTTTGACCTTGGTGCTGACTGATGCGTGGCAAAGTGGCTACGTGGGCGCAGAGATGACCACTTCCGCGTTCTCGATTGGCTTAGGATCGAATTATTGGGGTCCGTTGTTGGTTTCGATCGGCATGACCTTCTTCGCCTTCACCACGATTCTTGGCTGGAACTACTACGGCGAGCGCAGTGTGGTATATCTATTCGGTCAAAATGCGATTCTACCTTACAAGATCATTTTCTTAGGTCTTGTCGCTGTGGGAACTTTCCTTAAGCTGGATATCATTTGGATCATCGCCGACATCGTCAACGGCTTAATGGCAATCCCTAACCTGATCGGTTTGCTGTTGTTGCGTGAAGTGATCTTGTCGGAGACGCGCCTATTTCTCGACAGCGCATTAGCAACTAAGTCGTAAATATTTCGCTTATTCAGTACATAAAAAAACACCGCCAATCGCGGTGTTTTTGTTTGATACCTAAATATTCGTTAAGCGAACTACTTTTCAATACCTGAGTTATTTGGATCGAACAAGTAGTTAGTCAGCTCAGCGCTGCTCACTCCATCCAGCTCAACCTGCAGCGACTGATCTGGCGATGTGGATACGGTTACGATGACACCACTCTGGCCGTTATCAGAAACGCTCAAGTAGTTCTCTAGCGGATCGCTTTCATTCACACTAAAGATATCTGAAAAATCAAGCTTGTCACCATCGGCGATACTAAAGTCAATAATCGTATCAACCTCCACCGGCGCTGCCGCAGACGTCGTTAATGAATCAGCGTTGAACTTGAAGACATCGCTGCCAGCGGCGCCCCACATAGCGTCAGCGCCTGCGCCGCCGATCAAAATGTCGTCACCATTACCGCCATGTAGAGAATCACTACCATCACCACCTAGCAAAATATCATTACCATTACGGCCAAAAATGCTGTCGTTACCCCCTTGACCATAAATGATATCGCCTCCCTCACCGCCATCAAGAATGTCGTATTGATGTGCCGCGTTGGAGATATCAAATACCTCTACATTCTCACGAATATAGTTATGCACTTGAACTTCGGTAGGCACTTCCCCTACTGCGATTTCATTGCTTGCAACAAGTTTACCTGCGATGAAGTCTTCCAGCGCTTGATAACCTTGATTTGGTGTATTCGGCAGTAATATTGAATCGCCAAACAAGATATCATCGCCTTTACCACTCTCGATAATATCTGTGTTTGGTGCGACCAATAACAGCTTATCGATAATCAGCTCTTTCAGTTGATCAACCGGTACTTGTGTCTCAACCGTGCTGGCAGAGTCAAAGCCACTCAGATATGCATCATCTACTTCGTTACCAATGCCAATAGCTTCAACCACCACATCCTTCGACAATAAGTTCTCAAACGCGTCTAATGCCTCTTGCTTATCGATAGGCGTGTTGCCCGAGTTCTTGTTATGGCCGATGAGCTGATTTCCTCCATTACCATCTGGACGAATATATAGCGAGAAACCATCTTCTTCATTGCCCGACGTAACAGGCTTCCAGTCGCTGTTACCTTCTTGACGGTAGCTTAGCTTGCCATCATCGGCGACTGTGATTTCATAAACCTTACTATTCCATTGATCTGAACGAGTAACATTCGCTATCAGCAATTCACCTTGTTCTGGTACTAACACTGTTTTAGCGTAATCCACTAAAGAAACATCTCCGTTGCCAGTTGCAACGCTAAACGGTGATGAAGTTTGCTCTACGTTGTGACTTGATGCCTTTCCATCTGTAATGAAGTAGACCATGTTCTTACCGTTAGTCTGGTCGTTAAACCAGTTCGCAGTAGAATTAAACACGTCATCAAAGTTGGTTGACCCACCGCTGGTCATGGAATTGATCGAGGTTTTTAACTCATCCAATGCTGCACCTGAGCCAACCTCAACAGCCACTGTTGTTTTCGTGCGAGTATCAAAATCGGCAATAAACACGTTAACGGTGCCGCTGCCACTCGTGGCTGAACGATTTATTTCAGTCACAATGGACACCATCTCGTTCTTTAGCACATTGATTTGGTCTTCAAGACTCCCAGAAGTATCCACCATGAAGGCGATATTTAGATCAGCACCTGGCTGGATGAGCTCACCTTGAAGGTCGCCAACGGCGATATCGTGCTGGCCCGTCAACACTTCTCGCGCTTCGTTTTGATCAATCGACGCTTCATGGCTAACAACATTCGTCAATAGCACTGAGTCTTGCCCCGTTGCTTCCGATGGCAATGGATCATCTTTGGTCACTGTCTCGACGGAATCAACCTGAACATTAAGGTCGAGTGGCAAGGTCACATTACTCGGGTTGCCGTCTTTATCCACAACATAGGTCGTCGAGTTACCGTCTTTATCAACTTCGGTTTTGGTTGGTACCAGAATTTGCACACCGCTTAATTCAATTTCTGTCGAACTGCCCGGTTTCAAGTACGCATCCAAATTGCTCAGCACCAGCTCACCGTTGGCATTAGCCACACCCAACGTTTCACCTGTGCTGGTTAACAAGGTCGCACCAGGTGCCAGACCGGATAGGCGCAATTCTGCAAAACTTTCACTGCCATCAACGTCAGTTAGCTGCGCTGAAATATCGACGGTGTAGACCGTATCCTGCAGTATGCAGTAAGTACCCGTACCATCGTTGGTGATCTCAACAATCGCGTCTTTGAATACAAGGCGGTCGATTTCGTAAAGATGGTTTCCGTTTTCTTTCTCTGGCGTATTTGGGTCATTTGGCGTATCAATACCTCGAAGGTCAGTGATCTTCCAGTGTGCTACTCCAGAATGATCAAGCCCCATTGATTTTAAGATATAATCTTCAAAAGAGCCGCCATATACCACTGTATCATAGCCATCAAAACTATCTGGGGTGCCTGAGACATAATCTGTCGAATTATCACCGAAGATTGCATCGTTTCCGCCTGATGCGATGATAACGTCATTACCAAGGGGGGCGTCATACCAAGGGACTACATTTTGATCTCCATAAATGGCATCAATACCATCTGTACCTGTAATAAGGTTACTCTCATTATCTCCGCTCAGATGCTTCTGGCTCACAACCCCGATTTGCTCTAGCCATTCTTGCGATACCGTCTGACCATTCTTAACAGCCTCTGCTATCTGCTGATAGATCACTGCCTCACTGGCACCCTTACCAATGCTCACTAAGGAAACCTCAACGACAGGCGCATCAGCAACGGGATTAACCGTAACCGATGCACTAGACGAGGCTGTATTACCCTGAGCATCACTCACAATGAAATCAATATTGACCGTGCCGGAATAGTCATGTGTTGGTGTGAACGTAAACGTCCCATCGCCATTATCAACTAAAACACCTTGATTGCCGGTGTAGCTAACTTCAGAGATAGAGAGATCCGACAGATTCTGATTCGCTCCATCAGGATCACTGCTGTTCACGAGTAATTGGTCTGCGGTAAAGGTAATAGCATTATCTTCATTCACCGCAGGCAAAATCACTGAACCCGCCACTGGCGATACGTTGATATGAGCCGAATCGGCACCTTGCTGCGAAACATTTCCATCGCTATCGGTTTGCGTCGCAGTAACGGTGATGGTCTCACCTTCTGCAACGGTTTCGTTCCACGTGATGACACCCTTGCTATAAGTGAACTTACTTTGTGGGCTGCCATCTAGGTTAACCAGCAGGCCATTAACCAGCTTGAACTCAACAGACTGACCATTAATACTCAAGGTCACCGATGCACCATCGACAGCAAGCGTTTTGCTATCTACCATCACCGACACTTGAACGTTATCGTTGCCCAGCTCATCTTTGTTGATCACGCCATCATCAAGGTTGTTGTCATCAACAATTTTGACTTCCGGTGCAAAGGTCGGTGACTCTTCATTGCCTTCACCGTAGACGGTATCGACCACCGCGGTGTCTTTACCTTCCTGCGATACATTGCCGTCTCGATCGGTCTGGGTAGCAGTAACCGTGATAGTCTCACCATGTGCTGGCGCATTTTCAGTTAATGTAATGATGCCGTTATTGAAGTCGTAAACTTGGCCTGCACTGTCTACAAGCTGACCCGCGCCGTTAAGGCTAAGCTCGACTTCCGTAGTTGTTGCGCCATTGCTAATCACCAAATTTACGCTACCACCATTGTTAAGGTCGCTACGGCTAACTCCTACATTGATAACGACAGTCCCATCATTATAAATTTCGCTAGTGGTCAGCGAGCCATCACCCGGGCGTCCATCATTAACAATGTGTACCGTTGGCGCAGAGGCCGCCGTTGTGTCGCCTACTACCGCACTGTCTTGGCCCTGTTCGGACTTGTTGCCAGCCTTATCGGTTTGTGTCGCACTCACGCTAATAGTTTGGCCGTCAGCAGGTGCGCTTTGTGTAAAGTGAATGGTTTGCGTTTGGCTATCGTACGTGAAACGGTCATCGCTGAGTACATCACCAGTCAACGTCAGCGTGACAGGATCTTTAATGCCGCCGTTGACGATATCGAGCATGACACTTCCGCCATCTGCTAGATCTTGACCATTGATCGTGACCTCGATGGAAACGTTACCGCTATCATCTATCTCGATGTTAGTCAGCGTCCCATCGCCTGGTTCGCCATCATTGGTGATATGGACAATTGGTGCCTCAGCAGCAGTTGTGTCGCCGACAACAGCACTGTCTTCTCCAGCCTCCGACTGGTTACCACCTTTATCAGTTTGAGTGGCTGTTACGCGGACAATCTCACCGTCTGCAGGTACGGTTTCAATTAAGGTGATGATGCCGTTATTGTAGTCGTACACTTTGCCTGCACTATCGACCAGCTGATCAGCGCCGTTCAGGCTAAGCTCGACTTCGGAAGTTGTTGCGCCTTTGCTAATCACCAAATTCACTTTGCCGCCGTTGTCGAGATCGCTACGGCTAACACCAACATGGATAACAACAGTGCCATCATCATAAATTTCGCTATTAACCAGCGTGCCATCGTCTGGCGTCCTGTCATTGAGGATGCGTACAGTCGGCGCATCAGCAGCTAAGGTATCAACGGTTACGCTATCGGTGCCGCTACTACCCGCGTTGCCTGCCATATCGTTGTAGCTTTGATCTTTAACCGTGACGGTCACATCACCTTCAAAGCCCGCTTCTGGCGTTAGCGTCGCCGTCCAAGTGTTGGAGCCATCCGTTGGCGGCGTCAGGTTCGAAATATTACCGTTGGTCACCTCGATATCGCCGTCAGTGAAATCTGTCACTTCTTCACTGAACGCAAAGGTCACGGTGCCATCAGCATTGATGGTGACCGTCACGCTCGGCGCTTGGGTGTCAACCGCTGTCGTGTCACTGCCGCCCGAGCCCAAGTTGCCTGCGCTGTCGCTGTAGCTTTGCTCTTTAACCGTGACGGTCACATCACCGTCAACACCATCATTCGGCGTCAGATCAGCCGTCCAGTTGTTGGAGCCATCCGTTGGCGGCGTCAGGTTCGAAATATTACCGTTGGTCACGTCGATAGCTGCGTCGGTGAAGTCTGTCACTTCTTCGCTAAACGCAAAGGTCACGGTGCCATCAGCATTGATGGTGACCGTCACGCTCGGCGCTTGGGTGTCGACCGCTGTCGTGTCACTGCCGCCCGAGCCCAAGTTGCCTGCGCTGTCGCTGTAGCTTTGCTCTTTAACCGTGACGGTCACATCACCGTCAACACCATCATTCGGCGTCAGATCAGCCGTCCAGTTGTTGGAGCCATCCGTTGGCGGCGTCAGGTTCGAAATATTACCGTTGGTCACGTCGATAGCTGCGTCGGTGAAGTCTGTCACTTCTTCGCTAAACGCAAAGGTCACGGTGCCATCCGCATTGATGGTGACCGTCACGCTCGGCGCTTGGGTGTCGACCGCTGTCGTGTCACTGCCGCCCGAGCCCAAGTTGCCTGCGCTGTCGCTGTAGCTTTGCTCTTTAACCGTGACGGTCACATCACCGTCAACACCATCATTCGGCGTCAGATCCGCCGTCCAGTTGTTGGAGCCATCCGTTGGCGGCGTCAGGTTCGAAATATTACCGTTGGTCACGTCGATAGCTGCGTCGGTGAAGTCTGTCACTTCTTCGCTAAACGCAAAGGTCACGGTGCCATCCGCATTGATGGTGACCGTCACGCTCGGCGCTTGGGTGTCGACCGCTGTCGTGTCACTGCCGCCCGAGCCCAAGTTGCCTGCGCTGTCGCTGTAGCTTTGCTCTTTAACCGTGACGGTCACATCACCATCAACACCATCATTCGGCGTCAGATCAGCCGTCCAGTTGTTGGAGCCATCCGTTGGCGGCGTCAGGTTCGAAATATTCCCGTTGGTCACGTCGATAGCTGCGTCGGTGAAGTCTGTCACTTCTTCGCTAAACGCAAAGGTCACGGTGCCATCAGCATTGATGGTGACCGTCACGCTCGGCGCTTGGGTGTCAACCGCTGTCGTGTCACTGCCGCCCGAGCCCAAGTTGCCTGCGCTGTCGCTGTAGCTTTGCTCTTTAACCGTGACGGTCACATCACCGTCAACACCATCATTCGGCGTCAGATCAGCCGTCCAGTTGTTGGAGCCATCCGTTGGCGGCGTCAGGTTCGAAATATTACCGTTGGTCACGTCGATAGCTGCGTCGGTGAAGTCTGTCACTTCTTCGCTAAACGCAAAGGTCACGGTGCCATCAGCATTGATGGTGACCGTCACGCTCGGCGCTTGGGTGTCGACCGCTGTCGTGTCACTGCCGCCCGAGCCCAAGTTGCCTGCGCTGTCGCTGTAGCTTTGCTCTTTAACCGTGACGGTCACATCACCGTCAACACCATCATTCGGCGTCAGATCAGCCGTCCAGTTGTTGGAGCCATCCGTTGGCGGCGTCAGGTTCGAAATATTACCGTTGGTCACGTCGATAGCTGCGTCGGTGAAGTCTGTCACTTCTTCGCTAAACGCAAAGGTCACGGTGCCATCAGCATTGATGGTGACCGTCACGCTCGGCGCTTGGGTGTCAACCGCTGTCGTGTCACTGCCGCCCGAGCCCAAGTTGCCTGCGCTGTCGCTGTAGCTTTGCTCTTTAACCGTGACGGTCACATCACCGTCAACACCATCATTCGGCGTCAGATCAGCCGTCCAGTTGTTGGAGCCATCCGTTGGCGGCGTCAGGTTCGAAATATTACCGTTGGTCACGTCGATATCGCCGTCAGTGAAATCCTTCACTTCTTCGCTGAACGCAAAGGTCACGGTACCGTCGGCATTGATCGTCACCGTCACGCTCGGCGCTTGGGTGTCGACCGCTGTCGTGTCACTGCCGCCCGAGCCCAAGTTGCCTGCGCTGTCGCTGTAGCTTTGCTCTTTAACCGTGACGGTCACATCACCGTCAACACCATCATTCGGCGTCAGATCCGCCGTCCAGTTGTTGGAGCCATCCGTTGGCGGCGTCAGGTTCGAAATATTACCGTTGGTCACGTCGATAGCTGCGTCGGTGAAGTCTGTCACTTCTTCGCTAAACGCAAAGGTCACGGTGCCATCAGCATTGATGGTGACCGTCACGCTCGGCGCTTGGGTGTCGACCGCTGTCGTGTCACTGCCGCCCGAGCCCAAGTTGCCTGCGCTGTCGCTGTAGCTTTGCTCTTTAACCGTGACGGTCACATCACCGTCAACACCATCATTCGGCGTCAGATCAGCCGTCCAGTTGTTGGAGCCATCCGTTGGCGGCGTCAGGTTCGAAATATTACCGTTGGTCACGTCGATAGCTGCGTCGGTGAAGTCTGTCACTTCTTCGCTAAACGCAAAGGTCACGGTGCCATCCGCATTGATGGTGACCGTCACGCTCGGCGCTTGGGTGTCGACCGCTGTCGTGTCACTGCCGCCCGAGCCCAAGTTGCCTGCGCTGTCGCTGTAGCTTTGCTCTTTAACCGTGACGGTCACATCACCGTCAACACCATCATTCGGCGTCAGATCAGCCGTCCAGTTGTTGGAGCCATCCGTTGGCGGCGTCAGGTTCGAAATCTTACCGTTGGTCACGTCGATAGCTGCGTCGGTGAAGTCTGTCACTTCTTCGCTAAACGCAAAGGTCACGGTGCCATCAGCATTGATGGTGACCGTCACGCTCGGCGCTTGGGTGTCGACCGCTGTCGTGTCACTGCCGCCCGAGCCCAAGTTGCCTGCGCTGTCGCTGTAGCTTTGCTCTTTAACCGTGACGGTCACATCACCATCAACACCATCATTCGGCGTCAGATCAGCCGTCCAGTTGTTGGAGCCATCCGTTGGCGGCGTCAGGTTCGAAATATTACCGTTGGTCACGTCGATAGCTGCGTCGGTGAAGTCTGTCACTTCTTCGCTAAACGAAAAGGTCACGGTGCCATCCGCATTGATGGTGACCGTCACGCTTGGCGCTTGGGTGTCGACCGCTGTCGTGTCACTGCCGCCCGAGCCCAAGTTGCCTGCGCTGTCGCTGTAGCTTTGCTCTTTAACCGTGACGGTCACATCACCGTCAACACCATCATTCGGCGTCAGATCAGCCGTCCAGTTGTTGGAGCCATCCGTTGGCGGCGTCAGGTTCGAAATATTACCGTTGGTCACGTCGATAGCTGCGTCGGTGAAGTCTGTCACTTCTTCGCTAAACGCAAAGGTCACGGTGCCATCAGCATTGATGGTGACCGTCACGCTCGGCGCTTGGGTGTCGACCGCTGTCGTGTCACTGCCGCCCGAGCCCAAGTTGCCTGCGCTGTCGCTGTAGCTTTGCTCTTTAACCGTGACGGTCACATCACCGTCAACACCATCATTCGGCGTCAGATCAGCCGTCCAGTTGTTGGAGCCATCCGTTGGCGGCGTCAGGTTCGAAATATTCCCGTTGGTCACGTCGATAGCTGCGTCGGTGAAGTCTGTCACTTCTTCGCTAAACGCAAAGGTCACGGTGCCATCAGCATTGATGGTGACCGTCACGCTCGGCGCTTGGGTGTCGACCGCTGTCGTGTCACTGCCGCCCGAGCCCAAGTTGCCTGCGCTGTCGCTGTAGCTTTGCTCTTTAACCGTGACGGTCACATCACCGTCAACACCATCATTCGGCGTCAGATCAGCCGTCCAGTTGTTGGAGCCATCCGTTGGCGGCGTCAGGTTCGAAATCTTACCGTTGGTCACCTCGATATCGCCGTCAGTGAAATCCTTCACTTCTTCGCTAAACGCAAAGGTCACGGTACCGTCGGCATTGATCGTCACCGTCACGCTCGGCGCTTGGGTGTCGACCGCTGTCGTGTCACTGCCGCCCGAGCCCAAGTTGCCTGCGCTGTCGCTGTAGCTTTGCTCTTTAACCGTGACGGTCACATCACCGTCAACACCATCATTCGGCGTCAGATCAGCCGTCCAGTTGTTGGAGCCATCCGTTGGCGGCGTCAGGTTCGAAATATTACCGTTGGTCACGTCGATAGCTGCGTCGGTGAAGTCTGTCACTTCTTCGCTAAACGCAAAGGTCACGGTGCCATCCGCATTGATGGTGACCGTCACGCTCGGCGCTTGGGTGTCGACCGCTGTCGTGTCACTGCCGCCCGAGCCCAAGTTGCCTGCGCTGTCGCTGTAGCTTTGCTCTTTAACCGTGACGGTCACATCACCGTCAACACCATCATTCGGCGTCAGATCAGCCGTCCAGTTGTTGGAGCCATCCGTTGGCGGCGTCAGGTTCGAAATATTCCCGTTGGTCACGTCGATAGCTGCGTCGGTGAAGTCTGTCACTTCTTCGCTAAACGCAAAGGTCACGGTGCCATCAGCATTGATGGTGACCGTCACGCTCGGCGCTTGGGTGTCGACCGCTGTCGTGTCACTGCCGCCCGAGCCCAAGTTGCCTGCGCTGTCGCTGTAGCTTTGCTCTTTAACCGTGACGGTCACATCACCATCAACACCATCATTCGGCGTCAGATCAGCCGTCCAGTTGTTGGAGCCATCCGTTGGCGGCGTCAGGTTCGAAATATTACCGTTGGTCACGTCGATAGCTGCGTCGGTGAAGTCTGTCACTTCTTCGCTAAACGCAAAGGTCACGGTGCCATCAGCATTGATCGTCACCGTCACGCTCGGCGCTTGGGTGTCAATCGCCGTCGTGTCACTGCCACCCGTTCCCGCGTTACCCGCCATATCCTTGTAGCCACCGTCAGCCACTTCCACGGTGAGATTGCCATCCACATTCGGGTTCGGTGTTAAATCTGCCGTCCAGTTGTTGGAGCCGTCCGTTGGCGGCGTCAGGTTCGAAATCTTACCGTTGGTCACCTCGATATCGCCGTCAGTGAAATCCTTCACTTCTTCGCTAAACGCAAAGGTCACGGTACCGTCGGCATTGATCGTCACCGTCACGCTCGGCGCTTGGGTGTCGACCGCTGTCGTGTCACTGCCGCCCGAGCCCAAGTTGCCTGCGCTGTCGCTGTAGCTTTGCTCTTTAACCGTGACGGTCACATCACCGTCAACACCATCATTCGGCGTCAGATCAGCCGTCCAGTTGTTGGAGCCATCCGTTGGCGGCGTCAGGTTCGAAATATTACCGTTGGTCACGTCGATAGCTGCGTCGGTGAAGTCTGTCACTTCTTCGCTAAACGCAAAGGTCACGGTGCCATCCGCATTGATGGTGACCGTCACGCTCGGCGCTTGGGTGTCGACCGCTGTCGTGTCACTGCCGCCCGAGCCCAAGTTGCCTGCGCTGTCGCTGTAGCTTTGCTCTTTAACCGTGACGGTCACATCACCGTCAACACCATCATTCGGCGTCAGATCAGCCGTCCAGTTGTTGGAGCCATCCGTTGGCGGCGTCAGGTTCGAAATATTACCGTTGGTCACGTCGATAGCTGCGTCGGTGAAGTCTGTCACTTCTTCGCTAAACGCAAAGGTCACGGTGCCATCCGCATTGATGGTGACCGTCACGCTCGGCGCTTGGGTGTCGACCGCTGTCGTGTCACTGCCGCCCGAGCCCAAGTTGCCTGCGCTGTCGCTGTAGCTTTGCTCTTTAACCGTGACGGTCACATCACCATCAACACCATCATTCGGCGTCAGATCAGCCGTCCAGTTGTTGGAGCCATCCGTTGGCGGCGTCAGGTTCGAAATATTACCGTTGGTCACGTCGATAGCTGCGTCGGTGAAGTCTGTCACTTCTTCGCTAAACGCAAAGGTCACGGTGCCATCAGCATTGATGGTGACCGTCACGCTCGGCGCTTGGGTGTCAACCGCTGTCGTGTCACTGCCGCCCGAGCCCAAGTTGCCTGCGCTGTCGCTGTAGCTTTGCTCTTTAACCGTGACGGTCACATCACCGTCAACACCATCATTCGGCGTCAGATCAGCCGTCCAGTTGTTGGAGCCATCCGTTGGCGGCGTCAGGTTCGAAATATTACCGTTGGTCACGTCGATAGCTGCGTCGGTGAAGTCTGTCACTTCTTCGCTAAACGCAAAGGTCACGGTGCCATCCGCATTGATGGTGACCGTCACGCTCGGCGCTTGGGTGTCGACCGCTGTCGTGTCACTGCCGCCCGAGCCCAAGTTGCCTGCGCTGTCGCTGTAGCTTTGCTCTTTAACCGTGACGGTCACATCACCGTCAACACCATCATTCGGCGTCAGATCAGCCGTCCAGTTGTTGGAGCCATCCGTTGGCGGCGTCAGGTTCGAAATATTACCGTTGGTCACGTCGATAGCTGCGTCGGTGAAGTCTGTCACTTCTTCGCTAAACGCAAAGGTCACGGTGCCGTCTGCATTAATAATTACCGTCACTGTTGGTGCTTCGGTATCTATAGACTTGCTGTCACTACCCGGCGCGGAGGTATTGCCGGTCTGATCAGTAATCGTGGCTTCTACCGTAACGGTATTGCCACTATTGGGAACTGAGACAGTGGTATCAACTTTGCCATCAGCTAAGTGACTATCAGTAAGCGTGATCTGCTGACCGTTGACCGTTAGCGTATCGCCCTCTACCGCGTTAGTACCTGCAAGATCGATGGTGACGTTCACCTCGCCATTAAGCTCGTTGCTGCTAATAACGCCATCGTCATTGGCGTCTTCGGTAATCGAAACATTAGGTTTATTTGGTGACGTGCTATCAGTCACTGTGATCGTGGCGTTCGCTGAGGATTCCAGCTCGCCGTCAGTGACCGTGTAACTTATATTGACATCACCTTCGAAGTCTTTTGACGGGATAAACGTAATGGTCGTGCCATCTGCACCGATTTGGATCTCGCCATTGGGTAAAGTGATAGTTTGCTGTTGACCCGTAAGCGCTACACCCGCAATCGATGTAACGGTCAGCTTGTCACCACTGTCGGGATCGCGGTCGTTAGCCAGTAGATCTAAGATGATTGGCTGAATGTCAGTGGTTGAGTAGGCGTCATCGAAAGCTGTCGGCGCATCATTAACTGCGGTCACATCAATAGTGATATTACCGTTGGTTGCTTCTTTACCGTCACTGACCGAAAACTCGAGATCAACATTGCCGTTGAAGTTTTCCGAAGGGGTAAAGGTGTAGGTTCCATCGCCATTGTTAACGAGCGAGCCATCGCTACCAACATATGTCACATCAGACACCGTTAAAGCATCACCGTTTGCATCAACGGCGCCTGCCAATAGCTGGGACTCAGTAATAGTGATCGCGGTGTCTTCGTCGGTGATGAAGTGTTTGTCTGCCACGCTTGGTGCAAGGTTTGGCGAAAGATCGACCGTGTAATCGCGGTCGCCGCTGGAGGTGACTGAGTTGCCCACATTGTCGGTAGAGCTCACGTTGACAGAGACGTTATCGTTGCCTGCAAGTACGTCGCCTGGAATGTCCACACTCCAAGACCCATCGGGCTGAACCGTTGTTTCAAAATTATTACCACCGACGGTAACAGTCACTTTATCGCCGACTGAAATGTCACCACCCGTAGCCGTACCGGTTACTGTTTGAGTAACTTCAGATTCATTAATGTTGACCGTGTCATCACCTGCGATAACAGAAACCGTCACTGTGCCAGGAACCGCGGTAAGGTCGACTTCCACCGCACCCACATCGCTATCCACTTTTTCGCCGTCTTTGTTGAGGGTAGCGGTAACCTCGTACTCCCCTTCACCTAATGCGTTTTCATCAGGAATAACCAGTGTCCAATTACCATTCTCATCAACGAGGACATCGCCCGTCGTTGTGGTGTAATCGACACCATCAACGTTAACGACCAACTCATCCCAATTGCTTCCCGAAATCGTGCCCGAGATCGTTGGCGTTGTATCATTGGTAATGCTATCTACGCTAATGCCGACGCGGGCGCTAAATTCAGCAAAAGAGCCTGAATTTTCAACCAGAAAAGAAAACTGTTGCTCGGAAATATTGAGGCCGGTGGTATCAAACCCTGACTCAACGATGGTGCTCGTTGCGGTTCGCTCTACCTGCGCTGATGTTGTTAGGCTAGAGCCAGACACCTCACCAGCAGCAGTCTCATACTGCTTGCCTAATTGCGTCGGATCCTGGCCCGTTTCGATGGCAGCAATAATCGCTTGAATATCAGATGTGACGTCCGTCAGGCTTGGATCATCCGACCTAGCTGAGTTTTGCGTTCTATTTTGCATTACCTGTTGCTGACCATTTTCACCAACAAAGATAATAATGCTATCAGGAGTGAGATCTTTAGGTGATGTGATCACTACACCTTCGGGAGTAACTGCGAAAAATGTCGATGAGTTCTGACCGTTAGCTGAGACAGTGGTTGCCATGGCGAAAAAACTCCCTTTTGTTCTGACTATGTATTTGTTTTATCCGCATCTTTCTGTACGGATCTATATAGCCGTAACACTGCCATAACATACATTGGTGTTCTACTAATGATTCATCACAATCTTAGTTATGAGACACAGCGCGCGATTTTGGTACCAACATCACGAAAATCGACACCAATTAAATTCTCAAAAGGAATTAGTGACAATTGGTGCGATTTTTGATTACCAAAGACTTACAACGCGAGCATGAGGAAATAAAAAAGCCCAACCGAGATCACAGGAAGGGCTTTTGTCTATGAAATGAGGTTATTTTGTCTACTTATCAATTAAACCTGGGTTGATCGGATCATAAAGATAATCGGTTAAATCGACGGCGCTAACACCTTCTACTTTGATTTTGAATGACTGTTCATCTTTATTAACGGTAATTACTGTATCTGCACTATCTTGATTAATTTCCAGATAATTCGTTACCGAATCCGTCGCAGGAAGATCTTCAAACAGATCTTTCATGTCGAGTTTATCACCATCCGCGATACTGAAGTCCGTGATGATGTCCGTCTCTATCGTGCTCGTTGGTTGCAGGCTATTTTGCGTGAAGATAAACACATCCGCCCCTGCTCCCCCCGCTAGCTGATCGACCCCAGCGCCACCTAACAAGAGATCGTCGCCGTCCCCACCAATGAGAATATCGTTCCCTAGTCCCCCCTCAAGCGTATCATCGCCACCTTGACCGAAGATAATATCACTTCCCGCTTCACCATACAGATTATCGTCTTGATGAGACTCTGATGAGAAATTGAACGTTTCAGTATTCTCACGAATATAATCGTGCACTTGTTGCTCTGTTGGCGAAGGCACGCCTATCTCGCTTGAAACTAAGTTTTCTATCGCCTCATAGCCTTGTCCATCCACGCCATCAAGCAACATAGAATCACCAAAGAGTATGTCATCCCCATCGCCTCCTCTTAAGGTGTCGGTTGTTGGTTGTATGCCGATCACTTTGTCGATGATCAAATCACCTAGATCACTCACTTCAATATCAAAATCGACTGTATTGTCGGTATCAAACGATTCCAATGATTGCTGATTAACGTTACTACCGAGTGCTATCGCTTCCACTTCCATGTTCGCTGCGCTGGCTAATAAACTATTGAACCCAAGAACTGCTTCGGTGTTGTCTATCGTTTCGTTGAAATAACCCCACTGCGATACGACAAGAGAGACAGCCCCATCCCCCGTTGGTCGCACAAAGTACTGGCCGCCATCGTAGTTCCAATAGGAGTCTCGATAGGTCGTCCAGTTACTGGACGCATTATTCTTGTACTCTATTGAGCCATCTTCATTGATCCTTAAAGAGTCACGGGTTGTGCCGTTTTGTCGTACTTGGTCAAATACTATGGTTTGGTCGAACTCAAAGCTCAGATTGCTGACGTAGCCCTCTAGCGTTTCCCAACCATTACCAACATTTATCTGCCAGCCACTATCGGTTACTTCGAAGCTATGCGAAGTCGCATCACCATCAGTGATAAAGTAGGTGTAGTTTTTTGCGTTCGAATTTGCGGCAATATCGCCACTATTAAACCACTGCGCTGCCGTTCTAAACGCATCTTCGTAGTTTGTGCCGCCATCATCGTCCATTAAATCAAGCACGGCCTGCAGATCAGCCAGTGCATCGGGATCTCGCATATCAACGGAAGCTGTGCGGCGTGTTGGTGCATCGAAGTCGGAAAGGAAAACGTTAACCGTTCCTGAAGCGCTGCCAACGAAATCTTTCAATTGGGAGAATACGCTGGCTAGCTCGCTCTTAACACCATCAATTTCAGCTTGCGTATAACTACCTGATGTATCGACTAAGAAAGCTAAATTCATATTGTTACCCGGGATCAATACATCACCCTGCAGATCACCTAACGCAATATCGTGCTCGCTACCATATTGTTCACTTTGAATACCTTCCTGAGCTTCGTGAGCCTCAAATTCTGTTAGCCTAACCTCATCTTTTCCATACGCTGTTGACTGATTACTGGATTCAATCACGGTAGCTGTAGCGACCACCGTTGTTGCATCAGCAAGGCTTGCGGGCACAGTCAACGCCAAGTTTTGCAAGTCCACATCGCGATCAGACGCATTCCAGAGCCCGGTTAATTCAATTTCACCCGCTGCATTGGCCGTGCCTAACAAAGTGCCAGTGGATGTGGTTAGGGTTGCCCCCGTTGGCAAGCCCCCAATCACAATGCTTTCAAGACCTTCACTGCCGTCGCGGTCCGTGAGATTGGTAGAAATATCGATAATCGAGGTTTGAGTTTGCGACGCACCACTGCCTGCTAAGCTTGATTCATGTAAAACGATATCGACCATGGGCGCGTCGGCGATGGCGACCACATCGAAAGTGACAGTCGCTGTCTCGGTTTGGCCCGTAGCCGTCGTTGCGGTGTAAGTGACGGTTTCGCTGCCACTGAAATCTTTATTCGGCGTATAGATAACTTCACCGTTAGCACTAAAACTGACTGTGCCATTAGCTGGTTGCGTGACATTGGTGAGTGTAACGCCGGATTCAAAATCATCATTAGTTAGCACATTCAGGGTCGCTGCTGTGTCCTCGTTAAGGGATACGGTATCGCCCTGTGCGTCTGGAATGGGTGAGACATTGATCGTCAGCGTTGCGGTTTCAATATCACCGGCAGCCGTCGTGACTTGGTAGTTAAGCGTCTCAACACCGGTGAAATCGGCATTTGGCGTGTAGTTAACGACCCCATTAGCACCGAAGCTTAATACCCCGTTTGCGGGCGCAGAAACGCTTGTTAGTTGTGCGCCAGCCTCAAAGGTATCGTTGTCCATTACGTTGACAATTGCCGAGCTATCTTCATCTATCGTGATCTGATCATCTTGAGTATCTGCCACGCTAACCACGTTCACCGTTACGTTAACAGTTGCGCTCTGACCATCTGCATCTTGCAAGGTATAACTAAACACATCAGTGCCGTGAAAATCGGGGGCTGGCGTGTAATTAAATGTCCCATCTGGGTTTTGCGTTACTGTTGCGCCGTTAGTCGAAGTTGCGTCAAATGCGACGACTGCCGCGCCATCAATTAACGTATCATTGGCAAGCACATCGATGGACGAAAGCTGGGTATCTTCGTTAGTGGTAACGGTATCAGCCACCGCCACCGGCGCGCCGTCATCTGCTGCCGTGACGGTAATCGTTACTGTCGCAGTTGAGACATCGCCATCCACATCTGTAATAGTGTACTCAAAGGTATCGGTGCCAAAGAAATCTGCTGCTGGTTGATAGTTAAAGGTGCCGTCCGCATTTTGGGTCACCGTGCCGCCGTTGGCAGAGCTCGTATCGAAACCGGTGATGGAAGCGCCGTCCGTTAACGTATCATTCGCCGTCACATCAATGTTTTCAAGCAGCGTATCTTCAGTCGTAGAACCTGTATCAGCTACCGCCACTGGCGTCCCGTCATCTGCTGCCGTCACCGTGATCGTTACTGTCGCGGTTGAGGTATCACCATCGACATCCGTAATGGTGTAATCAAAGGTATCCGTGCCAAAGAAATCTGCTGCTGGTTGATAGTTAAAGCTGCCGTCCGCATTTTGGGTAACGGTACCGCCGTTGGCAGAATTGCTATCGAACGCGGTAATACTTGCCCCATCGGTCAGCGTATCATTCGCCGTCACATCAATGTTTTCAAGCAGCGTATCTTCAGTGGTTGAGCCTGTGTCAGCCACCGCCACTGGTGTCCCGTCATCTGCGGCCGTAACGGTTATGGTCACTGTCGCAGTTGAGGTGTCTCCATCGACATCTGTGATCTCGTATTCAAAGGTGTCGGTGCCGAAGAAGTCCGCTGCTGGTTGATAGTTAAAGGTGCCATCAACGTTTTGCGTCACCGTGCCGCCGTTGGCAGAGCTGCTGTCGAACGCGGTAATAGTCGCCCCATCGCTGAGCGTATCATTCGCGGTGACGTCAATGTTTTCCAGCAGCGTATCTTCAGTGGTGGAGCCCGTATCAGCCACCGCCACTGGTGTGCCGTCATCTGCCGCCGTTACGGTGATCGTTACTGTCGCAGTTGAGACATCGCCATCCACATCTGTGATGGTGTAATCAAAGGTATCCGTGCCAAAGAAGTCTGTTGCTGGTTGATAGTTAAAGGTCCCGTCCGCGTTTTGGGTCACCGTGCCGCCGTTGGTGGAACTGCTGTCGAACGCGGTAATGGTGGCGCCGTCGGTCAAGGTGTCGTTGGCGGTGACATCAATGTTCGATAGCAAGGTATCTTCAGTGGTGGAGCCAGTATCAATCACAGCTACTGGCGTGCCGTCATCTGCCGCCGTTACCGTGATCGTTACTGTCGCGGTTGAGGTATCCCCGTCCACATCAGTGATGGTGTAATCAAAGGTATCCGTGCCAAAGAAATCTGCTGCTGGCTGATAATTAAACGTGCCATCTGCGTTTTGGGTGACCGTGCCGCCATTCGCAGAGCTACTGTCGAACGCGGTGATGGTGGCGCCGTCCGTTAACGTATCATTCGCGGTCACATCAATGTTTGCCAGCAAGGTGTCTTCGGTGGTTGAACCTGTATCAGCCACTGCCACTGGCGTTCCATCATCTGCGGCCATTACCGTAATCGTCACTGTCGCGGTTGAGACATCGCCATCCACATCTGTGATGGTGTAGTTGAAGGTATCGGTGCCAAAGAAATCTGCTGCTGGCTGATAGTTAAAGGTGCCGTCGGCGTTTTGGGACACCGTGCCGCCGTTGGCAGAGCTGGTATCGAAAGCGGTGATGGCAGCGCCGTCCGTCAACGTATCATTCGCCGTCACATCAATATTTGATAGCGCTGTATCTTCGGTGGTTGACCCCGTATCAGCCACCGCCACTGGCGTGCCGTCATCTGCGGCCGTCACCGTGATCGTCACTGTCGCGGTCGAGGTATCACCATCGACATCCGCAATGGTGTAATCAAAGGTATCCGTGCCGAAGAAATCTGCGGCTGGTTGATAGTCAAAGGTGCCATCCGCATTTTGGGTCACCGTGCCGCCGTTGGCAGAGCTGGTATCAAACGCGGTAATGATGGCACCGTCCGTTAACGTATCATTCGCGGTGACATCAATATTCGATAGCACGGTATCTTCAGTGGTGGAACCGAGATCTGCTACCGCCACTGGCGTGCCGTCATCATCAGCCGTTACGGTGATCGTCACTATCGCGGTTGAGGTATCCCCATCGACATCCGTGATAGTGTAATTAAAGGTATCGGTGCCAAAGAAGTCGCTCGCCGGCTGATAGTTAAAGGTACCATCCGCGTTTTGAGTCACCGTACCGCCGTTGGCAGAGCTGCTGTCAAACGCGGTAATGATGGCACCGTCCGTTAACGTATCATTCACGGTGACATCGATGTTTTCCAGCAAGGTGTCTTCAGCGGTGGAGCCGGTATCAGCCATCGCCACTGGCGTCCCGTCATCTGCGGCCGTTACGGTGATCGTTACTGTCGCAGTTGAGGTATCACCATCCACATCCGTGATGGTGTATTCAAAGGTATCCGTACCAAAGAAATCTGCTGCCGGCTGATAGTTAAAGGTGCCATCCGGGTTTTGAGTCACCGTGCCGCCGTTGGCAGAATTGCTGTCGAACGCGGTAATACTTGCCCCATCAGTCAGCGTATCATTCGCCGTCACATCAATGTTTGCCAGCAAGGTATCTTCAATGGTGGAGCCGGTATCAGCTACCGCCACTGGCATCCCGTCATCATCACCCGTCACCGTGATCGTGACTGTCGCGGTCGAGACATCACCATCCACATCCGTGAGGGTGTAATCAAAGGTATCCGTGCCGAAGAAGTCTTTTGCTGGTTGATAGTTAAACGTGCCATCGGCGTTTTGCGTCACCGTGCCGCCGTTGGCCGAATTGCTGTCGAACGCGGTGATGGTGGCCCCATCGGTGAGCGTATCATTCGCGGTGACATCGATGTTTGCCAACAAGGTGTCTTCAGTCGTGGCGCCTGTATCAGCCACCGCCAATGGCGTCCCATCATCTGCCGCCGTTACCGTAATGGTCACTGTCGCAGTTGAGGTGTCACCATCGACATCCGTGATGGTGTAGTCAAAGCTATCTGTGCCAAAGAAATCTGCGGCTGGCTGATAGTTAAAGGTGCCGTCCGCGTTTTGGGTGACGGTGCCGCCGTTGGCAGAGCTGCTGTCAAACGCGGTAATGATGGCACCGTCCGTTAACGTATCATTCACGGTGACATCGATGTTTTCCAGCAAGGTGTCTTCAGCGGTGGAGCCGGTATCAGCTACCGCCACTGGCGTCCCGTCATCTGCGGCCGTTACGGTGATCGTTACTGTCGCAGTTGAGGTATCACCATCCACATCCGTGATGGTGTATTCAAAGGTATCCGTACCAAAGAAATCTGCTGCCGACTGATAGTTAAAGGTGCCATCCGGGTTTTGAGTCACCGTGCCGCCGTTGGCAGAATTGCTGTCGAACGCGGTAATACTTGCCCCATCAGTCAGCGTATCATTCGCCGTCACATCAATGTTTGCCAGCAAGGTATCTTCAATGGTGGAGCCGGTATCAGCTACCGCCACTGGCATCCCGTCATCATCACCCGTCACCGTGATCGTGACTGTCGCGGTCGAGACATCACCATCCACATCCGTGAGGGTGTAATCAAAGGTATCCGTGCCGAAGAAGTCTTTTGCTGGTTGATAGTTAAACGTGCCATCGGCGTTTTGCGTCACCGTGCCGCCGTTGGCCGAATTGCTGTCGAACGCGGTGATGGTGGCCCCATCGGTGAGCGTATCATTCGCGGTGACATCGATGTTTTCCAGCAAGGTGTCTTCAGCGGTGGAGCCGGTATCAGCTACCGCCACTGGCGTCCCGTCATCTGCGGCCGTTACGGTGATCGTTACTGTCGCAGTTGAGGTATCACCATCCACATCCTTGAGGGTGTATTCAAAGGTATCCGTACCAAAGAAATCTGCTGCCGGCTGATAGTTAAAGGTGCCATCCGGGTTTTGAGTCACCGTGCCGCCGTTGGCAGAGCTGCTATCGAACGCGGTAATACTTGCCCCATCGGTCAGCGTATCATTCACCGTCACATCAATGTTTTCAAGCAGCGTATCTTCAGTGGTGGAGCCGGTATCAGCCACCGCCACTGGCGTCCCGTCATCTGCCGCCGTCACGGTTATGGTCACCGTCGCGGTTGAGGTAACGCCATCGACATCTGTGATCTCGTATTCAAAGGTATCGGTGCCAAAAAAGTCTGCTGCTGGCTGATAGTTAAAGGTCCCGTCCGCGTTTTGAGTCACCGTGCCGCCGTTGGCGGAATTGCTGTCGAACGCGGTGATGGTAGCGCCATCGGTCAGCGTATCATTCGCCGTCACATCAATATTCGATAGCAAGGTGTCTTCAGTCGTAGAGCCGGTATCAGCCACTGCCACTGGCGTGCCGTCATCTGCGGCCGTTACAGTTATGGTCACTGTCGCGGTTGAGGTATCACCATCCACATCCGTGATGGTGTAATTAAAGGTATCCGTGCCAAAGAAATCACTCGCTGGCTGATAGTTAAAGGTGCCATCCGGGTTTTGCGTCACCGTGCCGCCGTTGGCAGAGCTGGTATCGAACGCAGTGATGGTAGCCCCATCGGTCAAGGTGTCGTTGGCGGTGACATCAATGTTTTCAAGAAGCGTATCTTCAGCAGTGGAGCCGGTATCAGCCATCGCCACAGGTGTTCCGTCATCATCAGCGGTCACGGTAATCGTTACTGTCGCAGTTGAGACATCGCCATCCACATCAGTAATGGTGTACTCAAAGGTATCCGTGCCAAAAAAGTCTGCTGCTGGCTGATAGTTAAATGTGCCATCCGCGTTTTGCGTCACCGTGCCGCCGTTGGCAGAACTGGTGTCGAACGCCGTAATAGTTGCCCCATCGGTGAGCGTATCATTCGCCGTCACATCAATATTTGATAGCAAGGTATCTTCAGTGGTTGATCCCGTATCAGCCACCGCCACTGGCGTCCCGTCATCTGCCGCCGTCACGGTTATGGTCACTGTCGCGGTTGAGGTATCCCCATCCACATCTGTGATCTCGTATTCAAAGGTATCTGTGCCGAAGAAGTCCGCTGCTGGTTGATAGTTAAAAGTGCCATCGGCGTTTTGAGTCACCGTGCCGCCGTTGGCCGAATTGCTGTCGAACGCGGTGATGGTGGCCCCATCGGTGAGCGTATCATTCGCGGTGACATCGATGTTTGCCAACAAGGTGTCTTCAGTCGTGGCGCCTGTATCAGCCACCGCCACTGGCGTCCCATCATCTGCCGCCGTTACCGTAATGGTCACTGTCGCAGTTGAGGTATCGCCATCCACATCCGTGATGGTGTACTCAAAGGTATCCGTGCCAAAGAAATCGCTCGCTGGCTGATAGTTAAACGTGCCGTCAACGTTTTGTGTCACCGTGCCGCCGTTGGCAGAGCTGGTATCAAACACGGTGATGGTGGCGCCGTCCGTTAGCGTATCATTCGCGGTCACATCAATGTTTGTCAGCAAGGTGTCTTCGGTTGTCGAAACGGTATCAGCCACCGCCACTGGCGTGCCGTCATCTGCTGCTGTAACCGTGATCGTCACTGTCGCGGTTGAAGTGTCACCATCCACATCCGTGATGGTGTAATCAAAGGTATCGGTGCCGAAGAAGTCCGCTGCTGGTTGATAGTTAAAAGTGCCATCGGCGTTTTGAGTCACCGTGCCGCCGTTGGCCGAATTGCTGTCGAACGCGGTGATGGTGGCCCCATCGGTGAGCGTATCATTCGCGGTGACATCGATGTTTGCCAACAAGGTGTCTTCAGTCGTGGCGCCTGTATCAGCCACCGCCACTGGCGTCCCATCATCTGCCGCCGTTACCGTAATGGTCACTGTCGCAGTTGAGGTATCGCCATCCACATCCGTGATGGTGTAATCAAAGGTATCGGTGCCAAAGAAATCGCTCGCCGGCTGATAGTTAAACGTGCCGTCAACGTTTTGCGTCACCGTGCCGCCGTTGGCAGAGCTGCTGTCGAACCCAGTAATCGTTGCCCCATCAGTCAGCGTATCATTCGCAGTCACATCAATGTTTGCCAGTAGCGTATCTTCAGTGGTTGAACCTGTATCAGCCACTGCCACTGGCGTCCCGTCATCATCAGCGGTCACGGTAATGGTTACTGTCGCGGTTGAGGTGTCACCATCGACATCTATGAGGGTGTATCCAAAGGTATCTGTGCCGAAGAAGTCTGCTGCTGGCTGATAGTTAAAGGTGCCGTCAGCATTTTGCGTCACCGTGCCGCCGTTGGCAGAGCTGCTGTCGAACCCGGTAATCGTTGCCCCATCAGTCAAGGTGTCGTTGGTGGTGACATCAATGTTTGCCAGCAAGGTGTCTTCGGTGGTTGAACCTGTATCTGCTACCGCCACTGGCGTCCCGTCATCTTCGGCCGTTACGGTAATGGTCACTGTCGCAGTTGAGGTGTCACCATCGACATCTGTGATCTCGTATTCAAAGGTATCCGTGCCAAAGAAGTCTACTGCTGGCTGATAGTTAAAGGTGCCATCCGCGGTTTGCGTCACCGTGCCGCCGTTGGCAGAGCTGGTATCGAACCCGGTAATCGTGGCCCCATCTGTCAAGGTGTCGTTGGCAATGACATCAATGTTTTCTAGCAGCGTATCTTCAGTCGTTGAACCGGTATCGGCTACCGCCACTGGCACACCGTCATCTGCTGCGGTAACGGTAATCGTCACTGTCGCGGTTGAGGTATCGCCATCCACATCCGTGATGGTGTACTCAAAGGTATCCGTGCCAAAGAAGTTTGCTGCTGGCTGATAGTTAAAGGTGCCATCCGCGGTTTGCGTCACCGTGCCGCCGTTGGCAGAGCTGCTGTCGAACCCGGTAATCGTGGCCCCATCGGTAAGCGTATCGTTGGCAGTGACATCAATGTTTTCTAGCAGCGTATCTTCGGTGGTTGAGCCCGTATCAGCGAACGCTACAGGCGTCCCGTCATCTGCCGCCGTCACCGTAATCGTCACTGTCGCAGTTGAGGTATCCCCGTCCACATCCGTGATGGTGTAATCAAAGGTATCCGTGCCAAAAAAATCTGCCGCTGGCTGATAGTTAAACGTGCCATCCGCGTTTTGCGTCACCGTGCCGCCGTTGGCGGAATTGCTATCGAATGCGGTAATCGTTGCCCCATCGGTTAACGTATCATTCGCCGTCACATCAATGTTTGCCAGTAAGGTGTCTTCAGTCGTGGCGCCCGTATCAGCCACAGCCACTGGCGTGCCGTCATCTGCGGCCGTTACGGTTATGGTCACTGTCGCGGTTGAGGTGTCACCATCGACATCCGTGATGGTGTAATCAAAGGTATCTGTACCGAAGAAGTCTGCGGCTGGCTGATAGTTAAACGTGCCATCCGCGTTTTGGGTGACGGTGCCGCCGTTGGCAGAGCTGGTGTCGAACGCGGTAATGGTAGCGCCGTCCGTTAACGTATCATTCGCCGTCACATCAATATTCGATAGTAAGGTGTCTTCAGTCGTAGAACCTGTATCAGCCACTGCCACTGGCGCGCCGTCGTCATCAGCGGTTACCGTAATGGTCACGCTCGCGGTTGAGGCATCGCCATCCACATCCGTGATGGTGTACTCAAAGGTATCCGTGCCGAAGAAATCTGCTGCTGGCAGATAATTAAAGGTGCCATCCGCGTTTTGCGTCACCGTGCCGCCGTTGGCAGAGCTGCTGTCGAGCGCGGTAATGGTGGCCCCATCAGTGAGCGCATCGTTGGCAGTGACATCAATGTTTTCAAGAAGCGTATCTTCAGCGGTGGAGCCAGTATCAGCCACCGCCACTGGTGTGCCGTCATCTGCTGCTGTAACCGTAATGGTCACTGTCGCGGTTGATGTATCCCCGTCCACATCCGTAATGATGTAGTCAAAGGTATCGGTACCAAAGAAGTCCGCTGGTGGTTGATAGTTAAAGGTGCCATCCGCGTTTTGGGTAACGGTGCCGCCGTTGGCGGAATTGCTATCGAAAGCGGTGATGACAGCGCCGTCCGTTAACGTATCATTCGCCGTCACATCAATGTTCGATAGCAAGATGTCTTCGGTCGTCGAAACGGTATCAGCCACCGCCACTGGCGTCCCGTCATCTGCGGCCGTTACCGTGATCGTCACCGTCGCAGTTGAGACATCGCCATCCACATCCGTGATGGTGTACTCAAACGTATCCGTGCCAAAGAAGTCTGCTGCCGGTTGATAGTTAAAGCTGCCGTCAGCGTTTTGCGTAACGGTGCCGCCATTAGCAGAGCTGGTGTCGGACGCGGTGATGGTGGCTCCATCGGTGAGCGTATCATTCGCCGTCACATCAATGTTTTCAAGAAGCGTATCTTCAGTCGTAGAGCCTGTGTCAGCCACCGCCACTGGCGTGCCGTCATCTTCGGCCGTTACCGTGATCGTCACTGTCGCGGTTGAGGTATCGCCATCCACATCCGTGATGGTGTAATCAAAGGTATCGGTGCCGAAAAAGTCTGCCGCAGGCTGATAGTTAAAGCTGCCATCGGCGTTTTGCGTCACCGTACCGCCGTTGGCAGAGCTAGTATCGAACGCCGTAATAGTTGCCTCATCCGTTAACGTATCGTTCGCCGTCACATCGATGTTTGCCAGCAAGGTGTCTTCGGTGGTGGAGCCAGTGTCAGCCACCGCCACTGGCGTCCCATCATCTGCTGCTGTAACGGTAATGGTCACTGTCGCGGTTGAGGTGTCGCCATCCACATCCGTGATGGTGTAATCAAAGGTATCGGTGCCAAAGAAATCTGCTGCTGGCTGATAGTTAAAGG
Source organism: Thaumasiovibrio occultus (assembly GCA_019703815.1). Taxonomy (GTDB): domain Bacteria; phylum Pseudomonadota; class Gammaproteobacteria; order Enterobacterales; family Vibrionaceae; genus Thaumasiovibrio; species Thaumasiovibrio occultus. The sequence goes on along the minus strand of AP023052.1, from coordinate 1,409,537 downwards.
TCCCATCCGCGTTTTGCGTCACCGTACCGCCGTTGGCAGAGCTAGTATCGAACCCAGTGATAGTGGCCCCATCGGTCAAGGTATCATTCGCGGTGACATCAATATTCGATAGCAAGGAATCTTCAGTCGTAGAGCCTGTATCAGCCACCGCCACTGGCGCGCCGTCATCATCAGCCGTCACCGTGATCGTCACCGTCGCGGTTGAGGTATCGCCATCGACATCTGTGATCTCGTATTCAAAGGTATCTGTGCCAAAGAAATCGCTCGCCGGCTGATAGTTAAAGGTGCCATCCGCGTTTTGGGTGACGGTGCCGCCGTTGACAGAGCTGGTATCGAACGCGGTGATGTTGGCGCCATCGGTCAATGTATCGTTGGCGGTGACATCAATGTTTTCAAGCAGCGTATCTTCAGTGATTGAGCCTGTATCAGCCACCGCCACTGGCGTCCCGTCATCTGCTGCCGTTACCGTAACGGTCACTGTCGCGGTTGAGGTATCGCCATCGACATCTGTGATCTCGTATTCAAAGGTGTCGGTACCAAAGAAGTCTGCTGCTGGCTGATAGCTAAACGTGCCATCCGCGTTTTGGGTGACGGTGCCGCCGTTAGCAGAACAACTTTCGAATGCAGTGATGGTGGCGCCGTCCGTTAACGTATCATTCGCGGTCACATCAATGTTCTCCAGCAGCGTATCTTCAGTCGTTGAGCCTGTATCAGCTACCGCTACGGGCGTTCCGTCATCTGCTGCGGTAACGGTAATCGTCACGGTCGCGGTTGAGATATCGCCATCGACATCCGTGATGATGTACTCAAAGGTATCGGTGCCAAAGAAATCGCTCGCCGGTTGATAGTTAAAGCTGCCATCCGCGTTTTGGGTCACCGTGCCGCCGTTGGCAGAGCTCGTATCTAACCCGGTAATGGTGGCCCCATCGGTCAGCGTATCATTCGCGGTCACATCGATGTTCGATAGCAAGGTGTCTTCAGTCGTTGAGCCAGTATCCGCCACTGCCACCGGCGTTCCATCATCTGCGGCTGTTACGGTGATCGTCACTGTCGCGGTTGCGGTATCGCCATCCACATCTGTGAGGGTGTAATCAAAGGTATCTGTACCGAAGAAGTCTGCTGCTGGCTGATAGTTAAACGTGCCATCCGCGTTTTGGGTCACCGTACCGCCGTTAGCAGAACTGGTATCGAACGCGGTGATGGTGGCCCCATCGGTCAAGGTGTCGTTGGTGGTGATATCAATGTTTTCCAGCAGCGTATCTTCAGTCGTAGAACCTGTATCAGCCACTGCCACTGGCGTCCCGTCATCTGCTGCTGTAACGGTAATGGTCACTGTCGCGGTTGAGGTATCTCCATCGACGTCCGTGATGGTGTAATCAAAGGTATCCGTGCCGAAGAAGTCTGCTGCTGGCTGATAGTTAAACGTGCCATCCGCGTTTTGGGTGACCGTGCCGCCGTTGGCAGAGCTGGTGTCGAACGCGGTAATAGTTGCCCCATCGGTGAGCGTATCATTCGCCGTCACATCAATGTTCGATAGCAAGGTATCTTCAGTGGTTGAGCCAGTATCAGCCACTGCCACTGGCGTCCCGTCATCTGCGGCCGTTACCGTGATCGTTACGGTCGCGGTTGAGGTATCCCCATCGACATCTGTGATGGTGTAATCAAAGGTATCTGTGCCAAAGAAATCGATCGCCGGCTGATAGTTAAACGTGCCGTCCGCGTTTTGTGTCACCGTGCCGCCGTTGGCAGAGCTGGTATCGAACGCGGTGATGGAGGCCCCATCGGTCAAGCTATCATTCGCCGTCACATCAATGTTCGATAGCACGGTGTCTTCAGTGGTGAAGCCCGTATCTTCTACCGCCACTGGCGTCCCGTCATCTGCCGCCGTCACCGTAATCGTCACTGTCGCAGTTGAGGTGTCGCCATCCACATCTGTGATCTCGTATTCAAAGGTATCCGTGCCGAAGAAGTCTGCTGCAGGTTGATAATTAAACGTGCCATCTGCGTTTTGCGTGACTGCGCCGCCGTTGGCAGAGCTGCTATCGAACCCAGTAATCGTTGCCCCATCAGTCAGCGTATCATTCGCCGTCACATCAATGTTTTCCAGCAGTGTGTCTTCCGCAGTTGATGCCGTATCGGCGACCGCCTCCGGCGTACCGTGGTCAGATGCGCTCACGGTAATAGTGACGGTTGCCGTTGAAGTGTCACCGTTTTCATCAGTCACGGTATAAGTAAAACTGTCCTCTCCCGAATAACCATCTGCGGGTTGATAATTAAATGTGCCATCCGGATTTTGTGTAACTGTGCCTCCGTTATCAGACTCACTATCAAATGCGGTGACTGAAACCCCCTCCGCCAAATCATCGTTGCCAAGTACATCAATGTTTTCAACGGGTGCTCCGCCGATACTGGCCACCACATCGTCTTCGGTTTCGGGAACTAAGTCGGGTTCAACGCTAATCGTCACCGTCGCGGTCGAGCTATCGCCCGTTGCGTCAGTCACGGTATAGCTAAATGTGTCTATTCCAGTGAAGTCGTCAGCGGGTTGATAATTAAAGGTACCATCTGAATTTTGGGTTACCGTCCCACCTTGTGCCGTTATCTGATCGAACTGACTCACCTCCGAGCCTTGAGAAAGCACATCGTTACCGACCACGTCTAAGCCGTCCAACGCTTGGCCTTGCAGAACAGTGGCGTTATCCTCTACCGCCGTAGGTAGACGATCGACCAAAAATAAGTCACTATCATCGGCAGTACTCACCCCGTTTTGCAGCGCAATCGCCTCTACGCTATGATCGCCTTCCGCTAATGTCAGATCCTCAGGAAGCGTTAACGCCCATTCGCCCGACTGCTCAATTGACAGCCCACTATCGGCATCAAATGCTATTCCATTCACAACGACCGTGACTTGATCCCATTTATCCCCCATGACTTTGCCGCTGATCTGGATTTTTCCATCATCGTTTTCAATTGAAGTAATGGATATCGAAACGGACGCCGAATCGACATCGACATGCTCACCCTCTGAAGAAAACCAGCGCTTAATCGCCTCCATTTGCTCAGGCGACATGCTTAAACCTGTGGTATCAAAGCCAGCTTCTGCAATAGTTGCATCTGCATCACGCGCTATCTGACCCGATGTCGTCAGGCTCGAGCCTTGCAGCTCTCCAGCGCCCGGTGAAGCAGCCTCACCCAACTGAGTCGGATCTTCTCCTCGTAAGATGGCAGCAACAATATCATCGACGTCTAACGGCTTTATCTCTTCCGAATCCACCTTTGCGGGCTCAGGACTCTCATTTTGTAGCCATTGTGTTTCGCCTTGCTCTAACGAGATCACAATGGCATTTGGAGGGATCGCATTAATCGGTGAGCCATCAACATATGGATATATCTCGCCTTCTTTAGTTATTACAACGATTTGATAATTTGAATCGCCAGATGCCATATACTTTCCCTCACCAAACATTAATGCCCTATTTGGTTCATTTTAGGATGGATATGCGCATTGAGCATAGTTGTTAATATGTAAGCTGCTGGCGTTAATTTGTAAAACGACGCTTAAGTGTTCCTGAAATAACATTTAGTGAGTAAAATGCTGAAAAAACAATCAGCAGATTGAATGGCAATGCGAGCAATGGCAAACGCCAAGGAAGCGAATTATGAAAGTGTCACGACGACAGTTCCTGAAGTTGACGAGCGGTGGAATAGCGTTACTGACGGTACCTAGCCTGATCAGCTTTAGAGCACTTGCAACAGACAACCGTCTAGATGCCACGGGTGTGGAAGCGCTGGCGCTCGATTATGTGCAGCAATCTAACAATGCAGAGCAAAATTGCAGCAACTGCGCGTTATTAAAGGGCGATACAGGCAACACTTTTCGCCCCTGCGCCATTTTTGGTGGTAAAACAGTACCGATCACTGGCTGGTGCTCAGCGTGGTTTGCCAAACCGTAGCCAAGATTGATGTCACCGCCAACGACACGCTAACGGATGGCGAAACCATCAACTTAAGTATAATCATTAACGGCGTAGACTGGCGCCAACGAGCGATTACGCAGGAATCTCAGTAATGACAGCGCGGTACTTCACAGCATACCGCGCGAATATGGCGCTATTCATTACCACAAAAGATAACACTGTTGATTATGCGTTATTCGCTCGACTTTTACGCCAAACAAGTCATTGATCAAACGCTCAGAAATCACTTCACGGCTCGCGCCTAAAGCAACGATCTCGCCATTAGATAACGCCAACACATAATCACTGTGCTGTAGCGTTTCATTTAAATCGTGATTGACCACAACTACCAAAAGCCCCTGCTCAACTAAATAACGATTGATCTCTCGCACCGCTTGTTGATGCAAAATATCTAACGCGCTGCATGGCTCATCTAACAGCAGGACTTCACAATTGGGATTCAAACTCGGCCAGACTTGCAAATACGTCGCCACTAAGCGCACCCGTTGCCATTCACCACCTGAGAGCTCACTCGTTTGCTTGTGAAATAGTGGCGAAATATGTAAATGCTGATCGAGGATTTCGAGGGTTTCATTTAACGATACTTCGGCGAGATCGCCCAAATGCTCAATAATGGTGTTGAGATAGTGCACGACCGTCATCGCAAACGGGGCGCCGCTTTGCTGCGGAAGATAGGCTCTGATCTGGGCCAGTTCGCTTAATGTCGCTTGCTGAACCCGGCGCCCAGCTAATTGATAATCGCCAGAAAATGGCACCATGCCAGAAAGGACTGACAATAAAGAGCTTTTGCCGCAACCGTTAGGCCCAATCACATGGACTAACTGAGCCTTAGCCAATTCAAACGACATATTGTTCACGCGTTGCGCTAGGGAAATAGACTTACACTGAATCATAACGCTCCCCTTTTAGCAGCAACCAAACAAAAATAGGCGCGCCCAACGTTGCGGTTACAGCGCCAACCGGTAATTCCCCCGCCGTGATCGCGATACGTGAGATGAGATCAGCGATAGTTAACAGTAACGCGCCACAAAGCGCACTTGCCAGCAGTAAATAGCGATTTTCACCGCCAAACGCTAAACGTAGAATGTGCGGTACCACCAAGCCTATAAAACTGATCACCCCGGTTAACGCCACGCTACCCCCCACCAGCACTGCAATCGCGCCAATATACACCAACCGTAATCGGCGTACATCAAGCCCAAGCTGCGCGGCAGTCAGCTCACCCAGCATCATAATATCTAATGGACGTCCTTGGCGGCATGACCACAATAATAACGGCACTAAAACCAGCAATACCGAGAGCTGCGGCCAGGTTTTACCCGACGCGCTTCCCATCATCCAATACAGCAGCTGACGTAAATTCATATCGTCACTGAAATAGAATGCCCAAGTTACAATTGCGCCAGCCAAAAATCCCATCGCCACGCCCACGAGCAACATGCGTCCCATGGAGAGTTTTCGCCAGATAGCAAGCCAAACCAGCACGAACGTAAATGCCAGAGCGCCGGCAATCGACACCGCCATTAGTAAATATGGATGCACCGGTGTGGCGAACAGCAACATGGTCAGTACGACAGCCACACTTGCGCCACCTGATACCCCCAACACCCCCGGCTCTGCCAAAGGATTTCGTAATATCACTTGCAACATTGCACCGGCTACTGCCAGCATCGCTCCAACAGCGATGACCGTGATTAAACGCGGCATCCTTAAATCGACCAACACCATGCGTTGCAAAGGGGTGATGTCGAAACTTGGCCAAATAAACTGCTCGCCGATACAGAGCGACAGAATAGAGAAAAGCACCAATAGCCCAAATGCGCTACCGATCACCCATCGCCAACGTTGGCTGGATTGGTGATGTAATTTTTTAAGATACATAATAAACCGCACGTAAGATCAGGCAGATACGATAACAAACCATGAGCGAGAGACAAGCTTAAATCGGCCTAACCAGCAACAATGCGCGATGACCTAAGGGTACATTTACGTTAGGAAAAACAATCCGCTCTTGCGGTTGGGCCAACAGGGTCTCACCTCCTTGATTCAAGATCGGTGCACCCGCCTCCAGCAGGCTAAAATTTGGGCTTTGGGATGGAAAATGGAACATTAAATCATGATGCTGCTTTTTGATCTCTCGACTCACAGCATAATGAGCAATAGGTAACGTTGAAGTTGAAGTTGAAGTTGAAGTTGAAGTTGAAGTTGAAGGGAATGTCTCAGGGCTTGCTAAAAACTGCGTCAATCTTAAGAAAAAATCACGATACATTGCGGCACTTTTCTTTGCGTCCTCCCATGTCATGACCTGCCCTATTTCAATCGTCATTGCTTTACAAGCAAGCTTAGCGGCAGCAAACCAACTTAACGTTGAAGAAGGCTTTGAGGAGGTTAAGGTCGCGCCGAGCCCCAAACGTTCGGCGTGCTGACATACTGACTCCCTGTCAGGCATACCACAAGGAAGGACCGCAAAAGTAGAATATAACGACGGGCGGATAGCGCTGTGTAAATCGAGCAACCAAACAGGCCTGTTGTCCGAAGTAAAATCAGCCAACACGCGCATCAACGTATTAGCCCGCTCTCCTTCTAGACCTAAAGTCCGATTCTCTGCGATGCTGTTGGCAAACAAACGATTGAGGTTGTGAGCGACGAAACGCGTGTTCGCGTTCACGGCATCCGGGTTGGCAAATATCAGCAGTAATCTTGCGGCAAGTGATACCTTTTGATTCAAATACTCGGCCAGCCAACGATCGAGCAACACACAAGGCAGAATTTCATCGCCGTGCACCGCGACCGAAATCACTACGGAATGGGTATATCGCGACGGCGTTATTTGCAACACGCCCTGGTCTATATACGCCAAGTGCGTATCACCGACAGTTTGCTCACAACCAACGTGTAGTAGACGTCCGAGCACGGATGCAGTCCAACCATCGCGTTTGAGCACTGACACTATGTCGAGCATGGTTCATCCTCCACTACTCGATTGCTCAAGCTAGAAATCACGATATTAAAGCCTGTGCAGCTCACAAGAGATGCGTCGACGTATAACGACCACATTTCAGCGCCGATTGGTTAAGCCAACTATTAACAGCTAAACCATTAACGGTTTTGGCAACCAACTAACGGCTTTCGCAAGCAGCTAACGGTTTTCGAGAGCAACTGACAGTTTTCTAGACCAATCTAGCACAAGCATCAGCCTGAGCACGTTCAAAAGTAGCCTACACGACAGGATCAAAAAAGCCCCTTAGATGGGGCTCTTTAAGAATCGTTATTCCGCTTTAATATTTTCGACTCGTGCTTTCAGCTTCTGACCTGGACGGAAGGTCACAACACGACGAGCTGAAATGGGAATGTCCTCTCCGGTTTTCGGATTACGCCCCGGTCTTTCATTTTTTTCACGCAAATCAAAATTGCCAAAACCTGACAATTTCACCTGCTCACCGGCCTCTAACGCTTTCCTGATCTCTTCAAAGAACACTTCTACCGTATCCTTGGCGTCCCGCTTGTTTAATCCAACTTTCTCAAACAGGTTCTCAGCCAAATCGGCTTTTGTGAGCGCCATAGATAAATCCCTCAAGACAATGTTGAACTTAAACGCTAGTAACTAGCGCGCCTATAAATCTAGCTGTTTCAAATGCTACCGATTAACTGATAACAAAATTAACCGCCCTTACAACGACTTAGGACAAGTTTATGCCAACCCGCTGATTTGCGCCAACTTTTTTACCAATGATTTGTCAAAAATCCCTGACAATTTTCCACGCAAACGATCACATTTAGTGCAAGGCGTTGAGCATCATAGAGAAACATACAGCATTAAATACTAATTACAAGCCAATTAATAGCAATAAACTAGTCAATAATTGTATCAATAGTCGTTTGGTAACAGTTGATCATTTTTTTTGCGGACACAAAAAAGGCGGCACAAGTGCCGCCCATAAAATACATAATCAATGATTAATCACGCAGTGACGCGCCGAATTTCTCACCGATGTGTGTAACGATAGCGTCTACTGCACCGGCAATGTCCGCATCTTCAAGCGTACGCTCAAGAGACTGCAGCGTCAGTGCGATAGCTAGGCTCTTCTTGCCTTCTTCAACACCTTTACCCACGTAAACGTCGAACAGTTTCGCCGCTTTTAGGAACTCGCCGCCTTGCTCTAGACACGCATTCACGATGTCACCAGAAGCCACTGCGTCATCCACCACAACCGCGATATCACGACGGTTTGCAGGGAACTTAGATAATGCTACTGCTTCAGGGATCGCTTTAGCATTGATTGCATTCCACTCGATCTCGAACACGATAGTACGGCCGTTTAGACCAAACTTACGCTCAAGTTCTGGGTGAACCGTACCAATCACACCCACTTCTTTGCCGTCTACAATAATTGCTGCAGATTGGCCAGGGTGAAGTGCTGGGTTAGCTTTTTTGCTTTCAGGTGACAGCGCAACAAAAGAGTACGCTTTTTCGTTCGCCGTCAGCTCAAGGATCGCTTCTAGATCAGCTTTCAGATCGAAGAAATCAACCGTGTTGGTTGCGATGTCCCAGTGCTCTTCGCTACGCGCACCAGAGATCACGCCCGCTAGCATTGGCTCTTGGCGCATGCCGTTTTCTGCTGATTCACAAGGAATGAAACGCAGACCCTGTTCGAATAGACGAACGCGTGGTTGCTGACGTTTTTGGTTGTGAACAACGGTGTTTAGCAAACCTTGGATTAGGCCAAGACGCATCGCTGACATGTCCGCAGAAATTGGGAATGGCAGGATCAGTGGCTCAACACCCGGTACGATCAGTTTTTGTTGCTCAGGCTCAACGAAGCTGTAAGTAATCGCTTCGTGGAAACCACGGTCAACCAACAGATCACGAACGCGTTTCAGAGGCAGTACCGCTTCAACTTGATCGTGCATTTTCAGCGCAGCCGCTGGCTGTTGGTTTGGAATGTTGTCGTAACCGTAGATGCGGCCCACTTCTTCAATCAAGTCTTGCTCGATTGCGATGTCGAAACGCCATGTAGGTGCGATTGCAACCCAACCTTCAGCATTTGCTTCAACAGTCATACCTAGACGCTCAAGGATCTCAACCACATCGCTATCTGCAATGTGGTGGCCTAGTAGGTTGTCTAGCTTAGTGCGACGTAGGGCAACGTGGTTTGGCTTAGGCAGATCAGCGTCTGACTCAACCGCTACAACCGGTGCAACTTCACCGCCACAGATCTCAACCAGAAGTTGAGTTGCACGCTCAATCGCGCTTGCTTGCAGTGCGTAATCCACACCACGCTCAAAACGCATTGAAGAATCTGTGTGTAGACCGTAGCTACGTGCACGGCCACGAATGTGGTCAGGTGCAAAGAATGCACACTCAAGCAGTACGTCTTTGGTTTCAGTCGTCACGCCAGAGCCTTCACCACCAAAGATACCCGCGATTGCGAGTGCTTTGTTGTGGTCAGCGACAACCAATGTGTCTGCGTTTAGCTCTGCTTCATTACCGTCAAGAAGCGTTAGCTTCTCGCCTTGCTCTGCAAGACGTACCACGATGCCGCCTTCAATCTTCGTAAGATCGAATGCGTGCATTGGTTGACCTTGCTCTAGAAGCACGTAGTTAGTCACGTCTACAACCGGATCGATAGAGCGGATACCACAACGACGCAGTTTCTCTTGCATCCAAAGTGGTGTTTCAGCTTGTACGTTAACGTTTTTGATCACACGACCAAGGTAACGTGGACACGCTGCCGGTGCTTTCACTTCGATAGACACAGTGTCAGAAATGGTTTCAGCAACCGCTGCCACTTCTGGCTGTACTACGTCTGCACGGTTAAGAACGCCCACTTCACGCGCTAGACCACGAATGCTGAAACAGTCAGCGCGGTTAGCGGTTAGATCTACGTCGACGGTAACGTCGTCAAGGCCTAGGAATTCACGGAAGTCAGTACCCACGACTGCGTCTTCTGCCAATTCCATGATGCCGCTTGACTCAACGTCGATACCCAGCTCAGAGAATGAACAAAGCATGCCGTGAGAAGGCTGGCCACGAAGTTTTGCCTTCTTGATTTTGAAATCACCAGGAAGCACTGCGCCTACGGTTGCTACTGCAACTTTCAGACCTTGGCGACAGTTTGCTGCGCCACATACGATGTCTAGAAGCTCTTCTTCACCCACGTCAACTTTAGTTACGCGCAGTTTGTCAGCGTCTGGGTGTTGACCACATTCAACAACGTGACCCACTTTAACGCCATTGAACGTGCCAGCTACAGGAAGAACGTCGTCAACCTCTAGACCAGCCATAGTGATTTGGTGTGTTAGTTCGTCAGTGGTAATCGCAGGATTCACCCACTCACGAAGCCATGATTCGCTGAATTTCATTGTGATAGATCCTCTGGATTACTTGAACTGTTTTAGGAAACGAAGATCGTTTTCGAAGAATGAACGAAGATCGTTTACACCGTAACGCAGCATGGTTAGACGCTCGATGCCCATACCGAATGCGAAACCAGAGTATTTCTCAGGATCGATACCTACGCTACGAAGTACGTTCGGGTGAACCATACCGCAGCCTAGTACTTCTAGCCATTTACCGTTTTTGCCCATTACGTCAACTTCTGCTGAAGGCTCAGTGAACGGGAAATAAGAAGGACGGAAACGAACTTGCACTTCTTCTTCGAAGAAGTTGCATAGGAAATCATGCAGGATGCCTTTCAGTTGTGCGAAGTTTACGTTCTCGTCAACCAGCATACCTTCCACTTGGTGGAACATTGGCGTGTGCGTTTGGTCGTAGTCGTTACGGTAAACGCGGCCCGGTGCGATGAAACGGAATGGTGGCTTACCATTTTCCATCGTACGGATCTGTACGCCAGAAGTGTGCGTACGCAGCATCAAGTCTGGGTTGAAGAAGAAGGTATCGTGATCAGTACGCGCTGGGTGATCCGCGGCGATGTTCAGAGCATCAAAGTTGTGGAATGCATCTTCAATCTCTGGGCCAGATTCAGTTTTAAAACCAAGCTCACCAAAGAATTTCTCGATTCGCTCAACCGTGCGAGTCACTGGGTGTAGACCACCATTTTCAATGCGACGACCTGGTAGAGTCACATCGATGGTTTCAGCAGCAAGTTTCGCCTCAAGCTCAGCACTTTGTAGTGCATCTTTGCGTGCTGATAGTGCTTGTTGCACAACGCCTTTCGCTTTGTTGATCTCTTGACCCGCTTCGCGGCGTTCTTCTGGTGGCAGTTTACCTAGGCTTTGCAGTTGAACCGTTAGTTCACCTTTTTTGCCCAGATACTGAACACGCACTTCATCAAGTGCGACTAGCGAATCTGCTGCGTCAATCGCAACGTTCGCATTAGCAATGATCTCTTCTAGATGTTGCATCGTTTCCTCATCCACCGTCGGGTGGCGTCCATTGGGATCAGTTTTCGAATAGCATTACATAGTAAAGAATGCAGCGCGCGATGCCAATTGCATTTGTAATAAAAATATCGGTATGACGCTTTTTCGCCCAAATGGTTAGATAAACTGGATGTCTCACCCACCACGTCACGATTTTCTCGCTTTGAAGTACGCCATTTAGTGCGAGACTCATCAGTTACATCTTTGTGTCAAAAAAGAACAAAACAGATCAAGTTTGTGAAGCAAAGTCAAATTTTCACTTTTATTGTGTCTCACTTTCAATACACTGCACGGGAATTCATTGTTTAAAGGGAAGGAAAATGAATCGAAATACGATACTCATCGGCGGCCTGATGCTTTCGGGTTTAGCCAACGCAGCAGTGACTCAGCGTGATGCAAGTCCTGTCGGTCCAGTATCTGTTGCAGAAACTCCTCAGTTTGTTTTACTGAGTTTTGATGACAATAATAGTTCAGCCGGTTTAGATTTCGTCACGCAACTATTAGCAACCCGTACCAACCCAGCAGGTAATGATATTTTCGCCGGTCAACCTCTAACCGCGACCTTCTTCAATACCTGTGGCCCATCACGCACCAATGCGACCGTGATCAGCCAATGGCAGGAGCTGGCGAAGCAAGGTCATGAAATTGCAAACCATACCGAAACCCACCCGTACGACATCGTCAATGGCAATGCGACGCAGCATTGGATGACTGAAGCCGAGTGGCTAGATGAACTGACCACGTGTCAAACGTTCCTCAACCAACTGTACAAAGATGCAGGTGTTGATAACCAAGTTGTGGGTTTCCGTACCCCGCATCTTCAGTACAGCGATTACACCTTTAAGGCCATGGTGGCCAACGGTATTCGTTATGACTCAAGCGTACCGGCGGGTGTGTACTGGCCAGAAGATGGCACTAACAACGTGTGGCCTCATACTTTGCATGCCGGTAGCCCGTCGCAAAACAAAGCGGCACAAGACGGTTGGAAGTCCCCTATCAGCAACTACGACACCTTATGGGAAGTGCCAATGCACACCCTGATCGTGCCAGCAGACGATATTATTGGCCAATACGGGATCAACTATTCACTGCGCGATAAAATCGCCCAGCGCATTAGTTACTTCGACAAGACCGTCGGTAAAGCAGATAACATGGATTTCAACATGTACTTCACCACAGCATGGAGTGCGGCAAGTCTCAATGCCGATGAAGTGCTAGCCATCTACAAGTACAACCTTGATCTGCACTTAGAAGGCAACCGCTCTCCTCTCGCGATCGGTCTGCACTCGGCGTACTACGGTTTAGAGAACGGGCAAGAAAACCCTTACACCCCTGAATCTACGGTCGCTTCGCGCCAGAAAACCCTTGAGGCGTTCGTTGACTACGCGCTGACGAAGCACAATGTGCGCTTTGTCACACACCAGCAATTGCTGCAGTGGATGGATGCCGACATTGGTACCACGCCACCGGTTGATCCTCCCGTGGACCCAGAGCCACCAGTAGATCCGCCGGTCGATCCAGAACCACCGGTCGATCCAGAACCACCGGTAGACCCAGAGCCGCCAGTAGATCCTAAACCACCGGTTGATGCTTGTACGGTAGCGCCATGGGACACAACAAAAATCTATGTTGGCGGCGATCAGGCTAGCCTCGACAATAAACTTTGGCAGGCTAAATGGTGGACAACCGCAACAACGCCAACCACGACCGAGTGGGGTCCTTGGAAACTGGTTGGAGACTGCGTTTAAACAACAAATCAGTTGTATGACGTGGGGTTAGTCAAATAGAATCGGGTTAGCTCACTTTACTGCGCGGTTTAGTGAGTGATGAATGGGGACATTCAACATATGGTTTCTAGTCTCTCCAGTTAGGTATCATTTGTGTCCCCTCACCCGATTTTATTCAGGTGACCATTAAAAACGCCCAATGACTATCATTGGGCGTTTTCTTTATTTAGCATTTACCGCGTAAATTACAACGCTGTCCATGCATCAGGCCAACTATCACCAACGCCCGGCTCATAAGCGCTCGCTGAACACCATAAGCCATTTGGCCAAGGGCGACATTGGTAAGTCTGACCATTGTGAACCACCACATCACCCGGCCCATAAGCTGCGCCCGCTACGTAAGCATTGCCATCCCCTGGCGGCTGAGGGGTAGGATCTGGTTCAGGTGTTGGGTCTGGAGTGGGTTCCGGCGTTGGCTCCGGTGCTACCCCGGTATCACAAGACGCTGGCTCCACCACTTGCCATACACCCCACGGGCCCGACTGGCTTGGATCTGCACCCTGATTCCACCACAATGCTTTCCATACTTGGCCTTGCCAACTGACAAGATCGCCATTGGTATAAACCGCGTCGGCATTCCAAAGGTTAGTGCACGTACCAGGCTCTGATACCGTCACCACTTGCGTACTCACCTGCGCCACATAGCTAGTAGTGGTTTGGTCAATTTCAAAGTTAAGCGAAACGTTCGCTTCCCCTGTTGTCGCGGCATTAAATTCAGCTGCTACTTGGCACGATTCACCACCAAGCAACGTCGTCGCAGTACACGTATCTTGGGCGATCACGGCGTTCGTTGCCACACCACCTGCTGTCAAAGCAGTTTGCGTTACCGTAAAAGGCGTCGTTCCAGAATTGTTAACGGTAAAGGTGTGGGCCACAATCTCACCCGGTGCAACGTTCGCGATCTGCTCAAATTTAGTATAACCAACACCGACACTATCGGCGTTTAGAGTCACAATGCTATCAACCCAATCACGCAGCGCTGCGATATCACTGTACACGCCGTATTTACCCGGACGCGCACAACCGATCCCCCAACTCACGATACCAAGCTGAGTAATGGTGCCGCCTTGGTTGATCACAATTGGGCCACCGCTGTCACCTTGGCATGAATCAAGACCGCCTTGTGGCAGCCCCGCACAGAAGCTCACAGCGTCAACGTTATTGTAACTGCCGCCGCCGGTGCGACATTCTGCGTCAGAAATCAAAGGCACTTCTACCGCCATCAAGCGCGAGGGTACGTTGCCGCCTTCAGTTAGACGTCCCATACCAGCAACCGCTAAGGCATCACCAATCGAGGCATACTGACTGACCGAGCCAAACGCAATATCGACACGCTTGTCGTTACTGATCACCTTATCTAACTTCAAAATCGCGATGTCGTTATCGAGGTTACGCGAATTAAACTGCGGATGAAGAAAGACATCGGTAACGTTCGCTCGCTCTCCGTCTTGACCGTTATATTCAAAGCCAGCGACTTTAACGGCTAACTGGCTTGGACTATCCCCATCAACACAGTGTGCCGCCGTCAGCACGTATCCATCACCTAAATAACTACCACCACAGAAAGAGCGGTTCGCATTCGGTCTCATGATTTGGGTAAAGAAACCCCAGTTAGCAGGATCGGCAACATAGCCCCCCACAATTTTGGGCATGACTTGATGATCCGTACCCAAAGACGGGTCATTTGCATGAACACCAGTTGCGTAACAAGCAGCCATCACCGCCAATACGCCGTGTTTTACTTTCATAACATTCCCTCGAAGATTAAACGTCTTACCACTAGAAAATTACAGCTCAATTTCTAGGGCAGATCGTTTGTAAGGAAATGTGAGAGCAACTTACACGCCTTTTTATACAATCAGTAACCGGCATGACAATCTTTCCTAAGAATGATTTTCATTACAGACAAGAATGGACACAACATCACAGCGACAATCAATTAAGTGATGTATCTCACTTAAGTCACTGGGAGAAAAGAATAAACAGAGAGCGAAATCGATGACTTGATGGCAAGAGAAGCAAAAAGCAGGCACAAAAAAGGAGAACCGAAGTTCTCCTTTTCCAAAAAACTAAACTGTAAAATTACAGAGCAGCTTTTGCCTTCTCAACAAGTACTGTGAAAGTAGCTTTGTCGAATACAGCGATATCAGCAAGGATCTTACGATCGATTTCGATAGACGCTTTTTTCAGACCGTTGATGAAACGGCTGTAAGACAGACCGTTTTGGCGAGATGCAGCGTTGATACGCGCGATCCACAGTTGACGGAACTGACGCTTACGTTGACGACGGTCACGGTAAGCATATTGACCAGCTTTGGTAACTGCCTGGAACGCTACGCGGTAAACGCGTGAACGCGCACCGTAGTAACCTTTGGCTTGTTTAAGAACTTTCTTGTGACGTGCACGAGCTTGTACACCACGTTTTACGCGAGCCATGTGAACTCCTAACTATTAAATGTAAAAACTAAAAACGAATTATGCGAATGGAAGCATACGTGCTACTGCTGCAACTTCACACTTAGGTAGAATTGCATTTGGACGCAGTTGACGTTTGTTCTTAGTAGTACGCTTGGTCAGGATGTGACGCTTGGTTGCGTGCTTGTACTTAAAACCACCAGCAGTTTTTTTGAAACGCTTAGCAGCACCTTTGTTGGATTTCATCTTAGGCATGATGAGACTCCGCATTGTTTATAGGTTAATAACAGTGTAATTAGGCGAAATAAAACCCTGCTTTTTCAAGCAGGGTTATATCTACTTGATGGCGCTAATTACTTCTTTTTCGGGGCAAGAACCATGATCATTTGACGACCTTCAATACGACTTGGGAAGCTCTCAACCACTGCTAGTTCAGCGGTATCCTCTTTCAAGCGATTTAGAACGTCAACACCGATCTCTTGGTGGGCCATCTCACGACCGCGGAAACGGATAGTGACTTTGACCTTATTGCCCTCTTCAATGAAGCGAACCAGGTTGCGCAGTTTTACCTGGTAATCGCCAACATCTGTGCCAGGACGGAATTTAATTTCCTTCACCTGAACTTGTTTTTGCTTTTTCTTCTGCTCTTTAGCAGCTTTGCTCTTTTCAAAGAGATATTTGCCATAATCCATCACACGACAGACTGGTGGCTCGGCATTTGGACTGATTTCTACCAGATCAACGCCGGCATCATGCGCCGCATTTAGTGCTTCTTCAATAGAAACAACACCAACGGCTTCGCCGTCGATACCTGTAAGACGGACTTCACGTACACCACGAATTTCTTCGTTCAAACGGTGTGCATTTTGTTTTGCCGGTGCTTGGCTTCTTCTTGCGCCTTTAATATCTTATTCCTCCGAAATATTAATCGAGCGACTGCCGACTTCTTGTTGCATCAGTGCAATAAAGTCGTCAATCTTGAATTTACCCAGGTCATTGCCTTTACGGGTACGCACTGCGATTTCCCCAGCTTCTACTTCTTTGTCACCACAAACAAGCATGTAAGGAACGCGCTTCAAAGTGTGTTCGCGGATTTTAAAGCCTATCTTCTCATTTCTCAAGTCCGCATTGACTCTAAATCCGGCTTTTTGAAGTTTTTTAACCACTTCTTGTGCATATTCACCCTGTGCGTCGGTAATATTCATTACCACAGCTTGCTGCGGCGCCAACCACGTTGGGAAGAAACCTGCATATTCTTCGATTAGGATACCGATGAAACGCTCTAGTGAACCTAGGATCGCACGGTGGATCATTACCGGTACACGACGGTCGTTGTCTTCAGCAACGTAAGTTGCACCCAAACGTTCTGGCAGGGCAAAGTCGAGCTGCACAGTACCACACTGCCACGCACGATCCAAACAGTCGTATAGGGTAAATTCGATCTTAGGACCGTAGAACGCACCCTCGCCTTCTTGAATTTCGTAGGCAACATCGTTTGCTTCAAGCGCTTGGATCAAGCCTGCTTCTGCTTTGTCCCACATTTCGTCAGAGCCAACACGTTGTTCTGGACGAGTAGACAGTTTCACTACGATGTTATCGAAACCGAAGGTCGCATAAGTATCGTAGACCATCTTGATACATGCGGTCACTTCTTCTTGTACTTGTTCTTCAGTACAGAAAATGTGGGCGTCATCTTGGGTAAAGCCACGTACGCGCATCAGACCGTGCAATGCACCTGATGGCTCATTACGGTGACAAGAACCAAACTCTGCCATACGCAATGGAAGATCACGGTAAGACTTCAGGCCTTGGTTGAAGATTTGCACGTGACCTGGGCAGTTCATTGGCTTGATTGCGTATTCACGGTTCTCTGAAGACGTAGTGAACATCGCGTCAGCGTATTTGTCCCAGTGACCAGAACGTTCCCAAAGCACGCGGTCCATCATCAATGGGCCTTTTACTTCTTGGTAATCGTATTCTACTAGTTTTTCACGTACGAAGATTTCTAGGTCACGGAAAATAGACCAACCATTGTGATGCCAGAACACCATACCCGGTGCTTCTTGTTGCATGTGGAATAGGTCTAGTTGCTTACCGATTTTACGGTGGTCACGCTTTGCTGCTTCTTCTAGACGCGTTAAGTGCGCTTTCAGTGCTTTCTTATCGTGGAACGCAGTACCGTAGATACGTTGCAACATCTTGTTGTCGCTGTTACCACGCCAGTAGGCACCCGCTACGTTAAGCAGCGTAAAATGCTGACAGAAACCCATGTGCGGTACGTGTGGACCACGACACATGTCGATGTATTCTTCGTGATGGTATAGACCTGGACGGTCGTCGCGAGAAACGTTCTCGTCCAAGATTTCAATCTTGTAAGTTTCGCCACGCGCTTCAAACGCGTCACGCGCTTCTTGCCAGCTTACTTTCTTCTTGATGACTTGGTATTTGGTTTTCGCCAGCTCTTGCATGCGCTTTTCGATCTTTTCTAGATCTTCTTGCGTTAGCGATTCTTCAAGATCCACATCGTAGTAGAAACCGTTGTCGATGGTTGGACCAATCGCCATTTTCGCGTGTGGGTAAAGCTGCTTTAGCGCGTGACCTAATAGGTGCGCACAAGAGTGACGAACAATTTCAAGACCGTCGACGTCGTCTTTAACGGTGATGATTTCAAGGCTCGCATCTTCTTCAATCAGATCGCACGCATCTACGCGTTGACCATTTACACGGCCAGCGATGGTTGCTTTCGCCAGACCCGGACCGATATCGGCCGCAACGTCCATAGTTGAAACAGGATTGTCGAAAATACGCTGACTGCCGTCAGGAAGAGTAATAACAGGCATGCTATGTCCTTACAGTGGTGCCACATACCAAGTAGCACTTGTGGTGAAATTTATGACTTCGTTCGATAGATCGAAGCCTTGAAAATTTAGTGTCCCGCTCGATCCCCATTTTGGTACAAATCAAAATGATTCAATCGCACGAGAAGCAAGATTGTAACGGCGCTGAACCATTTTGCAAATGGTAATTGCGCAATGAAAGATAACGCAGATGTTAGCGTCTTTAGGCATCACCTACTCTATCGGAGGTTTTGCACCAACAAACCCTTTAGCGACTCAAGACGAAACAAGAGCTCACATAGTACACGTAGATATGGCCAATCAATGCAGTGACGACGTTGCAGTAGTGCGCCGCCGACGATAAATAATCAAGTCAAATCCTGCCGTTCATCAATGCACTCGTAAGAGCCCATCTCGAACTCACGGCAAATCCAGGGGCGATTTTCATAGATGGTGCACAAATAGGTTTCACGGTCTAATGCTGCGCACCAACCATCAGGTAGCCGCAGCATGGTCTCCCCGCCGAAACTGTCGCGGGCAATAAACTCTTCAGGTACGCCGGTTTCAGAAATCAGCATCACTTCAAGGCGGCAACAGCACGCTTTACAAGTGGCGCAAGAAACAGAGGCAGGACTCTGGGTAATGGGTATATTCATAATTAACTACTCTGTTAATTGTTCATCATACCCTAGAACTCACCTTCCTATGCTGAAATTGTCTGCTCATCCTTGCTACAAACAAACTTTCCATTTTTGGCAGTGAAGCAATAAAAGTATCTACCCCACCACTTCAGCCGCGTAAAGAGGCTGCTTCTTTTTAATCATTGTGAGTTGCGCTATGCTTGTCGCACCTTCGCGATGACGCCGTACTACATGCCACATCAAACCATGCATACCAAGAGTATCAATACAAAAACAATAAACACCCATTGGGCCGAGATCATCGCGGCGCTCAATACACCTAGCTTCACCCTAAAACTGATGCGAGCCATTGGTCTTCTCATCGACTTTGACTGTGCGGTCATTGTGGGATACCGCGAGGGAAAGCATCCCATTTACCTGTTTGATTCCATTCAAAGTGAACGCGATTTACTTTTCCAGCGTTACCTAACCACCTCATTCCAGCATGATCCGTTTTATCAAAAACTGGATAGCTGCAAACAACAAGGTATTTTCACCCTAAGAGATGTGGCAAAAAAAGGCACTGATTACAAAGACTATTGCGCGCAGTTTTACCATCAAACCGGCTGGAAAGATGAGCTTAGTATGCTGATTGATCTCGGCAGCGAACGCTGGGTGATGATCTATTTGGGTTGCGTCGATGAACAAAAGCGCTTTGACATTTCCCAACTTGACCGATTAAAGCCGTACTTTCCCATCATTCAATCGCTATGCCAGCAGCATTGGAAGCAGACTCCATTTACCTTGTCGCAACCCATTTCTTCTGCAGAGTCGGCTCAGTTACGCAAATTAATCGAGCAAGCATTGGGCTCTTTCGGCAAAACAATACTCACCAAACGAGAGCAAGAAATAACCGCACTCATTGCACAGGGCTTTGATACCTCTGAGATCGCACAACGATTAGGTCTTGCGCACGGCACGGTGAAAAACCACCGCAAACGTATTTACGCCCAACTCAACGTGGGCTCTCTGAGTGAGCTGTTCCAATTATTCCTCAATCACCTGATCACCCAGTCATCCTCGTAAACCATCCCTTTAGGGACATATCGCTGGCAGAAGTCATCGCTTAGCCTGAACACACCAAAGACTAAGACAAACTCACTATGACAACTGTACTTATTCCCGATTTACAAGCGCGCGGGCTTATCGCTCAAGCGAGTGATTTAACCCAAATTCAGCACCTTCTTGAAACCCCGCAGTCCGTGTACTGCGGTTTCGACCCAACTGCTGGCAGTTTGCATATAGGCCATCTTGTTCCATTGATCATGCTAAAACGCTTTCAAGATGCGGGGCATCAGGCTATCGCCTTAATTGGCGGCGCGACGGGTATGATTGGCGATCCGAGCTTTAAAGCCAACGAGCGTAGCTTAAACTCAGAGCAAACCGTATTGGGATGGGTTAATGATCTATCGGCTCAAATTCAGCAATTGATGCTCCAGCATGTGACCACGCCGATAACATTGGTCAATAACGCTGAGTGGATCAAAGAGATGAACGTGATCGACTTTTTCCGCGATGTCGGCAAACACTTTTCGGTCAACACGATGATCAGTCGAGAGTCGGTAAAACAGCGCCTACAGCGCCCCGATCAGGGGATCTCCTTTACCGAATTTAGTTATGCGTTGTTGCAATCCTACGACTTTGCCGAGCTCAACCGTCAGCACGGTTGTCGCTTACAAATAGGCGGCAACGACCAATGGGGTAACATTGTGAGTGGTATTGATCTCACCCGTCGCCAAAATGGTGAACAGGTGTTTGGCCTAACGCTGCCCCTGATCACAAAATCAGATGGCACCAAATTTGGCAAAACCGAAGGTGGCGCCGTGTGGCTTGATCCCACCAAAACATCACCTTACGCCTTCTACCAGTTTTGGTTGGCGGTAGAAGATAGCGATGTATACCACTTTCTTCGTTATTACACATTCTTAAGCAGCCAAGCGATCAATGAGTTAGAAGCCAGCGACAACGCCAGCGGCACAAAGCCCCAAGCTCAACGCATCTTAGCCGAGGAAATGACACGATTTGTTCATGGCGAGGAAGGTCTAGCGAGTGCAAAGCGTATCAGCCACGCACTGTTTAGCGGTGAGCTGGGTCAACTCAGCCTTGATGAGCTAGCGCAGCTTGAACTCGATGGTTTGCCTTGTCTCAATAGCACCCAGAAAGATATCGTTGAGCTGATTATCGACGCAGGATTCGCGACTTCTAAGCGGATTGCACGTGAGCTTATTAGCAACAATGCCATTAGTGTGAACGGTGTAAAAGTAGCAAGTGTTCAAGAGCGCCTTACCTCACCCCTTTTCGATCGCTATTGGCTAATTCAACGCGGGAAGAAACACTTCTGCCTGGTAAAACAGAGCCAATAAGCGACTCTTTAACCATGCAGTGCGCCGAACTATTGGTATTTCGGTCGCGATGGGAATGGCAGGAATAAAAAAACGATTGCTCTGCAGTGAGCAATCGTTCTTCTTAATTACTGTCTTGCCGATTTATAGGAAATCGTACGTAAGTCCGGCATAAACGCTGCGACTTTTGAGAATATAGTCATACTTGGTGGCGACCTCATCGCGCTCTTCATCCAGAAGATTGCTTACCCCCAACTTCACAGTGAGACCTTGCAGTGCTTGATACTGGACCCCAAGATCAACCAGACCAAACGCAGCCGATTTCTCATCAACACGTACGTACTGCGTACCCGTGTACTTGTAAGCGACGTTGGTCGAGAGGTTATCCAATAGCTGCCAGTTTAGTTGCACGTTCGCGCTATGGGCAGGGGTTAACGTCAGCTCGCTGTCACTGGTTTTATCTACGGCATCACTGTACAAATAGTTAGCCGACAACTGCACGGCATCGCCAAGGTTAACCCAAGTGATCAGCTCAGCACCTTTGACTTGCGCTTCATCCACATTGAAGTAACTCAGCTCAGTCGCAACGCGATCCCAACGCTCGGCTTGGATCATATCTTCAATCGCGTTATTAAACAGCGTGACGCTGCCTCCCCATCCCTCAGCTTGGTAACTGGTTGACAGCTCGTAGGTAGTCGCCGTTTCAGCTTTCAGATCTGGGTTACCCACCACATAACACGCACCGCGACAGGCCAGCACCGCGTACGCGTCACTGTATTGGTTCAGGCTCGGCGCTTTAAACGCTTTCCCAACACCGCCCTTCACGATCCAATTATCCGACAAGCTATACACCGCATAAGCACGCGGGCTAAACTCACCGCCATAGACTTCATGGTCGTCAAAACGCCCACCAAGAGTAAAATTCAAATCGCCAATAGCAAATTCGTCTTGTAAATAGACCGCTGAACGAGAGTAGTCAACTGGACCGCCGGCGAGCGTCAGGTTGTTCTCTAACTCTGTTGAGCTATATTCAACCCCGCCGGTTAAAAGGTGCTCACCGAGATACCCAGATAGCTGCAGATCCGCATTGCTATTTTGTTGCGTTACATGACCAACGGCGACGTTAAGCTCCGAGTCATCCATCAAATCAACATCTTCAATGCTAACACGGACCCGTGAATCAAACGCAGCCCATGCGCCGTTGTGGGTAACCGCGATGTTGGTGCGCTCCAGCTCCTGCACATTGGTGACCGCTCGGCCCCAGTTATTCCAATCCGCATCGCGGTCATCTTGGCTATGGATCAGCTCGACATCGACATCTTGCTGCGCGTTAATGGTCCATTTCAGCGACGAATAGATATTGAGTTCATCACGCTCTTCAAGTACATCAGTATCTGGGTTGATGCTCAAATCCGTGCGCCAGGCATCACGCTGGTTAGTCTCGACGATAATATTGGCCGCCAACAAGTCAGGAATGATGGAGCCACTCGCGTAAACGCTGGCCTTTTGGCTGTCGCCACCCTCGCCTTCCGTCGGATTGTCGTAAAGATAACTCACTGACGCTTGGGTGGTTTCAGATGGCTGCTTTAAGATCACGTTCACCACACCGCCGAGTGCATCAGCCCCATAGAGCGACGACATTGGGCCTCGAATGACCTCAATACGCTCAATCGCCGCTAACGGCACGCTCGATAAATCGAAGTCGTTACCGTACGCACTGGTCAGCGCGTCACGCGAGTTGATCCGACGGCCGTTGATCAACAACAGCGTGTAGTCAGCATCCAGTCCACGGATTTTGATCTCGTTGCGTCCATAGGTCGCGGCAGGATTGACATTGATACCCGGCAATCGACTTATCGCTTCCGACAGATCAGTCACCGCCATTTTGCTCAACGCTTCACTGTCGATGAACGACACCGACGCCGGCGCCGTCAGCTCTGGATGCTCAGTTTGACTTGCGGTTACGACCATGACTTCAGACGCGCTCGCATCAGCCCATACTGTCGGCGACATCAAGCACCCTATCGCGAGTAAGGCTTGACTCATTTGCGTAAGACTAAAATTGTTGCTTCCCTGCTGTTGCATTTCCACTCCACTACAAATAACAATGTAAATAATAATCGTTATCAAATATAATCATTTAGGTACGTTATTTATAGATAAACTCGGTATGGATAATCGTCATCCGCTTATTCATAAACGTCACACAGAGGGAATCATGGAGAAGCAGAGCACGAACAGTCTTTCTGTATCGCAATCAACTGAACCATTGCTTAATCATTACAAAATGCACAACGGGATCAGTGTTTTTGGTGGGCTTACCACGAGCGGAAAAAACCAAAAAGTGATTACCATCATTAAGCCCTCCGTCATTTTTACACTCTTGCTCGCCGGAGAGCTGAACTTTGGCTACGACCAACAGCATTGTGAACTTGTCGGTGGCCAAGGGGTTGGCGTCAATATATTAGCCCCCTGCAGCTTCTGGCGTGTTTTGGCTGAAAACCAAAGAGTCAATAAACTCCATATTACCGTGCCTATTGAGTGGTTTAACTGCTCAGATTCTGACCCCGTATTACTGCGCCAGTTTCTCTCTAACCATCAAGCCAGTGGTTACTTTCATCTATCACCCGATATGACCGCCCTAAGCCAGCGCATGTTGAATCTACCGCACCCTAAAACCCTGCTCGATCGGATCTATCTGGAACAAATGATCTCTCAGTTATTATTTGCGCTTATCCAGAAATTTAGTGAACCCAGCATCGACGTTAGTCTGTTCTCAATTCCCATTCGCCAAGAAGAAAAAATAACCCGCATAATGAAATACATTGAGCACCATTTACACCTTAACTTTTGTCTGCAAGGCATGGCCAATGACAACTGCATGAGCGTATCGACGCTGCAGCGTTTATTTAAGAAAGAACTGAAGACCACAGTGTCGCAATACATTACAAAACGTCGGCTAGAAGCCGCCCGAGTTAAACTAAACCAAGGGGCCATGTCGGTGAGCGAAGCGGCGTATACGTATGGCTACCGCCATCCCTCAAATTTCAGCAACGCTTTCAAAAAACACTTCGGTTATGCCCCAAAAGTGATCACGCAATCACCCACCACCGTTAACACGTACTGCCCAACCCACGAAGACTAAAACCGATATTACGGCTGCTTTTCGGCGTGCCAAACACAACCAGTAGCATAGGTTTTGATTAATTTCGCCATCACCCCCTGCCATTATCGCTCTTGGTATTACATATCCCTGCTAAGTGATGTATAACGACGCGATGAAAACACCAAAACGAATTCTGCCCTTAGTGCATGACGGGTTAGTCGATGAAGTGACTAGCCAATTAATGAGCGGTAAAGAAGCCTCAGTGTATATCGTGCGCTGCGGTGACACGATCCGCTGTGCCAAAGTATATAAAGAAGCAACTCAACGTAGCTTTAAAAAAGCGGTTGCTTATAGAGAAGGCCGCAAAGTGCGTAACAGCCGTCGCGCGCGTGCGATGGAAAAAGGGTCTAACTTCGGCCGCGAACAGCAAGAAGAAATGTGGCAGAGTGCAGAAGTCGATGCATTATACAAACTGGCTGCGGCCGGTGTCAGAGTACCCGCCCCGTATGGCTGCTTTGATGGCGTATTGCTGATGGAGCTCGTGACTGACAAAGAAGGCTATGTTGCCCCTCGATTGAACGACGTCGTGATGACAGAAGAGCAAGCGATTCACGATCATCAGACAATGATGAACTATATCGTCAAAATGCTATGTGTCGGGATCATTCACGGCGATCTTTCCGAGTTCAACGTGCTAGTGGATGAACAGGGTCCCGTGATTATCGATCTGCCCCAAGCCGTCGATGCCGCTGCCAACAACAATGCCGAATGGATGCTAACCCGTGATGTGAACAACATCCGCGAATATTACGCTCAATATGCGCCAGCATTGCGCGAAACAGAATACGCCAAAGAAATGTGGGCGTTATATGAAAAAGGTGATTTAACACCCAACAGCCAGCTCACCGGGCAATTCACAGAGAGTGACACCGACGCCGACCTAGCAACCATTTTGCAAGAAATCGATGCCGCTAGAGAGGCCGAACGCTACCGTCGCGAGCGGATTAAAGAAGCGAAAGACGGCGTAGATGAAAGCCAATTTAATTGGTCCGACAACTAAGCCACTTTATTCAAACACAAAAAAGCCAAGCATATCTGCCTAATGCCGATCAGTTAAGACTTTAATCGGCAGATCAGTTGAATGATCCTACCTGTATGTAAAAATCCGATAGACCCTGTTTATCGGATTTTTTTATGCACGTTTCTCAAGCCCTCGACATCGTCAACAGTTATAAACCCAATCAAGTTGAAACACTCGCTGACCTCCTACCCATTGAACTCATCAATAGTGCTTACGAACTGACTGATACTGTTACGCTAAGAAAACGAAAGCTAACTTTAGAGTCGATGGCATGGTTACTGGTTGGAATGGCAATCTATAACGATAAATCCATGGCTGACATTGTAAATATGCTCGATATTGTTGACCGCACAGGTAAACCATTTGTTGCTCCAAGTGCATTAACACAGCGAAGAAAAAACCTCGGTGAGTCAGCGGCTAAAGCTCTTTTTGAGTGTACCCAAAGTCATTGGTTTAAGCGGGCTAATTTACCCAACTGGAACGGGCTCACTCTTCTTGGCGTTGATGGTGTCTTATGGCGAACTGAGGACTCAAAAGAGAACGCTGCAGCGTTTGCCAAGCCTACCAACCGTGACGGTAAAGAAACACAGTACCCACAAGTACGCATGGTATGTCAGATGGAATTGAGCAGCCATTTAATCACAGGTAGTGCCTTTGACTGCTATAGCGTCAATGAAATGAAGTTAGCAGAACAACTGATAGAGACGACACCTGATAATAGCTTAACCCTTTTTGATAAAGGCTTTTACTCCCTTGGTCTACTTCAAGCATGGAGCTCGCAAGGCATAAATCGACATTGGCTTATCCCTATGAAAAAAGGACTCACTTATGACGTCGTTCAGTCTCTTGGCCGCCAAGATAAACTGATAAAACTGAAGAGTAATCCGCAAGCACGTAAAAAGTGGCCAGAGCTAGAACAAGAAGTGGTTGTACGTTTAATCACGAGAGTCAAAGATGGTAAGCAATACGATGTTCTCACCTCAATGCTTGACCCTATGCTCTACCCAAAGTCAGATATCGTAGGCTTATATGGCTATCGTTGGGAAATTGAACTCGGATATCGTGAGCAAAAACAGTACATGCTTGGTAACCGACTCACGCTTCGAAGTCGACTCCCTGAATTAGTGAAGCAAGAACTCTGGGGAATACTACTGACATATAACTTGGTCAGGTATCAAATGGTCCAGATGTGTAATACGTTGAATGGAGACTACTTACCATATCAACTTAGCTTCAATGGAGCACTCGCTCACATCATGCGTCTGATAGTGGGACTTCCATACTCGTCACCAGGAGCCATCCCGAGGCAACTCCAAAACTTCTACTCAATGAGTGGGAGCTTAATACTTGAACCTAGGCGAGAAAGATCCTTCCCTAGAGTTGTTAAGAAAAAGCCAAGCCGATACCCTAGAAAAAACAATGCCGCTCACCTTAAGTGAACGGCATTAAAGCATATCTGCCTGGCTTTTTAATCTACCTTAGCGGCGAGAATAACGGCTGCGTGACGAACGCTCTTTGTGGGCTGAGGCCGCTTTAGCCTGTGATTTCAGAATCGAATCAACCGTCAATTGCATTGGCTCTTTCGGCTCTAAACCATGAGGAAAAGTGCGGGCCCGCGGGGCCAACTCATATTCATCGTTAGTGGCACGCGGCATTCGCTTGAAACGATACAGATAGAAATTTTCCAACTTTTCCCGCGCCCACTCTGTTTTCTTCAAGTATTTCACACTGCTCGCAATCGAAGGATTGGTGTGAAAACAGTTCAAACGCATGGCAGTATCAAGAATGTCCCAACCGTAATAATCAACAAGCTCCTGAAGTAAGATCTCTAACTTGAGCCCATGCAATGGGTTATTTTGCTGCAATGCAATTCTTTCTTCATCAGTCATCATGACGAGTTCCTCAGTATCTCTCTACCCCAAACGGGTAGCTGTATTGTACTTTCCCAGCCGATTTATCAACTATACACCTGACTGGCGCGGGATATTTCACCCTGCCATGAGGGCTGAAGGGGGCGGGATTCTAACAGAATTGCTGACGCTTCCCTATCATTATTGCGATGAATAGTGCGCCCAAAAACCAAACGGCTCTACCACGCATCAAACATTGTCAGTGATCACGCTTAGGATAAACAACAAATTGCCAGTCCGTGTATAACCGCACAGTTTGAATACCTTTGACTAAAATAGAATGGGATTAGCATCAGGCTATTGTTGGGGGGATTTATGTGGCAAGCGATATCACAACAGATCAGTCAACAGATTGGCACCACGTTCACCATCGCGGAGCGCGAAGAGTTAAGTGGCGAAATCAACCGCTGCTATTGCATCTCGGACGCTTTGTACAACCGCTATTTCGTTAAGATCAACGAGAAAATCTATCTCCCTCATTATCAAGCCGAAAGTGAGGCTATCCGCCAGCTTGCTGCCACGCAAACACTGAACGTCCCCGAATTTATTTGTGTCGGCCAGTCAAAAGATCATGCCTTCATTGTTTTTCGTTTTGCGCCGATGAAATCGCTCGATCCAGAAAGTGCCTTTCACTTAGGCAAGCAGCTCGCCATGCTGCATCAATGGGGCGTTCAAGTCGACTACGGCTTCGATGACGACAACTACATTGGCAAAAGCTTACAGCCCAATCCTTGGCGCAGCAGTTGGGCAACCTTTTTTGCCGAACAACGAATTGGCTGGCAGTTACAGCTCGCCAAAGAAAAAGGTTTTGAATTTGGTGATATCGACCACATCACCGATAACGTGCGGCAGCGGTTAGCACACCACCAGCCTAAACCGTCTCTGCTTCATGGTGATTTATGGATTGGCAATTGCGCGTTGAGTGTAGATGGCCCAATTGCCTTTGATCCCGCGCCTTATTGGGGCGATCGTGAATGTGACATCGCCATGACTGAGCTATTTTCCGGCTTCCCTCCCGCCTTTATGGAAGGCTACCAAGCAGAATGGCCGCTAGACAGGGGCTACGAGGAGCGAAAAGAGCTCTACAACCTCTATCATTTACTAAATCACTTAGTGATGTTTGGTGGGGACTATCAAGCGCAAGTTCTTCAGCGACTCACGCGGTTACGTCTGATCTAAATAAAAGTCGTTGGCGGGGTATCCCGTGGTCGCTTAGGTTCGGTTGGTTATTTTCATTCGAAAATGATCTTTCACCACTACCCTAGAAATTAAGCAATCTAGCAGCGCAGTGCCACGTGAAAGGAGGGGTTATGAGTAACTTTACCCATCAAACAATCACCTGCCCTCATTGCGGTCAGCATATCCGAATGGCACTCGATGCCAGTGCAGGCGACCAAGAGTTTTATGACGATTGTCCCGCGTGTTGCAGCCCAATACACTTGCAACTCACGGTAGACGAAGTCCACCGGACCATCCAAGTTCAGGTCGATGCTGACGATGAACAAATTTTTTGACGACGGCGGGTTTACTCCAAAAACAATCGTTCGAAAGCGAAATTGCCGGCACAACCAGAGCTTATTACTCAAACAATAAAGGCGAGTAACAACTCGCCTTGAGACATGATAGCAACCGCCGAGAGCACGTTGATTTACTGACGCGTCGCCAATACGCGTTCAACCGTATCAACCACGGCTTGCGTTTGTGGGTCAACTTCAATGTTAATGGCATCACCCACTTGCCACTGGCCGATATTAGTACGCGCAATGGTTTCTGGAATAATGTGCAGACGAAAACCCCGTCCATCTACCTTACCCACGGTTAAGCTAATACCATTCACGCCAACAAAACCTTTTTCAAGAACATAGCGCCCCCATTTTTCAGGCAGCGAGAGGCAAAGCTCTAAATTGTTGTCGCGCTCGATGATTTGCTCCACCGTTGCCACACACGCAATGTGGCCCGACATCAAGTGCCCACCAATTTCATCACCAAACTTTGCCGCTCTTTCAATGTTCACCCGACTGCCCACGTCCAATTGGCCGAGATTAGTCAGCGCCAGAGTTTCGTCAATCAAATCAAAGCTGACTCGATTGCCTTCAATGGCCACCACGGTCAAACAGCAACCATTGTTTGCCACCGATGCGCCGATAACTAAGCCCGCGATCAGTTCGTCGGGGAACTGCAACGTATGGCGGCGAAAATTTTCCCTGTCGTCAATCGCGACTATCTCCTGTGTGCTGTGCACAATACCTGTAAACATCGCTATTCCTCTCTCTAAATTGCACTTCCTCGATTCTGCCGTTCGACGTGCCAACAAACAAGCCCCGTTTCGGGTAAAAATCGCGCTGACATTATTAATAAATTACGTATATAATCCGGCGCGATTTCGTGACATCACCATCTATACCTCTTCTTGTTCGCGAACTCATGAAACAACTCTCTGCAGAGATCTCTCAATATAGAACGATCTTTGTAGCTGCATTATTCAACGCTAGCGGCCATGTTCTTCGCATTGCCTTTGTGGAGCCCTCTTGAAACGTCATCTTATTGAATCAAAACAGTTATTGCGATTGGCCGTACCTGTTTTTATCGCTCAAGTCGCCCAAACCTCGATGGGGTTTGTCGATACGGTTATGGCCGGCGGCGTAAGCCCTACGGATATGGCGGCGGTTGCCGTGGCATCCAGTGTTTGGTTACCGACACTGCTGTTTGGATTGGGGATCTTAATGGCGCTAGTACCGGTCATTTCTCAACTTTACGGGCGCAGTAAAACCGAAGACATCCCTTTTCAGCTGCAACAGGGCATTTATCTCGCCCTGATCTTGTCGATCCCGTTAATGCTGGTACTCGACAACGCGGCGCTGATCGTCAGCAAAATGGAAATCGAAGAAGCGCTTTCTGCCAAGTCGATTGATTACCTGCGCACCATTAAATGGGCGATGCCGGGCGTGCTGCTGTTTACGGTATTCAAAGGCTACTGTGAAGGTCTGTCGAAAACCACACCTGCGATGGTGATTGGGTTTATCGGTTTGGCGGCGAACGTACCGCTGAACTGGATTTTCGTTTACGGTAAATTTGGCATGCCTCAGTTGGACGCGGTAGGCTGCGCCGTCGCGACTGTGATGGTCTATTGGCTGATGGCGTTCGCGTTGATGACTTACATCCGTCTGGTGCCGTCACTGAACAAGTTCAAGCCGTTTGGTGAGTTCCACAAACCGAACTTGGCATCACTGACTCGCTTTTTCCGCCTTGGCCTGCCTGTAGCGCTGTCAATGTTCTTTGAGATCACCCTGTTCGCTTGCGTGGCGATGTTCTTGGCACCACTTGGCTCGACCATTGTGGCGTCACACCAGATCGCGGTGAACTTCTCGTCGCTGGTCTTCATGTTGCCACTCAGTATCGGTATTGCGGTGAGTATTCGCGTTAGCCACCAGATCGGAGCAGGTAATCTAGACGCCGCTAAAGTCGCTTCGCATACCGCCATTATGGTTGGATTGGTCTTCGCCTCGATCACCGCAACCACCAGCATCTTGATGCGTGAAAAGATTGCGATGGTGTACAACACCGATCCTGTGGTGGTGGGTTTAGCAGGACAGCTGATGCTGCTAGCGGCGATTTATCAGCTTAGCGACGCAACCCAAGTGATCGCAGCGGGTGCCCTGCGCGGTTATAAAGATATGAATGCGATTTTCGTACGCACCTTTATTTCCTACTGGATTGTGGGGATGCCAACGGGTTACATCTTAGGCCGTACCAACCTTGTTGTTGATGCGATGGGACCACACGGTTTCTGGATCGGTAACATTATCGGCCTAACCGTGGCCGCAATCTTGCTCGGTCAGCGCCTATTGTGGATCCAGCATTCCGATCGCGCCGCCCATTTAGATAAGCTGTCTCACCGCTAGGTGACGCTGAGCAACAGATACCCCCACCAAATTAAGCTGGTGGTGTAGAACGAAAAAGCCTTGGCATTGATTTGCCAAGGCTTTTTAATTGAACAGTCAAAGCGCGATGTTAAGCCGCCGGTTGTTTCTCCGCCAGCGGACTCACTTCCGCCAACACGTCAATTACCCAGTCGAACACTTCACGCGACAACAGCATACTGTTATGCGACTGCTTAACCAGTTTGTGCTGCCACATTCCTTCGATCTTGGTCTCCTCGACCGCAACCGTGCCATCCGACTTCACTTTGTTATCCATCGCCAACAGTGGAAACAGCCCTAACCCCAACTGACCTGCTAGGCTGTATAACCGCGCTTTATGCGGCCAATGTGCGTGTTGCGGCTCCAAAAACGGGCACGACTCTTTCAGCACCATATCGGACAACCCACCAATTTGTTGGAGGTACTCGACGATTTTGGCGCCTTGGTGCGGGGAGCCTAAGGTGATCACCGCTAGCGCATTGTTATTGGGGCGAGATTCCAAATAGTGCCGCGCCATTACCCCACCCATAGAGTGCCCAATCAACACACCCGGCTCACCGCCAAAGTAATAGTCGATTTCATCGAACACTTTGTCCGGCTCCGGCGTGGTGGTGTTATAGGAATAGTTCAAGACCTCGTAACCGGCTTGTCTGATCCGATGGCACAGCGGGGTCATCACAATGCCACTCATAAACAATCCATGCAGTACGACGATTCTCATAATGGCGCTAATATCCTTATCGTATTAACTCAGTAACCACTAGCGTGACGATTGATAGCAACAAAACCACAGCCACAGCGCCAACCACTTTTTTCTGCTGCTGACTGTCCATTTTAGTCACTATCCAATACGCGCTCGCTAATAAAAATAGAATAACTATGACTTTTAACACGATACCTCCTAGTCATCGCATCAAGATCAAACAAGATGGGTGCAAGATCAAACCTTTCTTTATGTCATTGGACTTTAAGGTTAACATGTGGTTTTCAATACTAACCTATTTGTCCTAAACGAACTCAGCCTATGACCGCAGAACCCGCTCACCGCATCGCTGTCCTTGTAGATGTCCAAAACATCTATTACACCGTACGTGAAAAGTTCGCCGCAAGTTTTGACTATAACGCATTTTGGGCTGAGCTTTCCCAACTCGGTGAGATTGTCGTCGCGAATGCGTATGCCACCGATCGTGGTGATGAAAAACAGCGCCAATTTCAAAATATCCTCCGCGCTATTGGCTTTAACGTAAAGTTAAAACCTTACATTCAGCGTAGCGATGGCAGCACCAAAGGCGATTGGGATGTTGGGATCACCATTGACGCTATCGATTGTGCGTCAGATATCGACACCCTCGTGCTCCTTTCTGGCGATGGTGATTTCACTGAGATGGTGGATTACGTGAGAAAGAAACATAATATTTCCGTGGTCGTGTTTGGCGTTGAAGGCCATACCGCCGCGACGTTAATTCAGCACGTGAACGAGTTTCGTCCAATTGATGATCACTTACTCTTACCGTCTAAGTATCGTGCCTCTTAAGAGCGCAATTCTGAGTGAATGTGCCCGATGAAACGAAAATTCAGTTAAAACAACATCGGGCGTTCATACAAGCGTTGGCACATTGTCATATTCAGATCCTAGGGTTAAAAAAACTCAGTAAGGATCTGAATAATGAACGATGTGCGCACTATATGGTTATCTGATCTCCATTTGGGTCATCGCGATAGCAAAACTGACTTCTTAATCGACTTTCTCGACCACTATCACGCCGACACCATTGTCTTAGTGGGAGATATTGTCGATCTCTGGGCGCTAAATAACCGCCACCACTGGCCAGAAAGCCACAACACCGTGCTCAGTATGTTGCTCGATCGTGCCCATCAAGGCTGCAAGCTGGTCTACATTCCCGGCAATCACGATACGGCACTGCGTCAGTTCATCAAATTCGATTTTGGCAAAGTCGAAGTTAAACAGCGTTATATTCATACATCAGCGACGGGCAAACGCATTCTCGCGCTCCATGGGGATGAGTTTGACAGTTTAGTATGCCATTCCAAACTCCACGCGTTTATCGGTGATGTTGGCTACGATTTTCTGCTTTGGCTCAACCGATGGTGGAGCAAAAGTCGCCGCCTCACAGGGTTACCCTATTGGTCTTTAGCCGGTTATCTGAAAGCGCGGGTCGATAAAGCCAACGCTGCCATCACTCGTTTTCGAGACGCTGCAATGAGCTTTGCCAAACGTCAGCAGTGCGATGCGATCGTCTGCGGCCATATCCACCACCCCGAAATTGTAGAAAGTGATACGGTCACTTATCTTAACGACGGCGACTGGATAGAAAACTGCACCGCACTCATAGAACAACACGATGGCACCTTGGATCTCATTCAATGGACCGAAAATGCCAACGTGATCAGCTCAAGCCAAGCACTCGGTGTCGTCAGCGACCGCCGATTTAGTTACAAGGATAAAGTGGCTTAGGATGATAGTGTTGAAGCAACTACGTTCGACACTTAGCTGCTCACTCATCGTCATTTTCAACGACTCTTTCCAGCAGTGAGTTGCCTGCATCGAATATTCATCTGCAACCACTTTCCAGTATCAACCTGAAATGCTAATGGAACAGAGCCACCACAAACAATCAACTCAGTTTCATATTAAGGTCGACTTGA
The DNA here is from genome assembly GCA_019703815.1 of Thaumasiovibrio occultus. GTDB lineage: Bacteria > Pseudomonadota > Gammaproteobacteria > Enterobacterales > Vibrionaceae > Thaumasiovibrio > Thaumasiovibrio occultus. The sequence continues at coordinate 1,375,432 of AP023052.1, read as the reverse complement.
AGTGAAATGCATCAAAGATAAATACCCTACTATATCAAAGCGCTTTGTATAACATGCGGCCAATATACACACGTGGTAACTTTCTAACGTTCTGTTTTCCAAGTCGATCCCTCCTTTCATTATAAGGAGCCATACTTTAAGGAATCCAAATGAAAGTTATTTACACCGTCATTGCCTCGTCACTGCTTGGCTTAATGCTCGCTGCTTGTGGCTCATCAGATGAAGATGAGGGAGGACAAGGTGTTCCTCATACCGTACAAATAAAACTGATTAACCTATCAACAGACCCAATACAAAACCAAACGCGCAGTTACCATAGCTTGGTTCAACAAACTGATAATGAAGGATTTCAGCACCTGTTAAAAACCAGTGGCTACACTATAGATGTCGATGAGGGAAATGACGGCGGTGAAAACTATTCGCTGCATTCACAATCCTTTAGTGACGACGCAGAGACACTGATCAGTTTAGATATTGTTGGTAATGCCACAGTCACTGTTCGCGATTATTTCTCTGAAGAGGGTCAAGCAAGTTACAGCGTCAGCTCAGTTAAAAGTCCTACCTGTTCGATAGATAACGCCGACTGTACAACTGAATATTCAGTGCCTCTTACACCAAGTGACACGCCTATCCCTGTCTATCTTGCTAATACCAAATGGCATTACGTTACGCTGCCTGATTTGCCAATTTTCTACGATCAAGGTGAGCTTATTGCGAAACCCATTATTTATTACGATGAGATGACAAAAGCTACACACCCGATTAGCAACGAGGTGTATTGGTTTGGGTATACTTCCGATCACACCCTAATGAGAGTCGCGACAACCGAAGGTTATTTTGCAATACCGATAGCCGAAGACCTACGTCCGACTCAACACAAACAAGTCACCGTAACACAACAAGTTGATGGCTCGCACGTATTCAATCCCCCGGCATTGGAAGACTCTACAGGCATCTCACCCATCTCTCCGATACAACGTTACGTTAAAAGCACTAGCCTGGGCATCGATGAATATACTTGTCGAGCAGAAGGTGGTTCACATTTTTCACTCATTGCTTATTTTGAGAACCGCGAGAACTGTCTCATCCCATCGATCTCAGCAGATGCATTGACTTTGCGCGATATACTGTTTGAGACAAACTTCTTATATCGACCTCTGCCAGAGAGCCCTATGACAAAAGTCTTTGTCGGTGACGGATTAGTATGGCCATTTTCTCCGACATACATAGTATCAAAACAGCAATGCTACAACGTAGCCATGGCGCAACGTGGGAACTTCAATAACGATTACCAACGCGTCGTTTTCAATTATGAAGGTGACCATGGGATCGCAAACATTTCATGTTTAGTCGAGGTCAATGATGATGCTCACTATTTAGACTATTCTCCTAGCCCTCATTTTTTCTCGCTTGAGTTTCTATCACTATACTTCGATGATATTCAAACGCTTGAACTTAACCTCAACGAACCAAAAATCGATATGTTAGCTGGGATAAATTGTGCAAGCTTTTCAGACCAACAAATCGCAAACTGTCAGATCAACGCTAATCGAGCTGGGCAAACGATTAAAGTTGATGTACTCAACGATCTTATCGTTATTCCACTCAAAACCTTTGATGGAACCAAAACATTGAAAGAGCTTAATCACTTTGGCCAAGCCTTATACTTAGACAATGGTGAGCCTTCTGAGGTTGGCGTTTTCTATAGTTTCCAGATCCAGAGAAGCGAGGCAGAACAGCCTCTGCGCGTAAAACTAAAGGTTAACTCGCGCGATAACTATTCGGCGTTTATCTACGACCATCACGGGCAATTAATCGACAGCTTACCTTCCGATAAGACACTCGCGATATTTCGCATGAGATATGGGAGTTACACTCTGGTCAGAAACGCTGAGCAGCCTAATTACAGTCTTGAACTGCGCATTGAAAACCTTCGAGGTCAGGTACTTCAATTCAATGCATTAGACACCAGTTACCATGACACCCTAAGATAGGACATTCAGTCCAGACTTGCCAATACTAAGTGGGTCTTATAAACCAAATACAAAAAAGGGCTCGATTGAGCCCTTTCGCGTATTGCCACTACCTAAGTCGTTAGCATAAGCGCATCAGTACTTGTACTGGATGGTACACTTTCTTGCCTTCAAAGCGTTTAACTTGGCTACGGCACGAGTAACCGGTGATCATCGCGCGCGAAGTATCACGACTTTGCAGTTGAGGTCCCCAACTTAGCTCATACACATCTTTTGACACGTCAAACTTATCAACTTCGTGACCGAAGGTTCCCGCCATGCCACAACAACCGACCGGTACCGACTGCATCGCAGCGCCAAAGTGAGTGAAAATCGCCCCCCACTCTTTTTCCGCGTTGGGCAGCTTGGTTTTTTCGGTGCAATGCGCAAACAAATACCACGGCTCTTCGTCACGAGAGGCGTAAGGCTCGCTGTCTTTAAGAACTGTCGATAACCATTCATGCGCCAGCAGCACAGTAAAGTCGCCGCGCTCTTGCTCTAGCACTTCGGCATACTCATCGCGATAGCAAAGCACCAAGGCGGGATCCACCCCCACCATCGGGATCTCAAGCTGCGCGATTTGGTTCAAGAACTGCGAGGTATTCTTTGCCGTTTTCGCAAATTGGCGCAAGAAGCCTTTGATGTGCTGTGCTTTCCCGTTGGGAGAGAACGGCAACAAAATCGGACGCTTGCCCAGCTTTTCAATCAGATGCACGAAATCTCTGACTACTTCCGCATCGTAGTAACTGGTAAACGGATCTTGCACGATAAGCACAAAATCGGCGCGCTCTTGCGGCGACAGTGATTGCAACCAAGCCAGATCAAACTGTGACGATTGATGACGACGCAAGCTCTGCTTCAACGTAGGCACCGACAGCGCCGGCGTATCACGATAACCGATCGTTTTACGCACAATCGTTTCAGAGATCGGATTAGTTGCAAAGAAATTAACAGTTTTCGGCGCCATCGCCATCAACGGCAACAGCGTTTCAATATTCCCCACCAAGTAATCTTTTATCGGGCGCTGATAACGGCTGTAATACAGGTTCATAAAGCGCGCGCGGAAACTCGGTACATCCACTTTAATTGGACACTGACTCGCACAGGCTTTACAAGCCAAACAGCCGTTCATTGCTTCCATGACTTCGTGGCTAAAATCATAGTCTTTCGAGAAATAAGTGTTTTTGAAACGATCGATGAGCTGTTTTACCGACGCCGTCGTCTGCACGACTTGGGTTTCGAGTTGCAAGATATCGACGTTTTGCTCGGCTAATTGACGCAGCCATTCACGCACTAGACCCGCGCGGCCTTTCGGTGAATGACGACGATCGGCCATCACTTTCATCGACGGGCACATCGGTGACGCTGTGTCGTAATTGAAACACAAGCCGTTACCGTTACAGCCTACCGCCGCAACAAAGCTGTCGCGCACGTCTACGGGAATTTGGCGATCATAATAGCCACGCTTGATCGCATCGACCTGCACTAACTCTGCGTCGGAATTTAACGGCGTACAGATCTTGCCGGGGTTCATCTGATTGTGAGGATCGAACGCGGCTTTAATCCGGCGTAATTCAGTAAATAGCGATTCACCGAAAAACTCAGGACCGTATTCAGAGCGGTATCCTTTCCCATGCTCGCCCCACATCAAACCGCCATATTTTGCCACCAATGCCACGACTTCATCCGAGAGTGACTTCATCAACGTTTCTTGCTCAGGATCGCACATATCTAAAGCAGGGCGCACATGCAATACACCGGCATCAACGTGGCCAAACATGCCGTAATGCAAGTTGTGTGAATCTAACAGCTCGCGAAATTCGACAATGAAATCGGCCAAATTTTCCGGTGGCACGCAGGTATCTTCCGCAAACGGAATGGGTTTTGCGTGACCCTTGGTCGCGCCAAGCAGCCCTACTGCCTTTTTACGCATCCCGTAAATGCGATTAATACCCGCCAAATCATTGCAGGTTTGATAGCCAATCACCCCAGCCTCGCCCGCCGCCATTAGCTGGTCGAGTTTTTTACACAGCGCATCGACAGCTTTGAGGTTCTCTTCTTCACTTTGGCTAGCGTATTCAACGATATTGATCCCTTGCAGATCTTTGTCTGGCACATCCGTGATCAGATCGCTCACCGTGTGCCAAACAATATCTTGCTTTGCCAGATTCAATACTTTGGAGTCTACCGTTTCAACCGACAGCGCATCAGCCGCGACCATCATGGGCGCGTTGCGCAGTGCTGCGTCGAAACTGTCGTACTTAATGTTAACCAAACAACGCGATGTCGGGATCGGCGTGATATTAAGCTTAGCTTCGGTTAGAAACGCGAGTGAGCCTTCAGCGCCACACAGGATGCGGGTTAAATCGAATTGACCTGCGTCAGGCAAATAGGCGTTACGCAAATCATAGCCGGTGAGAAAACGGTTTAGCGGTGGGAATTTCTCATCAATCTCGCGACGTTTCTCCACACATACGGCTTCAGAAACTGTCTGCGCTTGCTTGGCATAGCCATTGAGCGCTAACACCTCACCACAAGCGATACTGCCGGTTTCGATCATCGAGCCATCGGCTAAAACGGCTTGCAGCGCTAAAACATGATCGGACGTTTTTCCGTATTTTAACGAGCCTTGACCAGACGCATCAGTATTGATCATCCCGCCAATGGTGGCGCGGTTACTGGTAGACAGATCCGGTGAAAAGAAAAAGCCGTGCGGGCGCAGCGCATCATTGAGTTGATCTTTGATCACCCCGGTTTGTACCCGAACCCAGTTTTCTTCGATGTTTACTTCAAGGATATGATTCATGTGACGCGACACATCAACCACGATACCCGGCGTTAGGGCTTGACCGTTGGTTCCCGTACCGCCACCCCGGGCAGAAAAACTCACTTCAGGGTAATGCTTGGCGAGTTCACCAATCGCAATCACATCTTGGGTGTGTTTAGGAAATAACACCGCCTGTGGCAACTGCTGGTAGATGCTGTTGTCAGTCGCCATAGCTAAACGGCTGGCATAGGTTGTTTCGACATCGCCTTCAAAGGCGTTCGCTAACAACTTCTTGAGAAATCGCTGCACCGTATCATCGATGCTAGATTGATATGAGAGTAGCGGTAACATTGCGTCCTTCACTTATTATATGCGGAACCATCCGTTGATTGCCGCGTCTAATGACATTGCTAACACAAATCTACCTTAATCTCGCGACAGAAACAAAATGTAAACTGCATCAACGTTGCATGAAATACGTTCAATTTGCGCCTTACGATCTGTGATCTGTACGTATCTGCAATCTCATTTCTCTAAAATACGGCATTTTTTGAGTAATAACTCAAAGTATTTACTCTAAAAATCGCAGCAGGAACACATAAACGCAACAAACAAAAAACACAAAAAGGCATGTACAATAACTTTTGCGCATTTATTGATCTTGTTACTACGGGTAAGAGTTAGACATTTGGTGATTCATCCCAATTTTCCCCAACAGATCGTACTGGTCTGAGCTGTGTTAACAGGCGGACTACTTATCCTTTCGTCAATTTCGCAGAACGTCCTGCGCTCACTAACAAAGAAGAAGATTAAATTCATGCGTACTCGTTTGTTAACTCAATCTATTGTTGCGGCCCTAGCGGTGGCATCAACCTCTGCAATGGCAGCTGGTTTTCAGCTAAACGCACAATCAGCGACTGGTATCGGTCGTGCATTCGCCGGTGACGCAGTAATTGCGGACAACGCAGCAGTAATGGCACGTAACCCTGCAGCGATGGCACTGTTTGATGAGAAAGCCTTCTCTATTGGTTTTGAAACCATTACCACCGATATCAAAGTCAGTGATGCGGAATACACAACCCCTTTTAGTAGTGCGAACGCGGATTACGATGAAGCGGGCGGCACCTCTATCGCACCAAACATTCACTTGATTGTGCCAGTAAACGAGAAGTTTGCGTACGGTGTTAACGCTTACTCCAACTTTGGTACCAAAACCGAATTCTCTGACGACTATGTTGCAAGTGCTTTCGGCGGTTTGACCGATGTAAAAAGCTTTAACTTTGGCCTATCTGGCTCTTACCGTGTTAACGACAACTGGAGCTTCGGTGCAGGCTTAGACCTAATTTATGGCCAAGGCTCGATGAAACGTTCGTTCGCGGGTAGCGATATTCTTAACATTGACGGTGCCGATGGTTTCGCAGCGGGCTTTAATCTAGGTACGGTATACGAACTAGATGAAAACAACCGTTTTGGTTTCTCTTACCGCTACAGCCCAGAATTTGAAGCTGAAGACGACAAAGGCCAAAAGCTAGTTCTACCACTACCAGATATCGCGGAATTCTCTGGTTACCACAAACTTGAAGATACCAAGTTTGCCGTGCACTACAGCATCCAATACATCGGTTGGGGCTCCTTCGACCAAATTGATTTCGAAAACCTAGAAAAACCAATTCCAGGAAACAGCAAGGTTTACGCTTGGCAAGATGGCTGGCACTACAGCCTAGGTGGTACCTACTTCCTAAACGATAAGTGGACACTACGTGCAGGTTACATGTACGACACCAGTGCGCAAGATAAGGTAACTTCAATTTCAGTACCGGATTCAGATCGTCAATGGCTATCAGCTGGCTTTACCTACCACTTTGATGCCAAATCTAACCTTGATTTCGGTTTCACTTATCTAATGGGTAAAGAAGTCGATGTAAATGAAGATCTTATGGATGGCCTACTAGAAGTAAACGCTAAAACCCAAGCGAACGCTATCCTCATGGGTCTGCAGTACAGCCGCAGCTTCTAAGCGAAAGCTTTAGCCGCTGCCTTAGCAGCGGCTTAGTCAAGATGACAAAAAGCCGCACATCGTGCGGCTTTTTTCGTTGTGCGTGATAGCGAAATCAGAGGTAATTACCCTTCTGTGCGTTCACCGAGTTGGACTAACCCTTGAGAGTTAAACCACAGCACTTCTTTTTGGCGACGACCGAGCAAAATTGGGCCATCATCGAAGAAGAGAAAGTTCTTCCAACATTGTTTGAACGTACCCCAGTCAGTTTCGACGATATTGTATTTTTCGTAGCAGAAATACACTGTGGTGTTGTCTTCCCAACCAATAAACGCCAGCACGTCTTCAGGCAACGCCGGCTCATCACCGTCCCACGCCTCTTGCCAGCTAGCTTCTTCTTTCCAAGTCGTCGGGTTCGCCGCCCAATCACCTTGACCGAAATGATCGGCATCTGAGGCCATCGCGCTAATAAACTCGCGCCAAAGCACAGAAGAACGACCTTGGGTTAGTGGACGAATTTTCTCTAACAGATCATCACTTAACGGCATGGAGGCATGAGTAAAAATCCAGCGGCGTGTGTAATGTTCTAATGGCTGATAGTTCATGGGATTCTCGTTCGTTGATTTACGTCGCTATTGTAACTTACATCAACTATTTTCACAGCGCGACATTCAGGAAAACAGCGGAAGACTCATCAGCAACGACTTGAAGGTCAAACGCGCAATATCGAATGTTGTTTAGCGGTTACTCTGTGGAACGCTTTTTCTGCTGCGCGGAGGTCGCGAAATAAGCGTTCAACGTTCCAACCTAAAGGTCGCCAGTACTTTGCCAAATTTGGTCTGTTTGACCTGCTACAATGTATGTAATTTCAATCGGTTCTAGCGATACGAAAATGGTGTGTTTTGCAGAAAAGTGAGGAGCGATAAGATACCAAGAAAACTAGTCTCCAACCGAAGATTTACCTGTCACATCGCTGGAATGACGGTCATATTGGTCAGGGTTCGGCCAAATGGCAAATAATTTTGGGCTATTATCTTATCAAATGGTTTACCCCCTAAGGGGTTACGGGTAACATAGCCGATCTACAGCTAGACCGTGCAAAAAGCACCCAAATAACAAACATACCGCAAATTTTTGCGGTATCTTTTTTATAACTTACCCCTTGGGGCTACAACTTGATGGAGCGCGTGCTTTGAATTCAGCAACCACTCAACCTCGTCCTCTCGTTACTCTCTCAGGCTTATCGAAATCTTTTGACAACAAATCGATAATTGAGAACTTCGACCTACAAGTAAACCATGGCGAATTCGTTACGATTCTTGGCCCTTCAGGTTGTGGTAAGACGACGATTTTGAGACTTATCGGCGGCTTTGAAACTGCCGATGCAGGGCAGATCCTCATTGACGGACAAGACGTCACTGCAATGCCAGCAGAAGAGCGTCCAGTTAACACCGTCTTCCAAAGTTACGCTCTCTTCCCGCACATGTCGGTATTTGAGAACGTAGCATTTGGCTTAAAAATGCAAAAAGTCCCTGCCGCAGAAATCGAAACCCGCGTTCAAGCCGCGCTCGATATGGTTCAGCTTGGCAAATTTGCATCACGCCGTCCGCATCAATTGTCTGGTGGTCAACAACAACGTGTCGCCATTGCGCGCGCCGTGGTTAACAAACCGAAAGTCTTGCTACTGGATGAGTCACTTTCTGCACTTGATTACAAACTACGTAAACAAATGCAAATTGAGCTAAAACAGCTTCAACGTAAGCTGGGCATTACCTTCATTTTTGTAACGCACGATCAAGAAGAAGCGTTATCCATGTCAGATCGCATCATCGTTATGCGTCAAGGTAATGTCGAGCAAGACGGCTCACCAAAAGAGATCTACGAATCACCAGAGAACCTGTTTGTAGCTCGATTCATTGGCGAAATCAACGTATTTGATGCGCAAATCCTTGAAAAGCTTGATGGAAATCGCGTTTTGGCCGATGTTCAAGGCTTTAAGACCAATCTTCTGACCGATGGCACCTTTGTGATTGGTGAAAAAGCCAAGGTTCTCCTTCGCCCTGAAGATCTTCGCTTGGTTGAGGTCGATGGCAACGGCAATGCTGAAGGTTTGATTGGTTACGTTAAAGAGCGTACCTACAAAGGGATGACCCTTGATTCGATCGTTGAGCTAGAAACCGGCCAACAAGTGATGATCAGCGAATTCTTCAATGAAGACGATCCAGATGTTGATCACTCCCTAAACCAGAAAGTGGCAATCACTTGGGTTGAAAGCTGGGAAGTGGTACTCGGGGAGGAAGACGTGTGAGCAAATTCTGGTCTCTTAAAAATATCATTTTAACCATTACGTTAGGCTGGCTAACCCTCTTTGTGTTTGCGCCTAATTTAATGATCATTGGCACCAGTTTCCTTACCCGAGACGAAGCCAACCTGATCGATATGACTTTTACCCTAGACAACTACGCGCGTCTGTTTGACCCGCTGTATGCCAAGGTGCTGTGGCACTCGGTTTACATGTCTATGGTGGCGACATTTTGGTGTTTGGTATTTGGTTACCCGTTTGCTTATATCGTCGCGAAGAAAATGCCAAGCAACTGGCGTCCGTTTCTGCTGTTTTTGGTGATCGTCCCGTTTTGGACTAACTCACTGATCCGTACTTACGGTTTAAAAGCGATTCTGGGCACCAATGGCCTGATGAACAAAGGCTTGATGGCGCTAGAGATCATCGATAAGCCGTTTCGTATCATGTACACCGAATATGCGGTGATGATCGGCCTTGTCTATATCTTGCTGCCCTTCATGGTGCTACCGCTCTATTCTGCTATCGAGAAAATGGACGACAGCTATCTTGAAGCGGCGCGCGATTTGGGCGCATCTCGTATGAAAGCGTTTTGGAAAGTTACCGTACCTTTGACCATGCCGGGCATTATTGCCGGTAGCCTATTGGTCTTCTTGCCTGCGCTTGGCATGTTCTACGTGTCTGATCTCCTTGGCGGCGCGAAAAATCTACTGATCGGTAACGTGATCAAAAGCCAAATCCTTAACGCCCGTGACTGGCCATTCGGCGCAGCCACCAGTATTACCCTAACGATTGCGATGGCGTTGCTACTCTACTGCTACTACGCCGTCGGCAAAGCGATGAACAGTAAAGGAGAATGGGAATGATCAAGCGTCTATTTGGCGGCACCTATTTAGGCCTTGTTTATGCCTTTTTGTATTTACCGATCATTGTTCTGATCGTTAACTCATTTAACGCCAGTAAATTCGGTTTTCGTTGGGACGGTTTTACCCTTGAGTGGTACAAGCAGCTGCTTGATAACGCCAGTTTGATCCAAGCGGCTTATCACTCGCTAACTATCGCTGTCGTATCTGCGACCGCCGCCACCTTAATTGGTAGCTTTGCCGCCGTTGCCCTCTTCCGCTATCGCTTTAGAGGCAAATCCTATGTGCAGGGGCTGCTTTTTATCGTCATGATGTCGCCGGATATCGTGATGGCTATCTCGTTACTGGCGCTGTTTTTGGTGATTGGTGCGCAACTGGGCTTCTTTACCCTGTTAGTTGCTCATATCACATTCTGTCTGCCTTTTGTGGTAGTCAGTGTTTACAGCCGTTTGAACGGCTTTGATGTTCGCATGCTAGAAGCAGCCAAAGATCTTGGCGCAAGTGAGTGGGTTATTTTGAAATCCATCATCTTGCCGTTGGCTAAGCCTGCAGTGGCAAGTGGTTGGTTATTGAGCTTTACGTTGTCGCTAGATGATGTGATCATTAGCTCTTTCGTAACCGGACCTGGCTACGAAATCTTACCGTTGAAAATCTACTCTATGGTGAAAGTAGGTATTTCTCCGGAAGTTAACGCTGTTGCAACCGTTCTTTTGGTTGTATCTCTGGTACTTGTGATGCTTTCCCAATGGATTGCACGCGAGAAAACAACAACGGTTCCTGAGAATTAAAAGGAGACCACTAAATGTATGGATTCAAAACCAGCGCACTAGCTGCCGCTTTGCTTGTTTCTGCTTCAGCGATGGCTGCTGACAACGAGTTGTATTTCTACAACTGGTCAGAATACATCCCTGCTGAAGTACTTGCTGACTTCCAAGAAGAGACGGGTATCAAGGTTATTTATTCAACTTACGAGTCGAATGAAACCATGTATGCACGTTTGAAAACACACGGCACCGGTTATGACCTGGTTGTTCCTTCGACGTATTACGTATCAAAGATGCGTTCTGAGGGTATGCTGCAAAAAATCGACCAAAGTAAGTTGAGCCATTTTGCAGAACTTGATCCTAACTTCTTGAATAAGACGTTTGACCCATCAAACGATTACTCAATCCCATACATTTGGGGCGCGACCGGTATTGGCGTTAACCGTGACATGATCGACGCTGAAGGTGTAACTTCATGGGCTGATCTATGGAACGACGAGTACGCAGGCCAGTTGATGATGATGGACGATGCACGTGAGTTCTTCCACATCGCTCTGCACAAGCTAGGTTACTCATCGAATACCACCAACCCTGATGAGATCAACGCTGCATACGAAGAGCTGAAGTCGCTAATGCCAAACGTATTGGTATTTAACTCAGACTTCCCAGCAAACCCATACATGGCGGGTGAAACCCCATTGGGCATGCTATGGAATGGCTCTGCGTACATGGCGCGTCAAGACGGTGCCAACATCGACATTATTTGGCCAGAAGACGGTGCGATTTTCTGGATGGATAGCTTGGCGATCCCTGCTGGTGCGCAAAACGTCGAAGCGGCGCATAAGATGATCGACTTCCTACTACGCCCAGAGAACGCAGCGAAAATTGCGATGGAAATCGGCTACCCAACGCCAGTGAAGAGCGCGCATCAAATGCTGCCAGAAGACTTCCGTAACGATCCAGCTATCTTCCCTCCTCAAGAGGTGATGGATAAAGGTGAGTGGCAAGACTCTGTTGGTGAAGCGAACGTTCAATACGAAGAGCTATTCCAACGCCTAAAAGCAGACATGTAATCACGTTTTCAGTGATTAAGAAAAGTCGAAGCGAGGTCAATGGCCTCGCTTTTTTTGTGCCGTAACAATCTTAATTCGTCCGTCTTACGTAGATCAGCACAGAGAAAATATATCTCTTCACCACTGATCTATTCTACAAGCAGTCTGATGATGAGGATAAGATGAGACAGCGCGTCAATGCAGTTTGGTTAAAACGGGACTTACGGCTAACCGATCATCCACCTCTGACTGAAGCTATCGACTCCGGGGCGCCCACTCTACTCTTTTATTTGTTTGAGCCGCTGTTAATGAATGATCCTCACTACGAGGAACGCCACTGGCGATTTGTTTGGCAATCACTGGAAGATATCCGCCACCAGCTCGATCTGTACGCTATTCCGCTGCACATTCTTTATGGTGATGCCACTGTTGCCCTGCCCGAATTTTTCGCCGCCCAACACATTACGCACCTTTACTCGACACAGGAAACCGGCTTAGACATCACATATCAGCGTGATAAACACATAAAGCACGCTTGCCAAGCGCAACAAATAGTATGGCGAGAATGGCCTGCAAACGGCGTCATTCGTCCCTGCCCGAACCGAATGGATTGGGATAATGCGTGGAAACAAACCATGCAGGCTCCCGTACAACCCACCAGACTTGAGCGTCTTATCCAACCCGACGCCATCCGCGAGATCAAGGCAATGAACTTTTCACCGCCCGAGGCGTGGCGTCACAAAGTAACGGGCATTCAAACCGGCGGCGAGCAGATGGCAATACGCACGCTAGAATCTTTTTTTAGCGGACGGGGCAAAGGCTACCAACGGGCGATTTCAAAGCCCAAACAGAGCCGCACGCATTGCAGCCGATTGTCGCCTTATCTTGCTTGGGGCAACATCAGTGTTCGACAGGTTTATCAACGCCTTTACCATGCTCGCTGTAACTTTTCTGATCCTGAATTCTCTGATTGGCAGCCCGCGCTACGTGCCTTGAATTCGCGCCTTCATTGGCACTGTCACTTTATTCAAAAATTTGAGTCTGAAGCAGGGATGGAGTTCCATCACCTCAATCGCGGCTATCACGACTACCCCTTTGAAAATGACGCAACAGCATTACTCTGTGCATGGAAAAATGGCAACACGGGCGTACCATTAATTGATGCTTGTATGCGTTGTGTTAATCGCACCGGGTATCTTAACTTTCGAATGCGCAGTTTATTGGTAAGTTTTCTCTGCCACTATCTCAATATCGATTGGCGTGACGGCGTCACTCACCTTGCGCGACAGTTTCTCGACTTCGAGCCCGGGATCCATTACCCCCAATTTCAGATGCAAGCGGGCGTTACGGGTATCAATACGATTCGGATCTACAATCCCACCAAGCAAGCCAAAGAGCATGATCCTAATGCCGATTTCATAAAGCAATGGGTGCCCGAATTAGCCCAACTTCCTGCTGCACTTGCCCACGAGCCTTGGCTGGTAACGCCCATGGAAGCTCAGCTTTATCAGTTTATCCTTGGCATCGATTACCCTTTTCCAATCGTTGATTTAGAAGCCACGGCAAAGTCAGCCCGCGACAGACTCTGGCGCTGGCACAAGCGCGATACGGTAAAGGCTGACAATTCACGCATACTGCGCCGTCATGTCCGGCTCAAAGTAGCTGACAGCAACTAACCATCCAACCCAAATCCGCAGCATAATCTCTCGTTCGTAGTGATCCTGATCAGCTAATTCATTTCTATTCATCTACTTACCTTGCCGATATGGCATATGTGTCTACACTCCTTGATAGAGTCAATTGGCAACATCTTGTTAACCTTTGACTCACTAAAGCAACGTCGCCATTGCGATAAGAGCAGAATGTTATTTGCCCTTTGTGATACAGGGTGTAGATAAGGAATTCACCATGACAACAAAAGTAAATCAGTTCGTTACCGGCGCTATCTTAGGTAGTGCGGCACTATTTTCAATGCCAAGCCTTGCCGCAGATGGCACCTTGGGCAAAGTAATGGAACAAGGCTATGTGACCTGCGGTGTGACGACCGGCGTACCGGGTTTCTCGAACCCGAACGCTGAAGGCGAATGGGAAGGAATTGATATTGAATTTTGCCAAGCGGTGGCTGCAGCAACACTCGGTGATGCCACTAAGGTGAAGTTTATTCCTCTTACCGCCAAAGAGCGTTTTACCGCCCTGCAATCGGGCGAAATCGATTTGTTATCACGCCAGACGACGTGGACACTGCAACGTGATACCGCCCTGGGCTTAAACTTTGCTGGCGTGAACTACTACGACGGCCAAGGTTTTATGGTGAAAAGTGAGCTTGGGGTTGATAGCGTCAATGATCTCGACGGCGCATCAATTTGCGTCCAATCCGGTACCACGACTGAACTAAATTTAGCTGACTACTTCCGTCTAAAAGGCATGACCTACGAACCCGTCGTATTTGATACCGCACCGCAAACTGCCAAAGGCTTTGATGCCGGCCGTTGTGACGTCCTCACAACCGACCAATCTGCGCTTTACGGCTTGCGTATCACCTTAGAAAAACCTGAATCGGCGGTGGTATTGCCTGAAGTCATTTCGAAAGAGCCTTTAGGGCCGCTCGTGCGCCAAGGTGACGATCAATGGTTCAACATTATTAAGTGGACGCACAACGCCATGCTAAATGCCGAAGAGTTGGGTGTCACACAAGCCAACGTAGATGAAATGCTGAAGTCAGAAAATCCATCAGTACAACGTTTGCTTGGCATCAATGGACCCAAAGGCAAAGGTCTTGGGATCCGTGATGACTGGGGATACCAAATCATCAAACAAGTGGGTAATTACGGCGAAAGCTTCGAGCGCACCATGGGTGCAGACTCTCCGCTCAACATTAGCCGTGGGCTCAATGCGCTATGGAATGACGGTGGTCTGCAGTATGCGCCGCCAATTCGTTAGTTCCTAGCCAGTTTGCGGGGAGACCTTCCCCTCCCCGCTTTTTTCAATCCACACCCCCGTTGTTCTCACCGTAATTGGTGTCACTCAGTTTAAGGTGCCTTATGGCGACATCCTCTAACGACGAATCTCGCTCTCATTCTCTGCTCAACAATCCCACTTTTCGCGCTATCGCTTTCCAATTGCTCACCATTGGCGTGCTCGCTTTGGTGATCTACAGCATCGTAAACAATGCCCTTATCAATTTAGATCAACGTGGTATCGCAACAGGATTTGGGTTTCTCGATGAGCGCGCAGGGTTTGGCATTTCGATGTCACTCATTGAGTACAATGAAACTTTCAGTTACGGCAGAACCTTCTTTGTTGGCTTGCTTAACACTGCCTTAGTATCAGCACTTGGCATTCTTTGTGCCACCGTGCTCGGCTTTATCATCGGCGTATCGCGTCTTTCCTCCAACTGGCTAGTAAGTCGGATTGCCGCCGTCTATATCGAGATATTTCGTAATATCCCTCTATTGCTGCAAATCTTCTTTTGGTATTTCGCCGTTCTACAAGCGCTACCTAGCCCGCGAAACAGTCTAAGTTTCGGTGAATACCTTTTTCTCAATGTGCGTGGCCTCTACGTGTCAAGACCCGTCTTTGAGCAAGGCGCTGTTTGGCTCTTGTTGGGCGTGGTTGTTGGCCTTAGCGGAGCGTTACTTATTCGTCGCTATGCCAAAATTAAACAACAACAAACGGGCGCTCAACTTCCTACACTGCGGCTGGGCTGTTTGGTGTTGCTCATTAGTATGTTCATCGGTTATCTAATTGGCGATTCCCCCCTGTCCATCGAGCATCCCACTTTGCGCGGCTTTAACTTCCGCGGCGGGATTTCGATTATCCCTGAGCTTGCCGCGCTTACCTTAGCGCTCACGATCTATACCGCCGCCTTTATTGCTGAAATTGTGCGTTCAGGCATTAATGCCGTCAGTCACGGCCAAACCGAAGCGGCACTGGCACTTGGGCTGTCACCAAACAAAACCCTGCGTCTGGTGGTGATCCCGCAAGCCCTGCGTGTGATCATCCCACCGTTAACCAGCCAGTACCTTAACTTAACTAAAAACTCATCCTTGGCGATGGCGATTGGTTATCCTGACTTAGTTTCTGTTTTCTCTGGCACCACCCTCAATCAAACCGGACAAGCAATCGAGATCATCGCGATGACCATGGCTGTTTATTTAGCACTAAGTCTATTCACGTCGCTATTAATGAATATGTATAACCGCAAAGTCGCGTTGGTGGAGAGATAGTGATGAAAGTCCATAAGTTTCAACCCGATCTGCCACCACCACCCGCGACCACCGGCACCATAGGTTGGCTGCGTAAAAACTTGTTCTCCTCGCCACTGAACAGTGTGATTTCGCTCGTCCTCGGCTACCTCGTATTCAGTGGTCTTTGGCAACTCATTAATTGGGCATTACTGAGTGCCGATTGGCAAGGTGCCAGTCGCGAGATGTGCCGCCGCGAAGGCGCATGCTGGGTGTTTATTAAAGTCTGGTTTAAGCAGTTCATGTTTGGCTTCTATCCGGCTGAAGAGCTATGGCGTCCCAAACTGTTCTACGCGACGTTGGTGTTAATCGTAGCAGCGTTGGCGTTCGAAAAAACACCGGGCCGTAAATGGCTGTGGTTGTTCTTCGTTAACATCTATCCCTTCTTCGCCGCCGCTTTGCTTTACGGCGGGGTATTTGGCTTGCCCGTGGTGGAAACCCATCAGTGGGGTGGCTTGCTCGTCACTCTGATCATCGCAATTGTCGGTATTGTAGTGTCATTGCCGATTGGTATCGCGCTGGCATTGGGTCGGCGCTCAGAAATGCCCGTCATTCGCGGACTGTGTACCCTGTATATTGAGTTCTGGCGTGGCGTTCCGCTGATCACCGTCCTGTTCATGGCATCGGTAATGTTACCGCTGTTTCTTTCTACTGAAATGGAGCTCAACAAATTACTACGGGCTTTGATCGGTGTGGTTTTATTCAGCGCCGCCTATATGGCTGAAGTGGTTCGCGGCGGCTTACAAGCCATTCCTAAGGGCCAATACGAAGCTGCCGACGCCTTGGGGCTGAGTTATTGGAAAAAAATGTACCTCATTGTTCTGCCCCAAGCCTTAAAAATCACCATTCCGTCGATCGTGAACACCTTTATTGCGCTGTTCAAAGATACCAGTCTAGTGCTGATCATCGGTATGTATGATGTGCTGGGGATCGGTCAGGCCGCCAATTCAGATCCCGATTGGCTAGGGTTCGCCACCGAGAGCTATGTGTTTGTTGCGCTGGTATTTTGGGTGTTCTGCTTCACCATGTCGCGCTACAGCATTTATCTTGAAAACAAGCTTCACACCGGCCATAAACGTTAGGAGATAAACCATTGAAACCCGATAGTTCAATTAGTCAAAAACGGATGATCGACATCATAGAGATGAACAAATGGTATGGTCAGTTTCATGTCCTAAAAAACATCAACCTGTCTGTGGTGCAAGGTGAGAAAATCGTGATTTGTGGACCATCAGGCTCGGGAAAATCCACCATGATCCGTTGCATTAATCGCCTCGAAGAACATCAAAAAGGCCAGATCATTGTCGATGGCACTGAGCTGACTGAAGATCTGAAAGATATCGAGTCAGTACGGCGCAATGTTGGTATGTGCTTTCAACACTTCAATCTGTTTCCTCACCTAACCGTGCTACAAAACTGCACCTTGGCGCCTATATGGGTAAAGAAATTGCCGGAAAAACAGGCTGTCGATATCGCGATGCAGTACCTAGAGCGCGTCAAAATACCCGAGCAAGCACACAAATACCCAGGGCAACTCTCCGGTGGTCAGCAGCAGCGGGTCGCTATCGCGCGTTCTTTGTGTATGAATCCACAGGTGATGTTATTTGATGAGCCGACCTCCGCGCTTGATCCAGAAATGGTGCGCGAAGTATTAGATGTTATGGTCGAACTTGCTGGTGAAGGTATGACCATGCTCTGTGTGACTCACGAAATGGGGTTTGCCAAGGAAGTCGCAGATCGAGTCATTTTTATGGATGCCGGTGAAATTATTGAAGAAAACAACCCCACCGACTTCTTTGAAAATCCGCAATCTGACCGGACTCAGTTGTTCTTGAGCCAAATCTTACATTAGCGAGCATGCAGTGCAGAAATAATCGCCATAATAGATGAGAAGCGTATATTTACGCTTATTAACAACAATTACCTTGAAAGTTAGCGGCAAAAACACTATCTAATAGGCAGATACTGAGGCTTTTTGTGGTGTAAAATTTGTGCCACAAACCAACTTCGGTGATACCTAATGCTTGTTAACTGGGGTTGGGCTTGATAAGCTAATCCCAATTGTAAACAATATGTTTCATAACATGGAATTACCCTATGTATAGTAATGATTCTCTCGTCACTCGCAGCGAACCGATGAACAAAGTATTGCGCAATACCTACTGGTTGTTGTCGCTTACTATTGTTTGGTCTGCTGTTATTGCAACCTTTGCAACCGTTGCTCAGTTGCCATACCCAAACATCTTCGTCGTGTTGATCGGTTTCTACGGTCTGATGTTCCTGACTGAGAAGAACCGTGATAATGCAATGGGCTTAGTTTTTACCTTCGCCTTCACAGGCTTCACCGGTTATGTACTCGGCACCATTTTGAATTTGTACATTGGCGCAGGCATGGGCTTCGCAATCGCACAAGCACTGGGTGGTACCGCGGTGACTTTCCTTGGCTTGTCGATGTATGCGACTACGACTAAGCGCGACCTAAGCTTCCTGAACGGTATGATGTTTGTTGGCTTCTTCGTTATCGTCGCGGCCATGATTGCAAATATCTTCTTAGGTATGACTATGCTGTCGTTGGCTATTTCAGGCATGTTTGTCGTTTTCTCAAGTGCAGCAATTTTGCTCACGACGCAAAGCATCGTTCGTGGTGGTGAGACCAACTACATCTCTGCGACAATCACGCTTTACGTTTCTATCTACAACCTATTCCTGAGCTTACTTCAGCTTATTGGTTTCCTAGGTAGCGACGACTAATATCGTCCCATGATGGTTTAAACAACCAGCAGTTAATCAACCAAAAAGCCGCGAAAGCGGCTTTTTTTGTTTTTTGAGAGTAGAATTAAGCGATCAGATGTAGAGAGAATCACCATGTTGGAATTAAACGGAAATCAAATTGAAACCGACAAGCAAGGCTACTTGCTTAACGTGCATGACTGGTCTGAAGAGCTTGTTCCGCTGCTGGCGGCAGATGAAGAGATTGAGCTGACGCAATCTCACTGGGAAGTGATCGGTTTTGTGCGCGAATTCTATTTTGAATTTGATACCTCGCCAGCTATTCGCATGTTAGTTAAAGCGATGGCAAAACGGTACGGCGAAGAAAAAGGTAACTCTAAATACTTGTTCAAGCTATTTCCTAAAGGCCCTGCGAAACAAGCCACCAAGCTAGCGGGTTTACCAAAACCGGCCAAATGCTTATAGCTGCCGCGCCCTTTTAAAAACCACCATTCAATGGTGGTTTTTTTGTAAGTACGATATTTGTAAGTGCCTTCTTTGTAACTACTCTCTTTGTGAGTGCTATCTTTATAAGTGCTATCAGCACAAGAGCAAAGAGCTATTCACCTTTCGACATCAATATGAGTTACTCTGCTGGATCGCTCGCTGCTTTTTCTGCAATACCGCGCAGCGCTTTGGCTATCTTGTTTAACAACTCGTCACAGCCTTCAATCCGATGGCGCTGTTTAATGAACAATGGATTGTTGTAACTTAGCCAAACGTCACCGTTTGCATCTTCACTCACCAACATTTTCTGTGGCAAATCAATCGCCACATTGGGCTGACAGGCCATTAACGGTGCGCCAATTCGTGGGTCACCAAAGATGAACAAGGTCGCGTAATTTAGTGGGACATCAACACTTGCCGCCCCGTTTGAGTGTGGCACTTGCGCAAACACGGTTAAGCCATTCTCAAGTAAAATAGTATTGAGCCGCTCAGCGGTTTGTGGCCCATCAAACTGGCTCAAGATCCGCATAACACCTGCGCTGCCATAAACCGAAAAAGACAGCAGCAATAGCATTATCGACATCGCGTGTTTCATCGTTTCGCCTCATCATTCGCTAAGCATTGTGATCAAGCCTAGAAGCCGCAAGAAGACGCGTCCATCCGCCATTGATAGTTCAGCGAATAAAGATTGGTATTTTGGCGTAACGCAGTAAAATCAATGTCTCGATAATTCGCTGATTTTGAGGGACGCATGCCAGCCCAAGATGCCTTTGCTTCACTTATCCATTCCAGACGTTCAGTGCGCAAATATTGCCCAGAGACACCGTTTGATCATGACGCGGTAAAGCGCGCACTTGAGCTCGCCGTTTTGTCTCCCAATAGCTCCAACATGCAGCTATGGGGATTTCATCGAGTGATCAGCGACGAAAAGCGTCACGCACTCGCCGATATCTGTATGGGGCAGAACGCCGCCAAAACTGCCAATGAGCTCGTGGTCATTACTATCACTCCACAATACTGGCGTGAACGCGCGCAAACTAACGCAAAAACGGTCAGAGATGCATTTAATGGCCGCGATGACAACACGGCAAAAGGGGCACTGAAGTACTATGAGAAATTGATCCCCTTTGTCTACCGACACGACCGCTTCGGACTGTTCGGGGCCGCGAAGAAACTGTTAAGTTTCTGCCTTGGGCTTAAGCGCCCAATGGTACGGGAGGTCAGTAAAAGCGACCTTCGGGTCTGTTTACACAAAAGTGCCGCTTTAGCCGCAATGACCTTTATGAGCGCGATGCGCAGCGAAGGCTACGATACCTGCCCAATGGAAGGCTTTGATTCAGTCAGAGCGAAAAAACTCCTCGGCCTATCATCAACCGAAGAGATCTGCATGATCATCAGCTGCGGCACCCGCACTGAGGCCGGTATCTATGGCGACCGCCACCGTGTTGCCTACCAAGACGTCGTTCACCAGCACTGATCCCTTTCGTAGTCCATTACGCAATGGGCTACGTTTCTCTCCTTTTGTTTATCGAAGCCGCCCTCTTTCCTCTCCACCATCCGTTTCGCTGATCATGCTTGGTACATTGATGGCCCATACATTACGCCACAAATGAAAGTTCGCTTCATTCCACTAATCTCCAATTAGCCCCTTTCTTACATCCAAATGACGGCCACGAGTCGACAAACTCACCTTGGTAACATGTTACCAGTCACAGATTTAAATGGTACAATATTGCCAGTTATATATCTTAATGGTAATTTCCTACCACACCTCAAGCACAGTGATACGTTCATTCCCGCGTTTCCATCGTGCCCGCCTAATCATAGAAACCCAAGAATAGGCGTGAGGTAATGACGAGATTTCCTCGAATCTGTATGCATTCAAAACAGGCGTTGAACAATGATAGAGAAATTCATTAAAGAAAATATTTCCGACTTTCATGATGATTTGAAAACAATCACCTTAACGTCCGCACCTACATTTGAAGAACACCAGCGCGTAGCCTTAATCAAAGAGATGCTGGAACAACTGGGGTTTCAAAGTGACATCGACTCAATCGGTAACCTTATCTGCTTGGTTGAAGGGGTTGTTCGACAACAAGTTGTCTACTCAGCCCACGTAGATACGGTATTCCCAAAGGAAACCCATTTAGACTTCATTGAAAAGTCAGGTTGCTTTTACTGTCCCGGGGTCGCAGACAACTCACTGTCGGTAACTTCTCTGATCTATTTGTTGAAGTACATTAAAACCCACAACATCACTCCCCATTACGACACCTACTTCTTGTTCAATGTGTGTGAAGAAGGCTTAGGGAATCTCATCGGGATCAAACACTTCATTGACTCAACCTCGCTACCCGATCTAATCGCCCACTTCGCACTCGAAGGAAATAAAGTTGGGCGCTTAACCCAAACCTTCGTAGGTAGTGTCCGTAAAAAAGTGTCTATCAAAGGGTTAGGTGGGCACAGCTGGCGCGATTCCGACCACACCAGCGCCATTCATGTCGCCTCTAAAATGATTAGTCAACTCTATGATATCCCTCTACCTCGTGGGTCAAAAACCACATTGAATGTCGGCACGATACGTGGCGGAACCGGGGTCAATGTTATCCCTCAGTATACGGAGATCATGTTCGAAGTCCGTTTTATTGACCAAGAAAATGGACAATCCGTACTAGATGAAGCCTCGCGGATCATTGATTCGTATCGTTCGAAAGATATTCAAATCGACGTCGATGTCATTGGTGACAGACCCGCTGGCACGACCAAAAATGATGAAATCGCAGAAAGAGTTAAAAACATCCATCAACGTCTTGGGATAGAAACGGAAGAAGATATTGGCAGTAGTGATTCGAATTACCCCGCCAGTAAAGGACTCAGCAGTTTCACCATTGGCATATCAAAAGCGCAATACCTTCACTCAATCGATGAGTTTGTTGAAATAGCTACGATCGAGAAAGGCCTCTATCAACTCATTGAAATATTCAACAATATTCGCTAACCGTGAATAGTCATCTTCAGCTAAATCAAATACATATGTGCAGTATTGCGAGAGAACGTACTGATGAATCCAAAATATGAAATAACCAAAGAAATGGCGAAATGGGCGGCAGAAACGCCGGTTATTGCCTCTGACATTGCTATCCACCGCGCGGTTGAAGTGATCCAAGACATTGTTGGCTGTACCATTGCCGGGAGCCGCGATCATGGAGCAAAAGTACTTCAACAAGCCGTACTGGGCCAAGACAGTGGTAACGGCGCCGCAACGCTTTTCGGCACCCAGCACAAACTGGCCGCGCCATGGGCTGCACTGGCTAATGGGATATCAGCGCATGCACTCGACTACGATGACAATTTCTTACCTGGATTGACCCACGCATCGGCGGTGTTGTTCCCTGCCCTTTTTGCCTTGGGTGAAGAATTAGAAGTCAGTGGCGCCGCACTCATCGATGCGCTGATCATTGGCCTTGAAATCCAATCTGTCGTGGGTCGTGGGTCGTGGTGTTAACCGTAACCACTATGATGCGGGCTGGCATTCAACCTCAACCGTCGGCGTTATTGGCGCTGCAGCGGCGTGCGGCCGTTTACTCAATTTGACCGCCCAGCAAATGACCCATGCCCTGAGTTTAGCCGTCACTATGGCGTCAGGTCCTAAAGTCCAGTTTGGCACCATGGCAAAGCCATTTCATGCGGGGATGGCGGCGAAGAACGCCATTCTGGCTGCCCGTTTCGCTCAAGCGGGAATGGAAGCCTCAAGCTGCGCACTTGAAGGCGCGATGGGATTTCGCGATTTATACGCCGGCGCACAAGCGCAAGGCTGGGATACCCTGATCCAGCATATTGGTCAGCCGCTGGCAATTGAGGAATTTGGCTTTTCACTCAAGCTCTACCCGTGTTGCGGTTCAACTCACCGCGTAGTCAATTGTGTGATTGCACTTCGTGAGCAGCATGGTTTCACTGCTGAAGATGTCGAGAAAGTCGACACCTATGTTGAGTACGCCAACAAGAAAAACCTGATGTACACCGAGCCCACCAGCGAGATGGAAGCGCGTTTTTCAATGAACTATTGCGTCGCGGTGGCGCTGCTCCAAGGCGGCCTCACTCTATCAGACTTCACGCTTGACGCAATTGCCAGACCTGACGTGCGAGCTCTACTGCCTATCGTTATGATGGATGCTTACCCGCAAAACGAGGGCGAGCTTGAACCCACCAAACGCCTGCCTCACCATGTGAAGATCACCCTCAAAGACGGCACAGTTTATGAGGCGTCAAGTCAGTGGGCGAAAGGTACTATCCATCATCCAATGAGTGAACAAGAGCTGGCGGCAAAGTTCACTCAATGCTGCGCAGATCAGTTCGACGCAAACACGTTAACCTCACTACAGCAACAGCTCGCGGACATCGCTAACGTCGACAACATCACTGCTATCAGCCGCCTGATCAGTAACCTTGAACCACGCGATTAATCTCGATAGACACGCTATGCGTTTCACTTAACGAAGACGTTCGCTGTGCTCTTAGTGGCGGCGAGCGTTTTTATCATACGAACGTTTCTGGACTGATAAACGTTGATCATAAATACGATCTGAGCGTCGCCCTTTCCCATGATTTCCATTACAATTTGGCGATTAGTCACCGCAAATCGCTGACGGGTGTTGACTCTTTTTCAACGCGTTTAAATCGTAGCTTGCTACACATTTCAACGTTTGTATTAATTGTCGGCTCGCGCCCTGCACATCTAGTTAGAGTTATTAAATGAGAGAAAACACTCTTTTCGAGCGTATTAGAAATCTACCTAAGCTGACCAACAGTGATAGAAAAATCGTTGAATACTTAGAAGGCAAATACCCGCACATCGCCTTTGAAACGATTATCACCATCGCAGAGGGCTCTCACGTTGCTAACGCCAGTGTCGGTCGATTTGTTCAACGCCTTCACTACGAGAACTTTGCCGACTTTATTAAATGTGTACGCGATGAGGTCAGTGGAAAATTGGAATCCCCACTAGAGCGCTATCAAACTCAGCGCAACGTCATCAGTTCTGATGAGAAGGGGATCCTAGAGCGCCACATCAATAACGCGTCAAAAAATATGCACGATACCAGCCTGCGGCTAAACGATGCCGATATCCTCGCCGCAGCCAACCTGTTAATTGCCGACAAACGCAAGATCTTCATTTGTGGTGGGGCTTCTTCACATGCCTTGGCAAGCTTTTTCCATATTTACGCCAAGAACATTCGCCAACAAGTTTATTTACTAGAAGGCGACCTGCAATCTCAAGCGCGTCAATTGATCGACGTCGATAAAAACAGCGTGTTGTTTGCGATTTCCCACAAACGTTACTCGCAAACAACACTCAATATCGCCAAGTGGTTTAAGGGGAAAAAAGGCACACTAATCGCACTCAGCGATCAAGAAACCAGCCCCATTTTGCCTCTCGCGGACATTGCGTTTGTTGCCAAAACGGAAGGCCCAGCAATGTTCGACAGTAAAGTGGTTTCCCTGCTGGTACTTGAAGCGATTATCGAAACCATGATTGTGCAGAGTGAAGCGCAAAGTGAAAAGCGAGTGAAAAAGCTGGAAGTGATTTTAAACGAACTCGAAACCTTTCACTCGTAGTGCAAAAGGCCGTTGATGACATCTCTCTGGCGTCGACGGCCCATCACAACAGGTTACCAACTGAGCATTGATTGCAGAGCTTCGGTCTGTTGACGCGTAATATCGTTCACTTTCTCGCCGTAGATCAGTCCCCAAATACTCCCTTGCATTTTTCCGTAGTGCGCAGCCAGATACTCCGTTTGCTTATCTCTAAATGCAATCCACGCTATTTGCGCTGCTTTCAATTCCGGGTTATTCGACCCACCTAAAGCGGCATATGCTCGGTTGAGTTCGCGATCCCACGCGTGATAAGCCAGCGCAGAGCACTCATGCATGCCCACGGTGGTACTAAATTGCTCGGTACAAGCGCTCATCGCCATATCAATGGGGTGCTCTTCGATAACACCGTTCAGCGAAAAACCAATATCACTGTTAACGTCTTTCACCGTCACGCCATCTGCTAAGGTGTAATGCACCATGACACGTCTCGGCTTACCGCTCGCTTTCGCCTGCTGCTCCCACTCATACAAGATATCAAAATCAATGTCGCCATAGGTTGTGTCAATCGTTTCGCCACGGTCCAAGGTGATGGTAATAAAACCCGGATCGTAGAGAGCAACGATTTCCCCTGGGTAGCCCTGCGCAGTAAACGCGTCAATCGTTGCTGGAACGTCTTTCGCCAGCACTGAAGGCGAGTGCAAAACCAAAACGCTTACGAGCGTCGCCAATAATCTCTTTTTGTTATTCACTTTTCTTCCTTGACCCTGTGACGGTATCTATCGTTTCTTTAACGCATTCTTCATTTAATGCGCTCTTTATTTAATGCATTGAAAAGCCGTTAAAATGACGCCACGCTTCTTCAATGCCTGACAAACTATCTACTCGCGCCATTCGCGGGCCTTGGGCCAACCACACTTCCAGTTTTTCAATCGCGGCGGGCTCACCACAAGCCATTACTTCTACACTGCCATCGGCTTGATTGCGCGCGTAACCGGTCAGCGACAATTTCAATCCTTCATGCGCAGTGTGATAGCGAAAACCGACCCCTTGCACCCGTCCTGTTACGGTGAATTTTTTGCATATCTTTGCCATCTGATCTCTCCTGCCGTTTTAAACTGCTGTGGATAGTGTATCTCAATACCGCGTCCGACCCTGTGAGCAAGACTCAAGGTTGAGTGACAAAATTCAGAGCATTAAAAGCGTTTTGCCCGCTACAACAGTCCAACTGGCCCATGCATATCAAGACAGACAAAGATGTGCGCTTACCTTACCTAACTCAGAGGTAAAATCGCTTGATGATGAAGGAAAACTCGGGATGGCGCGAACCACCCCGCGTTATCACCCATTGAAATCATCTGGTTTAGTGATACATCCCCAATTTCATAGCAAAGCGTCTGATATAATTACGCGAGGTATTTCATCTCGGCCAGATAGCACTGGCACTTCGCAGTAGAGATCAGCATGAAACTTCGCGTCGACACCCATAGCCATACCATCGCAAGCACCCACGCCTACAGCACGGTTCACGACTACATTGCCCATGCCAAACTTAACGGCATCGAACTGTTTTGTATTACCGATCACGCGCCGCCGATGCAAGACGCGCCCCACTGGTGGCATTTTGGCAACATGGCCGTTATTCCGCATATCGTCGATGACATTGCCATATTGCGCGGGATTGAAGCCAATATCCAAGCGCCGGACGTCGGACTAGCGTTGCCAGAAAATCTAAAGCCGCGTCTGGATCTCGTGATCGCAAGCTTCCACGAACCGGTGTTTGCGCCACAAAGCGAAGCGATCAATACCGACGCTATGCTGGCGGCGATCACCTCCGGTGAATGCCAAATTTTGGGTCACCCCGGCAACCCGAACTACCCCATTGACCAAGAAGCCGTTGTACTTGCCGCCAAAACGCACAATGTCGCGATTGAGATCAATAACAGCTCGTTTGCCCATTCGCGGGTTGGCAGTAAGCCAAACTGCTTGAGCCTGCTGAAATTGGCGAAAAAGCACGACGCATGTATTAGTGTTAGCAGTGATGCCCATATCGCGTTTGATTTAGGCCGGTTCGACCACAGCCTTGCTGCCATCAGCGAAGTAGGCTTTCCAATTGAACGTATCGTCACGCGGACTCCGAAAACCTTTCTCACGTTTTTGGCCGATCATGGCCGCCCACTGAGTGACGAGCTGCGCGCGTGGGCAGTTCATCACGATCAGTAATTCAGCACGATCAGTAATCCCACGGTCAGTAGTTGACCAGGAATTAGGTTACAACGTCGGTGATGCAAGGAAATTGGCCCTCATCATCAAACAAGCACTAAGTCGGCACTATTTGAATGGCCGCTTAGCAAGGAGTAATTGAAATGACATGTTTATGGGTTGGCCATCGCGGCGTAGCGGGCTTGCGTCCTGAAAACACCTGGAGCAGTATTCGTCATGCGGTCGATAGCGGTTTAACCTGGGTCGAAGTGGATGTGCAACCGACACGTGATGGTCACTTGGTGATTTGCCACGATCACGAGCTGGAACGGTGCAGCAACGGCCACGGGCGGGTTGATCAACAGACATTGGCACAGCTAGAGCAGCTCGACTTTGGCAGCTGGTTCGACTCGCGCTATCAAAGTGAGTCCATTGTCACCCTGCCGGCTTTGCTTGCTTACGCCAAGGAAAATAACCTGTCATTGAATCTCGAAGTCAAAGTTGATATCCACCAGCCAGAGCAGGTGTTGCCGCAACTGCTGGCCGATATTGATGCCTCAGGTATCGACCGTTCGCAATTGTTGCTGACAAGTTTTAGCCACACCATGTTTATTGCGATGATGCAAATGCCGTTTGCGTGCCGCATCGGCTTATTAACCGAAGATCTCACCGCCGATGACATGGCGCTACTCAAACAGTATCAACCCTTTAGCTGCCATCTTAATCATCGCACCTTAACCTTAGCGCAAGTGAAAGCGTTAAAGTCCTTGGGGCTACAAATCTGGGTTTATACCGTTAACGATCCACAGGCATTTACGCTTCTCCCTCATGTCGATGCAATTTTTAGTGATTATTTACCTACCGCTTGACCCCACCGCTGACGCGGCTTTCGCCGCAATGCTGGCACCGTGAGCTGTCAAAAATAACCAACACCATGATCTAACTAAAGTTCACCCCCGTAGAGAGGGGGAACTTTAGTTGGATGGTATGTATGACAAAGCTTCATCTGTTTCCGTTGCGTTCTGTAGTACTTCCGGGTGGAAGATTGAAATTGCGCATTTTTGAGCCACGTTACCAACGTCTGCTCACAGAAGCGCTTCAACAACAGCAAGGTTTTGGCATCACGCTGATCGAACAAGGTTCGGCGACCCAACCGACATCTTTGATGTCGCTGGGCACCTTAGTGTCTATTGTCGATTTCAATCATGACAGCAATGGCGTACTGACCGTCGTCGTCGAAGGACAACAACGGTTTGAGATTGTTGAATACTGGCAAAACGATGATGGCCTTCACAGTGGAAACGTCGTGTGGCTAACCAATTGGCACTCAGTGCCGCAACCAACTGACCCTACAAGCCATTACGAGCTTCTGCCGCTCAAGTTAAAGCAGGTTAATCAGCAGTTTCCCAAATTGCTTGAGCTACACAACCACTGCATTTTTGAAGATATGATCTGGGTATGTCAGCGCTGGCTTGAACTGATGCCGCTCGATGCGGCGAATTTCGTCAAGCTCGCTTCCTCTAGTGACTGTCTTCCTGCTTTGAATTTTTTGTTGGCCAGCTTGCAATCGTCAGAAGCGTTGCAGCAGACCCAACACTAACGGGAGAGAAATATGAAAAAACAACTTTTGGTCGGCGCCAGTGCGATAGTCCTTCTTACTGCATGTAACGATGATGACACCACCACCACGTTTAACGCCACACCCCAATCTCAGTTGCAAGCCGTACATGCCGTTTATGATGCGCCAACCACTCAAGTCGTGGTCGGTGGTCAAACCGTACTCGACAACCTCAATTTCGGTAAAACATCGGGTTATCTCTCATTGAACGAAGGCGTTTCTGTGGTATCGGTTGATGCCAATCTTCCGGGCAATGAGACGCTGCGCGTTATCGACAGTGAGTCACTCGACCTGTTCACCGACAAACTCTACACTGCGTTTGTCGTCGGTACGGTTGATGACAACGACAGCTTCCCAATTGAGGCTATTGTTGCCGAGCGCAGCGCCGAAACCTCTGCAGGAATGGTAGCAGCACAAGTGGTACACGCTGCGTCTAATGCGCCGGAAGTCGATGTCTATGTCACCGCGCCGGGCGTTGCCGTGGACGCTGCCGCACCGCTTGGCACATTGGCATATAAAGCAAGCTCAGGCGTGGCGGAAGTCGCACCAGGCGACTATCGCATTCAAATTACCCTTGCTAACAGCCAAACTGTGGTCTTTGATTCCGGCACTGTTTCTCTCCCTGCCGGCGCGCTCACAGTCGCGGCGATCCCGAACCCAGCAGGTACAAGCCCAGTGCGCTTGATTGCGCTCGATGGTAGCGATACCCCGATTGCTATCGCCGACGTCAACGAAACGGCGGGCGTTAAAGTCGGTCACCTAGCGGTTGACGTACCCGCTGTCGATGTCAGCGTGAACGGACAAGTCGCATTAGAAGATGTGGTTTACGGCAATGTCACCGATCATATTGAGCTGCAATCAGGCACCAACGCCTTGGCGATTTCTCTCGCTAACGTGGCAGACCCTACCTTAGGGCCTCTAGCAGAAGACCTAGCAGGTAACGCCGATTACAGCGCTTATGCGATAGGGACACTCGCCGGTGGAGACCTCGACCTCTTGGTATTTGAAGACGACCGTCGCGGCGTAGCCACGGCTGCTACCCTAAATATTATCCATGCAGCATCAAGAGCAGATAAAGTTGATATTTACGTTACTGCCGACGGTATTATTGATAACATTGATCCAACACTTACCAACATACCGTATAAAGCCAATACGCTTGAGGCCATTGGCTCTATCTACCTTGCTGAAGGCACTTACAAAGTTACCGTGACCCAAGCAGGAACGAAACAAGCAGCAATAGACGGTGCTAGTGTAACTGTACAAAATGGTCAAGCGTATCAAGCTATTGCCGTTAATGAA
The DNA here is from genome assembly GCA_019703815.1 of Thaumasiovibrio occultus. Taxonomy (GTDB): domain Bacteria; phylum Pseudomonadota; class Gammaproteobacteria; order Enterobacterales; family Vibrionaceae; genus Thaumasiovibrio; species Thaumasiovibrio occultus. The sequence goes on along the minus strand of AP023052.1, from coordinate 1,345,502 downwards.
TCGGCAGGTGGTGTTGGGCTTGAACTGCAAGTCGTAACAGACATGTAAGAGTAAGTTAGGTTAACGGGGAGGAGCGTCCTCCCCCATCCCTGATGAAGGAGTAGAGATGGATACCAATAGCAATCGCGGTACAACAAATTGGAAAGAGGTCATGCTTCGCATCCAGCAGGGTGACAAAGCAGCGTTTGCAAGCTTCTTCAGCTATTACTCACCACGCCTTAAACATTATGCGTTTAAACATATTGGCGATGAGCAACTAGCCTTAGAAATCGTGCAGGAAACCATGACCAAAGTTTGGCAAAAAGCCAATCTTTTCGACCCGGCCAAGAGCAGCCCTTCAACGTGGCTGTACACCATAGCGCGTAATCTGTGCTTTGACTTGTTACGTAAAAACAGTGGTCGCGAAATCGTATTAAATTCCGAGGACGTTTACCCTTTGGAAGAAATGGGAGCCCATGATAATGCGGATCCCTATGCACCTGAGCAAGCCGTACTTAAGTCACGGCTAAAGCAATGGTTAGAAGTGCTGCCAGCTGCACAGCAAGATGTAGTGAAAGCAGTTTATCTGGAAGATATGCCACAACAGCAAGTGGCCGAAATGCTCGATGTCCCGCTCGGCACCGTCAAATCCCGGTTACGCCTCGCGGTGGAGAAATTACGAGTCACAATGAATGTGGAGGCATTATGAGTCAACATCCTTCAAACGAAATTTTACAAGCCTACGCTGAAGGTCTTTTGGATGGATCGCAAGCGCTAGGTATCGCCGTTCACTGTGAACAGTGTCAGCACTGTCGTGACATGTTAAACGAATACGAAGCCGCAGCAGCGCAAACCGCGCTAGATGCTAATCCAACAGTAAGCGAGTCAACGCTGAGCAGCGATAATGATCTTGATTTGTTGCTGGCAGGCTTAATGGACGCGTTGCCAGAGCAAGACGATTTAACAGCGTGTGTCACCCAAATGCCTGAAGCCGACACCATCAGTGTCAACGGTCGCGAGTTCACCTTACCCAAGGCGCTCAGCAAAATTATGCCGCACTTGCAGCCATGGAAGAGCTATGGTGGAAAAGTTTATAGCGCCGCATTCGATATTAACGAAGTCGACAAAGTGAGCTTGCTCTATATCGACAAAGGCGTACAGGTGCCGCAACACACTCACAAAGGCAATGAAATTACCTTGGTACTGCATGGCAGCTTTAAAGACGAGAACGGCGAGTATCATGCTGGCTCTTATTTGATGAAAGACGCGTCTGATAAGCACACACCACAAACCATGGATGAAGACTGCTTATGCTTGACCTTGCTCTCTGATCCTATGGTATTTACCCAAGGTCTCGCCCGTATCTTCAACCGTTTCGGTAAAGGTATGTATCCGTAACCAGCAGCAGGGTAACAACCAGCGAACGTGTTGAAAGCGCCATCGCCTGATTTTAACCCCTGCAGCAGTGTTACCTTGACCTTCACCTAAAGCGCCCTCGCGGCGCTTTTTCTTTTTCACGGTTTCGCACTTACTCTATTTGTGACTTTGCGATTTGCCCGTGCGTTCAACGTCTTTAAGCAACGCGAGCGATATTGTCGATCAGATAGTCAATTAATAGCCGTACGCGATGCGGTACATATTGGCGCGAGGTGTAGTAAAGCCAAATGGTGATCGGCTCGCCCCAATAATCAGTCAAAATCGGTCGCACTGTTTTTGCCTCCAGCTCGTCACGAAACAACCAACTGCCTAACATTGCAATCCCCGCGCCCGCTTTCACCGCTTTTTGTGCTGCCGCAAAATTATTCACGATCAGTTTGCCACTGGGCTCAATGAGTTTCGCTGAGGCGTTATCGACAACTCGCCAAGGATAACTGCGACCAGAATTTATCGAGCGCACCGGAATACAGCGGTGATAACGCAACGCCTCAAGGGTCTTGGGCTCTCCATGCTCAGCCAGATACTGCTCAGCCGCATAGAACCCTATGGTTTGGCGCAATAATGGCCGCGCAATCAAACGGGAATCTTGGTTGATTGCGGTGCCGATCCCCAAATCAAAACCGTGCTCAGTAAGATCCACTACCCGATCATCAAAATGCAAGTCGCAGGTGATCGCTGGATGCAACGCCATAAAGTCGAGCACCAAGGGCAATATGTGCTCTTGGCCTATCGAGCTGGCAGGCAAGTTGATTTTAATCACGCCACCAGCGCTCTGGCGCGTATCGGCGATCTGCTCAAGCGTGCTTTGAATTGCTGTCAGTGAAGGCGCGAGTTCATCCAGCAACGCTTGCCCGATTTGGGTCAAGCTCAGCGAGTGCGACGAGCGGAAAAACAACTTCACCTGCCACTCTTCTTCCAACTTAGTGATCGCTTTACTGACTGCGGGCGGCGTGAGACCAAGTGCCCGTGCTGCCTTGGCAAAACTGCCACTTTTGGCCACTTGAATAAAAATGGGTAATTGACTCGGCAGGGATTTCATTAACTTTTACTCACCTTAAAAGTAACCATATCAACACTACAGGTTAATAACAAGCCGATCAATACTAGGCGCATTGATGATCACTTCGCGGCAACCTGAGCCAGCGTGTCAACTAAGGAAAACCCTATGAATGTACTGATTGTTTACGCTCATCCTGAGCCAGAAAGTTTTAATGGCGCCATGTTCCGCCAAGCCATTACCACGCTGGAAGCGGCGGGACACACGGTGAAAACCTCAGATCTTTATGCGATGAACTTCAACCCAGTTTCAGACAAACACAACTTTAAGGCGATTCAAGAGCCCGCGTTTTTCAAGCAGCAACTCGAAGAGCTGCACGCGACCGAACACGACGGTTTTGCAGACGATATTGAAGAGGAGCTTCAAAAGCTGGAATGGTGTGATTTGATCATTTTCCAATTTCCACTGTGGTGGTTTGGTATGCCAGCCATGCTTAAAGGCTGGGTCGATCGCGTGTTAGTCATGGGACGCGTTTATGGCGGCGGTCGCTATTACCGCGATGGTGCGATGACAGGTAAGCGTGCACTGCTGAGTGTATCGGCAGGTGGACCGGTTGAGGCCTACACTGACGGCGGTTTGCACGGCGATTTCGATGCCATATTACGTCCCATTCAACGCGGTATTTTTGCATTTAACGGTTTTTCGCTACTGGAAACCCACAAAGTCTATGGCCCTGCACGTCAAAGCGAAGAGCAGCGCCACCAAGCCCTTCAGCACTATGCTGATCGTTTGGCGCATATTTTTGATGAAGACCCAATTGTTGTTGGCAGTTATTAGTGTTCGTTGCTTGGGTCGGGCGTGCAATTTGGCTCGGCCCCTTTTTGATGACCCTCAATAAAAGCAGTACCGATTTGGAAGATCTATCGCAATTGTATCGCTCTCAAACCAGAGCGCTATGCGCAACGGTTTTTATCACGTAGGCTCTTTGATTGTTTTGTTGAGATAAACCGCGATGACGAGAAAAACCCGCCTAGTATTTGCCGTTGCCCTGTTGGTGTTAATCGCCAGTAGTTACCCATTCATTGTGCGCCAATTTGCCGATGAATATCAGCGCATACCGAGCCCTGATGGGCAATACAGCTTGGTGATCTATCGCCAGCCACAGCTGTTCGCCATGCCCGGCAGCGCGGGTGATGCACCAGGTTTTGTGCAGTTGGTGAACAGTAATGACGTGGTGCTGCAAGAGCAACCAGTGGAGATGGTGCAGCTGGTCGATCAGATCGCATGGCAACCCGACAGCGTCAATATCAAACTCATCGCCACGTGGCCTTTACCCGCCGAGTAAACGTGCAGGGTTCGACCAAATAACTTAACACGCGGTAAAGGCTTTCGCTTGGTGAAAGTAGCGGTCAAAAATTTCAAGCTCAGATGGCGTGACAGCGCAAGTCGTGCCTGCTTCGCTTGCATCTGGCGAACAAGTGCTTAAACGTTGGCGCGCCGCCGTTAGATAAGCGAACACGTCCGCTTCAAACGCAGAGCCTCGCTGAATAAACGCCGCATTGTCGGCATGTTCGTTCTCGCCGTAACAAAGCCGACCAAGTTGACTGTCAAAAAAGAACGGGATCTCTCCGCCGTCTTGCGCTTTCACCGTCACGCCCACGTGACCACCCGCGCGATAAACCCAAATACCGCTAATTTCTTCAGGGAAATGCGGTGGCGTTAACCACCCTGACAGCGTTGTAAAACCCGGCACCCGAGTATCTAACAAACTATCGCGAGTATCTTTCGCGGCAGGTGCACCTGAAGGTTTCGCTTTCATTGCTCTTCCTCGGATATATTCAAACAATGCTCAGTGAGCATTTCCAGAAACGCCATGCTGGCGGCTCTACAACGGTTTTCAACATAGGCGTAGCGAAGTGAAAACCAGCCAACGCTTTAGGTTCGACTAGACGGACTGGTCAGAAGGCCGACCTTTTAAGCGTTGCTGAAACCACGTAGTGTGAATCTGTTCTGAGGCATTTGTATTATCGTGACTCACGGTAAACATCTGGATCCCAAATCTGCATGAACATACCTTGATTTTCAATAGTTTGAAAACCGTACTGCGCATACAAACCATGCGCATCTCTTGTTGCTAAGACTATACGCCTTAAACCTTGAAGCTCCGGGTGAGAGACGATGCTTTCGACGAGCCATTTGCTTAAACCTTTGCCGCGGTGATTTTCTAGTACGAAAACATCGGCAAGGTAAGCAAACGTGGCTCTATCTGTGATCAGCCGAGCAAAACCTACTTGAGAATCATGGCTGTCATAAACGCCAAAGCAAAACGAATTTGAAATCGCTTTTTCTAGGGTATGCTTTGGGATTCCTGACGCCCAGTAACTTGCTGAGATGAAGTCATAAATAACGTCAATGTCTAGGTGTTTTTTGTCTGTGCTGATCCTGTATCCTTGCACCATTTTTCCTCCTTGCGGCATAACGCCATCCTCATCCGTCGGGTAATGTGGCCCGCTTTTACAGTGTGTTGAGCCCAAAAGGCAACGTTGCGGAGTCGGTGGGAGGCATTGTTCTGTGATTAAGCCACTTTACCCCACCAACCTTTAAACTCGCGCTCTGGCAGAACAAGTAACGTAATACTGCCACATTTCCTGCATTGCCAAAATGACTCTGGGCCTGTAACTCCTTGATATTGAAACTCTACGGGCGTGCAGTTCGGACGTTTTACAACCTTGAAGCACGTGTTCTCGCGCAGCGCCAATGCATCCTCTAGTGTGGTAATCGAGCTACAACTATCACAAGGCCAGAGGGTTTCTAAAACACGACGCCCAACAGGGCGAACGCAACGCTTTAGCTTCAAATATAGGCTTCTAGAAAAGCGCCTTTCTATATCGCGTTGGTGATCACAGACAAACGCTTGAAAAGCGGCATCATCCATGCGGCCTGCGAGCCAGTTCTTTAAGTTGGTCTCGATGATTTTCATATACTTACCTTGGCACACAACGCCAATTTAAGGTGTAAACAACACCAACACCTTAAATAAGCCACTGTGAAATAAAAACAAAACCAGACTGAAGTGAAAGCGCCAAGTGTTGTGAATCACTCTTAAATTTATTGTTTATGCGAACTCGAAGCTACAGTGAAACAGCTTCTATTTTGTTTCCGTCTAGGTCACGTACGAATGCCGCATAGTACGTTTCACCATACTCTGGTCTTAAGCCAGGCTTACCTGCACATGAACCGCCCAACTCAATGGCTTTAGCATAGAACTGGTCAACCGCTTCTTTTGAAGGCGCATTGAAAGCAATATGAGCACCGTTACTTGATGCTGCTTTTCCTTCACAAGGGCTTCCGACCCAAAACTCAAAGTTCTCACCGTAAGCCGCTGCGACATTTTCTATATAGTGCGCACGCTTGATAGACAACGTAGAAAGAACTGCGTCATAAAAACTAACGGCTTTTACTACATCAGAAGCGCCAACTGAGACGTGATTTAGAATCATTTTTAAGTCCTTTTATTATTTGAAGCGTGAAAACACATCACAAAGCCGACACACGCTTGGCAGCAAAAACGCGTACCGACTTACCCCAAAACGCGAAGATCTAAGACGCGCCTTGAGGCAAATCGGATTAAGGGGCGTCGGTGCGCTAGATCCTAAAACCGAGCATGGCGTCGACCAGCTTAATCACCAATTCTCGTGAGGCGAGATCGTGATCTTTTTGCGGCAAATACTCGACAATTTCGCCACCAACAAACTTGTCACTTTTGGCGATGATATGCACGGCGTGCAGCAGCTCGCGAGGCATCAAACCACCAATATTTGGCGTGGCACAAGCGCGAAACAGCGCACCTTCCAGCACATCGTAATCGAGGCTGATGTACACCCGATCAAACTGGGTTTCAATTGCCACCATGATTTCCGACAGCACGCGTTCAAAACCAAGCTGGTCAATCCGCCCCATATCGAAAGTCGTCATGTCATGGCGCGCCATCTCTGTTTTCTCAACCGCCATTAAATCGCGGATCCCCACATGAATAACGTTGGCCAAATCAAGCTTCGGCGTTCGCGGTCCGACCCAATCGAGCATGGCTGTCGTGTGACTAAGCACTGCCAGCGGCTTGCCATGAAGATTGCCGCGCTCTTGTGTGTTCAAATCCACATGGGCATCGAACCAAATCACCGCTACCCGCTCGCCGCGTCGTTCCTGATAGTCGTTCAATACCGCGCGCAAAGTGCCAATCGCTATGCTGTGATCGCCGCCCAACGTGATCGGGATCTCTCCGCTTGCCAACATCGAACTCACTTTTCCTTGCAGAAAATCCATATAGCGCTGAGCAGCGCGTGACACCTCACCACGCGCAAACAGCTGTTCAATGTCTGGCGTTACTTCAACGTCACCTGCGTCGCGCACATGCAAACCGGCGCTGCCACTGCGTTGCGCTATCGTCTCACCCAGCGCAAACCACGAGCCGTCAACACATCGTCGCAATGGCGCCACGGTGTTTTCACGGCTTGGCTCGTGCGAACAACGATTAAACGGGGCACCTAAAATTGCGAAATGTCTGCTCATGCTTTACTCCTGTTAGCATCACCTATTTGACCGCCAAATGACGGCATTGTGAGCCGAAAAATAACGGCGAGTTTGAGCCAACTACCGATGGTAAATTGACCTTCACCTTTCAGACTACTGACAGCCAACTCAGTGAACAATGGCTATTTTTTCCAATTGCAGTGACAAAACTCGCAAAACGGACTAATCAGTTAGTGATCAGATTTTTACTTTTTGGCGTAACCAACTCTATGAAGACAATTCTTGGCTATCTGGGGCTCGTCCCTTTTATTGTGCTGGCGGCACTCACTGTCTGGAGCCCACTCACTCAGCAAAGTGATTGGGTGTTTATCTTTTCTGTCTATAGCGCAGGTATTGCGATTTTTATGGCGGGCACCTTGTGGGGGCGCGTGGTCGACAGTGATTCAACCCCAGTGCTGTTGATGTCGAATATCATCACGCTTGTGATCATCGGCTTATTAATTGTGGCGACCGGCAACCAGCCCTTAATGCTCGCGGGGTTAACCGCGTGCCATATTGCCAATCTTGCTTGCGAGCCCAACAAAGGTAATCGGCCTTATTTTCGGCTGCACCTCATCTTAACCAGTGTGGTAGTGTTGTCGCATCTGGCCATTTTAGGAGTGTTATATCATGGCGAAAGCGTTAGTCTTTTATGATGCGAGTTGCCCTTTGTGCGTGAAGGAGATGACCGCACTGAAGCAACACATTGGTGACAAAGTTCGCTTTATCAATGTGCTCAATACTGAACGTATGACCCACCATCCGCAAATCAATATCGAGCGTAGTCAAAAAGAGCTGCATGTGATTGACCATCAAGGCCAACTTCGCGTCGCCGTCGATGCCAATGTCTATTTGTGGGAGCTGGCGGAGAAAAAAGCGTACCTAAAATTGCTGCGGCTACCGCTCATTCGTCAACTCGCGGCTCTCGGTTATCGCCTATTCGCGCGCCATCGCTACACAATATCACGCCTGTTAACCGGAAAGTCACGCTGTCAGTCTTGCGAGCTTTAAGCAGATTTGGGCGACACCAGCGGTAGCAGTTAAGAGAACTGATAAATAGAGCAATGAAAGAAAGCAATGAAAAAGAGCAAACGCGATTTACCGACCAAGATTTGTGTGAGTTGCGGCCTTAGCTTTTGCTGGCGCAAGAAATGGAAAAGGTGTTGGGACGAAGTAAAGTACTGCTCTGAGCGATGCCAACGCAAGAAGCGGTGTTAACTTCCCCTCCAGTTTGACAACCCTTCTCGCGCTATCAAACGGGCTGTCGGCAACTTCTACTTCTAACAGTACGTCTCGTTTCAACATCCGCGCTGCGTCGCCTCTCTCAGCCATCCAATATCGTTATTCCGTGCAGTATTGTTACTGCATTGGCCTAAAGCCCACTCCCCGCTTCGTTCACTTTAATGCATTACTCTTACCAAGCAATAACGCTGCCGTCGTAAGCTAAGAACTGCCCTGTTGTGTTTGACGTGCGGATCACCTCAAGCAGCGCATTAGCGGTGAATTCTGGGGTAAACAACTTTCCGGCGGGCACATTGGGCTGAAACGGCGCAGATAAGGCGGTATCTGTAGTGCCCGGATGCAGCGCCAATACACACACCTCACGTTGCTTGCGTTGCCACTCAATGCTGATGTTCTTCACTGCCATATTTAGCGCCGCTTTGGAGCAGCGATAACTGTACCAGCCGCCTAAGCGATTATCTTCAATGCTGCCCACTCGGGCGGAAATTACCGCGAACTTGCCGCCTTTGTTGATCTGTCGCTCAAAGGCTTGCGCTAGCAATAGTGTTGGCAATGTATTTAAGGTCATCAACTGCAAAAACGTGGCGGCGTCAATTTGCTTAAGCTGCTTTTCCGGTTTGATGGTGTCATCGTGCAACATACCAACGGCATTAATAAGCCAATCAATCGACTCGATTTCTGAAGAAAGCGCCGTAACGGCGTCAGCACTGGTCGCATCCAGTTGCACCCAACGCAGCTTCGGTGCTTGCAACTTCGGCGGCGTTCGATGCCATGTCGCAATAATGTCAGCTTGCGGATAAGTCTCTAGCAACGCGCTTACCAACGCCAAGCCGATACCGCCATTCGCTCCTACGATCAGCGCTTTCTCCATGAGGTTCTCCTATAGGGTATCTAGCCGCGCCAAATAACCCTCAGCGGTCGCCAGGATCTCATGCTTTAACGCGGGATCCATATTGTCCCAATTACGATAAGGCATGGCGGTGCGCGGGTGACACGCAAACTTATGTTGATGACGCTCCATAAAGTGCCAATACAACACGTTAAAAGGACACGCGTTGTCGCCTGTACGCTGCTTAACATCGTAATGGCAAGTCTTGCAGTAGTTGCTCATCTTATTAATGTAATTACCGCCCGCAGCATAAGGCTTGGTTGCCATAATCCCGCCGTCCGCATACAACGCCATCCCGCGGGTGTTTGGCATCTCGACCCACTCGATGGCGTCAATGTAGATCCCCAAATACCACGCTTCGACTTGCGCTGGGGCGATCCCCGTTAGAAGGGCAAAATTGCCCGTGATCATGAGGCGCTGAATATGATGAGCGTAAGCGTACTCCAACGATTGCCCTATGGCTTGGCGCATACAGTGCATCTGGGTGTCGCCATTCCAATAATAGGCGGGCAGATCACGCTGCGCGTCCAAGGCATTTTTCTCCTGATACGCCGGCATATTGGCCCAGTAGATACCCCGCACATACTCACGCCAGCCCATGATCTGGCGGACAAAACCCTCGATCTGCGCCAATGAGATCGGCGCAATGTCGCTGCCTTCGACGTTCGACGCTTGGTAATGGTCGAGCGCGACTTGTATCACTTCCAGTGGGCTCAACATCTTACTGTTTAAGCTAAAAGAGAGTCTGCTGTGGTACACACTCCATTGATTCGGATACCCCGCCAACATCGCATCTTGAAAACGACCAAACTGTGGCAGCAGATAACGGCAAAAGTAGTCGAGTAACTCACGCGACTCACCGCGCGAGGTCGGCCAAAGTAAATATTCATCCATTTGACCTAGCGTGCTCACGCCGTGTCGCTCAAGCCGCTCACGAATGACGCCGACATCGTGCGAAAACAGCAAAGGATCTGGGATAGCCTCCCCTTCATTGCGCTTAAAGCTGTGGCGATTTTCTTTGTCGAGATTCCACTTTCCGCCTTCCGGTTTACCTTTTTCAGCCATTAACACGTGATAACGCTTGCGCATTTCACGGTAAAAGAACTCCATCGTGCGGTGTTGTTTCGGCGAAAAAAAGTCACTTATTTCACTGTCTTCGAGTAAGAAATGCTCGGTGGAATAAGCGCGACACGGCACCAGATCGAAGCTGGCCAATTGCTGACGCAAGCGCCACTCGTCCGGCAGTTGATATTCAAACGCACCGATGTCGTTGTGTTTGATCACTCGGGTTAGCAAGGCGATCAAGTCTGTATCTTGCGCTGTCTCGTCAAGCGTCAGGTGAATGACGTGATGCCCGGCTTGCTCCAGCGCAGAGGCAAAGCGCGACATGGCGTGAAAAAACGCACACACTTTTTGGATATGGTGCACAACGTAGTCTGTCTCTTGGCGCATCTCTGCAACAAGATAAATGACCTCATCGCTCCGCTCGCGAAACCACGAGTGGGAGGCGTTTAGTTGATCGCCTAAGATCAGTCGAAGTCGTTTCATAGTGCTACTGCTATCTCCCACCAAAACGGTATCAGCACCAAAGCGCCACTGTTGGTGTGTCGCGTATTGAGGCGTCGAGTGTTAGTGCAAAGTACAAGGTGACGGCCGCAAAGTAAGGCGCCATTGTGGCGCATCCTTTTAGCGCGATTAAAGCCAAGAAAAGGCTTCTAGTACAAAGGCCAGTCAGCCGCATCGACTGCGTCTAGCGGTAACATCGTTTTGTCACCGTGCCATTGCTTGATAAAGAGTCCCTTGGGATCAAACAACTCGGTTTGCTTTGCGATGTTGAAATGACGCCCTCCGCGTGGGTCGCAACCCACACCGGCAATGTACTGCCAATTCCCCCAATTCGAGCCTACGTCGTAATCCAACAATTGCTGCTCAAAATAAGCCGCCCCCAAACGCCAATCGAGCGCCAATTCATGCACTAGGCAACTTGCTACAATTTGGCGCCCCCGATTGGACATAAAGCCGGTCGTTTTCAACTGATTCATCAGGGCATTAACCAGCGGGTACGGTGTCATGCCTTCGCACCACGCTTTGAAGCGATAGCCGTAGTGGCTGCCCTTGGCAGATCCGCTACCGACCCCATTTAAAGCGAACAATTTTTCTCGCCAGTGACTGGCATACCAGTGAAAATACTCCCGCCACAGCAATTCAAATCGGATCCAGTCGGTAGACTCATTGGCGCCGCGCTCGCTTTCGTAACGGGCCAACGCCTCCATGACTTGAATAGGCGACAATGACCCCGACGCCAGCCAGGGTGAAAAACCCGTTGAGGTAAATGCGCCATCCAATGCATTACGGGTCTCTTTGTACGTGTGCGCCGCTGCAGTGCGAAAGTAACGCTTAAGATGCGCTTTACCTGCAACCGACCCACCTTTGGCGTAACTCAGTGAAGAAGGCGATTTGAGCGGCAACGCAGGCTGGCGATGAACTGCGCATTTAGGCCATGCAGCTATCTCTGCCGATGGACGAAGCGCCCACCTTTCTGCGCGACGTCTGAATTTACTGAAGGTATCTGGCAACGTATCTTGCTGCGCCTGTTGGGCTGAAAACAAGGTTCGGTTGTTACCGTCATGAAACTGCACGGCAGGAAAGCGCGCCGCGAGCACGTCCGCTTGCTGTTGCTCCCAATAGCCCGCGCTTTGCGAGCGAAACACATCCGTGACGCCGTAGCGCACAATCAAGGTTGGGATCACGTCCAGCGCAGAGCCGATTTCCACCAACAATACTTGCCCGACCTGATTCAAGTCGTCAGTCAAATCGTGCAATGACTCAACTAAAAATTGCCATCGCAGCGCTGACATGCCCGATCCGGTGGTATAGCGGTTAGTCTTAAGCTGAAAAGGTTCAACGCAATAGATACAAAGTAGCCGATCTGCTTGCCGTGCCGCCTGCTGCAACAGTGGATTATCATCAATTCGCAAATCGTCGCCAAACCAATAAAGTGCTGTGGTCATGTACCCTCTCTGCGCCAAGCGATAACGAAAAGTTGATTACCGTCTCGCCCAAGTGCCAATTAATGTCGTGCCAAACCGGCGTCTCATGAACGCTTAACAACAGCGTAGACTTTCCTACGCATCGCAGCCCAACACGGTTCATCCATCGCACGATACTTTGTTACTTCGCAACGTGGTTGAACATTGAATTTACCATGACATTTTGTAAACTTGTCCGCAACTTTTCAGTTACTTAGTAAGGGTTGCCTCATGGACGAGCATAGCGAAAACTGGCGTAATTATTATCAAAAGGCGATGTCGCGACGCCACAATCTGCGAACGGAAAAGGCGCGCTCGTTAACCACTTCCAACCTGCGGGTTGCAGTCGATTGTGGCTGCGGGACCGGCAGCGATATCGATTATTTATCGCAATTTGGATGGCAAGTGTATGGCTTTGATGTCAATCCGGATGCGGTATCACTCTGCCATGAACGCTTTAGCGACAGAGCATTAATTGACGTTATTCAATCCAGTTTTGAAAACTACGACTACCCAAATGCCGGTATCGTGCTGGCGCACAACAGTCTGTTTTTTGCCGATCCGCGCCATTTTGACAATATGTGGCGCAAGCTCGCTGGCAGCATTGAGTGTGGCGGGGTGTTCGTGGGTGACTTTATGGGCGTCGATGACAGTTGGGCCGAACGTTACCGCAGCCCAGTCACTGCCCTGACCCAAAGCCAAGTCGAGGCACTATTCGCAGATTTTGACATCATTGAGTTTAACGAGCGCCGTGAGCATGCTCAAACTGCGCTAGGCCACATGAAGTTTTGGCATACCTATTCCGTGATTGCGGTTAAAGTAGGTGGCTAAGGGCAGCCGATGTTCATGTCGGCTTTGAGTTTGAAATTAAGATTGAGACAGCTAACACGCCTGCTTGCGATATGGCAAGCCGCTTAAATTTGCGCTGATCACCCCGCCTTGCGATACAGTAATAAAAGAAGCGTTAACAAACGGACTGGAGACCTGCATGCAGGATGCGTCATCACCGCTCACAGAGCTTGCCATCTGGATCACTGAACATGCTGATGGTGTGCGTCTTGTCGCCTTTGCCAGCTTGCTAGTGCTGTTTATGCTGGCAGAAGCCAAGTGGCCACGACGAGATCGCGCCGTACCGAGAAAAACGCGCTGGTTTGCGAACATTGCCGTGGTGATGGTCAGCTCTATTGCCACCAAACTTGTCCTGCCTCTGCTGGCGTTTGATTTCGCTCAACAAGCACAAGCGCAGCAGTGGGGCGTGTTAAATCACAGCGCCGTCCAACAAGCCCTGCCACTGTGGGCAACAACGCTGCTGGCCATCGTTCTGCTCGACTGCGCCATCTACTGGCAGCACAGGTTGTTTCATCGCATTCCCCTGCTCTGGCGTTTACACCGTATGCACCATACTGATATTGATTTTGATGTCACCACGGCGAGCCGATTTCATCCCATTGAGATCATTTTGTCGATGGTGATTAAAATTAGCTTGGTTGTCAGTTTAGGGATTTCACCACTGGCGATTGTGCTGTTTGAAGTTATTTTAAACGGCTCGGCAATGTTCAATCACAGTAATTTACGCCTGCCCTTGCCCGTCGATAAGCGGTTGCGGTGGCTTATCGTCACGCCTGATTTTCATCGCGTGCACCACTCAGTTCACAACAACGAAATGCATCGAAACTTCGGCTTTTTTCTCAGTGTTTGGGATCGGATTTTTGGCAGTTATTGTGCCCAACCGAAAGATGGTCACCTAACGATGACCATCGGCACAAAAGATTTTCGCGACGCCAATGAACAAGGTCTACTGGCGATTTTACTGCAGCCTTTTCGGCGTTAAACTTTCGACGTGAAATGCAGAAGCCTTGATGCATTTTTCATCGCCGGCACCGTTTTCATGATCCAGTAATTTAACCAGCCCACCATCTTCCATTGCGGGAAATCGGTGTAGCAAACTACGGATTCGAGCTGAAACACGGATCCTAATTGAAAGTTGTCAAAGCCATCTTACTTAGATATTAGCGATACAATAAAAAAGCCTCGCCCAACGTTTCCGCTAGACAAGGCTTCTAATTGGTACGACTGACTAATAAATATTAGCCGACGCGGCGTACTTGCCAGAACACACGGGTCCAGTACGGGTTATCAAAGCGCGAGCGAATAACCCCTTTTGAGTATGACGCGTGGACGAAATGTTCTTCATCCACCACGATACCCACGTGAGTCACGTTAGGACGGGTTTTAAAGAAAATAAGATCGCCAGGCTGGCGTTCACCCATCTCGATCTGCTCGCCAACGGTAATTTGGCCAGAAGTGGTACGTGGCAATTCAAGCGGCGCAGGAATACTGCCGTACATTTGCTGCACAAATGAAGAGCAGTCAACACCGTCTTTGGTGGTGCCGCCCCAGCGGTAAGGGGTGCCTTCCCAGTCAGCAAATACAACCATTAGCTCTTCTGCCAATGTAAGCGGTGTTGGCTCAGGTATTCCTGGCTCAGGCGCAGGTGTAATATGTCCATCAGCCGTTACTTCAGTTTGTGCCGAATCGTTTGATGGAGATGTCGCACATCCCGGCAAAATAAGCCCGGCGGCCAGTAGCGCCAAAATGGCTTTGGTTTTGTCAGTGTGTCGAAATAGCATTAATACTTCCCTGCTAATTGAAATCGCGTAAAAGTCTAGTCGGTTTCCAAACATAATTGTAGAGCTCACTCTGTATTAGTGTTAACCAAATCACTAGCTTGGCTATTCGTAATACAAATAGTGAGCGTTTTCTCGACAATAATAAACACCTTATCTGTGAATTAATATCACACTTGGTTTGATTTTTTCAATCCGCTAACAATTCAAACTGCGAGAGACATAAAAAAGCCCCTTAACGGGGCTTTTATCGAACTTACATTAGAGCTTTTACTTTATCTTTTTACGTTGGCATGACTTTCGTCGGGTTAGCTCAACTTGAACTTGTTGATCAGGACCTCTAGCTCGGTCACATTACCGTCGAGTTCATTCACACTATTGGCGCTACTCATTGCATGTCGGTTTTGTGCGTCTGAAGCTTCACTGATCGCGTTAATGTCGTTGGCAATCTCACGCGTCACGCTGGTTTGCTCTTCGGTTGCCGTGGCGATGGAATCAATACGCATCTTCAGATCGCTCGCCATGATGACAATGCTTTCCAATGACTCCACCGCCATGCCGCTGTGCTCAGTACCATTGCGCACTTGCTCAAGGCTGGCTTCTGATGCCGCCACCGCCGACTGTGTTGCCACTTGAATGGTTTTGATCATCTCAGCAACTTCTTGCGTTGCTGAAGTTGTGCGCTCAGCAAGGGCACGAACTTCGTCGGCCACTACCGCAAAACCGCGGCCAAATTCACCGGCACGCGCAGCTTCAATCGCGGCATTCAATGCCAACAAGTTGGTTTGCTCGGCGATATCTTCGATCACTTTGATCACGCTACCGATCTTAGTGCTGCTGTCATCAAGCTGGTGCATTTCGGTCGCCATCGACGCCATACGCACAGACGCTTGCTCGATAGCAGACACCAAATCCGCGATCACGGCTTGGCCCTGTTGCGCGGCATCACCGGATTGATCCGCCAAACGCGCCGTTTCGTTACTTTGCTGAGCCACTTCTGCAATCGTCATGGTGAGCTCTTCAGAGGCGGTCGCGATCAGGCTCGCTTTATCGTTTTGCAACTGTGCCCCTTCAACAATCGCATTTGACGTTTGCGCAACATCACTAGTCGCAACACGCACATTGGTGCTGACATCATTCATCGCGGTTAGCATGACTTTCAACGAATCACGCATCAGGTAAATCGAACGACCCAGTGTCGCCAATTCATCATCGGCGTTGTCACTGAATACATCACTATTGAGTTGGCCATCAGCAATAAGACGCGCTTGTTTATCAAGCACTGCGATACGGCGGGTAAACGACGCTGATAGTCTATATGCAATCGCAGCAGCGACAATCGCCACCAGTAGCGTGATACCAACCATAGTGGTCTCGATTCTGCCGATCATCGCAATTAAGTCAATCATTGCGCCGTCAGCGTCGGTTGCCTCTCCTTCGGCTAGGCGCTCTACCAAATCTTCAAGCGGTACAAAATAGGTTTGCTCTAACTGCCACATGGCATCAATACGCGCAGTTTGGCTAGCGATTTGGCGTACCTTGGCAAATTCTTGCTCAAAGTTATCCATATAGCCTTTTAGCTGCGCCAGTTCGCGCTTGCCTTGAGCATTATCAGACTCAAGCGGATAAACGATATCGTAATTGTGGTAAAAACTCTCGAGATTACCTCGCATGCCACTGTCATCGGTGATGTTACCGTTGACGATCATCCACGCGTCTTTTGAAATATCGCCAGCTTCATCAATCAGGGTGAAATACGCAATGGCTGCAGGCAAATCGTCGCCCTGCACCACTTTAGTACTGCGATAAATACTGTCGACCATGAAGAAAAGAGACACAACCGTTAAGACCAGCGCGGCAATAATGCTACCAAAACCTAAACCAAGTTTTGCCCGAACTGACATCCGCATATATACATTCCTTATACTACTTTCTTAGAAGGCTCCACCACAGCGTGCGACGACTTGAGGGGGTATTAATTATAGTTTTGAAAAGAATCGTTGCAGATCCTTAATTGATATTACACACTATAACCAATTAATAACTATATTAATAGAAGGAATTTAATTCGTTCTGACGACGCGTCAAAATATTTGCGATGACGATAAACTGTCACTAATGACACGTAATTTTTCCCATTATGAGAACTAATAAGGATTGGTAAAATGAAGCCATCTGGATTGAGAGTGACACTATATAGGAGTGGCCGACAATAGCGTTTACACCATTGTCGGTTTTTCTTGAAAACGGGAAAACGTTAATTACATCGCTTTGAACAAGGGTTGAGCGGCGCGACTCACAGGTAAACTCTTCCCTGCAATTTCAATATGCAGCTTACCGCGAAAATCTTTCTTCACTTTTTCTACCAAAGCAATGTTGACCACGACGGAGCGATGAATTTGCCAAAACTGCTGCTCATCAAGCTGCGATAACAGCTCGCGTAGCGGCGTGCGGATCACGTATTCCTGTACCGACTCACCTTTTTTGGTAAACACCGAAACGTACTTATCTTCAGCTTTAAAATAGAGCACATCCCCGACCGCGACTAAGTGAATGTCATCGCCTTTGGCGGCTCTTACCCAGCGCAACGGCTCAGGCTTATTCACTGGCATCAAGGCTTTGAGCACATCCGTCATCACATCAGGGTCTTGCGTCTCTTTTGTTGTCACACGGCTTTTTAGTCGCTCAATGGTTTCTTGCAAACGGCGTGATGTGATCGGTTTAAGTAGGTAATCCACCGCGTTAGTTTCAAACGCATCCAATGCATGTTGATCATAGGCCGTGGTAAATACGATGTGCGTGTCTGAGTGATCTTCATAAATGCGGCGCGCCAGCGCTACCCCATCCATTTCCGGCATTCGAATATCAAGGAAAATCACGTCCGGCTGCTGGGCTTGAATTTGTTCTAGCGCCTCTCGGCCGTTACTCACTGACGCGACTATCGACAACTCAGGCCATAAATCCGTTAATGCTTTACCTAAGTGATGCCTTAATAGCGGCTCGTCATCCGCGATAATTGCTCGCATCGATTAACTCTCCTTGTATATCTTGCATCGGCAACATGATCTTGGCGATCACCCCACACTCACCATTTTCCTTAATAGTGAGTGACGCTTGATCATGAAATAGAAAACAGAGACGGTCTTTTATATTGGTCAGCCCCACTCCACTGCCCTTATGAAAAGACGGTGCGTTAAGGCCTACGCCGGTATCTGAGATCAGAAATACCAATGACGTCTCTTCTTGATAAATGGATATATCAATTCTTCCGCCATCGAGTTTAGGCTCGATACCATGCAGAACGGCATTCTCAACCAGCGGTTGGATCAATATCGAAGGCACATCAAATTTGCGTGAATCCACATTAACGTTAATGGTGTAGTCTAAACGATCACCCAAACGCACCTTTTGAATCGCAAGATAACTGGTGATCAAGGTGATCTCTTCTTCCAAACTCACCCACATCTCACGGCTTTTCTTTAATGTAACTCTTAACAGATCCGTAAGCTTTTCCAACACCAACTTGGCTTTTTCGGTATCGCTATCCACCAGCACACGAATATTGGCAAGAGTGTTAAAGAGAAAGTGTGGTTCAATTTGACTTTGTAGCTGCTGAATTTGGCTGAGCAATAACGCTTTGTCTTGCTCTGACTGACGACGCTGCGCCGATTCCAAGGCACGATCAGAGAGTAATTTATGGCTATGGGCATAAAAATGATAATAACAGACGCAGGTAAAAATGAGGCTAAGTAGTAATACAGGGCGGATCATTTCCAAACTTTCACTGTTTTGCGCTTTATGTAGCCAATAATAGGCATTGGCGCTGCCCACTGCCATGGAGACAAAGACCGAAAAGAAGCCTAATTTGAAATAAGAAAGATCAGGGCGTACAAAACGCAAGAAGCGGCCAATCATGGCACTGTAGCCAAAGCCAAAGCTAATCGCTAAATGAAGCCAGATATTGCCGGACCAGAGTGACATTGTCAGTAAGGAGATGGCGAGACAAAACGTGGTGGTAAAACCGATACTGCGTAGCCAATCGAACTCTATTCTATCTGTCTGCATGAAATACCTGTTTATTGCGCCATTGGACAACAGTGCAGACAGACTAAATAACCTAGGCAATATACGCCACTCCAGAAATGTGTATTGTCCCGAAAATTGGGCTGCAACAATATGAGAGGAGACAACAAGGGGGGATAAGTAAACAGCCTAACTCTGCTTCCTATCCCGACCCCTGCTGCCGAAACTCACCCGACAATCAATTAAGGGCTTCCCATTACAAGCAGCGGCGGTGAACTGCCTGTCCCTTATATGACGCCAATTGGATGAGCTTTATTCGCGATGCCTAGCAAGACTAACGCTGTGCCGCTCGATAGCGAGACCTTAAACCGGTGTGATTACACAAAATGTTTGTTAGAAGGTTCCGTGGTGTGACTCCCTTTATTGCTATCACCACTGCGTAACCCCAACCTTGTTTTTCGGTATTCGCCTTCAGCAGTTTTCTGCTGTTTTTGTTGTGTGATGAGTAAGATAACGAGATTAGTTGGCGGATTCTTGGAAATGAGACAAATGGGAAATAAGGAGAGTAAATTGTAAATAGAGAGGATAAACGGTGTAACACTTTCTCTGGCACCAAAAAACAAATGCGCCAAGGAATTGTGAAAAATCTCAATATTCCATTGACGCATTGGTAACCCGGTTTTAAATCGTGATTGAGTTCAAATTAACCCAATTTTTAGCTAACAAAGGATCACTCAATAAGCCCGGCTTCTTTGTAGTATTTCGCCGCCCCGTCGTGAAGTGGCGCTGACAGACCATCAGACACCATCTCTTCGGCCACTAAGTTATTAAAGGCTGGGTGCAAGCGCTTGAAGTCATCTAAGTTATCAAACACCGCTTTCACCACTTGATAGATGGTCTCATCGCTTACATCAGTCGACGACACGAACGTTGCCCCCACACCGAAGGTCGTCACGTCATCTGGATTACCTTGATACATGCCGCCGGGAATGGTCGCAAGGCGATAGAAACTGTTATCAGCAATCAGCTTATCAACCACGTCGTTCGATACTTCCACAATCACACTATCACACGAGGTGGTCGCTTCTTTGATTGCACCGCTTGGGTGGCCAACGGTGTAGATCATGGCATCAATCTTATTGTCACACAGCGCTTTGGCTTGCTCCGACGCTTTTAGCTCAGACACCAATTTAAAGTCATCGTAGTTCCAATCCATCGCTTCCATCAAGACATCCATGGTGCCACGCTGACCCGACCCCGGGTTACCGATATTGACGCGCTTACCCACTAAATCCTCAAAGGTTTCAATGCCGCTATCGGCGCGAGCAACCACGGTGAAAGGTTCTGGGTGAATTGAAAAGACAGCGCGAAGCTCTTCAAAGGAGCCGGCTTCTTCAAACTTACTGGTGCCGTTATAAGCGTGATATTGCCAATCCGATTGTGCGACCCCCATGTCAAGCTCGCCCGCACGGATAGTATTAATGTTGTAAACCGATCCACCTGTGCTTTCAACCGAACAACGAATACCGTGATCCGCTCGGCTCTTATTGACAAGACGGCAAATGGCGCCGCCTGTTGGGTAATAAACACCCGTCACGCCGCCAGTACCGATGGTGACAAACTCTTCTGCACTTACCGAACCCGCAGCTAAAGCGCCTGCTAGGCCTAAAGATAGACTCAGTGTTTTGGTCCACATTTTCATTCCGTCTTCCTCATTGTTCAGCCTAACAAACCGGTTGTTAGGCTACAGCGGATGTATCCATACCATTATTATCCAGTGAACAGAGCGCCCCGCTCACCGCTTGTTAATAAAATGTTGCAGCCTTAGTATAGGAAAACCTTACCTTTTTTGCGCCCCGGATTTATATGCTGTTACGAAATCAATCCATTTAGCGACGTAAAAATAGAGTGAGATCTCATGCAAAAAGACGAAAGAAAAGAATGATAACCCTCCACTGAAGTAGCGGGTTGAGGACTTAGAAAACAAAACCCAGTCACTATGGACTGGGCTTTATTGTGACGCCGACTCAGCGAAGTGGCGAAAAAAAACGGTGGCTCACCTTATTGTCTGATGATCTGCTCGGTCTCAAGCTTGGTCAGTTTTTGAATCTGACGCCACAGGTAATAAAAAATGCCTAGCATCATGACAATCGACGGGATCGCAATCATTGGGTAGCTGATCAGCGTTAATCTGCCAAGCTCATTATTAAACGCCTCGGTACCGGCCGGACTGGTCACGATCCATGTCGCCAGAACGTAATTCATGATCGACGAGAACAAAAACGTACCCGCAAACATGTAGTTCGACGTCAATAAGCTTTGTTCAAAACGAGACTGTTGGTTGTTTTCAACCAAGCTCTGTTCAATCAATGGCAGATTGAAAATCGCGTCATTCATTACCATCTTTTTCACAATAGGAAACTTGGTATAGGTCGAGCCTAACACTGCAATACCTATCAGACCTGGGATCAGTGCTTCTTTCAACGCCAACCACTTAGTATCAAGCTCTAATAAGCCAATGCCGCCCGTCAGCAACACACTGACAAAACCCAGCAAAGCAATAAAGTTAAACTTCTTATTGGTAACCAGCTCGTAACCGCCATACACCAGCGGCAGCGCTAAAGCGAGCATGAGCGCACCTACCGTACCTAGCTTGTCGTCACCGCTTAACTTCATCAAGATGAAGGAAGGGATCAACACGTTGATGGCAATTTCAATTAAAGGGCTATTTTGTTTCTTTTGCTCTGTGTTCATTGGTTCGTAATGACTTCTGTTTTGATACATCGTTATTGGACTCGAAGATACTCGCTTTCTTTCCGGCAAATGTAAAGTGCTGACTTTATCAAACGATGACTAGGACCCAATCCCCCATCATTCAAATGCTTGCCGTTTCATATATACCTTACTAGTATTTTAAATAAGCCTATTTTGACATGCACCGCCGTAAAACAGGGCGGCAACGGGGATACAGGTGCCGCAATTTTGCTCGTTACAATACCAAATCGTTCGACGCACTCTGTTTTGGCTGATTGGCGTGGGTTTTCTCGTCGGTATAGGTACGTTCATTCTTGAAACGCAGCGCGTTGTTGAGCGTGCCGATGAGATAGCCGAGCAGCGTTTATCGTCAGCCGAAAAAGCAATGGCGTTAGCGCTGTACCACTACGACATACAGCAAATTAACGCCCTTTCTGACTTCTTCACTAATGACTTACTTTTTTCTCATCTTAAAGTGTATGACGCACAAGGCGATCTTTGGGTGTCATATACCAACAATCCCTCCCAGCAAGAGTCAATACTGGCCAGCTATCTCGTAAACCAAAATGCGGTCACTGTGCCGTTGCTCTATCGCCCCCCTTCTTTTGACAAAGACGCCGAGCCAATTTATGTCGGCCGATTTGAAGGCGAGCTTGACTTGCAACTTTTGCAAGGGGTGATCCTGGAAACGGGGTATTATATTTTAGGCGGGATCGTGATCTTCTGTTTGGTGTGCATTACGTTGTTCTACCATGTGCTCGACAGATTTATTGGTCAACCGCTAAAACACATCGCGAAAGAGCTAGATCACCACCACTCACAAACTTTCACAGCATTGAGCGTGCCAAGACAAAGCAACTACAACGACGAGCTAACCCTCATGGTCGAGGCGCACAATCGCGCATCAACAGAAATTAAACGCTACGTCGAAACCTTGTCCTATAAAAACACACAACTGCGGAAAATCTCAGATACCGACAACATCACCAAGTTGCCAAATCGACGCGCGCTACTTCGCCATTTACATAAACAACTCATCACCCAGAGCCAACTCTTTATTGCCTACCTCGACATTGATGGCTTTGCCGAATTGAACAATCGCTTTGGGCATGGCCATGGCGATAGCGTGCTACGAGACACCGCTTTGATACTTGATGATCTCTTTTCAAAAGCGCCATTTGAACAAGGTTTCTTTGGTCGGTTGCATGCGGATGACTTTCTCTTAGTTGCCCAATGCGACCCCGAACACTATCAGGTCAATTACACCTTGCAACAGCTCAATCACTGTCTTCCCAAAGGCGTAACCATGTCTATCGGCATCGCGCTGTTTCCCAAAAACAGCAATAAAGCCAATACGTTAGTCCATGAAGCCGAAATGGCGATGCGCCAAGCCAAAGAAAGTGGCGGTGCGTGTATCCGCCACTATGATCGACGGTTCGAACAACGCCGTAACCACACCTTGAACCTGCAAACCACTATCCGCAAGCTGATCGATTACCAATGTTTTTCAATGCACTACCAGCCTAAAATCAACATGCATAAAGGCAACTTCGTTGGATGTGAAGCCCTATTCCGAGTCGACAACAAAAGCCAATGTGCGCCCTATGAGCTACTCGCAGAGGCAGAGCGGACAGGTCTGATTATTCCGCTCGGCAATGCGATTTTGGAAAAAGTGTTTGCGATGTGGGCTCCCTTCGTTCATTGCTTACCACAACCCTTTCGGATCGGGATCAACATCTCGCCCCAACAACTGATCGCGAGCAATTTTGTCGAACAAATACTCGCCCTTAGCCATAAAACTGGCTTGCCGCTGCGCTATGTTGATCTCGAACTGGTGGAATCGGCTGAAACCCACGACAAAGCCAAAGCCAGCGAGAACATCGCCGCACTCAGAAAGGCGGGTGCCACCGTAAGCTTAGATGACTTCGGCACGGGGTTTTCTTCGCTGGAGTTTTTGCTTAATAGTGGTTTTGATTTTCTCAAAATTGATCGTCGCTTTGTGATGAACTTACCTAACGACCCACATTCCCTGTCGATCCTCAATGCCATCGAGTACTTGTCAAAAGAGTTCAATATCGATGTCGTCGCCGAAGGAGTCGAATCTGTCGAGCAGCAATCATTGCTAATAAAGCGCGGCTTTCTCTATGGGCAAGGCTACCTTTACTCTCGCCCGCTGCCTTTTGCTGATTTCATGGCCAAGCTGGACGCGTCACTTGCGCCGTTTAACGACCAGAGAACCTCATCCGCTAAAGATGCAACTGACCAAAAACCTCTCACCCCGGCCGAACAAGTCAAAATAGCAGAACAAAACTGGCGATATTGAAATTCAACTGTCTATCCGACACAATACTCGCCCTTTATATAATCTACACAGTGAGCCAGTATGACTACTGCAATCCACCTAGTAAAAGGACGTGAAAAGTCCTTACGTCGTCAACATCCATGGGTCTTCTCAGGCGGTATCCAGAAAGTAAAAGGAAAGCCAGCATTGGGAGAAACCGTTGATGTGTTCTCGGCAGATGGTCAATGGCTTGCCAGAGGTGCCTATTCACCTAACTCTCAAATTCGTGTGCGTATTTGGACTTTCAACCAAGATGAAGCCATCGACGAAGCTTTCTTCATTCGTCGAATTGAACAAGCACGCCAGCTACGCAACATGCTCGCCGCTCGTGACGGCCTGACGGGCTACCGTCTAATTGCTGCTGAATCAGACTTGCTGCCGGGCATTACGATTGATAAGTACGACAACTTCCTCGTCTGCCAGCTGCTGAGCGCCGGTGCCGACGCACAACGTGACAACTTAGTGGCCGCTTTGCGCCACTGTTTCCCTGAGTGCAGCATTTACGAGCGCAGTGATGTTAGCGTGCGTAAAAAAGAAGGCTTGAAACAAGTGACTGGCGTACTGCATGGCGAAGAGCCACCAGCGCGTGTAATGATTGAAGAAAATGGCGTGAAGATCGCGGTCGATATTACCGGCGGCCACAAAACCGGCTTCTACCTTGACCAACGTGATAGCCGTGAAGCGGCGGTCAAGTATGTCGATGGTAAGCGCGTATTGAACTGCTTCTGTTATACCGGCGGATTTGGTCTGTACGCACTGAAAGGCAATGCATCAGAAGTGATCAACGTGGACGTCTCTGAACCAGCGCTGGAAACCGCACGTTTTAATGCCGAAGCGAATGGTTTTGATCTAAACAAAGCGCAATTTGTGAATGCGGACGTATTCCAACTGCTGCGCGATTACCGTGATCGTGGCGAGCAATTTGATGTCGTTATTATGGATCCGCCAAAGTTTGCTGAATCAAAAAATCAGCTACAAGGCGCGTGCCGTGGTTACAAAGACATCAACATGTTGGCGATGCAAATTCTTAAGCCGGGCGGCACCTTGCTGACCTACTCATGCTCAGGCTTGATGGATGCAAACTTGTTCCAGAAGATCATTGCTGATGCAGCGCTAGATGCGGGCCGTCGAGCTCAGTTTATTGAGCGCTTCTCTCAAGCGGCGGATCACCCATTCGATAGTGCCTATCCTGAAGGTTTCTACCTTAAAGGCTTTGCGTGTCACGTGATCTAACCAAGCTCATTATTCGTCGTGAGGGTTCGCCTTTGCACGAATAGACGCTTTCACACTTAAAAAGAGCGATGGCAGTGCCATCGCTCTTTTTTTGTCCTTTGAACCGCGTACTTCCTGGCGGTTTGCCACATTAACGCCCGACCTTGCGACATCACAGCTCCTAGAAAAAGTCGCACATCGTGCGCAAACGTAAGCAATCTAGACAAATAGCCCTAAAAAATACAACCAAAGCCAAATATAAACATAAACTATTCTGAATAAGTACTTACAGGCGCTGTGGAACGGTTTTCAGCTATCCTTAATAGTGATACCCTTTGCGTTCACATCACAACGTAAGGAAATTTTGATGTATTCCAGTTTCTTTCGCTACTCAACACTGGTAACGCTACTATGCTCAGCTAGCTCTGCACTTGCTGACGTCACAATCAATTTACCCGCCAGTGCCAAGGTATTGTTAGTTAACGAACAAGTCGTTGATGATAGCCAGAAAATTACGCTGAAAGACGGTTCCAACCAAGTTGTTTTTCGCGCTGCGGTAACAGTACGCAACAACGGTGAAGACACCTATTACGAATCACCTGCTCATATCGTGACGTTTACTGCCCATGATCAAGTTGTTGATCTCGTGCTGCCAACACTGCGCACCTCTGCGGATACTCGTGACTTCTCGCGCAACCCAGACATCAATATTACCGGTGCTGACGGTAAATCCATCGCCTTTACAACAGATACCCTTGAAAAATCCGGTTTTCAATGGGGCCGCGACTTCGAAGTCGAGATTGAGCGATACAATGCTTCTAACGCCAAAGCCGCGTGGCATCCTTCAAGCAAGCCTGTGATTGCATTGACGGTTGGATCTATTGAAGGCGCGAACGCGACTGATCCGAACGTAACACCGGAAATTGCCGAAAGCATGCTGCACTACTGGTACTCTCAAGCCTCAAGTGAAACCCAGCAACGCTTCAAACAATACTTGCTAGAGCAAGAATAATCGCACTTGCGGCGACTTATTTCCGCTTCTCGCATCAATGAATACCGCTTTCTTTTCTGACAAACAGGTTGCGTAAAGACAGCGGTACTTTTCTATTGGGATGAGCGCTATCCGCTCTATCGATCCACGGCTCCCATTTGTACGTCAACCCACACCAAGCGGTGATCGCTGTAGGCAACAGGCAATTCTTTCCCTTCTTGATTTTCTAACCAACTCCGGTACGGCTGCTGTTTTTTGTCCGGCCAAAACACCCCACTATCACTCACACCAAGCGTTGCCGATGGCAGCACATAGTCTAAACGAAGACCATTTAGATGTGTCCAAAACGCAGATTTACCTTGGCGAACAACGCCACGTCGTTGCAGCTTTAAGCCTTGGTAAAACGCCCCTCGACTGCGTGGACAAAGCTTACCAACGGCGCACTCTTTATGAATGCGCGGATGATAAAGCAGATCCCGCATCGCAGTTTTATCACCGTCACCATCAAACGCATCGTTATTCAAATCCCCCAGCACCACAAAACGACTCTCTGGCGTCAGTGCGCTTGACCTTCCGCTGTCATCTCGCAGTTGTGAATTCCCTTCGATGATATGTTTAAGTAATCGCAGTTCATCGCCGTTGCGTCGCAAATTTCGCCGCTCTTCGCCATCAAATACCGGCGGCGTCGGATGACAACATAGCAAGTTCAACATGCTGCCATTGACGTTTACTGGCACCAGAAGATGATTTTTCGACGACAAAGGAAGCTTCTTCGCAATATGAGAGGCGTAATAATTGGCCGGTATCTGGGTGCGCGGAAAATCACACCAGCGAAGCTTCTGCCACGATTGGACTTGCTCATGCTCAATGGGAAAGCGCGTTAAAACGACAAAGTTAAAATGGCCCGGATAGCGCCCGAAACCCGCACCGTCTTCCGGCAGTTTGGCTTCGCCTTCACCGGTTAACGCGCCGCCCAACGTGACTCCTGTATTACTCGGCAACGCACAATGATACGGATAATGGATCGGCGTTTGACCGTGTTGAGAATGTGCAAGGAAGTGACGTTGAAACTGTTGAACACGCGCCGTTGCTTGCGCATCCCCTTGGTGATCGAACTCGCACAGCAACACAATATCAGGGCGAACGTGTTGTAACGTAGCAGCGAGAGAAGAAAAGCGTTCTGACGGTTGCGCTAAGGCATTTTCGAGACCATCACTGTGGTCAAATGACATCGACACATTGAACTGTGCCACTCGAATAGGCTCAGATCCTGTCGCCGTCGAGCTGACAGGATCTGTAAAATCAGTGTTCACGCGAGTGAGTTTCCAGATGCTCCTAGCTGAGATAGTTTGAGGGCTTGAAAGATCTGCACCGCATCATCAGCAGCACGATGTTTCGCCGGACCGAGAGAGACGAAACCGGCTTCGTACGCAGCCACATCGTACTGATGCTGCGCCAGCCAATTAGACACATCGAACAGAGTAAATGAAGGACGCATATGCGCGGCGCGATACAAGCGACCCAACCAAAACAGATCCCAGTGACTGTCACACAAAACCGCATCGTAATCGCCCAACAACTGGTTGAGTTGTTGGCAAACGGTGGTCACGTCCTCACCTTGAGATTCAAGATCAGCACGGGCGATCTGATGAATAGATTCCGCTTCCGGATCCCAATGGACCCAACTATCCGCAGTTAGCGGGTTAATTAAAAAACTGGTGGCGTCACCTTCCTGCAAACAGACGCCAACTTCGATAGGATATGACTCTTGCGCCAACCCTGACGCCTCAAAATCCAGCGTTGCCAACTTGGTCGCTTCCTGCGACACCTTGAGCGGGTTGCTGCTTATCGTTTTAATACTATCCATAGTGATCCTATTTCGCTTTGCCACGGCAACATGACGACTTACCTAGCAGTGTCATTTGTACCATGTATTCCTTCAGGGTTATAGGAGGCAAACAGCTCCGCACACAGATTTGTGCAGTAATACCAACAAAACCTATGAGGAGATTCAACGTCTTTTGACATTAGCAGCCCTCATCCTGGTTGACAGGTTAGTTATCAAGAATGCCTTTCACGTCTCGCTATTGACACTCTAGTCAAAAATTAGTGACTCCACCGCCCTGTTTTGCAAGGATGGTCACTTTCCGGAGCGAAAGTCTCGTCGAATTCCAATCCATAGCTCTACGAGACACGAAATACGCCACTTTTCTGCTTGCTGACAAAAGCAGACACAGTGTACAAGCAGCGCTTTTGCATCTCACATAGGCAAGGCTTACACTGAGCACTGATACGCATTTGCAACCGTATCAGGGTAGTGCAAATTGCAGTCAAGCGTGACCCTAAAAAGCCAATTGTAAATAACGGATAAAAAAACGAAAATAGCGCGGCAGTTAGTTTGCCAATGACACACATTCCGGAGCAGTACATGAATCGTACAACAAGGACATTAGCGAAACACAAGAATATCGCACTGGTCGCGCACGACCATTGTAAAGATGATCTGATGAACTGGGTTTCCCTACACAAAGCATCTCTTAACCAGCATCACCTTTACGCCACAGGCACCACAGGCCACCTGCTAGAAAAAACCACTAGCCTGCCTATCACCAAACTGATCAGTGGCCCTCTCGGTGGCGACCAACAACTCGGCGCCTTGATTTCTGAAGGCAAAATCGACTTGATGATCTTCTTCTGGGACCCACTCAATGCGGTACCCCACGATCCTGATGTCAAAGCGCTATTGCGTATCGCCTCGGTATGGAACGTGCCAGTGGCCACCAACCGCGCAACCGCTGACTTCATCTTGTCATCGCCATTGCTGGCAGAAGAAGTCGCCATCGACGTGCCTGACTATCAAACCTATATCGAAGAACGCACCAAGTAATTGAGTGTGCATGGCCGACTGTTGGCCGCGAAATAGGGTTAACCGCAGCAGCGTAACAGCAACTCGCTGCGCGAATCGGATAAAAAAAGAGCTGACCAAGTCAGTAATGCCGATCAGTTAAGACTTTAATCGGCAGATCAGTTGAATGATCCTACCAGTATGTAAAAATCCGATAGACCTTGTTTATCGGATTTTTTTATGCACGTTTCTCAAGCCCTCGACATCATCAACAGTTATAAACCCAATCAAGTTGAAACACTCGCTGACCTCCTACCCATTGAACTCATCAATAGTGCTTACGAACTGACTGATACTGTTACGCTAAGAAAACGAAAGCTAACTTTAGAGTCGATGGCATGGTTACTGGTTGGAATGGCAATCTATAACGATAAATCCATGGCTGACATTGTAAATATGCTCGATATTGTTGACCGCACAGGTAAACCATTTGTTGCTCCAAGTGCATTAACACAGCGAAGAAAAAACCTCGGTGAGTCAGCGGCTAAAGCTCTTTTTGAGTGTACCCAAAGTCATTGGTTTAAGCGGGCTAATTTACCCAACTGGAACGGGCTCACTCTTCTTGGCGTTGATGGTGTCTTATGGCGAACTGAGGACTCAAAAGAGAACGCTGCAGCGTTTGCCAAGCCTACCAACCGTGACGGTAAAGAAACACAGTACCCACAAGTACGCATGGTATGTCAGATGGAATTGAGCAGCCATTTAATCACAGGTAGTGCCTTTGACTGCTATAGCGTCAATGAAATGAAGTTAGCAGAACAACTGATAGAGACGACACCTGATAATAGCTTAACCCTTTTTGATAAAGGCTTTTACTCCCTTGGTCTACTTCAAGCATGGAGCTCGCAAGGCATAAATCGACATTGGCTTATCCCTATGAAAAAAGGACTCACTTATGACGTCGTTCAGTCTCTTGGCCGCCAAGATAAACTGATAAAACTGAAGAGTAATCCGCAAGCACGTAAAAAGTGGCCAGAGCTAGAACAAGAAGTGGTTGTACGTTTAATCACGAGAGTCAAAGATGGTAAGCAATACGATGTTCTCACCTCAATGCTTGACCCTATGCTCTACCCAAAGTCAGATATCGTAGGCTTATATGGCTATCGTTGGGAAATTGAACTCGGGTATCGTGAGCAAAAACAGTACATGCTTGGTAACCGAATCACACTTCGAAGTCGACTCCCTGAATTAGTGAAGCAAGAACTCTGGGGAATACTACTGACATATAACTTGGTCAGGTATCAAATGGTCCAGATGTGTAATACGTTGAATGGAGACTACTTGCCGTATCAACTTAGCTTCAATGGAGCACTCGCTCACATCATGCGTCTGATAGTGGGACTTCCATACTCGTCACCAGGAGCAATCCCGAGGCAACTCCAAAACTTCTACTCAATGAGTGGGAGCTTAATACTTGAACCTAGGCGAGAAAGATCCTTCCCTAGAGTCGTTAAGAAAAAGCCAAGCCGATACCCTAGAAAAAACAATGCCGCTCACCTTAAGTGAACGGCATTACTGACCAAGTCAGCTCTTTTTTTTGTGGAATGGTGTCTTATTTACTGCGTTTAAGCTTATTCACAATAGGATACTTGTCTTTGATAAGCTCGTTAACAAACGGGCTGGCGTTCTCCGGTGAAGCGCACACCCACACCTGCTTTTTCGCCCGCGTCATCGCTACATAAAACAAGCGACGCTCTTCCGGGTATTCCAGCATGCTACTTTCAAACTGCAACACTTTCATCAAGCCCGCATCACGCGATTTGAACGGGAAAATACCGCGCTCAACATTGAGGATAAACACAAAATCGGCTTCTTTGCCTTTTGCGGAGTGACAGGTTTTAAAGTCAAACTGCAATTGCGGCCATTTGGCTTGCCATTCACTTAACTGCGGCGGCTGTTGACCGTGCGTGCGGCCAAGGAACAAGACACTCGCCTCTTTGCCTTCATGCTGCTTAGCTAAGGTCGACAACGTCGTTTCAAGCAACGCTTGATTGAGTACCGTCACCGACTTCTTGCGCTGCTGACTGTGCGCTTTTAGCTCTTTTGGCAACTGTGACGGGTTCTTCAGCACAAACTGATTGGCAACTTCACCCAGCATGCTGTTAAAGCGATAGGTGGTGTCCAGTACGCCAATGTGTGCCATTGGATAACGCGTCGCAAAGTCAGTGGTAAGTGAGACATCCGAACCGGCAAAACGGTAAATCGCTTGCCAATCATCCCCCACCGCAAACAGGCTAGGTTTACAGCCGTTTTGAGTGATCGCCTCAATAAACGCGAGGCGCTGCGGCGAGATATCTTGGTATTCATCCACCATCACCACTTTCCACGGCATTTTCGCTTTGCCAGCGCTCATCAAGCGAGTGGCTTCGTCAATCAAGGCATTGAAGTCAAACACGCTCTCTTGCTTGAGCATCCGGCGATACGCCGTAAGGAAAGGCCACAACAAGTTGAGTTCACTCAGCGCTTGTTTGCGGTGCTCTTCCACCACATCGGTATAGGAGATCTTTTCGCGCCAGCCTTTTTTATTGAGCGTGCTCTCTTGCAACAACCCTATACGCTGCCACAGCCAATCGACGGTACTTTTCTCCAACCCGTTACGCAGCTGCAGATGAGTCTGTAAGCCTGGGATCGGCCAACGCTCAATGTGGGCTTTCCACGCTTGCTGCTGTTTTTCATCGGTAAATAAGTTGGCGATGATGTGAGTCATGATCTGCTGGCGCTGATCATAATTGTTATCCCAACCGCCAATTTGCGGATGTTCGCCAGTGGCGGCTTTGATCACCTGCATCGCCAAGCGGTGGAACGTTGAGGCTTTGCACTCCGGCGATACACGCTCGGCTAGACGCTCGCTCATTTCATTGGCGGCATCACGGCCAAACGCCAGCATCAAAATTTCATCGGGCAAGCACTGCCCGCTTTCGACTAGATAGCCAGCGCGAGCCACCAAAACACTGGTTTTGCCACTACCGGCACCAGCCAAGATCAAATTGTGATCTTGATTGACCAACGCAGCCAAACGCTGGGATTCATTGAGGGGCGAGGATTCAATCTTGTCAAACCACGCCGACCATTTTTCCAGCTCTTGCTCTTGCCAATCGAGGTTTTTGTAATCGGGATCTTCATCCAACCACTCGTTGACCAGCTCCATACTGCGCGGGCGAATGCTTTCCAACATCGCAAACGGCATATCACATGAAGCCAACGCATCGCTGACCGACTCGCGCATCTGCTGGTAATCAGAATCGCGCAAGTAGTAACCCCACTCGTAATAGCCTTTGATCACATCACGCACCGCAGGAAGCACGTTATCAAACGCCGACACTTTGTCTTTCGCCCAACGGTGATAAGCGCCCATCATCACATTGGCGTACTGGGTCGCTTTGCCATAATTTAGGCCGTGAACGCTCCATAATTCGTCATCGTTGACGCCGTAAATCGTCAGGGTGGCCCACAATACTCCAGGTTCAACCACCACTTCACCGCTCCATTGCGCGAAGGGAATTTCACAGCTCATGCCAACGCCTTGCAACAAGAGGCTGTAGTTATCACTGATGGCGATATAACAGTAGTCACCTTGAACAAACCATCGTGCCATTTGCGACGCCCAAAACTGCGCCAGCGGCTTCGATTCCGTCGCTGATTCAGGTTGTACTACATCGAGCAGTTCTAATTGGTCGTTTTGAATTTCTGTTTCTATCATTTTCGTCATTATATTCTGAGTATTGTGCAGACAGGCGAGAGCTTACCAAGAGTTGCCGATATAACAAACTTTCCCGGCGTTAGTTGGTTAAAAAGTAGGTGTCAGTATGGAAATAGCGGGATTTCAGTTCGGAAATTAGCCCACTTCTGATAAGGTTAAACAGTGAGTTCCAATAAATTATTATCATGTCGTCATCCTTAGCTATATCAGATTTAAACCGTGCGTTACGCGCGCCCCGCGTTCAACAGTGCTTTATGGTACTGCTGGCGTTATTGGGTGTGGTACTTCCTTGCTGGTATCTCAATTATAACGGGTTAATCACACCCATGGTGCTCGGGATCATCGCCGGTGCACTTGCTGATTCAGACACCAATGTGAAAGAGAAATTCAAAGCCTTGGTGATCACCCTGCTCTGCTTTAGTATCGCCGCGTTTTCCATCGAAACCTTATTTAGCCGCCCGTGGTTATTTAGCCTCGGATTAGGCTTGTCGACGATTGGCTTTATTATGCTGGGCGCGATGGGAAAACGTTATCAGCCCATCGCCTTTGCCTCATTGCTACTGGCGGTTTACACCATGCTGGATGCAGGAAATAGCAAAACCCTGTGGCATTTACCCGCAGCATTATTAAGCGGCGCATCCTTGTATGGCGTTATTGCGCTGATCCAACGTTGGTGTTGGCCGAATATTATTGTGCGGTTTCAAATGGCAAAAGTGTTTGCCGCGCTTGATCAACAGTTCGCGTCAAAAAGTGAGCTGTTCTACCCACTGAATAATTACGACGTTCGCCCCCTGCGGCTAAAAAACGTTCGCACCAATACCCAAGTCGTTACGGCGCTTAATTCCGCCAAGTTAGCACTGCAACAAACGCTGAGTCCGTGGGGCGATTTGCGCTCACCGAATTCACGCTCTGATCAAGAAGCAGAGCGTCTGCTGAGCCTCTATTTCCTCGCTCAAGATATTCATGAGCGGATCAGCGCGTCGCATTACCTTTACCACGACTTAGCCAAGACCTTCGCCTTTAGCGATATTCTGTTCCGCTTTAAACGCTTGCTAGAGCAACAAGCGGCAGTGTGTCATCGCATTGCTGATTGTATGCGTGAGGGCGAAAGTTATGTCCACGGTGAAGAGAGCCCGAAAGCGTTAGAAGAAGTGCAAAAGTCGCTGCTACACGTGCGCTTGCAAGCGCAAGACGATCAGCAAGATGCGATTGAGCAGCTGCGTTTTCTATACGATAACCTTGCCGCTATCGAGCAACTGCTTGCCCAAGTGAGCGCGCCGACACCTTGTGGCACCATTGAAGAGCGCACTTTGGTGGAAGATGAGCCTGTTGGCCTTCGCAATCGCTCCCGTTTGGTGTGGCAGCATTTTTCGATTGAGTCGCCGCTGTTTCGCCATGGCGTACGCTTGGCCGCCGCACTGCTCGCGGGCTATGCCACCATCCAATTACTCAATCTTGAGCGTGGCTACTGGATTTTGCTCACCACCTTATTTGTCTGCCAGCAAAGCTACAGTGCCACTCGTCAGCGCCTGCGCGAGCGGATCACCGGCACCCTACTCGGCTTACTCGCTGGCTTGCCGCTGTTGCTGCTGGTACCCACGATGGAAGGCCAATTGGTGTTCGTGGTGATCAGCGGGGTGATGTTTTTCTACTATCGCCAACAACGTTACGCCATTGCGACGTTCTTTATTACCTTGCTGGTGTTGCTTTGTTTCAACCAACTCGGCCAAGGCTTTGCGGTAATGCTACCGCGCCTGTTTGATACCTTGATGGGCTGCCTGTTAACGGTATTAGCCGTCAATTTTGTGCTGCCTGACTGGCATATTAATCGTCTGCGTCCGCTCATGGCCACGACCATTGCCGCGCACCGCGATTACTTGGCACACATTATTGTGCAATACCGCCACGGCAAGAAAGACAGCTTGGCTTATCGCATCGCGCGCCGAGATGCCAACCGCCAAGATGCTGAGCTCAACACGGTTCTGACCAACATGCTCAAAGAGCCATCGCGCCATCAGCTGGATAACGAGCTTTGCTTTCGCTTTATGAATTTGAGCAACGCCATGCTCAGTTATATCTCGACTATTGGTGCGCACCGCGCGCAAATCGATGATGCCGCCACCCACGATTGGGTCGCCAAAGCGCACCGCGCATTGCACGGTCAGCTCAGCGCGCTATCGGACGCGCTGGAAGGCAAAGAGAATGACTTTATCCAAGAGCGTGAGCAGTTTGAGAAAAGCTTGGAAACCTGGCCCCAGAAAACAGACAACAGTGACAGCCAAGACAGCGACGTCGCCAATCTTATCCTGCGCCAGCTGCGTTTGATCCACGCCATCTTGCCGGAAATGTATCACCTTGCTGAGCAGCTACAGCCGAACGCCCTGCAAGTGGCAAAATCCTAAACAGACGCGTTTGCACGAACTCATGCGCTAACTTGCGCAAGCCACCGAAACAGAAAAGCCAGTGAAGATCACTGGCTTTTTCACATGATGGCCTCTCGCCCTTACGGGTTACTCCACCAGCATTTGGGCCAACTGGCGATTAATCACATCTTCAGCGCTACCATTTGGCCAAGGCTCGGCCAACACCCATTCAGGCAAGGGTTTACCCGCTTGTTGATACGCCATCACCAAATACAGCAACGCATTGCTATCACTGGGATCGCGCTGATTTAGCTCAATCGCACTCACCAGCGCCGCGCTATAATCCTGCGCCGCCATTTGGCTCGAAAACTGCGTCACCAACTGCGCATAGTCACTGGTTACACTTTCTGGCGAGCTCAACTCGTCTTGGGCAATACCATAGACTGATACTAGCAAGGCCAGCGCAGATAATGTCCATTTCATCATATCTTGTCTCTCATTTTCCCAGCGGTTATCGATACCACCGCTCTCAAGGATGACTATTGAGAATTTAGTTCGGCATAGCCTGACCAGTACGGTGTAACAGCTGATCAAAGTTTCGCGAGCCAAACCGCTCTTCATGCAAACGGTCATGCATAATTTTGACCACTTGCTCGCGTTGCTCATCAGTAATGTCTGGCAAGTGATTCAATATCAAATAACTGACTTCGTTCGGCCATACGCGTTCAAAGCCTTCACGCTGCGCCATATAGCCAATAGCCAGGTCCATCGCCGCACGAGTTTGGCGCGTCTTTCCTTTTCGATTGTACTCTGCCGCCAACATAACATAAGCCACTGAAAGATAATCGTTATGATAAGAGCCGCCCTCACCAAGGCTTTCCACAATCGCCTCGAAGCGCTCAGGGGATCCAACACTGGCATACAGTAAGTAATAGCTAAATTCCGAACCCCAACGGTAAAATCTATTGCTATTCCCTTCACCGACAAGCGCATCAAGCTCATCTAAGGTCGCATGGTAGTTTTCGCTATCATCGAGTAAGCGGTAAGATTCCGCTAACTGATAAAGATGCCATGTCTCGTCACGTACTGGCTGATTTTGCTTGGCCTCAAGGCGTAGCAGCTCTACCTCCCGTGCCGCCTCTGAATTGGGGTAAAATTGTAACGGCGATAACCAAAGCCAATCAGCACTTCCTTCCGCTTCCAACAACGTATGCAAAGCTTCAAGCAAATCGTCAGCTTGACGTTGATGACGGGTGGAAGCAAATAGCAGATCTTCCACAATAGCGCCTCGACCGTCATTCACACTGACCTGCGCGGCAAGTGCAAACGCGTCGGTCAGTCGGCCGGTCACAATCAAACGATATGCTGCGGTACGCAGAACATGATCTGGCGAACCGATATGTGAATACGCCGGATCATCAGCCGTGATGCTGCCCGTTCGTTCAACTTCGTCGTACAGTAAATCGAGTGCTTCTTTGTGCACCACACAGTCCACAAGATGAAGCAGATCCCCAGTGGCTTCGAGCCAATGCTCAGACGTTGAAGAAGCGTACCCGTGATAGTTGGCCAACGGCACATGGCTCAGTGAGCCGCGCGCACACGCGCCTGCAAACGACGATAAACTGATTTCTCGTTCGTTACCTTTCACTATCACACTTGCCAGCTCGTAATCACCACTGCTATAAACATCGACGACTAAACCGCACAGCGCCTCGCTACTATTGCGATAAGGCCCATAATACTGAGTCAAATCAAACAAGAAATTGTAGAAGCGAATATCGTTTTCAATCAGGCCGTAACCACGGTAATAGTTAAGCGCATCCGAAAGGTTCTCTCGGCTATACTCATCAACTTCCGTGTAATCGAGCTTCCGATGATAAATGCCGGTATGGAACGAGATGGTGCCATCGGCAAGCCACGTCGCGACTTGTGTGTCAGGATATTCGGCCATTAGGGCATCATAAGCATCTTGGGCTTGACGGAAAATCCGCTCTCCTTCTGACGCTGAAACCGCCAAGCGATCTAGATCCTCTAGCTGATACTGCGCTTGGGTATATAACTTATTCGCTTCGGCTTCTTGCCGCTCTTGTTCCGTTAACCCGCATCCGCCCAACGCCGTAATAAGGCATAGCGTTAACAGTTTCGGCGGCGTATTGAATGTCATAATGACTCCTCGTTAGCATGCCGCCCGCTATTATCGTTGCGCGACACGTCTCCATTCCTTGTATACATTGCTATTCGTTATCGTAAATGCACCGTTGTCACTCTTCGTGATAGAAATACGTTAAATCAATACCTTCAGTTTCAAGCGGACTCCTCGGGAAATAAAGCAGCTGGCGGTACGCTGAAATAAGGGGATCGTAATGTCGCGGGCCAAGTTCAATCTGACCAAGATATTGAGCGACGATCATCTGCTCTAACACCCAATTGAATTCAGGTGATGACCTGTCCGCTTCCAATGGTGCCGAAAGTCCCTTTTCCAACAGCTCGGCTGCACGTTTGCGGTTGCCTCTGGCGGTGGCGTCTTTTGCTTGCAGGAAAGCATCATATAAGCGCATAGAATAAGTAAAACTATGCGATTGGTACTCGCTGAGTTCATCAAGTAATAAGTGCTCTACTTCATCTGAACGCCCCATGAGTACATAGGCGCGATACAAAATCAGCTTGTAATCTTCTGGGCTTAGATGTTCTTGCGCTTTGGCCACCACATCGGCAAAAACACGCTCCGCTTTCTCAGTTTGTCCGAGTAACAAGTAACTTTCGAGCAATTCAGCGAATTGATTAGCGCCCCGGCGATGCCTCGCTAAGATATAGCTGTATTCGAGATCGCCGCCATAATTGGTCAACCGCAGCGCTAGCCGACCCAAACGCATTTGCTCATACGCGATGGCCGCTTCGGAATCGGGATAAACCCTGACGGGAGAAAGGATGGATGTGAATTCATCGGTTGGATTGGCGGCCAAACTTGCGTGTACAGTCGCAATCACCAACTCGGCCTGCTCTGGATAACGTGCGATGGCATACATCAAGGCATTAAATACATTAACGCGATCGTCGTCATCGTACACTGATGAGACCGCAATACGCGCAGCTTCAATCACATTGCCACGAGCGATGAGACGATAAACCAATGCCTCACGATCGGCTCTGACGTCAGAGGCCAGTGTACTGAGATCTCCGCTGGCTAGCGCACGTTCAATGAGCTGCTCGTCAAACCGGTAGATATCTGAAAAGTCCGTACTTTCGTAAGTGGCCGTACCATTATTCTCTAGAATAGTTCGGGTATTCCCGACGGCTTCATTCCACTGCTGTACTTGGTAGAAATCACTCCAGTAATTAACATCGTAATCACGTTCACTCAAGGCAAATAGTAAAAATTGCTCCGCCCTTTCCCATTGCCCTTGTAAGTAATACTCAAGCAAAGCCTGATCATCAACATGACGTTCATCATTCAACACAAAGCGCAGTAATACCAGATCTTGCGCCGGCACAAAACTCTCTTTCACGCGGTCAACTTGAGCGACAAGCTGATCCGCAGACATCTCATTGATCGCCATTTGCCCACTGGTCAGGCCAACCGCAATACTGGATGTCGGGTATTTTTCAATGATTCTCTGTCGCGTGGC
This sequence comes from Thaumasiovibrio occultus, assembly GCA_019703815.1. Classification (GTDB taxonomy): domain Bacteria; phylum Pseudomonadota; class Gammaproteobacteria; order Enterobacterales; family Vibrionaceae; genus Thaumasiovibrio; species Thaumasiovibrio occultus. Next base: position 1,306,818 of record AP023052.1, on the reverse strand, counting down.
CACTGCATCTTGATAGCCGGCCAAACGCGCTGTCGCAGAGTCTTCCAACTCAGCGTGTTCAATTTGTGTCTGCGCTTGTTGGTATAGCGCGTTCGCTTTTTCTTCCGCACTGCCATAAAACATGGACGAACAGCCAGACAGCGCACCCACACTCAGTACAAGCGCAATTACATTCCTTTTCATTCCCTAACCCTAGATTTGCTCGTTGGCATACTTCCATCTGCCAATTTGAATGACGTTACTCGCTATATCAACTCAACATGGTTAATAACGATTTTTAAAATAACACAGCAAAGACAAAGTCCTCCACACTGTCAACCAACGTCCAACCAACGGTCTACAAACGCTTCGTTACATGTCGCAAAATCGCTATGTTTTTTCCTACCAAACGAAACAATGACTCAGGTGAAAAGCTTTAGTTAGCAGCAGATCTAACTAGGATGACAGAAAATAAATGCGGTAGGTTGATGGAAGAATTAGATAAGTCGGGATCGAAAACGTGCATGCACCTTTCTTCTCGAACCTCATTTGAAAACGGTATTTTCAGGCTCATGACCACCTCCCTTCGAGCAATGTGCATTTATACAGTCATATTTGAGATTTGCCGACATCAAGGAAGAGTACGGGATTTTTATGCGCGTTTATATCTGAGCATTCTCGCATTTTTCACTACATAAGAGTCGGTTACATCTCTGAGGATTGAGATAGTAGGTTTGAAAACGCGCATGCGCACTTTTCTGGGTAGTGTATTTGAGGTTAAGGTGATAACTTTGTTGTAATACAATTAGTTAACGATGCGCATTTTTTACTGGTCTAACGAGGTAAACGCGCATGCACACTAATAAGCTGTTAGGGTAACTAAAATGGATATATCAATTGAATTAATCTCCCTAGATGATGTTGATGCACTTCTCGACTTTGAGTTGGCTAATCGCTCTTGGTTTGAACAATATGTTCCACCTCGTGATGAGTCTTTTTATACCTTGCAGGGTGTGAGAAGTCAGATTTCAGAGTTCTTGTCACTGTATGCTAATGGTGAAATGTACCCAATGCTTATTCGTAGCAACTCGCAAGAAATCTGCGGTAGGATCAATGTTCATCGAATAGAACCTAATGTATACACAGGTGAACTAGGTTATCGCATAGGTCAGCAATTTACTTCGAAAGGTATTGCATCGCAGGCGGTCGGCAAACTGGTTGACTATTTAGTTTCAGAAGCGCAGTTGAGTACTTTGAGGGCGATAGTTCTTTGCAGTAATGAAGGTTCACGAAAAGTACTTGAACGGAATGGTTTCAGTAAAGTGAAAGGCATAGCAAACTACGCGGAACTAAATGGTGAAGTTAAAGATGCTATAGAGTACGAGCTATCGTTACCCTAACAAGCAATTCAAGCTGATTCGCAACGCTCGGCATTTTGAGTTTGAATCAGCTTTAGTGAGTAAGGCGCAATGGTTTAGGTCTATGGCAGCGTTGCTCACAACTTAATTGGGCGTTATATTTTTTGAGCATGTTCGAAGCATCTAATTACATCAAGCCAACTGAATCACTAGACACCCCAGAGTCGGTTGTTATCGCTTGTATTACTGCTTACAAGAAGTGGTCTAAGGATTGCCAATCTTGGGAGAAAGAGCACAAAGGTCGGGTTTCTGAACTCTCCAAAGGGCCCGCTAAAGATTCTCACATTAAACTTCGAAAGCACTTTTGTGCACCTCTAAATAGGCAGTATCACAGAAGTCATTCTGGTTACTACTTCCTTGGTGGCATCGTAGATTCAGAGGCATCAGTCCTAAACGTTGTGCATATCAACAGCAAAGAGACTGAGGTCTACACCAAGCTTACCAACACTAAGAACAAACAGTTAAGGTTCCATGTAGTTCGCCAAGGTACCAGCTGGCGTATAAAGTCATTATCTCGCAACAACGGCAATAACAAGTGGGTAGACGAGTACCTGTAAAAATATAACAATCCAATGAATCTGACCCAGTAAGCGCCGCTGGGTCGGCACGGGGCCGCCACAGTGTAGCGGCGCTCACTGGGCAGCTTATTGGGGCTACATGGATCCCCTCGGTTGTCAAACATCCGCTAAACTTCAGTTGATGGGTTGTGGACTGCCGCTCTACATACGGCCTTTTATCGACTCACGTCGTGGCCCTGATGACGTTACGCGGTTGCGGTGCCTCATTCGTTAGAAGGCATCTGTTGTGCCCGCCGCATTAACAGGCTATCCGCAAATGGTCTGAACCTATCTCCATCATTAGCGTCTGCAATGACCCGGTTGGTGGTATTTCTGCGTCGTCAGTATTAACTGGCGGCGTAGTCTTGGTACTCGGTTTGGTTGTGTAATAGAGACCAAATAATGCGCGCATTTTTGGCCGCGAGTGCAACGATAGCACGGTTCATTCCTCGCCCTGCTAAAAGCTCGCGGCACCATGTACTTAACTTATCTTCTTTCTCCCCAAGATTGGTTATCACTGCTCGAGCGCCGTGCACAAGCAATGTTCGTAGATATTTATCACCACGTTTACTGATCCGTCCCAGCCTTGGCTTGCCGCCAGTGGAATACTGCTTAGGCACCAAGCCTAACCACGCTGCGAAATCTCGGCTTTTATCAAATTGGTCGCCTTTACCGATAGCGGCAATAATGGCCGTCGCCGTTTGAGGCCCCACACCTCTTACTTTATGAATACGCTGCGCCTGCGGACTGGCAGAGAGCACGAGTTCGAAGCTCTGCTCCGTTTCATCGATACGTTGGTTAAGTACGTGTAGATGTTGGTAACCATCAGCCACGATAGCTCTGGCAATATCGGGTAACTCATTGTCGGCATCTTCAAGGTACTCTGGGATCATTCTCTGCACGGCAGCTCGTCCAACGGGCATGATAAGACCGAACTCTGCCAGCATTGCGCGAAGACGATTGATGAGCGCTGTTCGTTCACGCACCCAATGTTCGCGCATTCGATGTATCGCTAAGATGGCTTGCCGCTCTGGTGATTTAATCGGGATAAATCGCGTATTGGGACGTTGCACTGCCTCGCAAATCGCCACGGCGTCATTGAGATCATTTTTGCCTTTGGTACGGTAAGGCGTAACGTATTTAGCGGCTATGATCCGTGCGTCGTGCCCGAGCTTATTGAACTGACGCGCCCAGTGATGCGACCCGCTGCAGGCTTCGATACCGATACGTGAAGTCGGCAGTAGCGCGACGGTAGCCAGTAGCTTGGCGCGCGAAACGGCTTTATGAAGGATAACCTTGCCATTCGCGTCAACGGCGTGGAGTGTGAAGTGGTGCTTAGCCAGGTCAACACCACAAAAACAAAGTAGCTGAGACATGGAAACCTCCTGCATTTTCTTACCGCGATCACCTAAGTGTGGCAGATCGGGGTATAGAGGGGATCCATGTCATTCGTTAGGGCTCTTGGTGCTTAAGAATGAAAGCCAGTGATTTTATGAAGAAGCTTGAAGCTTATCCTGAATATCAGGAGATGCGAAAGCGTAAAGACCTAGAATTAAAAGAGAGAGAAGCTCTTTTAGCAGTGGACGAACGAGGTCTAATAAAAGAGCTATCTGAAGCAGGTTACGAAATCGAATCAGTTTGGGATTTCGTCAATAACAATAACCGTTATGAATTCCTGCGTAAATTTGAAGGTGACTATAGGAGTGCATATTCAATATTGGTAAAGCATCTTAATATTGAGCATCACCCGAGAATTCGTGAAGGTATTATTCGTGCCCTTACTGAAAAAGACGCTAATGAAACTGCATCCGATGCCCTATTGGCTGCATTTTACCAAGAGCAAGATTCAAATTTAAAATGGGTGCTGGCTAATGCTTTGCGCACAGTATTAACTCGATCACAAAAGGCGAAGCATCCAGAATACAAGGAAATATATAATGCCAAAGGTCAGCCCTAACAAGCGCATGTTGTCGGACTGGTTTTCCGCTGCGCTTCAAACCAGCCGCAAATGCGGGCGTTATGAGTTCAAAATGGAGCGACAATGAGCATTAAATTGCTTCAAACAATGGAGTGGTCGAAGTTATGCTGGGATCTAAGTTTCGAAAGAATTATCGAGCTGGATTCCTTGTTGCCCTCAATAGGTAAGACGTATCCTGTTAAGTTTGCTAGGAACGAAGATTTTGTAGCAGAAGGCCATTCATTCTTACTCTGGCAACCTCCTCACTCGGAGCTCAATGGCTGGTATGACAAAAGGCCTTCAGAAATACTTAGGTCGTATGTTCTTGAGGGCACCTTAAAACATAAAGACCCTAGTGGCCTGGCTTTCGAGTTTCAAGTTATAGCTCGCACTAGGCTAATTGATTTCTTCAGTAGAACAGATGAACAAAAACAATCCCCCCTGTCATATATTGGCCTCGCTAATGGTTCCTCTACATTACAATGGCAAGATGCATATGGGGTTATAAAATCTAAAGTAGGAGACTTCATATACCTTAGTGGTTCAGAATGTGAAACATCATTGGATGCTATTCTTTCAATTGATAACGATAAGATGTGCTTGCACTATTCAGCTACGCTGCATAATCCGTCATATTACGAGACAATCATAGCCAAGTACTACCTAAGCAGTGAAGAGAGCAACGTATTTAATCGGTTGCTAGCTCAAGCCAAAGAAGTTGAGGATATTTCAATTGAATCACTTGATGAAAATCATGTCTACGGGGCTGAGTACTGGTGAGCAATCAACTCATAACAAGGCCAAGCATAGGGGATAGCTGGCCAAGAGTGCACCATGAAGGAGATCAAATGCCAACAATAAAATTTACTGGCCCAGTACTTGTGGCTAGTGCTCAAGAAAATGAAGATGGATCACTTGATCTAATAAGTGACAAGACAATCTTGGAGTCCTTAAATGGATTAAGCTACGAAGATGAGGCGTTTTCCGACTATCTATATGATGGAGAGGAAACGGAGGCGTTTGCCGAGCATGTTTCCGGTGGCGTCTTATCATTCTCATATGACTCTTCTTCTAGCTCATTGATTGGCTTCATTGAATACCAGCTGTCTAGGTCGCTCTCTGCAGATGAAGTTGAAGCCCTAGAAGAATATACAGTCGAGCAATTAACCGACGGTATCGGCTCCAATTTTTCTCAAGAAAGAGCATTGAGTGGTGAAGTCACCCCATTTATTAATCATGAAGAATTGTCTTGCCATCAAACCAGCTAATAAATGAATCAAGAATGGACTCATAAAGGTTGGCTGCGCTCACAAGTCTAGCCAACTATTTCCGTCCGCTTAAGCGGGCGTTAAATTTCATGGAAAGATCCAACTATGATCGAAGTAACTCCTAAAGAATTTTTCACGGAACTAGAGTTCGCTCTAGAAAGCATAACATTCGACGATGTAGAAAGAATGAGAGATTATGTCTCTCCAGAGTTTGCACAGCACCTAACGAATATCTATCAAGAAATGAATGATTGGAATCAGAAAGAGCTTATCATTCACTTGGTTCAAGACCAGCTTTCAGAAGAATTTGCTCTGATCATGCTAGATGCGATCAATGCTCCATCTGCAGAATCTAAAGCATATAGTATCTGCTATCGAGAGAACGATAGAAGTCTATTGAACAAGTACATTGCAAACTACGAAGTAAAGCCAGAACTGGTAGCAAAAGATCTTGGAAAGTACCTTGATCTCAAGAAATGGTGGCAGTTCTGGAAATAAATTTAACCCGCGCGTGCACCTGACAAGCTGCTACGCTGCTTGATCAGGTGACGCGGGCGTTATCTTATTGGGTGGAAAATTGAATCAACCGCGTTATTCGGTCATGAATGGAAAAGGCAAGGTCTGCCTCTTGAGGGGCTTTTCGCTGGCATTGATTTTAAGAATGATCGGAAAAACTCTTGCTTATACACGGACTGGCAAGACGGAACCTTTACGCTACCTTCTGACACAATTACCGAAAAGCAATCAGAAAGGAATTTGAGCATCGCTATATTTCGCATAGCAACATTTGGACCTAAACTTGTTCAGCTCCAAGATCTAAAAGGTACTAATAAAAACGAACTTAGGAAAAAATGCCCTGATGTAATGCCATCTGACCTAAACGAATTTTTAGATACAGTGAGTGCGTTAGAACAAACATAACAAGCGTTAAGTGCTTTGGAGAAATAATGAGCGAAATCGGAAAAAGGATCGATCAGGTAGTCAAGGAAGGGCTATCTAAAGTCATGAAAGAAAATGGCTTTAAGAAAAGTGGCCGTACGTTCCTAAAAGAAACGCAAGATGGCTGGAAAATAGTTAATATCCAAGCGAGTTCAGGAAATCTAGGGGCAGATGGAAAGTTTGCTATAAATCTAGGAATAATTAATAACGAAATTGCTGAAAAGTCGGGTTTAAATATACCTTCAAAGCCGAAAGAATATGATGCCATTGTAAGGGAGCGTCTAGGCAAGCTAGTTCACGGCGAGGATTATTGGTGGGAAATATCAGATCAAACAGATATCTCAAGTCTGGCTAAAGAGATAACAGAAACCATGTCTGGCTATGGCTTTCCTTGGCTCCATAAGTATTCGAATATTAAAGACATATCAGAGAAGTTAAAACAACAACCGTCTTTGCAGTCCATCGCAGCGGCGCTACTTGCGGGTAATGAGCCAGAGGCCAAAGCAAGGTATGATCAAATTCTAACAGAGAGGCCTGCCGCTAAATCTAGGTTGAAGTCATGGGCAAAAAGCTCGGGGCTATCGTGGTAGCAGCACTTAACAAGCAGCAATCGAAAATAGCCAAGGCAATATAATGAATACTGACCTTGGCTATTTAATGTAGGGGTTAAATGCTTATGGCTTGTCTGCCATCACGGCGTCGCTATTGGGGCATGACTTCGGCAATGCCCTGCAATTGCTGTTCGAGAATGCCAGTGGCCTTGTCATTTTGGTAGATTTGCTGCAATAAAATTTGCCCGATTTGCTGGCGCTGTTCATCGGTGATGGCGCGTAAATCGAACCAATACCCCATCTTGTCCGTTATCGACCCCAGTACAAATATTGACTCCTCACGCGGCATAGACTCAATAGCACGGTCAATACTGGATCGCGCCTTGCTCATCGCGCCAACGCGCTCATATTCTGCTGCCAACATCATATAAGCTGGCGACAAGTGATAGTTAGCGTAAGGCGTCTTAGCTTGCAGCGCTTTGACGAGGGCGTCAAAACGTTCAGGCGCCCCGACACTAGCGAAAAGTCGCAATGCCATATACCGAGCGTCATCGAACATAAAATACGGAACGTCGTTTTTCTCTTCATCAAACAAGTCATCCAGTGCTTGCAAGGTCGCGTCATACGCCGTGTCGTCGCCCAGTAAACGCTGGCTGTTGGCTATCTGCAAGAGCCGAGCAAACTCTTTTTGCGGATCATCCAAACGGGACGCTTGTTTGCCCTTTAACAAGATCTTCTCAATATCTGCCGCGAGGGATGAATCCGGATGAAGCTGCAATGGTGAGGCAAGCAACGGGTATCCCGCAAGGTTGGTTTCTAACTCAGTGTGTAATGCACCAAGAAACGCATCGAGCTGATCATTGGAATAGCGCGTTTTATGATAGCGCGAAACATAAAGCACCTCGTTGACCACGATATCGCGCTTCATGCCTGCGTCTAATTGCGTGGCATAGCGAAACGCCGCAACCAAATCGCCGTTGTACAGCGCGCGATAAGCGGCAAACTCTGCAATCGGATCGACCGAGCGCAACGCCTCATAAGCGGGGGAATTTATGTCTAGCGGCTCGCCGCTATCGACCGCTTGGTGCAGCTCAGCCAGCGCTTGGCTAAAGGCCGGTGTGCGGCGTCCTACAATCTCAAAATCCCCTGTCGCATCCAACCATTGCGTTAAATCGCCCCACGATACATATGAGAGATCAAGGCTCAATGTCGGACGCATACAGTGCCCACCAAATCGTTCGGCTCTCCAATTATCGGATGATGCGCGCAACATGGTTTGCGCCAGTTCAAAATCGCCGAAGCTGTACAGGTCAACGACTAAACCGCAGGTCAATTGCTCGTGCGTAAGGTTAAAAAGGTTCTGCGCGGATTGATTGATAAAGGTATAGAAACGAGGATCGTCTTCCACTACTCCCAGCGCGCGGTAGTAACTGGCGTAGTTGTCGAGTTCGCGCCGATCGTAAGATTCAGTGCGAAAAATATGATGATAATCGTCATAGGTTTTACTGTGAAACTGCACGTAGTTCGAACGGATCGCTTTGGCCGCCTCCGTTCCTGGGTGATCAGCGAGAATTTTGTCGTAGGCCTCTAGCGCTTGTTGAAATATCGCTTCCCCATCTGCGGCGCGCGTTTCGTGTTTGACAAAATTGGCCAGCGGCAGTTGCGCTTCAACGTAGAGCTGGTTGGCTTGCGCTTCTTGTCGTTGTTGATCTGTCATCCCGCAAGCCGTCAATACACTCAAACCGAGTATCGACAGTAGCCATGCGCGAGGTTTTATTACCAATCGTTTCTGCCTTAGCGTTGCCATCTTTCTTCCTTGTGTGCCAATGAGCATATTAGGTTTAATTTTCGACAGTGACTCGTTGCTACCGCTTAGCTTTCAGAGCGAAACGTTGCCAAGCCTTTGAAGTGCGAATATTCGATATGTTCATCAAAACATTGGCGAATAAGATCAACATGGTGATTACTCAGCGTGATCTGCCCAAGCCCCTCGGCCATCACTAATAGATCAATTGCCGCCGCTAAATCGTCCGAACGTCGACGGGTATTTAATGGCAGTGACAGAGCCTGCGTTAGCAGCTCGTCTGCCTGTGATCCTCTGCCGTTCGCTTGCGCCATGATGGCAGCTTGAAGCCCTGCATGGACATTGATCGCGACCAGATCATTGTGAGAAAAACGTTGGCTATGCTCGCCGTCGATGGCCGCCACAACCTCTTGTAAGCGCCCGAGCAAGGCGTAGGAGCGAGAAAGTGACAGCGCCACGTCTGCCTTGTTCATCGACTCCAAGGCAGATTGCTCGGCTTGCGCCAATGCTAGCTCTGCCTTATCCGTGCGCCCTAACAGCAAGTAACTTTCAATCACGTCCGCAAGCGCTCCGCTCTTATACATCGTACGGGAAAATTCACCAAAGTAAGGGGGGTTACTACTCGTTTGCTTGAACGGCTCTTCTAACTGTAAAACGCGCAGCTGCTCGATCTCTTTGGCGACAGATGAGTCAGGGTAAAAGTGCAGTGGCGAGTACAGTTCGCCAAGGTCTGTTATTGGTTGGGTTTGCAGCGACGCAAGAATAGTTGACATCACCTGCTCTGCCGCGTCGGGATGGCGCTCAATGGCGAACAGGAGGAATTGAAAAGCAGCGAGCCTTTCATGGTCATAATATAACTTGGAGGCGAACTCGGCGGCTAGTTTCATCTCACCTTGAGAGATCAAGTAATACAACAGCACTTCTTCATCTATCGTGTGTTCGGCCACATAGGCCTCAAGAAAACGCTCAAGATCGTCATCTGCCAACGCTTGCACGAGAAGGGGATCGGAGAGCACTGCATTTCTCGGCGAGTAATTACCGACGAAATCGCGGTACTTGTGCGCTGGCACCTTATAGTGCTGTAACGCATATATCCACTCTAAGACTTCACCGTAATCGCTGGCGGGGTAAATGTCATAACGCCACTCTTTCACCATAAATGAGAGCTGTTGTTGCGCCAGATCCCACTCGCCGAACTGGTAATAGGTCAACAACAGACGATCTTCTGAGTCGCGCGCGTTATCAAACAAGCCGTAACGCAACAACACGGGATCTTGCGCAACGGCAAACGCTTCTGCTTCTCTGAGCAAGGTGGTTTCTAAATCTTTACTGCCTTCGACGCCAAAATCTAATTCGCCGCTGGCGAGTAGCAGCGCCAATTCCGTGCTTGGGTAGCGGTCGATGATCTTTTGTTTGGTCTCAAACGCATGTTGATAAGCTTGTTGCAGCGCTAGCGGCGAGCCGCTCGTTTCTGCTTCCACCAACTGCTTTATTGCGTTTTGGTACAAATCGCGACTTTTCGAATCAGCACGCTCATGCATCGAACACGCTGACAGTAAGCTTACTCCCAGCACGATCGCTATGGCATTCCTTCTCATGGGGCTTCCCTATCGTTTTGACGCCTGCGCTACTAGGATGCAGGCTTTCACTGCCCGCTAAACTTATCGCGCGGGCTGTTGCTTGTTGCTTGTTGCTTGTTGCTTGTTGCTTGTTGCTTGAGCGGCGAAAATTAACACAGCTTTTTCAACTCAATCAATGCACCAAGCAGAGTAAAAATAAGGGTTAGGTGTCATATCACGGTCTGGTTAGGCGGCGTTTCAAAGCCACGCCGGATTTGTATGCTTCCAACTCACTCATTGATGAGGGCAATATAGAGGCAAAAATAAGATCAGAAAGGATTAGCGATAGACACCACACGACTCGATGAGCGGCCCATATCCGTTGAGCCGCTTGTTCTGATGTCGCGTCGTTAACTCAGCGCCATAATCAACTATTTCTGATATATGTATCGATAACAGCGCGTTACTAAGGTTTACCATCGGCCGCATTAAATTCAGCGAAATCCATATCTTCGAATATATTTCTAGGATAATCAGATGCCGTCAAATTCTGGTAAACACGAACCAGAAGCGCACGGTGATTTTCTGTCAACTCAATTTGGCCTAAGCTCTCCGCCAACCACAGGTCATTCAGAACTGCTTCGATCTCCACTGTCCTTTCTGTGGCAACGAGCGGAGAAGACAACGCACGTTCAAGGATTTCGGCAGCATCCCGCTGACTGTCTGCTTTCAACGCTTGTTGAAGTGCAATGTAAAGGCGGATTGCAAACACACTTTGATCAGATTGCCAATCTTTCAACATTTCAGACTGCAATCCCTGTTCTTCCACCTCATTGCCGCGTCCAAGCATTGCATATTGGCGATAGAATTCTAACAACACCAGCTCTTTAGGATTAGCAAGAAGCGCTTGCTCAACCGCATCGTCAAGCAATATCAAAGCCTCATCATCTCTTCCCAGAAGAACGTAACTTTCTATCAATCGATTAAGTTGCGGATACACAATAAGTACATAATGGCGTGACGAAAGTTGTTCTAGTATCTCATGAGACCGCAAGTACTCCCTCAAATGATGGATGTGCCACTCCTCATACGCCTTGGCTGCCGGTGACTCAGGGAAAACTTTTAAGGGTGATAGAATTTGAAAATCCCAGTTGCGATGACTAGCAGCTGCAATATTCATTATCGATATAACTCGCTCGGCTTGTTCTGGATAACGTGCTAACGAGTGCATCAAAATATTGAAGGCTGCTCCTCTCTCGGTTGCGTCTACCATTCCCGCAGCAACAAGCGAAGCTAAAAAAAGATCGCCATGATAAACTAGGCGCGTAAATGCCTCATTTTGGTCGATGTCATGCTCATACCAAAAGGTATACATGTCGCCCTGCTTCATCACCTGCTCGAATTCAGCTTGTTGGTCTCCCAAAGCCTGAATCCTACTACTGATATCATCTTCAGTATGAAAGCCATCCATTAATAGTGGGATATCATGACCTAAAAGTAGACTCCAGAACCTAGCAAGTCCATTTGACGAATAGTCATCATCACTCCAACCCCACTCATCACCGGCATACTCAGTAATATATGCTGCCTTTCCCCACTCCCCTTGAGCGTAATATTTCAGAACTAAACGTTCAAATGCGGCTTCTGAATCGCGACTGTCATGACTCAATGCATATTGAAATAACGCGATGTCCTGACCCACAACATCGTCGCCCTGAATTTCTGATCTATCCGCTGTCAGTGAAGCACAACCAGATGCCAGAGCACATGCTAAACAAATAGAGATCAAACGCCTTTTCACATCACTTCCTTACTTAGATTTACAGACCGGATTTGTCTTCTAAATCAGGAAAGTAGCATGCACCTCAAGCGCTACCAACAGCAAGTACAGTTCGAAATGACGTTAATTCGTTTCACTTCGCAAAAACATTATCTAGTAAATTAATCCTAGTAGCCGCCAAAGGGCTCTACTAAGCAGTAACGACCTGTCACCTGCATCTACAGATGACAAATCGAGAGTTCCGCGCGAACACCTAAGCATGATCGAAAAGAAATCATCGCCAACATCTAGCGAGCGTTCAGTCCCACTTGAAGGCGTCGTTACCGACCATCAGCGTCAGAATTTCTGAAGCTGAAGAGCCACTGCTGATCCCGTATTGGTCTATGTCGGTCATTTGCAGTTCGATTTGCTGGGTCGTTGCCGGATCGCTTGGATCAGGCGTTACCGCGAGCGTTATCGTGTCCGCAGTATCGTCGGCGCTGGCGTCAATGAAATTGAGCAACTCCGATACCTCCGAGCTGCCATCCAAATCAGGTAGCAAACTGCTGATATCGAGTTGATCGCCATCGGTGATCCCATTGGCGATATCTTTCATTTCAAAGTCGGTGATGGTATCTGTCGCGGTCGTCACGGTATTCCACACAAAGGTATCATTGCCCTCGCCGCCGCTCATTAAATCGCTCCCTTCACCGCCGGTGAGAATATCGTTGCCACCCAAACCAAACAGGCTGTCATCGCCTGTGGTACCTTGCAGTGTATTACTTTGTGCATTGCCGAGGTTGTCGCCCAGCAGGTTGCCATTGCTGATGAACAACTCGGCTTTTTCTGCGTTGCTTAGTCCACTGGCGTCAGGAACTAACAGCAGCGCTTCTTCGTTGATCCCTTCAAATACAATGCTTTGAACCAATGCGCCGTTGTCGTAGACCGCCAGCGTGACATTGCCGTCAGCACTGCTGAACTGCAAAATATCGCCCAGAGCGTCGAGGCTAGTCAGGGCGCTGGTATCGACAATATCGCGCAAATCGATCACATCATTGTTGGGGTCAAACTCGCGCACAATATCGATGCCCGCAGGATTAGAGAGCGCCGCTGTTTCCCATACAAAAGTGTCAGCACTGCTTGCATTGCTGCCCAATGGATCACCAAACAAGAGCTCATTTTCACTGGTGGCGATAATGGTATCGACACCGCTCGACACAGTGCCCGCATAGAAAGCGCCATCCACCTCAACCGTCACTACCTGCTCCACTGTTGCGCCGTGGGTGTCGGTCGCACGAAGGGTAAAGGTTTCGGTTTGCGATGTTCCTGTAATTAAACTGGCGACATCTGGCTTGGTTTCATCTATCTGGTATACCCACTGCCCGTTTGCATCGATGGTTAAGCGGCCGTAAGTCCCTTCCGCGCTATCTGCGTAGCTGTCATCTGGCTGCAAAATATCGTAGGCAAAACCCAAATTATTGTTGTCGACATCTAGCAGCGCCAATAAACCTAAAGCTTGAGGCGCAAAGCCCACTTTGGTGCGGCCAGTAACCACGGCATCAGCAATATCGACAGTAGGCGCGTTATTGCGTCCATTTACCGTAACCGCAATTTGCTGCGTGGCCGTTAAACCATTGGCATCGGTGACTTTGACCGTAAAGCTATCGGTTGCACTCTCGCCCTCACCTAAGGTTTGGCTGCCAGCGATCGTGTTGTCGACGGTATAGGTCCAATGTCCGCTGTCATCAAGGCTCAAGTTGCCGTACAACCCTTGGCTCGAACCGCCTTGACTGACGTCGCCTTCCACAATTTCCCAGCTAAAGGTGTCGCCTGTATCTTCATCTACTGCCGCCAATGTGCCGGTTAGCGATGTCAGTGTCGTTTGGTCAATCACTCCACTGTTGTCTCCGGTTATGCTGGGGGCATCGTTCTCACCATTAATGGTAATGGTGGCGCTGGTGGTGATCACCCCGCCATTACCATCACTGATCTCATACTCATAGGTTAACGTCACACTGTCACCGATATTGAGGTAGCGATAGTGATCGGGCGATATATTCAACGAATCACCGTTTACCGTTACCCCACCCGCATCGTTACCGCTGGTTTCCATCAGGTTTTGCACGCTGAGATTATCACCCTCCAGATCGCTCGCGTTAGCCAATAAATCGAGGCTGAAATCCGCATCATCTTGCGTCACATCGCTGACAATATCGGCAGACACTATCGGGGCATCGTTACGCCCTTCAATCGCAATCGCTGCGCTGCTTGTGGTTACACCACCGTTGTCGTCTTCCACATCAAACTGGTAGTTCAGCGTCAGGGTGTCGCCCTCAGCAAGATAACGGTAGGCGTCAGGAGTGACCTGGAGTTGGTTGCCCACCAGTGTCACACCGCTGGTGTCACCTCCCGTGGTTTCCGTCAGGTTAGTCACATTCAGTACGTTGCTATCAACATCGGTGACATTTTGCAGTAAATCGATAGTAAATGGCGCATCGTCCTCCGTGGCGATTTCAGTGATCACGCCAGACACCTGCGGTGCATCATTGCTGCCGGCTATCGTGATATCGAGCGTTAAGGTATCAGTGCCGCCAAACTCATCGGTGACGGTGACCACGATACTTTCAAACAGGGTATCGCCGACATTGAGAGTATCGACATCCCCATTGGCATCATCTAACACGTAGGTCCATTCGCCGCTTGTTTCATCGATACTCACGCTGCCATACATGGCGCTACCAATGCTGTAAGCCGGGGTGTCTTGCGTGTCGACATCGGTGCTGCTTACCGTCCCAGAGGCGGTTGGCGCGCTATCTTCCGTCACCGTAAACACGCTGTCTCCGCTGATCTGCGGCGCATCGTTGGTACCGGTGATCGTAATTTCGACCGTTTCGGTATCGACTGCGTCGTGCTGATCGCGCACTTCCACTTGCAGCTGCACCACCAAGGTATCAGTTGGTTTCAAGGCTTGCACATCGGCGTTATCCGTTGTCAGCACAAAGGTCCACAAGCCGCTATTATCGATGGTGAGTTCGCCATAGGGGCTGGTATCGAGCACGCTCCAGGTATGGTTATCCGCATCAGGGGTGATATCCGGATCCCCCGATTGCAGTTGGCCGCTGACTTGCAAAACATCGTCTTCAACCACATCGCCAGTGCTCACACCAATGATCTCTGGCGCATCATTTTCGCCTTGGATATCCACGGTAACGGCGATGGTGTCAGTCGCGCCATAACTGTCTTCCACAATGATATTGAGCGTATCTTGCGCTGCACCGCCCTGCGCGATTTGTTGATAGGCAGGCAAGCTGGTATCGAGCTCATATCGCCACTCACCGGTATCAGGATCAACGGAAAGCGCGCCATAACTGCCGGTTGACGATGGGTCGACCCGATAGGTATGACTGTCATCGCGATCCACGTCTGATGTGACCAACTCGCCCGTCACCACGCCGCTGGTAGCCGATACTGCGCCCGATGTTTCACCTGACAGCACCGGCGCATCATTGCAACCGGTGATATTGATGGTAATGGTTTCCTGTACCTGCGCGCCGTGCTCGTCTTGGCCGACAACGGTATAGGTTTCGGTGACGAGATCATCTGGGGTTAGCTCTTGAATATGTGGGCGATCGTTATACAGCTCATAGGTCCACGCCCCGCTGCTATCAATGGTAAACGTGCCGTACACTCCCAGCGATTCTCGTGCGGTAAAGGTTAAGTTGGTATCACTGGTATTGAGATCGGTTAAGGTCAGATTGCCACTCGTGACGAAACTGGGCGCGGTAGCAGGATCATCTTCGCTGACGGCCACGGTAAGCTCGCCCGTGATCACCGGCGCCACATTGGTACCGGTAATTTCAATCACGATAGGGGTAATGGCAGATGCCGCGAAGTTGTCGTCAATCACCCTTGAGTCGAAAGACTCGACCAAGGGCGCATCGTTCAGCCCTAAGTTTTCCAGCGCTGCGGGGTCATCAAGTACATAACTGTACTCGCCAGTGGCTGGGTTAAGCGTAATAACGCCATACGTACCTTGCAGCGTCGTTTGCGGATCGCCATTGCCGTCCACCAGCTCAAATTCAGCGGTGGCGTTTTGATCCACATCGATAACACCGAGCTGGCCGCTGACCGTGGCGTCTGGATCGCGATTTTCAATCGTGAGCGAGGTTTGTCCGCTGATCTCAGGCACATCATTGGTGCCGTTAACCGTGACCACAATTTGCAAGAACTGCGTATCACCGTTGGCATCGAGCGCGGTGTCACCAAACTCATCCACCACCGCAACCGAGAAGGTATCGGTAAGGGTATCGCCCACATTCAACGCATTTACGGCACTGTTATCTGCGCCACTCTCTAAGGTGTACGTCCACTCACCGGCCGAGGTTAACGTCAATGCGCCGTAGTTGCCGTTGCCATCGACCAGCGTCCATGTCGGGTTATTGCCCAAGCCATCTGGCGGGGTGAGTGTATCGGAAAGCGACACGGTGACATCTTCAAACACCTCAACTGTTTCAATCACAGGATCGTTAACCACTACGCCGTCAGGGGTGCCGATAATATCGATGGTGATCGCGGCGGTGTTGGTTGAGGTTGCCGTCCCGCTGCTGTCGATAATGTTGACGTCGAATGATTCAACCAGCGGCGGATCATTTGGCCCCAGCGCTTGTACGGTAGGATTGTCATTGTCGAGGGCATAATCCCATTGCCCTGTCAGTGGGTTGAGCTCTAGATAACCGTAAAGCCCATCAACACGGTTATCACCATCACTATCATCAACTAAGGCATAGCGGTGCGAGTCCGAGCTATCGACATCGTCAGGGAGCAAAATACCCGATGCGACGGTGATCCCGTCTTCGGTGACTGTGCCATCCAAATCTTCGGTGAGGTTGGGTTGATCGTTTTCGCCGGTAATATCAACGTTTACGGGCACTTGGTAGGTACTGCCGTCACTGCCTTGCACACTGATAGTCCAGCGCGCTTCACCCGTTTCCCCTTCAGCGAGTTGCTGCACAATATCGGCGCTGTTATCTAGGCTAAACACCCACTGGCCACTTGATGCGTCAAAGGTTAAATCACCAAAGCCTGCGCCAAACACATTGGTCGGCACGGGATCAAACGACACCACGGTGACACCCGGTGGCAAATTGGCATCACTCAGTACGCCCGAATCAATCAGCACATTGTCTTCGCTCACATCAAGGTTGATGGGCGGCAAGCCGCCACCGCCGGTGCCATCGTCACGCCCATTGACTGTGATCGTTACGGTAAACTCGTCAGTGAGACCGTCTTTATCGGTGCCTTGTATAACGAAGGTTTCGGTACCGGTTTCTCCGCTATTGAGGGCGTCGGTATCAGGATCATCGTTATCAAGTAAGTAAGTCCACTCGCCTTGTTCGGACACCGCAAACAAACCGTATTGCCCCTGCGGCGAGAGCACTTCCCAACTGACAATGCGATCTAGCCAGTCTTGATCTTGCGCGCCGACAATGCCGGTGACTGTGGTCGTGCTGCTGTCTTCCGTCACACTGCCGCTGCTATCGCCAAAGATCTCTGGCGCATCACCGCGCCCCACCAGCGTCATGGTGAGTGATTGCGGTACAACGCCACCAAACTGATCGACGGCAAAGGTTTGGAATACTTCGGAGCGAGTGTCATTCTCGCCCAGCCCTTGCACGATTTCAGACGCATTATCGACATCGAAACTCCACGTGCCATCCGCGTTGACGGTCAGCGTACCGAAGTTACCGACGAACGTACCGGCGACAAACGACACGCTGTCGTTGGTGCCAGTGTCGACATCTTCCGCCACTAATGTTCCGGTCAGCGTGGTGGTGTCGTCTTCGATCCATTCGCCGGAGATATCACCAGAGACAATCGGCGCGTCGTTAGTCCCGGTGATCGTGACGCTGAAGTTTTGCGGCCCCGAGACGTTGCCAAACTGATCTTGCACAAAGACTGGGAAGGTATCGACAAGTGGCGTCGACGTCGGAGTTAACTGCTGAATCGCGAGCGAGTTGTTGTCGTAAAGGTTGTAAGTCCAACGCCCATCCGCATCTATGGCAAAGGTTCCGTAGGTGCCGTCAGTGTCGACCACCATCCAAAACGCCTCGGCGTCTTGGTCTGGATCGCCCGACGACAGCTGGCCTGACACCGTTGGCGCGCTATCTTCAATCGCTTCGCCGACGGTTTGGCTGGTGATCTGCGGCGAGTCATTCGTCCCTTCAATGGTGATGGTCACTACCTCGCTACTCACTTCACCATTGCTGTCCATGGTCTCAATGGTAAAGGCATCGCTGACAATATCGCCTTCATCTAAGCGATTCACATTAGTGGCACTGTCGCGCAAGGTGTAAGTCCAAAGCCCGTTATCATCGACGGTTAACGTACCGTAGACGCCCGTGCTGTCGAGAACTCGCCAAGTGTGGGCATCATCGTTGTCCGGATCGCCGCTCTCAAGTTGACCGGTTATTTGATTGGTGGCGGTCGAGTCTGACAGCTCTTTGATGGTGCCGGTATTTTCACCGACAATATCGGGCGAGGTGTTGGTACCCACCACATTGATGGTCACGGTTTGGGTGTTTGTGCCGCCAGTGTTGCCATCATCCACCGTCACGCTAAAGACATCTTGCGCCACTTCACCAGCTTTCAACGCTGCGGTGTCGGGATCGGTGGAGTTCAGCAGATACGTCCACTCGCCTGTGGTTTCATCAATGGTCAAGGTGCCATACACGCCTTGCAGCGTGCCATCTGGCCAAGTGTGGGTATCGGAGGTATCTACATCGACAGCCACCAGTTGACCGGTGGCAGTTTCTTGTCGCGCTTCGATGACGGTACCTTCCACGTCCCCTTCAATCGTCGGTTGATCGTTGCTGCCGTGAATCGTGATGGTGAGCTGCTTTTGTGATGTTGCGTTATTGTCATCCACAACCCGCACACGGAAGGTGTCCGTTAGGGTTTCGCCTTCCGCCAAGGCGTTCACATCGGCATTGGCATCACGCAGGGTATAAACCCATTCCCCCGTCGCTTCATCGACCGTTAAGCGGCCATACTGACCGCGTGGATTGGCAACGCTGTATTCGTGAGTATCTGCAGTATCGACATCGCCACTGGCTAACGTACCCTGCGCACTGGTAGCGGTATCTTCGGTCACGCTGCCAGTAAGATCGCCGCTGAGATCGGGCCTGTCGTTGTTACCAATAATGGTAATGGTGACAGTTTTGGTCGTTGATGCACCTTCTTGATCCGTAACTTTGATATCGAAGAATTCTTGCACGCGCTGACCTTCGGCAAGCGCTTGTACCCGAGGATCGTTGTTATCTAACGTGAATGTCCAACGGCCATTTGCGGAAATGATAAACGAGCCCATGCTATCAGGGTGCTCGGCCTCGACTGTCCAGGTGTGCGAGTCCCCCACATCGACATCATTGGGGCGCATTTGGCGCGATACCGACAAGCGATTGGCGTCTTCTGTTACGCTGCGCGTTAAGTTGCCGCGCATCAACGGAACATCATTCGTGCCTTCAATGGTGATGGTAATGTCTTGGGTTGTGATCCCGCCGTTGCCATCGTTGATCGCCACTTGGAAGGTTTCCGTTTCGGTCACACCCTCGCCCAGTTGTTGCACCCGCTGTTGGCCATTACTGGTGAGGTTATAGACCCAAGTGCCCTCATCATCGATAGTCAAACTGCCATAAGGATCGGCTGGCGTATTACTCACGGACCAAGTATGGGTGTCGTTCTGATCAAGATCGGTCCAATCGAGATCTCCGGTCGCACTCAGCGTGGTGTCTTCTTTCACTGTGGCCACGGTTTGCCCTGTCACCACCGGATTATCGTTCTTACCTTCGACAGTGACAGTCACTTGCTGGATCACCACTGCGCCATAATCATCTTGAATTTGAACGAGGAAAGTTTCCTCAAAGGTTTCGCCTTGACCAAGCTCCTGCGCATCGCTGTTGCGCAGGGTATAAGACCAATTTCCAGAGGCATCAATGGCAAAATCACCATAAGTGCCCGCACTATTGCCAATTTGGCTAAAACTGGTGTTGTCAGGTTCATCAGGATCAAAAACTTGCAGCGTGCCCGTCGCGACAAGGTTGGCGGGATCTTCTTCGATAGTGCCAGCAATACCGCTTTGCACTAACGGCACATCATTGGTACCGATAATGTTGACGGCCACGTCTGTCGAGGCGGTACCGCCATTTCCATCGCTCACCGTCACAGTGAAGGTTTCCGTGACGACTTGGTTGAGGAACAAACTCTGAGTTGCGGCGGCATCGAGGGTGTAAGTCCAAGTATTGCCGACAAACGCCAAAGCGCCGTAATTGCCTTGACCATTGTTGCTCACCGACCATGAATGGACGTCATTCACATCGACATCAGTAAAGGTTAAGGTGCCTGACGCCGTTGCTATCACATCTTCAATCAGTAGCCCTGAGTCTAACCCGCCAGTGATGATCGGCGCGTCATTTCGCCCTTCAATAGTGACGTTCGCTGTGTGACTGACAATGCCGCCGTTACCGTCTTCCACATCGAATACATAAGTCAGTTCGACCTTTTCGCCTAGAGCAAGATAGTCGTAATAATCAGGGTCAACATCGAGTTGATCGCCATCGATACTCACGCCACCCGCATCATTACCACTGGTTTCTTGTACATTGCTAACCGATAAGGTGTCGCTGCTATCAGGATCGGTTACAGCATCAAGTAAATCTATACTGAACGCCACGGCGTCTTCGTTGGTGATGACATCAATCGCGGAGCCGATCACTGGCAGATCATTGCGCCCTTCGATGGTAATCGACGCCGTCGTTGCAACGCTGCCACCCATGCCATCACTAACGTTATAGCTATACACCAAGGTGATCGACTCACCTTGTGCCAGATAGCTGTAGTAGCTCGGATCCACATCAAACGTATTGCCGTTTAAGCTGACACCACCTGCATCATCGTTACTAAGCTCAACCACATCAGTCACGCTCAATGTGTCTGAGTTATCAACGTCCGTCGTGTTTTGCAGTAAATCGATACTAAACGCCGCTTCGTCTTCGTTGGTGGTTTCAGCTATCGCTGCACTCACTACTGGCACATCGTTGCGCCCTTCGATAGTGATGGTGGCTGTAGAAGATGTCACGCCGCCATTGCCATCTTCCACATCGTAGGTGTATGTGAGTTCAACTGACTCACCTGCTGCAAGATAACCGTAATGGCTTGGGTCGACATCAAAGCTGTTACCGTTTAGGGTGACACCGCTGGCATCATTGCCGGAAGTCTCAGATACGTTGCTCACGTTGAGCGAATCGGAGGTGTCTACATCAGACGCGTTTTTCAGCAAATCGATGCTAAACGCGGCTTCATCTTCGTTGGTGGTTTCGCTGATCGCAGCGCTTACCTCTGGCGCATCATTGCGCCCTTCAATGGTGATGGAGGCTGTAGAAGATGTCACGCCGCCGTTACCGTCTTCTACATCGTAGGTGTAAGTGAGTTCGACTGACTCGCCGACAGCAAGATAACCATAGTGACTTGGGTCAACATCAAAGCTGTTACCGTTGAGGGTGACACCGCCAGCATCATTGCCGGAAGTTTCAGTAACGTTGCTCACGGTGAGTGAATCGGAGGTATCTGCATCAGACGCGTTTTGCAATAAATCGATACTAAACGCCTCTTCATCTTCATTGGTAGTTTCGCTGATCGCGGCGCTGACCACTGGCGCGTCATTGCGGCCTTCAATGGTGATTGTGGCTGTAGAAGAAGTGACGCCGCCATTGCCGTCTTCTACATCGTAGGTGTAAGTGAGATCAACTGATTCACCGACAGCGAGATAACCGTAATGGCTTGGATCAACATCGAATGCGTTGCCGTTAAGGGTGACACCGCCCGCGTCGTTGCCAGAAGTCTCAGATACGTTGCTCACGTTGAGCGAATCAGAGGTATCTGCATCAGATGCGTTTTGCAGTAAATCGATACTAAACGCCGCTTCGTCTTCGTTGGTGGTCTCGCTGATCGCGGCGCTCACCACTGGTGCATCATTACGCCCTTCAATCGTTATAGTGGCTGTGGTTGGTGTTATTCCGCCATTGTTGTCGATCACGTCATAGCTATAGCTGAGTTCAACAGACTCGCCTACTGCCAAGTAACCGTAGTGTTCAGGAGACACATCCAGTTGATTGCCGTTAATGGTGACGCCACCGGCGTCATTTCCGCTCGTCTCGCTGATCTGCGATGTAGCTAATACATCAGTGGTATCCACATCAGACGCATTTTGCAGCAAATCGATACTGAACGCCGCTTCGTCTTCATTGGTGGTTTCGCTGATCGCTGCGCTTACTTCGGGTGAATCGTTACGACCTTCAATCGTTATAGTGGCAGTCGAAGAAATAACGCCGCCATTACCGTCTTCCACATCGTAGGTGTAAGTGAGCTCGATTGATTCACCGACGGCGAGATAGTCGTAATGGCTTGGGTCGACATCGAATGCGTTGCCGTTAAGCGTTACCCCTCCAGCGTCGTTGCCGGAAGTCTCGGCAACGTTACTCACATTGAGTGAATCGGACGTGTCGGCATCAGATGCGTTTTGCAGCAAATCGATACTAAACGCGGCTTCATCTTCGTTAGTGGTTTCGCTGATTGCAGCGCTGACCACTGGCGCGTCGTTCCGACCTTCGATGGTGATGGTGGCGGTAGAAGAAGTGACGCCGCCGTTACCATCTTCCACATCGTAGGTGTAAGTGAGTTCAACTGATTCGCCGACGGCAAGATAACCGTAATGGCTGGGATCGACGTCAAAGCTGTTACCGTTAAGGGTGACACCACCGGCGTCGTTACCGGAAGTCTCGGTGACATTACTCACATTAAGCGAATCGGCCGTGTCGACATCAGACGCGTTCTGCAGTAAATCGATACTAAACGCGGCTTCATCTTCGTTGGTGGTTTCGCTGATTGCCGCGCTTACCTCGGGTGCATCGTTACGGCCTTCGATAGTGATGGTTGCTGTGGTTGGCGTGACGCCGCCGTTACCATCTTCCACATCGTAGGTGTAAGAGAGTTCGACTGATTCACCGGCGGCAAGATAACCATAATGGCTTGGGTCAACATCGAAGCTGTTGCCATTGAGAGTGACACCACCTGCGTCATTGCCGGAAGTCTCGGATACGTTATTCACATTGAGCGAATCGGAGGTATCTGCATCAGACGCGTTTTGCAGTAAATCGATGCTAAACGCGGCTTTATCTTCGTTGGTGGTTTCGCTGATCGCAGCGCTCACCAGTGGCGCGTCATTTCGGCCTTCAATCGTTATAGTGGCAGTGGTTGACGTGACGCCGCCATTGCCATCTTCCACATCGTAGGTGTAAGTGAGTTCGACTGATTCACCGACAGCGAGATAACCGTAATGGCTTGGGTCGACATCGAATGCATTGCCGTTGAGAGTGACACCACCAGCATCATTACCGGAGGTCTCGGATACATTGCTTACATTGAGCGAATCTGACGTATCGACATCAGACGCGTTTTGCAGCAAATCGATACTAAACGCCGCTTCGTCTTCGTTGGTGGTTTCGCTGATTGCTGCGCTTACCTCGGGCGCATCGTTACGGCCTTCGATTGTGATGGTGGCTGTAGTTGGCGTGATGCCACCGTTGCCATCTTCCACATCGTAGGTATAAGTGAGTTCGACTGATTCGCCGACAGCGAGATAGCCGTAATGGCTTGGGTCAACATCGAAGCTGTTGCCATTGAGCGTTACCCCTCCAGCGTCGTTGCCGGAAGTCTCAGAGACATTACTCACATTAAGCGAATCTGAGGTATCTGCATCAGACGCGTTTTGCAGCAAATCAATACTAAACGCCGCTTCGTCTTCATTGGTGGTTTCGCTGATCGCGGCGCTGACCACTGGCGCATCATTGCGCCCTTCAATCGTTATAGTGGCTGTGGTTGACGTAACGCCGCCATTGCCATCTTCCACATCGTAAGTGTAAGTGAGTTCGACTGATTCACCGACGGCGAGATAGCCGTAATGGCTTGGGTCAACATCAAAGCTGTCGCCATTAAGCGTTACACCGCCAGCATCATTGCCGGAAGTCTCGGAGACATTACTCACATTGAGTGAATCTGAGGTATCTGCATCAGAGGCGTTTTGCAGCAAATCGATACTAAACGCAGCTTCATCTTCATTGGTAGTTTCGCTGATCGCAGCGCTCACTATTGGCGCGTCATTTCGGCCTTCAATGGTTATAGTGGCAGTGGTTGGTATTATTCCGCCATTGTTATCGACCACGTCATAGCTATAGGTGAGTTCAACAGACTCGCCTACTGCTAAATAACCGTAGTGTTCAGGAGACACATCCAGTTGATTGCCATTAATGGTCACGCCACCTGCGTCATTGCCAGAAGTCTCAGATACGTTGCTCACGTTGAGCGCATCTGAGGTATCAGCATCAGACGCGTTTTGCAATAAATCGATACTAAACGCCGCTTCATCTTCATTGGTGGTTTCGCTGATCGCGGCGCTGACCACTGGCGCGTCATTGCGGCCTTCAATGGTAATTGTCGCTGTAGAAGAAGTGACGCCGCCATTGCCGTCTTCCACATCGTAGGTATAAGTGAGTTCAACTGATTCACCGACGGCGAGATAACCATAGTGACTTGGGTCAACATCAAAGCTGTTACCGTTGAGGGTGACACCGCCAGCATCATTGCCGGAAGTTTCAGTCAAGTTGCTCACGGTGAGTGAATCGGAGATGTCTGCATCAGACGCGTTTTGCAGCAAGTCGATACTAAACGCGGCTTCATCTTCGTTGGTGGTTTCACTGATCGCGGCGCTGACCACTGGCGCGTCATTGCGGCCTTCAATGGTAATTGTCGCTGTAGAAGAAGTGACGCCGCCATTGCCGTCTTCCACATCGTAGGTATAAGTGAGTTCAACTGATTCACCGACGGCGAGATAACCATAGTGACTTGGGTCAACATCAAAGCTGTTACCGTTGAGGGTGACACCGCCAGCATCATTGCCGGAAGTTTCAGTCAAGTTGCTCACGGTGAGTGAATCGGAGATGTCTGCATCAGACGCGTTTTGCAGCAAGTCGATACTAAACGCGGCTTCATCTTCGTTGGTGGTTTCACTGATCGCGGCGCTGACCACTGGCGCGTCATTGCGGCCTTCAATGGTAATTGTCGCTGTAGAAGAAGTGACGCCGCCATTGCCGTCTTCCACATCGTAGGTATAAGTGAGTTCAACTGATTCACCGACGGCGAGATAACCATAGTGACTTGGGTCAACATCAAAGCTGTTACCGTTGAGGGTGACACCGCCAGCATCATTGCCGGAAGTTTCAGTCAAGTTGCTCACGGTGAGTGAATCGGAGATGTCTGCATCAGACGCGTTTTGCAGCAAGTCGATACTAAACGCGGCTTCATCTTCGTTGGTGGTTTCACTGATCGCGGCGCTCACCACCGGAACGTCGTTGCGCCCTTCAATGGTGATGGTGGCTGTAGAAGATGTGACGCCGCCGTTACCGTCTTCCACATCGTAGGTGTAAGTGAGTTCAACTGATTCACCGACGGCAAAATAATCGTAATGGCTTGGATCGACATCAAATGCGTTGCCGTTGAGAGTGACACCGCCAGCATCATTGCCAGAAGTCTCGGCAACATTACTCACCTTGAGTGAATCAGAGGTATCGACATCAGACGCGTTTTGCAACAAATCGATACTAAACGCGGCTTCATTTTCGTTGGTGGTTTCGCTGATTGCAGCGCTTACCTCGGGTGAATCGTTACGACCTTCAATCGTTATAGTGGCGGTAGAAGAAGTAACACCGCCGTTACCGTCTTCCACATCGTAGGTGTAAGTGAGCTCGACTGACTCACCGACGGAGAGATAACCGTAATGGCTTGGATCAACATAGAAGCTGTTGCCATTGAGAGTGACACCACCTGCGTCATTGCCCGAAATTTCGTTGATATTACTAACAGTAAGCGTATCTGAGGTATCTGCATCAGACGCGTTTTGCAGTAAATCGATACTAAACACAGCTTCATCTTCGTTAGTGGTTTCGCTGATCACGGCGCTCACCACTGGAACGTCGTTACGGCCTTCAATGGTGATGGTGGCTGTAGAAGAAGTCACGCCGTCATTGCCATCTTCCACATCGTAGGTGTAAGTGAGTTCAACTGATTCGCCGACGGCGAGATAACCGTAATGGCTTGGGTCAACATCGAAGCTGCTACCGTTGAGGGTAACACCGCCAGCATCATTGCCGGAAGTTTCAGTAACGTTACTCACGTTGAGTGAATCAGAGGTATCTGCGTCAGATGCGTTTTGCAGTAAATCGATGCTAAACGCGGCTTCGTCTTCATTGGTAGTTTCGCTGATTGCAGCGCTGACCACTGGCGCATCATTGCGCCCTTCGATAGTGATGGTGGCTGTAGCAGAAGTAACACCGCCGTTGCCATCTTCCACATCGTAGGTGTAAGTCAGCTCGACTGATTCGCTGACGGCGAGATAACCGTAATGGCTTGGGTCAACATCGAATGCATTGCCGTTGAGCGATACACCGCCAGCATCATTGCCTGAAGTCTCAGATACGTTACTCACATTGAGTGAATCAGAGGCATCTGCATCAGACGCATTTTGCAGCAAGTCGATACTAAACGCGGCTTCATCTTCATTGGTGGTTTCAGCTATCGCTGCACTCACTACTGGCGCATCATTCCGGCCTTCGATAGTAATCGTCGCGGTGGCTGGCGTGACGCCGCCGTTGCCATCTTCCACATCGTAGGTGTAAGTCAGTTCGAGTGACTCACCTGCTGCAAGATAACCGTAATGGCTAGGATCTACGCCGAAGCTGTTGCCGTTGAGCGTCACACCGCCAGCATCATTGCCGGAAGTTTCAGTAACATTGCTCACGTTGAGTGAATCTGACGTATCAGCATCAGACGCGTTTTGCAGCAAATCAATGCTAAACGCGGCTTCATCTTCATTGGTGGTTTCGCTGATCGCAGCGCTCACCACTGGCGCATCGTTGCGGCCTTCGATAGTGATGGTTGCTGTGGTTGGCGTGACGCC
Organism: Thaumasiovibrio occultus; assembly: GCA_019703815.1. GTDB lineage: Bacteria > Pseudomonadota > Gammaproteobacteria > Enterobacterales > Vibrionaceae > Thaumasiovibrio > Thaumasiovibrio occultus. The sequence continues at coordinate 1,279,963 of AP023052.1, read as the reverse complement.
GCCGTTACCATCTTCTACATCGTAGGTGTAAGTGAGTTCAACTGATTCGCCGACGGCGAGATAGTCGTAATGGCTTGGATCAACATCGAATGCGTTGCCGTTTAGCGTTACCCCGCCCGCGTCGTTGCCAGAAGTCTCGGATACGTTATTCACATTGAGCGAATCGGAGGTATCTGCATCGGAGGCGTTTTGCAATAAATCGATACTAAATGCCGCTTCATCTTCATTGGTGGTTTCGCTGATAGCAGCGCTCACTATTGGCGCGTCATTTCGGCCTTCAATGGTTATAGTGGCAGTGGTTGGTATTATTCCGCCATTGTTATCGACCACGTCATAGCTATAGGTGAGTTCAACAGACTCGCCTACTGCTAAATAACCGTAGTGTTCAAGAGACACATCCAGTTGATTGCCATTAATGGTCACGCCACCGGCGTCATTTCCGCTTGTCTCGCTGATTTGCGAGGTTGCTAAAGTATCAGTGGCATCACCATCAGACGCGTTCTGCAGCAAATCGATACTAAACGCAGCTTCATCTTCGTTGGTGGTTTCAGCAATTGCAGCACTGACTACTGGCGCATCATTGCGCCCTTCGATGGTAATCGTCGCAGTGGTTGACGTGACACCGCCATTACCGTCTTCCACATCGTAGGTGTAAGTCAGTTCAACTGATTCGCCGACGGCGAGATAACCGTAATGGCTGGGATCGACATCAAAGCTGTTACCGTTGAGGGTGACACCGCCAACATCATTGCCGGAAGTTTCAGTCAAGTTGCTCACGGTGAGTGAATCGGAGATGTCTGCATCAGACGCGTTTTGCAATAAATCGATACTAAACGCGGCTTCGTCTTCATTGGTGGTTTCGCTGATTGCCGCGCTTACCTCGGGTGCATCGTTACGACCTTCGATAGTGATGGTTGCTGTGGTTGGCGTGACGCCGCCGTTACCATCTTCCACATCGTAGGTGTAAGTCAGCTCCACTGACTCACCTGCTGCAAGATAACCGTAATGGCTTGGGTCAACATCGAAGCTGTTACCATTAAGGGTGATACCGCCAGCGTCATTGCCGGAAATCTCGGATACGTTGTTCACATTGAGCGAGTCAAACGTGTCTGCATCAGATGCGTTTTGCAGTAAATCAATGCTAAACGCCGCTTCATCTTCGTTGGTGGTTTCGCTAATTGCCGCTCTTACCTCGGGCACGTCGTTACGGCCTTCAATAGTGATTGAGGCGGTAGAAGAAGTAACACCACCGTTGCCATCTTCCACATCGTAGGTATACGTCAGTTCCACTGACTCACCGACGGCAAGATAACCATAGTGGCTTGGATCGACGTCGAAGCTGTTACCATTGAGAGTGACACCACCTGCGTCATTGCCAGAAGTCTCAGATACGTTGCTCACGTTGAGCGAATCGGAGGTGTCTGCATCAGACGCGTTTTGCAGTAAATCGATACTAAACGCCGCTTCATCTTCGTTAGTGGTTTCGCTGATCGCCGCGCTTACCTCGGGCGCATCATTACGCCCTTCAATCGTTATAGTGGTAGTGGTTGACGTGACGCCGCCATTGCCATCTTCCACATCATAGGTGTAAGTCAGTTCGACTGATTCACTGACAGCAAGATAACCGTAATGGCTTGGGTCGACATCGAATGTATTGCCGTTTAGCGTTAGCCCGCCCGCGTCGTTGCCGGAAGTCTCGGCGACATTACTCACATTGAGTGAATCAGACGTATCACCATCAGACGCGTTTTGCAGTAAATCAATGCTAAACGCCGCTTCATCTTCGTTGGTGGTTTCGCTAATTGCCGCTCTTACCTCGGGCACGTCGTTGCGCCCTTCGATAGTGATGGTGGCTGTCGAAGATGTAACGCCGCCATTGCCATCTTCCACATCGTAGGTGTAAGTCAGTTCAACTGACTCACCGACGGCAAGATAACCATAGTGACTTGGGTCAACATCAAAGCTGTTACCGTTGAGGGTGACACCGCCAGCATCATTGCCGGAAGTTTCAGTAACGTTGCTCACATTGAGCGAATCGGAGGTATCTGCATCAGATGCGTTTTGCAGCAAGTCGATACTAAACGCCGCTTCATCTTCGTTGGAAGTTTCGCTGATCGCAGCGCTGACCACTGGCGCGTCGTTTGTGCCGGTTACTACAATCGTCAGGGTTGACGTGGTCATCGCCCCCTTGTCATCCGTGACTGTGATGGGAATAGAGATGGTTAGCTGTTCGCCGTCAGCAAGATAGTCATAGCTGCTGCTATCAAAGTTGTAACTGCCATCTGAATTGAGAGAAAAACCAGGCACGGATTTTTGGGTACTGTACTCTAGTGAAGCACGCCCTGGCAGATCGACATCTTCACCCTGCAACTGTCCGGCTACCTGCTCACCTTCCGTTGCGTCAACACGGGTATCGTCAAGCGTTGGCGCATCATTAATACCGTTAATCGTCACGGTCAAAATGGTGTCTGATGTTAAGCCATTACTATCCGTAACCGTGATCGGAATAGCGATGTTCAACACTTCACCTTCTTGCAACGCATCGTACTCCGACGCGTCAAACTCGTAACTTCCGTCAGGGTTCAAGCTAAAGCCAGGAATAGTTTCGTTGGTGGTAAAGGTAAAATCATCGGGATTTCGGTTTGGCTCATCGAGCACCAATTGCCCTGATGCCATATCGTCTTCATTTAACGAAAGCTCATTCACCCCAACTAAAGGCGGCAGCAAGCGCGAGTCGTCCAACATGGTTAGGCTCTGGCGGTCGTTATCCGCGCGCAACTGCGTTAAACCATCCGTATCGAAGCCCGCCTGTGCTAACGTGCTTTGCCCAGTTGACGTCACTTCGATGAACCCAGCATTAGATGAGCTGAGGTTAACGCCCGAAGCCGTAGGCTCAAACGCAAAGGTGGGATCAATCCCTTCTCGAATCGCCTGCTGCAAAAGGTCAATATCATCCGCAGTAAAACGTTCACTGTGTTGGTGAAGTTCACTCAGCGGCACTTGCCACCATACTTGAGGATCGTGCTGACACGCTAAACAATCCGCCGGCAGCGTCACCATTGTGCCATCGGCAAATTGCAACACTACCGTCGCATCACGGCTGGTCAACACATAGGCTTGAGGCGCTAATCCGCTCCCTACCAACAGCGGCTGCAGTGGACGTCCATCGACGACAGCGTATGCGACTCCACTGATCTCCAGGACAATCGCGGCGTTTTGCTCATTCTGACCTGTCATAGCCATCTCCAAATACCTAACACTCCTACATACACTATAGGCATATCAGTCAGTTATGGAAAATTTTGGCCGTCGATGTCTCCATTAAAATTCGTAATTCAAATCTTGATCCGACTTAGTTTAAAATGAGACATAACAATAGAGTTTTGAGCGAAATTGTGACTGAAACTGATGCATCGAGTACATTGAATTAGATATTCCTGTTCAAATTACTTGAAAAATCACTTTGTTATCCCCATAAATAGAGCAGTCGGCGTTTCGGTTGACCGACGAAGATAAGGACAAATTATGGTTATTCATGTTGGCATCATTGATCAGGATCCCGTTAGGTTAGTTACTCCCATCTTAGATGAGACAATCCCTACCAGACATGCTGTGTTTATTGGCATACCTTCTCAAAAAGAACAATTTTCTCGCCTGCAGCACATTCTGGACATTCGCGGTATCACGTCTGAGTTCTTCGAGATCCCCAACGTTATTAATATTGCAGCGATAAGGACACGCTTAACCGAACTGGCAGAACGCTTCAAATCGCAAAATGATCAAGTCTGGTTTAATGCCAGCTGTGGTTTGCGACACCGTCTGCTTACTGGCTACGAAGTGTTCCGCAGCTACGATTGGCCGATCTATGTGATTGAACCCTTCAGTGACGAGCTGTGCTGGCTCTACCCTGATGGCCACAAACAAAAGCAAGTTGCAGACCGCATTTTGCTGTCTGACTATCTCACCATCTTTGGTGCGCGCGCCGAGTTTTCTGATTTTGAGATCCCAGAGCAGCTCAACAACCAACTCATGGATGTGGGACAGCGCTGGGCAAGCAACGCACAAGAATTAGGGCCGGGGTTGGCGACACTCAACTACCTTGCCACCACCTGTCGAAAAGAGCAGCGCTTGGATGTTGAATTGTCTGATAAGCAGCAAGGCTACAAAGAGCTTGCGATGTTGATCAACGATTTAGTCGATACCGGCTTGGCCACCTACGAGAACGGTGTGCTCACATTTGCGCAAGAAGAAGCGCGACGTTTTGCCAACGGCGAGTGGCTAGAAAACTACGTTCACCATACGGTACTTGAAATCAAGAGCGAACTGCCGACCATTCAAGACAGCTCGGTCAACGTGCAGGTTTATCGCAAAATTGGTGAGAAAGAAGTGCGTAACGAGCTCGATGTCGCCACGATTGTGAATAACAAACTGCACATCATTGAGTGTAAAACCAAAGGGATGCGCGATGACGGTGATGATACGCTCTACAAGCTTGAATCACTGCGCGATCTACTTGGCGGCCTACAAGCGCGTGCCATGCTGATCAGCTTCCGCTCACTGCGCCATCACGATATCGTCCGTGCCGAAGACTTAGGCTTGGAGATCATTGGCCCTGACGAATTAGGCAACCTTAAATCTCGCCTAACCGCATGGTTCAATAAAGCCGGTGGTCAAGCGCCAGTGTAAACAGAGCACTTATCTTCGTTAGAAAAAAAAACAGGCGCTCCAAGCGCCTGTTTTTTTTATTGCTGTGAGCGAAACTAACGCAGCAAACGGCGCGCCGCATCCACCACAACCGCAATAGACGTTGCTTCCACCTGTTTGGCTTGGGCGTGATCTGGAATTTCATCCAGCTCGCGATTGACTATCACCCCAGCGACACAGCCAGCTCTGAGGCCCGAGCTTGCGCACATGGTCAACAAGGTCGCCGATTCCATTTCATAGTTCAACACGCCCATGGCTTTCCACTCTTCCTTCAAGCCTTTGTAGGCACGGCGCACACGGCCATTGAACGTATCTTCGCGATCTTGCCCCGGATAAAAGGTATCACTCGATGCCGTCACCCCAACATGAGTTGCAATACCTGATGCGTCACACGCTGCTTTTATCGCCGTGGTCACTTCAAAATCAGCCACTGCCGGAAACTCAAGTGGCGCAAAGTGCAAACTCGCGCCATCGAGTCGCACCGAGCCCGTGGTTACAATTAAATCACCGATGTTGATATGCGATTGAATCGCGCCGGTGGTACCGACACGCAAGAACGTACGCACACCGCATTGTGCTAACTCTTCTACTGCAATCGAAGTTGACGGACCGCCGATCCCCGTTGAACACACCACGACACTCTGACCTTCCAACTTACCCAGATATAAGGTGTATTCGCGCGATGCATTGAGAAACACCGGCTCGTCCATCAGATTGGCGATTTTCTCCACGCGCTCCGGATCGCCAGGAATAATGGCAAGCGTCGCGCCTTGAAGATCGGCGGCACTCACACCAAGATGGAAAACGTTATTTGCTGACATAGTCGCTCCTTTTGATCTGGCTAAGTCGGGTTACCAGTAGGCAGTGTAGTCGAGTAACCTTGCCCAGCCTTCGGATTAATGCGGTAACCTTGATGGCTTCATCATAGAGCGACTTCCCTTGCTGAAAAGTGACTCTCGTCACTCTTTAATGTAACAATAATTCCATTATTGCAAATTGAGAATGTAATCGATTTTATGATGACTTTCGCTGACTACCATTTAAGAAAGAAAAAAGGAGCCTCAGTGGACTCCTCGTTAAAATATAACTTTATGTTAGCAACTTATGCCAATGGCTGAGCAACGCCTTGACAATAAACACCTACTAAGTTCAGCTCCGTATCCAACACCAAAAAGTCTGCATCTTTACCTACTTCAAGACTCCCTTTCCGATCAGACACACCTGCGAGCACTGCCGGATTTAAACACGCTAACCACGCAGCAGACTCTAACCCTTTGTCTAAGCGAGCCACGACGGCTTTCACCGAGTCTAGGAAACTCATCTCAAGATCGGCAACTTCACCGTAGCACTGAGGATTGACTTCCTTGACGCTGCCATCATCATGCTTGAGCTTTAATATACCGCCTTCAACAACCACAGTTTCTTTTCGAAGGTAATGATAAAACTCGTACCCTTCAGGGAAATCGGCATACCCCATACAGTCACTCATCATGACCATACGGTTATCTGTCTTTAAACGGTATAAAATGTCGAACGCTTCTGGCTTAATCGTGATGCCCGTTTGTTTAGCCACTTCCGCGTAAACGTGTTGGTTGTACATCAGTGCCCCGACAACGCCCAACTCTCGATGATGGAATCCCTTCATACCGCTAAAGGCATGCGTGAAGTGATTGAGTCCCGCATTAATTGCCAGGGTACATTCGTCAAACGATGCTGCTGTATGACCTGCAGAAACGCTGATCCCTTTATCTCTGAGATGACGAATAAGTGGTAACGCGCCATCAATCTCAGGGGCTAACGTCATCAAACGAATATGTCCAGCCGCCAACTGATTAAAACGCTCAAAGCCCTCTATTGACGGCTGTTGAATACTGTCTTTTCGTTGCAGCCCCAAATACTGCTCATTAATGTAAGGCCCTTCCATGTGAATACCGACGGGCTCGGCACCAAGTTCAGGTCGGTACTCTTCAATATGGGTCGCGGCCACACTTAAGGAGCGTTCTAGAAAATCATTGGGCATAGTGCCTGTGGTTGGCAGATAGGACGTCACGCCAACTTTAGGCAAGTCTTCTGTCATCGCACGGATTGACGATAAGTCGCCTTTATAGGCAAACGAACCACGTCCCCAACCATGAATATGGATATCGACAAATCCCGGCATCAAGGTGTAACCCGAGTAGTCAGTATAATGACCCGAATACTTTGCGTGTATCGCCACTATTTTACCGGCATCGACTTCGAGAAAGCCCCCCACGCGACCGTGGGGAGTAATAATGTCCTGCGACTTAAATACTTGTGTCACTATACCTCCCGCGCTTTTGCTGCGAAGGTCTGTGCAATTTCGGCACAAAGCCCAGTATAGGCGCGAGGGTCAAGCATCTCCGTGATTTCATCAATACTAAAGTTTTCACAAATCACAGGGTTGGTCGACAGCACTTCACTGTAGTCCATGCCACTGTGAGTACTTTCCATCGCTAGTTCATAAACCAGTTCATGCGCAGGATCTTTACCAAGTCGGTCAACCAAGTGCATCATGATTTTTTCGCTATTAATTAGACCCTTAGTAATCATCACATTGTCCAGCATGCGCTCAGGGAACACGACAATTGTGCGTGTGAGCTCTTCTGCTCGCAATACGATCTCTGCCATTAACTCAATGCTTTCTTGCAAGGCAGCATCGTAAATAAAGTAAGCAGAACTATCAGCCTCAAATGGGCGCGGTGCAACATACATGCTGGCAGTTTGTACCGAATACAACTTCTGTGCGTTCGCAATAATGCCTTTGGCAAGTTTTGGATTTACCTTCTGAGGCATTGTGCTACTGCCTACTGTCCCTTTAGTAAAGGCCTCAGAGACCTCCCCAAATTCTTCGCTTGAGGTTTGATACACTTCCTCAGCGATCTTGTGGAAAGTGGTAGCGAGCAAACATAGATTAGTGATGTATTCAGCACGGAAAATACGGGTGTTGCGCGACGGTATTGGCATGGAGTACATCCCTAACTTTTCCGCCACAAGGTCTTGCACCTTCATCCCATCTTGACCCGTTGCATGGAACGCGCCTACTGCGCCCCCCATCATCACGGTAAACACGCGCTTTTCAGCTTCCTGCATTCGCTCTTTCGCCGCAAGCAGTTCGTTGATCCACACGGATACTTTATAGCCATAAGTAATCGGCAAAGCATGCTTACCATGTGTTCTACCCGCCATGACCGTGTGTTGGTGTTTCTCAGCAAGCTCGCCAAGATTTTTGATACAACGGTCCACAAACTCCATTAACTTGCCATGAAAGCGCTTTACCAAAAGCAAATGAGCACTTTGCTGAATATTCTGAGTGGTAACACCATAGTGAACGTACTTACCGCTTTCCGGCTCACAGGCTTCGACTAGCACCTTAATCAAAGGAACGAAACCATGACCAATTTTCTGGTAAATTTCGTCCATTCTCACAAGGTCTATTTTATCTAAAAAGGCCGACTCAGCGATATTGGCGGCCGCCGAGGCGGGAATCATTCCCACCTCTGCTTGCGCTTGTGCCAGAGCAGACTCTAAATCTAACCAAGACTGAATACGGGCTTCATTAGTAAAGAAATCTTTTAAACCTTCATGATCAATCGTTTTACTTTTTGAATCGTAAAGAGCACGCATTATTGAACCCCTGCTAGATTGTCATCAATCGCATTTCGTACAAACTCAACATGAGGTCCAAACACAACGTGGACATGGTTACTGGACGGAATGAAAGTGCCTGTAGAGCCCGCTGTCTTAAACTGCTCCATGTTCATCACTTTGGTATCTTTCACATCAATACGTAGTCGCGTCACACAGTTTTCAACACGCTTGATGTTATCTTTGCCACCCAACGCTGCGACAACAATGTCCGCAATCTTGCCGTATTCCTTGTTAAGGAGTAGCGTGTTATCACCTGCATCTTTCTCACGTCCTGGCGTAGCAATATTGAACTTCACAATCGCCCAACGGAAGAACATGTAGAAAACGATAAAGTTAACAATACCTAGCGCTACCAAGCTTACCCATTGGGTATTCTCGTACATCAGACCAAAGATGCCGAAGTCAAAAACGGTACCGCGAATGTAGCCCATCGACACTTCGAGGTAGTACATTGGAATAGTGAGTAAGCCGCATAGCACGGCGTAGACAATAAACAACTTAGGCGCAATAAACAGGAACGAAAATTCCAGAGGCTCAGTTACGTTCCCCAAGAACGCCGTCAGAACGATAGTCAAAATTAAGCCTTTTGCTAGCGTTTTATTCTTAGCGTAGGCGGTGTGATACATCGCTAAGCCAATAGCCGGTATACGGAACAAAGTTGTGAGCATTTGACCTGGTGCTAAATAAGCAGAAAGCGTTGGCATATGCTCTTGCCATGCTGGATGCGAAGGCCCTAAATCAAACAGTATGTGGTTCATTGCTGGCAAAATCCCCACATAAGTACTGCCATCAATTAGATAAGTACCACCGGCTTCGGTAAAGCGAACTGCGGAGCTAAATACGTGGTGTAATCCAAATGGAATCAACAGCCGATTTAATGTCCAGTAAATACCTGGGCCAATACCCTCTGCCATAAACACACTTGATGCGGAGATCATGGCTGAAGTAAACATGTTCCACACAAATGGCAACAACATACCTACAGGCACGGTCAAAGCAATAGAGATAATAGCGACCGATTTCTTACCACTAAAAAAGGCAAACGCCAAAGGCAGCTCTAATCGATGGAACCTGTCGGTTGTCCAGGCAGCGATGAGACCGGCGATAATTCCCCCTAGTGCCTCAATCTTCAGCGTATGGATCCCTAGTACCATTCCCTGCCCTACCAAGGCGGGCGATTCAGTAGTAAGGTTCCCCGTCAACTGTAAGTTGACGTTCATCGAAATCAACAACGTCAAATAGGCAATTACTGACGCAAAAACAGAAATGCCTTTTTCCTTTTTCGACATGCCGTAAGCCACACCCATCGCAAACAGCAACGGAATATTGGCGAAGATAACGCTAGAAACAATGCGAAGTGACTTAAATAGCGTCACAAAAAAATCGGCACCGAGAAACGGGAGCTTTTCGACCATATAAGATTGCCCGAGGGCGCTAGATACCCCCATGACCATGCCAACCGGCGCTAAAACCGCAATAGGGAGAAGCAGGGAGCGGCCAAACGTTTGAATTTCATTTTTGAAATTGCTTTTCATTATTAGAGACCTTGGTTATTGAATTACGGATATCTTAAAATCTTCCAGAGGTCATTCAAGGCAAGGGAACGAGCCAATTTCGTCGCAATAAGTGTCCTTAAATGAAGTGATCGGGATAATTTGCCATCAGCCATTGTTTAAGCTCATTCTCAGACAAGTGCTGCATTTCAGAGAGGAAACGCGTCAACGGAATTTTACGGGAGGAGCGGGACAAACCGGCGTTAGCTAGCACTTTGTAATCCTGATCTGACAGCGCATAGTTGAGTTTCAGCGATGACAAACCGAACGCGGAAAGGTAACGGGCAATTTTATTGGTAAAGGTGATCAGAACATCGTACTCATCGGTGGGAATATGAATAATTTCGTTACTGTTCACTATGCCTAGTACTTCGATATGAAAACGCGTTTTCAGCTTTTCAATAAAATAACCAAGCTTATTCTCAGAGGAATTGCTCACGATATAAAGGCGCGAACGGGGACGATCGACGGACTTATTCAACACCACAAATTTCTTCACCACCATGGTGATCGTTGAAATGTGATTATCTGTGAGGGTGATGCCAATAGCCGCTTCAATCGGTGCAATAAAATGCGTTATTAAGCCATATACATAGGCGTGATCATCTTGCACCGACTGTAACTTCTTATCTTCAAACCATACACCCAACGCAGCTTGGCAAAAACATCCCCCAACTACGCTATACAGCTCTGCGAAAAAGTCTGAGTCATTATAAATTGTTGTCGTGAGATTACTTCTCACTTGCTGAGAAAAACGCGCCACCATAAGGCTTAATTTCGGGTGGTAACAGTTCATTCGACCTTTAGAAATAGTGAGTGCACTCAACAATATATTGGCTTGGTGGTTCTCCAATACATGCTCAACGAGTGGAAAGGTCTGATGTGAAAACAAAGACGGTGTAATTTCCGTAAGATGACAGCAGTGATGTGCGTAACGGATACGGCTCAACGCAAAATAGACAATCAAAAACTTTTTAGAATTGTAAGAGAGCTGCATGGAAAACTGACTCTCAAACTGGTGATACAGTTCAACTGCATGGTCAAGCTCTGCGCCATATTGTGACAAGATCAATGCCGCGACATAACGCCTTGTCGGCGAGTTAGACGCGTGAGCCACCGGAAAATTATCGCTATCAAGTTCGATGAGATCAACGATACGACGCGTCGCCTGTAGCCGTATAGTGAACTCATCGCCGATAACTGTCGTGCCACGTCGAGCCAGCGATCTAGAGACTAAATCATACTTGGCCAGAAACATTTCCCAGTCCCTTCGGTCATTCTTGACCGTGGTAGCACTAACACCTAGCTCTTGATACAACGCCTTTTTGTTGATTTGATTCTGCAGCGCTGCAAGCATGAATAAGAGTTCGATGCGCTCTACGGCGTTACTGTGATACTCCACTAAGCTAAGTTGATTGACAAATTGAATGTAGGAGAGATAAGAGAATTGGGTTTTTATCACCTTCTTGTCAAAATGGATAAAATCAGCCCTTGGTAACCTTGCATTCACTTTCTGAATACTTCGATAAACCGTTGATGCGGTTTTCCCCACACGCTGACAGACCGCATCCATTGCAACAGGGGCTTGCTCTTGGATAAATTTTGCGACTTGTAAATCGAGACTATTGATCATTTCGCACCTCTACGAGCGCAATATAAATCAGCAACTCAACAAATTCAGGTTGGAGGTCACAGTTGAACAACAGTGCAACACAAGTCGAATAAGCTTCTTACAAACTTGCGCCTTCTCATGATTTCTTACAGGTAAAAAAAAGCCCAGCATTAAGCCGGGCTAACTGATTTATCATCCACATTAACGCAGGCGACGCAGCACCACGCTGTGATCAAGCTCATCGTGATACGGTTGGTAATCAATACCCATATCGAAGATGAATTCGGTAACCAAGTTACGCGCCGTGCTTAACAAGGTGTCTGCTTTCCACGGCTTCTCAAAATAGCTTTCGATGCGCGCATCGTTGATCGCTTGGATGGTGTCTTGATGTGTCGCTTGGCCAGTCAACAACACTTTTTTGGTGTGGATGAAACGGCTATCACGAGACACTTCCGTCAGCAACTCAACGCCAGTTTGGCCCGGCATGACGTGATCCGAAATCACCAATGCGACCATCTCACCTTCTGCATCAAGCTCGTCCATTAGCTCCAACGCTTCGGCCGCCGATTCACAATCTTCGATGTTAAACAGGCTCGCCAGTGGCGCTAAATCGTTAAGAACAGCACTCAGTACTTCACGCTGATCGTCTACACAAATGATGTTAATCTTTTCCATGTCTGTTCCTTACCGGATCGGTAACTTAATTCGAAATGTGGTTTTCTCTTCAGAACTCTTGGTGGCGATTGTTCCACCATAGCTGTTGATAATTCGCTGAACTATCGACAAGCCAAGCCCAAGTCCAAAGGAAAGCCCTCCTTTCTTCGTAGTGTAATTTGGCTGAAAAATCTTACGGCGCGTCGCTTCATCCATCATCGGACCATTATTGCTAATGGTGATCGCTAAGCGGTTATTGCTATGGCGCGTAATAATTTCAAGCTTCGGCTCTTCCGTGGTTTCCATCGCGTCACATGCATTTTTGATGATGTTCACCCACACTTGCACCAGCTCAGTGCTACTTGCAGTGATCGATGGCAACACCGCCGGGCTCAATACCACATTTATCCGACGCAAATTGCTTTGCAGCAACGAAATCGACTTATTCAACGTATCGTTGATATCGACGCCCGGTGTGCGTTGTTGATCGGTACCGCCAAGCTGTTTCACCGAACGCACAATGCTCGCGGCATGCATCGCCGCTAAGCGCATGTCGTGCAAGTCACGCCCCATTTGCCAGTAATGCAGTGAATCCGGCAAGTATTGCAACCAATTGTCTGGGACTTCACCTTCTGGCAAAGCGCGCGCCAGCATACGGGCTTGCTCTTTACCGAGATTAAAGTCTTGCTGCAATTCTTTCGAACGTTGACGCACTTCCGACGACGATGATGACTGTCCCGTCACAATTCCCGCATCAAAGAATGGGCTCGCTTCAGGGTGCGTTTCTTCGATCAGCTGCGCCAAATCATCGGCAAGCGACTCAGTTTTGCTGCTCAGCACGCCGACCGCATTATTCAGCTCATGGGCGATACCCGCCGCCAGTTGACCTAAGGTCGACATTTGCTCGGCCGCGTACAAGCTTTCCATCGCGCGTTTTTTCTCAAACGCTTCCAGACCCGCTTGCATCTGACGACGTGACAGCTCATGCACTATCACCGGCATAAACTGCTCGGACAGCGAGCCGAACTCATCCACTTGCTTGGCTTGGGTATCCGCATCAATCCAGGCAATCTCTGACTCTTTGTCTGCCACTACTGTGGTTGACGAAAAGCCGGTTCGCGCAAAAAAGCTATGAACCCCAAAAAACATACCATCTGACACCGAAAACACCGCCGCAGACACACCGGTATTTTCATCTTTCATATGGCCGGTTAATTGGCCTTTTTTCACCCAAAACAGACGTTGGGTCGCGCCACCTTGTTCAAGGACTTTCTCACCCTCAGCGACACGACACATGCGCTGAGAGTCAGAAAAGTACACTTTAAGAATGCGCTGTAGTTCTTTCTGGTGGTCCATATTACGCGATGAAACCTACCAATTTTAGGATCCAGACCATACCGAAGGTCATCGCCAAACCGCCCACACCGACAACCACACCGACTTTCGCCATTTGATTGGTGTTCACGTTACCTGAGGCATGTGCCAAAGCGTTGGGTGGCGTACTGATCGGTAGTGACATGCCCAAAGACGCAGCGAAGGTCACCACAAGGATCAAAGTCACTTGACCGCCTAGTGGCGCAAGCGATGTCATCGACGCACCCAATGCTGCCATAATTGGCATCAACAAGTTGGCGGTAGCCGTGTGCGACATAAAGTTTGCCATCAACAAGCACAGACCCGATGCGCCAATCAACACGATATACGGGGAGAAGTCATCAAATGGAATGGAGTTAACCAGCAACGCGGCCAGACCCGTTTTGTCGAGCGCCAAGCCCAATGCAAAACCACCCGATACCAGCCACAACACATCCCAAGAGATCTTTTTCAGATCTTCTTTGTTGATAATGCCTGTCATTGAGAACACGGCCACAGGGATCAACGCGACGGTGTACGAATCCATACCGTGGTTTTTACCCATTAGCCACAACAAAATGGTGCCGGCAAAGGTAATGTAAACGGTGATCGCTTTTGGCGTTTTTAGGAATTTACCCTTGATATCTAGCTCTACTTTGTCGGATTTCGCTGGGAACATTTTCACCAACAATAACCACGACAGCGCCATCAAGATCACCACGTAAGGCACGGCAAACGCCATCCACTCACCAAATGAAATCGCATTTTCGCCCACTAGGTATTTCAGTGCGATGGCGTTCGGCGGGGTTCCGATTGGGGTACCAATACCACCAATGTTCGCCGCCACAGGAATACTCAACGCGAACGCCGCACGGCTTGGGTCATCTTTTGAGAACACCAACAGCACTGGCGCCAGGATGGATAGCATCATCGCCGTAGTTGCGGTGTTCGACATGAACATTGAGAAAATCGCGGTGATGATCATCAAGCCCAACATGACGTATTTTGGCTGCTGACCGAACGGTTTTAGCAGCACGCGCGCCAAGTTAACATCAAGACGGTACTTGGTTGCCGCCATCGCAAGGAAGAAGCCACCCAAGAACAGCATGATGATCGGGCTCGCCATCGTCGCCATGATGGACGCCGAGCTGATCAGTTCACAGCTTTGCGGGGTCACTTCACACGATGCCGCCGAATCAACACCGGTTTGGAAAAACCACAAAGCACGGTTTGAGACCGTCATCAGCAACAACGTAATCACGGTTACAGAGGTGGCATAAATTGGAATTGGCTCAAATACCCATGCTAGCGCTGCGAATAAAAATACAGCGATAACACGTTGCTGAAGAACAGTTAGGCCTTCAACAGGAAATGCTTCGAGTGGCAAAAAGAAGATTAGCAGTGGTATTACCGTTGGAATTATATATTTTAAATACTGGCGCATGTTCAGGGTTATTCCTAAAGAGAATCCATTCAGTGTAATAAATAGTGTTTTTCACTAACGCGTCATTATCTCATACGCACAAATCCAGATGCCGAGACAGATCAAGAAAAGGGCGCGTACGGACAAATAACACCCAAGGAACTGCAAAAAGGCTTGAAATTATGACGCTTTCTTTGTTGCTAGCGACGTGCCACAGTGATATGCAGCTGTCCATTTAGCGTCTTGAAATAACAAGTAATGCATTCCCGCAGAGCTAAATTGAACGAAAAATGGAGAGTCGTTGGCTTGAAGCGATGGGCGCAATTTTATTCAATACAATGACGGCCGTGAAATCTATCCTTTTTTCTCGCCATGTGAAAATAGGGGCAACAAAAATGAACGTTCTTAATATATCGATGCTGACCTTTATTTTGATTGGGGCGATCACCCCAGGGCCAGTCAATTTGATTGCCACTCACACCACAGTTTACTGCGGGATCAAACGGGGTTTAAGTCACGTTGCCGGTGCTTCCGTCGCCTATGCGATAGTCGTTCTTATCAGTGGGCTGTTATTACGCCAATTTGGCCATCTCTCTGCACTCGCTTTGTTAACGCTGCGGATTAGTGGGAGCCTTTTCTTACTCTATATGGCATATAAACTCCTTTCGTTAACTCACCAATCAGCCGAAGCAGTAAAGGATGGTGCGAGCGGTTTTATTAATGGTGCATTGATCCAACTGCTGAACCCCAAAGCATGGCTGTTTGCGGGTGCAGGGCTAAGTGCCTTTGTCTTAGGCGGGACGAATACCCTAAGCGATTTATTGTTGTTTACCTTTGTCTGCTTGGTATTGTGCTTCATTGGCGTTGGCGCTTGGGCATTGTTGGGGCAGGTATTCGCACGATGGCTGGCCGATCCGGTAAAGCAAAAATGGTTTAACTTTTCGCTCGCTACGGCGCTAAGTCTGTCGGTTATCAGTATTTGGTTGCCTGATCTTTAATCTGTCTTGTAATCTGTTCACGTATCCCCCTTTCTAATTTTACGGCTCATATTTCTCCGCCAAGATAAATTACCTACGCGACAGAGCCGGAAAAATAAGCGATAGGGGCAAGCAGTGAAGACGGCAATCGGCATGATCACGCCGCTTGATAGAGAAATGACAGGCACAGCATGACGCAGGCTGCGCGCAAGGACAAAGATAAGGACAATCACCGTGTTAATTCAAGCGAGTAAGTTGATACCCCATATTGAATGGCGCAGCGCTGATGGCAGTACGGCCTGCTATTCCTCTCATTCGCATGATGAATTTTCCATTGGGTATATTGATGGTGGCATGGCGGATTATCGAAATCACCAGCGGCGCCATCGGATTTCAGCACATACCTTAGTGACCATCAATCCCGGCGATGTTCATTCTTGCAATCCATCAAACGCCCCGTGGTCGTTTCGCATGCTGTATATCGATACTCAATGGCTAGCCGCGATACAAGAAGACATCTTCGTCACTGTCCCTAACGATTATTTGCCGTTCTCACGCGATTTAGTTCAGCATCCTAAGATGGGCGCGTGCTTTAATACGTTTTTTTACCAGCTCACCCAAAACGACGACATGCTGAAAGCTGAACACGATAGCTACCAGTTCGTCGAGGCGCTATTTGGTGACTTAACTACTGGCTTTAGTGGTAATAAAGCTGCGACTTCTGGGGCAAACTCACTGCCCTATCTTGATCGCGCCAAGCAAGCGCTATTGGACAATATTGATAGCAAAATGAGTTTAGAGACACTGTCAAGCGATGTCGGCGTGAGTCGATACCATTTACTGCGCGCGTTTAAGCAACGTTATGGTATGCCGCCACACGCCTACTTGCTGGACGAGAAGATAAAGCGAGCGAAAACACTGTTAAAGCGCGGTGAAAGCCTGGCCGATACCGCACTGGCGCTGGGCTTTGCTGATCAAGCCCACTTTCAACGCCAGTTTAAACACCGCGTCGCCGTGACTCCGGGGCAATATCAAGCCTGCTTTGTCCAACGTCGCATGTAAATAGAGATACTCAAGGCGCCGGTGTTTGCTCTGCTTCCTCAAGCCCATCATCAGCATGATAGGCTCGGCTTGAGCAAAATGGCGTGAGTGGGATCGCCGGCTCCAACACCAACTCACTCTGCTCACACACGGTTTGTTTGCGCACTTGACGCAGTTCAGAAAGCAACCACGCGATACCCAAAATACCAAATAACACCGCGCCTACCGCTTGCCCAACTAACACCCCGGGAGCTCCGCCCCATTGTGCACCAAACCAAATAAAGGGCAGTGTGCCAAGGGTCGCCTTACCCATATTCAACATGGTGGCGCGGCTTGGCAGATTCAGATTGTTAAACGCGGCGTTGGCGATAAACAAAGCGCCATTAAAGATAAACGACAGCGCGACAAAGGTGCAGAAGACATTCACCATCACGGCCGCATCCTGGCCTAGGTTGAACATGGCGATCAGCACGTCTTGCAACAAATACAGTGAGATACAAGTCACGATGCAATAAAGCGTCATGAAGACAAGGCTATCTTTAAGTGCTTGCTCTACCCGATCAAACCGTTTCGCGCCAAAGTTTTGCCCGATGATCGGACCAATAGCGCCCGATAAGGCAAAAATCAGCGCAAAGGCGACCGGCAAAATACGTCCGATCACCGCATAACCCGCTACCGCTTCTTCGCCAAATGGCGCAATCGCACGAGTGACAAACGCATTACCAATAGGCGTTGCGGTATTGGCAAGCATAGCGGGAAAAGCAATACTGCTGATGGCAGTAAGATGTCCACGAA
Source organism: Thaumasiovibrio occultus (assembly GCA_019703815.1). Lineage (GTDB taxonomy): Bacteria > Pseudomonadota > Gammaproteobacteria > Enterobacterales > Vibrionaceae > Thaumasiovibrio > Thaumasiovibrio occultus. The sequence goes on along the minus strand of AP023052.1, from coordinate 1,262,182 downwards.
GCGCGCTTAACCGCAATACTGGCTTCATCTGATAGTGCTTGGTGAGGACATACACCGAATAAACCAGCATACCGGCGCGAGCAATCACCGAGGCAATCGCGGCCCCTTGGATCCCTAGGCCTAAACCGAAAATCAACAAGGGATCGAACACCGCATTCACACCCGCCCCGATCAAAGTGGCGATCATCGCGCGGCGCGCATCACCCACAGCCCGCATGGCCGCACCGCAACTCATTGAGACCGCCACAAACGGACTGCTTGGCATCAAAATGTAAAGGTAGTCTTTGGCCACTTCTGCCGTATGCGCTTCTGCCCCAAGCAGCGCTAACAGAAAATCCAAGTTCAGCAGCATCACCAGCGCAATGGCAGAGCTGATCAACAACGCGAAGACAATATTACTGGTATAAATCGACCCTATGGTACCTTTCTCGCCCGCGCCAATCGAGCGTGACATTAATGCGCCCATTGCGATCGAACAGCCAATCGCTGCGGATGTGGAGAAGAAAACCAAGGTGCCGGCAAAGCCGATGGCGGCCGCTAACTCAGTTTCGCCTAACAAACTGATAAAGAACATGTCAGCCAAATCGACCAAGAAAATCGCCATAATGCCGACGGCACTGGTGGTCGACATCACAACGATGTGCCGCATAAGATTGCCGGTGAGAAACTTCGCCTGAGTGGTGGGCATTTGCGTCCTGCCTTGCTGGTGTTAACAACTAATTTCAAGCCTAACTGTAGCCAGCGCAGAATACTAGCGCATTGTTAACAAATTGATCCGTCACTTCTTCTTCAGCAACGCTAGCAAAGTTGGCAAACAGTAAAGATCCACCTGCAAAGCAGGTGGCTTAGTCAAGCAGGTGAGGTTAGAGATGATCACAGAGGGTTTTTAAAACACGCACCTAAATGAGTACTGATAGCATTAAGCACTTCGCGGCGGGTAATAATCCCGATCAAAATGCCTTCATCGACCACAGGATACAGCTTAGGTTTTTCCTTTACCATTTGCTGAGCGAGCTCCAAAATTGAATCATTGGGCGCGACAGTTAAAACGTCTTTGCGCATGGAGTCCCCTACTAAGTGTGTGTCTTGGCAGTAGTAACCGACCTTGAGTAGCGTGTGGATCATGTCTTGCTCCGATAAGAACCCGATAACCTTTTTCGATTCATCGACAACAGGCCCACCAGTTTGTTTCGACGTCAGCAGTTTATCCAGTGCTACCGACAACGACGCGTCAGCACTGAAGGTGACGGGGCGTACATTCATATAGTCTTTTACTCGCAATGATTCCATAGTGCCTCCACAAAATTCTCTCTATTATTCGTTACTCACCATTACTGCACTTGGCTACCTCAATATCTCGCTTTGAGCAAACCGAGCACTAGTTTGCTCGCCAGCATCAATTGATAACCTCGTTATTAGAGCAACTTATAGCCTATTCAATTTGATTGTGGCTGAAATTTGACAGATTACTAAATTGATTAGGCAGATTTCTTCAATAGGGAAAATCAAACACGCCAAGTGACACCGACCCGTTACCGCATCCTTTATAGGAAGAGTGTAAAACGACTAAGACGTTGTAATTTTCAAACGAGATAAGGGAATAATGACCAAAAAGAACGGTCTGCGATGCGTGAAAACAAGACTGAGTCGTGAAACCAGATAGACGCGTGAAAACCAGGTCTGTGAGAAAACAGGTGCGGCAGTGATGTCGCCGCACCGGAGTGCTTGACTGCTTAGTAAGCGACGGCGGTTGGCTCAACCGAATAGGTCATCATCAGCAATTGCGCCAATGGTACTTGCGAGCCATCGCTGAAGGTGATCATTGAATCAGCCAGCGACAGCGAACCAACGTACTGATCTCCTTCAAGATTAAACTTCATCAGCTTCGCAAACTCTTGCCAATATAACAGCTCAACGGGGAAATGCTCGGCTGCCAGTGCGTGGCTCATATCAATGTTAAACTGTCCCGTCAGGGCTGGCATCAATGCTAGCGGCGCATTAGAAAAATTCAATACACCTGACGCGACTTGCAGATTCAAATCCAAGTTAACTTGGTTGTCGTTATCCACCAGCGCATATTTTAGTCCAGCATTGCCAATCCCTTTGTTGATCAAGGTATCCAGCAAGCCGTGGATCATTTGATTGTCTGATGGCGATTGCGTGTTGCGCTTGGCAATTTCCACCAAACGCACCAAGGTCGCGTAATCAATGTCGGAGAAATCAAACTCAATGTTAAGGGCATCAACCATTGAGGTTTCCGGACTGCTGCCCGCGAGGCTAAATCCAGTCGACATACTGTAGCGACTGCGCTCCTCATTGAGTTTGGCGTCATAGTGCCAATTCACATCGGCCAAATCCCAGTTATCGCCCGCAGGGCTATTGGCAACGAGACGCGCGACATCAAGGTTGACGCTACCCAAGAAAATGTCATCTTCCATCTTACCGTTCGCATGCAGCCGCCAATCGCTGAATTGGTTGTCGTAATAAGTCACATCATGCACTTCTAGCGAAGGCTGGGAGATCACCACATCAATATCGTTATCTCGGCTGATCTGTGCAGTAAAGGTCAACTTACCGCTCTCAATTTGCGCATTGGTAAAGGGTTGCAACGCCCCATCAATCGTTGTACCGCTAAACACCCCAAAAGAGGCATCAAATGCCAACGGCGACACACCTTGGCCAAAGAGCGCATCCAACACTTGTGTTTGTGCTTGCTCACTAAACTGCACAGTAGAGTGCGAGGTCACACCTAAAAAGCCGTGGCGAATATCGGATACCACGGTAAAGTCACGCAATGCTTTATCAATGTAAGCCGCATTGGCCGTTGCCGAGTCAATCGTAAACTTGGTTTCAACGTGCGTACTGAAATAACCGCGATCGTAATTCACTATCTCCGCAGTCACATTTCCTGATTTCAACTCTTCTGCGTTTCTAAGATACGCATCTTGAGTAAATTTCCCAACCGCAAGCGGCCAACATGCCGCCAGAGCGAGAAATCCCCCGCCTGCAAATATCTTCTTCATCTGTTTGTCCTAACATCGATAACAATACCGCTCTCATTCTAAACGATGCAATTAACGTCGCAAGCCAAGTTTGCGCTAGAACTAACTCAAGGCTGAACCGAGCTCAGTTTGTTTTAACGCAGGTCTCGTTGTCAGCAGATTTAACGCACATGAAATAGATGTGTGCAGTGACTATCGCTGAGCGTTTTAAAAAGATCTATCCGGCAGGATACCTGACTAGCAAATTAAGCGGTTTATCATGGTTAAGGAGATAATACAAAAAGAGCGCCAAAAGGCGCTCTCTCAAAGCGGGTTGATCAACTGTTTTACTGGATATTCAGCGCTGACAACGGCACATTATTACCTAATGCATTGGTTAATTGCGAGCGCTGCAATTCTAAACGGCCAATCAAACGGTTTTCTTGGCGTGAAAGAGCACCGCGATCCGCCAGCAAGTTCAACCAACTGTCAGTGCTCTCTCCCAAGAAATACGCCGAATAGCCTCTGTCCAAATTGACTTTCAGCTCACCTTGAGCATTGTTAACCGCTTCTTTAATGTTCGACGCTGCAAACCCAACCGCCGCAGGCATTTGCAAGCGCAAATCGGCACCGAACGGCTGCCCTTGGTATTGACCATCCATACCGATATAGAAACTGGTCACCCCTTTTCTAAGTAGCTTCGCCACGGTTTTATCAATTAAGTTTTGCGATGACATCGGATCAACTTGGGTGTTGATCAAATCCCAGAAAGAGAAAATCGCTTCCGAGCCTGAACCACGGATGTCCGACACGAGACGTAAGTTTTCAAGCTTGTTGTCATTACCGTTGTAGGCGCGCACGCCAAAGTCAATACGGTGCGACTTGCTTCGCTTATCACCAGAAATAGAAGACGAAATAGAAAGATTCACACCCTGTAAGGTTGCGCGTTTTTCATAGCCCCATACCGATTCCGCTGCCGACATTTTCACGTCGCCGACTAGCATCCCTTGCTCAAAGCGACCGTTAACCTGTCCGCTAATGTCAAACATCTCATAACTTTGCGTCGCAACATCTTCTTCTTTTTCAAGTACAAGCACCGTTGGCCACGCAATACCAGCATCGACGCGGCCTTTTTCAAACGTACCGTCAATGTAAAATGCGCTTGCTACTGCGACCAGCGTTGGCTGTTGGAGAAAAACTTGGGAGATCGCCAAACGGAAATTGTAAGGCCCGATCAAGTTCTTATTCACATCAATGCGCAACGGCACATCGTCATCAGGCCAGATATAGCTAGCGACCAGACGCTGGCGTTGCGTTAATTCGATTTCAGTTTCAGTGCGAACACCAAAATAGCCATGGTAGACCTTGGTGACGAATGTGAATGTATAGGAGTTTCTTGAGCCGTCATTGCGCGTTGGCTCAAATACCGTTACGTCAGTACGAAATTCACTCTCGTAGTAACCAGTTTTGTACTCTGTTATTTCAGTGCCAATGTCGGGGCTATCGACTTCCGCGATAAATGCCACGATATCATTTTTCACCCACTGGCCTACAGCAAAGGGCCAGATTGAAAAACTGACAACAAAGACAATGAACATCCATTTCTTCATCTAAAAGATCCTGTTTCCATCAAGCATAGAAGGGGCGCGCGGCAATTATGGCATCACAACGTCTGTATATGCACGTGAGTACGCCTTTTGATCGTATCAATGTGATGCGTGTCCACTGATTTCCTGACCAAAATGTATGCAATATACAAAATTGTAAGCTTGTTCAAAGTCACACTCTTCAAAAATCCCTAAACTCGAAGCAGGGAAATTGGAAGGAAACATTGTGAACCCAACCGCTATTGTTATTTTTAGTGCTAACCACTCAGTGACCTCTGAGGTCCTCAGCAGTTTAGATTATCTACAACCACATTTCATTTTATCTGCTGCGCAGAATGTTGAAGGGGTGAAAGAGAACATTCATCACCTCAACCAACAAAACGTAGAGATAGGTTTGTTTATAATTGACGCTTCAACTGACGATGCATTTGACATAATGACCTACCTCACAAAGTTTAACCGCTTACAGCTAGTGAGGACAATATTAATAGGCCGTCAATTCACTGCACAACAGCTCACTCTTGCGATAAACACCGCAAATCTGGAACATTGCGTCACCTTACCGATAGAGCCTGATAGTTTTCGCTCAGCGATCACCAAAACCTTGACCGATTTTGTCTTACAACAACCGGACATCGATTGGTTGCAATACCGTGACGTATTAGACGCACGCCGGATCCAAAAAGCGCAGCTTGGTCGCCATTTGGCGCAATATAAATCGAGCTTCTTGTCGGATACCCATTCGCTCAATGATAAATTGCTGGCAGATCAAGTGATCAGCGAGCTCTACGATTTCTTCGACACTAATGATGAAACCCAAGCCTGCCGCACCTATAGCGAAGGTCATATCTTAACCCGTGAAGGCGAGCCCAATGAGTTTCTCTGGTTTATCGCTGACGGTGAAGTTGCTCTCTATAAGCTCGATAGCCAAGGTCAACAACATGAAGTGATCCGCCACACCAACGGTAGCCTCATTGGCGGGATGTCGTTTGTCAGTGGCGACCCGTCGTTTTCCACTGGCATCGCGCAATGCACCACACGCGTGATCAAATTAGACCGTGAGCTGTTTAATAAGGTAATGAACTCGCGTACCGAGTTACTTCCTCTGTTCACTCACCTATTACTGCGCCATTTCAACCGCCGGATCAAAAACGCGATTCGTACCGAAATGCGACTCCAGAGTGCCATCCAAGAGCTAGAAGCCGCTTCAACCCAATTGGTCGAAAAAGAGAAAATGGCGATGCTTGGTCAGTTGGTGGCGGGAGTGGCCCATGAGCTCAACAATCCGGTTGCCGCGATTTTACGGGGAAGTGAAACTCTACAATCACTGATTTCCGATGTGACCAATAGCACCTTATCACCCATTAACCAACAGCGTGGTCACGAAATATTGCGCTACGCCATGGCCTCTCGCCCACTCTCTACGCATGATATTCGCCAACGCGCCAAGGCGTTGGAGCCTTTTGCGGGCGATCGCAACAATGCACGCAAAATGGTACAGATGGGGCTGGATGAATCGCCACGCTTTGAAGAGTGGGTCAAGCCGCAGCAGAAACAATTGCCTGTACTGCTACAAGAGTGGGAGCATTACCATCAAGTCGGCAGCTTTCTACGCTCCATCAATGTATGCGCCAAACGGATCGCAGATATGGTAAAAAGCTTGAAGAGCTATGCACGCCAAGATGATGAAAGCACACAAGTCACCAATATCCATGAAGGGATTGAAGACACCTTGGTGATTTTCGAAAACCGCCTCAAACATCACGAACTCATTAAAGAGTACAGTGATTTACCCGATATCCACTGCCGCCCTATCGCGCTGCAGCAAGTGTGGACCAATGTGATTGCCAATGCATTAGATGCCATGCCGCAAAGAGGTACCATCACAGTGTCGACTGCACTGACGCAAATCAATCACCAAACCTTTGCGGAAATCCGCGTCAAAGACAGCGGCACGGGCATCGAGCCCGATGTGATCAATAAAATTTTCGAACTGAACTTCACCACAAAGCGTGATGGCAATTTTGGCCTTGGTATTGGCTTATCCGTTTGCCAACAGATAATTCGCCAACATCAAGGGGATATTGTTATGCAATCCACGCTTGGTGAAGGCACCACGGTGATCATTACCTTGCCGGTGGCGACTCAAAACGAGGAGAGATCTTATGAATAAGCTACTGATTATTTGTATTGATGACGAACGCGAAATCTTAGATAGCGTGGTAAACGATCTGAAAGATTTCGAATCGCATTTTGATGTCGAGGCATGCCAATCTGCGGCCGAAGCCGAAGAGGTGATCCAAGAAGCCAATCGCGTCGGCCAACCGCTCGCCTTAGTGCTTTGTGATCACATCATGCCAGAAACCACTGGCGTCGATTTTTTAATTCAATTAACAGGGCAAACTGAAACGAAAGCAACCCGCAAAGTATTACTGACCGGCCAAGCGGGACTCGAAGAAACTGTCGAAGCGGTCAATCACGCCAGTTTAGATTATTTCATCGCCAAACCTTGGCAAAAAGACGAATTAAACCAAGTCGTCAAATCTCAACTTACTGAATATGTCATTGCCACTGAGCAAGATTTGATCCCATGGATGGCCGTTCTAAATACCGACGATATATTAAAAGCAATTAGCGAAAAACGTATGTCGTTTGGTGAGTGATCCTCTGTGCAAATACATAATTAGAGTTGTGATATTTTGGCGTAAACAATAAAATACAGCACTAAATTGAGGGAAACTGGATATTTTATGCGCAAACAATTAATCGCTGCTGGTGCACTAGTAGCAATGTTCCCAGGCGTTGCTGCAGCTCAGCAAGCTGTAATGAGTAACTTTAGCTACGATTACATGGAAGCTAGAATCGGTATTAGCCCTGTCACTTACGGCGCCGCTATTAGCAAATCCATCCACCCAAATGCTCACATTATTGCTAGCATTGACAGTGAATTTGAAAGTGATGCCGACTTGGGTGTGGGGGCAGGTTTCCACGCGCCAATCAACAACTGGGCTGATGTGACCGGCGAAATGAAACTTCGCATGATCAACAACAAAGGCACCAAGTCAACTGGCGAATGGGGCATGGAAGTCAACCTTGGCGTGCGCCAGTGGTTAGGTCCACAACTTGAAGTTGCGGGTCAAATCGGTCACGCGAACATCGACAACCACGACCACACGTTTGGTATGGTAACCGGTCGTTTCCACGCGACAGAGTTGTTCTCAATTGGCGTTGAAGGTCGTTTTAATTACACCTACGGCGACCAGATGATGATTACCACTCGCTTCAAATTCTAATAAAAAAGCCCCTAACGGGGCTTTTTTATTACTGGCATGTTATTGTCGAAACAATCCTCGCCAAAGACCAGCTCGCACTTATTGCTTGGCAACAATCGCGCGAACCACATCCAGATCCGCTTGGGTATCGACCCCAGCTGGCGGCACTTCACGCGCAATCTCGACATGAATTTTCTCACCGTAATACAACACGCGAAGTTGCTCTAGCGCTTCAATTTGCTCTAGCGGCGTCGGCGCCCATTCAATATATTGCTGAATAAAGCCGGCACGATAGCCGTAAATGCCAATGTGACGCTTCAACGGCTGAGCAATCGCTGGTGCCTCTTTGGCAAAGTTATCACGATCCCAAGGAATGGAAGCGCGGCTAAAATAGAGCGCAAAGCCTTGCTGATCGGTCACCACTTTTACCGCGTTTGGGTTAAACACTTCGTGCTCTTGCTCAATCTCAACCGCCAAGGTTGCCATCGGCGCATCTTGGTGCTTGGCGAGATTTTCCGCAACTTGATCAATAATACTTGGCGGGATCAGCGGCTCGTCGCCCTGCACGTTAACGATAATGTCATCTGCCGAGAAGCCGTAAAGCGAAATCACTTCCGCTAGACGCTCCGTACCGGACTGGTGATCGGCGCTCGTCATACACACTTCACCGCCAAAAGCCTTCACCACATCAGCAATGCGCTGATCATCAGTCGCGACAATCACGCGATCAGCGTTAGAGGCCATCGCACGTTCGTAAACGTGTTGGACCATAGGCTTGCCGCAAATATCGGCTAATGGCTTAGCAGGTAAGCGACTTGAGCTGTAGCGGGCAGGAATAACAACAATAAAGCCCATTATTTTTCCTCTTCCTCCAGAGAAATAAGGCGAGCTTCTGGCTCCAACAATACTGGAATGCCGTCACGAATAGGGTATGCAAGACGATCGAACTTGCAGATTAACTCATTCTTTTCCTTGTCGAAATTCAGCTTTCCTTTGCACAATGGACAAGCAACGATTTCCAATAAGCGGTGATCCATATCAGTCCTTAATCTCTTTCAGTTTTGTTATTAGTTGAGTAAACAGTGAATCAGGTAACTCGGCATTCACTGGCAGATACCACCAGTTATCATGCGCGAATGAATAACACTTCACTGCATCTTTTTCCGTCATCAACAGCGGCTGTGGCGATTGTACCAAATCAGCGAGCATCGCCTCGCTATAAGGTTGATGATCTTCAAATGCCTGAGTCGCTTGGAGCGAAATACCTTGCGCGGCCACCGTCGCGAAAAAACGCGGTGGATGACCGATACCCGCCATAGCAACCGCATCACTAAAATGACTGGCGCTAGCGCGTGCTTTGGTGCGCACATTGACCCACTCTTGCGGGACAAGGTGCATCGGATACTCGCCCGACTGCGCCTCTCCTCCGTTACAAATCACGAAGTCAACACTGGCTAGACGCTCTACCCCTTCGCGAAGTGGGCCCAGCGGAATGCGATGACCATTGCCAAAGCGACGCTCACCATCGACGACCACAATCTCAATGTCACGATCGAGCGCATAATGCTGCAGGCCATCATCGGTGACGATCACATCCACACCCATCTGCTCAATCTGTTGCGCCGCTCGCGCGCGCTCGGGCGCAACCACGACCGTCACCCCAGTGCGCAGATGAATAAGCAGCGGCTCATCACCACACACCGTCGGCGTGTCTTTGTCACTGACAACGTGTGGGTAGCAAGGCGCTTTCCCGCCGTAACCACGGGAGATCACGCCCGGCTTAAAACCTTGCTGTTGGAGGTATTCCACAATCGCAATCACAACCGGTGTTTTGCCGTTACCGCCGGCGGTGATGTTTCCCACCACAATCACTGGGACTGCGGGACGATAGGCAGATTCTGGCTCACGGTTAAACTTAGCGGCCTTCGCGTCAGCCACCGCAGCGTAAGCACGACTCAATGGCCACAACAATGGCCACATTACACAGTCATACCATTTAGGGTTGAACCAACTACGTTCTATCATGCTGAATTTCCAAACTGGATCTGGTGCAATTGCGCATAGGCACCGTTTGCGGCTAGCAATTCGGCGTGGCTCCCCTGCTCAATAATTTTTCCTTCATCGACCACCAAAATGGTGTCGGCTTTCTCGATTGTCGACAAACGGTGAGCAATCACAATAGATGAACGGTCGCGTTGCAATTCATCAAGTGCCGATTGAATCGCACGCTCCGATTCAGTATCGAGCGCTGATGTCGCTTCATCCAAGATCAACACTGGCGCGTCACGCAGCAAAGCACGGGCAATCGCAATACGCTGACGCTGCCCTCCAGACAAGCTCACCCCGTTTTCACCAATCACGGTATCAAAGCCGTTTTCCATCTTCTGAATAAAATCATAAGCGTGTGCCAATTTGGCGGCATGTTCGATTTGTTCGCTAGTATACTGTCCTTCCGCAGCATAGGCGATATTGTTTGCGATAGTATCATTAAACAAGTGTACGTTTTGCGAAACTACGGCAACGTGGCGGCGTAGATTGGCTAATTGATACTCTGTAAGCGCAACCCCATCAAGGGTGATCTCACCACTATCGATGTCATAAAATCGTGTCATTAGGTTAGCGAGCGTACTCTTACCCGAACCACTGCGGCCGACTAACGCGACGGTTTTACCCGCAGGTAGAGAAAAGCTGATATTTTTCAGCGCGGGTTCGTCTTTGGTCGGGTAAGTAAAGATCACCGATTTTACCTCGATGTCGCCGTTAACGCGCTCGCTCTGATGAGTACCCGTATCACGCTCGGTTTCCATGTCCATCAAGCCAAACAAGGTTTGACACGCTGCCATCCCACGTTGGAACTGACCAGTCACACTCGTCAGAGCTTTGAGTGGGCGCATCAAACCAAACATCGCACCGAAGACGAGCGCAAACGTCCCCGCAGAAAGATCAGAGCGAATACTGTCTGTGTTTGCCAGTACCAATACAACGACCAACGCTAACGACGCGATCGTCTGAACGATCGGATTCGCTGCGGCCTGCGCCGTCACCAATTTCATGGTTTGCTGACGCATTCGATTGCTCTCAAGATCAAACCGCGCTTTTTCGACGTTCTGGCCGCCATAACTCAGTACCACTTTATGGCCTTTTAGCATTTGTTCGGCGCTGCTGGTCACCGAGCCCATCGCATCTTGCATATTTTTCGAGACTTTACGAAAACGTACAGAAACCACTCGGATCGTCATTGCGACTAACGGCGCGATAAAAAGCAATATGACTGAAAGCTGCCAGCTGTAATAGAGCATCATCGCTACCAGCCCAATGATGGTCGCACCTTCACGCACAACACTCACCAACGCACCACTTGTGGACGACGCCACCTGCTCTGAGTCGTATGTGATGCGTGATAAAAGCGAACCTGAGGATTCGTTATCAAAATAACTCACTGGCATTTTTAGAAAGTGGTTAAACAAACGTCGACGGATATTCATCACGACATGGCCTGAGACCCAGCTCAGACAATACGTCGCAACAAAGCCACTCAAACCACGCAGCACGATCAGCAGAAACAAGTAAAAAGGCATTTTAGCCAGATAGTCACTGTGAGTATTTTCAAACCCAAAACTGTCATCAATCAGCGGCTGGATCATCGTCATCATCGATGTATAAGAAGCCGCATTGAGGATCAATGCAATAATCGCGACGATAAGCCCGGCTTTGAACACCTTAATGTCAGGCCATAAACGTTGAAATGTTTGCCAGGTTGTTTCATCTAACTTATCGGTCATAGGTACCACCTGTTTCAAATAGTGGTCCTATTCTACTGGCTTCAGCCAAGGCCGACAAATTAGCCTTAATATCAATACATTATAAGTTACCGTTGTACAGTATCGCTACGACAGCCACTTATTGCATGAGTGAGGGGATAAAGAATACAGACAGTGTGCGTGCACTCTACTAGCGGGCATGAATAAAGACATGCCATGTAACGATAGATTGTAAATATGGCTTGGAAATATGTGATAAAAAAATCAGCCTCTTCGAAAACAAAGAGGCTGACTTAATATTATCATTGAAGGTCAAAACGGTACTGCGCTCAGTAAAGCGCAATCAAACACGTTTTAGCTACCAAACTGGATCTTGTGCAGTTGGGCGTAGGCGCCATTGGCTGCTAAGAGTTCGGTGTGGGTGCCCTGCTCGATGATCTCGCCGCCATCCACCACCAAAATGGTGTCGGCTTTCTCGATTGTCGACAAGCGGTGAGCAATCACAATGGAGGAACGATCGCGTTGCAATTCATCGAGGGCCGATTGAATCGCGCGCTCTGACTCGGTATCAAGCGCTGATGTCGCTTCATCCAAGATCAGCACGGGTGCATCACGCAACAATGCACGGGCGATTGCAATACGCTGACGCTGACCACCAGACAAGCTCACCCCGTTTTCACCAATCACGGTATCGAAACCATTGTCCATATTCTCAATAAACTCGGAGGCATGTGCGAGCTTAGCTGCGTGTTCGATCTGCTCGCGGGTGTACTTCCCTTCTGCCGCATACGCAATGTTGTTAGCAATGGTGTCGTTAAACAGATGCACGTTTTGCGATACAACCGCAACTTGGCTACGAAGATTGGCCAACTGGTACTCGGTCAATGCCACACCATCAAGGGTGATTTCACCGCTATCAACATCGTAAAAACGGGTCATTAGATTGGCGATGGTACTCTTACCCGAGCCACTGCGCCCCACCAATGCCACTGTTTTACCTGCCGGTAAAGAAAAGCTGACTTTTTTCAGCGCTGGCTCGTCTTTGGTTGGGTAAGTAAAGGTCACCGAATTCACTTCGATGTCACCGTTAACACGCTCGCTCTGATGAGTACCCGTATCGCGCTCGGTTTCTAAATCCATCAAACCGTAAAGGGTTTGGCACGCCGCCATACCGCGTTGGAATTGACTGGTGACGTTGGTCAACGCTTTTAGTGGGCGCATCAAACCAAACATAGCACCAAACACCAAGGCAAAGGTACCCGCAGAAAGCTCAGTACGGATACTTTCGGTACCCGCCAGCACCAAAATCACCACCAAAGCCACGGAGGCGATGATCTGCACAATCGGGTTCGCCCCCGCCTGCGCGGTGACAAGCTTCATGGTTTGTTGGCGCATGCGGTTACTCACGTCTTCAAAGCGCTGTTGCTCCACCTTCTGGCCGCCATAGCTAAGTACTACTTTATGGCCTTTTAGCATTTGCTCGGCGCTGCTAGTCACCGAGCCCATCGCGTCTTGCATGTTTTTCGAGACTTTACGAAAACGCTTAGATACCACGCGGATCGTCAAGGCAACCAACGGTGCAATCACTAACAAGATCGCAGACAGCTGCCAGCTGTTGTAAAACATCAATACGATCAAGCCGATAATCGACGCACCTTCACGAACGATGTTGACCAGCGCACCGCTGGTCGACGACGCCACTTGCTCAGAATCGTAAGTAATGCGTGATAACAGCGAGCCTGCCGATTCGCGGTCAAAGTAGCTCACCGGCATCTTCATGAAATGATTGAACAGACGACGACGAATATTCATCACGACATGGCCTGACACCCAGTTAAGGCAGTAGGTCGCCACAAAGCCACTGATCCCGCGAAGAACGATCAAACCAAAAAGATAAACTGGCATCATCGCCAGAAAATCACTTTGAATATCATCAAAGCCAAAGCTTTCATCGAGCAAAGGCTTGATCATGGAAATCATCAGGGTGTCGGCGGCAGCATTCAGAACCAGCGCAATCACCGCAACAATGAGGCCAGCTTTAAAAACACGGATATCCGGCCAAAGGCGCTTAAATGTTTCCCAAGTTGTTTCGTCGATTTTATCTGTCATAAGAGTTAACTATTTTTAATAACTGCACTCATTCTACTGGCTTAGGCGCGCTTCAACAAATAAGTTACGGTACCAATACGCTTGGGTGGTGGTTCTTTGTCCAACAATTCGCGCACCGTATTGGTCAAACTGAATGGAAACTTGACCATGCTCTCGCGTCGACCAGACCGGAATATTATGATCCGCATAACGCTGCAAAATTGCAGACGCAGGCAACCCCCACGGGTTGGTGGCCGAAGCTGAAACTAGCGCGGCTTTGGGCTCTACTGTAGTGAGAAGTAGATTCGTCGATGAGGTTTTGCTGCCATGATGAGGCACTAATAGATACGGCTGCGGGTAGTTGTTGAGCCAATCCGCAAATATGTTGCTGCGCATCATTAGAATTTCTGACACTGCATCGATATCGCCCGTTAGCAATATGCCGGTTTCTCCGCGACCCACGCCGACCACACACGAATGCGGATTACTTGGCCGTTCCACCAGCATGGGTGGCCAGAGTACGGTAAATTCAAGTCCGCGCCACTGCCATTGCTCGCCGCGCCGACAAGGCAGAAAACCATCGTCACTGCCGCTTGTTCGCACCCAGTCGGGCTGCCACGTTGACAGCAATGCCTCTAAGCCACCAGCGTGATCATTGTCCGCATGGCTAATCATCACCCCATCAGCCTCACGTATTCCCTGCTCGCGCAGCACCGGCGTTAGCACTTGATCGACCATCGACATTCTCCGCCACGTCGGCCCGGTATCATAAATCAGCGCATGGTGGCCTTCACGAATACTGAGCGCGAGTCCCTGCCCGACATCTAGCATATCTATTTGCCATGAGTCGGGATTTGGCGGCGTTCGAAAAATCCAAAGCGCGACGGCTAAACTCAGCGCCCAGATGCGGCAACGGCGAAAATAGATCAGTGGCAGCATTACCATGCCAAACCACCACCCGCCAAAGGTTACAGTCACTAAAGGAAGAGGCTGTTCAATCAACCACAATATTGGCGCGAGCAGCAAATCAATCAGCCAAAGTAAACCCTGTGAAAATGTGCCAGCGCCCAGCATTAGGCTCACCAGCGCAAACATCAAAAGCGGAATGATCAACACACTAAAATAAGGGATCGCAACAAGGTTGTTCAGCGGCGACCAAACCGATGTGGCTTGAAAGTAAAGCAATTGCAGCGGCAACATCCATACAGTGAGCGCCAACTGGATAACGCCAAGGCGCGCCAACCAGTGCATCTGTTGTGTGAACCTAACCGCCACAGCCACAATCCCGACAGCGACAAAAGATAGCCAAAAGGCCGACGAAAACGCCGCCAACGGCTGTACTAGGCACACCGTAGCCATAGTGGCGAGCCACAGTTCAGGCAGCGTCAACCGGCTCGCTTTGGTTAACCACCACGCGCCAAATAAACACATGATCAGAGCACGTACTGCCGACACCGCGCCTCCGGAAAGCCATACGTAGCCAAAGGCCAACATCAAGCTCACTAAATAAGGTAAGCACAGTCCTCGGCGCGAATTCGCCATGCGGCAAGCCAGCCCTTTCCCCAGCGTCCAGCCAAGGCCAAATACCAAGCCAACGTGCAGTCCGGATATCGCCATCAGATGCGACAAGCCACTGCGTTGCAGCCCTACCCAATCGTCCGGCGTTAATCCGCGCCGCTCACCAAACGCGAGCGCTACCAGATAGCGCTGACTCGTCAGCTCTGCAGTTAACGCTAAAAACTTGTCAAACCAACGTTGGCGCAGAGACAATGTCGGATCAATCAGCACCTGCTCGATAATCCGTGCACGCGCATGAATGCCTTGGCTTACCGCGTAGCGCTCAGCATCAAAGCCAGCCTGATTGACGCGGCCGTTAACCGGCGACACCTTGATTTGCCACTGATAACGCTGCCCAGCGGCAGGAAAATTGTCTTTATTGGGCGGGAGATATAAGCGCAACTTTACCGTTTGCCAAAAAGGAATAGCCTGGCCGTTAATTTTGTTTACATTAATGAGCACAAAATTTGCTGTTTGATACGGATTTACAGGCGTGACAACCACCCCTTCTATGGTACTATCCTTGAGTTCAGTAAGGGTATGGACACTGTTTGCGTAACGATTAGCCATGCTATTGGCCCAGAGAAGACCAATACACAATCCGATCGTGAGACTTCGGGCAGTAGACTTTAAGCAGAGAAGAGCCAACGCTATTGCAAGACCAAGGACAAACACCCAAGAGCTGGCATCGCCGGGAAGCAAACTAGGCCAATAAGGCAACGTCACGGTTGGCGTGACAAAGGCAAGGAAAAACCAAACCATTCTTGAACCTGAGATGCTATGCCAAAGAATTTTATCAAACGTATAATTCCAAGCCATGAGCGCATAAAAAAACAAAAAGCGCTAAATGTCTTTGGCTCTCTATTACATAATCCAAATCTTTGGGGATTAAACCGCCGCTCGGCCTCGGGCGCGTTTGCGGTTGGCCTATTTATGGCGTTTATGCCGCTACCGAGCCAAATGATCATGGCAGCGGGATTAGCGATGCTGTTTCGCGTCAACCTGCCGTTATCTATTACCCTGGTTTGGGTCAGTAACCCCGTCACTATGCCCATCATGTTCTTCCTTGCATATAAGTTAGGGGCATGGATACTGCAGACACCTCCTGTGGATTTTTACTTTGAGCTGTCTTGGTCTTATCTCGCAGCGCAAGCGTCAGTGATTGGCCCTCCTTTCTTGCTGGGTTGTCTACTGTGCGGCGCGCTCTCAGCACTGATTGGCTACTTTTCTATCCAAGCATTATGGCGCTATTCGGTCGTGCGCAGTTGGAACAAACGCAACAAATTACGCCTGTTAAGAATTAACCCGGCGAAACTGAAACAAGTCCTCACGATTAAGCGCGATCAGAACAACACGCCCAACGAATAGTGTTTTTTCAACGCTGCAAACTACACAGTGTGGTTGAGTCAAAATAAAAAGAAGCGATGGTTTTTCGGCCATCGCTTCTTTTTTGCGTGAGATAAACGTCAGATGTAATTACGCTGCTTATCGACCGTCCTTTTCAGTGATACTCACGCCCCTTCCAAACCTACAGGAACACTCAAAACACGCAGGCGAAGATAAAAGCCTCAACGCTATAACGTATAAGCCCCCTAGTCCTTTGGCGTTGTTTATTGTTCCTGTAGCGCTGGTTATTGTCGTGAACGGCAACAAGCGCGACAACGCGGTACCAAAGACAACTCAGCACCAAAGAGAAAGCGGCACAAAAAAAGTGCCCCGAAGGACACTTTTCAACATGCGCGATAATCAAAACGCGCTTATTTCGCACTCAGCACTTCTGCAGGATTTAACGCTGCGGCACGTCGCGCCGGATACCAAGTGGCGAGCAGACTCAACAGCAACGCCGTGCCCGTCACCACCACAACGTCACTCATATAAAGCTGAGAGGGCAAAAAGTTCACAAAGTAGATATCGCCCGACAGCAATGGCTTGCCCGTGATCGACTCAATGCCTTTGGCGAGATGCGGCAGATTAATCGATAATAACGTCCCTGCGACACCACCAATTAGGCATCCCATCGCACCTGATAACACACCGTGCCAAACGAAAATACGGCTGATCAACTTGTCCGTCGCGCCCATGGTGCGCAGTATCGCCACTTCACCTGCGCGCTCTTTTACCGCCATCATCAAGGTCGAAACAATGTTGAAACAGGCCACGCCAATCACCAGCACCATCACAATGTGCATGATCAAACGCACCATTTGGATATCGCGGTACAGATAGCCAAACTGTAATTGCCAATGCTTGAGATAAACCGCCACCGGTAGCGTGTTGCCGGCAATCGTCACCAAAGCTGGCGCTTGCATCACATCGCTCACTTTAACCGCAACACCGGTTACCTTGTCATCCCAACCAAGATAACTTTGCGCATCGGCCATCGGCACAATGGCGAGGTTGTGATCGATCTGACCACCTAGCTCTAGAATGCCATGCACCTGCAAACGCAAACGCTGCGGTGAACGTAGCTGACGCCCTGGATCAGAATCTGGCACCAACACCGTTAACCAGTCACCCTGCTTGACGCCCAACACATCTGCTACGCCTTTGCCCAAGATGACTTGCTGTTTACCGCTTTCAAACGTCTGCCACGCATCACCACCGATAAACGACGACAGCGAACTAATGTCATCTTCAAGCGTTGGCACCACACCGCGAATTTGCACCGCTTTGAGCTGCTCGCCTTTTTCTAGCAAACCGGTGAGTTTGACATAAGGCGCGGCCGCAACAATGCCATCACTTTGGGTGAGACGCGCCGAGATTTGCGGCCATTGCCCCATTGGCGAGTTAACCGCCTCAAGCTCGCCGTGAGGGATCACCGACAACACGCGCTCACGCAACTCTTTCTCAAAACCATTCATTGCCGACAGGCCAAGAATGATCACCGCCACCCCAACCGCGATACCGATCACCGAAGAGATCGAGATAAACGACACCATGCGGTTCTGTTTTTTTGCTCGAGTAAAGCGCCCGCCGATAAATAACGAAAGCGGTTTACGCATGCGTGACGCCCTCTGTTAGTTTGCCTTCGTGCATCAACCATTGACGATCCATCTTCATCGCCAACTCTCTATCGTGAGTGACCACTAAAAAGGCCGTGCCCAAATCGCGGTTTAGCGTGCGCATAAGCTCAAAGGTAGCCAATGCGGTTTTGTGGTCAAGGTTACCTGTTGGTTCGTCCGCTAACACCAATGAAGGCTGGTTCACCAGCGCGCGAGCGATCGCCACACGCTGACGTTCACCGCCCGATAGCGCGGAAGGGCGATGGCTTAAACGATGGCCTAGACCCGTTTTTTCAAGTAGTTCAGCGGCTTGTTTCTTCGCCTTGGCAAAAGATTCACCGGCGATCAGCAGCGGCATCGCCACGTTTTCGACTGCCGAAAAATCTGCCAGCAAGTGGTGAAACTGATAAATAAAGCCAATGTGCTGATTGCGCAATTTCGCTTGGGCATTTGCCGACAGCGAACGTAGATCTTGGCCGTTGAATTTCACTTCCCCTTGGGATGGATCATCCAATGCACCCAAAATATGCAGCAAGGTACTTTTGCCCGAGCCTGACGCGCCAACAATGGCGGTTAACTCGGCCGGCTTCAGCGCAAAACTCACATCATTCAAGACTGAGGTTTCTGACTCACCGTCGCGGTAGTGTTTAAAAATACGGTTACATTCTAATAAATTATTCATAGCGCAAAGTCTCTGCCGGACGCAATTTAGAAGCCCGGTAAGCGGGGAATAGGGTTGCAAGGAAGCTCAGTAAGAGTGCGACGAGCAAAATCGTCATCACTTGAAGCGGTTGGATCACCACAGGCAGTTCGCCCACAATCATCAGTGCCGACGCACCAATCAAATGCAAAATCGAATTGAGTTTCCAACTGATCAAACAGCCTAATATCGCACCTAAAATGCTGCCAATGATCCCGCTAAGCGCGCCTTGGAACATAAAGATGGCTTGCACTTGTCTTGGACGCATCCCTTGAGTTTTTAAGATAGCGACTTCCGATTGCTTCTCCATCACCACCATGATCAGCGACGAGATGATGTTAAACGCGGCGACCGCAATGATCAGGCCCAGCATCAAACTCATCATGTTCTTTTCCATCTTCACCGCTTGGAACAACTCACCGCGCTGACGACGCCAATCAGTCCACTGATACCCCGCCTCTAGCGGCTGCTTTTCCAAGGTAGGCACGGAAAACGGCTCATCAATAAACAGACGCCAGCCACTGAACTCACCATCTTGATAGCGCAGTAAACGGCCACCGTCGCGAATATTCACTAGGGCTAACTGCTGATCCATGTCAGTCATCGACGAAAAAATCCCCGATACCGTGAAGTTACGCTGACTTGGAATTCGGCCAATTGGGGTATACACGCTCGCTTGCGTTACCATCACCCGAATGCGATCGCCCACTTCCACCCCAAGCTGCTTGGCGAGGCTGCGACCTAAGGCAATCCGATAC
Source organism: Thaumasiovibrio occultus (assembly GCA_019703815.1). Lineage (GTDB taxonomy): Bacteria > Pseudomonadota > Gammaproteobacteria > Enterobacterales > Vibrionaceae > Thaumasiovibrio > Thaumasiovibrio occultus. The sequence goes on along the minus strand of AP023052.1, from coordinate 1,242,456 downwards.
TCGCCGGCTTGCAAATCGGTTAAACGGCCAACATCAAAATAACGCGCCAGTGGCTCGTACTCATTCGGATCGACCGCCAACAGATCAATCGCGGCAAGCGATTGGCTGCTTTGCAATACGGCTTCGCTGCGGGTTAACGGCGTGATCCGTTCAACACCTTGATACTGCGACAAAAACGCTGGCGGCGTGCCCGCAACAGGCTCCTCTCCCACGACGACCGCATGCGGTAACACACTGAGAAAACGCCCCTTTAGTTGCATTTCAAAGCCATTCATTACCGAAAGCACAGTAATTAAGGCCGCAACGCCAATCATGATCCCCAACATCGACATGGTGGAAACAAATCGGCCAAAACGATCACCGGAGCGCCCGCGTAGATAGCGCCATCCGATATAGAAAGAAACAGGTCTAACCACTATTTAGCCATCTCTCAATTCAAAAATGCCCAAAGAATACTCCTCTGACGGTTTAATTACCAAGTAAGTTCAGTGAAATTCGGGCAAAAACATTACTTTGCTTGCTGATATGAGAAACGTGCGTGATAATCGAAACAAATCCCCGTTTGGATAGCGCTATGACTCAAGACGAATTTTTTTCGCTGCCGTGCCCCATTAGCATTAGTTTGGTCCCGCTGGACGCCAACCGACCTCTGCCTGACGAGCAGGCCTTTCTTGAAGAAATCCCGCCGCTTTTTCGTGTCGCCAGTGAATGCGTTCATCTCGAAGAGCAAGCCGAGCGCTCGCTAAATCGCTTTGGTAGCGATGATGCCGCCGCGATTGGGCAATACCTTAGCGCGCAAAACCGCAAAATTAACCTCTTATTGAGCCATGTGCTGAATCAAGAAGCCGATACCGCCAGTCGTTTTACCACCGAGACCTTTGGTGCTGGGCATTTCACATTGTTACACAGTGGCGAAAACACCGACCCATGGCAGTTAGGTGCACGTTTTATCACCCACCTCTACCTTGAATCTCCTGCCGCTGCCGTTTACTGTTACTCCGAAGTGGTTAATCTTGAGACAACGGCAGACAATCTCCAACGAGTGAAACTGCGTTATGTCAGAATTCAAGAAGGTGATCGCGACTTACTGATCCGCTGTACATTAGCGGAACAACAAAAAATGCTAAGAAAGCGGGCCGAAGGGCGTCTTTCAGGATCAGAATAAAAGATAGCTATGTTTTCTATTGCAACACCCACCAAAGCCAATGACCGCCGTGTCATTGGCCAAGCAAACGATGCGGCGCTCGCCATCGCGATTGCCGAGGCCAGCCACCACACCCACTCTTTAGTGATCGTGCGCGACACCCAAACCGCGCTCAAACTGCGCGATGAAATCGACGCCTTTAGCAGTGTGCCTGTGACGCTATTCCCCGACTGGGAAACCTTGCCGTACGACAACTTCTCGCCGCATCAAGACATCATCTCCGATCGCCTTTCGCACCTTTACCATTTGCCGCTGAAAACCAGCGGGATCACCTTAGTGCCGGTCAATACCCTGCTCCAGCGTCTCACGCCGCGCAGTTTTATTCACCAACATGCGCTGATGGTTAACGCGGGCGATCGGATGTCACTCGACAAACTGCGGTTGCAATTAGAAAACGCCGGTTACCGCCATGTGGATCAAGTGATGGAGCACGGCGAATACGCCAGCCGAGGCTCACTGCTTGATCTCTTCCCCATGGGCAGCCATCACCCGTTCCGGATTGACTTCTTCGATGATGAAGTGGATACCATTCGCCAGTTTGATCCGGACAACCAGCGTTCCACCGGTGAAATTGAACAAATCGCGCTGCTACCGGCACACGAGTTTCCGACCGATCCGCTGGCAATTGAGCAGTTCCGTATTCGTTGGCGTGAACGCTTTGAAGCCCGTCGTGAAGACGAGTCGATTTACCAACAAGTCAGTCGCAAACAGTGGCCACCGGGGATCGAATACTGGCAACCGCTGTTTTTCGAGCAAACCGAAACTCTGTTCGACTACTTGCCAAGCAACACATTGATCCTCAAAGTGGAAGACATTGGCGACGCCGCGCAGCAGTTTTTGGATGAAACGGCCTATCGCTTTGATCAACGCCGCGTGGATCCCTTGCGCCCCTTGCTTGAGCCGCACGAGTTGTGGCTACGCCATGACGAACTGTTTGCTGCGCTAAAAAGCTATCCGCAACTGCAACTCACCGCCGCAAGCGCCGATGAAAGCAGCAACGGCCATAGCAACTTGCCGATCGCTGCGCTGCCCGATTTAATGGCGAACCCGCAGCAAAAAGAGCAATTTGCGGCGCTGCGTCAGTTTATCGAACAATTTCGTGGCAAAGTCGTGTTCTCGGTGGAATCACAAGGTCGCCGTGAAGCACTGCTCGATCTGCTCGCCAAAATTAAGCTGCGTCCATTGGTGTGTGACTCCTTACAAGAAGCGCTCGATCACAGCCATCAACATTGCTTGATCATTAGCCGCAGTGAAAGCGGTTTTATCTGCAACGATATCGCTTTCATCTGTGAAGGGAATCTGCTCGGTCGTCGCGTGGTGCAACGTCGCCGCCGTGATGAAAAGAAAACCGTCAACACCGACACCCTGATCCGCAACTTGGCCGAACTCCAACCGGGGCAACCTGTGGTGCACCTCGATCACGGGATCGGGCGCTATATCGGCTTGCAAACCTTAGAGGCTGGCGGCATGACCTCGGAGTTTGTCACCTTGGAATACCAAGGCGGCTCGAAGCTCTACGTGCCGGTGTCATCTCTGCACATGATCAGCCGTTACTCTGGCGGCGCCGAAGACACAGCGCCGATCCACAAACTTGGCGGTGAAACTTGGCAAAAAGCGCGCCGAAAAGCGGCGGAAAAAGTGCGTGACGTTGCGGCCGAGTTGCTGGATGTGTACGCCAAACGCAGCCTCAAGCCGGGTTACAAATTTATGCTCAACCGCGAAGCGTATGCAGAATTTACCACCGCTTTCCCGTTTGAAGAGACCCACGATCAAGCTCTTGCTATCAACGCCGTGCTATCCGATATGTGCCAGCCCAAAGCCATGGATCGCCTCGTGTGTGGTGATGTGGGCTTTGGTAAAACTGAAGTGGCGATGCGCGCTGCGTTTGTCTCGTCGGAAAACGGCAAGCAAGTCGCGGTATTAGTGCCGACCACATTGCTGGCTCAGCAGCACTACGAAAACTTCTGTGATCGCTTTGCCAATCAGCCAATTCGGGTTGAAGTGTTATCGCGCTTTAAAACGCCGAAAGAGCAAAAGCAGATCTTAGCCGATACCGCTGAGGGCAAAGTCGACATTCTGATCGGCACCCATAAACTGCTCAATGCTGAGCTCAAATTTAACGATTTGGGCCTGCTGATTGTCGACGAAGAGCACCGCTTTGGCGTGCGCCAAAAAGAGAAAGTGAAAGCGATGCGTGCGGATGTCGATATCCTGACCCTCACCGCAACGCCAATTCCACGAACGCTCAATATGGCGATGAGTGGGATGCGCGACTTGTCTATCATTGCCACGCCACCCGCGCGACGCATGGCCATTAAGACCTTTGTGCGCCAAAGTGAGCCGGCCTTGATCCGTGAAGCCATGCTGCGTGAAATCGCCCGTGGTGGTCAGGTTTATTTCCTCCACAATGATGTCGAAAACATCAACAAGGTGGCGGAAGAGCTTGCCACGCTGGTACCCGAAGCGCGGATCACAGTAGCGCATGGCCAGATGCGCGAGCGCGATCTAGAAAAAGTGATGTCGGATTTCTACCACCAGCGTTACAACGTTTTAGTGTGTACGACCATCATCGAAACCGGTATCGACGTGCCCACCGCCAACACCATTATTATGGACCGCGCCGATCATTTAGGTTTGGCGCAGCTTCACCAGTTGCGTGGTCGTGTCGGTCGTTCACACCACCAAGCTTATGCGTACCTGCTCACACCGCACCTTAAACGTATCACCAAAGATGCGCAGAAACGTTTAGAAGCGATCTCTTCACTTGAAGATCTCGGCGCAGGCTTTACCTTGGCAACCCACGATCTCGAAATTCGTGGTGCTGGTGAGCTGCTCGGCGATGACCAAAGCGGACAAATCCAAAGCATCGGTTTTACCTTGTACATGGAAATGCTTGAGCAAGCGGTAGAAGCGCTTAAAGAAGGCAAAGAGCCATCGCTCGATGACTTGTTGCGTCAACAAGCGGAGGTGGAGCTACGCATCCCTGCCCTGCTGCCTGAAGCTTACATCCCTGATGTGAACACCCGATTGTCCCTGTATAAACGCATCGCTAGCGCCGAAGATGACACTCAGCTGACTGAGCTGAAAGTGGAATTGATCGACCGCTTCGGCTTGCTACCAGAGCCTTCGAAGAACCTGCTCGCGATTAACAAGTTGAAGCTATTGGCCGCAGAATTGGGCATTAGTAAAGTCGAAGCCAGTGACAAAGGCGCGGTATTTAGCTTTAATGAGCAGTCTAAAGTTGACCCGATGTATTTGGTCAGCTTGCTGCAAACTGCGCCGCAACTGTACCGAATGGATGGGCCAGATCGCGTGAAAGTGTTAAAGCCGCTCCCTAACGCCAAAGACAAATTGGATTGTATTTCTGAGCATTTACAGCAGTTCAGAGAGCATCGCAAGTAATGAGGTAAGCTGTCGTGCGACAACGTGTTATGAAAAAACTGATCATCTTAAGTACGCTGCTCGTTAGCACCGTGCTTGCCAGCGCCCCAGCGCTGGCGGCTCGCGCCTACGATATCGAGGTGATCTTATTCCAACGTCTTGTCGCACCCGGTGAGTTAGAGGAAAACTGGCCTAACGAGCTACCCGCCATCGATTATGCCAATACGCTCAGTGCGGCCAACCAAGCCGAGTTAGAGCAAGGTGGCGTGGTGCTATTGCCCGCCAGCTCGAAGCAAATGACCAAGCAATATCAGGCGCTCAGCGAGCACGGCCAGTTTAAACCACTCGCCCATTTAATTTGGCGTCAAGCCGAGCTCAATCAAGATAATGCCCCAGTGATCCGCCTCGCGGTGGGACAGAACTTTGCCGGTGATTATTACGCCAACGGCCTGTCGCGTCGCTGGCATACCGCATCACAAGCCGGGCTATCACAAAGCGGTCAAGGGATCTTACCTGAGCTCGAAGGCACCTTGCAGATCTTCTTCCAACACTTTGCCTTTATTGATGCCAACTTTGATTTGCGTATCCCAACCGAGCAACACGTTAGCGTTCAAACGGCTGCAGGAACCAGCGCGTCTCGTCTCGAGTCGTTTTTGAAGTCCTACCGCATGTCTGATTTGCGTCGTATGCGCGGCGGAGAAATCCACTATATCGATCACCCACTCATGGGGATCATCGTACAAGTACGTCCGGTGCCTTAATCGCCCTATTGCAGCGGTGCCCGAATCGACATGGGTACCGCCGCTTTATCGATTTATCTTAGTTTCTCGGTCTGTTTCTCGCCTTGCTTTTCTCTGCGTCCCGCACGCCTTTTTACCTCTAATTTTGCCTCTATTTTCTGCCTTACTGTTATGAGTCGGCGATAACCTTGGTGTTACACCTCTTTTCGCTAACCAAGCGATGTCACTCGCAACCTCTTTTTATGCCCTCCCCGCCCTCTCACCCTATGCCCGGCAGTGTGATAATTTGCCTGTCAGACGCACTCGGTGCGACCACAGAGTCAAACGCAGCGAGCTTTCTCAAAAAAAAATAACACCAAAGACACTATCGTTGGCAAGGACGACCCATGGAACATATTGATATCTATCCCCCCAGCCCCGAGCAGGTGCCAGAATCGCTCACCAGAGCAAACCACAAATACAAGCGCCAAGCCTGGTTGGCAATGGGCGGTTTGCTGCTGTTTATCCTCTTTTATATCGCGTTGGGCATTACTTTTGGCCTAATTACTTACCATGGCGTACAAAAGATAAACCACGGATACTTTAACCTCTTTCACGTCCTGATCACTGGCTGTGCGTTTGTTCTCACCGTGTTTATGACCAAATCGCTCTTTGCCGTGAGACGCGCTGGCAATCCCGGCGGCATTGAGATCACCGCCGAGCAAGAGCCCAAACTCTTTCATTTTCTCCACAGTTTGGCTGATGAAATTGGCGCCCCGCGACCGCACCGCGTTTTTATCACGCCAGAGGTCAACGCGGCTGTTTTCTACGATCTGTCGTTGCTCAACCTGATCTTCCCTTCCAAGAAAAATCTGATCATTGGTCTCGGGTTAGTCAACGTGCTCAATTTAGGCGAGTTAAAAGCAGTACTGGCTCACGAATTCGGCCACTTCGCGCAAAACTCTATGATGGTGGGACGTTGGGTCTATATCGCACAGCAGATCATCGGTCATATGGTGGCAACCCGCGACTGGCTCGATTCCATTGTTCGCTTTATCTCGCGAATTGATATTCGCATTGCCTTTATCGGTTGGATTTTAGGGCTGATCATTTGGGCGATCCGCTCGATGGTCGACACGCTATTTCGGCTAGTCATCATCGCTGAGCGTGCCCTTAGCCGTGAAATGGAGCTCAACGCCGATTTGGTCGCGGTTTCGGTCACCGGCAGCGATGCGCTGGTCAACGCACTCTACAAACTACAAGCGGCAGACCAAGCGTGGCAAACCGCGTTAGACGTTGCCAGTTATGAAAATAATCAAGGTTATCGTCTTGAAGATCTGTTCGTGTTGCAAAAAGAAGCTATCGTACAAATTCAGCGCGTGATGAACGATCCGCAATTTGGTCAAGTGCCGCAGCGCAATGAAGACATCGAGCCCGCAGCGCACCGGATCTTTGAAGAGATGACCGCCAGACCACCGCAAATGTGGTCAACCCACCCCTTTAACGGTGATCGTGAAAAAAATGCCAAAGCGTACTACGTCGATGCGTCAATTGATCCACGAGATGCATGGGATGTCTTTACTGATGCCGCCGCGCTGCGTAACGCCATCAGCACCAGTTTTTACCCTCAGGAAAACCGCGATAAACTCAATATCAAGTCCGCCACCGAGGCAATGGCGGCCAGCTTTAGTCATGCGTACTACGATCCGCAATATCGCGGTACCTATTTGCACCACAATCCGTTTCGCGGCGTGGAAAGCCTCGATACCATGCTGGCTCAAGCCAAGGTTAACAGTGACTTATCGCTTGCCCTAACCGCACTGTACCCCGACTCTCTGCGCGCCACCCTTGAGGCTTCACGTAATCTAGAGATTGAAAAACACACTTTAGAAGCACTAGCCAAAGGCAGTCTTAAACCGTCAGGCGGCGTCATTCGCCACCGAGGTGAAGAGATCAAAAAGAGTGATATCCCGGCGATCATTCAACAGCTCAATGCCGAGATCAGAATGGTCAATAAAGTGCTACTCCAGCACGATGCCGATTGCCGCGCGACCCATCAAGCCATCGCAACCCAACTCGGCAATGGCTGGGAACACTACCACCACAGCTTGATCCAAGTGCTGCACTGCATCACCCATCTTAGCGCTAGCATTGGCAATGAGCAGGCGCTATTGGTCAATACATGGCAAGTGATCACCGCCGACGGCTCAGTGGGTCACTTTGAGAAGAAGCGAATTTTGCGAGTGGCAAAGACTACCCACGAGGTGATCAAAAAAGTGGCCGCGACGGTTGATGGATTAACCTTACCGCAGCCTCTGCTCACAACCTTAAACATTAAGAGCTGGGCTGATGATGTGCCGAAATACGAACTGCCCGCTCCCGACAAAAAGAACTGGCCTCAATGGTGCGAAGCGGCGTCACAACAGATGGCCATTTACAGCGGCTTTTTCGATATTATCAACCAAGTCCTATTAAACGATCTGGTAACCACAGAAGCCAAACTCAGCAGCCACTTTGTCGCTAACAACCCAATCGAGGCTGCCCCCGATACGTTCAGTTGTCCCGCGCAATACCCGCTGTTACTACCGGGCAGCGAGCACGTACTCCAAGGTAAACTGGATTTATGGAATCGCTTTCAACTGGCGCAAGGTGTTATGCCATCGACCGCCCGCTTATTGATCGCCGGGGGAATTGTCGGCGGTACCATTTACATGGGTGTATTGATGAGCATGTTGTAACACAGATAATGGTTTGCCATTGCGAAAGGGCGCCTGCAAAACGGCGCTAGTTCAACACCGCCGCACTCCTTGGGGTGCGGCGATGTCGTTTTAGCACACTAAGCACGGTAACCATTGAGAAATACGTCGAGGATGTCATCAATAATGCGCTCTTGCCCTAGACTATCGGGCAGCGCTTGGTTGGTTATCAGCTGCGGCCACATTAAGTGCCCTTTTAACAGACACAGCAGCATCGAGCTCATCACCGTCGGCGCGAGCGCTTTTACTTTGCCGTCGGCAATCGCATGCGCAAACCACGCATCCAATTGCTCATCGTGGTGGTCAAATTTTTCGAGGTAGCGTCCAACCAATGCCGGTGAGCGAATAAACTCACTGATCACCATTCTGGCGAGCGGCAGGCCGAAATCCTCATGGATCGTCTCTAACTTGGCCAACAAGTAAGCTTTGAGCTGGGATTCAATAGCGACAGAGGGCTCATAGCGAATCTGCAATTTGGCTTGTTGCTCAGCTAACACCGCTTGTATCGAGGCGACAAATAGCACTTCTTTACTGGCAAAATGGCGATATAACGTGCGCTTTGAGGTCGCCGCTCGCTCGCACACTCTGTCCATATTCGCGCCAGCATAGCCGTGCTCAATAAACTCCTGCTGCGCCGCCGCAATAAGCGCTAATCGTTTTCTTACTGACAGTTTCACTGTTTGCTTGCCATGCCTATATAAAGAAAGCGCGAGTATATCGCCCACATAAAATAAGTATACTTTAAAGTTTACTTTTGTCGTTTTCAGCGTATGATGCGCTCGCCTGTTGCGATGCCCTGCTCGGCCTCACCACAGCCACGGCGCTGATTGCTCTTACGATGCGCCCAGAATTTCGCCACAAATACTGTCACGACGCGTGTTTGTGCCCGCCACTTTGATTGAAGCTATCTATGATATTTCGAACCGTGCTCTTGATTTGCACTTCTCTGTATATGGGTTTGGCCCACGCCGATTCCTTCTCTTTGCCAATCTGGAAAGATAAAGCCGAAGCGCTCGGCTACGAACTACCTCAAGCTTTTGGCCTCAGTGTCGGTTATATGAGCCTCGAACAAGGTATTGATGTCACGTCGATCGATTTAACAGGCATTGGCGGCTTAGAAAAGCTGATTGATATGGAAGCCGGTGCTGGGCATCAAGCCACGGATGTTATCTCGTTGCGCGCAGATGTTTGGCTGTTCCCTTTCTTAAATCTCTATGGGATTGTCGGCTCGCTAGACGGTTATTCTGAAACTACGGTCAAGGTCAAAGTGCTTGGTAAACCCGTGCTCGAAACGCCATTCCGTTTAGATCTCAACGGGTATACCTACGGCGGTGGTATGGTGCTAGCCGGCGGTTACCAGCAGCTCTTTGCCCTCGTTGATGCCAGCTATACCCAGACCAATCTGAATGTGATCGATGGCGCGATTGACGCTACCGTGATCTCCCCGCGTGTGGGTTACGATTTTACTCGCAACGGCATGCCCCTCAGAGTTTGGGTTGGTGCGATGTATCAAAACGTCGAGCAAGAGCTGTCGGGCACGCTGAAACAAGCCGATATCAACCTGCCGGGCCGCTTTAACGTGAAGCAGCAGCTGGCCGCTGAATGGAATACCTTGGCCGGCATGCAGTACCGACTCGACCCCAACTGGTATCTAATTGGCGAAATGGGCTTTGGTGAACGTCAAAGTGTGTTTATTACGCTGGATCGTCGCTTCTAAGATGCGACGCAATGTCGATTTCCCTCGTTGAATCGCAAGACGATTTCCCCATCTGGCGCTATGCTGTCCAAGGTCGGTGCCCAAGTTGGTAGCTAGCGCAATGGTCGTTTGACAATGCGCAGAGGTTTAATTGCGTAGCAAAACTAACACGCTAATGACAAAGGGATACGAACTTTCTTGGGGACGAAGTATCATAGTACGCATAACTTGGACGTGATTGGGAACAACATGAATAACAAACTACTTTTGGCTTCGGCGCTTTCTTTCGCCCTGATGGGTTGTGCTTCAACTGGCGACGAGTCACCGCAAGGGGTACTCGCTGAAAAACCGGTTACCGAAGCAGATCTAATGCATCACAACTGGGATCTTATCGCTATCGATGGCGTAGAGATAACCCCAGATAATCAAGCCCGTGTACCGCGAATTGAAATTGGCGAAGCGATGAACAGCAACGGCATGAACGGTTGCAACAACTTCATGGGCTTGGCAGAGCTGAACGGCGATCAGTTTAGAATCAACAACATGCTTAGCACCATGCAAGCGTGTGCGGAAAAAGACATGGCGATTGAAGTGACATTTAGCCGAGTCCTGTCGGATTGGAGTACGATTTCACTTGACGGTAATACAATGACACTTGAAGGCGAGCAGACCTTACTGTTCCGCCTAAATGACTGGAAATATTAACCTCAAATATTCCCCAAAGGCATGGTCATGCAGGCAAATCTTTGCCTGCTTTTTTGTCTAGAAAGCGCCATTATCTTGATTCACTTCACGCATCTTTAGTGACAGATTTCCCTATATAGTCAACAGTTTGACGCAGATCGCAATGTGACGGTTGAATAGCTGATCTTTTATTATGGCTATTTAAGATGATCGCTTATGGATAGTTGAATAAATAATAGGAGATCAGGGATGAAAAGTGCGTCGCCATTCGCAGGCCAACCATGCACCTTATTCTCTGACACTTTCAGCAAATGGCCGGCCCGTTTCTTTAAGATTTTTATTCTTCTTCTCGCCACTAGCACAGTCCTTTTCTACTACCAACCGCAACTCGATTATCAACTCCATCAAGATCTCTGCTTTATCCTCATCGGACTCAAGATCCTGATCATGTTATGGGGACTTTTGTTAAAATTTCGCTCCCGCGCCATGTGGTATCGTAAATATCATTTAGGCAAAGGTGTTTTGTTTATTGGTCTTTCCATTGCAATTGAAATAGTTTCTTTAAATTTAATGGCATAACCTGTAATAAAACCTCCCCTTTACGGTCATTCTTTCTATAATCGCTACTAAGTCACTCTTTATCGTGAACTTTTAATAGGTTTATCGGTAAAAGACCCACTGCCTGCCGAAAATGTCCGCTCTGCTCAAGCGCCAGCAAGTTGCACAGTGACATTCCGATTCAAGGTAGTCGTCGTAAGAGTGCGCACGCTGATAGGGAGATTCAGATGAAAAATAACAAATGGCTGCTTGCCGCACTTATCGCTATTGCAGTGATACTGTGGTTTAGCTTCGATCTCGGCCGCTTCTTTACGTTAGAAGCCGCCAAGCAATCGCAACTGTCGCTGCAGGCCGTGATTGAATCTCACCCTTTTAGGTATGCACTTGGCTACTTCCTGATCTACGTTGCCGTTACTGCCCTGTCGCTGCCGGGCGCGGCGATCATGACCCTGCTTGGCGGCGCGCTGTTTGGCTTTGCCTATGGCCTAGTGTTAGTTTCCTTTGCCAGCAGCCTTGGGGCGACCCTCGCTTTCTTGTTTAGCCGTTTTATCCTGCGTGATTGGGTTCAGGCTAAGTTTGGCAATCGTCTTAGTGCCATCAATCAAGGGATCGAAAAACAGGGCGCGTTTTATCTGTTCACGCTGCGCTTGATCCCAATTTTTCCTTTCTTTGTGGTCAATTTATTGATGGGCTTAACCCCGATGAAAACCCGTCAATTTTACTGGGTGAGTCAGCTCGGTATGCTGGCGGGAACTGCCGTTTACGTCAATGCTGGTACACAACTAGCTGAGATCAACTCACTCGGTGATATTGTCTCGACACCCATTTTGCTCTCGTTTGCGCTACTTGGCTTATTCCCGCTCATCGCGAAAAAGTTTATCGCCATGGTGCAAAGCAAACAGGTTTACCAAGGCTGGAACAAGCCCACACATTTTGATACCAATATGGTGGTGATTGGCGCAGGCTCTGGCGGGCTCGTTTCCGCCTACATTGCAGCAGCAGTCAAAGCCAAAGTAACTTTAATTGAAAAACACCAAATGGGGGGCGATTGCTTAAACACCGGTTGTGTGCCTTCGAAAGCCTTGATCCGAGCCGCGCACACTGCGCGGGAAGTCAATCGCGCCAGTGAATTTGGCGTTCACACCAGCCCCTCTCACATCGACTTTAACGCCATCATGCAACGGGTTAAGCAGGTGATCAGCCAAATTGAGCCGCATGACTCCGTCGAACGTTATCAAGGGTTAGGCGTTGATTGCATTCAAGGAGAAGCGAAAATCACCTCACCGTGGACGGTAACAGTGAACAACCGCGAGATCAGCACTGAAAACATCGTGATTGCCACCGGTGCGCGCCCCCTCGTGCCGATGATTGAAGGCTTAGATAAGGTGCTCTACTACACCTCTGACACCATTTGGGAGCTTACCGAGCTGCCATCGCGGCTATTGGTGTTAGGCGGCGGCCCGATTGGCTGCGAATTGGCGCAAAGTTTTGCCCTGCTTGGCGCAGACGTCACCTTGGTCGAAATGGCTGAGCAAGTATTGATCCGTGAAGACAGTGATGTGGCCGAGCAACTGCAACAGCAACTAAGCGCCGATGGCGTGAAGCTGTTAACGGATCACAAGGTGGTGTCGTTCAGTCACGATAACGGTCAACCGCGCGCCCAAGTGATCTGTAACGATGTCACAACGGACATTGCCTTTGACGCTGTGCTCCTTGCCCTGGGCCGCAGCGCTAATGTCAGCGGTTTTGGTTTAGAAACCTTGAATATCCCGACCACCGAGCGTGGCACCATTGAGGTTAACGAGTATCTGCAAACCCGCTATCCCAATATTTTTGCTGTCGGTGATGTTTGCGGCCCATTCCAGCTAACCCATGCCGCCTCGCATCAAGCGTGGTACGCAGCAGTGAACGGTTTGTTTGGCCAGTTTAAACGCTTTAAAGCCGACTACCGCGTTATGCCGCACGCTACCTACACGACACCTGAAATCGCCCGCGTCGGCATCAATGAAAAAGAAGCGGCCGAGCAAGGATTAGAGATTGAAGTCACCCAATACGGTATTGATGATCTAGACCGCGCAATTGCCGATGGCGAGGCCCACGGCATGGTGAAAGTGATCACCCCGAAAGGCAAAGACACTATTTTAGGGGTAACCATTGTCGGCGTGCGCGCCAGCGATCTTTTGACCGAATTTACCTTGGCAATGAAACACGGGCTCGGACTCAACAAGATTTTAGGGACTATCCATCCATATCCGACCATGAGTGAAGCAAACAAATACGCAGCCGGTGTATGGAAACGCAATAATGCCCCGCAGCAACTGCTAGCTTGGGTGCAAAAATACCATCAATGGCGTCGTGGCACGTCTAATACTTCATCTGTAAAGGACTTACTATGAAAACATTTCTCCCCCCTCTTCTTACTGCGGCATTAAGCCTGCCCTTTGCCGCGATGGCCGAGCAGGCGGTGACGAGCGATTGGGATGCCATTGTTAAAGAAGCCGAAGGACAAACGGTCTACTTCAATGCGTGGGGCGGTAGCCCGCAAATTAACCAGTATTTACGTTGGGCAGATAAAGAATTGCAGCAGCAATACGATGTCCGTCTTGTGCACGTGAAAGTCAACGATATCGCGGAAACCGTGAACCGCTTAGTTGCAGAAAAAGCAGCAGGAAAGCACAGTGGCGGCAGTGTCGATTTAGTGTGGGTCAATGGTGAGAACTTTAAGTCGCTCAAACACAACGATCTCCTTTGGGGCCCGTTTGTCGACACCCTGCCAAGCTGGCAATTTATCGATAAAAGTTTGCCCGTTGATGTCGATTTCACCGAGCCAACCGAAGGTTTAGAAGCGCCGTGGGGCGTGGGGCAATTGGTGTTCATTTACGACACCGACACGCTGGCTTCCCCCCCTAACAGTTTTGCTGAGTTGCTAACCTACGCCAAAAGCCAACCCGGGCGGATTAGCTATCCACAGCCACCAGAATTTCACGGCTCATCCTTTTTAAAGGCAGCACTGCTCGAACTCTCAGGTAATGATGCCGCGCTGTATCAGCCCGTCGATGCGGCAAAGTTTGATCAGATCACCGCGCCCTTGTGGCACTATCTCGACCAACTGCACCCGTTAACCTGGCAACAAGGCGCGCGCTTCCCAACCAGTAGCGGCGAGACCAAGCAATTGCTTAACGATGGTCAAATCGACTTAGCGATCACTTTCAATCCCAATGATGCGCTTGCCGGTGTGGCTAACGGCACCTTACCCGCCAGCGTCGACACCTTCGCGTTTGAACAAGGCGCACTATCGAACATCCATTTCCTCGCGATCCCGTGGAATAGCGATCATAGCGCCGGCGCGCAAGTAGTGGTTGATTTCCTACTTTCGCCCGAAGCGCAGACTCGCAAAGCCAATGCCGACATTTGGGGCGATCCTGCGGTAGTAGCAACAGAGTTCTTAACCGGCGAAAGCCAAGGTTTTGCGCTGTTTCCATCGCTGCCAGAGCCACACCCAAGCTGGCAAACTGCACTAGAGAAAGAATGGCAAGAGCGATACGGCAGTAAATGAGACTAAATCCTTGGCGCCAAGTGGTGCTGGGAACAACCTTACTTCTTTTTGTATTTCCGTTGTTGCCAGCCCTACTCGGAGTAGTTGCGCCAGCTGTAGGCTACCTGCCTGAAATAGGCTTATCTCAGCTCAGCATCGACGGCTTTGTCCAAGCCCTAATGTGGCCGGGCGCACTGAAGGCGATCGGCCGTGGGCTCTTTGTCGGTATCGCCAGCACCGCGCTTTCCGTGATGCTGGCGGCGCTGATCATCGAACGTTATCGCTTCACCCCGCAGTGGCAGCGTGTTACCCGCTGGCTCACCCCTATTCTTGCGCTGCCCCACACCGCGCTCGCCATTGGCATGGTGATGCTGCTAGCCCCTACCGGATTACTAGCAAGGTTAATCGCTCCGCTACCTTTACCGCTGTTAACCCAAGATGGCCTAAATCTTGGTTTGATCCTTACCTTAGTGCTTAAAGAGCTGCCGTTTGTGCTGCTGATGAGCCTGACGATTTTAGCGCGGATGAACCTAGCCTCGTACGCCGCTATCGGGGCAAGCCTTGGATATCGTCATCAACAAGTCTGGCGTTTGCTCCTGCTGCCGCAATGGTTGCGGGCGATGCGTTACCCCATTTTTGCCGTGATCGCCTTTAGCGTCACCAATGTCGAAGTCGCGTTTATTATTGGCTCACAAAGACCGCCCACATTCGCCGTGATGGTGTGGCAGTGGTTTAACGATCCGGACTTAGCCACCTTCTCGCGCGCGGCGGCGGGCGCGGTGTTGTTATGTATCAATGCCGCTATCGCGTTAATGGTTTGGATCGGCGTGGAAAAAGGGCTGGTGCAATTGATTAACCATCGCGCAATTGGCGGAAAACGTCGTCATCTTCCTATCGCGCCGGTGGGCTTGCGCTACATACTGCTAGCACCGCTGCTGGTGCTGATCCCCTTGCTGATCTGGACCCTCGCACAACGTTGGCCGTTTCCGCAAGTGTGGCCAGAGACGACCTCGCTACGTTTTTGGTCGCAAGAGCTGCCGTACCTCCTCCCGGTATTGTTGACCAGCCTTAAAATCGCGATCTTCGCCACTGTCTTTGCGCTAGTTGCCATTTCGCTCCTGTTTGAAATGGGTAAATCGCTGTCGATGTGGCTGATCTGTTTGCCTCTAGTTGCGCCGCAGCTTTCTTTGTTATTCGGGATGCAAGTTATTGCCTATCAAGTGGCACCTCAATGGCATTTCACTTGGGTTGTCTGGGCACATATTGTGTTCATTTTTCCTTATGTCTATCTCAGTTTGCGTCCACATTGGGAGAGTTTGGATCCTAGATTGGCGCAAACAGGTGCGAGCCTTGGCCTGTCGCCACTGCGCGTGTGGTGGAAGATCAAATTTCCGCTGTTGCTGCCGGCGTTAATCGTTGCCTTCGGTTTGGGGATCAGCGTGAGCTTGGCCTTGTACCTACCCACGCAAATGTTGGGTGCGGGTCGGATCAACACCATCACCACTGAAGCAGTTGCCCTCGTTGGTGGTAGCGATCGTCGAGTGAGCGCTATTTATGCCTTACTCCAAGGCTTACTGCCACTGCTGGTGTTTTTCCTCGCGCTACAAGGCCAAAAGGCCGTTTCCCGTCGTCATCAGCCCAAGGAGGCTATCGCGTAATGTCTCTGGAACTACGTAATTTTTCGATAAATCTGGCTGAAAAGATGCTGCTTTCACCGCTGTCTTTAACCGTTGCGCCTGGCGAAGTGGTGACCATTATGGGGCCAAGCGGCTGCGGAAAGTCCACCCTGCTTAATGCCATTGGCGGCCATTATCAAGCGGATTTCACCTATCGCGGTAACGTGGTGCTGAATAAGCTAGATGTAACAGACTTGCCTGCATGGCAGCGCGGCATTGGGCTGCTATTTCAAGACGATTTGCTCTTTCCTCATCTTAATATTTGGCAAAATTTGGCCTTGGCGCTGCCAACTGAGATCGCCCAGCGCGAAGAAACCGTGAGAGACACACTGGCGAGTATCGATTTAGCTCACCTTGCCGATATGCATCCCAGCCAAGCGTCGGGCGGGCAGCGCGCAAGAATTAGTTTACTTCGCGCACTGCTGGCAAAACCGAATGCGATTTTATTAGACGAGCCCTTTAGCAAACTCGACAAAACCTTACGTGAGAGTTTTAGAGCTTTTGTTTATCAGCAACTTAGCGATGCGAACATCCCTGCCATTTTAGTCACCCATGACGATAGTGACATACCCATCAACGGGCAATGTCTACTCTGGCAGGATAATTTGCCTTGAAATTTTAAAACCTGAACCAGTTTTTCCTCCACAAAAGTGGAACCTGAACAATATCCCACCAAGAGAATGTCTTTTTATACATTTTTCTTGCATGTTTATACAATATTGATAGTATTCCGATATCGAGGTTTGATGCAGAATTTGAGCATGAGTATTCAAGTAAGCAATGTTAATAAATTCTATGGCGAGACGCAGGTACTGACCGATGTCAGTTTCGACTGCCCTGAGGGAAGTGTACTCGTACTACTGGGGCCAAGTGGCGCAGGGAAAAGCACCTTATTGCGTATCCTTAACCTACTTGAACTGGCGTCGTCTGGCACATTGAACATCAATAATACCTCGTTTGACTTTGCCAATACGGTTCCGGCGAAAACCGGCGCTGCGCTGAGGACGAAAGTGGGCATGGTATTCCAGCAGTACCACTTGTGGCCCCATAAGACCGTGCTGCAGAACCTGATTGAAGCGCCGGTGAAAGTGCTGAAGATGGATAAGCCGCAAGCAAAAAAGAAGGCAGGTGAGATCCTTGAACAGCTGCAATTAGCCGACAAAGCAGACGCGTGGCCATTGCAACTTTCTGGTGGTCAGCAACAGCGTGTTGCCATTGCACGGGCATTAATGATGAGCCCTGAAGTGTTGTTGTTCGACGAACCAACAGCGGCCCTTGACCCAGAAATCACCAACCAAATTGTTGAAATAGTAAAACAACTAAGCAACACCGGCATTACGCAGGTTATTGTGACCCACGAGGTAGATTTTGCAAAAAAAGTCGCTTCACACGTCCTTTACCTAGAGAATGGAAATGTCGTGGAGTTTGGCGACCACACCGCATTTGAATCGCCCAAAACCCGCGAATTTGCGCAATATTTGTCACACTAAACACAAGGAAAACTCGCGATGAAAAAAATTCTATTAGCGACAGTGATTGGTCTATCTACTTTTGCCGCTCAAGCTGAGCAAGAAATTAAATTTGTAATGGAAGCAACTTACCCTCCATTTGAGTTCACCGACGAAGCAGGCAACATCGTAGGTTTCGATGTCGATCTTGCTAACGCACTGTGTGCTGAAATGGAAGCCACTTGTACCTTCCATAACCAAGCGTTCGACAGCTTGATCCCAGCACTACGTTTCAACCGTTACGATGCCGCGATTTCAGCAATGGACATCACTGAAGCGCGTCTCGAGCAAGTCGCTTTCTCTAACCCATACTACGACAACGCCGCAGCCTTTGTTGCAGTTGCTCCACAAGAGTCACTAGACGGCCTGCGTGTAGGTGTTCAAAACGGTTCAACGCACCAGAGCTACCTTGTTGAAAAAATGCCGAACGCAGTAGAAGCGGTTCCTTACGGTAGTTACCAAGACGCATTTGTTGACCTAAACCTTGGCCGTATCGACGCGATCTTTGGTGATACTGCGGTTGTGGCTGAATGGTTCGAAGAAAACGACAAAGTGCAATACGTTGGCGAAACCGTTACCGACGCACAATACTTTGGCCAAGGTTTCGGTATTGCCGTCAACAAAGACAACCAAGAGCTGGTTGACGAGTTGAACACGGCACTGGCAACCATCAAAGAAAATGGTACTTACCAGCAGATCTTTGACCAATATTTCGGAAACTAATTTATGTTCTCAAGTGGGTATATAAACACATTAATCGATGCGACGTGGATGACAGTGCTATTAGCACTTGTCAGTGTGGTAGTCGGCCTGGTTATTGCGTTGCTGTTTACCTGCGCTGAAATGGCAAAGTGGCGCGTGATCTCCATGCCCGCCACTTTGTTGGTCACTATGCTCCGGGGACTACCGGAGCTATTGATCGTGTTGTTTATCTTTTTCGGCACCAGCCATGCACTCTTTCTGCTCACCGGCAACTACGTCGAAATGTCACCGTTTTGGTCAGGGGTTGTGGCCCTATCTCTGATTTTCGCCGCCTACGGCTCTCAAACCATCCGCGGCGCCATTAAAGCGGTGCCTAAAGGCCAATCAGAAGCAGCGTATGCGCTAGGCTTTGGCAAAGCAGCCACCTTCTTTCGCTTTGTGGTGCCACAAGCGACCCGTCACGCGCTGCCCGGGCTCACCAACCAATGGTTAGTCCTATTAAAAGATACAGCCTTAGTGTCACTCATTGGTGTCACCGACTTAATGCAACAAGCCAAGTTAAATGTCGCCAGTACGCATGACAGCTTTACATGGTATGCAACCGCTGCGGTTATCTACCTCGCCATCACCTTGATCAGCCAACAAGCGATTAAGCGCCTCACTAAACGTTTTGATATTCCGGGCCAATCGAGGGTGACCGCATGAAAGAGCAAGATTTCTACCTGTTACTGGAAGGCTTGGTCACCAGTCTCAAGCTCACCGCCGGCTCGTTGTTGATCGGTTGTCTGTTGGCCATTGCCATGACGCTGATTTTGGTCGTGCGATTGCCGATCGCCAAGCAAGCAGTCAGTGTGATCGTACTGCTGTTTACCGGCACACCACTGTTGATCCAAATCTTTTTGATCAACTACGGTCCGGGGCAATTTGAATGGGTCCAGCAAAGCGCGCTGTGGTATGTGCTAGCGGAGCCTTGGTTTTGTGCCATGCTCGCACTGGCGCTAAATACCGCCGCCTACTCTACCCTGCTATTTAAGGGTGCGTTTGATGCCATCCCTAATTCGCAATGGCAGGCCTGTGAAGCGCTTGGGATGAACACCAAACAATCGTTGTCTATCTTGCTGCCGTACGCGATTCGCCGCGCGATTCCGGCGTATTCCAACGAAGTGATTTTGGTCTTCAAAGGCACATCGCTAGCCAGCACCATCACCATTATGGATTTGATGGGCTATGCGCAGCGGATCAACGCGCAAACCTATGACACGCTAACTGTCTTTGGTTTGGCAGGCGCTTTCTATCTCACCGTCAACGGTATCCTCACTTTGGTATTCCGCGTGGTTGAAAAACGCGCACTGGCTTTTGAAGCTCATTAAACAAGCAATCACCACCGCCTTAGGCGATGGTTTAAGAGCAACATAAAGACAAGCCTCTGTTTGGCGGCTTGTCTTTGTTCCCTCAGACGCATCAACACTGTCAGTAATCCGATCTTGATGTCGCGATCCTGACGTCAGCGCCGCACTAGTCAGCTATTTTAATCGATACACCGAGCAGTAAGTATCAACCGAGACACTGTGATGAGTGCTGTGAGCGTTCAGTTTGGTCACCACCTGCTCGAACGTGTTGTCTGCGCCAAAGTGGGCAACAAACACATCAAAACGGCGCGACGAGGAAAACAACACATGCGCTAATTGCTCGGTAGTCATGGTTAGCGTTAACGCGCTCTGCTCACATTCAACCTCGGTCAGTAACGCACTATCGCTTAAATTGATGGCATGATCGTAATCCGACGATGATGACGCCATCGCTATGCCAAGTAGCGCAAACGCACTCTCAAGCCGCACTTCAAAGTCGTACACCCAAATAACACTCTGTGCGTGACCAACTCGCACCAACTCCGCTACCAGTGCATCTGATTTAGCGTAAAACAGCGAACCGGCCAAGGTTACGACATCCACGCTGCCACTCGCGACAGGCACCGCTTCACCATCACCGATGTGATAACTAATGCTGGGATGCAACGCTGCATTGGCAATCATCGCTTCACTGGGGTCAACCGCAAGGACATGATCACAATGTGCAGCCAAGGCCACACTGGAAACGCCAGTACCGCAGCCGATATCTAAACCGGCAGAAAACTGCGCCGCGTTGCTCGACACCGGACTTTTCGCAGCCAGCGAAGCGAGGATCAGTTGATGCACTGGCGGACGATAGGCCGCATAGTGCGCCGATACCTGCGGGTTGTACTGCTCTGTCGCCATTTCGATTCCTTGAACGTCAAATTGAAAATGCTAGTGAACTCGATTTGGCAAAATTGTGCCATAAAAAAACAGCCGACCGAGGCCGACTGTTTTTCGTTTTTGTTACCGAGTTATCAACTACGTGGAGACAAGTCCAATACGTGGAGGATACGCTCTGGGGTACCTTCCCAAATCATTGGGCGACCTTTTGGATTCTCTGCTGTCCACCAGCCAGTGAAGTCTTTGGTGTTGTATTGGTAGAAGTTAGAGCCCGACATTACCGGTACAGTCACTTGGTTGCTCGCGATGATGCGCTGGATTTGATGCGCAATCTTCACTTGCTCTGCTTGCTTGTCTGTACGGAAGAAGCTGTCTAGTAGTGCATCTAGCTCAGCGTTAGTCCAGAAGTGCATCGCAAAGCGTGGCAAGCCACCTTCAGCTTGAAGTTTCGAGTGGTAAGCACTGTTCCAGTACGTGTGCGGTGTTGGACCGTGGAAGTAGTTGGTGTACGCCACGTCGTATTCCGCGTTCTGCATGCTTTGATTATAAACCGCAAAGTCTGGCGTTCTTGGCTCAGCTTTAATGCCCGCTGCTTCTAATTGCTCAACCGCAAGCATGACTGAGTTATTAAAGTCAGTCCAACCGTTTGGTGATTGGATTTGTAGAGAAAATGGCTTACCTGATGGTGATTCCACAAAGCCATCGCCATCCACATCTTTAAAGCCCGCTTCTGCAAGCAGCGCTTTCGACCCTTCTAGATTGAAAGTCATAAATGGTTTGAATTCGTTGTGTACGGTTTCGTCAGACCAAGCTTCAAACGCGTAACCTAGGCCAGAGGCGAAATCGTTAATGGTACCTGAGCCGTAGTGTGCGATATCAATGATCGTTTGACGGTCTAGTGCCATAGAGAATGCGCGACGGAAGTCGATATTGCTCAATACTTCTTGTTTCACTGGATCTGAGTGAGTGAAGTTGAACATAAACGCTTGCGTACCTGCTGCTGGGTACCAGTAACCATGGTGCTCAGACGCGGCAACATAAGTGGTATCGATATCTGGAATGAAAGAGCCACCCCAGTCTACTTCTGAGTGGATCAGCGACGCCATTACTTGGTCGTTATGGTTGTACTGCGGTACACGCAGACAGTCGATGTCTAGCTCAGCAGCATCCCAGTAATTCGGGTTGCGACACTGCAAGAATAGCTGCGGGGTGAAGACTGGGAATTCAGTAAATGCACCGGTACCCACTGGCTCTTCGTTCATGAAGTGCATTGGGTCTTCAACTTTGGCCCACACGTGCTCTGCAACCACTGGTACCAGTGAAATTTCGTAAGCCGCGTTGGTGTTCACTTCTTTCAAAGTGAATTTAACGGTGAGATCATCGACCTTCTCAACAGACTCAATCAGCGCGTGGATACCGCGATCATCAAGGCCAGAATGCTCTTTGATCAGATCAAAAGAGAACACCACGTCGTCAGCACTAAAGGTTTCACCATCAGACCATTTCACGCCATCACGTAGATCAAACGTAATGCTCATCAAATCGTCACTGAATGCATAGTTGGTCGCTAGACGAAACTCTGGGGTATTACCTTTCAACTCATTGAAAATAACCATTGGCTCATAAATAAAGTCACGAGCTGTGTGCATACGTGCTGGGACGTATGGGTTAAAGTTTTTGATCAGGCTTGAGTTGTGGTTTGGAATAACCGTCAACTGAGACATATCATCAACAGATTTCGCATTCGCAGCCATTGATGAGCAAATCGCCATAGTAAGTAGGGAGAGGCGGATTTTCATTATTATTGTCCTTGAGTTTGTAGTGAACAAGTTGGATCGATTTAACCACCAAATGTCCAAACTGACCAACGTGACAACCTTCACAAAGCGCTTCAGATGCGCATTATTGAACCCGTGTAAAGTGACCTCGTCGCAATTTATGATTATTTATTGTGAGATTGAGTCAATGCATCAATAATTTTTATTTATTTAAAACAATAACTTAAAAACGTAATTTCATCGATTACGATTTACAGAGCAATATTCAGAGTTCGGTCGCAATTATTCGCTGCCAGCAATAGAAAACACCACATATCAATGATTTGTGACAGAAGTAACAGGTTTAACTAAGAAATACGGTAGAGATGACTCAATCTCGGCCCATATGCCCTGAAATATGAAGTTAAACTTCGCCGCCATTGCAATAATCGATAGAGAATAGCGCCCAAATAAAAGGAGGAACTAGCAGATAGCAGATAGCAGATAGCAGATAGCAGATAGCAGATAGCAGATAGCAGATAGCAGATAGCAGATAGCAAGAAAATCAAACCAGCGACAAAGCAACAAGCGGTGTGAAGTCACCGCCAAGACTAATAGCCGCTAAACACACCCTCTGGCACTTGCCAGCTAGATTTCAACGCTGCGTAAAAATATTCGTCCCACCATGTGCCGTCAGCACGGGCGATACATTGGATAAAATGCCCTTCACGACGCATCCCGATCTTTTCCATCAAACGCCAAGAGGCGACGTTTTCCGGTTGTGCGGTGGCGATGATCCTATGCGCATTGAGATCGTGAAAGCCAAAGTCCATCACCGCAGACGCCGCTTCGGTCGCAAACCCCTTGCCTCGGTATTCCGGGGCGATCACCCAGCCAAGCTTATAGGTGTGTTTTTCATGCCACAGGTGAAACAACAGGTGGCCGACAATTTTGCCGTGGATGTTAGTGATCACAAAGGTGTGCGGATACGGTTTGTCGATCAGCGTTTTTACGCCATCTAAGCTCACGTCAGAGGTAGGCAAAAACTGCGAGGTTTCGCCGCACGACAAGTACGAATAAAGCTTAGGTAAATCCATTTGGGTCGCGGCTCTGATCACAAGCCGACGGGTGCGTAAATGCATCGTGATATTCATCCAGTGATCGTTGTTTGCACAGATTAAGCGCGAAAAGTGCGCAATTCCAGCATCTTTCTATTTTTTGTGCTTTTCTACACAGATTACATAGGGATATTAGAGCTCCACCCTAGCGTTGGCCGACAGGGTGTTAAAATTTGAGCCAGGTATCTATTCCCACCGCTCAGATTGTAATAGAATCCCCGCTCTTCAAAATCAAACTTGAGTCTTTTATGTACATCGGCAACTTAGAACAACTCGATTTCATCTCTTACTTGTCACCTGAGCTACAAAAAATCATCGCTATTGTTAAAGACAAACTTAGCATGCCTCTCGAAGCAGGCAAACACGAGCTCTACGGCGACAACGCGTTCTTCATCCTCGCCGATGACCATACCCAACTGCTGGAAGAGCGTCGCTCTGAAGCGCACCGTGACTACCTAGATGTACAAATCGTGCTTGAAGGCGAAGAAACCTTTGGCTATAGCCTGAGTAAGTTCGCGGCGATTGAAGACGATCAACTGGATGAGCGCGATCTGTCGTTCAGCAGCCAAGTCATCGATGAACGATTCATTACCCTGACACCGGGCGAATTCATCATCTTCTACCCAGGCCAACCGCACCGCCCATTGGTCGCGACCGACAAAGGCCCAGCACCCGTTCGCAAAGCCATTATCAAAGTGAACAAGCGCTTTCTGTAATTAAGTGCGGATAACAATAAAAACCTAAAGGGTAGCCAAGGCTACCCTTTTCTTTTACTGCCGAAACGATACGGTCTTTCGAGGCGACTGTTACCTCACTTAAGTGTCTTAAAAGCTTTCGTAGTCCTCAAATTCGCTTCGTCGTTGCCGGTACTGCGCTTCCGATTCGCAGACGGTGGCCCAAATTGCTTGCTCACGCTGAGACAAAACTTCCAACGCGTCTTGGCCAACCTGCTCCCACTGCTCTTTGGTGCCAACAAGCTCATCGACTCGTTCTTCGAACAGCTGTCTGAACTCCTCTGTTGTTGGTAACCGTTGGTGCTCCTTCTCAAATGTCTGGAACACTTCAGATACTGCAAAATCTATGTCCCGCTTAATACCCAGATCATCCGTAGAAATCATCTTGAGCTCCTTTTCACACCGATAATAAACAAGGGCATTTGCCCATCAACATCCGTTTTACCCTAGCTAAAAATAGGGCAAAGTGACAACTATTTAGCCAGATTAGGGATGCTAGGTGTCTACGCAGCTTTCCAGGCAGCAGATTATCTCAATAGAAACAGTAAGTAGAAATTTGACACGAACTCAATCAATGAACAGCACTCTAGACACAAGGATCAATGAAAACAGATCTGGGTTACAAGATACACGCCGATGTTTTCCGTGCGATGCAGGGACAAAAAAGCAGAGCCAAAAGGCTCTGCTTGTTCTTTACCTACGTAACACAGCGGTTAGCGTTTTTCCCACGCATCGCTCCAGTTTGCCCCTACGCCCGGCTCATACACATTTTGCGCTGAGGTATAAATACGACACCAACCTTCGTACGGGAACGGTTTACACTCGTAAATACCGCCGTCAGTCGCCAGTACGCGGGTACCTGCTTTGTAAGATGCCAAACCATCAGGGAAGACAAAATCATAGTCATTCGACGCTTGTGGCTGAACCGTGATCGGCTGGGATGCCAATGGCCAAGATTTGCCCGCTTTGTCCGTCACTTCAACATCGGCAGTAAACTCACCCTGCTCGGCCACCTTAGCCGTCAGCGTGACTGGCGTTACGCCAAACACTTTACCGACTTCGGTGCCTTTAGCGTCTTTAATGATCAGTGATGCAGACAATCCAGCTTGCCCATCTAAGGCCGCACTCACCAACGCCGTGTTAGACGCATCCAGTTGGTATTGAGCTTGTAAGCCTGACACCGTCACATTGGGCTGATTCGCATCCGCTTTAATATCGAGGGTAAAGGTATTCACCGCACTCGATACATACACTTGGTTGGCAAACACGTCAGTTGCATCAAAGGCAATATTACCTGCCGCGTCTTTAAGGCCAACACGGGCGATGCTGCTGTATTGTTGATTGATCAGAGCGGCGAGTTGTTGCGGCCAATCAGCCAAGTTTTCAGCGGTCACAGCAAATTTTTCAAACACCAACTCACTGCCGTTGACATCAAAAATACGGAACCACACTGACTCGCCACCTTTGAGATCAAGCCCCGGTTTTACATAGGTACCGGCACTGCTCCAAGCCGGTTGCGGCGCATCGCCATCAAATTTCAGATCGCTACAGTTATAGAAACCCTCACCGCCAGCGTCTTCACGCTGCCAACGGATCAACATCGTCGCCTCACCGGTTCGTCCTGCCGGCAAGGTCAAATCAAACTCGTAGTAACGGCCATCATTTTTGGTAACGAACGGGAGATTGCCGTAAGTGGCGATCTGCTCGAGATCCGACCATGCCAAACGCGCCGCTGACGCATCGTAGCCGGGCTTGGTCATGTACACTTCCCAATAGCTTGGGTTGTGCGGCGCTGCAGCTAAAAATTCAACCTTGATGCTATCGCCCGCCACGACCGGTGTCCGTGTCCAGTGGGCCGAGGCAACGCTCATCCCTGATTTCGCCGAATCACCACCCGAGCACAAACTGCCGTCGACAACCACTTGTTCGACCGCTTTTAGGTTGGTGTAATCTTGCACATTGGCAGCAAACTCATTGGTTTGCACGAACTGATAGGTACCACTTTCAACAAACGCCGCGCGACAACCTAGGTTGCTAATGGTAGAGCCGTCGGTTGAGCCCCACTGCCCACCTTGTTCAGAACAGATAACCTGACGCGCTTTGGGAAACGTGGTGTAACCATGCGCATCGGCAAAGTGTGGGACCAGTCCAGCTAAGCAGACTAGACCGGGTATTGTTTTCTTCATATCGAACATCCTTTGTAAGCCTGAATTCCAGTTGAAATACGCTCTGGTGCCCGCTCAACATGCCCATGCATTGGCACATATCCCCATCGACGCGACATCGAACGTTTTATAAGCGAAGCATTATATTTTAACCCTGTTGACTTGATAACCAGACTAAAACGGGAAAGCTGCCTTAAACTCGCAAAACGGCAATGAAACTAATTAATAACGACAACATTATTGGAGACAGCCGCACGATAGACCCTGCCACTGACTCTCAAGGCGCTCAGCACAAGTCACTTAACGTGCTTGAATGGTAGAGCCTTCGCTGCCACCGCGTCAGTCGTAGCCGGGAATAACAAATACAAAAAAAGCGCTGCATTGCTGCAACGCTCGTGCGACAGTGGTAGTTCAAAACCGATGGTGTAATAACACTGAACTACCCCTGCTAGGCCGCAAAACCACGGTTAGCGCGACAGGTAATCCCCTATCGCAGGATCGTCATAGCAACGTTCTAAAGGCCGTTGCTCTGCACTGTAGATTTTGCTGATCCGCTGAGTGATATGATAGTCATTTTCCGCGACCTCACGCTCAGAGTCCGCCACCACACAGACACAGCGCACACCATAATTGCGGTTGGTGAAGACCATTTCCTCATCACCTAAGGTGAAGCCGGCGTAAAGCGCATCGATTGAGCTGTCATCGAGCATAAAATCCAACGCCCCTTGACGTGAGATCACCCAATCGCCGTCGGCATCAATCAACTCCATATTGGCTGGTGAGCTGTTATCAAACCAACCACATCGGGTTTCTTGCGCCATCGCTGGCGCTGATCCTGCGGTAAAGAGCAATGCCATTATCCCAACGGTGCGTTTTGCGCGCTCAATCGAACGTGACAAAAAAGGCGAGCTATGACGGTCAAATTGCGCTTGGTTCATCCATTCATCCTTTTACAAACTGGCGGTGCATTACGAATTCGCTTTTTTATCGACTTCTGCCTGACTGCCTGAGGACTTCTCTGGCGATTTACTGACAGGCGCAGCGGCAAGGTAGTCAATGGTGATGGCATTTAACCAGTTAACGCGTGTGTTTGCTTTGAACACCTTCGCATGTTGTGGATGTTCAATCACTACGTGGTTATCATCACGCCACGTGAGCGACAGTGCCAGATCGTTATACTCATCTTCGACGACGAACACATTGCCCGTATCTCGCCCCACTGCCCCATTGCGAGGAAGTAACGAGACTTGGGTGCTGATATCGGCCGTTGCGCCACAATCACGTTCAAACACCACCGCTTTGTATGACCCATCGGGCGAGGGATATTCTGCAAACACTTGATTACCGCACACGTCACCCAGCTGCCAAAAGGCATTGCCAATTTGCGCCAGCATCAAAAATGCAACGCCCAGCAGGAGCACAAGCACAACGCGAATAGGCGAGATCATAGCTCAGCCTCGGTGTGCTGCTCCCCCTCTAGCGTCATATCATCACCTGCGTAATGGACAAAGAGATCGCCAGCGTGGTACGTCTTATCCAAGGTCAAGCTCACCACGTGCTGCTGCCCATTTTGCGCGATGAGTTCACTATCCACGGCACATTCTTTTTTGATTGGACAGCGCACAACGCTGAGGATCACCCGCTCATCCATCACTTGATATTCGATCCCAGGTGAGTAATACAGCGTTTCCATCATCGGGGTATAGGTGATCGTGACGCGATTCCCCTCAATAACGCAGTCATCGATAGTGACACCACTTTTAGCGTAGATATCGTTCACTTCGGCCATCGCATAATATGAAATAGCCAAACCAAATAAAGCCGCCAAGCCTAACGTTGTTTTTTTATTTGTCTTCATAATGAAGCCTAGTCTTATTTCATTTTTATTTGTATTTCACACGGAAATACATTACATTGTCATTTTT
The DNA here is from genome assembly GCA_019703815.1 of Thaumasiovibrio occultus. GTDB lineage: Bacteria > Pseudomonadota > Gammaproteobacteria > Enterobacterales > Vibrionaceae > Thaumasiovibrio > Thaumasiovibrio occultus. Next base: position 1,214,104 of record AP023052.1, on the reverse strand, counting down.
ATTTCGCGCAATTATTAAACACTATCAACGCCTGTTCCGATGACGTAAATCCAAGTGGTCGCAAAATAATAAACACCAAAAATAAGAAGTGTGATTAGTGTGGTTTTTATTTTCCCGGCTAGATTTAATCGCTCTATCGCCGGTAAAGCGATAAAGCCCGATACCATAAATAGCAACACATGCGAAACAAACCATACGGATTCCGGCATGCCTAAGTTGGTACCCGCACCGCCAAGCGTCAGATAATAACGCAGAAAGTAACTCACACCGATAATGCACGGCATGCCAATAAACCACACACCATACGCCAAGAAACAGTCGGTTCTTATTCATGGAAATCCCTTTTAAGAATAATATTATTAAGCCTACCCAAACTATAAATAAGTTAACACATCAAGGATTTAATCCGCATTATCCAAGTGTGAGAATCGCATATCATTTGTGAGACAGATAATAATTTTGCTGCCAATTAATATTTTTGAACACCTATTTCCACAGCAACATTCGTGATGCGGTACAGCCTTTATACCCAAGTGACTTCAAGCGGCTAGATTCAGAGCCAAATCCAAGTTCAAGAAAATCGACGCCGAGGAATCAAGGGCAATCCATTCGTCGCAATCAGTCAACTAGCGTCGAACACTAGAAAGCCCCCCTAACAAACAGGATGTCGGCGTTCGATAACGACGGCAAAATTTAATTGCAAAAATACATTCCATAAATGACGTGCCGCTGTCGTTGCTGAATGTGTGATCTAGATCTACCATTTTGTCAGCCCTTCTTTTGCACACTCTTCGCGTTGCCTTTAACGCCAGACGACAATCAACGGTTTATAACAATGACAGAAAAAAACGCTCAGCCCCATTTGGTTCGCAATCTTCTGCTGATGCTCATCATCATCGGTGGATTAGCAACCCTTGGCTACTTCTACGTCCAGCGCCAGAACACCTATCCCAATACCGACGATGCCTATGTCCACGCCAACATCATCTATATCGCGCCGCAAGTGCAGGGCAAATTGATCACGGTAAACGTCGCAGATTATCAGCGTGTCACCAAAGGCGATCTGTTAATGCAGATTGACCCCGCGCCTTTCCAAGCCAAGCTAGATGAAGCCCAAGCCGCGTATCAAATGGCGCTGCAGAACAATGCCGCGACCGACGATGCCATTCTTGCCGCCAGTGCGAATGTGAAAAGCGCAGTGGCGCAATTGTCTGACGCCCAATCGAGCTACCAACGCGTGCGCGAGCTGGTTGGCAAACAACTTTTGCCAAGACAACAACTCGACGATGCGCGCGCTAAATTGTCAGTAGCAGAAGAGAGCGTTATCGCCGCGCGCGCGAATATGTCGCAACTCACCAAAGCCCAAGGCGCGCGTGGTGAAGATGCGCCAGAAGTGAAAAAAGCAGCCTCGGCGCTCAGCCAAGCCAGTTTGTCGCTCTCCTACACCAATATCTTTGCGCCAGCTGACGGTCATATTGGTAAGCTCAGCGTCCACGCCGGTAGCGTTGTGTCACCGGGCCAAGCATTGGTGCCATTAGTCGAGGACAACACCTTCTGGATCCAAGCCAACTACAAAGAAACCCAACTGCAAAACATCGTGGTCGGTATGCCCGCCACCGTTGAGCTTGATCTCTACCCTAGCGCGGAATACCACGGCGTGGTGGAAGCGATCTCGCCGGCCAGCGGTTCATCGTTCTCACTCTTGCCGCCCGAAAACGCCACAGGTAACTGGGTAAAAGTGCCACAACGTTTCCCACTGCTGATCCGCTTAAACGATGAAAATGAGCATCCGGCGCATCCATTGCGCGTGGGCGCGAGCGCCAGTGTAACGATTGATACCACCAGCCACGCTGACGTTGCTCTACCTCAGGCTCGCACGCCGGACAACAGCCAAATTCCGGCCTCCCCAGAAGCGCCAACAACACCAGCGCAAGAGCAATAACATGGCTGACGTTTCTCTCCCTGCAAACGAAGAGCAAGGCGTCATGAGCGAAGGGCGACGTAAGCTCGTCACCCTCGCGGTCATGCTGTCGGCCATCATGGTGTTGCTCGATATGACCATCGCCAATGTGGCACTGCCGCACATGATGGGCGCGCTCGGCGTCACCTCCGATCAGGTCACTTGGGTATTAACGTCTTACTCCATGGCGGAAGCGATCTTTATTCCGCTAGCCAGTTACCTTGCGCTCAAGTTTGGTGTCCGTCGCCTCTTATTGTTGTCCGTCACTGGCTTTGTGTTCACCTCGGCCCTGTGCGGTCAAGCGGACTCTATCGCAGAGATGGTTACGTTTCGTGTGATGCAAGGCGCATTCGGGGCATCGGTGATCCCACTATCGCAATCGATCATGATCCAAATTTACCCTGCCAACCAACGGGGCAAAGCGATGGCAATGTTCAGTGTTGGCGTCCTGCTAGGCCCTATTTTGGGGCCAACGTTGGGCGGGTTGATCACCGAAAACATGGATTGGCGCTGGATTTTCTACGTTAATTTGCCGATTGGCGCGCTATGCCTATCGCTCATTTACGTCTTTGTGAAACTCGATGGTCGCGGCAAAACCAAAATCGACTGGCCGCTCGTGATCGCCATGACGATCGGGATCGGCTTACTACAAATGGTGCTCGACCGCGGCAACGAAGAATCGTGGTTTGAGTCGCACCTGATCTTGTTCTCTGCCATCATCAGTGTCATTGCGATTATTTACTTTGTGATCCGCTCATTCAAAACCCGAGGCGATATTGCCCCAGTCTGGCTGCTGAAAGATCGCAACTTGGCGATGTCCTGTATTGTGATGGCCGGTTTTGCAATGGGGATGTTTGGTATCACCCAACTACAGCCGATGATGCTAGAGCAGCTTTTAGGCTATCCGGTTGATACCACTGGCTTTATGATGGCGCCACGCGGGTTAACGTCCGCCGTCGTTTTACTGGTGATGGCCCGCTATATGGACCGCATTGATGCGCGCGCCCTGATCGTGGTTGGCCTTGCTCTCAATGCCCTCGCCACTTACTTAATGACGCAGTATTCGCTCGAAATCAATATGTTCTGGATAGTAGTGCCGAGCATGATCCAAGGCGCGGGGATGGGATTGGTGTTTGCTCCACTGAGCCAATTAGCGTACGCGACCCTGTCACCGAAAGACACCGTCGGCGGCGCTGTAGTTTACAACCTGTGCCGTACTGTGGGTGGCTCTTTTGGTATTTCGATTGTGAACACCTATTTCTCGCGCACCCAGCAGCATGAATGGAACGCCTTGGGTGGCGCGTTAAGCCCCGATAACCCGGTATTACAACAAGCGGCAATGTCCCAAGGCACGACGGTGACCGATCCACATTTTCTGATCCAAATTCAGAACTTGCTGCATCAACAATCAACCCTTACCGCTTTCGTATACACCTTTGGTTTCTTGCTGTTCTCCTACTTGTGCTTGATCCCAATGCTGGCGCTGTTTAAGCCCAAGCCGAAAAACGGCGCACCCACACCACCCGTGCACTGAGCATTAGAAAGAGGCATGGTTAAAGAACGACAAAGAGCCCCTTTTGGGGCTCTTCTGGGTAAGAAAAAACGAATTTTTGCTTAAGTTAGCCTGCTGATTGATACATCATCATTAAATAGTCTAGCCCCGGATTATAAATACGGCAGCCTTGTGGTCTTTTCTGATGTAGCTCTTTCACGGTCTTGGATAGCTCGCTGTCATCCAAATGGCGAATCACTTCAACGTCTTCATTAAACGCATCACACTGCGCTTTTTGCGCCGCTTTTTCAGCCGTTATGCGCTGTTGCTCTGCGAGCCACGCCATTGCCTCACCTTCGGTTATGCGAGTTAAATCCGTCCCTGCAAACATCAGTGTCGTACCATCAGCACTCAACACAAATAAGGTTTGATTTCCGACCACTTTTAATCCTTTTGGCACAATCTCCAACTTGGCGCGATCCCAATCATTAACCTTAAAGATGTCCATATCGAACCAATAATCTCTGCCGTCGTGACTTACTTGCGAAATATAACGCTCGCCCGACGCCAAACTTTTACCGGCATAATAGCCAATAAAGTCTTCTCGTCCATTGCTACACCCCGTTATAGCTAACGCCGTTATTACCATCCATAGCCAATATTTCATTTTAATTTTCCTTATTATGATTTATCTATCGAAACGACATTTTTCATGCGGTCAAAGTGCGACGAACAGGCTACGAATCGCAGGACTGCATTCAATAAGAAACTGAAGAGTTATGGAGATCAATCGGAAAAATAATCATCGTTTACCACACTTGTTACTTTTTCCCATCCACTACGGAAAAAGATAAGAACGCGATAAGCGATGTAAAATCAGCCACCGCTCAGAGCAAAAAATCAACACTGAGAGCAACGAAAAGAAGAAAAGAAGAAAAGAAGTTAAATACAGTATTCACAGATCTGCCGATACAAATCGGCGTGCTCAGGTGTCAGCGACACCCCTTGTTCACGCCGCCACGTATCAAGCTGGTGCAAAACCCATTTTCCTGGCGGAAATTGTTGATCGTGCGCCATTGTTTCTAATCTTATCACCATGTCGCTGCATTTGGGTTCCGGCACATAAGCCGTCAGCAACGTCGTCATGGCGGCGTAAATATCTTGGTGATCAGGATATGCCATTAGGTGATCCTTACTGTCCTATTCGCACATCCAACTAACCAAATCGGCTCAATAAGTACAACGCAAAAGCGCATTGGTGATCTTAAACTGCGAAGGACCACTAAAGACCAAGCTACACGTCTCGTCTAACGCATAAACACGATTATGCCGCACTGGCACAACTTGCCCTTTTCCCTGACCAAGGTATTCGTTCGGTGCGATGATATCGATGGAGTAATCTATGTTAACTTGCTTCGCTCGTGTATCGACTGAATCTTCCAAACCCACGAACGAGTTCTGCGTTTGTATACTGCGACCATATTGCACCGTATGGCTGGTCCAGCTATGACCTAGGGCCTCTAACGTACCAACGTAATGGTTTGTAATTCTGCTTTTACCGATCAATAGCGCGATGTTGATACCCACTAACACCAGCAGAAGGTTTCGCATTCTGGGTGTTAGTGATGCAGGGAATGTATTTTTCATGGCTGGTATTTCTATAAGCTTCACATTGTTCGATTAGTGCACTGAGTTGCCTTATTGGCCTCTTCCACGACGTCAGGTAATGGCAGGGTGCAGCGAATAAGCCGACGCTCTTTTATATAGATGCATTGATGGCCATCTATCGTCAGCTCGGTTTTCCCCTCCGATTCCGAGATAAATGGATAAGGTTTCGCCACTTGCAGATGGTCAAATTTCGGTTTGAAATACCATGCATCCGCCACTGTACTCAAATGATAAATCGTCAGCATGCCGGCAATTAACGCAATCGCTGGCCACAATACCGCGACGTTATTTCGCCAACTTTCTCGCAGCATTGCCTGATCGGCCAATTTGGTCGAACGAGGCGCAGATTGGCTTATTGCACATTCAGTAAAGGCTAAGCGATAGCCCACGCCCGGCTCATTCACTAAAATCGTGCGCTCAGTGTCTTCTAATGCCAAACGGGTTCGCTTGATCAGCTGAGGCAAACTTTCGGGTGACGTTGGCTTTCCATTCCAGACGTACTCAACAATGTTGTCGTTTGGCAGCGTCTGCGGGTGTGCATCGAACAAGCACTTTAAAAGGCGGTATTGTTTTGGCGTCAGCAACAGTTCGCTGCTTTGCTCGCCGCCTTCTGTTACACCATCGTTCGTTTTTTCAGGGGCAATTCGAGTTAATTTTCGAGAGTCCACTTCCCATAAGAAATTACCGACCACCTTTATTGAAGGATTGCTTTTCATAACTAACGGAAGTCGCTCTGAACAAAAAGACGGCGGATCATATAACAACCTCTAATTTGTGTGAAGCTAATCACATGTCAAGGCGTGAAATCTAAGTTTGTTGCAATTGGAAGCACAAAAAGTGCCAGCCTTCATTGGCTGGCATTTTCTTTAAATTAACAAAGCACAAGCCTATTCAACTTTGGTCAGCATCCACTCGGTCCACCCCATGCCATAGCCCGCGTTTTCAGGGACGATAAACTCACCCATTACCGTAAACAGGCCAGATTCCGAGCCATCTTTACAGGTAGCAAATTTTTCCCAGCCCCATAAATACTCCGTATCTGACTCGCTAAAATAAACGGTCATTCCCTCGCCCAAGGTATCGTCATATTCGCAAATTGGATCGTAATTGGCATCGTACTCCATCGCATCGACCACCAGCGTGTTATTGGTATAAGACACCGACGGACAGGTGGCGGCTGCGACCCCGCAAACACTCACTGCCAGAGCAACACGCTGACCAAGGTGCTCCTGCAAAAACGCATCCAGAGCCAGCGCATCGCCACGACCCGCGATTTCAATATCAAGTGTTGGTAGGGCTTGAGCACTGGCTGATAACGCTGTCAGCATTGCAGCTGCAACATACGTGATTGTTCTTTTCATACTGCATTTCCCTTATATTTTGTTTTAATTAGTGCTCAGGCACCCAATTCCAGCGCAATCACATGAAGAAAATACTCAATGCCTGTCGGAATCGAATGATCGTTAAAATCGTAGGCTGGCGTATGGAGCGCAGCCGAATCGCCGTTGCCCAAAAACACGAAGGCGCCCGGCACATGCTGCAAGTAATAGGCAAAATCTTCCGATGGCGTCACCGGCTCAATCGAGCCGTTGAATTTATCGCCTACCGTCGCGATAGCGGCGCGACTGGCAATGGCAAATTTATCGGTCGCATTTACCACCGCTGGGTAGCCAAACTTAACCGTGGTTGTCGCTTCACAACCAAAGGCGGCCGCCGTCTGACTCGCTACGTTTTTCAATCGCTCAAACACATGGGTGTGCACCTCGTTTTTATAGGCACGACAAGTGCCCGCCAAGGTAACGGTTGCTGGGATCACATTGCGCACACTCGCCTCGCCCGCCTGCATATAGGCAATCGAGAGTACGGCGGAGTCCACCGGCGACACATTGCGGCTCACTATGCTTTGCATTGCGGTAATAATATGTCCGGCGGCTAAGGTTGGATCGGTGGTTTGGTGTGGCATTGCGCCGTGTCCACCGCTTCCAGTGATCGTCATCTCCCATGACCCACCACAGGCCATCAACGCGCCTTCGCGCCCCGCAATCGTGCCCAGTTCAACCCCGGGCCAGTTGTGCAAGCCATACACCGCATCGATGCGGGGAAAATCGTCAAATAGCCCATCGGCGATAACGTCACGCGCACCACCAAAACGCTCTTCAGCCGGCTGGAACAACAAATGCACCTTGCCATTGAAATCATTGTGAGCAGAAAGGTAGTTGGCAACGCCGAGCATGATCGCCACATGGCCATCATGACCACAGGCATGCATTAGTCCCGCGTTTTGGGAACGATAAGGCAAGTCATTGCTTTCATCTAGATGCAGCGCATCCATATCGCAACGCAGTAAGATCTCGCGCCCGCCGTTTTTCCCGGCAATGGTGGCAACAACGCCCGTTTTGCCATAACCGGTGCGGTACGGAATATGAAGGTGTTCCAGCTCATCACAAATAAGGGCGGCGGTCTGGGTTTCGCAAAAGCCCGCTTCAGGATACTGGTGAATACGTTGGCGCAACGCGGTCATCTCGGTCGCAATGGCGCTAATAACGTCACGATTGAACATGGTGTTACTCCCTAAATCTGCTGTACGGCACAGATCAACTGTCTTTAGGACGACCCAATCCAATGAGATTAGATGCCAATCAGTGAGTTAGTCAGAAAAGAGAGCCACTTTACGGCGAAGTGAGAGGAAAAAACCGGAACAGAATCACAGCATTCATGTTAACTATCGCACCGAGTGTCGATGAGGCTACCGCCTATACTTTCCAATAAATTTTCATTGATAGGCTTGTAGTGATGACAACCGATAAACAGCGCGTTAAAGAGTTACTTATTGCGACTAAATACGGGGTTTCGGCGGCAGAGTGTCCGATGATTGTTCAGGTGGCCGAGGCGCGCGCCTTGGCGATTATTGAGGAGTTGATCCGTGACGGCGAAGATATCCACTCGCTTGCGGGTGATGGCACGCCAGAGCATTTAGTGCTGTACTCGATTGGCCCGATTGATGAGTCAATATAGTGAGCTCCCGAAAACAAAAAGCCCCAGCGTATTGGCTGGGGCTTTCGATTTAATTACATTTTGATGTAGGTTTAGCAGAACAACTGCCCTTTTCGGCGCAGCCGACACAACCACCACCTTTGCGTTTCATCACGACCAACTTAGCAATTGCAATGCCTAAGATCGCGACAATACTTAGCCCTACAACGATATTTGTCATGAGAAACCTCACTCAAAGCCGAATTCTAACTTCTGCGCTTCTTTGATTGAACCTTTACGTAGCAGGCTAACCAAGAAAGCCACCATTGCCACGCAGACAACCAAACCGTAGATAAAGGCGTCACCCAATGAGCCTGTCATGATCAGCGTACCGATCTGATAGGTCAAAAACGCTGTAACATAACCAATACCCAATTGCAGTGCGATACCGCCCATGAGCCATTTCTTGTTCTCAAGCTCAGCATTCATCGCACCAATCGCGGCAAAACACGGCGGAGTAAACAGGTTGAACACCAAGTAGGCCAAAGCGGCAACAGAAGACAGCCCCATAATGGTGGCCACATCGCTGCTACCAGAAACCAGCGCCAACTCTTCGGTATCGATAAAGTTAGTAATGCCATAAACCACCGCCAGCGTACCAACCACGTTTTCTTTGGCGATAAAGCCAGTGATTGCTGCTGCAGCCAATTGCCACACACCAAAGCCAAGTGGGATCAGCACAAACGCAAACGGTGAAGCAAGACCGGCAAGAATACTGGTGCTCTCTGCACCTTCTGCTACTACGTCAAACTGCCAAGTAAAGGTCTGCATAATTTGAACTGCCGCGTTACAAAGCAAGATGATGGTACCCGCTTTAATCACGAACGCTTTCGCACGGAACAGTGTAGAGGTTAGGGCCAATTTCACACTTGGAATTCGGTACTCTGGCAACTCAAGAATGAAGAACGAACGCGCGCTCTTTTCACCCGTAATACGCACGATCAGCATCGCACCCAAGATGATCAACGCGATACCGGCGAAGTACATGCTCGTCCCCACCCAAGCGGCGTCTTGGAAGAACACACCCGCAAAAAGTGCAATTACTGGCAGTTTGGCGCCACACGGCATAAACGGCGTTAGCATCGCAGTGGTACGACGTTGTCTTTCATTTTGAATCGTACGGGTTGCCATAATACCTGGGATAGCACAACCGGTACCGATGATCATCGGAATGATAGACTTACCTGACAGACCGACTTTCTTGAAGAAACGGTCCATGATGATCGCAACGCGCGCCATGTAACCACTGTCTTCTAGCAAGGCAAGCAAGAAGAACAGCACCATGATCAATGGCAAGAAGCCAACCACCGCGCCCACACCGCCAATGATGCCATCAAGTAGCAATGCACTTAGCAGTGGCGATACGTCATCCCCCATTGCCCCTTCAACTGTTGCGTAGAAGCCATCAATCCAACCTACCAGCGTATCGGCAAACAATGGACCGATATGGGTTTGTGAAATAGAGAAAACGCTCCACATCACCAACGCGAAGATAGGTAAACCGAACCACTTGTGCGCCAACACTTTGTCGACCTTATCGTGGATGGTGGTTTGCGAGCTGCTTACTTTGCGGCTTTCAATTTTCGCCACCAGCTGTTTTACAAACTCGAAGCGCTCAGCATCAAACGCGCGAATTTCTTCCACGCTTTTCGCGTCAGTCAGTTGTTGAGTGAACTGCGCAGATTGCGCTTGCCCCTTCACTGCCGCAGCCTGTGCAAGCAGCGCTTTTAGCTCTTCACTGCTGTTATCTAGCGCGGCAATTTCAACCACTGGGCAGCCCAACTGCGCGCTCAGTTGCGCAGTATCGATTGATGATTCACGGCTCTTGTTTAAATCGCTTTTGTTCAGCGCAACCACAACGGGAATGCCCAACTCAAGAAGTTGAGTAGTAAAAAAGAGGCTGCGATTTAAATTGGTACCGTCAACGACGTTAAGGATCACATCTGGATTTTCGCTTTTCACGTAATCACGCGTGATCGATTCTTCCAGAGTGAACGGTGACATCGAGTAAGCACCCGGCAAATCCACCACATTCACATCACCCAGTTCGCCAAGAAGATCTTTCTTTAGCGGGGCTTCTTTTTTACTAATCGTAACGCCGGCCCAGTTACCGACACGCTCCAGTCGGCCCGTCAGCGCGTTAAACAGTGTTGTTTTACCGCTATTGGGGTTACCTGCTAGTGTAATTTTCAAAATGTTGTCTCCTTGGGTGCGTAGACCACGCAGTGGGCGGGTATCAGAAAAGATCTATCAACACACCGCGCCCAGTAGCCTAAGAGTGCACTATTTCTAGAATTCGTAATTAATGCAGAACAATGGTTTTTGCTAAATCAGCGTCGATGCTATAGCGTGCATCTTTAATGTTTACTACGTAGGTGTCTGATAGAATTGAAATAATTGTTATAGACTCACCTTCAAAACAACCGAGTGTGCTAAGAAAACGCGCCACGTTTTGATCGCTTTGAGAAATGCTTTTGATTTTGTGCTCGATGTTCAATGCCGCGCCAAAAAGGGTTTTGGCCTGATTTTGATCTTTCTTCTTTTTTCCGAACCAGAACATGAGTGTGAAATTCCTATGCAAATATAAGCGGGAGTGAAGTCAGCGGACCTCGCCGGTGATAACTGAGATAACGAATCACATCCCTATTTCGTTCACTTGCGCCATACATCGATTGGCGGTACTGCGTGCTCGACAAGCGCGACAAAAGGCAGTGTTACCCTGCACCTTTTTCTCACTGTCAATATCTACATTTCTACTATCACTGTTAATGATAACAATTAACATTTAGGTTATATTTTAATATGACTGGCAGTAAAACTATTGCGCGAAATCAAATAACCGTGATTACTATGCCCCTAGTTAATAAAAAGTCTCATTACGTGGTGCTCGCCTCGCTGGTGATGAAGCCCAGAGCCGTGAAAGTACAGCGCAAAAACAATGCGTACTAGCACGCCACATCAGCAACGCGTTCCAGCTGTAGCTCGCCTCTTCCATTCTGAATAGAAAGACACACCGCCAAAAGTCACACTACCGACAAGCTCATCATCTAGGCTTGAAGGCACGAAGCATCATCACAGCGCCGCCATGCCGGTATGTTGTGTCAACGTCGCGATTTTTAACCGTGTTGCCTATGCGCTATCTGGGAGGATTTATGAATTTCGTCAGCATCATCAAGCAAAACGCCAAGCGCGCGAAGTGGATCGGGATTGTGATGTTTATCGCGGGGATCATCGCGATCATCTCGCCACTCGCGGCGGGATTATCGATCACTGTCGTGCTCGGTCTCTTTATGCTGATCGGCGGCTTGGCGCAGCTTGCTCTGGTATTTGGCGCAAAAAGCGCAAGCAGTGTGATTTGGTTGTTGGGCGTGGCGGTGCTTTACCTGATCGTCGGCGGCGTCGTGCTAGCTCACCCCGTGGCGGCATTAGAAACATTGACCTTGGTGTTGGCGGGCTATTTTGTGTTATCTGGCCTATTTGAAATCTTTGCTGCTTTACAAGCGCGCCCGTCAGCGGGTTGGGGCTGGATAATGTGTACCGGGATCATCTCAGTATTGCTCGGCGCGATGATTTGGAATCAGTACCCAGTCTCTGGCGTCTGGGCGTTAGGCACACTGGTAGGCATTCGCTTAATTACGAACGGCATGACCTTGTTTGCGGTTGGAAAAAGCGTCGAAAAGGCGGCGGAGAATGAGGCTTCCTAGCGCCGTGCGATAACATCGCAATGGCACAAAATCTAGGATCAGAGAAAGGCGAAATGTACGTTACCCGCTATTCTTGGCGTACGGCAGCCAATTTAAATACGCCTCGTCGGCCAAATTCAACATGGCGTGATCTTCGCGAGTATCACCGTAGGCATAGATTTTATCAAACTGGCTTAAGTCGAATTGCGTGCGGATCAATCGAGGCTTATCTTCGCTGCTGCAATCGCCATCACGATATCGCCCGGTGAATTTTCCTTGATGGACGTTAAGCTCGCTGCAGACAAGGGCAAAACCGTGTTGCGCGCACCAAGGCTTTAAATAGACATCAAGTGAGGCCGAGACAATCACGATTTGATCGCCATTTTGTTTGTGCCAATCAAGCTGCTCAAGCGCCTCTTGGCGCAAAAAGCGTGGCACAACGTGTTGGGCATATTGCTCACCTAACGCGGCGACATCACTCGCCTCACGCCCCCAAAACGCAACATAACTGGCAATCGGGCGCATTGTTGGCGCGGGGATCACGCCTAATTTATACAGCAGATAAAACGGAGACAGCGCCAACTTGGCGAAGGGCGAGCGGCGCTTGGTGGCTGAAAAATTCAGAAACTGAGTAAACATATCGGCATTCGTAATGGTGCCATCAAAATCAAACAGAGCAATATTCAAGGTGTCCTCCCGCAGCGGGGGTCAACGTAACACCGACAGCAACAACACACTAGCGATATCGCTCATTTTTGGTGCGTTTACTCCGAGAACATCACTCGTCTAGCGTGGTGCATCGTCTTCGTCCGAAGCCAACATTGTCGCGGGAATGGTGTAAGGCAACATCAGGGTATCAGCGACAATCGACAACGGAATATCGAACGGTCCGGTTGGCATAATTGCCCATGCCTCGTTGGCTAATTCTATCCCGCAATAGACTTTGTTATCGATATTCTTATCGGCATTGCAGACCACGGTTGAACACCCTGACAATAAAATACTTACGCCTAATACACTGATTATCTTTTTCACTAGACCTCCTTGTTAGCGATACAACCCCCGTTTGAGCATAAAATTATTGAGGTCGAGAAAGCAAAGGCTATTGCCAATAGCGCGGATCTTAATGACAAGATTGTCGTTTACCTCACGAAAACCAGCGAGGGCGTGAATAGCGACGTAAAGAGTAACCTGAAAAGTGACGAAACGCGGTCAAAGCAGCCTGAGCGACAAGCTGCTTTAGTTATATTGGACTTTTGTTCAACGAGATATTTTATCTTCTAGGCGCACCGTGCCGCTTTCGCGATACGCGATACCAAACAGCACGAACGCCAGCGCGAGTAATGCCCAGCTAAACTCAGCGCCGTTTTTGATCAACAACTCGTGGCCGATGTAGACGTTAGCCGCCCCACAAAGCGCAAAAATCACACCAGAGAGGGTCAATTTAAACACGGGTTTGACAACGCGTACCCCGGCGGCAGGATCTTTCACATCGAGGGGGAATTGGAAAATACGACGGCTAGCACCGCTCAGGCGCCGAAACACAACGCCGACTACCGTTAACTCTAGCGCGAGCAACATGAGCACCACTAACCCCAACGGGCCACAAACCCACCACAATTCAAGGTACGGGATCCCTCGCCTGTCTAAAGCAAACAGATCCACCCCCCATTGGTTGACCAGCAGAAAACCAGTGAACAGCAGTGCCCACACTAAGCCTCTCGGAAAAGACGTGTAATAAGTCCCGTTATGTTTCTTCACATGCTCAACGGTGACGAGTATTCCAAACAAAGTAGCGACGATAGCTAACCACATATTGCCTCCTTACTTAGACCTCTGTGTATCAGTTTGGCACTGATAAGTCTGAAGACAGGCAATCCTCGGTCAGGTTTTGGTCAAAGTTTAGGGAGGCGAAGATGGCTGCAGCATGAGGCGATGTCGAAGACAATGGCTGTACTTTAGTGTTATCAAACATCCTGCACTGCAAACGCCAAATACAAAAAAGCCCCAGCATTTCTGCTGAGGCTTCGTTGTGTTGGCGGAGCGGACGGGACTCGAACCCGCGACCCCCGGCGTGACAGGCCGGTATTCTAACCAACTGAACTACCGCTCCAATTCTGTATGAAACCCGGTTGAACCCGATTTCTAGAATGTGGCGGAGAGATAGGGATTTGAACCCTAGGTACGCTATTAACGTACGCCGGTTTTCAAGACCGGTGCTTTCAACCACTCAGCCATCTCTCCGTAAGTGCGGCGAATAATACTGTGAGCGGCCGATGCTGTAAAGCATAAATAACCAACCTTCAGCGCGTTTGCGTGCATTATCGCCAAAATGCTAGTTTTGCATACACAATCGGCTGTTGTTAGACAATTTTTGCCTTCGTGAACTACAATTTAGGCCAACATTTAGCCACAAAAAAAGCCAGTTAATACTGGCTTTCATCTCGTTCACATAACTCGGCGCTACTTACTGTCATTTCCCCATAAATCACTTACCCAACCACCGGCGTTTTGATCGTAATGCGCATCTTCAAATACCGTCGACTGGGGCAAGCTACTGTTTCGTTGGCTATCAAGAAGTTGTTGTATGTGGATCGTCATTTCGTCTACCGATTGAACCGTTTTACGACGCTGGGCAACCTCTCGAATGATCTGGAGACGATATGATGAGCTCATCTTCTTCATGCTTACAACCTCTTGTGTATTAGCCATGATAAAAAAGGTAGAGGCTGTTCATTTTTTATTCAACACAAAATCTTAAAAAAACTTTCACCTGGTTTATATCTCTCTTTGAACGGCGGATTTTTCCGTTGTAAACCGATGGAATTTCTACGGGCATCTTGCTTCGCATTGCCCTTGGCAAACAACATCGCAAAGCACTCCCTACTCGATTCACCCTCGGTTCAACACCGCGTTCAACTGAACGTCGCCGAGTTCCCGCTGCGTTTTCTTTGCTGATCTATTGGTCTTTTTGTCGCACTTCCCCTCCTCAGCCGTGCGGCTGAGACCCCGAAGTGAGCGATCTCGGTGCTAAAAAGTGTGATCACAAGCCAAAATCATTGCGAGTTATATCGCACATATTACTCATTACTTTGGAAAAGCCCTGCTGCCTGTGGTTATTTACAGGCGGTACTTTTTTCAACTGTCTATCAGTGCGTCGGAGCCCCGTAATAATGCAACAAATCAATACCGTGCTTTTTGAACATCTGCTCAATCAAATTGCACAGGAGCACCCAGAAGCTTCTGAGTTCATTTTGCGGGACATCAACGAGTACGAAACGACGCATCACTTTTACTACATCAACTATATCAACATCATGACTATCGCAGTGGAAGCCGGCCTGCTACCCGAGCAATACAGCGATGCAATTGATGCGTTGAAGGTAGAGCGCCAGAAAGTAATTTCTAATGCCTTAGTTGGCGCGTGGGTCGGCTTTGAAGGCAGCAACACTGAGCTGATCCTTGAGATCTTCGCCCCCGACAACATTACCTTGATCCGCACTCTGCCATCAGAAGACGGCGAAGACGAGTTACAGTACTACACCAGCCAAGGCCATGAACTGGTGGAAACCGAAGGATTGGTGATCGCCAATGTGTTCTTCGGTGAGAACCGCGCCACCACTATCCGCTTAGTGCTCTACCCTTCTGTCGGTCACGACATTACCTTTACCGGTAGTTTGTATTTTATGCAAAACGATTGTTTGCTGCATTTCGACCGCGTAGATCTCACCAAGCTCGATGGTACGTGGGAAGACGAAGACGCCACTAACGATGAGCCGCCAGCAGATACCCTGCACTAGCCTGAAACATCCTTCTTAAGATTGATAGACAAAAACAGATAGCGTGAATAAACGCCGGTAGATCAGATAAGGATTTTTACTCGCTTGAGGACCAAGCATTTGGATGGAAATATCACTTCCAGACACAAGGTTGAGCGTGTCTGGAAGGATCAGAGCGATTACTGCTCGATATCTTGACCTGCCGCGCCGTACAAGCGCTCACAGTTAACCCAATCAGGGGTTTCGGTCTTACCTACGTTAACCACACATTGGCCAGTTAACAGTCTTACTTTGGTTTCTTTATCCAGTTCGTACTGAACCTTCCAACCATGGAAATAATCAGGTGCGCGATAGACAACTAAGCTAGTAAACGCTAACACAACAACAAGGATCGTGGCCGAGGTTTTCTTCCACTCTTTCATTAGATCCCAAATAACTTCCCAATTACTCACACCGTTCTCCCTCTACTCATTAATGTCTTCATAGTTTCCATACAAACCTGTAGTGGTCAACTAAAAAGAGAGTGCATCGCGGAATTTCACTCTGGCATTCGCTACTTACACCTCTATCAATGCTACTAGTGCAGAAAAAGCGAGTGCTATGCCCATAAAAAACAGGCACCGCCAATGCAGTGCCTACTCTACTGAACGCTACGTCAAATAAACGTGAATACACTGCGTGTTATATCAACACTCAAAATGCTTCAACGCTCATACTAGGCAGTAATTAGCTTACTGACCATTGTGATAGTGAACGTTTGAAATCGCTGTAATCGAACTCGTTCAGCTTCTCAATCTTGCCGTCTTGGCGTTGGCAGTAAATAGATGGCATACGAAGGCCGTTAAACCAGTTCAGTTTCACCATCGTATAACCTGCGCTGTCCATCACATGCAGACGTTGACCGATTTGCAATGGCTCGTCGAACTTAGCCACACAGAACTGATCACCTGCCAAACAGGAACAGCTGCCAATCACGTACTCGTGTTCGCCATTCTCAGACGCTTCCAGAATCGATGCAGGCTCATTGTAGATCAGCGTATCAAGGCGGTGCGCTTCAGTTGCTGAATCCACAATCGCAGTTTTCATGCCGTTCTCGACCAAATCAACCACAGTCACCACAAGATCAGTGGTTTTAGTGATGATCGCTTCACCCGGCTCAAGGTAAAGTTGCACACCGTGACGCTCACCAAACGCTTTTAGCGCTGCTGCCAAACGCTCAAGCTCGTATCCCGGCCACGTAAAGAAGATCCCGCCACCCAGGCTCACCCACTCTAGCTTGTTCAGATGCTCACCAAATTGCGCGGAGATGTGGTCAAGTAGCGCGATAAGTGAATCCACTGACTTGTTTTCACAATTCATGTGGAACATCGCGCCATTTAGGCTATCAAACACCGCTGGGTCGATGTGGTCCGCCTGCACGCCTAAGCGTGAGAACTGACGCGCCGGGTTCGCCAAGTCTTGACCCGCGCAGCTAACGCCGGGGTTCAAACGCAGACCCAATTGCGCTTTGCCTTCAACAAGGTGACGGTAAGCAGCTAGCTGTGATTGTGAGTTAAAGATCATCTTGTCACAGATGTCTGCCACTTCACGCACGTCATCTTCGCTGTACCCTACGCTGTAAGCGTGCGTTTCACCGCCAAAGGTTTCGTAACCAAGACGAACTTCAAACGGGCCACTACTGGTGGTGCCATCGAGGTACGGCTTGATGATGTCAAACACGCCCCAGGTTGAGAAACATTTCAGCGCCAGTACGAGCTTCACGCCAGACAGCTCTTTTAGTTTTTTGGCTTTTTCGAGGTTTTCGATGAGCTTGGCTTCATCAATCATGAAAAACGGAGTTTTCAATTCATTTGCTTGCATGGTAGTTCTTCGCAATCGTCGGTAAATGCTGTTGCAGCTCATTATTAACCGCATAGACAGCACCTACTGTTAGATACCTAAGAGCCAGCGCAATGGCTGGCTCTTAATCGTTAGAGTGAATCCAGACCTTAGTCTTTCTTCAGGATGTGGATTTCAGGGGCTTTGACTTCTAGCTCCTGAACGTGCCAATCCAAGCCGATCTCTGGCATTTTCTCTAGGAACGGATCTGGGTTCAGCTGCTCCATGTTGAACACGCCTTTACCTGCCCACTCACCAGTGAAGTACATCAGGGCAGCAGTGATCGCAGGAACACCTGTGGTGTACGCGATCGCTTGGTGCTCAACGTCTTTGTACGCCACTTCGTGATCAGCGTTGTTGTAAATAAACACGCTGCGTGGCTCGCCCGCTTTCGTACCCTGTACCCAAGTACCGATACAAGTTTTGCCGGTGTAGCCCGGTGCTAGCGAGGTTGGGTCTGGCAGCATCGCTTTCAATACTTTCAGTGGCTCAACCACAGTACCGTCTTGTAGCGTTAGTGGCTCTGGGCTTAGTAGGCCGATGTCACGCATACAGTTGAAGTAGTTCAGGTAACGGTCACCAAAGCCCATCCAGAATTCGATACGTTTTGCTGGAATGAACTCACGCATTGAGCGAACTTCATCGTGCGCCATTGAGTACACTTTGTGGTTACCACATAGCGGGAAATCGAACTCCATCATACGGGTATGACAAGGGACTTGTTTCCACTCGCCGTTTTCCCAGTAGAACGAGTCGCCTTGGATTTCTAGCATGTTGGTTTCTGGGTCAAAGTTCGTCGCGAACTTCTTCCCGTGATCGCCGGCGTTCACGTCCATCACGTCGATAGTATCGATCTCATCGAACAGGTGCTTCACCGCGTAGGCGGCGAAAACGCTAACCACGCCCGGATCGAAACCTGCACCAAGAATACCGGTGATACCCGCTTCTTCGAACTTCTCACGGAACGCCCATTGTGGATCGTACGCCTCTGGCACTTGCTGGCCAGGGCTGCACAGATCGGTCGCTACCGAGGTATCTAGGTACGAGGTTTTGGTGCGGTAACACGCTTCCATGATCGCCACGTTTACCCACGGAGGACCGGCGTTGATCACGAGATCTGGTTTTACGTCTTCGATTAGCGCAACCAGTGAATCTACGTCATCTGCGTCTACCGCACGAGATTCCAGCTTCTTCGACGCATCTTTCAGGTTGTTACGACCCTTGATTGATTCAATGATCGCGTCACATTTTTTCAGCGTACGAGAGGCAATAGTAATATCACCCAGAACATCGTTGTTTTGTGCCGCTTTGTGAGCAATTACCCAACCAACGCCACCAGCACCAATTTGTAAAATAGACATTAAGATTCGTTCCTTGGTTACGCTAGCGAATCTGCTAGCTTAGTTAAATTATCCAGCAGCTCTTCGAAATGGTTTAGAGTCAAGCATGGGTTTAACAAAGTAAATTTCAGTGAGGTCTGGCCATTGACCGTGGTCTCACCCAACACAGCTACACCTTGCACCAGGGCTTGCAGGCGTAGTTTCTTATTCATTGCGTCGACATCAGCCAGTTTGCCGTTATTAAAGCGGAACAAGACTGTTGACAGATTCGGCTCTGACAGCAATTCATAATTTTCGTTTGCATCGACCATCGCCGCGACATCACGGGTTTGTTGCAGCAGGTGATCGTACATTTCGCCCATCACATCTGGACCGATATTTTGCATCGTCATCAGCAGTTTCAACGCATCGAAACGCTTCGTCGTTGCCATGGTTTTATCGACCAAGTTAGGCAACGTATCTTCTTCGCGGTTTAAGTAATCTGCATGGTGAAGCAGGTACTTAAAGTTGGCTTTGTTTTTCAACAAGAAACCGCCACAGCTGATTGGCTGCCAATACAACTTGTGGAAATCGACCGTGAGTGAGTCAGCACGCTCAAGACCCGCTAGACGCGCCTTTTCGCTGCTCATGATCAACGCCCCGCCGTACGCTGCATCCACGTGGAACCACATCGCGTTCTTCGCTGCGATGTCCGCAATCGCGTTCAGATCGTCAATCGCACCGTGATCGGTCGTTCCCGCAGTACCAACAACCACAAACGGGATCAAGCCATCGGCTTTTAGCGCGTCGATGGTTTCTTCCAGTTTTTCGGTGATCATGGTGCCGTTAGCGCGGCTTTCTACACACACCACTGCGCGCATGCCAAGGCCCATCAGTGCTGCAGTTTTCTGCACGGTAAAGTGCGATTTTTGCGAGCAGATGATGCGCAGCTTGCGGCCATAGTCCGGCAAACCATCTTGCTGAATGTTGTGACCCGACAGCGTATCGGCAATCCAGTCACGCGCAATGATCAAACCCATTTGGTTTGATTGGGTGCCACCGGCGGTAAACACACCGTCGCTGTGCTCGCCAAAGTTGTACAGCTCACAGAGCCAGTCAACCATGCGTTGCTCAACGTAAGTTGCGGCGCTCGCTTGATCCCACGAGTCCATCGATTGGTTCAATACCGAAATGAACACTTCCGCCGCCAGTGATGGCATCAGCGGTTGGGTATGCAGGTGTGCGATACAGTGCGGGTGCTGAACGATGATCGAGTTAAGCCCAATCAACTCACCCGTTTCTTCAATCACTTTATCCAGGGCGTCACCGCCCTGCATATTGATCGCTTCAATCTTCGCTTTCAGTTCAAGCGGGTCCATGCCTGAATAAGGTTTGTCGACCTGCTCAAATACCGACTTGATAACTTGCGCGCTTTTTAGCAACGCCGCTTCGAGTTGATCAGCACCGCCGTTGCCAGCATGAACAAAGTGCTTCTGCCATTGAGATTGTTGCGTCATTCTTAGTTAGCCTCGGTCGCCAAAATGGCAGCGCGAACTGCATCTACTGCAAAGTCGATTTGCTCGAAGTTGATGATCAACGGTGGCAAGAAGCGCAGCACGCTGCCTTGACGGCCGCCTTTTTCGATGATCAAACCGCGCTTCAAACACTCGCGTTGAATTTGCAGGGTACGTTGCGGATCCGCCATTGGCTCGCCCAGCTTGTTCAGGCTGCCATCTTTTTTGACGATCTCTAAACCTAGCATCAAGCCACGGCCACGCACTTCAGCGATACAACCGGTTTCGGCCGCGACCACTTCCAATTTTTCACGTAGGTACGCGCCCGCTTTCGCCGCGTTGTCTACCAAGTTGTCACGACGGATAATTTCCAACGCTTTCGCGCCTGTTGCCATCGCCAATTGGTTACCACGGAAAGTCCCGGTGTGCTCACCCGGACGCCAGCTATCGACATCTTTGTGGAATAGCAAAATCGACATTGGCAAACCGCCGCCTACCGCTTTCGATAGACACAGAATGTCAGGCATGATGCCAGATTCTTCGAACGCGAAGTTGTCACCGGTTTTACCGATACCACATTGGATTTCATCAAAGATCAGCAAGATGCCGTGCTCTGTGGTGATGCGGCGCAGTTCACGCAGGAACTCCGCTGGCGCTGGGATCACACCGCCCTCGCCTTGGATAGGCTCAAGGATGATGGCTGCTGGTTTTTGGATCCCGCTTTCATCGTCGTTCAATACACGTTCGATGTAACGGATCGCTTGCGCAGCACCTTCTTCACCACCTTGACCAAACGGGCAACGCAGGCTGTACGGGAATGGGAAGAAGTGAACATCTGACATCAAACCAGTACGGCGCGCTTTGGTATTGAGGTTACCCATCATCGCCATGGTGCCGTTGGTTTGACCGTGGTACGCACCGTGGAAGGCCACCATGGTGTTACGACCTGTGGTTTGTTTCGCCAGCTTGATCGCGGCTTCTACCGCATCGGCACCAGATGGACCACAGAATTGGATACGCGCGTTTTGAGCAAATTCCTGCGGTAGGAAGCTCATCACTTCGCGAATGAATTTGTCTTTCGCTGGTGTTGTCATATCCAGCGTTTGGTAAGGCAAGCCGCTATTTAGGGCATCAACGATCGCTTCGTTGATCTCTGGGTGGTTGTAACCCAGTGCCAGCGTACCTGCACCTGCAAGGCAATCAAGGAAAATCTGACCGCGGGTGTCTTCTACCAAAAGGCCTTGCGCTTTTTTGATCGCAAGAGGAAGACGACGAGGGTAAGAGCGCACTTCTGACTCATAGTGTTCCTGACTTAATAGCAATTCATCAGGCGTCAGGTCATATAGGTCATTTACTACTGGCACAACAGCAGCAGTCAGTTGGTCTTCAGGACCAAATGGAAGTACATTAGACATAGCAGTATCCATCAAAAATACAACATAAAGGCACCAGCTCCTGAGGGAACTGATGGGCGCTTTTTTACAGCCTTAATTAAGCTGAAAGGGATATGGTGATCGGAATGATCAAGGCTCAGTAATGATACTGTATGGGAGAACAAGCAAACTGGTTGTGGTTGACGCAATCAAATTAATCATGATGTTGGGTTCCTCAACAAGTCGCCATCTTATTTGGGTAATAAGACGGCGATATCAATGCCCTTCTATTTGTAGCCCCGTGCTACAAATACCTACAGTGCAACGTCAACAAGTACGATGCAGAAAACGTTTGCCGTGTCGGATTGATTGCCCGACAAAAAAACGGCGTGACTATAGCATTGCACCTATGAGATTGATAGCGTTTTTTAAAAAATTAAGGCAGATTTTTCAGTGATTAAGCAAGTATCAAACCAGGTTTAATCCTGCATTTTGTTTACAACTCGACAACCTCCGCTGCACTGCATTATTAATTGTAAAAATACGCCTAGAATATTGTTTCAATTTATCCCTATTAAACTTATTAATAGTGATCAAGACATCAGAAACTAGTCTCTCTAATACGTTATTACTAATCTGAAATCTTATTTCCAATCCCTTTTGAGAATATTCCTACTTAAACATGCTATGGCTTAGGTTCAGAGCGTGTTAAATTTCTTTCGTTCCCGCTGAGTTTGTTACTAATATGAATAAAAAATGTCTCGCCGTGTTGCTCACACTGCTATTTTGCGCGTTTGGCAGTTTTGCCAAGCCTCCCACACTCACAGCCCATTACATTGGCGATCTCCGTTGGCAGCTTGATAACGGTTGGGTGATCTACCGAGATTTAGATATTGAAACCCAGTCGCCGTTCGAGTTTCGCTGGGCAAAAACGCAGGTGTTAACTGATAGGCTCGAACTTGCCGATCACTGGCAAGGCGATGAGTATTTACGCTTGTTTTTCTATGGCACTAAGCGCGGCGATCTGTGTGGTATGCCTCGTAGCGTGTTTGCCTTGGTACAGGATGTGGATAGCGATCTACAGCAAGGCGTCATCATTCGTGGGGCGCAGAGCCTGCAAACGTCGAATTGCGCGACCGATAGTCGGCGATATGTGCGTTTTGATACACCGGCGCAGTACCAGCGCGATGTCGCCAAACGCTTTTGGGATGCGAAAATGCCGGTGATGCTGCACAACATGATCATCGTGCTGGGTATCGCCGTCATACTGGTATTGGGTGCCAGCGTGTTGTCGAAATTAATCCGAAGTGTCGTCAATCGAAAGCCGTAACCTGCTCATCTCACGCTTTTTCGCTCTGAAAACAAGGCAAGATCGGCAAAAATAGAATTGATCGCAAACAGTGTGAATCGATAAGAGATGAACGCCACAAGGTGTGTTGATGATATGTTCGGGAAGAAGTATATGGAGGCGCGTCCCGGAGTCGAACCGAGGTACACGGATTTGCAATCCGCTGCATAGCCACTCTGCCAACGCGCCTTCGTGTGCCGAATGAAACGACAAGAAGGAATGGAGGCGCGTCCCGGAGTCGAACCGAGGTACACGGATTTGCAATCCGCTGCATAGCCACTCTGCCAACGCGCCTTCGGTGCCGTATGCTGGTGTCCCTTCCGCAGTTAAAAACTGACTCAATGTCTGGCTAAGAGCATTGAACGGAAAACAGGACTCCAACGGCGTAGAAGGATTAAGTCAGGAGGTCGCCCTCTCGACACCGCGTACTTTACGGATTCTGCTCGGAGAGTCAAAGAAAAAACGTGCGATTTGATCCAAGTGCTCACTTGTGCCCCAAATTAACGATTTTTGCAGCATTTCGCGTCTATTTTACATGCATGCCGTTTAATCTGATCGGCATCTTATCGCCGTCACATGCCAGAGATAATGTATATGTAGAGAAAGACAGACAGACAGACAGACAGACAGACAGACAGACAGACAGACAGACAGACAGACAGACGACACTATCGGCAGGGAAAGAGAAGGTTCAACAAGGGACCGTATTTTGATGGCGCAGAAACGACGAAGCCCCGGCATTTAGCCAGGGCTTCTGAATAATGGAGGCGCGTCCCGGAGTCGAACCGAGGTCCACGGATTTGCAATCCGCTGCATAGCCACTCTGCCAACGCGCCTTCTTGTACCGCCAAGTGCATGTCTTGGCTGTGGGTCGGCATTCTATAGCGTTTTCAAACCCTGTCAACTAAAAAACGATAAACTCAGCAAATAGCGTACGACACGCCAACAACTGCTTAAATAATGCACGAATTACACACAGGGTGTGGTTGATTTACCCGTAATCGAATAGGGCCATCGTTGCCTTTACTCCTGATCAGTCAGGCGTTTCAACCAACTCTTGCAGTGTCACCACCCCATTTTCATCATCAACCGCATCCATCACACTGCCGGCAGTTAACTTGAACAAGGGTGAAAACGTCATGCCTATGCTCGACATCCCCCGCGCCGTCCAAGTATTGCAAGTGTTCATAAAGTAATAGTTCCCTTGCGCTTGATAAAATTGGCTATCGCCATAGATCCCATCGCGGGTTGCGATGACTTTCCCCTGCGCATCATAAGTAAAGCTTTGGGTTAAAAAGATCAGTAGCTGTTCAAGTTCAGTGGCGTTGAGCGGCACAGCAAGGATCTGGTTGTGGTGAAAATAGTCCACCACATCATCGGGTACTGCGACCACATGCATCACCGCCGTCGTTGGGGTAAACAAAGCGCGAGCCGAGATCCCCGAGGTCACTTGCTCTGCCTCATAGAAACCTTTATCACCCCAGCCAAATTCAAGCCGCGGAGAATCAGGAAAACGGCGTTGCAGCTGTGGAATGCGTGCATGCATCAACTCGGCAGGCACGATAATGCCGGTGTGCCAGTCATTACTGTTCAAGTAAATCGTGGTCTCACCCGTGCCGGTATAGACTTCTGCGGGCTCTATGCTTGCTGGTTGCACGCTGCAGCCAAGCATCGACAACCCAAGCATGAGTCCGCTTACTTTGATCAGCTGTTTCACCCACGGCGAACTTCTTTCAAGCGCCCTTTCCATTGACTCATTCCTTTGTTGACTGCATGTACCGCGCCGCAGAATAGCGGTGTCACTGCGTGGTTAAAAGCAAAAAAATGCCATTGCGCGAGTGATGGCCAATTTCACAATCGAGCTCACACATTACAGAGATGCTGGCTTTGTAGAACACCCGTAAAGAGAAGAATTAACGCAGACCTATAGAGAGTGCCCCACGAAGAGCAACGCAGTTAGTGCAGGAATTCTCACACGGAGATGTTAAACGACAAGATGCCACGCCTTTGAAGGTAACAAGCAGAGGAACGAGGAAATAGAGCGAATATGAGGAGAAAGAAGTAACAAAAACGCCGCTTCCAGTGCACAACCAGAAGCGGCGTTAGTAAAATCAGTTACAGACTAGGGTAACTTACAGTTCGAAATCGCCGAAGGCGTCAGCTTCAAGCTCTTCGCGCTCCAGTTTTGCCACCAAATCATCGTGGCCACCGACATACTCACCGTTCAAGATAATTTGCGGTACCGTGTTCACGGTGACTTGCGCTTTCTCAAAAACAAAGTCGATCATCGCTTGTTTCTCAAGATCGGTGCCTAGTACCAACGTGGTGTACTCCACGCCGCGTTGATCCAAAATCGCTTTGGCTTTCACACAGTATGGGCAGTTTGGCTGGGTAATAACGAGGTTGGCATATTGATTCAATGACATCTTCTTTTCTCGGCTAGTTTTTGTTGTCTTGTGTGAGCGAGCTTACGCCTGCTCTTAACAGCGTAATAATAGCCGCTCAAAGTACCTCAAACCCTAACCTGACTGCAACCGACAAATCTCGCCAAACCCAATGCTGTGCAGCGGGTCGCATTCAAAATGTGATCGACGAAATAAGGTGATGTCATAAGCGTGCTGGAGCTATTGGCGATTTACTCTTCATCGACAATATGGCGAAAGGTCAGATTGATCCTTGGCTCTGTGACACGGCGCATTTTCGGCAAAGCGTGCTCCCACTCGGTTTGGCTATCGCCGCGCATCACCAACAAACTGCCGGGGGCAAGTCGGTATTCAACCACCTCTTTACTCTGGCGATGACGAAACAAGAAGCGCCGCTCAACCCCTAAACTTAGCGAGGCGATCACCGGTTGCTCACCTAAGGATTTTTCATTGTCACGATGGTATCCCATATAGTCATGCCCATCGCGATAGTAGTTAAGCAACACCGCATTAAAATCCACCCCAAACTCTTGCATCAACCTATTCCGTATCGGAACCAATAAATAGTGCCATTTCAGGGGTTTGAGAGCTAATCCTGAGTAGGTGTAAGACTTGTCTCCCATCCAACATTGTAGACGTGGTTGCATAACAGATCGGCCAAACATGGTGATCGCTTCTTGCCGCCAAGGCATTCCCTGACATAGGCCTGTCATTAACGAAGTCGCACTATCCTCATCAAGCCAACCCTTAATATATAAGATGCTATTTTCGCAACAATAATTACTCATGGTAATAAATTATCCTGTTTATCGGCCTATTTAGAGCATAACAACGTAACGCCGACGCGGAAAAATTGCCCCTGAGTCAAAAAAAAATGTAAGGAATGTAACGCTTTCATCTTTCTCATGCACCAAAGATAGAAATCCATCACTAATTCCCAACATCACCGCAGGCATCCCTTATGGTTAATTCGCGACGCACAGCAAGCCTTCTGGCGTTGCTTTCATGTATACGAAAACTTTAAGGATGATAGGTATGACACCGAATAAGGTAAAACATGCTTCATTAGTCAACAAGGTGTTTAAGTTCAGCACCCTAACTGGCGCATGCTTACTTGCATTTAACAGCTACGCCGCTGTTGATTGTGCCAATGTCCCTGCGTGGGATGCTGGTGCGGTTTACACTGGTGGTGCGCAAGTTCAACAACAAGACACTGTGTTCAAAGCAAGCTGGTGGACTCAAGGTCAAGATCCTGCGACTAACTCTTCTGAGTGGGGCGTATGGCAGAAAGTTGATCAGTGTGACACTGGCAACGTAACTCCTCCACGCAATGAAGTACCTGTTGTTAAGCTAACTGCCCCAACGGCAGCACAAGCGATCCAACTGAACGACGTTGTTGCACTAGCAGCTGACGCGTCTGACGTTGACGGCACTATTGCTAAAGTTGAGTTCACGGTAGACGGTAAAGTCGTTGATACTGCC
Source organism: Thaumasiovibrio occultus (assembly GCA_019703815.1). GTDB lineage: Bacteria > Pseudomonadota > Gammaproteobacteria > Enterobacterales > Vibrionaceae > Thaumasiovibrio > Thaumasiovibrio occultus. The sequence goes on along the minus strand of AP023052.1, from coordinate 1,187,152 downwards.
ACTGCAGCACCATACGTGGGCGCATGGACAGCAACTGCGGGCAATCACGTTATCGCCGCTGTCGCGTACGACGACAAGAACGCAGCATCAACGCTGAGCAGCGTATCTGTTGCTATCGACGCTCCTGCGGGCAACCAAGCTCCTAGCGCGACAATCTCTGTTGACGCAGCACAAGTACAAGAAGGCGCAATCGTTGCGATTTCTGGTGCAGCCGCTGATGCTGACGGTCAAGTTGCTAAAGTTGAGCTATTCCTAGACGGCGCGCTAGTTGATACCTTTACCACGGCTCCATTTACGTTCAACTGGACTGCCCCAACAGCTGGTTCTTACGTTCTATCTATCACAGCTACTGACAACGAAGGCGCAACCACTTCTGATCAAGTTACTGTCCGCGTGCTTTCTGCAGGTCAAGCTGCTTCTAGCTGTAAGCCTGAAGGTCTATACCAAACTCCTGGTGTTGACGTTCCTTACTGTACCCAGTATGACGCGGAAGGCCGTGAAATTCTGGCGAACAACCTACCACGCCGTATCATTGGTTACTTCACCAGCTGGCGTGACAGTGGTGATGAGCAAACTAGCTACCTAGTTAACGACATCCCATGGGAGCAACTAACCCACATCAACTACGCATTCGCAGGCGTGAAAGCAGACGGTACCATCAACATTGGTGATGTAACCGATCCAAACAACGCCGCAACTGGTAAAGAATGGCCAGGCGTTGAAATCGATCCAGCACTAGGCTTCAAAGGTCACTTTGGTGCACTGGCAACTGCGAAAGAGCGTCACGGCGTTAAGACCCTGATCTCTATCGGTGGTTGGGCAGAGACTGGCGGTCACTTCGGCGCGAACGGCGACCGTGTTGCTGACGGTGGTTTCTACACCATGACCACTAACGCTGACGGCAGCATCAACCACGCGGCAATCGATGCATTCGTTAAGAACTCTGTCGACTTCATCCGTACTTACCGCTTCGACGGTGTGGATATCGATTACGAGTACCCAACCTCTATGTCAGGTGCGGGTAACCCTATGGATAAGCAATTCGCTGAATCGCGTCGTCCATACCTAATGGCTTCTTACAACGTATTGATGGAGAAGCTACGTATCGCGCTTGATGAAGCGGGTGCACAAGACGGTCGTCACTACCTATTGACTATCGCAGCGCCATCTTCGGGCTACTTGCTACGTGGTATGGAAACCATGGAAATGAACAAGTACCTCGATTACGTCAACATCATGACGTACGATCTACACGGTGCTTGGAACGACCACGTTGGTCCAAACGCACCTCTGTATGATACAGGTAAAGACTCTGAGTTGGCAGCATGGAACGTATACGGTACAGCAGCGTACGGTGGCCTAGGCTACTTGAACACTGACTGGGCATACCACTACTTCCGCGGGTCAATGCCAGCAGGTCGTATCAACATTGGTGTTCCTTACTACACCCGTGGTTGGCAGGCAGTCACAGGCGGTACAAACGGTCTGTGGGGTAAAGCCGCACTTCCAAACCAAGCTGAGTGTCTACCAGGTACAGGCGAAGGTGAGAAGAACAACTGTGGTAACGGCGCAATGGGTATCGATAACCTATGGCACGACAAGGACGAGCTAGGCCGTGAAATGGGCGCAGGCTCTAACCCAATGTGGCACGCGAAGAACCTTGAAAACGCGATTGAAGGTAGCTACCTAGCAGCGTACAACGTTGACGGTACCACTAACCCTCAACACGCGCTTGTAGGCTCTTACCAGCGTTTCTACGATTCAGTTGCAGTAGCTCCATGGCTATGGAACGCAGACAAAGGCGTATTCCTATCAACGGAAGACGAGCAGTCTGTGAACACGAAAGCTGACTACATCGTAGATAAAGGCATCGGTGGTGTAATGTTCTGGGAACTAGCAGGTGACTACAACTGTTATACCCTAGACGCGAACGGCAAGCGTGGCTTCATTGATAACACTGAAGCAGCGTGTGCGACTGGCCAAGGTGAATACCACATGGGTAACACTCTAACCAACGCGTTCTACAACAAGTTCACTAACGCAACACCATACAACACGAACCAATCGAACACAGTAATGCCAACCGAAGCAGTAGACATCACTGTCTCTATCGATGGCTTTAAAGTGGGCGATCAGAACTACCCTATCAATCCGAAGATCACCTTCACCAACAACACTGGTGTTGATCTACCGGGCGGTACAGTGTTCGAGTTCGATATCCCAACGTCAGCTCCAGACAACGCGAAAGACCAATCTGGTGGCGGTCTGAAAGTAGTTAGCTCTGGCCACACTGGTGACAACATCGGTGGTCTGAAAGGTGAACTACACCGCGTTGCGTTCTCACTACCTACTTGGGGTGGTCTGAAAGCGGGCGAAAGCTACATCCTAGATATGGTTTACTACCTACCAATCTCAGGTCCTGCAAGCTACACCGTGAACATCAACGGTAAGAGCTACGCGTTCAAGTTCGAACACCCACAACTACCTCTAGGTGACCTGGCTTCAGGTAACACTGGCGGCGGTAACGGTGGCGGCACTGGCGGCGGCAACGAAGGTCCATGTGATGCAACAGGTCTAGCGGTTTACCCTAACTTCCCACAAACTGACTGGGCGGGTAACCCAAGCCACGCAGCACAAGGTGACCAAGTTGTTCACAACAACGCTGTGTACCAAGCGAACTGGTGGACTGCATCAGCACCAGGTAGTGACGGTAGCTGGAAGCTAGTTTGTAACCTGTAATTAAGTAACTCTCTGATCGTGAAAGGCCTCCCAAGTTGGAGGCCTTTTTTTTGATGGTTCTCATAAAAATGAGAATTAACAGTCTCACCCGCTAATTATCCTACTTATTCTAGCCTTTTCACTGCCTTATCTAACGATACCCAATTTGTATTAATTTTTTACAAATTTTGCTGCCGTGCTATTTTTTTATTTATCAACAAACTAGAAATAGTTTCCATATTGGCATATGACTTGCTTCGTATTAGTAGCAGGAGCAACCGCTAGATAAAGGTGAAAATTATGATAGAGTGTGCCTTTCATCGCTTACACCATCAATTACCATCGAGATTAGTGGAAATAATGAAACATATTGCAAAACGTCTATTACTTGCTGTGTTACTTAGCGCTACAGCACTAACCACGGTATCTGTCGCGCACGCTGGCTACGTCACAAATGTCAGTTATCAAGCGGCTGAAGAGCTGTATAACGAACTGGAACTTGCTGGAAAACTGGATTACGACGTATTTGAAGAAGCAGTGAACGCTTTTGTTTCTCTTGATGGAAAAAATAAACCTTATTTAACCATTATTGATTACTCTAAACCTTCGTCAGATAAGCGTTTTTTTGTAATCGACATGGAGAACCGCGAAGTATTATTTAACACCTACGTTGCCCACGGAAAAAATAGCGGCGCAGCGTATTCAACTGAGTTCTCAAATATTCAGGATTCAAAACAAACATCGCTGGGTGTATTCATTACTTCAACCACTTACGATGGCAGTAATGGATATTCTCTACGCTTAGATGGCCTATCGCCGGGAATTAATGATAATGCACGCAACCGCTACATCGTGGTGCATGGCGCAGATTATGCGGAAGAGTCGTTCCTAAAATCGAACGGTCAGCTAGGTCGTAGTTGGGGCTGCCCAGCAGTACCTAACAGCATTGCCCGCAGCGTGATTGATACCATCAAAGACGGTAGCGTGATCTACGCCCACGGTTAATCTAGCCTCTAAGTCGATTGTCAAAATGCAACGCCAAGGCGTTGCATTTTTTGTTTTTGCAATCGGCGCGTCTAACGAAAACGCCCTGCGGATGAATACGCCTCACCCTATTCGGCGGTTAGCGGGGTATCGCTTTCATCGCCGCCTGACATCATCTTGTAAGCAAGCAAACAGCCGCCCGCGATCACAATTGCTACCAGCGAGACTTGTAACGACGCCTTAAACGACCACCACTGCGCAATCACCCCAGGGATCGCCCCGCCAAACATGCCTGCTAACGTCATGCAGTTGGAATAGAGTGCAGACGCCTGCCCCGGTTTGCTCGGCATTTCATCTTGAAACAGCGACACCGCCAAACCGATAAAGATCCCAAAGAACGTACCGTTAAAGATCTGCGCCAGCAGTAACCCCGGCAAGCCGGTCGCCACTTGCAGCGACACATAAAACAAGAAGGCACAACCAAACGCAAAGCTGAGCAAACGCACCGTGCCATATTTCACCGCCCAGCGCCCAACCAACAGCATCACAGGGATCTCAAGGCCCGCCGCCAGCCCCAACAACAACCCCGGTACATGCTCGCCCAAGCCTAGTTCGGTAGTGACATAAATCGCGATCGCGTTGATATAAATGCTGTTCGCCAAACAACCAAAAAAGCACAGGCCAATCAAGCTCCAAATCACCGGATTAAACGTGCTCGTCGCGGCCGCGTTCGCTGCTTTATGCTGCCTGCTGGTGGTATCTGGCAGCCACATCGCCGCCAACAACATCACCACCACCGCCAATACCGCCGAAATTAGAAAGCTGACTCGGTAGCCCCATTGCGCGACCACCATAAACGCCAATGGCGGGCCCACAACCCACACCATCGAAATGGCGCTGCGCATCTGAGCGTTAAATTTCACTCCGCTGCGGTTGGTCTGCACCGCATATTTACGGATCATCGCTAACACTTGCGACAGTGACGCACGCGCCAAGGCAAATACCACACAGCCCACCACCATCGCCTGCCAAAAACTCTCAACAAGCGCAAAACCCAAGCCGGATAGCACAATCGCAATCACGGTCACGCCATAAAGCAACTTATCGTTGACACCATCATCAGATAAACGGCCAATCGCGCGAACGAAAAACAACCCCGCTACCGAGGTCGCGAAGGTGAATTTCGCAATCGCTATGGGAGATGCTTGTAAGCCGTTGATGAGAAACAAAGGAATAATGGGCATCATAAACGTAAACGCAAACGCGGTTAGCCCGTTAATAATGAAAAACTTGGCGCTCTCAGGCAGCAAAATGCGCGACACCTATACCTCTCTCGGTGCAAATCAGTGAATAGAGAGCCAATATACACCAAATATACCCAAGTGACGTCAAGGTGCAGGATTCAGAGCCGAATCACAAATCCAAGTTCAAGGAAATCGACGCCGTGGAATAGTAGGCTATTTCCAAGTCGTTTGACGCTGAAATTGGGGTTGTGAATGACTCCCGAAGGGCGAGTTGCCTTGACTCCCAGCCTTTGTCAGCGTTTCTTGATTTAGATCCACTAAATCTTCAAACCCCTTCCGCAGCTGAGAATCAAGTCATTCTCGCTGAACCAAGCACCTTGAGGTTACTTGGGTATAGCACTTTATGCTAATGGCAGAAGAAAAGAAGGGAGCAAATAAGTTGGCGTTCACCAATAGCCATTAAATCGAGGGGGGAAACAAGAAAAACGAGCGATTGGCTCTATCAAGCCTGCGATACAGTGCCGACGCCACTTACAAATACCATCGACAGATCTCACTTAGCCAGACTTATTCGGGCCGATAGATATGCATCTGCTCTTCGATGTAGACGTAATCATCAACAATCACTCGTAATGTCCACGTACCCGGCACTAACTCCCACTCTTCTTCAAACAAGTAACCAAGATAGTTAGTGCCTTTACCCACCTCGCGTTGATGGCGAATACTATCGAACTGCTTGCCGGTTTTCGGATCGGTTAACGTCGGAAATTCGATTTCGTGTATCACGGTTAAACGGTCAACCGCCACATCATATTCAATACCAAACTGCTGACCACGCAGCGCCGGAATGGCACGGGTTTCGCTAATCAGTTGCCTATCGCCATCTAAGTGGTAGTGGCGGTTCGGCATATCAGGCGCAGGACTCACGTGCGTGCGTTCACTTTGGTATAATCCCATACTGTGCAGGGTGAGCGGTGGTGCATAGGTGTTAGAGCAGGCCGCGAGAAACAGCGCCAGTAATACCAAGATGAATTTTTGCAAAGCAGCGTTCCTTAGGTGACGACAGCAACAAGTTTACTATAGACACATTTTTCAGCGTTTCTGTGTCCATCTCAAGCGTGTAACCTGTTTGTGACAATGCACTCCAACACCCCTTCCATTTTTCCTTAGTGAGTTGTTTGTTTTTCAATGAAAATTGCCCATAGCCCAGTCACGCAGCATACCTTTGAATGCTTCGACTTTTATCTCAAACGTGATGATTTACTGCACCCGCAATTCTCTGGCAATAAGGCGCGTAAGTTTGCTGCTCTGCTTGAACTCCCGCCAAACAGCGTCACTAAACTGATCGGTTATGGCTCGGTGCAAGCCAACTCGCTCCATTCACTGGCTGCGCTGGCGCATCTTAAAGCATGGCAGTTAGACTTTTACGTCGACCGCCTTCCTGACTGGCTCGCTGCTAACCCTATCGGTAACTACCGCGCCGCGATGGAGTTAGGCGTGACGATCAAATTCTTCCCCACCAACATTTGCGATGACGATAAACAGGCATACCTTGAGGCACTTGCGGCCGAAAGCGACGCCCTGTTTGTACCCGAAGGTGGCCGCTGCGATCTGGCCGAGCTTGGCGTAAAACAACTGGCGGAAGAAATTATCCAGTGGCAACAAACCGAGGGGCTGGAAACGCTCACTGTTGCTCTGCCCGCTGGCACCGGCACCACCAGCGCATATCTGGCAAAACATTTGGCCAGCCATAACATTGAAGTGATCACCTGCGCCTGTGTGGGCGGCAGTGACTACCTGATACAACAAATGCACACGCTAATCGATAGCCCCTACCCGACAATCCTCGAACTGCCAAGAAAGCACCATTTTGGCAAACTCTATCGTGACGATTTGGCGATGTGGCAACAAATCAAACAGCAGACAGGCGTCACCTTTGATCTGCTTTACGATCCGCTAATGTGGCACTGCCTGCGTCACCACTATCCGGATGGAATAAATACGCCCCTGCTCTACATTCATCAAGGCGGGCTGCTCGGCAATGAAAGTTTATTGCCGCGTTATCGCCGCAAATATCCCGAACTCGCGCAGTAATCACTATTTATTACCTAGTTTTATCTAAAATTAGCGGGCATCACGGAAATCTATATAAATTTCACGCCCGTTTATTTCCACGCATTTTCATCGTGTCACCAATTGATAAAATGTGCGATCACACTCTTTAATGTAATAGGTTTGGAAACCGCGTATCTGCGTTTTCAATATGGTATATCCAAAATCAAAGTGATAGGTTTATTTTTAATGCAACCAGATAGCGATGTACTTTTTCACTGGTTTAATCAGATTAATGTGCGCACATACTAATAAGTTGTTACGTGACTTTGGAGAATTAAGTGTTCGGAAAACTATTCGGAAAGAGGAAACCGAAACAAATTGAAGTAAAGGTTTCAGATATTGAATTTCTTGGCGACTTAACGGGAAATGGCATTAATGCATTAAGATTCAAAGTGGGTAAAGCTCTTAGGTTATTCCCTCATGTCATAAATGCATATTTTTCTAAGCTTAAACACAAGAATGAAGATAAATATCGCATTGCTCTAATTATCGATTCACATGAAAACTCTCATGAGCTAGGTCGAGAAATAGCGGATAAATGCGCTGGCATAGCGCCACTGGATATTATGTTTTCGAGTTCTTTAGAAAATTCATTGCTAAATGAGATCAAAAAAAGCTCTGACCCTCTCTTTAGTAAAGAAAATCTATTGTTTGAGTGCCCTATTGTCGTTTCGAGAGGCACTAATGTAGAAATGCCTCAAAAATGGAAAGGAGCCATCCTCATATACTATGTGGCAGATCCAAATCACGAGTCCGCCTTACTGAGAGCAGTCAATGATTTAAAAGCAAATGGTTACAAATTCGAGAATGTCTATGATGGTAAGGTACATCAACTAGACCCAGCAGTGTGGTGGGAGCAATACGTAATGGAAAAGTGGTCTCAATATTCCGACCACTTCCCCTCGCAGGAAGATATCCTGGTAATTGTTGCCACAGGCGGCATGCAGAAAGGCCCTGCGTTGGAGTGGGAAAATGAAGCAGTCAACAAATAGCAAGTCAAATCATGCAGACTTTGAAAAGCGGTCACCTTTTTGTTCATAAAGAGACGCCAACTTCACCAGGTCGGTGTTTGAGACGTTAGCCTTACAATCAATTATGGAGATATATAGATGGTGTTAAAAAGACCTAATTGGATTATTGTCTTAGGGTTGTTGTTTCAACTATTAGGGTTGATGATTTTATCCTTAGGTGTTATGGCGATCAATATTGACCAAACTGGATGGATAATTTACGCTCCCATTGCTATATCCCTTTTATTCATTGTTAACGGGATATTGCTTTTTTCAATGAAGAGAATTTCAATTCATATCACGGGAGTTTTCACTGGTATATCCGCTTTTTATCAAGCTTATGACTTCTATGTTAGCGGCGAGTTTTCTGCAATTATCATCTCGATACATTTCATTATATTCTCAACAATTGCTTGTGCAGATAAAGGCATTTTTGATAAAGAGAAAAACCCTGAACTTGTAAAAGATGGAAAAATCCTATCACAAAAAACAAAATTCTATTCTGCCGTGGTTATATCTTTAGCTGCATATGTCTTTTCTGGATGGCATGCCTGGCCTAAAAACAACGGAAAAGAGCTTGTTAGTGATTTTATTGCACTGTCTGCTGAAAACAATGTTGAGTGTCATTGGGCTGGTTTTATCAATCACCGTAAAACGGGTAGAACGACTATAAAGTCAACATGTGTTCCATTAATGGAAGCGCCTGAAATGGCAAATACAAAAGAAGCATTGTTAGCGTCTATAAATAAGCATGTAATAACGCCCTCTATCAGCGCGTTACCACTGGATCAAAACATTACTACGTTAGTTATTGTGCAAGTCGCGGAAAATGTAGTTACTTGTTCGGAAATTACAGAAGGAAAGATTGTTAAATCATGGTATGACTCTTATGATAATTACTGCCTTCCATAGAAACAGAACTAAAAAATTATGCAAAAGGACACAAAACGTTTGAAGTCATGGATACCACCTACGTTATCTAACCACAATCACTTCACTGCAGTAGATCGGGGTTGGGAGAGAGCTCATGTTATTCGTTATAATAGGAAGCTATAGTATGGATGAAATAATTGATTATATTTTCGGATTACCTGGAACAATCTTAATTAAACCAGAAGATATGTCGTTCGACTACAGCTTTCAGTTTGGTGTTCAAAATGAAGGGCATAGCAAGCGGTTTGCAAGTGTTTTTGGTACCGAAGAACATGTACTAGTTTACTTTAAGCATGACATAAATAGCGTTGAGCAGCTTTATAAAAAACACCCTGACATCATTGTCCCTAGTGATGTGGCAGCAAAGTATTGGAGTAAAGCTAACATAACCAAGATGACAGATTTAGATGAAATCAAAAGTCTTATTTCGAGCTCAAGGGAGATGATACTCGATAAGTATTCAAAGAAAACAAAACAATCTATTAGTGGCATTAGTAGTGAAAACAAATTTAGGGCATTTCACACTCTTAGCACATCAATAAGCAAATCCAATAATAATGTTTATTATAAGATCAATGACTACGAATCCCCTTCCTTGTCTTATCATCACGAAAATTTCGCAACATTCAATTTAAATTGGCTGTATCTTACATTTAAATCTTCTAAAGTTATCCTAGACGATGTGGATTTCGTCGAAGTGGACAGTTCAGACACAAAAACTACGATCGCATTAAGCTCTGAGAATAGTTTTAGCTGGAAAAAAGCACTCAATGCTTGCTTAAAGTCTTATTTAAAACACGGCAAAGCAGACGATGAAAGGCTGCTTTCGGAGAAAAAAAGGCAGCTTGCGACGGAAAAAAGGTTGCTTGCGACGGAAAAGTACCTTTTAGGGTTAGCTAAAAATCCGAAGAATGAGTTGCCGACGAAGTTAGAAAAATTGTTGCCCGCTGAGGGAAAAGATCACCACAGAATAACAGGGCTCACAATTGAAAATAAAACAATAGAGATTGGCAACGGTAAGAATCAAGATGTTATCGTAAATAGTACTCTGAACAATTGTGTTATCCGCATTAAGTGTGGTGCCCGTCAGGTCAATATATTTAATTCATCACTTCTAAATTGTGTCATTTGGCCTGCAAGACAGATGAATGGTCTGAGGCTCGCAGGGCTAGAAATGGTCGGTTGCAAGTTCAAAGGACGATATTTTGATTGTCGCTTTGGGAATGAGCAAGAGAGCGACCAGTCAAATGTCAGAGATTGCGATTTCTCGGAAGCGAAGCTTTTCCACCTGTGTGATTTTCGTGAGGGTACGGATGCCAAATCCTGCAAGTTTCCCAAATGGCCTCATATTATTTTGACAGATTTATCAGATAGTAGTGAGGACTGGTTGAGCTTAGATTTATCACAAGAGTTTAGGTCAATCCAGCGAGTGATAGCTGAAAGCGGTCATGTTTCCAGCGCCGCGTCAATACATTTACCATCTACGATAGACGATCCAGAAAAATACAAAGCGCTATTAAAGTCGAGACCTTATATATTAATCAGCTAACACGAAACGGCGTAAAATGGCTCGACAATATGCACTCTGATTAGTACCTTAGATCAAGATGCTATCGTTCTTAAACTGAGAGGATATTCAAATGTTTCACTGCCCATCCTGCAAAGAAAAATCAATATCACTTTTCCAAAAGTCTAAAACGCGCCCTTCAGACAAAAATAGCTGTAGTCAGTGCGGCGGTGATTGGAGCACGGTCGCTTACTTTCATTATCCTATTTACTTCCTCGTTCCATTTGTTACTAGCACACTGTTTCACTATGTGGGTATGAATCTCATTTTGGCGGGCATCATTGGCTTATCGTCTGGCATTATCGCATCGTTCTTACAACCTGTTAAGCGGCTATAGACACTGTTATAACTGGGCTACATTGATTCCTTCGGTGGTCATATATTCTCAAAACGTCAGTGATGTTTCGCGTTTGGAGCTCTGCATACGAACTTTAATCGGTTTGCGGCGCGAAACTTAAGACGCATTCGATATATCAATCAAACTACTTACCGCTTTAGTGGTTTAATCGGGATAAATCGTGTGTTGAGACGTTGTACTGCCTCGCAAATCGCCACGCCATCATTGAGACCCTTTTTGCCTTTGGTACGGTAAGTCCTGCCGCATTTAACGGCCATAATCCGTGCGTACTGTCCAAGCCTAACGAACAGACGCGACCATTGGTACGAGCTGCTGCAGGCGCCGTTACCAATACGTGAAGTAGACAGTTACGCAGTTGTGCGCAGACATGGAAACCTCCTACGCCCTCTAACCACAATCACTTAACGGTGGCAGAGCGGGGTTGAGAAGGAACCCATGACATTCGTGATAAGCTCAAGGAAAGTTATATGAACCATGTCATGCTAGATGTTGACGGGACACTGATCCAATCATACGAATTTGATGAGCAGTGTTTTATGGAAGCGATCTATGAGACCACTGGGATCGAAATTTTAAACAACTGGGAAACCTATCCGGATGTCACTGATAGAGGCATATTAAGAACTTTTATTGAACGTCAAGCCCCTCTTTACTCACTCGAAGAGCTAGAAAATCTAGTGAAACCTGTGTTTATTCGAAATATTAAGCGAACCGTTGAAATTTCCCCAGTAACAGAGACGTTGGGCGCCAAAGCTTTTGTGTCACACCTTTTGAGTAGCGACAGGTATATAGTCTCAGTTGCTACGGGGGGCTGGGGAGAAACAGCCAGAATTAAGTTAGCGTCCGCAGGCTTTGATATTGACAAATTGGTTATTATGTCTTCAAACGAACATTACTCTCGTATCAAAATTATGGAAATGGCAAGAGCGGAAATTGATCTCAATGGAAATCTTCCTGTGACTTATTTTGGTGATGCTCAATGGGATATCAAAGCGTGCGACGAGTTAGGGATTAACCTTGTAATTGTCGGCCATCGGGTTAGTCATCATCAGCGCATTCAGGACTTTAGTTGTTTGGAGAGCGCCTTATGCTTTGTAAAGTAACTTTGTGCCGTCTTTTAGCGCGACGCTTTTTTTCTTCGTCATTTATATGCCACGGTTTTACGCAGTCTAGCACAGCGTTATAACGCAACAATGGAGTTCGCTATGCGACAATTCATGATGCTACTTTTATTATTCAGTGGGTGTATCATCGCTAACGTGAGATCAGAAGCTCACATAACGGGTGACACTTACCTTGGAATTATTGGTTCAAGCATTTCGTTGGAATTAGAACAGGTAATATGCACGCTTAGCTCATCGGGGAACGAATCCACTCAAGAGTTTTCAATCCATTTTTCATGTGGTGATTTAGCGCAATTGATTTGGTATGAAGGTTTATCCAACTTTGGCATTGATGAACCGAGGTTCGAGTTACTATGGGCAGGAGACATGGATGGCGACGGAAAGCTTGATCTTAAAATGGAGACCAGTCCAAAATATTCGTGTATGCAGCAAACTCTATATCTTTCATCATTAGCCCCTGATGGTTTATTGCTTGGCATTGATGAACAGAGTGAACTTAAGTGTCACTAGTTGTTATATAAACAAACCCAGTCAAACGTTTATCAGTTGGCTGCGTTTATTTCATTCAAAATTTTAGCTCGCTATGTCAGCACCATTATGTCAGCACCATACTGAGGCGATAAGGATTATCATGCTCAAAAGACTACTTATATTTGGCCTACTATTGTTTACCGTTAATACCTATGGGGTCGATTCAGTGTTTATGGCATCAATACCTGAGAATTTTAACGCCCCAGATCCTGAAAGCGATTACGATATTCAGCTTCTTAAACATATTGAAGATCATGGTTGGTATAATGTGCACATCGCGGAAGGCGACAATAAACCTGCTTTTGCATTCTCTATCGGGCATTTTCATAAGGCAAACCACCCAGAAATAATTGTCATTGGTCTTCCCGCAGAAGTGGCGCATCAACTACTGAATATTGCTGTTGTTAAAATCGTAGGTGGACAGGAAAAAATCGAACCATTTAAAAAGTACACAGACTTTTTGGAGGGCTTATCTGTCGCATTTGTTCCTGTCGACTTAGAGCATTATGGCGAGTATCTAGGTTATGCCAATTGGTATTACGGCTCACTTAATATGCCATTTCCAACGTTACAAATGGTATGGCCAGACCGTCAAGGAAAATACCCCTGGGAAGACGGTTACGATACACGTTTTTTGTCTATTCAACCTATTTTAGGCTCTATGCCTTAACAAATAGGCCAACCTGAACCCATATGCCGCGCTTCGTTTTGGCTTCACCACCTTATCCAGAACGACGCTCTAAATAGGGCAGAGCTTCCCGAGTATTATGTAACTGAGAGTGAACTATGAAACGAGTATTTTTATTGTTGCTTTGGACTAGTCATGTCTTTGCTGGTGATCTCGATTTAAAAGAAACTATCGACAGCATTGATGCTGATGAAAGCTATCAACGCTTATTTTCTGAATGTCCAGCAGAGCTATTTCCTGAGTTAGACTTGCCGTACAAAGACTACTTGGATTACTGCTCAAGTAACCCTCAATCATGTTTGACACTCTGCAATGCCGGCGATGCCAACTATTGCTCTTCTTTAGCGAATTATATGCAAGATGAAGTGGAAAATGCTTACTACTCAGAGGCGTTATTTTCAAAATCATGCCAGCTAGGTCTTGTTAGCGCTTGCACGAATAGAGCTGCTGGCTTAATCACCCATCAAGGCGAATCGTCTCTTCTGTGCGCCGTTAAAACCTTCGAACTTTCTTGCTCTCAGCGTGATGGGTGGGGCTGTACAATGTATGGACTGTATTTGGCTCAAGGTAATGGCGTCGAACGTGATTTAGATAAGGCTTTAGAAGTGCTTGCAATAAGCTGTCAAAATGGGGGGCAAGATCCGGCATGTCAGGCTGCCCAAAATATTAGCAGCCAAATTAAAGCGGCGCGGTCTAGGAAATAACTAACGAATACCGGTTAGCGAAGATCAAGACGCTGCGCCCTACTCTAACGAGGTGTTTCACTGCGAACACCTCGCTTTGTAATGCCAATTACTCCGGCTTACGATTGGCCACATTGAGCGCCTTTAACTTCGTCAACATCGCCTCGAACAAGGATTCTGATCTATCGGCACTGGCCTACGATTCCGCATGCATCTCTTTCTGCATCGCAAAGAATTTCTCTTGATCGGCAGGGCATTGCTTCGACTGCTATTTCCTGAGCTTCCGAGGAAGCTCGAAAAATGGGGTTAAATACCTTGAACAAAGCCTGCGTAACTCGTTATTTTGCCTCACGGAACGCTTTGCTTGGTAGTGAGTTCACTCCTTCTCAACAAGTTATGCTGCGCGATGGACAGTACAACGATGGAAGACAAGTTCACCTGTCTAAGGAATTCGCATAGCAAAGCGTTAGGGATTATCACTATTTTTAAGGATGAGTAGATTGAAAATTAAGCTCGGTATCATTTTGGCCTCATTGGTTACTATTGCTACTTCTGCAACTGCTAATGAGCTCGATTTTTCGCAATTTAAAGGCAGAGCTTACGATACAGTGAAAAGTGAGCTTGTTGCCCAAGGTTGGGAACTCATACCTACCGCAGAGGGCGAAACGCCTTTCAGCAAGCAATACCCCGAAGTAAGTTGTGGCAACGGCTCAATGGCCATTTGCTCTGTAGGTTTTCATCACAAACAGCATTCAGTGGCTTTTGTTGTTACAGATAACGGCGATGAACTCGTTGTTTCTGATGAATACTGAACAACCCTACAAGCGTTACACATCTAGAAGGCATTGGTCGTGAAAACGTCGGTTATTGTGCAATTTGATTTGAATGAAAATAAACTCGATGACCTATTTTCGTTTGAAGAGTCTCTTACGCAAGGGCTGCTCCAGAGCAAGAAAGGAGCCGTAGATGGCAATGACATTGGTTCTGAAAAATACAATATCTATATTTTTCCCAGCGGCAGTTATGGCCCTTGTGTCACTACCGTAATAATGTGGCTTAAGGCTAAAGACTTGGCGTCCAACGCTGTCATTGCTCATACCACCAAATCAGGCAATATCATTGTCGATTTTCCCAAGAATCACGGCGAAGCGTTTACCTACGGCATTTAACAAGCGGGTCTATTCTCTAGCAAGGTGGCAATAATACTGAATTGGGCTGTTCTGCAATGCACCGAACTGAAATGAACGGCTCTTCAGTTTCACCCTACGCTAGCGAGGTGTTTCACCGCGAACACCTCGCTTTGTAATGCCAATTACTCCGGCTTACGATTGGCCTCATTAAGCGCTTTTAACTCGGTCAACATCGCCTCGAACAAGGCTTCTGATCTCTCGGCTCTGGCCTGCGATTCCGCATACATCTCTTTCTGCATCGCTAATAATTTCTCTTGATCGGCGAGGGATTGATTGACTCGGCGACTATTGGAAACCGAGCTAAATACCGAATACAACAAGAACCCTAACACCAACAGCGGCCAGTATTCCCACACCAGAGCCATCGCGCTCACCGACGATGGACTCACTTCGCTGACAATCAACTGTTGATATTCATTGGCGGAAATCCACTGCTGCTTAACGCTGTCGAAATAGAGCGTATGCAGTTGGTGCCACTTAAAATAGGATTGGTTAAAGGTCTCAAACACCTCATCAGGAAAATCGATCAGCTCAAACTCGACACTGCCCATTGTCGTAATGCTGGCCATAAGATCGTAGCCACTGATGTCTTCCAAAAACACATTGTGAACTTTGAGCTCACCTTCAAATGGGATCTTGGCGAACTTAATAAAGTAAACACCCTCATAACGCTTTTCAAAGGTTTCAACAAACTCACTTTGCTGTTGCTGTAACTCCCACTGCAGTAAAAAGTCGGCTTCTTGATCAACTGCCCACAAGTTAGTGCAAAACAGTAGTAATAATCCCCAAATCCCTTTCATCGAACGCTCCTTTTCTATCCATCAATCCTTTTTCTATCAATCGATCTTTTTTTATCGACTGCGCCTTGTCTATCAACCGAGTACAACAGCTCAGGTATCGTCCAAGGATGCCGAGTTGCAAACAGGTTTTAAAGGAAAGCAGTACGAGTTTTAAGCAGATGCGACTAACATCATTATTCTGTGAACCGTGAAACGCCGATATCAGCCTTGTCACTGTATTCCACACTAAGGATGGGCTAGACTGCGGAAAACTTTAAAAGGACGCCCCTATGAAAGCTGTGCTGATTGTTGTCATTATTTTCCTTGTTTACTTCCTGCTGACTAACCTTTTGGCAGGTCGTCACGCCAAAGAGGCGCGCGAAGCTGGTGAAGCTTTCATGATCCAAAACGCGACTGAAGAAGGGGTGATCACCACTGAATCAGGCTTGCAATACAAGGTGCTGCAAGCAGGCACGGGCAGTGTGCATCCCAAAGCTACTGATGTCGTAGAAGTGCACTACCATGGCACATTGATTGACGGCACGGTCTTCGATAGCTCAGTTGAGCGCGGTGAGCCAACTAAGTTCCCGCTAAATCGCGTGATCAGCGGCTGGACCGAAGGCCTGCAATACATGGTGGAAGGCGAGAAAGTCCGTTTCTTCATTCCGGCAGATCTGGCCTATGGTAACCGTCGTGCAGGCAGTATCAAACCAGGTTCAACCCTGATCTTTGATGTCGAATTACTGAAAATTAACCCGTAAAAATACAACGGCACCAAGGCGCAATCTTGGTGCCGTTTTTTAAGGTGAGACGTGCGGGTATTTTTCTAAAATCCCGAGCATCTTGGTGATAAAGCGATTGATCTTTGCTTCTTTGTGCGCCAACACATCTTGCTCGGTTAAATTTATATTGGTCGGCTCATCAGCCACTTCAAAGTGGTAGGTATTGTGAAAGTTAAGATCGACGCTAACGTCTGCATCGCTTAACCGCAGCGAATAACCATCCCCCGTATCCGTCCCCACCACGTCATCAAGCTCAAAACCTGCCTCCGTGGCCACGCCATGACGACGTAGAGTCTCAAACACGTCTAACAAGGTTCTTACGTTGATTTGGTTTTTCATCGTCTCACTCCTTCTACTCGGTCACCGCTGTTGCCTCATATTTAGCAACCTGTTCTTTTGCTCCGCGACAATTCTCCCATTGCCTTGCTTTAACTATAAACCGCTAACACGCAGCCAGTGGCGAAGACCACATCTCATTTGCGAGTGATCAATGTTTCAGCAAAAAAACGCCTCTTGGGGCAAAGCTTGGCACGTTACCTTGGTTTTCGCGGCCTTTTTATGGCCGTATTGCCGTCCCCTCTTCTGCCCTTCTCCTCACCCTAACTCGCTAGCAAACGTTAATTCAGAATTAAGGCATTTTTAGAAAAAGTCTTTTCTATTAATTCTATTTTTCCCATTTTTCTATTAACTACACTTAAGGCGACTGTTCACACATTTCCAACTATTACAATGATGACAGGAACCAATATGCAGCATGTTATTCGCCTTTATCCCAGCAAACCCGACAAAGTCTATTTTTATGCCACTTGTTTGATCGATATGTTTGATCCCCAAGCCGGGCTCGATGCTATCGACGTACTCGAAGCTAACGGTATTGAAGTGATCTACGTAGAGAAGCAGACCTGCTGCGGCCAGCCCGTGTATTCATCCGGCTATGACGACGACAGCCGCGCCGTCGCGAAGAGCCAGATGGCACTGTTTCCAGAGCCATACCCGATCATTGTGCTGTCGGGATCGTGTGGCGGCATGATGCACCATCACTATCGCCGCTTATTCAAAGGCCAACCCGAGCAAGGCCAAGTCGATCGATTTTGCGATCGCGTGTTTGAGTTCACCGAATTTTTAGTTAACGTTTGTCGTATTCAACTGCACGATCAGGGCGAGCCAACCAGCGTCGTCATGCACACCTCTTGTGCCGCACGTCGAGAAATGAACGTGCATGTAACGTCTCGCGCGTTATTGGCGCAACTCGATAAGGTGGAGCTGCGTGAACAAGCCTACGAAAGTGAATGTTGTGGCTTTGGCGGCACCTTCTCGGTCCGTCATCCCGATATCAGCCAAGCCATGGTGGAAGACAAAGCCAGCCATATTCGCGCGACGAGCAGCGATCATTTCATCAGTGCCGACTGGGGTTGTTTGCTCAACATCAATGGTCACTTGGCCTTTGAGAAGCAAGAACTTCAGGGTTACCACATTGCCAGCTTTATCAAACAGCGCACCACGCCGCGCGTGATCGCATCCCAAGACACACCACTCACATCAACGCAGAGGGATCGATTATGAGCAAGTACACACCCGAAGCGTTTGACGCCCAAGCCCATGATGCGTTGAACGATGCCCAGCTGCGACACAATTTTCGCGGAGCAATGGATTACCTGCGAGAGAAACGTTACGACGCTTTTCCTGATGCCGCAGAAGAAAAAGCCGTTCGCGATCGCGCGGAAGCGATCCGCCAGCGCTGCTTAAGCAAACTGCCCGATCTTCTGGAGCAACTCGAAACAAACTGCACCCGCAACGGCATTCAGGTGCATTGGGCAGAAACCCCAACCGAAGCCAACACGATCATTTTGAACATCGCCCGCCAGCACGAGGTAAAAACCATCGTTAAAGGCAAGTCGATGGTCAGTGAAGAAGTCGGCTTTAATCATTTTATGGCAGAGCACGACATTCGCTGTTTTGAAAGCGATATGGGCGAGTTTATTGTTCAGCTCGATGGCGATACGCCCTCGCACATTATCATGCCGGCGATCCACAAAAACGTGCAGCAGGTGTGTGATACGTTCGCCGCGAATATTGAAGGCTTTGAGCCGACCTTGGATGTCGACCAGCTGATCCAAACTGGCCGTAATGCCATGCGCAAGCTTTACCAAGAAGCGGAAATGGGGCTATCTGGGGTCAATTTTGCCGTCGCAGAAACCGGCACCTTGTGCTTGGTGGAAAATGAAGGCAATGGCCGTATGTGTACCACCATTCCTAAGGTACATGTGGCGATCACCGGGATAGAAAAAGTGGTCGAGTTCCTTAGCGATGTGCCGCCCCTCTACTCTGCGCTCACTCGCTCGGCTACTGGCCAGCACATTACCACCTACTTCAATATGATCAGCTCACCTCGCAAAGCAGGTGAACGCGATGGGCCGGAAGAAGTCCATTTGGTGCTGCTCGATCACAACCGCACCCAAGCCTATCAAGATGAAGAGCTGCGCAAAACGTTGCAGTGCATTCGCTGCGGCGCGTGCATGAACCACTGTCCGGTGTACACCAAAATTGGCGGACATGCGTATGGCACTGTGTACCCGGGGCCTATCGGCAAAATTATCTCGCCACATCTCCTTGGCATTGGCGCGACGAAAGAGCTGATCACCGCCTCTAGCCTTTGCGGCGCGTGTGCGGAAGTGTGTCCGGTACGGATCCCAATCCCCGACATGCTGCTAAGGCTGCGTCACGAGTCCAAACAGCCCCCTAATCCGGGTGCCAAGCCGCTGCAAGGCCAGCAAAGTGCTGCAAAAACCCTCGAAAGCGCTGCCGTGCGTGGTTTTCGTCTGCTCGCAACCCACCCCACGCTGTTTCACGGCTCAGCTTATATGGCGACGAAAGTGCGCAACCTGATCCCCAATCATCTGGGCGCGTGGACTCAATGTCGGGTCCATCCAACACCCGCAAAAGCCTCGCTACATGAGTTGATGAAACAGCGCCAAAGCGCGCAAATTGCCGCTGCCAAAGGAGAGAAATAATGTCCGCCAAACACGCGATTCTCAGCCGGTTACGCAGTGCGAATGTGCTGGCAAAAGATGATAGCCACTGCGCTTATCAGCAGTGGCAAAGCCAATCGGTCGATGACAAGCTCGCCCGTTTTCAATCAAGGCTTATCGACAGCCATGCTGAAGTAATTTCAATAACGAAAAGCGAGCTCACTGAGACACTCCAGCACTGTATTGAAGAAAACGCCTTACAGCGCATTATCACCGGCCGCAAAGGAAACTGCGCTACAACGATTAGTCAAAGTATTACGCTTGCCAACGCTGAGCAGTGCTACTTTGACGATTCGATGGAAAAGCAGTGGTTGTTTAATCAAGTGAACGCCAGCATCACCCACAGTTATGGTGCCATTGCCGATACGGGCACCATAGTTTTATGGCCTGATGCGGATGAGCCAAGAGCGCTGTCGCTGGTGCCAGATCATCATATCGTACTCGTTGACGTTGATACCCTATTGGATAACTTTAGCGAAATGATTCGCCATCACCAGTTGCAACAAGGTATGCCAACCAATGTGATCTTGGTATCCGGCCCTTCAAAAACCGCCGATATCCAACAAACCCTCGCGTATGGCGCCCATGGGCCAAAGAAACTGACGGTGATATTAATTTACATTTGATACTTATATATATTGGAGACCACTAACAGTTATTGTGGTCTCCCTTGTCTGATGGCTCACTACGAAACATCATTCAGGGGTCATGTGGAAGTAATATTACACAGAAACCGTGATATAACTTCATTAACCACCATTACTCATACAGTTATTCCCGCAGAGTGTCAGCGTCTCAGATTAATTTAAGTAGAATAATCCATCACCAACACTAATCTTAATAGGACGACTTGATCACATGAGATATATTGCGATTTTTCTACTCTCTTTGTTTTCTACATTTGTATCAGCTGAAACAATTCAATATCAGTCTACGTTTGAAGGCATTCAAGTCGGAATGTCTACCCTTTCCGACATAACCGCTAGGCACGGTGAACCCTCAAAAACGCAAGAGAACAGTAACAATATTAGATATTCATATGATGAATTCGATGTAACTATTCAGAATGCAACCAACCGAGTTAATTCCATTATTATTTTCGACCGTGCATATAAAGATGTAAATGGGATCAGCATTGGCACTCCAGAAGCAACGGTGCGATCGATCATAGGCGCTCAATCATCTGGCTCATATGCTGTTGACTGGAACAATGGGCTCGTCTATTGGTTTGCACAAGGGAAAGTATCTAAAGTAGTATTAGCCTATGAACTACGTAAATAATGCCAACACCTTCAACCAAATTGCATGAGATTAACGTAAACCACCTCCCAATAATATAGACCTAAAAACGCAGGCCATTTTCACATGCTTGCCCTGCGTTTTTCTTTTTAATATTGATAAATTAGCGACCAGCCTAGTTCTATTTCAAAACTTCTCGTATAGCGTTATTAAAAAGTTCAAAAGAGTATGTTAAAGGGTGGGGGGGGCTTAGCATATCTCGTTTACGATTAACGAAATGATGATTCACTCTCCTGTTGCTTTTGTCTGTCTTCCTGACATGTTCGAATTTTTCAATCAAGCTGTTCGTTTCCTACCGGTGTTCTGTGCGTAATGGGCTCGATAGACTGTCTCTAAGTCATTTAACGATGACACCTTATTCACTCACCCGCATTGGGAGGCACTATGGCATTGCGAACAATTCAAAAACTGCTCAACGCCCATCCTTCAGCTGATGGCGACGGTGTAAAAATTCAACGGGTTCACGGTTTTGACAATCCCGCGTTCTCGCCTTTTCTCATGATCGACGAACTGAAATCTGACGATGCCAGCGATTATGTCGGCGGTTTTCCGCCCCATCCTCATCGCGGCATTGAGACGCTCACCTATATGCTAAAAGGTCACTTTGAGCACAAAGATCACATGGGCAATGTGGGCGAACTAAGAGACGGAGGCGCGCAGTGGATGTCGGCAGGTAAAGGGGTGATCCACTCCGAAATGCCAATGATGACCGATGGTAAGCTGCACGGTTTTCAGATCTGGATAAACCTGCCTGCCACAAAGAAAATGCAGCTCGCTCAGTACCACGACTTTCAGCCAGAGTCGATCACCGAAGTCGACACCGGTAACGGCGCCTTGCTTAGGGTGATCAGCGGCGATATCACAATAAAAGGCGATACCTATCACGGCCCGCTACAAAAAACCGGCGTCGCGACCACCGTCGCGGACTGGCAAGCAACGCCAGAGGCGCAGCTAAATATGTGTACTAACCCTGATCACCAGATGTTGCTGTATGTCTATCAAGGTCATATCGACGTTGATGGGGTCACTGCGCAGCAAGGCCAACTTGCGCTGCTCGATGCAGGCGAAGGCGTGATTATCCGTGCCCAAGATAAGGCAGGCGTGCTGATACTTGGCGGTGAGCCTATTAACGAGCCGGTGGTCCACTATGGTCCGTTTGTCATGAACAGCATAGAAGAAATCAACCAAGCGATCTTGGATTACCAAGCCGGTACCTTGACCGATTAAACAACCTTTCACTCCGCCTTCACTCCCCGCCTTCTGTCGCCAACGCGCAGAGGGCGGTCATTCTTCTGCGAGATCTCGCACATCACCTTTACGGTCTATTACGCTTAAACGAAAACCTGTCACTCGCTATCTGCCGCGCTATGGCAACCCTTGCCGCAGATCACGCGACTGCACAACGGGTAAGCGCTTTGCTTTGCGTTCTGCGGCCATCGCGCGCGAAAAAGGCACCAAACTGAACAAACGTTCAGGAACTGGCGAATAAATAACATAAAATGTCAGGAATGAGTAAAACCGCAACAAATTGTCAGCATCAAACCGAGACAAGCGATCTTTCCATGCTAATATGAAATCCGTTTTTAGCAGTGTGCTTAACTGTGTAAGCACTTTTCTACCCCAATGAGGTAACTATGAAAAACGTTCTAGCTACAGCAGCGCTGGTGTCACTTTCTTTTGGTGCAATGGCACAAGACGACAACGCTCATATGTTCTCAGCTGATCTGCATCCTGAAATGAAAATGCACACTTTCTCTCTTGATCAGCGCGACAACGAAAACGACAGCTTGATCCAACTCGTAGCAGAGAAAGACGTCACTGCAGATTGCAATGTGCGCTTTTTGAATGTGTCTGTTGAAGAGAAAACGCTAGAAGGTTGGGGTTACCCATACTTCGTGATCACTGAACAACCAGTGATGGGCACCACCATGCTGCCATGTGACGAAGAAGAGAAAACCCTACGCAGCCGTCGCGATTCGCTTTATCGCTACAACAGCAAAGTACCACTGGTGATCTACGCGCCAGCAGATCTTGATATCGATTACCGTGTATGGAGCGCGGAGAAGTAATTCTCTTTGCTTTAGCATCCAAACACGATAAAACCTGCGCTGATGTGCAGGTTTTTTTATGCTTGTTGTCTGCTCCATACCGACCCTTTCAGCGTATTTCCATCTAGGCTTAAGTTGACTTTCCGACTCGCTGTGCTGCCTACAAACATCCCATCAATTTCCGCTAACGCCAAAGAACCTGCCTCATCACACGAACGGCGCCTGCTTACATGATCATCAGTTACAATGAAGTGTCTCAACGATCTCACTTCGGTCAATTTAGGTCACCTTACCCTTTCTTCACTGGTAAAAATTGCCTATTTTTCAGCACCATTAACCTTCACTCAATCATAATGGCAGTCTGATGAACCCAACCTCGCTTGCTGTGGTCGCATTTGCATTAAGCTTCTCGGCTTCCGTCGTCAGCCATCCCCATTCTGATCACCCGGCCGAAACCGCAGCCCAACGCTGGCTCAAAGGCACCTACATTAATCAAGATCCCGCTCCGCCGCTGGATGGAATTGATGTGAAGTTTTGCCCAGATGGCAAGCTTGAGTTTAGCAACGGGGCCGGCCGCAGTTATGAAATCAAAACCGTTGAGAACCAAGAACTGGTGATTGTGCAATCCCACCGCACGTTTCGCTTCACCATGAGCCAAGATCGCAACGAGCTCTTTCCCTACGACAACTTTACCCGTGAATGGCTCACTGGTGTCTCGCTCAAATACGATCCAAACGCTATCGCGTCTTGCCAGTAGTCGCCAACATCTAAATCACCGTCCTTTTCAGCTCATCATACGAACGGCTTATTGATTTCACCCGTGCCCGCCGTCATTGAATTCCAAAATTGAATACTTGGTATAAGTATTTGCCGGGTTCTATTCCTTAATGTATACAGGCAATATTCATTCATCCGCTGCACAGTACTCGACTTTATTGATGACCTGCAGCTCCTACTTCCATCTGATTTTTGTGTGAGGTATACACGATGAACATGAACCAAAAGCTGCAACAGTTGCTAGACAAACAAGAAATGACAGAGCTGATGTACAAATTTGCGCGAGCTTTAGACCGTGTTGACGGTGAACTAATGAAATCAACCTACTGGGAAGATGCGGTCGAAGAACACCAAGACCCGATTTTCCCTGATCTGTTCTTTTACAATGCCAATGCGCACGCATTTGTTGAACCCGCAATGGCAGGTTTTCGTGCGCTCAAAGCAACTCAACATCGCATCAGCAACCCGATTATTGAAATAGACGGCGACACCGCAACGGCAGAATGTTACGTGTGGGCCTATCACGTTCATGAAGAAAACGGTGTTGATAAAGAAGGGATCTTGGGTGGTCGTCACCACTTTCGGTTTGAGCGTCGCAATGGCGAATGGAAGATCAAACACCGCTCTACCGTTTTTGATTGGAACCAAAACCAAGATGCCTCCGCTATTTGGGCTGACAATTTCAGCGACAAATACCGTGGAAAGAGAGATCGCAAAGACGACAGTTACAACTACATCAGTATCTGATCGTACTTGTTACCGCGCATAAAGGCGGTATTAACTGACAGCGCAATAAACGCGGTATTAACTGACAGCGCAATAAACGCGATAAGTTCGAGAGCAACACGACAGAATCACATCACACGGTGTGCTTCTGTCGTCGCCTTGTAAGAATTAACAAAACAGTTCGTTTTGCGCTAATTTATCCTTAATAAAATCAATAAAACAGCGCACTTTAAGAGGCACATAGCGATTCTGAGGATAGACAGCGTGAAATGGCAGCGGTTTAACCTCAAAATTGTCGAGTACTTGAATCAATTGGCCCGAGCTAATGAATTCGCCGACCATCCACAGCGGCAGCTGAGCAATCCCCACCCCACTAAGCGCTAACTGAAGAATGACGTCACCATTATCGCAGCGACAATTGCCAGAGACCGGCACAGAGAAACGTTGCTCTCCTTGCTGAAAATGCCATAAATGAACGGACTGTAGCAGGGAATATAAAATGCAGGTGTGCGTGACCAACTGCTCAGGACTGCTCGGCATGGGAGAATGTGTGAAATAGCTCGGAGCCGCAATCAGTACCATCGGATTGTTAAACAGATGTCGCGCGACAAGTGTTGAGTCTTCTAGCTGTTTAGCTCTGATGGCGACATCGATTCTATCGGCGACTAGGTCAACATGAGTATCGCTAAGAAACAGGTCCACTTTTAGATCTGGATACAAATCTAAAAACTCCGCTAATACGGAACCGAGAAATAATCGCCCAAACACAACGGGAGCGGCGATCCGCAACTGCCCCGACGGTTGTTCAACTTGCGCGCGTACATGAGACTCCGCGTCTTCTAACTCTGCAAGAATAGAAACGCAGCGGTGAAAATAGTCGTGCCCCGCTTCCGTTAACGATAACTCTCGGCTGGTTCTAGACATTAACTTAACCCCAAGCTGGCTCTCCAACGCCGCCACTTTTTTGCTCATGGTCGCTTGTGTCGTGCCTAACTCTCTAGCCGCAGCAGAAAAACTACCTGTTTGCACAACGAGTATAAATGCCTGCATGGCACCCAATTTATCCACTCAATTTACCTCGGATAAGCTCCACATTGTGAACATTCTACGTCAGTTCCCCTTAATTAGAATACAGCGTAGTTGCAACGCTTATGCCCGTAATGGCTGGCATTTTGAAAAGAAGATGTTTTCAAAATGAAGCACAAATAGTACCCAGCAACGGTCCAAGAAGTCATTGCTCCATAACGGCAACCCGTGTATTTCAAGCCGCGTCACCAATCGCACGGCCTATGCATTGCGACACGGACTTAACGAATCCTTTGCCTTCGCCAAAATCGCACTATGCTTAATAAAAACCACACCATAATTGACAGTGAACTCAATGTGGTAGGAGGGCGTGATGAAAGTGAGCGTAAAATTTGCCCTGTTGTTCTGCGCCGCAATTGCCTTTAGCCTAGTAATAAAGCCTTTGCACGCCACTGAGGTGTGGGTGATCCCCATTGATGGTGCAATCGGACCGGCGACCGCCGATTTTATGGTACGCGAGCTTGAACAAGCGCAGCTTGAGAATGCAGATCTGGTCATTTTGCGTATGGATACGCCCGGCGGACTCGATGTAGCGATGCGTGATATGATCCAAGCCATCACCAACGCCTCCATTCCTGTCGCGACTTGGGTGGCACCATCAGGTGCGCGAGCGGCAAGCGCCGGTACTTATATTCTGTTCGCCAGCCACATCGCCACTATGGCACAAGCGACCAATTTAGGCGCGGCGACACCCGTCTCTATTGGCGGCGGAGGGGGAATGCCAAGCCCGCTATCTGATGATGAAGACGCCGATCCGGCAACCAACAATCCGTTCCAACCCGCTACTACGCCTGACGAAACTGGCACTCAGCCAGAAGACAATGCCACAGAGCCACAGCCCAGCGCGCAAGCGCCGAAGTCCGCCATGGAGCAAAAAGTCACCAATGATGCCAGAGCCTATATTACCGGCCTTGCTCGTTTGCATGGTCGTAACGAAGAATGGGCGCAACTGGCGGTCACTGAAGCGGCCAGTATCGATGCGATTGAAGCGTTGGAGATCAACGTCATTGATTTTATCGCCAACAATTTAGACGACGTGGTGGCAAACAGTGATGGTCGCACTGTGTTGATCCGTGGCGAGCCGGTCACGCTGTCTTTCGATAATCCACAGTTTGTCGAGCGCGTCCCTGATTGGCGCGCCGAGTTACTCGCGGTGATCACTAACCCTAATGTCGCCTATCTGCTGCTGATGATCGGCATCTACGGCCTGATTTTGGAGTTCTACAACCCCGGCATTGGCCTGCCCGGCGTGCTTGGCGGGATCTGTTTACTGCTGGCAATGTACGCTTTGCAAATGCTGCCGGTCAGTTATGCCGGGCTGGCGCTGATCATCTTAGGCATTGCCCTCATGCTGGCAGAAGCCTTTAGCCCAAGTTTCGGTTTACTGGGGATTGGCGGGGTGATCGCCTTTATCTTCGGTTCGATATTTTTACTCGACACCGAAGTGCCGGGCTTTCAAATTGCCCTGCCGTTAATCGCAGGCGTGAGTCTGTTTTCCGCCTTACTGGTGTTTTCGCTGCTGGGCATGTTGCTTAAGGTGCGCCGCGCCAAGGTGACCACTGGTCGCGAAATGATGATTGGCAGAACCGCAGTGATCAACGACGTGCAAGACAATGGCAAAGCGGAAGTGATGTTAGGTGGCGAGCGCTGGCAAGTCGAAAGCACAACACCACTGCATGAAGGGCAGAAAGTGATTGTCACCGCCATCAATGGCTTGACGTTAGTGGTGCGAGCACCTCAACAGGAGAACAAGCATGCCGGGTCTTAATCAGGAGCAGATGATGATGTTTTATACCGCTGCGGTCGTCTTTACCTTGGTCGTGATCTTACTGGTCAATATGTTCCGTATTTTGCGTGAGTACGAGCGCGGCGTGGTTTTCTTTCTTGGTCGCTTCTATCGCGTGAAAGGCCCGGGGCTGGTTATCCTCATCCCGTTCGTGCAGCAAATGGTGAAAGTTGATTTGCGCACTATCGTGTTGGATGTACCCTCACAAGATCTGATCACCCGTGACAACGTCTCGGTAAAAGTCAATGCGGTGGTTTACTTTCGTGTTGTTGATCCGCAAATGGCGATCAATAACGTCGAAAGTTACTTTGAAGCCACCAGCCAATTGGCGCAAACCACCTTACGCTCGGTTTTAGGCCAACATGAACTGGATGAATTACTGGCAGAGCGCGACAAACTCAACCGCGATCTACAAGGTATACTCGACCAGCAAACCGACGATTGGGGGATCAAAGTCGCTAATGTCGAGGTGAAACATGTCGATCTGGAAAACAGCATGGTACGCGCCCTCGCCCAACAAGCCGAAGCAGAGCGTAACCGCCGTGCTAAAGTGATCCATGCCACTGGTGAACTGGAAGCCTCCACTAAATTGATGGAAGCGGCGAACGTGCTTAACCTCGCGCCCAACGCCATCCAATTGCGCTACATGCAAACCCTGACCGAAATTGCCAATGAGCGCTCTCAGACCATCGTCTTTCCGATCCCCGTTGATTTAATTGATGCGCTCACCAAACGCCACAATGCCGCTCCAAACACCGATCCTAATGCGTCACCAGACGCAGCAACAACGACGCCACAGAAGACGCCACAGAACAAGGGCGAATCCAATCAGGATCCCAAAGAGAAACTGTGATCCTGAATACAAGAGTTAAGCCGTAACGAACAGATCCATAAACGCGTTAACCGGCGTTTGCTCTAACGCGTGCTGATCGCCACACAACGCGAGGATACGCTCACACTGCATTGCCACAAATCGGGTGCTCAGGTTATGGCTAAACTTCTGCTCAAGCAGCGGAATACCCTCTTGGCGGCGGCGACGATGGCCAATCGGGTATTCCACCGCCACTTTTTCCGTTGCCGTGCCATCGTTGAAAAACACTTGGATTGCATTGGCGATCGCGCGCTTATCGGCATTTAAATAGTCTTGGCTGTAGCGCGCATCTTCAATAATCGTCATCTTAGCGCGTAATTGGTCAATGCGTGGGTCAGCGATGTGGAAGCTGTCTTCATAATGCTCGGCGATAAGCGCGCCATACAGCAGCGGCACCGCGATCATGTATTGTAAGCAGTGATCGCGATCGGCAGGGTTCGCCAAATCGCCCTCTTTTGAGATGATCCGGATCGCCGACTCGTGGGTCGTCACTTCAATCCGCGCAATATCGTCAAGGCGGCGCTGGATCTGTGGATGCAGCGCCAACGCGCATTCCACCGCTGTTTGCGCATGAAACTCCGCCGGAAACGCAATTTTAAACAGCACGTTTTCCATAACGTAAGCAGCAAAAGGCTGGCTGAACTTTAGCGGTTTCCCCTCTAGCAGTACATCGTGATAACCCCACTTTGGCGCGGTTAGCACTGAGGGGAGCCCCATTTCCCCTTTTAAGGTCATAAGCGCCAATCGCACCGCCCTTGCCGTTGCATCGCCCGCTGCCCACGATTTTCTCGAGCCCGCATTGGGCGCGTGACGGTAAGCTCTTAACGCCCCGCCATCTGCCCAAGCCTGAGAGAGCGCATCTATCACTTGGTCGCGAGTGCCGCCCAACATTTGGGTTACCACCGCCGTCGAAGCCACCCGCACTAATAACACATGATCAAGCCCGACGCGGTTAAAGCTGTTTTCAAGCGCCAGCACACCTTGAATTTCATGGGCCTTGATCATCGCAGTGAGCACGTCACGCATCTTGAGCGGCGCTTTGCCTTGCGCCAACGCTGCGCGACTCAGATAGTCAGCGGTGGCTAAAATGGCACCCAGATTATCTGAGGGATGTCCCCACTCTGCGGCCAGCCACGTGTCGTTATAATCGAGCCAGCGGATCGCGCAGCCAATGTTGAACGCGGCGGTGATCGGATCAAGCTCATAAGCCGTCCCCGGCACCCGCGCGCCATGAAAAACGGT
Organism: Thaumasiovibrio occultus; assembly: GCA_019703815.1. GTDB lineage: Bacteria > Pseudomonadota > Gammaproteobacteria > Enterobacterales > Vibrionaceae > Thaumasiovibrio > Thaumasiovibrio occultus. The sequence goes on along the minus strand of AP023052.1, from coordinate 1,157,582 downwards.
GGTGCCGGGCACTGTGGGCCCAAGGTGCTTGGTACATTCAGGAAAGCGCAATGCGAGTAAGCCACAGCCCAAGGTATCCATCAAACAGTAGCGGGCCGTTTGATACGCTTCCGACGAATCAATGTCATATTCCATCACGTAATCAGCTATCGCCACCAGCAGTGCATCTGGCTCTGGGCGTTGGTTGATATCCACATTTGCACTCATGCCCGCTCTCCCTCAATGGTTATATTAAAATCGCAGCCACCGTGCCGATATCTGTTACAGGGCACACAGCTGTTACAGTGCACATAGAATTCAAAGCCAGATAACGAGAGTCGTTACGGCCGCTGCGCTATCGGTAGCCACACTTGATGATCTGGCCCCACATAGTCCGCACTTGGTCGGATGATCCGGTTATGAGCTCGCTGCTCAAACACATGCGCCGCCCATCCCGTTACACGGCTCATCACGAAAATCGGCGTAAACAGCTTGGTCGGAATGCCGAGGTAGTGATAGGCCGACGCATGATAAAAGTCAGCATTGGCAAAGAGCTGTTTTTCCCGCCACATCACCTCTTCCACCCGCTCAGAGACTGCGTATAAGTAGCTATCGTCAGCATCCTTAGCTAACTGTTTTGCCCACGTTTTGATCAGAGCATTGCGCGGATCAGAGGTGCGATAAATCGCGTGACCAAAGCCCATGATTTTCTGTTTTGCAGCTAGCGCGCCCATAATGCCCACTTCGGCTTCTTCGGGGGTTTTCCACGGCGAAATCAACGTCATTGCCGCCTCATTCGCGCCGCCGTGTAAATTTCCGCGTAAGGTGCCAATCGCAGCAGTAATACAGCTATGAATGTCAGATAAGGTCGATGCGCAGACTCTCGCCGCAAAAGTAGATGCGTTAAATTCATGCTCGGCATAGAGGATTAACGAACAATGCATCACCTGTTGATGCAGGGCGGAGGGCGTTTTACCCGTTAGCATCTCAAGAAAGTACGCGCCTGTATTGGGCTGGGTAGAGCGCGTTTCAATCCGCACTCCATCATGGCTAAAGCGATACCAATAACAGATGATCGCGGGCAGCATTGCCAACAAGGTATCGACCTTCTCCTCTTGCTGAGAAAAATCCAACTCTTGATCTAAATTGCCGAGCATAGAGCATCCGGTACGCATCACATCCATCGGGTGCGCACTGGCCGGAATGGTTTCCAACACGCGACGCAGCGCTTCAGGCAAACCACGATGCTGTTGCAGTTTGGCTTTATATGCGGTCAACTCTGCACTGTTAGGTAAGCGCCCTTTTAGCAGCAGATAAGCAACTTCTTCAAACTTGGCGTGCACCGCTAAATCGCTAATGTCATAACCGCGATACGTCAACCCCGTCCCGCTTTTCCCAACGGTACAAAGTGTGGTTTCACCTGCCGTTTGTCCACGCAATCCTTCTCCACAATTGAGCTTATCTGACGGTGTGTTAGCGATTGGCATACTGGCCTCCTTTGCATTAGTGAGGACGACTGGCTTTCATTTCTCCGATCACGCGAGAACGTCTCTTTACCGAACTTGCATTACGCTTTGCCAAACAAGTCATCCAGTTGTTGCTCGTAAGCGTGGTAGTTCAAATAGTGATAGAGCGCATCTCGGGTTTGCATCGTATCAACGACGTCACGTTGATGACCGTCATTCAGCAGATGCTGGTACACATTGAGCGCGGCTTGGTTCATCGCTCGAAACGCCGACAGCGGATAGAGCGCTATTTGCACGCCTGCATCACAGAGCTCTTGAATGGAAAACAGCGGGGTTTGGCCAAATTCGGTAATGTTCGCCAGCACAGGCACCTTGACCGCGCGGGTAAACTCGCGGTACTGCGCTAAGGAGTGAATCGCTTCTGGGAAAATCATATCTGCGCCGGCTTCGACACAGGCAAGGGCGCGTTCAATTGCCGACGTCATACCTTCGACGGCTACGGCGTCGGTACGTGCCATGATCACAAAGTTGTCATCGCAACGAGCATCTACTGCCGCTTTTACTCTATCGACCATCTCAGCTTGCGACACGATCACTTTGTTCGGGCGATGGCCGCAGCGCTTTTGCGCCACTTGATCTTCAAGATGCACCGCCGCTACCCCAGCGCTTTCCATAGCTTTGATGGTACGGGCAATCGTCAACGCGCCCCCAAAGCCGGTATCAATATCTACCAGCAGCGGCAAGTCGCACGCGGCGGTGATCCTTCGTGCATCGTCTAATACGTCATTTAAGGTGGTCATCCCGAGATCGGGTAGCCCATGAGACGCATTCGCCACCCCGCCCCCCGACAAATAGAGCGCTTGATGTCCCACCGCTTTTGCCATCAAGGCGCAATACGGGTTGATGGCACCGACGATTTGTAGCGGTAAACGGGTTTGCTCGATTGCAGTGCGAAAGCGAAGTCCTGCGCTTGCCATAACTCATCCTCTGTTAGATGAAATCGCGATGGCACTGCGAGGAAAAGATCAAGGGAAAACAGGTGTCTCGAAAGACAGTGTCGAATTAGTAGAAAGCCATTTTCGCCGCTACGCCATACGGATGAAAATAGACGCAAATTGGCGCAATAGACAACTTAAACGCCATCAAACTGACTTAGACCTTGGTCTAGTAGCGACTAGCGATTCGAGGCGAATAAAGAAAACGAGATACCTATTCACTCCGCTTGCACTGCGCATAACCCACACAGTATTAATAGGTTGGCAGGTAGTCGTCGGCGTCAAACTGCTGCACTCCGTCGCTGCCGGTTTTCTTACCTGTGAGATGAAACTTTGTCACATCAGCTTGCGGTAAGGGGATCAAACTGTTGGCGAAATAATTCACCACGTAAACCTGTTTGTTGTCTTTGGCAAAGCGAGAGTGCTCGAAAAATTCCAAACTATGCCCATCCACTTTATTGTTAAGTGGAACACCGTAGTACGCCACTTTCCCTTCAGCATTCGCAATACACTCTGCGCTGATTTCGCGCGTCTGTCCTTGAACAAACACCTGCTTAGTAAGCCGCTTGCACAGCTTGTCGCGATAGTGAAGTTGGGCATTAACCGCGAAATACTCACCATGTAGGTAAGCAAAGCCGTCAACCGAGACTTTGGTTAGACAACGTCCGTCATAAAACACATGCTGATTGTCGGTGGCTAGCCGATCACTCCAAACTTGGAAACTGGCTAAATCGGCTTTTCTGAGCAACTTGCCTGCACAATAGACCCCCTTCCCATCCACAAAATAGCGCCCGCCACTATGTCGAAACTCTCGAGCATCAGCCTTGGCCAACTTCACAGGAGAAAACGATGCCAGATAGATCTCTGTTTCTTGCCAATACACCGCGCCTTGATGAATGAAAAAACCCGCGCCAAGATAGCTGAAATCCTCTTTTCGATAACCCAGCAGCTTACTATCTGCAAAGTAGATATCACCGTTGCACTCACCAAATCCATCACCAAGGTTCAACATGGTGGTGCTGTCGTCTGGCTCGGCAGTGTTGAGGTCATCATGACTAGGAGCTTGTACCTCTTCGTTGCATCGCTCAGCGTGTAACAGCGTCTTTAGCCAATGGTAAGGTGATGCTTGCTGTGCAGAATCCGTTTGCGCCGCGATGAAATCTGCAAATCGATCCTGCAATACTGACAGCGCAGTCACTTCATTTGGCCCACAATAGGCACGGTGTTTATCAATCGCATCTGCAAAGAAGCTGTTCACCTCCACAAAGGTTTCAGGATCCGCACCGTCAATCCGCTTGCCGTAAAAATAGACATAGGACTTATCACGGAAAAACTGCTCTTTCGCGTTCGCGACTTTCGCAAAACTGGCTTTATCGGCACCTTTGATACGCTTACCGAAAAAGTAGACGTGCTGATCGTCAAACGCATACTCGGCATTATTTTTATCGCTTAACGCGACCAGCGCACCGTCAATCGCACGGCGTGTGCCACGCAAACGGCAATAGAGATATTGTTCATCAAACGCGTACCAGCGATTGAGGTAACGAATGGAGCCCGATTGATGAGGGTAAATCACCCAACGAGCGTTTTTGTCGGGCTCAATGTAAATGGACGAGGCATCGACAAAGAAACGATCTCCCACATAGCGAAAGGTCGCGCTATCCACATTCATAATGGGTTGCTGATCTTTGTTGTACAGCGGACGGAGAACGACGTTTTGCGAAGAAACGGCGGGGCTATGACTAACGGCGCTATGAGCAAAAAGCTGCGAACGAACAATACAGACACCCGTGGGCACGCCTTGGCTATCTGTCACCTCGGTGATGTCTCCTCGCTGGTATTGTTCCATCGCTGTGCCCTTCCTGTTGTTAGATCCCTTGCCTCATCGCATTTTAATGAGAGCACTAAGATTAAACGCAACTGAGAAAAAGAAGGAAAGTCAGCGCAGCAAACTTTGAGAGGGCATTCACGACAGGCAAGATCTCCGTGTCATCCATGCCCCAACGTATAATGTGGCGGATTATTTAGGGCGACTGGTGGTAGATACTTGCCCTAAGGTCGCGTACTGATTGCCACCCAATCGTGACAAGGGGTTTAGCTTGTTAGGCTCGATGATCAATTGGCCTTTGCTGTCTTCCGACAAAATATCATCGTTGATATACATCTCTTCAATACGCGCAAACACCATGATCTCGTTCATTCCTGGCAAGCTCACCGTATCATACAGCGTACAGCCCAGCGCAATATCGCATTCCGCCAAGCGCGGCAATTTGAACGTTTTAAAATCTACCACACTCAGATCTGCCGCTTGTACTTCAGACTCGCCGTATTTAAGCATCGCCGACGTCGCCGCCACTTCAAACGAGTGATCGGCGTTCGCGATGTGGATCACCATATGTTTGCGCTCCACAACATTGATCGCGGTATCTTTCAAAGCGCCACCGACGCCTTGCCCGACAACAAACATCACCACCGCAGGTTGCGATGATACCGGGGTAAAATAGGAAAACGGGGCAAGGTTGTAATTCTTCTCGCCAGAATCGGTTAGCACCCAAGCAATAGGGCGCGGGATCACCGCCTGCGCCATTAAATTTGAACGTTCTTGCGACGACAAGCCATCAAAATGTAATAACATACCCAATTTCCTATCTATTCTCGTCGCGGCGTTTTATCGCGCAATTTGCGCATCAGCCACGATCAATTTTCATCGCGTTCAGTTTCAGCACTGACATCATCGGCATTAACGTCAAACCGCAGTCAGTGCATCGATTAAGCACCCGGCTTTTACAGAAAAACGTAATAACGAAAAGCCTAATTACCCTAACATAGTTGGGTTAATTTCGGTATTAAATCAGTAACCTGTTTAGTGTCTGCCTATAGGCTAGGCCAGATATCCAAGCTCTGCTTTAGATAAACGATGAGATGTGATTGCCAGCCAGAATTTATAACCGCTTTTACGATGCTACCACTCAATCAAAATAGGTGTGCCGACATCAACCAGAGACAGAAACTCATCCATTTCCGCATTGGAAATCGCGATGCAGCCATTCGTCCAATCCCCGTCCCTTGCCTGCAAACCACGATACGGCGAGCCATTGGTCTGTCCGTGGATCATGATTTGCCCGCCCGGTGAAACGCCCAGTTTTTCCGCCGCTGCAATATCCGCTGCATTGGGATAACTGACATGCATCGCGCGATAGTAGCTTGAATTTTCAAGGACATAGTCTAGCTCATACACACCTTCCGGCGTACGGCTATCCCCTTCTAAGATCTTGTGACCTTGTGGGGTTCGCCCCAACGCAATCCGGTAAGTTCGAATGATCTCGCCACCAATAACCAGATGCATTTCTCTGGCCGATTTATTGATAACCACCTGATCTACTGCGGCAAAAAGCGGCATACTGAACAAAGACAGCAACAGTCCAGCAAGTAAGTTTTTCAAAGCATACCCTCAAATATTACAGCTAACACCAGTAATTATTTACTCTGAATGAATAATTCCAGCTTAATTAATAAGTTATGGTATGAGGCGAAAATATCGCCCACCCAATGCCACGATAATACCTTTTGAGAATTCAAATGTCGCTAAGTGATATTTCAAACATCCCAATGAAAACAGTGTCGTCGCGCATACGATGTGGGTCTGCTTTTTCTTGGCGTATCCTTTCTAATTATTTGACGAATAACTAAAAATCCCTCTTTGATATTCGACAAAATTGACCGAATAAGCTCTAATTGATGCAACTAACAGTAGTAATTTATTGGATCTCAATTCCTTTAGGGCGTGAACGTGACAACAGAGCAAGGCTTTCCTGACATTAACCCATCAAACCAAGTGCGACTGCTTGAGCTGTTTGCAGCATCCAGCGACGGTCTATGGGAAATGGCACCTGACGGCACCTGTAAGTATTTTACGCCAGGCTTCTACAGCCAATTTGCCTTTACCTCTCCGGAATCACACATTTCTGAATGGCAAGCATTGCTCCATCCTGAAGATGTTGCCCCCTTTGAAAGCAACCTAAAGCAACAGTTAGAGAAAGGCGTGGCACGCCTTGTGAGCAAATACCGCATCCGCAATCGTAGCGGTGAGTATGTGTGGATCGAGTCTACGGGTATTGTATCAGTGAATGACGACGGTGATCTTGCCTACATGGTAGGATCCCACCGCAATATTACGCGCGAGAAAACCCAACAGAGCGAACTGTACAAGTTAGCCTACATCGACCCGCTGACCCAATGTTACAACCGCCGTAAATTGGTGGAGACACTCAGCCAAACAGAGCTTGCGATCAATGAAGGTGCCTTTCTCTATTTTAGCCTTGATGATTTGAAAACCCTGACTGATACCTTTGGCTTCAGTTTTGGTAGCGAAATCATCAAAGATTTCAGCATTATATTAAAGCGTGTTTTCTCAACCTTTGGCGGTGTCTATCGCCTTGAAGGGGGCGAGTTTGCGGTTTGCATTAACGCCGCTTTGGTCGAAGAGCAGATCACTAAACTGATCAACTTCGCGATTAACAGCTTTATTGCCGATCGCCACGCTAACGAGCAAGCCCACTGCCAGAATATCAGTGTCGGGGTGTGCATTTTGCCGCTGCCCGATGTCGACGCGGAAGCCCTGCTCTATCAAGCCAAATTGGCGATGCTGTTTGCGCAGAAATCGGGGCGTCGTATCTGCTTTAGTAATCACGACAACTACCAGCGGGTCAAACGCCAACTGTTCATTGAGACCGGGATCAAGGCCGCACTCTATCACAAAGAGTTTTATCTCTTATTCCAACCGATTGTCTCGGCTATCGACCAAACGGTCACCAGCTTTGAGGCGCTGCTGCGTTGGAAGAGTCCAACCCACGGCGACATCTACCCAGACGAGTTCATTCCGATCTCGGAGCGCAATAAAACCATCATTGAGTTGGGTTACTTCGTGATCGCCAAAGCGTGTGAATTTATCCTCGATTGCAATGCGAAAGGACTGACCGGCTGTCGGGTGTCGATTAACGTGTCAGTGGTACAGCTACTGCAACCCAAGTTTGTCCAACGCCTGTTGCAGACGTTAGAGCGCTACGGCATCGAGAGTCAACAGTTGGTGATTGAGATCACCGAATCGATGATCTTGGAAACCGAAGCGACCGCGATGCGTCAAATTCACGAGCTGCGTAACAATGGTTTCTCAGTGTCTCTCGATGACTTTGGTACGGGCTATTCCTCTCTGGAAGTATTTTTCTCCATTCCGTTTAACCAGCTGAAAATCGACCGCAAGATCATTGGTAAAGCGATCACCGAGTGGCAAGTCTCTGACTACCTCACCTCGCTGGTTTCTTTGTGTCAGCGGCGCGGGATCAACGTGGTGGGCGAAGGGATTGAAAACAAGCAGATGTTGGCACATGGCCGTAAGATCGGCCTCGACTTCCTGCAAGGTTATCACTTTGCGCGCCCTATCGATTCGCTCGATGCGATTGATTACGCCAAACACACCCAAGGGGTTGATGAAGAAGCGTCTGATGAAAGCCCGGAAGTCGAGTGTGAATAATCTCGCGTTGCGATGTATTAACTGCCCTTCTATTTCGCAGGCGTTAACTATATCGCCTGCGTGAGTTATTTCGCGTGCACTAGCGAGTTCGCGTGTATTAGCCATCGCCCCTTTATGAGGGGCGTTTTTATGCAATATAGATTAATGCGCACAAGGTTATATTCGCTTTAATTCCGCCTATTTCCTGCTTCTAACTTTTCTTTTTCGCCAAATCAATCACCTATTGATAGCTCTATCAAACCTGACAATATACTGACAAAGCATTTTTGCATCTGGGTAGCCTACGCCCCTCCATTAGCAACCCAATGTGATTCGTTTTATGTTTAGGCAAGCAACAGGGATTTTTCTCCTATCCGTTTTTCTTACCGCCTGTGGCGGAAGTTCAGACAGCAGCACACCGGCAGAGCCATCGAAGCCGACTGATCCATCTAAACCTACCGATCCGTCAAAGCCCACAGTGCCGCCGACCGATCCCGATAAACCCACCGATCCTGAGCTACCGCCAAGTACCGGTTTACCAGCCAATGGTCATGTGATGGTCGATGGGATTGAGTTCAGTAACATTGATGACGCCGTGGCCGCGATTGCGACGAATAGCCAAGTGATTTTTGGCAATGGTACCTTCACGACGGGCATGCGGATCCAAGCCGACGGCGTTACCTTGTCTGGCAGTGGCAAGACCCACTTTAAAGGTGCGCAATACGGCAATAAAGCCACGTTCGTGGTGAACGGCAACGGCGTGACTATCGAAAATTTAGAATGCAGCGGCGTGTCAGTCTCGGATCGCAACGGCGCCTGTGTACGTCAACAAGGTAAAGATCTTACCCTCGACAACGTTCACTTTCATGACAGTGAAAACGGGGTATTAACCACTACCGATACTGGTTATCTCACCATTCTAAACAGCACCTTTGAAAATCTAGGTCGTGATGGACGCGCGCACGGGATCTACAGCGCTAATGATGTGCTCACCATTCGCTACAGCAAGATCTTAAGCTCGAAACTACAAGGCCATGAAGTGAAATCACGGGCGCGTGAAACCATTATTGAGTATTCACAGATTGCGTCTCTTAATGGCGTCGACAGTCGCCTGATTGATGTGTCGAACGGCGGGACATTAATTGTCAAAGGCAGCGTTTTAGAGCAAGGTCCTAACAGCGTGAACAATCAGCTGATCGGCTTTGGCTTGGAAGGCTTAAGCAGTGCCACTCATAAAGTGGTATTGGAAGACAACATCGTTCTGTTTGATCGGGAAAAATACAATCACTTGCTCGGCTTCCCTGAAGGCTTTAGCAATATCACGATCCGCAATAATACCTTTATTGGCGAACCGTTCCGTGACAAAGAGTCGTTAGGTGTCGAAGCGCAAAACCGTGTTTATGCCTCTCGCAGCGATTACGGAATGCAAGAATACCCATATCTGCCGGCAGTATTCTAAGCACATTGACAGTCCACTTTGCGCGCTGACACAAAGGTAAACAAGCCTTTGGTAATGAAGTAGCGCAAGTGGACAATATATCGCGTAAGCTAACCGCTTATCTTCCCTTTAAACCAACCACTAACGCCCATTAGTCTAGCGTTGGTTGATAGCGATAGTGACCCGTAATATCAAACAAAAACAGCATGTCGTCCATCTTTGGCCCTGCACCGATGTTATGCACAATTAACGGGCGCTCGCCATCTTCAGAGCGGTCCTCTACGACGATGCCAATATGCGGCAAATTGTTCGGTAAACGCCACGTCACGATATCACCGGGGAGGTAATCAGCCCCGTTATCACTGGTCGCCAATGATTCCCCATTACGCTCAAAAAAGGCGCGTAAGTTAGGCACGCGGCGGTGATCAATATTGGTATCAGGTCGGGTTAATCCCCAAATCCGTTTTGACGGGTACGCAGAAAAATTAGCAGAAATATCTTCATGTACCTTTTGCTGCAAATCGATCCCCAAAGAGCGATAAGCACGAATGACGACATCGGTACACACGCCAATATCTTCAGGTACGTCGCCACCTGGATAAGCAATATTGATATAACGTCCATCATAAAACACTCGATGTGACGTACGCTCCACTGCCGCATCTGATAGCGATTGGGCAAAGTCTGTCGCCCATAGCGGGAATGCTACTAAACCCAGTCCAATACATAGTAATCTTCGCAAACCTATCACCCTGTTGTGTCGTCAATTGCTGTCAGTTTGACCATTTACACGCTGCAAGTTCACTAAGATAAAAACAAGACATCGTAAACAGAAACCCGATAACGCTTGTCGCGCCTCTCCTTCACCAATGAAGCCTTGGGAGGTAAGCGACAAGTCGACAATCAAGCGTTGGTTGGCACCAACGTGCTATTCGTTTTCAGGAAGTGATGGATAGTAGATAGGACATCGTAGGACGGCTCAGTCAGCAAATCATGGCGGGCATTACGGATAGTCGCCAACTCAAATTTGCCATTACTCTCAAGCAGTGCATTTGCATCCTCTGCGCTGAAAAGATCGTCGTCTTGGCCTCGCATCAATAAGGCCGGGCAACGTATCGCATTCATGTCTTTGTCCGAATATGCTGCTTGGTCTTGCCAAAGCGCTTTTACATCGTCCATCAAGGCGCAAAAATCTGGCGATGGGTTCACTTCATGATACTGAGCAACGTGCTTAGAGAAGATCCCGCGCCACAACGGCACGTTCAACTCTTCTAAAATTGAGCGATTCACATCTGACTCACTATTGCGCCAATGGGAGCCCATAGTCACTATCGATGCAATACGCTGCGGATGGTTCGCCGCCAATAAATAGCTCACAATGCCGCCGTCACTGCTACCTAGCAGCGCGCAACTTTCGATCGACAATGCATCCAGCACCTTCAGCACATCTTCACAATGTTGATCGTAACTCATTGAGGCTAATCCTCTTGGTGAGCGCCCATGCCCCCTTAAATCAATCCCAACCAAGTAATAGTGCTCTGATAATGCTTCTGCGACATTATTAAAATCGAGCATGCTACCTAAACCGCCGTGCAACAACACCAGCACAGGATTAGTAGCTTTTCCGACACTATGGGTATAAATCACGGTGTCTTCAATTTGTAAATATAGTCCGTCACTGTGACTGAACATAATCCTCGGTCCTCTTGGGTGACAAAATAATAACGCTCTACCCACCTTGAAAAAGGGTGAAAAAAGGCTATCAAGGAGGCTATGGCGACAAAATAGACAGCGGTGGACTTTATGAGAAAGCTCTCACTTCAAATTAACTAAATGAACAATTACGCAATTTATTTCGTCCTGTATCACACTTTTCTGACTTGAAGAATGTCAAAACATTGACAAGGCCACAACGGATATTTGACAGTTTTCCTTTTTTTTCAGTTAGTTGCATTGCTTTGCTGTTGCACCACTGTCCTACAACCGAAATAAACATGAATTTAACATGAATAAAATGCTCATAAATTCACATAGTTAGCAGCGTTATCTCTCCCATTATCAATATTCACAGAAACAATGATTGAACACTCCATAACCTTTGCTTTCGCAATCGCCCCGCTGTGCTTATTTGTTCTTTAAAGTGCCCATGACTTTTGTGCGTTGAATAGACGGAAATACCTTGTTGATCACTTTGTTATTAGTGCATTTAATTTAAAATATCGAGATAAATATACCAATAACCTCAACCAACACCCATTTCATAGCGCGTCACTAAATTCCAATTGGCGATAATCAATATCGATAAACAACGGGGATGTCTTTGTCGCAACGGACTTTAATTTGGAATATCTAAGGATGTGTATGTTCTTTAGGTCTAAGCATGAGATTCGCAAACTGCGTAACGCACTTGCTGAATCGCAAACACAACGCGATCTTACCCAAGCAAGGGAAGCGGAGCATCAACAACAAATTGAGCAATTGCGTCAAGAGTCTTCAGCGCTACGAAGTGCTGTGCAAAGTTATCAAGATATCTTTTCCTGCAGTCTCTCGGGTAGCCAGATTGCTGAGAACATTCGTCACAGCTTGATGACACTCAATAGCGCTTATCTAGAATCGAAAGATGAAAACAGCCATCAAACCCGTGATGATGTCAGCTCGTCTATTGAGCAAATTCATGCGCTTACCACACAGCTTGAACATGTCGCCGAGACCAACGCCAAAGCCTCAGATGAACTGGTGACGGCCATTGCCAGTATTGAAGAATTACTGCAGCAAATTCGCGGGATCGCGGACAACACCAATCTATTAGCGTTAAATGCCTCTATTGAAGCGGCCCGAGCGGGTGAATATGGCCGTGGGTTTTCCGTGGTTGCCGATGAAGTGAGAAAACTTGCCACCCAAGCGCAATCAACCAGCCTGCGGATCGGCACACTGTTCGATGAATGTCGCCATATCTCTAACGATGTCAAAGACGCGTCAGAGAAGAGCCAAGAGAGCTGCAAAGATGTCAGTGCGGCGGTTAGCCGTGCTCGCCCTCCTATCCTAAAGCTCTGTGAATCATCACTGCTGCGAGAAACCGATCTCGAAAACGGCGCGACGCGGTTCTTCATCGATATCGTTAAACTCGATCATTTTATTTGGAAATCTGGGGTCTATCGCATCATCAACAGTGATTGTGGTGAAAGCCAGTTAGTGACCCACCACGATTGCCGTCTAGGTAAATGGTATAGCGAACATCGAGATAACTTGCTTGGCCAAGGTATTGAACCTTTCAGGTCACTCGAAGAGCCTCACAAGCAAGTCCATCAGTTTGGAGCCGACGCCTTAGCGGCAAAGCGCCAAGGCAATGAGCAACAAATGCAACGTTGCCTGCAACAGATGGAATCGGCCAGCGACCAAGTCGTCAATTACTTAGACAAACTGTACATGGCACTAGCTACGGCTTAATTTTGCCCCCTAAAGGTCAGTAACAGCTTTTAACTGTCTCTTTTCCGCCTCTATATTGCTTTTGCATTGAGGCGCTAAAAACCAATACAACGCCCAAAACGAAAAAAGCCCCAGCATTTCTGCTGGGGCTTTCGAATGTGGCGGAGAGATAGGGATTTGAACCCTAGGTACGCTATTAACGTACGCCGGTTTTCAAGACCGGTGCTTTCAACCACTCAGCCATCTCTCCGTGGTGCGAGAATAATAGCGATTCACGCGTTAGCTGTAAACCCCTTAAAGATTCAAGTGATTAAATCAACAGCAAAAGCTAACTGTTTGCCGAATTGCGCATCAACTCCTGCTGCTGATTCACTCAAATGACTAACAGGTGCCACCGCTAGTTACAGGTATTCACCATTACGTAGGGCTGCGATACGCTTATCCAATGGCGGGTGCGTCATAAACAGCTCTGAGAGCGACTTCTTACCATTAATACCGAACGCCATCATTGAACCTTCTAGTTGTGGTTCATAGCTCTGCTTTAGACGCTCAAGCGCGGCAATCATCTTCTCTTTGCCCACCAACTTCGCTGAGCCTGCGTCAGCGCGGAATTCACGGTGGCGGCTAAACCACATGGTCAGAATGCTGGCTAAGAAGCCAAACAAGATTTCCATCACAGAAGAGATCAAGAAGTAGAGCATAAAGCTACCACCGCCCTCGCCTTCTTCATCATTGCTCAGGAAGCCACTTGCAACATTGGCAATCAAGCGCGAAATGAAGATCACGAAGGTGTTCACGACACCTTGCATTAACGTCATGGTGATCATATCGCCGTTGGCAATGTGGCTCACTTCGTGCGCCAATACCGCTTCGGCTTCATCGCGGGTCATGCTATTGAGTAAACCCGTTGAGACAGCGACCAATGAATCGTTACGCTTTGCGCCAGTCGCAAAAGCGTTGATATCCGGTGAATTGTAAACCGCAACGGTTGGCATGCCGATGCCCGATTGCTGCGCTTGACGCTCAATCGTTGCCATCAACCATTGCTCCGTTTCGTTGCGAGGTTGCTCGATAACTTCACCACCCACACTGCGCAATGCCATCCACTTCGACATCAGTAGCGAGACGATGGAACCACCAAAGCCAAACACAGCGGCTAAGACCAACAGACCATTCAAGCTACCTGGCTGCAGTCCTGTAAAGGCGTAGATCAAGTTCAGAATAATACTGAACACAATCATGACTGCGAAGTTAGTCGCCAAATACAGCGCTATACGTTTCATTTCATTGCTCCTGTTAAAGACGGAATGCAGGTTCTTTATATTGAAAGACCTCCTGCTAATCTATATGTATAGCCATTTACTTCAAATACAAGGCCATGACGAACATTTTACGCTGAGAATTACACGCTACCCTATCGTTGCATGAGCAAACTACCGCAGTTATGACATCCCAAGGAGTACTTGCAACTCGGCATATCATCTTACATAGGAATATGATACTCAGCCAAACATTGACCGCGATCACAAAGCAACATGCTTTAGACTTTAGTCTTATAGCCGGATCACCCCTGTTGCACTAACTTTTCAGCATCGGTTTAGGGATTAGTCACACACGGAGTCAACACTATGGCTGATAAAGAGTATTGCGTTGCCATCGATATTTTGCGATGTCACCTTGGTATGAGCCTAGAAGAGGCTCAGCGTGAACTAGGTATTGAGAGTGAAGACAACACATCTGCACTCGGGGTAACAGACACGCAAACAGCGTTATTGGGGCTGAGTTCTAATTAAGCTCGCTCTAGCTAGGCATCTAAAAAACCGCACACGTTGCGGTTTTTTCTTTTTCCCTTCATCCAATCTGCGCTGTGCTAGCCTAACGTGGCCTCCTACTGGTAGACTTGTGGCTTTATGGCTTATTGAGAACTGCCTATGTCTCCCCTTCTTTCTTATTTGCAACACGCTGAGCAACAAGAGCAATTACTTGGTCCATATCAAAGCCTTGGTTTTGTCACAGCAATGGCAGCAGCACCAAACATTATTGATCCGGTAGAATGGATTAGCTTCTTTTGGGGCGGAGAAGAAACCGCGCCGTTTAGCTCATCAGAAGAATTTGAAACCTTCGCTCATGCGGTTGTGGCTGAGTTTAATGAAGCGCGCGACGCACTCTTTTCCAACGACTGGCAGTGGCCTGAAGGCTGTGCGCTTGATGACGAAAACATCGTAACCGATGCATGCCAGCAGTTTTGTGAAGGGGTATTACAAGGCTGGCAGTTGACCCGTGATGATTGGGAAACCCTGATGCCAGAGCACAGCGAAGACAACGCCCTACTCGGCGGCGTATTGCTGTCGTTAAGCTTGTTGTTTGATCCGGAAACCGCGATCAGCGAGCTTGCTTCTCAAGGTCTAGAAGGCTTGGAGCAGTTTGAAGAAATTTACAATGCAATGCCGATGATGCTCAGTGGCCTGACGCTGAAAGGCCAACAATTAGCGGCTGATCAAGAAGCCTAAGCGTGTTTCGCACACATGAAAAAAGGGTTGCCATTGCCAACCCTTTTTTATTGAAATCAACTGGCGAGGCAAAAAACGAGTTAAGCGTTACCCTTCACTTTCATGTTCAACTCGGCAGCGAAATTCAGCATACGGTTTAGCGGGATCAACGACTTCTCGCGCAGCGCTGCATCAACGAAGATCTCGTGCTCTTTACCGCCTTCGCGCAACGCGGTTTCAATGGCTTGCAAACCATTCATCGCCATCCAAGGGCAATGCGCACAGCTACGACACGTCGCACCGGCGCCGGCTGTTGGCGCTTCAACCAGTTCTTTGTCTGGCACTTGTTGCTGCATCTTAAAGAAGATACCGCGATCCGTTGCCACGATCAGTTTTTGGTTTGGCAGCTCTCTTGCGGCTTTGATTAACTGGCTAGTAGAACCAACAGCATCGGCCAACTCTACCACGCTCGCTGGCGATTCTGGGTGTACGAGGATCGCCGCATCAGGATAGACCGCTTTCATATCACGTAGCGCTTTGGCGGAAAACTCGTCGTGGACAACACACTCGCCTTGCCACAGCAGCATCTCTGCGCCCGTTTGCTTTTGAATATACGAGCCTAAGTGACGGTCTGGGCCCCAAATGATCTTGCGATCTTCACTATCAAGGTGTTCGACGATTTCGAGCGCAATACTCGATGTCACCACCCAGTCTGCACGGGCTTTTACTGCCGCAGAGGTGTTCGCGTAAACCACCACGGTATGATCCGGGTGCTGATCACAAAACTCGGTGAACTCTTTCTCAGGACAGCCAAGATCGAGCGAGCACTCCGCTTCTAACGTTGGCATCAAGACAGTTTTTTCCGGCGTCAGAATTTTCGCCGACTCGCCCATAAAGCGCACGCCACACACAATAAGGGTGTCTGCTGGGTGTTGATTACCGAATTTGGCCATCTCGAGTGAATCACCAACAAAGCCGCCCGTTTCCTCAGCCAGTGCTTGGATTTCCGGATCGGTGTAGTAGTGGGCAATTAGTACAGCATTCCTTTCTTGTAATAGATCGTTAATTTTGGCCTTGTACGCCACCTTTTCAACATCGCTAAGCTTGGCCGGCTTAGGCGGGAAAAGGTAAATCGATTGGCTAGGATCAAAATGTTCGCTCATTGCATTGCTCTGTTGGTCTTCCTGAGTTATCGCGTCATTATACCGCAAGGGCGCAGAAGATAAACGGTAGGCCACACTTTCTTGTGCTATCGGTTTAGCATCATTAGACGAACGGCTAACACTGTGGCGTTAGATAGGGAAATGTAGAGAAAACAAAAGCGCCGCGAATGCGGCGCTTAGACAATTACAGCTTACCCAGATTTTGCGCAGCTTGGCTGGCACTGGTGCTGTTGGGATAGCCATCGATTACCGCTTGGTAATAACGGCGAGCGTCATCCACTTTACTTAAACGCTCAGAGACAATTCCCAGTTTCAGCAATGCATCAGCACGCTTAGTCGAATCGTCCTTCTCACTCACTGCCACGAAATGGGTCTTCGCTTCTTCGTTCTGGTTTTGAACGAAATACAGTTGGCCTAACCAGTAATGCGCGTTGGTGTCGTATACAGAGTTAGGGTATTTAGCAAGAAAGTCGTTAAGTGCGGTGATCGCACCCGGGAAATCTTTGTCTTCGAGGATCAACGCAACTGCGGCGTCATACGCCTCATTTTCAGCTACATTGCTAGAATAGGTCACATCATCACCAGACGATGAACTCGTCGGCGCTGCAGCAGTTGATTGCTGCTCTCTCAATGAATCGATCTCGCCGTAAATATCGCGTTGGCGATCCAGCATTTGATTCAATTGATAACTGTTTTGTTCAACCTGACCTCTCAGCTCATCGATCTCGCCGGCCAATTGGCCCAATTGCGTTTGGATTTGAAGCTGCATCTGGTTGCGTACTTCTAATTGCTGCTCAATACGTGCCAGCATGTCTGACTGTTGTGTCAAGTCTGTAACAGGCGCAGGGGCTGCGTTTGCAGCCCCACTAAGCAACATCAGTACGCTAATATTTCGCACTATGTTACTGCTCATATCGGTATCCTATTAGTATACCAGTACCGCACGACGGTTCTTAGAGTATGCACCTTCGCTCTGACCTAGAACCAAAGGCTTCTCTTCACCGTAGCTTACGATAGAGATTTGTGCAGGGCTAACGCCAAGTGCTTGCAGGTATTGAGCAACAGCGTTTGCACGACGCTCACCTAGCGCGATGTTGTACTCAGGAGTACCGCGCTCATCAGCGTGACCTTCGATTTGAACAGACAGTTTGTTGTTCGCACGTAGGTATACTGCGTGAGCTTCTAGCATCTCAGCGTATTCTGCATCTACTTCAGCGTTGTCGAACTTGAAGAATACAGTTTGCTGTTGACGTAGAGCTTCGTTACGGATTTGCTCTTCAGTCATGCCGTTGTTGTCTTCAACTGGAGTAGTTACTACTGGAGTGTTCTCAGTTGTGCCTTCGCCAGTGTTTACGTCGCTACCTTTAGAGCCACAAGCAGTCATAGCTAGTACAGGCAGAGCGATCAGAAGCCCTTTAAGAACTTTGTTAAATTGCATTTTATTTCCCTTTTTAAAAATTGCGACTACGCAAAAAATTATAAAAACGGTGACCAGGCTGGCGCTCTTACTCGTCCGCCACTCGTCCTCGGTAACCTTGCTTTAAATCGACCATCGATCGAAACCAAAGACAATACATTGGTATTTCCGTAGGCCGAGCTATAAATCACCATAGTGCCATTCGGCGCTAGACTTGGTGACTCATCCAGCACTGTTTCGGTCAGGATTTGCACTGCTCCGGTTGCTAATTCTTGTTTAGCAATGTTGTATCCAGAGCCTGACTTATTCACCATAACCAGATAACGGCCGTCAGGGCTAATTTGCGGGCCCAAGTTTTGCTGCCCTTCCCATGTCACACGCTCTATCTGACCAGATGTTAAATTTACTTGATAAATCTGTGGTTTACCACCCCGATCTGAGGTAAAAAACAATGAGTTACCGTCAGGGTGCCAGATGGCTTCCGTATTATTAGATCTTCCTCTCGTAACTTGTGTAAGGTTACGTGTCGCGAGATCCAAAACATATACTTGCAAGCTACCTGACTTCGACAACACAATCGATAAACGACTGCCGTCTGGCGAAAACTGTGGTGAACCGTTATGACGTGGGAACGATGCGACCATTTCGCGGTGACCGGTTCTCACATTGTACAAAAAGATCTGTGAGCGCTGATTTTCAAAACTCACATACGCCAGTGTCACGCCATCCGGTGACCATGCTGGAGACATTAGCGGTTCAAATGACTGCAATACGATTCTTTCGTTATAGCCATCGTAGTCAGAGACACGCAGCTGGTATGGGTACTGTGCAGTATCGTCCACTACCACATACGCCAAGCGCGTCATGAATGCGCCACGGATCCCCGTTAGCGTTTCAAACACGACGTCGGAAATACGGTGTGCTTGGCTGCGCAGTTGTCGCTCAGTTACCGACGCACGTGTATGTAGCAGTACGTGATCGTTGGTTGGCACTAGCTGACCATCTACCAAACCTTTTGCGTCGCCTTCCGTTTGCGCGCCGCGCAAGGTGTCGATCAGCATGTACTCAATGACGTACTTATCCGCTTCTTTACGAATTTTACCGGTGAGCACCGCATCGTAACCACGTGATGTCCACGCGCTAAAATCAAAGCTAGCGGAATCGTACGGCGTTTGTGGCATCTTAGTGATGTCATTTAGCGGGTTGAATACCCCGCTGCGGCGAAGATCGGTTGCCACAACGCTCGCCACATCAACCGGAAGTTGACCTGCGCCTTCCCACTGGAAAGGAATTACTGCGATTGGGCGTGCTGTGTCTACACCGCCGGTGATCACAAGCTCTAGTTCAGCTCGGGCAACTTGCAAGGCACTCATCGCCATCAGCGTTATTACCCACATCCATCGTTTAAGCATTGTGGCTCCTATACGTCAGGTTCAATTCTCATTCGCAAGCGGCGCAGCTGATCGGCAACCGCGCGATCGGCAGGCATTGGGAACTTGCCAATTTGCTCTAGTGCTGATTCAGCCGAGCGACATACATTCCCATCCCCTGTCACATCCGACACGCTGACATACAAACCGTCAGACGCTAAACGAATACGAAAAGCACAGGTTTTGTTACGCATGCTGGTATCAACACGCATTCGACTTTCAATCATCTCTTTATAGATGGTGCCGTAACGAGAGAGTTCCGAATCAGTACGTGCACCTTGGCGCTGGCTTGATTCTGCCTCTAGCCCATCAAACATCGATGCCATCGCCGCTTCTTGCTCTTGCTGACGGGCTGCAGCCTCGGCAGCCGCTGCTTCGGCTACTTTACGCTCCGCTTCTGCGGCGCGACGCGCTTGCTCTTGGGCTTTACGTTCTGCTTCTGCCGCTTTCGCAGCTTCAGCTGCCTGTTGAGCCGCCTCTTCCGCTTGACGGCGAGCTTGCTCTTGAGCCTGACGCTCTGCCTCAGCTTGTTTAGCCGCGTCTTCTGCTTGGCGACGCGCTTGCTCTTGGGCTTGGCGCTCCGCTTCAGCGGCTTTCGCGGCATCTTCTGCCTGACGACGAGCTTGTTCTTGCGCTTGTCGCTCTAACTCTGCAGCCTGTGCGGCTTCTTCTGCTTGGCGACGCTGCTCAGCGGCTTCGCGTTGCTCTTGCTGCTCGCGTTCACGTTGCGCTTGTGCCTCACGGGCTTCACGCTCGGCTTCTAGCTTGTCAGCTTGGAGTTGACGCAGGCGCTCTTCTTCCGCTTCACGTTCGCGCTCTACCGCTTCAGCTTGCGCTTCGAGGCGACGCAGACGCTCTTCTTCCGCACGTTGTGCCGATTCACGCTGCTGACGCAATTGCTGCGCTTGTCGGCGCACCACGGCAGGATCTATCACCACCGCTTCGATTGCATCACCCTGAATGATCAAAGGGCGTTTATCGGTAAAGTCTTTGCTCCACAACAATAGTCCAATCACCGCTGCGTGAGCGAGTAAAGAGACGGTAAAGGCTGCTCCATTGTTGTTTTTCTTCATGCCCTTTACACCTAGTTCTCAATAACGTCCGTCATCAAACCCACCTTGGTCACCCCAGCTTGGTTTAACGCATCTAACGTTTCGATAATGAAGAAGTAAGGGGCTTGCGAGGCACCACCCACAAGAATGGTTGCTTCAGGGTTCAACTCGAACTCCGCTCGCACGCGCGTTAGCATTTCGTTAATGCTAACCGGGATGAAATCACCGTTATCGACGCTTAATCTGTGGTTACCGTCTTGATCGACTTCCACAATGATAAAGGTACTGTTGTCTTTACCATCCGCCAGCTCAGCGGCAGTTTGTGCGTCTTGGGTTTGTGGCAAGTTAACGTCCACCCCTTGGGTAACAAACGGTGATGCCACCATAAAGATAACCAACAAGGCGAACGAGACATCGATGTATGGAACAACGTTGATCTCTGAACTTACTTTTCTGCGTTTACGTCTGTAAGGCATGATTAAGCCTCCTTCGCCCCGAATACTTGGCGGTGCAGAATCGTGGTGAACTCTTCCATGAACGCGATGTAGTTGTTCTCTAGCTTCTCAACTTTGTTGGTCAGGCGGTTAAAGAACACCGTCGCTGGAATTGCAGCGATCAGACCCATCGCTGTTGCAATCAATGACTCACCGATACCCGGTGCGATCATCGCAAGGGTTGCTTGTTTTACAGCGCCCAAAGCAATAAACGCGTTCATGATACCCCAAACGGTACCGAACAGACCGATGTATGGCGAAACAGAACCCACCGTTGCTAAGAACGGCAAGCTGCTTTCTAGCTCATCCACTTCTTTGGCTAGCGCAACACGCATTGAACGAGTTGCTCCTTCCATAACCGCTACCGGTTGTGCTTCGTTGTTACGATGCAGACGAGCGAACTCTTTAAAGCCGCTGAAGAAGATTTTTTCAGTTCCGGTCAACTCGTTTTCACGCGACTGAACGTCTTGGTAGAGCTGCGACAAGTCAATACCAGACCAGAAACGGTCTTCAAACTTTGCCGCGTTACGCTTAGCTTCGCCCAGCGCTTTACTCCGGTTGATAATGATGGTCCAAGTTAGGACTGACATCAGTAACAATCCAGCCAGGATTAATTGAACGAAAAATCCAGACTGCAGGAATAAGTCAAGAATCGAAAGGTTCTCGGCCACAATACTTCTCCGAATAAAGTGCTAGCACGCTGATTACATTACAGGTTTTTCGATAAGCCTACCCATTTTGAGAGAAAGCTCAACGCCTGCCTATCCAAATTAACTCAATCCTGACAATGCCGCTGCCTTATTCAACGCGTTGGCAATGCAGGTATTCGATGTGGTTTACCGCCCTACTTGGCGTAAACTGCAATTACATTTTTAGGATCAAACAATCCTAATAACCTCATGGTGTTACAGATTGTATGCGATTTGACATTGCGAGAAAATCGCCATTACTCCTATAACAACAGAAGGTTACAAATTTAGGCGCAAACTATACCCTAGATACCCATTAAAGTAATCTTTCTTGCGTCGAGGATAGTGACCTTTGCGCGATTATTCACCAAAACCACCAATTCCTAACACGCTGTTTGCGTTAGCAAGGCCGCAATAAAAAAGCCCATTACAGAACTGTAACAGGCTTCTTTGAAAATAGGATGTCATTAACAAGCCGGCAAACAACTTGTTATCCGTTAGCGCTACATAAAACGCAACACGATAAAAGTGATCACCACCGCACTGCTTAAGTACGGTGTGAAAAACAGTTGCCAGTACCACTTGATTGGAACAAACCCCACCCCGTACACCATGGCTGCGCAGCATCCCCAAATAAGCAATACGGCGCGCACAAAGTTAAAACCGCCAATGGCGTCGGCAAATTGGGTTGGCTCCCACATCACGCTACCGACTAACACCAAACCCAACAGCAGAACCACGGTCCGTAATAGACCATGGTTCATTGGTTTGTGCCAAGCGGCAACTTTTTGATCAAGACTCAATGTCTTTATCCAGATCTTCAGTGGTTTCTAGCCACAACGCATTGATGATACCGAACGAACACGCCAGCAACACCCCAAGAATCCACGCGAAATACCACATAATAGTTCTCCTTAGTAGAGTGACGTTTTGTTGTCTTCAATGAATTTGTTGTCGATACGGCCGAACATCTTGTAGTAAGTCCAGGTGGTGTACGACAGAATAATTGGCACCATGACCATCGCCACGATTGTCATCAGGTTCAGGGTCAATTCACTACTGGTTGAGTCCCACATAGTCAAACTGTGTGAAGGCACAGAGCTTGATGGCATCACGAACGGGAACATCGCAAAACCAGCGGTCAGGATAATACCCGCCATGGTTAAGCTTGAAGTCAAGAACGCAAAGCCTGGACGACGCAACTTAGACAGTACCGCCGTTAGCAGTGGCATAACCACACCGAGCGCAGGGGCTGCCCAAAGCAGTGGGTATTTGTCGAAGTTGTTGAACAACGCACCAGCTTCACGCATCACTTCTTTGTTCAATGGGTTAGATGCTGCTGTAATATCAAGCGTACCTTCTACCACTTTGTATCCTTCGATACCCAGTGCCCAAATACCGCCAGCGAGGAACAAGCCTGAAGTGATCAGCGCGGTGATCGGTGCAATCGCATGGGCACGATCGCGCAGCTCGTCGGCCGTTTTCATCTGCAGGTAAGTTGCACCTTGCGTTACGATCATCATCAAGCTCACCACGCCACACAATAGGGCAAATGGGTTAAGCAGCGCGAAGAACGAACCGGTGTAGGTAGGGATCAACAGCTCACTCAGGTTGAACGGTACACCTTGCATCAGGTTACCAAATGCCACACCAAAGATAACCGGTGGAACGAAGCTACCCGCGAAGATGCCCCAGTCCCAGAAGTTACGCCAACGGGTATCTTCAATCTTTGAACGGTAGTCAAAACCGATCGGACGGAAGAACAACGCACATAGGGTGATCACCATAGCGAAGTAGAAACCCGAGAACGAGGTCGCGTAAACCAACGGCCACGCAGCAAACAGGGCACCACCCGCGGTGATCAACCAAACTTGGTTACCATCCCAGTGTGGTGCAATGGTGTTAATCATTACACGGCGCTCGGTATCCGTTTTACCCATGACAGGCATCAAGGTACCCACGCCCATATCGAAACCATCGGTCACTGCAAAACCGATGCACAGCACACCGATCAGCACCCACCAAATAAAGCGTAAAATTTCGTAATCAAACATGGCTCATCTCTCCCTGTTTAAGCTTCAACGTTACGAGCAACCACATTTTCTGGCTCGTTGTTGTTTTCAAAGTGGTAGCGGCCAGTTTTCAGGCTACTTGGACCTAGGCGAGCGTATTTCACCATTAGGTACACTTCCGCAATCAGGAACACAGTGTAAAGACCACAGATCATCAGCATTGATGTCCATACGTCGCTCACATCCAGTTGCGATACCGCTAGCGATACTGGCAGAACTTCACCTACAGCCCATGGCTGACGGCCAAATTCTGCAACGAACCAACCTGCTTCTACCGCAATCCATGGCAGAGGCAAGCTGTACAAACACGCTTTCAGTACCCATTTCTTCTCGGTGATCTTATGACGACAAGTTTGAATAAACGCCGCACCGATGATCAGCAGCATCAACACGCCACAAGCCACCATGATACGGAAGCTCCAGAACAATGGCCAAACCGTTGGGATTGAGTCATCTGCCGCTTTCGCGATTTGCTCTTCGGTCGCGTCGACAACGTTCTCAGTGTACGGTTTTAGCAAGAAGCCGTAACCCAAATCACCCTTCACTTCATCGAATGCAGCAATGTTTTCAGGGGTTTTCTCACCGGCACGCAGTCTTTCTAGTAGCTCATACGCCACCATACCGTTACGAATACGCACTTCGTGCTCGTCTTTTAGATCGCGCAAACCAGCTACTGGCGTATCAAGTGAGCGCGTCGCGATAATACCCATTAGATAAGGGATCTTAAACGCGTAGTCGGTTTCCATCGTGTCTTGGTTTGGCAAACCAAACACGGTGAATGCCGCCGGCGGCTCTTCGGTGTGCCACTCGGCTTCAATTGCAGCAAGTTTTACTTTTTGAACGTCACCCAGCTCGTAACCGGATTCATCACCCAGTACGATGGTTGACAAAATCGCAGCAATACCGAATGAAGACGCAATCGCGAAAGAGCGACGTGCAAATGGCACATCACGGCCTTTCAATAGGTAGTAAGCACTGATCGATAGAATGAATACCGCGCCAGTGGTGTAGCCCGATGCCACAGTGTGAACGAATTTCACCTGCGCTACTGGGTTGAGTACCACTTCAGCAAAGCTCACCATTTCCATTCGCATGGTTTCGAAATTGAATTCCGCACCTACAGGGTTTTGCATCCAGCCGTTTGCAACCAGAATCCACAGCGCAGAGAAGTTCGAACCCAAAGCTACCAGCCAAGTCACCACCAAGTGTTGACGTTTTGATAGACGATCCCAACCAAAGAAGAACAGACCAACAAAAGTTGATTCCAAGAAGAAGGCAATCAGGGCTTCAATGGCAAGAGGGGCACCAAAAATGTCACCCACGTAGTGTGAGTAATAGGACCAGTTAGTACCAAACTGGAACTCCATGGTAAGACCGGTGGCCACACCCAGAGCAAAGTTGATAGCGAATAGTTTACCCCAGAACTTGGTCATGTCTTTATAGACTTGCTTGCCGGTCATTACATAGACTGACTCCATGATGGCGAGCAAGAATGCCATACCCAAGGTGAGGGGAACGAAGAGAAAGTGATACATCGCAGTAAGTGCAAACTGCAACCGCGATAGTTCAACAATATCGAACATGATGAAACTCCTTTTTTCGCCAGGCTGAATGGCGAACAGTACTCTTTGTACCGATTGTTGGCTTTGCCAATTTTGCAGAAACCGATTAGCGCGCTTCTACCTTCCTGGTAATTCCTATCGGTGCTTCCATAACAGTGTTGCAAAGTTGTACAAATTTGTTGCTATTATGTTAAGCTATAGCTAATATAGTCAACGCTAATATTACCGGAATCGCCGCCCCTCTCAAAGTGCTGACACGCACATTTTTCCTTGATAAAAATCAATTTAAGACTTGCAAAAATGAAATAGGGTGAATTCGATTGATCCAGATCAGTTAGTGAGTAAATTGTGTTCGATCATGGCATTGACATCGCGTTCTAAAATTGTGGTGATTTTATGCAACAGTTTGCGTTTGTGAATGGATTGGAACAAAACAGCAGGCAGTTTACCTGCTGTTTTTTAACCTTTAATTAACACTCGGTAAATCAAGGCCGAAATGGAGGTAAGCGCGTGGAGTAGCGACTCTACCGCGAGGGGTGCGTTGCAAGTAACCTTGTTGGATCAAATACGGCTCGAGAACGTCTTCAATCGTCTCTTTTTCTTCGCCAATCGCGGCGGCTAAGTTATCAAGGCCAACCGGACCGCCCATAAACTTATCGATGATCGCCAGCAGCAATTTGCGGTCCATATAATCGAAACCACTACTATCGACATCCAGCATATCAAGCGCCTTTGCCGCGACATCGGCACAGATATGACCATTACCTTTTACTTCGGCATAATCGCGCACGCGACGCAATAAACGGTTGGCGATACGCGGCGTACCACGGGCGCGACGCGCCACTTCTACTGCACCGGTCTCTTCCATCGACAGACCCAAGCAGCTCGCACTGCGTTTCACAATGTAGGTCAGATCTTCAAGCTTGTAGTATTCCAAGCGTTGAGTGATACCAAAACGGTCGCGCAGTGGTGAGGTTAACGAGCCCGCTCGGGTAGTCGCGCCCACTAAAGTAAACGGCGGCAAATCGATTTTGATCGAGCGTGCGGCTGGGCCTTCGCCGATCATGATATCGAGTTGATAATCTTCCATCGCAGGATAGAGCACCTCTTCAACCATCGGGCTCAAGCGGTGGATTTCATCAATAAACAACACGTCGTGGGGTTCGAGGTTGGTCAGCAACGCAGCTAAGTCACCGGCTTTTTCCAATACCGGCCCTGACGTGGTGCGGATATTTACATCCATTTCATTGGCGACGATATTCGCCAATGTGGTTTTACCCAAACCCGGCGGGCCAAATATCAACAGATGATCCAGCGCTTCGCCACGCAACTTCGCCGCTTTGATAAAGATTTCCATTTGATCACGGACGTGATCTTGGCCGCGGTACTCATCAAGCATCTTCGGACGAATAGCACGGTCAATCACTTCATCTTCGCGTGATTGCACCCCTTGGCTAATAATGCGGTCAGCTTCAATCATAGTTACGCCCTACTTCCTTACACCATGCTACGCAGCGCTTCACGAATGATCTCTTCACTGCGCATGCCTGGTTGAGAAACCTGCCCAACGACTTTCGTCGCTTGTGGCGCTTTGTAGCCAAGGGCCACCAGCGCACTGATCGCTTCATCTTCTGCACCTGCCATCGCCGCTTTAGGTGCATGTTGAGAGGCCGCACCTGCATCAGCCGGGGTAAATAGATCGCCTTCACCCCAGCCTTTGAGGCGGTCTTTCATTTCCACTAGCAAGCGCTCGGCGGTTTTCTTGCCCACGCCCGGAATTTTGACTAGCGTGGTGAGATCATCGTGCTCCACCGAATAGACAAACTGGCTCGCCGACATCGCCGACAAAATGGCCAAGCCCAACTTCGGCCCAACACCATTGGCTTTGATCACCTCACGAAACAGCGCACGTTCACTTTTGGTATTGAAGCCATAGAGCAGTTGCGCGTCTTCACGAACAACAAAGTGAGTGTACACTAACACTTCACGGCCCACTTCTGGCAGCTCGTAGAAACAGCTCATTGGCATTTGCACTTCATAGCCCACACCGCCAGCTTCAATCACAACTTCTGGTGGCATTTTCTCCACCAGCAATCCACGCAAACGTCCAATCACTCTTGAAAACCTTACTAGCAAAATTTGCCATAGGATAGACAATAGCTGGATGGATATCCAGTTATTTTTCACCAGCCTGTGAGGTCGAGGAGGAGCGCAAGCAGTGCGGGATCACGACACATACTGAAAGGACGAAACAAATATCGAGGGGCGATTTAACGGGCTTAAAAACGACGCAGGCACTATCTCGTCAACCGACTTTCACCCTGCGCCGCTTTATCACCAATAAAAAAATCACATCTCCCCTACCGGCTGCGGGGCGAGCTCGTTATGCACTAGGCCATTATCGCCGAGCGCATTATGAATAGGTTCGATTTCTTGAGTCGCAGCATTGGTTTGACGCTTCTCCGCTTTCGATAGCCAAATCAATGGCACCACGATAAATAAGCTGCCAATAACCATAAACCAGTCCGGCATTTCACCAAACCAGAGGATCCCCACCACCACAGCGCCTATCAGCCCGCTGTATTCGGCGCTGGCGATCTTATTGCTGTCGGCGGCGCGATACGCTAATACGCAAGTCGCCGCGTAAATAGAGATACAGGTCGTGGCGCCGACCGCTTGCGGCAACACGCTCCAATCCCACGGCGCGCCTTCACCAAGCGCCAACGCCAGCGAGGTCGGGATCCCCAGAAGATTGGTGAGTAATAACGTTGGCATCACCCCTTGTTGTACCGGGAGCTTTCGGATCAACATATTGTTCATCGCCAAGCCAAACGCCGTGATTAATGCGGCTATGGCGCCCCAAGTGATTTCCGTTGGCCTGATAATGATCAGAACGCCCATAAACCCTAATACGCCCGCCATCACCGACGCGGTGCTGAGTTTTTCTTTATACATCCATACCGCAAGTGGCAGCATCATCAGCGGCGCGGCATAAAAAATAGCGTTAGCGGTCGCGAGCGACATCGAGCCAACCGCGTACACCATCGCAATCGCGCCCATAAGCCAGACGTGGGCACGCAACGCATGCCATTTCAACCCTTGCGTTAACTGTTTCGGTTGCTTTAAACAAAACGGCAGCAGGATCATCACCGCAGAGATCTGGCGAAAGAACACAAATTGAAATACCGCCACGTCTTGCGACACGCTTTTGATCAGCGCATCGGAAAAGACCGCAACAATATTGCCAACGACCAACAACCCCATCGCCATTCCGACTGACATTTTTCTCATGCCATCACCTCTACCTACTGCCGATAACGAAATTACTTAACACGATCGTGAAAAGACGGTGAGCCCAAAGGCTTACGCGCAACGCTGTATCTTTAATGGCGCTCTTGTCAGAAATAAGAAGGGAAATAACCAAACTGCGTTGACAACGAGCGTGCTATTGATAATTCAACCGCTTAACACTTGACCAATACTAACCAAGTTCTTAGCATGAGAAATAATGACATTTATTTAATTATTATGAGTTATTTAGATACTAATGAAACCGCCACTACGCGCCGTTCAATATTTTGAAACTGTCGCCCGTTTGAATAGCTTTTCAGCTGCCGCCGAAGAGCTGGCCGTCACGCAAAGCGCGGTGAGCCATCAGGTACGTCTGCTGGAAGATTTTCTCGGCGAGCAACTGTTTGTGCGTCAAGGCAGAAAGCTGGCGTTAACCGTAGTCGGGCAAAGCTATTTCGATGAAATAAGCCCAGCGATCCAAACCATTAGCGGTGCCAGCCTGCGCGTGCGTGAAGGCGAACAAGGCACCATCCGTTTAACCATCTACAGCTCGTTGGCGGTGAAGTGGTTGATCCCAAGGCTGGAGCAACTGCGACGCCAATACCCCGAAATTAATTTGTCGCTTAACATGGTGGCGGACGATCCAGAAATTAACGACAACATGGGCGACTGTTTTATCTCTATCCGCCCGCCGAAAACCGGCTATGTCTGTGAACTGCTCTACGCCGAAACCCTTTACCCGGTTTGTAGCCCTCGGGTGTGGAAAGAAATCGAAGGCAAGCCCTTACCCGACGCGCTTTGGGACTATCCGTTACTCTCTGCCTACTCTGCCCTGCGTGAAAAAGGTAAAGACTGGCAAACTTGGGCTAAACAAGGCGGTTTTTCACTCCCCGTTGATGCACGGCTTAATTACTTTAGCCACATGCTGCTCGCCGTCGAGGCCGCGCGCTATGACCAAGGGATCACCTTTGTTAACGGCTATCTGCTTAGCGAGCAAGACAAAGAGCAGTATCTGGTGAAGATCCCACTGCATGATGTGGCCACAGGCGATGTCTATTACTTTATCTGTAAACCGAGTCGCGCCCGTCAACCTGATATCGTGAAACTGAAAAACTGGCTCAAACAGCAAAGCATTGGTTTGTAATCGCGCGCCGCCCTGCGGATATGCGACCTAACCGCGCATTCTGTGCTTGTTGAATCCTCGCCTTCGCCATAGAATGAAATCACTTTCACAGGGTTGTGCATTATGTTGTCGCGCTATTTCTCTCTTTTATGGTTTGCTTTGCTATGGGCGGTGTTACCGGCTCAGGCAAACGTGCACACCCAGCGAGATCATACTACGCCGCTGATCGTTGTTGATGCTGACACATCCAAGGTGGCACCAAGCACTTCAGCACCAAGCACTTCAGCACCAACCACCGCAGTGCAAACGACAGCAGCGCAAGCGCCAGCAGCAGAGACGGCCAGCACACAACAGCCAGCAGCACCAACCCAGCCTACAAGCTCCAGCACTGTTCCCTATACCGAAAATCATTCCACACCGAATCAAGTGGGCGCACTGCTGCCGACGCGTTTCAGTGCCTATTTTCGCTATAGCGAAAGCAACGACGCACCAACGCCGTTTCCGCTAGCCAAACAAGCGCTACCACATCACCTTGCAACATCGCAGCGTCCCCTCAGCGACGTCGCGATCCACTACTTACAACACTCACATTCGTATCGCCTTTCCGGCTGGAAAGAAACTAACGCCTTCTACGTTGCCCTTAACAGTCAATTCTGATCTGCTGACCTTTTATCCTTATACCCAAGTAACCTCAAGGTGTTTGGTTCAGCGAGAATGACTTGATTATCAGCCGCGGAAGGGGTTTGAAGATTTAGTGGTTCTAAATCAAGAAACGCTGACAAAGACTGGGAGTCAAGGCAACTCGCCCTTCGGGAGCGATTCACAACCCCAATTTCAGCGTCAAACGACTTGGAAATAGCCGACTATTCCACGGCGTCGATTTCCTTGAACTTGGATTCGTGATTCAGCTCTGAATCCTGCACCTTGAAGTCACTTGGGTATAACCCTTTTTTGTTTGTCGATTGCGTATTTTTGCCAATCGCGATTTAACTCGGCACCTTGCTGAGAGGATTATTATGTCTTCAAGATCTCACTCATCACGAAAGCACACGCTTTCACCAGAGAAAGGACGAGAGCAGACTCGTCTACTTAACCACTACCCGCTGTGGAAATATGTGGTACTGATTGTTACCGTGATCGTATTGACCTTAAGCGCCCTACCCACTTGGTATGGCGAAAAACCCGCTATTTTGCTGAGCTCGGAAAAATTTGCCGATCTCAATACACTGCATCAATTTGTCGAACAGCATGAGTTAGCCCCGCTGCAAATTGAGCAAAAAGATGACACCTTTACCCTGATCTTCAATAGCGAAGATCAACAAGCCGCCGCCAAAGAGCAGTTTACAGCGGCGATCACGCCAGAAGATTCGCTCACCTACGCGTATGTCTCCATTGCGCCCAACTGGCTGAGCCAAATGGGTTTTGCGCCAATCAAGCTTGGCCTTGATTTGCGCGGTGGCGTACAGTTCCTGCTCAATGTTGATATCGATACCGCGTTAAAAGATCAGCGCCAAGCCCTAATGGACTCACTGACTGAGTTTGTCCATCGTGAACAATTGCGTGGCACGCGGATCAGCGACAACGGCACGAGCGTTGACATCACCACTCGCTCCGACAGCCATATTGGGCAGATCCGCGAATTTCTCAGCACCATCGATAATGATTGGACAGTGGTCGACACACCCATTGGGTTTGAAATCAGTGCCGCGCCCGCGTTTGTCAGCGAATTTCGCAATGAAGTGTTATTGCAAAACCTTGCCACCATGCGTGACCGTATCGAAGAGCTAGGGATCACCGAAGCCTCAGTGCAACGCCAAGGTGAGCAAGGTATTCGGATCGAACTGCCAGGGGTTCAAGACCCTTCTCAAGCTAAAAACGTGATTGGTGCCACGGCAAGTTTGGCGTTCTACGAAGTGAAAACCGGCAGTGATGCGCAGCTGCGTAGCGATCTGATCTTACCGGACGAGTACGGCGAGCCCGTGCGTCTCAACCGTCGCCCTATTATTACAGGCGAACATATCGTCAACGCACAGTCGAGCGTCGATGAAATGGGGATGCCGGAAGTAGGGATCACGCTCGACTCTGCTGGCGGCGATCTGATGAGCACCTTCTCGAAATCCCATATCAATCAGCCAATGGCGACCGTTTACCGCGAGTATCACACTGCGCCAAACGGCAGCACTGAGCTTAGCGAGAAAGTCATTAGCATTGCCACCATCCAAACCCAGCTTGGCAGCCAGTTTAGGATCACCGGCGTTGGCACCAGCGACGATGCTCAGCAGTTGGCGCTACTGCTACGTGCAGGCTCACTGACCGCGCCAGTGACGATTGTCGAAGAGCGCACTATTGGCGCATCGTTAGGGGCTGAAAATATCAGCAACGGTTTCTCAGCACTCGCGCTTGGGCTGGTAATGACGCTGATCTTTATGGCGCTGTGGTACCGCCGCTTAGGTTGGGTTGCCAATGCCGCGCTGTTGATGAACATGCTGTGTCTGCTTGGCTTGATCGCGCTCATTCCGGGCTCGGTATTAACCTTGCCGGGCATTGCGGGGATTGTCCTTACTGTCGGTATGGCCGTCGATACCAACGTGCTGATCTACGAGCGTATCCGCGACAAAATGGCAGAAGGCCGCCCATACGCGTTGGCAATCGACGCCGGGTTCAACAGTGCGTTCAAAACCATTTTTGACGCCAACCTCACCACCATGATCACCGCTGTGGTGCTCTACACCATGGGCAGCGGCCCAATTAAAGGTTTCGCGTTAACCCTTGGGCTCGGTTTGCTCACCAGCATGTTCACCGGCATCTTCGCCTCCCGCGCCATTATTAATCTTGTTTGGGGTAAAGATACCCGTCGTGATGTAAGGATCTAAGCCATGAAAGTGTATCTACAACAGCACATTCGCCAAATCCGCCTGTTTACCGGCCTGCTTTCTGTACTCTTGGTGCTCGTTGCCATTTTGGCGATTGCCACCAAAGGGCTGAACTGGGGACTCGACTTTACTGGCGGGATGATGACCGAAATTCACATCACCCAGCCAACAACGTTATCGCCAACGTCAATCGATAAGCACGATATCGAAACCGCGTTGCAGCCGACACTTGGCCAGTTTACCTCGGTTACACCTCTGGGTGGCGAAGGACGCTGGTTGATCCGTTACGCCACGCAACCCGCTGGTATTCCTGACATCGCGGCAATTTTGGCGGATCACCTCAGCCATTCCGATAGCCAAATTGATGTGGTGAGCAATAGCATGGTCGGCTCGCAAGTCGGCCAAGGCCTGATGGAGCAAAGTGCTATCGCGCTCATGGTGACCTTACTGTGTATTTTGCTTTATCTGAGTGTGCGGTTTGAATGGCGTTTGGCCAGTGGCGCCCTACTGGCCTTGGCCCACGACACCCTATTGGTAGTCGGCTTGTTCGCGATCACCCAAATGGAGTTCAACCTCACCGTCTTCGCAGCCATTTTGGCGATTTTGGGCTATTCGCTCAACGATTCGATAGTGATCGCCGATCGCGTCCGTGAAGGGCTTATCACCCAACCGGAGAAAGCAACGGCGGAGATCTGCGACAACGCCATCATCTCCACCTTCGCACGCACTATGGTGACCTCAGGCACTACCCTACTCACGGTGGTTGCGTTGTGGATCATGGGTGGCGCAGCGCTACAAGGTTTTGCCATTGCGATGTTCGTTGGCATTGTCTCGGGAACCTGGTCATCAATCTCATTAGGGACGCTGATACCACAATGGCTTTCGCTCGAGCCGAAACATTATCAACCCCCACTGATCGACGACATGCCTTAATCGCCTGGTTGTTGTTACCCAGCTTGTCAAACACTCACGTTTGGCGGGCTGGGCTAGCGAATGATTGGCGCAGAGTGTATCTGCGCCTGTGTGATCATCAGTCGCGTGGCTATCGGTAGCGTGGTTAGGCGTATCGACAAGCGGCGGCCCTTATTTGCAAATTTATCTATAGTTGGATGCCACAATTTTCCGACAGTAGACTCCCAAACTGGAGAATGTTTTCTCATAGTTAAAAACTGCCACATTTTAAATACGATAACATTTATTTATCGTTCGATGTGAATTAGAGCAAATGAAAACACCGTCGTTAAATTAGACTTTCGCCACGAGTTAATTAAACCATAAATTACAAGAAGATATTCTCCAAGTTAAAAACACCAGCCGATATTTCACTTTGAAAATTAATTAGTTTTCATTTCCTCACAACGATAAAATGTATAATTTATTTTCATATCATCACATGGCATATCACAGGACTAAGACTACACTCTAGATATTGATTCAGCGGTTGGGGTCTAATATGTTTATAAAGTCCATTTTTGCAGGCATTCTGCTCATGTTTTCTACGCTTTGCTATAGCGAAGAATTTATTATTCATGCTGATGACAAACAATTAATTGTCTCGACAGAAGAGTTGTCACAGATGATGGTGACGCACTATGTCACCGCATTACCGTGGACCAACGGACGCGAGATCTTTAGCGGCGTGCTGTTTGAGACTTTATTTGAACATTACGATCTTCCCTTACCGGAAACGGTTGGGCTTATTGCCCTCAATGACTACCGGACAACCATTAGCCGCGAAGATATTTTAAAGTATCAACCTATTATTGCTTTTCAGCGTAATGGCGAGCCGATGTCGGTGAGAAATAAAGGACCTTTTTGGGTTATTTTCTCTCTCGAAATATACCCAGAATTAGATAACATCAATTACCACTCGAAAATGATTTGGCAACTCACCCAAATATACGATCAGTTTTAATTCCCTCTTTTATGCAGTAATTCAAGGCAGTCGATTGTGAGAATTTCTAAGCAGTCAATCGTAAAAATCATCACCATGGGGTTAACCGTCGGGGTTGTTCTCGTTAACTTATTTTTAGTCAATAATCTTGAACGACTGCGTCAGCAAGATGCTGAAAGATATAACGAAGCCTTGTGGTTTCTTTTTCAGCTGAACAAAGAATTTAAAGACTTAACCCATGAAGCTGAGTTGTACAGTCTAGGTCACATGAACCTCGATAAGGTGATGTTGGCCTATGATGTTACGTGGAGCCGATTCGATATCTTACTCAACAGTAAAGAAGCGCAACGCTTTCAAGAATACGATTATCTGTTGATGACGTTTACTCAAGCGTTTAGCCGCTTCAAAACCTTAGAGACCACTTTCGCCCGCGTCGAAAATGGCAAGTTAACGGCGCAAGAATTATTTGAAGCGATCCGTCGCCAACACTTTATGATCATTGATGAGCTGAACGGGGTGTTTATGATGAAAAACCCCGTTGCCATGAAACAAGTCGAGGTGATGAATCAGCAATACAAAACCGTTAAAGGGACACTCGCCGCATCATTGGTGCTGTTTTTTGGCGTTATTTGGGTACTTTGGCATGATCGCCAACATCATCATCGGCTTGCCACCGCCGATCCCCTCACCCAACTCAGCAACCGCTTAGCGATGAACCAAGCGTTAACTAACTTCACGGCGCAGCAGACCCCGTTTTCGCTGATCTTGATCGACCTCAATCACTTCAAATACATCAATGATACTTATGGTCACCCATTTGCCGACAAGCTATTGATCTCACTGGCTCAAAGGCTGCGGACCATCGCCGACAGTGACAGCGAATGCTACCGAATTGGTGGCGACGAATTTGTTCTGCTGCATCGCTCCCATACCGAGTTAAACCTCGATGAGGCGGTGAGCGCGCTTGAACACCACATTTCCACCCCCATCATTTTGGACGGTAAATCCTTGGTGGTCACCGCAAGCATCGGCGCGGCGCAATACCCATTGGATGCCGATGACACGGAAAGTCTGATGCTCATTGCCGATCAGCGTATGTATCGCGAGAAACATCGCCATCACCAGTGTCAAAAAGTCAAAATGCGCGGCTAAATAGGCTAGCGGTTCCGCTGTCAGCTTAAATCACAAGGCAAATGAACTGATTAGTTTTCTGACACCTCCACCGCTGCGCTGAGCCCTGTTGGTATTTCACGTTTAGCGTGAAATCCTTAATGCTGAGACACGA
Organism: Thaumasiovibrio occultus; assembly: GCA_019703815.1. Taxonomy (GTDB): domain Bacteria; phylum Pseudomonadota; class Gammaproteobacteria; order Enterobacterales; family Vibrionaceae; genus Thaumasiovibrio; species Thaumasiovibrio occultus. The sequence goes on along the minus strand of AP023052.1, from coordinate 1,121,935 downwards.
GGCACTTCAACATACCTCTGGGCTTCTTGTCGTCCATACTGCTGCATGTAGTTTTCCACGACAAAGGATAAGCCAATGAAGAAATACCTTGCCGAGTGCTTCGGCACATTTTGGTTAGTGCTAGGGGGTTGTGGTAGCGCCGTGTTAGCGGCGGGTTTCCCTGATCTTGGGATCGCCTTTGCCGGTGTTGCGCTCGCTTTCGGTCTAACTGTCCTGACGATGGCCTTTGCCATTGGCCACATTTCAGGCTGTCACCTCAATCCGGCGGTTTCCGTTGGTCTTTGGCTGGGTGGTCGCTTCCCTGCATCACAACTTGTTCCTTACATTATTGCGCAGGTGATTGGCGGGATCATCGCCGGTGGTGTCCTCTACGTAATTGCAACGGGCCAACCCGGTTTTGATGTAGCCGCCTCTGGCTTTGCCTCTAACGGCTATGGCGCGCACTCCCCTGGCGGCTATTCACTGACGGCAGCCTTGGTGTGCGAAATTGTGATGACCATGTTCTTTATTATCGTGATCCTGGGTGCGACCGATCACCGCGCGCCAGCGGGCTTTGCGCCGATTGCGATTGGTTTGTGCCTCACTCTTATTCACCTGATCTCAATCCCGGTCACCAACACTTCCGTCAACCCTGCGCGTAGTACCGGGGTCGCCTTGTATGTCGGCGATTGGGCCACCTCGCAGCTATGGCTGTTTTGGGTCGCGCCGATTATCGGTGCCGCGCTTGGTGCCATTGCCTATAAACTGATTGGCAGCGAAGACGAGTCGTGAGTTAACACGCGCTACGGTTGTTTGCTTCACTGTGTGATCTGCAACCGAGCGATCAAAAAACGCCTCCATTGAGGCGTTTTTTACTGTGCGCTTGCGCTGCTCGAACAATCAAGCAGAGGTATTAACGATAACGTCCACGACGACTGCTTCGCGCTTGTCCGGCCATCGCCACCAGCGTTTTATTAGTGTGGGCATGACATATTGCCACCGCCAAGGCATCGGCGGCATCGGCTTGGGGTGTAGCGCTGAGCTTCAACACCGACGTTACCATGTGCTGAACTTGCGCCTTATCAGCCGCACCAGTACCCACCACGGCTTGCTTGATAAGCCTTGCCGCATACTCACTGACCGGCAATCCGCCGTTCACCGCCGCGACGATGGCACTACCACGCGCTTGGCCCAGCTTTAACGCTGAGTCCGCATTGCGCGCCATAAACACTTGCTCGATGGCAAACTCATCAGGTTGGAATTGGGTGATCACTTCAGAGACACCGGCGTAGATCTGACCCAGCTTGGTCGCTAGGTTATCTGCAGCGGTGCGAATGCAACCGCTGCCAAGGTATTCAAGCTCTCTACCACGTTGACGGATCACACCGTAACCCGTCACTCTAGAGCCGGGGTCAATCCCCAAAATTACCGTCATTTATAGTGTCGCCGCCACTTCATCAGAGATATCACCGTTGTGGTAAACCTCTTGCACGTCATCAAGATCTTCCAGTGCATCAATCAAACGCAGCAATTTAGGCGCTGTCTCGGCATCCAATTCTGCTTTGGTGGATGGGATCAATGACACTTCGGCATTTTCCGCTTCAAAGCCCGCTGCATCCAGCGCGTCTCTCACCGCACCGAAATCCGCCGGGGTAGTATAGACGTCAATCGAGCCATCATCGTTGGTTTCAACATCATCTGCACCGCCTTCTAGCGCCGCTTCCATCACCGCATCTTCATCCAAGCCCGGCGCGTAAGAAATCACCCCTTTTTTCTCAAACAGGTAATTTACGCTACCGTCGGTGCCCAAGTTGCCGCCCGATTTAGAAAACGCATTGCGCACGCCTGACACGGTACGGTTGCGGTTATCAGTCATACATTCGACCATCACCGCCGTGCCGCCCGGGCCGTAGCCTTCGTAGATCACGGTTTCAACGTTATCGTCGTCACCTTCACCAGCGCCACGGCTGATCGCACGGTTGATCGTGTCGCGCGTCATGTTGTTCGACAGCGCTTTATCGACTGCCGCGCGCAAACGCGGGTTGTTTTCTGACTCTGGGCCGCCCTCTTTGGTCGCAACCACGATTTCACGGATCAACTTAGTGAAGATCTTACCGCGCTTGGCGTCTTGCGCCGCTTTACGGTGTTTGATATTGGCAAACTTACTGTGACCTGCCATAGAAATACTCCATCATCTGCAAGAGGTGAATGACTCAGCTCTCGGTCAAGCTGCCTGATGCAAACCCAAAGGCAGGGTTTCGCACTGCAGCTTGGGTGAAACAAAAACGGCGAGGATGTCATCAAAGACATTCACCCGCCATCTGGAAATCAAACCGCAATCGCGGGGATAAAAAAACGGGCGACGAGCGCCCGCTTTTTGTCGCAGTCTTATTCTGCGTTTTTCTCTTTGGCTGCAGTGACTGCAATCGCCAACTCTTCCAGTGCCGCAGGGTTTGCCACACTTGGTGCATCGGTCATCAGACACGCCGCTGCCGTCGTTTTCGGGAACGCGATAACATCACGGATGTTCTCGGTGCCACACAGCAGCATCGCTAGACGGTCAAGACCGAAAGCAAGACCCGCGTGAGGCGGCGTACCGAATTTCAGCGCGTCCAATAGGAAGCCGAACTTCAGTTGTTGCTCGTCTGCTTCGATACCTAGGATATCGAATACCGCTGACTGCATTTCAGAGTTGTGAATACGAACAGAGCCACCGCCCACTTCGTAACCGTTAATCACCATATCGTAAGCGTTTGAGTTCGCAGACGCAGGGTTCGCTTTTAGCTCTTCCGGCGAAATGCCCAGCGGCGCGGTGAACGGGTGGTGCATTGCGTGTAGGTTGCCTTCGTCGTCTTCTTCAAACATTGGGAAGTCAACAACCCATAGTGGCGCCCACTTGTTGGTGTCGGTTAGGCCGAAATCGGTACCCAGTTTCAGACGCAGCGCACCGAGTGCTTCTGTTACCACTTTCGCGCTATCAGCACCAAATAGGATGATGTCACCAGACTCAGCACCCGTGCGCTCAAGTAGCGCTTCCACTACCGCTTCGTTAAGGAACTTCGCGATTGGTGATTGAACACCTTCAAAGCCTGCCGCGCGATCGTTCACCTTCATCCATGCTAGACCTTTCGCGCCGTAGATACCGACGAACTTGGTGTAGTCATCAATTTGCTTACGTGACATCTCAGCGCCGCCCGGTACACGGATCACGGCTACGCGACCTTTAGGATCGTTAGCAGGGCCTGAGAATACTTTGAATTCCACATCTTTTAGGATGTCAGCCACGTCAACCATTTCTAGTGGGTTACGTAGATCTGGTTTGTCAGAGCCGAAACGACGCATCGCTTCTGCAAACGTCATGCTTGGGAACTCGCCCAAGTCTACGTTCAGCAGCGATTGCCACATTTCACGGATCAAACGCTCAGTCACTTCGCGTACTTGCTCTGCCGTCATGAATGAGGTTTCAATATCGATCTGGGTGAATTCTGGCTGACGGTCAGCACGTAGATCTTCGTCGCGGAAACACTTCACGATTTGGTAGTAACGGTCGAAGCCAGACATCATCAGCAGCTGCTTAAATAGCTGAGGTGATTGTGGCAGCGCGTAGAAGCTACCTTTGTGAACACGGCTTGGTACCAAGTAGTCACGCGCACCTTCTGGGGTCGCTTTAGTGAGTACTGGGGTTTCGATATCAAGGAAGCCGTTCTCATCCATAAAGCGACGCACAAACGCCGATGCTTTTGCACGCAGTTTGATGTTGTTGCTCATTTCTGGACGACGTAAATCCAAGTAGCGGTACTTTAGACGCTGCTCTTCAGAGTTATTTTGGTTGAAATCCAGTGGCAGAACTGCAGCGCGGTTGATGATTTCCAACCCTTTCGCAATCACTTCGACTTCGCCGGTCGCCATATCTTTGTTGATTTGGCTTTCTGGACGCAGGCGAACTTCACCGGTGATGCGGATACAGAACTCGTTACGCACTTTGTCGGCAACCTCAAAGATATCTTTCATATCTGGGTCAACCACAACCTGAACAATACCTTCGCGATCTCGCATGTCGATGAAAATCAGACCGCCCAAGTCACGGCGTTTGTTTACCCAGCCGCTGAGTTCTACAGTTTGTCCCGCAAGAGACGCGTTCAGGTGACCACAATATTGGGTGCGCATATCAAATTCCCGCTAGAAAAAGTTAAAATCCTTCCTGCCACGACCCTCGTCGCAGGGCATCCATTTCGTGGATGGTATCCATTCATCCAGATGTCGAAGTTTACCGAGCCGGTGTAGAGAGCCAATCAACTCAGCTTCCGCCCAATAATTTCACGCATATCAGCCACGAAATGGGAGTAATTCAGTGTGAACGCCACATTATAAAGGAAAACACTGGCAGAGGGTAAAGTCCAGTGTCCAAATCGCGCTCAATTGCGCACGATACCACCAGCTTTGCCAAGTTAACAGCACCTTGCCTTGCGATATGCAGTGACCAGAGGCAAAATCTTGGCATCTTACCTAAGGTTCAACCGCGAGTTTAACGCCCCAAGAGCGCGTGGCACTGGCAAAAGTGAAAAGGAAAAGGAAAACGGATGTCGCTCTACTTAGGTCTGGCGCAATGGTCTAGCCCGGCTTGGCAACAAAGTGTGTATGGCTCAGGCACACCCACGGCAGCGAGGCTGGAAAAATACGCTGAGCATTTCAACACCGTCGAAGGTAGCACCACCTTTTATGCCACGCCGACCGTGCGCGTCGCCCAGCAATGGGCGGATGCAGTGCCAGAGACATTCAAATTCACCTTTAAACTGCCTCAGCAGATCACCCACCAGCTGCAGTTACGTCATGCCCATGCGGCGCTCAACCAGTTTTTCACTAACATGACGCCGCTGCTTAACCAAACTGGGATATGGAACATCCAGCTACCGGCAAAATTTGGCCCGGCACAGCTACCGGACTTGGCCCGCTTTGTTCGCGCCTTACCTGACAACCTGCCCCTTGGGGTTGAAGTGCGCCATCCGGCATTTTTTGCCAAAGGAGAGGAAGAGCGCCAACTCAACGCTCTGCTGATAGAGCACAAGATCAACCGCGTGATCATGGACTCAAGACCGGTTTTTTCCCATCAACGCAACGATGAAGCGCTGCTCGATGCGCAGCAAAAAAAGCCAAACGTACCGGTCCACGCGATAGCCACTGCCGACAATCCCATGATCCGCTTTATTGGGATTGATAGAGACAACACCGTTGACGATTGGCAAGCCAACCTGCCTTTTTTTAGTGCGTGGGAAAAGAAACTGCCGCAGTGGATAGGCGATGATAAAACGCCTTATATGATGGTCCACACCCCTGATAACGCCCTCGGCCCGATCCTTGCGCACCACCTGTATGCACGGTTGCAAGGCACTGGCCTGCTGCTGCCTAATTTGCCATCCTTAAAGCAAAAGCCCGATGACGCACAACTGAATTTGATTTAGCAAACGAAGATTGATGGCGAAACGATAGTGAGCAGCAACGTGTGAAAGCATTGGCGATCCGGGCGATTTCCCAACGCCAGAGAAATAAACAAGGTGTTAAAGATAAGCCCCTGCTTTTCAGTTATTCCAGCGCCCAGTTTCGATACGGTACGCGACATAAAACGTTGCAAAGACACGCTCATGACTAGACAATTGGTCAACTTTACAAAATTAGTTAAACCACTGGTTTATAAGAAATTATAACAAGCAAAAATTTTTATACTTTCGATAGATAATATTTGTAATTTGCATCCACCGACCGCATTATACGCCCGATTTTCAAGTATATAGGTCATAATTACCGATGTTTTCCTCCTTCTCTGATCTTAACGCGCCTTCCGCTGCCAGTTTTGCCGCAGCTCGTCCTGAATTTAAAACACGTAACTGGCTTCTCAGCGCCATGCTGTTCTGTCTGCTGATCTGGGGATACTTCCCCATCGCAGAAGTGTACGGCACCCCGGTTATTCCGTTCGAAGACCAATTTCCTTTAACGACGCATTTTGCTATTTGGCCTTTGATTTTACTTTGCTTGTTCGGCGCGAAACGCTGGATCATGCGCCTCTACGTGGCACTGCTGTGGGCAGTGATCCTATGGCACTCACGCGATCTTATCTCTGATATTTCCGACACCATTGATATGCTCTCGATGTTTGGCGGCTCATCAAGCGACAATGGTGATCTCGGCGCTATTTTAGAGCTTGTCGGCAAGTTCCTCCGTGTGGGCATTGCACTGGCGTTGGTTGGTCTGTTTGGCTTTTTGATCGCGCCTATTGCGCCTTTCTACCGCAGCAACGATCAGTTCTGGAAAATCTTGTTCTCTGCCGCAGACAATGCTGAGCAAAACCACGCCACTTCGTCAGCGCGTGTGAACTCACTGATGAACTCAGAAAAAAGCCAAGCGCTAAAAGCGAAAGGCAAACAACTGGCAGTGCTCGCAGCCGCTGAACTAAAAGCGATGAAAGTGGCCTTCACCCCAGTGGTTGGCGCACTGAAAAACAAAGATGTGCCTGCAGCGAAAGCCAGCGTTAAAGAAGTCAATAAACGTCACTGGGCACAATTGGCAGGTATGGTTGTTCTGTCACTGATTGTGCTGAACGGGATGTTCGGTCGGTCCCTGCCAAACACTGGCGATGTACGACGTATGATGGAGCGTGAAGCCGCGCGCGATAATGAGCAACTGGAAATCCACACACTTGATGTCCGCGATTGTGAAATGCGCGGCGAAGACACCGCTGTGTGTATCTTAGAGTTTGATGCCACGGTGACCGGTGCCTACGGTTACGAGCACCGCTTTGGCGACACCGATTATGCTTACTTTGAACTCGTTGATGGCGAGTGGACGCTGTAAGCTAGCAACCGACATAATCCGGTATACCCTTACATGACAAAGGCGCCACAAGGCGCCTTTCTTTCAATATGACACGATAGTTGAATGAGCAGTAGACCAAGCACTGTATCCCCATCCAAGACTCGTACTAGGCGTTCTCTTCAACTTTCATACTTAGCAGTTTAAAGAAGCTTTGAATACCAGGTTCGTCGTTGTACACGCTAAAACCACGATCATCTGGCATAAATATTACTCTCACCCCGTTGTGGCTAAAGTCATAAGAGAGATCATTCAGAAGAGGAAGGTAAGTATTATCAACAACTACCCTGTCTAAACTATAATCATAAGAGATTAGATTGGAGATAATGAAGTTATGAGTACCATTGCTAATGTCAATTTCAAAATCATTAATTTCATGCTCATAGCTATTAACATGATTTGACGAATAGCTAATCTTTAACGTTTCATTCCCATCAAGGACATAATCCGGAGACGTTATATTAGCTGAAAGATAAGAATAATAGTTTCCAGTATCAATTCTCTGAATAAATCCAAGATGCTTCGATGTTATTTTCGCATCGTATTCCCCATCATCAAATTCCTTGAATTCACAAGTAAACTCCCAGTCCTCTGAGCATATAGTTTCGATTAACGTTGAATCTACGTTGAAGTAACGTGCGATTTTCTCACTAGTTGTTTCAGGTTTTACGCTATCGCCTGAACTATCCGAACCACACCCAGCAAGGATAGATGCACATACCAGTGCCCCAAAAGTATATTTCATGTTAGCTCTCACTTCATTTCAAAGAACGACTAAGTCACTCTGGTGACCTGTTCAGAGAGAACATAACACCCAACCATATTAAGCGTTGTTAATAAGAGCTCAAGAAATCCATAATTCCCACCATTTATCACATGGTGAGAATCACTTATAAAACAGGCATTTAAACAACACAAAAAGCGTAACACCTCCACCACAACAAAATCACAAGGAAGACTGTAATGTAAAACCACCTTAACTTGGCATACAACCAATGTACAACAGATGCTTAATTTTCAGCTTACTCATAAGACCCAACAAAGCGTTGCACGGAAAGAAAACTAAGCCTCATCTTCGCTACGACAAATACATAAAAACATGCAAAAACGCCTAAATAAATTGCACAGGCACTTATTTTTCAGTTATTTGAAGGGCGTCAGCGTTAAGCTATTGCACAGCTTACAGTTGCAAAGAGATAATTCACCACATCACTATTATTACTTTTAACGATAAATTCCCCACACCATGGGGCGAGCGGATAAGGCGGCGCTACAGTCCTCACCCTATGGCTGCTCATCAATGCGTTTAGTTAGAACAACACGCTTTAATGCAAAGGCATTTAATGCAGCAGTATTTAATGCGAAGGATCAGGTTTGATGATCCTGATAAAAAGAACGGTACTGATAGTAGATAAGATACCCAACACAATTCGATCGCTTACGATATTGCGCCAAGTGAGGCCGTTGTGCCCCCTGTCGAGTATCACCATTTTGAAGGCACGACGCGATGAGCATCATTGACACTTTTGTCACGATTACCGAATCTATCCCCTCGCTCGCCACCATGGGAACAAACTCCAGCATCAATAGAACCACGCCCATGTGGCTTTGGGGCTGCGGGTTTCTCGTTTCGGTACTTATTCAATTCGCGATTCACTTTATCGGTAAACGTCGGCAGCAATTCATTGACCACTTTTGTGATGCCCCTCTGGCCATGATCCCCGTTTACGCCTTGTATACCGCCGCAGGTATTCTCGGATTTTGGGGCATGATGTATTGGTTTACCAGCTCAGTCCTTGAAACCGGATCAACGTCGTATGAAGCACCCAACCTGTGGGGCAACATTCTCGCGCTCGTATTTAACTACCTTATCTCCTCTTGCATCATTTTCGCCGTGTTGTGGGGGCAAGCCCATATTTATAAGAAAATGCTAATTGATGGCAACCGACGCAGCAAAGCCCTGTATTACTTATTAGTGTTGCCATTAATTACCTATTTTTTCGCTTTCATTACGCCAGCACTGCCACCCACCATTATGCTCGGCCTCTTTGGCTTGTATTATATTGAAGCGATGCGTGAAGGTAGCCTTTACTTTTGGTCAATAACACTCGTGGTTTTATATTTAGGGATCCCTGAATTGTATAGAAAGATAAAAAGCTTATTCAGTGCAGATACCAGACAAACGATTTCTATCATCATCTCTCTGTTGGTGATCGTTTTTATGTTATGGGTAAAAGAGCAAGTTTGAATCTAAAAGTAGGAAGTCATATGCGCAAATTTCTCGTTGTTATCTATTGGCTTTGCACGCTCGCTTATGCATGGAGTCCAATTGTCATTGCCCCTTTTACCAATAACCCTTACCCGCCCATTTTTTCACACTATGGCGGAGACATACTGGGATACATCGATGACTTAGGCATCTGGCGTAGCATGACGGCCAATGATGTTTGGCATGTGATTATTTTTACTTGGCATGCTTACCTTGGCTATCGCATATTTTTCCACAAATCCATTGTGCTCGGTGTCATTTGGGGCGGGATCGTTGCCATTAAATTGTTGCCTTTCCTCGGGCAAGAAGCCTTGTATGCCGACATCATCGTGAAACTGCAGTTTGTGGGTATTCTGCTGTTCTTTGCCGTACTCGTCATTGGCGGCATCGCGAGTTTATTTAGTAATCGCGAACCCTACCTAGAAAGGGAAGCTCGGATTAAGAAGGAGAAAAAAGCGTTTTATGAGCAACAAGAAATACTCCGACTCGCCCGAGAGCAGGCAAAAGCCGACCTACGAAATGCAGGCCTAAGCTATATATCAGAGACAGCCTTGTACCAAGAGCGTATTGATGCCAACGTCCAGAAGATAAAAACATACGGCCATTAAACGCATTTTAAAGACTAGCGATGCCATGAACTACGCTGCAGACGACAACCCCATCCATAACGAAAAACCCCAAGCTTTCATCGAAAGCTTGGGGTTTTTATTTCAAGACACTGCCAGCACGCGAGTCGACTTATTCAGCGCTACGTGGCTTACGTCCAGCGTTCTTAGGGCGAGAGCTTGAACGACTATCTTGAGTACGAGGTTTACGCGGTGAGCGACGTTTTTCGCTGTCCTTCGGCGCATCGCTGAATGGCGCGTTACGACGCGGTTTATCACCATCACGTTTCGGCCCACGATCAGATGCGCGCTCTCTACGAGGCGCTGAGTTCGATGCTTCCCCGTTATCTTGACCGTCATTTTGCTCGCGACGCGCCTTAGGCTTGTAGTTCAAAATCGAAATTGGCACAGGTTTTTTCGGTTCAAACCCTTCGATCACCCGGCGTTCAAGCAGGTGACCTAAGCGACTTTCGATCATGCACAGGTTTTTGAAGTTGTCTTTTGACACCAAAGAAACCGCTTCACCTTGTGCGCCCGCACGACCGGTACGACCAATCCGGTGTACATATTCATCCGCTGGGAATGGCAAATCGTAGTTGATCACACACGGCAAGCCTTCGATGTCGATACCACGCGCCGCAACACCGGTAGCGATAAGATATTTCAGCTCACCGGCTTTAAACTGGTTTAACACCGCTTCACGCGCTGCTTGGCTGCGGCCACCGTGGATCGCATCCGCATGAATACCGCGCTTTTCAAGCTGGCTAACCAACTTGGCCGCACCGTGTTTGGTCTCGATAAAGATCAGCGCTTGCGACCATCGCTCTTCGCTCAGAATATGACTTAGTAGCGCCGATTTCTGATCTTTATCGACCGTCACCAACCACTGCGCGATCTCTTTTTTCGAGGCGCTGTGTTTGGTAATACTGATCTCAACAGGATCGGGAACGGCGGTGCGGGCCAGCTCGCGCACTGGATTCGACAGCGTCGCCGAGAACAGCAAGGTTTGAATATTCTCCGGCAAACGTGACAATATTTTATTGATGTCTTCGATAAAGCCCAGATCCAACATGCGGTCGGCTTCATCGAGCACCAAGTATTCCATCTCTTCAAAGTACACCGCGCGCTGGCCGTAAAGATCGAGTAAGCGCCCCGGCGTAGCAACAATAATGTCAGCCCCTTCAATCAGCGCCTTTTTCTGCTCTTCGTAGCTCACGCCGCCGTACATCACCATCGATTTTAAGGCAAGGTTCTGTGCGTATTGACGAATACTGCTATCAACTTGGATTGCCAGCTCTCGGGTTGGCACCAAAATAAGCGCACGCGCACGCTTTTTCTTTTTGGTTTCGCCATGACGAAGCGCTTCAAGGATCGGCAGAACAAACGATGCCGTTTTACCCGTGCCCGTTTGCGCCGCCGCGATCAGGTTTTTACCGTCAAGAGCCACTGGGATCGCCTGCTGCTGAATCCGCGTTGGCGAGGTATAACCCAGGGAAGAAACCGCATCGGTAATTGGTTGGCACAAGCCGAGTTTAGTAAATGACATCAGGTGTCTCTATGCATTGAGTAAGATGGGCCGCAGGGATCAGTGCGCTTTTGCCATTGTAAAACGGGTCGAAAACCACATGAGCAAAGCTAGGGTCAGCGACAAAATGGCGATGAAAAAGCGACGAAAGAATAAGCGGCAACAAAAATGAGCGGCGATTCTACCTTAAGTTCACCACTGACCCAAGCAGTAACCGCCTTACTCACCGCCACCGAATGAAGCGCAACAAAAGCAGTAATATAACCTCTCCTATCAAGTCCGTTAGCGACGCTGGGAAAGGTTATCTAACAGGCGAGTATCTAACACGTCGGCAATTTTTTCTGCATCGGCGCAAATCTGCGCTTCGTCACCGTGATCAAGTAGCAATCGTCGCTCGCCGTTATCAAGCACAACGTTCACTTCAAAGCACCAATATTCGCCAGTTTCATGGGCGACTTTTTTCTTCAGCAGTTGCACCGCGCCGACATCATCAAACGCCAACATATCGTCTTGATTAGTGAATAGCTTGTCAGCGGCGAAGGTGATGTACTTAGGTTTGGTGTGAATAACAAAAGTCGAAGAGGCGTGCAAAAAACCCACTAAGCTAAGGCCAGCAAAAAACAAGCCGGCAAAGATAAACGCAACAGCGGTCTCTAACGGGCTGTTCATACCGATACTGAGTAGCGCCAACCCGGCGGCGCCCACCACCGAAAACAGCGCCACTTGGGTAAAACAGGGAAATGCGCTCACCCGGGCATCACCGATCAATCGATGTGAAGCATAGTTACTGCCACCGCTTGGATTAATCGGAGTCCAATCAAGGGTTTGGTAATTTAGGCTCATAGTTACATCCTTTTTCTCGCAACGCTTTTATCCGTAAAACGTTGTTGTTAACTCACGTAATACCCTAGCAAAACCTGCGCGTTCGGTAAAATTTGGCGCGCTTTCACCCCAACCAACAGCGATCTTGCGCAAGAAATTTCTTAAATTTCGTTACAAGATAGCCATCATATTTAGACTTTATAATTTTAGTTTTGTTAATAACTATGCGATATTGTTCGCGTAAATCACTCAATAAGCGCCGAAATAAGCGCCGAAAACAGTGCAAATATCACGCTACCAGCCGTGATAAGCCGTCGCGAGTGAAATAAGGTGGGCGCAAGGAAATGCGCCTAAACGTCGCCCTGATGAAGGCATTTATGGATATCACGCCAAGCTGTATCAGTTTCATGGCAGCCGCCGTTTTCGTTGTACTGATCCTCTCACTATTGTGGTGGATAGATACGCGACGCATGGGTACCTGCACTCCCGTTCCTTTCTCGTGCCTTGAACAAAAATATACCGTGTGGGAGAAATGGGCCGGCCTCGCCTTGGCAGGGTTCGCTGTGCTGTTTACCGCGGTGCTATGGGGGGTGTTTGCTCTGTTGTCAGACAGACAGGTCGTTCATTTTGGCGTTGCCAAATTCATCATTGATCAGCCCGATGTATCGTGGGGAGTGCCTGCGTTTTTCTTGTCGATGCTGCTGACCGTCATTCCCACCCATTTTTTACTGCGCTGTCTTTTAGGTCGAAAATGCTTTGCTGAATATACCGAGTACGGCAATCAAAAATACGGCGTTAATTCATGGCGTCGCTTTCGTTATATCGCCACTGTTGTCATTCCACTGTGTTTAGGTTTTACCGCCCTATCTATTGATTGGTACGCCAAGGTCACTCAAGACGGATTTGTGGTCAACCGATTTTGGCGCTTAGGGGAAGAGCACTATCGCTTTGATCAAATAAGATCGATTGAGCATATCAAATCGTTCAAATCCGCGTTAGGTGCGAAGATCCGCCGCCCTCATTTCGAACTGCAATTTGACGATGGCACACGGTATAACTTTCGCCAAGCCGTTAACCATTTGAGCACCGCTGAAGAGCAGGAGATCATCCAATTCTTGATCGCGCAAAGTGGGCAAACCGTTACTGTGGTTGATCCCTACCCGCGCAGCGAACCTTAGCGCTTGTTTACCTTACCTTTTATTGCAATGAATCATTATCGCAAAGAGTGGTTATCGCAATGAACGCGACATTCAGCGCGATAACGGCACAATCAGCGGCGTGTGTGATACCGGATCCTCAATAATCGTACATGGCAAACCAAACACCTGCTCCACCAGCTCCGCAGTCACTAATTGTTTCGGCGCGCCTTCTGCGACGATCTTGCCCTCTTTAAACACAATCAAATGATCAGCATAGCGACACGCCTGATTAAGATCGTGCAATACCGCAACCAGCGTAAAGCCTTGGGTGCGGTTCAGACGTCGGAAAAGATCTAACAGCTCAATTTGGTGGGCAATATCGAGATACGTGGTCGGTTCATCAAGCAGTAAAATGGGGGTTTGCTGCGCCAATACCATCGCGATCCACACGCGTTGACGTTGCCCGCCAGAAAGCTGATCCACTGCGCGCTCCGCCAATGCGTCAACGCCGGTTTCTTGCATCGCGACGTTGACCGCTGCCTCGTCTTCTTCGCTCCACTGGCGAAACATACCTTGATGGGGAAAGCGACCTCGCGCGACCAGATCTTTCACCTTTATCCCTTCTGGTGCACTCGCCGATTGCGGCAACAACCCCATCTGTTTCGCGACAGTTTTGGTCGGCAACTGATGAATGTCTTTACCGTTAAGCTGCACGTTGCCTTGAGTGGGCTTTAACAAACGGCAAAGGCTTTTCAGTAGGGTCGATTTCCCGCAACCATTTGGCCCGACAATCACAGAAAACTGCCCTTGCGGAACAGTAATATCCAGCCCCTGACAAACCACTTTACCTTCATAGCCCAGACTCAGTTGCGAGGCGCTCAGCTGCATCGCGCTATGCGGCATAGAGCTGTGCTGCATAGAGCTAGGCTGCGCGGTTTTAGCCTGCGCCGGATTAAGTGCGCTGTCGGCCATGTCCGTGGTTATTGCTGATGATGTTTTCACCGGTGTGTCCATGACAGCCCCGCTCTCACTGTGTTCGTCCTTGGGTTGAGTTCTTGGTTTTTGGTTCATGTTGTTTGATTCCGGGCATTTTTAGCTATCGCCGTGGGTGCTCGATTGCAGCAACAGCCACAACAAATACACGCCGCCGATGAGTCCGGTGACCCGGCCGATCGGCAGGGTGAGCTGTAACGGAATAAGTTGGGTACACAGATCGGCACTCAGCAACAACGCGCCGCCCATTAAGGCACTGCTTATCAAGGGCAAGTTTGCCGAGCGGCGGAGTTTACGCGCCAACTGAGGCGCAGCTAACGCAATAAACGCGATAGGGCCAGCAGCACTGGTCGCGGTTGCCGCCAATACCACGGCGATCAGCGTCATTTTCCAGCGCGCAGCATCCACACGAACACCGAGTTGCGTTGCCAAGTCATCTCCCATTTCCGCCATCATCAAGCTACGCGCTAGTCCTTTGGCTAACGGTAGCAGCACCAACACACTGACAATCACCGGCACAGCGTGGTGCCAGTTACGTGAATGCAGTGAGCCCGCCAACCACAATTGTGCGCTGATCGCATTATCCAAATTGCCCTTCACCAGCAATAAGCCATTCAGCGCAGACAGTACGGCGCTGATCCCGATCCCCGTTAAGATCAGACGATAGCGCCCTACCGTGCCGTTTTTTAGCGCCAAGCAATAGACAATCAGTGCCGTGACTAAGCCGCCCGCAATAGCCGAAAGGGAAATTTCAACGGCGCCGCCACCGAACAAGATAATTTGCATCAGAGCGCCAGTGGCCGCCCCAGAGGTGAAGCCGATAATGTCCGGCGAGCCCAACACATTGCGCGAGATGGATTGGAAAATCGCGCCCGACACACCCAGTGCCGCGCCCGCAAATAACGCGGTTAAAATGCGAGGAAAACGGATGTTAAATAGCACATTGGTTTTGAAATTTGGCTCACTCGCCCCCGACAAAACGCCAGATATTGCGTCGTAGATTTCTGCCAGCGAAATCGGCAGTTTGCCCACCGTCGCAGCAAAACCCGCCATCAGCATACAGCCGAGAGCTAACACAATAGCCACCACCAGCTCACGCGGGGATAGCAACACAGAAAAACGTCCCCGTCGCAGTAAAAGGTGGCGCGAATACAGGTTTGATTGCGGTAATGAATTCGCATCGATGTCACGGACAGATGGGCTCTGTGCGATTTGCTCGCGGGAAGGTTCCTGCTTATTCGGTTGCGTTACAGCTCTGACAGTTTCCATCGTCTCACCAACACCACAAAGAAAGGGCCACCAAGCAGCGCGACCATGATCCCAACACTGATCTCACCGGGATGGCCGATCACGCGGCCAGCGATATCGCTGGCGAGCAACAACACCGACGCCAATAACATCGCAAAAGGCAGTAGCCAGCGATGCTCGTTACCCACCGCAAAGCGGGCTAAGTGGGGGGCGGTTAACCCCAAGAAACTGATCGGCCCCGCCGCTGCGGTAGCGGTGCCCGCCAATAAAATCACCACACCACTTGCACCAATCCACACCCTTAGTGGGTTGGCACCGAGCGATTTTCCGACGTCATTTCCCAACACCACAGTATCGAGCGCCGATGCCAGACAAAACGCCAAGATAAGCCCAATGCTAACAATGATTGCCGTTGGCCAAAGTACGTCATAACCTCGCCCTTGCAGTGAACCAACCGCCCAGTGGCGAAACTGGTTAAAGACCTCAACATGACTGTTTAAGGTGATGATTTGAGTTAGCGACAACAGCACCACCGTCATTGCGGCTCCGGCCAACACCACTTTCACCGGATGAAAAGTGCGGCCGATCCCCGCTAACAGGTAAACCAAAAAGCCCGCCAGTCCGGCTCCGACTAAGCCGAGCCAGAGGTAGTGGTGCATTTGCGTCCAGCCGAGCAACGCAATTCCGGCGACGATAGCCACCATCGCCCCTGCGTTCACCCCGAGAATGCCCGGCTCTGCCAAAGGGTTGCGCGTGATAGCTTGCATAATAACGCCCGACGCACCTAGCGCCGCACCCACGAAGAGCGCAATAAACGTACGCGGCACGCGCAGGTAGTGCACGAGCAAATGCTGGCTATTGGTGTCGTCAAACTGCAGTAAGGCATCTAAGGTGGTTGTGATGGAAATGTCTCGCGAGCCGATAAACAAACTGATCGCGGTCAACATGCAGAGTAGCACCGCCATCATTGCGATAAGCATGGCGGGACGACGCGCGCAGAAGGATGTATCCCCTTTAACCTCAATGGATGGGGCTGACGCCGTTGCGCGCAGACGAGACAAACCGAACATCATTGATGCTGCTGATCAGACGTAACTACGATGGCTGATCTTGTCATGATGCATCACGCGGGAAACGGACCAACATCGCTTCAACAATTTCAGTCGCACTAAACAGATCGATGCGAAACGAGTTCATTCCCAAGCCGTAAACTTGTTGTTGCTGTGCTGGCGGCAAGTTCTTCAATACTGGATCATTAACAAACCCGTCGATGGTGTCATCGCTCGATTCGAGTAAAAAGGTCGTTTCTGCGGTTAATAAGGTGAGGTTTTCGTAGTGCGTGCGCAGGAAATCGCGATGTGAAATCGGGCCGGTTTGCCACTCTGGCATGGGCGCTTCTAAGGTAAATCCCAGTGACTGCAATAAGATGGCGTGCGCACCTTCTCTTTTGGCCACGGCATTGATAATGCCCGGGCCATGATAGCTAATGATATTCGCCTCGCCAGCAGGGAGAGCTAAATTAGCTTTTGCGTCGAGAAGGTACTGATCGAAATCCGCCACCGTTTGACGCGCATTGTCACTAAGCCCGGTCGCTTGCCCCAGCCGCTGTGCCAACGCCTGCCAGGATTTGTCGCTGTAATCGACCACAATGGTAGGAGCAATGGCGCTTAATTCCGCAAATTGTGCTAATGCGGAATCCGCCCCAGTGACGGAAACCACGATCAGATCGGGCTCCATCACATACGCTAATTCCAGATCAACACTGCCGGCTGGCCACAGTTTCTCCACGCCACGCTCAACCGCAACATCACGCCACTGGCCGAAAAATCGCCCCGGTAGATCGGTCGCACTGGCCACCACTGGCGCGTCAATCGCAAGCAAGGTGCCCGTCACGGTAACGGATGTAGACAGCACTCGCGTCGGTTGACGCGCAATCACCGTGGTGGAGCCATCCGCATTAGTAAAGGTCAGTGGCCATTCACTCGCCTGCAGGGGCGCCATCGCTAACAAGCTAAAAAGCACCGCCACAGCGCGATAATAAGCTCGCATTTCCATTGGCTTTCTTCCTTTCGAATCTATCATCCGTGATATTTGGGTTTAGCAAGGGTTATCGCGCAGATCACACGCTAATATTCTTCATCCATGATTTCATGGCGTTCGTTGTGATACGTTTCTTCATTCTTACCGCGCTTCCAATACGGGATCGCGTAGAAATTCTTGCGGGTTAATTGATACTCGCCAATCAACTTTTTACGACAGGCCACGACGGTTTCATTTTCCCCTGCCACAAACGCGGAAATCGATACCGCATCTTGTGGCGGTGTCACTTTGTTAATCGCGCTGAGGATCGGTAATGGGTCTTTTTGCGGTGCTCGCACCAGCCATTGCACTTCAACGCCCGCAGGATGCACCAGTGAGTGCTCATCTTCAGGAATATCGATTTCAATAAAGACGACACCACGCGCTGTCGACGGCAACTCTTCTAAAATCGCGCTGATCGCAGGCAGCGCACTCAGATCGCCGGCGATAATGTGCCAGTCGGCCGGCAGCAATAGCGGGTCGGGGCCACCCGGACCGGCCAAACCAATCGTATCCCCCGGCTGGCAATTCACCGCCCAGCCTGCGCCCGGGCTGGTTTTGTTATGGGCGACAAAATCAATATCTAACTCGTTGGTGTCAGCGCGGTACTGACGCACGGTGTAAGCGCGTGGCACCGGTTTGTGCTCTGGCCAGCAAATTTTATCGCCTTCACGCCACGGCAACTCTAGGGTGCCTGACTCGCGGTTAGCGAAAAACAGCTTGATCCCCGCGCCGTTTTTATCTTCAGGAAAGCCGAGCAAATCATCACAAGAGAAGGTCACGCGGATCAAATTAGGGGTGATGTACTCTTTACGTATACATTCAATCAAACGCGGCTTTACGCGCTCATCTGGGGTGCTCATGGTGGCCTTCCTTTGCTAAATCAATTACGAATACAGTGTCGGACGCTTCTCTGCGCTTTCGCGGATCTGCTCTTTCCGCGTATCTGTTCTTTTCGCTTTACCCCGCTGGCGCAACGAGAAAAACATGCTTGAACGTTAGTGCCCAAGAAGCTCCGCTTCCTGCGCGCAGACGATTGGGGTTACACACCGAAACATCTTCATCATGGCAAGAGTCACCTGCTGCTAAGTGTGTAACGACCGCATCCTAACAGCCGCCCCAAAGCGATGCAAATCGCAATCAGTCTCATCCGCATTGATAAGTTGGCCATTTACCTGACATTGAAGGCTTTATACCCATCCCCTAAAACGTAACCATACCCAGAGGTAATAACTCAACCAATCCCATTGACCGAATAAATGTCAGTGAAGCCTGCTAACAGCAATGTCATAAGTGGGTTAAATCTCGGTTTCGTGAAAGCTTTCACTGGCAAGATGCAGTTAAAATGGCGGGAACAGCTATGATCATAAAGACATCGGCGAAGTGATGCCCTACAATAGCGCGTTTGATTTTTTGGCACATTCGGCCAGTTATTTTGGCTAAGGTAAACGTCAATGGCACATAGAGATACCATTTTCTCCGCCCCTATTGAGAAGTTGGGCGACTTCACGTTTGACGAGCGCGTCGCGGAAGTCTTCCCAGATATGATCCAGCGTTCTGTGCCGGGCTACAGCAACATTATTTCAGCGATTGGCATGTTGGCTGAGCGCTTTGTAAAACCGAATACCACAGTGTATGACTTAGGCTGCTCCTTGGGCGCCGCCACGCTGTCTATGCGTCGTCATATTCAGCACGAAGGCTGTAAAATTATTGCGGTCGACAACTCCCCTGCCATGGTAGAGCGTTGTCGTTTGCACGTGTCGGCTTACCGTAGCGACACTGATGTAGAGGTAATTGAAGCCGATATTCGCCATGTCGATATTGATAATGCGTCTGTCGTTGTTTTAAATTTCACCCTGCAATTTCTTGCGCCGCAAGATCGCCAAGCCCTCTTAGAGAAAATCTATCGCGGCTTGCGCCCAGGCGGGATTTTGATCCTGTCTGAAAAATACGTATTTGATAACGACGTAGCTCACGAGCTGCTGATCGACTTGCACCATGATTTTAAGCGAGCCAATGGCTATAGCGAACTGGAAATCAGCCAAAAACGCAGTGCGATTGAAAATGTGATGCGTCCCGACAGCATCGCCGTGCACAAAGAGCGTTTAGGCGAGATCGGCTTTAGCAGTGTTGAAGTCTGGTTCCAGTGTTTTAACTTCGGCTCGATGTTCGCCATTAAATAAACGCGAGCAACTGAATAATGGCGACGATGAACGCGCCAAGGTAACAACATGAAATTTGATTTTTCCGATTTTTATCAACTTATCGCTAAGAACCGCCTTAGCCCGTGGCTAAACACGCTACCGCAACAACTGACCGATTGGCAGAACGCGGAGCACGGCGACATGCCAAAGTGGCTGCGCGTGTTGAAAAAGATCCCGGTGGAAACGCCGGACCATATCGACCTAAAAACAGCGGTCGAAATCCATAACGAACAACCGCTGCATGAAGGCGAAAAAGCCAAACTAGAAAACCTACTGCGCTCTTTTCACCCATGGCGCAAAGGCCCGTACCACCTGCACGGCATCCATATTGATACCGAGTGGCGCTCTGACTGGAAATGGGATCGCGTACTGCCGCACATCTCGCCACTTAAAGGCCGCTATGTGTTAGATGTGGGCTGTGGCAATGGCTATCACATGTGGCGCATGCTAGGTGAAGGTGCGGCGCTGACTGTCGGTATCGATCCATCGCATCTGTTCTTGGTGCAGTTTGAAGCGGTCAGAAAGCTATTGGGTAACGATCAACGTGCGCACTTGCTGCCGTTAGGCATTGAGCAACTGCCTGAACTCCGTGCCTTTGACACTGTCTTCAGTATGGGTGTGCTGTATCACCGTCGCTCTCCGCTGGATCACCTGCTACAACTAAAGAACCAGCTAACAAAAGGTGGGGAATTGGTGTTGGAAACCTTGGTGATCGATGGTGACGAAAACGCGGTGCTGGTGCCGACAAGTCGCTACGCGCAAATGCGTAACGTCTACTTCTTCCCATCGGCACGCGCACTGAAAGTGTGGCTAGAGCTGACTGGGTTTGAAAACGTCCGCATCGTCGATGAGTGCGTCACCTCAACTGATGAGCAACGCACCACCGGTTGGATGACCCACAATTCATTGCCTGATTATTTAGATCCGAACGACCCAACCAAAACGGTTGAAGGTTATCCAGCACCGAAACGCGCAATTTTGGTTGCCACAAACCCAAATTAATCAACAAATTGAGTCAAGGTGAGCGTGGCACTCGCCTTGACACTAAGCTAAACTACCGCCGTACCACTACGTAGTAAGAATTTCAGGAGAACTGGATGCTTCGTCATAGCTTGCCTTTCGTCATCGTCGCCGCCTTATCCGGTTGTGTTCTCACCGAAGAACAGTACCGCGCATCCCACGAGGGGACGTTGAACGCTATCGAGCAATCGGAGTCTAGTGTGAATACCCACATAGACGGCCTCTATTCTCGTATCAACCATCAACAAACCACCATACAACAATTACAAGTGAGTTTGGAGTTGGTGACCGAAGCCATGCAAGAGCAAAACGCCCTTTTGCTCCGTTTGCAACGTCAAATCAATCAACAGCGTTATGTTGTCCAGCAGCGTGCGGAATCTGAGCCGACACCGGTTGCGGCATCGACCCCTGCCCCGTCAGACAAAATTGTGCTTGGCGCAGAAGAGTGGGTCTGGTTTGATTTGGCCAACAGTCAGTTTAAAGCGCGGGTCGATACCGGCGCGACCACCTCATCACTCAACGCCACCGATATTCAAGAATTCGAGCGCGAAGGCAAGAACTGGGTGCGTTTCAATCTCGCTCATACCCAAGACGATCTTGAAGGTCGCCATGAGATCATTGAAGCGCCGGTCGTTCGTTGGGTCAAAATCCGTCAATCCAGCGCGGATAGCACTGACCGCCGCCCTGTGATTGAAGCGTGGATCCGCATTGGCGACATTCACGAGAAGACCCAATTTACCTTGGCCGATCGCACCCAAATGGAATATCCGATCTTACTTGGTCGTGAGTTCTTCCAAGATATTGCGGTTGTCGATGTTGCGCGCTCGTTTGTGCAAGGCAAAGTTGACCCTGCTGCTAGCAAATAATAATTTTTCACTGAGGAAATTATGGTTTCCAGAACCCCTTTTTACCTGCTAATCACCACACTGATTTTGGCAGGCTTGGCGCTGATTATGCACCGCCACCAAGTGTACGGTGTACCGCTACTTCCTGAAAGCAGCGCACAAGTATGGGAAATTGAAGCGCGCATTGAGTTTGAAGCCAGCGGCGATCCGGTTCGCGTGAGTATGGCTGCCCCAGACACCCAACACGGCTTCACCTTGATCAATGAAACCACCTCATCTCCAGGCTACGGTGTCGCATTTGTTGATGACCAAGAGCAAGGCCGCCGCGTTGAGTGGACTCGTCGTAGCGCCGATGGTCGTCAAATCCTGTACTACAAAACCCAAATGCTGGTTGACGCGAAAGCGGCAGTCACCGAAACAGCGCCAATCGCGATCAGTGGTCGCTTAATGTTTGATGAATCGCAGCAAAAAGCCGCGTACGCTCTGCTTGATAGTGCCCGCGAACAATCAGCCGATGCACGCACCTTAACGCGCGAGGTGATTAAGCAATTCAATAACGCTGAAAACCAAAATGCCGCGCTGCTGCTTAACTACTTCAAACGTGAGCAACTCATCACCTCCTTGCTGGCGATGGAGCAAGTACCGGCGCGAATCGTCTATGGCTTAACGCTCGAAGATGGCCGTCGCCGTCAAACAGGCTCGCAAATGATCCATGTCTGGGACGGCAGTGAGTGGCTGCTGTTTGATGCCGCGACCGGCGCAGAAGGCCAACCAGAAAACGTGTTGATCTGGAATGAAACCGGCGCGTCCATGCTCGATGTCATGGGCGGTCAAAACAGTGCGATCACCTTCTCTTACATTGCGCAAGACATTACCCCGCAGCAGGCCACCGATCAAAAAGTCGAAGCGGATAACCTGTTGAACTTCTCGATCCACAGCTTACCGGTCGAAGAGCAAGCGATGTTTAAAACCATCATGCTGGTGCCGATCGGCGCGTTAGTGGTGGTGTTCCTACGCATATTGGTTGGGTTGAAAACCTCAGGAACGTTCATGCCCGTCTTGATCGCCATGTCGTTTGTCCAAACGCAGCTTCTGACTGGGGTGCTCGGCTTCTTGCTGATCGTCGGCGTTGGTCTGATCTTCCGCAGCTATTTGTCTCGCTTGAACTTACTGCTGGTATCGCGGATTTCGGCGGTGATCATCATGGTGATCATGATTATTTCTGGCTTTACCGTCATTGCCTACAAAATGGGCATTGTGGAAGGCCTGACCATCACCTTCTTCCCGATGATAATCCTGTCTTGGACTATCGAGCGTATGTCGATTCTGTGGGAAGAAGAGGGCGCGAAAGAAGTTATGATCCAAGGCGGCGGATCGCTGCTCACCGCGATTTTGGTTTACCTTGCGATGACCAATGATATCGTTCGCCACCTGACCTTCAACTTCATTGGGGTTCAGTTCTTGATTCTGGCGCTGATCTTGGTGCTGGGTAACTATACCGGCTATCGCCTCAGCGAGCTTCGCCGCTTTAAACCATTGGTGGATGATTAATATGCTGTCGGTATTTACCCGATTCACCTCCCCATTCAAGCTTCATCGCAAGGGCATTATGGGGATGAACCAACGTAACATTGGTTTTATTAGTCGCTACAACGATCGTAAAAAGTACCCCTTGGTGGATGACAAGCTCAAAACCAAGGTGATCGCCCAGCGTCACGGCGCGACGGTGCCTGAGCTAATTGGGGTGATTGATAACCAAGCCGAAGTTCCGCGCATCCATAAAATGGTAAAAGACTGGCCGGGCTTTGTGATCAAACCCGCGCAAGGCTCAGGCGGTAAAGGGATCTTGGTGGTGGTAAAGCATGAAAACGGCATTTACACCAAACCCTCTGGCGCACAAATCAACGAGCAAGACGTTGAGCGTCACATCACCAATACCCTTGCGGGTTTGTTCTCGCTGGGCGGTAAAAATGACGTGGCGGTGGTAGAGAACCTGATCGAGTTTGACGATGTCTTCGACGGCTTCAGCTTTGAAGGTGTGCCTGATATTCGCGTGATCGTGTTTAAAGGCTACCCCGTGATGGCGATGATGCGCTTATCAACCGCCGCATCAGACGGTAAAGCCAACTTGCACCAAGGTGCGGTCGGTGTGGGGATTGATATCGCGACAGGTAAAGCCATCAATGCGGTGCAATTTAATCAGCCGGTAAAAGAGCATCCTGATACCGGAAAAGATCTGAGCACGTTGCAAGTGCCGCATTGGCAGCAGCTGCTTGAGCTTGCCGCTAGCGCATGGGAAATGACGGGCCTTGGTTACATCGGTACCGATATGGTACTGGATAAGTCTCGCGGTCCTATGGTGTTGGAGCTTAATGCCCGTCCTGGGCTGGCTATCCAAATCGCCAATAACGCCGGTTTGTTGCCGCGACTGCGTTTAATTGAGCGCATGGGTGAGCATCTGATCTACCCTTCTCCCGCTGAGCGCGTCGCTTGGTCTGCTGAACAATTCGGCCATAAAGAATCAACCTTGTAATACCATCTGTCGTACACTCGTGTGCGGCAGACCCTTTTCCTCTATCAACATCTCACCCACAAGGAGTGGCGCGGTGTCACTGATTTTTCCCCCTCGACAAGACTCAGACAGTATCAAATGGCAACGTTTCGCCGGTAAAGACGTGTTACCTTTGTGGATCGCCGACAGCGATTTCGCTGCCCCGCTTTGCGTCACTGAAGCGTTGCAAGCGCGGATCAGCCACGGCGTGTTTGGCTATGGTGAAACACCACAAGAATTAAGCGAGCTGATTGTCGAGCGTTTATGGCAACGCTACGACTGGCGGATCACGGCCGATGATATCGTTTACTTGCCCGGTTTGGTTACCGCGTTGCATCTGGCCGTGCAAACCCTGACTCAGCCTAATGACGCGGTTTTCTGTCCTACGCCAATCTACCCGCCATTTCGCCAAGCGATCAAGCAACACGGCCGCGACGGCGTATTCCAAGATTGCCATACCGTCGATGGACGCTGGCTACCACAACTGCCATCGCATGCCAAAGCTAAAGACATTCGCTTAGCCATGGTATGCAATCCACTGAATCCGGGTGGTACGGTATTTCGTCGCGATGAACTGCTCAAGCTCGATGCGCTGGCAAAAACCAACGACTGGATTGTGTGCAGCGATGAAATCCACTGTGATTTGCTTATCGACGAGAACGCGCGCCATATCCCTTACGCCAGCCTAAATGACGATGCCGCCCAGCGCGCGATCACCTTGATGGCGCCAAGTAAGACATTCAATATCGCGGGCCTTGGCTGCGCGTTTGCCGTTATCCAAAACCCGACACTGCGCCGCCAAATCCAACAGGCACTTGAAGGTTTGATCCCGGCGGTCAATATTCTCGGTTTCCACGCCGCGATTGCCGCTTATCGCCATGGCGACGACTGGCTGCAACAACAGCTCGCGTTTTTACGTCAACAACATCAAAAAGTCCTCGACGCTGTGAACGCATTGCCGGGACTGTCGATGCTGCCGAATGAAGCGACGTATCTCGCATGGATTGATGCCAGCCAGCTTAATCACCCTAACCCGTCACGTCTGTTTGAACAATTTGGTCTTGGCCTGTCACCGGGCAGCGCGTTTGGCAACCGTCAGTTTGTGCGTTTGAATTTTGCGTGTAGCGATGAAGTGCTGGACCAAGCCCTTACCCGGCTGCGCGCCGCTGTAGGATCTTTAGCCAACTAAACCCCAAGGGTGAAATAAACCCTAAAGCAACGGGCCAGCCGGACGATAACTAAGGGAAGAGACCACCACTTTCTGGACGTTATGAAGATCCACCAGCTCGATAAAGCATTGCTGATCAATGAAACCCAGTTGGGCACGCACCTGAATCAATCAGTGTCGCGTGGCCAACGGGCGGATTTCGCTTTGCTGTTGGCGATGCTGTCACCGGATCTGCGCGAACACACTCCACTCGATCAACTTCACTCCCCCGCCTATAGCGATGCGGTTTTGCGGCAGAAGTTTGAAGTACCTGAGCCCCAGCCCTTAGCCGGTGAAGAAGACGACTATCCTAAAGGTGAAGCCGAGGCGATGGCATTTCATGAAGGCGGTTTGTCAGCAGCGCATTTGCAGCACTATACCTTACCGTCGGCGCTCACCTATCCACCACTGGGCACCTTTGGCTATCCTGAGAATCTGTATCATAACTTTTCAGGCCACCAGCGACGCCAATTAGCTTCGGATGCGCCAGAAGTGGTCAACATGACGCCGAAGAAATTGCTCGACGCTCTAACACTCTCAAAGCGCGCTTCACAGCTGCATTTCCAAACCTAGCTAGCGTGTGCTCAACTCACTCCCACAAGTCTGCGCTGCGCGCGTTTTTCGACTTGCCTTGCTTTACTTATCGTCCTCTACTTGCCTCTCATTCCATCTATTCTGCTACTGCTCTCCCGCTCAATTTTACTGTGCGATTGTTGTGATCAGCGGTTCGATCTCATTGCACACCAACACTTATGCATCTGCTTTTAGTGCGGTCTTGTAGAAGAAAAAAGGAGAAGTGTGACTTGGTTTGAGCTTTGAAATATACATTTTGACCCACTTCACTTTATTGCGAAATACCCCTACAGCATCCTGCTATTTTGTCCACAATCTGATCCACAACGCCTGTTTCAAACCTGAACATGCATACAAGAACAGAACACTGGTAGCAGTAGAGAGACTATGGATATCACCAACACGATTGTCGTCATTACCGGCGCAAGCTCCCCTTTAGGCCGTATGGTCGCGCTGCATTTTGCAGGGTCTGGCGCCACCGTCGCCGCCGTTGATCACCAACCACAAGATCTGCTGTTAACCGTTACAGCCTGCAAGGCACTCAACCCTAGTTGTGCCGGGTTTACGGCCTCCGGCGAGTCTATTCCATCCATTGAAGCGGCGTTCGCAGATATCGAAGGATCACTGGGTAAATTCAAAATTCTGGTGAACTGCTGGCATAGCTTGGCACTACCGAGCCTGTTAAATTGCGATGCGATCGATCAGTACTGCGCCTTGGTCAACAGCACCCTGACTGCGCACCTGCACTTTGGTCAAATCGCAGCACAAAAAATGATTGATAACGGACAAGCCGGGGTGATCGTCAACCTAGCGGATGTGCCCCACTCCATATCGAATGCCGATGCCCTCGGTACCCGCGAGATGATCGCAGGGCTAACCCAAAGTTGGGCTAAAGAGCTATCCCCTTATCATATTCGGGTTGGTGGCATCGTACCGCGCACCGCAGCCAAAGTGCCAATGGATGCCCACGACCAAGTAGGATTACTGCATGAGATGGTACGAAACGTCGAATACATCGTCGATAACGACTATTTCAACGGCCGTTTGATTGAAGCGCAGGCGGGAGAATAAATTAAGAAAGCAACAGAGCGCCATCACTCTGAACCTAGTGTGATGCCACACCGCTTGGCATGGCATCAGATTCTTGCTTACTTGAGCGATACACTCGCTGGTGCAACCAATGGACGATCCTGTCTATTCTTCCACCATGAGGCGACAATCGCGACGGTTAGAACCCCGACAATGACCGCGAGAGAAATACTGGTTGGGATCGCGTAAGCGGTTTCCATTAATACCATCTTCACGCTAATGAAAATCAACATCGCCGACAGCGCGTATTTCAGATAACAGAACGCGCTTAGCAGGTGCGCCAGCACAAAATAAAGTGAACGCAAACCTAATAGCGCAAACACGTTCGCCGCAAGCACTAAGAACGGCTCTTGGGTAACGGCAAAGATCGCCGGAATAGAATCGAGAGCGAACATTACGTCAGTTAACGAAATCACCAAAATCACGATCATTAACGGCGTCACAAACCAGCGGCCGTTATTCTTGACCACAAAGCGATCGCCTTGATAGGTCTCAGTCACCGGAAACACGCCGCGGAATAGGCGGTTGAGCTTGTTATCGTTGGCGTCATGGCTATCGTCGGTTTCAAACCAGAACTTGACCCCGGTGTAGAGCAAGAATGCGGCAAACAAGTACAGCATCCAATGGAACGTCGCGAGTAGCTCTGCACCAATCGCGATCATCACCCCGCGGCAAATCAATGCGCCGACGATCCCTAGCATTAACACCCGTGGGCGCTGCGCTTCAGGTACCGCAAACTGACCAAAAATCATCGCAAACACAAACAAGTTGTCGACACTGAGCGATTTTTCCAACAAGTAACCGGTGAGAAACGCCATCGCCGCTTGGCCATTGGTGTAGTGGCTGTCGGGTGAGATAGCATCCCAGTAGAGCCAAATCACCCCGTTGAATAGCAACGCCAATGCCACCCAAAACAGGCTCCAGCCGATGGCTTGTTTAATGGAAACGGTTTTGCCGCGCGTGAGCCAAAAGTCAAATGCCAGCATGATAAAAGTGAAAGCGATAAAGCCTTCAAAACTAAGAAGATTCATTACCTATCCTCAGGTATACGGAAAGGCTGACTTGCACAGGACGTGCAGGAGAAACAGGCGAGCACCACCGATAGGCGGCAGAGAACGCAGTCAATCCAAGTCGAGACCTTTCGCACATTAATAAATGGCATTGGTCTCGTCAGAATGGCTTAGCGTGCTAAACCATCCCCAAGTACCGGAAGCAAGCTTCGGATTGACGATACTTGGATATGAGATGACTACTCCCCAACGACGCCATTGTTGATCAACTTAGCCGTGATAACTAGGCAAAACTGGCGTAGTAATTTTACTCGGTACGACAAAGCTTTTTCATCTTTGATGGTATAAACGCTGACAGCGGTAAGTCTTCACTGGCTCGACGCAACGCCATCAGCTTGAGAGTTCAGGTATTGCCAACCACACTAGTGAAACCACTTAGCGGCACAACGAAGGAGAGCAAAATGGCAACTTCAGCCAAGTTAAAAGCGGGCGACACCTTTCCAACGATGACCGTCCAAAGCTTGGAAGGCACCACACTTACGCTCGGAAAGCCTCAACACGGTATGAGTTGGCAAGCGATATTTGTTTATCGAGGCAAGCACTGCCCCTTGTGTACCAAATTTCTCAATGAGATCGAAACCTACCGGCAGGCCTTTACTGATTCGGATATAGATATCTTAGCGGTATCGGCTGACTCCCAAGCCCAACTCGAAGCCCACCTTGAGCAACTGACGGTCTCGTACCCTATTGCCTATGGGCTAACTGAGGCGCAGATGAAAACCTTGGGCATCTATATTTCTATTCCGCGCTCGGAGCAAGAAACCGACCACCACTTTGCCGAGCCTGCTCTGTTTATTGTTAATGAACACGGTGCGCTGCATGTCGTCGATCTCGCCAACAATCCGTTTATTCGCCCAGAGCTTGGCGCACTGACGCGTGGCCTTGCTTGGATCCGCGATCCGAACAATCACTACCCCATTCGCGGCACCCTGGATTACTAGATCGTGCAGGATACTCTTTTTCCCATCGGCTTTCTGCTTGCGCTTAAGTAGAAAGCCGCCGTGCATGTCAAGAAGAAACCCTTTACATAATAAGGGAATATTGTAATTCGTGAAGCTGCATGTACATCCCACTCTCTGAGTTACTAGTTTCATATTTGTTTTGTCATAATCCTCGCCACATTATGTTCTTTACGAGTCTAACCATGATCCCTCACTCTCAATTTTTCAGCGTTGACGACGCTGTTCTGCACTTTACCGATTCAGGCAACACCGACGCGCATCCACTGCTGTTACTTCACGGCGGTCTAGGCTCTATCGATGATATGTCGTCGCTCCTGCCCTATATTCCTGCGCATTATCGCGTGATCCAGCTTGATCTGCGTGGTCACGGCCAATCCACGCTTGGCACTCAACCTCTTAGCTATCAGCGCTATGAGCAAGATATCGAAGCCTTGTTAACGCATTTGGGGATCAACACTTTTGCACTCTTGGGCTTTAGCGATGGCGGGATTACGGCCTATCGCCTTGCAGCAAAGCACCCCGAGCGTGTCACCGCCGTTGTAACGCTTGGCGCACAATGGCGCTTGGACGATAACGATCCATCGCGTGAAATGTTAGAAGGGTTAACCGCTGATTTTTGGCGCGCGCAATTCCCTCAAACGGTTGAGCACTACAACAACACCAATCCGGCAGCCGATTTCGACCAACTGGTAGCTGCAGTCAAAACCTTGTGGCTGGATAACTCCGCTTCTGGCTATCCCAACACGCTTGTAACTGAGATTTCATGCCCAATCTTGATCATGCGTGGTGAGCACGATTATCTGTTCTCGTTGGAAGAAGCGGTGGCGCTAATTCAGCAGATCCCGAATGCGCACTTTATGAATATTCCGTTTGCTGAACATGAAGCGCAGCGTGAAGTGCCGTTCATCACAGGAGCTGCGGTTCAGCACTTTCTTTCGCTTCAATTAGACAATAACGCGTAAGTAGCAAGTCACACGAAAGTAGCCGACAACGCGCAAAGTTCGTTAGCGCAAACGATGATACTAAAAGATAGAGAAGCACCCTGAGGTGCTTCTTTTTTTCGGTCAGTGCTGGTTCACCACCTCGGCCGCAGTTGTGCGGTAACGTCGGTAGTTCATCGCTGTAACCAATAACAGTATTGCCAACGCTGCCAGTTGCAGAGAGAGTGTGGCAAAGACCAGCGGTATCGCCGCCGCTGCCAACAGTATCCGCTCGTAGCGGTATAGCGGTTCAAACAAACGCCCTTCAATAGCGCCTGCAAACGCCACCACCACACAGCTTGTCACCACCACGCCCCAAATAAATGACACAGCTGCTCCAGACTGGTATATCAACCCAGAGAACGCCATCATCAATGGGATAATAAAAAAGCCCTGCGCCAACTTAAACGCTTGTACTGCCGAGCGCATTGGCGACGCCCCTGCGATACCCGCGCCGGCAAATGCCGCTAGTGCGATAGGCGGTGTGACGTTGGAGGTTTGCGACAACCAAAACACAATCATGTGCGCGGCTAATACCGATAGTCCCAATTCCGTTAACGACGGCACCGCCATAATCGACAGCACAATGTACGCTGCCGTGACGGGCAGTCCCATTCCCAAAATCACCGCTGCAACCGCAATTAATGCCATTGCTGACCACAGATAGCCACCGGATAACGCCATCAAAAACTGGGTAAACTGCAGCCCGATGCCGGTTTGTCCCACCACCCCAACCACGATCCCCGCCGTCGCACAGGCAACCGAAATAGGCAGTGCGAGCAGCGCCCCTTCTTTCATCCCCGCAAGCAACAGCGCAAACGAGATCCGGCTATGGGAGCGACACATGGCGGCAATAAGAATCGCCGCGCAACCCGCGATTCCGACCAACACTGGCGAATAGCTCAACAACAGTAAACTGGTGATCAACACCAAAGGCACCACGAAGTGCCAACCTTGCTTGAAGACTTCGCGCAACGCCGTAACGATAGCCATGCCTTGCAGCCCTAACTTACACGCCATCAGATGAACATAAAGCAGGGTACAAACGAAATAGAGGATCGCCGGAGCAATTGAGACCAACAAAATGTCGCTGTAGGGAATGCCGGTAAATTGCGCCATCACAAACGCCCCCGCCCCCATCACCGGCGGCATAATTTGCCCGCCTGTCGATGCTGCGGCTTCGATCCCGGCGGCTTGCTCGGGTTTATAGCCAAGCTTTTTCATCATCGGGATGGTTAACGCCCCGGTGGTGACGGTATTGGCAATCGCAGAACCAGAAATTGACCCTAATGCTGCCGATGCCACGACACTGGCTTTGGCTGGACCACCACGATATTTGCCCGCCACGGCAAAAGCCATATCGATAAAGAACTGCCCCGCGCCAGTCACTTGTAAAAACGCGCCAAACAGCACGAACACAAACACTACACCTGCGGCAATCGCTAACGGTGCGCCGAAGATCCCATTGGTGGAATAGATATGAAAGCGAATGATTTCATCCAACGCAAACCCTTTACTTGCCACCTGCGCTGGCAGGAAATCACCAAACATCGCATAAGCGATAAACAGCGCGGCGATCAGCACCATTACCCAGCCGACCACTCGGCGCGTCGCTTCCAGCAGCAATACGCCAAGGATCACACCGGCGCAGAGGTCGGCACGGGTCAAGCCATCGAGCAAAAAGCTAATGTCGTCGTAATCGAATTGGACAATGTGCTGGCTCGCCCACACCACGGCGATCACTAATACCACGTCAATACCGCGCGATAACGTGTAAATCGCAGAATCCGAGGGTTTTAGCATCGGCTTAGTGAGAAACACCAGCGCCAGCACCCAGCCCAAATGTACCGGGCGAAAAACCGGCGCTGACAGATCGGCGGTCACGCCCTGCCAGACCTGAAACACAGATAAAGCAATAGCCGCACCAGCGGCTATTTTTACTAGACTATCAGCGATACGTGATGACATGGCTGACTCCTTCATTTCCTATGCTTACAGGTTTTCATTCATAAAACGCTGTGAGCCGGGATGCAACGAAATACCATCGAGTCGGTTCATGTTCTCAATCGTGGTAAAGCGGGTTACCCCAATTGCTTGGCGGATCTCTTCGATGTTCTCAAACGCAGTTTTGGTCATCTCGTAAGCCAGCTCGTCATCCATGTCCGATTTCACCACCAGCACATTCCATACCGCAGGCGCAGTAAACGCAGGGACATTGCGATAGCTATCGGCCTCAACAGGCAGTCCGGCATAAGACGGATTCGCCGCGACGATCTGCGCAATTTCTTCATCGCTGAACGACAAAATGCGGATATCACGGGTCAGTGCTAACTCGGTGATCGCCCCGACACCCAAACTACCAACGATCACCCCTGCATCAATTTGACCATTCGCCAGCGCTTGAGTTGTCGCGGTGTAGTTCAGTGCTTGCCCTTTCACATCGCTCTCTTCTATGCCCAGCGTGTTAAGGATGTTAATCGCACTGACACGGGTACCCGATCCCGGTGCGCCCAAAGAGACGCGCTTTCCGGCAAGATCGGAAATTGACTGGATATCTGAATCCGCCGGCACAATAAACTGCACCACATTGGGATACAGCGCGAACAGCACCGACACATCCATTTCGCGCGGAAACGGCGCAGTCCCTTGATGAGCTTGGAGTACCACATTACCCATAGCAATACCGGCAAGCTGATCTTGCGTCGACACCTTAATCACATTTTCCACCGACGCCGCCGTGACTTCAGCGCGCATCGTAAAATCGTCGATATTCTCGCTCCAAATTTTGGCCAGCAAGCCCCCCAGCGGGTAATAAGTCCCGCTTTGGCTGCCGGTGCCTATGGTGTAATTGGTAGCGAATACGGGTAGAGAAAGGGCGAAAGATAAGGTGATCAATCCTTTTCGTAGCAGTGAGTGCATCAGAGAACTCCTCCTGTTAGATCTTGGGTTTGGCATCAAACTTCGACTAAGTAGAGAAGATGTTATCCTCTTGTATGGATTTTCATGCAAGTAATGTGTGCAAATTTTGAGAGCTTGCGAGAAAGCGAGGGACGCCTGCCGCAAATACAGGGTTACGTCTTACTGGGCAAGTGGGACGTTTCGTGTGGTACTGCAACTCAGCATTCGCCCAACAGGGGCAATCAGAAAGCGCAGATAAAAAAAGACCCGCCAATGGGCGGGTCAAAAATGTAGCGCTAGCAATTTAAAGCTTATGCTTTCGCTTTTTTCGCTGCAGGTTTCGCTGCTTGATCTTCGCTCTTCTTGATTACAGAAGTGCCTTCGTAAGTTTCACCTTCAACGAATGCTTTACCGTAGTAAGAAGCCAATAGAACGTCTTTCAGCTCAGAGATCAGTGGGTAGCGTGGGTTCGCACCAGTACATTGGTCATCGAACGCTTCTACAGATAGCTCATCCACTTTCGCTAGGAAGTCAGCTTCTGGTACGCCTGCAGACTGGATAGACTTAGGAATGTCTAGGTTAGTCTTCAGTTCATCCAACCATGCTAGTAGACGCTCGATCTTCTGAGCAGTACGGTCGCCTGGTTGAGTTAGACCTAAGTGCTCTGCAACTTCTGCGTAACGACGACGTGCTTGTGGACGGTCGTATTGAGAGAATGCAGTTTGCTTAGTTGGGTTATCGTTCGCGTTGTAACGTACAACGTTAGAGATAAGCAGTGCGTTCGCCAAACCGTGTGGAATGTGGAACTCTGCACCCAGTTTGTGCGCCATTGAGTGACATACACCTAGGAAGGCGTTCGCAAACGCGATACCCGCGATAGTTGCTGCGTTGTGCACTTTCTCACGAGCGATTGGGTCGTTCGCACCGTTCGCGTAGCTTGATGGTAGGTATTCTTTAAGCATCTTAAGCGCTTGAAGAGCTTGACCATCTGAGTACTCGTTCGCAAGAACAGATACGTAAGCTTCTAGTGCGTGCGTTACTGCATCGTAACCACCGAACGCAGTCAGAGACTTAGGCATGTTCATTACTAGGTTCGCATCTACGATTGCCATTTGAGGCGTCAATTCGTAGTCCGCTAGTGGGTATTTAGCGCCAGTCTTGTCGTCGGTAACAACCGCAAACGGCGTAACTTCTGAACCCGTACCTGAAGTGGTAGTGATACAAACCAACTCAGCTTTTTGACCCATTTTAGGGAACTTGTAGATACGCTTACGGATATCCATGAAACGCATCGCTAGTTCTTCGAAGTGCGTTTCTGGGTGCTCGTACATTACCCACATGATTTTCGCTGCATCCATTGGTGAACCACCACCTAGAGCAAGGATAACGTCAGGTTGGAAGCTCTTCATCGCTTCAGCACCTTTCTCAACCACAGATAGCGTTGGATCCGCTTCTACGTCGAAGAAAGTTTGTACTTCGATACCTTGTGCTTTCAGTAGACGAACTACGTCATCTGCATAACCGTTGTTGAATAGGAAACGGTCAGTAACTAGGAATGCGCGTTTCTTACCTTCTAGGTCGCCCAATGCGATTGGCAGGCTGCCACGACGGAAGTAGATAGATTTCGGTAGTTTGTGCCACAGCATATTTTCAGCTCGCTTCGCTACAGTTTTCTTGTTGATAAGGTGCTTAGGACCTACGTTTTCAGAGATAGAGTTACCACCCCATGAACCACAACCCAGAGTCAGAGACGGTGCAACGTTGAAGTTGTACAGGTCACCGATACCACCGTGCGTGGTTGGGATGTTGACAAGAATACGTGCAGTTTTCAGCTTGTCGCCGAAGTAGCGAATACGGTCTTGGTTTACGTCTTGGTTAGTGTATAGACCAGAGGTGTGACCGATACCGCCGATTTCAACCATAGTCACTGCTTGTGCTACCGCATCTTCGAAATCGTCAGCGCGGAACAGACCTAGAGTTGGAGACAATTTCTCGTGAGCAAATGCGTCGTCGTAAGACACTTTACCTAGGCCTTCACCTACAAGTACTTTAGTGTCTACTGGCACTTTCACGCCTGCCATTTCAGCGATTGCTGCTGCAGGTTGGCCTACGATTTTCGCGTTTAGGTTGCCATCGATAAGCAGTACTTTACGTACCTTATCGGCTTCCGCTTTGTTCAATACGTACGCTTTGTGAGAAGCAAAACGCTCTTTCACTTCGTCGTAAACTGCATCAACAACAATTGCTGCTTGCTCAGACGCACACACAACACCGTTATCGAATGTTTTAGACATCAGGATAGATGCAACAGCACGCTTAACGTCTGCAGTTTCATCGATAACCACAGGTACGTTACCCGCACCAACACCGATAGCTGGCTTACCAGAAGAGTAAGCGGCTTTCACCATGCCTGGACCACCCGTTGCAAGGATCAGGTTGATGTCGTCGTGCTTCATTAGTGCGTTAGATAGCTCTACAGATGGCTCGTCGATCCAACCGATGATGTCTTTCGGTGCGCCCGCAGCGATAGCAGCGTCTAGCACTAGCTTAGCAGCGTCGTTGGTTGAGTTTTTAGCACGTGGGTGCGGAGAGAAGATAATTGCGTTACGCGTCTTCAGAGAGATTAGCGATTTGAAGATAGCGGTTGAAGTAGGGTTAGTAGTAGGAACGATACCACAGATGATGCCGACTGGCTCTGCGATGGTCATGGTGCCGAACTCTTCGTTCTCGTCTAGCACACCACAGGTTTTCTCGTCCTTGTACTTGTTGTAGATGAATTCTGAAGCGAAGTGGTTTTTAATCACTTTATCTTCCACGATACCCATTCCTGACTCAGCAACAGCTTGTTGAGCAAGAGGAATACGTGCGTTGTTTGCTGCTAGAGAAGCGGCACGGAAGATTTTGTCAACTTGCTCTTGAGAGTATGTTGCAAATTCTTTTTGCGCTTGTTTCACGCGAGCAATCATTGCATCCAATTCAGCCACATTTGTAACAGGCATAGTTAACTCCTAACTTAATTTCGAAAAAATTTTACTAAGACGGCCATAAGACATCGAACATAAAGCCAAGTTGTAACGACTTTGTAGTCTGTAGCACATCATCTTAGTAAAATGTTTTCGTAGTTGATTATAACCAGCTCGCCGAAACAAATGTTGATACAGATCACTTTCAGTCATTTTTTGATAGAAAAATTACGACTATCTTTCGTTACCCTCTGCACTTGCTTACTTATTAGTCAAAACGGCATAAAGCACTTATATTCGCGTTTTTACAGCTATTTAGCCTTGTTTTACTCAGCATTTCCCACTGCAAAAATGTAGAAAAATTACAGTATTTTTTTATCCGTTGTAGGGATAGTTAGCCCCCTTAAAACGAGGACCAATAATCCAACACCGCCGCAACAAATTTATATACACCACTCTAATGCGATTTAAGGCGCACTAAGCAGCAAAATAACAAGTTTTTATCATTCGTTGCAAGAATGCTCTACTCAGTTACTTTTCCGCTTCTCTGCTTTTACTTCACGCTGATGTCATTTGATCAAAAACAGCAGCACCACCGCTATCATTAGGCTGGCGGAGACACGTACGACAACATTAGATTTCCTAGAAGATCGCGGCAAAAAAATTCACTAGCGCATATTCAGTCTTGCACTAGAATATGCGAGTCTCATCACTCTTAGTAGGTAGCAACCACCATGCAGTCCCTTGAAATCGCTATTTTTGTCCAGTTCTTCGTCGGTTTGATCGCGGCTGTGAACCCCATCGGTATTATGCCGGTGTTCGTCTCGCTCACTGCGCACATGTCGCCTGCGGACCGTAACCGTACCGCCTATGTGGCTAACGTCGCGGTATTGGTGATCTTGACGGTCTCGCTGCTGGCTGGCCAATTCCTACTCGACATGTTTGGTATTTCGCTAGATTCATTCCGCGTCGGCGGCGGGATCTTGCTCCTGAGCATCGCCTTTTCGATGATGAGCGGTAAATTGGGTGAAGATAAGCAAAACAAACAAGAAGAGACTGAGTCGATCAGCCGTGAGCAAGTGGGCGTGGTACCGTTGGCAATGCCGTTGATGGCGGGCCCTGGTGCGATCAGCTCTACCATCGTGTACGGTTCGCGCTATCCGGGTTCGATGAATACCCTTGGCTTTATTGCTACCTTGGCGTTGTTTGTTTTTGCTTGTTGGTTGCTCTATCGCAGTGCGCCTTTACTCGTGCGATTCTTGGGGCAAACTGGGATCAACGTGATCACCCGTATTATGGGTTTGATCCTTGCAGCGTTGGGGATTGAATTTATTGCTACCGGCATGCGCGCCTTGTTCCCAGGGCTCGCGGGATAACGAAGAACATTATCGCGAAGTGGGTACAGACACCTTGCGCGCTCTCACTTTACGACCGACGAAAAAAAACCTGCCAAACGGCAGGTTTTTTTTGTATCTCAACAGCTGAACGCGTTTATATCTGGTCTATTTACGCGTCCACGTGGTGCCTTGCGGGCCTTCTTGTAGTGCGATGCCCATTTCAGCTAGCTTATCACGCGCCGCATCAGCGGCAGCCCAATCTTTCGCTGCTCGCGCCGCCACACGCTGTGCGATCAAGGCTTCAATTTCCGCCACGTCGTCGCCCTGCGCTGCATCACCTTGCAAAAACGCTTCAGGATCTTGCTCTAGCAAGCCCAATACCGCGCCAAGTTCACGCAGACGTGCTGCCAAAGCGGCGGCGGCATCCATATCGGTCGCTTTCAAACGGTTAACTTCACGCGCCATATCAAACATCACTGAGTACGCTTCTGGCGTGTTAAAGTCATCGTCCATCGCTTCACGGAAACGGGCAACGAACTCCTCCCCACCTTGCGCTTCAACTGCGGCTAGACCACGCAGTGCAGTGTACAAACGCTCTAGTGAAGCTCGCGCTTGGTTTAGGTTTTCTTCACTGTAGTTCAACTGGCTACGGTAGTGGCCTGACATCAGGAAGTAACGCACGGTTTCGGCATCGTAGTGCGCCAATACATCACGAATGGTAAAGAAGTTACCCAGTGACTTTGACATTTTCTCACGATCAACCATTACCATGCCGCTGTGCATCCAGGTGTTCACGTACTGTGTACCGTGGGCGCAGCACGATTGCGCGATTTCGTTTTCATGGTGCGGGAACTGCAAGTCTGAGCCACCACCGTGAATATCAAAATGGTTACCCAAAATAGCGGAGTTCATCGCTGAACATTCAATGTGCCAGCCCGGACGACCTGGACCCCATGGCGATTCCCACGTAGGCTCGCCTGGCTTCGACATTTTCCACAGCACGAAATCCAGCGGGCTACGTTTCGCGGTTTCGATATCAACGCGCGCACCGGCTTGCAATTGCTCTAGATCTTGTTTCGACAGCTTGCCGTATTCGTCAAACTTCGACACTTCAAACATCACGTCGCCGTTGTCAGCCACATAGGCAAAGCCGCGCTCGATCAAACGCTCACACAAGGTAATGATTTCGGCAATGTACTGGGTTGCACGTGGCTCGTGATCAGGACGCTTAAGGTTTAGCGCATCGAAATCCGCGTGCATTTCGCCAATCAAACGCTCAGTCAGCGCGTCGCACGTCTCGCCGTTTTCATTGGCGCGCTTGATAATTTTATCGTCGATATCGGTAATGTTGCGCACGAACGTTAAATCGTAACCGCTGTAGCGCAGGTAACGTGATACCACGTCAAACGACACAAACGTGCGCCCGTGACCGATATGACACAAATCGTAGATTGTCACCCCACACACGTACATGCCGACTTTATTGGCGTGGATCGGCTTAAATTCCTCTTTTTGGCGGGTCAGTGTGTTATAAATCTTCAACATGATGTTACTCAACAACTCGATAGTTAACGGGATGACAAAGGCACATTACACCCGTTCCGTGGCGCTTTAGCAAGTCGAATCCTCAATCAACATACCGATCCCACCTTTGCTGCTGACGTTTTCACCGCTTGGCTCGATTTTCTCTTGTTGGCCGTCGTTTACAGATTGGCAACAGACCAAGGTAAAGGTAAGATTCTTAATGCTGATCTGAAGATCTCCCTCTGGCGTTTTTAAGCCAATCGGACGGAACAGAACTAAACTTCAAAAGATAATTTCTGAAATAAAGGGTAAATGACATGGTCACGCTGCACACGACTTTTGGTGATATCAAAATCCAACTACACAGCGACAAAGCGCCAGAAACTTGCGCTAACTTCCTGCAATACTGCCGTGACGGTTTTTACGAAGGCACACTGTTCCACCGTGTTATCGACGGTTTCATGATCCAAGGCGGCGGCATGAGCAGCGGCATGACAGAAAAAGAAACTCGTGCGCCAATCAAAAACGAAGCCAACAACGGCCTAAGCAACAAAACCGGTACGCTAGCAATGGCGCGTACAATGGAGCCGCATTCAGCAAGCTCTCAGTTCTTCATTAACGTGAACGACAACGACTTTCTGGATCACAAAGCGCCAACCGCACAAGGTTGGGGTTACTGTGTCTTCGCCGAAGTGGTTGAAGGCATGGACGTAGTAAACAAGATCAAAGGTGTTTCTACCGGCAACTGGGGTTACGTACACCAAGACGTGCCAGTGGAAGAAGTACTGATCAACAGCGTAACTGTTGAAGAGTAATCGCCTGATGAGCGGATCGGCAACGGTCCGCTTTTCTCTTCCCTTGCAAACGCAGTACGCTATTACCACCTAAAGCTATGACCACCTACTTTATTGCTGATCTCCACCTAAGCGAAGAGCGCCAAGACATCACCGACTGTCTGCTCCAATTTCTCCACTCTCTCACCAACAGTGACGATACTGATGCGCTGTATGTGCTTGGCGATCTGTTTGAGATGTGGATTGGCGACGATGTCAATAACCCCTTCTTAACTGCGGTAAAGTCGGCGTTTCTTGCGGTTAATCAGCGCGGGATCCCGATTTACTTTATTCACGGTAATCGCGACTTTTTGATTGGTAAACGCTTTGCCAAAGAAGCGGGGATGGTACTGCTTGACGAACATACGGTCATTGATTTGTACGGCCGCCCTACCCTGATCATGCACGGCGATACCCTGTGCACGGCGGATGAAGCCTACCAGCGTTTTCGCGCCAAGGTTCACCAACGTTGGTTACAATGCCTGTTCCTCGCCCTACCGCTTTTCGTGCGCCAACGTATCGGTAGCAAAATGCGCCATCAAAGCCAAGCAACGAACAGCGAGAAGTCCTACACCATCATGGATGTCACGCCGAGTGAAGTCGAACATCAGCTTGAAGCTCACGGGGTTGATTTGCTGATCCACGGCCACACGCATCGCCCAGCGATCCATCAAGCCACCCACGGGCAACGTGTTGTATTGGGTGATTGGTACGATCAAGGCTCAGTGCTTAAATTTGATAATAATGGCGAGTTTTCGCTCACAACTCATCCCTTTCGCTCCAGCGTTTAATTTAATCTGTCCCGTTTTCCAAAAACTGTCTTTTATTTAGTAATTTTGCTCAAGCTAAGCCGCAGTTTTATTCGTCAATTTTTCCTTTTATTGATAAGATACGGGATTACCATTCCCTTTTAACATAACGTTAGTTTTTATTATCGGCCTGCATCAAGGATGCAGCGCGCATCGCTTAACAGGAGCATATTTAGTTGTTATGCACTCTTTTGTAGCCCGACAGCCCATTCTCAACCGGCAGATGGAAACCATTGCCTATGAGTTGCTTTTTCGCGATGGACCCAAAAACGCTTTCCCAGAAGTTAGCGCAGAATACGCGACGTCACGGTTATTGATCGACCGACTGTCTGCGCTGCGTCATAGCTCAGAAAAAGGCAAAGCCTCAGAACTTGCGTTTATTAACTTCCCGCATGCCAGCATCGTTGATCTGACGCCAACTCTGTTTCCAAAAAATGAGTTCGTGATTGAGATGCTCGAAAGTTGCGAGCCCAATGAAGAGCTGTATCTCGCGGTGCAAAAACTGTGGGGTAAAGGCTATACCTTAGCGTTGGATGATTTTAACGCCGATCCGGCATGGGAGCGTTTTCTCCCGTATATCAAAATCATCAAGTTCGATTTAAAAGTCACCTCGATTGACGATGCGAAACTATTTATTGATAACCACCGCTATCTGAAGCTGGAATTTTTGGCCGAAAAAGTCGAAACCAAAGCCCAATTCCATGCGGCGGCGGAAGCCGGGTTTGATTATTTCCAAGGCTATTTCTTTGCCAAGCCGGAGCTGATCAAACGCCGCTCGTTAAGCCCTTCAGCCATCACCACGATGCGCCTGTACAAAGAGATCAGCCAGCCTGAAGTCGACTTTGCCAAAGTAGAAGAGATCGTCAGTAACGATGTCTCTATCTCTTATAAGCTGCTGCGCTACGTCAACACCATGACGACCGGCACTGCTAAGCCGGTAAATTCGTTCAAGCAAGCGTTGGTATACCTTGGCGAAGAGCGCGTGCGTCGCTTTGTCTATCTAGTGGCGACTGCGTACGCAACCAAAGGCAAAAACCACACCTTGTATCGCCTGTCGATCCAACGCGCGCGTTTTTGCGAAACCATGGCCAGCAAAGTGAACCTAGCGCCACGTGAAGCCTTTTTAACCGGCCTGTTTTCGATGCTCGATTCATTGCTCGACTCGCCGCTCGATGAGTTAGTAGAACAACTACCTCTCACCGATCGCGTGAAATCGGCACTGGTGAAAAACCAAGGACGATTGGGCGGCCTGATCTTGCTGGCTCGCGCTTACGATCGCGCTGATTGGCCGGTGATCACTCGCCTAAGCCAATACTACCAAGTGACGGAAGAGGAAGTTGCAGAGAACTACATGGGATCTCTACAATGGACGCAAGAATTTATCGCCAAGAGCCAATAACCATGTCGACTTGCTACTGTGGCAACGCCACACCGTTCGCGCAATGCTGCGCCCCAATCCATGCTGATGCCACGCTGGCGCTAAAACCCGAACAGCTCATGCGTTCGCGTTACAGTGCGCACTGCTGTGGCAATGTGGATTACGTAGTGGCGACGTACCATCCAAGTTGCAACGCAGAGTCTTTCCGCCAAGCAATTGCAGAGTCTATCGATAGCCATTGGATTCGCCTCGATGTCTTAGAAGCGCCTGAAGTCACCGAGCAAGATGATAACGGTGCGCCACAAGGCTGGGTGCATTTTCAGGCTTGGTATCGCGAAGGTGACAAACTGCACTGCCTTGAGGAGCGTTCACGTTTTCTATTTGAAAACGGTCAATGGTTCTACGTGGATGGCCAATATCCCGAGCGTCCTACTGCCGCGATAACGATTGGCCGCAACGACGACTGCCCTTGCGGCAGTGGTAAAAAATTCAAAAAGTGTTGCATAAGCTAATCGCACTTCTGCTCCCGCCACCTTTCCATCACAATGGGTTGTCATACCAATGGCAACCCGTTGCATTCAAAACGCTGTCACCTCGCAAAAGGCAATCTTGATCTCATTGCCTTGTTAAGGCTGAACTCAATCTCTTCGATAATCTGGCACTTAACATATCGGCATCGATTGCAAAATCATAAAGAGCACAAAGCAGAGAAAGAGATAGGCGTATGCACTTCAACATCACGATCAGACTGGTTATCGAATCGGATTATAATCCGGAGAGTTGGTGGGCCGCCAACGACAGAGAATATGCCGAGTCTCGCGACTGCTTAATTGAAGATCTCGAAGCGCTTCCGTTTATAAAACACGTCTCTGAAAATGGTGGGATCATCAGCATACAATGTCATAATGAACTCAAAACGACGCAATTCCAGCAACAGTGTCAACCGATACTGGACGAGTATTGGATGTATATATTTGTCGTTAGCATCGACAAAGTATAGCGAGGTGTGCCGTATCACCCTATCCATTCGCTTCCACTGTACGGATTTCATAAGCTCGCTGGTAGACCCTGCTCAAAGGGACATTTCACACGTTGAAGACACACCAAGCCATTTAGTTTATTTGACTAACTTATAGACAACCGTTGAAGCAAAACACTAGGAAGATCGAAAAAACGCCGTTCCCAACGTCTTACCAAACCCATCACGGTCAGCAGAAGTTGCTAATACTTCTTTGCGTAATACCGTGAGTATTGCGCCGGATAGGTAAATTTGTTGTTGCAATAAACCCATACCTTCGTTAGTGTAAACGCGTAATCAACGGATTTTTTGAGAGTTTTATCAATATGCGCATTTTCATGGTTGTACATCACCATCATCACCATCCTGACTAGTCTTTCGGGAGGATGCGCGATATCCGGCGGAAGACCATCAATCTCTTCCATCGGTCTCTACATGTAGCGAACACCAGACCCTCGGAAGAGCCTCTTCCGAGGGTTTTTTAGTTTTAGGCCTGTAGGCAAGAAAAGGAATTGGAATATGCAAACTCAACGTTTACGAATTGCTATACAGAAAAAAGGACGTCTGTCGAAGGAATGCCAAGAGTTACTAAAACGCTGTGGTGTGAAATTTAACATGGTCGGTGAGCGTCTGATCGTTCACTCAGAAAACATGCCAATCGACCTCCTTCTCGTGCGTGATGACGACATTCCGGGTTTGATCATGGATGGCGTTGTTGATCTGGGTGTGATTGGTGAAAACGAGCTAGAAGAAGTCGCGCTTGACCGTATGGCCCAAGGCGAATTTGCTGAGTACGTGAAACTGCGTCGCCTCGATTTCGGTGGTTGCCGCCTGTCTATCGCGATCAACAAAGATGAAGCCTATTCAGGCCCACAAGATTTCGAAGGTAAACGTATTGCCACCACCTACCCTCACCTTGTACGCCGCTACATGGAAGAGCGTGGTATCAACTTCAGTACTTGTATGCTAACCGGCTCGGTGGAAGTTGCGCCACGTGCAGGCCTTGCGGATGCGATTTGTGACTTGGTTTCTACCGGTGCCACGCTGGAAGCCAATGGCCTGAAAGAAGCCGAAGTGATCCTGCGCTCTAAAGCGGTACTGATCCAACGCACCGGCGAATTTTCTGCCGAGAAGCAAGCCCTGATCGAAAAACTGCTTACCCGTATGCAAGGCGTGATCCAAGCAAAAGAGTCAAAGTACATTATGCTACATGCGCCAACAGAGCGTCTTGAAGCGATCAAAGCGCTACTGCCGGGTGCAGAAGACCCAACTGTACTGCCACTATCCCAAGACAACAGCCGCGTTGCGGTACACCTCGTGAGTGCCGAAAACCTGTTCTGGGAAACCATGGAGCAACTAAAAGCACTGGGCGCGAGCTCAATTCTAGTTCTACCTATCGAAAAGATGATGGAGTAAGACATGAAAACCGTCGTTTGGCAGTCACTGAGTAAAGAACAACAAGCAGGGCTACTGCAACGCCCTGCGATTATGGAAGGCGCGAACATCACCGCAGCAGTTTCGTCGGTGATTGAGCAAGTCCAAACCGAAGGCGATGCGGCATTAAAAGCGCTCACCGCAAAATTCGATAAGGTCGAGCTCGATAGCATTCGTGTGTCGCCACAAGACATTAAAGCTGCATCCGGCCGTCTGAGCGAACAAATGAAGCAAGCGCTGCAAGCGGCGTACGCCAACATCAGTGCGTTTCACAAAGCGCAGCGCCCGAAACCGGTACAAGTCGAAACCCAGCCAGGCGTGTTGTGTGAGCAAGTGACTCGCCCCATTAACGACGTCGGTTTATACATTCCCGGCGGGAGCGCGCCATTGCCATCGACGGTATTGATGTTAGGCGTCCCTGCCAAAATCGCCGGTTGTAAACGCGCTATTTTGTGCTCGCCACCACCGATCGCTGATGAAATTTTGTATGTCGCCGAGCTTTGCGGCATCGAAGAAGTGTATCAATTGGGTGGCGCTCAAGCGGTCGCGGCAATGGCCTATGGCACCGAGTCTATCGTCAAAGTCGATAAAATCTTTGGCCCGGGTAACGCCTTTGTTACCGAAGCTAAACGTCAGGTAAGCAACGATTTTCGCGGCGCGGCGATTGATATGCCCGCCGGTCCTTCAGAAGTGTTGGTCATCGCCGATAAC
The DNA here is from genome assembly GCA_019703815.1 of Thaumasiovibrio occultus. Lineage (GTDB taxonomy): Bacteria > Pseudomonadota > Gammaproteobacteria > Enterobacterales > Vibrionaceae > Thaumasiovibrio > Thaumasiovibrio occultus. Next base: position 1,077,006 of record AP023052.1, on the reverse strand, counting down.
TCTGGCGATCCTGACTTCATCGCTGCGGATCTGCTAAGCCAAGCCGAACACGGCCCAGATTCGCAAGTGGTGCTCGTCACCCCAGAACCAAGCCTTGCTGATCGCGTCGCAGATGCCATTCAAGCGCAGCTGAAAACCTTAAGCCGCGCCGATATCGCCCGCCAAGCGTTAGGCTCTAGCATTTTGATCGTGGCCGATTCTATCGATGAATGTATCGAGATCTCTAACCGCTATGGCCCAGAGCACTTGATCGTGCAAACGGAAAATCCACGCGCTCTGCTACCAGAGCTGGACAATGCGGGCTCCATCTTCCTTGGCCTATGGTCGCCAGAATCAGTTGGTGATTACGCCTCGGGTACTAACCACGTGCTGCCGACTTACGGCTACACCCGCACTTATTCCAGCCTCGGACTGGCGGATTTCTCCAAGCGGATGACAGTCCAAGAGCTGACCAGTGATGGTTTGCTCGCGATTGCGCCAGTGGTGGAAACCATTGCCGACGCTGAAGGACTTGATGCCCACAAACGTGCGGTCACCTTGCGCGTTGAAAAGTTAAGAGGTTAATCATGAGCCAAAATATTGAAGCGTTAGCCCGTAAAACGGTACGGGAAATGACCCCGTACATGTCTGCGCGCCGCCTTGGTGGTAGCGGTGATATTTGGCTTAATGCCAATGAATCGCCATTTGTAAATGAGTACGCGATCAAAAGCGATCGCCTAAACCGTTACAGCACCTGTCAACCGGATGAGCTAATCAACGCCTATGCCTCTTATGCCGGCATCAACAGTCAGTATGTACTAACTTCACGTGGCGCTGATGAAGGGATTGAGTTACTGATCCGCGCCTTCTGCGAACCCAATAAAGACAAAATTCTTTACTGTCCGCCCACCTACGGCATGTACGCGATCAGTGCCCAAACCTTTGATGTTGAAGCCAAGCAAGTACCGCTGACCGCCGAGTGGCAATTGGACTTAGACGCTATTGGTCAGTCGCTTGATGCCGTCAAGTTGGTGTTTGTCTGTAGCCCAAATAACCCAACGGGTAATTTGCTCAATCGCGCCGATATTGAAGCGCTATTGGATATGACCGCCAACCGCGCTTTAGTTGTTGTCGATGAGGCGTATATCGATTTCTGCATGGATGCGTCGGTGGTAGATTTACTCGACAAGTATCCAAACCTCGTCATTCTGCGCACCCTATCAAAAGCCTTTGCTCTGGCCGGTTTGCGTTGTGGTTTCACTCTCGCCAATCCGGTTGTGATTGAATTGCTGCTAAAAGTGATTGCGCCGTATCCGGTGCCGGTGCCAGTGGCCGATATCGCGGTTGAAGCACTGTCTGAAATTGGCCTCGCCCGCGCCAAAACCCAAATCCTTGATTTGTGTGCTAACCGCGCCTACCTGCAAGCCGGGCTTGGCATGCTGCCGGGCGTGCACGTCTTCGATGGCTATGGTAATTACCTGCTGGTGAAATTCCCCGACGGTGAGCGCTTATTCAAAGCGCTGTGGGACAACGGCATTATTCTGCGTCGCAGCCCTGTCGAAAACTGCATTCGTATTAGTATTGGCAACCGCGATGAGTGTGAGAAAACCCTCGCCTTTATTCGCCAGCAACTCGAACAATAAGGAAAGCCGTAATGAGCAAGGAAAAAATCCTATTTATTGACCGTGACGGCACCTTGATCGTCGAGCCACCTATCGACTTTCAAGTAGACCGCCTAGACAAACTCAAGCTCGAGCCGTTTGTCATCCCAGCCCTGCTGCAACTGCAAGATGCTGGCTACAAGCTGGTCATGGTCACTAACCAAGACGGTTTAGGCACCGACAGCTACCCGCAAGCGGATTTCGATGAGCCACACAATATGATGATGGAGATCTTCGAATCTCAAGGCGTGAAGTTTGCTGACGTGTTGATCTGCCCGCACTTTGATGAAGATAACTGTCAGTGCCGCAAGCCAAAACTCGGGATGGTAAAAGACTACCTGCAGCAAGGCCGCGTCGATTTTGAAACCTCAGCAGTGATTGGCGATCGCGCCACCGATCTGCAACTGGCTGAGAACATGGCGATCAAAGGCATTCAGTACCACCCACAAACTATGGGTTGGCCGCAGATCGTCAAAGATCTCACCACGAGCCCGCGTATTGCCGAAGTGGTTCGCACCACCAAAGAAACCGACATTAAAGTGAAGGTGAACTTGGATGAGTCCGGCGGCAACCAAATCGCCACCGGCTTGGGTTTCTTTGACCACATGCTAGATCAAATCGCCACCCACGGCGGTTTCCAAATGATTTGTAACGTCGATGGCGATCTGCACATCGATGATCACCACAGTGTGGAAGACACTGCGCTGGCGTTGGGTGAAGCATTGAAAAAGGCGCTGGGCGATAAGCGCGGGATCGGCCGTTTCGGCTTTAGCTTGCCGATGGATGAGTGTTTAGCGCAATGCGCGTTAGATCTCTCTGGCCGCCCTTACCTTAAGTTTGAGGCAACATTTAGCCGTGATATGGTTGGTGATCTCTCCACCGAAATGGTCTCGCACTTCTTCCGCTCATTAACCGACACGCTCGCGTGCACCCTGCACTTGTCATCAACCGGTGACAACGATCACCACATCGTTGAAAGCTTGTTCAAAGCCTTTGGCCGCACCTTGCGCCAAGCCATTAAGGTGGAAGGCAACGAGCTGCCGAGCAGCAAGGGGGTATTGTAATGGCTCCGACTAACCAACAGGTGGTCATTATTGATACCGGTTGTGCCAATGTCTCTTCGGTTCGCTTTGCCATCGAGCGCCTCGGTTACCAGGTCACCGTGAGTAAAGAGGCCGATGTGGTACTGGCGGCTGATAAGCTGTTTCTGCCCGGCGTTGGCACCGCGAGTGAGGCGATGAAGAACTTGCAACAGCGCGATTTGGTGGATTTGGTCAAACAAGTCGACAAACCGCTGCTCGGGATCTGCTTAGGGATGCAGCTGCTTTGCCGCTTATCGCAAGAGCAAGGCTCCGCCGGTGAGTCGCAAGTCGACTGTCTTGGCCTGTGCGATGCACCGGTTGAGAAGATGCAGCCGGGCGATCTACCGCTGCCCCACATGGGTTGGAACACCATCACGCCAGCCAAAGGCCATCCGTTATTTAAAGATATTCCTGCTGGCAGCTACTTCTATTTTGTTCACAGCTACGCGATGCCAGTGAGCGAGGCCAACACCATCGCTCAATGTGAATATGGCCAGCCTTTTACCGCTGCACTGCAAAGTGGCAACTATTATGGCGTGCAATTTCACCCAGAGCGTTCAAGTAAAGCGGGCGCGCAACTGATCAAGAACTTTTTAGAGATGTGATAAGGAACGTCAATGATTATCCCAGCACTCGATTTAATTGACGGCCAAGTGGTTCGTCTCTATCAAGGCGATTATGGCCAAGTGACCGAATATCCGGTCGTTCCCGCCGAGCAATTCGCGCTTTATCATCAAGCCGGTGCCAACTGGTTGCACTTGGTGGATTTAACTGGCGCGAAGGACACTTCTGCGCGTCAGCTCGACTTAATTGCCACCATCCTTGCCAGCACCCCAGCCAACATTCAAATTGGCGGTGGCGTGCGCAGCGAGCAAGATGTCAAAGACTTACTCGATGCTGGCGCGCAGCGCGTTGTCATCGGTTCCACAGCAGTCAAACAGCCTGAGATGGTGAAAGGCTGGATGGAAAAATACGGCCCTGAGCACATTGTGCTGGCACTGGATGTCAACATCGACGATCAAGGCAACCGTAAGGTGGCGATTTCTGGCTGGCAGGAAGATTCTGGCGTTTCCATTGAAGCGCTGCTGGATGACTTCCTCACCGTCGGCTTAAAGCACGTGCTATGCACCGATATTTCTCGCGACGGCACACTGGCCGGCTCGAACGTCGACCTCTACCGCGATCTGTGTGCCCAATACCCGCAAGTTGCGTTTCAATCATCGGGGGGCATAGGCTCGCTTGACGATATCGCCGCGCTAAAAGGCACCGGCGTTAAAGGCGTGATCGTCGGTCGTGCCCTGCTTGATGGCAAATTCAGCGCCGAAGACGCGTTTCGCACGTGGGAGGAGTAAACCATGCTAGCTAGACGAATTATTCCTTGCCTCGATGTCCGTGACGGGCAAGTGGTGAAAGGCGTTCAATTTCGCAATCACGAAATCATTGGTGACATCGTCCCGCTCGCCAAGCGTTACGCTGAAGAAGGCGCTGACGAGCTGGTGTTTTACGATATTACCGCCTCAAGCGACGGTCGCGTAGTCGACAAAAGCTGGGTCGCTCGGGTTGCCGAAGTGATCGATATTCCGTTTTGTGTCGCTGGCGGGATCAAATCCGCTGACGATGCGGCGCGTATTTTGCAATTTGGCGCGGATAAAGTCTCGATCAACTCCCCTGCTCTGGCGAACCCTGAGCTTATCACCGCGCTGGCCGACAAGTTTGGCGTGCAGTGTATTGTGGTCGGTATCGACTCCTATTTTGATGCCGAGACGGGTAAATATCAGGTCTATCAATTCACCGGTGATGAAACCCGCACCAAAGCAACAAAATGGGAAACTCGCGATTGGGTGCAAGAAGTACAAAAGCGCGGCGCAGGTGAAATCGTACTCAACATGATGAACCAAGATGGTGTGCGTAACGGCTACGACTTAACGCAACTCAACATGGTGCGCGAGGTGTGTCGTGTCCCGCTGATCGCCTCAGGCGGCGCAGGTGAAATGGTTCACTTTGCCGATGCCTTTAATAAAGCCAATGTGGATGGCGCGCTGGCTGCGTCCGTCTTTCACAAGCAAATCATCAATATTGGTGAACTGAAACAGTATTTGAAACAACAACAGGTGGAGATCCGACTATGAGCCTACAAGCACGTATCGATTGGGACAAAGTCGACGGATTGATCCCTGCCGTCGTCCAAGATAACAACAGCGGCCAAGTCTTAATGCTGGGTTACATGAACCAAGACGCGCTGGCAAAAACCCTGGAAACCGAGCAAGTAACGTTCTTTTCTCGCACCAAGCAACGTTTGTGGACCAAAGGCGAAACCTCTGGCAACGTGCTAGAGCTAAAGTCAATTGCGCTCGATTGCGACAAAGACACCTTGCTGGTTCAGGTCAATCCTATTGGCCCTACCTGCCACACAGGCACGGTCACTTGCTTTGATGCCGATGAAACGACGCCCCCATCGCTGGTATTCCTTCATCAACTTGAGCAAGTGCTGGCGTCGCGACGCAATGCCGATCCCGATAGCTCCTACACCGCCAGCCTCTACGCTCGCGGCACCAAACGTATTTCGCAGAAAGTCGGCGAAGAAGGCGTTGAAGTCGCGCTTGCGGCAACGTCGGGTGATAAGGCGGAGCTAGTCAATGAATCCGCCGATCTGATTTACCACTTGCTGGTACTGCTGCAAGATCAAGGTATGTCACTGGCCGATATTACGCAGCGTCTTGCAGAGCGCCACGGTAAATAATCCGGACGCGTTTTAATTGATAAAAAAATGCCACCTTAAACGGTGGCATTTTTATACTGAAGCTGAGCGATCTACACCTTAAAGACCCAGTGCTTCTTTGTAATGTTTACGGCATACCGACACATAACGTTCATTACCGCCAATCACCACCTGATCGCCATCTGCAATCGCGTTGCCTTCCGCATCAGTGCGGATCACCATATTGGCTTTACGGCCGCAATGACAAATTGTCTTTAGCTCGACCAGTTTGTCAGCGAGAGCCAGCAAGGCTTGGCTGCCTTCAAAGAGCTCGCCACGAAAATCAGTGCGTAGGCCGTAACACAATACCGGCACGCGAAGCTTATCGACCACTTCTGTAAGCTGGTACACCTGCGCTTTGCTCAAAAACTGACACTCGTCCACTAAGATGCAGTCGACTTTCTCACTCTGGTTCATCTCGCAAACACGCACATAGAGATCATCACCCGGCGCATAAAGTTCCGCTTGCGCTTCCAAACCAATACGAGAGCTCACATAACCCACACCAGCGCGATCATCAATTGCAGCGGTAAAGATCACTGGATTCATACCACGCTCTTGATAGTTGAATGATGACTGTAACAAGGTGGTCGATTTACCGGCATTCATCGCCGAGTAATAAAAGTACATCTGTGCCATGTGAACTCCTAAAAATAGCTGGCGGCATGCTACAGGAATTGTCAAAGCGACTCAAAAAGATCCGCTGCATTCTTCAACGGTTGAACAGAAATTAAAGTGTAAATCACAATCTCAGCGGTTTTCCGTCGCGCCTGATGGCTGTCTTTCGCCCTTCTAACCAACAGCAATATGCAATCAGCAGCGTCATTCCAATGCGTTGGTTTTCTCTGCCTAATTGTAAAGATGTCGGTGACTAATCTAGCTATATATTCGACACCATTAAATGACTAACCGCTGATAAAAAAGAATCGTAAGCAACTCTTTATTTGGGCTGTAACGTCAGAGATAAGGCATCAGTGATCCCAATATCAACGTCACCCTAACGCTATAGCTTGGCGAAAAGCAGATACAAAAAAGCCCGCTAAGGCGGGCTCTTTTGAATTTCGTGACTATTGATAACGATAATCGTAGTTACGCTGACGCCAATTTCTTATCGGCATTCGCTGAAATACGGATCATGATGAAACACATCACAATAAACGCGAAAGTAGTCACCATAAAAGCGATCGGTAACGACTTAGTAAAACCGATCGTCAAGAAACCAATTGATGCCACAAACGCTACTGATAGCGAATAAGGCAATTGGGTTTTCACGTGATCAATATGGTTACAACGCGCACCCGTCGATGACAAAATCGTCGTATCTGAAATTGGTGAGCAGTGATCACCAAATACCGCACCGGCCAAAACAGCGCCAAGCATGGGTAGCATTAAGGCAATGTCTGACGCCTGAGCCAAATTACCGGCAATCGGCAACATAATAGCAAACGTACCCCATGACGTGCCGGTAGAGAATGCCATAAAGCCGGCAAGTACAAATAGCAACAGCGGCAAAAACTCAGTTGGAATATTACCTTCAGCAATGTGCGACAGATATTGACCCGTCTGAATATCACTAATGATGGTACCGATACTCCAAGCAAACAACAGGATCAAAATAGCGCCAAACATTGACTGCGCACCAATGCGCAATGTGCTTGCAACTTCTTTGCCTGGCAAACGTTGACGCCATACCGGATACATCGCTGCCAATAAACCAATCACACCGCCCCAGAATAGCGACACACCGACATTGGTATTTTCAAACGCACCGAGAACAGAGAACGCTTTACCGTCGGCGGCCAATGTTTGATAACCGGTCAAAATCATCATACTGATGGTAGCAACAATCAAAATACTGATTGGCATAATTAGATCGCTGACTCGACCATTAAGGCTTTCTTCAATGCCCAATTCGTCATTTAAATCAGACGTCGCATCATTTTGCTTATTGCTATCGGCCTCTTTAACCAATTGCTCGTGGCGGCGCATTGGACCAACATCTACTTTGAACCACGCCACTACAAACACCATCACCAACGCAAACACAGCGTAGAAGTTAAGCGGGATCAAGGTCATAAACGCACCGATAGGCGAATAGTCGGTCACATTGTGTTCGATTAAAATGCCCCCAATCACGGTGATAATATACGCGCCCCAGCTTGATGCCGGCATCAATACACACATCGGTGCTGCCGTTGAATCAAGAAGATAAGCCAGCTTAGCGCGTGATACTTGATAACGATCTGTCACCGGGCGTGCAATAGAGCCGACCGCTAAGCTGTTAAAGTAGTCATCAACGAAAATAAACACACCAAGGAAAGCGGTAAGCAGCTTGGCCCCACGCTGATCTTTAATGTGATTTTGTGACCACTCAGCGAAGGCGCGCGTACCACCCGACAACGTTAATACTGCCGTCATCATCCCCAAAAACGCGAGGAAGCAAAGAATATACAGTTTGTTGATATCAGTAATCACATTAGCAACAGTGTTAAACAGGTACTTGAATGTGCTAATTAACGAGTAGTCATTAAGAAAGAAGGCACCTAGCGCTATACCAACGCCAAGAGAAAGCAAAACACGCCTTGTGATAATCGCAAGACTCAGTGCAACCACAGGTGGCAGCAATGAGATAAATGAGTTTGAATAATCAATAAGTTCCATGATCTCTACGCAATATAGTTGCTTGGAGACCTACTGCACACAAATGTGAGATAAGAAAAAGCAGGAAAGGATAAGCCCACCTAATCCAACAGTAGCGCTCCATAGTGAATTTAATAAACTATGGCAGTTAAATGCCTATTTGACATTTCCCCAGCCAGCAAGGATGACGCCTTGTACTGACTTCGGCATTGACTCCTTTCACTGTTGTTCACCGGTGTCACCCTAGCAACAGCTACTGATAGGCAATGCGCCTCTACCCTTAGTTAAGGACCAGATGATTCTACTATAAGCCGATGCTTTTTCAAGCACTCTTTAACGTATGACTACAATATAATTTGATAAAATATTGCCATATGTAAGAAACGCACCATAACGCAACAAAATGTATACATCTCAAAATCCTGGCTAGCCACGCTAACCTCTTAGCAAGGCACTAATGGAACAAATATCATCATAAAGTGAAAAATAGCGCCAAAGAAAATCACACACATTAAACCTGAATATTAGCCATACAGCCTGTGCAATTATTCAACCTCCAATATGAAACTGTGTATCATTATTGCAACTTTAAACAAAAAATAGACATCAGTTATTGAAAATATAGACAAGGCAACAATTCCTCACCGCCAGCAAGTGCTGCACTAGACAAATCAAATCGATCTCAACTGGCTATTGTTACGCAAAGCCATCCTGAACATGGTGAATATATATACGTGTGAACATTACTGAAATGTCGCACAACACCTTCGTGATGCCTGCCGAATAATCTCGACTATTCTTTTCTAACTTCAATCACATTCAGAGTCTATTAAGCAAATAACAGTGTTACTAATTGCATATTGAACTGCATAATCTAACGAAAATCGGAAAGCCATTTTTGAGCCGATACTGACAGCACCGTCACTCTTATTTTTTGGCGCTCACAAAATGTAGGCTTTTCAGAAAATAGGTTTCCTTTCTTAAAAACTATTAAAAATAGTATAAATAAGAAAAGAATTTATTTGTGACCTGGTCAAAATGCACTATATTAGGTTGGCAAGCGAAGATTTTTTCGTATTATTATTAATCAGACATAAAACAAACGACATCCACGAGATGTACAGCGAATAGGAATTAAACATGCCTGAAGCATTTAAAGCACTACTTAACCTACGTAGTCTGCGAGCTCTATCTCGCGAGTTATCGATGGAACAACTTGAAGAAGCGCTTGAAAAGCTAACTACTGTAGTTCAAGAGCGTCAAGAAGCAGAAGCAGAAGCGGTTGCTCAAGAAAAAGAGCGTGAAGAAAAACTTGCTCAATACCGTGAAATGCTACTAAAAGACGGTATCGATCCAGAAGAACTAGTTTCTCTACTTGGTAAAGCACCTAAAGCGAAGCGTGCAGCTCGCCCAGCGAAATACCAATACATCGATGAGAACGGTGAAGAGAAAACCTGGACTGGCCAAGGTCGTACACCTTCTGTAATTAAGACTGCTATCGACGCAGGCAAAAAACTAGAAGACTTCCTAATCTAATCACTTAATTAGATTAACGTCTTATCAAAAAAGGGCTCCGAGGAGCCCTTTTGTTTATCTGTAATAACCATCAATGCGATTAGCGACGAATTCGCTCAGCAAGACCCACAACCGAGAACACAAAGTGATGCGAACGGTTCCAATCTAATAAGGTTTGATAGTTTTCATAGATCAGATAAAAACGGCCTGGCTCTGGCTCAATCAACCATGCTGGAATATCAGCAACCGGCAAATCGGTACCGTTTGGCATCGTCACGCCCAGATCTGCCCACGCTTGCAATGGCTGCTGCAGCTCTTTTTGAATACCGATCAGCTCTTCACCCAGCGGTTGACTTACCGCAACGCGACGTCCCCAACGGTAACCTTCACGCCAACCCACTGTGCTCAGATATTTCGCCGCTGAAGCGAACACGTCTGCAGGGTTATTCCAAATATCGGCTTTACCGTCACCATCGCCGTCTGCGGCATAGGCCAGATAAGAACTTGGCATAAACTGGCTTTGACCCATTGCTCCAGCCCACGAACCTTTCATTTCACCACGGGTAATATCACCGCGCTCTAGAATGGTTAACGCATCCCACAATTGGTTTTGGAAAAACTCTTCACGTCGACCTTCATACGACATCGTCGTCAGCGCTGAAATAACATCATAATTGCCGGTAAACTTACCAAAATTACTTTCCACACCCCACAGCGCGATAATGATCTCACCTGGTACGCCGTATTCCTCAGAAATCGGCTGCAGCACATCATAATACTTGTTGTACAGACTGCGGGCTTGATTCACTTTCCATTGTGGTAAAGCACGGGCAAGGTACTCATCCAGCGTTAGACGACGCTCTGGCTGATTTCGATCAGACGAAATCGCAGATTCATATAATTCAACATTGCTGAACGCATTCGCAATGGTTTCCTCGCTATAGCCCTTTTCACGCGCCAATGTCTGCATCTTAACAACATAGTCATCGAAAGAAGCATCTTGTGCCGATGCTCCCATGCTCATTGCCGCAATTAAAAGTGACAATACTCCCTTCTTCACTATCCTAGCCTCTTCTATTCTTAAACTTACTATTGCTGTGATTTTGCTTGCTTATATTCATCCAGCAGATTGATCGGCGGTGGCGGCAGTTGTAAATAGAAGCCATCCTTCAGCAATACTTGCTGTAATCTTTCCGTGGCGATTTGCGCTAACTTATCACGCTTACTGATATCGACCACCATCACAAGATGTGGTTCACCAAACTCTGATAACAATGCCTTTGGCACCCTATCAAATTTATCCTTAGTCTCAATATAGAGATAAGTATCTGCCTTTTTGCTACTTTTATATACAGCGCAATACATAAAATGGCTCCAAACCCATCCAATTACTTGAAACGTAAACTATCAGATAAGTCTATCTGTTTTCCCGCACTAGCGGCAATCATTTCCTAAAAACTGATTACGGCGAATTAGTAACTAAGTTTAATCAATACTCTTCTCAAAATGGGGATTTATTCCTCATATACCACACGCATCACTTGCTGTGACTAAACAACATAGATACCATTGATTCATTTGAATCCTATTCTGCTTTAAGCAGCGAATTGAGCCTACTGGATATGAGCAAAATTGCTGAATTGAAAGGAAGCAGTTTCACCTTATCTGTCCTTCATTTATTGGACAACGATGAAGAAGCGATCACTCAGTTTCTTAATGATAAGGTGAATAGTGCTCCGGCATTTTTTTCATCAGCACCCGTCATCATCGATATCAGTCGATGTGGATCTGCCCCTGACTTTGATCGACTAAAAGACATAGTGACGGAATCGGGAATGATATTGGTGGGTATATCAGGATGTCCGCCCTTTCTAAAACAAAATGCGGTTGAAGCAGGGTTAGCCATTATGACGCCGGCGCGGGAAGCCAAAACCCGTGAGCCTGAGATGGAGCCAACCCGCGTTATCACAACCCCTGTCAGATCGGGCCAACAAATATACGCAAAAAATGCCGACTTGGTCATACTTAATCACGTGAGTGCTGGTGCGGAAGTGATCGCCGATGGCAGCATTCACATTTACGGAACACTTCGCGGGCGTGCCATTGCTGGCGCTAGCGGTCAAAAGGAAGCGAGAATTTTCTGTAAGAATCTACAACCTGAGCTGATTTCCATCTGCGGTAACTATTGGCTCAGCGATAAAATTACAAGTGATTTTTGGGGTACCCAAGTGCAGGTATCCCTCGAAGGCGACAACCTGATGGTACGCCATCTAGTCGACTAATTTAAAAAGGATAAAAGTACGATGACACGTATTATCGTGATTACCTCTGGTAAAGGTGGCGTAGGCAAAACAACCTCTAGCGCTGCCATTTCAACCGGCCTTGCTTTAGCTGGTAAAAAAGTTGCTGTTATTGATTTTGACATTGGCCTACGTAATCTTGATTTGATCATGGGTTGTGAACGTCGCGTCGTGTACGACTTCGTGAACGTGATCAATGGTGAGGCCACCCTAAATCAGGCATTGATCAAAGACAAACGAGTTTCCAACCTCTACGTACTGCCGGCTTCTCAAACTCGTGACAAAGACGCACTGACCAAAGATGGCGTGCAGCGCGTCATTGATGATCTGAAAGCGATGGACTTTGATTTCATCATCTGTGACTCCCCTGCCGGTATTGAAGCAGGCGCACTGATGGCACTGTATTTTGCCGACGAAGCGATTGTCACCACTAACCCAGAAGTCTCTTCAGTACGCGATTCAGACCGTATTTTGGGTATTCTGGACTCGAAATCCCTGCGCGCTGAACAAGGTCTTGAGCCCGTCAAGCAACACCTGCTGTTGACCCGCTACAACCCAAGCCGCGTGACTATCGGCGAAATGTTGAGTGTGGAAGATGTTGAAGAAATCCTGCACATTCCACTGCTCGGCGTGATCCCTGAGTGCCAGTCAGTACTCAACGCGTCGAACAAGGGTGAGCCCGTGATCCACGATGTGAACTCTATTGCAGGTCAAGCGTACGATGACGCAATCGCACGTTTACTGGGTGAAGATCGTCCGTTCCGCTTCTTGGAAGAAGAGAAGAAAGGATTCCTAAAACGCCTTTTTGGAGGATAAGTAGATATGGCTTTACTGGAGTTTTTCCGGCCTAAGCGTCCAAATAGTGCAAACATCGCCAAAGAGCGGTTACAAATTATTGTGGCAGAACGTCGGGCCGCTGGTAGCCCTAGCCCAAGCTATCTACCAGAGCTGAAAAAAGACATCTTGGAAGTTATTCGACGTTACGTTGATATTGACCCAAGCGATGTCAGTGTCCATTTGGATCAAAACGAAAGTGATCTCGCGGTACTGGAACTTAACGTAACACTACCTGACGACAAATAATAAAAAACCCGGCAAAGCCGGGTTTTTTATTGCGTGTAGCGCGAGCCATTGATCAACGAACGAATCAACAAAGACAAATCAACAAAGACGAGTCAACGAAGGTTCAACAACGGAGCGATTAAACGCACTTTCACGCTCGCTTAAAGGCCATCACTCTTTGTCAAACAGTGGCGCCACTTTGTCTTCAAACAGCGGCTGACGCCATGACGACAACATTTCCGGACGCTTATCTGGATGTTGGTCGTGTTTGCGATACCAGCTGATCAACTGGTTCATCTGTTTTTTCGATGCCAAGAATTCTTGCGCCAAACCGGTCTCTTGCTCTACCGCCATCACGATATCGCGCACGTCTTTGACTTGCTGCTTGTACCCCGGCAAATCAACCAAACGTGAGATGCGCGGCGGTAAGTCGGATTCACGCAGTTTTTCCGCCTCGTGCACCATCTGGATCAAACGGCTACCGTGGCGTTGAATTTCAATGCTGTCAAAGCCTTGCTTGGCCATAAAGCCTTTCGATTTAATCGAAAAACGCGCCAGCTTCCACAGGTTTAGCTCTTTGACGATAAAGTTCAAGGCTAAGTCGCGTTTACGTGCTTCTTCCATACGCCACTGCGCCGCCATCTGCAGCGTCGCCAATTGGCGCGGCGTCAACTGCCACGCATTCTTCACATCCAAATACGCTTTTGATGCATCCGGCGTTTTTCCGCGCTTGGCCGCTTGGGCTTCACACTCGCCAAGCATGGCAAAGTACCAGCCCGCCTCCATCACCTTCTCGCGCAGGCTGTGATACAGCGGCCACAAGTAATAGACGTCTGCCGCCGCGTAATCGAGTTGCTTATCCGTTAACGGACGAGCGAGCCAGTTCGTGCGCGCTTCACCTTTTTCAAGATCAACACCCACATATTCACTGACCAAGGCGCCAAAGCCCATTGATACACCGTGACCCAAGAACGCCGCCATCACTTGCGTGTCAACCAGCGGGCTTGGTAAGAACCCCGCCACATGCTGGAACACTTCCAGATCTTCACCGCACGCATGCAGCACTTTGAGCACAGATGGGTTTTGCAGCAACGCCCACAGCGAGCTGAGATCATCACACGCGATCGGATCAATTAAAGAAAGTTGCTCGCCATCATACAACTGTATTAAACCCAATTTAGGGTACAGGGTACGGGTACGGACAAACTCAGTGTCCAGCATTACAACTTCTTCATTACTCGCGCGTTGGCAGACTTCCGCCAAACGAGCGCTCTCTGTGACTATCTCGAACTTCACACAATACTCTCTGTACTATATACAAATGCCGACATATGTCGGCATTTGTCAGTGTAACCTGAATTAACTCAATACACGGTCTTTTTACTGATTATTTTGTTGCTTGTCTTGCATTTCTCTCAGTTCACGTCGCAAAATTTTGCCGACGTTACTCTTTGGCAGTTCATCAAAGAACTCAACCACTTTTGGCACTTTATAGCCAGTAAGATGCTTGCGACAGTGGATCAAAATCTCATCACGGTCCAGTGACGCATCCTTTTTCACCACGCAGATTTTCACGACTTCGCCAGAAATTTCGTGCGGTTGACCGATCGCAGCCACTTCGAGCACTTTGTCATTCAGTGCTACCACATCTTCAATTTCATTCGGATATACGTTAAAACCTGACACCAAAATCATGTCTTTCTTACGGTCAACAATGTGCAAGAAACCGTCGTCGTCGAACTTGACCACATCACCAGTCGATAGCCAACCATCGTCGGTCATGATCTCTTTGGTCGCTTCAGGACGCTGCCAGTAGCCTTGCATCACTTGCGGGCCACGCACTTGCAATTCACCCACTTGGTCATTGCTCAGTACATTGCCTTCATCATCAACGATACGGACATCAGTTGATGGCACTGGCACACCGATAGAGCCGTTGTAATCCGTGGTATCGTGCGGGTAAGCGGCGACCAATGGCGAACACTCGGTAAGGCCGTAACCTTCCAGCAAGTAAACCCCAGTAGTGGCTTTCCAACGCTCAGCCACGGCGCGTTGTACCGCCATACCACCGCCAACGGCAAGGTTAAGGCTAGAGAAATCCAGCTCGTGGAAATCTTCGTTGTTAAGCAGAGCGTTAAACAGCGTGTTTACCCCGGTGATGGCGGTAAAACGGAACGCTTTTAGCTCTTTCACGAAGGTCGGAATATCACGCGGGTTGGTGATCAGTAGGTTCTGACCGCCCATTTCCAAAATCAGCAAACCGTTCACGGTTAAGGCAAACACGTGATACAGCGGCAGCGCAGTCACAATCGCTTCGCGACCTTCTTTTAGCACTGGGCCATACATGGCTTTGGCTTGCATCACGTTCGCCACCATATTTTGGTGGGTCAATACTGCACCCTTTGCCACGCCAGTGGTACCACCGGTGTATTGCAAGAACGCATGATCTTCAGGATTAATAAATGGCTTCACGTACTGCATACGACGACCTTTGCGCAGCGCTGCACGCATCGAAATCGCATCGGGCAGATTGTACTTTGGCACCATCTTCTTGATGTATTTCACCACAAAGTTGACGATAGCCGACTTCGGACGCGATAGCTGATCACCAAGACGGGTCAACACCACGTGTTTTACCGAGGTGTTCTTCACCACTTTTTCTAGGGTGTGAGCAAAGTTCGACACGATAACAATCGCTTTCGCGCCAGAGTCATTCAATTGATGCTCAAGCTCGCGCGGGGTGTATAGCGGGTTAACGTTCACCGCCACAAGGCCTGCACGCAGCACACCAAACAGTGCGATGGGGTATTGCAGCAAGTTCGGCATCATGATCGCTACGCGATCGCCTTTCTGCAGTTTGAGATCGTTTTGTAGATAAGCCGCAAAAGCACGGCTGCGCTCTTCCAATTTACGGAAGGTCATCACTTGGCCCATGTTGACATAGGCCGTTTGATCAGCGTATTTCTGCACTGACTTTTCAAACATATCGACGAGCGAGCTATATTCGTCCGGATTAATTTCCGCTGGTACGTCTGCTGGGTAGCGATTAAGCCAAAGCTTCTCCACTTGTCGTCTCCTTTTCTTGTAATTATGTGCGTGTGCTATTTCATCACAGCAAGGCTTGGCCTCTATCCTAACTAGGTGAGCCAAACCTTTAAAATGGAACCTTACCCGTTGCGGCCAATATCGCATTTGCAACGTGTTTAGGGCTTTCTATATGACAGTGATGGCCTCCCGGTACGGTGCATAATTGCAACTGCGAGAACCACTCCTGCCGTTGAGTCTGTTTTAACGTAGCATAGCCGCTTTCACCTAAAATCGCGGTGACCGGGCAAGCAATGCTGCGTATCACGGTTTCTACTTGTGCCTGCGACATTCGCAGTAGCGAGTCGGTTTTCAGCAGGCCGTCGTGACGCCAAACCACGCCACCTTCCACCGCTTCAGTAGCACGACTGATCAGCGGCGTGAGTAAGTTGTCTGGCAATGGTGTGGCGCGTTGGCGTAAGGCGATAGCTTGCTCTAGCGAGGCGAGAGTGCGGCGCGGTTTCTTTCGCAACAAATGACGGCTTTTAATTCCATTTTGCAATCGCTCAACCACATTTTCCTCTGACTCATACAGAGGAGTTAGCGACTCAATCAGGCACAATGCCCGCACTTTAGCGGGAAATGCTGCCGCATAGCAAGTAGATATCAATCCCCCAAGGGAATGTCCGACCAGATGAAGTGAACAAAGTTGCGTTTTATCGATAAATTGGGCGAAATCGTCAACATAATCGAAAAAATTGTAACCGCCACGGTCTTGTCGCCATGCCGATTTACCGTGTCCGGCCAGATCCAGCAGCCACAAATTGACGTCTTTACTCAGGTACGGCACCAAAAAATGAAACGAGGCCGCGTTATCGAGCCAGCCGTGCAGGAACACGACGTTTGGCTTGTCGCTATCTAACGCAGCGGAACGCAAAAAAGCCATCTCCAGCCCTGACGGCAAGACGATGGCTTCTTCAATTAAATCGCTATGGGGGGCTATCGCAGGCAATCAATCCCTCTACACATAAATGTCAACGCCGAACATCTCAGACAGTTCATCGCGTCGCTGTTGATGCAGCACATCATGATACCGACTCAGCGCCTCACGGTTACGGCCCAACGGGGCATCGTATTGCAACCGTGCATGAGCTTGGGCCGCATCGGTCGCTTGCGCGCCGGCACGGATCCCTTTCGATACCGCCGTGGCGACAACCGTGGGCTCGCCGATCTCAGCGGTTTTGCGGGCAGCCTTTTTTTTGCTCTGGGCGGAGCGTACCGTTTGCGATGCGGGTACTATCTGTCCTGAGATGGTAACCATGAATGCCTCGACTCAATCATAACGATTCGATAAGCGCCACACACATTGGCGGTGCGACGCTTTTGCTAACGAGACTATTCGCGTCCCGGTAGCTTCTTCCATGTCACTTTATCACGCAGATACGTCGGTTCCGCATTTTCTGCCGCCACACCCTCAGAAAGTGTTGCCAACATCACCATATCGCGGGCATCAGGGAACAAGATCTCGGAAGTTTCGGTTTCCAGCTTCAACTGCCCAGCAAGCTCCGGATAGGCTTGCCAGCCGGTACCGGCACAGTGCCAAACACCAGGTTGCACTTGTACACTCAGGTGTTCAGGTGAAATCACCGCTTCTGGGCTGATCGCTTGCCAGATCCCGTTTTGACGTTGGTACTGCGCCCAGTAAAGCTCATCCATACGGGCATCAATCGCCGTTAGCACTTGCTCCGATCCCGTGGTGCGATACACCGCTTGCGCCATGGCAGCCAACGTAGACACCCCAACCATCGGCAGATCGGCGCCAAACGCTAAGCCTTGTGCAATGCCAATCCCAATACGCACACCGGTAAAGCTCCCCGGGCCACGGCCAAAGGCTAAGCCATCCAGTTGATTGAGCGTTAAACCGCCTTCGGCCAACACTTCATCGACCATAGGCAACACTTTTAGCGTGTGCTCGCGTGGCGCAATTGCGCTGCGATGGATCACTTGATCTCCGATGCGCAGGGCAACAGAGCAATTTTCAGTTGCAGTATCAACTGCCAACAGTTTTAGCGTCATTCAAACCTCTGAATGCTTTGGTGTTCGAGTTGCAGTTAAAAACTGACTGACATCTTCTAACGAACGGGTTCGTGGGATATCAGGCAAACTGCGTAAAAATACGGCCCCGTAAGGTCGGGTTACTAACCGGTTATCACAAATGATCAATGCGCCAGTGTCTTGGGTATCGCGGATCAAACGCCCCACCCCTTGCTTGAGTGTGATCACCGCATCCGGGATCTGCACTTGTGCAAACGGATCGCCACCTTGAATGCGACAATCTTCCATCCGCGCTTTGAGTAAAGGATCATCCGGCGCAGTAAACGGCAATTTGTCGATAATAACACAGCTTAACGTCTGTCCTCTAACATCAACACCTTCCCAGAAGGTACCGGTGGCGACGAGCACCGCGTTGCCATGCTCTAAATATTGCGATAACAGCTGTTGCTTTGGCACTTCCCCTTGCGCAAGTACGGGTAAATCCAAGCGCTCGCGAAAGCCTTCAGCCAGATCGCGCACCATTTGATGGGAAGTACAGAGAAAGAAACAGCGCCCGTCGTTGGCTTCAATCACTGGCGTCAGCATAGTGACTAGCTTATTGGCTAAGCCAAAGCTGTTTGGCTCGGGTAGAAAACGCGGCACACACAACAGCGCTTGCTGCTGATAGTCGAACGGACTCGGCAGGGAAAATTGCTGCTTTGGCGTTAAGCCTAAACGGCGCGAGAAATGGCCGAAATCATCGTCAACCGCTAAGGTGGCAGAAGTAAACACCCATGCCCCGCCTTGTTCGGTAATTTGTTGATGGAACTTATCGGCGACCGACAGTGGCGTAATGTGCAAACCAAAATGACGCGGGCTGGTTTCATACCAGTAGGAATAGCCGGTGATCGAGGTATCGCACACCCGCTCTAAGCGCCCTTTCAACAAAGTCGCGCGCTCAAAAGCGGCGTCCAATAACTGGCTGCGCCCCAACGCCAATTTCAGCACATCGTGGGTCAGCATCAAGGCATCGGTCAAACGTTCAATTTCGCGCTTCACTGCGGGTGATTGCAGCGCTTCGCGCCAGTTGCCACGGTAACCGGCATCGCCCAAGGCTAAACGCATGTCCATCGCAGCTTGATCCAAGCGGGTCGCAGTTTTCTCTAGCTGGCGCATATCGCGCGCTTCGGTGCGATAACCAATGGTGATATCTTTGGCCAGTTCGGTGATCTGGCGGCTGGTCAGGCTCTGGCCAAAATATTGGCTGGCGATATCTGGCAGCTGATGCGCTTCGTCGAACACAATCACTTCCGCTTCGGGGATCAACTCGCCAAAGCCGGTCTCTTTAATCGCTAAATCGGCCAGAAATAGATGGTGGTTCACCACCACCAGATCGGCTTCCATCGCACGGCGACGCGCTTTAACCACATAGCATTGTTCAAACGACGGGCACTCTTTGCCCAAGCAGTTATCATTGTTCGAGGTGATGGCGGGGATCAGCGGACTGTCTTCTTTGAGAGCATCACACTCACTAAGATCGCCGGTTTTCGTCGCGCTCGACCATTGTCGCACCGCGACCAGATCGCTAAACAGCAATTGCTCACCCGCGTGACCTTCACTGATCTGCTTATCGAGACGCTCAGGGCATAAATAGTTACTGCGCCCTTTTAGTAACGCCGTAACACCGGTAAAGCCCAGTGCTTTGGCCATCAAGGGTAAATCGCGGTGAAACAGTTGCTCTTGTAGCGCTTTCGAACCGGTACTGATGATGACTTTCTTGCCACTTTGCAACGCAGGCACCAGATAGGCGAAGGTTTTGCCCGTTCCCGTGCCGGCTTCCACCACTAACTGGGTTTGCGATTCGATCGCGTCATGCACCGCGCGCGCCATTTGCTGCTGCGCTTCACGCGGAGAAAACCCGGGGATCGCTTTGGCTAACACCCCATTTGGCGCAAAATAGTCATCAATCATAGGTGGATATCTGTACAGTAACCGTGGCGGCCATTATGCCTTGTTGCAACAAATCAGGGAACCGCTTTTACCAAATGCGTTGGAAAATTGACCCGCCCTAAAATTAAGGGTAAAACAACACTATTCTTACCCGCTTTGGGTCACATTATTAACACGAACAGCGCATTATCCGCATTTTATCCTGAGGGTAAGATTAGCGACACTGCCGAATGGAAGCACAATGGAAAGGAAAACCCTGATCACCGAGTCCCCCGATGCGAAAGGACTCATCGCCAAGATCACGAACATCTGTTACAAGCATCAACTCAATATCATTCATAACAACGAATTCGTCGATCACGCCAGTCTGCGCTTTTTTATGCGTACCGAATTGGAAGGTTACTTTAACGATGAGACTTTCCTTGCCGATCTGAACGACGCTTTGCCTGACGCGTCAAGCAGTAAGCTGATCAGCTCTGAGCGCAAACGCATTGTGATCATGGTGACCAAAGAAGCGCACTGTTTAGGCGATATCTTAATGAAAGCCTACGACGGTGCGTTAGATGTGGAAATTGCTGCGGTTGTCGGAAACTATGACACCCTTGCCAGCCTAACCGAAAAGTTTGATATTCCTTATCACACCGTCAGTCACGAAAGCTTAGAGCGTGAAGAGCACGAAGCGAAAATCGTCGAGATCGTCAAACAGTACGAGCCTGACTACGTGGTGCTGGCAAAATACATGCGGGTATTAACGCCAAACTTTGTGAAACAGTTCCCTCACAAGATCATCAATATTCACCACAGCTTCTTACCGGCCTTCATTGGCGCTAAACCGTATCAACAAGCGTTTGATCGCGGCGTGAAAATCATTGGCGCAACGGCGCACTTTGTCACCGACGATCTGGATGAAGGACCCATCATCCACCAGCAAGTGATCCCCGTCGATCACAACTTCAGTGCCAAAGACTTGGCTCATGCTGGTCGCGACGTAGAAAAAGCGGTATTAACGAAAGCGCTAAGCGCGGTGCTAGAAGACAAAGTCTTTGTGAACGGTAACCGTACCGTGGTGCTGTAATAAACCCTGCATAACAACGCAAAAAGGCATCCTTAGGATGCCTTTTTTGATCGCGATTATCGCACTTCCAGAGCGCTATTCCGTGACGAGCACGTCGTAGATCTCACCCAGTACAGTTTGGGTGTAAGCCTTATGGCAAAAATCACCGGTTAATCCACGACGTGTATATTCTGCGGCCACCGCCACTTTCGTTTGGGTGCTCTGGCGGCCATAGATTTGGATTTCGCACAGTTGCTCATCCGTCATGTGCTGCGGATACGCCGTTACGGGGCTATTACCGATGCCAACGCTGCGCATTTGTTGGCTGCTACAACCCAACACCGACACACTGGCCATCACGATCCCAAGCGGGAAAATTAGAGTCGAAAACTTCACTTATTCTTACCGTATTTAGCTAAAAATCAGCGTATTGATGAGAAAACAACCGCCGAAAATCACGTGCTATAACATAGTGAAAACCACTTGGGAGCAAGTCACTCATCGAGATTGTTCGCTAGCGATCACAGCCTCGATATCAAAAGAGTGAAACTTCACACAGATATTATCGCGCTTAAACGCCAGCGTTGGATTGGGCAACTGCTCACTTTCGGCCTTCGGTGAGGAACGTTTTAGGCTGATCCCTTTTGCGGCAAGCTGACGCTCTTCTAAACAGATGGCCGGTTGATTGAGCGCCAATTGACGCTCTAATTCATCCAGCGTCAGCGCGCCGCCGGGGATCACAAACTCCACATGCTCCCAGCCTTCGTTGGGATAGCGTTTCTGTGTCGGGAACGGCAACTCAATACAGGGAATAGTCCAACGGGCGACGGTCAGCGGCTGCGTGAGTTTCACAATCCAAATCGGGCGACCATTAATGATTGCATCGGAGATACGTCTCCCTTTGGCTTGCCACTGCGGATAAAGCGTTTGCGCCGTTTCGAGAGAATTTACACGGATCGCCAGATGATCGGCCGGTAAGTTACCGGCATCAACGCCGATGTCACTCAGCAAGGCGTCAACCGCAGAGAAAAAAGTGGGTAACTCAGCCAGTAACGATTCAGGACTCAGTGCAGTGGGCATAAACATGGACTCATTTTGGCGCTCGTTGTTGACGCGCTTTTGTGATAATCAGGCGAATTAGCTTACTCCGACCAGCGTTTAACACAAGCCTGCGCCGAGACTATTTTGACTGCCCTTCTCCGACATCTGCCCCGACATCACGTCGGCGCTTCACTACGCTATACCCAAAGAAGAGCACCAACACCCCGATAATGACATACGCCCAATCGACCACGAGAAAATAGAGCCCGTCCCCGATAAAGCCATTTTCATCAAAGAGCAGCCACGAATAGGCGTTTTCATCAATGGGATCGCGAAGGGTATTACTGGCTAGCGGTGTGGTCGAGGACACCAAGATAGAGGTCGGATCATCACTAAAGGTGAGCACCGCCGTGAACAGCTTGGCATAAAGTACCCCCGCGATCAGCGCCATCAGCAACGCACTTATCGATAATCGTTTCGCATTACTGATCATCTTTGTCTCCATCAAAACTTTGAGCGTTCAAAAGAGAGCACTTGCCACTCACACTGCTCAGTCGGAGCCACGAACACCCTCGCGCCATAGCTCTCTGTTTTATTTTCCATTGCATCAGAAGGCTCGGCTTCGAGCTTGATCAAAAAGCTCATTGGATTCGGGTTGCACGTTATCCCTTGCGAGCGCTGCTTCAAGTAATGTCCCCATGATTGAAAATTCGACACATTCAGCACCGTCATCTCAAACGCTTTAGGGACATCACTAAACTGGGATTCGAGCAAGGCGATAAACTCAGCTTGAGTCACACCCACCTCGCTTTGCTGCGAGGTCAATGCATAAGCCTTGGCATAGTCTTGTGCCATTGCTGACTGCACGAATGAGACCGCTAACTCTTTCGCTTTCGGATCAATATATTGCATTTTAGGCAGTGTTATCGCGGCTACTCCTACCACGACTAACAGCGCGGCACTAGCGATGCCGATTTTCTTGAGTGTTGTCATTTTGATCTCTGATTCTTACCGGCTCATCCAAGTTGAGTTATCCTATTTTGAACGCAAAATCGCGCCAAACAGAGGCGATCATCCAATAAAGTTATCGCCATCCCAGTAGATCAACTGGCGCACTTCACCGGTTGCCAAATTGGTGGTGATGTCATTCTCGTGGTGAGAGCACCAGTACAGCGGGGTATCAATGCCGGTTTTTTCCACTGCTTTATGCCAGTTACTCAACAACCAAGCTTTTACCGCCTCGTCAACCGTTTGATCCAATAGCTGCAAGATCTCATCATCGCCCCAGTACCACACGATCTTCCTTAAGCCGTAGAAATCATTGGGTAAAAAAGCGCGATCATGGAAAAAATCGTCACCTGAGTCGGTAATGTTGGGCTCATCCATCCCCACCTCGGCGTTCGCGTTGATAGAGCGCAGAGTGGGACGAAAATCCACGCCATCCATTTGCTCAAACTCGCACAGTAGTTCGCTACCTGCGCGGATCTGCGTTAACTCTTCACGGTAATCCAGAAGAAACAATTCGAGGTAACGCTGACACTCGGCCTCGTGCTGTTGCAGCGATACGGCGAGCTGTTCGATGATATCTTGCGAGATGTTGGCTAGCTCTTGCGGCGTTTTCGGCTCGCTCTCTAGCCGTGTTTTGTTGTTTACGTTAGCGCGGATGACATCTTCCATCTGACTTTCCTACACCCAAATAAAAACATTGAAATACATAATGTTAACTATCAATGAGCGTATCATTACTGGATTCATTGGCGAAAGGTAATAACGCGCTATCACGTTAATATTTCGATGGTTTTCTCAAAATCTATACAAGAGAGGGGCGGCGATCAGGTTTAGAAAATGCCGAAGACTTGCCGTTCTACGCCCCTAGGCTCTTGGCATCAACAATCGGCGCGTATCGCCCAACAGCGTTTTAAGGGATCGCCAATGAGGCCAAAGGGCAAAACCGGCGAGCTCAGTCAACATGGCGGTCAAATGTCGCCCTTGGCAACGTTTCGCTTCCGCTAGCGCCAACACCCAGCGCTGATAACCGCGCAAACACACCAGTGGATGTTTACGCATCGCTGAACGATGTTTATCCAAAATGAGTTTTAAGGCCGCAGCACGGGTATCGAGATTTTTTGAGATCGCCCCTTCACGCATAAAGGTGTAATCGCACAACGGTAAATTCACTACCCCCACCGTACCCAGCCGCGCCAATGCCAACCACATATCCCAATCCGACGCACTGGGCAGCGTGGTATCAAATCCCCCCACTTGCAGCAATAAATCACGCCGCGCGATCACTGTACTGGTGCCCACCATATTCTCAGTAAACAACAACGGCAGCATCTGCTCAAAATAGAACAGCGGCTCTTCTTTCCCCGCATGATTATCCGTACCTATATTGGCTTGGTGCAAACACTGGCTAAAACGAGGCCAATCAGCAAAACCGCACCGGTCTATTCGTTCGCCATCAACAAAGTACCAATAATCGGTAAAGCTAAATGCCATCTGCGGATTCGCAGCATGCAACGCAAGTTGCTGATCCAGCTTGTCACTTTGCCAATAGTCATCCGCATCAAGAAACGCAATCAGATCGCCTTGCGCCCGTTCAATTGCCAAATTGCGCGCGCAAGCGACCCCTTGATGCTCCCCCACTATCGCGGTAACATCCTTTTGGGTTGCAAGCCATGCTTGACTGCCATCGCTAGAGCCATCATCCACCACCAAGATCTCCAGCGCGATACCTTGGGCGCGCACACTATCTAGCACCTGTGGCAAGGTAGCCAAACAGTTATAGCTTGGGATCACCACGGTAACACTCGGCTTATCCTTCATATTACACTCCTTATCTATCAGAGGGTTGGCTTCCACAATGGCGGACATTCTGGCTCTTTCAGCGTATTTAGAACTCAGCAAATAACATCTAACTAGTTATACAACTAAGCCTAGTCAGAAAATCAGTCACTGCACCACAATCCCGTGATGTTACAGCTAAACATGCCGCCTATCGCTAACTTGGCTACGCTCGCGCTTTCGTCAAAAATCCTCCCTGCTCTTGCGCCATCCTCGCAGACTCCATGATCCCATTTCTCTATTTTTTTAGGCACGTCGCCCCATCTAATCGCGCAAGTTTGCCTACACTCATGGCATCGGCCTTGCTTAAACATCGATAAGGCTCATCCCAAAATGGCACTCGACTTAGGTATTTTCACCCAGATCTATTTACGACAAGGAGACAGCAATGAAAAAGATTGGCTACGTCATCCCCACTTTTCCCGTGCTGTCAGAAACCTTCGTGGGAGTTGAGATGCGCGCGATGATGGCGCTCGGCCATGCGGTACAGCCCTTTGCTTTTGAAGCCTCTGCGCAATGCCAAGTTGATGACCAAGCGCTTGCCGCGCAATGTGAATATATTCCGAGCCGACTCGATTTGAGTGCCTCTCGCTACATGCTGCGCTGGAAAGCCGCCCACAATTTTATCAACCAGCAACAAGGCTACCGTTACCGCTCATTGCTAAAGCAAGGCGCGATCTTGGCCAGCCTGGCGGATAAACACGGTTGCGATCATCTTCATGCCCATTTCGCTTGGCACAGCGCAGCGGTGGCGATTGTGGCCGCACAATTGTGCGGGATCAGCGTGTCGTTTGTCGGGCATGGCGCTGATATTTACCGCGGGCCGCAAGACTTAAGCGCGAAATTACAACACGTCGATTTTGCCGTAGCGGTCACCCGCCAAATGCAAAAAGAGTTGCGCACCCTGACCTCACGCCCCGTGCACTATGTCGCCTGTGGTCTGGAGCGTGAGAAAATCCCACCATTACCAAGCCAATGGCAGCCCGATCAGCATTTCGTGTTCGTCGGCCGCTTGGTGGAAAAGAAAGACTTAGGGCTACTGTTACATGCGTTGAAGAGTGTGGAGAGCGCGCGTTTAGATATTGTCGGTGACGGCCCATTAAGAGAGCGCCTTGAAAGCTGGATTGCCGAGTTAGATCTGGGCGATCGCGTACGCTGCTTTGGCGCGCAACCCAAATCGTGGTTTATCAATCACGCGCAGCAGTATCGCGCTCTTGTTGCGCCATTTTGTATCGCCACCGATGGCGATCGCGATACTGGGCCACTGGTTGTGAAAGAAGCAATGGCGCTGGGCCTGCCGGTGATCACCACCAATTTGCCCGGTTGTAATGAGATCTTAACCGCGCAAAGCGGCACCCGCGTCCCAATGGGTGATCAGCAGCAATTAGCACAGGCCATGCGTTCGGTGCTGAGCGCGCCAATTACTCAGCTCTATGCCATGCGTAAAAACGCCTACCAACGGGTGTTCGAGCACTACAGCAGCGAGCAACATGCCGCCACCCTATCGCGCTGTATTGAAGGCGTCGACGAAGTCGCAACCCCGCTTGAACCCGAGCACGCGAGTTTAACGTGACCCATGCTAAGCACCGTTCGAAATCGTGCCGAGCTAGGCGTGTGATCGGCCTTCAAGGGCAACCTAAGGAGTAGCGATGTCTGCGATTTTCAGCAAGCTAAGCCAATTTCATTTGCCCAGCGTGGTTTATTACGCTGTAGCGCTGGCGATGGCCAAGCTGGTTGGGCTCGTCATGCAGCCGTTTCTCACTCGCACGCTAAGCACCAACGAATTTGGCGACTATGCGGTATTGATCACCATCGGCAGTTTAGTGTCGTTAATGATGCTATTTGGCATGGTCGATAGCCTGTATCGCCAAACCCACGACAAAACCACCACCGCAGCGCAGGCCTATTTGGGCGCGTGGAGTATGACGGTGGTGATCTCTTGTTGTATCGCGCTACCTATGCTGCTGTGGCCGGCCTATTTTCTTCAATGGCTACCTGGGGACATCACCCCGTTTTCATTTCGCTGCCTGACCATCAACTTACTGTTTGGCAGCCATTGTGCAGTACATTTGGCCAAACTGCGCCTTGATGATCGCGCAATCCGCTTTTTCATCGCTCAAGCCATTTTTACGGTCGCGCAAATGGTCGCGATCCTCTGCCTTGCACCAGATTTTAAGGTCGACGGCATTATGCTTGGCACCGCGATTGGCCAATGTCTCCAGTGGGGTTATCTGCATCATCGCCAAGCGCCCCGTTGGAGCTTCACGCTCGCCAAACCCTTAACTCGCTATGGCTATGGCATTGCGCTTTCCGGGATCATTAGCTTTATTGCCTTCGGCGCCGAGCGTTGGGTTCTGGCGGATATTAGCGGCACGCAAGAGTTAGCGATTTACAGTATCGCGATGCAATGGGCCATCGCGGCCACACTGCTCCTTGAGCCGTTTTCTATGTGGTGGTTCCCAAGACGTTTTAAAGACTTAGACTATGCCTATGGCCAGCGGTATACCGCCGCCATGACGATTCAAGGTTGCAACTTAGCCACCCTGCTATCAGCCGCCATCATCACGTTCGCGACACCGTTCTTACTTATCTGGTTGCCGGAAAGCTATCATCAGGTCGCCAACATCTTGCCATGGTTGGTCGGGTTAATGCTGATCAAAACCTTCTCAACCCTGCTCAACGTTGGCTGTTATTACCAAAAGCAAAGCCACACCTTGGTTGTCATCGCCATCCTCAGCGCCATCATTGCCTTGGTTTGCATGTGGCTGTTGATCCCTCGCTTTGGCATTGTCGGCGCCATCATTAGCGGATTTATCGTGCAAAGTGTGCGTTGCGGTCTGTTTTTAGTGATCAGCCAATCCTTGCTCCGAATGCACTATCCATATCATCAATTACTGCGTTTGCTGGGCGGATTGTTGTTGATCACCTGCATGGTACTTGGCGCGCTTTCTCAGCGCCTTCCGCTAATTGCTGCCGTGCCCATTGCCTTAATCACGCTTGCGATCATGAGCTTTGCCACTCACAAATTTTGGCGATATGCCCAGCAACAAGGGAAAAGTTTCGAGCCATCAGACCCAAAACCACCGCAACCCAAACCCTTGGCACATGAGCCGTAACGGGTTAAGGGGGCGAGATGACACTGAACAAATCGCAACAACTCTTACTCGCGCTCATGGTCTGTGGGCTGATCACCCTGTGCGTGTATAAAGGGTTATACCTAGTGCTGCTACTGGGGGGCTTTTTCGTTCTGCCGCTGATCATCCGTAACGCATTTTTGGTTGTGACGTGGTTCGTTTTCTTCTCCTACTTTCGCTTACATGAAGCGATGCCCGTCTTAATGCCGTTTAAAATTCCGTTGTTGCTGGCCCTCTCCAGTCTGAGCGGGTTGAGTTTTCAACTTTGGCTCAATCGGGATCGGATCAGCTGGCATCCAGTCCTTACTTTTCTGTGCATTTTTACCTTTTGGGTATTTCTGTCATGTATTTTCGCCACCAGCCGTGTCGCTGCGTTTAGCGATTTTAATAGCATCTTCATCAAGATCTTCATCATGGTCTTTGCCATCGCCTGGCTGCCCGAGCATCCCGATCAATTGCGCCGCTTCCCCTTTTGGCTGCTGCTGTGTGGTTTAGTGATCGCCGCTATCGCGCTGCACAACAAAGCCAACGGCATTGGACTAGTGGAAGGCACCCGAGTCACCATCGGCCGCGATATTCGCTCTATGCTGGGCGATCCCAACGACTTAGCCTTGGTCTTACAGTTTCCGATGGCATTTGCCGTTACTTACTGCTTTTTCGGCAGCAAATTACAACGCTTCGGTGCCTTGTTCTGTGTGGTGTTCTTACTGTTTGGTCTGCTTGCCACCCAAAGTCGCGGCGGTTTACTCGCGGTGGTGTCGACCTTCTTCTTTATGGCGGTATTACGTACCCGCTCGCTAGTGTTGCCTGGGGTGATTGGCGTGATCAGCCTTGCAACGTTAGTGCTGGCGGCGGGGATCTCCGATCGCGCTTCCGGCGGGGCAGCAGAAAGCGGCGTGGATGAATCGGCCATGGGACGGGTCTATGCCTGGGTCGCCGCCTTTCGCATGGCGGTTGCTGACCCTTTTACCGGAGTGGGTCTTAACAACTTCTACCTTAACTATTACTTTTACAGCCCCCATTGGGATGGCAAAAACCACGCGGTGCACAGCACATGGTTCGAAATGTTAGGCGAACTCGGCTTTGCAGGCTTGGTGCTGTTTCTTTTGATGCTGTTTTGCGTGCTGACCACCAGCCGACGCCTGTTACGCACTACCGAAAATACGCCGATGCAGCCTTTAGCGGAAAGCCTGTGGCTTGCCCTAATCTCGTTCTGCGTCGGCGGAACATTTCTTACCCAAGGCTTTACATGGCCTCTGTATATCCTAATTGGCTTAATCGTTGCACTAGATAGGCTAACTCAACCATCAAGGAGGGTCGCTCATGATCAGCCCTATCACACCTCATAATAAATGCGAACTGATTGTCTTTGGTGAAGATTGGGAGCGTCACCCCTCTAGTAGCCAGCATTTGATCACCGCAATGGCCGCGCATTTTGACGTCTATTGGGTCAACTCAATTGGTTTACGCCGCCCCACCTTCAGCGCTAAAGATCTCACGCGTTTGGCTGAAAAAATACGCCAAACGTGCCGCTTCTCTGGTGGAAAACAGGAAAAGAACCATGACTACACAGATCAGAAAATGTTGCCTCAAATGCCGCCCACAGCATCAACCAACGCGAACACAACTCAGCCCTCTGCGGTAATGTCTAACAACGCGACAAATGCCACCGATTACCGCCCAGATAAACTCATCAAACCTTTGGTCTGGCCGCTGGCAGAACTTGGTTGGTTACAAGCATTGAACAACGCATCGCTAGGGCTACATCTTCCTCCCAAGCAAGGACTGCGTTTGGTGTGGATAGCCTTGCCAAGTGCGGTCGACTATTTGCCTGCTTTGGATGCCGACGTAGTGATCTACTACTGCGGCGATGATTTTGGTGGCTTAGCGGGGGTCGACAACGACAAAGTGACCGAACTCGAAGAGCGCTTAGTTGAACAGGCCGACCTGATATTTTGTGCCAGTAAACGCCTGTTTGACCGCTTTCCTGAGCACAAAACTTACCTGATCTCTCACGGCGTCGATGTCGCGCTATTTTCAGCCCCGCAACCTGCCCAGCGTGCCAAACGTTTTCAATACACCGTCGGTTTCTATGGCAGTCTCAACGATTGGCTTGATCAGCATCTGATCGCCCAATTAGCCAAAGCGCGACCAAACGTGGAATTCCAATTTGTCGGGCGGCGTGACTGCGATGTGTCTGAGCTAGCGAACTGCGACAACATCACCTTGCTGCCTGCAGTGCCTCACACTCAACTTCCCAGCTATGTGCAGCATTGGGATGCGGCCATCATGCCCTTTATCTGCAACAAACAGATTTGGGCCTGTAATCCATTGAAATTGCGTGAATATCTCGCGACTGGCTGTCCGGTGATCAGCAGCGACTTTCCTTCTGCTCAGCGTTATCCCAGTCATGTCTCCATCGCCCGCAATCTTGCCGAATGGCTTGAAGCCATTGATGCATTTTGCCAACTCACTCCCCAGCATCGTTCGCAATTTAGAAAATCGGCCCAATGCGCCGTCGCAGACGAAAGCTGGGACAAGCGCGCCGCTGACGTTATATCACTAATTAACAATAAGTTATCAGGTGAAGTTGAAGAACATGAGCTACGTTTACCTACAAAGGCATCATAATTGCCTAAAAGGAATTACAGCGTAAGATAGTGCACCAGACGGCGTCTGTTGTGCTCGTCATTCAAGTGCGTTAAGCCAATTAGGCATACCGCAAGTACTACGCGCAGACGACGTATGGAGGCCGCATGAGATTGTTCGCTATTTTAGTCACCCTATTTTTGGTGGGCTGTGCCAATGCCCCTTCTCAGCGAGCAAAATTAGAGCTGTTTTACAGTGTGGAGCAGACCACGCTCACCGCCAAACAGCAAGTCGATTTAGCGGCACTGTTCGATAACGCGGCCATACTGGTGATGGACGTTGCCCCTGCCACCCACCAGCAACCTTTTGAAGCCCTGATGGTGAGCCAAGCCAGAATGAAAGCCATTCGTCAATTGGCCACCGAGCACAGCGTCACGCTGACCGAGCATTACCAACCGCAGCAAACCCCAGATACAATCGTGCTAAAGGCGTTCTAAGATGCGCCAACGTCTGTTCACGCTGCTTTACCCCATACTCAGAGCGCTTTGGAGCTATCGCTACCTGATCGTGCTACCGATGCTGATCATGCCCTTGGTGCTCACCGCCGTGGGTTTTCTCGGTACTAAAAGTTACCGCTCTCACACCACCATTTTGGTGCAAGAAACCGGGCTAATGAACCCGTTTCTTGAAGACTTATCCATTGCGATCAATCTTAAAGAACGGATGGCCGCGCTGCGCGTCATGCTCCATAGCCGTTTAGTACTCAATGAAGTGATTGAACAGCTTGAGTTAGCCCCCGCTGAAAACGAAAGCGCTGTCAGCATCATGCGAGAAAAACTCTCTGCAGCGATAAAAGTCAACTTGGCCGGCTCGGATCTGATTGAAATCACCATCACGTGGCAAAATCCAGAGCAAATCGTGCCCATTTTGACGTCGGTTTCCACCATCTTTATCGAAAAGCTCAAGGCGCCGGGGCGTACGTCGGTTGAGAGTTCTGAGCGCTTTTTGCTGCAACAACTAACCCAAACCCAACTGGATCTCGAATACGCCGAACAGCAACTTTCCAGCTTCAAGCAAACCCATATCGACGTGCTGCCGCAGTTGCAAGGCACCAACGCCGTCAGCATTACCTATTTAGAAAATCAATTGAGGGAAACCGATCTTGCACTATTGCAAGCAATCGCATCGAAAGATGCGTTGAAAAACCGCTTGATCAAAACCAACCCTGTAATGGCGCTACTCGAAGAAGAGCTGATCAAAGCCGAAGCCCAGCTCACGATTTTGCGCGCGCGCTACACCGATAATCACTCCGAAGTGAAAGCTGTGCTGCGCCGCGTCGACACCCTACGCAACGAGTCTCGCCGCCTGCTCGAAGAGCAAAACAACCTAACCGAAGACGAGCTGAATCAGCTCTGGACGCTCGCCGCCAATATCAGCGATGACGCCGGCAAAGCCAGCCCACTTCTGGCCAGCCAGCTTGAGCAATATCAACGCGCCGAAACCCAAGTTGAGCAGTTACAACAAAAACAAACCCTGCTGGCAAAGCAAATCGATGAGCTCGCCAACCGACGGGTGGAAATGGCCAAGTTGGAGAACGAGCTAAAAACATTAGAGCGCGACTTTAGCGTGAAAGAATCCATTTATAACCGCTTACTCGAACGTTACGAAATGGCCCAAGTCACCGGACAACTGGGACGTTTCGAAGAAGAAGATAAATTACGGATCATCGATCTCCCTTTCGTTCCCACCCAGCCGACCGCATGGCCGTGGTGGATGAACTTCGTACTCGGGCTATTTGCCGGAGCGGGTCTGGGTTTGTCTCTGTGCACAGTATTTGTCTTGCTTGATACCCGCGTTTACAGCTCAGAGCAGATCCGCCAACTCACTCAAGCCCCTATCTTAGGCCGGATCAGAAATTCCGCGCCCGGAGCCATTGTATGATGACACCTTCACCGCAAATCAAACCTCAAGCCTCTCAGCCAATCGCAGATGAACCTGTGAAAGAGTCAGCACAAAGTTCACCTCAGCAAACGACGTCAAGTCATTGCATTGTGCAAATAGTGCAACACTTAAGACCGGGCGGGATTGAGCACCTGTGCTTAAACATGGTCAAACACGCTACCGTGCCCATGGTGATCATCTCGCTTGAAGGCACCAGCAGGGCCGCGATTAAAGCTTGGCCTCAACTAAAACCGTTTGCCGCGGAGCTGATCTTTTTAGATAAACAGCCCGGCTTTGATCTCGATTGCGTGAAGCGTCTACGGCAAACACTCAATACGATCAAACCGGCAGCGGTACACACTCATCACATTGGCCCGTTGCTGTACGCCAAACTGGCACTACTCGCCAAATGGCGCATTGCCCACGTTCATACCGAGCACGACGCATGGCATTTACAAGATAAGAAACAGCGTTGGATCACTCGGGCGCTTCTCGCTTCGCGCCGAACGGCATTGGTTGCCGATGCACAAGCAGTCGCCGATGAGGTCAGCGCCCAACTTCGCCTGCGCTGCTCTCACGTGATCCTCAATGGGGTTGATACTGAGCATTTTTGTCTTGGTGACCAACACCAAGCGCGCCAACAGTTGGGACTGCCTACCCACACCCCGCTGATTGGCTTTGCTGGCCGTTTGGAAGCGGAAAAATCCGCCGACGATCTGATTACGGCGCTGCAAACTCTGCCTCCTAACGTGCACTTGGCCATTGCTGGCGACGGCAGCATGGCAAATGCATGGCGAGCGCTCTGCACGCAATATCAACTCACCGATCGGGTGCATTGGCTCGGCTATGTCACAGATATGCGTACTTTTTACCAAGCAATTGACTTATTTTGCCTACCCTCAAGTAAGGAAGGTTTGCCATTAGCTCTGCTGGAAGCTCAAGCGTGCGGTTGTAGCGTGGTAGCCAGTGATGTGGGCGCGGTCAGTGAGCTGATCAATCCGGAATGGGGCGAGTTGTTCCGTGCCGGCGATCAATCTCAATTGATCGAGCGTTTGTCTAAAACGCTGGCACAAAACGCAGCGTCTCGCCAAAAAAGCAATCGGCAATACATCGTGCAACGCGCCGATATTCGGCAAACCGTTGCGGCTTATCAAGCGCTGGCGCTAGCGAGATAGTCACGTCAGTTGATAGATACAGGTTGATAGATAGACCAGTTCAACCAGCGCGATAACGCAAAAAGAGGGCTTCACCATGCTATGGTTCGTTTACATCCTTTTGGGCGTATTGATCCTTTATCATCACTTGATTTACTTGCCGCTGATTTTACGGCTCGGTAAGGAAGAAAAAGACCCTGTCAGCCCTCTTACCCCCACTGAAAAGCCAACGTTAGGCATCACGATGTGCGCCTATAATGAGGCGCATTACATCGAGGACAAGATGGCTAACTTGTTAATGCTTGATTACCCCGCCGACAAGTTAAAGATTTTCGTGCTTTGTGATGGCTGCACTGACGACACAGCCAAACGGATCCAGCGCTGGCAACCCAAATTCGCTGCGGCGGGCATCGAGCTCACCCTTATAGAACAGACGACTAATCGCGGCAAACTCGAAAGCATTAATCACATTGTTCCACTTGCCTGCAAGGAGTGTGATCTGGTCGCACTGACTGATGTCTCCGCACTGATCTCTGTTGATGCACTGCAACAAGCAGTACTTAACTTCCAAGATAATCGCGTCGGCGCCGTCACCAGCCAATATTTGTTAGCCGATGGCTTGGAAGGCGAGCAACAGTATTGGCGTTGGCAAAACAAAATCCGCAACGCGGAGTCCAATCTTGGTAGTGTGATCGGCGGCAATGGCGCATTTTATGTGTTGCGTTCTTCCTTGTTTCAACCCTTGCCACTCGACACCATCAACGATGACTTTATGCTGCCGATGCAAGTCATCCAGCAAGGCTATCAAGTCATCCTCAATCAAAACATCAACAGTGTGGAGCTTGAACCCACCAGCTTAAAACAAGACGAACAGCGCCGAAAACGCATTGGTGCAGGGAATTTGCAGCAACTCATTCGCTGCCGATTTTTATTGCATCCCTCCTATCTCAACAAAGCATGGCTGTTTTTCTCCGGCAAAGGGCTGCGCACGGTAATGCCGTTACTGCTCTTCGTGTTTGCAGCCCTTTCCATTGTGTTAGCCCTTCAAGGCAGCAGCATTGCGTTAGTGATGATTATTGCCCAAACCGTCGGTTATGGCTTGGCCCTTCTACCGGAATTTGGTATTCGCCAGCGTATCTTAACTAAGTTGAACTACATCTTGCGCAGTTATGTGGCGTCACTCAGCGGCATGATGGCTTACGTCAAAGGGGAGTTTTCTCAGGGTTGGCGACGCCAAATTCATGTCGAGGATTATCAAAGCCGCATCACCCGCACCGCCAAACGAACTTCCGATATCGTGATCAGCTTAACCGGTTTGTTGTTAACCCTGCCCTTGTGGCCTTGCATTGCGCTCGCGATCAAACTCGACAGCCCCGGCCCGATCTTCTTTCGCCAGATCCGTGTGGGGCAGATCAGCCATGACAAGGTTGAGTTGTTCCATATGATCAAGTTTCGCACCATGGTGCAAGACGCAGAAAAAGCCAGCGGCGCGGTGTGGGCGACCAAGAACGATCCCCGCATCACCCGTTTGGGTCGTTTTTTGCGAGAAACCCGCCTCGATGAAATTCCACAGTTCCTTAATGTATTGAAAGGCGAGATGTCGATGGTCGGCCCTCGCCCTGAGCGACCCGAATTTTGCCACCGTTTGCAAAATGCACTGCCCTACTATGCAGAACGCACCGCAGGGCTAAAACCCGGCATCACCGGACTGGCGCAAGTGACCACTGGCTATGACGGCTCAGTGGATGATGTTAAGCAAAAGTTGCAATGGGATCATGCTTACTCCGTCTCGCTTTCTTCACCTAAGAACTGGCTTTATATGGACTTTTTCATCCTAGTTAAAACAGTAGGCGTTATACTAAATAGACATGGGCAGTAAAAATGGCATACTAATTGTTTACACATAATTAACCGAGTTAGCGTCTATCTAGGGCGGAGGACACAATGGAAACTATGAACAATACCGATCTACGTCTCGCGCACGAATTTGATGCCAAATTAGCTAAAGACTTGGAGCAAGAGTTTGATGCCCTGAGTATGACCGAAAAAGAAGAAGTCACGCTGGATCTCTCCCAGTGCCGTTTTATCGATTCTTGCGGCATTGGTGCAATTGTTTTTCTCTACAAACGCTTGAAAAGCCGCGGCCGCACCTTGCGCCTGCTTAACGTCAACGGTCAGCCACGGGAGCTTTTGGTGATGTTGCGTATCGACAAAGTGATCCCGCTGATCACCAGTGCGGAGATGTAGTATGAAGTCATTCTCTCTGGCGCTCCCGTTGATTTTGCTCTCTGGCTGCAGTCAGTGGGATGACACTCGCTATCCACACAACACCCAGAATGATTTGGCGCTGGTACAGCAAGTGGAATACCTAGCGCTTGAGATCCAAATTTTGGCCAACCGCGGTGCTCGAACCTGTTTGCCTGGCCAATTACAAACTCTAGAGCGCATCTATATGAAAGCGGAACAAGAGGCAAGCTCAGGTTTTGAGAAGGACGCCCAAGTTACGCTAGTTGATGCCCAAGAACAGGTTCACCTCATTACACACCAACTAGACTGGTTAGAAGAACATACACAGTGTCTAGTTAGATCAACTGAAGCACAGGAACGGCGTCAATTGATGATGTATTTTGCGATAGACAATCAATTTGCAACGGACAGAACGCAACTGTTACCCGATTACGAGAAAGCGCTGCAGCACGCGGCGGCCATACTCGCTCGTCATCCAGACTGGTTCATCACGCTAACGGGCTACACGGATGCCCGAGCGACAACCGTTTATAACCAAGAACTCGGCTTAAACCGAGCCTTGCGCGTCAAAGACTTCCTGATCACTCAGGGCGTTGACCCTAATCAGCTCGCCGCACGCAGCGGCGGCGAACAGTTTGCCGCCCCCACTACCAACACCACCCAGATGTTGGCAGAACGTACTGTTATTGCAGAATTGACCAAGATGCGCGAAAGCTCTGTGCCCGACCCCAGTATTCACGCGATCAGACACTGGCACATACACCCCTGAGGAGGTGCCTTTATGATGCGCTATCTTATCTGTCTGTTGTTTCTCTTTTGCGGGTTACTGCTCGGGACAGCACACGCCAATCAAACCCTGTCGCCGGGCGATGTGCTTAATATTCAATTACCCGGCGAAGCGGCGTTTATCGAGCCGTTTGATGTGAATGATCGAAGCCAAGTGCTGCTACCCGAAATTGGCCTCGTCAGCGTGGCTGGGCTGACGGAGCAAGAAGCCGAGGACGTGGTGCGCGACGCCCTGTCCAGCGTCTATCGCAATCTGGATCAGTTTAGCCTCAACGTGTTGAGCGATGAGATCCGCGTGCGGGTACTCGGCTATGTCGACTCTCCCGGTACTGTGTCTCTGTCACCCGATGCCAATATTCAGATGGCGATAGCTGCAGCCGGTGGCCTCAAGGCCGGAGCGCAGCTCGACAGCTTGTTGGTCAATCGCAACGACGATTCCATCCCGGTCAACTATAAAGCCTATCTCGACAGCGGTGATCTATCCTTGCTGCCACCGTTGCAAGGCGGCGATACCGTGTTTGTGCCCGCCGCCCCTCAGCTTGGCAATGTAGAAATTAAATTTGATGCCGCGTCCTTGGTTGAGGCTGGCGATGCTTCACAGGAGACGGGCTTAACCTTGTTTGGTGAGTTTCGCAATCCCGGCACCTTTAGCTACCGCGAAGAGATGACCGTGGTTGATGCAATCATGCGCGCAGGCGGGGTCACCCGCTATGCCGATGTCACTAAAATTCGCATTATCACTGGCGATCAATCTTATCTGTGGGATCTCAAAGCCTATCTCGACTCAGGCGAAAAAGCCCAACTGCCCGACATCAAACCCGGCAGCATCGTCTTCGCTCCAATCGAAGTCGACGATATCGAAACCAATCAACGCTCGGTGTACATCATGGGTGAAGTAAAAGCGCCCGGTGCCTATGAAAACCCGCATGGGGCTGGCTTTGTTGATGTACTTGCCAATGCTGGCGGCCCAACCCGCTTCGCCGATACCACGCAAATTCGCGTATTGCGAGAAAGCGGCGCCAGTTTGCACGTTGATTTGGTGCAATTTAGTGCCAACCCCGCCCTGCATCCCCTGCCCGATATCGGCACCGGCGATGTCATCTTTGTGCCCGAGAAAATTGATTTCAATGAAAACTCGTGGCTAAAAGTCACTGGCGATCGCGCGATCCGCATTATCGGCGCGGTCTATAACCCCGGGCGATTTGAATGGAACGACAGCATGGGCTTTCTCGATGTCCTCGCTCACGCGGGCGGGCCGAATCAAGAAGCCAATTTGTCTAACATTCGCATTCTGCGACAAGGGGCGGGCGACAGTAATCTTACCCGCTTTAATCTTGAAGCCTTTATTAACGAAGGCGGCGATTTTTCCAAACTGCCGCGATTGCAAGCCGGTGACACCATCATTATTGATGAGCTCCCCAAAGATCCCCATGACAACAAAGCCAGTTGGACGCGCCTAGCCGCTGAAGACTCGATCTATATTTTCGGCCAAGTCGGTGCGCCGGGTCGCTACGCGTTTAATAATCAAATGGGGATCCTCGATATTATCTCTGCGGCCGACGGCCCCAATGGCGATGCCAATTTGCGTCAAGTGAGGATCAGCCATCGCGACGGCGAGACGGCCAATGTCACCAAGTTCGATCTCGCGCTGTATTTCGAAACCGGTGATGAATCCTTGCTGCCGCAAGTGGTGGCGGGCGATGTGATTTATTTTCCCAAACTCACTGCCGATTGGCTCGATCATCCGCCAGAACATGTGGTCCGTTTGATGGGCGAAGTCAATGCGCCCGGCCGATACACCTTTAGCCAAGAGATGTCGCTCTTGGATCTGTTAGCCGAAGCGGGCGGTCCGACTGACAGAGCCTACATCGAGCGGATCATGATAGTGAATACCTCATGTTGCGGCGATGAGTCGCAAGCATTCAACCTGCGCGATTATGTGAACGATCCCCAAGGCAATCCCCTACCAATGCTACGCGCCGGTGATACGGTCTACGTGCCAAATGACGACGACTCCACCCCATCACAAATGCGCCAAGGCTTACGCGACGTGCTGTCAGTGGTGACCTTGGTGGTCTTAGGGGCGGCACTATGAACCCGTGGTTATCGCAAGACTTCGACTTACTATTCCAGCAAGTGCAGCAGTCAAACGCGAAAACCTTGGTGCTGGTTGGCGCACATCGCCATTGCGGTACCTCGACGTTTACTCGCTGGCTCGCCGAACGCTTCGCCAATGAGCACAAAGTATTGCTAATCGATCTCGATATGGATGGCGCAGGGCAAAACATTCCGCCGGCACGCTGGCGTCTAGACGGTGA
The DNA here is from genome assembly GCA_019703815.1 of Thaumasiovibrio occultus. Lineage (GTDB taxonomy): Bacteria > Pseudomonadota > Gammaproteobacteria > Enterobacterales > Vibrionaceae > Thaumasiovibrio > Thaumasiovibrio occultus. Next base: position 1,037,893 of record AP023052.1, on the reverse strand, counting down.
GGGTCAGCAACAAGCGTTGCAGCAGGTTTACGAAAACCTGACCATACTGCCTCAGCCCGCTGATCCCATCACGATTTTAAGTTTGCGACAATCTACTCAGCTCACCCGCTGTCTAGCCCAATGGCAAAACGAATACGACTATCTTTTATTCGACACCGGCACTATGAACACCTCGAATTGGGAGCAGCTCCCCGCCTGTGCATTGGGTGCGCATTGTGATGGCGTGATCCTTTGCGTAGCGGCTGCCAAAACAACCGAATACCAACTGCAACAATGCAGCCTTCAGTTTTCGCAAGCCAAGGTGCCCCTGCTCGGCACCGTCATCAACGACAGCGATTATCCAACCTTAAGTAGCGAGATCAGCCACACCATTACACACCGCTGTCACTGGTTACCTAAACCGCTCAAACGTTGGCTGCTCAAACGTCTCGCGAACAGCCCACTGCTGCGAGGAGACTACCAAGCATGAAGCAAATCCTACTCTGGTGTGAAGCCCAGCCTAGCCTTGAAAATTTGTCTCACATCCGCAGTCAATTGGCCCGTCATACTCAGCAACTGGCTATCGATGAGCACCTACGTCAAAACCTGCTGTTAGTCGCCACCGAATATCTCACCAACTTGCTGCGCCACCAGCCACAGCCTGCTCAAAAAGTCCGGCTGCGCTTTTTCAAAGAGCGCCAACAGCTATGGTTTGAAATCATCGATAATGGCTCTGCTTGGCCCGAGATGGAATCGGCACTGCGCCAGGCTGCCTTGCCACAAATCCCAGTGACTGGCGGAATGGGACTTGCGTTGATAGCCACACTGTTCGCTGATTATCACTATGTGTGCAATGAAGGTGAAAATAGCTTCACGGTGAAAATTCCCCAACAGGCGAAGAAACACCATGTCCTGCTCATTGATGACAGCCCAAGTCAGCTTGCCTTATTACGCGGCATGCTGGGCAAAGACTACCTGTTGACCACGTTTAGTGATCCGCTAGAGGCCTTGATTTGGTTACAAGAAAACGACTGCGATTTGGTGGTGACCGATCTCCACATGCCGTTAATGAACGGAATTGAATTTCGCCATAAAGTCGGCCGCCTGCAACGCCACGCGCTACTGCCGTTTATCTTTCTTACTGGAGATAGCGAACAAACCACTCGGGATGCCGCAGCATCGCAGGCGATTGACGACTACCTGATCAAACCCATTGCCAAGCAGCCACTGATCACCGTACTCAATCGCGTACTGGCAAGGCACCAGCATTTAGAGTGCCTTTATGAGCAGAAACTGCTCGCCGGCCTCAACCCGCAATTTTCCGAGCCTGATACCACGCAGCTAAAAGCGCCTTGGCAAATGCGCTTGTCGATGGATCCACCGCACAGTGGCGATTTTTGTTTGAGCCGTGAGTTTGACGATGGGCGCACTTTGCTCGTCCTGGGCGATCAAATGGGACATGGTCCTCTCGCCAGAGCCAATGGCGCCGCATGGCAAGGTTTTATTCAAGGGCTTTTACAACAAGAAGCTGCCACAATGGGCGATATCGCCTGTAAGCTCAACACTGAGTTATATCAAAGCAGTCAGCGCCAGCCGCACCTCATGTGCTTGGCGATCATAGAGCTAAATCCTTCCGGTAACGTAAAAATGATCAACGCGGGCATGCCGCCGCCGGTGGTCTATCACGACGGCAAAGCCAGTACGATCCGCCAAGCGCTTGGGCTGCTGGGAATTGACCAACACACCGCGATTCAACCGCTAGAGCTACACCTGCAAGCGGGTGATCGGCTGCATATTTTTAGCGATGGGGTGTGCGAAGCATCCGCTGATCTGATCGCGAAAACTTGGCCCACAGCGCTCACCGAGCAACATCAGCATATCTGGGAGTATGACGGCGATACCGTGGTTGATGATCGCAGCTTGCTGACGATCGGTCTGTAGACGAACCGTAATACGCTGTTGCATTCAGTGGCAATCAATTCCCACAAACGGGCAAATGATCTCACCGTTAGCAGGCACTGTTTTCGAGAAAGCGTACACATCCCAGAATCGCCAGCTGATCTGCACTGCTGTCCACCACGCTTGGCTGTAAAGGTAGCCAATGCAGCGACGCCGCTTCGAAAGCTTGCGGCTCTCCCTGCCAAGCAGTGACAACGTAGTAATGGATCACTTCATGCTCGTCACCAAAATGATGGTGGGAGTCGAGATAAGATAAAGCGTCCGGCTCAACGCCTAATTCTTCTCGAATTTCGCGCTTCACGGCATCCTGCTGGGATTCACCGGCTTCAATGTGACCACCGGGGATCGCCATTAATCCAGGATCAATCTTTTTGTCAGCACGGCGCTTTTCAATGAGCACCTGATTATCTTTAATCAACAGAAAAGCAACACAAGGTGCAGGCAGGCTAATCGCAGAGGCAAGGGTTTTCTCGGTTGGCAAAATGCAGTCCATCCGTATCGGTCAATGTCATCGCTCTTATACTCCAGTAACTCTCGCCTAAGTGCAAACGGCGCGAGTGCTCCTCTCCGATGACTTTGCTAGCCCTGCCATACTACGATCCCTGCTCTATCGGATATTCCGCCAGCTGAGAAAAACCATAAATCTCGGCATAGGTAAGCCATGCCGATTGGGCGCTAAAATCGCTGTCCACCTTGTGGCGACAAGCTTGCTGATACTCGAACCACTGCTGATCGCTCCAGCCAAGCGCGGCCTCTAACTTGCGACTTAGCTGTTGCCAGTCGGCTTCCTCAACTAGCCAGTTGCCATCTATCAAGGCATTCAGCAACCCGACTTGCGTTGCAAACACTGGGATGCCACGTGCCATGGCTTCAATCGCGGTCAATGGCAAGCCTTCAAAGCGCGATGGCATTAGCACCAAATCAAGCTGCGACCAGTGCTCGTCCATCGCGTCAACTTGCCCATGAAACACCACATGGTCAGCATCAAGCACAGCTTGGCGCAGCGGCCCGTCACCAAACACATGCCAGCGGCACACAGGGTGGCGCTTAGACAACGCAATAAAGCGGTCTATGCCTTTTTCTTCACTCAGCCTGCCGACAAAGCCAATATTGAGGGGACGCGACGGGGCCTTGGGCGCAAAACCGATGTCGTCTGTCGCAATAAAGTTGTGCACCAAGATGGAATCAACCGGCAATCGCGCTTGGATCACGCGGCTGACAGCCAAGTTCTGTGATAAACATGCGCTGGCACGATTGAGCCATTCGTAAAAACGTAAGCGCCCCTTCCCTTGCTCACCGGCATGAAAAGTGGTGATACAACGCACGCCACTGTAGCGGCACAACACCCTTGCCAATATGCTCGCCTTATAGCCATGGGCGTGAACAATGTCACCCTTACCTAACTGCGCGATACACCGGGACAACCCGCGCACCGCATGATGGCTACTGCTACTGGCAAAACAGTACGCGATCTGCTGCCGCTCAAGTGCAGCGTAGAGCGGATGCCCTGAGTAAGCTTGTAAAAAGACCACTTCTACCACGCAGTCGCGCTGTGTCAGCATAGTCGCCAGTTGCAAAATATGCGTTTCAATCCCGCCAAACCCCGACGAGTCGAGCAATAGCATGACTTTCATTGTATCCCCCGGCGCAGTGCCGCATTAATCACCACCGTCACTTGATGGATTAACCGTCGTTTACCATATTTAACTTGTAGCATACCTATTACAAATACAACGCAGGAAGTAGCAATGAAAGGCATGATCTTTACTGAGTTTCTCGAACTGGTCGAAGATAAATTTGGGATGGAAGTGTGTGAGGAAATGCTCGATAACGCCAACGACGAAGGGATCTATACCTCCGTCGGAAGCTACGATCACAAGCAGTTGGTGCGTTTAATTGTTGAGCTAAGCAAGCTCACCTCAGTATCGATTGACGATCTTCAAATGGTGTTTGGTGAAAATGCCTTTGAGACCCTGCTTAGCAGTCTGCCGGTGCAAGAAAATTTGGGCGACAGCACCTTTAGCTTTCTCCAAACAGTCGAAGCGTATATTCATAAAGAGGTGATCAAGCTCTATCCCGATGCCACACCACCGCGATTTGAATTTCATCTGATCACAGAAAGTACGATGGTAATGGACTACTTTTCCTCCCGCTGTATGGGCAGTGTTTGCTTAGGATTGATCCGAGGTTGTGCCAAGCATTTTGGCGAACAAGTCACGGTCAACATGAACCCGGTCGCGGGCAAACAAGATCACATCCGTTTTGAAATCACCTTGGTGTAAATGCCGATGGCCAAAGATCTCACCGCCCTACTTGAGAAAAAGGTCAAACGAGAAAAAGCCGCGCGCCAAGCGGCCGAGTTACTGCTAGAAGAAAAAAGCCGCGAGCTGTTTGATGCGCAAAAATTGCTCCAGCAACACGCTGAGCAATTGAAATTGCGGATCGATCAAAGCTCAGCGGTCATCGCGCTGCAATCGCACCTTGAAAGCGTTGTACTGCAAGCGAGCCAAAAACTGCTTGCTGAAACCATCGCGGTTTCAGTCTATCAAGACTTGGTCGATTTGTTTGTTTACAGCCGTATTATTCCGAGTTGTCAGCTCGCGGTTATGCCGAGTGATCCTCATATCAAAGGCGGTTTTTTCGTGAGCGGCCAGCCCAGTCATTCCCTTTCCGAGATTGAAAACAGTTACCGCACTGGCAAGCGTTGGTATCAAAAAGATCATTGCTATCTCTATCAGCTCAGCATTGATGGCCAAATTTGTGGTGCGATTTGCTGCGAAGTGCGCGCCGAAGGTTTATTGCTCGGTACGGTTAAAAAGCAGATGCAGATCTTGGCCGATATGGTTTGTTCTGCGCTGCGTCGCCAAATGACATTGGAAAACGCGATCCGCGAACGGGAGCGCGCCGAAGCGTCAGAAAAATCCACCCGTGACTTCTTGGCGATGATCAATCACGAACTGCGTTCACCATTAAATGGTTTACTCGGCGGGGCGGAGTTGCTCGGCGCTACCAGCCTCACCGTCGATCAAATAAAATTGCTCGATACCATTAACTATTCAGGTGAACTGCTACGTAGCGTGATCAATGACTTGCTCGATTACAGCAAGATGAACGCTAACATGCTGCAACTCATCGAAGCGCCTTTTTCAACCGTCGAGCTAAAACGAAAGCTGGAAGGCATTTTTACCCTACGCGCACAAGAAAAGCAGCTCGATTTTTCGGTCGTCACCCAAGGCACCATGCCGCCCAGTTTCAAAGGCGATGAAGATCGGATAAAGCAAATCTTTGTGAACTTGATAGGTAATGCGATCAAATTTACCAGCGAGGGAAGCATCACGGTAACACTGCAATGGCTTGATGACTATTTTACCTTTAGCGTCAGCGATACCGGTAAAGGGATAGCCGCCCAAGATATCGAAAAGCTGTTTAAACCCTTTAGCCAAGTCAACAACTCTAGTAATCGTGAACATGAAGGAACCGGACTTGGCCTCGCGATTTGTGACCGCTTAACCAAACAAATGAAGGGGGACATTCGTGTTGTCAGCAAACTCAATGAAGGTTCGACCTTTACCGTACGGCTAAAACTTGAAGTGGAAGCACCACCTGCGCCGCACACCCAATCCAACGGCTGCCAATTAACGGACTACAGCCATTTGAATGTGCTGTTGGTCGAAGACATGAAAACCAACCAGATGATTTTCAACTTGATGATCAGTAAGCTTGGGATTTCACCCGCGATTGCCGAAAATGGCGAAGAGGCGCTGCTGGCCTGTGAGGCGAGCAACTACGATCTCATTTTCATGGATAATCGAATGCCGATCATGGATGGGATCACCGCAACCAAAACCTTACGCTCCCAAGGCTATCCCCGCCCGATCGTCGCGTTAACCGCCAGTACCACTCGCACCGAACGTGAAGCCTGTATGGAAGCGGGGGTGGATGACATTTTGTGTAAGCCTTATCAGTTTGAAGAGTTACGCCAAATCGTCGCTAAATGGGCTGAAGCCTGAGCACATCGCCGAAACCGCAATTATCAATACGACAATTATCGACGACACGGCTGAGCCAAATAATAATGCGTTAGAATGGCCGATCTGGCATGCCACGATCAAGCCACACTTCGTAGGGCAATAGCACATTGAAATGATACATCGCGATAATCATGCCTATCGCCATCAGGCTATAGATCCCAACAGCGGCTCGGCGACGCAATCGCGTTGTCCACGGCAGCGTAAAATTCATCACCAATAGCAGCACGAAAATACTGTTCAGCCACAAGATATTGAATCCCCAGTGGTTACCCGGATCGCTCATTACCCTATACGACAACAGACCAATCAGCGTGCCGCTGAATAACTGCCCCCCAATCACGATCACTTTAGACAGTGTCGCGATAACTGTAGAACGTGTAGCTAACATGCTCGCCATTTCCTTAGCTTCCCTTGCTGACTTCTCGAATTTGCTTGCCGAGTTTTCTTTCCTATTCGCTGCCTCGCGACGGCTCTCGTCATCGTTTTCATAGGCTGTAGGCTTGCTGAAATATCAAACCGCCACGCTACAAGACTTAATGCTACACGGAAAATGATCAAGCTTATTCATCGACCAAAAGATCGTGCAACTGCGCGTCGCTAATGCCATTTTCATTGGCGACACGCACCACGCGCGCAGCATTCATAAAATGCAGTCGAGACAAACTCGCGCCAATACTGCTGCGATAGAAACCATCACTTTCAAGGCCAAGCGTTAGGGCCTGCGCTAGGGCATCATCATGGGAGTAACTCGCGGTCAGCAATAGGTCAAGCGGCGGGTTAGATGACGTCACCCAATCGCTATGTGAACTCAACAGCAACTCAGGGTATATCCGCGCGCTTTGCAGATAACTCGCTAAATATTCACGCTCTTGGGTACGCTTGAACAAGGTGTATTCATAGTAAATCCGCACCGCCGGATCGGTTTCATTAGCGTAATCACGTCTCAACTCGGCTAGCACAGCATCAGGCAACGCCACGTTCGATAATACGATAAACGCCGTGCTCTGCTCAGTTTGATCGTCACTTAGGGTGTAGCCATAAGTATCACCGACCAAACTACGCTGACTACAACCGGATAAAACCAACAGTGAACTCAGCACCAACAGCTTAAACTTCATCTTTCCCTACCTTTCACATCGCTACCGAAACCCGCAGCGCAATCCAAATACCGCCAAAGAAACTCGACACAGTGGAACAGAACCACTAAAGACCTTTCGGTTAATTGTCTCTAAAAGGATCGATAAATCATATCGTTGCCACATGAAAATAGGTTTTAGCTCGAAAGTGAGACACAGCGTCTTACCTGAAAGACGCTACTAGCCAGAAACGCAAGGTAAGCAGAGAACAAGCGCTATGGCGTAAATATCTCGGTCGACTAGTACCGCTCTTCCGCCCACAGGGTTGGCTTTCTCTTTTGCGGCTCAATCCACTGCGCTAGCGCACGCAATAGATCGGCCTTACGAATGGGCTTAGTTAAATACGCATCCATCCCCGCCGATAAGCTTTTACTCTGCTCTTCTTTCATAGCATGCGCACTCAATGCAAGGATCGGCACCCGAGGCCAGTTGTGGCGAGCTTGTAACTCGCGGATGATCCGAGCCACTTCAAAGCCATCTTTTTTTGGCATAGAGATATCTGTCAGCACCAGATCCGGCAGGTGCTGCTGGTACAACTGCACCGCTTCTTCTCCATCGACGGCCGTCAACACCTTGATCGGGCAATCCGCCAGCATCTTTTCAATCAACATCCGATTCACTTCGCTGTCTTCAGCCAACAACAAAGACAGTGGCTCAGTATGCGACCACTCAATCGCCGGTCGTTGATACTCACGCTTTTGTGCCCAATCGCATTCCAATGCCGTGGCCAAGCGATGACGCGTAATGGGCACATTGAGGTAAATAAACTCATCACTGTTGTCGCCATCAAACAACACGGAACGATGGTTGGCAAAAATGGCGATGGGTAATGTCTTCTGATATTGCTGTTGGTATAAGCGACTGAACTGGGCAATCTTCTCGACGTCTTGCGCACTGGAGGCGCTCACCACCAAAACATCCACATCGCTCTCGCCATGGAAAACAAAGCGGGTCGCTAAATCCATCGTGGCCACATGCTGCACCGTGGTGCCGAGTTCAGTCAGATAGCGGGTCACAACCTGAGATTGCGGCAGATAGCTGTCGACATAAATGACGCGTGGCAGCGCAGAAACGACCGGCGTTTTAACATTGTCGTTGTTGCGCTCGAGGCTATGAGGAAACTCGACCGTAAACTTGAAGCAACTACCCTGCCCTAAAGTAGATTGCACGCTGAGATGGCCACCAAACATCGAGATCAACCGATTACATATCGCCAATCCCAAACCCGTGCCTTGATGATCGCGCGTCGCTGAATTATCAACCTGCTCGAATTTGTTCATGATCAGCGCCAACTTATCTTCAGCTATGCCGATCCCGGTATCTTCCACTACAAAAGTAATTCGGCTAGTTACATGGTATTCCAAGCAACTCACTGACAGTTTGACATGCCCTTGCTCGGTAAACTTGATCGCATTTCCCACCAAATTCAGCAGGACTTGGGTGAGCCGGCCACGATCGCCCATCACGGTTTTATTGATATTCTTGGGTACATCCAAAATCAAGTTGAGCCCTTTGCATTCAGCCTGATAGGCACAAATGTCTAAGCATGACTCCAGCGCTTCATTGAGACAGAACGGCTCTTCGATAAGGGTTAATTTGCCTGCCTCAATTTTGCTGTAGTCGAGAATGTCATTGATGATCTGCAACAGATTAGACGCCGATTGATGGATCAAACCCAATTGCTCTTTCTCGCTAGCGACCGATGACGACTCCATCAGCAGCTCGCTGATCCCCATAATCGCATTCATTGGGGTGCGAATTTCATGGCTCATGTTCGCGAGGAATTCTGATTTGGCTTTAGTCGCACGCATAGCGCGATCGAGTGCCTGCTCAAGCTGTTCATCGAGCAAGCGCCGTTCACTAATATCACGCTGCACGTAAATAAACCGCTCAACGTACCCTTCGCTATCTCGCACTGGCGACAATGACACATCGACCCACAAGTCGTGGCCAAATTTGTCTTGCAGTCGGATCTCTGTGCGCATCGGTTTTTGCAATTCGATACTTTGGCTTAGAAGCCGTAAGGTGCTCTCAGACGTATCCGCCGACTGCAATTTTGCCAGAGGATACTGCCCAATGATCTCGTCTTTGCTTAGCCCCGTCAGTTGTTCAAAGGCGCGGTTCGTCCAAGAAACATGACCGGTAACATCCAAGATCGCAATGCTGTCGGTAGCATGCTCTGCCACTTGCGCTAGCTCGGTGATTTGCTCAAGAAGGTGTTGTTGTTGGCGCTGCTCGCCTTCAATTTTTCTCTTCGCCTCAGCGAGCGAGCGCGACATGGTATTAAACGCCTCTCCCACCCGACTGACTTCATCATTGTCACCGACATAAATTTGCGCGCCGGGGCCTTCTCGCCCAACTTGTTCAACGCCACGTTTTAACTCGCCCAAGCGCTGCATCAGATAAGTACCCAACGCAAAGGAGAACAGCGCCACCAGCAGCATTTCCGCGCCGGCTATCGACAAACTTGACCACAGCGCGTTATCTAGCAGCAGTTGTAAATCGTTGACCTGCACCCCCATTTCAACGTAACCAAACAGCGTATCCCCCACCACAATCGATGCAATCACATCATAGGCGCTGTCTTTCACTTCACTCGGTATTTCATTGGGGTTAACCGAGCGATAATCGCCATGCAGCGCCAGCTCGTTAGCATCACGATCGGTTATCCGGATATACGCCAGATTTTGCTCCGTCACCACCGACTGCGCAAAACTGTCGAGATAAGCGAGATCAGACGCGATCACCGCATCGCGCGTCGCATTGGCAAACACACTCGCTAATTGTTGGCTGCTCACCATCAAACGGGTTTCATTTGACTCTTTCAGCCAGCTCAAGGCACTGACAATCAGCAGCGCCAGCACAACTGCTTCGATGATTGCAATACCAATAATGGTTTTCAAACGCAGGCTCATGGCTGCACTCCTTCAACCGAACGAGGATCAAGCTCAATGTTGAGATCTGCCACATCTTGCCAATCACCATTTTGCGCGTGCTGTAAGCCATCGATACTCAGCATTTCAAAACTCTCCAACGCGAGCGGATGGGCGTCCAACTGCGCCAGTGCTACCTGTAGTCGGCTGACCGTTTCAGACGCCAATTTGGGATGAGTAGCAATCGCGTGTGATGTGTAACTGCTTGTTTGATATATGATCTGAAGCTGATCGCGAATGGCTGGGTCAATGCTGTTAAAGGTGCGCATGATCCCGCCTCCCGCAGGATATAGCCCTTTCGCTACCGCCAGATATACCGAGTCATGAGAGCCGACAAACTTTGGCAGAATGGGAATCGACTGTGCCACCAACTCACTGCGCGTGAGCAAGGTCGCGGCAAATGCGCGTGGCGCGGGAAACGCCAAGGTCTGACCGGCGAGATGATTAACATCGCCTTGCCACTTGGCAGAGGCAACGATAATGCCCGTGATCGCTTTATTTCGAGCTCGCGCTAACGCTTGATAACCTGGCACCGTATGGAACAAGGTAAAATGATACGGGTTCATATACGCGATATCGTACTCACCGGCGGCAAGGCGCTGCTCAAAAGTGGGAATATCTGGCGCTGTAGCAAAACGCAATTCAATGCCACTGATCTCAGACCATGCCTGAAGCAACGGCCCCCATTGCTCTACCAAACGCGCTGCTGATTGCTGCGGCACCACGCCAAAGGTGATTACCTCAGTGTCTCCATCCGCCTCGGCTGATACGGCTTGTGCGTAGGCGCTGCCCATCAAACTCCAAAATGCAATTGCCCAGACAAATACAAAGAAGGCCAGCATGCCGCTGAGCGGAATTAGCAAATTTGTTTGCAACTTGCACCAACACCATTGAGCTATTCGCAATACGCTTGGCTTCATCGTCTCCCCCTTGGCTCAGCGCAGTGCTGCGCCACTTCACGTTACCGCTAACCCCGTCGACAGCTTTTGTAAGTAACTGCCAACATGGTGTGGTAACTATTTATGGTTAGAGGATTTTTGCCGGTATCTGCTGTGGAATTTGCATTACCAGTTAAACTTCTTCATCCCCGCTGTCTGCTAATCCAAACAAACAAGAAGGATGCCAATCTAGCCCAGTTCAACTCCGCGCAAAGCACGAAAATGGCGACTGTTTCACCAATGCGATAAAACTAACCTGATCAAGCATCCAAATCGGAGGGACTTTTATTGCCTTTGCGGTCAATTTGGCGTAGCAACGCACTACCTTTCTCAGTTATCATTACTGTTATTTTTGAATTCGAGCCAGTTAGGGGCCAGACTCAGATGAAGTTTGGGGTCTCCTGACCGTGTCATGTGCATGACAATTGCATTGCAGAAAGGACAATTCCATTGAACATCCAAGCACTCATTAACGACAAAGTGTCTCAGGCGTTGGTTGCAGCCGGCGCACCAGAAGGCAGCCCAGCCGCCGTACGTCAATCGGCGAAAGTACAATTTGGTGACTATCAAGCCAACGGCGTGATGGGCGTTGCAAAGCGACTGGGTATGAACCCGCGCGAACTTGCGCAAAAAGTGCTGGATCACCTGGATCTTGATGGTATTGCCGAGAAAACCGAGATCGCGGGTCCTGGTTTCATCAACATTTTCTTGTCTAAAACCTGGCTTGCTGAACAAGCAGAAAGCGCACTAGCCGACGAGCGCCTAGGCGTTGCGCCAGAAGCGGCACAAACCATCGTGGTTGACTACTCTGCGCCAAACGTCGCGAAAGAAATGCACGTTGGTCACCTACGTTCAACCATCATCGGTGACGCAGTGGTGCGTACCTTAGAATTCTTAGGTCACAAGGTGGTTCGTGCTAACCACATCGGTGACTGGGGTACCCAGTTCGGTATGTTGATTGCCAACCTTGAGCGCGTACAAAAAGAGTCTGGCGAAGTGTCAATGGAACTGTCGGATCTTGAAGCTTTCTACCGTGAATCGAAGAAACTGTACGACGAAGACGCTGCATTTGCTGAGCGTGCGCGTAACTACGTAGTGAAACTACAAGGTGGCGACGAGTACTGCGCGAAAATGTGGAAGCAGTTGGTTGACGTGACAATGGAGCAAAACCAACGTAACTACGATCGCCTCAACGTATCACTAAGCCGTGACGACGTGATGGGTGAGTCGATGTACAACGACATGCTGCCAAAGATCGTTGCCGATCTAAAAGCGCAAGGTCTTGCGGTAGAAGATGATGGCGCGCAAGTGGTATTCCTTGACGAATACAAGAACAAAGACGGCGAGCCTATGGGTGTGATCATCCAAAAACGCGACGGCGGCTTCTTGTACACCACCACCGATATCGCGTGTGCCAAATACCGCTACGAAACCCTAAACGCTGATCGCGTGTTGTACTTCATCGATTCGCGTCAGCATCAGCACCTGATGCAAGCATGGACTATCGTACGTAAAGCGGGCTACATCCCTGAGTCAGTGTCTCTTGAGCACCACGCGTTCGGCATGATGCTGGGTAAAGACGGTCGTCCGTTTAAGACCCGTGCAGGCGGTACAGTACGCCTTGTTGATTTGCTGGATGAAGCAGAGCAACGCGCAACAGCGCTGATCGAAGAGAAAAACCCAGAGCTAAGCGCAGAAGAGAAAGCCAATATCGCATCAACTGTTGCAATGGCAGCGGTGAAATACTCTGATCTGTCTAAGCACCGCACCACCGACTACGTGTTCGATTGGGACAACATGCTGGCATTTGAGGGCAACACCGCGCCTTACATGCAATACGCCTATGCGCGCGTGTCGTCTATCTTCAAGCGCTCTGGTCTAACCGAAGCAGAGCTAACTGCACCAATCACGATCAGTGATGAAAGAGAGCAAGTGCTGCTGTCGAAACTGCTGCAATTTGAAGAAGCGGTACAAACCGTTGCGCGTGAAGGCCACCCACACGTAATGTGTAGCTACCTGTTCGAGCTTGCCGGTAACTTCTCAAGCTTCTACGATGCGTGTCCGATCCTAAACGCAGAAGACGACGTGAAACAAAGCCGCTTGAAACTGGCGTTGCTCACAGCAAAAACCATCAAACAAGGTTTGTCGCTACTGGGTATCGAAACCCTAGAACGCATGTAATACCAGTCACTTATCTTTGACTCGTTTTTTAAAGCCCTCTATTATCCCAGAGGGCTTTTTTATACCTGCTCACCCCATGTAGTCGTCTTCAGAAATAGGGATAACATCTGATGGCAAAGGATCTGCTAGAACAATCCGCGCTTCTTCTCAAACAAACTGTGCCATTAATGGTGAAATATCAAATTCCTACTACGCCAACCAACTACGCAATTTGGTACACCTATAGCGCCGGCACTACGCCCGCTCTCAACACCGCGATGGATCACGCGATAGAGCAAGGCCAACACTTCTATCCCACCTTTTGCCAAACCCTGTATTCCTCACATATTGCCAGTGAAGCCGAGCGCGATATCGATCAAGTCAAGCGTAGTCTAGAAGCGATGGCGATAGAAATGAACCATTCGATGGATGATACCTTAGCGGGCACGCAAGCGTTTCAGTCGGCATTGCGCTCTGGGTTTCAGCGTTTGGCAGAGGCCGAACAACATGGGATCACCCTTGACGAAGTGATGAAACTCGTCCGCGATTTACTGCGCGACTCTGGCGACATCGAAACCGCGACTAACGTATTTAGCAACGAGTTGACGCAAGCGCAGGCCGAGATTAGCCAGCTTAAATCGGCGTTATCTGAGTCGCGTAAAGAAGCCCATGAAGACGCATTGACCAAGATCTACAACCGCCGCGCTTTCGATCAAGATCTCGCCTCTTGGACGCAGCTTGGCACCGCGTTCAGCGTGATTGTGCTTGATTTAGACCACTTTAAAGCGTTTAACGACAACTTTGGCCATCAACTTGGCGATCAGGTGCTTAAAGCCGTCGCTCGCCGCTTGAACGACAACTGCCGTGATGGGATCCAAGCCTATCGGATCGGCGGTGAAGAGTTCGCCCTGATCGCGCCGCATAAGGTCCTTGCCCCTGCGCGCCAATTGGCAGAGAGCGTTCGCAAGCAGATTGATAAGCTGGCAGTGAAAGACAAGTTTAGCGGCAAAAGCGTTAACACCATCAGCGCATCGTTTGGAGTCGCGCAACACCAGTCCGATATCAGTGCGACGCAGTTGCTTCACAGCGCTGACGAGCAACTGATCAAGGCCAAGCAGTTAGGTCGAAATCGCGTCATGCCGCTACTAAGTTAAACCGGCTGAGTTAGACCCGCTTCAAGAATGGCCGTCATCGACAAAAGAAATGAAAGAGAGCAAGTGCGCTATCGCAGGTGATTAATGGCATAGCGCTACGGCGGGATACGACAAGCACACAGAGCCCAAACCCGCACCCGAAGTGCTGAGTTCAAGCGAGGGTAATCCTATTGGTTGAAGCGATTCGCACCGCCTTTCAACCATTGCAGCTCTTCACTCGTCGACAGCCGCCCTAGCGCAGCATTGCGGTGGGGAAAGCGCCCAAAACGCTCAATAATAACGTGGTGTTGGCGCGCATACTGATAAAAGCCTTCAAACATTTGCCGATTGCCCCAACTGACCCCAGTGCGAAGCTGATCAAAACGAAACAGGCTCTCTTCCTGATCTTCCAAGTTCTCAGAGTGCTCTAGTGGCAGGTAGAAAAACACCCGTTCAATCGGTGTTAACGCTTGATCTTGATTGGCGGCTAATCCCTTACGGCAAATCGCCAAGGCATAGATGTCATGGCGAAACGCAGCGCTGAGGCCACGGTAAATGTTACGAGAGAATTGATCGAGCAAGATCAGCAGCGCCAACGTCCCTTTAGGCTCACTGCACCAGTGTGCTAACTTGCCAAGGCTGGCGCGTGCCATCAAGGGCTGAAATCGCTCACGGATCTCCGCATCTATTTTTTCAGAGCCTTGGAACCAGAGCTTGTTTCTATTTAGCGTCGTCACTTCTTCGTCTAATTCACCAAACCAAAAGTCCAAAATTTCTTGATACTCCTGTTGCATTAAATAATCCCCCCTAAATCAAGTTAACTTAAACATAATTAGCCCCTTTGGTTTTGCCATTTTTTGCCTATCACAACTGTCTGAGTTGTGACATCACCACATCTGTACCCCACTTGTTGCAGTGATTACATCCACAGGCTATTAGCACAATCAAAACCAGATCAATTATAGGGTTAAATTGACAAACTAAATTTGAAATATAGTCAATTGTTGTCTAAGGAAGGGAACAGTTAATTTCTGCATGAAATTAGTTGAGCACATAATTAGTTACATTTGTAAACCCGATCTGCTTTCATTCTATTTCTCAAAATTCATTAATTAGATCGCAAAAATGAGATGATAAACTTATCGCTAATTATGATCAGGATCACTGAAATCGTTTACACGAATCAAAATCAACGACTTACATACTATAGACTTGTTCTTTTTGGGGTTTATTTTGCGATTAATTAACCGTATTCCCGAGGCTTATCATCGGCAATTCCGAGTTATTATTAATTGAAAATTACATTTTGACATACTAAGAAAAATCTCTAGCATAGTTTTGTCTGAAAATGGCTGTAAGCTATTTGCGACGTTAACACATGCCCAATTTATGGCATGGGTTTTTGTTAACACAAGATGGAGTGGATAGGTTTTTTGACCTGCTAATTCAGGCAACTTTCAGCCTCGCTATCCATAATAGCGATGAACAGCTGAAATAGCTGTGTCAACGGCGAGTGGTAAAAATGATTACCGCTTAACAGAGTCTGAAGAAATGCAGTGTTTTTTCAAATTTGATTAGTCGGCTTTAGGTCTGGTGTGTATTATTAACGCGCCAAATCATGATGATGAAGCACTATCGAACACTCTTTAATCAGGCAGTTATCAAGGAATTGGGATGCCACAGAGTCTACTACGCTATACCAACATACTCAGTATCGTTGGTGATTTGATCAGGGTTGAAGTGCCCAACCTTTCTTCGGCCAATGCCAAAGCCAAATACGGTGACTTGGCGATGATTGAGCAAGACGGCGAGAACTACTCGCTGGCGCAGATCATCAAAATTGACAACGAAGAAGTGTCACTTCAAGTCTTCGCTGGCTGTTCAGGTCTATCGACTAATGCAGCTGTTTGTTTCCTCGACCAACCTATGCAGGTGACCTACTCGCCGAACGTTCTGGGCCGTATTTTTAACGGTGCAGGTCGTCCGATTGACCAAGGTCCTGAACTAGAATCCGATCCAAAAGTGGAAGTGGATGGCCCATCGGTGAACCCAGTACGTCGTACTTTGGCTTCACGCATGGTACGTACCAACGTTCCAATGATCGATGTATTCAACACCCTAGTTGAGTCGCAAAAGATTCCTATCTTCTCCGTCGCTGGTGAACCTTATAACAAATTCCTCGCACGTATTGCGATTCAGGCTGAAGCCGATGTCGTAGTTTTCGCAGGTATGGGTCTCATCTTCGATGACTACCATTTCTTCAGAACTCAGTTCGAAGAAGCGGGCGTATCATCTCGTACCGTGATGTTTGTAAACCAAGCATCAGACCCAACCGTAGAACGTCTACTTGCGCCGGACATGGCGTTGTCAGTTGCAGAACACTTCGCAGTAGAAGAAAGCAAGAAAGTCCTTGTTCTTCTAACCGATATGACCTCTTACGCGGATGCGATGAAAGAGATCGGTGTTGCAATGGACAAGATCCCAGCCAACCGTGGTTACATGGGTGACTTGTACTCTCAACTGGCAAAACGTTACGAAAAAGCATGTGACTACAAAGGTGCAGGCTCAGTAACCCTACTTGCCGTCACCACCATGCCAGGTAACGACGTTACTCACCCAGTTCCAGATAACACTGGTTACATCACCGAAGGTCAGTTCTACCTTCACGACGGCGTATTGGACCCATTCGGTTCACTATCACGTCTGAAGCAGATGGTTGTCGGTAAAGAAACCCGTGAAGACCACAGCGCCATCATGAGTGTGATGATCCGCTTCTACTCTGATTCAGTTGAAGCGCAACAGAAACAAGCCATGGCCTTCGAGTTGTCTGAGTACGATGAGAAGACGCTGAAATTTGGTAAATACTTCCGTGACAACTTTATGACCCTTGATGTGGACATGTCGCTGGAAGAGGCCTTGGACTTCAGTTGGAAAGTATTGGCGGAATGTTTTGATCCAGAAGAAACCCTGATCAAAGACAGCCTGCTAGAAAAATACTGGCCAAACCCAGAGCAACTGGGTTTAGAAAAGACCACTGAGGAGTAATCCATGGCGAAGGTAGCATTAAACAAAAGCTCGCTGAATAAACAAAAGCGCAGCCTAAAGACGTATAAGCGCTACCTGCCTGCGTTGGAACTGAAACGCCAACAACTAATGATCGAGCGTAAACGCGCGGAAATCGCTTTAGCAGAAGCAAAACAAGCAGTTGCTGATTTGCGTAAAGTGGTTGAAGAGCAAATACCTATGCTCGCGTGTGAAGAGATTGACGTGAACAACCTGATCAAGGTGCACAACGTCAAACTGGTCACACAGAACATTGTTGGCTGCCGGGTACCTCTTGTCGAAGATATCGACATCGAAGTCACCCCCTACAGTTATCTCGCTCGCCCGCATTGGGTAGACAGTGTTGTTCGCCAACTTAAAGAGATGGTTCGTCTTCGGGTTGAATTGTCTGTTTATGAAAAACGTTACGAACTGATCAGCGCTGCAACGCGCACGACCAGTCAACGTGTGAACCTGTTCTCGAAAGTGTTGATCCCTAACACCCAAGAGACCATCAAACGGATTGGGATTTACCTATCCGATCAGGATCGCGCTGCCGTAATGAATGCGAAACTGTCTAAACAGAAAGTGCTGGCACAACACGCGAAAACGCAGGGAGGCCAGGCATGAGTATTAAACGCCTGAAACGTCTGACCCTGGGTGGTCAATCGTCACGTCGTGAAGAAATCCTGATGGCTTTGCAAGCACTGGGTTGCACGCATTTGATTCCGCTAAGTGAAGACAATGCCAAAGCAAACCGTGCCCTAGCTATGCAGCAACCCACTGAAGCAAGTGAAGCACTGGCTTGGCTTAGTCGCATCGAGCGCCGCCGCCGTCCAGTACTTGACAAAGAGTTAGTGGAAATTGATGAACTGGTTGCTGAAATCTTGGAAAACAAGCGAAAAATTCGCCAACAACAAGATTTGCGCGATCAGCTCAAAGAACGTCGCCAACTGTTACGTCCATGGGGTGAGTTTGAATTACCGTCTCTGGATTCATTAGCAGGACTGCGTTTCTGGTTCTATTTGGTGCCGCTGAAAAAACTTCAAGCGTTATCTGAAATAGAGCAGCCTTGGCAAGAAATCGCTCGGGATCATAAAAATGCGTACGTTGTTGTCGTCGCAGACCATGAACCGGAAGAAGATCTACTGCCAGTAAAACGTTCACACGTTGGTCCTCACAGTCTGTCTAAGGTCGAAGAGCAATTAGAGATCGCAGAGCAGCATCTGGAAGATCTGATGGCTGAACGAGAAGCTTTGACTCGCTGGATTTATCCGCTAAGCCAGTCACTTGCCGCAAGCCAAGACCGTGCCGAACTTCTACTCGCCTCTTCTGGCGTGCAGGATGAAGGTCAGTTCTTCCTCATCCAAGGCTGGGTGCCTTCGGATCAGGAACAAACGGTAATTGAACTTGCAGAAGCCTACGGTACCGCCGTGGTGTTTGAAGAGCCTACTGCCGAAGACGAGCCGCCAACATTGTTGCAAAACTCGGATTTGACCGGGGGTGGAGCAGAAGCCATGGGCTTCTTCCAAACGCCAAACTACCGCGCTTGGGACCCGGGCAACGTGGTGTTTTATTCATTCTCATTGTTCTTTGCAATGATCATGAACGATGCCCTGTACTCCGCTATTTTCGGCCTCATCATCCTGTTCTTTAGAGACAAGATGCAAGGAACCACCGAAGGCAAACGTCTGATGAACCTTGGTCTGTTTATGTCAGGTCTCGGTATCATTTGGGGTGTGCTGGCGGGCAGTTACTTCGGTGTCACACCAAGTGAAGATAGCTTCCTAAGCATCTTCCATATCATTGATATGAACAACTACAACGCCATGATGAAGCTTTCTGTCTTCATTGGTGTATCGCATCTTGTGTGTGCCAACGTCATGACGGCCTACATCAACCGACCAAATCTCAAAGCGCTTGCGCCATTGGGTTGGGCCAGTTTGATGGTCGGCGGCATGTTGCTTTGGTTCAGCGCAGGCGAGTCGATGTGGGCAACCATGGGCAGCTTCCTAGGTGGCTTGATCATGCTTGGCGGTGCAGGGCTTGTATGTGTGTTCAGCAGTGATCGTCCGGTGAATAACCGCAAGGATCTGGCGCTGCGTGCACTTGATGGTGCCAAAGCGATTTACAACATCACTGGTGCATTCGGTGACATTCTCAGCTACATGCGTCTTTTCGCACTGGGTCTGTCAGGCGCGTCACTAGCGATGACATTTAACTCATTAGCAGGACAAGTTGTTGAAGCTCAACCGGTAACCGGTGTGCTGTTCGGCGGCGTGATTTTGCTACTTGGCCATGTGTTGAACTTTGCACTTTGTATCATGAGTGGTGTGGTTCACGGCATGCGTCTAAATGTAATTGAATTTGTTAACTGGGGCTTGTCCGACGAAGGATACCCGTTCAAAGCTTTTCGTAAGAAAGAGGATTAAGAAATGGAATCATTTATCATCGCACTGGGTTGGTTGGGCGCATTCGCTCCTGTAGCACTAGGTGCTATCGGTTCAGCTATCGGTTGTTCTGTTGCGGGTCAAGCAGCGTGTGGCGCAATGTTGGACGTAGAGTCTGGCTACGGTAAATACATCGGTCTATCAGCGATGCCTTCATCTCAGGTTATCTACGGTATCGTAATCATGTTTACCCTATCTGGTATCGGTGTTTCTGAAGCGACTGCAGGCGGTCTATTCGGTATCGGTCTAATGACTGGTCTTGCGCTACTGTTCTCTGCTATCTACCAAGGTCAAGCAGTATCTGCAGCAATCAACGCATCTAAAAACAAACCAGAAGTATTTGGTCTGTCTATCGCACCAGCGGCAATCGTAGAAGGCTTCTCAGTATTCGCATTCGTATTCGCACTGGTTATGGCTGGTGGCATCACAGCCTAAGGAATAAACCATGACAGTAGAAAATCAAAACACGCCTGTATCGGCAGGTATCAAGCAGCTGGTGGAAACCCTACGCCAAGAAGGTGTGGATGCGGGTAAACAAGAAGCGACTGAGATCATCTCAGAAGCGCGTGACGAAGCATCAACCATCGTGGCAGAAGCACGCGATAAAGCCACGATGATCCTTGGCAACGCGCGCAAAGAAGCGGACTTCATCACCAGTGCAGGTAAGCAAGCGTTCGAAATGGCGAACCGTAACGCCATCCTTGAACTGAAAACCTTCTTGCAAGAAGAGTTTGCTCAGCAAATCAAAGCCACTGTAGGTGCACAGTTCACTGACGAGAAGATGCTACAACAAATCATCTTGGAAGTGGCAGGCCGTAACGCGGTTGACGCCAACGAGCCTGTAGAAGTGCTACTACCAACCAAAGTCATTGGTGTGAGCGAGCTGAGCACGAACCCTGAAGAGCTAACCGAAGGCACGCTAATGCACTTCGCGGTAGCGCAAGCAGCAGAAATGCTGCGTGAAGGTGTGACGTTCAACGTTTCTGAAGATAACAAAAACGCTTTGGTGTTCAGTCTGAAAGAGAAAGACATCAAAGTTGAAATGTCGGATGAAGCTGTGACTCAAATGATGCTTAAGCACTTGCAGCCACGTTTCCGTGCGCTTCTTGAAGGCATTGTAAAATAAGCGGAAGAGGCAGGCCTGCCCTGCCTCTCCTTAGCAAGGAGCGAATATGTCTGATAAAGCATATCATGGCCTGTTGACGTCGCTGCCGCATATCGATTCATTGTTCGACAGCAAAATAACGCCAATTTCGCGTTACCAGCTGGACCGTCGCCTTAGCGCGCTAACGTTTGATGAGCGCAAAACCCTAAGCATGATCGAAAAGCTTATGCACTGGGACAAAGGTGATGACGAAGCCAATGATGCAGAGCTGATCAAGTTTGCCACTCGCGCACGCGAGCAAGTAGACAACAAGATCCTGAAAGACTTGATTGATTGGCGTTTGGATATGCGCACTGTAGTGGCTGCGCTTCGCCGCAAAAAAGCCGGGGAGAAAGCCCCTGCAGAACCGCGCTGGAGTTTCGGCACTCGCTATGAATTTATCCGACGCAACTGGAATGTTCCGTACTTTAACTTGCAGTTCACCTTCCCTTGGCTCCCTGATGTGGCGCGCTATATGGAAGAAGATCAAAGCCTAGCGTTAGAGAAAGAACTACTGAGTGCGGTATGGCAAGAGCTAGACCGTCTGAGCACCAAAGTCAGCTTTGGCTTTGAAGCAGTAGTGATTTACTTGTTGCGTTGGAATTTGGTGTATCGCTGGACCACCTATGACAGCGAAGTTGCAGTTAAGCGGTTTGACCAGCTTGTAGAGAATGCACTTGGCAGCTTTGCCAGTGAACTCCCGGATTAACAGGAATAACAGGTTATTCAATGAGCACTGAATTAGTGAACAAACAGCCGACAGCTCACGTTACAGCGGTTATCGGCGATACGCTGACCATCCGCCTCAACCCTGAGCAACAAGGCCAGCTAGTTAAAAACGAAGTTGTCTACGTCGTACCTAGCCGTAAGCAGACTGAAGATCTTGATGAAATGCTGATGGCGGAAATCCTGCGTGTTCGTGGCGACTCTGCCGACATCCAGGTGTACGAAGACACCCGTGGTGTTGCCGTTGGTGATGGCGTCATCCAAACCGGCGAAATGGTTAGCGTAGAATTGGGCCCAGGCGTACTGGCGCAAATCTACGACGGCCTACAAAACCCACTTGAGCGTCTAGCACAAATCCACGGTAAATTCCTAAAACGTGGTGTCCAGCTAGAAGCCCTAGACAAAACTGAAACTTGGGCGTTTAACGCTATCGTTAAGAAAGGCGCGAAACTACGTGCCGGTCAATCGCTAGGTACGGTTCAAGAAGGTCGTTTCACCCACCAAATCATGGTGCCTTTCTTCATCAAAGGTGAGGTTGAGGTGACTTGGATTCAGGAAGGTTCATTTACCGTTGATACTGTTATCGCACACATCGTCGATAGCCGTGGTAAAGAGCACAAACTGACCATGGTTCAGAAGTGGCCTGTACGTAAATCAATTGCCAACACTCTTTCACAAAACGGCGGTAAAACTGCACGTCAATTCCCGAAAGAGCCGCTGGTAACCACTACACGTACTATCGATACCTTCTTCCCTATCGCACGTGGCGGTACGGGTTGTGTACCAGGTCCGTTCGGTTCAGGTAAAACCGTACTACAGCACGGTATCTCACGTTACTGTGACGCTGATATCGTAATCGTTGTGGCATGTGGTGAGCGTGCGGGTGAGGTGGTAGAAACCATCGAAGAATTCCCACACCTACAAGATCCACGTCACGGCGGTACACTGATCGACCGTACCGTTATCATCTGTAACACCTCTTCAATGCCAGTAGCAGCGCGTGAAGCGTCAATCTACACCGGCTTGACGCTGGGTGAATACTACCGTCAGATGGGTTACAACGTACTGCTAATTGCTGACTCAACCTCTCGTTGGGCACAGGCAATGCGTGAAACGTCTAACCGTCTGGAAGAGATCCCTGGTGAAGAAGGCTTCCCAGCGTACATGGACTCCGCGATTAAAGGTGTTTATGAGCGTTGTGGTGTGATCATGAACGAGAACGACGTGGAAGGCTCGCTAACCATGATCGGTACCGTATCACCAGCGGGTGGTAACTTCGAAGAGCCAGTAACCCAGTCTACGCTAGGTACGGTGAAAACCTTCCTAGGTCTATCGTACGACCGTGCATACAAGCGCTTCTACCCTGCTATCGACCCATTGATCTCTTGGTCTCGTTACCTTGATCAATTGGAAGATTGGTACTCTGAAAACATCAGCCCAGACTGGGTTCCGACTGTTAAAGAGATGAAAGAGCTACTAGCACGTGGTGACAGCATCGGCCAGATGATGCAGGTAACCGGTGAAGAAGGTGTGTCGCAAGAAGACTACGTGACGTACCAAAAAGCCTTGTTCTTGGACATGGTTTACCTACAACAAGATGCATTCGATGAAGTGGATTCATCATGTAGCCTTGAGCGTCAGAAGTTCGTGTTCAATAAGATTGTTAACATCATTCGTACTGAATACAACTTTGACAGCAAAGACGCGGCGCGTAAGTACTTCACAGCGATGACACGTTACTTCCGTAACTTCCACTACGCGAAAGCGAACACAGCAGAATACAACGATTACATTTCACGTATCGATATGCTGTTGGAAGACACGATCAAAGAAACGGCATAATCTGCACGTTCCGAAAAAGGCCGACATTGTCGGCCTTTTGTTTATCTGCGCTCTCGAAACTACTGGCTATTCGCTGAAAGTACTCATCACCTACCCAATCTAATCGCGCTGACGACCTCGCAGCAAACCCGATGTTAGGCGATCACAAGCCATCCATCTCCAACATGTCACGCACTTTCACTTGCTCAATTTGCTCTACTTACGCCTTTTCCAATTACTGATCCAGCATCATCACAACATTCAAGCAAGATCACCGACTGCCCCGCTACATTGCCGTGAGGCCACTTGACCGTTAAATCGCGATGAAAGGATGCACTTTCTCTGTGCGCTCACTTGCCCACAAACAGGGCAGCGCAACCGTCCTCACCAAGTAAAACCACATAATTTCATTCACTTAGATAGCGGAATGTAACTTGCAAACAACGTAATAATTGACCGAGTGTTAACCATTGGGGCGGCACTTACTGCTATCGTACCCCTCACTGTGAGTTACCTCGAACTAACAACAATAAAACGGCTAGCTTGACTGGCCCAGCGTGGAGGATCAGCAATGTTATGGATCATGATGGCCATCATTATTACGATTGGCTTATTTGGCAAAGCCCTTAATCAACATCATGAAAGAGAAAATGCGCGCAAGTCGATTGCGCTTGTCTATCGGCTGTTGGAGCTATTACGCCTATTGCAGCAACACAGCCATGTGTTACACCAACAACTAACGCACCATGATAAAAGCGATCACAACCGTCAAGTCATTGAAAAGCGCCTGATCACGCTGATTGCTAGCTGCTGCCAAGAAAGCCCGAAAACCTACCGCGCGATGTTTCGTATTCTCTCCACCCGCATCGCCGAGATCTGCACTGATAACCGTGTATTAACCACCACCAAAAACCACTACTTGCACAGTAAAGCAACCCGTCATGCCTTGTACTTGATTGATGAACTGCTTTCGCAAGCGTTGATCCACCAGGAAAAAACCGCACTGCTAGGAGCGTATCAAAAGCAGTGGCAGTTAACGCTCGAGTGCTTAGATAGCTTGGCCAAATTTAGAAGCAGCCTGATTGCGATCAGCGATTGCAACAACGCCAATCAGTTCTCACACCTGCCACGGTTACGACATCAAGCCCACCTGACATTCTTACGCCTTCGCAAGCTGCTCGATGAACAAACCGACAGTTACGCAGGCTACGTCACGCTATTGGATGAACTACAACACGTGGCCAACCCCGATCAACCCTATATTGAGCCACACGAGATTTATCAACTCTCTGCCCGCATCTCGTCTTGCTCAATCTCTGTGTTCACTTTCAGTCTTAAACGGGTCTGCCGCTCCGTGTTAACTGTGGATAACAAAATCACGCGCTTTACGCCCGCCTAACGACGCAAGTTGACTCTTTGTGCTAGCTGGCTGGTGAGCTTCAGTGAAAATACAGTCGACTTGTCTTGTATAGAGAAGTCCAATTATTGAACTAAATCGCATAGTTAGTGGCCTGCTGGGAACGTGCCGCCACAATAAAGGTAAACTCCTTGGTTACATAGACATTGATGTTTACCTTTGGATGGCCTTTCTATGCAAAAATCAGCAACACTGCTTTTACTCCTTGGCGCACTGTCAGGTGTAAGCTACGCAGAAACCGACGTTTCCTCAACGGATGAGCTTAATACGTCCCGCCACGCGTTAGTGAACCAGGGTGAAAACGAAGATGGCGAGACAATTTACCACCTTCAAGCCAGCATTGCCGGTGTCAATTTGGGCATGCCACAAAGCGAAGCGATTACCGCGCTTTCCACTTACTTGGCCGTCCCATCATCCGACTTGATCACCGATAATTTCCGCGCGACAAGCCCGATCACACAAGCAACTTATACGCGCTATGTTAAAGTGCGCACCGAAACCGGTGACTATTCAGTGTACTTTAGCCCAACCAAAATTGACGGTACGGAGCAAGAAGCCATTGTTGTCTCGCGCGTGATTTACCGTATGGAATGGTCACGAGAAAATGCGGAAAACCTGCGACAAGCAGCGCAGAGCCTGTATGGCCCCGCCACACAAGTTGACGGTGACGCAACAACGTACTGGTGTACCGATCCAAAACAAGAGAGCTGTACCACCAATACCTTCCCACGCCTTCGCTACAGCAATACCACTTTGGAGCTGGTTGACCCAGGCTATGCAATTGCGCTCAAAGAGCTCGGCCGCCCGAACGTCGCGCCGATTTTTTAATAGCCTTCAGTCGCTAATGAGTGAGCATGGCGGCTGAGAATAAGCCGCCGTGCGACATCCAAATGACAGGCATAAAAAAAGCGCATTTTTCAATGCGCTTTTCTTTTGATCCGAATCAGCAACTTAGCCGATGAACTCAACACCACCCATGTAAGACTTCAACACTTCAGGGATAGCGATGCGGCCATCTTCTTGCTGGTAGTTTTCAAGGATCGCCACCATAGTACGACCCACTGCCAAACCAGAGCCATTCAGTGTGTGCAGCAACTCAGGTTTTTTCTCGCCTTTACGACGGAAACGCGCTTGCATACGACGCGCTTGGAAGTCGCCACAGTTAGAGCACGACGAGATCTCACGGTACGTGTCTTGCGCTGGTAGCCACACTTCAAGATCGTACGTCTTGGTTGCGCCAAAGCCCATATCGCCCGTACATAGGATCACTTTACGGTATGGAAGCTCAAGCAACTGAAGCACTTTCTCTGCATGAGAGGTCAGCTCTTCAAGGGCAGCCATTGAATCTTCAGGCTTGGTGATTTGAACCAATTCCACTTTGTCGAACTGGTGCATACGGATCAGACCGCGGGTGTCACGACCGTAAGAGCCCGCTTCAGAGCGGAAACATGGCGTGTGCGCTGTCATCTTAATTGGCAGCTCAGCTTCGTCCACAATCACGTCACGAACCATGTTAGTAAGCGGCACTTCAGCGGTTGGGATCAACGACAGACCTTGACCTTCTTCGGTCGCAGGTTTGGTGTGGAATAGATCTTCACCAAATTTTGGCAACTGACCAGTACCCATTAGGCTGTCGGCGTTCACTAGGTACGGTACGTACATTTCAGTGTAACCGTGCTGCTCGGTGTGCAGATCAAGCATGAACTGCGCTAGGGCACGGTGTAGACGCGCAAATTGGCCTTTCATCACGATAAAACGTGAACCAGTGATTTTTACCGCACTGGCGAAATCAAGGCCATCGCCCATCTCACCCAGATCAACGTGATCGCGCACATCGAAGCCATACTGCTTAGGCTCACCCCAAACGGTCACTTCAACGTTGTCGTTCTCATCTTTACCCACAGGCACTTCGTCTGCTGGCATGTTAGGTACGGTAGCGGTGATCGCAAGTAGTTCGTCTTGCAGCTCAGCCAGTGCTTTTTTCGCGTCGTCTAGCTCGGTGCCAAGGTTAGCAACGTCCGCCATAATACGATCAGCTTCTTCGTGGTCGCCTTTCGCCTTCGCCTGTCCGATGGACTTGGAGCGGGAGTTACGCTGAGCCTGCAACTCTTCAGTTTTAACCTGCAGGGATTTACGTTTCTCTTCCAGATCGCGGAGGGTCTCAACATCTAGCTTGAAGCCACGATGTGCCAGTTTAGCCGCTGTATCTTCCAGCTCAGTACGAAGTAATTTTGAATCTAGCATGCGAATCCTGTGCTCATAATTATGCGAAAGTGCACGAAATAAGTTAATTCTCCCATCAGCCGCGATAGCTTGGGCCGATAGCGTAAAACAATATCAAAAAAAGCCGCGCTACTGGTAGCGCTTTGTCGGGCTTTTTTCGTCTAAATTCCTTAGATAGTCTAGCTTCTCAGCTAATTTGATTTCCAAACCACGATTTGTTGGTTGGTAGTAGCGGGTATGTTGCATCTCTGGTGGGAAATACCGCTCTCCTGCTGCGTATGCGCCCGGTTCATCGTGGGCATAACGATATTCTTGGCCGTAGCCCAGCTCTTTCATCAGCTTGGTGGGCGCGTTACGCAAATGCGGCGGCACTTCGTAATCGGGCAGGTTTTGTGCGTCGTGCTGGGCCTGCTTCCACGCCGTGTAAACCGCGTTACTCTTCGGCGCACAGGCGAGATAAACAATCGCCTGCGCAATAGCACGCTCACCTTCATAGGCGCCAACGCGAGTGAAACAATCCCATGCTGAGACCGCCACCTGCATCGCTCTTGGATCGGCATTGCCGATATCTTCAGAAGCAATCGCCAACAAACGTCTAGCGACGTAGAGCGGGTCACAACCGGCATTGAGCATGCGAGCAAACCAGTATAGGCCAGCGTCGGGATCAGAACCGCGGATCGATTTATGTACCGCTGATATCAAATCGTACCAAAAGTCGCCTTTGTTATCGAAGCGTGACACCCGTTCCCCAGTCACTTCGGCCAGCAGTTCTAGCGTGATCACTTTCTTGCCATCACTGCCCGCTTCGGCCATATCATTGAGCAACTCAAGGTAGTTCAGCGAGCGGCGCGCATCACCGGTAACTAAATCCGCCAGCGCATGCTTGATCTCATCACTCACCACCATCCCCGCAGCGGCCAAGCCGCGATCTTTATCGCTTAGCGCTTGGTCAATAACCGCTAAGATCTCGTCATTAGTCAGGGACTTCAACTTGTAGACCCGCGCCCGCGACAACAGTGCGTTATTAAGCTCAAACGAGGGGTTCTCCGTGGTCGCGCCGATAAAGGTCACGGTGCCATCTTCGATGTGAGGCAAAAATGCATCTTGCTGGCTTTTGTTGAAGCGATGAACCTCATCCACAAACAGCAAGGTGCGCTTGCCCATCATTTTATTGTCGCGTGCTTTATCGATGGCGGCGCGGATCTCTTTGACCCCTGAGGTGACAGCACTGACGCGCTCGACTTCCGCATTGGCATAATGCGCTGCGACTTCAGCGAGGGTCGTTTTACCGGTGCCCGGCGGGCCCCAGAGGATCATCGAATGGACATGGCCAGCCTCTAACGCGCGACGTAAAGGCTTACCCTCGCCTAGAATGTGTTGCTGGCCAATGTATTCTTGCACATTGCGAGGCCGCATTCGGGCGGCCAATGGGCGGAAATCATCCGCAAAATCTAGGCTCAGGTTGTTCACTGTATCACTTAACGTTGGTCAACGACATCCACACCCGCTGGCGGGGTAAACGTGAAGAAGCTGTCATACGGCAGATCTTGGGTTGAAAAGTCAGCCAAACGGTAATCGGTGCGCTGGCCATCTTGCTCAACCAAACTAAAGCCAGCGATCACACCGCTGTCTTTCACTTCAATCTCAAAGCTACCATTGAGGTTAGCACTTGCTAACGGTTCAAGGGTAAATTGATCACCGTCTTGGCTCACTGCGTAGTTCTGCCAATCCGACGCTTGATTGCGGGTGAGCAGCACAAACGGCGTGTGCTCCGTCACTTCGTTGAGCGACTGAATCGTCACTTCTTCCAAAAACGGATTGTAGTACCACAGCGCATCGCCATCGGTCACTAGCAGGTTTTCTTCAGGTGAAATCGCTTTAAAGAAAAACAGGTTAGGACGCTTGATCACTAACTCGCCTTCCCCTTCAATCAAGGTTTCCCCTTCAGGGCTCACCACGTGCTGAGTAAAATTAGCACCAAAGGCGTCGACTTTGTTCAGACGCTCAATCAAATTTTCTTGTGCACCAGCCCATAGAGCTGGCGACACCAACGTTAATAACGCGACTACTTTTTTCATTCTTTTAATCCCTCTGAGGCGGTGGCGGAGCCAGAACCTCACGGTTTCCATTATGACCTTGCGCACTGACGATCCCGTGGGCTTCCAACTGATCGACAATTCGCGCGGCTCGGTTATAACCAATTTTGAAGCGACGCTGTACTCCCGATACGGAACCTCGGCGCGTTTCCGCGACATAAGCCGCAACTTGATCAAACAGCTGGTCAAGTTCGCTATCACCATCAACCGGTGCTTCACCTGGCAGCAAACTCTCTGCGCCCTGATCTTCATGCAAGATCGCATCGATGTACTGTGGTTTCCCACGCGCTTTCCAGTCTTTCACCACCGCATGGACGTCATCATCAGATGCAAATGCGCCGTGAACACGCACGGTATGGCTTTGACCCGGCGGTAAGTACAGCATGTCACCCATGCCCAAGAGTGATTCCGCACCACCTTGGTCGAGAATGGTACGTGAGTCCGTCTTGGTCGATACGGTAAACGCCATTCGGGTTGGAATGTTGGCTTTGATCAAGCCGGTGATCACATCAACCGATGGACGCTGGGTAGCCAAAATCAAGTGAATACCTGCCGCACGCGCTTTTTGCGCCAAACGGGCAATCAACTCTTCTACCTTCTTACCCACCACCATCATCAAATCAGCAAATTCATCAACGATGACGACGATGTTTGGCATTTTTTCCAGCATTGGCGCGGTTTCATCCAGGCTGTCACCCGGACGCCACAATGGGTCATGGATAGGGTGACCCGCTGCTGCCGCTTCTTCCAACTTGGCATTGAAGCCCGCCACATTACGTACCCCAACCGCTGCCAGCAGTTTGTATCGGCGTTCCATTTCACCCACACACCAACGCAGCGCATTGCCGGCGTCTTTCATGTCAGTAACCACTTCGGCCAATAAGTGTGGGATACCTTCATAGACAGAAAGTTCCAACATCTTAGGGTCAATCATAATAAAGCGACAATCTTCTGGCTTACATTTGTACAGTAGGCTCAAAATCATGACATTCACGCCCACCGACTTACCAGAGCCCGTGGTACCGGCCACCAGCAAGTGTGGCATTTTCGCTAGATCGGCCACCACCGCTTCACCGGCAATATCGTTACCCAACACCACCGGCAATGCGCCTTTGCTGTTTTGGAACTTATCGCTGGCAATCACTTCCGACATAAACACGGTTTGGCGACCGGCGTTTGGCAATTCTAGGCCGATGTACGGTTTACCCGGGATCACTTCAACAACCCGCACTGCAGAGGCAGAGAGCGAACGCGCCAAGTCTTTCGCCAAGCCCGAAATACGGCTGACTTTCACCCCTGGTGCCAGTTCCAACTCGTAACGGGTGATCACAGGACCTGGGAAAACGCCCACCACTTTGGCTTTGATTTTGTAATCGTCCAATTTTGCTTCGAGCAAACGCGCGGTATGTTGCAGCTCTTCATCTGACGCTGGCTCCATGGTGCGAACCGCAGGGGCCAACAAATCAACTGTAGGCATTGGCGTTGTCGGCTTCGGCAGCGATTCATCACTGCGCATCAAAAATGGGTTTTGCAGCGCTGATTCACGCGCTTGCGCTTCTCGCACAGTTTGCAAGAACTCATCGTCTTCGTCTGTTGCGGTGTTCGCTTCTAGCTCAGCGCGTTCAAGCTCGGATAAGCCATCGGTAGCGCCAATCGGTGGTAACGAAGGCGTCACTTCAGGTTGCGTCGCTGCAGACAGGGCAACCGCCGCCTCTGTCGCACCCGACAATTGGCTACCCGGAATGGAAGCACTTGGCGCTGTTTGAGCTGACTCAACGGGCTGTGCCACTGGCATATCAGTATGAGGCGCGCTTTGTGTCACAGCTTGGCTTTGCGCTACAGGCTGGCTCGGCGCTGTAACCGCTGGCTGCGATACCGAAGTAACTGTTTGTGATACTGGAGTAGCCGGCTGCGTCGCAACTTGTGGCTCAGCATGCTGCGACACTTGATGTTGCGCAGGAGCTGATTGCGGTGCAGGAACTGATTGAGGCGAAGTCTCACGAGGCATGGCAGGCTGCACCTGTCCTTCGTCGACATAAACGGAGAACTCTTCATCCGCTGCAAGAACCGACTCAAGCTGCTCAATGGTCATTCCCTTCGCTTGCTGAGTCGACGTTGGCGCTTGTGCGGGTTCGCTAACAGGCGCTACCGACTGAGGTTGTACTTGCGGCTGGGCGGCTTGAACCGCCGCTTGGGCCGGCTGCGCAGGCGCAGCATGAACAGGCTGTTGCGCCTGTGTTGGCGACAAAACTTGCGAAGGTGCTTGTGAAGGCACGTCAGATGTCGCAGCAAATTGCGGCAAGGACTCCGACACCGGCTGCTGCGTCGCATTCATCGGTGCGTTAAAGACCGGTTCAACACGTGGCGGAATAGACACCACAGGCTCAAGACGATCGCCTTCGGTTGCTCGGTGGATCAGCGGCGCACCATCATTGGTAACGTCATGACCTAATAACTCGGGTTCAGTGATGTTCGGCTCAGTGGCAAACAGTGGATCGACATTCGCTTCAGGTTCAGGCAACGCATCTTGGTAACCCGCTTGCAGCACGGCTTCCCAATCTTCTTCGTTCCACTCTTCTTCAAACGCGCGGTAATGCTCGGTGCGTCTTCCTGTAAGTAAATTGGCCAGCGACGACAACGCACTCAGGGTCGACTCACCTAAGAATTCAACAATCGATAGCCAAGAGATCCCAGTGAATAAGGTAAAGCCTGCCGCCCAAAGGAACATCAACAATAACGTAGTGCCCAGTACATTGAGTAAAGGGTTAAGGCTATTGGTGACCACATCGCCGATCACACCACCGGAAGAAAAGTAGCCAAAATCGTCGAAGTTCATGTCGGCCAAGCCGCAACTGGTGATCACAAGGACCATCAAGCCCAGCAGTTTAGCACCGGCAATTAAGTAATCGGCACGCTCAAACTCGCCACGGCGGCGGAACATCATCCAACTGCCAAGAATAATAAATAATGGCACCGGGTAAGCTAAAAGCCCCAGTGTAAAAAGAAAGGTATCGGCGAGGTAAGCCCCAAGAGCGCCGCCTGCGTTATGGATGTCTCGTTGCCACGCTGTTTGTGACCACGATGGATCAGCGGGGTCGAAAGAGATCAACGCAACAAGGATAAATATTGCGGCCAGAAGGGCGACAATCAATAGGCATTCAAGCAGTCTTTGACCACCGGTCAGGCGGGGACGACTTCGATATTGATTCTTAAGCTGTATCAAAAAACACTCCATTGCGGGAAACAAGGGCTTATAACAAAGATGAGCGGCACAATCGAAAGATAGGGCCGCTCATGCATTATCGCAATGTGAGTGATGGAGACAAGCTTTTAGCGAGTTTTTATCAC
Organism: Thaumasiovibrio occultus; assembly: GCA_019703815.1. GTDB lineage: Bacteria > Pseudomonadota > Gammaproteobacteria > Enterobacterales > Vibrionaceae > Thaumasiovibrio > Thaumasiovibrio occultus. The sequence continues at coordinate 1,005,357 of AP023052.1, read as the reverse complement.
CAGATGGTTAGTTTGCTTCACTTCTTCCATCACCACGTAAGTACGAGTATCGTTCACACCTGGTAGGCGCAACAGGGTTTCCCCCAACAATTTACGATACGCTGACATATCTGCTACGCGAGTTTTTAGCAAATAGTCGAAATCACCTGAAACAAGGTGACACTCTTGGATGTCCTCAAGTGCTTGTACTGCGAGGTTGAACTCATCAAACACGTCTGGCGTGCCACGGTTCAGTGTGATTTCAACGAACACCAGCAAAGAGGCATCAAGGTACTGCGGATTAAGCAGTGCTGTATAACCGCTGATGTAACCTTGTCTTTCCAAACGACGAACACGCTCAAGACACGGCGTTGGCGAAAGGCCTACGCGCTTTGACAGTTCAACGTTAGAAATACGACCATCCTTTTGGAGCTCGTTAAGAATATTCCGATCGATGCGGTCCAATTCCTTGGATGGTTTCTTATTGGTATCTACCATGTTATCCACCTTTTACTTCCATGCTTGTTTATCGTGTGTGTTTGCTGCATACATTTCAGACACACAGACCGCGTATGCCCTTTATTCTAGTATTTAGCGTCAAATATTAGCATATTTTTAGTTTTGTCATCTAAAAATACGCTTAAGGCAAACTTTGCTGGCTTATTGACCTAAAAAACAAACTTGCTCTTATTTTTTGGGGCATCTAAGCACAATCCTTATGCCTAAAAATCATCTATCTAATGTCTGAGGTATTTGTTCATTTGCCTAGCAAATAAAATGACCTTTTTGTGATCTCAGACACTACGAGCATATCAAAGTTAAATCTAAAGGTAAAAGTCGAACATGCAATATATCATTCTGATTAGTTAGATCGCCGTGTTCAGCGAGGTTTCAGAAAGCATGCAACAGGACTCATCGGATCTCTCTAACTGGCAAAAATCCGCAACATTTTAGTTTGCAATAGTGACATCTCTAACTCTTCCTTTACACCAACAATTTACCTACAATCGGGTCACTATTACAAAAAAGACTACGGCTTCATTTGGAGAGTTTTATGAGTTCAACAAAACATTGTCCTCTTCTGATTTTGGGCTCAGGACCAGCAGGTTACACCGCGGCAGTTTATGCTGCGCGCGCGAATCTGAAACCTGTGATGATCACCGGCATGCAACAAGGTGGACAACTTACCACCACCACGGAAGTGGAAAACTGGCCCGGTGACGCAGAAGGCCTAACCGGCCCTGCGCTGATGGAGCGTATGAAAGAGCACGCTGAGCGCTTCGAAACTGAAATTATCTTTGATCACATCGACTCGGTGGATCTCAGCCAGCGTCCATTTACCCTAAAAAGCTGCGATGCCACCTACACCTGTGATGCCTTAATCATCGCAACCGGCGCGTCAGCTAAATACTTAGGATTGCCTTCGGAAGAGGCCTTCAAAGGGAAAGGCGTATCTGCATGTGCGACCTGTGACGGCTTTTTCTATCGCAATCAGAAAGTCGCTGTTGTCGGTGGGGGTAACACCGCAGTCGAAGAAGCGCTTTATCTCTCCAATATCGCGAGTGAAGTTCACTTGGTTCACCGCCGCGAGACATTCCGCGCTGAAAAAATCTTGATCGATCGCCTAATGGATAAAGTCGCTAACGGCAATATTATCTTGCATACCAACCGCACACTTAATGAAGTGCTGGGCGACAACATGGGTGTTACCGGGGTGCGTCTCAAAGACACACAATCCGATGAAACCCAAGATCTTGAAGTCATGGGCGCGTTTATCGCGATCGGTCATGCACCAAACACCGCGATTTTTTCTGAGCAACTTGAAATGAACAATGGTTACATCAAGGTGCAATCAGGACTCGAGGGTAATGCCTCCCAAACCAGCGTTAAAGGCGTCTTTGCGGCAGGCGATGTGATGGATCATATCTATCGTCAAGCGATCACCTCTGCCGGTACCGGCTGTATGGCCGCATTGGATGCAGAGCGCTATCTCGATAGTTTGGTTTAAGCTCGCTCGCAATCTTTATTGCTAACACGCTAATTATTATCAAAATTGCGTAAGATCCGTGTTGCTAGCTCTACAGTATAGACACACGGATTTCGCTTTCTCATACGTCTAGGCGGCCCAATTACGTAGGCTGCCTGATACGACGTCCGAATTCATCCTACCGGTCTACCGGTAGTCAACACATGACGGGTCTTCATGGATCGCTTAACCCAACGAGCCTTGTCGAAATGGCTCAAGCAACAAAGTAAACCCGCCAAACGATGGCTCTCTTTAGCTATCTTAAGCGGTACTGGCGCAGGCGTAATGCTGATCATTCAAGCCGCGCTGCTGGCTCACATTTTACATCAGCTGATCATCACCGGCGTTGAACGCGATACCCTATTGCTCTCTTTTGTTGGTTTGGTGATCGCCTCAATTGGTCGCGCTGGCTTTAGTTGGCTACGTGAATATACCGGCTACCGCTGCGGCGAGCTGGTACGACAGAACCTGCGCGAGTTAGTCCTCGCTCGCCTCAACCAGCTTGGTCCGGCTTATATTAAAGGACGCCCTGCCGGTGCATGGAGCAGCTTGCTTCTAGAGCAAATCGAAGAGATGCAAGACTTCTTCGCGCGCTACTTGCCACAAATGATGATTGCCGTCACCATTCCCATTCTGATCTTGGTGGTGGTCTTTCCGCAAAACTGGGCGGCCGGCGTTATCTTCTTAGTTACCGCCCCGCTAGTGCCTATGTTTATGGCGCTAGTTGGGATGGGAGCAGCGGATGCCAACAAACGTAACTTTAAGGCACTGCAGCGTTTGTCCGGGCATTTCCTTGACCGCCTTCGCGGGATGCCAACGCTGCGTTTGTTCAATTATGCCGAGAAAGAAGCCGACAACTTGTATGTCGCAGCCCATGTGCTGCGTAAACGCACGATGGAAGTACTGCGTCTCGCGTTTTTGTCATCGGCGGTACTGGAGTTCTTTGCCGCGATTTCGGTAGCGATTGTCGCGGTCTACTTCGGCTTTACCTACATTGGCGAGCTTAATTTCGGCCACTACGGTACCAGCGTGACCTTATTCACTGGTCTGTTTGTGTTAATTCTTGCGCCAGAGTTTTACCAACCCTTGCGCGAATTAGGCACATACTACCATGCGCGCGCGCAGGCGATTGCCTCTGCCGAATCCTTGGTTGATTTTCTCGACTCCACTCCTGACATTACCTTGGGCGGTACAAGCCAACCGGATTTAACGACGCTACGTATCGAAGCCAACGAGCTAGAAGTGTATGCGCTAGACGGTAGCCTGTTGGTTGGGCCGGTTAGCTTTACCATCAACAATGGTGAGCGCGTTGCTTTTGTTGGTCACAGTGGCGCAGGTAAAACAAGTATTCTCAATGCCTTGCTTGGCTTTTTGCCTTATAAAGGCAGCCTGCAAGTGAACGGCATCGAGCTACAAGACATGGATTTGGCCTACTGGCGACGTCATTTAAGCTGGGTCGGTCAAAACCCACTGCTGCTCCATGGTACTGTGGCCGAGAACATTGCCCTCGGTGAGCCAAATGCCAATGAACAAGCCATTCAAGAGGCAGCGCAACAGGCTTATGCCGCCGAGTTTATCAACGAACTACCCCATGGCTACGCCACTAAAGTAGGCGATCGCTCAAGCGGTTTGTCGGTCGGCCAGGCGCAGCGTGTCGCCTTGGCGCGTGCCATTCTCCAGCAAGGTCAATTTTGGTTATTGGATGAACCGACCGCTAGCCTAGACGCCAGCAGTGAAGCCACCGTACAAGCCTCGCTGCAACAGGTAACACAAGGCAAAACCCTGCTATTAATTAGCCACCAGCTTGATCAACTTGAATCTGTCGACAAAGTCTTGGTTGTTGAAGAAGGACAAATTGTGCAACAAGGCCCTATCAACGAGCTTACCCAGCAAGGGGTGATGCAAGAGTTGCAACTTCAAGGAGAGCGAAATGCGTGATCTATTGCCTTTCCTCAGTCTCTATCGCCGCCATTGGTTTGGTCTAACGCTCGGTATGCTGTTGGCGCTCGCCACCCTGCTCTCTGCGTTGAGTCTGTTATCGCTATCGGGCTGGTTTATCGCGGCATCCGCCGTCGCCGGATTAACCATCGCGCGCCAAACCTTCAACTACATGTTGCCAGGGGCAGGCGTGCGTGGTTTTTCAATGGCGAGAACCGCTGGTCGTTGGGGTGAGCGAGTGGTCAGCCACAATGCAACCTTCAAGCTGCTCGCCGATCTACGCCTGTTTGTGTTTCGCAAACTGATCCCGTTGATGCCAAGCCGCCATGCAAACCTGCGTGACGCTGACTTGCTCAACCGATTAGTCGCCGATGTCGACGCGATGGATCATCTCTACCTTCGCCTGATGACGCCCATCATCGTCGGGGTTCTTGCAACGCTTGCGCTGACTGGATTCCTTGCATGGTTTGAACCGGCTATCGGGATCACCTTGGGCTTGATCTTGTTGGTCTTAATGGCGGTGGTCCCGGTTATCTTTCACCACCTCGGCAGTCAACAAGGCCAAACGCTAACTCAATCGACGGCTGCAATGCGTATCGCCCTGCTCGATTTTGTCCAAGGTAGCACTGAGATCACCTTGTTTAATGCTAATCAGCGCTACCTTGAGGCGATTGCTCGCGAACAGCAACCGTTACTCAGCGCCCAGCGCCGCATGGCGATGATCACCGGTTTGGCCAATGCTAGCTTACAACTGTTCAGTGGTTTGACCCTTACCTTGATCCTGTGGATGGCCGCAGATGGCATCGCGGGCAAGGCGCCGGATCCGCTTGTCGCGCTTTTTGCTTTTGCGACCATTGCAAGCTTTGAGATTTTGATGCCGTTTGCCGGTGCCTTTCAGTATTTGGGTAAAACCTTAGCGTCGGCAAAGCGCCTTAACACGCTTATTCAAGCGACACCCGATACACCCTTCAAAGCAGAAGGCGGTTATCAAGCGAGCGCGCGCGGTACCGTTGATTTGCGCGATGTGACCTTTGCCTATCATGACAGTCCTGCCACAGTGTTAAACCAAGTAAACCTGCAACTCAACGCGGGTGAGAAAGTCGCACTACTCGGTAAAACTGGCTGCGGTAAATCAACACTGCTGCAACTCATCACACGCCAATGGGATCCCGCCCAAGGTTCGGTGTCTCTCGATGGCATTCCTCTGCCTGATTGGAATGAAGCCGCTCTTCGCCAAAGCATGGTTGTGGTCAGCCAGCGTGTCGATTTGTTCAATGGCACCTTGGCGGATAACTTGCGCCTTGCTAAGCCCGAAGCATCTGACGACGAACTTGCACAAGCACTGCGTGATGTCGCCTTAGAATCACTACTTGACGATCAAGGGCTAAACGCATGGATTGGTGAAGGTGGACGCCAACTGTCGGGGGGTGAGCGACGCCGTATCGGTATTGCGCGCGCTGTCTTGCATGATGCGCCAGTGTGGCTATTGGATGAACCCACCGAAGGGCTGGATAAACACACCGAGCACAAGCTGCTACAGATGATCACAGAAAAGAGCCGCGATAAAACCGTGCTGTTTATTACTCACCGTTTAGTCGGTCTCGAGTCAATGGATCGCATTTGCTTGATGGAAACCGGCAGTATCGTCGAACAAGGCTCCCACGATAGCCTGCTCGCCGAATCAACCCGCTACCAGCGCCTATGGCAGCGCCTCGCGGATTGATTCAATGCTATCCTCGCCACTCAAAGCCTCCGTATCAAACGGGGGCTTTTCTTTATTTGCCCTTTGGATTTTATTCGTCCTGTTTATTGCATCCCTGTGAGGTCAATGGCACGATCTAAGCGTTTTTATCTAATATGACTTTCACCAATGGCGCTCTATCTCCCTGAACTTAGTCCGACTTCACTGCAGTTTCCGCATCCGACCCAAGCTTTGACAGAGCCCAACGGACTGTTGGCGTTTGGCGGCGATTTATCGCCTGAGCGGCTTATCGCGGCTTATCGCCAAGGCATATTTCCGTGGTTTAGCCTTGGTGAACCGATTTTATGGTGGAGCCCCGCGCCGCGCACGGTTTTTATTTGCGAGCAATACGCGCCAAGCCGTAGTACGCGACGGTTTCAAAACAAGCACAACTACCGAGTCACCATTAACTACGCTTTTGATCAAGTGATCGATCTTTGTGCCGATACCAGAGGCATTGAGGAAACATGGATCAGCGCTGAGATGAAAACAGCCTATAAACAGTTGCACCAACTCGGCCACGCTCACTCTGTCGAGGTATGGAAAGACGAGCAACTCGTTGGCGGCATGTACGGTATCGGCATTGGCCAGCTATTTTGTGGTGAGTCAATGTTTTCGCTGGCCGACAATGCCTCGAAAATTGCACTTTGGTACTTTAATCAGCACTTTGTACGCTGCGGCGGCCAATTGTTAGACTGCCAGGTTATGAACCCGCACCTCGCTAGCCTTGGCGCAGTTAAGATCGACCAAGCCGCGTTTTTAGACGCGATCGCCCAACTTCAAGCCATGCCCTTAGCAGACCATTGTTTTAAAAAGCAGGTGTTATCACTATGAGTTTTACCGTTGGGCTAACGCCATCTAAACCCTGTAGCTATTTACCCGAACAGCAAGATCAATTAATGGTCGTCATGGATGATGAGTGGCACAGCCGCTCACATTATCGCTTATTGATGGACCACGGTTTTCGTCGCAGCGGCGATATGATTTATCGACCCAACTGTCCTGAATGTAAAGCGTGCCAATCTATTCGTGTGGACTGTGCATATTTCTCGCCAAGCCGAAGCCAACGTCGAATACTCAATAAAGCATCTAATATCACCGCGATATTGAAAAACGCGATGGATGAGGATTGGTTTTCGCTCTACTCGCGTTACATCGAGCAACGCCATGCCGATGGCAGCATGTACCCACCGAACAAGGATGACTTTGCGCGCTTTTCAGCCAGTGAGTGGATGCAACCGCAATACCTCCACCTGTACGATAATCAAGAGGGCAAATTAATCGCAATAGCGGTATGCGATCGCTTTAATGACGGCCTATCAGCCCTGTACACATTTTTTGACCCTGATTCTCCCTTAGCACTCGGTACCTTGGCGATCCTTTTTCAGATCAAATTTGCCCAGACACATCAGCTTCGCTGGCTATACTTGGGATACCAAGTCGATGAATGTCCGGCAATGAGCTACAAAACTCGCTATAAACCTTGCCAGCGTTGGGTCGACGGTGAGTGGCGACAGGAAGCAGATTAGCGCGCTCAGACTCAGTTGTCTTTTTCACTGGATTACATCGCTTAGGGTAAAAACTGCAACAAATAAACGATGAAAAGCTGACAAAACCGACAACCGAGGTTAAAATTGCGCCCTAAACTTTACTCAACCCTATTTTCAAGGCAATATCGGCCCCTTATTTTTTAACTTGGCCGGCCTAAGAGGATTCAATGGCAAAAGAAGACGCAATCGAAATGCAAGGTACCGTACTAGATACGCTACCTAACACCATGTTCCGCGTGGAACTAGAAAATGGTCACGTAGTGACTGCTCACATCTCAGGTAAAATGCGTAAAAACTACATCCGTATCCTGACTGGTGACAAAGTTACCGTTGAGCTGACGCCATACGACCTGACCAAAGGCCGCATCGTCTTCCGTGCACGTTAATTGTTTCTGCCATTAAGGCGCAACAAAACGTTGTAACAGATTCCATTAAAAAACCCGGCCTTTGCCGGGTTTTTTAATCTTATCGAAAAGCCATTTAGTGTGCGGGCTGTAAATCATCGCTAAAGTTGAAGATCAACTCTCCATTAGCAACATCAACACTGATTGAACCGCCCTTAGTTAAGCAACCAAAGAGCAACTCATTGGCGAGTGGCTTCTTCAGGTGCTCTTGGATAACGCGAGCCATTGGGCGCGCACCCATCGCTTTATCGTAGCCCTTCATTGCTAACCAATGGCGAGCCTCTGAAGACACTTCCATCGATACGCCTTTCACATCAAGCTGAACTTGCAACTCAACAATAAATTTATCAACGACTTGGCTAATCACTTCCGGCTCGAGATGGTTGAACCAAATAATGTTGTCCAAACGGTTTCTAAACTCTGGCGTAAACACCTTCTTAATTTCAGCCATCGCATCAAAGCTGTGATCTTGTTGGATCAGACCAATCGACTTACGCTCAGTCATTTGCACACCGGCGTTAGTGGTCATCACAATAATCACATTGCGGAAATCGGCTTTGCGGCCATTGTTGTCAGTCAGCGTACCGTTATCCATCACTTGCAGTAGCAAATTGAAAACATCAGGGTGCGCTTTCTCAATTTCGTCCAACAACACCACCGAATGCGGCGCTTTGATCACAGCATCAGTCAGCAAGCCGCCTTGGTCGTAGCCAACATAGCCTGGAGGCGCACCAATCAAACGCGAGACGGTATGACGCTCCATGTACTCCGACATATCAAAGCGCAATAACTCGATGCCTAGGGTTTTTGCTAGCTGTACGGTAACTTCCGTTTTACCAACCCCAGTAGGCCCGGCAAACAAGAATGAACCCACAGGTTTGTTTTCTGCACCAAGGCCAGCACGGCTTAGCTTGATCGCCTGACAAAGCACTTCAATGGCTTCATCTTGACCAAACACTAGCATCTTCAAGCGATCGTCCATTTTTTCGAGCACTTCTTTGTCTGAAGAAGATACCGACTTTTCTGGAATGCGGGCCATTTTGGCGATCATCGCTTCAATGTCAGCAACATTCACCGTTTTCTTGCGCTTACCTGCGGGTGCTAAACGACAACGCGCACCAGCTTCGTCAATAACGTCGATCGCTTTATCTGGCAGGTGACGCTCATTGATGTACTTGGCAGACAACTCAACAGCGGCGCGAATCGCCGTGTTGGTGTAGCGGACCTCATGGTGCGCTTCATACTTAGGCTTCAAGCCAATCAAAATCTTCGTGGTATCATCAATCGACGGCTCGACAACATCGATTTTTTGGAAACGACGCGCTAACGCACGCTCTTTTTCGAAGATAGCGCCGTATTCTTGGTAGGTCGTCGAACCAATACAGCGTAACTTACCGCTACTTAGCAGCGGTTTTATCAAGTTAGCCGCATCCACCTGGCCGCCCGATGCTGCACCCGCACCAATAATGGTGTGGATTTCGTCGATGAACAGGATAGCTTGATCTTCTTTTTCTAATTGGCGCAGAATGGTTTTAAAGCGCTTTTCGAAATCACCACGGTATTTGGTTCCCGCCAGCAGCGAACCAATATCGAGTGAATAGATCACACAGTTACTGATCACTTCAGGCACATCGCCTTCGACGATACGCCATGCAAGACCTTCGGCGATCGCGGTTTTACCCACTCCAGCCTCGCCCACCAGCAAGGGGTTGTTTTTGCGACGACGACACAAGATCTGAATCGTACGCTCGAGCTCTTTGTCCCGGCCAATCAGCGGGTCAATGCCTCCGGCTTTGGCTAGATCGTTAAGGTTGGTCGCAAAGTTTTCAAGACGATCATCGCCTTGGGGCTCGCCGCTTTGGCTCTCGTTCATACCTTCATTGCTGCTACGCGACAAATCATCGTTGCTGCTACTTGCACTGCTGCCACTCGATTTGATCGTGCCGTGCGAGATAAAGTTCACCACGTCCAAGCGACTAATATCGTTCTTCTTCAGCAAATAAGCCGCATGGGACTCTTGCTCGCTAAAGATAGCAACAAGCACATTTGCGCCAGTCACTTCATTGCGGCCAGAAGATTGAACATGAAAGACTGCGCGCTGCAGCACACGTTGGAAGCTTAATGTTGGCTGGGTTTCTCTGGAGTCATCATCAGCTGGAATTAAAGGTGTGGTTTGGTCGATAAAAGAGTCCAGCTCTTTACGTAGTTGTTCGATGTTAGCACGACAAGCAATAAGGGCTTCTTGCGCTGCGGCATTATCTAATAGCGCCAACAATAGATGCTCTACTGTCATGAACTCGTGTCGCTTATCACGCGCTCTGGCGAATGCACTATTGAGACTAGCTTCAAGCTCTTTATTCAGCATAGGACACCTCCCCTAATGGTGGCGAATCACACGAGGAAATCAGGCCTTTTCCATCGTGCAAAGCAAAGGATGCTCATTCTCACGAGCATACATGTTGATTTGGGCAACTTTCGTTTCAGCCACTTCGGCCGTAAACAGACCGCAAACTGCCTTTCCTTCATAATGTACTGTCAGCATTAGCTGGGTAGCACGGTCAACGTCCATGGTAAAAAAACGCTGCAATACGTCTATGACAAACTCCATTGGCGTGTAGTCATCGTTGTTGAGCACCACCTTGTACATGGACGGTGGCGCGATTTTTGTTTCTTCACTTTCAACGACTTCCGCGTCAGGAATTATCCATTCATATAATTTGCTCATAGTTTCATCTTAGCCATTTGTTATGTTACGCGCTACATAAAGTTGTGCCATGGGATCGGTTTTTACGCACATGTTATCATATGGGCTTGACTGTCTAGATTTTTTTTCTACAGTGTTAAATGTGCAAGTCAAAAACGCACTACTTGCAGGTGTCGTAAGTGCTCCTACACTTATGGTACCCGCTTTTGGAACAAAAAATGCGACGAGGGATGTAAAGCATGGCAACAGGTACAGTTAAATGGTTCAATAATGCAAAAGGATTCGGTTTCATCTGCCCAGAAGACGGAGAAGGTGACATTTTTGCCCATTACTCTACTATTCAAATGGACGGATACCGAACACTGAAAGCGGGTCAACAAGTCACGTATGAAGTACAAGCGGGACCAAAAGGATTCCACGCTAGTCAAATTACGCCACTGGAGTCAGATCAAGCCAAATAATAGAGAAGGTTATCTAACCTTCCATGTGCAAGATCTAGTTCAGTACCACACAGGCGAGTGATGTCCCTCAGTGTTGGCGATGTGCTCGTCTTTGTGGCAAAGCACTCCCCCTCTCCCCCAAGACATTATTGACAATTCAGATACTCCCACCCTGAGATTATACCCTTTCAACATTGTGACTCAATGTGCATTCGTATTCATTTATCTACACCTTTCACAAATCCCGCTCTCTTTCCCGCTACCCTGCAAACCCAAATACGGTAAATACACTCACTCCCTGAGTACTTAAGAACCTCAAATACGCGAAGGCTCTGAGAGTTCATACGACTGCAAAAATCTTAGTCCTATCTTGGGCTAATAATTCGAACTGTTAAAGTAGCCTTTCGGTACCCAAAATCAAGGCGAAAAAAAACCCGACTACGTCGGGTTTTCTATACTCAAGATATCTGAATTACATTTGAGAAATCATGTCGTCAGCGAACTCAGAACACTTACGCAGTGTTGCACCGTCCATTAGACGCTCAAAATCGTAAGTCACGGTCTTGTTACTGATCGCTTTTTCCATTGACGCAATGATCAAATCAGCAGCTTCAGTCCAACCCATGTGACGTAGCATCATTTCCGCTGACAGAATCAACGACCCTGGGTTTACTTTGTCTTGGCCTGCGTACTTAGGTGCAGTACCGTGCGTTGCTTCAAACAGCGCAACACCATCACCAATGTTCGCACCCGGTGCGATACCGATACCACCGACTTGCGCAGCAAGTGCATCAGAGATGTAGTCACCGTTAAGGTTCATGGTGGCAATTACATCGTACTCCGCTGGGCGAAGTAGAATTTGCTGCAAGAATGCATCTGCGATGCTGTCTTTAATGATGATCTCTTTACCGGTGTTTGGATTTTTTAGCGTCATCCATGGACCACCGTCCAGAAGCTCTGCACCAAACTCTGCAGCGATTTCGTAACCCCAGTCTTTGAAGGCACCTTCGGTGAACTTCATGATGTTGCCTTTGTGGACCAACGTCAGTGAGTCACGATCGTTGTCGATAGTGTATTGCAGTGCTGCACGAACCAAACGCTTGGTACCTTCTTCAGATACTGGCTTGATACCCACACCACACTGCTGAGGGAAACGGATCTTAGTTGCACCCATTTCGTCTTGCAGGAACTTGATCACTTTGTCTGCTTCAGGCGTACCCGCTTTGAACTCAACACCCGCATAGATGTCTTCTGAGTTTTCACGGTAAATCACCATGTCCGTCAGTTCAGGTTGCTTCAATGGGCTAGGAACGCCATCGAAGTAACGTACTGGACGTGCACAGATGTACAGATCAAGCTCTTGGCGAAGTGCAACGTTCAATGAACGAATACCACCGCCAACAGGCGTTGTTAGCGGGCCTTTGATCGCGACTTTATATTCACGAATGAAATCCAGCGTTTCTTGTGGCAACCACGCATCGTCACCGTAGACTTTGGTTGATTTTTCGCCGGTGTAGATTTCCATCCACTCGATTTTGCGTTGACCTTTATATGCTTTGCTGACTGCAGCATCTACAACTTTGATCATCGCAGGAGACACATCTTCACCGATGCCGTCACCTTCAATGTAGGGAATGATAGGGTTATTTGGGACAACTATTTTACCGTCAGCATCCAGGCTGATTTTTTGACCTTCAACCGGTACAACAACTTTACTTTCCATTAAAATCTCCTAGTGTCCATTTGTTATCTTTTTGTAAGAGGCTTGCGCATCATACTGGAAATTTTTTCTTCGCGCTATCAAAACCCGTTTGAGGTATAATCGATCTCGCATTTATTCTGATTTAACCTAAAGACCCGCCCAGCATGAAAACTCGGTCAGCATTCAAACCAAAAACGTCGCAAAATAACATAACCCGCTCAAAAACCGAGCGCAGACCTTCGCGCCAACGTAATACCAAATCACAACGCCCTAAAGGCCCAACCAAAGTCATCCTGTTTAACAAACCTTATAATGTTCTGACACAATTTACCGGTGAACCCGGCGACCAAACATTGGCCGATTTCATTCCGGTAAAAGATGTTTATCCTGCAGGGCGCCTTGATAAAGACAGTGAAGGTTTATTGGTGCTAACCAATGACGGCATTCTGCAAGCGCGCTTAACCCAACCAAGCTCGAAACAAGCCAAAATCTATTGGGTACAAGTCGAAGGCGAGCCTTCTGAGTCCGCGCTTGAGCAATTGCGTCGTGGCGTGGAATTAAAAGATGGCATGACGCTGCCGGCTGGGGTTGAGCGCATCGAGAACCCTGACATTTGGCCACGTGTTCCGCCAGTACGAGAGCGAAAGTCGATTCCGACCACATGGCTCGCTATCACCTTAAACGAAGGTCGCAACCGCCAAGTTCGCCGAATGACCGCCCACATTGGCCACCCGACTCTACGACTGATCCGCCACAAAATGGCCGACTGGACATTCGAAGGGCTGGCTCCGGGCGAATGGCGTGAAGTCCCGCCGCCAGCGCGCCGATAGCTGCACAACCACTACGTCGATAGACAAAAAACGCTACCTTTTTTAATAAAAACTGATATAGTTCGCACCAAAAGCAAACGTTTGCGTGGTCATAAAACAGCCATTTAATGTAAGTGACACGGGGAGTTTCCAGCAACTCGGTGAGCTATATCACACTGCTATCCTCTTCTAGAGCAATTTGCTACAATTCCGCTCTGGTCTTAACTTGCTTATTTGTAGAGAACTATGTCAGACAACAGTCAGAAAAAAGTGATCGTCGGTATGTCCGGCGGCGTTGATTCTTCCGTCTCAGCCTACCTGCTACTGCAACAGGGTTATCAGGTTGAAGGCCTGTTCATGAAGAACTGGGAAGAAGATGACAACGAGGAATACTGTGCGGCCGCTCAAGATCTGGCTGATGCCCAAGCGGTGTGTGACAAGCTTGGTATCAAACTGCACACCATCAACTTTGCAGCTGAATATTGGGATAACGTGTTTGAGCACTTCCTGACTGAATACAAAGCAGGTCGTACGCCAAACCCTGACATCTTGTGTAACAAAGAAATCAAATTCAAAGCGTTTCTTGAGTTTGCGGATGAAGTGCTAGAAGCCGACTACATTGCCATGGGGCACTATGTACGCCGCTCTTTCCCAACCCAAGAAGGCGAAATAGCGCAAATGTTGCGTGGTATCGACGGCAATAAAGATCAAAGTTATTTCTTGTACACGCTAAGTCATGATCAAGTTGCGCGCAGCTTGTTCCCTGTGGGTGAACTGGAAAAACCAGAAGTGCGCAAGATTGCCGAAGCGCAAGATTTGATCACCGCCGACAAGAAAGATTCAACGGGGATCTGTTTTATCGGTGAGCGTAAATTTACCGACTTTTTGAAAAAGTATTTGCCAGCACAACCCGGCCCAATTGAAACGGCAGAAGGTGAAGTGATTGGCGAACACCAAGGTTTAATGTACCACACGCTCGGTCAGCGTAAAGGCTTGTTGATCGGTGGTATGAAAGATCACAGCGAAGACCCATGGTATGTGGTCGATAAAGATGTAAAACGCAATGTACTGGTTGTCGGTCAAGGTAAGAACCACCCTCGCCTGCAATCAAACGGTTTAGTTGCGAAGCAATTGCACTGGGTAGATCGCCAACCAATTGTTGAGCCTGTGACCTGTACAGTAAAAACTCGCTACCGTCAGCAAGACATCGAATGTACCATCATTCCTGTCGATGACGAAACAATCAAAGTGGTCTTCAACACACCACAAATCGCCGTAACTCCGGGACAATCTGCGGTCTTCTACCAAGGTGATGTCTGTCTGGGCGGCGGGATTATCGAAGAGCGTTTTTAAGGAGTTGCCGCTGTGGCTCACAACTATTACGACAGAACTCTGGCCTTTGCCGGAATTTGCCAAGCGATAAAACTGGTTCAACAAGTGGCACGCGAAGGCCACTGTGATAGCGAATTGATGGAGCAGACCCTACGCACCATCACCGTTATCAACGCGGATCGTACCCTCGATATTTTCGCAGGTGACGAAGCCAACCTCAAAGTCGGTTTAAACGCCATGGTCGATGGCTTGGATGGATCTCCGACGGGGAATGAGCTGAGCCGTTATTTGATCAGCTTGATGGAGTTGCAGCGCAAACTCACATCACGCCGCGATGCGTGGACGCAACTCGGTGACCGATTGGCAACGATCGATCGCCAACTTGAGCACTTTGAGCTCACGAGCGATACCATCGTTCAAAATTTAGCGTCGATCTATCTTGATGTGATCAGCCCACTCGGGCCGCGTATCCAAGTGACTGGCTCGCCTGACGTACTAAAACATCAAGATGTGCAAGGTAAGGTGCGAGCCCTCTTACTTGCCGGTATTCGTGCTGCGGTTCTATACCACCAAGTGGGTGGCCGCCGCCGTCACGTCTTGCTAGGACGCAACAAAATGGTTGAGCAAGCCAAGATCATGCTAGCTCGACTCGGCTAACTCTTATCGAGTAGTCGCCCGGTATTAACCGGATACAACATTTAATTTCCGAGGCATCTGCCTCGGATTATTTTTTCATTCACCTTCATTTATCTGGAGAGAGGTACCATGGAACTGTCAGCGTTGACTGCTGTTTCCCCGGTCGATGGCCGTTACGGAAGTAAAACTATTGCTCTGCGCAGCATTTTCAGCGAATTTGGTCTGCTGAAATACCGCACTATTGTTGAAATCCGTTGGTTACAAAAACTGGCAGCGACCGATGCCATTGCAGAAGTACCTGCATTCAGTGCTGAAGCCAATGCGTTTCTAGACAAAATCGCTGCCGAGTTCAGCGAAGAAGATGCAGAGCGCATTAAAACCATCGAACGTACCACCAACCACGACGTGAAAGCGGTTGAGTACTTCCTGAAAGAAAAAGTGGCCGCGTTCCCAGAGCTACATGCCGTGAACGAGTTCATTCACTTTGCGTGTACGTCTGAAGACATCAACAACACCTCTCACGCATTGATGCTAAAAGAAGCGCGTGACACGGTTATTCTGCCAGAAATCCGTAACGTGATTGATGCGATCAAAGCGCTTGCTGCGGAATACCGCGAAGTTCCACTGCTTTCTCGTACTCACGGCCAGCCAGCTTCTCCATCAACCATGGGTAAAGAGATGGCAAACGTGGCGTACCGTATGGAGCGTCAATACAAGCAAATCGAAGCCGTTGAAATTCTTGGTAAGATCAACGGTGCCGTGGGTAACTACAACGCGCACTTGTCAGCTTACCCAGAAATGAACTGGCACCAATTCAGCGAAGAGTTCATCACCGAGTCGCTTGGCGTCACTTGGAACCCATACACCACCCAAATCGAGCCGCACGATTACATCGCAGAACTGTTCGACGCTATCGCGCGTTTCAACACCATCCTGATCGATTTTGACCGTGACGTTTGGGGCTACATCGCTTTGGGTCACTTCAAGCAAAAAACCATTGCTGGCGAGATCGGCTCTTCAACCATGCCGCACAAAGTAAACCCAATTGACTTCGAAAACTCTGAAGGTAACTTGGGCCTAGCGAACGCCGTATTTGGTCACCTAGCACAAAAACTGCCAATTTCTCGCTGGCAGCGCGATCTAACCGACTCAACGGTACTGCGTAACCTAGGTGTGGGTGTAGGCTACGCAATCATCGCGTACACCTCTACGCTGAAAGGCATTAGCAAGCTGGAAGTAAACCAAGCAGCACTTGAAGCGGAGCTAGACAAAAACTGGGAAGTACTGGCTGAGCCTGTACAAACAGTGATGCGTCGCTACGGCATCGAGAAGCCGTATGAGAAGCTAAAAGAGCTGACCCGTGGTAAGCGTGTTGACGGCGAAGGTATGCGTGCATTCATCGACGGTCTTGAGTTGCCTGAGCACGAGAAAGAGCGTCTGAAGCAAATGACGCCAGCAAACTACATCGGTCAAGCGATTGAGCTAACTGACAAACTGTAATCACAGCGAACTTTCATTGTGATTAACATCAAAAGGACAGCGACGCTGTCCTTTTTTGTATCGCGCTGTCTGCTTTTCAATTATTCGAACAAGACTTTCCGCCTTCACATTTCTAACCACTACACCACTTTTTGCGCAGGAAACTTTCTCATTTAGCGGTCAAGCCACTACCTTTTCTATAAGTACAAGGTGGGAGCACGCAATGAAACTACACTGGGACTTTACCGCGTTCATCAATGATCATTGGCAACAAGCACCGCTGTATATTGAGAAAGCGCTGCCAGAGCTTTCCGATCTCATTTCTCCCGCTCAAGTACACGCGCTCGCCACCGATCCCGAAATCACCACGTACATGGATATTGGCGACGGTCCTTACCCTATCATGCGCTATGGGCCATTTGACAACCAAGAAAGCGCCAGTAAGAACGCGACGTTACGCCTCGTTGCGGCTCACCACTGGCTCCCTGAACTAAGCGCGCTGCTCAAGCCATTCTCTCACTTGCCAAGCTGGCTGATTGAAACGCTCACAGTTAGTATTCACCAACCGCAAAAATGGTGCGGGCCGTTTATCGACAACTTCGACACCCTCTTACTGCAAGGCTCTGGCAAACGTCGCTGGCAATTAGGCGAAAAAGTCGACGACGTGGTTGATGATCACTCTCTCCCTGAGTATGTGCCTACTGAAACGCTTGGACGACCCAGTGTCGATGTTGAAATGTGCGCTGGTGATCTGCTGTATATCCCCGCCGGCGTCCCTTACCGCTCTCTTACTATTGACGAAGGGATAACCTACGCGCTATTGCTACGAACGCCATCGCCACAAGAGCTCGTGCAAAATCTTAGCGACTTCTTGCAAGAAGAAGATGCCTCCCCGATCCCCATGGCACTGACGCCCCGCGAAGAAAATGGCGAGATCAGCACCAAGGACTTTGCGGCAATGGAAGATGCAATAAGAGATTGGCTGGATCAACCCGAGCGAATGAAAACTTGGATTGGGGCGCTATTGAGTCGCTCTCGCCACGAGCTTGATATCGTAGCGAGCCCAGCCCCTTGGCTTGAAAACGAGCTCTACGATTACTTACAAAAAGGCAACAGACTGATAAAACTCCCTGGGCTCAAAACCCTCTACCATCCCGACACACCCGAAACGCTATATATTGATGGCGAGGTCTTTACCGTCCCTTCAAATAACGACGCAATTGGCCCGCTGATTTGTAACCATTCACACCTCGACATCACTCATTTCGGGGAAAATATCAACGATCCTGTCACCCTCGCCTTAGTATGTGAGCTCACTAATTTGGGTTACTTCCGCCCTGAATCAGAGTAATTCACTAACTGTGATAAAAAGCGCGGACACATTCGCTAAAGGTATTGTATAGTAAGGTTTTTTAATCCTCAGTGTTAACTTTTTTTATTCACATAAACTCATAACATGTGATACTATCTGCGCGTTATTTATGCAATTAAAAATAACATAGCGACACAGGTTGCTTACAAGGGATGGTGAACATAATGGGTTACAACAACGCTAAATAAAGTGACCCAAAGGCCGATATATATTGGCGGATACAGTTAACCTAGCGGTAGAGATAGCCTTGAAACAACAAAAATTTATTGCAGTTTTGCGTCGTGCTGTATTTATGATGGCGCTGTTAACATTTAGCACTTCCTCATTCAGCCAAGACTCCACCTCTTTTAACAAAACACTCCGTATTGGCGTGCTAGGCGATGCCGTGAGTTGGCATATCAAAAGCACCCTTCCTCTCGGCCAGTATCTGGCAGATAAAATGGCGCACTTAGGTTATACCGGCGCAGAAATCAAAGTCACCAATAACTTTGACACGCTTGCGCGATGGATGGAAAGCGGCCAGATCGATATGGTTTCCGATACCGCCTATGTCGCGATTGAACTTGAACGCCATCATAATGGCGAAATTGCGCTGCGCCGTTGGAAGCGCGGCGTGTCTGAGTATCGCTCGCTATTTATTTCTCATGCTGACAGCTCCATCACGGGCCTTGATGATTTACAAGGGCACCGCATCGCGTTTGAAGATCGCCATTCAACGTCAGGTTTTTTCATCCCCATTAGCGTGTTAGTCTCGCACGGTTACCAATTGCGTGAATTAAGCTCAACAGAAGATAGTGTTGGGCCTGACGAAATTGGCTACATCGTCACCGCAGATTACAACAACTTCACTAACGAACTGATCTTGGCCTCTTGGGTTTACCAAGGGCTGGTTGA
This sequence comes from Thaumasiovibrio occultus, assembly GCA_019703815.1. GTDB lineage: Bacteria > Pseudomonadota > Gammaproteobacteria > Enterobacterales > Vibrionaceae > Thaumasiovibrio > Thaumasiovibrio occultus. The sequence goes on along the minus strand of AP023052.1, from coordinate 986,351 downwards.
CGCCTCTGCCTACAGCGACAACAGCACCAATATCTCGCACCAAGTGCCTAGCTCAATCGAGTCATCGATCAAAACCATTTTTGAATCGCGTCCGTTTCCGCGCAGCCTGATCGTACTGCGACGCGATCTGCCTAACAACCTTAAAACCACCATTACCGATATTTTGCGCCACGCTCACACCACACCCGAAGGACAGCGCGCAATTAAGCTTTTCGAGGACACCACCCAGTTCGACAGCTTAAGCGAAGACAATAACCTCGCGCTCGACAAAGCCCGCGCTAGCCTACCTGTTGTTCGGGAGTTCATGTAATGGCCGCGCGTACCATGAAATTGCGCACACGCTATATGCTGGTGACGTCGGGGTTAATTCTGGTGACAATCCTTACCAGTTTGAGCACCTATATCTATTTATCAAATACGCAATCTGAACGTCTGAAAACCAAGCTGCAGCAGCAGAGCACGCACACCTATACCAGCGAGATCGTCAAACGCGGCACCCAATTGAGCGATTATCTTAGCGAAGCTCTGTTTGATGCGTTGTATTCCTACAATCTCGAAGCCACTTGGTATCTACTGCAACCTATCCTGACGGATGGCGAGATCAGCCGCGCTATCGTGTTTGACAAGCACGGTAATATTTTCCACGACGGCACCCCAGAGATCGCGTCTTTCGGTCAACCCTTTCCGGATCAAGACGTGGTGCGTCGCGTCATCGAAAACGGCGAACAACTGCAAGATATTTCCCGCCGCCGCCTGTATATCACCACACCGATTGAAGTGTCCGGCATGATCATTGGTGGCGTACGTCTTGAACTATCAACGGCGCGCATGGCAATCGACATTGCCGAAACCACCAACATTGTTGAGCGACTACACGATAAAAGTACCCAAGCGCTACTTACCAGTGCGGTCGTGAGTACTGTGGTGATTTTGGCGATCGCTGGCGGTCTAGTTTTTGCCTTTTCCGTCTCTTTGGTTCGGCCCATTCAGCACCTTACCCGGCATGCAGAAAAACTCGGCCAAGGTAGCTTTGAGCACATTGGTGAAATTAAGCAGCTCAACCGCGATGATGAAATTGGCGGGCTCGCTAACGCTATTGCCAAAATGGCGGAAAGCATTCAACAGCGCACTCAAGAGATCAGCTACATGGCGTACCATGATGCGCTGACTGGCTTGCCCAATCGTCATCAGGTGATGCGCCTGATCCGCACACGGATCAGCAAATATCCCGATAAGCCCTTCGCTATTATGTTTATCGACATTGATGACTTTAAGCTGATCAACGATAACTTCGGCCACGGCACTGGCGATGTTTTGCTTTGCACCCTAGCCAAACGCCTTACCAGCTTAATCAAACTGCTTGAGCTGGATGGTGCGATGGTATCGCGGATCAGCGGTGACGAATTCCTATTGCTTCTGCCGCTAGAAAAAGAAATCTGCAGTATTGAAACCGCCGCCGAACATGTTCTGTCATTGTTAGCGACGCCAATGACGATCGAAAGCGAAGAGTTGATCACCAGTGGCAGTGTCGGTATCGCAAGCTACCCAGCCTCAGGGAATAACAGTGAAGATCTGATCAAAAACGCCGATATCGCAATGTACTGCGCCAAGGCGCAAGGGAAAAACACCTATTGTGTGTTTACCCATGAAATGGCTGAATCGGTGATTTATCGCAACCAAATCGAAAAAGAGATGCGCCGTGCACTGCTCACACCCGAGCAATTTGAGCTGTGGTATCAGCCGCAGTTTGATCTCATCACGGGTGAGCTGATTGGTGCGGAAGCGCTCGTGCGTTGGCGTCATCCCGAACGCGGGATCATTCCGCCGATGGATTTTATCGATATCGCTGAGAAAACGGGTTTGATCGTACCGATTGGTGAATGGCTGATCCACTCGGCTTGTGAACAGCTCGCTAAATGGCGTGAATGCCTCAACGATAATTTCCACGTCGCGGTAAACTTGTCGTGTAAGCAGCTGTATAACTCGCAATTGTCGAACTTTATTTGCTCCCAGTTGGCGGCGCATGACATCGACACCAAACACTTTCATGTAGAAATTACTGAAAGCATCTTGATGCAGAACGAAGCTGGTGCAGAGAAAACCTTAGAAACCCTGTCGAAAAACGGGATTAACGTTTGGTTAGATGACTTTGGTACGGGGTATTCATCACTCAGCTACTTGCGCCGTTTTACCGTCAGTGGGATCAAAATTGACCGCAGCTTTATCAGTAATATGGAAGAAGACAAGCGCGATCAAAATCTGGTTCAAGCCCTATTGCAGATGACCAAAGAGCTTGACTTAGAAGTCGTGGCAGAAGGGATTGAAAACGCCGTCCAAGCAGAGCTATTACAGCAGTTTGAATGCCAAACAGGCCAAGGCTATCACTTTGGCCGTCCGATGCCAGCAGAAGAGTTTACCAAGCAGTTTATCTGCCAATCTTGCTGCACCGAGTGCAGTGCCTAAAGCACTGAGCGAATCTCTTTAATACATGGACAGCGCGACAACATTCACATCGAGTTATGTTCATTCATAACTAACAATACAACGCCGAGTTTAAAGCTCGGCGTTGTGTTTTCTAATTGCTGCAGTGTTCTAAATTTCCCAATCAGTGCGAAATTCATTCACGCTACGGAAACTACCAAACGTCTCTTTCACAATTTCACCGTCACGGTTGATCACGGCGAAATAGGGCACCGCTTCTAATCCTAGCAAGCGATAATAATGCCCATTTGCATCGTTATAACTCGCTCCGGCAAACTCCCGCGCATAGGCTTCAACCGCCTTTGGTTTATCTCGACCAATCACGATCTTCATATCAATCCCATCAATGGCCAATGCATCGCGTAGCTTCACATATTCCTCAGTGTATTGACGACAAACCCCACACCAAGGCGCAACGTAAGCCACCACGCAATACTCCTGATCACAGGCGCCAACGTTTTGGCCATACCTCGCACTCACACCATCGTTATAAAGCGGTAGCTTTGCTGTTGGCAAAACTGGATCTGAGCGAAATAAAATAAACGCCAAGACAGTCACGCAAAAAATTAATAGCAACATATCTCTCATATGGAGCACTCCCAACCTTGTTAAAAAATCATCATTATTTGTCTAATTAAGCAGACCCATCATAGCCGGTTAAACCAAGCGACAAAGTGCAAGACTTGAGTGCAAACCAAGAGTGCGAGCTAGCGCCAATCGCGATGTAATACGCACGCTCATTTGCTTGTTAGAAAAGTGCTATAGGTAAGAAAAGACAAGTGAATTGGCTGTACGGCGCGCACGACGAAGCCGGCAGCATTCACAATGTAAGAAGAGAAAAGGGAGAATAAGAAACACTAGTCGATAAAAAAAGGCGCGACTTTCGCCGCGCCTGAGCCTGTCACAGGCTAAAAGTAGTTTACATGCAGGCAGGAAACCGCATGCTCATCACCGCCTTTTAATAGCGGTTTTTCTTGTGCGCATTCTGTTGTCGCTTTCGGGCAACGGGTTCTAAATACACAACCCGATGGCGGGCTCATTGGCGAAGGCAGATCCCCCTCCAACATTTGAATGGTTTTCGCTCGCTCAATTTTCGGATCTGGGATCGGTACCGCTGACATCAAGGCTTGCGTGTATGGGTGCAAAGGCTTGCTAAACAGATGCTCGCCCTCACCCATTTCCACCGGATTCCCCAAGTACATCACCAGCACGCGATCAGAGATGTGTTTGACCACCGACAGATCGTGAGCGATGAAGATCAGTGACAAGCCCATCTCTTTTTGCACTTCTTTTAGCAAATTCACCACCTGCGCCTGAATGGACACATCCAGCGCCGACACTGGCTCATCACAAATGATCAACTTAGGCTTTAAGATCAGTGCTCTAGCAATACCAATACGCTGACACTGACCGCCCGAAAACTCATGCGGGTAGCGGTTAATCAAGTTTGGCAATAAACCTACTTTAGCCATCATGGCTTTCACTTGATCTTTAACGTCCTCTTTCGAAAGCTCAGGGTAAAACGTCTTCAACGGCTCAGCGATAATATCGCCCACCGTCATCCGAGGATTAAGCGACGCTAGCGGATCTTGGAAAATCATCTGAATTTCTTTACGCTTTTCACGCATCGCTTTGTGCGACAACTGCGTTAGATCTTCACCCAGCCATACCACCTTACCGTCTGTCGCTTCGACAAGGCCGATAATGGCGCGCGCAAAGGTGGATTTACCGCAACCCGATTCTCCCACGACGCCCAGCGTTTCGCCTTCATACAGGCGGATCCCGACACCATCAACCGCTTTCAAGGTCGCGGGTTTGGTCCACGGCCACGCTGATTTAGGGGTGATATTAAAATGCACCTTCAGATCAGAAATATCTAACAGAACGTTCTTTTGCGCTTCCATACTTACCCCCTTTCCCACTGCGTCCAATCAGAAAAACATGCGCGTAAACGCCCCGTTGCAAATGGCAACAGTTCTGGCGGACTGACGGCGCACGACTCCTTCACCCTGTGACAACGCTCTTGGTACGGGCAGCCCACTGGCAAACTTAGCAAGTTCGGTGGATTGCCCGGGATGGTTGGCAAAATATCGCCTTCTGTGTCTAAACGCGGGATCGCTTTTAGCAAGCCTTCGGTGTACGGATGGCTCGGTTGGTAGAAAATCTCATCCACAGTGCCGTACTCCATCGTACGCCCCGCGTACATCACCAACACTTTATCGCAACTACCTGCCACCACGCCTAAATCGTGGGTGATCATAATGATCGCGGTGTTGAATTCGCGTTTTAGCTCATTGAGCAAATCCATGATCTGCGCTTGTACCGTCACATCGAGTGCGGTGGTTGGCTCATCGGCGATCAACAGTTTTGGCCGGCACAACAGTGCCATCGCAATCATCACACGTTGGCGCATACCGCCAGAAAATTCATGCGGATACATGGTGATACGTTTGCGCGCTTCTGGAATTTTGACGGCTTCCAACATGCGTACTGATTCTTCAAACGCTTCGCTGCGCCCCATGCCTTTGTGCAGCATCAAGACTTCCATCAACTGCTCGCTCACCTTCATGTAAGGGTTAAGCGAGGTCATTGGGTCTTGGAAAATCATCGCAATTTGTTCGGCGCGGATTTTATTCAGGGCTTTTTCTGGCAAGTTCAGAATTTCATTGCCTTCGAACTTGGCGCTACCGCCGGTGATGCCATTTTTCGCCAATAGCCCCATGATGGAAAACACGGTTTGGCTCTTACCGGAGCCCGACTCGCCGACGATCCCCAAGGTTTCTCCCTGCTCCAGAGAGAAGTTCAGGTTGTCCACCGCCGTGACGATCCCATCTTGGGTTTTGAATTGGACTTTTAAGTCTTTAACGTCTAACAGACTCATTACTCTCTCCTTATCAGCGATCTTTCGGGTCTAGCGCATCGCGCAGACCGTCACCGACATAGTTAAAACAGAACAAGGTTGTCACCATGAAAATCGCGGGGAAGATCAGCATCCAAATCGCGCCCTGCATAATGTCAGCGCCATCTTTGAGTAATGCTCCCCAACTCGTCATTGGCTCTTGAACACCCAGCCCAAGGAAAGAGAGAAAGGATTCGGTTAAGATCATGCTTGGCACCAGCAAGGTCGAGTAAACCGCGACGATACCCAGCACGTTAGGCACAATGTGACGTACAATGATGTTCCATCGGCTCACACCGCACACATGTGCCGCTTCAATAAACTCTTTATTGCGCAAGCTTAAGGTCTGACCACGCACGATACGCGCCATATCAAGCCATGAAATAGCCCCAATCGCGACAAAGATCAGCATAATGTTGCGGCCAAAAATCGTCACCAATACGATCACCATGAACATAAACGGGATCGAATAGAGGATTTCCAAGATCCGCATCATAATGCGATCCACGCGGCCGCCTAAAAAGCCGGAGGTGGCGCCATACAAGGTGCCCATCACAACCGCGACCAACGCACCCAGTACGCCGACCATCAGCGAAATCCGTCCGCCCATCAAGGTGCGCACAAACAAATCACGCCCCAGAGGATCAGTACCAAACCAGTGTGATGTATCGTTCGATAACGATGGTGCCGCTCCCATATTGGCAAAGTCGAGCTCATCGAAAGTGTATGGGCTCAACATAGGGCCAAACGTAACGAGCAAGGTCACCAGCGCCAGAATAAATAGGCTGGTCATTGCCGCTTTATTGCGCATAAAACGAATGCGGGCATCTTGCCACAAGCTGCGACCTTCGACGTCGAGCTTTTCGGTAAAGTTCTCGATCGCGTCGAGGTTTTCTTTTTTCGTTAACATAGTCACCACCTCAATAACGGATCTTCGGATCGATGTACGCCAGCACGATATCCACCAAGGTGTTGAAGAAAATCGTTAACGTGCCAATCAAAATCGTAATGCCCAGCACCAATGAATAATCACGGTTAAACGCGGCATTGACGAACAGTTTGCCGATCCCCGGTAGACCGAAAATGGTTTCGATCACCACCGAGCCGGTGATAATGCCAACAAACGCTGGCCCCATGTACGACACTACCGGTAGCATTGCTGGTTTTAGCGCGTGTTTGATAATGATGTAGGGATAACTCAAGCCTTTCGCCCGCGCAGTACGGATAAAGTTACTGTTGAGGGTTTCAATCATGCTACCGCGTGTAATACGGGCAAAGGTGGCGACAAATAGCAACGACATACCGATCATCGGCAGCAGCATATATTTCAGTGACCCGTCTTCCCAGCCACCTGCCGGCAACCAGCCGAGCTTAATCGAGAAGATGTAGATCAGAACGGGCGCGAGAATAAACGACGGCATCACCACCCCCGCCATGGCGGTCGACATCACGATGTAATCAAACCAGCTATTTTGTTTTAGCGCGGCCAGTGTCCCAACTGTGACCCCCATGATCACCGTAAAGATAAACGCAAAAAAGCCGATCTTGGCCGATACCGGTAAGGCCTCGGACACCAGTTCGTTAACCGAAAAGTCTTTGTACTTAAAGGATGGACCAAAATCCCCTTGTAAGATATTGCCCAGATACGTGAAGTATTGCTGCCAAACCGGCTTATCCAGCCCATATTTAGCTTCGATGTTAGCCATCACTTCAGGAGGAAGTGGTTGCTCAGTAGAAAACGGATTACCCGGTGCAAATCGCATCAAAAAGAAAGAGATAGTGATCAACACCAATAAGGTCGGGATCGCCTCCAGTATCCGCTTAGCGACGAATTTAAACATAACTCAACCTTGTTCTTAGTCAGTGACAGTAATGCTGCTCAGTAAAAAAACGTCCGTTTTTTACGTGCGGCAATAGTGCAGCCCCCGTTAAAGGGGCTGCTTATTTAGTTATTAGTATGTGTGGTGTTACTCGATGATGTAGAGATCTTTGGTGTAGATCATGTCTTGTGGGTTACCTTCTGGATAACCGCCCACCTTCGGATTCACTAATCGAGCTTGTACATAGTTGTAGATAGGAGCAATTGGCATGTCTTGCGCGAGCAAGATTTCCGCTTGCTGATAGAAATCGCTACGCTCTGCATCCGTAGGGGCCTGCATCGCAGAGCGGATCAAATTATCATAGCTCTCGCTATTGTAACGCGGATCGTTACTGCCGTTATCTGATTGCATCAAGGTAAGGAACGCAGATGCTTCGTTGTAGTCGGCACACCAACCCGCACGAGTGACATCAAAGTTACCGGCGCGACGGTTGTCCAAGTACGTTTTCCATTCTTGGTTTTCCATCGTGACGTTCACGCCCAAATCACGTTTCCAAATTGCTGAAATCGCGATAGCAATCTTACGGTGGTTTTCACTGGTGTTGTACAACAGGTTGAAATCAAGTGGGTTTTCTGGGCCATAACCTGCTTCAGCTAACAGCGCTTTCGCTTTGGCGATACGCTCAGCTTGAGTCAAATTGGCGTATTCAGGCGTTACGGTGGCAAAACCATCCGTGATTGGCGGCGTAAAGCTGTACGCTGGCGTTTCGCCTTTGGCAACCACTGCATTCGCGATGATGTCGCGGTCAATTGCGTATGACAACGCGGTACGAACACGCGCATCATCAAACGGTGGTTTGGCGTTGTTAAAGCCGTAGTAATACGTACACAGGTAACCAACAACGCGCACAGAATCAGCGTGATCTTTTTGTAGACGCGCAAAGTGATCGTTTGGCACTTCGTACGTCATATCAATCTCGCCCGCCATAAAGCGGTTCATCTCTGCCACTTGGTTTTCGATTGGCAGGTAGGTTACTTTCTCGATCACGGTATTCGCGTTATCCCAATACGCATCGTTGCGCGTCAGCACTAAACGCTCGTTAACTACCCAGTTATCTAGGGTGTAGGCACCGTTACCGACAAAGTTTTCAGGGCGGGTCCAACGATCACCGTGCTCTTCTACCGTTGCGCGGTGTACCGGTTTCACTGTGGTGTGGCTCATCATTCTGACAAAATACGGCAATGGCGTAGCGAGTTTAATTTCCAGCGTGACATCATCTACCGCGCGAATACCCAACGTTTCCTTGTCAGCGTCACCAGCAATGATTTCTTTTGCATTTAAGATCTGCGCTTTTTGCAAATACCAAGAATATGGCGAGGCGGTTGCCGGATCAACGGCACGTTTGAAGCTGTAAACGAAATCGTGTGCAGTCACAGGATCGCCATTTGACCAGCGCGCTTCCTCACGAAGATGGAAGATATAGGTTTGGTTGTCTTCCGTTTCCCAACTTTTTGCCACGCCAGGAATGGTCGCGCCATGCTCATCTTGGTTGACCAAGCCTTCTAGCAAGTCACGAATAACGTTTGATTCCGGAACACCTTCCGTTTTGTGCGGGTCAATCGACGCCACTTCGGTGCCATTGCCTTTAACCAGCTCTTGCACATCGGCAAGTTGCACACCGTCAGGTACTTCTGCTGCGTTTGCGGTTGTTACGCTCACTCCTGCTGCCAGCAAAAGCGCGAGTGTAATTTTGTTTTTATTCATTTTGAAATTCCCTGTCCGTTGATAACGCGTCCAAGCCATATCAGTGTTTAATTCTGATTATGGAACGCTAAGCGACATTTTTTGTCTACTAAAGCTACAATTAGCGGTTACATCATGGACATTATCATTAAAGAACATCTATCTCTACATGCCCGCAATAGAAAACAACCAACAGCTAACAAACTGAAATATTTTGGTAATTTATAGATTAAAGTTAAATATACAGAATTAAATATAAGATCAAGGTCACATCAACAGCCAACAACTCTAATTCTTGCCTATTGATAAATTACTGATATTTTCCATTATAAAATGGAAAAAGAATCAAATAATACACCAACTATTAACAAATTATCGGCACAAAAAAAGGGCTCAAAGCCCTCTTTCTATCGATAGAAGATCACGCATTTATTTAGCATCATCTTCGTTTTCTGGTGGCGAGAATTTTTCATCATCTCGTTGATTATCCACAATATTATCATGGCTTTCAAACGTATCATCAAACCCAAGATCATGCATCATCTGTTTGAACTTCTTATTCGTCACTTTACGGTGCTTCATAAATCCTCCTCATTTCAGCCACATCCCAACAACACAAGAATGCAACATCTACATAACTATGGCACATAAATGGGGTGACAATCCGATACAGTGAAAAATGAAAGATTTTTTACATCCCCTGGTGATAAATCCGTCAAAATGGCATCAAAATAACCAAAAGTAATATTAAAGCGTTCGTTATAACGAGTTTTTTTATAGGGGAACTTTGACAGAAAATTTACTTCACAGTATGCCGCAAAGGCGTATTATTGACGTGTCAGCAACATCATGACATCTGTTCCGTTACCGATATGCAAACAAATAGAGACAGCAATGAGACCAGCAAGCTACCAACCTCATGCACTAAGTTCTCGGGTGAGACATGGTTACGTACCAAATAAGAAAGCCCCGAGAAAAGAAGCAGAAAAAAATCAGTAAGTTATGTTGTAGCAAGTAAAGGCTCCCCCATTCGGAGCCTTTTTTGTTGCTGCTTAATCTGCATCTGCGTTCAAGGTTCCACTGATAGTTAAACGCAGAGTATAGAAATCCGCCTTGGATTGAGAAATCAATGTTGCTATTTGCTTTGCAACATTGAATATTATTTTCAACCAGTCAAGACCAACGCCGTTTCGCTTGCGTGTCTTTGTCTTCTGCACTCACCCAAACGGCTCCCTCTTGGGTCAACTCTTTCTTCCAAAACGGTGCCTCGGTTTTCAGATAATCCATGATAAAGGCGCACGCCTCAAACGCGGCTCGGCGATGACGACTCGCACATCCGACAAACACAATTGTCTCACTCAGCGCCATATCACCGACTCGATGCACCACGGTTACCTTTTCGAGCCGCCAACGCTCGGTCGCTTGCTGCACTATTTGCTCCAACGCACGCTCGGTCATTCCGGGATAATGCGACAAACTTAAACCCAAAACATCACGTGATTGATTGTAATCACGCACCATACCAGTGAAGGTCACTACCGCACCCGACGCACTGCCTTGCTGCAGTTCACTGTGTAGCGCGTTAACGTCTATCGGGATCGATTGGATCGCAACACGAAGTTCTGTCATAGCGTCACTCCTTTGGCTCTCATCTCTGCCCTGCGCCTTCCGTTTGTCTTTCCATTTGTTCTATCTTTCCTTTTCTGGGGGCTTTCCCTTTGGTTTTTCATTCTCTTCGCTTTCCTGCGGATTGGATTTCTCGCCGCATACCCGATTAACCGCCGGTGACGGGGGGGAAAAATGCCACTTCATCCCCCGCTTGGAACTGATGGCTCTCCGCTACCATCTGGTGATTCACCGCCACTAAGGTATGCGACAATGCCTGACGCCACGGCTCACCGCGCGCGCACAAGATCTGGCGCAAACTTTCAACAGTGCCACTGTCGAGCGCCACTTCGATGGCGTCTTCACCCACTAGCTCACGCGTTAGCGCAAAAAACTTCACTTCGACCATTGCCATTACCTCGATATCTGCTGCATTGCGTTGCCTTGATTGCCGTTATCTTGATCAGCTCATCGCTTGTCGGTGGCGTTTCTTACATAGTCCCCGCTTTTGCCGCCTTGTTTCGACACCAAGGCTATCCCGCTGATCCTCATATCTTTTTGTAGCGCTTTGCACATGTCGTACAAGGTGAGTGCCGCCACCGATGCGGCGGTAAGCGCTTCCATTTCTACCCCGGTTTTACCGCTAAGCTTGCACACGGATTCAATCCGGATCCGTTGATGCTCCGGCTCAGGTATGAGTTCAACCCCAACTTTGGTGAGCATTAATGGATGGCACAATGGGATCAAATCAGCGGTTTTCTTCGCGGCTTGAATACCGGCGATGCGGGCCGTCGCGAACACATCCCCTTTGTGGTGTGCCCCTGTGAGCACCGCTTGGAGTGTCGATGACGACATTTCTATGTAGGCTTCGGCGCGCGCTACCCTTACTGTCTCAACTTTGGCCGACACATCAACCATGTTGGCTTGTCCTTTGGCGTCTAAGTGGGTAAAACCCTGTATTGGTTCATCCATGGGCGAACATCCTTTAGTTGGGTTTCTTTAAGTGGGGCATGAAATTGCACGGCTTGTGGGTCGCATCCAATTGTTCTGCGATGATCCCTGTCCAACCAGTACGACAGGCTCCGGTCGACCCTGGCAGCGCGAAAATCACCGTGTTATTGGCAAAACCTGCGAGCGCGCGCGATTGGATGGTCGACGTGCCGATTTCCTGATATGACAAATGACGGAACAACTCGCCAAAACCTTCAACATGTTTATCAAACAGCACCGAAATCGCCTCGGGTGTGGTATCGCGGGCAGTAAAACCGGTTCCCCCCGTGATCACCACCGCATCGATCGCCGGATCGGCAATCCACGCCGAAACCACGGCGCGGATCTGGTATTTATCATCAATCACTATCTTGCGCGATTGCAGTTGATGACCGGCAGAGGTTAAGGCATCGACGAGATAGGCGCCGGACGTATCCGTCTCCTCGTTGCGGGTATCTGATACCGTTAATACCGCGATCTTGGCTGGCATCGCGGCTGAGTAGGTGTGAGTCATAAGCACTCCTTGTTGTGATTAACGCTTATTGGCAAGGCGTCGTTGACAGCACTAGCCGCCAATCGAGGCCAGATGGGGTGTCGCCCCGGTATTGCCTTCGTGCAAATAGTGGGTCTGCGCTTTTTGCTGCAAGCTGCTTTGAATTTGCGCGATCAACTGGGCTTGCTGAGCGTCTTGCTGTAACAAATCACGCAAATCAATCCCGCCCTCCCCGAACAAGCACAGGTGCAACTTGCCCAGCGCAGAGATCCGCAGGCGATTACAGCTCAAGCAAAAACCGCTTTCATAAGGCAGAATCAACCCGATCTCACCAAGATAGTCAGGATGATAAAATACCTGTGCCGGGCCATCGTTTTCGCTACGCTCGCGCAACTGCCAACCTTGCTCGATCAGCTGCTGTTTGATCGCTTGACCGGATTGGTGGTAGCGCTGGAAAAATTTGTCCATCTCACCGGTTTGCATCAATTCAATAAAGCGCAGTTGAATGGGGCGAGTGCGGATCCATTCCAAAAAGCCACCGATCTCATGGCTATTAAGAGACTTAAGCAGCACTGTGTTGACCTTTACTTTGTCAAACCCGGCGGTGAAAGCCGCGTCAATCCCCTCCATCACACTGCGAAAGCGATCTTGGCCGGTAATCAGTGCAAATTGGCGCGGGTCTAAGCTATCGATGCTGACATTGATCCGGCTTAGCCCGGCATCACGCCAAGCCTGCGCATTATCTTTTAAGCGATAGCCGTTAGTGGTGGTGGCAACGATATCAATATCAGGGTGAGAAGCAGTAGCGGCGATAATGTCGGTAAAATCACGCCGCATCGAAGGTTCGCCGCCGGTCAAGCGGATCTTATTGGTGCCACAGGCTGCAAACGCCGCAACGACACGCTCTATTTCCGCAAGGGTCAAAAACGAACGTCGCCCGTTGGGATGGTACCCATCCGGCAAGCAATACTGACACTTGAAATTACAGACATCAGTCACTGATAAACGCAGATAATAGAACTGACGCTGAAATCGATCTTTCAGCTGTTGGGCCATACAACACCTTTCCAATTCGGGAGGCTTGTCAATTTCTCGACAAACCCTGGCGACATTTGTCACGGCTAAGAGCTCATATACGTCTGCTTACGCGAACGGGTTTTCACCGCGAGGAAAAACCGCTAAATCGCTCGCAAATCGCACTTAGATCTCAAAGCTCGGGTTATGGCAAAGGCACTTATTTGCCTTTTTATAAGTAAGATAAGTATTGCACGAAGTCACCAGCTTGCAACTTACCCGCCCGTCATGAGGTATACTGACACTGCACAAACATAACAATAGCAGTGACGTGAGACACTCCCCCACCTGCAAGGTGACCGGTGCAGAATGCAAAAAATTGCATTTCATTCTGCGGATGGCGTGCCTCACTTTGCAAATAATTGCATAGTATTTTAGGCGAGAAATTCCAAGTGCTTGTTTTCATTTGTGAATAAAAATCGGCATTCCTATTGCAGTAACTAGGCATGGTCGCAAAACTGGAGGTGACTATGACTATTACATCCTTACCTATCTTGTTCCAACGCCGTAATATTTTGCCTGATGGCCGCTTGCCAATCCGTATCGCACCAGGCACACAAATGGACACACTCAAGATGGCGCTAGATAACGGCGGCATGTTGGGGATCTGCATGTATGATCCCGACGAGAACCAACATTTCTACGAAATGGGCACTCGGGTGAAAATCGAAGACTTTGACGCTGAACTGGTCGACGGCTTACTGCAAGTGACCGTGATTGGGGTTGATGTCTTTGAAGCGGACGCATTCTTACAAGCGGAAAATGGCGTTTGTATTGCCGACGGCAAAACGCTAGAACGCTGGCCTGAAACCGAGCTGTCGATGACCCAACAACTGCTCGCTGACCGCTTGCAGATCATGTACGACAAATATCCAGCGCTGTCTGAGCTGCATGACGACAAACAGCTCACTAACCTTAGCTGGTTGTGCCAACGTTGGCTGGAAATACTACCGGTCCCGCTAAAAGACAAGCAATGGCTGCTAGCACGCCCAAGTTGTGCAGATACGTGCGATTACCTAATGAGCATGATGAACGATCCGCACTAGAAAGGCGCAGATTTAGCCGTCAACCGTCACATATTTGCAGAGAATTTACCTGAGACCGTTGTTGCCCTAGAGGAATAGCGTAAACTGAACAATAGAGTTTAACCTGCTGTATCCTTTGCTATGAAAACAAACCAGCCTCTGACGCATAAAATCGTCGCACTCGGAGGCGGCCACGGACTTGGTCGCGTTCTCTCCGCCCTTTCGGATCACGGTGAATCTGTTACCGGTATTGTGGCAACCACCGACAACGGTGGCTCCACTGGCCGTATTCGTGCCTGCCAAGGCGGGATCGCTTGGGGTGATACCCGCAACTGTATCAATCAGCTAATCACTACGCCCTCAATTGGCTCAATGATGTTTGAATACCGCTTTAAAGGTAACGGTGAGCTAAACGGGCACAACCTTGGTAATTTAATGCTGACCGCCTTAGATAACCTGAGTGTTCGTCCTCTGGAAGCGATCAATACCATTTGTGAGCTGCTCAAAGTGGAAACCCGTATCGTTCCGATGTCTGAGCATGCTGCAGATCTGGTGGCCATATCTCAAGACGGCCAAAAGATCATGGGCGAGACCTGTGTCGACGAGCAGCCCCATGCGCCAAAGCGGCTGTATGTTGAACCGCCAGTACCCGCTACCCGCGAAGCGATTGCGGCAATCGCCGATGCTGATTTGATTTTATTGGGCCCGGGCAGTTTTCTCACCAGCACCATGCCGCCACTGCTGCTCAGTGAGATCGGCACCGCGCTTGGCAATGCCAAGGGCAAAATCTACTTTATTACCAATTTAGTGAACGAGCCGGGACCGGCGGGTGAGATGTCGTTGGAAACTATGCTGGCTTGGTGTGAACGCGCAATGCGCGGTCGCAAGATTGACGGGGTGATATCAGAAACAGAAAGGGAGCTTGCCGGCGACTATCACCAAGCAATCTCCCCTTTAGCCTCACCTAACCACGAGTGGCGTCACGATAGACACGCCTTAAAAGTGGCTATTGAGCGGATTCTCTGCTGCAGCGAGTGAACGGTAACGTTTAGCCATCGCTCCCACTAAGCCGCAGTAATCATTCAATTGTTGGATCACCCAATCATCTTGACCTTGCTTTACGCGGCTTTCACACTCACGCGCGAGATCCGCTAAGGCGTCAGCACCAAAGCTGCTGGCGCTACTTTTCAATGAGTGGCTGATTTCGCGAATTTCACCGATCGACGGTGAATCACTTAACGTCGCATGATACTGAGATAACTCGTCACTAAAGACGCCAAGAAGTACACTAACCGTATCTTCCCCTACCTCTGTAGCAAGTTGTTTAATTGTATCGGAGTTGATGGTGTTACTCCCCATTAAACCGTCTCCCCTTTGTCGCCTGCTGTTTCTTGCCAGGTCTGCAATTTTCTGTAAATAGTGGATGGACTGACTTCCAGCAACCCAGCTGCACGAGGAATGTTACCGTCGCACGCTGCAATTGCTGCTTCGATCGCCTGTTTTTCTACCAGCCATAAAGGCTGGATTGTCGATTTCGATGCCGACACTGCGATAGGCTCGCTCGGTGGCTCGATATCACCTTGTTGTTGTGAAACAGGGTCGATATGGTTGTGTAATGCAAAATTAGCACCAGAAAATTCGTTTAATGGCGGTGGCAGCATGTCGACGCTCACAACTTCGGCTTTATTTAGCACGACTATGTTGCGGATCACATTTTGTAGCTGACGCACATTCCCAGGCCACGCATACTGCAAGAAGATATTTTCAACCTGCTTATCAAAACGCGAAAACGGCTTGTTTTCCTCCACGGCCATGTGCGCCAACAGCGATTGTGCGATATCCAGTACATCATCACCCCGCTCATTGAGCGGCGGCAGTTTGATAGGAATAACATGTAGGCGATAGTACAAGTCTTCGCGGAATCGCCCTTCTTTGACTTCTTGCCATGGGTCACGGTTGGTGGCACACACGAAGCGCACATCCACCTTCATCTCTTTCGACGAGCCCAGTTTGTGGAACACGCCGGTTTGGATAAAGCGCAGGAGTTTTGACTGTAGGTCCAAGTCCATTTCGCACAGCTCATCCAAAAACAAGGTCCCGTTGTGCGCCAACTCTACCGCGCCTTTACGCTCAGACGCCGCACCGGTAAATGCGCCTTTCAAGTGACCAAACAACTCACTTTCAATCAGCTCTTTAGGAATAGCAGCACAGTTGATCGCAATAAACGGGCCATTACGGCGTGGGCTTTCCGAGTGAATCGCTTCAGCACACACCTCTTTACCTGTGCCACTTTCACCGGTAATAAATACCGTTGCCTTCGACGATGCCGCCGATTCAATCGTGCGATAAACACCCTGCATCACCAAGCTTTTACCAATGAAACCTTGGTAGTTCGCCGACTTGCCGCCTAGCTCTTCCGCCACAGAGGTGGGTGAGTGCTGCATGCGCTTGAACACGTTGTTGACGGTAATGCGCAGCCCCTCCGCTTCACAAGGTTTGATCAGAAAATCGAACGCCCCTAAGCGCATCGCTTCTACCGCGACATCCACCGAGCCATGCGCAGTCATAATGATCACCGGGACTTCGGGGTGGTTCACTTTAACGAACTGCAACACCTCCATTCCGGTAATATCGGGGAGTCGCAGATCGAGTAAGATCAGATCAGGCGGCAACAGCTCAATCGCTGCAAGTGCTTCGGTTCCCGTTCCGACAATCGTGACATCCACGCCCAACGGGTTGAGATAGGATTTATACAATGCGGCGACTGAGGCCGTATCTTCGACCATCAAAATACGTCTTCTTGACTCAGCGTCCATCCGTTCCTCTCGACTCAATTTTTCGATAATTGTTAACGTCTGTATTAATCATAAGACATTGTTTGCAAAATGAGAAAGTTTAGCCGCTGATTTTTTGCATTTTGCAAATTCTCTATTTTCAATTTGCAACTGACTAATTTATTTTTCTCACAACGTGAGAGCTTAGCTAACAATCCATACAGCCAGGGCCTATTTTTCAGTATCGATAAATAATTTTTCTCTAAAAACAAAAGTTGGCACACATGCTGCATTTAATATATCGACCCGCAAGGGTCAGCCTAGCCAACTGACGTTGTTTGTGAGTTTTTCATCAAACAATGAGCCAACCGACCCCTTTTTCGGTTGGCTTTTTTTTGCCTCGCGTTTAGTAAAAGACGCCGACAGATAGAGCTCCGCAACGCCTTTCGCCACCTGAACTAGCTGTTAGCAATAAACTGTTTACGCAAGGTTTCGATTTCATCCCGCTTCTCTGCCGCTTTTTCAAACTCCAGATTTTGCGCAAAATCGTACATCTCTTTTTCCAGCGCTTGGATACGGTTTTCCAACTCTTGGGGCGACAAATTACTGTACGCCGCACCTTGCTCTGCCACTTTATGCAATTGCGCAGCACGATTGACCGATTTCGATTTACCGCCGCCCAGCTCCATGATGTCGGCGATTTTCTTGTTCAGCGCTTGCGGGGTAATCCCGTTTTTCTCATTGTAGTCGCGCTGTTTGTCTCGACGACGGTTAGTTTCGTCCATCGCTCGCTTCATCGAACCCGTAATGCGATCTGCATACAAAATGGCTCTACCGTTGAGGTGACGCGCCGCACGGCCTATGGTCTGGATCAACGAACGCTCTGAGCGCAAGAAGCCCTCTTTATCCGCGTCCAAAATTGCCACCAAGGACACTTCAGGCATATCTAAGCCTTCACGCAACAAGTTAATGCCGACCAACACATCGAATTCACCTAAGCGCAAATCACGAATGATTTCTACCCGCTCGACGGTATCAATATCAGAGTGTAGGTAACGTACGCGCACACCGTGTTCGGTCAGATATTCGGTCAGATCTTCCGCCATACGCTTGGTTAACGTGGTCACTAACACTCGCTCGTTCTTCTCAGTACGGATACGAATTTCTGAGAGCAAATCATCCACCTGCGTTGCCACTGGACGCACTTCCAACTCAGGATCAAGCAATCCAGTAGGACGAACAACTTGCTCGGCAATATCGCGGTCAGATTTCTCTAACTCGTAGGCTCCCGGCGTCGCGGACACGTAAATAGTTTGCGGCGCCAGGCTTTCAAATTCCTCGAACTTCATCGGGCGGTTATCCAATGCCGACGGTAAGCGGAACCCATATTCCACCAAGGTTTCTTTGCGCGAGCGGTCGCCGCGGTACATCGCACCGATCTGCGATACCGTTACGTGAGACTCGTCAATGATCAGCAAACCATCTGCCGGCAAGTAGTCAAACAACGTCGGTGGCGCTTCGCCTTCTGCACGCCCGCTCAAATAACGCGAGTAGTTTTCGATACCCGAGCAGTAACCAAGCTCCTGCATCATTTCGAGATCAAACTGAGTACGTTGGCTGATCCGCTGCTCTTCCACCAGCTTGTTGTTATCGAGCAAAAATTTCTTACGCTCGACCAACTCTTCTTTGATCCCATCGATCGCTTCAAGGATCTTCTCTCGCGGTGTGACATAGTGCGTTTTGGGATAGATAGTACATCGCGGCAGATTTTTTTGATTCACCATACCGGTGAGCGGATCAAACATCGAAATATTCTCAACTTCGTCGTCGAACATCTCAATGCGCACGCCATCACGCTCAGATTCGGCAGGGAAAATATCGATCACTTCCCCCCGCACCCGAAACGTACCGCGCTCAAAATTCATGTCATTACGGGTGTATTGCAACTCCGCCAAACGGCGCAACATATCGCGTTGTGGTAAGACATCACCACGACGTACATGCAACATCATCTTTAGATAAGATTCAGGATCGCCTAAGCCGTAAATGGCAGACACCGACGCCACGATCACCACATCACGACGCTCCATCAAGGCTTTGGTCGCCGACAAGCGCATCTGTTCAATGTGAGCGTTCACCGAGGCGTCTTTTTCGATAAAAGTGTCGGTGGTGGGAACGTAGGCTTCAGGCTGGTAATAGTCGTAGTAAGAAACAAAGTACTCGACGGCGTTATCAGGGAAGAACTCTTTCATCTCGCCATAAAGCTGCGCTGCGAGGGTTTTGTTCGGCGCCAAGATCAAGGTTGGACGATCGGCCGTCGCGATCACATTTGCCATGGTGTACGTTTTACCTGAGCCCGTAACCCCAAGCAGTGTCTGGTGTGCCAAACCACTATCTAAACCTTCCAATAATTGCGCGATCGCCGTAGGCTGATCACCGGATGGCTTGAAAGGTGAAGATAGAACAAAAGACTTAGTCATAGCGTTTCCCTGATCAAATAGTCATGCTCATTGTCAGGCTAGCAAGCCAATTGTCAACCTGCGATAGCGAAAGGATAAGAGACACTCCCCCAACACCCAGAGCGCCAATATTTGCCAGACAGACGCAATCCGGTTTTCTAGACGAGTCTCGACGGACTCGCGATCTAAACCGAAATCTCCTCGAAATAGGGTTGCATTTTCGATGTCATCCTCGTACTATCCTCGTCCCAGCAATCAATCTGTATTGCTCAGCGTTAAAAAATGCCAAGCGTAAACGATGCAAACCAGCAGGAATGCATATCCAAATTACGTTAAATCTCTCTTCTTATTTTGCTGAATCCCCCCGCATTAATCATCTATTTTCATTGATACCTGTGGTTTAATTGTCCACCTGTTTATCCTCGCTATTCACAAGCCTTCTTTCTGGTCAAAAAATGCGCCATTTAACACCGTAAAATCTGAGGATAATTGATCCCAATCAACAGAACCACCTAAGGCACTGTTTTTATGTGATTTTATTTTTAATTCGGATTATTACGTTTTTTTGAACTTAACTCACAAAAATAAATATACAAATCCATCAACATCGTTATCCACAGAAATCGTGGATAAGTCGAATTCTTCCTTTAGCCACGGCACCTCTTCGTTCTGTGGATAACTTTTACTGTTATGCACAAATATTTTGAGGCCGGAAAAAACGTCCTTAACGCTTGATTTTGCAGCCAGATCTCGATCCGATCTCTACCTTTAATGTCAACACGGACAAATTAGCCATCCAGCTGCGCTCGCGATCAAAAAGTTATCCCCTCTGTCCCGGTCTCCAATGAAATCTCACCGCTTGTCTGTCTGCTTTTTGAGACTTAATTCTTTTATTTCAATTAGATGGAAAAACTTCGAGCGAGCGCCAGTTCTGCCAATTGGGCTTTCACGCCATAAGGCGTAGCATACTGATTGAATGGACATTTACTAATGGAACGAAACAATGAAGTACGTCGCTATCGCTACGCTGCTGATGAGCAGCTTCTCTTTCGCACAAAATCATCAACCGGCTGACCACCAAGCTCTTAACTGGCAGTTGGGTACTCACACCGTTAGCCTTAGCGCACCTTGTACGCTTCAAATCGCCTCCGACCAAGATGAACTGACCTTGCACACGCCTTTTAGCCAAGCAGGCCGCTGCCAAATCCAGCCTCTAACCGGCACTAATATCCCCAATGCTTTGGTCATCGGTGGTGCTCACGTGTTGGTGATTGAACAACAGATCAGCACAGGCGATAAGTGCCAGACCGTTTCTCACGCACTGTATTTACCAGCCCAAGGTGAGGTGGTACTAAGCGAGCAAACCAACACCATGAATCACTGCGATAGCCACTTAGAGCCGGACTACATCATGGCGCTCATTGCACCCTATCGATCCAGCGCTGAATAACTCAAAGCGAACATTCGGATCTAAGTGTCGTGTCGTCGCTTTAACCCAGCATCGGTACACGGCGCTTATGCCAAACACGCGCACGAATGGCAATTGCGTGTTCGCGAGCGCAACTATTGATGGGTCATTTAGTAAATCAGCCACCTCACCACTTTCCTCGCCTGCAAAACAAGAAAACCAAACAAAGAACTGCGACACACTTCACTCTAACCAAACGAGCATACTGATAGACTCTCGCGCCGATAACATCTTTTACAACACTCTGATTTAACGCATTTTTTACTTTGGAACTTGTATGCAAAAGCCTCTTTGCCTTCTCTCGCTCTGCCTTGCATTCCCCGCTTTAGCGACTAATGACACCAACGCACCCACAACCATGCAAGTAGCGCAATCCGCCGTGGTTCAAGATCTGATGATCCAATCACGCGGCATCGCGATCCCTGCGACGTTTGTACAACCCTCTATCAAAACCAATGACCCCTTCCCATTGGTGCTATTAGCCCACGGCCACGGCGGCTCTCGCCACGAAAATGGCGGCTTTAGTGAGATCGCAGATAAACTTGCCGACTATGGCATCGCCTCTATCCGCATCGATTTCCCAGGTTGTGGTGATAGCACCGAAAGCTTTACCCGCAACACCCTGACCAATATGGTGACGGACGCTACAAATGCGATCGCGTACGCCACCTCGCATGCCGCTATCGACAACGAAACTATTGGGATTTTGGGTTACAGCATGGGTGGCCGTGTTGCGCTGGAATTGATGGAAGAGATCGATTTCGATGCGGCGTCTTTCTTAGCTGCAGCGGCATCGAATAATGGCAGCCAGATCATCGACCGTATCGTCGGCGGCGAAGAGAGCCACAAAGCGCTGTATGCCCAAGCGAACAAAGAAGGATCTGCGTTATTTACCACGGCATTCGGCGCACAACAGCAACTTAGCCAAGCATGGTTTGACGATCTGACCGATTCCAAGTCCCTTAACCATATCAAAGGTTTCACCGGCGATATCCAGATAGTGATTGGCACGGAAGAGACCCCTGTCCGAATCGAAGAAAGCCAACAGTTGCTAGATATGGCAACGCCAACCGCCGCGAGTTACCAAGTTAATGAAATTACTGGGGCAAACCACGGCTATGGCTTCTACAGCACCGACGGCACGGTTAAACACCTTACCACGGATGCGATCAGCGCCTTCTTTAACAATACGCTGAACTAAACCTTTCTCCTATCGCGGCTACCCGTTAGCCGCGACGTTTTAACAAGCAAAAACACCGCTATCGATCACGACCTAGCGGGACGCAGCACTTCATCTATCACACCGCCTTCTTATCAAACGACCTCTTTACCGAGCTGCCAGTCTGCCAAACTAGCGATGTGCCAAGCCATCTCTTTGTGAAACAGTCTCTTCGCAAAACTGCCTCTCAACCAAACAGCCACTCTACCTAACCAATAGCCACACCGTGATTGAACGCCATCCGATAAATCGATATGTTATTGATAATTATGGAAGTTAAATTGACAGATCACATGACGTAAAAAGGAAACCCATCATGGATGCGATTGAGAGCTCTGCGCTGAACGAAGGCGACAAAACGGAAGTGTTTGAATTGCTTCAAGACCCCGATGTGATGCGCTATCTCGGTCCCCGACGTCCGCTCACTGACAGTGAAGCACAAGCCTGGTTTGATGAAGCGCGCCATACGCCGTCGCGTTTGGTGTTTCGTCATTGCCAATCGCAACAGCTGATCGGTTTTTGTGGGATCAAACAAATCGATGGTGAATGGGACTTTGGCTATTTCCTGCGTCGCCCATTTTGGGGACAAGGCTATGCTTCGCGAATGTGCCAGATTGCCATTGCTGAACTGGCTCCGCGCACCGATTTTACGCGTCTCCATCTTTTCATCGCCGATGACAATACGGGCAGTTTAAAGGTTGCCAACCGGCTTGGCTGGCAACGCATTGGAGACCATCACAATGGGTATGAGCAGGGCGCCCTATTTAGAATCCCCTCTGATAAAACGCCATAACGGGCTGAGCGACGAGGACTTTCCATAACGGAGCGCTCGATTAGCAGGCGATTTCTACCACGATACTGTCGTTGTCGCCCCAGAACATAATCGCTCTGTCGTCGAGCTCCACCATATAGTGGTGGCCTTTATCAGTAATAAAGTGCCACGCCAGATAGCGTTCACCTTGATATTCAAACGTCGGATCCCCTGCAGTAATTCTGTCGAGGGTTTGACCTGCTTGTTCACACAAAGCGCGGATCAGTTTGCTATAACGCGGCTCGGCATCACGCACCCGCTGCTGACGCTCCGCCAGATCAGGAATTTGCGCCACCACCGTATCGACAAACGCCGCCATTTCCTCTTGCTCGATCACCTGTAAGTCAGGATGCTGTTTTAACCAACGCGCGTTAAATTCGACCAGATCTTCACCCTGCTGAACATCAAAAAACGCATTGTTATTGAGGTTCAATAAATCACGTTCCGGATTATCGCCAAAGAGCTCGCTCGACAGAAAAACGTCAACGCCCTCGTTACCAAGCCGATCGAGCAATTCAATGCTTTGTTCATACACACTAAGGTGCTGCTTTGCGCCCATTGCTTCCAGTCCGCTATGCACCAACTTAAGTACGTTTTCATTCAGGCGAGAGTTATAGACAAACTGCGCAAAGCCACCGTTCTCAACTTGCGCGAGGTAATAGTCGACGAAATAGCTTTTCAGCGCCTCGCTAGACACTTCGCTGTCGTGCACTAATTCACTGAACAGGATATTCAAGAACTCAATATTGGCGAGTACCACCTCATAGGGCTCGTTGCTCTCAACACTCTCACGCGACACAATAATTTTATTAACCAGCATATAGACCCTTTGATTGTTAGTGCACTTTATCTACCGCTGCGCAGTATGGGTAAGCAGTGTCAATGAACTCGCCCCATTCGCCAAGCGCAGGCCTCAGTTCTTTCGACATCAAACGCAAAATTGCGCCAGTAATAATTATCAAGCCACGCCATTGCATACAAGCAAAACATCGCGAAGATAATTGCATAAATATGAGGTTAACCAAAAGCTTGGGAAAGCCGCAATAAATCTGCGATTTATGTCGAAGCTTTCTCCCTTTGCACACTGCAATAAAACCGTATACAGCTAAAGTGACAAAACGCCCAGTAGGGTATCGCCAGATAACGGCATAGCACGATGAAAGCACGTACGACGATGGTACGGCACGATGAAGACACAGCATGATGAAAAAGATAAGCGTAATCGATCCTAAGAAAATCCCTGTGCACCTCAAGTTAGGGCGAACCTTAGTGCAGTTCATTGGCATCAATGAGTATTTCGGATCAAAGACATTTGATTGGCTGGAACTTCGCCAAGCTGATAAC
Source organism: Thaumasiovibrio occultus (assembly GCA_019703815.1). Lineage (GTDB taxonomy): Bacteria > Pseudomonadota > Gammaproteobacteria > Enterobacterales > Vibrionaceae > Thaumasiovibrio > Thaumasiovibrio occultus. The sequence continues at coordinate 962,146 of AP023052.1, read as the reverse complement.
CAATTTCACATCAAGCTCAAGCAAGGGCTTGATATGCTCTATGACTTATCGCCGTGCTTAGAGGAATTCGAGACGGTTGAAACACTTGAAGGCGACTGTGACGAATTTTATTCCACTTCACTTGAGGCGTGTTTTGAATGGGGCCAGCGCCACTATAGCGGCAGATCCGAGAACTGGTCACTCGACATCATCGCGATTTATAACGCCTTGGTTGATGAGCAACAACTCGGCCAGTAACGGCTGTGCATTCGACTTGATAGCGGCGTGCATGTTGGAGAAAGAGATGAAGTACCCTGAAATAACAAAGCTTTACAAATACAGAGAGTATAGCGAACGTAATGTCAGAATGGTGGCCAAGAAAGAAGCATGGTTCGCAATACCAGACACATTCAATGACCCTTTTGACTGCAACATGATTCCTTTTGGGTCAAAAACTCCAGAAGATGCTCAGTATCAACTATTTAGTGTTATTGACCGTTTATATGAACCAGCGGAAGCTGAGCAAAAGAAAATGCAACACTTAATGTCGTTCAATGAAAATATCAATATTGAAGACAATTCTCTTCAAAAACACTTTGATGAATCTAAGAGCATTGGCGTTTATTCCTTATCTGAAGATCCCAAACAATTATTAATGTGGGCTCACTATGCATCTAATCATACGGGCTTTTACGTTGAGTACGCACGAGAACCCAATCCCTTGAATATTTTAAGCCATGTGATGTGCAGACCTGTGGACTACTGCCTAGATTACCCCAACTTATACCGTGAGACAGATCTAACGAGTGTGAACCTATTTACTAAATCAGAAGATTGGAAATACGAGAAAGAATGGCGCATTGTATCCAGACAAGGGAATCGAGTGGAAGACATCCTCGTACCTCCTGTTACAGGGATAATTTTTGGTTTAAAAATGCCAAATGAACATCGAGAGTTCATTTTTGAAACGTTAAAGCACGATAACAACATTCGTTTTTATGAATGCGTTAGAGTTCCAAACAAGTTTGCTCTGGACTTAGTAGAAATAGAATCTATGAATTTATTATTGGAATACAATGGGTCAAGATAACCTTATCGAGCTTGGCGATGCCTTGTTAGCAGCGCTTTACCAACGAGCGGCGCACTTTCATGAAAAATCGTGGCAGCACGAGGCGCTAGCGTGGGAAGCGGTGGGCGTGGAAACGCGGATTAACATGCTCAAATCAGGCGAGCTTGATGCTCTAGCGAGTGATGCGTTGCAGAATCACAACTGGGGGGATAAGCTGCGGGATCACAGCCCAGAGCTCGCCGAAAGTGTGATGGCGTTCTATCAGCAGCTCTATCGCACTGTGGCGGCCTAGGCGGTGTTCATTCAGGTGTAGTAATTCAGATGTACTCATTCAGGCTGGGCGGGTTCAAGATAGGCTTGCGGCTGTTTTAGCGTTCTCGTTTTTTCATCTTCTCGGATTTTTTGCCTTTTCTCTTTCTTGTCTTGTTCGTCTTCTTTCTTTATCCCTCACTTTCCCGTTTTGTTGTTTGCTCTAATCTGTCTTCTGCACAAACTGCGCGGCGGTGTGTTGATTTATCGCATCCACCAGCGCACCAATAGAACGCAGGTTATGCTGCCATGCCTTTGGCATTAGGCGTTCATTGTAAAGACAGCGGAAAATCTCTCGCCACTGCGCCACCCGCTCGGCACTCAATCGCGCCGCTTGCACGCTCGGCAACCACGCCTCCCACGCTTGCCAAAACTGCTGATGCCAATCCGGACGCTGCGCAAACAGCGCCTTCGCGGTGACGTTCTGACTATTAGGTGAAAGAAGCCCAACCCCAATCTGCCAAGGTTCGCCATTGCGCGATAGGTGTTCACACTGCCATTTCTCCGGCCACCAGCTCAGTTTATGCGATGTCGGCGCTGACGTTTTCTCGGAGTCTGGCGTCCTGACTAACTTGATACAGTGAGCGTAATACAGGCTCATCTCTCCGCTGTTTACCGCTTCGCTAAACGCAGTGATTGCCGCGCCGCGCAAAAAGCTTTCGTGCTCTAGCACCAAATGCGGATGATGACGCCCTGCAATCACAGCGCGCAAATTCTGCATATGTGCATGGGCGGCGAACACCGGACGCAGCAATGCCCCTTGCGCCACTTGGCTATTCTCCCACGGGCAGTATTTCAGCTCATCAAACTGCGCCCGCGCAAAAATCGATTGATAAGTCTGCTCTGCCAGTTGGATCACCTCGGCAGCACTGTTATCGCTTCGGCTGTCTTGGCGGCTGTCTGTGCCCTGCCCTTCACCTCGATTTGCATCAACCGGGTGCGATGAAACGTGTGGCGTCGCGCTTCGCAACATCGCCCGATATCGGCTAGCTTCAAGCCAATTTTTGGCGCTATGGTTTCCGCTGTGGTTGGCGCTAATGTCGTCGCTATTGCCAGCCCACCAGTTATCACTGATCAGCACCACGTAACCGCTGCGCAGATCAAGCGTGGTCAGCGTCCACAGCATCGCCGCTTTATTTCCCGCACGCGCTAACCCAGAGCGGCAGCTTTGCTGACGACTGCGAGTATGCAATAGGGGTTTCTCTTGGCTGATGTGCTCAGCGCTGAGCGGCTCATGACTCAAAATCTGTGATTGCACTAAATGACCATACTGCGCGAATAACGCCGCCAGTTTTTGCCAGCGTAACCCCATTAGCTTGTTGTTCAAGCCCAAGGTTTTGGCCACTTCCCACGGCGCGACGCCTTGGCGCAACAATTGCCACAACGGATCCAGCAACGCACTTAACGTTTGCGCTGAAGGTAAGGTGGTGACTTTACGACAGGAATTGCAACGATAACGGGCACTGCCTGCCCCGGTTTTGCCATAGCGCACCCAATGGGGCGAGGGACAACAGGGCGACGTGAACGTAGGAAAAGAGGTGCTGGCGATCTGCTCAGCCAAGGCCACGATAGGTGCGTCGAGCAGTAGCGGCGGGTAGGCGCCGCACAAAGGGCAATGCCACGCGGCAAAGCCCAGTCGATGAGAAGGCACATACAACGACGGCGTCGGATCGCCACAGTGGGCGCAACCATAAGTTTTGCAGCCGTTGTAGTGCTGTCGAAATGTGGTCAAATAAGGGCCTGTAAAACGCGGTTATAACCTAGCGACTTACATCCACTTGACGACCGAGTGCTGGCACTTCCACGTTCTTACGTGCTTTGAACTGATCGATCAGCACGTTCATCACTTTATCGCCTTCCGACACTGGCGTGCCTTCGGCAAACACGTGGTAACCGTCACCACCGCTTGCCGCGTAAGAATATGTCGCAACGCGGTACTGCTTGTCGTCGTTCGCTTCAGTGCCGTTGATCTTCAGCGAGATCAGACGCTCACCTTCTGGACGCTGGCTGTCGTAAGTCGCTTCGATGCCAGAAAATTGCGCCAGACCGTACGGCAAAGTGTAACTGTATTCAAGCAGTTCTTTCACTTGCGCGCCACTGATCGAAACCACCGCCAGTTTGTCGGTGAACGGGAACACGTTCATAACGTTCTCAAGGGTCACCGGGCCTTGGTTAAGATCGACGCGGATACTGCCTGAGCTGATCATACCGATATCAGCGCCCGCTTCATCACGCATCATATCGGCGACGAGGTTACCGATGTTCGATTCGCGGTAGTAACGACGGTAAGCCGTTGCATCAATCGTCGCGATCGTTTCGCTTAGCTCAGGGAAAGCCGCGCGCGCGTCATCAATCAGTTGACCCGTGCGTGCATCGCGCTCAAGCTCGTCAGATTCGACAGGGATCAACTTACCTTCCACAAACTCAACCTGGTTGGTCTCAGTATTAACTTCGAACTTGGTGTAGCCCAAGTACTTGCCTTGACCAAACGTCAGGCCAACCACAGTGCCGGTTTCAGGGTGAACCGCGGGCTCCCACAAACCGTGATCAGAGTGACCACCAAAGATCACGTCAACGTTTTTCAGCGCACCCGCCATCGCGTAGTCTTCATCGAAACCGCGCTGCACTTCAGGATCGGCTTCTTTATCGGTTTGCATTGGTGCCGTCTTGTTCTGGTGAGTTAGCACCACAATCATATCGACGTCATCGTGAATTTGATCAACCCAGTACTGCACCACTTCGGTTGGGTTATCAATCGTCAAACCTTGGCGGTTGCCTTTCCACATGGTGTTATAGAACGCATCAATCCCCATCACACCAATCACACCGATACGCACGCCATCGCGCTCGATAATATTGTAAGGCTGCGCAAACGGGGCATCGTTCTCTTCAAACTTAATGTTGGCGTTCAATACTGGGTATTCTGCGCGAGGCATCACCGCTTTTAGGGTTTGCCAGCCGTATTCGAACTCATGGTTACCCAGCGCGATGGCGTCGTAACCCATGGCGCTGTACAAATCGAATGCCAGTTTGCCTTGGGTTTGCTTTGATAGAGAGCCGGTGAAAATGTCACCCGCATCAAACAGGAAGCTGATCTCTTCTTCAGCGCGTGTTTCATGGATCAAAGTCGCAAGGTAAGGGATACCACCAATGCGGCTAATGTCAGGGTTCCAGAATGCATCCACTGGCTCATACACACTTTCGATATCGTTAGTGTGTAGCAGAGTCACTTCTTTTACCTCTGCCAATGAAGAAAACGGCATCGCCAATACAAGGGCGGTTAGCGGGAACAACAATTTAGAATGCTTTTTCATGAGTTCTATTTCTACGTGATCAGAAGCGACCTGCTTCGGCGGCCACAATAGAGAATCACCAAGCAACAAAATGCGAGACAAATCACACATAAAAGCAAACGTTTGCTCGAACGGATACAAAGTGAATCCATGTGTTGATCACAGTGAGCTACGCCCCTTATTTATATATTGATTTTTAATTATTCTCCCGTTATATATTCACCAAATTTAATAACCTTAAATTATACAAGGTTGTCGCTGTATTTAGGATTCACGAGATAAGGATATCACAATGAAGAAGTACCTTGCGTTACTGCTTTGCCTGCTTCCGCTAACAACTAGTGCAAATTGGGCTGAAGAAATCGAAAAAGAAGGCATGGAGTACCTTGAAGAACACATGAGAAATCTGCGTCAGGCCGAGCTCGCGCTGCTCCAACTAACCGAAGATAAAGATTATCCATGGGACCCTGTTAATCGCCCTTTTGAAAACTACGATGATGAAAACGATCCACCGCTAACAATTGAACAAGCAGCATCTATCGAACTCTTTGACGATGCTCGTGGCGTGCTTGAAGTCTCCATAGCGAATGCGAGCCTAATTCACAATTCTGAATACCAAGAGGAGCAAATTAGCTGGCAAACAAAAATCTACGAGAGAGTGGCTGAAGATGGTGACCCCGTTGATATCATCGCGCATAAGTTCGCGCTAGATAACTGGCAACTCTACTCCGATAGCCCTGAAACTTACCTTCGTGCGCTTTGGTCAGAACTGTTATCTATCGACATCGCAGAGTACACCCAGTACTACGATGCCGATGAATATTATGCCGAAGAAGATTATGAAGACGACCACGATGAAGAGTACGACGACGAAGATAGCGGCTTTTGGTAAGCCGAGCAGTCAATCGTAACCCCCAGCTACCTTCATCTAAGCGCTATCTGCGATAAAAAAGAGAAAACGGAAGCATCAGCCACGCTTCCGTTTTTGCGTTGAGCGCTCACTCACCTACACCGCTGTCGGTGAGTTTGCTGGACCAATAAAAATCCATAAGGCGTGAGTAAAGCTACTATTCCAGTCCTTTCAGTGCTAGATTGTACACTTTACAACCATACGTCAACTTCAATCGCGAACCGCGCCTCGCACAGCTTCATTCCTTCGCCTAATTTTTCAGCACGTCTATTGCTCATCGACTACGATTTCAGGCATTCATTATCAACATCTCATTTTTTGCTGAATTTATACCCTATAGCGCTAGCGTTATCGCCAAATAGTGTGCTACTGTTCCTACCGTGAACAATACTTAACACTGTTAAGTTTAAATTTTTCACTGCAATGTATTGACAATTAATAAGTTTACCTTTCACCACAGAGAGAAGTCGTTGTGTTAGAGCAAATTTCAGAAATTCTCGGCTGGACGTCAGTCGCCTTCTATATCGGCATTACTATTTTCAACAGTATGAAATTTACCCGTTACGCTGCCTTTGGTTCAGCGGGCAACGATATTGTTTGGTCTATTCTGATGCAGTGGTGGCCAAAACTGATCCTGAATTTGTCAGTCGCTGCGATTAACACTTACCGCTACACAAAAGACTTTACCCGCGCTAGTAAGCTAATGCTCAACATATTGGCTGTATCGATGGGAGGAGTTATTTGCTTTGTGTTTTACTATGCAGTAATGCAATTCATTGCGGAACCAAGTATCGCTTTAGCATTTCAATTTTTAGACCTTGGAATAATTGTTATCGCTTTGTCTATGAAATCCCTTAAAAACTATCGCATTTTAATGTTGATATCAGGCTTTGTCGGCATGATTGGTTACTGGGAAAGTGAGCAAGCGATTATCATTAAAAGCATGGTAATTGGTATTATGCTGTTCAAACTGTTCGCACCAGGCCAAGAAGAAAAAGGTCAAGAAGAGCTGAAAGTCGCCAGCAACGAAGCGTAATTCGCCCTCATTTTGATGCCAAAGCCGTAGCCATGCGCTGCGGCTTTTTGCTATCTGAGGTTTGGACAATCGTGACGAAAAGAAGGGGGCTCGATGAGCCCCCAAGGGAAGAGAAAGAAGTTTGCTATGTTGCTTGCTGTAAGCTTATATCAGTGCGTTACACTGTTATGCGGCTGGTCGGTTCGAGTCCGGAAATTGAGCCCGAAAATGATACGCGTAGTCTCATACCATGATCTCGAGCCAATCACTTGGCGAATGCTCAATTTGCAACCAACTGCATAATAAAAAGCTTAGATCAGTTTCTCAATTCAAGTGCAACATTAATCATATTTCGTGACATAGCAAAAGGCGATTTACAGCCGAGTCACTGCGTAGCGTGATGTCGGCGTGACAAACTCTTGCTGCGCCGCGATGGTTTGTAGCTCCCACTCACCCGCGTCATGGGTTGCTTTCAACACGCCGTACACTGCATTGTGGCAATGTTCAAACGCCGCTTGTGCTGACCAGCCTTTCACTAGGCCTGCGGTAAACAACGCTGAGATCAGATCGCCCACGCCTACAGGCTGACGTTCAAAATCAAATTGTGGACGCTGCGCCAAGAAACAGCCTTCTTGGGTCGCCAACATCATCGAAAATTCTTGATCAGACAGGCAATGCAGGTGTTTTACCAACACCACTGATGGCCCCTTCGCCAGCGCACGCTGACAAGCTTCAATCGCTTCTTCCACACAAGTAATCGGCATTTCAGCAAATTGGCTCAGCTCAAATTGGTTCGGCACAATCACATCAGCCATTGGCATCAATTCGCCAATCAGCGCTTCGGCGATCCCCGGTGCAACAATGCAGCCTTTATCCGGCGCGCCCATCACAGGATCGCACACGTAAATCGCATTTGGATTGGCCGCCTTCACTTTTTGCACCGACGCTTTAATCGCTTGGCACTGCTCGGCGCTACCTTGATAGCCCGTTACCACGGCTTGGCAGTTGTCTAGCTGGCCGATCGCCGCCATCCCATCGATGAGGGTGCTGATATCTTCTGCCGAAAACGCGCGTCCGGTCCACCCTTGTGGATACTGGGTGTGGTTTGAAAACTGTACGGTATGGATAGGCCACACTTCAAAGCCCATGCGCTGCATTGGGAATACGCCTGAGCTGTTGCCCGCATGTCCGTACACCACGTGAGATTGAATCGACAAGATACCTTTCATATAACTTTCCTCGAACGGCCCAAGCAAGCTCGGACGGTGTTACCTACTCTCTTCAGTTTAGAAAAACTCGGCTCAAACGCAGGCAACAGAATTAACAGAAAAACCAGATGGCGACCGCTTTTAAAGCAACACCTTGAGCTCAGTCTCAACCTTGCGTAACACGGAAAAACCGCCGTACGATCAAAGCGCCAAGACGTATCCATCCGCGCGCTGATATTACCATTAACCGCAATAATTTCGCGGACTTTCTCATCGCCTCACGCGGTTTTTTCTAGCTTTCAGTTATTATTTAATCAACACGGCATATTGGCTGGCTCCACTCGCTTCATTTTGTCGTCAAGGCCGCGAAATTGAGTCGCCAGTGAACGTATGCCGTATTCATTGATAACAACGCTATAGAGCCGGAGATCGCGATGCTCAATATGGACAGAAAACAGCCTTTATCGCTGGCGCTGGATGACATTGATTGGCAACCGAGCCCACTAAGTGGCGTTTGGCGCAAACCGCTGGAGCGCGAAGCGGCGGAGTCAGGCTGGGTCACTAGCGTGGTGCGCTACGCGCCAAACTCCCATTTTTCGCCGCATTTGCATCCGTTAGGAGAGGAAATCTTGGTGCTCGAGGGGGTCTTTTCTGACGAGCGAGGCGACTACCCGGCGGGCAGTTATTTGCGCAATCCACCGGGATCATCGCATGCCCCCTTTAGCCTTGATGGCTGCGTGATTTTCGTTAAGCTCAACCAGTTCTCTCCTCACGACAACCTCACTGTGGCGCGTAATACGTTGCTGACCACCGGCCTGCAGCGTTTGCATCGCGATCAATCGACCTACTTGTTCAATTGCTCCGAACAGAGCAAAGCAGATCAGGCGAGACAAGTGACCATGACGCAAGCGGGATTGGTGGAGCTATTGGTGGTAAGTGGCACAGTTAGCATTACGTCGCAGGAAACTAGCGCAACAACAACCTTAACAGCGATGCATTGGCTGCGTCTGCCCAACGCCCAACTAACCATAACGCTAACCAGCAACGACGCCAGTGTGTGGATCAAACTGGAACACGCAGATCTCACCGAGCCAGAGAGCAGCGCAATTGGCGACTAATCAGAGACAGAGCCCGCGACTGTGAGCGACCGCTTACCCCGTAAACCAGTATTTCACCCAAGCCGCCACTTCACGACTGCTACTGTAAATATCACGCCATTCGACAAAATCGGCAGGATGGCCGTAAACGCGCTGAAAACCGGCTTGGCGTAAGGCGAGCTTTGAGCGTGAAACATGAAACTGCTGCGACACCGCAATCACCGGCGTATCCGCAGCAATCGTCGCCGCAACGTAGTCAGCCGTTGCGCGGGTATTCACCCCGTGACTGTCGATATTAATCGCCGCTTGTGGCACTCCATTGTCCATCAAGTAACGCGCCATCACCGCCGCTTCATCAAAGCCTTCTTTACCCGTACCGCCACTGACGATGATCGATTGCAGGTAACCGGCTTGCCAGATCCCCAGCGCCGCGTCTAAACGCGCAGCCAAACGCGGCGACGGCGTGCCATCGCGTTCGACTTTGTTGCCGAGCACCACCGCTACTGCATTGCGCGGCGGCAATGCACAAGAGCTATACCAAGAATCAGCGCCGTCGTAATACAGCGCGCCTACCGCCACTATGCCCACCAGCATCGCCCCGGCCAGACTCCATCCAAACCAACGCAGTAGCCTTAACCCACGAAATACCTGTAACCAACGCAGTAGCTTTGACGCCATAAAACTGTCCTTACTTAAGGGAGAAAGTCGGCGAAAAGCCGCAGAGAATATGTGCCAAAGGATACCCTTCAGCTCAATGTAAGACGCTTAGCGCTGTGAACAATGCGATCTATCTCGGCGCAATGCTTGCAACTCATAGCATTGCGCGCCATTTCTAGCGAGAATAGACGCAATAACGGCACGCTCATCGCTTGCCAAGAATCACTGATCCTACGGAATGCCCGCCATGTTTACCTTTCGCCCGCGTTATGCGATTACCACCGTTGTCCTTTTTGCTCTGCTCGTCTTTATCGCCTTGTATGTCAGAGACAGTATTATTCGCCCTTTTGGCGGTGATATTTTGGTGGTGATCTGGCTCTACTGCGGCGGTCGCGCCATTCTTACATGGGCACAACGCACGGTCGCCCTCGCGGTATTACTGTTTGCTTACAGCGTTGAAATTGCGCAAGCACTCAAGATCACCGAGGTGCTTGGCTTAGTGCAAGGCTCTGCGGCACAAATCGCGATTGGCAGTACATTCGATTGGTGGGACATGTTGGCGTATACCCTTGGCGTGAGCGTTATTTATCTCATTGATCGTCAGCTTCCTGCATCACAACCCAACAGCTGACGTTATCCCCACGCGCAGGAGAGCACGCCGCAGCGAAAACCATCAAGGCATAGGGAGGCGCTAAATATCCTCTTACCTCAGAGCACAACCAAGCACTTACTATTGCGCCACACGCTAAAGCGCCCAACGGTGAACAGTAGAAAAAAAGCGCTATCTTAGTTCAGGAAACCCAGATAGCGCGCCGGATAGAGCGGAAAACAAGAGGTAAAAAAACAGCCCTATTCGGGCTGTTTGGAAAGTCCCCGGGGGTGTGGTCCGGGGGAGTCACTTGAGTCGGCATCAGCGTTATGGGGGACTGAGGCCTTCTCGTATCAGGATGCTTTGCTCACCAAGTTTTTGGCATTGAACTCCAGGCCAATGGTTTCTTGTGCCAGCCACTCATTCATGCGTTTTTCCGCATACGCCGACACATCTTCATAGCCCGGTTGGTTGAAGAGGTTTTTGGTCTCTTTTGGATCGTTTTCCAAATCAATCAGAATTTGGTAATCCTTCTCGTAAACATGGCTCGCGACGTATTTGTACTGCTTAAAACGGAACATGCGCGAGAAATAGTTCTCACAGAAGGTTTCTTCATGGGTGACCGCCTCGCCCACAAGGCCTTCTTTGAAGCTCTTACCGTCCATTTTGTCGGTGGTTTCAATGCCGCACAGATCCAGTAAGGTTGGCATGATATCGATCGTTGACACCATGTTATCGCTATCCACTTGGCCGGCTTTCACGCCCGCAGGATAGCGAATGATCATTGGGGTTTTCGCCGATTCTTCGTAGAAAACCGTCTTGGCAATCAAGCGGTGGCTTCCCATCATCTCACCGTGATCGGCAGTGAACAAAATGATGGTGTCTTCATCCAAACCTTGCGCTTTCAAGGTGTTCATCACCAAGTTCACCAACCAGTCAGTGTTTTCGACAAGTAGGCCGTAGGTCGAGATAAACTGCTTCCAGTAGTTTTCGTCCAGATCATCAAGCTCTTTGTACATGTAATCTTCGTGCTTGATCATCCCTTCAATGTATTGGTCATGGAAGTTTTCTGGCAGGTTTTTACGCTCTTCGTTGCGCAGGTATTTTTCGTCATCGTTACGACAGAAGAAGATCGCATCAGAGATGTTCTTACCGCCCACAGGGCCACCCAGCGTCTTACAAATATCGTGCGGGTTAATGAACGACAGCGTCATGTAGAATGGGTTTTCGCGCTCTTTTGTGATGAACTCAATCGCATCTTTAGCGAACACTTGGTCGTACACCGACCCTTCTGCCAAATAGCCCCCACCGGTATAAGAGAAACTGCCGGTGTCATCGATCCCACGCCAGCCATAACCAGCCGCATGCTCTTTACCGAAAAAGCCCGTATCGTAACCGGCACGTTTGAACGCCTCACCCATGGTCTCAGTTTCTGCCAAAAAGTTTTCTGGGGTCGGGAACTCACCAGTTTGGTGATGGATGATCTCTTCGTTATCAATCAAACCGTGGTTGTGTGGCAGTAAACCCGTGTAAAGGCTCGCGCGCGCAGGACAACAAAGCGGATAGCTACTGTAGCTATTTTCAAAACGTTTACCTTCCGCCGCCATCTTATCGATACCCGGCGTTTTCAGCATGCCCGGTTTACCCGAGCCATCTGCCATCTTGGTAGACCATTGATCGGCAATGATCACGATAACATTGGGTTGTTTCTTCGTTGCCATGTCGCAGGATTCCTTCTTACTTCACTCACATAGGCGTTCACAATGTACGACTAGTAAATTACTCTGCTTCTGCAATAAAGTCCATAGGACGATAGTTGAGCCTGATCACAACTCTTAACGCTTCACTTCGGCTTTTTTTATATATTGATAATTGATAAACAAAACAGGGCGGCGTATTTAACAAACGTCGCTGTATCGCAATCGCATTAAATTGAAATTTATTTTTCAGCGCCATTAGTATTTTTATCTATAACATCCTTTATTCAGCTACTATGATTTAAAATAGGCTGAAATGACGGTTATTTTTTCGTCTTTACTCTTTGATTGGAGCCACTATGAAAGCATTATTGAGCGGTCTTACCCTTTGCGCTTCTTTCCTTATAACCGGCTGTGCCAGCGCCCCCGATCTCAGCCAGATCGACGACTTCCATGCCTTTGGCGAAGCACAAGGGCGGGCAGGTAAACCACGAATAAGTAAAGCAGAATTTGGTGATAAACCCTATGATGAGTATCGCGACGGTTATCAGAGCGGACTGACTGTTTACTGCGCCCAAGATGGTTTTACCTTAGGGGCACAAGGCGTTAATTACTATGATATCTGTGATGAGATTAATCCGGCTTTTTCGACGGGCTATTATTTAGGCTTTATGGAATGGCAAATGAGTCAGTCTGATTCAGATAACCCAAGTTATATTGAAGAAGAAAACACCACGCCTTAATTTACACTTCGCCTTCAGTGTCGGTGTTTTTTTTGATCAATGCTGGAGGCATCTGTTTTTTTGCTTATTTTCGTGTCTATTTTGGCTGCCCGAACGTTCACCCGTTCAAATTGCCGCTAAAAAGCGCCGGAGCGCTACGCATTAAACGTACATTCTCCACCCACATTTAACCCTTCGCTTGACGTTACCCTCTCGTAGGATGCGACTGAGCCTAACAATATTCAAAACACAAAAAAGGGAGGAATTCCTTCCCCCCTTTGCTTACGGCAGTTAATGAATCAAGATGAATTAGTTTTCTGATGCTTGACGACGCTTCGCGGTGATACTGCGCGCCAATACGCGGATATCCTCACGCTGTGCCATCGCTTCCACGGTGGCGCTGAGCTTACGACGCCAGTTCGGGTATTCATCGACAGTGCCCGGAATATTTACCGGCTTGTCCATTTCTAACCAATCTTCGAGCTGCAAACTGAGCAGAGCTGATGCGCCCGCAGCTAGGTGCTGCTGCATCGCATGGTTCAGCGCGGTTTCCATACCCAGTTGCATCGCATCGCGCGTAAGGTGAGATGGCAATACACCATGCCAGTCCATACTGTTGATAATTTGCTGTTTATCTTGCGCGCGGCTTTCAAATAGACCCGCCAGTTGCGCTTTATCGCGGTACAGACCGATCTCTTCACCCATACGCAGATCTTCGCAGTGCCAGTACCCTTTTAGAGTTGGCATATCGTGGGTACACAAGGTGGCCATCGATTGCGCTGGGTAATGTGCTGGTGAATAGAAACCGCCATCTTCTGCGGTTTCGAAGAAGAACACTTTGTACGAGTGCACGCCCGCATCCGCGAGCAAGCCAACGATCTCGTCTGGCACAGTACCTAAGTCTTCACCGATCACCGCACATTGGTGACGGTGGCTCTCAAGCGCCAAAATTGCCAGCATATCGTGCACTGGGTAGTAAACGTATGCGCCGTTTTCCGCGCTTTCGCCTTTCGGGATCATCCACAAACGCAGCAGGCCCAGTACGTGGTCGATACGCAACGCGCCACAATGGCGCATGTTCGCGCGCAACATGTCGATGAACGGTTTGTAACTCGCACGGCGCATGCTTACTGGGTTCAGTGGCACCAAGCCCCAGTTTTGACCTTGTGGGCCAAGAATATCTGGTGGCGCACCGATGCTCAGATCCGGACACAGCGTGCCATCATTGCCCCAGGTATCTGTGCCGCCTTCGCTCACGCCAACGGCCAAGTCACGGTACAGACCCAGCATCATGCCTTTGTCGGAAGCTGCTTGTTGCACTTCCGCCAATTGCAACTCGGCATTCCACTGCAAGTACATGTAGAAACGGATCAGTGCAGCGTTCTCTTTGGCAAACTCCGCTACCGCCGTATTGGTGAACTTGCGGTACTGATTGGGGAAAACCGGCCAACCCCACACATTGTCGTCGCCGGATTTTAAGTGCGCATGCAGCGCGTCAAACGTCGCTTGATATTGCAGGCTTTCTTCGCCTTGCGCGACAAACGCGTCGAACGCTTGTACACGTGGGTGATCGGCAGGCAGTTTGGCAAAGTCTGCAAACACCAGCTGCATCGCGGCCAATTTCGCTTCGGTAACACCGGTGTAATCAATAATGTTGAGCGCGCGCAGCTCGGCCAACTTGGCACGAAACTCGGCGCTGCCGACTAAGGCTTTCGCTTCAGTACAGGTGTGGTATTCCGCCAGTGCGGTCACGTCGGTGTAAATCACATTTAACCAGCGACGTGATGACGGGCTGTACGGGCTTGCCGCTTCTGGCTGCGCTGGATACAGGCTGTGGATCGGGTTAAGACCGACAAAATCACCGCCATTGTCAGCGATAAATTCCACTAAGTGTTTCAGATCAGTAAAGTCCCCGATCCCCCAGTTCTGCTCTGATTTCAGGCAGTACAGTTGGATGCTCGTACCCCAGCCTTTTTTGCCGTTGGCCAAGTCCGCTTGCTTGTAACACGCTTGTGGCGCCACAATCAACGTCGTGGTGTACGGCTCGGTGCGACGGCGGCGATGCAGCATAAATGAGTGGTAACCCATCTCTAGCGCATACGGCAGCGCGAAGGTCAGCTTGCCATCGTCTTCACGGGTATCAGAAAGCACATGTGGCTTCACTTCACCTTTGATTTTTTGGCCCGACTCGGTGGTAATTTCCCAGGTAAAATCGGCAGGACGCACACTCGCGCCAATGTAGAGGTTAATGTGAATTGGGTGGTTTTCTTTTGCCACGATCACATCTTCCAGCACACCTCCCAAGGCCTGCAGTTTCTTCGCTGACTCAAGCAGCGCTTCTTCACTCTTGGTGTTATAGCCTAAGCCGCTGAGGATACGCTCGATAATATCAAGGCGAACCTCAACATCGTCGCCCCATGCGCTTTTGTAAGATTCGGTAATGCCAGCCGCTTTAGCGACTTGCTTCAATACTGATTCTGAAATCATAAATGCTCCAAAAAGGCGGCTCATTGAGCCGCCAGACAGGATGTGGATTAGCGCTTAACCGCTTCCAGTTTCCAGATGTTGTTGACGTAGTCGCGGATACTGCGGTCTGAGCTGAACTTGCCGACCAGGGCGCTGTTCTTGATTGCCATCTTGGCCCAGTTCGCTTGGTCGCGGTAAGCAGCATCGATACGCTCGTGCGCTTTCACGTAGTCGGCGAAGTCCGCCAGTACCAAGTACGGATCGCCACCGTCCAATAAGTTGTCGCGAATGCCTGCCAGCAGGCCGTGTTGGCCCGGTGTGAACTCATCACCCGCAAGCAGATCGATAGACGCTTTTAGCAGTGCATCATTCTCGTAGTACTCGCGTGGGTGGTAACCTTTCTCTAGCAGAGCCATCACTTCATCCACTTCTAAACCGAAGATAAAGATGTTGTCGTCGCCTACTTCTTCACGGATCTCAACGTTGGCACCGTCCATCGTGCCGATGGTCAATGCGCCGTTCAGTGCAAACTTCATGTTGCCGGTACCGGATGCTTCTTTACCTGCGGTAGAGATCTGCTCAGACACATCCGCCGCTGGGAACAAAATTTCAGCCAAGCTCACGCGGTAATCCGGTAGGAAGACCACTTTTAGCTTGCCGCCAAGACGTGGGTCGTTATTCACTTTCTCTGCCACTTTGTTGATAGCAAAGATGAACTCTTTCGCTAGCGCGTAGCCCGGTGCCGCTTTTGAACCAAAGAAGAACACACGTGGGTGCATGTCGAACGATGGATCTGTCGTCAGACGGTGATACAGCGACAAGATGTGCAGCAGGTTCATGTGCTGACGCTTGTATTCGTGCATACGCTTGATTTGGATATCAAAGATCGCATTAGTGTCGACTTCAATGCCCATGTGGGTGCTGACCCAATCAGCAAGACGCTGTTTGTTTTCTTTCTTGATGGTCATAAAGCGTTGTTGGAACGCGTTATCATCAGCGAAGTCAGCAAGTTGGCTTAGCTTATCGAGGTGAAGCGGCCAATCTTCGCCCACGACTTCGCTAACCAGTGCAGACAGACCTGGGTTACAGAACTTCAACCAACGGCGAGGAGTAATACCGTTCGTCACGTTTTGTAGGCGGCCCGGGAACAGTTCGTTGAACTCAGGGAACAGATCTCGTTTCACAAGATCAGAGTGCAGAGCTGCAACGCCATTCACTGCATAAGAACTCGCTACACACAGGTTGCCCATGCGAACCATGCGGTTAGCGCCTTCTTGGATAATGGAGAGTTTGGCTTTCTTCGCATCGTCACCTGGCCATTTCGCTTCAACTTGCTGCATTAGGCGGTGGTTGATTTCGAAGATAATTTCCATGTGACGTGGCAGCAGACGTGTCATCAATGCTTCACTCCACAACTCCAGTGCTTCTGGCAGCAAGGTGTGGTTGGTGTAAGCAAAGGTCTTGCTGCTGATCGCCCATGCGTCATCCCAGCTCATATTGAACTCGTCCAACAACACACGCATCAGTTCAGGAATGGCGATCGTTGGATGTGTATCGTTTAGCTGGATGGTTTCTAATTTGCTTAAATCGCTCAGTGCGTTGCTGTTGCCTAAGTGGCGACGCAGAATATCGGCGATAGAACACGCACAGTGGAAGTACTGCTGAGTAAGACGCAGCTCTTTACCCTGATCGTGGTTGTCGTTCGGGTACAGAATTTGGGTCACGTTACCCGCGTCGATTGCGGCGTATTGCGCACCAACGTAATCGCCGTCATTGAATTTCGCCAGGTTAAATGGCGCAGGCGCGCGACATTCCCACAAACGCAGTGGGTAAACGCTGTTGTTGTCGTAACCGACGATTGGCAGATCCCACGCCAAACCTTCAACCTGCATGCCCGCTACCCAACGGCGACGGTTGTGACCATGCTCATCCGTGTACGCTTCAACGTGACCATATAGACCAACGCGCTGGGTCAGTTCAGGACGCAGCACTTCCCACGGGTAACCTTCGTTACCACGCCATGCGTCAGGCGCCTCGACTTGGCGACCATCAACAAACGACTGACGGAACAAACCGTACTCGTAGTGCAGGCCATAACCAACGGCTGGAAATTCTTGTGCTGCTAGCGAGTCCATGAAACATGCGGCCAAACGGCCAAGACCGCCGTTACCCAACGCCGGATCGCGCTCTTCTTCCAATAGATCGGTCAAGTTTTGACCCAATGCTGCCATGGCATCGGTCACTGCATCGTACAGACCAAGGCTGATCAGGTTGTTACCGGTCAAACGGCCGATCAAAAACTCCATCGATAGATAGTTCACACGACGACGCTTCTCGTCGTTCAGCTGCTGCTCGGTGTCTAGCAGGTTACCGGTTGAAATTTCAGCCAGCGCTTTACCCATCGCCAAGTACCACTGACGTGCAGTCGCCGTCTCAGGGGTCGCCGCATAGGTCGCGCGCAAATGTTGTAAAACGGTGTGCTGAAATGCAGCTTTATCGAATGTTTTAGCAGTAGCAGACATATTGTTGTCCTTGTTTAGAGCGTAGACCGACCCGCTGGCCTGCCCGAAGGCAGGTCATTAGGAAGTGATTCTGAGTGTGTGTGTTTTATTAGAGTGTAATGTTTTGTTCGGTTTCACCATCAAAGATATGGCAGAACGACGTATCGAAATTAAATACAAAGTTCTTACCAATATCATGGGTCGAAATCGTCATGTCGCTAACGCGCGCTACGATAATATTTGCGCCAACACGGAAGTGGAGGTATTTCTCATTACCCATATTTTCCACAACAGTCAGCTTACCTTCGATGGTATTAATTTTGTCGCCTTCGTTGGCGAGAGAAATATGTTCAGGTCGGATCCCGAAACACACTTTCTTATTAATATGGTTTGCAAGGCTTTGCTGTTTTTCGACCGGAATATGTAAACGTGAGCCTGGCGCTAATTCCACAAAGATATTGTCGCCATCTTGTTTTAATACCGTATCAAACAAGTTCATCGATGGAGAGCCAATAAAGCCCGCAACAAATTTGTTTGCCGGGTAGCAGTACAGGTTCGATGGGGTGTCGACCTGCATGATCTCACCTTTGCTCAGCACGCAGATACGATCGCCTAGGGTCAGCGCTTCAGTCTGATCGTGGGTGACGTAAATCATGGTTGCTGGATTGCCTTCTTCTTTCAGGCTTTGGTGCAGCTGGGCGATTTTCACGCGCATCGAAACACGCAATTTGGCATCAAGGTTTGATAGCGGTTCGTCGAACAAGAACACATCCGGTTTACGCACGATAGCGCGGCCTACAGCCACACGTTGGCGTTGACCACCGGACATTTCTTTCGGTTTACGATCCAACAGCTCAGTAATTTCGAGCTTTTCTGCCGCTTCCAATACACGTTGCTTGATTTCATCTTTTGGCACTTTCGCCATTTTTAGCGCAAATGCCATGTTGTCGAACACGGTTTTGTGTGGGTAGAGCGCGTAGTTCTGGAACACCATCGCGATACCGCGATCTTTCGGTGGCAGATCGTTCACAACACGGCCACCAATCTGGATTTCACCGCTGGTGATACTTTCCAGACCTGCGATCATACGCAGTGTGGTTGACTTGGCGCAGCCTGATGGCCCGACAAAAACCATGAACTCGCCTTCTTTAATATCGAGGTCGATACCGTGAACGGCTTTAAATCCGTTGTCGTATTCTTTCTCAACCGCACGCAGTGTTACGTTTGCCATGTTGGACTCCACAACCTTTTAGATCTTTGCGCTGCTTAGCGCAGAAGCTGTTTAATTCTTGAAAATACGTTTTTTGGTGACGCTGCTGCATCTTGAGCCGCTAAGGCAGATTCTTGCGCTGAGTGTGTGTCAGTTTGGGAGACCGTTGCTTTAGAGGAAGTGTCGCGTTGGGAGAGCTTTTTCAGCGCGCCCATCATGCGAAGAAATTCACGATGCTCGCGAGCGGGGTAGCCGGTCAATACGCTGCCTGCAGGGCATGAACGTGTGACGCCAGCTTGGCCTTTGATTAAGGTACCGCGACCGATAGTTAACCCACCGGCTAGGCCGGCTTGGCCGTGGACAATCACCCGATCTTCCAGTGTCGTCCAACCGGCAATCCCGACTTGAGAGATCAACAGGCAATGTTTACCTATTTTCACGTCGTGGCCAATTTGCACATGGTTGTCAATTTTGGTGCCTTCGCCGATCACGGTATTCCCTATGGTGCCGCGATCAATGGTGTTATTCGCGCCAATTTCGACATCATCACCAATAATTACTCGCCCGATACTTTCCAGACGCACATAACGTCCTTTTGCATCGTTCAAGTATTCAAAACTGTAGTTACCTATCGAGCAGTTCGAGTCGATAGTCACGTTATCACCAATCACGGTGCCTTCTTTGATCACTGTGTTGGCATGAATAGCCACATTCTTACCAATGGTGACGCCATTCATAATGCGAACACCCGGCATAAAATAACAGCCTTCACCAATAGTGGTATGTTTACCGATATAGACATCTGGGTTTGACGAAGTATTTCCCTGATCATCTAAACGGTAGGTATTGACCTTATACCAGGTCAGCAAGCGATTAATTGCGGCCACATCAACCGATTTCACCGCAATCACCGTTGCTTGAGTCTTAGAAGCAATGGACTCAGGGCCAATAATCGCATCCGCTTTGCTCGCTGCGACATTTTTCACATCCGCCGGTTGGCGAACAATCGCTAAACCGCCTGGTGTGGGATCCGTCAGCTCAACAATACGGTGCAAGGTTTGTGTGCCATCCCCTAGCACTTCCCCATTCATCCATTTTGCAACTTCTAAGACTGTAAACATGCTTGCTTTCCTAGTAATAGCGCCTTAGAAACGGTAGTGCGCCATTAGTTTGATCTTGTCGGACTCTTCCGAGTTAAAGTGAATGCCGTGGTTGTCTTGTTCTTGGTCAAATAATTCAACCTCTGCGGCCATACTCCAATCGCCTAAGTTTTGTTGATAACCTAAGGTGGTTTTATTCACCGTTGCAAAATAGTCATGACCCCAATCTAGATCCGTATGTTGGATTGTTTTTTCTGCTACACGATGTTTAACGAAGAAACGTCCACCAAAATCAGTTCGATAAGCGATTTCTGGCTCTAAGTACCACTCGTTAAACTCTTGAATTAGTTGCCCTGATATACCATCGGTTTGCTTATCTTCGTAGTAGTACTCAAGACCAATAAAGAACTTACCGATGTTCATATATGGCTTAATTTGGAACTTCCAATAACTCGCGTCTGCATCTCGCCATTCGTTATTTGAGTTAGTGTTCGTTTGATTTTGAATACCATAACTAAACTGCGAATAGAAACCTGCCTTGTGTTCGTTATTCCAGTAACTTAGCCAAGTGTAAACTTGATGTTGATCTTTGGTTTTATCACCTTCTTGGCCTGATACGGTATAAGCATGACCACGATCAATCTCATTACGGTAGCCGAGACCAGTCTGGAAACCATTGCCCAGGGGTACTCGATAACGGCCATTAAGTGCATAGCGCATACTTGAGTAGCTGTTGTTACGTGTACCATTTGGATTAATCCAACGATTTTCTATCTCTTTGATAGAGTAATTGACGTTCACAGGTAACTGCTTGAAATTAAGGAAGCCATCGATCAAGCTATGTTCGCTGTACTCGTTACGACCGTCTAGCTCACCTTTCGCGTTGAAGATTTCTTTTGATTCGTTCTCGAAGAACATACCCACATGGCCGCTTACATCAGTCATGCGATTAAGTAGAGTCAGGTCGCCCTGTGTTTCCTCTGCCATGGCGTAACCAGAAGCAAGAGCGTTAACGATAAATACCGACAAAAGTGACTTTTTCATTTTCTTTCAGTCCTAGAAATGAAGTTTTTTAATTTTTGTGTCATTGGGTAGTACAGGGCGTACGACTAAAGTAAGTGAAAGCCGAAATTAATAAAATAGTCACTATCATCAAGCGTGATTTAACTCACACTAAATTGGCAAGGAACATGATCTAAATCTCATTGGTCATTCTTAAAAAACACTACCTGCCAAATAATATTTTAAAAATGCCTTAAAAATCCTATAAATATACGCCTAAATCATACTATTGGTAATTTTTTGCCCTAGTTCACACTCTGAGCACCATGGCTTTTTATCTTCTTGACCCTCCTATAAATAAGGGTAAAGTTCGTAGAGTAGTACGGGGCGTACTACCAATAAAACAAATCAGGATGCAAATAATGAAAAAGACACTCTTAGCTCTGATGCTTGCGGCAGCCCTACCTGCACATGCTCAAATGGACATCCAGCCAGAAGACGGTGCATCTCTGCTTATCTGGACTGACCGTGGTGCCCACACTGAGTTTATGGAATATGCTGCTGGCGAGTTCAGCCGTGAGTTCAACGTCCCAGTTACCGTTAATGCAGTTCCACCAATGGATACCATCAAACGTCTTATCCAAGACGGCGGCAGCGCGAAAGTCGGTGACGTGGTGGAATTCGAACACGATCTTCTAGGTGCCGCCCTTGCCGCTGGTGTTCTTATGGAGAACTTAGTGAGCTCTGATCGCATCGAAGCCGAATTCACCCAAGGCGCGATCAACGCAGCAAAAGATGCGCAAGGCGTCATGTACGGCTTCCCAGTAATGTTCAACACCAAAATCATGTACTACAACAAAGATCTACTACCTGAAGGTGTAGCGACTGTTGAAGATATGATCACTTTCAGCCAAGACTTTTCAAATGCCGAAGAAAACAAATACGGCATGCTGTGGGATATCCAAAACTTCTACGATTCACGTATGTTCGTCTCGCTATTTGGCGGCTACGAGTTCGGTAACAACGGCACCAACCCACAAGATATCGGTCTGGCGAGCGATTTCGCGGTGAAAGGCGTGCAAGCCATGCTTGAGCTAAAACCGTATGTTGATGCGAACTCGGCTGACGTGCGTAACCCGCAGGTTCGTCGCGGTCTATTTGCAGAAGGTAAAGTGGCGGCATTGGTTGACGGCCCATGGGCGCTGGCAGGTCTGCAAAACTCAGGTGTGAATCTGGGCATGCAAGCGATGCCATCTTTTAAAGGCCAAGAGCTACGTACGTTCCAAACTGTACGTCTAGCGGGTGTGTCAAGCTTCACCGAATACCCACGTGCTGCGCAACTTTTTGCTGACTTCATCACCACTGATGAGATGGCAATGAAGCGCCACGAAATGACTAACGCAGTGCCACCAGTACGCAACGTGATGAACGAGCTGAGCAAATCTGATAACGAGTTTATCCGTGCAATGGTAATGCAAGGTGCACAAGCCGATGCGATGCCAGGTATTGCTGAAATGGGCTACGTATGGCAGCCAATGCAAGCCGCACTATCTCAAATTTGGGATAACGGCGGTGATGTGAAAGCTTCTCTAGAATCTGCACACAACGTTATTGCTCAGCAAATTCAGATGCAATCAAGCAAGTAAGCTATCTGAATCTTCTACGTCATTGAGAGTTTGACTATGACATCAAAAACCATTACTCAAGGCGCGCCTAGCGCGCCTTTATCTCTCGCCATTATGGGCGGAACCCAATTCCGTCGTGGTGAATACATTAAAGGTGCCCTGTTCTTAGCGGTTCAGGTGCTGTTCTTGCTTAACGCGATGGACCTTTTGTCTGCGCTGAAAGGCTTGATTACGTTAGGCGAAGTGGCGCAACAACGTCGTGGCTTTGACATTATTCAGGGTGATAACTCTGTCTTTATGTTGGTTGAAGGCGTGATTGCAGCCATTCTAGTAATGGTGTTTGCACTGTTCTACTGGATCAACCTCAACGACGCGAAATACCCAACCGTTGCCGAGGGTACCTTGGGCGTACAGTTGAAGAAGTTTTATGAAAAACACTTCCACTTTATTGCGCTGACCCCGGCAGCGTTTGCGGCGATTTTCTTCGTATTCTTACCAATCATCATTACCGTATTGGTAGCGATGACCAACTACTCGGCACCAAACCATATCCCGCCACGTAACTTGGTGGACTGGGTAGGCTTTGGTAACTTCATCGCTCTATTCAAGATGAACATCTGGTCAGGCACCTTCTTTGGTGTGGCCGTGTGGACCGTTACTTGGGCTATCTTGGTGACGATTGCAACGTTCAGCTTCGGTTTCTTGCTGGCACTGGCGGTCGAAAACAAAGAGATTAAGTTCAAAAAGTTCTGGCGTGTGACCTTTATTTTGCCGTACGCGATCCCAGCGTTCGTCAGCTTGCTGGTATTCCGTCTTTTGCTTAACGGCGTAGGCCCCGTCAATACCCTACTTGGCAACATCGGCATCGATTCAATCCCGTTTTTAACCGATCCGACCCTTGCCAAAATCACGGTTATTTTGGTGAGTGTTTGGGTATCAGCACCTTATTTCATGCTGTTGATTTCCGGCGCTCTGACCAACATTCCAGAAGATCTGTACGAAGCGAGTGAAGTGGACGGCGCCAGCAAGTTCCAACAGTTCTTCGAAATCACCCTACCTATGGTGTTGCATCAAGTTGCGCCGTCACTGGTGATGACTTTTGCCCATAACTTCAACAACTTCGGTGCAATCTTCCTGCTAACCGAAGGTGGCCCAATTAACGCAGATTACCGTTATGCTGGCCATACCGACATCCTTATCACCTGGATCTACAAACTGACTCTCGACTTCCAGCAATACCATATTGCGTCGGTGGTTTCGATCCTGATCTTTATGTTCCTGTCTGTGATCGCTGTATGGCAATTCCGACGCATGAAATCGTTCAAAGATGATGTAGGTATGTAACATGACTATTTCTAAGGCAAAAATCGGTACTGCGCTGGTCTATGCGTTCCTACTCTCGAACGCACTGATCGTTGTCGCCCCTGTAATTTGGACTGTACTGGCCTCGTTTAAGGCCGGTAACAATATCTTTTCCACCTCGTTCGGTGGCTTCGAGTTCACCCTGGATCACTACCGTACCCTGTTGTTTAACTCCAGTTACCCAACGTGGTACAAAAACACCTTTATTCTGGCGATCTCCAACATGTTCATCAGCGTGATCTTGGTGACCGTGACCGCCTACACCTTCTCGCGTTATAAGTTCCGCGCTAAACGTAACGTGATGATGTCGATTTTGATCTTCCAGATGTTCCCAGCGTTCCTTTCCATGACCGCGATCTACATCTTGCTGTCCAAAATGAACCTGATCGATAGCTATTTGGGCCTGCTGCTGGTGTACAACTCAGGCAGCTTGCCATTCCAAGCCTGGCTGGTGAAAGGTTACTTTGATGCGATCCCGACCTCGCTGGATGAAGCGGCAAAAATCGACGGTGCGGGCCATATCCGTATCTTCTGGGAAATCATTTTGCCACTGGCCAAACCGATCATCGTGTTTATCGCGCTCGTGTCGTTCACCCACCCGTGGATGGACTTCATTTTGCCAACCTTGATCCTGCGTAGCGAAGAGAAAATGACCCTCGCAACCGGTATTTTCAGTTGGATCGCCTCGAACTCGAGCGAGAACTACACCCTATTTACAGCGGGTGCCCTGTTGGTAGCAGTGCCTATCACTCTGCTGTTTGTCACACTGCAAAAGCACATCGCTAAAGGCCTCGTGAGCGGCGCGGTCAAAGAATAATGAGAGAAATTGGAGTTACCATGATTACAAGAAGTGCGCTGCAGCATGTGCCAAAAAGCGCCCAATGTTACGCCTATGACAACACAACCCTTCACGTGCGCATGCAAAGTGCGCGCGGTGAAATTGAACGTGTCACGCTTTGGATTGGTGATCCGTACCGTTGGGCCGAAGGCGGCCTAGACGGCGGTAACTTAGGCGGCGCAGATGCCCATGGCTGGGTAGGCGGTGAAGAAGTAGAAATGGCACTAGAGGCAACCACTGAACTACACGATCACTGGTTTGCCGCCTATCAACCACCCAAACTTCGCACTCGCTACGGCTTTATTCTGCACGGCAAAGACGGCAGCGAAACCATTTTGTTTGGCGAGAAGAAGTGCGTTGAGTTGGATGTACCGGAGCGCGAGAAACAAGGCATTTTGAGCAATATCTCAAATTTCTTTTGCTTCCCATACATCAACCCTGCCGATGTACTGAGCACGCCTGCGTGGGTGAAAGACACCGTGTGGTATCAGATTTTCCCTGAGCGCTTTGCCAATGGCCGCCCAGAGATCTCGCCTGAAGGCGTGATGCCTTGGGGCAGCACCCCAACCAACGATAACTTCATGGGTGGCGATCTGTGGGGCGTACTGGACAAACTAGACTATCTGCAAGAGTTGGGCGTTAACGGCCTGTACTTCTGCCCAATCTTTACCGCCATTGCGAACCACAAGTACGACACCACCGACTACATGAACGTGGACCCGCAATTTGGTGGCAACGAGGCGTTCAAAGCTTTGGTCGATGAGTGTCATCGCCGTGGCATTAAAGTGATGCTGGATGCCGTATTTAACCACGTGGGCGATCAACACCCATTCTGGTTAGATGTGGTCGAAAAAGGCGAAAACTCACAATACAAGGATTGGTTCTGGATCAATGAGTTTCCTGTGTATCCAAACAAGCCACGCGCTGAATGGGATTTTTGGAACCTGCCGTACGAGACCTTTGCCAATGTCGCGGAAATGCCAAAGCTGAACACCGAACATCCTGAGTGTCGCGCTTACTTGCTCAGCGTCGCTCGTCACTGGATGGAAGAGTTCAACATCGACGGTTGGCGCTTGGACGTTGCTAACGAGGTGGATCACGAGTTCTGGCGCGAATTCCGTCGTCAATCCAAAGCGATCAATCCAGAGTGCTACATCCTGGGCGAGATCTGGCATGAAGGCATGGCGTGGCTACGCGGCGATCAGTACGACTCGCTGATGAACTACCCGATGACCCAAGCGGTGAAAGACTACTTTGCGTTTAACAACACTGACGCCAACGAGTTCGTGACCGACATCAGCCGTGCTTATGTCAGCTACCCGCAAAACGTCAATGAAGCGATCTTCAACTTGCTTGATAGTCACGATACCTCGCGCCTACTTAGCGAAGTGCAAGGCAATAAAGAGAAAGCGAAATTGGCGTACTTGTTCATGTTCACCCAATCTGGCGCACCGTGTATCTACTACGGTGGCGAAGTCGGCATGGATGGCATGAAGTCGATGGAAAGCGAAGGTAACCGCAAATGCATGGAGTGGGATGAAAGCAAGCAAGATCGCGAACTGTATGCCTTTATGCAGTCCATGATCCAGCTGCGTCGTGATCATGACGATTTCAAAACCGGCACCATTGCATGGCACAAGGTGACAGGTCGCAACGCCGTGGCGTACCAAAAAGGTCAAGTGGTGGTGATCATCAACAACAGCGATGCAGACGATCTGATTACGCTACCAACGTCACTGGCTGGCAAGCATGTCAGCGATCTGCTGCGTTTCTCAGATGAAACCCTAGCAGAGACCATGACGATCCCAGCCTACGGCTACCGTATCGTCAAACTACACGCGTAACCCTGCTCGGTGCCAAGTCGTCAGGCTTGGCACCCCCCTGCCCCAACGCTTAGCGCAAGGAAATTGATGGGTAGGTAGACACAAAACCGCTGACGTTGACATCCATCGTTGAGACAAAATTTATTAGTCGTACATAACGACGTACGTGATAAACTGGGACTCAAAATGCAACTAAGCACCCAAAAAGTACAAGGAATACTATGCAGGAACTCGTCGACAAGCTGATGGGCTTTGGTTTTACCAAGACCGATGCGTTGGTTTACATCACCTTATTGAAGAATGGCAGAAGTAGCGGCTATAAAATCGCCAAAGATATTGCTCTGTCTCGCTCAACCGTTTACTCCTCTATCGACAATCTTTATAACAACGGTTACATCTTCTTAAGCGATGGCGATACCAAAGAATACGAAGCGAAATCACCCGAGCTTTTGTTTGAACAAATTGAAAAGCAGACCAAAGACAACATCAGTTTTCTGAAAAAAGAGCTGAAAGAAATCATGTCTGAAGATTACAACGAGTTCATTTTTAATATTACGGGTTACGACAATCTTGTGCAGAAAGCGCGTGAGGTTTTTAACTCTGCTAAAAAAGAAATTTACCTAAATACCGATTTTAATCTAGCGGTATTTAAACATGAAATTGATGATGCCGTTGAACGTGGCGTGCGTATTATTGCGTTTTCCTTTAACAACATTGCGAAAACCCATCCGGCGGTCGAAGTCTTCTCTCGCTCGGAAGACGAAGAAGTACAGTATCCGTCGCGCCGCTTTATGATGGTGGCTGATTTAGAGCTCGCGTTATTGTTTTCCAATAACTCCAGTAAAGAATCAGTTGGCTTATATACCAATAATGATTTGATGGTGAAAATGACCGCCGAACATATTCACAGTGATATTTACCTCACCGAATATGAGAAACAAATGAAGGAGCACGTGGTAAGAATTAACAGTATCCACGAGCAAACCAACATTATGTATGTATTAGGCCAAACAGAAAAATAATAACCAGCGCCCTCTCATTTTTGAGGGGGCTTATTTTATCCAATACACACGTTTCACTCGAAACAAGAAATAACAGGTGAGTTATGGTGCAAACTCCGTTTGACGCCACGCGTCTTGTCGTGATCGAAAACTTCTTTATTCCTCAATTAAATAGCCACCGAACGGTGCGAATTTACCTGCCGCAAGGCTACCAATGCGAAACAAGCCTGCGGTATCCCGTGCTCTACATGCATGATGGCCAAAACATGATAGATCCGGCGTTGAGCTATGGTGGTCAAACCTGGCGCGCCCCGGAAATTCTCGACCAATTGCAGCGTGACGGTCAATCCAATGGCATTTTATTGGTGTGTGTCGACAACAACACTGATTACGAAGGCGCACGCATGGACGAATATTCTCCGTGGCCTTGCGAAAAAATGGTGCACTTAGGGACGCGCGAGCATGCCAATAACCATAAAGGCGGCAAAGGCGCGCAATACATCAACTTTATTGTCGAGACCCTCAAGCCCTACATCGATGCCCATTACCGAACTCTGGCAGATCGTGACCATACCGTGATAGCAGGCAGCTCAATGGGCGGTCACATCAGCTTGTACGCCCTATTACAACATTCTGAGACCTTCCATTTTGCAGGCGTGTTCTCCCCTGCGTTTTGGTTTTCAGAAAACGCCATGGCCGCCTTTATTGAGCAAGCGCAGTGCCCCTATCCCGTCGGGATTTACATGGACATGGGCACGCGTGAAAGCAGCAACCATGACATCGGCCATTTCCCGCAAGTGTACTTAAACGGCGCACGCCGTATGCAGCGTTTGCTTGAGCAGAAAGACGCCTCAATTGCGCTACGCTACGACGAAATCGCCCTCGCCGTGCATAACGAAGCGGCTTGGGCTGAACGTTTTCCGGCGTTTCTTTGTGACGCCTTTCGCCTCCAATCATCGTGCTAATGCGGTAAGGACTTAACATGACGGCCCTCCCTCACGCTTTAACTTGGCTGCCAAGCCGAGATACCCAACCTTTAGGTTGGATCGCACATCAAATGCATCATGACTTGCACCACAGCTTTGTCGGCCACCTCGATCAGCTGGTGCCCGATCTGATCATCCATGATGATATCTACCACCAGCATCGCCGTACACTGGCCGATAAAGCCAAAGACGTTGGCGCAATCGCCCAAGATGCCGACTGGGAAGTACAATACTTATGGTGGAACGCCGAAACCCAATCCAACTGGTGGGATGGCTTTGTGCGTCACGCCATGACCGTGGGTAGCGACGCCCATAAGCAGAAAGTCACCACTTACATTGAGCGTATCTTGGCATCGCAAGATAGCGATGGTTATTTAGGTATCTACGGCACGGATCTGCGTTTTCAAGCCAAGGGCGAAAATGGCGAGTTATGGGCACAAGCCGCCCTGCTGCGCACTTTGATCGCCTACTACGAATTCACCCAAGACACTAAGGTGTACCAAGCGATCGTCGCTGCCGTGGCCTGCACTATGAAGCACTGGCCGATCAATAACAGTACCCCGTTCAATGTCACCGAGCCTTATGCGGGTGTCGGTCACGGGTTAGTGTTCACTGACGTATTAGACTGGCTTTATTGCCAAACCCGCGAGCAAACGTACCTCGACTACGCCAAATTCCTTTACACCGACTACTGCCGCTACCAGCTGTGCGACAACGACATTCAACTGCACAACCTGCTAGACCCTAGCTATAACTATCAAGGCCACGCAGTGCATACTTGGGAGCATTTACGCCCGCTGCTCACTGCCCAATTCGCGGCCGACGATAGCGCGCTTAACCAAGGTATGGCCGCCTTTATGCAACGCTTGCCAAACTACCTGACTCCATCCGGCGCCCCGATCGGCGATGAATTTATTTTAGGAAAAAAAGCACACGCGACAGAAGTTGGCTACGAATACTGCTCGCTACAAGAGTTGCTCGACGCGTACACGCACCTGTTGCAAAAAACCGGCGATCTGCGCTGGGGCGATGCGATTGAAAAACTGCTCTTTAATGCAGCCCAAGGAGCTCGTCATCCCGATGGCATGGGCATTGCGTATCTGAAAACCGACAACAGCTATAGCATGACGGGTGACGCGGGCTGCCATTGCCAAGGTAATAGCGCGCATCAAGTGCAAACTCGCTACAAGTACTCACCAACTCACCAAGAAGCCGCTGTTTGCTGTGTACCAAACGCTGGGCGTATCTATCCTTACTTCGTCAAAGCCATGTGGCTCCAAGAGGGCGAAAGTACCTTAGTCAAAGCTTTGTATGGCCCGTCTGAACTGCGCACAGTGATCAATGGCGCCGAGCTGGTTGTTAAGGAAACCTCCAACTATCCCGCAGAGCACACGATCACCTTGGAGATCGCTTCGAATGCGGAAAGTAACGTGGCGCTAAAGTGCCGTATACCGCAATGGGCAACCGGCGTGCGTGTTGATGGCGCAGATTGCACCGTGAATGAGAACTTCGTTACCTTGCAGCAAGACTGGCAAGGCCACCATCGCGTAACACTCCACTTTATTGCGTCACCGGTACTTGCACATGACCAACAAGGCGAAGCCTACGCGACTTTCGGTCCCTTGGTGTACGGCTTGTCGATCCCGGCCACAGAGAGCGTCGATAAGAACTTGGCAATCGCACCGTTCCAAGAACGTTGCTACCAAACGCAAGCTGGCTGGGTTCCGGTTACCTTACCGACTCAACCGACACTGGCAGTGGCACCATCAACACATTCGCACCAGCTGCCTTGGCAGCAGTTCACGCCAATAGAAACCTCACTCGGTTTTGCCAATGAGCAATTTGTTTTAGCCCCAATGGCAAGTTCTATCCTTCGACAAGTCACTTTCGGATATCAACAATGAAACGTTTTCTCCCTGCCATCGCGCTCCTTATCTTGCCATTGGTTGCTTATGGCATCGTGCAATTGGCCAGCGCTAACATTACCTTGCTGGGCAGTATTGCCGCTGTTTGTACAACGTTCGCCTATTTACCACAGGTGATCAAAACCATTCGCACCCGCGACACCCGTAGCATCTCGCTCTATATGTATGCGCTGATGGTGTTTGGTGTCTTTTGTTGGTTTATCTATGGCTATACCGTTAAAGATTTTCCGGTAATGATGGCGAACGCGATCACCTTGCTGCTTTCGAGTGTCATTTTGCTTTTGAAGATCCGCGAGCCTGCCACTATCAGTGACACCGCCGTTTAATATCACGGAGTAAATTCTCGTGGCGCGATGCACTTGCTCAGCGCCCGCCCAGATTGACGTGGTGACACTTTGTCGCTTCGTAACAAACGCAAAGGCCCTTATTGGGCCTTTTCTCATTAATTCCCACAGCGCAATCAGGGAATTAAAAATATCTCTATTGAGCGTTCTGACAAACACCTGACAGTTCCTGACTTAGCGCTAACACGAACACCAACCTTCTCATCCACAATCAACTCACTACCTCACTTTTGGAGCGAAACATGAAAAAGATCGTCATCGCGAAATCTGCTGTATTGGGTCTGATTGGCCTCTCTCTAGTTGGTTGTAATAGTCAGACTGACACAGATCTAGGCATTCAATCAGGCACCAATAACGCCGCGAACTCGGTCACGCCTTCTACTGCGACCAATATGGCCGTAACGAAAGCGGTTGTTGCGGGCGCCACAGTGACAAACTCAGGCGAAAACCCACTCACCGATATCGCCAACAGCCAAGATGGGTTGGACTGGGAAGGCATGTATGTCGGTACGTTACCGTGTGCAGACTGCTCAGGCATTCAAACGGAGGTCTCTCTTTACGAAGACGGCACCTACTCAATGACCGAAACCTACTTGGGCAACGATGATGCCAGCTTCTCTTTCTCTGGTGATTTTGAGTGGGAGCAGAAAGGCCATACCGTTGAACTACCGATTGATTCAGGCAGAAAGATCAAATTTATGGTCGGTGATAGCCGCCTGTACCGCTTAGATAGCGACGGCCAGCAGATCACGGGCGAATTAGCTAACTTCTACATTTTGACTAAACAGCTGTAGAAACATTGATACTCCTAGTGTTGCAACAACTCCCTTTTTAGCGGTCTTACACTATCAGCTAACGTTGGTAACCAATCCCCTACCGTCGGTAAGACCGCTATCCCTTATTTGATTTACCCCCCATGTTCCACCCTTTCCGCCACTGCAACCCTAGTGGCTTTTTTTTGCTTGCAAAATAATTAGTCACCCTCAATTTGTCTCAAACTTGACCCACTTCGCAACTATTTCAGTTTTCCCTGCGGTAATTTGTAGTAACGCTCCATTTTGTGTAACGCGCAACATGAAAACTACAAAAAATGCGAGATATATCATAACCATATTTGCGCAGCCTCAGAGAGAAGTCGGCATAATAGCCCTAGTTTTTTTTCAACGAAAAATTGAAGGTTTAAAGGATGAAACGCTGTTTGTTGTTGTTACTGATCCCTGGCACACTGTTTGCGAAAGCCCTGGTTGTTCGCACGCCGCAAGGGGAGTTTGTTCGCTCTCTCGCACTCGATGATAGCTATCAGTACGAACTAGTTTCGGATCTTGAAGCACAAACCATCGAAGACACCGCACGTCGCCTTGAAGCAGAACGCGCTGCCAAAGCGGCTGCCATTGAACTGCCGTCAGCACCAAGTGGCAATGCCGCCGAAGACACCACCTTTGTCGACCCAGCCACCATTGTGTTGACGGACACTGCCCGCGAGTACATTAACGAGTATCGTGAATTGATCGAACGTCACATGCCGTCACCGCCGCAAGGTCACTGCGTGGTTAAAATTGAGCTGTCTTCTTATGGCCGCGTACTGCAAGCGCGCGTTTTGGAAGGTTACGGCCGTTCATGTGATGGCATCATTCCAACCATTCACAGTATTGAGTCTTTCCCATTGCCGAAAGATCCGCAAAGTATTCCAGCAGCGCGCTCACCTTCGATTGCGTTTTCGCCACGCCACGGCTAAGGTCGCCACGGCAAAGAGAGAGCTTCGGTATGGCGCCTTCGAGTGGCATACCGATATTACCAATACGTAGTGGCAGCACTTAGTAACAGCGCGATTGGCGATATCGTCATCAGTCAAACCTCTTCTTGGCGCTAGAGGTTTGACATGTGGATTCGAGGTCGATAATATTCGCGGCACATAACGATTCCCCCTTAGTTCAGTCGGTAGAACGGCGGACTGTTAATCCGTATGTCGCAAGTTCAAGTCTTGCAGGGGGAGCCACATTCTAAAGAAAAGCACTGGTGAAAACCGGTGCTTTTTTTATGCCCAAATTGCGCCAGACGACTGCGTTCGTTATGTCGCAAGCGGAAAGCCGCCCTGTTCAAGTCCTGCAGGGGGAGCCACTTTCTTAGAAAAAGCACTGGTGAAAACCGGTGCTTTTTTTATACCTAAATTGCGCCAGACGACTGCGTTCGGTATGTCGCAAGCGGAAAGCCGCCCTGTTCAAGTCCTGAAGGGGGAGACACTTTCTTAGAAAAAGCACTGGTGAAAACCGGTGCTTTTTTTATGCCTAAATTGCGTCAGATGACAGATCACTCCCTACCTAACTGACTGTTGAAGATGACATTTTTGTGACAGCGCTCTTACCCTGCGCACACGTTGGTTTCTCTCGTCAAGTCCATTCAGTATTGGTAAAGCCAAGCTTAGTAATACTAATCCTGACTTCCTACCCACGTCGGCCATAGTGACTCACTCATCATACTCACTTTGAGACGCTATTTATCGAGTTCAAGCCTATCGTGGTGTCTAAGCGTTCCCCGTTTTATTTTGCCCTTTTCGCTTAGGTCGTTACCCATATTTCTCGCACTGTTTTGCTTTAGGAGCGTAAAGTGAAATCTACCTTTTTACAGGTTTGCATTTTGTGCCTGATGGCCATTGTCATTGGCATTTTACTATTTAAAGGGGTTATTGCGTTGACCAGCCTCTAAATTTTCATCGCTGTGAGCTTGATAACTCACCGGGTTTGCATGCCTATTGATTGAAAATAAACCAGTTAAACCGAATTCGCGGTTTACGTGATTGACAAGCCTGCGGCACCTCGCTAACATGCTCGTCACACAACGATTCCCCCTTAGTTCAGTCGGTAGAACGGCGGACTGTTAATCCGTATGTCGCAAGTTCAAGTCTTGCAGGGGGAGCCACTTTCTTAAAAAAAGCACTGGTGAAAACCGGTGCTTTTTTTATACCCAAATTGCGACTGACGACTGCGTTCGTTATGTCGCAAGCGGAAAGCCGCCCTGTTCAAGTCCTGCAGGGGGAACCACTTTCTTAAGAAAAGCACTGGTGAAAACCGGTGCTTTTTTTATGCCTAAATTGCGCCTGACGACTGCGTTCGTTATGTCGCAAGCGGAAAGCCGCCCTGTTCAAGTCCTTCAGGGGGAGCCACTTTCTTAAAAAAAGCACTGGTGAAAGCCGGTGCTTTTTTTATACCTAAATTTCAACATACGACAGACTGCGTCTGTTATGCCGCAAGCGGAAAACCGCCCTTAATCGTTGCCCGTTGTCACCACCTCTTCAATACGAGACAACCGACCAAACCTCCTCGAACACACATTGCCAACCTGTAGCCTTATTCCTATTAAGCCATCCAACTATCCAAACATTTCCTTTTAATGCGCAACCAATTTGAAATTTTAACCTGCAAAACTTGGTGATTTGCTGGACACTTGGGCTAAAACCCTGCCGCTTCATGGTTGTTATACGCGTCTATAAAGAAGATAATATCCGGATCTCATTGAGCAAGTGATGTCGTGATGACTGAGTACCTATTACTATTAGTTGGCACCGTACTGGTAAACAACTTTGTACTGGTCAAATTTCTTGGCCTGTGCCCATTTATGGGCGTTTCTAAAAAACTCGAAACCGCTATCGGTATGGGGTTAGCAACCACGTTCGTTCTTACGCTAGCGTCGGTCACCTCTTATCTAGTGGAAGCGTATATTTTGTCCCCTCTCGGGATCCAATACCTGCGTACCATGAGTTTCATTTTGGTGATTGCCGTCGTTGTGCAATTTACTGAAATGCTGGTACATAAAACTAGCCCAACCCTATATCGCCTTCTCGGGATCTTTCTGCCCCTGATCACCACCAACTGTGCCGTTTTAGGTGTTGCACTACTCAACATCAATGAAAACCATAACTTTATGCAATCCGTGATTTACGGTTTTGGCGCGGCGGTCGGTTTTTCTCTGGTTCTGGTGCTATTTGCCTCAATGCGTGAACGAATTGCCGCAGCCGACGTACCGCAAGTATTTAAGGGCGCGTCTGTTGCTATGATCACAGCAGGCTTGATGTCGCTCGCCTTTATGGGCTTTACGGGATTGGTGAAACTCTGATGGAAACCGTTTTCTTCGCAGTACTGGCTCTGGCTGTTCTCGCTGCCGTCTTCGGCATCGTGCTGGGCTTTGCTGAAGTAAAATTCAAAGTAGAAGCTGATCCAATCGTTGATCAAATTGATGCTATTTTGCCGCAAACCCAGTGTGGTCAATGTGGCTACCCGGGCTGCCGTCCGTATGCAGAAGCCATTGCCAATGGCGATGTGATCAACAAATGTCCTCCCGGCGGCCAAGCCACGATCGACAAGCTCGCTGATCTGATGGGTGTTGATGCCGACGCGCCAGCCCAAGAATCGATTAAAAAAGTCGCGTTTATCCGTGAAGACGAGTGTATCGGCTGCACCAAATGCATTCAGGCATGTCCAGTTGATGCCATCATCGGTGGCACCAAAGCAATTCATACCGTGATCAAAGACGAATGTACCGGCTGTGATTTGTGTGTTGACCCATGTCCGACCGACTGTATTGAAATGATCCCGATTGCTGCAACGCCAGAAACATGGAAATGGCAACAATATGCAATTCCCGTTGCCACGATTAGCGCTGAACCTGCGTTATCAGTAACACCCCCGAAACCGACAGACAAGGCGGAGCAGTAACCCAGATGCTAAGCATTATCGAAAAAATTAAAACTGGCGCACTGTGGGGATTTCGCGGTGGTATTCACCCGCCTGAAAACAAGCTTCAGTCAAATCAAACACCGATCTGCCGCATTGGCGTGCCTGATGAACTCATCATCCCGCTTAAACAGCACATCGGCTCGAAAGGTGACATCTGCGTTAACGTCGGCGATGTTGTTCTGCGTGGCCAACCGCTAACCCAAGCCGATATGGCGATGTGTGTTCCGGTTCACGCCCCAACCTCTGGCACTGTGGTTGCGATTGAAGAGCGCACCATCGCCCACCCTTCAGGCTTGAGCGATCTGTGCGTGATCATCCGGCCCGATGGCGACGATCGCTGGACCGAGCTACACCCGATTGAAAAATTCCGTCATGCGCAGCCTACCGATCTGGTCGACAAAATTCGCCTTAGCGGTATTTCAGGCATGGGTGGCGCCGGCTTCCCGACCAGCCGCAAACTACAAAATGCCTTAGGCAAGACTGAAATGTTGATCATCAACGCCGCCGAGTGTGAACCCTACATCACGGCCGATGATCGCCTAATGCAAGATTGCGCCGCCGAAGTATTGGAAGGTATCCGCGTACTCGCCTTTATTCTCAAGCCAGCGCTAACCGTGCTCGCGATTGAAGATAACAAACCTGAAGCGATCAAAGCGCTGCAAGCGGCAATCGTACCGGAAGATCAAGTGGTGATCCGCGTTATCCCGACCAAGTACCCATCCGGCGGTGAAAAGCAGCTGATTAAGATTGTGACCGGGCTGGAAGTGCCGAAAAAAGGCTTGCCTTCCGACATCGGTATCGTGATGCAAAACGTCGGTACCGCCTACGCGATTAAGCGCGCCATCATTAACGGCGAACCGATCACCGAACGTGTTGTGACCGTGACCGGTGACGCAGTAGCGGATCGTGGCAACGTTTGGGCACGCATCGGCACCCCCGTGAGCTTTTTGCTTAATCACGGCAACTTCCAAGCCATGCCAAACGGCAAAGTGATTTTGGGCGGCCCGATGATGGGCTTTACCTTACCGCATACCAATGTACCAGTAACGAAAACCGTCAACTGTGTGCTTGCGCCAAGCAAAAAAGAGCTGAATACCGGCGGCCAAGAAATGCCGTGTATTCGTTGTAGTGCCTGCGCCGAAGCGTGCCCTGTCTCGCTACTCCCGCAGCAATTGCAGTGGTACGCCAAAGACAAAGACTACGACAAGTGCGAAGAGTACAACCTCTCCGACTGTATCGAATGTGGTGCGTGTGCCTACGTCTGCCCAAGTGAAATTCCATTGGTGCAGTACTATCGCCAAGCCAAAGCCGAGATCCGGGAACGCGATACCGAAGCGCAAAAATCTGAGCGTGCTAAAGAGCGCTTTGAAGCGAAAAAAGCGCGAATGGAGCGTGATAAAGAAGAACGCGAAAATCGCCATAAAACCGCTGCCGCTGATCGCCGTGCGAGCATGAAAACCGGCGACGGTGATGCGATTGCCGCAGCGATTGCCCGCGTTAAAGCGCAAAAAGAAGGCGCTGCGCCAAGCAATGAGCCTAAACCTGCAGTTGCTGCCGCCATAGCGCGCGCAAAAGCGAAACAAGCCGCGTTACAAGCAGAGCAGCAAGGCGAGACCAACGCCGCAGAGCCTGATAACAGCGAGATGATCAAGCTACGCGAAGAGCGCAAACGTCTTGCTCGCGAGAAAAAAGCCGCCAAAGCGGCAGAGCAAGCAAGCAGTGACACCGCAGAGTCTCCTGAAAAACCATCTGGTGAAAACAAGAAAGACGCAGTGGCTGCCGCAATCGCTCGTGCTAAAGCGCGCAAAGCCGTTCAGTCGGATGACACAGCAGACGTCAGTACCAGCGACGACAGCGCTGCAACTGACGCTGATCCGAAAAAAGCGGCGGTAGCTGCCGCGATTGCACGCGCTAAAGCGCGCAAAGCAGCTCAGTCGGATGACACCTCAGACGCAAGTGCCAGCGACGACAGCGCTGCAGCTGACGCCGACCCGAAAAAAGCCGCAGTAGCTGCAGCAATTGCTCGCGCTAAAGCGCGCAAAGCGACGCAGTCGGATGACACCACAGACGCAAGTGCCAGCGACGACAGCGCTGCAGCTGACGCCGATCCGAAGAAGGCTGCGGTTGCTGCCGCGATCGCTCGCGCCAAAGCGCGTAAAGCGGCGCAATCGGATGACACAACAGACGCAAGTGCCCGCGACGACAGCGCTGCAGCTGACGCCGATCCGAAGAAGGCTGCGGTTGCTGCCGCGATCGCTCGCGCCAAAGCACGCAAAGCGGCGCAATCAGATGACACAACAGACACAAGTGCCAGCGACGACAGCGCTGCCACTGACGCCGATCCGAAGAAAGCCGCAGTAGCTGCCGCGATTGCTCGCGCCAAAGCGCGTAAAGCAGCGCAGCAACCAGCGCCAGAAGCTCATCCAGAAGCGAGTCAAACCGCTGAAGTGGTCACTGAAACCGTTGAGAGCCACTCTGGCGATGAAATCGATCCAAAGAAAGCGGCTGTCGCTGCGGCGATTGCCCGTGCAAAAGCACGAAAAGCAGCTCAACAAGCAAAGAATGAGGAAGAATAACCGTGGCGTTTCTATTTGCCAGCTCACCCCATACGCATAATCGTCGCCGTACCAACGAGATCATGCGTGACGTGATCCTCTGCTGTTCACTCGGCATTTTGGCGCAGACGCTGTTTTTCGGCGTCGGCACCTTGATCCAAATAGCTATCGCCTCTGCAACGGCAGTTATCGCTGAAGCAGCGGTATTGAAAATGCGCCAGCGCCCGCTTGCCGTACTGCGTGACAACTCTGCCTTGCTCACCGGTGTGCTGATCGGGATCTGCTTGCCGCCTCTCGCCCCATGGTGGATTGCGGTAATTGGTGCGATTTTCGCCATTGTGATCGCCAAGCAAATCTACGGCGGTATTGGCCAAAACTTGTTTAATCCTGCGATGGTTGCCTACGTCGTGCTGTTGATCTCTTTCCCAGTACAGATGACCACTTGGCAGCCACCGCTGTCAGTAATGGCAGAGCCAAGCTCAGTTGCCGATGCCCTGTCGGTGATTTTCACAGGCTTCAATGTCGATGGTTACAGCGCTATTCAAATGCAAATGGGCATTGATGGCACCACGATGGCAACGCCTCTTGATACCTTGAAAACCGGCTTCTCAACCGGCTTTACCCGCTCTGAGCTGCAACAGCTTCCTATTTTTGGCGCCATTGCCGGTCTAGGTTGGCAGTGGGTGAACTTAGGTTACTTGCTCGGTGGTCTTTTGATGATCCGCCTTCGTTTGATCCAATGGTATATTCCAGCGGGGATGCTCGGCGCGCTTGGTTTGGTGTCGCTGTTGGTCTTTATCTTCAATGCCGATAGCGCGGGTAGCCCAATCTTCCATCTGTTCTCCGGCGCGACGATGTTGGGTGCCTTCTTTATTGCAACCGATCCGGTCAGTGCCTCTACCACAGTCAAAGGGCGCTTGATCTACGGCGCGCTGATCGGCGTTCTGGTCTATTTTATCCGAGCTTGGGGTGGTTTCCCTGACGGTGTTGCGTTTAGTGTCCTGCTCGCTAACATGTGTGTGCCGCTGATCGATTACTACACCCGACCACGCACTTACGGCCACGAATAGGGATCATTACATGCTAAATGCGATTAAAAAGAACGCTAAAGTCCTGATCATTGCCGCTATCGCCTCAACGGGTTTAGTCGCAGTGACCCACCAGCTGACCAAATCAACCATTTTGGAGCAGCAACGTGCGCAATTGCTGACCACGTTAGGCCAACTTATCGACCCCACCACTCACGATAACAACTTGGCCACCAGCTGTATTTTGCTTGATGCACCTGACATTCTCGGCAGCAAAGTGCCGATGCCCGCTTATATCGCGACGATGCAAGGCAATCCGGTGGCCATCGCCATCGAAACCATTGCGCCAGATGGGTATAACGGCAACATTCATCTGGTGATGGGCATCGATCTCAACGGTGAAGTACAAGGTGTACGTGTGCTTGAACACCAAGAGACCCCAGGGTTGGGCGATAAAATTGAAAAACGCGTCAGCGACTGGGTTGACGGTTTTAGCGGCCAACAAATGGACACCAACGACATGGCAAAATGGCAAGTACGCAAAGACGGCGGCCAGTTTGATCAGTTTACCGGCGCAACCATTACCCCTCGCGCCGTGGTTAATGCCGTTGCCCGCACCGGACGCTACTTCTTAGAAAACCAAGCTGATGTGTTAGCCAACGCGCCAGCGTGTGAGGAGCAATAATGAATACCAATCAGGAACTGCTCAAAAACGGCATGTGGAATAACAACCCGGCCCTCGTGCAGCTTTTAGGCTTGTGTCCCCTTTTGGCGGTGTCCGCCACCGTCACCAATGCGATGGGGCTTGGCCTTGCCACAACATTGGTGTTGGTCGGCTCTAACGTGACCGTCTCGTTGATCCGCGACTATGTCCCTAAAGAAGTGCGTATTCCCGTCTACATGATGGTGATTGCCTCGCTGGTCACCTGTGTTCAACTCTTGATGAACGCCTATACCTTTGGGTTGTATCAATCGCTTGGGATCTTCATTCCACTGATCGTCACCAACTGTATCATCATCGGTCGAGCAGAAGCCTTTGCCTCGAAAAACACCCCGAAACTGGCGGCGTTAGATGGCTTGTGGATGGGGCTTGGCATGACATCGGTTCTGGTGGTGCTCGGCGCAATGCGTGAACTGTTAGGTAACGGCACCCTATTTGATGGCGCAGATCGCCTACTGGGGGATTGGGCTTCTGTACTGCGTATTGAAGTGTACAGCACCGACAGCAACTTCTTGCTCGCGATGTTGCCACCCGGCGCTTTCATTGGCGTCGGCTTGATGATTGCGCTGAAAAACCTGATCGATGCGAAAAAAGCCAAGCCTGTCGAAGAGCAGCCGAAGATTGAGCGTGTTCGCGTAACCGGCAATCAGCTTTAAGTCTTCACAAAAAGCGCAGCCGCCCCTAGTCGCGGCTTATTATCAAAGGCATAATTTAGAAAGCAGTGATAGCAATGTCACTGCTTTTTTAATAAGCCCATCTCTTTGTGCTCAACAATGACGATCAGAAAGGGCTCCATACTATAAATAAAAAGCACTGTCGGCCTTATGAACAATACAAAACGCGTAGAAATCCTTGAGCGCCTGCGGGCGAACAATCCCCATCCAGAGACCGAGTTGCATTGGTCGACGCCGTTTGAATTGCTGATCGCAGTCTTGCTATCGGCGCAAGCGACGGATGTCAGTGTCAACAAGGCAACTGCCAAGCTCTACCCTGTCGCCAATACACCGCAAAGCCTGCTCGATCTCGGCGTTGATGGGGTCAAGGACTACATCAAAACCATCGGCTTGTTTAACTCTAAAGCCGAAAACGTGATCAAAACTTGCCGCATTTTGGTAGAGCAACACGGTGGCGAAGTACCAGAAAACCGCGAAGCGCTGGAAGCCCTGCCCGGCGTGGGGCGTAAAACCGCTAACGTGGTACTCAATACCGCCTTTGGCTGGCCGACCATTGCGGTGGATACGCATATTTTCCGTGTTTCAAATCGCACCAAGTTTGCGATGGGCAAAAACGTTGACGACGTAGAACAAAAACTGCTGAAAGTGGTGCCGAAAGAGTTCAAGGTCGATGTACACCACTGGCTGATTTTGCACGGCCGCTACACTTGTATCGCGCGAAAACCACGTTGTGGAAGCTGTATTATTGAAGATCTGTGCGAGTTCAAAGACAAGGTCTACCCCGACGAATAATCGCACGACCAACAACACATTATCGGTGAGTTGCCTGTTGTTACAACTCACCTCATTTCCCTTATCTTCGCTTTAGCGTCAATACGTTAAGCGCCAACACTTGAACTATTTACCGATATTATCCCCCGATGGGCATTCTACCTGCCGTCAGAAAATGGTATGGTTTCGGCTGCTATTTATTCTGATAACTGGAGCAAACAATGGCAAATGGACGCATTCTACACACCATGATCCGTGTAGGTGATCTGGACAAGTCTATCGAGTTCTACACCCAAGTGATGGGCATGGAGCTGCTACGTAAGAATGAAAACACAGAATACCAATACACCTTGGCGTTCGTCGGCTACGGTGACGAATCTGAAGGTGCGGTGATCGAGCTGACCTACAACTGGGGCACCGACAGCTACGAG
Source organism: Thaumasiovibrio occultus (assembly GCA_019703815.1). Classification (GTDB taxonomy): domain Bacteria; phylum Pseudomonadota; class Gammaproteobacteria; order Enterobacterales; family Vibrionaceae; genus Thaumasiovibrio; species Thaumasiovibrio occultus. Next base: position 920,508 of record AP023052.1, on the reverse strand, counting down.
ATGGGCAGCGCTTTCGGTCACATCGCGATTGGCGTCGATGATATCTACACCACCTGTGACGCCATCAAAGCGGCAGGCGGCAATGTCACACGTGAGCCGGGCCCAGTGTTAGGTGGCTCAACACATATCGCGTTTGTAACCGATCCTGACGGCTACAAGATTGAGCTGATCCAAAACAAACAAGCCAGTGCGGGTTTGGAAGGCTAACCGCTTTGCCCAAATAAGCACTTTCGATGCAAAGACAAAAGGAGCGGTATCGCTCCTTTTTAATCAGTAGAAATTATAATAAAAGGCGATACTATCATTTCCACTTATAATAATTTAAACTGCATCACAATTAATTAATTTTGCCTCTATATTTTTCATCAATGATTATTATAATATTGTTCGCATATACGCTCATTTTTGCAAAATAGGATTACTCTTCTGTCGGCTTTGCCGATTTTATTGCTCGGAAATACCGAAGTGGGAATTCACTCTATTTAATACCATTTCCATTTTAATTCTTAGCAATCAAAACCTTAACTCCACCTTCCTTTCGTTGATGTAACCTTCTGATTTCACAACCAATATTTCAAAATAATTCCAAATGTAACTAAATATTTCAACAACTCTGTCAAGTGTTTTTAGGCGAACTTCCCACGATATTAAAAATAAATTTCCAGCGCTAATCTATTGCCAATTGTTTATTTCTTGGTTCGATTATTATGGAAACCCCAAAAACGAAAAATCGTTGGCTTATTGCCCTCGCCGCTGTCGGCATTCATATTTCTATCGGCTCTGTTTACGCTTGGAGTGTATTTTCCAAGCCATTACATGATGCCTTTGGTTGGAACCTGCAGCAGATCTCTTTCACTTTCGGTATCGCGATCCTTTTCTTAGGTCTGTCTGCAGCGGTTATGGGTCACGTGGTAGAGCGCAAAGGCCCCCGCTTCACTGGCATTATTGCAGCGGTCTTCTTTGGCGCCGGGATTGCAGGGGCCGGGGTTGCCACCATGTTAGAAAGCTTATATCTGCTCTATTTCAGCTACGGCGTATTGGGCGGTATTGGTTTAGGGGTGGGTTACGTGACACCCGTATCGACCTTGATCAAATGGTTCCCCGACCGCCGCGGCCTTGCCACTGGCTTGGCAATCATGGGGTTTGGATTTGCCTCACTGATCGCCAGCCCGCTGATCCAGAAAATGATCGGTAATGTCGGGATCTCAAATACCTTTTACCTTATGGGCGCCGTGTACTTTAGCGTGATGATCTTAGCTGCGCTTTACCTTGAGCGCCCTCCGATGGGCTGGGCACCGGCGGCAATGACTGCCACGCAAACCAACCCGAAAAAAGCCAAGATCAAATGCGATTTGAGCGAGCAAGATGCCAATGCGGCGGTCAAAACGCCACAATTCTGGGGCTTGTGGGTGATGATTTTCATCAACATTACCTGTGGTATCGCGATCATCTCCGCCGCTTCGCCAATGGCGCAAGAAATCGCGGGGCTGTCAGCCAGTGAAGCTGCGGCGATGGTGGGGATCATGGGGTTACTCAATGGGGCGGGACGCCTGTTCTGGTCTTCGGCGTCGGATTATCTCACCCGCCCAAATACCTTCTTAGCGTTCTTCATTATTCAAATCGCGGCGTTCACCGTGCTGCCCTCATTGGGTCATGCACTGGCCTTCCAAGCCGTGGTCTTTTTGATCATGACCTGCTACGGCGGCGGCTTTTCGACCTTACCGGCCTACATTGGTGACTTGTTTGGGACCAAACAGCTTGGCGCGATCCACGGTTACGTACTAACTGCTTGGGCATTGGCAGGGCTCTCTGGCTCAACACTGGCGGCGTATGTGCGTGAATTAACGGGTAGCTACACCATGACCATGTACATCTTCGTCGGTATGCTAACGCTGTCACTGATGATTGCCGTCGCGATGAAAGTCTATGTGGCTAGAACGCAACGCGCACTCTATATAAAAAATAATTCACTGATATACCCAGCGTAGCTGGCAGATATACGAAGACCAGTAAAAGTCTATCAGCAAAGCAGGTGACTTTGAGTGGCCCCCATAAGGCAATGAAGATCAGATAAGGATCGGTTGACCGATCCTTCTGATGAGAGACAATCGGAAACCTGTATCTAGGTTTCCGATTTTTTTATGTCTATTCAAAACTGTTTTGCCGATTTCCTTGAAGAAAGTCCTGTTGATGTAGCCCAACTCACCACTTTCTCTGAACATATCCCTGACGAGTGGGTCGCTAAGGCGGCCGCTCTTTCTGATAAAGCTACTATTCGTCGACGCCGATTACCAAGTGATATGGTTTTGTGGTTAATTGTTGGCATGGCCTTCTTTCGCAATGAGCCTATTGCCGAAGTCGCACGAAGAATGAATGTCTGTGCGGATGGCTTAGCTGATGAAGAGTTATTAGCCAAAAGTGCGTTAACCCAGGCAAGACAACGTTTAGGTAAAGCTGCGCCTGAATGGCTATTTAAACAATGTGGACGAACGTGGGGGCTTGAACGATACCCAGATGATACATGGCAAGGACTACAAGTTTTTGCCATTGACGGCGCGCTTTTTCGAACAGCAGATACACCCGAACTTCGCGAACACTTTGGTTCTGGTAATACCTCTAGCAATAGGCAGACACCCCATCCTGTATTAAGGGTTGTGACGATGATGAATGTTCGATCGCATGTCATCGTTGATGCTGCTATCAGCCCCTATCGTCGTGGTGAGATCCCTCTTGCCATCCCCTTTATTGACTCTTTACCAGACAACTCTATCACTTTACTGGATAAGGGTTTTTATGGTGCAGATTTACTGCTTTCTCTTCAAAAAAGTGGCCACAACAGACATTGGTTATTACCTGCCAAGAAAGGCGTGAAGTACACATTACTGGATGATGAGGAAAGCAACGACATGGTCGTTGAAATGAAGGTATCGCCACAGGCACGTAAGAAAAATCCAGACTTGCCTGAAACGTGGCAAGTTAGGGCTGTGACCTACGAAGTGCAAGGGAAGTCCAAAACAGTCTTTACCTCGCTCCCGAGAGAGGAGTATGACACTCGGTCAGTGGCTGAGCTCTACCACGAAAGATGGGAAATCGAATTAGGTTATCGCGATATTAAAAGCTCGATGCTGCACAATGCATTAGTGTTAAGAAGCAAGACTGTGGAGCTGGTATATCAAGAACTGTGGGGGCTCTTGCTTGGTTACAATTTGGTGAGGCGAGAAGCCAGTCAAGCAGCGGTAGAGCTTGGTCGCGTACCAAATGAAATCAGCTTTAAGTACGCTTGCCAGTTTATAGCAAGCCAATTAAAAGTAATGAGTAGAGTCGTTAGGCAATACACCAAAGCGTCTAAAAAGCCTTCGGGGAGATCTATCCATCCTCTTTATAGACAAACGCCCTAAGCCTAATCGGCCTAGGGCGGTAAAAATATCAAAGACCCGATATCCTGTTAATCGCAACGCAGCTCCGCTTAAATGAACTACGTTGCCCCATAAGGGGGCTTAATCTTAATTCTCTCAACCTAACCTCATTTGCCACCCTCTCTCCCTCCTTCCCCACTAGATCTTAATACTTAACATATCTGCGAATGACTTCCTCGTTCATTCCTTCCGAATCAACGAAGTAACCTCGCTGTCAGAACTTGTGTACCCAAAGCTTTTTCTTTCTCAAGTACGGAAACTTGTTGAACAACCTTACATTTCGACATGTTGCCATGCACGTAGATTCCTCTGTATAAGCCCTACCTAAATCACCCTGACATTTTTAAAACGATACTTGCCCCACTTTGCAGATATGACATCTTCAATATGTGTGCGAGATTGATTAATATCCACACTCCCTCTACAGCATCAACTTTATTAGAAAAACAAAGATATATTAATAATGAAAGGCATTAATACAAAAACAGAATAACGGTAGCCAACTTTTAATAAGCTTACTTAATACTATAAAACAAAACAAACACCACAAAATAAAGCAAAGGCAGCAACAAAAGACAATAAAATCTAAATTCATAAAAAATTTTATTTGACTTATTGTGAATTAAAAATAACATTCCCGCACATACAATCACACCATTAGTTAGATACAACAGTGCATTTACAATCAATTAGCAATTTAAGAGCAATAGCGATCATGATGATTGTGGCTGGCCACACTTATCATTTAGGATTCACAGACGATGGGCTATTAAGCTCATCAATTAAATCAATCTAACCGGAAATACAACAATATTTGTATTTATATCTGGATATATGTTTAACCACGTGTTCTTCAAAAGATATGAATACGCAAGGTTCATGAGAACAAAATAAATAACGTACTTATTCCCTACTTTATTTTGAGTACTATTTGCATAGTCCTATTCTATTCATTAAACAAAGGTTACTATAATCCAGAATTAGAGGTTAATGCATATTTACCCAGCAGGGGATCTTCGGAAAAATATTTGAACCAACAGATTCGAATATAGCAACAACTATCAAATATTACTTAGTAGGTGCCCCCATTACTGCATACTGGTATGTGCCTTTCGCAATGCTCTTGTTTTTATGTTCTCCTCTACACTTTATGTTTATAAAGCTAAAAAAAAGGGACCAAGCAACAATAACGCTACTACTTACGATAATGTCACTAGTTACGCATAGACCAGAATATAGAAACCCAATAATAAACCTTATTTATTTTACCCCAGTGTACCTCATAGGAATCTTGGCATCTATTTATCGAGAGGCCGCACTATCAAAAATAATTAAAAACATTGATAAAATATCAATGGCATACTTATCTCTACTAATTTTCCAGCAATATGAGATAAATAATCCACTAGGGAAGAGCTTTTTTGAATTTTCAGGAGTTGATCTTGTATTTATCGATAAGATTTTATTGATTTCACTACTCTGGGGGATCCTGGAAAAACACACCATTAACAATAAGATATTAAACAAAGTATCAGAAACAAGTTTTGCCATCTTCTTTATTCATGGATGGGTAATAGTCATTCTTAATGATATTTTCAATGTCGCTGTAAGTAGTTCGGGAACCACACCCAATAACAATATTTTGATGTACCTATCATGCACAACACTATCTATAACAATTTCAATATTGATAGCACTACTTACAAAAAGGATATTTGAAAACTCCAAAGCAACACGGTATATAATTGGATACTAAAACATAAGGGAATTAGACAAGCAAAACCGCCGAAAAGTATTCTCGGTGGTTTTAGTATTGGAAGAATAACCTTAAGCCAGTACGTTTAAATAATTGTACGTCCAAGGGAGATCACCACGCGGCGGTTTTGCCCCTGACCAAGCGGGTTATCATTATCGGCGATCGGACGACGCAAACCGTACGATTCCACCTGAATTCTGTCGGGCGGCAAACCTAATGATAGGAAATACTGCTCTAATCGGTCAGCGCGCCGCTCAGACATCTCTTTCTCTGCAATCGTGCCATCGGCCGAGTCGGAATAGGTCGCCATCAATACCAAATCGATGTCGTCGCTGTAACGCACGAATTCGGCAATTTGCGCCAAGCGCTGCTGCGACGGCTTATTTAGATCTTCACTGCCTTGCTCAAAATTCAAGACGGTAAACGAGATATCTTCGAAACTGTACGGCAATAGGTTCGACACACATCGGGTAAACTCATCAAACGGTTGCTGAAACGCAACAGCAGATAACGCCACTTCCACCCGTTTGTTGTCGTGGTGCCAATCTTGGTAGGTGAACGTCGGGAAACGCCCCACTTCCAGCTCCGACAGCATGGTCCACGCCATTTGTCCGCCAACGTAACCATCAAACTGATTAAAAAACTTCAGCTGTGTCATCCGCTCTGCCGCATCCCCCGGCATCCACGCCGCCGGCATCGAAACCAGATTAACGTTGCGAGTCTCCCCCATCGGGCGGCGCATCTGCAGCTCGAAATCGAGGTTTAGTTGCTTGCTCGCGCGTGATGTAAACATCGCTTCGCCATAGCTCGGGATCTCATGCACCACTTGGCACTCTAGTGGCGTGTCGGCAATCATTTGCCATACAGACTCGTTGGGCGACGCCATATATTGCCTCGCTTGGTTGGCGAAGGCTGAAGGAATAAAAGCGCCTGCAATGGCGGCGGCCAGCACTAATCGATGCATGTGTTACCTACGAGTTCTACGACGGGTTACTTTTCTATCGGCGGTGAGCGGAAATCGTTTAGCCTTGGTTTCAAAGCTAATACAGTGCGTTATCCTCACTCTGTAGGAAAATAAGCAATATCTACGCCAATCAGGAAGAAACGCGTATCTCTTTCCACGACGCCTAGCTTAAACACGCGAGATAAGGCGCACTCCGGTGCGCGGGGTCAATGTCCGTGCCAATCATAGCGAAATCTGCCATAATGGCGAACTTTAGTTTGAACAATATATTGGGAAAGATGACTGACATCGCCGCTCACAACCTGCTGAAAAATCGATTTCGAGGCTATCTGCCTGTGGTCATTGATGTCGAAACCGCAGGGTTTAACGCCAAGACCGACGCCCTCCTTGAGATCTGTGCCGTCACCCTGACCATGGATGAAGATGGCTGGCTAAAACCTGCCACCACGATGCATTTCCACGTGTTACCGTTTGAAGGCGCTAATCTGGAAAAGGAAGCGTTAGAGTTCAATGGTATCCGCGATCCATTCAGCCCACTACGCGGCGCGATCACCGAAGATGAAGCCCTTAAAGCGATTTTCCGTCAGGTCCGCAAAGAGCAAAAGCAGCACGATTGCCAACGCGCGATCATGGTGGCGCACAATGCCAACTTCGATCATAAATTTGTCTCGGCGGCGAGCCAACGCGCCAAGTTAAAGCGCAACCCTTTCCACCCGTTTGCCACCTTTGATACCGCTGCGCTCAGTGGCTTGGCATTCGGCCAAACCGTGCTTGCCAAAGCGTGCCGTACTGCCGGGATGGACTTCGACAACAAAGAAGCTCACTCAGCGCTGTACGACACCACGCAAACCGCACTGCTGTTTTGCGAAATCGTCAACAAATGGAAGCAACTCGGCGGCTGGCCATTAATTGAGCCTGAAGCGCCTGAAGCAACAGAATAAACGCTTTCGCTAAACCTGCGAAATCGACAACCGCTTCGCCAAATCAGACAAGCCACCCCGCCCAGCGCCGGTGGCTTTTTTTATTTTCCAACCTTAAACCACCTTCTTTAGAAGGTGGTGATCGTTCTTTTGGGCTTTGCCCGAAGGACGCTCATGTTCAATATGTCCTCGTTTGTAACCAGCAAATCAAGGAGATAGAGAACATGAGCAGATATGAATCCGCCTCACATGTGTATTACAGATGCCAGTATCATATAGTGTGGACTCCGAAGTATCGCCTAAAAATACTCAAGGGTAATTTAGGTAAGGAGTTATACAGAAGCATCTACGTATACAGCAATATGAAGAAATGTAAGGTTGTAGAGCTGAACGTTCAAATCGACCATGTTCATTTGGTCGTGAGACTACCACCGAGCCTGAGTATTTCAAGCTATATGGGTTTTATTAAAGGCCGTACAGCGATTAGGTTATTCAATAAATTTCCGTATTTGAGAAAGAAAAAGCTTTGGGGTAACAAGTTCTGGCAGCGAGGTTACTTCGTTGATTCGGTAGGAATGAACGAGGAAATTATTCGCAGATATGTCAGGCATCAAGATCGAGTGGGGAAGGAGGAAGAGGAGCGCCAAATGAAGCTAGGTATAGAGAATTAACAGTGAGCCCCCTTATAGGGGGCCATTCAAAGCCACCTGCTTTGCAGGTGGATCTTTACTGCCCCACCTTTATCTAATCACGCCTCGCACATCGTCGATCCACTTCTCACGCGTTATCGACCCAAGCCTCACAAGATCGTATGCCTAGTTAAGTAGTCATACTCACAGATAAGAATATAAACGTTTTTAACACAATAATTTAACATGATTAAAATTGCTGCATATACTGATACACATCGCTTGTGTATGCACTACGACGCTATTTTTACTCATTGGGTGGCGATCTCCGCTCATCATGAGTGGTCCATTTACCGTCTTACACCAAGCCATTATTGACTAATCACGAATAAAACTACCGTAGAGAGGCAGCAAATGTCCGGAAAATTTAACTACGCCGCACTGGCTATCGCTTTACTGTCCACCCAAACCTTCGCCGCCGGTTTTCAAGTAGCAGAGCAGTCCGTTTCCGGCATTGGCCGTGCGAATGCTGGTGAAGCGGCAGTGGCGGACAACGCCGCCGTGCTTTCACGCAACCCCGCCGCGATGACGCGCTTTTCTACCCCACATTTCACCGGCGGCTTGATGATCATTGATACCAATATTGATGTCACTGACACCGACAATAACCAAACCGCCAAGGATGTCGCGCCGGTCGCGTTGGTACCTGCGAGTTACTATCTCAGTCCGATTGATGATAAATGGTGGTGGGGCATTGCGATGTTTTCGCAATATGGAGTGGAAACGGATTACCCTGACGACTACTTCCACGGCGACTTAGCAGGCAATACCTCGCTCGTGACCATCAACATCAACCCAAGTGTTGCCTATAAAGTGAACCCTCAGCTCAGTGTCGCCTTTGGGTTGAGCTTAATTTACGGTGATGCGCAATTGGATCGCCACCTCGGCGCGCTGAACCCGACCAATCCGCGAGCCAAACTGATCAGCATGGAAGGTGACACTTTCACCTATGGCTGGAATATCGGTGCTTTTTATGAGCTAGACAGCAAAAACCGTTTCGGTATTCACTACCGCGCCGAATCGACCTTGGAATTTGATGGCACCTTTACCGATCACCAAGGCCGCGTCATTATCGGGGGCAGTCCAGGCGATCAAACCAGTGCCGACTTAGACGCGGTGCTGCCGGCGACCTTCGAGTTTTCCGGCTATCACGATCTCAACGAGCAATGGGCAGTGCACTACAGTATTTTCTGGACCGAATGGAGCAAGTTCACTGAGCTTCGCGCATCGAGCAGCAACTGTAACAGCGCAGGACTGGCCGGTAACTGCTTCTTAAAAGAAGAGCATTACGACGACGCCTTCCGCTACGCCATTGGTGCCACTTATTACCACGATGACAGCTGGACGTTGCGTGCTGGCATTGCGCTTGATGAGCAAGGCGGCGCAGCCACATTGAGTATTCCTGATACTGACCGTTGGTGGTATTCGGTGGGCGCAACCTATCAATACAATGATGAATTGTCGTTTGATGCGGGTCTGACTTACCTCATTAGTGACGATATCAATTTCCGTGAAGAATCGATCACTGGCCGGACCTATAACTTTTCATCGACCGGTGACGCCTTCGTCAGTGGCGTACAAATGAACTACCAGTTCTAACGTGAGTAACAGCGGGAGAATTACAATGACTAAATCATTCGTCGCCCTGCTCGTTTCAGCAACTTGGCTATTGGCCGGTTGCGGCAATGACGACGGCCTCGAGGGCACGCCAACCAACAATTTCGAAAGCTATATTCAAGACAGCTTAGCCGCGCCAACCCAGATTGGCTTTGATCTACTGAGCACCGAGCGCGCGGTACCACTGCCAAGCTATCTGCTGCTCGACACCACCACCGGATTACTGGCACTGCCCGATGATCCTGCCCAACAAGTGGTGATTGATGCGCTGAATCATACCGATGGCTGGAGCATCACCCAGCCTATTGTGCTCGACTTTACCGGCATCTCGCTTGATCCACTCGCTGTGGCGGGTAGCGTCTATTTGCTCGAAACCAGCTCGCTCACCGCCGGTGGCACACCTAGCGTATTGAATAGCTTAGCGATTGAGTACGATCCCGCCGCCATTGCAGGGGGCACCTCAAGTGCAGACGTGTTTGCTTTTGCCGCTGAAAACACGCTCACCATTATGCCGCTCAAGCCCCTAAACCCATCGTCCTATTATATTTTCGGCGTGAGTAACACCCTGCTCGATAGCGACGGTAACGCGGTGGGCATGTCGCAAACCTATGCCCATTTGAAATCAACCCAGCAGCCTTTGCCTTCGACGGCGCTAAGCGCCGCGCAGCAACTGACCCAAGCCACAGAAGCCTTACTCGCATCCGAGGGCGTTGATCCGCAAAGTCTGATCTACACCAGTTACTTTCCCACGCTCTCTGCGGGGAACGTACTGACTACCGCCAAGCTGCTCAGTGCGCAAACACTGGCAACGCCAGCGACAACCTTGTGGGCAAATCGCGGCGTTTCCGATGCCGATCTGAACGCCCTATATCGCTTTAACCTGAGCAACCAAATCAGCCAAACCCCTGCAGGCAATACCATCTACCAAGGCACTGTTGCCCTGCCCTACTATTTGGAAACGGACTACCCCTTGTATGCCACAATGCCATGGCAAGCTGACATGCCAAGTTTGGCGAAAATCGCCAATGTGCTCAGTGATACTAGCAGCGCGGATGCGCAAGCCCTTCTCGGTCAACTAGCCAACTTGGGCCTAGATCAAACAACCTTAACCGCCGCGCTTGGCGGGGATGCCACGGCCCAGCAAACCGTGTTACTTGCCCTATTTGGTCAAACCCTGACGCTGGCTGATGGCTCGCCCCTTGACCCCGATCGCGTGATCAGCCGTTACGCCCCGGCGCCACGACTCAAGTCGGTACAAAATGTCCCATTTCAACTGATCAGTGCCGCCGCCTGTAGTGACACACTGAGTCATCGCACCACGATTTTCCAACACGGTATTGGCTCGATGAAAGGCGTACTCACCGCAGAAGTGATCCCGGGACAATCCTTAGCTGATCGCCTGATTGGCAGCGACTGCCTCGCCATTTTTGCGATAGATCTGCCGCTACATGGCGAGCGCACCGTGCTTGATGCCAACGGCTCGCCGATCAGTGCGGAAAACGACACCACCTTGTACCTCAACTTGGCTAACCTCACGGTCGGTCGAGACAACTTGCGCCAAAGCATTACCGATGTGATCAATCTGCGCATGAGTATCGGCCAAATATTTGCCGCGATAAGTCAAGGCACGGATCCCACAACGCTGGGACCACTTGGGCTGCTCGATCCGACACAAGGTGTGAGTTACCTTGGCCATTCTTTGGGCGGGATTGTCGGGGTTGGGGTGGCCAATATAGCCAACCAACCCACAGGGACCGATGCGGATGCACTTTTCAGTATCAATAAACTCGCTGCAGCGAGTCCCGGCGCGGGGATCCCCTACTTGCTACTCAACTCCGGTAACTTTGGTAATTTGCTCAAAGGCTCATTACTGGCGAGCGACCCGACATTCAGCGCCTCTTGCACCGCGTTAGGTTTGAGCGATATTGCCGAGTGCTATGGCGCGATTGAAAGCAATTTAGTTGCGGCAGCTAGCGATCCGAGTAGCGCAGAATATCAGCAACTTTCAGGTTTCTACAGCGTCTTCAGCGCGTTTGCCTTTGCCGCGCAAACCGTCCTTGACCCGGTTGACCCGATTAACCACAGCGTACTCACCCCCGATAGCGTGCCGGTTTATCTCAACCAAGTCGCCAACGATCAAACCATTCCGAATAGCTTGTCGTTTGGTGCCACCTTAGCCACCACCGACATCATATTGCCGTATTCGCCATTTGGTGGCACCGTGCCACTGCTTGCAGGGTATGGCTTAACCCCGTCGGCCAGTTCCATTTCCGGTGCACCACCGCTACGTGCGGCCGTGCTCTTTAATGGCGGCGTACACAGCTCGCTGTTTGTGCCAAGTAACGGCGATACCAGCATCACCCTTGAGATGGGTACTGAGCTTAATTCCTATCTCAATGGCGATGGCGGCAGCGTCGATATTAACGATGCCAGCGTGATTTCACTGCCTTAATGTGACAGTGAGTTTTTAGATTACTTTTCAAGGCCAGCGTTCTGCTGGCCTTTTCATTTACCCACCCCCTATAATGACAGGTTCATTAATTGCTAATTAATCGAGATAAGGCCAGATAAGTGCCAAATTAGCTTACAAAAAGTTAAAACTTTTCCTCGACATAGAAGAAATAATCAGCAAACTGTTCCTGTCCGGCTGGCATCTGTAACCATTTCTCAACAGTCGGCGCAACACGACATCAATAAACAAAACTAAAATAAGGAGTTACCGATGAATCCCGTAGTGATCTCGGTTATTGTCATGTTGATCCTTGCCTTATTGCGGGTCAACGTGGTTATCGCACTGACTTTCAGTGCTATTGTGGGTGGCTTGATCAGTCAGATCTCAATCATTGGATTGAGTGATCTTACGCTTGCCGATCTGACCAACAGTCTCACTTGGACCATTAAACACTTTGAGTCCGGTCTGGGTGGTGGTGCAACGACTGCGATGAGCTATGCGATGCTCGGTACGTTTGCTGTGGCCATTTCACGCTCTGGCATTACGGACGCGCTTGCACAAACGGTGATCCGTCGCGTAAACGGCACTGCGGCAGGCTCTACTGTCTCATTGGGGATCAAATACAGCATGCTCACAGCGCTGCTACTGATCACCATCTCATCTCAGAACGTTATTCCGGTACACATTGCGTTTATTCCCATTTTGATCCCGCCTCTGTTGCATGTGTTTGCCAAGCTTAAACTTGATCGCCGTCTGATCGCCTGTGTGCTTACCTTTGGTTTAGTTACCCCTTACATGGTGCTGCCAGTCGGCTTTGGTGGGATTTTCTTAAAAGATATCCTACTGAAAAACCTTAACGAGAACGGCTTAAATGTCACTGCTGCTCAAGTGCCAACCGCAATGCTGATCCCAGCACTGGGTATGGTGGCCGGTCTGTTGATCGCGGTGTTTATTAGCTACCGCAAGCCACGCGAATACAACGAAGAGATCATTTTGCAAGCCGAGCCTGAGCACAAAGAGCTCAATACCAACCATATCGCTATTGCAATCGTCGCTATCATTGGTGCGTTGAGCGCGCAACTGTGGTCTGGTTCAATGATCATTGGTGGCCTGATCGGCTTTATGATTTTCACTTTCAGTGGCGTGATCAAATGGAAAGAAACCCATGACGTGTTCACTAAAGGTGTGCACATGATGGCGATGATCGGCTTTATTATGATCTCTGCTGCTGGTTTTGCAGCGGTAATGAAAGCAACGGGTGGCGTTGAAACCTTAGTATCAACCCTTGGCAGCGCGATTGGTGACAACCGTGGCTTGGCCGCCTTCCTAATGTTATTGGTCGGTTTGTTGGTGACCATGGGCATTGGCTCATCGTTCTCAACCATTCCCGTTTTAACCGCAATTTATGTCCCTCTGGCGATCCAGTTTGGCTTCTCGCCAATGGCAACAATTGCGCTAGTGGGTACCGCTGCGGCTTTGGGTGATGCAGGCTCGCCAGCCTCGGATTCTACCTTAGGCCCAACATCGGGTCTGAATGCCGATGGTCAACACGAGCACATTTGGGAAACGGTCGTTCCGACCTTCTTGCACTACAACCTACCGCTGCTCATTGCGGGTTGGGTTGCCGCAATGACGCTGTAGGCTATCGACTTTGCGCCCATCGTGGCGCAATTTCTCCAATGGTCCGCGTCTGCTCCCATAATGTGTAAATACATTCTAGGGCCAGATAATAGACACAAAAAAGGCGCTGTTTATCAGCGCCTTTTTATTTTTCATACCACTGTCAGCGATTATTCTGCACTTTTCGCGTCACGACGCGCCGCGGCTTCTTTCACCAATGGCTGCAGCTCACCTTTTTGGAACATCTCGATAATGATGTCACAGCCACCGATCAGCTCACCTTCTACCCACAGTTGCGGGAACGTTGGCCATTGGGCGTAAACTGGTAGCTCTGCGCGGATATCTTGGTTTTGCAGGATATCAACGTACGCAAATTTCTCGCCGCATGCCATTAGTGCTTGCGCCGCTTGCGAAGAAAAGCCACAGCTTGGCAACTTTGGTGAACCTTTCATGTAAAGCAGGATATCGTTCTCTGCGATCTGCTGCTTGATTTTGTCAATCGTTTCCATGGCTTCCTCAATTCATCTCTGTTGTGCTTAAAGTCCCATTCTACTCTCAGTGCTAACGAAAAAAAATGCCTACATAAACTGGGTCTTTGTTAAAAAAGGCGACTTTTTCAACAATCAAACAGCTAAAAATCAGTGACATTTCAATAACACAAAGCAGTTAACGGATTTTCTTGTTGAAGAGTATAAGCTTTATAAAATTTATCGAAAAGCCTTTTAATAAAGTAAAAACTTGATAAACTAATTTTATCAGCCCAAAAGAATAAATCCGGGAGCCTTGATGCTCCCACTGGAAGCAAAATCATATGGGGTTGAGCAACCCCGAGATAAGGAGAGCCGAGCAATGGCATTTGAACTACCAGCACTACCATACGAAAAAACAGCATTGGAACCACACATCTCTGCTGAGACTCTGGACTTCCACCACGGCAAACACCACAACACTTACGTGGTTAAGCTAAACGGTTTGATCCCAGGTACTGAGTTCGAAGGTAAGTCTCTAGAAGAGATCATCAAAACTTCAACTGGTGGTATTTTTAACAACGCAGCTCAAATCTGGAACCACACTTTCTACTGGCACTGCCTATCGCCAAAAGGTGGCGCAGAGCCTACTGGTGCACTAGCTGACGCGATCAACGCGAGCTTTGGTTCTTTCGAAGACTTCAAAGCGAAGTTCACTGATTCTGCAATCAACAACTTCGGTTCTTCTTGGACTTGGTTGGTGAAAAAAGCAGACGGCAGCCTAGATATCGTTAACACCTCTAACGCGGCAACTCCGCTGACTGACGAAGGTGTGACACCAGTTCTGACCGTTGATCTGTGGGAACACGCGTACTACATCGATTTCCGCAACGTACGTCCAGACTACATGAACGCATTCTGGGCGCTAGTAAACTGGGAATTCGCAGCAGAAAACTTCGGCGCGTAATTTCAGTTCGAAATGCAAAAAAGCCAGCTTTCGCTGGCTTTTTTTATGGCCCTTTCTGTTCGATGTCGCATTGATCCACTGTGTTATAACCCACCGTCATTTCCTGCCAGCTAGCAACATCAGCTCGTTAAATTATTCTGCTCAACTCACTGCTTGAAACAACGCGCTTATTTTCTGCCGATACATTAAATGGCGTTGACTCACTGGGGTCTTTTTATCAAGCGGCAGGAAAACACGGTATTGAGACATAAAAAAAACCACCGTTTCCGGTGGCTTTCTTAGTATTTTGAATCGCTTTGCTAACGTGGCAGCATGCAATCAATTAAGCTTTTTCTGCCATGATAATGCGTAGTGTACGACGCAGTGGCTCAGCCGCCCCCCAAAGCAATTGGTCACCGACGGTGAACGCATTCAGGAAGTCATCACCCATGGCTAGCTTACGCAAACGACCAACAGGTACCGACAAGGTGCCCGTTACTTTCGCTGGGGTTAGTTCACGCATGGTGATGTCACGCTCGTTCGGGATCACTTTTACCCAATCGTTATGTTGCGCGATGATGTCGTGGATTTCGTCCAGTGGAACTGCTTTTTTCAGCTTCAACGTCAGCGCTTGTGAGTGACAACGCATCGCACCGATACGCACACAGGTGCCATCGACAGGAATTGGGCTGTCTTGTAGACCCAAGATCTTGTTGGTCTCTACACCGCCTTTCCACTCTTCCTTGCTCTGGCCGTTATCACGCTTCACATCAATCCATGGGATCAATGAGCCCGCTAGCGGCACACCGAATTCATTGGCAGGGAAATCATCAGAACGCAGCGCTTCAGCTACTTTACGGTCGATATCCAAAATCGACGTCGCTGGGTTGGCAAGCTCTGATGTTACGGTATCGTTGATCACGCCCATTTGGCTGATCAGCTCACGCATGTTTTTCGCACCGGCACCCGAAGCCGCTTGGTACGTTTGCGCCGTCATCCATTCAACCAAGCCAGCTTGGTATAGACCACCGACGGCCATCAGCATCAAACTAACCGTACAGTTACCACCGACATAGGTGTTAACGCCAGAGTGGATGCCTTGTTTAATTTGGTCGAAATTAACCGGATCTAGGGTAATGATACTGTTTGAGTCCAAACGCAGGGTTGATGCTGCATCGATCCAATAACCTTTCCAACCGGCTTGACGTAGTGCTGGATAAACTTTCTCAGTGTAACTACCGCCTTGACAGGTAATAATTGCATCTAGCTTTTTCAGGCTATCAATGTCAAACGCGTCTTGTAGCATACCGGCTTCTTTGCCGTAGTTTGGCGCAGGAATACCGATTTGAGACGTTGAGTAAAAAACGGGCTCGATATGGTCAAAATCACGTTCTTCAACCATTCGTTGCATTAAGACAGAGCCGACCATCCCTCGCCAGCCAACTAAACCCACTTTCATCATTACAGATCCACTCCCTGATAAATTAAACCAACGGACATAATGGCGCGTTACCCCTGTAAAGACAAGAGAAATAAGACATTTCAGTCTTAACAAACCGTACCCTGTAAACGGTTAGTTAACGACAAAATACAACCTTGCAACAGAACAAAATCCGGTAGCTGAATCCTAACTGAACAGACTCTATCTATATGTTCCAGTACATGTTTTTTAAGAATATATTGCACTCCAGAAAACCAAGGTTGCCGAAAATGATCTTTTGGCAACATTACAACCTCATTATGAAAACATAAGAAAAGTTCAATTAACCATTAAAACAATTCAAAACAATCAAAAACACCAATAAAACCACCAAAAGTGTGACCTAAATAGCGCTACGTAACATTTCAGTAGCACATATTGACCCCGATCAAATAATTCCTCCGCTGAATAGTGAAAATAGGCGCTCTAGTTCTTATTTATGCTAGATAACCCCACATAAAAACAGAGGTTTAACTATGAGCAATCCAGCAGAGAGCAAGAAAGTCTCTATTGGTGCATATATTGCACTAGCTTTCGCTTTCGTATTCTTCTCAGGTGCCCTGCAAACCAACGAATGGTATGGCATCTTTGACTTCAACACCCTGAACGGTGCATTCGGTACTATGGCGAACAACGTTGTTGTTGACGCAGAAGGTGCGGTTGAAGTAACTAAAACAACTATGCGTGGTGCTGGCGGTAACGGTGCACGTGATGGTTTCTTGTTCGCTCTAACGCTGGTTCCTACCGTTATGTTCGCACTGGGCATGATCAACGTTCTTGAACACTTTGGTGCTCTGGAAGCGGCGCGTAAACTGCTAACTCCTCTGCTACGTCCTCTAATGGGTATCCCTGGTGACACAGGTCTAGCACTGATCGCTTCTCTGCAAAACACCGATGCGGGCGCTTCAATGACTCGCCAACTTCAAGAAGAAGGCAAACTGACGCAACGTGAAACTGATGTGTTTGCTATGTTCCAGTTCTCTGCCGGCGCAACGATCGTTAACTTCTTCTCTTCTGGCGCTGTACTTTTCACTCTGGCTTACGCTGACGGCACCCCTGCTGTGACTTCTTCAATCGGTCTAGCCGTTGCCATCATGTTCATCATGAAAATTGTAGGTGCGAACATCTTCCGCTTCTGGTTGCAATTCGCCGACAAAAAATCAGCTAACACTCAGAAGGAAGCAGCATAATGTCACAATCAAAAATGATCACTGACATCTTCGTTGAAGGTGCACGTAAAGGCTGGAACATCTCTACCACCAGCACAATTCCAAACGTAATGATGGCATTCATCATTATCAAAATCCTAAAGCTGACCGGCGCGCTAGACGCAATGGGCGTTATCTTTGCACCAATCATGGGCATCTTCGGTCTTCCTGGTGAAGCGGCGGCGGTTCTGATCGGCGCATGGATGTCGATGGGCGGCGCGGTTGGCGTTGTTATCTCTCTATTCGACGGCGGCATCCTTGACGGTAGCCACGTTGCTATCCTTGCACCGGCTATCTACCTAATGGGTTCTCAAGTGCAGTACTTGGGCCGTATTTTGGGTGTGATCGGTACTGAAGGCCGTCACTACATTCCAATGATTGTGATTTCTGTTTTCAACGCCTTCATCGCCATGTTCGTCATGAACATCTTGGTGTAAAGACTTGAATCCTGACAGGGCGGCACTTTGCCGCCCTTCTTCATATGCCTAAGGCATGTCTCTAAGAGGAAAAACCATGAACTTCTCTCTACAAGATTATCTTGAAGAACTACGTCCACTTATCAACGTAGACTGTGGCACCCTGACCAAAGAAGGTCTGGAAGCTGTAGCAAGCCAAATGGCTGCTAAATACGAAGCAATGGGTGGCTGGGACATCAAAGTTGTTGACTGTGGCATCGCTGGCCCAGGTCTGGAAATCCGTAACAAGCCAGAAGCAGAGCACATCGATGTGATGCTGATCGGCCACATGGATACTGTTTTCCCTGTAGGTACTGCCGCTGCGCGCCCGATGACATTCGACGACGAAAAAGCATACGGTCCAGGCGTTGCAGACATGAAATCAGGTCTGCTAAACATCGTTTACACCATGCGTAACCTAGACAAAGCTCTTCTAGACAAAATGTCTATCTGCGTATGTATGAACCCTGATGAAGAGATCGGTTCTCTACACTCTCAAGAGTGGATGCGTGGCGTTGCACTAAAAGCAAAACACGTTCTTGTTATCGAAGCTGCACGTGCTGACGGCTCGCTAGTTAAAGCGCGTAAGGGTATGGCGCGCTACAAGATGACCTTCAAAGGTAAAGCCGCGCACGCTGGTAACGATCCACAGAACGGCCGTAGCGCAATCAGCGAAATGGCACACTGGATCCTAGAAGTTAACAAGCTAACTAACTTCGAATCTGGTACTACTCTGAACGCAGGTGTAGTGAAAGGTGGTGCGGGCGCGAACATCGTTCCTGATCACGCTGAGCTGATCGTTGACGTTCGTTTCTGGGACAACGACGAGTACGATCACGTACACAACACGCTAAGCAACATGACTCCTTTCGTTGACGGCGTATCTTGTGAGCTAGTACGTGAAGCGCACAAACCTTCAATGGTGCCTTCTGAGAAAACCGAAGAGCTGATGGGTCTAGTTGAAGAAGCAGGTAAAGAAGTGGATATCAACATCACTTGGCAAGCAGTGGGTGGCGGCTCTGACGCAAACCTAACTGCAGTACTGGGTGTTCCAACTCTTGACGGCTTCGGTCCTGCAGGCGCAATGATGCACGGCCCAGACGAGTACATGGTATTGAACACTATCGAACCACGTATCCGTCTACTGATGCGCGTACTTGAAAAGATCGCTGCAAAATAAGTAGATTGTTCCCCCAATCTCTAAAACGCTGGCTTCGGTCAGCGTTTTTTATGCCTTGCGACCACAATTGGTGTATCCATCGCGACACAAACATCCAAACACGTTTAATCCCATTAAATGCAGGGAAAACTCGAAGATAAGAGATAAGAGATAAGAGATAAGAAAAAAGGGTGACGTGCACCCATTTATTTTGACTAACCGTGCGAGCAAACAAGCACTAACTCACGCTTTTGCTCGACTGTCCCCAGTGATAACGCAACATCATGCCCGGCTTTTTCCAGCCAATCTTTTCAATTGACCAGGTTTTAATGTGCTTCAACTGCAAACGTTGCGCATCAGAAAAACAGCGGCTGTCACACTGCGTACAACACTTTTTCTCTTTGCCTGCCTGGCAGTTAATCATTTTATGAGTAATGAGCTCAGCCAATTCTTGGCAATCAGCACAGGTCACAGCCCCGCGATGCACTCTCGAACAGTAAGACTGGACCATCTCAATTAAGACATCAGGTTGCTGATGATGAGGTTCAATTAATCGCATTAACATATTCATAGCGAGGCGATTATCCCCAATCGTCAGTAAATTCCTTTGACCTCGATCAAGCTTTCAGTGTCAATTCACCGCTTCAGTTTCATCCTGCGAGAAAACGGCGCGGAGCAAATCGTTTAACTCTTCATCAATTAACGGCAAATCCAGCACGTCATCGATGTCGATCATTGGCGGCCATTGCGCCTCGTGCTGCCCCCGTTCGCGTAACGCAATGATCTGAGTGTTACGAACCTCGCTGTTCATTAAACGGATCTGACGGATCACGTTTAAACCGTCGATCGCTATCGATCGCACGTTAATAAACACCATCTCATAGCAGCGCGTTTCCAGCATCGATAAGGTCTGCTTACCACAATCAACGCTTTCTGTGCGCAAGCCCATTTGGCTCAGCTTAGCGACCAAGCTTTTACGGTGAATGCGGTTATCTTCAACGACCAAAATGGCTCTTTCTTTCGCCACAGCGGTGTCATCGGCTCCCCGTTGACGCACCGCCAAGCCAAACTCCAACCAAAAGGTAAACGTGGTGCCAAAACCGGCATCACTGACCATATCCCAGCGCCCATTCATTTGCATGATCAACTGCTGCGCGTGCAACAATGCCAAGCAATCTTTCGACATGGTTTCTGTCGCATTGCCCTCACGCAACAACGCTTTCTCGCTATCACTAAAGCCGTGGCCGCTATCAGAAACAGAAAACCGCACTGTAATATGATCTTGGCCGCTCGTATCAAGGTTCATCTGCAAGTACACATGCCCGACTTGCGTCAACTTGAGGGAAATTTGCGTCAAATTGAGTAAGATCTGCTGCAAGCGAACATCATCGCCAATCAACCCGTCCGGCAGGTTTTCATCGACCCAATAGCGAAAATCTACCTGTGTTCGCTGCGAAGGTGCAGCAAAGGCATGGTAAACATAATCACTTAACTGATTAAGAGAAAACGTACGATAATGCAATTTAAGCGGCGTTTCTAAATGGTGCTGGACTTGGTACATATCCAAGGTTAAACGCTCAAGTAGTTGAGCCGACATTTTGAGATGTGATGCCATCGCATTGATATCAGCCGGATTAGACTGAGGTAAAGTCGCCGCCTTATGATGCAGCCAACGCAGTGGCTGGGTATATTCGTGAGCAATGGTCGAGACCGCTCGTTGCTTGGCTTTCGCGTCACGCTCAATCGATTGGCGCGTCTTCACTAATGCTTGGCTGCGCTGGTTAAACTTACCAACCAATAGCCCCAACTCATCGCGGCTAAATATGGGTAGTGTCGCCGCATGACCGGTTTTTTCTTCACTTTCGAGAGCATCCGCTGCCGCTTGCAACGGGCGAATAATACTGTGACGAAACATCACCCACGCCAGCACCAAGGCTAATATCACTGACGGAATAATCGCTAAAACAATTGCGGATTCGAGCCGATTCACGGCAGTAAATACCGCCCCGCGCGGGATCGCCACTGAGAGTAGCCATCCGGTTTGCGGCATCGCGGACGCAATAAGGAACACTTCTTGGTTGAGCACCGGATCATCAGGCAGCGTAGTATTGAACGCCGGCAACACTTCCAGAGTCGCAGCCTGATTAGGCGAATCCACAATGCCAGAGGCCAACATCAAGGCATACTGGTAGTTAACGTCATTGGTCTGCTGCATGATGCTCAGCGCCATTTCAAACACATCTTCTTGCTGCTCAGCACGAGTGCGTAATTGCTGGGCATAATGACTGAACGCCAATGCATGAGGTGCGTAGCGATTATCGCGTTGGGCCAACACATCAACCCCGACCGATTGGGGTCCTTGCGCGGAATAAGTCATCACCATTTGCGGCTGAGGGTAAAATAAAAAACGGCCTGCGCGATCCAATAGCGTGAGATAGCCCCCCACTTCAGAGCCTTTGCTAGTGAGATGATCTTGCAACCCCGCCAAACGCACATCAATCGTCACTACCCCGGCCAGCTTATCGCCATCAAAATACGGCATACTGCTGGTGACCATAGGCTCATGGGTGTAAGGATCGGTATAGGAGCGAGACCAATAGACATCCCCCGCCTTCGACCACTGATTCGGCACATACCACTCTTCATTAAAATAAGGCCGATGCATCATGCGATTGTATTCATGGTACTGCACCAGTTGACCCGACTCGTTCTTGGCATAAAACAAGCTATCAAGATAAGTGCGATTGACCCCTTGATAAGGCTCTGGCCAAATCCCCCCTCCCGCGATGAGATCTTTGGTCGATTCATTACTAAACAGTAATTCCATCAACTGGGGCAGTTCTGCCGGATCTTTTGTTTCTGCGGCGGCGGCCAATACTGCTGTCACCCCTTCAATGTTGCTGACAAAACCACTCACCGCATTGGCTGTCGATTCCGCTTCAGCCATTAAGTACTGCTTAACCTTATCTTCGAGCATCCGAGTCGCGCGCATATCGATGACCCACAGCACCATTGCGGTTAAGCCAACAAACAGCAGTACAAGAAAAGCTAGCCCTTTGGTGGTTAATGAGTTGAAAACCAACTTCATCCGTGGGTTACCCCCAAGGCGAGATGCAGTTGGATCTCTTCAATCAACAAGCTGAGGTGAACGGAAAATTGCTCCACCAAGGCACTATCAATCTCATCTTGCTTAAGCGCGCTCTCCAACCGTGCAGCGGTTTGATTCAGCTCTGCGGCGCCTAAATTGCCCGCGACACTCTTGATGCTATGCACGATGCGTTCAGCAGCGGTGTATTCCTGATTAGCCAATAGCGTTTTCAGACGCTTATCATCATGGCAATGCTCAGTGATAAACACTTCTAGCAGCATGTTCACCGCATCAATGTCGTCGTCCATGGTATCGAGCATCAAATTGATATCAAAGCGCTTGGTCGTATCGGTCGTTTGGTGGCCAATATTTACAGCGTGGCGGGGAATATCATCAGCGGCAATGTCAGCCGCGCTGTTATCGTGATGACGCGTATTGGGAAGACTATCTTGCTCTAAGATCGGCAAAGTATCTGGGTGAGATGACGCTTGAAACAAGGCGCTATCACTCTGAGCATTCCCCCGCATTGCCGATGTCTCCGTCATGGTTTGGCTATCATCACGGTTTTCAACATTGGCAGCGGCGTTTTCCGAGAGTATTCCGTCAGGCTCAATACGCTCAGCCTCACTGCCCACTCGAGCCGCTGTGCGATTTGACGCAAGGTTACGGTCATGTTGTATGGGGCTGAGCACATCAATTTTCTCAGCCATCGTCTCGTTCATCCCCGTCGCAGGTTCCATAAACGCATCCTCAACGGAAGCACTCTCGACGCCTGCCGAGCCGCTATTATTCAGCTCAGCGGTATCCCCTGAGATTGCATCGGCAGTTTGCTGCGTTTTCGAAGAGACCTTTGAGCGCGCCGACGCGTGCGTTATCCGTGCCGTAACGGAGAGTGTCAGCAAGGCAACACCGATGGCGAGAAAACTGCACCATTGCCAAAAGAAATTCTCCTTGAGTGCTGATTGAGCATTGCGCGTCAAGGCCGGCAATTCGTTATTAAAGTGGTGGGTTAACACGTGGCTAGAGGTTTGATACCGCTGGTTGTGACGCGATACCATTGGAGAGAGCAAATTAAGCAGTTGCTCAATCTGTTGCTGCAGTTGGTGATCGCTGATACTAGCCAGCTCGAGTTCAAGATCTTTTAGGTAGCTGTAATAGCGCACATCACCGGCGCGCGTGTTTTGGCGGAACATTTCGCGGAAAAAAAACGCCGCAATTTTATCAAGAATAGGCTGCACCGCATGGGTATTGGAAAGTGCGTACGCCGCTTCAAGTTGTTGCGCTAACTCGGCAACGGAAAAGCCGCCTGCCAGCACGGTATCTGCAAGATCGGCAAACTGAGTGCCTCCCAGTTTTAGCGAGACCCACGCATCCCGATCGATCCCTGCGCTGTCTTGCTCGGGTAAAACCAGCAACTCTGAACGAAAACTCGATGCCAATACCACCGTATTTTGCAGCCCGGTTCGATCATACGTTGGCAATAGCGCCACCGAATGCGCTAACTCTAACCGTTTTTGATTCAGCGAGAGCAGTTGGTTGACCAGGTGTTGCTGCTGACGCGTTTGATAAGACAACCACACCGCTAAAGGGATCGCCACTATTAGCAAGAAAAACGCCGCTTTTTGGAATACTGTCGACTCCTTCTTGCTTGCCACTTCACCCGTCATTTATTGCCCTTATCCCTGTCGAACATTCCTTACTCAAATGTAAGCATATGCGAGAACAACTGCAAGGCAATTGATACATATAAAGACAGCTAACTAGGCTTAGTACGTTTGACGATCGGCCTCAGCCGCGAATGAAATCGCGATGCCTTGACGATTTATGATCGTCCTGCGTTGATAAAAGGCCTCAAAATTTTGCTCATGTAATTTGCAACAAAATTTAACGTCGCCTTGAACAAAGACAAACCGCGGATCGGAATAGCGCGATAGCGGGGATGGGGTGCCGCTGCATAAATCTATCGCTCGGCGCATCTGCCTCGCATTATCTGGCGCAGGATCGCTCCACACATTGAGCCGAGACACGTGCGTGGTCGATAGCTCAGAAACACCGAGTTCAATCGGTAGCGGGTGCCAAATCACATAACGTACTTTCATGACATCTAGCGCACGCAATACATGGCGCTGCTTATCCGTCAGACTTTCGACAATGGCCAGCGCAGCCACATCATAGTTCGGCTGAGCACAACTGCTAAGGTACGGCAGATCAAACGAGCCATCGGGTACCGTCACCCTGTCATGGTAGGCTTGCTCGAATTCCAGGCGAGGCATCGTACTCGTGGCAAAGAAAGAACAAGAGTGTAGATAGTCTTGCTGCAACGCGTCTTCGCCCAATTGATGTTTAAACGCCGTGACCAACTGGTTCATTTCCTTGCCGCGCAGTTGCTTTAATAGCGCTTTATGCTGCTTATACTCAAGCTCGGTCTCCACCGCAGGCAGCAGCACCATTAAGGTATGTTTGACATGCGTAGGCTTGGGATATTCCACCCATTGGCTGTAATCATTGGCTAGCAAATAGCGCCCACCATGCTGTTGTAGCGTCTCTAGCACAGCGCGGTGCACATCGTTCAATATCACTGCCATCATTAACTCCTTGATGAGGCTTTCATTCCTTGTTTCTAGGGCGCAATCGTCAGCAGATCACAAATGGCAGTTCGATGGCTTAGCGCCACCCAAAAACAAACAAGGCGCAAAAAAGCGCCTTGTTGGAAAACGTGCCGAACGGTTACTTTCCCGCCAGCGCTGAGAGCAATACTTATTCGCTCTCTGAGTTCAAGCGACGCATCAACTGCTCTTTTAAGTTCGGTGGCGTGCCTTTAATGGTTAAAGTGTCGCTGTTTTGATCGTAAAAGATACGCTCGCCCAATAACAAGCCATCAAAGGAAATCGACAAACCGCCACCACCGCCAACGAACTTTTTCAATTTACGCACGGCGGTGCGATCCGCTGGGAAGTTTTCTTCAAGCTCGTACCCTTGTGAGGTAGCGTACTGATAAAAATCTACGCCACCGTCTTGCGTTGGCAGTTCACCGGCCAATTCACGCACTGTCACTTCCTCGCCCGATTTCAGTTGTTCAGTACAGTAATCGTAAACTTGCTGGCGCGTTTGCTGCTTCTCTTCTTTATCGAGACGCGCATCAGTGCAGTAATCTTCCACCGCTTGCATTAACAACAAGTTTTGCTGTTTTACATCGAGGCCTTCTTGTGCGTGAAGGAAATCGAGGAAGAAGTCACCGACTTTGCGACCCACTCGACCTTTGATAAAGCTTAAATAGCGGCGCGATTCCGGCTCTGACTCCATTGACGACAAATCAATGCGTGCGGCGATATCCATTTTCGCCACGTCTAGATACGCCACATTATGAATATCTAACTGCTCATCCACTTGCATGCTGTGTTGCGAATTTAGCATGCCAACAAACAAGTATTCCGTCGCGAGCGATCGGTACACCGCCACGATCAAGGTGCCTGATTCGGCAAACGGGTATTTGCTCAATTCATGCAACAAACGCTCAGCAGCTTGGTTACTAAAATCGACAAAGTCGAGCTCGCCTTGGCGGTGTGACTGTAGCCATTGCTTTACATCGCTGGCGTCATCAAAGTAGGCGAAACCTTTACCCGCCTTGCTGTTGAAAACGCGATGCAATTCAGAAACTAAGTGCTCACTTTCGGCACTATTGGCAAGAGGTTCATCACGACGCTGAAGCGAAAAAGTGTCATCTTCAGCTTTAACAATTTGGTGTAGGATCAAGTGGGAAAGCGTCAGGCTCATAATGAAATGCTTTTGGTTAAAGTGTAGTGTGAGGTATGATAAGCAGCTTTGTATTAACTTTAAACCTAAAATCTTATGCCAGTTACGTCAAAATACAGCGACAAACAAGTTGAAGCTATCCTAAACGACATGATAAATGTACTGGAAAAGCACCATGCGCCTGCGGATCTGTCATTGATGGTTGTCGGTGATCTTGCAACCAACATTATCAACAATAATGTGGCTAAAGGTCAGCGTGAAGCCATTGCTGCCAAGTTTGCCGCCGCACTCAGCTACTCAGTCAAAGAGCAGCAGTGATAGAGCAGCAATAGTTTTCGACCAACGTGGATGTAAAATGACGGCACGATGAATAATAATTCGTCCCAATATCGAGAAAAAGTGTCACAGCTGGTCAGCTGGGGCCATTGGTTTTGCTTTTTCAATATCGTCGCAGCAATGTTGCTGGGGACGCGTTTCGTGCTGTTGGCAGGGATGCCCGATTCTAATCTCGGCCTCGCTTACCTTCTGACAAGCTGGATTGGTCATTTTAGTTTCCTCAGTTTCATTCTCTACCTGTTGCTGATCTTCCCAGCAACCTTTGTGATCCCGTCGCAGCGCCTATTGCGACTGTTTGGCGTACTTGTCGCCACCCTGGGTCAAACAACCTTATTACTTGATACCCATGCCTTTGAAACCTTAGGACTGCACATTAGTCCACTGGTGTGGGATCTCTTAGTCAGCGGTGAACGCTCCGAGCTCAATGCGCGCTGGCAATACATCTTTGTCAGCGTGCCGCTGATCTTCCTCCTTCAGATGGTGTTATCTGAAGTGCTTTGGCGCAAACTACGTAAACTGACGCGTCGCAATATTGGCCAGCGGATCGGTATTGTTTTAGGTCTGTGTTTCTTTAGTAGTCACCTGATTTACGCCTGGGGTGACGCCAATCTTGACTCGCAAATTACCGCGCAGCGTTCTACGTTCCCGTTGTCATACCCAATGACGGCAAAAAGTTTCATGGAGCGTCACGGCCTACTTGACCGAAAAGAGTTTGATGCCCGCCTTGATGCAATGGGGATTGAATCCGCCACGCCAATGCAATACCCGCTCGCGCCCCTAAAAAGTACCCGGCCGGAAAATCAACCCAATGTACTTATCATTGTGGTCGACAGTTTGCGTGGCGATATGTACAACGACACCAATATGCCGTTTGTTAGCCAACTTAATGCAGGCTGGCACAGCTACAACCAGCACTTCAGCTCGGGCAACGACAACAATCACGCGACGCTCGGGTTGTTCTACGGCTTACCAAGTACGTATTACAACAGCATTCGCGCAGCGCAAACCCCATCGCCATTGTTAGCGATGGCGGATAAGCACGATTATAAAATCCGCCTGTTTAGCGGCAATGACTTTGCGGCCGATGCCTATTCACAGCTACCACTCAACGACAACACCGATTCAGGCAGCACGTCTGATCCTGAAGCCGTGGCGGCTTTTGCCAAGTGGGTGGCGAAACAAGATTCACCATGGCTGAGCTATATCGAGCTCACCGATGTGGCGCAATATGCCGATGACAGCGCCATTGACGGACCATTTACGTTATCGCCAGATGAAGGTCTTCGTGGCGCCCTCCGTGTAAGCTATCAAAATGCCGTGCACCGCGCCGATGCACAGGTCAACGAGATCATCACCGCGCTGGCTGAGCAATTGCCACGCACTCTGATCATCCTCACCAGTAATCACGGGATTGAATTTAACGAAACCGGTAACTGGGGCGCGGGCACCAATTTCAGCCAGTACCAAATCCAAGTACCGCTGTTAGTCCATCTGCCTCAAGCGGATGCCTTTGAACCTGACGTGATCGAAACTGAGTCAGCACCTGCCGATGAACAAACTGAAACGACAAGTGAAGAAGCAGATAAGGTTGAACTGACGCTCGTTGAAAATGCGCCAAGCGATAGCTCAGACAGCAACGAAAACAGCAGCGAAACTCAAACCACAGTTGATGAAGAGCAGGCAGCGGCACAAATGCCAGAGGCCAAAACTTTAGCGCCATTGGTTAAGGTGGATACCCTATCTAGCCATCTGGATATTTTGCCGTCGCTGTTAACGCATGTATTTGGTGTCACTAATCCAAGCAGTGATTACAGTAGCGGTGTTGCCACCGATCCACTCGCCGTCAGCAAGACTCGCCGCTGGGTACTTTCAGGCAACTCTGAAGATATTGTGATGGTCGAACCGCAAAGCACGACGGTGATCAATCCAGAGGGCAACTACCGCATTTACGACGAAAATTATCATCGTAACGACGATGCTAAACCTAAGCTGTCGTACCTGATTGATGTAATGAAAGAGACACGCCGCTTCTATCAAGAAGAGTGATCCACAAGGTATCGCGCCTGCCCTTTAGCAGCAGACGCGGCGACTCACAAATACGTCCAACATCGCTAATAGTGGTTATTATCGCTCACTCGACACTGACGATAGCCATCGTTCCAACCGTTGCCGTAGCGCGGATCGTGATACATACGCTCCGCATCTTGGCGAAAATCTTCCCCATGCACTTTTCCTTGTCGCACTCGCGAATGGCAGCCATCTTGGTATCCATCTAAATAGTCACGCTCAAAGCCAAGCTCTTTTAACGCGGCATAACGGCTATTGTCCGCACAGCCCGCCAACATAAATGTTAACGTCAGCGCCATAGCAACCGAAATGACAAACTTCATGGCTCACTCCTGATCCGCATTCTAAGAATTGGCCTCACCACGAAAAGAGACTTGAAAGCCCGCTTCCTCTTTGTATGCTTAAGCTCGTTGGCTGAAATGGTAAAAAGACGAGGACAAGCAATGAGAAGGACGGTACTAATCACGGGTGCAAACCGTGGTATTGGCCTTGCGCTATGCAAGGAGTATATGCTGCGCAAATGGCAGATTGTGTCTCTTTGTCGCAACAAAGAAACCAGCAGCGAATTGCTCGAACTGGCACACCTCTATCCTGATCTTTCAGTGCATTTCACCGATCTCACGGATTACCTCACCGTCAATCGAGTGATGGCGCAGCTGCCCGTATCCCAACTTGACGTTGTCATCGCGAACGCCGGTTACTACGGACCAAAAATAAAACAGTTCGGTCAAACCGATGTTGAAGAATGGCGTAAGGTTTTTGAAACGAACGCGATCGCGCCATTAAAGTTAGTGGAAGCGGCTTACCCTTTGCTTAAGAAGTCTAACGCGCCGAAGGTCGTCACCATCTCCTCCAAAGTCGGCAGCATGACAGAGAACACCTCCGGCGGCGGTTATATCTATCGGTCTTCTAAAGCGGCGCTGAACTCGGTTACCAAAAGCTTGCATAACGATCTTCACCCGCAAAACTTTTGCTGCGTCGCGCTTCATCCGGGTTGGGTCCAAACCGAGATGGGCGGTCCCAATGCCCTCTTGCCTGCCGAGCAAAGTGCCAAGGGATTGATAGATGTAATTGACGACCTAACCTCATCAGATAGCGGTAAATTCCTGAACTACAATGGCACTGAGATCCCTTGGTAACTACGGGTTGTTCACAGAGGCTATCGCTTCTTAATTAGCACTGACTAACACTGCTAGCGCTTATTGTGCTGGAGGGTACGGTTTGCCGATCCCCTTCCTGAGACAATAGCGCGATCTCCGCTTGCCTTGTTACGCACTCCACTACACTGAAGCCAAGTGTTGTTCAACAAGATGCTTTTCTATGCTTTTTAACTCCTACCCCTTCCTGTTTCTGTTTTTGCCGCTGACTTTAGTGGGGTATCTGTTTTTACTGCGTAAAGGCTGGATCGCATCTTCAATATGGTTCCTCGCCCTCGCATCATTGCTATTTTATGGCTGCTGGAAACCGGTCTACCTCTTACTCCTTCTGCTCTCTATTGCGGTTAATTTTTCCCTTAGCCATGGGCTAATGCGCCTATCGGATCAGAAGGCGCGTTGGCAACGTCGTTTACTGTTGATCGTGGGCATTGTCTTTAATTTAGGCTTACTCGCATATTTCAAGTACGCCCATTTTGTCGTCAGTAACCTCAATCTATTGACGGACTCAACCTGGCAAATTGAAAGCATTATTCTGCCGCTGGCGATCTCCTTTTTCACCTTTCAGCAAATCGCGTTTTTGGTCGACATCGCCAATCGCGAGATCAAACACATCCAATTTAGTCACTACTTGCTTTTTGTGACTTTTTTTCCGCAGTTGATTGCTGGCCCCATCGTACACCACAAAGAGATGATGCCGCAGTTCGCCACCAACCATGCCAAAGGCACCTTTTCACCCCAGTTGCTCGAAGGCGCGATCATTTTCTTTATTGGCCTGTTCAAAAAAACCGTACTGGCTGACGGCATTGCCGTGTACGCCTCACCCGTCTTCGCGCAGGCTGATGCAGGCGAAGCGGTTTCACTGTTTGTCGCGTGGGGCGGCGCACTCGCCTACACCTTGCAACTCTATTTCGACTTCTCAGGCTACTCCGATATGGCCATTGGCATTGCTCGCTTGTTTGGTATTTCTTTGCCGTTGAATTTTAACTCGCCTTACAAAGCCACCAGCATTATCGATTTTTGGCGCCGCTGGCACATTACCCTGTCGCGATTCCTGCGTGACTACGTCTATATACCACTGGGAGGAAGCCACTTTGGCCGTTGGCGTCGCTACCAAAATCTACTGTTCACTATGCTTTTAGGCGGCCTTTGGCATGGCGCGGGTTGGAATTTCATTATTTGGGGCGCGTTACATGGTGGTTTTTTAGTGATCAATCACGGCTGGCTTTATCTCAAAACACAGTGCCGATTAACCTGGCTGGATCAGCGCCGAGGATGGCAATGTTGCATGTGGTTGCTGACATTTTTCTGCGTCGTCAATGCGTGGGTGTTTTTCCGCGCGCCCGATCTAGCGAGTGCGCTAGTGATGCTCGAAGGGATGTATGGCTTTAATGGCATCGCGATCCCGAATGCTATCTACGCCCGTTTGGATGCACTCCAACCTCTGTTTACGCAATTCAACATAGGGACGTTTCTCGGCGGCGGTAGCCAGTTTATTGCCACCTATGGCTGGATAGTGTGTTTGTTACCCATCGCCCTCTTTATGCCAAACACCTATCAACTCACGGCTCACCTACGGTCGCTCAACGCGGAAAACAGCAAGCCCTATCCAGTATCGCCTAGCCGGTGGTACATCACTTTATCGACACCGTGGCTCGTCGCCTGCAGCGCCATCACCTCATTGGCTATTTTCGGTATGGCCAGTGTTTCCGAATTTCTCTACTTTCAATTTTAGCTATGACTCGATTTCTAACCCGCTATCTTATTCTCACTCTGATTATCGTTGCTGCGCTAGCAGGCTTTAACGCGATCACCGATCCTTACAGCCTCATCGGTACACCTCGCATTGATGCCTTCAATGCCACTAAGCCGGCGGCGGCTTCTCGTACTCGCTTATTCAAGCCCTATGCGCTCGATAGTTATCAAGCCAATACCGTGATCCTCGGCAACTCCCGCCCAGAAATCGGGCTTGATCCCCGTTCGACCTGCTGGCAAGAACGCCATGGCCGAGTCTACAACTTCGCCATTCCCGGCCTAACGGCGAAAGCGCAATTAACCGCGCTTGAACACGTCCTTACCATGCCCGACATACAACATGTATTCGTCGGGATTGATTTGGCAGATCATCTTTATCCGCGAAATAACACTTCACACTCACATTCACCGGCAGCTCAACAATTCTTAACACGTTTACCGCAACAGACATCACCGATGGATTGGCATTTGCGTCGAACCCAAGATCTATTTAACGCTCTCTTTTCCATCACCGCATTGAAAGACAGCGTTAGTACCATCGTTAGCCAACAGCGTTCGTTTACCGCCAACCGAACCGAGCAAGGATTTAATCCGGCGCGTGATTTAGCCGGCGTGGCGAAACATGAAGGTGTAGAGATACTGTTTCGTCAGAAAATGAGTGAGGTCAATCGTCGCTTTGCACAACCAGATCTCGTCCTTTTTGATGACAACGGTCGCAATCAAGAAATGGACCTCTTAGCGAGCGCTATCGCCTTGGCTAATGAGCGTAATATCAAGCTGACCTTGTTTATTAATCCCTACCATGGCTATTACTTACAAGCGATAGCCCAGCACGGGCACTGGCAGGCGTTTGAGCAACTTAAAACCGCGCTTCATCAGGTTGTTGAGCCCTACGCGAACGTCACACTCTGGGATTTTGCTGTGTTCAATTCCTACAGCCAACTTGATACCGCACTAGCGGCACAATGGTTCTGGGAGCCCGGGCACTATAAATCTACGCTGGGCGATCTTATGCTGGCGCAGATGCTTAACGCATCTTGCGTGACAGCACCGAGCGAGATCGTAGGCGTTCAGCTGCGCGAAGACACCCTTAACCGTCACCTTACGCATCAAAGGGAGTTACTACCAGCTCAGCGTCTTTCAGCCTCCACAATAGAAACCGTTTCGATATCGCAAAATGAAATCGCAGTGCAATCGCACTGATCCCAACATGGCCCTCTGAGCCCAGCTTCCGCCGCCAATCACGACTATTCCTTTCAGTGATAACGATAGAAAATAGCGTGAGTCCCCTTTCAATAAAATGTGAATATAATCGCATTTGCATGAGATGACCGAAAACTCATAATCATTAATTTGATTTCCACTCGCATTATTTGTTGGCCTCTATGGTAATTTCATCGCATAACGTTAGCTCGATGTGAGTTTTATCATCCCAACTTGAATGAAACTGGTTTCATCATCATGCTAAGGCGTTGATATTTTAGGAGAGGTGACATGGCGTTGATCCCAACTGTAAGCCGCTTTTACCGTGAGCTTTGCAGAGAATGGAACAAAAATCAGGGACTCAAAAGCCTTTGTGAATCGGCGTGTAGCCAATTTGTCGATAGCTTTGAAGCGACTCACCTCACCCTGTTTGTTTCACACCAGAGCAAGTGGAAACTCTTGCTGAATATGGCACCGAAGCAGACCGATTATTTCTACCCCCCTGTCGATATCGATAACCATACCGATATCCCGTTCTATCTGATCAACCAAACAATGCGCAATAATCGCCCCAACATCACCGAGCATAACGGGGTACAGCGGTTGTGGTTGCCGCTGGAGCGCAAGGCGAGAGCACTCGGTTGCTTAGTCGTTGATATGACGACAGAAGCCAAACTCTCACCTGATGATTTTCAGATGCTGTCGGCACTATTAGCGTCAGAGCTGGAAGGCCGATTACTCAATGAAACCGCCCATGATGAATACTCTTACCGTAGAAATATGGAAAACGAGCTATTCAACAGCCAAAACCAACAGCGCGCTTTACTTGAGCAATTGCAAGCGCTTCACGATATGTCATCCCTGATGTCAAAATCGCAAAGCATGGCTCAACTGCTTGAGAAAACGGTTTCAGAAGGCAAGAAGATGCTCCATATCGATCGGATGGGCGTGTTACTGTTCGATCAAGACGGCGGCGTGATCCGCGGCAGTTATGGCACCGATATTCGTGGTGAAACCATTGATGAAAGTTACTTTGTGTCACCACTCGCTGATCATCCCTTAGCCAAAAAGACCCTGGAAGAAAAACAGTATCTCTTATTCCAAGAAAACGTGCCGCTGTATCAAGACATGTGCGAAGTCGGCACGGGATGGAACGGCTATGTGACCTTGTGGAATGACAAAAAATTACTCGGTTGGATCGCCGTAGATAACTTGCTATCGGGCACTTCATTGCAAGGCTATCACAAGCATATTTTGAAACAGTTCGGCGTCACGCTGTCGCAACACATGGTGGCTCGCCAAGCAGAAGATGCCTTACTTGCGTTAAACCTTGAGCTAGAAAAACGGGTCGAAGAGCGGACCTTGCAATTAGAGCAAGCCAACACTGAATTAGAGCGCCTTTCTCGTGAAGATCCGCTCACAGGTGTCGCTAACCGCAGGGTTTTCGATACCACCTTACAATCCGAATGGCGTCGTACCGAGCGTCACCGTCTGCCACTGTCGTTGCTGATTGTTGATGTGGACTTCTTCAAACTCTACAACGACAGTTTCGGCCACGAACAAGGCGACGCCTGTTTACAGCGCATCGCCCAGTTGCTTCAAGGGGTTGAACGCCGTGCTGGCGCCCTATTTGCACGTTTGGGTGGGGAAGAGTTCGCCTATATTTTGTCGGGGTTCGATGAAGCAGCCGCGCGATACACCGCTGAAAACCTCGTTAGGGTGATCAGCGAAGCCGGCATCGCGCACAAAACCGAGCAAGGTATCGTCACCGTCAGTGTCGGCGTCGCGACGGTGATCCCGCAGTCAAGCCAAGATCCTAAATCGCTTTACATCAGCGCCGATAAAGCGCTGTATCAAGCTAAGTCTGAGGGGCGGAACCGGGTTTGCGACGCGGTTTCTTTGTCGCCGGACCACGCTTAGCCCCTTTCTTACTAAAACGTTTTTTACCATACTCCACTGCGGGCAAGGCACGTAAGCTCGCAGGCGGAGGCGAAGACGCTGCCGTACCAATCAATTGCTGCAATTGCGTTTCAAGCGCCTGCATAAAGGGCCCATAGGCCGCGCCTTTCTCTGCCATGGCTTGGAGTTGATGCTCCCAATGTGCGGTCATATCGGGGTATACCGCCGCGTCTGGCAACGCATGTACTAAACCGCGCCCAGCTTCCGTCGCGCGAATAGATTTTCCTTGGCGCGTTAACAACTGGCGCTTAAACAGCAAATCCAAAATGCTGGCGCGGGTCGCTTCTGTGCCCAAGCCATCGGTATCGCGCAAAATCTTTTTCAAGGATTGATCGTTAACAAAACGGGCAATGCCAGTCATCGCCTGCAGCAATGTCGCTTCAGTAAAATGGCGCGGCGGCTCGGTCATCTTGTCTAATATCTGCCCCTCGCGGCAAACCAGCGCCGTGCCTTTGGCAATCGGCGGCACGTTAGCATCAATGGTATCGTCATCATTGTCAGCCTGTTTACCCAATAGCACTTTCCAGCCGGCAAACTGTAAGCTGCGCCCTTTCGCTTGGAAACGACCACCTGCGATTTCGAACACCAATTTGGCATCCAAATACTCAGCAGCAGGGTAAAACTGCATCAAATACTGGCGCGCGACCAACTCATACACTTGCAGCTCACGCCCTGACAAACTGGCGCTTTTCATCTGCTTTGGCGTGGGGATGATCGCGTGATGCGCATCGACCTTGCTATCGTTCCACGCTTTGGATTTCAGCCCGCTGTCGGCATTAGTAACGCCCGCCGCTAAGCCAGACGCATTGTTAGCGATAGCTTCTAGCACCGAATGACGCTGCGCATAGTGATCTTTAGGCAGATAACGACAATCACTGCGCGGATAGGTGATCAGCTTGTGCTTTTCATACAAGCTCTGACACACGGCCAGCACATCGCTCGCCGACAGGTTAAAGCGCTTTGCGGCATCGATTTGTAACGCTGACAGCGAATACGGCAAAGGCGGCGCTTGTCGTACTGGCTTGCGCTCTGATTCAACCACATGCGCAGGCTGCCCTGCGATCCGGCGCTGCACGTTCTCGACCAGCGCGCGCGATAGCACGCGTCCATCTTCATCTTGATAAGGCTCACATGCCTTGCTCGGTTGCCAGCGAGCCCGAATATCCATCTGACTCTGCGCACTATCCTGATACGGGATCAAGGCATCGAGTTCATAAAACGGTTTGGGCACGAAATTAGCGATTTCATCATCCCGTCGCACCACTAAACCCAATACCGGAGTTTGTACTCGACCAACGGAAAGCACACCGTTATAGCCCGCTTGTTTGCCCAACAAGGTGTAAGCGCGTGACATGTTCATGCCATACAGCCAATCGGCCCGCGAACGCGCTAATGCCGAAACCGACAGCGGCACAAATTCTTGGTTACTGCGCATAGTGCCCAAGGCGCGTTTTACCGCCGCGGGGTTCAAGTCTGAAATCAACAGGCGTTGCACTTGCTGCAACTTAGCTTTAGACAACTTACAGTGGTGAAGCACTTCATCCACCAGCAACTGACCTTCTCTATCTGGATCGCCGGCGTGGACGAGTTGATCAAACTGTTTTAATAGTTTTCGCACCACAGCCAGTTGCTTAGCAGCTGACGCGCGGGGTTTTAACTGCCAATCGGTTGGGATGATCGGTAAATCACTCATCACCCACTTTTTATAGCGCGGATCGTAGCTGTCAGGCTCAACCTGCTCAAGCAGGTGACCGATACACCAAGTCACCGTATCGCCATTGGCAGCGACTATATAGCCTTGTTGATTTTGATGAGGCTTAGGCAAGACTGCCGCAATAGCGCGCCCGAGACTTGGCTTTTCCGCGATATAAAGACGTGGCATAGGTTATAAGGTGGTACTGGAGATGAACTAAGATATAAGAACTGTATATAAAAACAGGTAAATAGGCAAGGTGCTAATGACGAGGTACAAACAGGCTGCGACGTTCAGTGGCGCCACTTGGGGCAAAATGGCGCGCGTTTTTTGTTCTTTCGATGCACATAAGGCTAGCTACACCTGAAAGACAGCACATGATTTAGCAACAACTAAAGATAAGAGACAAAACGTTCACTCTCACGCACTGGCACTTTTGCAGTTTGGCAATCTGGCGTGCCGAGATACAGAAAACCGACAATTTCATCGTCCTCAGCCAAGCCTAAACCAGACTTCACCAGTGGGTGATAGGCATATTCGCCCGTACGCCAAAAACCGGTAAAGCCTTGTGTAACCGCCGCCATCTGCATGGCATGTGCCGCGCAACCGGCTGAAATCAGCTGCTCGCTCACTGGCACTTTCGCATGAGCAGTGACTTTTGCGACAACCGTGATCACCATGGGGGCGCGGAAAGGCGCGTTGGCCAGTTTCTTAAGCGCCGCTTCATCAGCCCCGTTAGCTTTGCCTGCGGCAACCAAAACGTCAGCCAAACGTTGCAAACCATGCTCTTTTGCCACGATAAACTGCCACGGAGTTAGACCTGCATGATCCGGCGCGCGCAATCCTGCTTGAAAAATCGCCTCCAACGCCTCACCTTGCGGCGCTGGCGCTTTCATCTTGGGTAACGAACGACGATTCAAAAGTAACGACAACGCATCCATTAGGCTCTCCTTTTCGCATTCCTGTTGCTCATTCTGCTGCTTTAGCGACACCATAAGCATTCCCCACGACGCCACACTGACATCGCTGACAAGCCACCCTACCACAGCCCTGCAGCAAATTGTCCATGGCAAAAGTACGTCTAATGCGATTGCATTAGCTTGGACTGATATTTAACGTTCGCTATGACGCAGAGTACCGTTCAATTACGGGCACTCTGTTAACGCGGCGGCCGTCTCGAACCCTTGCAAGATCGCACGTTGTGCATCCAGCTCACCGGCATGATCCGCGCCGCCAATCACCTGAACCGATATGCCACGTTGCGTCAGCGGCGCGACTAAGTCATTTACCGACTCCTGCCCGCTGCACAAAATGATCTGCTCTGCCGGAATGCAGCGCGTTTGCCCCTTGTAATTGACATGCAGCCCTTGCGCATCGATCGCCACATATTGCACGCCCGGCATCATTTTAACCCCGCGATGCTGCAGGGTTTTACGGTGGATCCAGCCTGTGGTTTTGCCGGGGCCCTTGCCCATCGCTCCCGGTTTACGTTGCAACAGCCAGATCGCGCGCGCCGCCTTTGCTGGCTGTGGTGCCGTTAATGCGCCTTCGTGGGTTAACGACCGATCTATGCCCCATTCGGTATAGAAATCCGCCGCTTCGGTCTCACTGACCAAGGTGGCAATATCAACGCCGACTCCGCCAGCCCCCACTATCGCCACCGACGACGCCAACGGCGGACGCTGCTCCAAAAACGCTTGATAAGTCATGACATTGGCGCGATCCATCCCTTGAAGCTGAGGCCGTCGCGGTTGAACACCTGTGGCGATAATGATCTGCGAATAACCCGACAGATCCTCCTCGCTCACAGCATGATTGAGCTTCACCTCAACGTTGAAGGCATCGAGCTGATGACGAAAATAGCGGATCGTTTCAGCAAACTCTTCTTTGCCGGGAATGGTCATAGCCAAGCGAAACTGCCCGCCGAGATCCCCGCGCTTTTCAAATAAGGTTACTTTAAACCCACGCCTTGCGGCATTAAGTGCGGCCGATAGACCCGCAGGGCCTGCGCCTACCACTGCGATACGGGCACTCGTCGTGGCAATTTTCTCCAGCACCCTTTCGGTTTCATAACACGCCTGCGGATTGACCAAGCAACTGGCGCGCTTCATCTTGAACACCCGATCTAAACAGGCTTGATTGCAACCGATACAGGTATTTATCGCATCAGGTTGCTCAGCGGCGGCTTTGTTTACCCATTCAGGATCGGCCAAGAAAGGGCGCGCCATCGACACCATGTCGGCTTCACCTGACGCCAAGATCTGCTCCGCTACATTCGGCATATTGATCCGGTTACACGCAATGATGGGGATCGTCAGATGCTGACGCAGCTCAGCAGTCGCCCAACTAAACGCCGCTCGGGGCACTTGGGTCGCAATCGTCGGGACTTTGGCTTCGTGCCAACCAATGCCGGTATTTAGCAACGTCACGCCCGCTTGTTCTAGTCGCTTGGCGAGCGAGACAACCTCTGAAAATGCGCTCCCTTGCTCCACTAAATCGAGCACAGAGATCCGGAAAATAATGATGAAGTTTTTCCCTACACGCTGGCGGATCGCGTTAACTATTTCAATAGCAAAACGCTGACGGTTATCTGCATTGCCGCCCCAGAGATCATGACGACAATTAGTACGCGCACAGAGAAATTGGTTAATTAAATACCCTTCGGAACCCATAATTTCGACCCCGTCATAGCCGGCTTTTTGCGCCAACGCCGCGCTGCGGGCAAAATCACTGATGGTGGCGCGGATCTGCCAATCGCGCATTTTAAAGGGGGTAAACCGGCTGATCGGTGAGCGGATCCCTGACGGGCTCATCGCTAGCGGGTGCATGGCATAACGACCCGCATGAAGCAATTGCAACACGATTTTTGCGCCATGCTCATGGACGGCGTGAGTTAACAACTGATGAGATTTAAGATGGCGACGACCACTGAACTGTGCGCCCAATGGATGCAAACGACCGATGAAGTTCGGCGAAAAGCCACCGGTCACAATCAGCCCCACGCCCCCTTTGGCACGTTCGGCATAAAACTGCGCCAACTTGGTAAAACCGTCACGCATATCTTCTAAGCCAGTATGCATCGACCCCATCAACACGCGATTCTTCAAACGGGTAAAACCGAGATCCAAAGGTCGCAATATCTGGTCATATCTCGCCATATTCGCAAACACCTCGAAACCAAGACGTGGTCAGACCAGATTATGCCTAAGTGAGCCGTTTTTCAATCGAACTCATACAAATATGTAACAAATCTGCATTTTACGCGACGCGGGTTACCTGCTTTTTATCGCGTTATGCGTTAGGATAAGTTTATGAATCGCATAGGACCTTACTGATATGGGAATGATTTTTAGCGGCATCCGAAAGATTTTTCGCTGGTTATGGCGTGGCGTTAATTTTTTACGCAACTTGCTTATCAACCTTTTCTTCTTCGGCTCAGTGGCGCTGTTCTTTTTGATCGTGACACAAGAAGTCGAACGCACGGTGCCAGTGATTGAGCCAAACTCTGCGCTCATTCTGGATCTTTCCGGAAAAATCGTCGAACAACGCACGGTAACTAGCCCGTTCGACACCCTATCGCAATCGGTGTTTGGTAACTCACAACCACGCGAAAATGTCTTGTTTGATATTGTGGATGCTATTCGTCAAGCCGAGCAAGACAAGCGCATTACCGGTATCGTATTGCAGCTATCAAAGATGTCCGATGTCAGCCTGACCCAGCTGCAGTACATCGGCAAGGCGCTGGCGGAATTTAGTGACAGCGGTAAGCCAATCTACGCTTACGGTGAGATCTTTACCCAATCACAATACTACCTCGCCTCCTACGCCGACGAAGTCTTGATGTCGCCTGATGGTGGCGTGATGCTAACGGGATTCAGCACGTATCGTCTTTACTACAAATCCTTGTTCGACAAGCTGGATGTCAACACTCACGTATTTCGTGTCGGCACCTACAAATCGGCTATCGAACCCTACACACGCGATGGCATGTCTGACGCAGCGCGTGAGTCCAACCAAGTTTGGCTCGACCAACTGTGGGGAGCATATGTCTTAGATGTGGCAGATAACCGTAATGTTGATCCTGACGTGCTGTCACCGGATATCGACACCCTGCTTGCCGAAATGCGCGCAGTGAACGGTGACTTTGCTCAGTACAGCTTAAAGCAAGGTTTGGTTGACCAACTCGCGACCCGTCAAGAAATGCAAAACCGATTGATTGATCGCTTTGGTAGCGATCTCAATGGCGGCTACAAATCCGTCAGCTATTACAACTACCATGTTTTCCCTGAGCTGATCAGCGACAAAAACGGTGATCCGCACGCAGTACCCAACGAAATTGCCGTAGTGGTTGCCAGTGGTCCAATTGTCGACGGCGAGTACCGCCAAGGCACCGTCAGTGGCGATGCCACGGCGAATTTACTCCGCCAAGCCCGCGATGATGATGCCGTCAAAGCCGTCATTCTGCGCGTCAACAGCCCCGGCGGCAGTGCGTTTGCCTCAGAAGTGATCCGCAATGAAGTCGATGCGGTGCGCGCGGCAGGTAAACCGGTCGTGGTGAGTATGTCAGCCACCGCTGCTTCAGGGGGCTATTGGATTTCAGCCAGTGCAGATGCCATTGTTGCGAACCCTTCCACCTTAACCGGTTCGATTGGTATTTTTGGCTTGCTCACTACCTTCGAAGACACACTGGCAAATTGGGGCGTGTACACCGACGGTGTCGGTACCACCGCGCTGTCGGGTGTAGGCTTAACTCGCGAGCTTGAGCCTAAAGTTGCAGAGCTGTTCCAACTAGGCATTGAAGCAGGCTATCAACGCTTCATCTCTTTGGTGGCTGAATATCGCGATATGACTCTCGAAGAAGCCGATTCAGTCGCTCAAGGCCGCGTTTGGACGGG
Source organism: Thaumasiovibrio occultus (assembly GCA_019703815.1). Lineage (GTDB taxonomy): Bacteria > Pseudomonadota > Gammaproteobacteria > Enterobacterales > Vibrionaceae > Thaumasiovibrio > Thaumasiovibrio occultus. The sequence goes on along the minus strand of AP023052.1, from coordinate 879,456 downwards.
TAAAGACGCCCACAGCTTAGGCCTTGTGGATCACTTGGGTGATTTTGATGTCGCGGTAGAAACCGCCTCTCGTTTGGCGGGCATCAAGAGCTACCAGCTCAATTGGATGGAGCGTGAACTGACCCCGATGGAAGAGTTTCTTGACGGTTTAAGCCACTCTGTCGCCGCGCCACTAGCGCAGCCGCTGGCCGATGCGCTTGCACCACAATGGAGTGCGCCGCTACGTGAAGTGCAAGCGGCTATTGTCGAGCTTGATACCCTTAACGATCCAAAAGGCCAAATGGCGTATTGTTTGAACTGCTTAAATATCAATTAAGTAATTGCTGACTCGCGCGTTAAATCGCCTTGCTAGTGAGAGTGTCGAAACGACACGCCAAAGTCAGACAAAACACCAAGCAAATAACCAAAAGCCCGAATATTCGGGCTTTTTTTGTTCTAAAATCATAAACAACTCTCTGTATGCCACGTATAATACGGGCTCCTGTTCAGCTTCAGCGTTAACCTTATGCAAAGAAAACACATCTACATTGCCTACACTGGTGGCACGATCGGCATGCAAAAATCAGCGCAAGGGTATATCCCTGTGGCTGGCTTCATGCAAACCTTGCTTGATAACTCACCGGAGTTTCATCGCCCTGAAATGCCGATGTTCACGCTGCATGAATACGATCCCCTGATCGATTCTTCAGACATGTGCCCAGCGGATTGGCAGCGCATCGCCGACGATATCAAAGACAATTACGACAAGTACGATGGCTTCGTGATCTTGCATGGTACCGACACAATGGCGTACACCGCCTCAGCCCTGTCATTCATGTTTGAAAACTTAGGAAAGCCGGTCATTGTGACGGGATCACAAATTCCGCTGGCCGAGTTGCGCTCAGATGGTCAAATTAACCTGCTCAATGCGCTACATATTGCCGCTAACTACCCGATCAACGAAGTCACGCTGTTTTTCAACAACAAGTTGATCCGAGGTAACCGCAGTACTAAAGCACACGCAGATGGCTTTGATGCCTTTGCATCGCCAAACTTGCCGCCACTGCTGGAAGCGGGCATCAACATGCGCTTAAGCAACAATGTGGAGCTGGATAAAAAGCCTGACGGTGAGTTCCGTGTTCACGCCATTACACCGCAACCCATCGGGGTGATCACCATGTACCCGGGTATTTCACCTGAGGTGATCAAAAACACCCTGCGCCAGCCGGTTAATGCCATGATCCTACTGACTTTTGGTGTGGGTAATGCGCCGCAAAATCCAGAGTTGCTGAGCCATATTCGTGAAGCCTACGAGCGCGGCGTGATTGTGCTTAACTTAACGCAATGTCTGTCGGGCAAAGTAAACATGGGCGGATATGCGACCGGTAATGCCTTGGCCGATGCGGGCGTGTTGAGCGGTTATGACATGACCTCGGAAGCCGCGCTGGCGAAACTGCACTATTTGCTGAGCAAAGATCTGCCGTTGGAAACGATCCGCACCCAAATGCAGCAAGATCTGCGTGGTGAGATGTCGCACTAAATCGCAGAGCGCTTAACCGCAATAGACTTGCGATAAAGCCAATAAAAAAACCACTGGACTAAACACAGACGTATCAAACGTCGCCTTTGGCCCAGTGGTCATTAAACCGTTCTATTTTTCAAACGCCGCCTATTTTTGCCGCACCTGAATAAGCTCCTCACCACTCCATTCAGCTTTGAGCTCGCGCTTCGACTTAAACCGAATTTCGCCATCCGTCGCCACCGTCATATGATCCGCATCGTGGTTATTGCGCGATTGATATAACATCACCGCTTGCATCGCCTGCTCACGCTGCTCGGGGGTTAATGCGACGCCATCCGCCCATTTGCCTGTTTCACAAGCGTAAAGCAGTTTTTGATAGATTTCGGGGGTCATGGCAGCAAGTATATTCTCGATATCCATGTAGATTACAACTCCTTAAAAACACGCTCACATTGCTTTCACCATAGTACGTTTTATCTCGCGTCACGGGGTTATTATGCGGTTGCGCTGCTTCACATTAATGAACATTCACCACCCAATGCGTCTAAGGCACAAGTTCGAAGCAGTTAAAGCAACTTGCAACTAAATCCGTTCCCTATCATGATGACGATAGAATTACTTTATGGGTTTAATATGAAACACTTAGCGCTACTCCTCCCCTTTTTTCTCGCTGGATGCTTTGACACCCATCGCTCCACTGACAGCCTTTGCAGCGCTAATCCTCAATTGTGTGCCAACTTAAACAACGATGACGGACAGTGCCGCCTACCGCGTACTGAGCTGATCTGGCAACGTTATGAAGTCAGTAAAGCCGCCACCGACGACAACTTGTTCAAAGAGTTAGAGATGACGATTGAGTACGAAACCTGTCTGGCTCTTGCGGCAGGGATTGAACCGACCGATCTCAAAGAGCGCAAAGCCGCTCGTACTGATGCGTTGATTTATGCGGGCGATCGGATTGAAGCCCTCACGGAGCAACTCCGCACCAGCCAAGAGCCTGAGATCCTCTATTTCCTCTGGACTAACGGTGATGACAGGGCCGGACAGCGTTTTCTCGCAATGGAAGGGACAGCGGCGTTAGACACGCCAAGTATGCAGCTCGCCTTAGCCAGTTACTATTCATCGCGCAGCATTGAAAAAACCCTGAATATCGTTGAGCGCGGATTGGAGTTAACGGTGGGAGAAAGCAATTTCGAACCTGAGTTAGTGCTCACCATGGCAACCTTGCAGCATCAAATGTCACAGCCACAACAAGCCTATGTGTGGGCAAAAGTCGGCCAAGCGTATGAGCTGCCCGTGGCCAATTCAGCGCGCCTCAAAATTATCTACCCGATGGATGACGCAAGCTATCAACAACTCGATGCGACAGCAGAAAAGATCCTACAAGACCTGCAAAATGGTCGCTATCGTCGGCAGAACTACGTGTTTCCGTAGCGAAACGGCTGTTTCTCTACCGCCATAAAAAAAGCCGAGCGTTATTCACCTCGGCTTTTTATTTATCGCATTAATTCACGCTATCTATATATAAAGCACGTGAAAGCGTGTTATCTGCAGCGCTTTATCGCATGCGCGGCTCAGCAAATCTCCCCCTCACGCCTCACCGGTTTGATCAAACTTTAGCGAGACCGAGTTAACGCAATACCGCTGACCGGTTTCTGTTGGCCCATCCGGGAACACATGCCCAAGGTGGCTATCGCAAGCCGCACAACGGATTTCAGTGCGGAGCATGCCGTGACTACGATCTTCTAAATAAGTGATCGCATCACTTGATACTGGCAAATCAAAACTCGGCCAACCACAGCCTGCATCAAATTTACGCGCCGAGTTGAACAGCGCCACGTTACAACAAGTGCAATGGTAAGTCCCTGTTTCTGCGTTATGTAACAAAGTACCAGAAAAGGGCGCTTCCGTACCGCCGAGACGACAAACCCGAAATTCTTCTTCTGAAAGCACCGCTTGCCATTCTTGATCGGTTTTTTTCATCATCCTCGTCCTTCGCTCTCTTATTGTGTCAGGTTATTGAACACCCAAACCTTAAGCTAGACTGTCATAAAGAAGTATTTGCAATTTTATAACAGACTAGCACATACTTTCCCCTCAAACGGTTCCCTTTCAGGTGTGGTAAGGGTTGTCCGCTTTACTAAATAAAGTGCAGACATACCGTTTTTAGAGTCTCAGCATCCATTTTCAGTACGGCAAATGCGCTGACTGCTAGATGTATGAATAACGAGCATGTAGAGATTTTGTAAACAAAATCCGTCAGTATTTTTGACCTCAAGCAATAAAAAGTCCTTTTTTGCTTGCAGCGTCACGCCGGATTCTGTAATTTTACTACCAATTTCTTTTCATCAAGAACTATTTAAGTTGTGGAGCAACTATAATATGACTATCAAAGTAGGTATTAACGGCTTTGGCCGTATCGGCCGTTTCGTTTTCCGTGCTTCTGTTGAGCGTAACGACATTGAAGTTGTTGGTATCAACGACCTAATCGACGTAGATTACATGGCATACATGCTGAAGTACGACTCAACTCACGGTCGTTTCAACGGTACTGTAGAAGTTAAAGACGGCAACCTAATCGTTAACGGTAAGACTGTACGTGTTACTGCAGAGCGCAACCCAGCGGACCTTAAGTGGGACGAAATCGGTGTTGACGTTGTTGCAGAAGCAACTGGTATCTTCCTAACTGACGAAACTGCGCGTCAACACATCACTGCTGGTGCGAAGAAAGTTGTTCTTACTGGTCCTTCTAAAGACGCGACTCCAATGTTCGTAATGGGTGTTAACCACACTACTTACGCTGGTCAAGACATCGTTTCTAACGCTTCTTGTACTACTAACTGTCTAGCACCTATCGCTAAGGTACTAAACGACAAGTGGGGCATCGAGTCTGGTCTTATGACTACTGTTCACGCAACTACTGCTACTCAGAAGACTGTTGACGGTCCTTCTGCGAAAGACTGGCGTGGTGGTCGTGGTGCTTCTCAAAACATCATCCCATCTTCAACTGGTGCTGCTAAAGCAGTAGGCGTTGTTCTTCCAGAACTAAACGGCAAACTAACTGGTATGGCTTTCCGCGTACCAACTGCTAACGTTTCTGTAGTTGACCTAACTGTTAACCTAAAAGAAGCAGCAACTTACGCTGAAATCTGTGCAGCTATGAAAGCAGCATCTGAAGGTGAAATGGCTGGCGTTCTTGGTTACACTGAAGACGCAGTTGTTTCTCAAGACTTCATCGGTGAAGTTCAAACTTCAGTATTCGATGCAGACGCTGGTGTTGCTCTGACTGACAAATTCGTTAAAGTTGTATCTTGGTACGACAACGAAATCGGTTACTCAAACAAAGTTCTTGACCTAATCGCTCACATCTCTAAGTAAGCACTAGGTTACTGAATTAAAAAGCGGCTTTTCAGCCGCTTTTTTTGTATCTCTCTTATCTCTTTACAAGGAGTTGTTCATGCATCATCTGCAGCTCAAGCCGGTTAACCCGCTTTCTGAGTGTGTCACACTGTGTGATTATCAAGGGATCCCGGTACTGTACGTTCAACACGCTTTGGCTGAAGCGGCGATTTCTCTTCATGGTGGTCATCTTATCGCGTACAAGCCAACCGGAGAGAACGATGTTATTTGGCTCAGTGAAAAGGCCGAGTTCGCCACAGATAAGGCGATCCGCGGCGGTATTCCTGTTTGCTGGCCATGGTTTGGTAAAGTCACGTCACCTTCACACGGCTTTGCGCGCAATAGCATGTGGAGCCTACAAGAGCACCGTGAAAATGACACCGGTGTGGTGGTAGCGCTAACGCTTGAAGATACAGAACAAACACTGGCTATTTGGCCGCACAAATTCCTAACTCAAATTGTGTTTGAGATTGGTAGCGAGCTCAAAGTGAGCCTTAACGTCACCAATACCGATGAGCACGACTGGTCGTTCACTGGCGCGCTGCACACCTACTTCACCGTGGATGACATTCATCAAACGCAAGTAACCGGTATGGGCCCAAGCTATAACGACAGCCTACAGGGCGGCACGCAATGCACGGGCGGCGACATCCTGACCTTCAACGGCGAAACCGACCGCGTTTACACGCAGCCAACTGATGTGATCACCATTAAAGATGGTCAACGCCAACTCGATATTGCCAACACTGGTGATAACAGCGCGGTGATCTGGAACCCGTGGCAAGATCTCTCCATCAACATGGGTGACATGGCAGATAATAGCTTTGAAACCATGCTGTGTGTCGAGTCCACCATTCAAGGGGAAGCGATTAACCTCGCACCGGGTGCCACTCATACGCTCACTACCACTGTCCGTGTTCGTAAATAAGACAGCTTGCGCTAACTGTATTAGTCACAAGAGTTAGCGATCATTTCTTGGCGTGGGCTCGACGCTCCGCGCCAAGCATTTTCTCCCTTCTCACCGTATCGACGTCACGCCACCGCACCGCTCCCTCAGCTTGAGATCGAGGCATATTCAGCACCTTTCAGTTCATCATCGCCATTTCTGCCCATTTTTTCGGGTTTATTCGATCCCTCTCCCCCTAATTTTCAGTACAAGATCTGACGCTACATTTTTTTAACTTTTCCTTGCGCACTGCGTTTTATGGTCAATAGTTAACAGAAGAGATGCGTTAGCAATCCATTTGAAAAAGTTGGTATTTCCGTTTTGTCTCTAACTGACGCTAACAGGAAAAACAAGAGACAACGGCTAGGCTTAATAGAGGACGCGAAATAATCTCGTTGCATTCCGTTCATATAGATGAGTAAACGATTTAGGGGGCTTTATCATGAGTATTTTCGACCATTACCGCCAGCGTTACGAAGAAGCCAAGGATGAAGAATTGTCCCTGCAAGAGTTTCTGGAAGTGTGCCGCTCTGATCGCAGCGCATACGCGAACGCGGCTGAACGCCTGTTGATGGCAATTGGCGAGCCAGAGATGATTGATACCGCGCAAGAGCCTCGATTGAGCCGACTCTTCTCTAACCGCGTGATCTCACGCTACCCCACGTTCGAAGAATTCTACGGGATGGAAGATGCCATTGAGCAAATCGTTTCCTATCTCAAACATGCCGCGCAAGGCTTGGAAGAGCGTAAGCAGATCTTGTATCTACTGGGCCCTGTTGGGGGCGGTAAGTCGTCCCTTGCCGAGAAACTCAAAAGCCTAATGCAGAAGGTGCCTATTTACATTCTGACCGCCAACGGCGAGCGCAGCCCGGTTAACGACCACCCTTTCTGCCTGTTTGATGCTGGTGAAGACGGTGACTTGTTGGAAAAAGAGTACGGTATCCCGCAGCGTTACCTCAGAAATATCATGTCACCGTGGGCGGCCAAACGCCTGCACGAGTTCGGCGGTGACATTACCAAGTTCAAGGTGGTCAAAGTCCGTCCATCGATTCTCGAGCAAGTGGGTGTGGCGAAAACCGAGCCTGGTGACGAGAACAACCAAGATATTTCCTCATTGGTGGGTAAAGTCGATATTCGCCAACTCGAGCATTTTGCCCAAGACGATCCTGATGCCTACAGCTACTCGGGTGCGCTGTGTAAAGCCAACCAAGGTTTGATGGAATTCGTTGAGATGTTCAAAGCGCCCATCAAAGTGCTTCATCCGCTACTGACCGCAACGCAAGAAGGTAACTACAACGGTACCGAAGGGCTTTCAGCGCTGCCATTTGAAGGCATGATCTTGGCACACTCGAATGAATCGGAGTGGCAAACCTTCCGCAACAACAAGAACAACGAAGCGTTTCTCGATAGGGTGTACATCGTCAAAGTCCCTTATTGCTTACGCGTCTCGGAAGAGATCAAAATTTACGACAAACTGCTGATCAACAGTGATTTATCACAAGCACCTTGCTCGCCAAGCACACTCGATATCTTGGCTCGATTCAGTATTTTGTCTCGCTTAAAAGAGCCGGAAAACTCTAGCATCTACTCAAAAATGCGGGTCTATGATGGTGAAACGTTAAAAGATACCGATCCAAAAGCCAAATCGTACCAAGAGTATCGCGACTACGCTGGGGTCGATGAAGGGATGAACGGGCTCTCCACCCGCTTCGCGTTCAAAATCCTATCACGCGTGTTTAACTTTGATCACAGCGAAGTAGCTGCTAACCCAGTGCATCTGTTCTACGTGCTTGAACAGCAAATCGAGCGCGAGCAGTTCCCTGCCGATCAAGCTGAAAAATACCTCGAGCACCTGAAGGGCTACTTGATCCCTAAATACGTGGAGTTCATCGGCAAAGAAATCCAAACCGCATACCTTGAGTCCTACTCAGAGTACGGCCAAAACATCTTTGACCGTTACGTCACCTATGCTGACTTCTGGATCCAAGATCAAGAGTATCGTGATCCAGAAACCGGCCAACTATTCGACCGCTCTGCACTCAACAACGAGTTGGAAAAAATCGAAAAACCAGCAGGGATCAGCAATCCGAAAGACTTCCGTAACGAAATCGTCAACTTCGTCTTGCGTGCTCGCGCCAATAACTCCGGTAAGAATCCAAACTGGACCAGCTACGAGAAACTGCGCACCGTGATCGAGAAGAAGATGTTCTCCAACACGGAAGAATTGCTGCCGGTGATTTCGTTCAACGCTAAAACCTCCACCGACGAGCAGAAAAAGCACGACGATTTCGTCGCCCGCATGATGGAGAAAGGATACACCCGCAAACAGGTTCGTCTGCTTTCAGAGTGGTACTTACGCGTTCGTAAGTCATCGTAAGGCCACTTGAATTGGGCATAAGGAGACGTGTATGGGGCACTTTATCGATCGTCGGCTCAACGGGAAAAACAAGAGCACAGTCAACCGACAGCGTTTCTTACGTCGGCACAAGCAACAGATCAAAGAATCGATCTCTGATGCGGTAAATAGCCGCTCTATCACTGATGTCGATAGCGGGGAGAGCATCTCTATCCCCTCTCGCGACATCAGCGAGCCACATTTTCGTCAAGGCCGTGGTGGTCAGCGTGATGTGATCCACCCCGGAAACGATCAGTTCATTCCCGGCGATCGCATCGAGCGTCCACCCGGTGGCGCGGGCGGAGGTGGTGCAGGCGAAGGACAAGCTAGTCCTGATGGCTCTGGGCAAGATGATTTCGTGTTTCAAATTTCGAAAGACGAATACTTGGATCTGTTGTTTGAAGATCTTGAGTTGCCTAATCTACAAAAAAATCAGATGAACCGTTTGGTGGAGTGGAAAACATTCCGCTCCGGCTTTAAAGCCAGCGGGGTGCCTGCCAATATTGCGATTGTTCGCTCGCTGCAAAATTCGCTAGCACGACGCACAGCGATGAACGCCGGAAAGCGACGCAAGCTCAAAGAGCTTGAAGCTGAGTTGGCGCGGCTGCAAATCACGGAGCCTGCCAGACCGTTCGAGGAAGAAGCGCTTCGCCAAGAAATCGACGAGATAAAACGCAAGATTGCGGCAACACCGTTTCTCGATACCTTCGATTTACGTTACAAGAACTACGAGCGCCGCGCGATCCCTAGCAGCCAAGCGGTGATGTTTTGTTTAATGGACGTGTCAGGTTCTATGGATCAGGCCACCAAAGATATCGCGAAGCGTTTCTATATCCTGTTGTACCTGTTCCTGACGCGCACCTATAAGAACGTCGAAGTGGTGTTTATTCGCCATCATACCCAAGCGAAGGAAGTGGACGAGCACGAGTTCTTCTACTCGCAAGAAACGGGCGGCACCATAGTATCGAGTGCGCTGCGACTGATGGATGAAATCGTCCAAAAACGCTACTCACCCGCAGAATGGAATATTTACGCTGCGCAGGCTTCTGACGGTGATAACTGGGCCGATGATTCACCGGGATGTCGTGAATTGCTCGATAAAAAGCTACTCCCTGTAACTCGTTATTACGCCTATATCGAGATCACCCGTCGCGCTCATCAGACGTTGTGGCGAGAATACGAAGCACTGCAAGCGAGTAACGCCAACTTCGCGATGCAGAACATCCGTGGCGTTGAGGACATCTTCCCAGTGTTTCGTGAGCTATTTAGAAAACAAGTTGAGTAACGCATTTAAGGGGGAAAGAGCATGACAATTACGAAGCAAGGATCCCGCGTTCTCAGCGATGGCCCAGATTGGACGTTCGATTTGCTGGAAAAATACCATGTCGAGATCCAGCGGGTTGCTGCCCATTACAAACTCGATACCTACCCCAATCAAATCGAGATCATCACCGCAGAGCAGATGATGGACGCCTACTCGTCAATAGGGATGCCTATCAACTATCACCATTGGTCGTTTGGTAAACGCTTTATTGAAACCGAACGGGGCTACAAGCACGGGCAGATGGGGCTTGCCTATGAGATAGTGATCAACTCCGATCCCTGCATTGCCTATCTGATGGAAGAAAACACCATCGCGATGCAAGCCTTGGTGATGGCACATGCATGTTACGGACATAACTCCTTTTTTAAGGGGAACTACCTGTTCCAATCTTGGACGGATGCCAGCTCAATTATCGACTACCTCTTATTTGCGCGAACCTACATTTCTGAATGCGAAGAAAAGTACGGGGTCGATGACGTCGAAAAGCTGCTCGATTCATGCCACGCCTTGATGAACTACGGCGTTGACCGCTATAAGCGCCCAGAGCGCATTTCAATGGCAGAAGAAAAGGCGCGGCAACAAGCACGGGAAGACTATCTACAAACCCAAGTTAACGCCCTGTGGCGAACAATCCCGACGCAAAAAGCCAAGGTCGAAGAGGAAGTAGTACGCTTCCCTCAGGAGCCGCAGGAAAACCTACTCTATTTTATTGAGAAACATGCGCCGCTATTGGAGCCGTGGCAGCGCGAAATTGTGCGGATCGTGCGCAAAGTCAGCCAGTATTTTTATCCGCAAAAACAGACCCAGGTGATGAATGAAGGGTGGGCAACATTCTGGCACTACACCATACTGAACCATTTGTATGATGAGGGTTTAGTGTCGGATCGTTTCATTATGGAGTTTCTTCACAGCCACACCAACGTGGTCGCTCAACCTGCGTACAACAGCCCCTATTACAGCGGCATAAACCCTTACGCCCTTGGCTTTGCCATGTTCACTGACATTCGCCGTATCTGCGAAGACCCAACAGAAGAAGATAAACACTGGTTCCCTGATATCGCAGGCTCTGATTGGCTCGAAACACTGCACTTTGCCATGCATAACTTTAAAGATGAGAGCTTTATCAGCCAGTACCTCTCTCCAAAAGTAATGCGCGACTTTAAGCTCTTTGCGGTTAACGATGACGATAAGCACAACTATGTTCAAGTTGATGCCATCCACAACGAGGAAGGCTATCGGATCTTACGGGAAAAGCTCTCTGCACAATACAATTTGAGCAACCATGAGCCTAATATCCAAGTGTGGAATGTGGCGTTAAGGGGCGATCGATCACTGACTCTGCGCTATGTACCGCACAACCGGATCCCACTGTCAGATTCGTACCAAGAGGTACTCAAGCATCTGTATCGCCTGTGGGGGTTTGATATTACCTTAGAAGAAGAGCTTCCCGACGGCAGGGTGCAAACTTTAGGAGCTTGTCCCAAGCGAACCCAATTCAGTACGGATATCTAGGGGTTAGAAAGTTACGGCATTCGCATCGCGTTTGGTGAGTCATTTAAGTGAGGCATCTTTCTCACCCTGTAAAGACAAAAAAACCGGATCACCTTAGGGTCTCCGGTTTTTTCATTTCATATCAAGCGAAGAAATGAAAAACTACTTCTCTTCTTCTGCCATCAAATGCGCAATTTGTTCGCGGTGTTTGAACCAAATCGTACCGCTCTCTCGGCCGTAGGATTTAAGTAGCTCGATAACACGATCTGAGCGCTGCTCTTGGCACAACTCCAGCATGGATTGATAAAAAGACAATGCCAGTTGGCGACCTTCATCATGCATAAAGTAATAACCGCCGATACGGGTGTAAATTTTACGCAAACCGTTAATAGTCAGAACATAAATCATGTTCTTCGACTTCACTGCCATCCCCTGGAACAGGCGGTAATCATAAAAGTTGAAGGCGCGACCACGGCAGATCTCTTCACACAGCTGAGGATCATCTTTACCGTATTTATCGACGATTTTTTTCACTTCAGTCTGCAAGGCTTGGCGCTCTAGCGGCTCCAATTGCTCAAGGTAAGATTCGAAACTCTCAGCGGCCAATAGCTTCTCACAGCTTTGGATCACTGAAGACACCGTCTCCGCCGCTTCTGCCGCATTGCTACGCAGCGCATGACGCATGTACACACTGCTAATATCGGTACGAGCTGACAGCAGGCCCTCTACCACGCCTTGAATATCTTGGCCTTCTAAAGTGACTAAGGTATCCAAAATACTCAACCCCGATGTCTGCATGTAATCGTTAACCCGGGTCGGTTTACCGTGTTGGATGGTCAGCCAACCATCACGCGCCAGACGCTGCAACACCTCTCGCAAGGTTGTTCGGGTGACACCGATCAGCTCTGATAACTCACGCTCAGCCGGCAGAATAGAGCCCTGAGGAAAGTGGTTATTCCAAATACTTTCAATAATATATTTTTCAGCAAATGATGCTGGGCTATCGGCCTTAATTACCATAATCAGTCGTTATCCAATCTTTTGTGTAAACATGCAGAACCCACGTCGAGGCGGCATTCCTTGCCAATCACATCCAGCCATCATAACACCAGATCCGATGAGATAGAAATCTCGCTCACAAACAGTTCACAAAACAATCAACAGGTTGAAAAGAAGTCACACTTTCTCAAGGGTTATGTGAGTCACGCCATTGTTTGAGCGAAAAACGAAAACTTAAAATGTTTCTTTATATTTCAGTAAGATAATAGATGTTACACTGGTTTTCTACACTCCGAGTTAGCTAGTCCGGATATAGATCAATAAGGGTGTCACAAGCCCCGTATTTTGCGCATTTGCCATTTTTTTTCTGGCAATAATCTTGACGTATTTGCGAGATCTCTCCTATGTCTAAGTCGTTATCTCACGCCTTTATTAAGAACTTTCTTGGTAAAGCACCTGACTGGTACAAAGTCGCAATTATTGTTTTTCTTGTCATTAACCCACTGATTTTTATAGTTGATCCCTTCATCGCTGGCTGGGTGTTAGTGGCACAGTTTATCTTTACTCTTGCCATGGCGTTGAAGTGCTACCCACTGCAACCGGGTGGCCTATTGGCTATCCAAGCCGTTTTTATCGGTATGACTTCACCCGAGATGGTCAGGCATGAAATCGAAACCAATTTAGATGTCCTCCTGCTGCTGATCTTCATGGTGGCAGGGATTTACTTTATGAAACAGTTGTTACTGTTCATCTTTACCAAAATTTTACTGAGCATTCGCTCTAAAACAGCACTTTCTCTGGCCTTTTGCGTAGTCGCTGCGTTTCTCTCCGCCTTCTTGGATGCGTTAACCGTTATTGCTGTCGTGATCAGCGTCGCTACCGGTTTTTATTCGGTTTATCACCGCGTCGCATCTGGCTTGGATTTTCAAGCTAAACATGACCACACCTCAGACGACAATGTGCTTGAACTTAGCCGTGCCGATCTAGAGCAATATCGCGCCTTTCTTCGTAGTCTGTTACTGCATGCTGGCGTTGGTACAGCTCTTGGCGGGGTCATGACTATGGTGGGTGAGCCGCAAAATTTGATCATTGCCGAGCAATCTGGTTGGTACTTTGCGGAGTTCTTACTGCGTATGGCACCGGTGACGGTGCCAGTGTTGATCGCAGGATTGCTGACCTGTGTGCTAGTCGAAAAAACCAAACTGTGCGATTACGGTGCCAAGCTGCCTGACAATATTCGGCAAATATTAAAAGAGTACGCCCGCTACGAAGAAGAAAAACGCACCCAACTCGATCGAGCCAAACTGATTGTACAGGCCCTGATCGCGATTTGGTTGATCGTCGGATTAGCCATGCACCTAGCTTCGGTAGGCTTAATTGGGCTGTCCGTGATTGTGTTTGCCACCACCTTTACCGGTATCACTGAAGAGCATGCGCTGGGCAAAGCATTTGAAGAAGCCTTGCCCTTTACTGCGCTATTGGTCGTGTTTTTTACTATCGTGGCGGTCATTGTCACTCAAGAGTTATTTACGCCGATCATTCACTGGGCACTGCACCTTGAAGGGGCGCAACAACTCGCTACCTTTTATGTTGCCAATGGGCTGTTATCTATGGTGTCAGACAACGTCTTTGTGGGCACCGTGTATATCATGGAAGTAAAACAAGCATTGGCAGACAACTTGATCAGTCGGGAAAAATACGACTTGCTGGCCGTTGCCATCAACACGGGCACCAATTTGCCATCGGTAGCGACCCCTAATGGTCAGGCCGCATTTCTGTTTCTGCTGACCTCGCCGCTCGCCCCGTTACTGCGATTATCCTATGGCAGAATGGTACTCATGGCACTGCCTTATACCCTGATCCTCAGTGTGGTCGGTCTGCTCTGTGTTGAATTTGTACTAACCCCGGCCACTACCTGGATGCTAGAGATAGGCTGGATCGTCACCGATGCGGCCTTGGAGTAGCTCGCCGTCGGCTGGCCTGAAAATAAAGACCACGCCGACTGAGAACTTTTGCATTTTATTTAGGTCTGAGTTAAAACATTCGGTAGGTTGCTGTTATTTCGATAAATAATTTTGTTGTCTTGCTCAGTTGCAGCAATGGGATATAACAGCCAAAGATTTGATTTTACAAGGACTAAACAATGTTCTCTGCGCTTTATAAATGGAGCCTGACTCGCCAGCCGTGGCTAATTTTGTTGCTGATCATCATCGCATTGGAGCTCACCGCTCTGTATTTTCAGCATGTCATGAATCTCGCACCATGTGTTATGTGTATCTATGAGCGCATCGCGATGATGGGAATGGGTGTCGGTGCCGCGATCGGTCTTGCCGCGCCAAACAATCTCGTCGCACGCTGGGCAGGACTTGGCGTTTGGGGTTACAGCGCTTATCGCGGGTTAACCTTGTCCCAAGAGCACGTGGGTTATCAGTTCCCTGATCCTAACGATCTGTTCGGCGGTGGCGTTTGCGATATTTACGTTAACTTCCCCGACTGGTTGCCGCTCAACAAATGGGTGCCGTGGCTATTTGAAGCCACCGGCGATTGCAGCAAAATCGTTTGGCAGTTTATGGATTTATCGATGCCACAATGGCTCGTGATCATCTTTGCGCTTAACTTGATTGCACTGGGTGTGATTGTCGTGAGCCAAATTGTCGGTCTGATCCGCCGCTAGTCTCTGCGCAATAGACAACAAATACAAAAACAGCTGCACTAGGCAGCTGTTTTTATTGGCAGGAGCGAATATGGCATCACTTATTTTATGCCAACAATGCTTCAAGCAACGGAATGTCCGCCGGGCACAGCGGATACGTTAAAGCCCCAGCAACACTCACCCAAGCGGAAGCTTGATGGCTGTGCAGAGCGATCTGCTCAATCGCATTAGCGTCGCACTCCGCGCGATAAGCAACTAATCGAACCACTTTATCACCGTAATCGGTCACCGACTCTGCAATGTAGTCACCAACAACCACATCAATCGCAAGCTCTTCAGTCAGCTCGCGCTGCAACGCCTGTTGATCCGTCTCTCCGGCTTCTACTTTGCCACCGGGGATCTCCCACAATCCACCTTGGCTGCTGCCCGCTGGGCGCTGCGCCAGAAACAGTTGGCCGTGATGAAAAATCGCTGCGGCCACAACGCGGATCTCCGTTCCCGGATTACGCTCAACCGACACCTTAACGGCTACCACAACACTGTTTGAACTTCTTGCTGCTACCGCATGGGCACGGATCATTACGCCCCACCGACTTATACGGGTTTACCACCGAGGCTTTCGAGCCTTGGTAGAGTTCATCGGCAATCATCACCAGCTCGGGTACCCACATCGATAAGCCAGCCAGCAGCGTGTCGACATTCGGCAGCTCAGTGACACCCGATTGCTCCATCTGCTCGATGGTTCCCATCTCGTCCACCGCCAAATACATGCCTAAATGAACATTGCCAATCACTGACGTCATCGCATCCGTCAACGGCAAATCAACCCAGTTTGACTCGACCACTTGCCACACCGCCAAAAAGCCGCTGGCCAAATCCTGCAAATGGCTCGCATCATCAGCGATGGGCCACTGATATTCACAGCGCTGAATCGCCGCAAACTGCGCCTGAAAGTGGTTACTCACCTGCTCCACAATCGACTTTTCCGGCACAGTTTCCCACAACGCCGCCAACCAAGTTTCTGGTGTGACCGGACGCGGGTTCGCATTCGCCGCTAAACAAGCGCCTTCAAGAACCCAAGGTGAAAGTGAATCCCAAGGCGCGGGCAATGTCAGTAAGGTTGTCATGGTGTTGTCTTCATCGATTGTTTAGAAAGCCTCGTAGTATACTCTAGCCTGAATAAGAAACCCTTAGTGAATTTGATGAGGTGGCAATGAACTCCGTTGTTTTAGCTGGTGCGACTGGCCTTATTGGCCAACAGGTTATTTCTCAATTGGTTGTTAGCCCTGATGTTGAGCGCATTGTCGCCCTAACACGCCGTACCTCCGAAATAACCTACGATGCCAAATTGAGCTGGCAACATAGCGATCCTCTTACCGTACCGAATACCGTAAAGGCCAATGTCGGACTCATCTGCCTTGGCACCACCTTGCGTCAGGCCGGTTCAAAGCAAGCGCTACGCCGTGTGGATGTCGACTTGGTCGTTGCCATTGCTCAACAAATGAAACAAGCCGGCGTTACGCGTTTAGGGGTAATTTCCAGCCATGGCGCCAACCCTCACCACCTTTCCCATTACCTGCGCTGCAAAGGCCAAATGGAGCAAGCCCTAGAGCAGCTCGATTTTGAACATTTAACTATAGTGCGTCCCGGCCCACTGAAAGGCGAGCGGGAAAACCCACGTTTTGACGAGCTACTGCTCCAAAAGGTAGTCAACCGCGTACAACCTATGATGAAAGGGCCACTGGCGAATTTAGTGCCTATCGATGCACAAGCTGTTGCCCGTGCGCTGTGGCAAACCACTCTGGAGAGCACCGCGAAGCGTTGCATCGTCAGTGCAAAAGATCTTCACCAACCCACGGCGAAGTAGCGATTTGATCCGTGACAAAGCGACGCTGACTCACTAAAATCGCCCCTCTTTTTGTGTAATAACAGGTTAACCATGGCGAACGGACGTCTTATTCTCGGCCCGATGGAAGGTGTGCTCGACGCACTAATGCGGGAAATGCTCACTGATATCAATGACTACGATTTGTGTGTCACCGAGTTCGTACGCGTGGTTGATCAAGTACTCCCTGATAGCGTGTATTACAAATTGTGCCCAGAATTGCACAACGGCGGCATGACACCTTCGGGCACACCGGTACGCATTCAGCTACTGGGACAAGAGCCAGGCTGGCTGGCAGAAAATGCGATGCGCGCTGTCGAACTCGGCTCACCGGGGGTAGATCTTAATTTCGGCTGCCCAGCAAAGTTGGTCAATCGCAGCCGTGGTGGCGCGGCGCTACTTAAAGATCCAGAGCAGATCTACCAAATCGTTAAAGCCTCACGTGAAGCGGTGGACAGCGCCTTGCCGGTCTCTGCCAAAATTCGCTTGGGCTGGGACGATCCAAGTCAGTGCGATGAAATCGTGGATGCGGTCTATCAAGCCAACGCCACTGAACTGACGATCCATGCGCGCACCAAAGAAGATGGTTATAAAGCAGACGCCATCAAATGGCATCACATTGCTGAAATGAAAGCGAAATACAACTTGCCGCTGATCGCCAATGGCGAGATCTGGGACTATGCCTCCGCCCAAGCGTGTCGTGAAGCAACCGAGTGTGACGATTTAATGGTGTGCCGCGGCGCGCTTAACTTACCGAACCTCGGTAATGTAGTGAAATACAATGCTGCACATATGAGCTGGGCTGACGTGATTTCGCTATTGATCCGCTACTCGAAATACGAAATCGAAGGCTATAAAGCGGTCTACTACCCAAATAGAATCAAACAGTGGTTTGCTTACCTGCGTGATGAATATCCAGAAGCCAAAGCGCTATTTGCCGATATCCGTCGCTTGCAAGAGATCAAAGCGATCACTCAAGTGCTAGAGCAAGCCCACAAAGACGCACATCAATAAGCGTTGTCACACCGTTGAATACGCAAAAGCCAACCCGAAGGTTGGCTTTTTTCATTCGCTTTCAAACCCGTTAGCGCCTGAGTGTGGCTGACAATTACGCCGCAGCAGGTGCCGCTTCTGCTTTCGGGTCAGAGCCGTACTCGTTGTCACCTTTGTGGCCTTCTTGCGCACACAAGTACAAATTGTAGAACGGTACGATAATCCACCAGCCAGGCTTGTTGATATCGTGAAGGCGACGAATACCGACACAAACAGCAGGTACCAGCAGTGCAAGCAAAACCAAGCTAGCAACGGCGCTTAAACCGATAGCACCAAGAACACCACCGACAACGATGTTGATCAACGCAGCGATAAGGGTGAAACCCCAAAATTCAGCACGGCGCGCACGGCCTTCGTACTGTTTGAAGTTTTTAATGACTTTTAAGAACCAATTGACGTATTCCATATTATTACCTTTTTGCTTGTTATAAATATGGCGTCAGTCTAATGATCTCTGGTGCTAGGGCGAATTATCTGTTTCTGAACATTTTGGTTCTTCGAGATATTCACAAGGTTGATAAGTAATAACACAGCCATTAACCAAAATATCGCGACGCAATTCAAAGCGCTACTAACAAAAAAGATAATAATCAGTCGTCTGCACGGTCGACCTCAACCCCTTCTGGCAGGTTCAGGATATGATCAGACCAATCAATCACATCAATCTCATACACCACTTTATTACGTACCGACTCACCGGCAGCGTGCATCGCAGATTTAGACCCCGTGATCAACGGGTGCCACGTTGGCAATGATTTGCCTTCCGCCAAAAGACGATAAGAGCAGGTTTCTGGCAGCCAAATGAAGTCATTGATCGCTTCTCGCGTCAGCTTCAAGCACTCTTCACCCGACTCAAAACGGTTTGGATAGTCGCTACACGAGCAAGTCTTACTGTTAAGCAAGCTACACGCCACGTTGGTGTAGTAGATCTCATCCGTGTCGTCATCCATCAACTTGTGCAGACAACACTTACCACAACCATCACAAAGGGATTCCCACTCATTGTCGGTCATCTCTGTTAGATCTTTGCTTTCCCAAAATGCGGTCATGTTAGCTACCTCTAAATCTGCTAGCCGTGAAAAAGGCGGTTTTATAGCCTGTCACACACCAAAGTGCAAGCGCTGCGCCAACACATTACCCTTATAATAACCCTTTACTCAGTGAGATGCTGTGACGATTTTGACCTGCCAGTGCAAGTCTAGTATCCTGCGCCTCCTTTTCATTTGGAGTAACCCCATGACCACGAAAACGCCTGAATGCCGTCTTGGCTGTGGTGCATGCTGTATTGCTCCAAGCATCTCGTCACCTATCCCTGGCATGCCGAACGGCAAACCGGCCAATACCCGTTGCATTCAACTCAACGATGACAACCTATGTAAACTCTTTGGTAAACCTGAGCGGCCTAAGGTCTGCGGGGAGTTCCAACCTTGCGACTATATCTGCGGCGACAATAACGCCTTTGCGATGGCGCAACTGCTTGAACTGGAAGCTATTACCGGGTGATACCTTGGCAAATTCTGAAGCAATGATCTAGGCGCGCCATAGTAGCGTTTGGAAACATACGAGGAAGAGATAGCTCAGGAGAGAAAACAGCCGGCCAACCGCGCAACATAAGCAGAGGAAGCGTGCGCCATGGCCAGCTGAAAAGAACGGTTAGTTTTTAAAATCACCAGTAAGAATGCGCAGCGCCGATTTCGCGTGCTGAACCACTTCATGGCCGGTTGAGGTGAGATAACCGCCATCGATTGCAGAAATCAATCCTTTGTCGAACAACCGTTGTGCCGCACTGACCATTTCAGGTGCAGCAGAACCACTGTGTACCTTGATACCTTCTAAATCGCTGTGCATTGGGAAGAGAACAAGCAGGTTCATTTCGTCCATCAAATCTTGATTGTATCGCATAGGTTTTCCTTTCTTTTGTAACGTCTAATCACAGTGTAGTGCTTTTTCGATTCAAAACTGAGTGAGGCCTCATACTTCTACTACTCCGTAAACTAGGTGGTGAAAAGACAACCAGATGTCATTTTTCAGCGGCCAATACGCACTCCCTTCGAGCAATTAAGGCCGTAAATCACCCCACTCATAACCTGCATTTCTTAAAAATATGAATTCAACTTCGTTTATGTCGCGACTGACGCATTCGCGCTATCTTTCAAGATAACGTCTCAACTTACGTTCTATCTCAGCAGCGAATCATCCGACAGGAGAGAAAAATGCAAGATACCCACAGTAAGGCCGTCGGTTATGTGTTGTGGCTTTTCGGTTTTACCGGCGCCCACCGTTTTTACTATGGCAAACCTATTTCTGGCACCATTTGGTTTTTCACCTTTGGCTTATTAGGGATTGGTTGGCTGATCGACCTATTTCTGATCCCGTCGATGGACAGAGAAGCCGATAGTCGCTTCACCGCTGGGCCATTCGATTTCACCTTGGGGTGGATTTTACTCACCTTTTTGGGTCTGCTCGGCGGCCACCGCCTGTATGTCGGAAAATGGGTGACCGCGATTATCTATTTCTTCACCGGTGGCCTGTTCTTGCTGGGTTATCTTTATGATTTTTGGACTTGGAACGAGCAAATTTCCGAGCGAAATCGCGAGACACGTCCCTACTAACGATAAGTTTTTCTTGCTTTCAATCACAAGGGCACGTACCATTTTGAACAGTGTTCATTGAAACAGATTATCAAGATGGCAAGAAGAAACGATCATACGCGGGAAGAGTTAATGGAACTGGCTTTAGACAACGTCAGCGCCTTTCTTGAAGATCAACCGCATCACAACCTGAGCTTACGTAAAGTCGCAGGCATGATTGGCTATGTGCCAAGCACCTTAATTAACGTGTTTGGCAGCTACGACTTACTGTTGTTGGCAATGGTAGGTAAAACCCTCGACATGCTAACAAGCGAAGCGAAAGAAGCAATGGCCGCGACCAGTTCACCGCGCGCCGCAATCCACGCGCTCGCCCATTGCTACCTCGATTTTGCGCGCCAAAATCCTTACCGCTGGCAGTTGATTTTTCAACACAGCATGTCGGGCCAAGCGCTACCAGACTGGCAAAATCGCCGCATCAGCCTACTGACCGATGTACTAGAAACCCAAGTGCGAGCGTTAACTAACCTCGACGATGCACGTGAAGTGCAAACCATCAGCCGTGTGCTGTGGGCGGGCGTACACGGCATTACTCTATTGGCTGTTGATAACAAGTTGTTCGCGGACGACAGCTTGTCGGGCGCAGCCCTTATCGACAATCTTTTGGACAACTATCTGGCTCGATGGAATTGATCAGCGGCAGCACTCACTTAAGTTCTGCATCGCGAAACCACCTTCAGGGAAGACATATCAATGGCAAAATCACTGTTATCACAACGTCGGTTTTTACCTTACTTTTTAACGCAATCGTTGGGCGCGTTTAACGACAACGTCTATAAAAGTGCCCTGATGAACTTCATCGCCTTTGCCGCTGTCGCCAGTTTGCCGCTGCAAGCGGATTTGATGATCAACATGGCGGCGGGGTTGTTCATCCTCCCCTTCTTTCTGTTCTCTGCCTCTGCAGGGGTGATCGCCGACAAGTTTGAAAAGTCCAAACTGATCCGAATCATCAAAACCGCCGAAGTGCTGATCATGGCGGTGGCCGCCTATGCGATTGTGACGCAGAACTTCATCTTTATGATGTTGCTGCTGTTTTTGATGGGAACTCAATCCGCCTTTTTCGGCCCCATCAAATACGCGTTGTTGCCACAAACACTGAAAGAAGATGAGCTGCTCGAAGGCAACGCATTAGTGGAAACCGCAACCTTCTTATCGATTTTGGCCGGTGTCGTCTTGGCAGGGTTTATCACCAACCACGAGTACAAAGCGCCGTTAGCCGCAGGTGCGGTGGTACTCTTCGCCATTTTCGGCCTGATCTCTGCCCGCGCTATCCCAACGATTCCGGCAGTAGACCCAGAGATGAAACTCAAATGGGCACCGATTTCGCAAACCATCGCCACAGTGAAACTCGCCCGTAAAGACAAAGCAGTGTTTCAATCTATCCTCGGGATCAGCTGGTTTTGGTTCTTGGGCGCAAGCTACCTCACGCAGTTCCCGAACTTCACCAAAGTTTATCTAGGCGGAACCGAAGCAGCCGTCTCGTTTTTGCTGACCCTGTTCTCAGTCGGTATTGCCCTTGGCTCTATGCTGTGTTCGAAAATGTCAGGCAAGCGAATTGAAATTGGTATCGTGCCACTGGGCAGTTTGGGTCTTACCTTGTTCGGCCTCGACTTAATGTTTGCGGTGCCGGATATCACGCCGCAATACACTACCTTTATGAACTTTGTCACCGAGCCAAGTTTCCGCCGCGTCTTTATTGATTTGCTGATGATTGGGATATTTGGGGGACTGTTCATTGTGCCGCTGTATGCCATGATGCAGCACCGCGCAGAAGAAGGTGAGCGTGCCCGAGTGATCGCCGGTAATAACATTATGAACTCGTTGTTCATGGTGATCAGCGCGATCAGTGGCATTGTATTGCTTGGCCACGTGGGCATGTCTATCCCGCAATTCTTCGGCTTGCTGGCAGTGATCAACATCGTAGTGGCGCTATACGTTTACCTGCAAGTGCCTGAGTTTTTCTTGCGCTTAGTGGTGTGGATGATCAGCCATACCATGTACCGCGTCACCCATAGAGATCTCGACAAAATTCCAGAAAAGGGCGGCGTGCTGCTGGTCTGTAACCATGTCACTTATATGGACGCCTTGCTGCTAGCGGGGGCGTGTAAACGCCCGATCCGCTTTGTGATGGATAAAACGCTGTCCAATCTGCCATTGTTGAAATACTTCTTCCGTCGCTCCAAAGTGATCCCTATCTGTCCGCGGGATCGCCTATCGGTAGCCACCGCTTTTGAAACCGTGGACGCCGCTTTAGCGGCAGGCGAAGTGGTGTGTATCTTCCCAGAAGGGCGTTTGACCAGTAACGGTGAGATTGGCGTATTTAAGCGCGGGGTGGAAACTATCTTGGAGCGCAGCCCAGTTCCGGTGATCCCACTGGCACTGCAAGGTCTGTGGGGCAGCTGGTTTAGCCGCGAAAGTGGCAAAGCGATGCTCAAATTACCGCGCCGCTTTTGGTCGAAAGTAACCATAGTTGCTGGCGATGAAATTGCCCCGACGGATGCCAGCGCCGACAGTTTACGCGAAGAAGTCAGCGCCCTGCGCGGCGAACATTGTTAATCTCGACGGCTTCCTTGCACAAAAAAACCACCGTTTCGGTGGTTTTTTCTTTGCCAATAAGGCGCTGTATTCAAGACTTAAAATCGGCGCTATCTCACTATCTTTAATGGCGGCGTTGCTCTCGCAGCCAGCGCGCCATCACCGCGCGTGAGGCTTTGATCCCGCCATTAGCTACATCGCTCGGCCACTGATAAAACGCGACAGGTCGCTGATACCCAGGAAGGTGGCTCTGACACCAATCAAACAGCAATGGCTGCCAATCATCTACTTCAGCTCCGGTTATATCAATCACCGCCACCGGACGCTGACCAAACTCGGCATCGTCCACCGGCAGCACCATCACTTGGTTCACCAGAGGATGTGTACCTAACATCTGCTCGATCGCTTCTGGCTGAACATTTTCACCACCAGAGATAAACATGTTGTCGCTACGACCGAGAACAAACAGCTCGCGCTGCGCTGTAGTCGGCGCTTCACGCCACTCGGCCAAATCGCGACTGGCAAACCAGCCTGCGGCATTAGTCAGAGGCACAACATGGTTATCGCGATAATAGCCAAGGCACAATGTGTGACCACGCAGCCACACTTCCCCATCGACCAAACGCAGCTCACGCGCAGGGATCAACTGACCCACGCCAGCTGAATCGTCGGCAGGTTTCATCGTCACCGTCGAGGCCATTTCGGTCATGCCATAACCGCACCAACAAGCAATGTTGTGCTCGGCAGCGGCTTGCACTAACGCCACTGGGATCCGTGCGCCACCCAGCAAGATCTGTTTGAGCTGATGCGATGGTTTTTCGGCGAGAAAACGCTGTAACTGAGTCGGTACCAACGAGGCATGAGTCACTGTTGGCAAGACGTGATTTAGCGGCAATTGACTCAGGCGCAGTTGCGCGCCGGCCATCAACCAGCGCCAGACAATTGCCAAGCCCGAAATGTGAAAGAGCGGCAGTGACAACAGCCATTGATCGTGTCGCTCAAACGGCATCCGTTGCAACAGACCGCACGCCGATGCCAGATGCGTTTGCGCGCTGTGCACCACCGCTTTCGGTATCCCTGTCGAGCCAGAGGTTAACGTTAAACTCAGCGGTAAATCAGGCTGCCAAGGTCGCGGTGTATCAGAAAATAAATCCGGGCCCGGTGAAGGAGACGTTGGAGCAATCGCCGACCACCACACAAACTCACCTAACTGAGCCAGCGCAGCCTGTTGCTCGCTGTCACTCAGCTTTGGATTGAGCAAAAGTAAAACGTGATGCGTTTCGGCACATGCCAGCAACAGCAATAAATTTTCAACACGGTTTTCACCGCTGGCGACAATCACTTGCGACGGGGGCAAAGCGGCCAACTTACTGGCCAGCGCTGCTACCTTGGGCACGATTTCTGCCCACGTCACATCGCCATCATCTAGCCGCAAAGCACACTGCTGCGGGGCGTGTTTCGCCCAGTAGCGCCACGGATAGTCGTTAAACTCGCCGTTTAACGCCTTATCTGTTGTCGCTGCGTGCTTTGCTTGTTTGTGCATTGCTGACATGTGTTTAGCCAAAGTGTCGAAGCCGCCGTTAGCCTTGCCACACAAGCTGATGCTCAGCCACCACAGGCAATTCGCAGCCCGGCCACGTTGGCGTCACTTGCTGGCGGAATAGCTGCATGGTGTCTAAGCCTGGGATCACCTCAGGGGTGAGGCTTTTCGCCAAACGCGCTAATTGGTTTAGACCTAAGCTAGACTCTAGGCTTGAGCTGATCACCGCAGTCAAACCCAAGTCATGCGCTTGCGCAACCAATGCTTGGCAACGTGCGATCGAGCCAATCAAGGTCGGTTTGATCACGATGGCCGCCAATCCCGGCTCAGCCTTTAGTTCAAAGCCTTCATCACGCAAGGTTTCATCCCACGCGATGGCAATACCGGTTTCCGCAGCAAACGCCAGACTGTCCGCAGGGGTCTGACACGGCTCTTCCAAAAACGCGATGCCGCCGCGATTTTCAGGGCGCACATACTTCGCAAATTGCTGCGCTTTTAGCGGGGTCCATTGACGGTTGGCATCCAAACGCAGACGAATATCTGGGATCGCATCAATAAACATGTTGGCGACCATGCCATCACGCACGGCTTCGTACATACCAACTTTGATTTTCGCGACTTTTTCGCCTTCTTGCTGATTCAGTGTCACCACCAAATCATCCGGATCGCCACTGCACAGCGGAGCCACGCGGTACTCACCTTCGTTACTCAATCCGCCGTTAAGCTCCATACACGCCGCCGACAAACCAAATGCCACCGATGGCGGCAGGTTATCGAACGCCGCGTCACCGCTCACCGAGTTGTCGCCGGCGATCCACGCTTGCAGCCACTGCTGGGCAGCTGCTTGCGCTTGTTCCAAGGTTTCCGCGCTAAATTCTGGCAACGGTGCAATTTCGCCCCAGCCCTGTCGGTCTCCGTCTTTCAATTCAACGAAGAATCCTTCTCGTTGCTGTAGACGTTGGTTACGTAGAATTACCATGGAGTCCATTTCCAGGGAGTATTGATAAAGGGCTGCGGATCTCATTGCCACTCCTTCAAAGATTGGGGAATTTGAGTTAAGAATGCGTTCAAAGCCAAGCAATAAGCCTGAGGCGCTTCATGATGCGCGTTGTGCCCAGCACCGGGAATAGTAGAGACAGCAAACGCTGTCTGGTGGGCAAGCGCGCTAAATTTGGCGTCTCGCTCACCGACCACATAGTGCACTGGCACTTGGCTTTGCGTTAAAGGAACTTCTAATTGCGGTTGGCGCGCCAGCGATACCGCGTCAAACATCGCAGCAATACCCACACCTTGGTTATCAATGCGCTTAGCGATCAAATCGCGGCGCTGCTCGGCGCTCAGATCGGCAAACACAGCTTGTTGATACCACGCCGCTAAAACCGTATCGATAGGCTCATTAGCAAATCGCGCCGCCCACGCCAAATCATTGGCCAGACGCGCCGAGCGCTCAGCCTCAGGCAAACCAAAATGGCCGCCTTCCACCACAACGCCAGCAAGACCAGTTGGCTTTTGACAGGCATGATACATCGCCAAGCGTGCGCCCATGGAATAGCCGACTAAGACATAACGGGCGATCCCAAGATTAGCCAGTGTTTCACGGATTTTCTGCTCACAAAAAGCAAAACCATCACTGTCAGAAAGCGTCAGCTCATTATTTTCCGTCGGCAGCACGTGGGCACTGTGGCCGTGGCCGGGTAAATCGAGCGCAACGCAGTAATAGTCTTCACCAAGAAGGCGACACGCGGCTTGCCAGTCATGATGATTGCCCAGCATGCCATGAAGAAAGACGATGCAAGGTCGCTCAGGATCGCCGTAACTAGCTGAGTAAAGGGGCATGTCTCACTTCCTCCATCATCTGCTTGAGCAGCGCACCTGCTTCGCCCGATGGGGTGACGATTTCAATCAAGGTTGCACCACTAGCGGCAAGACCCGACTGGATCGCCTCTTCGGCTTCAATCAGACTGGTTGGCTGGACGTAGTTTAGTCCAAACATCGCCGCCGCCGCGCTGAACGAAAGCCCATGCGGCATGCGATACAGCGCCTCTTTTTGATCTTGTGGCACCGGCAACATATCAAAGATGCCACCGCCGTCGTTGTTCAATACCACGATCACCATCGGCTGCGATGTCGCTTTTAGCAAGGCTAAGCTGTTTAAGTCGTACAGCAAGGAGGTGTCACCGATCAAGGTCAATAGCGGGCGCTGACGGGCTCGTGCTACACCGGCTGCGGTTGCGATCAAGCCATCGATGCCCGATGCGCCGCGATTGGTAAAGACGGGGGCTTGCCATTCGCTTGCCAACATATCGATAAGACGCACGACTAAGCTGTTGCCGATAAACAGATCTTGACCATCAACAAGCCAATGCGGCACTTGCTCGGCAAAGCTCAGTTCATTCAGCGCATCGTTTTCCCACGGCGTCGGCAACGCGGCTAATCTTGCCGCCCAGTCACGCTGCTCAGGCGCTTCAACCGCTAAACACAAGGCTTCGACGACCCAATCACTGGCGCTAGCTTGAATACGAGTATGCGGACGATGCTGCGGCTGCAAACGCGCAGTGCTCGGGTCAATTAGCCAATACTCGCCGCTAAATTTGCCTAGCCACGCGCCCAAACGTTTAGAGACCAAGCGGCCACCAAATTGCAGCACCACCTCAGCTTGTGACAAAAACGCGTCACAGTCAGGGTTGTTAAGCCACACATCGTAGCCTGCCCATGCCGAGCTGCCGCCACTTTGCGGATCGGCCAATAGCGGCCAACCCAAGCGCCGCGCCAGTACCTTCACCTCAGACAATTCACCCGGTGACAGCTTACCCGCGATCACCACCCCACGTTGATGCTGAATCGTGGTCCAGTTGGCTGGGACATCCGGCAAACTGTAATTGGCCAGCACGTTATAAAATGGCTTCGTTGATGAAAGCCACGTGGCCACCGGCGCAAGATAGTCGGTAAACAATACCTCTTCATCACCATACAAAGGCTCTGGGAAGGGGCAATTGATATGCACGCTGCCATGATGCTGGCCAAAAAGCACCGCATCGATGCTGCTTACCAACCACGCAGGGCTATGCGCTTGCGACGGTGACGGCAAGTTCAGTGCGTTTGAGACATGGGAGGAGAAAATCCCCGGTTGAATGATCGCTTGATTCGCGCCCACATCCACCAGCGTTTGTGGTCTATCGGCAGTCAGTAGTACCAGTTGTTCACCGGTTAAGTGCGCTTCTGCCACAGCGGGCAGCAAATTCGCCACGGCGGTGCCAGAGGTAGTGATCACCGCGACCTGCTTATGGCTCGCTTTGGCTAAGCCGAGTGCTAAAAAGCCAAGACCGCGCTCATCAAAGTGGGTGTGAATGGTCAGTTTACCGTGTGCCTGCGCCGCCAACGTGAGCGGGGTCGAGCGTGAGCCCGGCGCAATACAGATATCGGTCACGCCATGACGAGACAAGGTTTCGATGATCAGCATCGACCAGACACGGTTCAAACCTGCTTGATGTTTTTCCACTTTGATTCTCTTTGAAAGGTTAAGCAAGCTCGGCGTTGAAGACCGTTACCGAGCTGACAGAAATAGATACGCAAACAACTAAAGCATTATCCGGCAAGCCGCCTTTAATCAGTCGCTTAAGATAGCGAGTAATCAGCCGCTTAAGGTAGCGAGAGTCTCGCCGCTGACAGCCACCCTAAAGGGCTATGCGCGTTGCTGTTGCGGGCACGATGGCGTGCGCTCAAGCAAACTTTTCAGCGTTGCGGTTTTGCGGTTGATCTCTTGCCACTCGGCTTCAGGATCAGAACCCGGCACGATCCCCGCGCCAGCAAACAGATGGATAGTATCGTTGGCAATTAACGCACTGCGCAGCGCCACACAAAACTCGCTCTGGTGCTCGCCGATATAGCCCACTGAGCCACTGTACCAACCACGAGCAAATGCCTCGTTATCCAGCAGATATTGATAAGCGGCTGCACGCGGTAACCCCGCCACCGCTGCCGTCGGTTGCAGCGAAGACAAAATCGAGGCGTGCTTCATCGCGCCACTGAGGGTCGCTTTGATCGGACGGCGCAAATGCTGGACTTGGCGCAACTGGATCACTTCCGGCTCCGGCACAGTGTGCAGGCTATCAACGTACGGTTGCAGTCTGGCTTCAATATCATCCACCACCAACTGATTTTCATAGCGATTTTTGCTGTCGGATAATAACCAGTTCGCCAGCTCTTCATCTTGTTGACGATCAATTCCACGTCCGGTGGTGCCCGCCAGTGCTTCGGTTTCGATATCGGCATTGCGACAGCGGAACAACCGCTCCGGCGTCGAGCCAACAAAGGCGTGCGACGGGCTCATCGACATCATGAAATGGAAACTGCGCGGATTCACCGCGCTACTGGCTTTGAGCAACTGCTCCGCTGACACCGCAGACGCCATTTTGACGGTCGTACGACGCGCCAACACCACTTTTTCCAGCTCAGTGGTGGCAATGGCGTTGAGCGCTTGGTCGATCTGCGCGTGCCACTCGGCCTGTGTGGGCAAGGTATGCTCTTCGACAATATCGCTATCGGGGAAAGTGACCGGAGAAACGTCCAGTTTGAGTTTGGCGAGCGCCGCCAATAGACGTTTATTGTCACTGGAAAAATTGACGGCCAGGTGCCAGAAACCGTCTTGACGCACCAATTCAATTTGCGGCAAGAAAAACAACGACGGCATACAGCGACGATTTCGACCCGTATTACCATCGAACGACAACCCGCCCCACACCCGCTGCCCGTCTGCCAGTGTTTCTTCAGCAGCCGCCGGATCGGTGTAAGTGGTGACTTGACCTAACGCCACTACCTCTTCGCGACCATTGCGATGATGCCAATAAAACTTGGGAAACACCGCTTGGGACGCCAGCCAATCAAGCGCATCGATCCCTTGTGGCCAATCGATCGGGGTTTCCAAACGCATTGGGCCACGGTATGGCAAAGTCGTGATGGTGTCGGTTAGTACTTCAACCGCACGTCGTAAAGCAGTCAATGGAACCTCGCATTACTCAGGCACAATGTGCCGCGTCGTCATCTTGTTCTGCACCAGACAATGTTATCTGTATGTTCATCCGGTATTTCAGGATGGAAATGTGCATTCTATCGCATTCTGCCCCTATTTGTGAATGAATGACCCCCAATAGACTGCGGGTTTTTCCCACCGAAATTTACTCCCCTCTCAGCACATAATGATAAAGCATAAAAAAATTCGCGACTTTTTACTGTGGAAGCATTCTTTTTGCGGTTTGAGTAGTGTAATTTGAAGGTTTACTAGAACAAAACGGGAAAGCAAACACATGTATGATTTGGGGATGTCAAGCAAGCTTGATAATGTCTGCTACGATATACGCGGCCCAGTACTCAAACATGCTAAACGCATGGAGGAAGAGGGGCATAAAATTCTAAAATTGAACATTGGCAACCCCGCCCCGTTTGGCTTTGACGCCCCAGACGAAATCTTGGTCGATGTGATCCGCAACCTACCAACGTCGCAAGGTTACTGTGATTCAAAAGGGATTTACTCAGCCCGTAAAGCCATCGTTCAACACTATCAAAAACGCGGTCTGTTAGATCTTGGCGTTGAAGACGTTTACGTCGGTAACGGTGTCTCTGAGCTGATCGTAATGTCGATGCAAGCACTGCTCAACAGCGGTGACGAAATTCTGATCCCATCACCGGATTACCCATTGTGGACCGCGGCAGTATCACTGTCTGGCGGTACCCCAGTGCACTACATCTGTGATGAAGAAGCGAACTGGTACCCAGATCTTGACGATATTCGCGCCAAGATCACGCCGAAAACCCGCGGCATTGTGTTGATCAACCCGAACAACCCAACGGGCGCTGTCTACAGCCGTGACTTCTTGCTCGAAGTGATCGAAATTGCGCGTCAGAACAAGCTGATCATTTTCGCTGACGAGATCTACGACAAAATCCTTTACGATGGAGCGATCCACCACTCTATCGCGCCACTGGCCGAAGACGTATTCTGTGTGACCTTTAACGGTCTATCAAAATCGTACCGCGTGTGTGGTTTCCGTGCTGGTTGGATGATCCTTTCGGGTCCACGCCATCAAGCCATGGGCTACATTGCTGGCTTAGACATGCTGGCCTCGATGCGTTTGTGTGCCAACGTACCCATGCAGCACGCGATTCAAACCGCGCTGGGTGGCTACCAAAGCATTAACGAGCTGATCTTGCCGGGTGGCCGTTTGCTTGAGCAACGTGACAAAGCGTGGGAAATGCTCAACGCCATTGATGGCATTAGCTGTGTGAAACCGAAAGGCGCACTGTACCTCTTCCCGAAAATCGACGTGAAGAAATTCAATATCACCAGCGACGAAAAGATGGTGATGGACTTCTTGGTACAAGAAAAAGTGCTGCTGGTTCACGGTACTGGCTTTAACTGGCACAAGCCAGATCACTTCCGCATCGTAACGCTACCGCGTGTTGACGATTTGGAAGTCGCGATTAGCCGCTTTGAGCGCTTCTTGCAGACCTACCGTCAATAATCTCGCTATCAAGGCTGTCTCTGACAGCCTTTTTTATTTCCGCCTTCTGCGTTGCTCCCCCCTCGTTCAGCCGTTTTCACCCATTGATCCGCCCATTTCTGACACTGCCCTTACAAAAGCGCCCTACAATCGCCATTATCGCTAGTTATTCAAAACGGATACGTTATGAAAAAAATCATTACTATAACGCTACTCAGCAGCTTTTTGATGGCCTGTGCCACCACCTCTCACAAAGATGTTCGTCCAAGTGTTGACGGCAATCACTATGTATCAATTTCAGCTAAAGAGCCGCAAGCGGCGAGCCAAGAAGCACTGAGCCAAGCCAACAGCTACTGCAAATCCACCGGCGGTCAGATGTTTGTGGTGAAAGAAGAAAAGCTCTACCAAGGCAAGATGTCCCAAGAGCAATACGAAACCCACAAGGTGCTATCGGAAGTGGCGATTGCCGCAGGCAGTGCGATTTGGGTGTTTGGCGATGACGACACCGAGGGCTTAGGCCAAGCGGTCTCTATTGCGGGCGGCACCTACAACGCCACGCTCGATTCTCCTTATGTCACCACCCTGACGTTCCAGTGCCAATAAGCGCTATCTTTGCGTTGCAGCGGGGCAACCCGCTGCTTTTCGACCTAACACTACGCCTCTTTCCTCGCTTACGCCCTTCTTCTCTCTGCTTTTTTTTGCGTTCGCCCTACTTGCGCTTTCCTCTTCTTACTTTTCTCACGCCTCACCCCAAGGCTTGCTGCTGCCACATCTTTTGTAATTTCATCAGCTTTATTATCAATACGTTATCCTAAATTCGCCGATTGCCTACTAACAAGACTACTGTTAACGTAGGTTGAAATTACATCAATGGAAGCTAGGTATGTCTGTAAGCCACTTTTTTGCTCATCTCTCACGTATGAAGCTGATCCGCCGCTGGCCGTTAATGCGCAACGTTTCGCCGGAAAATATCAGCGAGCACAGCTTGATGGTGGCCTTCGTCGCCCACGGCTTGGCCTTGATTAAAAACAAGAAGTTTGGCGGCAATGTAAATCCGGAAAGGATCGCCCTGCTTGGCATGTTCCATGATGTCTCCGAAGTGCTCACCGGCGATATGCCAACCCCGGTGAAATACCATAACCACGCGATTGCCGCCGAGTACAAGAAAATCGAACTCGCTGCCGAACAGCGTTTATTATCACTGCTGCCGGAAGAATTCTACGACGATTACGCCGAGCTACTCGACAGCCAGCAAATCGACGCCGATGACTACGCTATTGTCAAACAAGCCGACACCCTGTGCGCCTACATCAAGTGCTTGGAAGAGTTGTCGATGGGAAACCACGAGTTTGAGCAAGCCAAGCAGCGCCTTGAAGATATGCTAGAGCAGCGCCGCACCCCTGAGCTCACCTACTTTGAGCAAGTCTTTATCCCAAGCTTTAACAAAAACCTAGATGAGATCAGTTAATGGACGACACGGTTTCTAACGTTTGGCAGGCGCGTTTCGCTACCGAGAACAAACAGCGCCGCGATGACAATCGCTCCCCTTATCAACGCGACCGAGCAAGGATCTTGCACTCGGCCGCGTTTCGTCGTCTGCAAGCCAAAACGCAAGTGCTTGGCGCTGGGATGAACGATTTCTACCGTACCCGGCTTACCCATTCGTTGGAAGCGTCGCAAATTGGCACTGGGATTGTGGCGCAGTTGAAGGTCAAACAGCGACAGTTTCGCGCCCTGCTACCTTCAAACAGTTTGATGGAAAGCCTTTGTTTAGCGCACGATATTGGCCATCCGCCGTTTGGCCATGGCGGCGAGACGGCGCTCAATTACATGATGCGCGATCACGGCGGCTTTGAAGGCAACGCCCAAACCTTTCGCATTGTGACGCAACTTGAGCCCTATACCGCCGATCACGGCATGAACTTAACCCGTCGCACTTTGCTGGGGTTAATGAAATACCCGCAACTGACCAGCCACGTCAGCGCGAAACAAAAACCGGCCGATGTCTCCAGTTTTCGCCGCTTGGTCGCCGATCAATGGCATCCGGCCAAAGCGATTTACGATTGCGATCAAGCCCTGATGGATTGGGTATTGGCACCGCTGAGCGAGCGTGATCGCGAATTATTAGCCACGCTGCGTCAAACACCTAAGCCGGATCAACATGCCAAAACCGCGTTTAAGTCTCTCGACTGCGCGATTATGGAGCTGGCTGACGATATCGCCTATGGCGTGCATGATCTTGAAGATGCGATAGTAATGGGAATTGTGACCCGCCATCAGTGGCAAGAATCGGTGGCGAGCGTATTGGCCGATTGTGGCGATCCGTGGATTGAGAGCCATATTACTGACATTAGCGAGCGAATTTTTGCCGCCCACTACGACAGAAAAGATGCGATTGGCGCACTGGTCAACGCCTTGATCACCGCAATTTCCATCGAGCCTAGCCACGCGGATCACCACTTTGACGAGCCTTTGCTTAAATGGACCGCGACCTTAAGCCCTGCGATGGTCAAGGTGCTCAATGTACTGAAAGATTTCGTGTTCAAGTACGTGGTGAAAAACCACGAATTGCAATTGTTGGAATATAAAGGCCAGCAGTTGGTGATGGAGCTGTTTGACGCGATTGAATCGGATCCAGCACGGTTACTCCCCGAAGCGACCAAAGAGCGCTGGCAGCAATCGAATCAGAGTAAACGGGTCATTGCCGATTACATTTCCGGCATGACCGATGGCTATGCCCAGCAGCTTTACAGCACCTTATTCGATCCGGCCACCAGCAAGCTGTGGGGTCACAACCGATAGCCAGAATCTGCTGTCGAGCGCCCAACAAGCTCAGCCGCTAGAAACCGAAAAGCCGTGTTATTTTCAACACGGCTTTTTCTTATGATCGCCATACAAAGCGCTCGCTGCGCCTCACTGGTAGTTCTTCTCAAACACCCCCGCCGGCATTTGCGCGATTTGAAACTGGATCATCTGCTCAAACGGCACCAACAGCGCGTTTAAAGCGCTATTATTGGGCTCAATCGCTTTGAGCGCATAGAATCCCGCTTCCACCGTACTCACACCACTTTGCTTTGATGATTTACGAATTTGGTAGCGACCGTCTTCGGCGTTATCAAGCGTGCAGGTTGCCAGTGCATGCAAGTTGCGCGACAGTTGCCACATCTTGTAGGCTTTTTTCCACGTGCCATCGAGCAAAATGAACCCGATGTTCTCATCGCTCTCGCCGCTTGCGCGCAGCGCACTCACTGGAGTTGCCGTTTCACTGGGGTAAAGCACAAACCAACGAATGTCGCGGCGTGCTAACGCCTGATTGAGCGCGGCGTCATCGCTAAAGTCTTCCCCGACCAATACCTGACAGCGCGCCAAAGCCAGATCCAAGATACGAGCGGTGCCGATCGCTCGGTTGACCTCGCTAGGATGTTGCAGGACAATCAATTCAGTTTTGGTATCAACCGATTGGATCCACGGGCAAATGCAGGCTTTTTCTGCTTTTCCACAACGTTGGCAATTCGATCGCATGAGGCTCTCTTTGGCTATTGTTCGCTATTTAGTTCTGTTTATCGCCTTTCTTACGCTGATGCAAATTCCCGCACTCAATGAGTGGGCGTTTTGGCGTCGCACCGCGATTGCGGATGGCGAATGGTGGCGCATCCTAACAGGAAACCTCACCCATACCAACTCTTGGCACCTGCTGATGAACAGCTTGGCTTTTTTCTTAATCGGCTTCATCTTCCGTCGCCATCTTCGCCCATTGCCATACACCGCCCTCATCGTGCTGATCAGCATCGCGATTGGCAGCGCGATTTGGTGGAGTGACATCAACAACTATGCCGGTTTGTCAGGCACCTTACATGGCTTGTTTATCTGGGGCGCGCTGCAAGATATTCGCCACCATGACCGCTTAGGCTGGGCGCTGCTGGTCGGGGTGATCGTTAAAAATGCGATGGAGTGGTATAGCGGCGGCAGTGCAGTCACATCGGGCTTGATCAACGCCCGTGTCGCTTATGAAGCCCATACATTGGGGCTGGTGTGCGGCGCGCTGATTGGCCTGCTCTCTTTTTATTGGCCTCGCACCACACTGCGTAAACAGACGCGATAAAAAAAACGCAGCACTTTGGCTGCGTCTTCCATTCAAACAGAACGATCTCGAAACTATTTCGCTTTCTTGGCTTGTTGGCGCGCCTCAAACGCGGCCAATTGCTCAGGGGTTGCGGGCTGTTGATAGTTGGCTTTCCACTCGCTGTAGGGCATGCCGTAAATCCGCTCACGGGCTTGCTCATCGGTGATCGCCACCCCTAGCTCATCCGCTGCGCTTTTGTACCATTTACCCAAACAGTTACGGCAAAAATCCGCCAATATCATCAAATCGATATTTTGCACATCCTTGTTGTTATCGAGATGGGCTAAGAGTCGACGCAGCACCATCGCGTCGAGTTGATCCTGCTGTTGCTGGTCCATTGTGTTGCTCCCCTAATGCAGTATCAGCGTTCTGTTCGGCATTCTCCGGCTCAACCTCGTCGTGGGTTTGCACTTCAACCGTCACATGCGAAGGTGGCGCTTCAGGCTCCTCGGCCGGTTTTTCCGAGCCAAAACGCGTAATCGTGGCCGTCTTCACTTTTTCCACTTTTACGACTTTGGCTTCAGCCGGTGGCGCGATCGCTAACCATTCTTCAACGTTTTGCCACAAGGCTGAGTCCAAATCAGGGTCAATCGCCAAGAAACTCATGCCCTGATTGAAGGCTTGCTGGTAATTGTCAGTGTTACTCATATAGCCAAGCACAGGATGGCGTAGGTGTCCAAGTACGCGACGGAACTGCTCCATCGCTTCTTCGCCGTTCGGATTACGTGTGGCGACAAACGCCACTGGGATATTGCGCTGTTTAAAAGTAGGCGAACGCATTAAATCCGTCATGAAGCCTAAGATGGCGTGGATATCCACCGGCGACGGCTGCACCGGAATAATAATGCGATCAGCAAGGGTGAGATAGCGCTCCATCTCGGCATTGGTGAAGTTCGACGGCGTGTCGAGAATGATCACTTCACTTGAGCGGTCGACTTTAACCGCCAACGAGAACACTTGGCCTTTGTCGAAATTAAATGCCTGTCCCGGCACCAATTGACTTTGCGTTGTCCAAAAGTGGGCTGTCCGCTGCGCATCGAAATCCACCATTTCCACCGAATGCTGCTGTTGCAACACACTGGCGAGTGAGATGGAAAACGTTGACTTCCCCGCTCCCCCTTTCCGGTTGAGGATCAGAACTTTACAGCCAGGCGCTGACTTTAAGCCACACACTAATCTGCCACTTTTTAATAACGATTGCATAGGAGTCATCCGTGTACACCAGTTTTCCGCAGTCTAACAAGATAATGCCGCTGAGACAGGTAACAATCTCAACCTAAACATCGGATTTCAGGCAAGATCACAACTGGCGCTGAAAATAATTTCAGTTTTGTCGATTAACAAAGCTATGAGTGCTTAAACCAAAAGCCACTCAGTGCTTTAGAAACGAGCGATCATCAAAACCAAGTGACTACGCAATAACGTAACCGTCCAAAAGAACCCGTGATCGCCCATTGGCTTAAACTTATTTCAGCGTATCACTGCGATGTTGGTATGTGGGTCAAGTTTCAGTCAAAAAAAGACCCGCCGCAGCGAGTCTTCAAGAAATTTTCCAAATTAAACCGCAACTTAACGCTTCGGTTGCCACTTAATGATGCCATCACTTTTTGGCTTGGCTGGCGCGGTGTTATCAGATGAGCGATGTCGACCTGTATTGCCCTGAGAACGAGCGCCACCGCGCTGATCTTGATCACGACGGCCCGCATGCGGCTTTTTCCGCCCCGGTTGTGAGCCTTCTTCCTTACCCTGACGCGCGCGACGACCATCATAGCCTTTCGCACTGTGGGTTTTCACCCGCGCCCCACCTGAGCGCGTAGGACGATCGTTATTGCGCTCTCCCGCTGGGGTGCGCGCAGGTTTTGACGCGCTTGGTGCCACCGCTGACGCTTCTTCGGTTTTGCTTGAATCGGCAATCATCGCGTTGATTTGTGCCATTTCCGCATCGGTCAAGTAACGCCATTTTCCGGTCGGTAACCCATCAATGGTCACGTTCATAATACGGACACGTTTTAGCTTAAACACATCATAACCCAAGGCTTCACACATGCGACGGATCTGACGGTTCAAACCTTGGGTCAACGTAATGCGGAAAACAAAACGCGACTCTTGCACCACTTTACACGGTAACGTCACGGTATCGAGAATCGCGACACCCGCTGCCATCTTGGCAATGAACTCATCAGTGATCGGCTTATCGACACGCACCACGTACTCTTTCTCGTGGTTGTTGCCGGCGCGCAGGATCTTGTTCACGATGTCGCCATCGTTGGTCAGGAAGATCAAACCGTCAGACGCTTTATCCAGACGACCGATCGGGAAAATACGCTTACGGTGGCCGATAAAATCAACGATGTTATCTTCAATATGACGCTCTGTGGTACAGGTGATACCCGGCGGCTTATTCAACGCGATGTAAATCGGCGCTTCTTTTTGACGTAGCGGGCGATCATCAACACACACTTCATCGCCAGCCGCCACTTTAGTGCCCATTTCGGCCACTTCTCCGTTGATGGTGACACGGCCCTGATCAACTAGCTTATCGGCCTCACGGCGCGAGCAATAGCCAGTATCACTGATAAATTTGTTGAGCCGAATGAGGGTCTGTTCAGTCATGATCTGATCTCGTTGAATTATACGCGCTGCCGCCCAGCGCAAGGGGGTGGTAGTCTAGCGGAAAATTCACTCAGTGGCGAGTCTGCATCACGCCTCAGCCCTTTTGCCGCCTACTTGCCCCCCACTAAAGCTCCCGTGCTCTGACACATACTCCTAGTCAATCTAAGCCTCGACAGCGCTTTGCCCAGTAGAGTAAACATCAACGCGCTCGACAGTGCTGAAAAAAACAGCGCTTCGCCGTCGAGATTGGGTGATAGCTCTCATGTCACCATTGCGGGTAATGAGCCATTGAACATTATTGGTTACTCTTACGTTTTCAATCACCTAGACCATTAATCGCCGTTTGATCTCTGGCATAAACAGACAGGCTGCGACAACTGCACGAAAAGGTTTTGCATCAACACATGGAATCCGTGGAACTATTTGCCGGTGGCGGCGGTTTAGCCATTGGTTTGGAGCGAGCAGGCTTTCGCCCTCACACCATTATCGAATTCAATCGCAATGCGTGTAAAACCTTGCGCCAAAATTATCTCGCCAGCGATCATACGGCGGTGTTTGAAGGCGATATCCGCCAATTTGATTATCAACATTTGCAAACAGCGCCTATCCGGTTGGTATCGGGCGGGCCACCGTGTCAGCCTTTTTCGCTCGGCGGTAATCATCGTGCCCATAACGATGATCGCGATATGTTTCCTGAGGCGGTGCGGGCAGTGCGTGAGTTGCAGCCGCACGCCTTTATCTTTGAAAACGTCAAAGGCTTACTGCGCAGCTCATTCGCGCCGTATTTTGACTATATTTTGTCGCAGCTGCGCTATCCCTCGATAACCAAACAACCAGAAGAAGATTGGGAGTCGCACGCCGCACGGCTTTCTGCCCACCAACAGTTGCAACCAACGCCGGAATATCAGCTGAGTTACCACCTCGTCAACGCCGCCGACTACGGCGTTCCGCAAAAACGCGAGCGTGTATTTATGGTCGGTTTTCGTCGCGATATCAAACCGCAATGGGCGTTTCCTGCGCCAACCCACAGTGAAGACGCGCTGCTGTGGAGCAAATGGATCACGGGGAGCTATTGGCAACGCCACGGCGTGAGCGCGCCAGTGATAGATAAGAAAACCGCCGCCAAAGTCGCCAAGCTACAAAAGCGCTATCGCGATCAGCCGCCGACATCATTACCTTGGTTGACGGTGCGAGATGCGTTGTCTGATTTGCCGGACCCACAAAGCGTAGCATCGCCCGCTAACAGCGTTAGCAATCACGATTTTAAGCCCGGCGCACGGATCTACCCCGGCCATACCGGCAGTTATATTGATGAGCCGTCTAAGGCGTTGAAAGCCGGCGCGCATGGCGTACCGGGGGGCGAGAACATGATCCGCTATCACGACGGCAGCGTGCGCTATTTTACAGTACGAGAAAGTGCCCGTCTTCAGACGTTCCCCGACAGCTATGTGCTGGAAGGTGCATGGGGTGAAGCAATGCGCCAATTGGGCAACGCGGTGCCGGTACAACTGGCGAAAATGGTTGGCGAGAGCGTGTTCCGCAGCCTAGCACAGTGGGACGAACAGTGGGACGAATCAACCAAAGAGAATTCAGTGATGCCAGCAAGCAGCGCTGTCTGATAACAAAAGCGACCAACGCGTTAACCTCTCACCTCAACCTCATCTCAACAAAAAAGGGCTCTGCAATGCAGAGCCCTTTTCGTGATTATACAATGAGTGCCTTAGCCATGGTTATGGCGCGTCACGACATCCTTCTCTAACTCTTTCTCAAGTAGTTGCTCAACATAACCCGGCGACTTGGTGTTGCCCGCAATCAAGCGATACATCGCTGGGATCACCAACAAGGTTACGAAGGTCGCAAAGGCCATACCGAAGAACACCACGGTACCCACCGCGATACGGCTTTCTGCACCCGCACCGGTTGAGAAAATCAGCGGCAACGAACCAAACAAGGTGGTGAATGCGGTCATCAAGATCGGGCGCAAACGACGCACCGAGGCCTCAACAATCGCGCTTTCAAATGCTCGGCCACGGTCACGTAGCTGGTTAGCGAACTCAACAATCAAGATCCCGTTCTTGGTTACCATACCGATCAGCATGATCATGCCGATCTGGCTGTAGATATTCAGCGACTGGTCGGTAAACCACAGACCCGCCAAGCCACCAAAGACCCCCATCGGAACGGTGAACATGATCACCATTGGGTTGATAAAGCTTTCAAACTGCGCCGCCAACACGAGGTAGGCCACCAACAACGCCAAACCAAACACAAACAGGGTTGAGCTTTGGTTGTCGCGGAAATCTTTCGACTCACCGGCGTAATCCACCGTGATGTCTGCCGGCAGCAAGGTTTTTGCTTCATCTTCCAAGAAGTTCAACGCTTCACCCAAGGTCACACCTTCATTTAAGTTAGCGCTCAAGGTGATCGATTTCTGCTTCATGAAGTGATTTAGACGTTGCGCCGTTGCCACTTCTTCAATCTTGGTCACGGTATCTAAAGTGATCAGTTCACCTTTGTTGGTGCGCAAGTAAATCTTACTGAGATCGGTCGCGTTGTTGAAACGCTCTTCAGCACCACGCAGATACACATCGTATTCTTCACCGCGATCCACATACGTGGTTTCACGACGACCGCCCAGCATCACTTCCAACGTTTGTGCAATGGTCGACGCTGATACGCCAAGTTGCGCGGCACGTTGTTTATCAATAGTCACCAATAGCTCAGGCGTCGCTTCCGAGTAATCCAATGAGGCACCGTTCATAAACGGACTTTCATCGGCAATCACTTTCAGCTGCTCCGCCCACTTGTTAAGCTCTTGATAGTCTGAGCCACCCAGTACCATTTGTACCGGCTCAGACGAGCCACCACGCATACCCGGCATGAATGGGAACACGCGCACGTCAGGAATGGTGCCCAGCGCCTTACGGATATCACCCAAAATCACTTCGGCGTGACGAGTACGTTGATCCCACGGGGTCAACTGAATGATCACAAAGCCCGTTTGGTCACCGGCGTTACCGCCAAAGGCCGGGGTTTGGAAGTTGACGGATTGAATTTCACCGTTGCCCACCATCGGCAGCAAGCGTGATTCCACCACTTCCATATTCGCCACCATGCGGTTATAGCTGGTACCTTCCGCGCCACGGACGAACGCAAAGACCACGCCGCGGTCTTCCATTGGCGTCAACTGCGCCGGGACTACCTTCATCAGGTAACCACTCGCGGCAATACAGCCGATAATCACCAAAGGCGCAGCCCAGCGCGCGCGAACACAGGCTTCCACCATGGCGCGATAGCCGTTCTCCATTTTGGTGAAGAACACATCAACCATACGGTTGAAAGCGCCGCGCTTCACGTTTACTTTTAAGATCTTACTGCCCATCACTGGGGTCAGCGTCAAGGCGATCAGCGACGAGAAGATCACCGATACCGCCAGCAATACCGCGAATTCAGTAAAGAACTTACCCACCATGCCGTCCATAAAGGTGATAGGCAGGAACACCATCACCAGAACAACGGTGGTCGCGACAACGGCAAAGCCAACTTCACGGGTACCTTTGTAGGCAGCCAATAGCGGGCTCTCGCCTTGCTCCAAGTGGTGGAAAATGTTCTCAACAACTACGATGGCATCATCCACCACCAGACCGATCGACAAAATCAAGGCCATTAGGGTCAAGATGTTGATCGAAAAGCCCATCGCATACGCGACCATAAAGGCGGAAATCAGCGACACGGGTACGGTGATCGCCGGGATCAAGGTCGCGCGCATCTGGCCGATGAAGATGTACAGAATGACGACAACCAATACACCGGTGAGCATCAAGGTCGCAAAGACTTCTTCAATCGAACGTTCGATATACAAGGTAGCGTCGTAATCCACCGCCAGCGTCGTGCCTTCCGGCAAGAAGGCTTGCAGCTCATCGACTTCGGCACGCACACGCTCAGCGACTTCCAATGGGTTCGCATCACTTTGCGCGACGATACCGATACTCAAGTTCGAAATGCCGTTACTCTTAAAGGTCGAGTTTTCGTTCTCTGCACCTACATACACGTTGGCGACATCACGCAGGTAAATAGGCGTGCCATCTTCAGCGAAACGTACCACTAGGTATTCAAAGTCTTGCGGCGTCGCGTACAAGCGCGCAGTACGCACTGACATTACCGTGGTGTCGTTACGAACCTGACCGCCTGGCATTTCCAAGTTTTCATTGCGCAGCGCAGTGATGATGTCGTTGGCCGTCACACGACGTCCCGCCATCAATTCAGGGCTTAGCTGCACGTACATGACTTGTTGCAACGCACCACTGATCTGTAGCGAGCTTACGCCATCAATCAAATTGAATCGGTCTTCCAACACGCGGTTGATGTAGTCAGTAAGCTGAGTACGATCCATTTCTGACGAGGTCAGGTTGATGTAGAGCGACGACTCACCACTGGCATTCGATTTCGCCACGATGGGATCGTCAGCTTCTTCCGGCAAGCCTCGCTTCGCGCGCTCAACCGCATCACGAACATCACTCACCCCTTCGGTCAGATCCCAGCCAACATGGAACGTCACGGTAATACGCGACGAACCATTACGGCTCGCCGAAACAATGGTATCGATACCACTGATCCCGGTTAGCTGATCTTCAATGGTTGTCGTGATTTGGCTTTCAATAACGCTGGCCGATGCGCCTTTATAAATTGTGGTGACGGACACCACTGGGCTATCAACATCGGGAAACTCACGTACCGCCATTTGGGTGAAGGAAACATAACCAAACACCACCAACAGTAAACTTAAAACGACGGCAACAACCGGTCGTTTTACCGAGATATCAGAAATCCACATGATTACTGACCTCGAGCCACTTGTGCCGAGACGTCATTCACGTTCACGCCATCACGAATATTGACCAAACCTTGCACCACGATAGTTTCACCGCCGCTAAGGCCTTCTTCGATCATCACTTGATCGTTCACACGACCGCCGAGTTTCACTTCAGTGCGGTGCGCCACTTGCTGCTCGTCGACGATGTAGACGTAACGGCTTGTGCCTGAGTATTCAAGAGACTGAACCGGGATCACCGGCTTCGCTTGCGGCGCAAATTCCACATGGGTATTCATCAGCATGCCCGGTTTCAACTGCTGGCTCTCGTTATCAAAATGGATACGAACGCGGATATTCAGAGAGTCAGATTGAACGCGAGAGTCGATCGCCGCAATGGTACCGGTGAATACGTCATCGCCCCATGCTTGGCTAGTCGCGGTAATGGTTTCGCCAATGCGGATCTGTGGTAGGTAGACTTCAGGGATCGCCAAATCAAGCTGCATCACGCTGAGATCATCCAGTGTCATCAAGGTTTCGTTAACACTCACTAACTGGCCGCGCGCCATATCAAACAGGCCAAGTGTGCCGCTAAAGGGTGCTTTAAGTGAGTGGTCACTCACACTCTTGCGGGCAGCATCCAAACGGGCGCGCGCAATATCAACCGAGGCTTCTTGCGCTTCATATTCGGTTTGTGTGACGGCGCCACGCGCGACAAGACGTCCGTACTCTTTCAATTTACGGCGCTCATCGTTATAGAACGCCATCGCTTCTTTTAAGGCGGCATTGGCGCGAACTGAATCTAGCTGAACAAGCACATCACCTTCTTTCACTTGGCTATTAGGTTGTACTTTGACTTCGACCACTTTGCCTGACACTTCGGTAGCGATATCCACGCCCTGACGTGCGGCCAACGAGCCCACCAGATTGAGCGACTGGCTCAGTGAAAGGTGTTCTACTTCTGCGGTAGTAACTGCCACCTTATGCGCTTGACGTCCTGCAGCGGGTGCTGATGCTTCAGTGTCCGACGCTGACTGCTGGGTGTACCAATACCCACCGCCGAGCGCAGCAGCCAGAGATAAAACAAGCAATGTCTTTTTCATTCTTAAATACTCACGAAAATACTGTGCGTATCATACAGAAAAACCTATTGAGAGTAGTGTAAACGAGTGTAAAGCTAGGCAAATATTCGTCGAAGGTT
This sequence comes from Thaumasiovibrio occultus, assembly GCA_019703815.1. Taxonomy (GTDB): domain Bacteria; phylum Pseudomonadota; class Gammaproteobacteria; order Enterobacterales; family Vibrionaceae; genus Thaumasiovibrio; species Thaumasiovibrio occultus. The sequence goes on along the minus strand of AP023052.1, from coordinate 835,843 downwards.
AACAGTAAGTTACAGCCAGCAGAGGATCTATCGACATAACGCGACCTCAACAAAAAATACTCCTGCTGGACAATAAATTTACTTATCGTTAACCCGAAATACCTAGCGTACTCCGAATTCATTGCAATCTTTTCCTCAAACTGAGCGTATTAAAGGAAGTGTAAGTGTGATGGCATAGTGAAGGCTGTTAAGTTCAAGGGGCGTTATTTGGGGAATGGCACAATTTAACGCCGTACGAGGGTAAATACCAAAGTAGATAAAAGGTGAGTGTGAGGCATGATGAATGACCGAAATCCAACGATTCAACCTCAAAATTCATTCAACACCCGCAGAACCGTCGCAAATTTAGGCAAAAAAGGCGGCACTCGGAGAAAAAAACAGCAAGCGATACAAAAAGTGAAGGAAAAAGGTTTACAGACCTTACGGGTTTGCTATTATGCGCTCCGCACTTGTGGAGGGGTTCCCGAGTGGCCAAAGGGAGCAGACTGTAAATCTGCCGGCTCCGCCTTCGATGGTTCGAATCCGTCCCCCTCCACCATCATTTCTTCTCACGACATTGTCGGGAGAAACAACTTGATTAACGGGTTGGGAAACCATTAGTTAAGTATAAAAATCCCCTGGAGGGGTTCCCGAGTGGCCAAAGGGAGCAGACTGTAAATCTGCCGGCTCCGCCTTCGATGGTTCGAATCCGTCCCCCTCCACCATATTCTCTAACGCACAGCGTTGGAAAACTTGATTAGCAGGTTGGGAAATCGTTAGTTAAGTATAAAAATACCCTGGAGGGGTTCCCGAGTGGCCAAAGGGAGCAGACTGTAAATCTGCCGGCTCCGCCTTCGATGGTTCGAATCCGTCCCCCTCCACCATATTCTCTAACGCACAGCGTTGGAAAACTTGATTAGCAGGTTGGGAAATCGTTAGTTAAGTATAAAAATACCCTGGAGGGGTTCCCGAGTGGCCAAAGGGAGCAGACTGTAAATCTGCCGGCTCCGCCTTCGATGGTTCGAATCCGTCCCCCTCCACCATATTCTCTAACGCACAGCGTTGGAAAACTTGATTAGCAGGTTGGGAAATCGTTAGTTAAGTATAAAAATACCCTGGAGGGGTTCCCGAGTGGCCAAAGGGAGCAGACTGTAAATCTGCCGGCTCCGCCTTCGATGGTTCGAATCCGTCCCCCTCCACCATCTACAAAAAACCAGCCTTTTGGCTGGTTTTTTCGTTTCTGGCAGATCGGTTTTTCTTCGCGCTTGCTGCTAGCCTTGCCGATAGTCTTATAACGCTACCTGCTGCTGGCGGGTATGCGGCGAATCCAAATCCAACATTGGCCCTTTCGGTACAATTTGGGTGGGGTTGATCATGGTGTGACTGAAGTAATAGTGACGCTTGATATGATAAAAATCGACCGTCTGTTTGATCCCCGGCACCTGATACAACTCTTTAAGGTACTGCTGAATGTGCGGATAGTCGGCAATGCGCTGGCGATTACACTTAAAATGCCCCACATACACTGCGTCAAAGCGCACTAAGGTGGTGAACAAACGCCAATCCGCTTCGGTTATTTGCTCACCGGCTAAATAACGCGAGGTCGCCAAATGCGCATCCACTTTATCCAGAGCATTGAACAACTCATCAAATGCCGCTTCGTACGCATCGACACTGGTTGCAAAACCGCAACGATACACGCCGTTGTTGATGTTGGGATACACAAACGCATTCCACTCTTCAATCGTTTCGCGTAATGCCTCTGGGTAATAGTCGCGCTCATCGCCAGTCAGCTCATTAAACGCCGAGTTAAACATGCGAATAATTTCCGAGGATTCATTACTCACTATGGTTTGCGTTTGCTTATCCCACAAAACAGGGACAGTCACACGGCCACTGTAATCATGCTTGGCATGGGTGTAGAGCTGATGCATAAATTGATAGCCATACAGCGGCTCTGGCTCAGCAAACTCCCAACCGTTATTAAGCATATCCGTACTCACCACGGTCACATCAATATGCGGTGCTAAGCCTTTGAGCGCGCGAAACACTAAGGTACGATGCGCCCAAGGACAAGCCAGTGAAACATACAAATGGTAGCGACCGGATTCAGGCTTAAATGGGCCATCCGCATCAATCCAATCACGAAAGCCTGCATCTTCACGGACAAACTTACCGTTGTTGCCTTTGGTGTCGTACCACACATCCTGCCACTTACCTTCCACTAAACGTCCCATTGCTCTGTCCTCAGTGCTTTAATCAATATGGCTCCAGTATAGAAAGTACCGCGCCCAATGTCGGCAGGTCGAGCTTTAACAACTCGTTCAGTTTTTCCGAACAAAGATTGAACGCGGACAATCCTAACCATTGCGGCAACATAAAAGATGTACCTCGAAGTTAATCAAGATGTTAGGTAAAATGCCGACTACCTTGTCATTTGCACAAGCTCAGTCAGATTCCAAAGGATTCCCATAATGAAAATGATCTCTTTCAATATCAATGGACTAAGAGCAAGACTTCATCAACTCGAAGCGCTAATTGAAAAACATCAACCCGATGTCATTGGCCTACAAGAAATCAAAGTACACGATGAAGCCTTTCCGTTGGAAGCGGTTGAGGCGATGGGCTACCACGTTTACCACCACGGCCAAAAAGCTCACTACGGCGTGGCAATGCTCTGCAAACAGCAACCTGACGAAGTGATCAAAGGCTTCCCTACCGACGATGAAGATGCGCAGCGTCGCATGATCATGGCGACATTTACTCAAGCTGACGGCAGTAAAGTTAAAGTGCTCAACGGTTACTTCCCGCAAGGCGACAACGTGAGCCATGAAACCAAGTTTCCTGCCAAAGAGAAGTTCTACGCCGATCTGATGAACTACCTCAACACCGCCCACCAGCCGGATGAGAACATTGTGGTGATGGGCGATATCAATATCAGCCCTATCGATAGCGATATCGGCATTGGTGAAGTGAACCGTAAGCGCTGGCTGAAAACTGGTAAATGTTCATTCCAACCGATTGAGCGCGAGTGGCTCGCCACTTTGATGAACTGGGGCTTTGTCGATACCTTCCGCCAACTGCACCCAAATGTTGATGATCAATTCTCGTGGTTTGACTACCGCTCAAAAGGCTTTGATGATAACCGCGGCCTGCGCATTGATGTGATCTTGGCAACCGCGCCTTTGGCAGAAAAAACCGCCGACGCCGGTATCGATTATGAACTGCGTGGTATTGAAAAACCGTCGGATCACGCCCCTATCTGGACGACCTTCAACAGCTAATCAACGAGGCTGAAACGCTGATGCTTGCATCAGCAAACAAACATAAAAAAAGCGCGGTGAATTCACCGCGCTTTTTAGTGCTTTGAGCTCAATTAGCCCAGATTTAGCTGCTTGATTAACGCTTCAATCTCTTGCTGACGTGCGCCATGAGATTCTGCCAAGATCTCTTCAAGTACCTGCTTGGCCCCTTCGTGATCATTCATTTCCATGTAAGCTTTTGCCAAATCAAGGCGGCTATCCACCATATTCATTGAATCAATATCGCCACTGTTGCTGTTCGCTAAGATCTCAGGAAAGTCATCCAAACCCACATCTAAGTTGGTTGACGCGACATTCAGCTCCCCTTCCTCACCTTGCTCGGCATCGCGCATCAGATCGTCAATGCTGAGAAATGCCTCTTCATCAGATGACGTCTGCTGCTCAACCAAACGGCTGGCGGCCACCTCACTATCTAGCGACAATTCAGATTGGTCAGCCCAGTCTTCTTGCTCAAGCACAGGCTCCGGCGTCGCTGCGGCATTCCAAATCGCCGCTTCGTCCGCATCCATACCGTCATCTTCGAGCGACAGCTCGTCGTCAGTTAACGGCAAATCGTCGGCCAACATATCATTGGCGAGCGGCTCACTACGCGGTTGCTCTGGCGTCGAAGAGACTGCTTCTGACGGAGTGTCCCATTCATCAAGCAAACCATCCACATCGTTAAGCAGCTGATCCATATCCATGCCGGCAACATCGATCTGCTCAGGATCCATTGCTGCCAAGTCGGGATAACGCTCATCACTGACTGGCGCTTGGCTTGAGCGACGCTGCGCCATTTCTGCACGGTACTCAGCTTGACCTTCATCTAGCTCTGATTGCTCCGCTAACACGGCCGCAAAGGCATCGTCTTCACTGAACTCTGCAGCGGTTGGGTCATCGCTATCAACGGCCACAGGGGCGGCTGGGCGACGTTGCAGATCCGCGCTATATTCCGCTTCACCTTCATCCAACTCACCTTGCTCTTCGAGTGCAGCCGCAAAGGCATCGTCTTCACTAAACTCCGGTAACTCATCAAGAGAAATGCTTTCTCGGAAGTTAAAGCTCAACTCCGGCTTAATCGCAAGTTCATCACTCGCCGCTGCTGGCGCGCTGGTGACCGGACCGATATTTGGCAGGTTCAGCTCTTGCTTTTGAGGCAACGATTGATCTTCTTCTGCAAGCGGACCAAACTCGTTTTCGACTTCCTCTAACGCGTTGTCTTCGGTGAACTCGGGAAACTCAAACTCGTCGTCAGACAAGTCCTCCTCATCTCCCAGTTCACTCAACGCCTGCTCAACAGTGCGCCCTTCGAAATTATGCTCAGCTTTATAAGCTAAGGTTTTTTCGATCGGAAAACCGTCGTAGAGAATATCTTTCAGGAACGCTTCGTCATCTTGCGCTAGGTCGATATCGTCAAGGTCGACCTCATCATCGGTTTCAAAGTCGATGAACTCTTCAATATCTGACTCATCCGTACCCGCCAAGAGCTCGGCAATAAAAGGATCAAGCTCATCACTTGGGCCATCAAGCCCAGCAAGGAGTTTATCGACCTCACCGTTATCACTTCCTTCCTCTTGCGCCGCTTGCGCTGCCACTTCAGCGAGCATCGCGTGAAGCGCATCCGCTTCAGGATCGTCGCCCATTAGCTCATCGATCACCGCATCGTCATAGATTGGCACCGGTGATGGCGTCGAGAAGTCTCTCTCTGGTTTCGCTGGCACTTCGGCATCTGTTTCTTCGACTACCGACTCTTCATTGGCCGCAGCATCGAACGGTGAGCCGGTAAACGCAGGTTCTTCAGTGGCAGATTCTTCAGTAATAGCCTCTTCAATTGCAGCTTCTTCTGACAAAGCGTCTTCAATCGCCGTCTCGTCTTCGACCGCAAGCTCTGGCATATCGAGATCAATGTCGAGATCTTCAATCTCAGGCTCAGGTTCAAACTCGGCGGCAAGCTCTGGCTCTGGCTCTGGCTCTGGCTCTGGCTCTGGCTCTGGCTCTGGCTCTGGCTCTGGCTCTGGCTCTGGCTCTGGCTCTGGCTCTGGCTCTGGCTCTGGCTCAAAAGATGGTGCTGCTGCCAACTCGTCACTTGCAACGTGTTCTGCACTCAGATCATCAACGCTTTCTGCAATAACATCAGTCGCCGCTGGCGTTTCAAATTCGTCATCAGCAATAACTGCTTCTGCTTCTGCTTCTGCTTCTGCTTCTGCTTCTGCTTCTGCTTCTGCTTCTGCTTCTGCTTCTGCTTCTGCTTCTGCTTCTGCTTCTGCTTCTGCTTCTGGGATAGCCTCGGCGAGCTCTGCGTCAAATGCAACGCTTTCTTCAACCGACGCTACATCGTCACTGATTGGCGCAAAATGCGCTTCTTGATCCGCATCGACGACAAGGGTGTCATCAATTGAAACGCCTTCAGAAACGCTATCCTCAGAACTATCTGCGATTGCAGGCTCTGCCCAATTTTCAGCCAGCTCACCGCTATTCTGTAACGAGCTCTCTAGTAACGGGCTATCCGGTAACGAGGCTTCTGATTGCTCAGATGCCGCAGACTCTTCAAGTTCAGGTAAAGCTTCTTCAAAGGCTTCGAACTCGGCCGTTTCTTCATCAAAACGTGCGGGCTCATCTTGAGCCGCTACATCATCTAGCCTTGCTTCATCTAGAGTTGCTTCAACCAATGGCGAATCAATAGCAAAATCGTCAGATGCTGCATTGTCTGCCTGAATCTCATCCAACAGCAGATCAGCGCCATCCGTTGCCAGCGTCTCTTCTGAAGTGAGGTCGTTTACCTCAGCTGGATATGACGCGAGTTCCTCAGCCGTCGACAGCTCTTCATCTTGCGCCCCAATTTCAGCGTTAGCTTCATTTTCAGGGCTACCAAGAATAACGGTGTCACGCGTTAGCAGGTTGTCCGGATCAGTGCTCTCGGTGGTCGCAGGTGCCTCAGATTCATAACCTGGCAAACGCGGCGCCTCTTGAATACTGCTCGGATCCGTATCGAGCGTGATGGCATCCCAATCAATACCACTTGGCTCAACCTCTTCCTGCTCAACTTCATCTTCCACGGTTGGCGCAGTGAAATCAGGCGCTTCAAGGGTTAGCGTTGACTCAGGTTTGTCCGCGATAACGTCATCGTCTTCATCATCCACCACAACGTCTTCATCAGGATCGGCTAACGACAACTCACCCCACGAGAACCCTTCTTCGGCGCTCTCATCAGGCTGTGCGTCATCTTCACGAGTATCGCTAATGGCGCTTTCAAACTCTGGCTCAATCTCTGCCGTTTCTTCAACCTCTTCAACTTCAGGTTCTAGACCAAACGGGGTAACATCAAGGCCACTTTCTTCTTCAAAAGTCAGTTCAGTCTCTGCTGCGATATCGTCCAGTGCCAATACTTCAGACGGCAATTCATCAGCAACTACGTCGTCTAATGCTGATTCTTCAGAAGCCGCTTCATCGGTGACGGTTTCTTCAGTCGCTGGATCTTCAGTAAACACCTCTTCTGCAAATGTATCTTCGACAACGGTGTCATCAGCAGCTATGTCATCGGCAAAGCTTAGCGGATCGAATACAGTTTCTGGCTCTTGAGTGTCGAGCGTGTCATCAAGAGCTGTGGTTTGCTCTTCGGCAATAAACGCTTCAACCTCATCGGTAGCCAACGCTTGCGGTTCAGTTGACCACTCGCTGGCAACAAGGTCGTTAACTGGTTCTTCTGCTAACTCTGGTTCTGCGTCAGATGCAAAATCAGCTGTAACATCCTCTAGCGACAATTCTTCAGCTGTGACTTCTTCACCAGAAGCCTCATCAACAAGGTCGTTAACCGGTTCTTCTGATAACTCTGGCTCTGCATCAAATGCAAAATCAGCTGCGACGTCATCTAGCGCTACCTCTTCAGAAACCGCTTCCTCAGCACCCGTTTCCTCATGAATCGCTTCTTCAACAGATGCGTCATCAATTCGGTTTAGTGGCTCGAATGCAGTTTCTGGCTCTTGTTCGACTAGGCTTTCTACCGCGTCATCAAGAGCGGTGATCTGTTCGTCGCTTACTGACTCTTCGGTAACAGGCTCAACGACTTCACTCGTCGCAGGCACTTCCAACTCAGCCTCATCAGCTGCTTGCGGCTCCACTGACCATTCACTGTCTAGTGCGTCGTTAACAGGTTCTGCTGCTAGCTCTGATTCAGTATCAGATGCAAGACCAGTTGTGACGTCATCTAACGCCACTTCTTCAGAAATTGCTGTGTCGGCTACTGTCTCTTCAAGAGGAGCTTCTTCAGCAAGCGCATTATCAGCAAGGTTTAGCGGCTCAAACGCGGTTTCTAGCTCTTGACTATCTAGCGCGTCATCAAGGTCGGCTATCTGCTCTTCGGCAACAAATGCTTCAACCTCATCGGTAGCCAACACTTCCGGTTCAGCTGACCACTCGCTAGCAACAAGATCGTTAACTGGTTCCTCTGCTAACTCTGGTTCAACATCAGATGCAAATTCGGCGGTGGCGTCATCTAGCGCCACTTCTTCAGAAAACGCTGTGTCGACTACTGTCCCTTCATCAATCACGTCTTCAGCAAGCGCGTTGTCTGCAAGAGTTAGCGGGTCAAACGCAGTTTCTGGCTCGACTTGAGTATCGATCGCTTCTTCAAAACCAGTGACGGATTCTTGAACAGCAGACGAGTCTGCCGTTTCCGGCTCATCACTATCTAACCACTCATTCGCAGCCACAGCATTGGCAGACTCCGCAGTCTCAGTCATCCAGTCTGACGCATCGCCTACTGTCGGCTCTGCATTTGCAGGCTCTTCTACCGTCGCTAACGGATCAAATGAAGCAGCTGGCTGCTCGTCACTCAATGTTGGTGCGATGTCGGCGTTATCGCGAGATAGTTCGTCAGTTGCTAACGGTTCGAACTGGTTGCTTTCTGCGGTTTCTGCTGGCTCTGCGATTGAAGCACTTTCTGCCAATGCTGAAGCAGGGCTTTCAACGTCAGATGTCTCAAGAGCAACGTCTGGCGTATCGAGACCAAACAGATCATCAGATTCAATAAATTCTTCTGCGCCGACAGGCTCGTCGTCGGCAAGTAGCTCGGGCGCTTTATCGCCCAACAGATCAAACGCTTCTTCGGTTTGGAAGAAACCCTCATCTTCAGGGGTGATTTGCTCCCACAAATTGAGCGAGTCAGATTGTGACGTTGGCGCTTGAGTATACTCTTCTTGCTCCTCGTCGACTTCCGGCTCATCCATGGTCAGTTGCGTCCATAGATTCGGTGACGCCGCAGCGGTCGGTGCAAGGGCGGCAGCCGCTTCACTCACCTCTGACATCTCAATCGCATCAAAGGTTTGCGCCGTTGTGTCGGCTTCTGGCGCTTCTGGCGTCAGCGTGGAAGAGCTGATTTCATCGTTCAACAAAATCGGTTCGTGAACGTCGTCAGCAGCACTTTCAAGTAAACTGTCAAGATCCGCGTCAAACTCGGTAGCACTGTCTTGTTCGGTAGGATCGAAATCCCCCAATATATCATCCAGCTCACTGTCGAGATCGCTTTGCGCTTGCGCCGCTGCACCGCTTGATAACAGCTCATCAAGTTCGTTATCCAGCTCGCGCGCATCGTCTTCGCTGCTTAAGCTATCAGCAAGCAACTCATCAAGCTCACTATCTAGCTCTAACAAATCTTCGTCGCTGCTCAAGCTGTCTGCGAGCAACTCATCAAGCTCACCGTCTAGCGCAAGGGAGTCGGCTTCATCGTAATCTTGGGTAAAGGCATCAATTTCTTGATCAAACGTTGGCGAGTCTGCGTCTTTAACCGATGATGAAACCTCAGGCGCTTCCTTTAGCGGCGTCGCCTCTTGGCCAGCGATATCAAAGTTACTGTTTTCACTTAAGAGATCATCAATATCGTCTAGCTCAGGGAAGCTGCTAGTGTCTGATTCATTGAACAACGCATCAATTTCGGCTTGCTCGGCGGCCAAATCGAGCTCTGGCTCATCGCCGCCCAAATCGCCCATCAGATCGTCAAGCATGCTTTGATCGAGCACATCACCGTCAGCGCCTTCTGCGGCAAGATCAAAATCGTCAGATTGAGATGATTCCGCGATCTCTTGCTCCCAGCGCGCCGCAAGCGCTTCATCTGAGCTCATTGGCTCATTGCCGAGCTCTTCGAGGGCTCGCTCCATGTCTTCAAGGCCGATAGCGGGATCGTCGCTATCATCGCCTCCAAAGGTGTCCGTTAGCTCAAAATCACCCAAATCATCATCTGGCGTAAAGAACGGCGAGGTTTCTTCTTCCGTTGGGGTATCGAACGACGTCAATGGTTCGGCGATGTCGTCATCCAGTGACATCGGCGCTTCTTCCGCCATTGGCGCAAGGGCAGTCATCGCTTGTGGCGCAGGCGCTACCTCTTCTTCCGGCTTGCGACGGATAAACCACACCACCAAACCTATCGCCAATAATACGACCGGCAATACCATAATCGCGATTGCCAACAATAAGTTATCGACAATCCATTCCATGATGCCTTTCGGCTCTTCTGGCACGACGCCATTAATGGCGTCCTGCTCAGAGCGCAATAGCTCAATCATCTGTTTGAGCTCGGCAATCATTTCATCGTTGCCAGCACCGCCTTGTTGTAACATTGCCAATTGCAGTTGCAGCTCTTCCAGCTGCAGCTTGAGCATGCGGTTGGACTCTTGCACCTGACCGAGTTCAGACTCGGTAAACTCCAATTCGCTGCGAATTTGATTGAGTGAATCATCGGTACTTGGCATGACATTGGCCGTTGCGCCCTGCTCAGGCGTCGGCGTAAACGACACTTCCGGCACATGTGGCTGGACGCCAGGCACGTATTCGATCACCGGTTGCGGCAAAGTAGCGCGAGGCGGCTCTTCACCTGGCGGAGTCGCTGCGCGTCGCTGCGAGTTACGCGCTTGCGAAGAGGTGCTCGGTTGCGGCGCAGCTGGTGTTTCCGCACGTTCGGCTTGCGGCGCTACGGGCTCACTCACTGCTGGTCTTGCTGCGGGTCTTACCTCGGGAACAGACACTGTGGGAGCAGGCGGTACCGAGACTGCCGGTACCGCCGTTGTTTGAGGCGCGGGTCTTGTGGTTTCAGTCCGGACGGTATTGATATTCGCTTGGTCTTGCTCAAGTCGGCGGATCACACTATCGACATTTTCTGCCCGAACTTGTTGCACGTTTGGCAGCACCAGCACGCTACCCGCGCGCATTTTGTGAATATTGCCATCATCAAAGGCGCCTGGGTTTAAACGATAGATCGCACCCACCACCTGATAAACCGAGATATTGCCAGCCGGTACATTGGCTTTAGCAATACTCCATAAGGTTTCGTTTTCGCCCGTTGGGCCATAACGGCCAGCTGAAGTACTGGTGCGAGAGGTCGAGCTTGACGACAATGTCGCTGAAGATGAACGCAGTTGACGCACTGCTTCTGGTTGGGCCGGCGCAGACGACTGCACTCTGATTGGCGCAGCTGAGCCATCGGGGCCAAGAATTCTAATGGTGTTATTAGCGGAAACGGGAAGAATAGAAATTCCGCTCACAATGGCAACGGAGACCAATGTGCGCTTCAATGCGATTGTTTTTATAGACACTGCCTATAGTCCTCTTGGGCAGAAAACCGTATTCATGACACTATATCGGAAAGGCAGGTAAAACCTGTAGTGTTTACCTGAATTTAAGCGGCATTTTTGCATAAAAACGGTACTTCCGCACAAGAAGCACCACTGCTTGTTGATCTGATAAGAAAAAAGCGGAAACACAATGCGACAGTTGTCACACTTGCCCCGCTTAATCACTCTTAGGTATCAACTATTTGCGTTACAGATAGTCGCGGATCAGCACTTCTGCGATCTGCACACTGTTCGTCGCCGCGCCTTTACGCACGTTGTCAGCCACAACCCACATGTTCAAACCATTTGGATGGCTGATATCTTCACGAACACGCGCGACCATAACATGATCTTTACCCGTCGCTTCAGATACTTGCGTTGGATATTCATCTCCACGGTACAACTCGACGTTTTCCGCGTTCTCAAGCAGTGCCAGCGCTTCATCTAGCACGACTGGCATACGAGTTTCCACGTGCACCGCTTCGGCATGGCCGTAGAATACTGGCACGCGCACACAAGTCGGGTTGACGCGGATAGAGTCATCACCAAAGATCTTCTGGGTTTCCCAGACCATTTTCATTTCTTCTTTGGTGTAGCCGTTATCCATAAACTGATCGATATGTGGCAAACAGTTAAACGCGATCTGTTTTGGATACGCTTTGGTTTCCGCTGGCAAACCGTTGAGCAATTTCGCGGTTTGGCCGGCAAGCTCGTTCACGCCTGCTTTACCCGTACCGGATACTGATTGGTAAGTTGATACGTTAATACGCTCAATACCGTAGGTATCGTAAATCGGCTTCAATGCCACCAGCATTTGGATGGTGGAGCAGTTTGGGTTAGCAATGATATTGCGATTACGAAAATCAGCCACCGCTTCCGGGTTCACTTCTGGCACTACCAAAGGGACATCGTAGTCGTAACGGAAGTGTGAGGTGTTATCGATCACCACTACGCCTTCATCGGCGGCAATCGGTGCCCAATGTGCTGACGTTTCGCCGCCTGCAGAGAAGAAGGCGATCTGCACTTGGCTCCAATCAAACGTATTTACGTCCTGAACACGGATAGATTTGTTCTTAAATTTGTACGATTTACCGGCGCTGCGCTCGCTCGCCAATAAATAAAGATTTCGAACTGGAAATTCACGTTCTTCCAACACTTCAAGCAGTGTTTCACCAACGGCCCCAGTGGCCCCGAGAATAGCGATATCAAATTCTTGGTTCATCCAAGGTATCCTCAATTGTAAAGCCTAAATTAGCCAGCGACTCTACCCCAAAAGCAGGGTCTGCGGCTACTGTTATTGCACTGTATTCCCGTCGATCCCAGTAGTTTTTCCGTAACTGGTCAAATGCTGACGCCATTTGCGCTTCTGAGGCGCTATTTTGCGCCATTGTGCGGCGAAATTGATGATCATCGCGGCGAACATCGTAAATCAATTGTACTAACGCTTGCAGGTTAGCTTGATCTAATGCTTGACCCAGTTGTACCCGCGAAATCGGCGCTTGGGGTAATAACGCTTGCGGATCGGCACGACGATCACTACCGCAGTGCTCAGCAAACACATTAAACACCATGGTGGTGCCGCGCGCTTTGCCTTCTAAGCCATAACCGGCAATATGCGGGGTCGCAAAACTCAAGTATGGCAACAGGGCCATGTCCACCACTGGCTCATGTTCAAACACATCCAAGATCGCACTAAACGCAGGGCTTCTGATTAGTTTTTCCAGCAGCGCTTGGTTATCCACCACCGGCCCCCTCGCCGCATTGATCAAGATGGTGCTGTCGGGCATTGCAGCAAGACGCGCCTGATCAATCAAATGATAGGTTGGGTGTGGGCCATTTTTCGTTAACGGTGTGTGCAAGCTGATCACATCGCACTCGTTGAGCAAGGTGTCGAGAGGGGTAAATTGGCGAGGAGCACCCGCCTCTTCCAACAGCGGATCATTGAGCTGATAAGCAATGCCCAGCGCCTCTAAGCACTTGGCGAGATAAGTTCCCACGTTGCCTGCACCAATGATGCCGACTTTACGCTCGAAAATGCTAAATCCTTGCTGCTGCGCGAGTACCAGTAGCGAGCTGATCACGTATTCCGCCACGCCGACTTTGTTGCACCCTGCCGCGCCATAAAACGCAATGCCTTTTTCGCCAAGCAGCTCGGTATCAATATGATCAATACCGGCAGTTGCCGTGCCAACAAACGCCAGTTTATCGGCCTTTTCCAGCAGACCAGCATTGACCTTGGTGACCGAACGCACCATTAGCGCATCGATACCCACCAAATCGTCTGCCGATAGGTTTCGCCCAGGCTTAGCGATCACCTCACCGAGTTGGCTAAACAGCTCAACCGCGTAAGGCATGTTTTCATCAATTAGGATTTTCATACAGCTCAGTCCATGGCGGGAAGTCAAATAAGGGAGATCTTGTGATCAGTCAGAGAGAAGATCAAGCAAAACGAAAAAGCCCAGTCAATGACTGGGCTTAAGAGAGGCAACGTAGCGATTACGCTTCGTACTTTTTGATCACCAAGGTTGCGTTGGTGCCACCAAAACCAAAGCTGTTCGACATGACTGTCTTCAGATCAGCTTGGCGAGTTTCGGTAACGATATCCAGACCCGCAGCTTCTTCGTCGAGGTTATCGACGTTAATGCTTGGCGCAACAAAACCGTGCTCTAGCATCAAGGTCGAGTAAATCGCTTCGTGTACACCGGCCGCACCCAGTGCGTGACCTGTCATCGCTTTAGTTGCAGAAATCGCCGGGCTCTGGTTTGCAAACACTTCTTTGATCGCGCCGAGCTCTTTCACATCACCCACTGGCGTTGAGGTACCGTGAGTATTGATGTAATCGATTTGGTCGACGTCTTGCATCGCCATTTGCATACAACGCACAGCACCTTCACCTGATGGCGCAACCATGTCGTGGCCGTCAGACGTCGCGCCGTAACCGACAATCTCACCGTAGATCTTCGCACCACGCGCCAGCGCATGCTCAAGCTCTTCGATCACCATGATGCCGCCACCGCCAGAGATCACGAAACCGTCACGGTCTGCATCATAGGTACGCGACGCGGCTGTTGGGTTGTCGTTGTACTTGGTCGACAGTGCGCCCATCGCGTCAAACATAATGGTTTGCGTCCAATCTAGCTCTTCACCACCACCGGCAAAAATCACGTCTTGCTTGCCAAGCTGGATAAGCTCAACTGCGTGACCAATACAGTGCGCAGATGTTGCACACGCTGAACTCATGGTGTAGTTCACGCCTTTAATTTTAAATGGCGTCGCCAAACACGCAGACACGGTAGAAGACATGGTACGTGGCACCATGTATGGGCCTACACGTTTAACACCACGCTCGAGCATAGTGTCGGTCGCAATTTTTTGGTTGATGGCTGACGCGCCACCTGAACCCGCCACTAGGCCAGTACGGAAATTCGAAACTTGCTCATCAGTTAGGCCCGCATCAGCAATTGCCTGCTCCATCGACAGGTAGGCATAAGCTGCTGCATCACCCATAAAACGCATTTTTTTACGATCAATGTGATCGGCAGGAACGATTTTCAAATCACCCCACACTTGGCTGCGAAGCTTCATTTCAGCAAATTGATCTGAAAAGCTCAGCCCAGATTTCCCTTCTTTCAGGGAGGCCAGCACCTCTGCTACATTATTACCAATGCTAGAAATGATGCCTAGGCCTGTAATTACCGCTCTTCTCATGATGTATCCCTAACGTTGAAAACGTGACGAATGATAGCGAGTTTACGCCGGCAAAGTGGTCAGCTTTCACCACTTGAAAACAAATCCAGCAGGGAAATTTGGTGAAGTGTGAGCAAGTCCAAATTTCAGCGTACAAATGTAAGCCATAGATCGTTCGTCATCGACGCAATGTCAGTTCACTCATCGGATCAGGTGAGTAACGACAAGGGATCTGCTATTATCGCGCCGCTTTCCACCAAACTGACAAATGTAAGGTAACTGTAGTGAATCGCTCTCGCATTGATCATGCAAAACTCGACTGGAATGAATCTGGCACCCCAGTTTCTAACGCTTTTGATGACGTCTACTTTTCAAATCAAAATGGGTTAGAAGAAACGCGCTACGTTTTCATCAAACAAAACCACATTCCTGAGCGCTGGAGCGACTTCGAACGCCAACAGTTTGTGATTGCAGAGACTGGCTTTGGCACCGGCTTAAACTTTCTCGCCGCGTGGCAAACCTTTCGCCAGTTTCGACGCGACCATCCTGACGCGCCTTTGCAACGCCTGCATTTCATCAGCTTTGAAAAGTTTCCCGTCAGCCTAGACGATCTAAAAAAAGCGCACTTAGCATGGCCTGAGCTTGCCGAGCTGGCACCGTTGCTGCATCGCCACTACCCGCCGGCCGTCGCCGATTGCCATCGCATTGTGCTTGATGACGGTCAAGTGACACTCGATCTCTGGTTTGGTGATATTCAAGACTGTTTACCGCAAGTCTCAACAGGCCATGAAGGCATCGTCGACTGTTGGTTTTTAGACGGCTTTGCACCAAGCAAAAACGAAGCGATGTGGAGCCAGTCGGTGTTCGATGGCATGGCGCGCTTAGCCAGACTCCATTGCACCACGGCCACCTTTACTGCTGCCGGTTTTGTTCGCCGCGGTTTGATTGACGCCGGTTTTGCGATGAAAAAAGTGAAGGGCTTTGGCACCAAACGCGAAATGCTCGCCGGTGACATAACCGAGCGCCAACACAAGGCCTCATTCACTCCTTGGTATGCTTATCAACCGACTACGCACAACGACATCGCCATTATTGGCGGCGGCGTGGCAACCGCCGCTACCGCTTTGGCACTGGCGATGCGAGGCAAAGATATTACGATTTATTGTAAAGACAGTGAGTTAGCACAGGGCGCATCGGGCAATCAACAAGGCGCGGTGTATCCGTTGCTTAATGAACGCTTCGATGCGCTCTCGCGTTTCTTCTCGACTGGCTTTATTTACGCACGCCAACTCGCTGAGCTCGTTCACGATGAGCACCCGTTTGATCATCAATGGTGCGGCGTGACGCAGCTGATGTATGATGAAAAATCCACCAGCAAACTCGAACGCATACTGCAGGCGGATTTCGATCCCATGCTGGCTCAGCGTTTAGACGCAACACAGACCAATACACAATTGGGCGTGGAAGTGGATATGGCGGCAGTCAATTATCCGCTCGGTGGTTGGGTCTACCCGCAAGGATTAACGACGGCAATGATAGACAGAGCGCGCACGCTAGCCGAGCACAACGGCGGTAGCCTTACTTTGGTAACCGATTGCCCAGTTACCGCTCTTGAGCAAGATAACGACGGCTGGCAGTTAAAGACAACACAAGGCGATAAGTATCATCAGGTTGTGGTGATCGCCAACGGCCATCATTTTGCCGAGCTTGAACAAACAGCCGCCGTTCCCGCTTATCCGGTGCGCGGACAAGTAAGCCACATCCCTACCAACGAGTCGCTTCGTTCATTAAAAAGTGTCGTGTGTTACGACGGCTATCTCACTCCCGAAAATAACGATCACCACTGTATTGGTGCCAGCTACGATCGCAATCAAACTGCGCTTGAATTTAGTGAAACACATCAGCAGGGTAACAAGCAGCGCTTAATTCACTGCTTACCCGAGGCCAGCTGGCCGCAGACTATCGATGTATCGCAAAATCGGGCACGTGTAGGCGTGCGCACCGCCAGCCGCGATCACTTGCCCTTTGTTGGCAATGTCGTTGATTTCTCTGCGATGCAAACGCATTACGCCGAGCTACAGCACAATCAAGCAGACGCCGAAGCGATCGCGAGCTATCCGAACCTCTATTGCTTGCTGGCACTTGGGTCTCGCGGTTTAAGCTCGGCGCCAATCTTAGGCGAAACCCTCGCTGCAATGATTTGCGGAGAGCCACTCCCTTATCCACAAAGTGTATTAGATGCCCTACATCCGGGCAGAATGTGGGTCAGAAAATTACTCAAAGGCAAAGCCATTTAGCCGCCTTGCTAAACAATCCGGCGAAACGCAGTAGGCAGAAACAGAAAAAGGGCGCTTTGCGCCCTTTTCGTTATCTTTCAGAGGTTATGACTGGCTGTAGCCTTGAGGGTTTTGTTGCTGCCAGCGCCAAGTATCCACCATCATGTCATGCAAACTCTTTTGCGCTGTCCAACCCAGTTCATCTCGCGCTAAAGCAGGATCGGCATAACACTCGGCAATATCGCCCGGGCGACGCGGTGCAAGCGCATATGGAACCGCGACTTCAGAAGCTTGCTCAAACGCTTTCACCATATCTAACACCGAGTAACCGTTACCGGTGCCAAGGTTGTAGGTAAACACCCCTTTATCAATACGGATGCGTTCCAGTGCTTTAAGGTGGCCTGTAGCAAGATCGACTACGTGAATATAATCACGTACGCCCGTGCCATCTTGGGTTGGATAATCACTACCAAATACCGACAGCTTTTCTAACTTTCCTATAGCAACTTGAGAGATGTACGGCAACAAGTTGTTCGGGATCCCATTGGGATCTTCACCAATCAAACCTGATTCGTGGGCACCAACAGGGTTAAAGTAGCGCAAAATCACAAACGCAAAATCAGGATTGGCGACTGCGGCATCACGCAGTACTTGCTCCACCATTAACTTCGACGTGCCGTAAGGATTGGTCGTCCCACCGACAGGAAAATCTTCGCGAATTGGCACACTCGCGGGATCGCCATAAACCGTGGCCGATGAACTGAACACCAGTTTATTAACACCCGCTTTTTGCATGGCTTGCAACAACACTAAGGTGCCGTTGACGTTGTTGTCATAATACGCAAGCGGTTTTGCAACAGACTCGCCCACGGCTTTTAGGCCGGCGAAATGGATCACAGAATCAATCTGATGCGTTTGGAAAAGTCGGTCGAGTAACGCGCCATCACGAATATCGCCTTCGACAAACTCAACGCTTTTCCCGGTTAGATTTGATACACGCGCAAGGGACTCTTGCGACGCATTAGATAGGTTATCGAGAACGACGACCTGATTGCCCTGCTCTAAAAGCTGTAAAACTGTGTGCGAACCAATATAGCCCGCACCACCCGTCACCAAAATTGTCATGCCGTGGCCCTATATAATTATTCTCTGTCAGTAGTTTATGCTAGCTAACGCTTTCTGTAAAACCGAGCACAACCTCTGTTTCGGGCAAACTTGCCGCCAGTTTTGTCGCTAACCCTTGCTGCGCCGTTGGCGAGCCTTGAATAACGCGAATTTCCCTTGGCTTATTCGGCATTTGAGTGACAAATCGCAGCAGATCTTTCTGATCGGCGTGACCAGAATAACCAGACAAGTTATGGATGCGAGCCTCAACTGCTGTCGCTTGCTCTTCGATCTCCACGCTTGTAGCGCCGTCTTGTAGTTGACGACCCAGCGTGCCTTCAACCTGATACCCAGACAAAATGACATCGGTTGTCGCTACCGGCAACAGAGCCTTAAGGTAATCTAGAATACGCCCGCCATTACACATATCACTGGAGGCTACCACAATTGCTGGCTCACCAGATGTGGAAAGACGGTTAACCAATGCGCGATGATGATCAACGGTTTCAATGCGAATACAGCTTTCAAACGCCATTGGGTGGCGGAACATGTCTAAGCGCTCTTTCGCCTCTTTCCCCCACAAACGCTGGAACTGCTGGTATTTTGCAGTGATCTGTCCGGCCAATGAAGAATCTAAAATCACGGGGATCTCTCGCCATCGCGAATCCGGCTGGGTTTTCGCGATGATGTTTTCAAGATCGAATAATAACTCTTGTACCCGCCCCACCGAAAAGGCGGGGATCAGAATGGCGCCGCCATCGGAAAAAGAGCGCGCGATAATATCGCGAAGACACTGTTCACGTGTGACTGCAGACTCGTGTACCCCATCGCCATACATCGATTCCATCACTAAGACATCGGCTTTTTCAACCAACGTCGGATCAGGCAACAACGCGGTGTCAAAACCACCGAGACTGCCGGTAAAGACAATACGCTCGCCACTGCCTAACTCGATTTCAACAATACTTGAGCCGAGAATATGCCCTGAAGATGAAAATCGAAAACGCAGAGGGGGGCCAATGATTTGCGTTAATTGAACCCAGCAACCATAAGGGATAGGTCGCATTCGCGTTTGTACAATATCGAGAAAACGCTGACGCTGTTCGCGGTTCAACCCAAAATGAATTTTCAGTGCATCATCCAGCACTAGAGGGATAAGTTGCGCCGTTGCCTCACTAGCAAAGATGGGGCCATTGTATCCTGTAGCCAAAAGCCATGGGATACGACCAATATGATTCACATCAGCGTGAGTAATCACTAATGCTTGTACAGTCTTAACGTCAAACTGAGTCTCGGTATTTGGTAGTGCTTCACTTCCTTGAAATAAGCCGCAATCGACTAGCAAACGGTAACCTTCCGTTTGTAATTCATGGCAAGAGCCCGTCACTCCGTTTCGGGCACCATGATGAATTATCCGCATGTTCAATCCATTGTTATCAAAACCCAACCTACCGTTATTATTTCATTCTGTTCAATGAGTTGAGTAAATTTAGTCCGGCGTCTCGCGCCACATCACATTCAATAATTCAAAAAGTTGACACCGTGCCCATTTTTCCGGCAAGAGCCAGTGCAACTTATTGTTTATCGTTTATCCATATCAGATCGCTGATTTCACTGCTCGGTGCAAAGCCAGTACGATAACTCTGCAAGATGTCCCTTACCTGAGAAATATCAGATTGACGGCAGGCTGCATCAAGTACATTAATCATTTGTCCAAATTCATCGGCAGTTAGCGCGACTTCATTGGCGGTTAAAATTCTAGGATGTCTAGTCTCACTAACATTGTCACCAATCAGAAGCTCTTCATACAGCTTTTCACCCGGACGTAAACCGGAATAATGGATTTCGATATCGCCCAAAGGATTATCAACATCGCGAACTTCTAAACCTGATAGATGGATCAAATTGCGCGCTAAATCTGCAATCCGTACCGGCTCTCCCATATCCAACACAAATACATCACCACCTTGTCCCATCGCGCCCGCTTGAATAACTAATTGAGCCGCTTCTGGAATGGTCATAAAGTAGCGAATAATGTCGGGATGTGTCACGGTTACTGGGCCACCGCCCGCTATTTGCTTTTTAAATAACGGGATCACAGAGCCTGATGAACCGAGTACGTTGCCAAAACGCACCATGCAAAAACGCGTCGACGGGTTTTCACTTGCCATCGCTTGTAATGCCATTTCCGCAACGCGCTTAGTTGCTCCCATCACGTTAGTGGGTCTCACCGCTTTGTCCGTTGAGATCAAAACGAACGACTCAACCCCTGCTTGCAGTGCGGCTTTAGCAGTTACCAAAGTACCAAACACATTGTTGCGCACTCCGGCTACTACGTTGTACTCAACCAGAGGTACATGCTTGTAGGCGGCGGCATGGTAAACGGTTTGAACATCAAATGCCTTGAGCGCAGAAAGGACAACACCACTATCTTGTACGGAGCCCAAGATAGGACAAATTTCCACCGCTAATTCATTTAATTGCAAGTACCGGTTCAACTCCTGATCAATTTGATAAAGAGCAAATTCAGAGCGCTCGAATAAAACCAGTTTTTTAGGCGATAGTTTGATGATCTGTCGGCAGAGCTCTGAGCCAATCGAGCCTCCTGCGCCTGTCACCATCACCGCTTTGCCACGAATATTTGCTTCGAGTAGGGCTTGATCTGGCGCGACCGCATCACGACCCAGTAAATCTTCTATCGGCACGTCACGCAAACTGTCAATTTTCGCATTACCATTAACGATATCAGACATATTGGGAATGGTAAGGACTTCCAAGCCGGTTAGCGCAAGAAAATCAACCACCTCTTTTCGGCGGCTACGTGCTGCGCTTGGCATTGCCAGCAAGACCTTCTCTACTCTGTACTTTTTAACAATTTTATCGAGGTATTTTCGACGATAAACTGTCATTCCCTGAATCGAGCTTTTATGTAACTTCCTGTTGTCATCAACAAAAGCGACGGGATGATAGTATTTACCCTGCAGCAAAACATTCGCCAGCTGACGCCCCGCCGATCCCGCACCAAAAATAATAACGTTTGGCTTCTTACTGGAACCATGACGATTGATCAGCAACCGTGCAACAAGGCGAACCCCACCGCACAAAATAATCAGATAGGCTCCGTAAATAATCGGCACTGAACGCGGTACGGCAGCATGCGTGAAATAAGATGCGAAAATGACAAAAATAGCAGACAGCGCTGCACTTACACACACCGTCATCAGCGCATGCAAGTTCATATAACGCAGAATAGCACGATAAAGACCGATACGCGCAAACATGGCTAACGTAGCAATCAGCGTAATAAGAATGGCTTTGGTATAGCCCGGATCATCAACAAATGTCGTATCGCCCAAGCGCGTCCAGAAGGCCATCCAAAATGCAAAATAAATTAGGCAAGTATCAACCGCTACACTAATAAGACGTTTGACCGGACGAGGTGAAGCCCAAATAAAATGTAACAATTTCATTTATTAACTACCCGATCACCCATTCCCCCGTCACTGTCTTAATGATGTACAAGAAATAGTGCTTTTAATGAAAGTGAATCTATCATCTTTCGATCAGTTTGTGCCAACAGTTCCGGTGTTGACATATCAATATGATTTACTTGAGCCAAACCAGTGATTCCTGGTAGGACATCATAGATGCCTTTTGCATCTCTAGCTGCAATCAACTCATCTTGGTTAAATAGATTTGGACGAGGCCCAACCAGGCTCATCTCACCTTTAACGACATTGATCAACTGAGGTAGTTCATCAATCTTGGTCTTTCGTAAGAACCGACCTAATGGCGTAATTGATGACGTACTTGCTAAGTGGCTTGCGACAGATTGAGTACCCACCGCCATCGTGCGAAACTTGACCAGTTTAAACGGTTTTTTATTCTTCCCTACTCGCTTCTGAACAAACACAGGAGAGCCGGTATCGAAATAACCCAGAACCAGCACTATCAAGATAATTGGTGACAAAAAGACCAATCCTAACAACGCAAAAAGATAGTCTAAGGCTCGTGTCATTGATGTGTTACCTTCAAAAATTGCATTGATTGTTCCAGTGTATAAGGAGGTGTCCACTCCAATACACTGCTCAAATTTGACGAATCCACTTCGAGGTTGCCAAACAACTGTTCCGCTAACGCAGGCTTTCCGATCATCGATGCTCCGAGTCTCATCAAAGAGATCGGAATCGGTACCTGCCAAACGTTTTTGTCCAAACCTTTAGCGATGGCATCAGTAAACTCACGAGTCGATATCGCTGCAGACTCTGACGCTAAAAACACGTGTCCTGCCGCTTGCGCAGCATTGGCACAGGTGACGAGCAAATCGCAAAGGTTATGCACCGATATAAAGTGACGTCGGTTATTGGCTATACCAAAGGGCAGCATTGGCAATCGCTTCACCAAACGGGTCAATAAGCCAAAATTACCCGGAGCTTTTGGTCCGTAGACCAACGTCGGACGAACCACCACAACTTCCATACCGGTCGAAGCACTCAACTCAGCAAGCTTTTGTTCGGCATCATACTTCGATTGCGCATAATCATTATGTGGGTGCGGCTCAGACGCGACAGAAAAAGGGGAATCTGTCGTTCCTTGCCCGTTAACGCCAATGGAACTAACAAATACGAAACGTTTAATCCCTGCTAAAGCCGCTTCGTTGGCTAACCGAAGCGTACCATCCACGTTAACAGTTTGATAATCATCTTTGGTGAATGTCGATGAGTGCGCTAATCCAGCGAGGTGAACAACCGCATCAATGCCTTCAAAAGCACCATCCCACACCGTATTTGCAGTTAACCCTTCAATCTCAAAGCTATCCTCGCAAGGGCTTTCTTCATTAGGGCGCACCACACATCGTGCTACCGGAAACTGTTGAACTAACTGACGACCAATAAAGCCCGTCGCACCAGTCAGTAGAATTCTGGACTGCATCATACCAACTGTCTCACTACTCGCTCAATTTGTTCTAATGCTTGTTGCTCAGAAAAATATTGATTCAATATTACGCGGGGTGACACGCTGGTTAACTCACTCTGTGGCGAATCAGCAATACGGTCTATCTGGCTCGCCAGTGCATAGGCCTTATCAGCATCAACAAACCAGCCGACAGGGAACTCCTTCACCATCTGGTGTAGTTCAGATCCCTCATCACCAACGCACAAAATAGGTTTGTCTGCAGCAATGGAGAAGTAAGCCTTACTCGGCACCCCAAGGCCATACATTTGCGACGAAAGTGTGACCAACGAAACATCACAGGCATTAAGCCCAGCACTGTTTTCTGACAACGGAATGGTGCCGTAATAACACACTCGTTGATACCCCCATTGCGCATTGATTTTCTCAGCCGCCGCAATCACTTTTGCTTGTTCAGAGCCATCGCCGATAAACAAAAAACGCGCGCGTTCAGACTGTGTCATATCAATCGCATCGAGCAGATTCTGAATACCTTGTAATCTTCCAAGATTGCCAAAAAACTGGAAGACCACAGTATCAGAGGCTGTCCATCCCAATTTACGCAACACCGAATTATCAGCTTTACGAACCGGTTGAATGACTTCCGCTGATGCCCAGTTGGGAATGTAGGTAATGTGCTCAGGTTTTCCCGTTTTCTCCGCCAATAGCGCTTTCATGTCTCGACCAATACTGATCAAGTGTGTTGGCGTCGAATACAACGAGCGAGAAAAACGGGCCAGTACACGGTAGGCCATGCCCCCTGGCCTTATGATACGCGCGGGCACTAAATTGTTAGGAAAGACATCATGCACTAGCACAAGCCACTGACACTTGTTCAGCTTCGCAACAATAGACATGAGTCCCATCGCTACGATCGGGTTAGTGCCAGAAAACACCAAGTCACACTGCTTCAACTCTTGACGAATCGCCGCCATAAAGCGTGCAGACTGTCGCAACTGCCCCCATAGACGTGACAGCAAGCTATTCTTGTTGTGCTTGGCATGTTTTACCAACCGCGCAGCAATGCCATACTTTTCTACAAACTCAACGCTATGAGAATTTTCAGGCGCCACGAGAATCACCTCGTAGCCACCTAATAAATACTTCACGATCTGAGACCAGTAATACGCTGTTGAGTTGTGATTTTCGCCGATATATTCAGCGAAAACAAGGACTCGCTTCTTTGTCACTTAGTATTCTTTCCACACAACACGTTTTACATAATCAGTGTATGAGTGGATGACACGCACCACTTTATCTGAGACATTCGGCATGCTGTAGTCGCCGACTTGGCGAAGCAAACGGTCTTCACCTGCTGGCTGATCTTCGAGAATACTCAACCCTTGCATCACACGCTCAACAGACAGACCCACCATCATCACCGAGGCTTCTTCCATTCCTTCTGGACGCTCATGTGCTTCACGCAGATTCAACGCAGGGAAGTTCATAATAGAAGATTCTTCATTGATCGTACCGCTGTCTGACAGTACCGCCTTTGCATTCTTTTGCAAATGGTTGTAGTCGTGAAAACCCAGTGGTTTCAATAGCTGAATATTCGGATGGAACTCCAAACCTTGCGCTTCAATACGATTACGTGTACGTGGGTGAGTCGATACGATAACCGGCATATCATAATGCGCCGCCACCGCATTTAGTGTCTCGGCAAGCTTATGCAATTGCTTCGGTGAATCGACATTTTCCTCACGGTGAGCACTCACCACGAAAAACTTGCCTTGCTCTACGCCAAGGCGTTGCAACACGTCAGAACCATCGATTTGTGGCATGTAATGGGTTAGGACCTCAAACATTGGACTGCCCGTTTTAATCACGCGATCGGCAGGCAAGCCTTCGGCAAGCAAATAGTCACGGGCAATCGTGCTGTATGTCATGTTGATATCAGCTGTGTGATCAACAATCTTACGGTTGGTCTCCTCTGGCACACGCTGGTCAAAACAACGGTTGCCCGCTTCCATATGGAAAATAGGCACTTTACGACGCTTGGCAGGAATAGCTGCGAGACATGAGTTAGTATCGCCTAACACCAACATAGCGTCTGGCTCTGCGGTCTCAAGCACACCATCAACCGCGATTATCACCTGTCCAATGGTTTCAGCTGCGTTTTTACCTGCTGCATTGAGGAAGTAATCCGGCTTACGCACGCCCAAATCATTAAAGAACACTTCATTCAATTCAAAATCATAGTTTTGACCGGTATGAACAATCACATGCTCGCAATACTCATCCAGCTTCGCCAAAACACGCGAAAGGCGAATGATCTCAGGTCGAGTACCAACCACTGACATTACTTTCAATTTCTTCATTATGATTCTCCGTATTACAGTGGTTTCGCAAAGGTATCAGGGGCTTCGCGATCAAATATCTCGTTTGCCCACAACATAACAAGTAACTCATCGCTACCAACATTGGTCACATCATGAGACCATCCCGGTACCGTCTCAACAACGCGCGTATCATCACCAGCAACCGTTAGTTCATAACGTTCACCCGTAATGATGTGCTCAAATTTGAACAGTGCTGTTCCCTTAATCACCAAAAACTTCTCATTTTTGGTGTGGTGATAGTGACCCCCACGGGTAATGCCAGGGTGCGCCGTAAAGAATGAAAACTGCCCGGCTTCTTTGGTTTTTAGCATTTCACAAAATACACCACGCTCATCACCATAGGTTGGCAATGCATAGCTAAATTGCTCTGGCGTGAAATAGCTCAGGTACGTTGAATAGAGTGCGCGCGCGATACCTTGACCAACGTTTTCACTCACTAACGTTTGACGGCTCTCTTTAAAGTGGCGCAGCAGCTCAGCGACCTCTCCTACTGTCGTAGGATATTCAGGCATTACTTGCTGATAACCCGATGTTTTCGCTTCGCCTAACAAGCTGATCAGCTCGCGGCACAAATCATCGATATAAATCAGAGTAACTGGCGCAGCAGGATCATTAATCGTGATCTCAATATCATTAGCGATGTTGTGACAGAAAGTGGCAACAAACGAGTTATAATTCGGGCGGCACCATTTACCAAAAACATTAGGAAAACGGTAAACAAAGTAAGGCGCACCAGTCGTATCGCCATAAGCCGCGACAGCTTTTTCTGCGCCTAACTTGCTTTGCCCGTATAGGTTATCCCTGTCCGCTTGTGTTGATGAGCTCAGCATTACAGGTGTCTTACGGCCTGCTTTTTCTAGCTCGGAAACAATAAACGTGGTTAAATCAGCATTACCTTGCTGAAACTCTGCGTCATTTTGAGGACGATTAACACCCGCCAAATGAAAAACAAAATCAGCACTTTGCAGTGCTGATACCAATTGTTCCTGAGTCGTATCCACATCGACACGAACAATGTCCTGATAACCTTGCTCATCTAACATAGTGCAAAGGTTTTTACCGATAAACCCTTGCGCACCAGTCACAACAATCTTCATATTAAGCGTCAACCTCGTAATCTTCACCAGCTTGAATGGCGCGGATCATCGCTAACTTCAACAACAAGGTTTTCATTCCTTCTACATCCAAGCGATCAGTATTGTGCGAGTTGTAGTCTTCATGCTGAGAGATACGCGCATCACCGTCTTCAACAAACTTGCCGTAGTTCAAATCACGCAAATCTGGGGGAACACGGTAGTAATCACCATGATCTTCAGCCGCTACCATTTCCTCACGACTCAGCAGGGCTTCATACAGTTTTTCACCGTGACGTGTACCGATAACGTTCACAGGATGCTCTGGCACGCCAAGCAACTCTTTCATCGCAACGGCCAATGTTTCAATCGTCGCAGCAGGCGCTTTTTGTACAAAAATGTCACCGTTCTTACCATGCTCAAAGGCATACAGTACAAGATCTACAGCGTCTTCCAGCGTCATCATAAAGCGAGTCATGTTCGGATCAGTAATCGTCATTGGCTTACCGGCTTTGATCAGATCAGCAAACAACGGAATAACCGAGCCACGTGATGCCATCACATTGCCGTAACGAGTGCCACAAATAACAGTGTTGGTCCCTTCAAGGTTGCGAGACTTAGCAACCATCACCTTTTCCATCATGGCTTTAGAAATACCCATAGCATTAATTGGGTAAACCGCTTTGTCGGTGCTCAAACATACCACGCGCTCAACACCATTGGTTATCGCTGCCTCAAGCACATTTTCCGTCCCCAAAACGTTCGTTTTCACCGCTTCCATCGGGTGAAATTCGCATGACGGAACTTGCTTTAATGCCGCAGCGTGGTAGATATAATCAACGCCACGGGTCGCATTCAAAATACTGTTGTAGTCGCGCACATCCCCTATATAAAACTTCAGTTTAGGGTTATTGTACTTCTTGCGCATATCGTCCTGCTTCTTCTCATCACGAGAGAAGATGCGGATTTCTTTAATGTCTGTTTCTAGGAAACGGTTAAGAACGGCGTTACCGAAGGACCCGGTGCCACCCGTTATCAACAATTTTTTTTCACCAAGCATTAGCACCCCATACCATAAAAAACATCATTACAGAACAATTTGTAGCCCAAAGAATTTTGGCCATATACTTTATAAACTTAAGTATTTCCAGTTACATCTAGATCATCAACGTTAACATCTTTAAATCTAACCTCATATTCGTAACCTAGACTGGATGACATATGAAAAACCTGATTACATATCAAATTTTCTTGCGTGATAACAAAGGAACTTAAACTTCCAAGCCCCTTAGGTATTTTAAACTTACCATTCGGGTGTGGCTTATAATATACAATATCGTAGTAATCAACACTCTTTTCCATATGTTCAAACAGCAATCTTTGCTCTCTACATTTGATGTTCCAATGTATAGAGCTACATTTAAATCAGAATCTATGGAAACAAAATCAGATTTCATTTCATAAAATTCAAAATCAACAACATCACAAACCACATTACTTTTAAAAATATCAAGACTATTTTCATCAAACACATACAACTTATCTATTTTTGAGATAAAATTTGGCTGAATATATTTTCTCGATAATATACCATGTTGAAAAAGCGTAACTTTTACATTTAGTTCTTTTGCAATCTCACACAAGAAGTAGGCCCATCGATCATAATGATTCGTAATTACTAACTCTGTCAAACTTACTCTGGATATTTCTTTCTTTAACAAGAGCATATCTGGAATAAAAACCAAACACGCCCCATTATTGAGGCTGAACCTAGAGTCAAAGATTGCAGAAACCACACAACTATAATATTCAACAATGGAAATGCCAAAAGGAGACCACCCCCAACAAATCTCAAGAGAGCTTACAAAAGGAAGTTGATCTTTCTGTATTTTTTTTGATATCAACGAACAACTAAAGAACAATCTCTGCCTCTCTTCTCTTGCTGTTACTTTCGTTTTCCTTACCCAAGAAAGTGCATATGGAATGATAAAAAAGTTAAAACATTAAGAAGAGAGATAGACAAACCAAAAGGTTTCGATGTGAATCTTTCGGGTCTAAATCGATAATCGCTAACCGAGCATAGAATTCTATCTATATTATTCTCATTATCAAGAGCCGACAAAACCAGCTCATTTAATTTTTGCTTCTGCATACTTTAAAAAAAACCAGTGCTTTACAAAACAAGTTAGGGAAAGTAATCAAAATACGCATTGAAAATCTCTTTCTAAAGCTTAGTTTCTTGAAATATTTATTACTAAATATAAAAAACCCTTTCCTTTAAAAACACAAACCAAATTGACAAGCTCATCCAAAGGAAATGAATCAAATAATTTATAGAAAGAAACCAGAGAATTCATCAAAAATAGCTCAAAGAATCTATACTCAATTTCTTCAGTGAACTCATTATAAAAATCGGTATCACTTCTAAAAATACCTAACAGAACCAAAGCAGATTCAGCACGTTCAAATTGTCTGGCATCGTTCTTTAATCGCGTCGTTGAAAAACAATTTTGATAATAATTGTACAAATACCGATCTATTACTTTAATATTGGGTTTCCTTTAGTGCTAAATCCGCAGCAAAACAATTATCCTCATAAAAAATGTTCTCACGAAACCTCAACTTAGAATCACCATTAAATAGGCTAGCCTTGTAAAGTTTTGTTACAAATGAATTAGGGAAAAGAATAAAACCAGCCATTTGCTTTCTTTCCAAAGGTAATGAAAGCCCTAATTTATTGAAGGGTTCTCTTTTTATAGCATTCACCATCAGTAGTAAAATGACCAAATTGGATAATATCAAAGTTATTATCCAATTCTTTTCCAATGTATTCAAAGCATCAAGCTCAAGCCAATCATCAGCATCAAGAAACAGTATGTATTTCCCTCTAGCAATATCTAACCCTGTATTCCTGGCACCACCTTGACGCTTATTTTCCTCATGCGTCACCACTTGAACATAACCGTCAAACTCACTAGCGTACTTACTTAGCAGCACAGCTGTATTATCAGTTGATGCATCATCTACTACTATAACTTCATACTCAACACTACAGCTTTGTGAAACTATCGAGTCTAGACAACGGCGAATAAAATCTTCACCATTGTATACGGGAATAATTACGGAAAAAACTATTTCTCTAGATGTCACTTTTACCCCTTGAAAAATTAATTAAATCTACAAAGTACAATCGCTTTAACCAATAAAGAACAACAATGGAAAAACAAAATAAAATAAAGTCACTACCACATGACCGTTAATTTTAAAAAATATCAACCCCAGACACCACAACATCTAAAAATAAATAAATAAAAAAAGACGATATAGCAACAATAATAACTATCTTGTATAACCTTAAAACATCAGAAAGCAACACCCCTAGTTTAAAGATCGAAAAAGCCGGCAATATTACTGCATTCTTGAAAAATAAAGAAAAACTTGTTATTGACGTCACAACAAGAACATCATCAACATCTATTGAGAAATAGCCATTCAAATACAAAAAATTAAATAAAACCGAAAGAACCCCAATTAATATCGTCACTAATCCTGTAAAACGAACATTGCCAGAAGTTAACAACAGAGAAGAAAAAGGTTCCATGCCTATAGAGAACCATAGGTATTACCATTATGGAAACTATGACACTAACATCATCATATCCACTTCCAAGCCAAATATAAATTATCTCACTAGAATAAAATACCACATAAATAGATACTAGACATAGTATCGCAGACGACACAGACAAAACAGACATAAAAGTCTGATAGGTATTTTCCATCTTTACTAGTACTCCTACCAAAGTAGTAAATCAAATAAGGAGAAACTAACGTAATGATAACACCACTATATACCCTAAAAAAAATCACCTATTTTTGTGCTACAGCATAACTACCAGAAACTAGAAGAACCTAGATACTCATTAATCAATAAAATATCTGTTTTAGAAAACATAACAAGGCCAACTTGATTGACTAAAAACCAGCCACCAAAGCACAATAAACAACATGCAACAGACCGGTTAAAACCTCTAATTAAAAACTTAAGTTCAACATCAACCAGTCTTGTTAATATAAAACTAAGCCCAAGAGAAAGAAGTGAGGAAATCAAAGTTGCAATTCCAATAAAAGCTAAATTATCAAAACCAAGTTCAAATAAAAAAACAATCGCAATGAAACGGGAAAAAGATCTAAACAGGTTCACAGCCTGGATATAATTGGTTTTATTATCCAGAGAAAATATCACAAATAAAGTGGAGTTAAATATTGAAACGGCAAGAGAAACGAAAACACAAAAGAACAAAATCCCTGCATCGTGCACCATCACCTCATCTATTGAAATAATACTTCCAATGTTGTAGAACAGGATTAACCCGATAAGGAAAATCAATGACGAAACGCATAATACAACATAAACAGACGTACTATACACTTCATTGGCATCTATAATATTTCCTTTGTGGTATTTAACCCCTACTTCTCTATTAATAGTACCAGTAATTGACTGTGTAAGTATGCTTACATAGTCTACAAAAACCGCTGAAAGCGCAAATACTCCGTAACTTGATATCCCAATATTCTTAATTAAATATGGCGTCATCACAACTAACAATAAAACGTTAATCAACAAGGAAGAGAAGTTACACACCGTATTAATTAGTGATTGCTTGGATGAAAAACCACTCACAGAGAAAAGCCATCATCGACAATAATGTTCTGACCAGTCACGTAACGAGATTGTTCTGACAGTAAGAACATGACTGAGCCAAGTACCTCACTCACATCTAGCATACCCGCACCATGAGTTTGTTTTTTATATGCCTCAAGAAACGCTTCAGGTTGATGATCGAAGATGCCTCCCGGGCTGACACTGTTAATGCGGAATCGGCTGTCATTCACATAGGCCACCACATACTTGTTCAAATGTTGGATCGCCGATTTGATCGCAGCATACTCAACGGGCATGGTCATTGACGTGTTATCATAAATCGAGAACTTAGGTGCCACTACGCCGTAGATAGAGGAAATATTGACCAACGAAAATGGCTGCTGACGAGCGGAAAAATAGCTCGCACATTGCTGAGTAAACAAAAAAGCGCTGCCTAGATGTAATGACAAGTTGTCGTTAAAACTCTCAAGCGTGACATCATAAAAGTGTGCGCCGTAAGTTTTATTACGTGGGTAAGTCGTATTAACCGCGCCATCAATACGTTCAAACTGAGCAAACAAGCCTTTCACACTACTCTCGCTGGTAATATCAAGCTCAGTGAGCGTCAACGCAGAATCGCCGATTTGAACCCCTTGCTTAACTAAACGCTCGCGCATCGCTTCAACGTGCAAATCAGCAGCAATAACGTTGGCACCTTGCGCCAATACCGCAGCCACAAGCTGAGTCCCCAACAAACCGCCTGCGCCTGCAATCAAGATGGTTTTATTATCAAGTAGTCGTTCCATTAGCACTGCTCCTGCACAATCGCTTCTGCCAATTTAAAATCGTAAATATCATCGATATCCACCGCACGCTCTTTGGGCACTTCGATGCTGGTGACCTTTCCAGTAAAGATGCCATAGTGATTAAGCACAAAATCTGGCGTTGTCGCGTAAACCACAGTGGTGATATCGAACACTTCTGGCGCATCTTGGCGGCGCGTCACTTCACCTTGTGGTTTGTTCACGAGTTCAACAAATCCTGCATCCGTGTGCTTGACCATATTGAAATAAGGGCTTCGACTTGCTGGTGTCACTGAGATACAAATATCGGCCTTCGCCTCAATGCGTTTTCGCATAGCCGCTTCGACATCATCAACAGATCTCAGCGGACTCGTGGCTGGCAGGCTAACAAACCCATCAAATGCACCATAATGCTCTTTCGCCCACTCGATTGCATGACGCCATGAAAGCCATTCCGGGCTGGTGTCGCTTGCCAGCTCCACAGGACGATCAATCACAACTGCACCAGAGCGGCGAGCAACGTCAGCAATTTCGGCATCTTCCGTGGAGACAAACACTTGATCAATAGACGGCACAGCCAGCGCGGTATCAACCGAATATTGCAGTAATGGCTTGCCAGCAAGTAACTTAATGTTTTTACGTGGTAATCCTTTAGAACCACCACGAACAAAGATAAAAGCAAAGTTCTTCATCATCTCAACTCACCGCTTTAGGCTGAGCCTGTTGCTTAATTTTTTCGATAAGAGACACACTCAAGCTCGCTTCTTGCAGAGTAATCGCTTGGTTGGTTTGGTGCTGAGTGGCAGCCACAAAATCACGAACCATCTCTAAATACATTTGGTTTTTATCCCACTCAGGTTCACTGTAAAGAGCACGTCGCCCTTCACCATCAGTGAAATAAATCGCGTTACCAATCAAATCCCACTCTAAAGCGCCCAACTGACCGACAAAACGGCAACGTCGATACGCTTGACGCTGTAGGAAATCAAGATGAATGGTCACCACCGCGCCAGATTGCGTCGTGCTCATGACATCTGCACTGTCTTCAACCTCAAGGCCAAGTTCATGAGAAGAACGCAAAATGGCATGTTGAACCGCTAAGGGCCCTAGCAACCATTGGCTGTAATCGAGTTCATGGCTGAGTTCTAACAATGCACCGCCACCCAGTTCTGGGCGTGCCGACACACATTCACGGTAGTCTTTGCTCGGGCGCCAATCCGGTAGGTACTGACCAATCTCTATATGCGCGTGATACAACTCTCCAAGAATTCCTTGCTCGAACAGAGCTTTGATCTGCAGAGCGGAACTTAAGTAACGTAAGCAATAGCCAACCGCGACAGGCGTACCACTTCGTTCAGCAGCCTTACAGATAGCTTGGCAATCCTCGCTGGTTGTCGCCAATGGCTTTTCTATCAGAACGGGTATATTCGCTTCGAGTAATGCTATGGCGTGGCGAGCGTGAAATGGTGCTGGCGATGCCACAATGACAAGTTGCACTCGTTGAGCAATCAATTCATCAATGCTACCGACTATCCCATCACAATCGCTGATCGCTTCTTCAGGAATTCGACCACTCGCTGACATCGCAAGCAACGTGACATTTGGATACAGCGCTTTTAGGTTGCGACGATGACGAGTCGCGATATTGCCCAACCCAATCACCGCGACTTTACTTATAGAAGAAGGTACGTTCATTCAGTCCATTCCCAAGGTATGAATGTCAGCTTGAGCACGATTAAAGTCGTCCATACGACCGATATCGAGCCAGTATTCGTGAATTGGGAACATCATGATCTTGTCACGCTCGTTCATGTGCTCTTCAAGCAGGGTTGGCATGTCGATGCGATGGTTCATCGGCACCGATTGGATCACGCGCGGTGAGACAACATAAATCCCAGCATTAACAAAGAAGCGTTGAATCGGCTTTTCCACCATACCGACGATTTTGTTACCTTCGCCGTTGATCACGCCGTACGGGATTTGATATTCGTATTCGCGCACACACATGGTGGCATCCGCATCATTTTCCACATGGAAATCGAGTAGACGCTGAAAATCGACTTTGGTCAACACGTCACCATTCATCATGATGAGCGGCAAATCTTTCGGCAGATCTTGGGGCAGTAAACCCAACGCGCCACCGGTACCAAGTGGGCTTTCTTCGTACACGTAGGTAATGGAAACACCCAGATCGCTACCATCACCAAAATGCGCCTCGATTTGTTCTGGCATGTAATGCGTCGAAATGTAGAAATTCTCAAAGCCCGCTTTAATAAAGCTACGGATCACCGTTTCTAAAATGGGTTTATTGCCAATTTTTAACATTGGTTTGGGGCAACTGTCGGTTAATGGACGCAGTCGAGTACCAAACCCCCCAGCCATAATGAATACAGGGTTAGCATGCTTTGGCTGATGTAACGCCCCATGGAGCGTTTCTAGTCCGACAATAACGCCATCATCATCAATCAGTGGCACCGACAAGATCCCGCGTTGCTCCATCAGGGCAATCAAATCGTCACGTGAGGTGCCCACCGCTGCAAAAGTCGGAGACGTGTTCATCACCTTGTCGACGGTTTCCGTCAGCGGTAAATTTTTCAGCAAGCCTCGACGGATATCCCCATCGGTGACCACCCCCAGCAAACGCTGCGCTTCATCAACCACCAGCACCACACGCAGCGCCTCATTGTTGATGATTTCCAAAGCATCACGCATGGTATTGTCGGGTTTGATCAGCACGTTATTCCAACAGTGGCTCATGGATCACCTTTCTTTAATTTTCAATTGTTTTAATTACAGCTCTCGCTGGATAGGCGATTTCGCCAGCCGCAAGATCGCGGGTCAGTATTGCCCCAGCGCCAACGATCGCGCCAGCGCCCAATGATAAGCATTGAATCAACGTCGCACCCGCGCCGATATACACATCGTCACCCGTACAGACTTGGCCACACAAGGTCGCGCGCGGCGCAAGGTGGTTGTATTGCCCAAGCTCGCAATCGTGCTCGACCATGGCAGCGGTATTGACGATGCAGTGCGCGCCAATGCGCGCGCCCGCTTGGACGATCGCCCCAGCGAGAATTTGCACCCCATCTTCGAGCGTGGCAAAAGGGGAGATCTCTGCGCTTGTGGCAATCACTGAGGCAAACTGATATCCCTTGGCAAGAAACGCTTGATTAAGACGCTTGCGAAAGTTCGATTTCGGCATCATCCCTAACCCATTCACCAAATAGACCGACTCTGGCGTAAACTGCGCAACATCGCTGTCTTGACGATGGTGCGCCGTGCCCAATTGCAGTAACTGGGCAAACACGCCGCGCTCGGCAATCTCATCGGGGGCTATCACTGCCGCGATGGTTTCGCCTTGGCGCAGCAACAGATCCGCTAACACCGCAGCATGCCCACCGCCACCGATCAGTACAATCGGTCTATCGAGTTTATTCAAAGATCAGATCTCCGGCTTGGTAATCTTGTCCTGCGCGGCGCTTGAGCAAATCCCAATAATGGTATGGTGATTGACCAGAGCCCGGACGTTTGATGGTGACATTATCGGCATCAAAGGCTTCGCCCGCTTTGATCGCACGCGCGGCCACCAAGCTTTTTCGCGCTACGGCCTTGTTTTTCACTTCCGACACGGTAGGCGATTTTACGCGGCTACCCAGCGCCACTTCCACTTGACGGATCGCCGTCACCATGGCTGCCAGCTCATGTGGCTCAAGGGACGCTTTATGATCCGGCCCTTCCATGTTTTTATCGAGAGTGAAGTGCTTTTCAATCAGTACCGCGCCGCGCGCCACCGCAGCAATAGGAATGGTGATCCCTTCGCTGTGATCAGAATAGCCCGCTGGTAAATCAAACGCGCTGCCTAAGGTGTCCATCGCGCGCAAATTGATCTCTTCCATTGGCGCAGGGTATTCGGTGGTGCAGTGCAAGATGGTCACTTTTTCTTTCAGTGCTTGTTGCCCCAACGCCGAGGCGTACGCCTCTTGGAATGCTTGCATCGATGGCTCGGCATCGCGCTCAGCGGTGTAACCAAAGGCGATCACGCCCAGTGCGGTTTCAATTTCGGCCATGGTTGCCATGCCAGTGGAAACAATCAAATCGCACCCAGTGCGAGCATGCTCAAGCACCAAAGGCGCATTGGTTAGCTCGCCAGATGGCAGCTTAAGGCGCTTCAAACCCAAGTCTTGCACCAAGAATACCAGACTTTCTGAGTCGAACGCGGTCGAGAGAAACTCAATCCCCAGCGATTGACAATGCTGCACCAATTGATGATGCACCTCATAAGAGAGCTCTAAACGGCTTAGCATCGCCAACTGCGATTCTTCTTTTTGGGTGTTGGTGACTTGGTATTCAGCTTGTTTGGCCTGCTCGGTCACCAAATTTTTCGCTTTAAAGGTTTGGAATTTCACAATGTCCGCGCCCGCTTGATGGGCCGCATCCACTAACTGAAACGCCAAGGCTTCATCGCCATTATGATTCACGCCGGCTTCAGCAATAATTAGGGTCATGGGTTACTCCACTCGCTCAAAAGCGACATCAAAAAAGGTTTTACATGGGTCAAACTGCAGTGATTTGATCATCTCAATCACCTGCCCACTGCTGTCGCCTTGCCCATAAGGGTTGTCAATCACTTCCCCATCTTGGCAGTAACTGCGAGACAGCGCTTGCGTCATTGCATCACCGATCGCCGCTTGCGTTGGCGCACAATGTAAAACACTTTTCGCCGCCAAACGCCCTTTCTGGCGCGCACCAATATTGACGGTTGGCACATCAAACGCAGGCACTTCAATGATACCACTGGATGAGTTGCCTACTACCGCCGCGGCATGCTTCACCGCGCTTAGGTAACGCACTTGACCCAAAGATGGGATCGCCAAGACGCGCTCAGGTCTCGCTTTGGCGTACGCCTCTAAGATTGGAATAATGCGACGCCCGCCGTCATCGGCGTTCGGATAGGTCAAAATCACTTGGTGAGCTGGGTGTTCATCAAGAGCATTGAGCAGCGCTTGGAATGACGCTTCTGGCGCTTCATTGCCCAAGGTAACTGGATGGTAGGTGACCAAAAAATAAGGCTTTGTTAACGAGAAATCGAGTGACTCAGAAAGCTCTGAGACCGACATAAACTCGGCGCGCTTTAGATGGTCAAGACCAATCGCACCAATATTGCGTACCCGCTCAGGCGCTTCACCCAACTGGATCACGCGCTGGCGATATTCCTCGGTCGAGGTGCCATGCAAATAACTTAACTTGGTGATCGCGTGGCGAATGGCATCATCGTACGCCCCTTCGGTGATCTCGCCGCCGTGCAGGTGAATGATAGGAATGCGCAGGATCATTGCGGTTTGCGCCGCGGCCAATGCTTCAAAGCGGTCACCTAAAATCACCAATACATCAGGGGCTAAACGCGCCAGCGCATCAGCAAAGCCAAGCACGCCCAGTCCCATGCTTTTCGCAGTACCTACTGCCGAATCCGAAGAGAGTAAGATCTCAATCTTCTCATCGATGTGAAAGCCATCTCGCTCGATTTGTTGATAGGTTTCACCAAACTCTGGCGAGAGATGCATGCCTGACACCAGCAACTGCAGTTGCAATTCCGGATCATTTTGGATGTCTTTTAAAAGCCAAAAGAGCAGACCATACTCTGCTCTTGTGCCAGTAAACACCGCGACTTTTTTGTTGTGCGCTGACGTCATGTCACTCGCTCCTTTGAAAGGTCTCAGCCAGTTGCAAAGCCTGATAGTTTCTATCTAGCGTGGCCTTGCAACCGAATTAAGTGCCGCTCGATGCCTGACCGCTCAGCGGCTCATTGCGCCGCAAACCGAAAGCGCATCGGCGACCTTCGCGTCAGTCCGCCAGAACCACAGGCGTACTTGGCAAGTTGACTAAGTGCGCTTCAATAAATTCCGATTGCGTTAAATCACCACGCGGCGCATTGGCAAACATCGGTAAGCGGTGCATCAACTTCCAAATCGGGCGGGTCATCACGCCAGCATCATTAGTGCCCGCCAGCAGCGCATCGCGCATTTCGCTGTCTGGACAAATCACGGCATTAAGCCAGTAGTTTGACTGCGCGTAACTTGGCTCCGTGACAAAACGAATGTCACTGCTAGCAAAAAACTGCTCATAACGCGCGGCAAGCACGCGTTTTTGCGCTAAATAGCTATCCAGCACTTCCATCTGCGCGCAGCCTAGAGCTGCATTGAGGTTTGGCATACGATAGTTAAAGCCCGCTTCATCGTGATAGAACTCAAACGGGTGCGGCACTTTTGCCGTAGTGGTCACGTGTTTGGTGCGCTTGCCATCTTCCAGATCGCGACACAGCACCATGCCACCCCCACCGGTGGTGATGATCTTGTTGCCGTTAAAACTCACCGCGCCAAACTCACCCAGTATGCCGGTGTGCTGGCCTTTGTAAAATGAGCCTAGGCTTTCCGCCGCGTCTTCCACCAGCGCAAGTTGCCATTTGTGACACAGCGCGATCAGCTCATCCAATTCTACTGGATGTCCGAACGTATGCATTGGCACCACCGCTTTAATGCGTTGTTTGCGCCCTTTATGGAAACAGCCTTGCTCGGTCAGTTCTGCGTGCTCTTCAAGGTAACGCTCAAGCGCTTTAGGACATAAGCCCAGACTCACTGGCGATACATCGACAAAAATAGGCTCCGCGCCCATGTGGTATAGCGCATTACAAGTCGCGACAAACGTCAGCGCTTGGGTGATCACAAAATCACCGCGCTCAACGCCCGCCATGTAAAGCGCCGCGTGCAATGCAGCCGTACCGTTAACGGTGGCCACCGCTTTCGCCGTGCCTGTAAAGGCTTCAATTTTATGTTCAAATTCATCAACAAACTTACCCACACTCGAGACGAAGGTGCTGTCGATGGTTTCCATCACATACGCTTTTTCGTTGCCATCAAAGGTCGGCGCGTGCAGCGGAATGAAATCGTTGGTTTGGTAGGTGTCGCGAACAAACTCGACAATCGATGACGGTTTCATGCTCATTCCTTACATCTTGCTGTCGA
This sequence comes from Thaumasiovibrio occultus, assembly GCA_019703815.1. Lineage (GTDB taxonomy): Bacteria > Pseudomonadota > Gammaproteobacteria > Enterobacterales > Vibrionaceae > Thaumasiovibrio > Thaumasiovibrio occultus. Next base: position 797,056 of record AP023052.1, on the reverse strand, counting down.
GGTATTTGCCAGTCTCTTTATGACCAAAATCTGGGATCATGGCAAAAAACAGCTCAACGATTTGCTCTTTGGTCCAAGCACGATCTGTTTTCATCTGCGCGATGGTCGATTCAAACAGCGCCAACTTTTCAGGCTCGTACAATGGCTCGTTTTTGATCACGCCAAGGTTGTCAAAACGCGCCATGTCGAGCGTTTCGTTGTCAGTAAAGAATTCTTCGAAGTCTTTTTCACCAGTGGTATCACTTTCAGTGAACAGGCATGGCCACTTGCCTTGTTCAGGCAGCGTGTGCGCCAGTTCACGCGCTTCGTCTTCGTTGGCACACAAATAAGGCTCGTAGCCACGCTGCTCAAGATATTTCACCGCGATATCAGCAAAAGTAATCAGGTGCAATGCTTCACTCAATTTCGGGAAGAAAATGTCACGATTTTCACCAAAAATGCACGACATCAAACACAACTCGCCTGATTCTTGTGGCGTCACGAAGTAACGCTTAATGTCGTTGGGTGCCACGATCGGCTGGTTCTTTTGCAAACGCTGGTTAAAGCCGTGCAGCAAAGAGCCATCGGAAAATGCCACGTTGGCGAAACGCGCAGTAGAAATCGCGATTTGTTCGCTCTTGCGCATCAAGAACATTTCCATAATGCGCTTAGAGGCGCCCATCATGTTGACTGGGTTAGCCGCTTTGTCGGTCGAGACGCAGAAGTATTTCTTCACGCCCGCATCGATCGATTGTTGAATGGTTTTGTCGGTGTTGAACACGTTCACATCGATCATACGCATCAAGGTAAACGGATCTTTTTCGCTGCGAACATGTTTAAGTGCAGACAAGTTTAGTACGTAGTCGTACTGACCATCCGCCTTAATAAACGCATCGTACTCAATCGAGCCAATGTCCAAAGCGAAGGTTTGGAAATCACCGTCGATGTAGCCAAATGAACTGCGAATATCGCGGACCAATTCCACCATATTGTTTTCGCTGATATCGACAACATGAAGCTTTTTCGGATGACGTTTGAAGATCTCTTTAGTCACCGCTTGGCCAATTGAGCCCGCACCGCCGAGAACAAGAAAACGAGACTGAGAAACGATGTTAGAAAGCTCAGCTTCATGCTGGGCGATGTCTTGCGTAAACAGAGCATCGGTGCGACCGATGAGAGGGAGAATTGGGTTCATAAAATACGTACACACTAAAGCTGGACACATTCGGAATGAGAAAAAACACCAACGACATGAACTAGTCTTCACACAAAGCACACGAAAAATATGCAAATTGACACTGAGCAGCGAATGGTCAGAATCTAGCAGTAAAGAGCCACGCTACCGCCCTTGGGTTGCAGTACCCCACAGACTGTCATTAAATCTTTGTTTTTCCTATTCAAGAGCAAGTTTTATCAATTTATCCCTTTCAATATCTATAACGTATTGAAGAGATTGATAAATCAAATACACATGAGGCTATATTGAATAATCTGACATTATACATATGCAGGCCACAGCGTTCAGCATTAATTTGCCTCTAGCATTAAGCACCGCACAAGCTAGTTATCATCTTCATTCGTTCAGATAAACCAAGATAAGTTTTTGCCAATTGGAAACGCATAACCACTTACGATTCGTGTATTCAAGCATTCGTAGTTTCAAGAATTTTAAATCTATCCAGTTGATTAATATTGAATTAGATATTTCCTGACATTTCAATGTTATAGCCCAGTTACGTTACATATAACAAAGTAGGATAATGCGGCATCCCTGCTGTGTGTTAGGTTATTTGTATGGTTTCACTATCAAGACGTTGAGTATGCACCAAGTGTATTATTCTAATGATAGTGGTGTGAGGTAACACCTCATAGTGACGAGCGAACAGTTAACGGATTACCAAAATGAATGACAATCGATTAACTCACTTGAAGGCTCTGGAAGCTGAGTCTATTCAGATCATCAGGGAAGTAGCAGCAGAGTTTGAAAACCCCGTCATGCTTTACTCTATCGGTAAAGATTCCTCAGTCTTGCTGCACTTAGCACGAAAAGCCTTCTACCCAGGAAAGATCCCTTTTCCTTTGCTTCATGTCGATACCGACTGGAAGTTTAAAGAAATGATTGCGTTCCGCGATCGCCTGGCAGAACAATATGACTTCGATCTGATCGTCCATAAAAACCCAGAAGGTTTGGAGATGGGCGTCGGCCCATTTACTCACGGTAGCGCAAAACATACCGACATAATGAAAACGCAGGCACTCAAACAAGCACTGGACAAGTATGGTTTTGATGCCGCATTTGGTGGCGCTCGACGTGATGAAGAGAAATCGCGAGCCAAAGAGCGGGTGTATTCGTTTCGCGACAAGAATCACCGTTGGGACCCGAAAAATCAGCGACCTGAACTTTGGAATGTCTATAACTCTAAAGTCGATAAAGGCGAAAGCATCCGCGTGTTCCCGCTCTCTAACTGGACTGAGCTTGATATCTGGCAATACATCTACCTAGAAAATATTGAGATTGTACCGCTTTATCTATCTGCAGAGCGTCCGGTAGTCGAGCGCGATGGCACCTTGATCATGGTCGACGACGAACGTATGCCGCTTGAGCCAAATGAAGACATTCAACACAAAATGGTACGATTCAGAACCCTCGGTTGTTATCCATTAACCGGCGCGGTCGAATCGGAAGCCAAAACACTGCCTGAAATTATCCAAGAGATGTTGCTGTGTACGACATCAGAGCGCCAAGGACGGGTTATAGACCACGATTCAGCTGGCTCGATGGAGAAGAAGAAAATGGAAGGCTACTTCTAGCCTGAAGGCAGCGCGCCACGCTGTATGGATTATCGAACCTAACCATTCCAGCTCAGGCGCTCGTTGAATCAAGTTTTCAACGACAAATCAGTCCGTTGGAAACACTGAATAATGGATCACGCAAATCCAATATGGAAAATGGATTTGTAAGGGAGAATCAAAGATGTCTCATTCGTCTAATCTTATTGCAACTGACATTGAAGAATACCTGCGCGTTCACGAGAACAAGGATATGCTGCGTTTTTTGACCTGCGGCAGTGTCGATGACGGTAAATCAACCCTAATTGGACGCTTACTTTTCGATAGTAAAATGATCTTTGAAGATCAAATGGCCGCCATCGAAAAAGACTCTAAGAAGTTTAACACCACTAACGAAGATTTCGATCTCGCGCTGTTGGTTGACGGTCTTCAATCTGAGCGAGAGCAAGGTATTACCATCGACGTTGCTTACCGCTATTTCTCAACTGAGAAACGCAAATTTATTATTGCCGATACCCCTGGGCATGAGCAGTACACACGCAACATGGCAACTGGCGCATCCACTTGTGATCTCGCGATTATTCTTATTGATGCACGTCATGGCGTTCAAGTACAGACGCGTCGTCACAGCTATATCGTTTCTCAGCTTGGTATCAAACACGTCATTATCGCGGTTAATAAGATGGACCTGGTTGATTACAGCCAAGATATCTATCGCAAGATAAAAGAAGACTATCGCCAATTTTCCAGCAAATTGAAGTTTGAAGATATTCGCTTCGTACCTATTTCAGCCCTAAAAGGCGATAACGTTGTGAACGAAAGCGAAGATATGAGTTGGTACCCTGGCGCGCCATTGATGAAGTTGCTAAATACGGTAGATGTTCGCTCAAACGATAGCCTCGATGAGTTCCGCTTCCCTGTTCAGTATGTGCTTCGTCCTAATCCCGACTTCCGCGGCTTTAGTGGCACCATTGCCGCGGGCGACATCCGCGTTGGCGATACGGTTGTTTCACTGCCATCGGGTAAAGAAAGCAAAGTCAAAACGATCACCACATTTGATGGCGATCTAGATTACGCATTCGCTGGTCAATCAGTTACGATCACCCTTGAAGATGAAATCGATGTGAGCCGAGGTGACATGCTCGCTCGCCCGCATCAGCGCCCATCAAGCGCTTCAGCGTTTGAAGCCGATGTCGTTTGGATGAGTGAAAACGCACTCCACACCGACCGCGAATACACCATCAAGGTGGGCTGTAAAGCGGTATCAGGGCAAGTGATTGCCATTGACCATAAAGTTGATGTGAACACTTTAGAGCACAGCGAGTCGAGTAAACTCGAACTCAATGAGATGGGTCAATGTCAGTTTGCTTTGCAAGCGCCTGTTCACTTCGATGAATATGATACTAACCGTGAAACTGGCTCGTTTATCATCATTGATAAGTTAACCAACAGCACGGTCGGCGCTGGCATGATCCGCAAGCCGCTATCAGATCAACTGAGCCTAGAGCAAACACCGGCGAATGTGTCTGCATTCGAGCTTGAGCTCAATCAACTGATCCGTAAGCATTTCCCTCATTGGGATGCTAAAGATCTAGGAAAGCTGCTTAAATAATGAGTATGCAGGACGGTTTGGTACTGGCAATTTTTGTCAGTACCATCATAGGATTAATCGCTTTCCAAAATCGTCCAGCGCTCGTATTTGGTAGTTGCTTGCTGGCGTTGAATGCTTTTGGACTTGTGACGCAAGACCAATTGCTAAACAGTATCGCCAATCCCGGCCTACTCACGCTCGTGTTGCTTATCGTGTGCTCCTTCGCGCTAGAGAAAACCAGTATTTTGCGCCGAGTTGCCGCCTTTATGATCGTACCCGGCTATCGCGTGACTTGGTTGAGATTGTTCTTCTCCACTGTTTTTTCTTCTGCTTTTTTAAATAACACAGCAGTTGTCGCTACGCTTATTGCTCCGATAAGAAACAATAACTACCACAATGGCAGTCGGTTACTGATCCCGCTTTCATTTGCCGCGATTTTGGGTGGCACGCTCACGCTCATCGGCACCTCAACCAACCTGATCGTAAACAGCCTCTACATTGAAGCGACAACCACGTCACTTGGGTTCTTTTCATTTACCATCATCGGATTGCTGCTCGTGATCACGTGCGGTATCACCATGTATTTTAGCTGTCGCTTTCTACCTGACGGCGAGATGAAAAGCGACGATTACAAGCAATACTTCATTGATGCGAAAGTCGACAACAGCTCTGATCTAATAGGTAAAACCGTTGAACAAAACGGCCTACGTCATTTGGAGTCGCTGTTTCTCATTGAAATAGCGAGAGACGGTAGATTGATAAGCCCTGTCGGCCCGACTGAAACCGTTGAGGCAGGTGACCGTTTGATCTTTAATGGTGACGTCAACAAAGTCATGCAGTTGAGCCAGTTCAATGGCTTAACCCTCTTTGCTGACAGCAATGGCTTACTTAGTTCGAATTTACAAGAAGTCGTGATCAGACCAGAAAGCCAATTAGTAGGAAAAAATCTTAAAGCAGCAGGATTCCGTGCTCTCTTCAATGCTGCGGTTGTTGCTATTCGCCGCGATGGAGAACGTGTGTCGGGTAAACTCGGTGATGTCACACTGCAAGCCGGCGATTTTCTAGTGTTAGCGGTCGGTAGAGATTTTGCTAATCGCAACAACTTGGTTAAGAACTTTATTAACGTGAGTGACGTAGAGCCAGAAACCAAGCTTTCGGGCTGGAAAGAATGGTGTGTGATTTTCGGTTTTCTCGCTGTTGTCGCAGCGGCCGCATTAGGCGTTATATCCTTGCTGAAGGGCTGTTTACTGCTAGCCGGTCTTCTCATTTTCATCGGCTCTCTGACACCAACCGAAATTACCCGTCGTCTTCCTATCGACATCTGGTTGATTGTCTCAACAGCGCTGATGTTGTCTCAAGCCCTAACCAATGGCGAACTTTTCTATCAACTGAGTGACTACATATCATCAAGCTATTTATCGCAAAATGTGTTTGCGGCCATGGTGATGATCTACGTCGTCACTTGGCTTTTAACCGAGCTAGTAACAAACAACGCAGCGGCGGCACTGATCTTCCCTATCGCCTACGGTATGGCACTTGGGCTGGACGCCAATGTGATGCCCTTTGTGATGGCTGTCGCATTTGGGGCGAGCGCGAGCTTTGTAAGCCCGTACGGATATCAAACCAACCTGATGGTATTCAATGCAGGCCAATACAATTTAAAAGATTTCGTCAAAGTAGGGCTGCCCGTGAGCTTGGTGTATGGCGCGGTAACTGTTAGTGCTATTCCTGTTTTCTTTCCGTTTTAAGCGGATACAAAAGGACAATTTTTATGACTACCTCTTCTCCTTATATCGAAAAACACAATGACGATAAATCAGATAATGTCGTTTGGCATCAAGCAAGCGTCAATACACAGCAGCGCGCTGCGTTAAAAGGCCATAAAGCTTGTGTACTTTGGTTTACCGGCTTAAGCGGCTCAGGAAAATCGACTATCGCAAATGCGGTTGATGTACTGCTCAACCAACGAGACTGCCACACATACGTGCTTGATGGGGATAACGTCCGCCACGGACTCAACAGCGATCTGGGTTTCTCCGATGAAGAGCGCGTCGAAAACATTCGCCGCATTGGTGAAGTTGCCAACCTTTTTGTCGATGCGGGATTAATTGTCACTACCGCGTTTATCTCTCCGTTTATCGCCGATCGCGAATTAGCGCGCTCGAAGTTGGCTGACAACGTATTTTTAGAAGTGTTTATCGACACGCCGATCGACGTTTGCGAGCAACGCGATCCCAAGGGACTATACAAGAAGGCGCGAGCGGGAGAAATAAAGAACTTCACCGGGATTGATTCTGCCTACGAGTCGCCAGTTAAACCGGAAATTCACGTAAAAACCGCTGACAAATCGATTGAAGCCTGCGCTAGTGAAGTCATCCTCTATTTAGAAAAACACGGCTATTTAGCGTAAGAACAATCTTTTACTTTTATTAGCACAACATGCACTCAGAGGAGGATCGACGCTATCTTCGATAGCCGATTTTGCGCCTATGCATTATGACATTTTTAACGGTGATGCCGACGGGATCATCGCACTGCTTCAGCTACGCTTAGCGCAGCCAAAGAAATCTAGGTTAGTAACTGGGGTGAAAAGAGATATTAAGCTCCTCAGTAAGGTTAATCCTGTTGCAGAGGATAGCTATACGGTTCTCGATATTTCGATGGAGAAGAACATCGCAGAGCTTTCAGTCGCCCTTGAAAAAGGCGTAAATGTGACTTACGTCGATCATCACCGTTCCGGTCCACTCCCGTCATCAGATTTACTAACGGCTCATATCGACCTCGACGCGAATACTTGCACAAGCCTCATTGTCGACGCACTGCTAGGTGGACGCTTTCACGCATGGGCAATCACGGCAGCGTACGGCGATAATTTAATTGCCGCCGCTGATCAATTAGCGACTAAAGCCGGCTTTACTGCGAAACAAGCGGAATTTCTGAAAGAATTAGGGACGCTGATCAATTACAACGGCTATGGAACCGATGTATCTGATCTCCATTACTCTCCCGATGAACTATATTTGAAACTCTACACCTACAGTTCCCCTTTTGCCTTGTTAGAAGATCCTGTTTCACCCTATTTTGTACTCAAGACCGCCTACGAGGCTGATATTCAAAAAGCTGAAACATCGCCGTCCATATACTCGTCCGCATTACTCAACGTTATCGAGTTGGCGGATGAAGCATGGGCTCGCCGAGTAAGTGGCGTGTTTGGCAACGCATTAGCTAACAGTGCCCCATCAAAAGCACACGCAGTTTTCACAAAAAATAGAGATGGTGTGACTTATACTGTCTCCTTAAGAGCACCTTTAACCAATAAACAAGGCGCTGGTGAAATTTGCAGCCGTTTCCCAACAGGCGGAGGCAGAGAGGCTGCAGCTGGTGTTAATTCACTTCACCAAACAGACGTTGATTCTTTTATCTACCACGTTGAAGCGTATTACAGTAGCGCAAATGAATAGTCTCATTGGTGCAAGGGCGATAGGAGCTATCCTTGAGGGGAAATCTACTTAGGCTCACGTTTATGGCGACTGCTAGAATGATTTATCGCCCAGAATATTCGTTTATATGCGTTAGCCCATACTAAAAACAACACTGTATTCACGCAGTGTTGTTTTGTCTGTACTATGTATCGCAATCAGTGCCATCGTAATGGAGCGCCAAACAAGATGACCAAAATTAGAAAAGCTGTAATACCGGTTGCGGGCCTAGGCACACGAATGTTGCCTGCAACCAAAGCGATTCCTAAAGAAATGCTTCCTCTGGTTGATAAACCGCTTATTCAATATATCGTCAACGAGTGTGTGGCTGCCGGCATTAAAGAGATCGTACTGGTTACGCACTCATCAAAAAATGCGATTGAAAACCACTTTGATACCTCTTACGAGCTAGAATCGACGCTTGAAAAACGTGTCAAACGTCAGCTTCTTGAAGAGATCCAAACCATCTGTCCAAAAGACGTGACCATTATGCATGTGCGTCAGGGTCAAGCAAAAGGACTTGGGCATGCCGTTCTTTGTGCAAAACCGTTGGTCGGTGAGGAGCCTTTCGCGGTCGTTCTTCCGGATGTGATTTTGGATGAGTACACAGCGGATCAATCTAAAGAAAACCTCGCCGCAATGATCCAGAAATTCGAGGCGACTGGTGAAAGCCAAATTATGGTTGAGCCTGTTGCGATGGAAGATGTGTCTAAATACGGTGTTGCTGATTGTAAAGGTGCAACACTGGTTGCAGGTGAGTCTTGCCAGATGGTCGGTATGGTTGAAAAGCCCAAAGTACAAGACGCGCCATCCAATTTAGCCGTGGTTGGTCGATATGTGCTTTCAAAGTCGATTTGGGAAAAACTACTTGTCACTCCACTTGGCGCTGGCGATGAAATCCAACTCACCGATGCGATTGCTATGCTAATGGAAGACGAAGTGGTTAATGCGTTTCACATGACAGGTAAATCACATGATTGTGGTGACAAGCTGGGTTATGTGAAAGCCTTTGTTGAGTATGCGGTGCGCCACGACGCGCTGAAAGACGATTTTTCTGCATATTTAAAATCTATCGCAGCTGCTAAATAAACAACATATGATTCAAGTGTAGGAGTCACTCATACAAGTAAGTGCTCGTTACTCCTACACTATGTATTTGCGTACAACTGTATATACATTGAATCTTACCAAACCTATGGCTAGCTCAGCAAAACTTAGCTTATCAACAGTTTGTCCAACTCCCTTTTTACAATAATATAGTCGGCCGGACTCAATTCGTTTTTAGCGTTCTCAAGGCTCTCGTTAATCATTCTAATAAAGTCCGTTTTTCCCTCAATGCCTTGCTCTTCGCAGTCGGCTGCACAGAGAGAGATATGGCCTCTCAAGTAGCCAGAAGCGAACAGTTCATCATCCGATGCCGTTTCAACATAGTTATCGATTTTTTCCAATAGTTCTTGTTCAAATAATTCAATCATAGGCTCCGCCACAAAACAAATGCCAGCAAACGCTGGCATCATCATTAATCTAAATACCGATATTAGTCACGATACAGTTTAAAGGTATCCGCACACTCAACCAGTTGTTGGCGCGTGATCATAAACACGCCGTGTCCGCCGTTTTCAAATTCTAGCCAAGTAAACGGCACGTGAGGATATTGCTCTTGCATGTGGATCATTGAGTTGCCCACTTCACAGACCAAAATACCGTTCTCTGTCAGGTAATCCGGCGCGTTTGATAGAATACGGTTAACCAGTTTAAGGCCATCAGTACCCGCCGCTAAACCGAGCTCAGGTTCATGAGTAAACTCGTCCGGCAAGCTATTCATGTCTTCTTCATCCACATAAGGTGGATTCGACACGATAAGATCGTACTTGTCTTTCGGGACGTCACGCAGCAGATCTGAGCGCAATGGGATCACTTGTTGCTCTAAACCGTGGTCTTGAATATTTTGCTCGGCAACGGCAAGTGCATCCGTTGAGATATCAACAATATCTACTTCTGCTTCAGGGAAGGCATAGGCACATGCAATACCGATGCAACCACTACCAGTACACAGATCCATAATGCGGGTTGGCTCGTCCACCAGCCAAGGTTGGAATTGATTTTCGATAAGCTCTGCGATGGGTGAGCGAGGTACCAACACGCGCTCATCAACGAAGAACTCTAACCCACAAAACCATGACTTATTCGTCAAATAAGCGGTTGGGACACGGTCGTTAATACGACGCACCACACGCTCAACCACGCGCAGTTTTTCACTGCTGGTTAAACGCGACTCTCTAACATGTGCCGGAATATCAATAGGCAGATAGAGGCTAGGCAATACCAATTGGACTGCTTCATCCCATGCGTTGTCGGTTCCGTGACCATAAAACAGCCCCGCTGCGTTAAAACGGCTTACCGTCCAACGCAGAATGTCCTGCAGGGTGTGAAGCTCATGTACTGCTTCATCTACAAAAATCTTGTCCAAATTAGCCTCCAATTAGGGCACAATACCGCCATTACATCAGGATATACGACGATGAAAAATTACAAGCCCGAGAACGATGAGGATATGTCATTGTTCAGAGACGCTGTAAAAGGCGTTAAAACGATGGTCAATGATACCATAACTCACGATACCCGAAAGCCAGCAGCAAAAAACCTCGAAAAGCGCTCAAGAAAATCCTCTGGGGTGTCGATAAAGGATCAACAGAATCACGAATTCTACTTTTCAGATGAATTTGAGCCACTACTGAGCGAAACAGGACCGATGCACTACGCGCGTCATGATGTCTCAAAGTTCGAAGTGAAAAAACTGCGCCGTGGTGTTTACGTGCCCGATGTTTTCTTAGATATGCACGGTATGACGCAGCAGGAAGCTAAACGCGAACTAGCGGCAATGATCGCAACGTGTATTAAAGAAGATGTGTCGTGTTGCTGTGTAATGCACGGATTGGGTAAAAACATTTTAAAGCAACGAGTACCTATGTGGTTAGCTCAACATCCCGATGTTATGGCGTTTCATCAGGCTCCGCTTGAGTTTGGTGGTAACGGCGCTCTTCTCGTTCTGCTAGAAGTGCCTGAACGTTGATTGGAAAAGAGAGTAACGGATCACTGTGGTGAAATGAAACAATGGGGCTCTTTGCCGCATCGTTTAACGATCAATTGTCAACATTAGGCGTGAACGGACTATGAAAAACACACAATTTATCAATGCGCTATTATCGATGCTTTGCGTTGTTATGTTGGCAGGATGTGCAAGTTATTCATCGTCCAGCGCGAATACTTCAAACACTCTGCCTTTTACCGCAAATGGCGAGATCATGTGGTCTGATGGTCACACTATGCCGATGTTAATCTCTCCGTCTGGTAGTACACTCACTTTTAATTTTAGGGCGAGCATCATCTCACCCTCCGGTGTCTCTATCTACACTCGTATTGATAGCGCTAGAAATGGCGCCTGTGAGCACTATTATATCGAAAGTGAACTCCGTCGACGTTTGGTTATCTGCGCGAATACTGAGGTCACAATGATGAATCAAGGCAAAGTCGAAAAAGTGGGTCGGTTGCGCTTATTTAGCGCCGATGATTATTTATAATCTATCTTCCGCTAAGATCTTTCTGATATAAAAAACCGCTCTTTCGAGCGGCTTTCAAGTGTTTCTGAGCGGTACGTAGGATTAACCTAGCCCAATTTCTTTTTCTAACGCTTTTTGCTCAAAATACTCTTCGATCTTACGACGCGCCTCGGCAGCGCGTTGCTTCGATGATTTACTGTCCGCTTGTTCCTTCACTTTTGTTCCTTCAGAGCGCATCTGACTTCCCTTTATATCCCTGTTGCTATTTTATTATGCTTACTTGCTTCTTAGCGTAATGTGAATGCGTTTTAAATTGCCGGTGTCGACGTCACCACTCCTGCATTTTGGCCACGGTGGCGTAGTAAGTGATCCATTAATGTAATGGCTAGCATCGCTTCGGCGATCGGCACCGCTCGGATCCCAACGCAAGGATCGTGGCGACCTTTGGTGATCACTTCCGCAGTCTCGCCGTTGATATCAATCGTCTCACCTGGCACGGTAATACTGGACGTCGGTTTCAATGCGATATGGGCAACAATGTCTTGACCAGATGAAATACCACCAAGCACACCGCCCGCATGGTTCGAGCCAAAACCATTTGGCGTCAGGGGATCACGATGCTCAGAGCCCTTTTGGTTAACCACACCAAAGCCATCACCGATTTCCACCCCTTTCACTGCGTTAATAGACATCAAACTATGGGCAATCTCGGCATCAAGACGATCAAATACTGGCTCCCCCAATCCCACTGGCACACCTTTCGCAATCACCGTGACCTTGGCACCAATAGAATCCCCTTCTTTTTTCAATGCGCGGATCAGTTCGTCCAGTGCATCAATCTTGTTGGGATCTGGGCAAAAGAACGGGTTATCATTGATGATGGTTGGATCAACAAGATCAACGGCAACATCGCCCATCTGTGACAGGTAGCCAATGATCTCAATCCCATGAATTTCTTTGAGGTACTTTTTCGCTATCGCACCCGCAGCAACGCGCATGGCTGTTTCTCGCGCAGAAGAGCGGCCACCACCACGATAATCACGCACACCGTACTTTTGGTGATAGGTATAGTCAGCATGACCTGGGCGGAAAAGTTGAGAAATCGCGGAGTAGTCTTTTGATCGTTGATCGGTATTTTCGATCAATAAACCAATAGAAGTGCCGGTAGTTACCCCTTCAAACACCCCTGATAAGATCTTAACCTGATCGGGTTCGCGACGTTGAGTGGTATATTTTGAAGTGCCAGGACGGCGACGGTCTAAATCAAACTGTAAATCGGTTTCTGTAATGGTCAATCCTGGTGGACAACCATCAACAATACAACCTAAAGCCAATCCATGACTTTCACCGAATGTGGTGACACGAAACAACTGTCCTATTGAATTTCCTGCCATGACGTCCTCTGTTGTGCGCTGTGTTTCTAACCAAGCGACGACACATCACTCTTCTCAACACTGCGTAAGTAGCGCTTTACGCGATAACCGCGACTGTATATGCGGACGTTCCCTGTAATTGCGCAATTTTGTTTGTATATTTATGCAATCAAGCAGAGAGCAGAAGACTAATGTTCGCTTGGTAAATGAACCGTGAATAATGCGTTAAATACATTCAAAAAGCAAGAAAAAGCTGGGAGCACAGTCCCAGCCATACATTGGATTTAGGAGGTTATTTCGAGATAACGTAAGTAGGCATTGCGCAGACGCTGTGCATTTTCATAATAGTAATTCACGCCTTGTCGGCCACGGTTGTTATAGCGGCGTTTAAGGTTATTTTGCAATAAGATGCTATTGCCTAAGCCGTAGTTTAGATAGTTGATATCATTATTTATTCTGGTCTGAACCATAAACTCAAACTGATCAATACCTCTCACTTGTACCACATCCGGCTTCATTTCCCGCCATGGCGTTATCGGCAACTGGAAAGCCAAACTCATATATTCTTCATCCTCCGTGTTAAGGTAACGCGCGGCTAACTGGACATCCCCTAACCAATGCCGGCTTGTCACGCTAAAACCTTCATCACCACTCCAAAATTCACCGTATTCCCCTTGTAGTTCCCAAGCATACTCAGGCACATGCAAGCTGTAGTAATAGAGCAACGGCTCAATATCGTCTCGATATTTTCCATCATCAGTGTAGCGCGTATCAGGTTCCAAACGGGCGATCTGAAAACCTAGATTGTGATAGCCTTTAGGAGAAAACCATACAGATTCATTGAGCACACCGGTGTAATCGCCATACATACGGCCTGCGCTAAATTGCGTTCGCAAGTTAAAATCAGTAGTGAAGGTTTGATGCAATAAAATTCGGTCTACTTCATTCTCATGCAGATCAGAGCTAAACCGTCCGCCTTCATCGTAATCATCACTGTTGCTTAAAGGTAGTAGATGGCGCACATCGACTGCTGCACCTTTCCAGAGAGGGAAATAGAGATTACTGCTTAGTGCTAACGAATAATCAAAGAATCCGTACTCTGTCGCTAGCCCGTAATAAATAGAGGGTGAAAATATAAGTTGCGCTTTACCTAATCCGCCATTGGCTGCTGCGTTATACCACTGACTTGCCGTTAACTCTTTATTGAGCCCTTGCGTTGAAAACTGCAAGTCCGAGCAGCTTATATCTGTCGCCAAATATTCACGGTAACACGCATACTCCGTTTGCGCGCTGATCACCGGAAGTCCATTGACATGCATTACCACTTCAAACTCACTGGGCTGCTCTCCATCACTTAGTTTCAGCGGGCCTAAACTTGCTATAATGCCCATCGCAACGCCCAAACCATCTATTTGGTTGTGGAAATAGCGACGGTTTTCTAGCCGTACTATTAACACATCGTCGTGATCAGATTGCTTCTGCCCTACTTGAACATCAATAAACCCTTCATTGACCAAAGCGTTCACTAAATCCGATATGGTTGGGTCCTTATATTGGGTTAGCGCTATGTCTAACTTATCTTCAAGAGATATTTTTGTGTTTACATCTATTGGCGTGTGGGTGAGTTGCATGCCAAACGCTGGCACACTGGCATTGAGGTTCCAAATATCGGTGGTTTCACCATGCCCCGTCCAAGGCACATACTGAGCCCCTAATTTCGCCCCCGCAGGTAAAAATCCATCAGGGGTTACAACGCGAATAGCAGTATTAACCTCAGTACTGTCATGCTCAGCAACGAGCTGAATACCCTCTATTGGTTGCCATTCAAAACCACCAAAGGCTCCTTCCATGATCCCGCCCGTAAGGGTCGATTTTCCGTACCCCGCAGACACTCGAATCGCACCGGGGAAACCCTTCTCACTGAGCACAAATTCGGTATCCGCAACAACAAATTGGGTTTCGTAGTTGTTCGCCGCCCCTTCGATATCTTGAAAACCAAACGCGAGATCAACACCCGTATATTGCTTGATAATGGGTACGTTGAATTTCAAACTTATCGATAAATCGCGGATCCCTCCTGGCTCTTGATAAAGATTAACATCATACGTTTCGGTAACGATCCGCCCGGTAGCCTCAGCCCAATGGGTCATACCTCCATTAAATAACCAGTTGTCGACATCGCCGACTTCCCCGTATCGCAAGTCTTCTTCATCTGTCGGTACGCCATGACCAAAAGAGTAAGCTAATGTACCAAAAGGCGTCGTCTGCGCGTTTGGGGTGAACACCAAGCCGGTATAACTTTGATTACTCAAAAAAGTATCTACATTGGCTTGAGTTGCAAAAGCCAATAAGCTTGCTAAGCCTATTAATCGGTACATAGTCATTCCTTTGTCTAATTTAAATCGTTTTTCACCAGCTTCATCTCATCTAGCAAACAAAAGGCTCCTTCATAAATGAAGAAGCCTTTACGCTGCAAAAATCAGCTAAAGCTAATAATATTAGCCACCGCCACCGCCAGAACTGCCACCAGAACCAGAACCAGTCGCGCCTGTTGGTGGGCGAGGAATTTCAGTTACTGTAGTTGGATACGCTGCTTTCTGACTATCAGATAGTTCACCCGCGACTACGATTTCCTCGAGTGTCGTTGTATCTATAGTTGAGTAGTTGGCAATTACCGCCGTGCCAGCTTCTTCGTCTACAGGGAAACCCTCGACGCTAGCTAGGTTATTACCCAACACAGTTGTAAGTGTCACTAACTCATCAAGCTCAAGATTATCTGCATTACCACCGTCAAGTAAGTCAGATAACACCTGTGTTCTTGAAGCAAGTTCTTTAAACCTCTTATCATCGCTGCTGTTCTCTAACTGTGTCATGGTGTTATCCAAATCAAACAGCAGATCATCAACGTCTACTCCATCGCCAACAATGCCTAAATCTTCAAACACTTGATCGGCTATAGCTCTTGGATCTTGGGCTGCTCCACTATTATTTTGCTGAGCTTTCTCAACTTCTTTAGCAATTAACGTTGTCAATGGTGAAGCGACTGGCATTTTCCCGACTTGCAATAGTCCCCTAGGAATTTCATAGACTACGCCTTCCATGTTTTTGGCGTTCCGGGTATCTCTTGCCCCTGACAACCCTGTCATCGTAACCGCACACTCATTAGTGCGAGTCAAAAAGACCGTGTCATTGATGGTTGCTCGACCATTAAAATCAGTCAGTTGGCTTGCTGTACCTTTTGTTATTTTGTCGCCATTGTTATCTGTGCAAACATAGTCAACTTGCATCTTTTCAACGGCAAAGTCGAATCCCTGCACACCGGTCCCGCTTGGCCCAGAAGGATCCCCACTGTCACTATCTAAAAAGCAACCTGAAAGCAGGATTGCTGGTAAAACCGCTGCTATTGCTGTTAGTTTCACGATGTTCTCCTCATCATTTTATACTCTTCCCCAGCGCCCTTTTGGTGCTCTGCTAGCCATCAACACCAAAGCGCGTTGCGTCATATTCTGACAATGATTGCAAGTGCCGCTGCTCATTCAGTTGCACCATCTAGTGAATTGAACAACAAAACCAATGCGCACCAGATTGCATACAAGAAAAGCGTAAACCATCCCGACGAATATTCAACAAAAGCATGTAAATTTTAGATGCAAACCATTATGAATAACTAGATACCCATTAAGAATTAATCTAGTTCTAAATCTATACGAGCAGAAGAACACGATGTCAGTTCACTGTTAATTCTCTGAATGAATTAAAAAAATCCCTCTTCCCACTCACGAGCGATGAGTAACGACTCCCGTTAAAGCCAGTTCACTCGCACTAGGCATCGATAGAGCATCACGGTAATATGGCGCCAAAATATCAGGATTCTCGATTTCAATGCACTCAACCGAATTACTCATCAATACTTTCAACGACTTATTCAGTGAACGTCTCAACACCATTTTAGTAAAAGGCGATGATGAACCTATTTACTTGCCCGCTGATCATGAGCATCCCCAACACCGTGTTATCTTTGCTCACGGCTTTTTTGCCTCTGCAATGCATGAGCTGGCGCACTGGTGCGTCGCCGGCCCTCAGCGTCGATTACAGGTCGATTACGGCTATTGGTATGTGCCAGATGGGCGAGATGCAGAAAAACAGGCCGAATTTGAAGTTGTTGAAATTCGCCCGCAAGCGTTTGAATGGATACTGTGTGAGAGTTGTGGATTTCAGTTTCAGGTAAGTTGTGACAATCTCAACGGCGTCGATACCGACAGATTCGCGTTCTCAGCAAAGGTGCACAATGAGGTGTTACAGATTTTATCGAATGGCATGCCTGAGCGACTGCAACAGCTCAGCGATAGATTGCGCGAGGTTTACCAGATTGCGCCTCTGCAACTGGCCCAGTTTCACTGCCCGACCTTAGAGTAAGTAAGTCAGGCTAACTTCGTTGGCGTTATTACGACATGGGTGATCATTTCACCCATGCCACACAGTTTAAATGGGGCGATTACACCCCTTCCATCCAACTGAGTTCGCTGGCACCTGTGTCGGGATCGTATTCGATGCAGGCCACAGTCGATGTGGGGAACATCGGCGGCTGCATTGGCACAGCTAGTTCTGCCGTAAGGTAGCCTACCAGCGGAAGATGCGAAACCAGCATCAAAGATTGTGGTCGTTCAACCTGAACAAAGGCTTTAATGTAGCTCGCTACCAGCTCTGCATCACCGTAAGGCGTGATGTCTTCTTCGCTCGTCACTTTCTTCGCACCAATATGGGTTTGCAACGCGCGCCACGTTTGTTCGGCACGCAAGTATGGGCTAACCCAAGCCACATCAATCGATTCGAATCCTTTGTTTTTTAATCGCTCGCCCATTTCAATCGAGGCCTGACGACCGAATTCTGTCAGAGGACGGAGAGGATCGGTCTGAGCAAAAGTTTGCGCTTCGCCATGACGCATTATGAGGATGTGCATATAGTTATCCGTTTTTTTAAGAGGTACATGAATACAGATGCGCTCTGCTTTTTATCATGCTGTAGGGCTTGTTACTTCACTTCAACATACGTCAAAGTTGCGCACAAATCCAAGTAACAAGGACGCTATGCTATCAACCCCTTGTGCATTAGGTAAAGCATTGGTTTGCCACGTCGGCTTATCCCCGTCATAATTAACTTACTCAAAAATGAAGGAAGGGAACACAGTGCACATCAGCCCCAATGATCACCGCTCCTACCGCGCTTTGGTGTTATCCAATGAATTGCGAGTATTTTTGGTGAATGATCCTTCCGCAACGCGTTCAGCGGCGGCGCTTTCAGTCGAAGTTGGTCATTTTCACGATCCCGACGATCGTGAAGGGATGGCCCATTTTCTTGAGCACATGCTGTTTCTGGGCACTGAAAAATACCCGATTATCGGCGACTTCCAAACCTTCATTAATTTAGCTGGCGGCAACAATAACGCGTGGACAGGTACAGAAAACACCACCTATTTCTTTGATGTTCGACCGAATGCGTTCGCTGAAGGGTTAGATCGTTTCGCCCAGTTTTTTACTGCGCCGCTATTCAATGCCGATGCCGTTG
This sequence comes from Thaumasiovibrio occultus, assembly GCA_019703815.1. GTDB lineage: Bacteria > Pseudomonadota > Gammaproteobacteria > Enterobacterales > Vibrionaceae > Thaumasiovibrio > Thaumasiovibrio occultus. The sequence continues at coordinate 778,719 of AP023052.1, read as the reverse complement.
ATAAAGAACGTAATGCGGTTGACTCTGAATATAAGCTCAAAATTAACGACGATGTCCGCCGCATATATCAAGTCCACAAAGAAACGGTAAACCCTGCGCATCCTTTCTGTAAGTTTTCGGTCGGCAGCCAAGATACCCTTGAAGATAGACCTGAGCATCCGGTACGTGACGATCTACTGCGCTTTTATCAAACCCACTATTCAGCCCACCGCATGGGCTTGGTGTTGCTCGGGCCGCAATCTCTGGATCAACTTGCTGCGTTTGCCGAACAGTTCTTTGTCGATATTCCAAGAGTCGATACTAACGATCACAAGATTGACGTCCCGTTGCTCATGCCAGAGCAGCAAGCCAAGTTGATCCGCATTGAACCGATTAAAGATGTCCGCAAACTGACGTTAGCGTTCGCACTGCCCAACATCGATCAACACTATCGTGTGAAGCCGTTATCCTATATCGCGCATTTGATCGGTTATGAAGGACCGGGCAGTTTGCTGTCGAGTTTAAAAGCCAAAGGATTGATCAACGGATTATCCGCCGGTGGTGGGATATCGGGATCCAACTTTCGCGAATTCACGATCAGTATTAACCTCACACCAGCGGGGTTAGCGCAAATCGATGAGATCGTCGAAGAGGTCTTTGCATACCTGCAGCTCATCAAAGGCGAAGGCTTGGCCGAGTGGCGTTATGACGAGAAGCAGGCTGTACTGGAATCGGCATTTCGCTTCCAAGAGGCCTCCCGCCCGCTCGATACGGTCAGCTACTTGGTTCTTAATTTGCTGAACTATGCGCCCGACGATATCATCTATGGCGATTACATGATGAGCGGCTACGACGAAACGCTGATCAAGCAATTGCTTGCCTTGATGGTGCCGGAAAACATGCGCCTAACCAAAGTGGCGAAAGGTGTCGAGACCGACCGCATAGCAAAGTGGTACAACACCCCCTATTCGGTTCAAGCGTTCACTCGCGAACAGTTAACACGCTGGCAAAGCCCTGCGTCTTTCGATACGCATCAACTGCCAGAGCAAAACCCGTTTATCAGCCACCAGCTAGATCCGAAACCCGCCGCTGAGGCTCAAGCGCTGCCCGAGTTAATCCAAGAATTGCCAGGCTTTTGCTTATGGCATAAGCAAGAAACAGAGTTTCACCTGCCCAAAGGCTATATCTACGTCGCAATCGATAGCCCGCACGCGGTTTCTTCCGTGCGCAATCTAGTGATGACCAAGCTGTGCGTCGAAATGCTGTTGGAAGCGTGTAACGAAAACGCCTACCAAGCAGAAATTGCCGGACTCGGTTACAACATCTACGCCCATCAAGGTGGCGTTACCTTGCAGCTGTCTGGTTTTGCTGAGAAACAACCTTTGCTGTTGTCGCTGTTATTGAACCGGTTTATTAATCGCAGCTTCAAAACAGAACGCTTTGAATTCATAAAAGCTTTGCTCAAACGAAACTGGCAAAACGCGACCAGAGAGAAACCGATCTCCCAGCTCTTTAATATGCTGTCGGGGATCTTACAGCCTAATAATCCGCCCTACTCTGAGCTTTTAAAGGCGCTCGATACCATCACTCTTGATGAGTTACCTGAGTTCGTCGAACAGATCTTGCAAGAGCTGCATATCGATGCATTTCTTTATGGCGATTGGCGGCGAGAAGATGCACTCGCTATTGCCGAGACGCTCAAAGACTCGTTCCGCGTTAACGATCAGCGCTATACCGAATCTGAGCGCCCCTTGCATAAGCTAGCCGGCTTAGGCACTCGCGCGTACGAGATGGAAGTGGCTCACGATGACTCGGCGATCTTAATTTACTATCAATCGCCTACCAGCTCTCCGGAAGCCTTCGCGACCTATTTGCTGGCTAACCACTTAATGTCGGCCACGTTCTTCCACCAGCTGCGCACCAAACAGCAGCTTGGTTACATGGTGGGCACCTCCAACTTGCCACTCAATCGCCATCCTGGATTGATCTTCTACATTCAATCCCCTCAGGTTGGCACCGATCAACTACGCACCGCCATTGATGAATTCATCAATGCCTTTGCTTTAGAGCTGATCGAGTTGAACGAAGAAAATTGGGAGAGCAGCAAAGCCGGATTAGTAGCCCAGCTTTCCGAGCCGGATGCCAATGTACGCGCACGAGCACAGCGTTTTTGGACCGCCATTGGCAATAAAGATGTGAATTTTGATCATCGCGAGCGCGTCGCAGCGGCGATCCGTCATCTCTCGCGAGCCGACATGATCCGCTTTGTAGTCGACACCCTCAAGCCGCGCACCGCTGACCGCATCATTATGTATGCGCAAGGGCAAAAACATCAGAGCCTTGCCAGCCTCCGCGCCAAGTCATCCTAATCAGTAACATTCTCACCACAAATTGACTTGAATGTAAAAAGCACTGTTATATTATAACAGTGCTTTTTATTGACCAATTGATGACTCTATGCGCCGTATCCTTTTCCTCGTACTGACTTTCTTATCCACAACTGTTTGGGCTCACCCGCACTCTTGGATGTTCCTGACCAGCCAGTTGCAGACACAAGCGCAACAGATCAAGGCGATCACTTTCACTTGGGCGTTCGATCCGATGACCTCGAGCCAAATGGTGATGGGGAAAAACCTTGTGGCCCAAGTGCCACAAACCGAGCTTGATGCTTTGTTGCCCGATCTCATGCTGTCGGTGGCGCAAAATCAAGGACTCAGTGAGTTTTATCTCAATGGCGAACGCCTGCAAACAGAGCATCCTACTGATCCGTCAATGACCCAAGAGAAAAGCCTACTGGTGTTTCGCTTTACCTTGCCCTTTTCTACCCCAGTTACCTTCAGTGAGTTGGCAGGCAGTGAGCTACGCTGGACCACCTTCGAGCCTACGTACTATGTGTCGGCATTCTACAAGCCAGAGCAGTACCCGACATTGCCAGAAGCATTAGCACAGAGTTGCACCTTAACCGTGATCGAGCCTGAAATTACCGATGCCATGCTCGAAGCGGCTAAAGCGATTGATCAAGAAGGAAACCAGCCACAAGAAGATTTTGGCAAAGCATTTGCGCAAACCTTAACGCTGCGCTGTCAGCCTTGATCACCAACGATCAAAAAGGGCGCATTTCACTGCGCCCGTAAGCCACTCAGCCGACATCTTCACTCGCCACATTGGCTAGCCAAGACGCTTTTGGTGACGCTCTCTATTCTCTAACTTTTTCTCAGCGCTCTTTTTGATGGAAACATACACCGCGCCTACGCCGCCATGCTGGCGCAGCGCTGAGTGAAAACACAGCACATCGCTAATTTGCATCAACCACGCCGCCAAAAAGCTCTTCATTAACGCGGGCGGATTAGATTTTTCACCTTTACCGTGCACGATCACCACTTGGCGAATATCCATTCGCTGACACTGAGTCAAAAACTGCAACACTTCTTCCCGCGCTTGTGCCAAGGTTTTGCGGTGTAAGTCTAAACGCGCTTGGATCTCATACTTACCTAAGCGCATTTTACGAAATACGCCATCTTGTACCCCATCACGCTTAAACGCCAGCTCATCATCAGGCTTCACCATATCGGCGTAATCAATCGACAAATATTCAGGTTGACTCTCTGTTAGCGATTGCGCTGCGACTTGCCGTGCTAAATGCGCATCAGTCACAAGATGTTTTTTCTTTTGTTCAATTTTATCCTGCGCCATCGGAGCCACATCGGCCATCATTTCCCGAAATAGGCTCATTTCATCATCGTCGTGCATCTCGACCTCCAAATAGCAGGAGACAACTCTCTGCTCTCAGCATAAAAAAATTGATCCGCAAAGGCTAGTCCCTGATGAATGGCAGAAAACTGAGTGGCGAAGTTTGCTTCAATCTGTAAAACGCGCTGACGTTTTATTCCCTCTGTTACGCACAACTGTGACGTTTTGCTCAAAACTGAAGCAGGATTTACGCCAGATCTCGAGACAAAGAACAAAAGTTCAGCAGTCAGCATTTAAAAGAGAAAAAAGTGTGATTTACCCCTTGCCAAAAAAAATCTGCCGAGTAATATAGGCCACCTCAGCAGGGCACAGCGAACTGCAGAGCACAATCGGTGAATAGCGCAGTTTGGTAGCGCATCTGGTTTGGGACCAGAGGGTCGGGGGTTCGAATCCCTCTTCACCGACCACATTCGAAAGCCTCGACGCAAGTCGGGGCTTTTCTCGTTCTGGCGGATAGACATCTCATCAGCGGTAAAACAAAGCAAGGACTTCAACAACGACACATAGCGGGTCGTGGGCTGGAGGCCCAGTCGCATCGAATCCCCCTCACCGACCACATTCGAAAGCCTCGACGCAAGTCGGGGCTTTTCTCGTTCTGGCGGATAGACATCTCAGCAGCGGTAAAACAAAGCTAGGACTTCAACAACGACACATAGCGGGTCAGGGGCTGGAAGCCCAGTCGCATCAAATCCCCCTCACCGACCACATTCGAAAGCCTCGACGCAAGTCGGGGCTTTTCTCGTTCTGGCGGATAGATATCTCACCAGCGGTAAAACAAAGCTGGGGCTGCCACAACGAAACATATCGGGTCAGGGGCTGGAGGCCCAGTCGCATCGAATCCCCCTCACCGACCACATTCGAAAGCCTCGCGAAAGTCGGGACTTTTCTCGTTCTGGCGGATGGAAATATCTTAGCCGCATTCAATACTCGTTTCGCTCGCTTCAAATAGTACCGTCTAGCCACCTACTCCTCAGTTCTATTCCAACTTTTTATGGAAAAGCACCGCAAAAGTGAAAACTACCAATAACTCTCGTCACGCTTTAACTTTACGATAATCACCTCATCATCCCCTCCGAAAGGATTTACAGCAGTAAGGTGAAACATGTCTAACGAACTCAATCTACTCGAATTGTTAAGCCGACATGAAATGGAGCAAGACGAAGCCGAACAATTTGTTAAGGCCTATCCGGCTATGGTCGAAAAAATCAATGACGAAGAGCTTGATGCGGTGATCACGCAACGGCTGAAAAAGCCCGCCGATGATCTTGCGCTGCGCTTTGCGCATCACGGCTGCGCGGTTTATGCCGAAGCGATGTTAGATAACTTAATCGACCGCTACGACGCACAGCTTACCGTTCTTTACGACAACGATGAGCCTGTGCACTTCTTAGCAAAAGTGTTCGACAATGATGAGCAAGAGCTCTATCTCGATGCGTACGGCGCGTATGACAACATTGACGAGATTGTGGCTCGCTATAGCAGCTGTACCATCACAGAAGTAGTGACCGTCGATTACGACGATGACGAAGAATCGCAAGAAATGGAATTGTTACGCGATGCAACGCTAGAGTTCGTCGATAACTTTGATTTCGAGGAGATCGCAGATGAGCACGGCATCCACTATACCGAGTTTTACTCTGATTACCTGAAAACGCTATTCGCCGCTAATCTACGTACAATTTACGCACATTCTACCAGCGCCAATTAAACTGTTAACAGCGCCACCAGCAAGCGAGCTAACTTGCTGGTGGGAAATTATAGCTGCTGGCCAAGCCAATCAGCGAACGCGACCGTTTCATCGGTTTTACAGGCAAGGTACGCTTGCTCTGCCCCATTGCCGCTGGCATAGCTCGCTTTTACCGATAAGCATTTTGCTTCTCTCCAGCCTAAAAACTGTGCATGGGCTGCGGTAAGTGATTGGGCGGCCTGATATTGCTGCTGCGTGATCACATCGAGCTCTTCGCGCTCGGCAAGGAGTGAGGCCAGGTTTTCATCCAGACGGATTTGGGCATGGTAAGAAAGCCGATTGAGACAATAAGTGACACCGCCTTGATCGTCCGACAACAATTGACACACAGTGAGTGAATTAGCCATTACCGGAAACGACAACACCCCAGCTAACAACAACATCATTCGCATGGCTTACCTCCGCTCTAACTTCAACGACAACGCCGGTAATTACTTTGCAACTTTGATATCTGCGGTTTGTTTATTTTGCGATATCCGCAAAGTGAGCTCTCGACATTAGGGCAAGATCCTTCGGTGCAAGCTCGATCTCCAACCCGCGACGCCCGGCGCTCACACAAATGGTAGCGAAGTTTTCCGCACTCGCATCAATAAAGGTTGGCAACGCCTTTTTCTGCCCCAAGGGACTGATCCCTCCTACAATATAGCCTGTTACTTTCTCGGCTACCGTCGGTTGGGCCATTTCAGCTTTTTTGCACCCTGCCGCTTTGGCTGCCGATTTTAGATCGAGCATTTTCCCCACTGGCACCACGGCCACCGCTAATTGCTTCTGATCGCCGTTCATGGCAAACAGTAAGGTTTTGAAAACACGAGCAGGATCCTGCCCAAGTGCATCCACCGCTTCTTGGCCGAAATCCGTATTGGCCGGATCATGATGATATTGATGAACTTGGTGCGTGATTTTTTTCTTTTTGAGCAAATTGATAGCCGGCGTCATAGCGACCTCATAAGACATGACAAACAGCCCAATAGTACCACTGTGTCTTTGCTGCGGGCGAAAAGAGTTATGAAATCCTAGTACTTGATTTTACGAAATGTCACTAAGCCAAAACTGCAATCATCCACCGATTGCGAAGCGAATGTGAATCCTATCGAAACACTTTACCAAAGCGCGCTGAATAACTAATAATCACTTTATTAATAGTGATATTGTCGCCGCGTTTTCAATCACCGAGCAAGGCAGCATGAAGCAACTAGCCGTAATACTTCTCACCACTTTTACAGCCGCCGGATGTAATATCAGTGTTGGCGGTTCAGACAACAACCACGGAAACAACATCGATTTAAGCCGCTTCAGCGGCGTCTATTTTGAAGGAAACCCAACTTACAGCCGCACATTGTTTGTTGCGCCGGATTACGTCACCTTCTCCGATAGCGCGACCGATGTGTCCCTGACGAGCCGCTCTATTAAAGTCAATGGCAATTCCTTAAGGCTTTCTAACCTGAATAATTTTTCTGGTAGTGCGAACTATTCAGGTTCAGCGACCGTTACATTCAATGGCAACGACGAGGCTAACTTTGTCGCAACGTATAACAACACCTCGTTGATCTCCGCGCTAGATAAAGCATCCAATGTCGTCGATCTCGTCGCATTGGCTGATACCTATCAAGGTAGTAATGCGACGCTAACCGTGAACACGAATGGATATTTCGATCTTTACTTACAAGAGCACAAATTGTTAGGAACTTGCCACCTTGATGGACAAGTTGAGCCAAGAAATAACTATTACAGTTTCACGATTGAAAGAAGAACGTGCCCGTGGAGCATAGAGAGTAACTTTGTCGGGTTCAATATCCCCTTCAGCACAGGCAATGGCATCGCCATCACCCTCGAAAGGTCAAACAATCGATTTATTCCTCTATCGTTTACTAGCTAGTATTGAACGCTCAACACCTACTAAGTAAGGTAATTTAGAGGTTAGAAAACAAAAAAACCCGCCATTTGGCGGGTTTTTCTCTAAGCAAGAACACTAAGCTTATTTGTACTCAATTTCACCTTGAGGATCAAAATCCGCTGGGTTGATTGGGCTGTTTTCTTGCATGTAGGCTTTCAGCACTTCTGCATCAACAAAGCCGGTGTTCACGTGGCCTGCGTGATCAGTGATCACTGGATAGCCATCACCACCTGCGGCGTTGAACTCAGGTACGGTAAAGCGGTACGTTTTTTCTAGATCGATCGCTTCACCACCGATACGTACGTCGCTAACTTGATTGTTCTCAACCGTCATTTCAACGCCGTAGAACTGTGCGTAAGCACCTGAATCGACTGGCTTGGTCGCCACAACGTTCAAGTAATCAATCACTTCTGCACCCACCATGTCGGTGTAGGTCACGATGTTACCAAATGGCTGAACGATCAGAACGTCACGGTAAGTGAACTCACCTTCTGCGATAGAGTCACGCACACCGCCTGAGTTCATTACTGCGAAGTCAGCGTTCGCGCGCTCCATGTGAGCTTTAGCAATCAAGCGGCCTAGGTTGGTTTGTTGGAAACGTACCACGTTACGGTCACCTTCCAGTTTACCGGTGGTTTCACCCACAACTTCGCCCAGCAGCTCTTGGCCACGCTCTTGGAATGGGCGCAAGAAGTCGCTCACCGCTTGATCGTGTGGGATTTCATCTTGAATGAACACGCGCACACTGCTGCCGTCTTCTTGAGTGACCTTCTCTTTTAGGTTCACTGGGATCAAGTCATAGTTAACTAGGCTCAACTCACCGTTGCGGAATTCGAAGTCAGCTTTACCAACGTACTTGCCCCACTCGTGTGCTTGCACAATCCACGTCCCGTTTTGTTGGTCAGGACGGCACTCGTCACCTGGACGGAACGTCTTGCTATACATGTTCGGGCCTTCCATACAGACAGGCTCTTGTGAGTGACCACCCACAACCATGTCCAAGTCACCCGCTTCAATGTAACGCGCCAGTGCCACATCACCTGGAGCATTCACACCGTGCTTACCATCCACATAGTGACCCATGTGGGTTACCGCGATGATCACGTCCGGTTTTTCGGTTTCTTGCAACTCGTTGATCAGCGCCTGCGCTTCTGCTTTCGGATCGCGGAACTCCAGAGTCGCCACGTTCTCAGGGCTGACTACTTTCGCGGTATCTTCGGTGGTTAGGCCCACAACCGCAATTTTCAGACCTTGCTGTTCAAAAATTTGGTACGGCTGGAATTGACGCTCACCGGATTCGCGATCGTAAATGTTCGCCGACAGCATTGGGAAGTCTGCCCACTCTTGTTGCTGCATTAGCACATCAAGGGTGTTGTCAAACTCGTGGTTACCTAGCGCCATCGCATCGTAACCCAGTAGGTTCATCCCTTTGAAATCAGGTTCTGCATCTAGCATGTCAGACTCAGGCACACCGGTGTTAATGTCACCGCCCGATAGCAACAATGCAGTACCACCTTGCGCTTCTACATCTGCGCGAAGACGATCAAGCAGCGTTTTACGTGCTGCCATGCCATATTCGCCATTTTGGTTGTGCCAGAAACGGCCATGGTTATCGTTGGTGTGAAGAATAGTTAAGTGGTAGGTCTTATCCTGCTCCCAATTCTGTACCTGCGCTGTTTCAACTTCAGCATTGGTACATCCCATCAAGCCAGCCAAAATTGCACTGCACAACGCGGTGCGCACTAAACCCTTGTGTTTCATTATTCTCACCTATGTATGAGCTGTGTCTGACAGCAAATAATTTGATTTATCGACAGCATGCCGAAAACGGTCAAAGTCTAAATTACACAGCGATTAATGCATTGATATTTCACCATTAATGATAAATAGATCACAATACAACTTAACTAACTACGACTACAAGCCACCAAGCTTTCCTTAAAGGCATAGAGAGTTTTGACTCATTAATACCTTTAGCGCTATCAATCTTCACAACCAGAGTAGTTTGGGTAACACTTTGGATAAATAAGATTAGTACCGCAAACGCTCAATTAACTACGTTGAACTCATGCGCGAGAAACAAAAAATCCCAGCACAAGGCTGGGATCATGAAAATCGTGCATATTAGCGAATACGTTACGCTTTGCGCGCGCTCTTTTGGTGGCGAATGAAGATCGCCACAACAGCAGCAAGCGCCAGCAACATACAGTAATAAGAATGCGATACCACCGTCATTGGCGACAGCATAAACAATTGACCTAGCAACAGAGCTTGTGCGCCATACGGCAAGAGCCCTTGCACCACGCACGAGAAAATATCGAGCAAGCTGGCACTGCGACGTGGAGTCACTTCATTTTCTTCCGCCACTTCTCGCGCAACGCCACCTGCCACAATAATCGCCACCGTGTTATTGGCGGTACAGATGTTGGTTAAACTCACTAAACCTGCAATTGCCGCTTCTCCGCCGCGTTGATGATGCGGATGACGGTGCATTACTTTGCTCACTTGCTCGGTGATAAACGCCAACCCACCCTGACGACGCATTAACTCGCCCAGACCACCGATCAACATCGACAGCAAGAAGATCTCCTGCATCGAGCTAAAGCCTTGGTAAATGGTGTTCGCAAACGTGGCAACCGTAAAGCCATCCAGTTCGACAAAGCCCACGATACCCGCAAAAAGAATGCCCAGCGATAACACGACAAACACATTCACACCCGCGACCGCCAGCACCAAAATGGTGATATAAGGCAGCACTTTCAGCCACTCGATATCCGATGTCATCGGCACCGGGGTCGATTTACTCGCGAAGAAAAAGATCACCATGGCGATCAACGCCGCTGGCATCGCGATTTTCACGTTCTCGCGAAACTTGTCTTTCATCTCACAGCCCTGCGAGCGGGTTGCAGCAATCGTGGTATCAGAAATAATAGAAAGGTTATCGCCAAACATCGCACCACTCATCACGACGCCCGCCGTCAGTGCGATATCGATCCCTGCTGTTTGCGCGATCCCCAAGGCCACCGGCGCCACAGCACCAATGGTTCCCATCGATGTCCCCATTGAGGTGGCAATAAAAGCACTGACCACAAACAAGCCCGGTAAGATCAACGCGGTTGGGATCACCGACAGACCCAAATTGACCGTCGCATTCGCGCCACCGGTGACCACCGCCATGGTGCTAAATGCACCCGCTAGCAGGTAAATCATGCACATGGCAATAATGTCGCTATGACCAACCCCTTTAAAGAAATGCTCAATCGTGGTGTTTAACTTCTCTTTACTCAGCAATACTGCCAATACCACGGCAGGCAAGGCCGCGACCGGAGCTTTTAATTGATAAAACGCCATCTCCACACCTGTAAAGGTGTAATAAACCCCAGTTCCGATGAAAAGCGTCAGGAAAAGCCCTAAAGGTAACAAAGCGCTAGCAGTGGGCGTTGATGTTGTGCGTGTCATGTTTTGAAGCTCGTTATTCTGTAATTTTGATGAAGACTAATTTACACATCTATCCATGTCAACATCTAGACGTCTAAACGCCCAAACACAAACCCACCAGCAGCATAAAAGCTAGACACCTATAAATGTGTTACTTGGCATGCAAATGTTTCAACTTTGACACTTCCCGCAAACGACAAAATCCATTGATAAACAAACCCTTAACTTATTGACAATGTTATTATGGACCACAAAATAGACATTGCATGCCTATTTAAGGCGCAACATTTACCCCACTGATGAGTGCTACTCTATGACATTAAAACAAAAACTAACCGGAGCCACCCTCACCGCTGTTCTCGCCATGGCCCTTGTGATGGCGGTAATCATAGGAAAAAGCTATTACCAGTTTGGCAATCAAGCGGTCTATGTCAAAACCCAAGCGGTAGCGGCAGCTGTCAGTCACAAGCTCAGTGAATGGATTGCATCGCAAGGACAAATCGTCGCGTCTGCGGCGCAATCACAGCGCCAAGGGCATAGTGAATCGGCACTGATCCAAGCGCGCCTATCGGGTGATTTCTACGATGTCTACTTCGGCACTGCCACCGGCGAGATGCATTTAAGCGTAGATGATGAAATGCCAGAAGGCTTCGATCCTCGCACTCGCGATTGGTATCAAGAAGCCAGCGCCCAAAACGGCATGATCATTACCTCGTCCTACCAAGACGTGACCACCAAAGAGACCTTGGTTTCAGTGGCTTTACCAGTAACGCATAACGGCCAACAGCTGGGTGTGGTGGCAGGCGACATTATTTTAGACGATCTGATCCACGATCTGACCCAAGTGAACCTCGGTGAAGGTAGCCGTGTCTTCCTACTCGAAAACGATTTAGTCCTTGGCCACGCCAATAGCGACTTGATGCAAAAGCCGGCAACCAATATCCACCCAGATCTGCGCCAAGCCGTGATTTCATCGGCGATTGATGCCAAGCAATTAGTGCCCTTCGAGACGGCTGATAACACCTACTTGATGTACTTCCAGCCTATCAATGGCACCAATTGGACCTTGGTGGTTGAACTCGATAAATCCATCGAGTTTGCTGCGGTGTATGACGCGATTAAAGCCGTAGCAGTGATGAGCCTTATTATAACCGCCGTTATTGGCGTTGCGATCAGCGCGTTGATCGGTTTTCTGTTCCGCGATCTGGGCCGCGTCTCTGAGGCGTTAAGCACGATTGCGCAAGGTAAAGGCGATTTGACTCAACGGTTAGAGCCAAGAACCAAGGATGAAGTGGGCGAACTGGCCCATAACTTCAACCAATTTGTCAGCCATATGCATGCGATGGTGACGCGAATGAAATCGGTCGCAGATCAGCTTGGCGCGCAGTCGCATCAAACCGCGACGCAAGCAACGCACCGCGCCCATAACATCAGTGTGCAACAAGATAATATCGCCAGCGTTGCGGCGGCGATTGAAGAAATGGCCACCACCACCAATGAAGTGGCGAGCAACGCCGAGCAAACTGCCCGCACGGCACACGTGAGCGTGCAACTTTCTGATAGCGGCGCGGCGCAAGTGGGCACCAGTCAAGCGTCGATTTCCATGCTCGCTAGTGAAGTGCAAACCGCGACGGATGTGATTAACGCGCTGAATGAACATACCCAGAACATCAACACCATTTTGTCGGCGATTCAAGAAATCGCAGAGCAAACCAACCTACTCGCTCTGAATGCGGCGATCGAAGCCGCCCGTGCCGGAGAGCAAGGCCGCGGTTTTGCCGTCGTCGCCGATGAAGTTCGCGTACTGAGCCAGCGCACACACGACTCTACCGCCGAAATTCAATCCACCATCGAAACCCTTAAACGGATCACCAAAGAAGCGGTCACTCACATGACGGATAGCCGCCAGTTGGCAGAAACAAGTGTGGTCGACGCCAACCAAGCGGTGTCGAGCTTGCAAGATATCACCAAGGCGATTAACGAGATCAGCGATATGGCCACCCACATCGCCTCGGCAGCCGAAGAGCAATCGCTGGTCACCCAAGATATTACCCGCAACACCCAAAGCGTGCGCAGCGTGTCAGACGAGCTTGCTGTTGAAGCGCAGGAAGCCGTTGAACAAGCCAGCGCACTCGCAGAGCTTGCCAATCAGCTCAAATCCGAGGTGGAAAAATTCAGGGTCTGAGCCATTTAACGCTAGGTTTTAGACATCCCGCCCATAAAAAATCCCAGCACATGGCTGGGATTTTTATTACCGAAACTCGGCAGTATTGGCGACAACGTCTCGCTCAACCGCTTATTCGATCTCAATTTTGTCGAAGCTTTTCACCAAATCATCGATTTGTTTTACTTGCGACAAGAACGCTTCCAACTTCGCCAGTGGGAACGCCGATGGGCCATCACAACGCGCTTCGTTTGGATTCGGGTGCGCTTCCATAAACAGACCGGCAATGCGAGTCGCCATACCAGACAGCGCCAAATCAACCGTTTGCTCACGACGACCGCCAGAAGCCGCGCCAAGTGGATCACGACACTGCAGTGCGTGGGTCACATCGAAGATGATCGGGCTGCCTTTCGACGCTTTTTTCATTACGTCAAAGCCCAACATATCTACCACCAAGTTGTCGTAACCGTGCAACGAGCCACGCTCACACAAAATCACGTTGTGGTTGTCACATTCGGCAAACTTCTCAACGATGTTACCTACTTGGCCTGGGCTCATGAATTGCGGTTTCTTCACGTTGATCACCGCGCCGGTTTTTGCCATCGCTTCTACCAGATCGGTTTGGCGAGCCAAGAACGCAGGAAGTTGAATTACATCAACCACTTCCGCCACAGGCTGACACTGGTGAATTTCATGCACATCTGTGATGATTTTCACGCCAAATTCTTTCTTTAGCGCTTCGAAAATCTTCATACCTTCTTCCATGCCCGGGCCTCGGTATGAGTGCACAGAAGAGCGGTTCGCTTTATCAAAAGAGGCTTTAAAGACGTAAGGGATCCCTAGCTTGTCAGTCACTTCAACGTAGTGCTCACAGATACGCATTGCTAAGTCTTTTGATTCCAATACGTTCATGCCGCCAAACAGCACAAATGGCAGGTCGTTACTTACTTTAATACCATCAATATGTACGGTTTTCTGTTCCATCTTCTTCTCTTCTGCGTAGGTGGAAGTTAGTGCAACGTCAGCGGGGCTGCGTTAAGCACCTGCACTTGCAACTTTAATACATTGGCCGCAGGGTCTTCCGGGCAATGTTCAATAAAATACTGGTAGTCTTGCGCAGCAAGGTGCGTGATCTCTAGCTGCTGATAAATGTAGCCACGATCGCGGTATTCATGCGGATCTTCTGGGCAGAAATGCAAGGCTAAGTCACTACAGTTTAGCGCGAAATCGTATTGCTCTTCGCGGATCAACGCCCCTTTGATCACGCCAAGCCAGCGGCCAAGGATCGTAGAGTGATCGCTCGGCTGTAGATGCTTAGCTTGCAAGGTTGAAAATGGCCCTTCTTGGCCAATCAACCACGCTTGCAACAAATGACGGCTGATAAAACGCCCTTCAAATGGGTCGAAAAAGCTCGGCTCGCGGCTATCCGCCCAATCAATGCGCAAAATAAACTGGGTCGGGAAGTTCACCGCTTTCACTGGCAGCTGCATGTCTTCTGCCAGATACAGTAAGATCGCGCCCAGTGTCACTGGCGAGCCGGTGCGCGCTTCAATCACTTTGCCTAAGAACAGGTTATCTGAGTGATAGAAGCTGTCGTGATCGCCTGCAAAGCCCCATTCGTTGTAGAACAAACGCACCAAGGCATCAAAGCGATCGCGCTCATCAGGCAGTATCATGCAATGTTGTTCAGCTTCTTCTGCGAAATCATCAAGTTGGGTAATGATCCAATCCACGCTGTATTCGGGGTTAATGAGCGCATTGAGCTCAGCACCACCTTCTGCTAATGGCATTGAATCTAATTGTTCATCTGTAAATTGATACATCGTTACCTCAAATTACCCAAACAATGTTGGCACCTTGGTGGTGGCAATGTTGTACGCCATTAGCAACCAACCCAATGCGCCGAAAAACGAGAAGATCTGAAAAAAGCGGTTCTTACCGCGAAAGGCGAACACACCCAACGCAATATAGGCCAGCACACAGGTCAACTTAGTCGTCAGCCACGCACCGCCTTCGGTAAAGGGCACAAACACAAAACCGGTCGCGGCGATCAGTCCTATTCCGCTGAGCAGCAATAAGGTGTCAATCGCATGCGGTGCAATGCGCAGTGGCTTTTTCTTCAAAAGGGGCGATGCTTTCCAATTCAACACGAAACGGAAAACAAACAGACTGACACTGATCACGATCAGCATCAAATGAATATGTTTTAGCGCTATGTACATGGCTTATCCCTTCCAGCGTCCCAGTGTTACGCGATCATGACCGGCATAGTCTTGTTTTGTTTCCACCTCAACGTAACCCAATGCAGAGAGACATTGACGTGACGCCAGCCCTTGATCGTACCCATGTTCAAACATCAACCAGCCACCGTCCAACAAAAACCCACGACTTTCAGTCGCAATGTGCTGGATATCGGCCATTCCTTTATCCTCAGCGATCAATGCCGATAAGGGTTCAAAACGCACATCACCTTGTGACAGGTGCGGGTCTTGCGGGTCGATATACGGTGGATTACTGACAATCAATTCAAAGCGTTGCGTTGTCAACGCGCTAAACCAACTGCTTGGCAAGAACTCACAATTACTCACCCCGTTGGTTTGGCCATTTTGTGTTGCCAATGCCACTGCGTCCGGCTGAATGTCGACACCGATGACTTTACAATCGGGGCGCTCACTGCCAATTGCAAGGGCTATCGCCCCAGTTCCTGTGCCGAGATCCAAAATAGTGGCATGCGATGGAGGTAAAGCTGCTAACGCCAACTCAACCAACAGCTCAGTATCCGGGCGTGGGATCAACGTCGCAGGGCTCACCGCCAAATTGAGCGACCAAAATTCGCGGCTACCGGTAATATACGCGACAGGCTCACCGTTTTGACGACGTTCAACCAAGGCGCTGAGTTGCGCTAATTGAGCATCATCAAGCACTTTATCTGGCCAAGTGAAAAGATAACTGCGGTTTTGTTGGAGTACGTGAAGGAGCAGCACTTCTGCATCAATTGCAGGGCTGGGAGAACCCGACGCAGCCAGTTGCAGCTGCGTCGTTTGTAACCATTGGGCAATTTGCATGGTTAGTTGTTATCTGCCAGTGCGGCAAGCTGATCGGCTTGGTGTTCTTGCACCACAGGACCAATCAGGCTATCGAGATCCCCTTCCATCACTTCGTTCAAGCGATACACGGTCAAGTTAATGCGGTGATCCGACACACGACCTTGTGGGTAGTTGTAAGTACGGATACGGTCACTGCGATCGCCACTACCCAAGAGGTTACGACGCGTCGACGCTTCTTCGGCGTGACGCTTTTCTTCTTCTGCTTTGATGATACGCGCCGCTAGCACCGACATCGCTTTGGCTTTGTTCTTGTGCTGTGAACGCTCGTCCTGACATTCCACCACGATACCGGTTGGTAAATGGGTAATACGGATTGCCGAATCGGTGGTGTTAACGTGCTGACCACCCGCGCCCGAGGCACGGAAGGTGTCGATTTTCAGATCGCCGGCGTTGATCTCAGGGATCTCCGCTTCCGGCACTTCTGGCAAAATCGCGACAGTACAAGCTGAGGTGTGAATACGGCCTTGTGATTCCGTCGCAGGTACACGCTGAACACGGTGACCGCCGGATTCAAACTTCAATACACCGTACGCGCCATCGCCGTTCACTTTGGCGATCATCTCTTTGTAGCCGCCTTGCTCACTGGCATTCGAGTTCACAACTTCGATACGCCAGCCTTTTGATTCGGCGTATTTACTGTACATGCGGAACAGATCACCTGCGAAAATGCCCGCTTCATCACCGCCGGCACCGGCGCGAATTTCCACGAAGCAGTTACGGCTATCGTTCGGATCTTTTGGCAACAACAAGATTTGCAGCTCGTCAGTCAGCGCTTCGATGCGTTGCTTCGCATCTTTGATCTCGTCTTGCACCATCTCGCGCATTTCCGCGTCGTCTTCGTTCGCCATCTCTTCGGCAGCCACTAAATCTTCTTGTGCTTGCTGATAGCTTTGGAAGCATTTAGTCACTTCTTCCAACTGAGAGTATTCACGAGAAAGCGCACGGAAACGCTCTTGATCGCTGATGATCGATGGATCGCCAAGAAGGTGTTGCACTTCTTCATAACGCTCTTCTAGCGTCTGAAGTTTTTGAAGGATAGATGGTTTCATAGACTCAGATTTGATTACTCTTCCAGCCCAAGGGTTTCACGGATTTGCAGGAGCTTTTCAGACTCACCGTTCTGTGCTGCTTGCTGCATGGCCTTGGTTGGTGCATGGATTAATTTATTAGTTAATTTGTTACTCAGTTCCGTCAGGATCTGCTCGGGATCACCGCCGTTCTTTAGCGCTTGCAAGCCGCGTTGCAAAAACAGATCACGAATATCATCGGCCTGCTCGCGATACTCACGAATGGTGCTGACCGCTTCCAGTGAGCGCAACCAATGCATAAACTGAGCGCTTTCTTCACTGATAATCGCCTCAGCCTTAATCGCGGCCACTTTGCGCTGTTCAATATTCTTAGCGATGATTGACTGAAGATCGTCGACAGTATAAAGGTAGACGTCGCGCAAGTCGCCTACTTCTGATTCAATATCCCTTGGCACAGCTATATCCACCATCAACATAGGTTGGTATCGACGCGCTTTAATTGCGTTTTCCACCATGCCCTTACCCAAAATCGGCAGCGGACTGGCGGTGGAGCTGATCACGATATCCGCTCGATGCAAGTGTTCCGGGATTTCAGGCAAACTGATCACCTCAACCCCAAACTCTTCCACCAATTTGTAGGCATTTTCCGGCGTGCGGTTAGCCACAATCAACTTCTGGCAGCCGTTCTCAAACAGATGGCGCGCCACCAGCTCAATGGTTTCCCCGGCACCAATCAACATCACCGTGCTTTGTGACAGCGACTCGAAGATCTGTTTTGCCAGCGAACAAGCCGCAAAGGCCACCGATACTGCATTGCCGCCGATATCGGTTTCGGTGCGTACCCGTTTGGCAACGGTGAAAACTTTCTGGAACAGTTTTTCGAGCGTACCTTGAATGGCATCAGCTTGGCGTGATTCAGAATAGGCTTGCTTGATCTGGCCAAAGATCTGCGGCTCACCCAGCACTAATGAGTCCAAACCACTTGCCACCCGCATTAAGTGCTTAACCGCGGCTTGGTCCTCATGGACATACAGGCTAGGTAGCAGATCTTCGAGACTGAGATGATGAAACTCGCTTAGCCAATCGATCAATCCATGACTGCCTGGCGAGTCTAAATGACAGTAGAGTTCGGTGCGGTTGCACGTCGAAACAATCACACTGCTGCTCACCTGCTCATGTTCAGACAAGGCTTGCAACGCCTGCGGCAATTTCTCTGGCGAAAAAGCAACTTTTTCGCGCAGCTCTACCGGAGCGGTCTTATGATTGATTCCTAAAACAAGCAAAGTCATGAGTAAGGGGCTTGCGATCTCTACTACAAATTATCGTGGGGTGATTAGTGATTTTACTTGATGACCACTATGAATAAAAGCAAACTGTTTTAACAACCTGACACAGGAAATAGGGCAGTGTTCTCAAATTTTCAACACCGTATTAATCAAATCCGTTATTTGACCCTTGGCTTGGGTGCGCTGCTGACCACCGGCTGTGTAACCTTAGCGCCGCCAACCCAAACCGAATGGGATAAACATCAAGCGCAACTGGACGCCATTTCAACCTATACCGCCACCGGCAGTTTGGCCTATCGCGACCAAACCCAGCGCTACAGCAGCAGCTTGTTTTGGGCTCATGAGCCAGACAAAGATCGCATTCGCCTTACCAGCTTTGTCGGCAAAACGATCCTCTCGGTCGAGAAAACGCCCGCACTGACCAGCATTACCGATGCTGACGGCCAAACCTATTTGGGCCACGACATCAACGAGATGACCTACCAGCTGACCGGCCTTGCCCTGCCCTTTTCTGAGCTTGGCGATTGGTTACTTGGCCTGCCGAACGGCGCTGACAGCTACACCTTAAACGAATATCAACGCTTACAAGATGTTACCATTATGTTGGATGGCGAGCCTTGGGTACTGACTTATGATCAATACGATTATGCCCTGACCCCCGCGATGCCAACCAAGCTGACCCTCAAAAGCAGCGATCGCACCATTTTGATCCGCATTAAGCAATGGAAAACCGAATGAACACCGCGCCTTCTGCCTGGCCATCTCCAGCGAAACTGAACCTCTTTCTCTACATCAATGGCCGTCGTGCAGACGGCTACCATGAGCTTCAAACCCTGTTCCAATTTCTTGATCATGGCGACACCCTGACCATTAGTGTCAATAACAGCGACGCGATCACCCTCGCCCCCGCGATCCCTGGGGTGCCGTTAGAGAGCAATTTGATCTACAAAGCCGCGATAGCGCTGAAGCAAAAAACAGGCTGCTCTCTTGGCGCGCATATCGAGCTGGAGAAAATCCTGCCGATGGGCGGCGGCATTGGTGGTGGTTCATCCAACGCCGCCACCACCCTGGTTGCCCTCAATCACCTGTGGCAAACCGGTTTAAGTGAAGATGAATTAGCCGATATCGGGGTCAAGCTGGGTGCCGATGTGCCGGTGTTTGTTCGCGGACGCGCCGCCTTTGCCGAAGGCGTCGGTGAAATTTTCCGCAATGCCCAGCCAAAAGAGCAATTTTATCTTGTTGTTAAGCCACCGGTGGACGTCGCAACCGTCTCTATTTTCACTCATCCAAAATTAAAACGAGACACGCCGAAACGAGATATGGCAACGCTTTTGGGCCTAAATTACGAAAACGATTGCGAAAAGATTGTCTCAGAACTGCATCCCGAGGTTGATAAGGCGCTTTCGTGGCTGCTAGAATATGCGCCGTCAAGATTGACCGGAACCGGTGCCTGTGTTTTTGCTGAGTTTAACACTCGCGAAGAAGCCGAGACCGTATTTAAAAAATTACCCGACTGGCTGAGTGGTTTTGTTGCCCAAGGTATCAACAACTCTCCTTTGCTGAAGACTTTACAACAGTCATAAGCCAGACAACATTTTGGACGCAACCCTGAGGTTTCCACCGTGCCTGATATGAAGCTTTTTGCTGGTAACGCTACACCAGAACTAGCCCAACGTATTGCTGATCGTCTTTACATCTCTCTAGGAGATGCATCTGTTGGTCGTTTCTCTGATGGCGAAATTGCAGTGCAGATTAATGAAAACGTGCGTGGTAGCGATGTTTTCATTATCCAATCTACCTGTGCGCCTACCAACGATAACTTGATGGAACTGATCGTGATGATCGATGCGCTGCGTCGTGCCTCTGCTGGTCGTATTACTGCGGTTATCCCTTACTTCGGTTACGCTCGCCAAGACCGCCGTGTGCGTTCATCTCGTGTGCCTATCACTGCTAAAGTGATCGCTGACTTCCTGTCTAACGTGGGTGTTGACCGCGTTCTGACTGTCGATCTGCACGCAGAGCAAATCCAAGGTTTCTTCGACGTACCTGTAGACAACATCTTCGGTACGCCTGTGCTTCTTGAAGACATGCAAACCCGTGGTCTAGATAACCCAGTTGTGGTTTCTCCTGACCTAGGTGGCGTTGTACGTGCTCGTGCAACAGCGAAAGCGCTTGGCGATATCGACATCGCTATCGTTGACAAGCGTCGCCCACGTGCGAACGTGTCTGAAGTGATGAACCTGATCGGTGATGTTGAAGGTCGCGACTGCGTGATCGTTGATGACATGATCGACACCGGTGGCACACTGTGTAAAGCAGCAGAAGCGCTAAAAGAGCGCGGCGCGAAACGTGTATTCGCTTACGCGACTCACGCTGTTTTCTCTGGTAACGCACCTCAGAACATCAAGAAC
Source organism: Thaumasiovibrio occultus (assembly GCA_019703815.1). Lineage (GTDB taxonomy): Bacteria > Pseudomonadota > Gammaproteobacteria > Enterobacterales > Vibrionaceae > Thaumasiovibrio > Thaumasiovibrio occultus. The sequence goes on along the minus strand of AP023052.1, from coordinate 757,915 downwards.
TCAGTTCTAGACCAAGTGATCGTGACTGACTCAATTACGCTGACTGAAGAGATGCAAGCCACTGGTAAAGTGAAGCAGCTGTCTCTATCTGGCATGCTAGCTGAAGCGATCCGTCGCATCAGCAACGAAGAGTCAATCTCTGCGATGTTCAACGCGTAATTACGCGTCCAACGCTATTGACGGGCATAGCACAAGTCAGAGTGAATCACTCCCTTGTGCTTTGCTTAGTTCAGCACCCCGCTTCGGCGGGGTGTTGTCGTTTTGGGAATGTGGTAACATAAGCCACTTTTTTTATCCTATCACCGTTGAGAGAGACTTCGTGAGCAGCGAAATTCGCCTTCTTGTCGGCTTGGCAAACCCGGGCAAAGAGTATGAGCGCACGCGCCACAATGCCGGCGCATGGGTAGTGCAAGAGCTTGCCCGTATTCACAATGTCACGTTAAAAGACGAGCCAAAGTTCTTTGGCTGGACAGGGCATATTACCGTAGGTAGCAGCGAGATCCGTCTACTGATCCCTTCGACCTACATGAACCTTTCAGGTAAAGCGGTCTCGGCATTGGCCAAGTTCTACCAAATTCCGGTAGAGCAGATCATGGTTGCCCATGATGAATTGGATCTGCCACCTGGGGTGGCCAAATTCAAAAAAGGCGGCGGTCATGGCGGGCACAATGGCTTGCGCGACATCATCAGCAAGATGGGTAACAACAAAGAATTTTATCGCCTGCGGATCGGCATTGGTCATCCGGGCGACAAGAACCGTGTCGCGGGATTTGTGTTAGGTAAAGCACCAGCTAAAGAGCAAGAGTGCATTGATGCCGCTGTGGATGAAGCCACGCGCTGTATCGACATCCTTATGAAGGATGGCCTAAGTAAGGCACAAAACCGTCTACATACTTTCAAAGCAGAATAGCACGTCGCTTGGCGACTATGCTTAACCGAACACATAGCAAAGGGTTCCATCAATGGGTTTTAAATGCGGTATTGTCGGATTGCCAAACGTTGGTAAATCAACTCTGTTCAACGCGCTGACCAAAGCAGGTATCGAAGCGGCGAACTTCCCGTTCTGTACTATCGAGCCAAACACGGGCGTGGTGCCTGTGCCAGATCTACGTCTAGACGCATTGGCTGAAATCGTGAAGCCAGAGCGCATCCTGCCAACAACCATGGAGTTCGTTGACATCGCAGGTCTTGTTGCCGGTGCATCTAAAGGTGAAGGCTTGGGTAACAAATTCCTAGCTAACATCCGTGAAACTGACGCGATCGGTCACGTTGTTCGCTGTTTTGAGAACGATAACATCATCCACGTTGCCGGTAAGATCAACCCGCTTTCAGATATCGAAGTGATCAACCTAGAGTTGGCGCTGGCGGATCTTGACACCTGTGAGCGTGCAATCCAACGCCTAGCGAAACGTGCAAAAGGCGGTGATAAAGATGCGAAATTCGAAATCACTGTCCTTGAGAAGATGCTACCGACCCTAACGGAAGGCGGTATGGCACGCTCTGTTGAGCTAACAAAAGAAGAAGCGGCAGCGATCGACTACCTCAACTTCCTAACGCTAAAACCAACCATGTACATCGCGAACGTGAATGAAGACGGTTTCGAAAACAACCCGTTCCTCGATCAAGTACGTGAGTTCGCAGAGAAAGAAAACGCGGTAGTTGTGCCTGTTTGTGCCGCTATCGAGTCTGAAATTGCAGAGCTAGACGACGCAGATCGTGAAGAGTTCCTATCTGATATGGGTATCGAAGAGCCGGGCCTAAACCGCGTGATCCGTAGCGGTTATTCTCTGCTAGATCTGCAAACTTACTTCACCGCTGGCGTGAAAGAAGTGCGCGCATGGACCATCCCTGTCGGTGCAACTGCGCCGCAATCAGCGGGTAAAATCCATACTGACTTCGAAAAAGGCTTCATCCGTGCAGAAGTGATCGGCTACGACGATTACATTCAGTTCCGTGGTGAGAGCGGTGCGAAAGATGCCGGTAAATGGCGTCTGGAAGGTAAAGAATACATTGTAAAAGACGGCGATGTGGTTCACTTCCGCTTCAACGTTTAAAAAACACCCAAAAGCCGCCTCCTCTTGGCGGCTTTTTTCTGCCCCCTGTTTGTCCTTTTTGTTTCTCCTTTGAACCGCACCGCTTTTCTTTTCCAGTTTGCGTACCAGCGCACATCCTCAATTGGCATGCTTGCTATCGAAACCGGGCAGATATTTTGGCCAGTTTTTGCTGCCACAAGCAGCGTTTTGTCCAAATATCCAGCGAACGATTTAGAAATCCCGTTTTCTGCAAAAAAATGGTTGACGGTTTTTGACGAGGTAAGCATAATGCGCCCCGTTTCCAGCGTCACGGCATCGTAAGAGCAACGGCGGTGGAAATCGCAAAAATAGAGATTATGGCTACGTAGCTCAGTTGGTTAGAGCACATCACTCATAATGATGGGGTCACAGGTTCGAATCCCGTCGTAGCCACCACTCTCCTCCTTAGGGAGGTTACAATGTGCGGGGATGGCGAAATTGGTAGACGCACCAGATTTAGGTTCTGGCGCCGCAAGGTGTGAGAGTTCAAGTCTCTCTTCCCGCACCACTTTAAGATAACGTTGTAAACGTATCTGTAGGGCTATCGCCAAGCGGTAAGGCAGCGGCTTTTGATGCCGCCATTCCCTGGTTCGAATCCAGGTAGCCCTGCCAAATTTTTTAAGGTATACTGCTCCGCTCTTTGAGGGCAGCGATATACATATGGCTACGTAGCTCAGTTGGTTAGAGCACATCACTCATAATGATGGGGTCACAGGTTCGAATCCCGTCGTAGCCACCATTTATTTGTTACTTGCCACAGTAACTCCCTTGATGACTTCGCTGAAGTTATTAAGACAACAATTTGTTGTGCGGGGATGGCGAAATTGGTAGACGCACCAGATTTAGGTTCTGGCGCCGCAAGGTGTGAGAGTTCAAGTCTCTCTTCCCGCACCATTAATTGAAGATAACGTTGAAAAACGTATCTGCAGGGCTATCGCCAAGCGGTAAGGCAGCGGCTTTTGATGCCGCCATTCCCTGGTTCGAATCCAGGTAGCCCTGCCACTTCTTCCCTCTTTTGAGCGTTGTAAGTGGCACACAAAATTTGCGGGGGTGGCGAAATTGGTAGACGCACCAGATTTAGGTTCTGGCGCCGCAAGGTGTGAGAGTTCAAGTCTCTCCTCCCGCACCATTACTCTCTTATCGATTGATCTCATCAATTGATAAGACACAAAAGACTGTCGATGACAGCAACTAACAACTCAAGGCTACTAGAAGTTTGAGTTAGTTAGGCAGAAAAGATTCTGCGGGGATGGCGAAATTGGTAGACGCACCAGATTTAGGTTCTGGCGCCGCAAGGTGTGAGAGTTCAAGTCTCTCTTCCCGCACCATCATTTAAGATAACGTTGTAAAACGTATCTGCAGGGCTATCGCCAAGCGGTAAGGCAGCGGCTTTTGATGCCGCCATTCCCTGGTTCGAATCCAGGTAGCCCTGCCACTATTTCTCATAGTGGCTAACAACTTGATTAGCGATTATGTATTGGCTACGTAGCTCAGTTGGTTAGAGCACATCACTCATAATGATGGGGTCACAGGTTCGAATCCCGTCGTAGCCACCATTTATTTGTTACTTGCCACAGTAACTCCCTTAGTGACTTCACTGAAGTCGTTAAGACAACAATTTGTTGTGCGGGGATGGCGAAATTGGTAGACGCACCAGATTTAGGTTCTGGCGCCGCAAGGTGTGAGAGTTCAAGTCTCTCTTCCCGCACCATTAATTGAAGATAACGTTGAAAAACGTATCTGCAGGGCTATCGCCAAGCGGTAAGGCAGCGGCTTTTGATGCCGCCATTCCCTGGTTCGAATCCAGGTAGCCCTGCCACTTCTTCCCTCTTTTGAGCGTTGTAAGTGGCACACAAAATTTGCGGGGGTGGCGAAATTGGTAGACGCACCAGATTTAGGTTCTGGCGCCGCAAGGTGTGAGAGTTCAAGTCTCTCCTCCCGCACCATTACTCTCTTATCGATTGATCTCATCAATTGATAAGACACAAAAGACTGTCGATGACAGCAACTAACAACTCAAGGCTACTAGAAGTTTGAGTTAGTTAGGCAGAAAAGATTCTGCGGGGATGGCGAAATTGGTAGACGCACCAGATTTAGGTTCTGGCGCCGCAAGGTGTGAGAGTTCAAGTCTCTCTTCCCGCACCATCATTTAAGATAACGTTGTAAAACGTATCTGCAGGGCTATCGCCAAGCGGTAAGGCAGCGGCTTTTGATGCCGCCATTCCCTGGTTCGAATCCAGGTAGCCCTGCCACTATTTCTCATAGTGGCTAACAACTTGATTAGCGATTATGTATTGGCTACGTAGCTCAGTTGGTTAGAGCACATCACTCATAATGATGGGGTCACAGGTTCGAATCCCGTCGTAGCCACCATTTATTTGTTACTTGCCACAGTAACTCCCTTAGTGACTTCACTGAAGTCGTTAAGACAACAATTTGTTGTGCGGGGATGGCGAAATTGGTAGACGCACCAGATTTAGGTTCTGGCGCCGCAAGGTGTGAGAGTTCAAGTCTCTCTTCCCGCACCATTAATTGAAGATAACGTTGAAAAACGTATCTGCAGGGCTATCGCCAAGCGGTAAGGCAGCGGCTTTTGATGCCGCCATTCCCTGGTTCGAATCCAGGTAGCCCTGCCACTTCTTCTCTCTTTTGAGCGTTGTAAGTGGCACACAAAATTTGCGGGGGTGGCGAAATTGGTAGACGCACCAGATTTAGGTTCTGGCGCCGCAAGGTGTGAGAGTTCAAGTCTCTCCTCCCGCACCATTATTTTCTTATCGATTGATCTCATCAATTTGTAAGACACAAAGACTGTCGATGACAGCAACTAACAACTCAAGGCTTCCTAGAAGTTAGAGTCAGTTAGGCAGAAAAGATTCTGCGGGGATGGCGAAATTGGTAGACGCACCAGATTTAGGTTCTGGCGCCGCAAGGTGTGAGAGTTCAAGTCTCTCTTCCCGCACCATCATTTAAGATAACGTTGTAAAACGTATCTGCAGGGCTATCGCCAAGCGGTAAGGCAGCGGCTTTTGATGCCGCCATTCCCTGGTTCGAATCCAGGTAGCCCTGCCACTTCTTTCCTTTCAAGCTAAACTTGATATGAATGAATGTGGCAAACAAAAATTTGCGCAGGTGGCGGAATTGGTAGACGCGCTAGCTTCAGGTGCTAGTGTCCTTAAGGATGTGGGGGTTCAAGTCCCCCCTTGCGCACCATCTCTTCTTTCTTTTTTGAACAATTGAAAGATCGGATGTAAAATAAAATTTATGCGGGGGTGGCGAAATTGGTAGACGCACCAGATTTAGGTTCTGGCGCCGCAAGGTGTGAGAGTTCAAGTCTCTCCTCCCGCACCATCTTCTTCTTTCAGTTGGACGCGTTCCAGTGAAAGACAAAAAAACCACTTCGGTGGTTTTTTTCGTTTGGAAATGTCTTATCCAGCGTGACGCTTCTTTGCTGTTGTCTCCCTTCGTTTAATCGCCGTATTGGAACGCTCTACTCTCACCCCTATATTTTCTTCCACGCTTATCTACTGATCTTTTGCTAACGCTCAATCTGATAGTAATCACGGTACCAGTTCACAAACTCTCTGATCCCTTGCTGCAAACTTACCTGCGGCTTGTAATCGACACAGCTTTCCAAAGCGCTGGTATCGGCATAGGTCTGAAACACATCACCGGCCTGCATTGGCAAATACTCTTTGATCGCTTTTACGCCCAGCTCTTGTTCTAGACAATCGACAAAGTCGGATAACCGCACGGGTTCACCACGGCCAATATTAAACACTTGATACGGTGCACTACTGCGGTTGATTTCGCCCGACTCCACCACCCAGTTATCACAAGGTGCGGGCGCTGCATCTTGTACCCGCACTACGCCCTCAACGATATCGTCAATGTAAGTAAAATCGCGAAACAGGTTGCCGTGGTTGAAGATCTCAATCGGCTCACCGGCCAATATCTTCTGCGTAAATTTAAACAGCGCCATATCAGGACGCCCCCACGGGCCGTAAACAGTAAAAAAACGCAGGCCTGTGGTAGGAATTTGATAGAGGTGAGAGTAGCTGTGGGCCATTAGCTCGTTGGCTTTCTTGCTCGCAGCATAAAACGAGACCGGATGATCAACACTGTCAGTTTCCGCAAACGGAATTGATTGGTTCAAGCCATACACTGAGCTACTTGACGCATAAACCAGATGCTCTATCTGGTGATGTCGGCAGCTTTCCAAAATGGCCAACATACCGACAAAATTACTTTGCATGTAAGCCTGCGGATTATCGATGGAGTAGCGCACGCCCGCTTGAGCAGCAAGGTGGATCACCCGTTGAAACTGATGCGTCTGAAACAGTTGTGCAACTTGGGCATTATCTTCGATATCAAGCTCGGCGAAGTAGAACTGCGGATTGTCTAGCTGTGCTAACCGGGCACGCTTAAGTGCGGGCGAATAATAGTCGTTGAGATTATCAACCCCGACCACCTCATGCCCCATCGCGAGCAAACGCTGCGAAACTGCACTGCCAATAAACCCTGCGGCACCTGTCACCAAGAACTTCATAAAAGCCTACCTATGCAAACCCATGTTAAGCGATGACTTGAAGTATATGCAGGCAGAAACTCCCTCGGATTTGCAAAAAAAAGACAATCTATCTTTCGACAGATTGTCTCTCTTAACTATCCCTTGACAGTATTTTTGGTTACAAACCCATGGCGTATTTAAGAACTTGTGCTTTGATAGGACCGGATTTATCCGCAATGGCGAGGCCAGCGTTACGTAAAAACGCCAGCGGTTTGAGATCATTACTGAACGTGCCATAGAAAAAGTCCATCGCTGACTGCATGATCAAGTTGTCTGGTTTACGTTTAAGTGCGTAACAATTAAATAGTTTCTCAGGCGCACTAAAATCATGCTCGTCCTGCGCAAGTTCAAGAAACGCAGCCACATCTTTAAAACCCAAATTAACGCCTTGTCCTGCCAGCGGGTTGATAGTGTGCGCCGAATCCCCCATCAATACGACACGTCCTTTACTGTAATGCTGCGCATGGCGTCGTGTTAACGGAAACGCACCACGCCCTTGCACCGTCACCGAGCCTACCTCTGGCGGGAAGTGGGTCGCGATTTCCTTCTCTAGCTGAGTTGATGGCATTTGCATCAACTGCGCGATCCGCGCCGGGCTGTCATACCACACTAGCGACGCATTCTGTCCATCTAGCGGTAAGAAAGAACGGGGGCCGTCTGGGGTAAATTGCTGCCAAGTAATATCTTGCTGCGGATAGTCCGTGGTAACGTTGATCAGCATGCAATGGTGGCGATAGTCCCATGCCGTCACCCCGATACCGGTTTGCTGACGCACCGGCGAATTAGCCCCATCCGCCGCGATAACGATTTGAGTATCAATCACGGTGCCATTATCTAGTTCCACTTGCGCGTGATTGTCTGATTGCAAAATACTCAGCACCCGCGTGTTGGCATGTAACTGTAAATTAGGATGATGCTCAAACGCTTGCCATAGTGCTAGCTGGATCACGCGGTTCTCAACGATATAGCCTAACCATTCCATTCCCAGCGTGGCTGCATCAAAGGTGGTGCGACACTCTGGCAGCTCCCACGTCGATAAACGTTTGAGCGGGCATAGGCGCATAACTGTCAGCGATTCCCACACGCCAAGATGCTCAAGCAGGCGAACTGTTTGCGGTGAAATGGCCGATACTCGTAGATCGTGAGGCTGCGTTGCATCAAACGGCGCTGGCGGTGAGCTTTCGATCACAGCAACTCTTTTCCCCTGCTGCGCGAGTCCCAGCGCAGCCGCTGCCCCAACCATACCGCCGCCAACAACAACGCATTCGACATGCTCCATCATTTATCCCTAATCAAGCTATTGATTTATCCTCTCAGTCTACCAGAAAAGCCAAAACGCTCGTAAAGCAGATCTACCCATCAGTGATCTCTTACCTTTTGTCTTCAGTAGAGACGAACATCAACACGACAGCGCTAAAACGCATTTCCTGCCGGATCACCTTGCGCGAAAGACAGTGACGATGAAGTGCTTGGCGCTGCCTTTTCTTGGATGTTAGCGACTGCACGTGGAACTCAAAGTCCAATGATTGTCTTCTTGACGAGATCCTGACTAACGCAGGCGACATCGAATGTGGTGATGATCTAGTCAGCCGGACCTTAAAGCAGTACAATACGCGGCTTGCTAACAGTGGCGGTGCTAAACTACCGATAAAACCACTGAAAAACATAGGTGTATTTAGCACACCTAACACACTGAAGAAGCAATTGTTTTAGTTAAATCGAAGAGTTAGACATGGCGAAGAAACTGCTGATTAGAACCTGGGGTTGCCAGATGAATGAATACGATTCATCGAAAATGGCCGACTTGCTAAATGCCGCCAACGGCTACGAGCTTACCGAGGAACCAGAAGAAGCAGATGTGCTACTCCTGAATACCTGTTCTATTCGTGAAAAAGCGCAAGAGAAGGTATTCCACCAGTTGGGTCGTTGGAAAACGCTGAAAGATAAAAAACCGGACCTAGTGATCGGTGTGGGTGGCTGTGTTGCAACACAAGAAGGCGACCACATCCGCGAACGCGCACCTTATGTCGATGTTATCTTCGGTCCGCAAACCCTGCACCGTCTGCCTGAGATGATCAAACAATCTCGTGCTGATCACGGTCCAGTAATGGACATCTCTTTCCCAGAGATTGAAAAGTTTGACAGCCTGCCTGAGCCTCGCGCTGAAGGCCCAACCGCCTTCGTTTCTATCATGGAAGGCTGCTCGAAATACTGTACTTACTGCGTGGTACCATACACCCGTGGTGAAGAAGTTAGCCGCCCAATGGATGACGTGCTGTACGAAATCGCGCAATTGGCAGAGCAAGGCGTACGTGAAGTTAACCTACTAGGCCAAAACGTGAATGCCTACCGTGGCGAAACTCACGATGGCGAAATTTGCTCGTTTGCAGAGCTACTACGCTACGTGGCCGCGATTGACGGTATCGACCGCATTCGCTTCACAACCAGCCACCCTATCGAGTTTACTGACGACATTATCGCCGTGTACGAAGACACCCCAGAATTGGTGAGCTTCCTACACCTGCCGGTACAAAGCGGCTCAGACCGTATTTTGACCATGATGAAGCGTCCACACACGGCGATTGAATACAAATCTATCATCCGTAAGTTACACAAAGCGCGCCCAGGCATTACCATCAGCTCAGACTTCATCGTAGCGTTCCCTGGTGAGTCAGACATGGACTTCCAAGCAACCATGAAGCTGATCCGCGATGTTGATTTTGATATGAGCTTTAGCTTTATCTTTTCAGCACGTCCAGGTACGCCAGCGGCGGACTACCCTTGCGATCTGCCTGAAGAGACCAAGAAAGCGCGCCTGTATGAATTGCAACAGCAAATCAACACTCAAGCCATGCGTTACTCGCGCCTGATGCTTGGCACCGAGCAACGTATTCTGGTTGAAGGTCCATCGAAGAAAGATCTGATGGAGCTACGCGGTCGTACCGAAAACAACCGTGTAGTGAACTTTGCTGGCTCTGCTGACTTGATTGGTCAGTTCGTTGATGTGAAGATCACTGACGTATTTGCAAACTCTCTGCGTGGCGAACTCCTTCGCACCGAAGCAGAGATGGACTTGCGTGTAGCCATGTCTCCAGCTGAAGTCATGGAAAAGACCCGCAAAGAAGATGATTTGGGCGTGGGAGTATATACTCCTTAATAAGCTCATCGATCCGCTGTCAGCCTTCGGGCTGACAGCCTAATGTGAGGCAACATTGAGTAAAATTATCACCCTCGAGCTTACCCTCGAACCCGCAGACAACCATCGTCTGTCTAGCCTTTGTGGCCCATTTGACGACAATATCAAACACCTTGAACGTCGTCTGGGCGTTGAGATCAACCACCGCAGCAATCAATTCTCTGTTGTCGGCAAGCAACATACTGCTGAAGCCGCCATCAATATTTTAAAAGACCTTTACGTCGATACCGCCCCTGTGCGCAATGTCATTGCAGATATCGAGCCTGATGCTATCCATCTGGCGATTATCGAGTCTGGCGTATTAGAGCAACACGTCGAATCGTCGATCCCTTACGGCAAAGAAATCCATATCAAAACCAAAAAGGGTGTGATCAAACCTCGTACGCCAAACCAAGCGCAGTACGTCTCGAACATGATCACCCACGACATTACTTTTGGTATTGGTCCTGCCGGTACGGGTAAAACCTACCTCGCTGTCGCGGCCGCCGTTGATGCGCTTGAGCGTCAAGAAGTGCGCCGTATATTGCTGACCCGCCCTGCGGTTGAAGCCGGCGAAAAGCTGGGCTTCTTACCGGGCGATTTGTCACAAAAAGTCGACCCTTACCTGCGCCCGCTGTACGATGCGCTTTTTGAGATGATGGGCTTTGAGCGTGTTGAGAAGCTCATGGAGCGTAACGTTATCGAAGTGGCACCGCTGGCGTACATGCGTGGCCGTACGTTAAACGACGCGTTTATTATTCTCGACGAAAGCCAAAACACGACGGTGGAGCAGATGAAAATGTTCCTTACCCGTATTGGCTTTAACTCCCGCGCCGTAATCACCGGTGACGTCACCCAAATCGACTTGCCGCGCCACGCCAAATCAGGCTTGCGCCACGCGATTGAAGTGCTGTCTGAAGTCGATGAAATCAGCTTCAACTTCTTCCAGTCAGATGATGTGGTACGCCACCCTGTGGTCGCACGCATTGTTCAGGCTTACGAAGTGTGGGAAGCCCAAGAACAAAAAGATAAGAAAGAAGCAGAAAAACGTCGTAGTGAGCAACAAGCAAAACTACAACAAGCTGCGGTAGAAGTACTGGCGAAAGCCACCGAGAACAGCGAATCATGAGTCACTATATTGACCTGCAAATTGCAACCGAGTCTGCCGAAGGCTTACCCTCTGAAGCAGACGTACAACGTTGGTACGAAGCTGCCGTTGCCACCGTACGTGATCAGTCAGAAGTAACGATCCGTTTGGTTGACGAAGCCGAAAGCCACCAGCTCAACCATGACTACCGTGGCAAAGATAAACCGACGAATGTTCTGTCGTTTCCTTTTGATGCCCCTCCGGGTATCGAGTTGCCACTGCTGGGCGATTTGATCATCTGTCGCCAAGTGGTAGAAGCCGAAGCAATTGAGCAACAAAAGCCACTTCTGTCACATTGGGCACATATGGTTGTACATGGTAGCTTGCATTTGCTAGGTTATGACCATATAGAGGATGACGAGGCCGAAGAAATGGAAGCCTTGGAAACTCAAATTATGCAGGCGATGGGGTATGAAGACCCGTATGCCGCAGAAAAAAGCTAACCCGCATTCCCACCTGTTAGCTTTAGTGTGCTATCACACTTCTGATAGCGTTTTTTATTGAAGACAAAATGAACGACGACAATTCACAAAACTCGGATGGTCCGAGTCGAAAGACCTTCTTAGAACGTATTGGCCAACTGTTTCAAGGTGAACCACAAAACCGCGAAGAGTTGGTCGAAGTATTCCGTGACAGTGAAGAAAATGACCTGATCGACCACGATACCCGTGACATGCTAGAAGGCGTCATGCAGATCTCTGAGATGCGTGTACGTGACATCATGATCCCGCGTTCGCAAATGGTCACACTGGAACGCTCTGAGAAGGTAGAAGACTTTATTGATGTCATCATCGAATCAGCGCACTCACGCTACCCGGTGATCAGTGACGACAAAGATCATGTCGAAGGGATCTTGCTTGCCAAAGATCTACTGCGCTACCTGCGTACCGACAGCGATCCTTTCAGCATGGACGAAATCTTACGTCCAGCTGTCGTTGTGCCGGAAAGCAAGCGTGTTGACCGCCTGTTGAAAGAGTTCCGAGAGGAGCGTTATCACATGGCGATCGTGGTCGATGAATTTGGCGGTGTATCCGGTTTGATCACCATCGAAGACATCCTGGAAGAGATTGTGGGTGACATTGAAGATGAGTTTGACGATGACGAAGAGCAAGAAATTCGCAAACTCAGCAAACACACCTATGCGGTGAAAGCCTTGACCACGATTGAAGACTTCAACTCGATTTTCGACACTGAATTTAGTGACGAAGAAGTCGACACCGTGGGTGGTTTGGTGATGACCAGCTTTGGTCACTTACCGGATCGCGGCGAAGTGGTCGATATCAACGGTTACGCCTTCAAAGTGACCTCTGCCGACAATCGTCGAATTGTACAGTTGCAAGTGACCGTGCCAGAAGATGCACCGAAACCAACACTGTCTTAATTTAGAGCGCTGAGTATGTTAGCGAAACTCTCAAACGTATCACGGCCCGTCGGGGCCGTTTTTTCTGGCGCTATCGCGACCCTCGCCTTTGCGCCTTTCAGTTGGTGGCCATTGGCTATCCTTTCTGTTTTTATTCTGTTTTACCTGCTCGAAAACGCCACCCCGAAACAAGGTGCCTGGCTGGGTTTGCTATGGGGCTTAGGCCAGTTTGGCACCGGCGTTAGCTGGGTATATGTCAGCATTGGCACTTTTGGTGGACTGCCTCTGGCGGCAGGTCTGACCCTGATCGCCCTGTTAGTGCTCTATCTGGCCCTCTACCCTGCACTATTTGGCTATCTTTATCGCCGTCTGTTTTGCTGTGTGCCCAACACGCTACGTTTATTAGTATGGGCGCCTATTTTATGGCTACTGCTTGATTGGTTGCGCGGCTGGGCATTTACCGGCTTTCCGTGGCTGTGGCTTGGTTACAGCCAAACCACCGGCCCGATGGCGCCTCTCGCTCCAATATTGGGTGTGGAAGGGATCACTCTCGCCATCTTGCTTATCGCGAGCAGTGGCGTGCTGTGGCAACAAAAGTCCCCCCGCACCGCATTGGGCACTATCGTTGGTGTGGTGTTGGTGACAGGGCTGAGCTGGCTTCCTACATGGGTGACCCCTAAGGGTGAAACCGGCATGGATGTTGCCGTAATCCAAGGCAATATTCCCCAAGCGTTAAAGTGGCAGCCAAGCATGCGCTGGCCGACCTTAATGCGCTATGCCGACATGACACGAGAAAACTGGGACGCCGATATTGTGGTGTGGCCAGAAGCTGCGATCCCCGCGTTGGAAGAGGAAGTCATCGAATACCTCACCAATATGGATAGCGCGGCGAAAATGAATAATACCGGCTTGATCACTGGGGTGCTCGATTACACCGCCGATGAAGAGTATTACAACAACATTTTGACGCTCGGCAACAACAACCAGCCACGGTATCGCTACGACACCGCACAGCGTTACAGCAAGCATCACTTGCTGCCATTTGGTGAGTATGTGCCGTTTGGCGAGTTACTCAGCCCGCTGCTGCCTAACTTCGAGATGTTAGTCTCTTCGTTTAGCCGGGGTAACTATATTCAGCCAAACCTTGAGGTCGCCGGTCATCACATTGCGCCCGCGCTGTGCTATGAAGTCGCCTTCAATGAACAAGTGCGCCAGAACATCACCCCAGAAACCGATATTCTGCTCACCCTGTCGAACGATGCATGGTTTGGTAAATCAATTGGCCCATACCAGCACTTAGAAATTGCCCAAATGCGTGCCATCGAATTCGGTCGTCCAATGATCCGTGCCACCAACACCGGGATCTCGGCCCTGATCGATTATCGCGGCCAAATCACCGCTACGATCCCGCAGTTTGAGCAAGCCACCTTGCGCGGTATGGTACAACCCATGACGGGCACAACGCCGTTCAACCGTTATGGCTCATTACCCCTGTGGCTTTTCGTCGCGTTTGGGTTGATGTCGCTCACATTTTTGCAAAGAGCCGCAAATCGCTGTTGCTCGGCTTAATGTTCAAGGCAGAGTGGTAAATCGCTACTCTGCCGTTTCTTTTCGACACTTCTGCACATTTAGCTGATAAATCCATGCAAATACAGACACGTTTGTGTGTCTCTTTGGTGACATCAAGCTAGGGAAACCTGACCGCTTTCTTTTTTGAATATAACCCCTTACCGCTGTTCACATTTGGTTCATCTTCGTCATGTTTTTATAGCGACAGGTTCATCGTTAATCGACAACGGTTCTCCACTCGCTGTTAAGTGAGCGTTCAAGAGACACTGTTCATTATTGGCTGATGGATCTCGTAAGTGATAGAAGGAGGCTCCCATGGTTGCATGGGCACGTTTTACCTTACTGCTGACTACATGTTTGATATTGGTCGGCCAGCCGTTCAAGGCAGAAGCAAACTCGGAAATACAGGCGACTGTAAACTTTTTCCACTCCACTCCAGCTTCTGAAGCCTATTTCGAATCGGCATATGGCTATGCAGTGTTTCCAACTATCGGTAAAGGCGGGTTTTGGGTAGGTGGTGCTTTTGGCACCGGTGCCGTTTTTCAAGGCGGACACCAAACCGGAACCAGCGAGCTGGCAGAATTGTCTTTAGGTTTCCAATTTGGTGGGCAAACCTATAGCCAAATCATTTTCTTCCAGGATCAACGCGCTTACGAGAGATTCATCAGCGGCAGTTTTGAATTTGATGCTCAATCATCAGCCGTTGCGATTACCGAAAGTGCCTCTGCCCGAGCGGGTACTCAAGGTCGTAGTGCTCAGGCAGGCGAAAGTCAGTCCCACGCTGGGTGGGTTAATGGCATGGCGGTCTTCACTCACGGACAAGGTGGGTTGATGATAGAAGCCGCGCTAGCTGGCCAGAAGTATAACTTCGTGCCGCTAGCTCAGTAATAAGAACCTCGGTATTGAGCCTACCGTCCCTTATCACTGCGCCAGAGCACGACGTGAGTCAAGAAGCACCACCGTTCACGGGCTATGTAGCCCAAAGATCAGCTTCACCGGTGACACTGGATCCCTAAACCCACTCCATTAGGGATCCAGCGGATACCGGGCGAAATGGTCATGATCACAATGGATACACCGTGATACTGGCTGAGGATGATAATAAAACTCCTCGTGACCACACTGCTCACACACCAATTTTCCCAAACCGATAATTTCCCCTGCGTGATACACCCCACCGTGTTCGATATCAGCAAAGATCTCATGCCACTCAATTTGGGTTTGATCGGTAATTTCGGCTAAGTTTTGCCAAATGGTATTCACAATGCCCTGGTAGAACTGACTGTCTTTAAACGATTCAGGCTCCGGCTTTTCCACATTCTCGCCGAACTCTTTCAAATCGCGACGTAGGTATTGCTTAATCAACGCCAGCTCGTCTTTGGTCATATCCGACATGGCTTTC
Organism: Thaumasiovibrio occultus; assembly: GCA_019703815.1. Taxonomy (GTDB): domain Bacteria; phylum Pseudomonadota; class Gammaproteobacteria; order Enterobacterales; family Vibrionaceae; genus Thaumasiovibrio; species Thaumasiovibrio occultus. The sequence goes on along the minus strand of AP023052.1, from coordinate 742,623 downwards.
ACCACTTCTTCGCTGGTTTCGACCCACTTTTTGAACTCATTAGGACTCTGTTGCAGGGCTTGTTTGGCTTCTTCTAGCATTGCTTCATAGCGTGCTTTACGTTCAGGCATACCACATCCCTCCCATTTGTTCGCACTCGCGCACTTGTTGACACCCGCTCCTTTAGTTATTCTATGCCGATTAACCAAAATGTGTTTCTATCAAACTCACACTTTTATCCTGGATGTCATCGATGCAAGAACAATATCGCCCACAGGACATTGAACAGAAAGTTCAAGAATACTGGGACAACAACAAAACTTTTGAAGTCACTGAAGACGCAAGTAAAGAGAAATTTTACTGTCTATCCATGTTCCCATACCCAAGTGGTCGACTGCACATGGGCCATGTGCGTAACTACACCATCGGTGACGTAATTTCTCGCTACCAACGCCTGCAAGGCAAGAACGTAATGCAACCTATTGGTTGGGACGCATTCGGCCTGCCAGCAGAAAACGCCGCAGTGAAGAACAACACCGCGCCTGCGCCATGGACGTACGAGAACATCGAATACATGAAGAACCAGCTTAAACTGCTGGGCTTCGGTTACGACTGGAACCGCGAGTTCGCCACCTGTACCCCTGAGTACTACCGTTGGGAGCAAGAGTTCTTCACCAAGCTGTACGAAAAAGGCTTGGTATACAAAAAGACCTCTTCGGTAAACTGGTGTCCTAACGACCAAACCGTTCTAGCGAACGAGCAGGTTGAAGACGGTTGCTGCTGGCGTTGTGACACGCCAGTAGAGCAAAAAGAGATCCCTCAGTGGTTCATTAAGATCACCGCATATGCCCAGGAACTGCTGGATGATCTGGATAACCTTGACGGCTGGCCAGACATGGTGAAAACCATGCAGCGTAACTGGATTGGTCGCTCTGAGGGTGTTGAGCTGAAGTTTGAAGTCAAAGGCCACACAGATCTTGAAGTCTACACCACACGTCCAGATACCCTAATGGGTGTCACATACGTGGGTATCGCGGCAGGCCACCCACTGGCAACTGCGGCAGCACAAAACAACCCAGAACTGGCTAAGTTCATCGACGAGTGTAAGAACACTAAAGTTGCAGAAGCGGAACTTGCCACAATGGAGAAAAAAGGCATGGCCACTGGCCTAACTGCCATTCATCCATTGAACGGCCGTGAAGTGCCAGTTTTCGTCGCTAACTTCGTCCTAATGGATTACGGTACAGGCGCAGTAATGGCCGTACCAGCGCACGACCAACGTGACTTTGAATTCGCCACCAAGTACGGCCTAGATATCATTCCAGTGATCAAGCCAGAAGACGGCAGCGAGCTAGATGTGTCTGAAGCGGCTTACACCGAAAAAGGCGTATTGTTCGATTCAGGCGAGTTCGACGGTTTGAACTTCCAAGCGGCATTCGATGCCATCGCAGCGAAGTTGGAAAGCGAAGGCAAAGGCACCAAGACCGTCAACTTCCGTCTACGTGACTGGGGTGTTTCTCGTCAACGTTACTGGGGCGCACCAATCCCAATGGTGACCACAGAAGACGGCGAAGTGCATCCAGTACCGGCTGACCAACTGCCTGTTATTCTGCCAGAAGACGTGGTAATGGACGGCGTTACTAGCCCAATCAAAGCGGATAAAGAGTGGGCGAAGACCACCTTTAACGGCGAGCCTGCCCTACGTGAAACTGATACCTTCGACACCTTTATGGAGTCTTCTTGGTACTACGCACGTTACTGCAGCCCACAAGCTGACGATATCCTCGACCCAAGCAAAGCGAACTACTGGCTACCAGTGGATCAGTACATTGGTGGTATCGAGCACGCGTGTATGCACCTGTTGTACTCACGCTTCTTCCACAAACTGCTGCGCGACGCGGGTTACGTGACGTCTGACGAACCATTCAAGCAACTGCTGTGTCAAGGCATGGTACTGGCTGACGCATTCTACTTTGAAACCGAGAAAGGCGGCAAAGAGTGGGTTGCGCCAACCGACGTTGCCGTTGAGCGTGATGGTAAAGGCCGCATCACATCGGCAAAAGACACTGAAGGCCGTGATGTTACCCACTCTGGCATGATCAAAATGTCGAAGTCGAAAAACAACGGTATCGATCCACAAGAGATGGTCGACAAGTACGGTGCTGATACCGTCCGTCTGTTTATGATGTTTGCCTCACCGGCTGACATGACTCTTGAGTGGCAAGAGTCTGGCGTTGAAGGGGCAAACCGCTTCCTGAAACGTGTGTGGAAACTGGTCCACGATCACACTGCAAAAGGTGATGTTGAAGCACTCGATGTGGCTGCTCTGGACAACAACCAAAAAGCACTGCGTCGTGATATTCACAAGACTATCGCTAAAGTGAGCGATGACATTGGCCGTCGTCAAACCTTCAACACCGCCATCGCGGCAGTAATGGAGCTGATGAACAAGCTGACCAAAGCAAGCCAAGAGTCAGCGCAAGATCGCGCCCTGCTAGACGAAGCGCTTAACGCTATCGTAGCAATGCTTTACCCAATCACTCCGCATATCTGTTTCGAAATGTGGACAGCACTGGGTCGCACTGACATCGATAACGCAGTTTGGCCGACCGCTGATGAAAAAGCGATGATCGAAGATGAAAAACTGATCGTTGTTCAAGTCAACGGTAAGCTTCGAGGCAAGATCACCGTGGCGGCAGATGCGTCAAAAGAAGACGTAGAAGCGCTAGGCATGGCCGATCCGCAAGTGCAGAAGTTCCTTGAAGGCGTCACCATACGTAAAGTGATTTACGTACCGGGTAAGCTACTGAATATCGTAGCTAACTAAGCTTCAAGTACGACAAACAGCGGGTGATTCACCCGCTGTTTTACGTTGAATCAAACCTTATTAAATCAAAAGGGAGTGATTGGGTGATGTCCACACTACTGCGCCGATTCGGTTTTCTTGCTCTTCTCGCCTCGCTGCTCTCCGGTTGCGGATTCAGTCTGCGCTCTGATTTTCTCTTACCGGATGAAGCCTCGCACATCTCCGTAAGCGCTTTCGATAAATACAGTGCCATTGGCCGCATTCTCACGAATCAATTCCCGCTTTACGGCGTTGAAAAAGTCTCGCCAAGCGCCGACGTTCCTCATCTGCATATCACTAACGAGTCGATTGACGAACGTACGCTGTCTCTGTATCAAAACAGCCGCCGCGCTGAGTATGAACTGACTTACGTGGTGAACTACACCATAACGGTTGCCGATAAGCCGACGCTGAACCTGTCAACCACAGTGAACCGTAACTTCCTCGATAACCCGCAAACCGCGTTGGCAAAACAAGTCGAGCGTGACATGGTTGAAAATGAGATGCGCGAGCAAGCTGCCTCACAAATCATGCGCCAATTAGCTCGCCTGAATACCCTGTATGAAGAAGCGGATGAAAACGAGTAATTGCTATGCGCGTCTTTCCTGAGCAGTTAGCCACTCGGCTAGAGAAGTCGCTGCAACAAAGCTATCTCCTGTTTGGCAACGAGCCGTTGCTCAAAATTGAAAGCAATGATGCCATCGTGCAACTGGCTCGTACCCAAGGCTTTGAAGAAAAGCATTACTTCACCGTTAACAACCAACTTGATTGGAATGAAGTGTTTGACTGCTGCCAAGCACTGAGCTTGTTCTCCCAGCGTCAGATCCTGATCTTGGAGCTGCCGGACAGCGGCGTTAACGCGACGATTGCCAAGCAACTGCTAGCGCTAGCTGAACTGCTCCATGACGATATTTTGCTGATCTTAATAGGCCCTCGCGCCACCAAGGCGCAAGAAAACGCCAAATGGTTTAAAGCCCTAACGCAAAATGGCCTGTGGGTCCCTTGCAACACCCCAGAAGTGACACACCTGCCACGTTTTGTAGAAAGACGCTGTCAAATGGTGAACCTCCGCGCCGACCGCGAGTCTATTCAAATGTTAGCGCAATGGCATGAGGGCAACTTACTGGCGCTGGCGCAAAGCATTGAGAAACTGGCTCTACTCTACCCCGATGGCCAACTAACCGTGGTCAGGCTGACTGAAGCGCTGAGCCGCCACAATCACTTCACCCCTTTCCAACTGGTGGATGCTATTTTGGCCGGCCAAACCAACCGTGTCGCGCATGTGTTGAAACAGCAACAAGCCGAAGGGGTGGAAGCGGTGATCATTTTGCGCACCGTGCAGAAAGTACTGTTTGAACTCAACCAATTGCAAGAAGCCATCGCGACGAATGGTCATCCGCAAGGGGCCTTTGAACGCTTAGGGATCTGGCAACAACGTCGCCCACTCTATCAAGGCGCCCTGCAGCGTTTAACGCGCGCGCGTACCATTGCCTTGATCAGTGAGCTTGCCGCTTTAGAAATGCAGGTAAAAACCAGCTTTGAGCACAATGTATGGCCGAAAATCCTGCATTTTTCTTTGGGCATGTGCGGCCTGTCGATGATCGACTTGCCCAATTAGGAGGCGGTGATATACTCCTTCGCTTCCTGCGCTCAGGCTATACTCGGGGTGGTTAACCAAGGCCACCAACTAAATGATTAAGTAACCAACAGAGGTCCCCCTTGCAAGTACAAGAACTTCAGGATTTTATTGTCGATAAAGCAGATGACATGAAAGCGGTAGATATCGTGACACTGGACGTACGCGGTAAATCAAGCATCACCGAAGTTATGGTGATCTGTACAGGTAACTCAAACCGTCATGTTGCATCAATCGCTGATCACGTAGAAAAAGAAAGTAAAGCTATCGACTACCCTCCATTTGGCGTGAGTGGCGCTGATGATGCAGAGTGGGTTATCGTTGATATGGGTAGTGTAATGCTACACATCATGCAAGACTCCGCGCGCCAGATGTACCAACTGGAAAAACTGTGGAGCTGATTTCTGCATGAAAATACAATTGATTGCCGTCGGCACCAAAATGCCGAAATGGGTGGAAGAAGGCTATAAAGAATATAGCCGCCGCTTTCCTAAGGATATGCCATTAGAGTTGGTCGAAATCTCCGCCGGTAAGCGAGGTAAAAACGCTGACATCGCGCGTATTCTGGCGAAAGAAGGCGAAGCCATGCTGGCTGCTATCCCCAAAGGCAATCGAATTGTCACACTCGATATCCCGGGAAAACGCTGGGATACCGAGGATCTCGCACAACAACTGGAAAGCTGGAAACTGGATGGCCGCGATGTGTCTATCTTGATCGGCGGCCCAGAAGGGTTAGCACCCGCGTGTAAAGCGGCAGCCGATCAAAGTTGGTCGCTGTCCCCGTTAACGCTCCCGCACCCACTCGTGCGAGTGGTAATGGCTGAAAGCCTGTACCGTGCGTGGAGTATTACCGCTAATCATCCGTATCACAGGGAATAACCGCTGATGTTACACAAGCGAACTCAGATTCGTGACTATTCAGCAGAGTCTGCCCTTTTCTTCCGGCGGGCCCTGTTCTGCTTTTTCAGCATCATTGTCATGATGCTGATCTTGCTGACCAATTTGTACCATATTCAGGTTAATCAATTTAATCACTACTCGACCCGCTCGAACAAAAACCGCATTAAAGTGGTGCCCGTCGCACCTAACCGAGGTCTGATCTACGACCGTAACGGCGTCGTATTGGCAGAAAACCTGCCCGTCTTCACCCTCGAAGTGATCCCCGAACAAGTTAAAGACATTGAAGCCACATTGGCGGCAGTGCAAGAATACATTCCTCTGACGGAGCAAGAAATCGAACGCTTCCACCGCGAGCGTCGTCAAACTCGTCGTTTCGAATCAGTGCCGTTACGTACCCAGCTTACCGAAGAAGAAGTAGCCCGTTTTTCCGTGAATCAATACCGCTTCGACGGGGTTGAAATTCGTGCGCACCTTAAACGCCATTACCCGTTTGGCGATGCACTAACCCACGCCCTTGGCTATGTCGCGCGGATCAACGATAGCGATCTTGAGCGTCTCGATCGCGAAGATAAACTCACCAATTACCGCGCTACCCGCGATATCGGTAAGCTCGGTATCGAGCGTTACTACGAAGATATTTTGCACGGTCAAGCCGGCTATCAAGAAGTTGAGGTCAACAGCCGCGGTCGCGTTATTCGTACGCTAAACTATGTGCCGCCAGTCGCGGGGAAAGATATCTACCTCAACATTGATATCAACTTACAACTGTATGTGCAGCAATTACTCACTAGAACCGTCACCGATCCTGAGACGGGCGAAGAGAAACAAGTGGCACGTCGTGGCGCGATGGTGATCATGAGCCCAGACAACGCCGAAGTCTTGGCAATGGTTTCTAGCCCAAGTTACGATCCGAACCTGTTTGTTCACGGGATCTCGAGTCGTAACTACAGCGCGCTGCTCAATGACGTGAACCACCCGCTGGTCAACCGCGTCACCTTGGGGATCTACCCACCTGCATCCACCGTCAAACCGTATATTGCGGTTGCCGCGCTGGATGAAGAAGTGATCACCCCGGACACCACGCGAAATGACCCCGGTTACTGGCGCATTCCTGACTCCAACACCCGTGCCTTCCGTGACTGGAAACGCTGGGGCCATGGCGTTGTCGATATCAGCAAAGCGATCCAAGAGTCCGTCGATACCTTCTATTACCAAATCGCCTACGATTTAGGGATTGATCGCCTATCCCATTGGATGACCATGTTTGGTTTCGGCGATCGCACCGGTATCGATATCTTTGAAGAAAGCTCGGCCAACATGCCAACCCGTGAATGGAAAATGGCGCGCCACCGTACCCCTTGGTACAAAGGTGACACCATTCCGATCGGGATCGGCCAAGGCTACTGGACCGCCACACCAATGCAGTTAGCTAAAGCAACTAGCGTGCTGGTCAACCATGGCCAAGTTAGAGCGCCGCAGCTTCTTAACCATATTGCGGGCAGCAATGAAGAAGTGATCCCTCGACCGTTCCCGTCAATTACCGGGGTAAAAGACGAGTTTTGGGATATTGCGCTCAACGGGATGCGTTTGGTTAACCACAGCCCTCGAGGTACGGCCCGCCGCGCCTTTGAAGGCACGCCTTACCAAGCAGGGGGTAAAACCGGTACCGCTCAGGTCTTTGGTCTGGCAGAAGATCAGGAATACAACGCGGACGAGATTGAAGAGCATCTACGCGACCACGCACTGTATGTCGCGTTCGCCCCGTACGATGATCCTAAATATGTCCTGTCGATGGTATTAGAAAACGCCGGTGGGGGTAGTACCAACGCGGCCCCTGTCGCACGTCAGGTGTTCGACCACCTATTGGTTGAACCTGAGCTAGAAGAACGAGATGAGCCATGAGTACTCTGTCATCAGTAACCGGACAACGTAAGTCCTTTTTTGAGCGCCTCCATTTGGACTTGCCGCTGATCATTGGCCTGATCGTTTTATGTGGCTTTGGTATGATCGTGATGTGGAGTGCCAGCGGCCAAAGCCTGGCAATGATGGAGCGCCAACTGTTCCGTATTGGCTTGGCATTCGCGGTGATGATTTTTCTCGCTCAGATCCCACCGCGCTATTACGAAACCTGGTCACCCTATATGTATTTTGCCGGCCTTTTACTGCTGATCGCGGTATTGCTGTTCGGTGAAATATCCAAAGGAGCCCAGCGTTGGCTCGACTTAGGCTTTATCCGTTTCCAGCCTTCTGAATTACTGAAGCTGGCGGTGCCATTAATGGCGGCGCGGTTTATCGGTAACCACCCACTGCCACCGAGCTTTCGCAACCTGATGATCGCCTTAATGATGGTGGTCGTCCCGACGATTTTGATCGCCAAACAGCCCGATCTTGGCACCTCGATTTTGATCGCCGCCTCAGGGATCTTCGTGTTGTTCCTCTCTGGCATGAGTTGGCGTTTGATCACCGGCGCGGGCGTTCTCGTGGCCGGTTTCTTGCCGATCTTGTGGTTCTTCTTGATGCACGATTACCAACGCACCCGCGTTCGTACCTTGTTCGATCCGGAAAAAGATGCGCTAGGTGCTGGTTACCATATTATTCAATCCAAAATCGCCATTGGCTCTGGCGGTCTAATGGGTAAAGGTTGGTTGCAAGGCACTCAGTCCCAGTTGGAATTCCTGCCAGAGCGTCACACCGACTTCATTTTCGCGGTGATTGCAGAAGAGTGGGGTCTGATTGGCGTGATGATGTTACTGCTGATCTACCTGTTCATTATCGGTCGCGGCCTGATCCTCGCCACACGCGCCCAGACCGCTTTTGGTCGAATGATGGCCGGTAGTATCATTTTGAGCTTTTTCGTCTATATTTTTGTAAATATCGGTATGGTAAGCGGTATTTTGCCTGTCGTGGGTGTACCGCTTCCTCTGGTCAGCTACGGCGGGACCTCCATGGTTACCCTGATGGCTGGCTTTGGCATATTAATGTCGATCCATACTCACAGAAAGATGTTGTCAAAGGCGATCTAATGCGCAAAATTTTACCTTTTTTACTGTTGGCGTTGGTGGGCTGTGAGTCCACTACTCCAGAGTCAGACGAGCGCTATACCATTGATAGTGACGTCGCCCCCGAGTTCATTCCTGCTGTTGTGCATCAAATTGATGCGCAGCCGCGCTACGAGCCTTACAGCTTGTCGGGCAACCGCAACTACACCCTACGCGGTCAGCGTTATGAAATCATCCAAGACCCGGAAGGTTTCACTCAAGAAGGCCGCGCTTCGTGGTATGGCGAGAAGTTTCACGGCCACCGCACCTCTAACGGTGAAATCTACGACATGTACTCGATGACGGCCGCTCACAAAACCTTGCCGCTACCAAGTTATGTCAAGGTGACCAACCTCAACAACAATCAATCTGTGGTCGTGCGCGTCAACGACCGTGGGCCATTTCATCAAGGCCGGATCATTGATTTAAGCTACGCGGCGGCGCGCAAAATTGGCGTGATTGAAACCGGTACCGCCCCGGTGAAGATTGAGGTGATCACCGTCGATAAGCCGGCGGCCAACGAAGCCCATATCATCAGCGACAAAGATTACTTCGTTCAAGTTGCTGCGGTCACCGAGCCCAATGCCCCATTGGCGAACGCAAAAAGCCTCGCGGAAAAATTCGATACCTCAGCATTTGCGCTTCAAGATAACAAACTGTTTCGCATCCGCATGGGGCCGTTTGACTCAGCCTTCGCCGCAAAATCTGCTCAGGAAGCGGCGGAAAATGCCGGCTTTAACGGCGCTTATGTCATTGAACTGCCCCGTAAAACGAGAACGCAGTGAAGTCATAGTGCAATTAGCGACAACGTGAGCAATCACTTACCTAAAAGGGGCATCTGCCCCTTTTATCGTTTCCAATGCAGCGCTTTGAACTATCGCCTTTTTAAGCTTTTACCTTTGGGGTCTATCACCTTTTCGACCTACCGCTTTTTTAGTCGAGCCCATCTTCAATCACACCGTTTTAAACGCCCACCCTCATCTGCGGGCTTTACCGTATCAGCTCAGATGTTCAGTATGGGCGGCTGAGTCCTGCTGTCCGGTCAATGTCAAGATAAGGAAAAATTCGGCTTGGTTCCAAAGTGTGCCTTCAATTTTACCGTCAATTGCATATAATCTCGGCATTCATGAGTGGCTAACCGCAAACTAGCACCAACATTGATAAATTGCCTACTATCTTCGCTAGTGTCTCTGAGTGAATTTGATATAGTAAGCAAGCTTTAACTCACACAGATCACAAGACTTATATATGTTTAAATCAGCTTTGCGTATTATTCCTGCGCTATACTTTGTCTCTTTTGGCCTCGCGGCTATTACACCAGATGCACCATCCGTTAACGCGAAAGGTTATATCCTGATGGATTACCATTCAGGCCACGTTATTGCGGAAAGCAAAAGCAATGTGCGTTTGAACCCTGCAAGCCTTACCAAAGTCATGACCAGCTACGTTATTGGTCAAGAAATCGAACTAGGCAATATTTCTCTAGATGATGATGTGGTGATCAGCGAAAACGCATGGGCGCGTAACTTCCCTGATTCATCAAAAATGTTCATTGAAGTCGGTACCACTGTGAAAGCAGCGGATCTAAACCGCGGCATCATCATTCAATCAGGTAACGATGCGTGTGTCGCGATGGCAGAGCACGTTGCTGGCTCAACCGATGCGTTTGTGCAGCTGATGAACAGCTGGGCCGCAAACTTAGGTATGACCAACACCCATTTCACCAACCCACACGGCTTGGATGACGACAACCTCTACTCAACGCCGTACGACATGGCGATCCTGACTCAAGCGCTGATCCGTGACGTACCGAGTGAATTCGAAGTTTACTCAGAGAAATCGTTCACCTACAACGGTATTACCCAGTACAACCGTAACAGCCTATTGTGGGATGAAAGCATGAATGTGGACGGTCTGAAAACCGGTCACACCAGCAAAGCCGGTTACAGCCTGATCAGCACAGCAACCCAAGGCGACATGCGCTTGATCGCGGTTGTGATGGGTACGGAAAGCATGGAAGCGCGTAAACAAGAAAGTAAGCGTCTACTTACTTACGGTTTCCGTTTCTTTGATACCGTTTCACCAAACAAAGCCGGCGACATCCTTGCGAACGAGCGCGTATGGCTAGGTCTAACTGAATCTGTTGATCTTGGTATCACAGAAGATGTGTTCCTTACACTGCCACGCGCTGATGTTGCTAAACTCGAAGCAAGCTTTACCATCAACAGTGCACTTGAAGCGCCGTTGAGCAAAGGCCAAGAAGTCGGTTCACTAGAATACAAAGTGGGTGACGAGGTTGTCGCGACTTACCCGCTAGTGACCATGGAAGAAGTGGAACAAGGCAGCTGGTTTAGCCGTTTGGTTGACCGTATCAAAATGTTCTTCATGAACCTGATCGGCTAATACTACTATTGAGATCTGCGGGTATTGCGATTACTATGCCCGCCGATTTAACTTAGCTGGAGTTCATTATGCAACCAGAACAGCCGAAGCTACGCGATCTGCTCGAGTTTCCTTGCTCTTTCACCTACAAAGCAGTAGGCGCACCTCACCCAGAGCTACCAGATTTGGTGGTTGAAGTGATCCAGCGTCATGCGCCAGGTGATTACCTGCCTCGTGTTAAAGCGAGTCCGAAAGGAAACTACCACTCCGTCTCTGTGACGATTAAAGCGATATCGATTGAACAAGTAGAAACTCTGTATAAAGAGCTTGCCGAAATCGAACACGTGAAAATGGTATTGTAATCTGAGCCTATCGCTAAGTGTAAAGTCCCCGTAAAGCCTACGCTTTTAGGGCTATCGCACTCACAAAAATGGTCACCTCGGTGACCATTTTTTTCATCTACCGCGAGGCATTCGGCGTTTTTTAACTGAACGTTACTGACTTATTCCAATTCTGCATCTTCCTTGTTACTGCATCCTGTCATAAATCCGGTATAATCGGATCCTTACACCCCGCTGTAAACTTTGCTGCATTATAGAATATCTGACTGATCAGAACGCTAAGTAGCCAAAGACTCCCGCCAACATGACGGACTTTACAGAGGAACTGGGGCCACTGAACCACAGCGTCTGCAGCTATCGACTCCATCACGAGTCAAGAATAACATCGCAGACATGCTCAACGCTTAAAGGTAGTAACAGTGCAAAACCAACTCATTATTAAAAATTGGGGCCGTTGCGACTATCAAACCACTTTTGAGGCAATGCACGCGTTTACTCAGCAGCGCGATGCGGACACCATCGACGAAGTTTGGTTAGTAGAGCACAATCCGGTTTTTACCCAAGGACAGGCCGGCAAAGCGGAGCACCTGCTCAATCCGGGTGATATTCCGGTGATCCAAAGCGATCGCGGCGGACAAATCACCTATCATGGACCCGGCCAATTAGTTGCTTACTTTTTACTTGATTTGCGTCGCCGTAAACTAGGCGTGCGCGAGTTGGTAACGTATATTGAAGATACCGTCATCGCGACCTTGGCAGACGTGGGGATTACGTCTGCGGCTCGCCCTGATGCACCCGGTGTTTATGTGGACCAAAAGAAAATCTGCTCTCTTGGTCTTCGGATCCGAAAAGGATGCTCGTTTCACGGGCTCGCATTGAACGTCAATATGGATCTTACCCCCTTCTTGCGTATCAACCCTTGCGGTTACGCCGGAATGGAGATGACCCAAGTAACGACACTGAATGGCCCCACGACTCTTTCAGATGTTCAACCTGTTTTAGTTAATCACTTCACGTCGTTACTCGGCTATGAGTCAACCGTGTGGACAATGGAAAGCAATAAATAATGAGCAAGCCAATTGATATGGAAAAAGGCGTCAAATATCGCGACGCCGATAAAATGGCACTAATCCCTGTTAAGCACTTGGCCGACGAGCCGAAAGAAGTGTTACGCAAACCGGAATGGATGAAAATCAAGCTGCCTGCAGACAGTCAACGCATCCAAGACATCAAAGCGGCCATGCGCAAAAACAAACTGCACTCAGTGTGTGAAGAAGCGTCATGTCCGAACTTGGCAGAGTGTTTTAATCACGGTACCGCGACCTTTATGATCCTTGGTGCGATCTGTACGCGTCGCTGCCCATTCTGTGATGTCGCCCATGGCCGCCCGCTGCCACCGAGCGCGGAAGAGCCAGCGAAGCTAAGCCAAACCATCTCTGATATGAAGTTGAAGTACGTGGTGATCACCTCGGTTGACCGTGATGATCTACGTGACGGCGGCGCACAGCACTTTGCGGATTGTACCCGTGAAATTCGTGAAAAGAGCCCGCACATTCGGATCGAAACCTTAGTGCCAGACTTTCGCGGCCGTATGGATCGCGCACTAGAAATCCTAAATGACAGCCCACCAGATGTGTTTAACCACAACCTAGAAACGGCACCACGACTATACCGCCGCGTTCGCCCTGGCGCGAACTACAAGTGGTCACTGGAGCTGTTGAAAAAATTTGGCGAAATGCACCCAAACGTGCCGACCAAATCAGGTTTGATGATGGGCTTGGGCGAGACCAAAGAAGAGATCGTCGAAGTGCTGAAAGATCTGCGCGCGCATGGCGTGACTATGCTAACGCTTGGCCAATACTTGGCGCCAAGCCGCCATCACTTGCCGGTTGAGCGCTATGTGCCGCCTGAAGAGTTTGATGAGCTAAAAGAAATCGCGCTAGAGCTTGGCTTTACGCACGCGGCTTGTGGGCCGTTTGTACGCTCGTCGTACCATGCGGATCTCCAAGCGAAAGGCGAAGAAGTGAAATAACGTCACTGTCTCTTCATACGAAAATAGCCAGCAATTGCTGGCTATTTTTCTTTCTGGCGCAGACTTAGAAACGGTAACTAAACCCAATCGCCGCTTCTTGCTCTTCTGCCTTAGCGGCATCAAAGGTGGTTTGCTTCACTTCCGCAAACACGGTGAAATCGGAAATCAGTTCGTAGTCGGCTCCAAGCAGCCACATAAACTCTTCCCCTTCACTTAATGCATCACCGCCCATCAGCCATTCCGCATTCACGTACGCGCCAAAATCGTTAAACAACTCATAGCGTGAACTCATGCCGTAACCAAGCTGCGTTGCGGTTTCGCCATCATTTTTGAGCGAGACATGCCCTAGGTGTGCACCCAACTCAAAGCCACGCAGTTGCTTGGGCTTCCACACTGCAGTGGTGCCTAATGAATTGGCGCTACCGCTGCCCAAGTAAGTCGTGCCTTGATGCGCCACACGTACCGTAAAGCGAGAGAATGGCTTAAATCGTGCGCTCAAGCCGTAGCCAAAGTCGACCTCGTTTTCCGCAAAGGTGAATGATTGGCTACCCACACGCAAACGCGGATCATTGTCTATCGAACGCGAGAACTGATATTGCCCTTCAAAGCGCACCTTTGCCACACTAGTACGAAAATAGAGGGTATTATCTGGACGGCTATTGCCTAACTCTTCGCGCGCATTGTGCGCGATGCCACCAAGCTTGTAGCTAAAATCGTAGTTTTCTAACCGCTTATAGAGGCTGTTCTGCTTGCCGTAGTAAACGCGAAATAGGCTGTTTCGTAGTCCCGCATAAGCTCGGCGTAAGAACACCTTATCGTCATTGCCTTCAGCATGAAACTTCGAGCCATACTCAACATTACCGTACAACGACGACTCATCTCCGATGTAATAGCGCAAACGCACCCCCACCCGACTGCTGTTGTCTTGAAACTGCCATTCATCGTTATTGAGGCCAGGATCGCTTTGGTAGCGCGCCAGCGCACTGAGTTTGCCATACACCGACAAATCAACGTTAGCATGTTCAACCACAGTGATTTCCGCCAGCGCCGGTGAACTTAACAGCAATAAGCCAAAAAGAGAGGGTTTAGAAAACTGCATTTTGTCTCCAAAAATGGAACGCCATCCCCTTCGGCGCTCTACATAGTTAGTTGATAGGAGGCATACTATGTGAAGAGGCGTGACAGTAACCTGAGAGCCACGGTAAGGTTACTGTAAGCTATTGAAAATAAAATGAGAGTTATCTTCTGATTGGTGAGTAAGCGCGACATTCCCGTCTGCGCAGGCGTTGCAGCATTGGCGCATCAACACTGGCGTTATCTATTCACACGAGTTGCAGCACAAAACACCTTACTGCGTGTAAATTTGATCATTTTTAGGCTCGACGATAGCATCAATATACCAAACACCTGGCTGCTTCTGACAGGCGACAAAACCGCCCTCTTGCAACAGCGACTCGTTGTTAAAGCGATAGCTGAGTGACCGACAAGTCAACAACCCTAAATAGCCATAGACGGGTAACTCAGGAGCCACAACGCCATCGAGCACTAACGGGTTAGGGCGCGCATTGAGCAGATCTCGCGACGTCACATTGGCCGTCGCGTAATCGCTATGCACGTAACCTTGAACGATACCGGCCTGCTCAATCAAATACCAATCACTGGCAAAGACTTGTGCCATCACGGTAAACACTTCTCCACGCCGTAATTGTCGCAGTCGAGCGTACTCAGTGCCCGGCCCGGAACGTAAGTTGACTTGGGTTGTGGCGCGATACGGAATATCACGAAAGATATAGTCGTACTCGGCACTGACCGTCTCTATGGTCGGTCGTTTAACCTCAATTGCTTGCCATTCGGTTTCACCGACATTCAAAAACCACGCGGCACCGGTCTGTCTATCTTGACCTTGCGACACGCTGCTGCCTGATGACTCCAACAGCCGGATCACCGAGTCCAGTACGTTATCACGCACCGATTGGGTAAAGAACTGATCTAAATGATCACTAAATTGAGTCACTGAGGCCGAGTGTTCATACCGACGAGACTGGGCGACATCTTCAACATCAACGCTATTGCCAACAACCTGACAGCCAGAAAGCGCAACTGCCAGTCCTATAAGTTTTAGCTTGTTCATATTGAAAAATTACACTCCCTGTTGTCCGCCTGGTAACGCTAAACGTATGCGCGCACCGCCCATTGGGGCCGTGGCCACTGAAATGTCCCCGCCATAGAGGGTAACAATATCTGTCACAATTGACATCCCCAAGCCCGTGCCTTCGGTCGTTTCATCGAGCCGTTGCCCAGCTTTAAATACAGTATTGCGATCAGACTCAGGTATTCCAACCCCATCATCATCAATAAAAAACACCACTTGGTTCTCATCAGTTGCCACATCAACATGAACCGCACCTTTCGCCCATTTACAGGCATTATCAATCAAGTTACCCAGCACTTCTTCCAGATCATGCTGATCCCCGCCAAAATACAGTTCAGCATGACAACGAAAACCAATCGTCAATTGGCGCGATTTATAAAGCAGCTCCATCGAAAACAAGATGTCGCTTAAGCTCTCTGCGATATTGGTTTGAGACGCGAGCTGATTGATTGAGCCTGCTAACCGCGCGCGCGACAAATGAGTTTGGGTATTCTGGGTCAGTTTTTGCAACTGCTCGGCCATCACCGACGCTGAATTCACATCTAAATTGGTTAACTCGTTTTGCAGCACGGATATCGGGTTTTTCAACGCGTGCGCCAAGTTCGACGCCTGCAAACGTGAGCGCTCTAAAATCGCGGCATTGTGCTCCAACAAGCTATTGAGCTCTTTGCCCACCGGTGCCAATTCCAATGGCAATGTCTGCTCGAAACGGTGCTGTTGCCCTCGACGGATCCTGCCTATTTCATCCCCAATTGCATTAATGGGCTTAAGCACTTGGCGCACTTGCGCCCACAGTGAAATGAGCATAAAGCCCACCAGCATGCACATCATCAACGACACCAGTTTGGCAAAATCTCTTACATCATTGCTGATATCGGCAGTCGGCCCTGCCACTAAAAACTGATATGGCGTTTGATCGTAACCAAAACGGATCGACTGCATTCCGACCCGTAATTCTTGCAACGGGCCATCAATTTCCTGCCAGTGGTATTCGCCGATGTAATCAGGCACCAACAGAGACGTCGGTTCGTCACTGTACAATGAGGCGGACTGGGCGATCACTTCGCCATTAGGATCAATAATTTGCCAATACCAACCCGATAGCGGACGATTAAATCGGGTGGTCGTTGGGCTCCACGCCAGATACAGATGACCACTGTTATCCATTTCGGCAGCCGCCACTAAATCAAACAAGTTATCTTGGATGGTTTGATCAAAGCGCCGCTCGATATAATTCTCAAATACCGCCAAAAGCCCCAAGCCACAGACCACGGCGGCAAACAGGTACCACACCAATCCGGTTCTTAGGACGAGCTGAGTCAGAGACGTTGGGCGACTAGCCTTTTTCATTCAGCTGATACCCCATACCCCGACGGGTTTGAATGTGTTGCGTGCCCATCTTTTTACGCACGCGATTGACCAGCACTTCAATCACATTGGAGTTGTGCTCAAAGTCCATCTGATAAAGATGCTCGGTCAAGGTAGCCTTGGATACAACCTGACCGACATGATTCATCAAGTACGCCAACAAGCGATATTCCAGTGAGCTTAAATCCAAGTGGGTGCCTTTTAATGTCGCGCGCTGGGTTGCAGTATCTAGCTCCAGCTCACCACAACTTAGAACGCTGCTCGCATGACCACATGCCCGACGGACTAACGCTTCTACCCGCGCCAACAACTCTTCCATCTCAAACGGCTTCACTAAGTAATCATCCGCGCCTGCGCGCAAGCCCGAGACTTTCTCTCGCCACGTGTCGCGGGCGGTTAGAATGATTACCGGCATCTTGTTTCCTGCCCGTCGCCACTCCGACAACACGCTGATCCCATCTTTTCCTGGTAAACCGATATCGAGCACGGTGATATCGTAGTCTTCGGTATCACCTTGAAACCACGCTTCATTGCCGTCATGAACCACGTCCACCACAAAACCATGCCCGGTTAATGCGTGCGCGATTTGCTCTGCCGCTTGCACGTTGTCTTCTACTACGAGTGCTCTCATCCTGCGCGTCTCTCTACCTATTTTCCCTGTTGTTAATCGTCATCATCCCCACCATCGCTGTCACTGTCACTGTCACTGTCACTGTCACTGTCACTGTCACCATCATCGCCGTCGTCATCATCATCGCTATCATTGTCACCGCTGTCGTTATCATCGTTATCACCACGATCATGGCCGTAATCACGATCATTGTCCCGATCACCATGCCCCTTGCGGTCGTCATGATCAAAGGCAAAGGCTGGGGGGCCATCTTCATGCAGTAACGAGAAACTTTCCGCGCTATAAAATCGCGTCACAACGTGACCGTTGCTATTAAGGACTTTCAGTTCAAAGGCGGGCGTGCAGTCATAATTTGCCGCATTGGCTTTCAGCAGGGTTTCCCCCCTGTCTTCGGTTTGCTGATTAACGCTTTTCATAAACTCCAAAAAGGCATTAGCAGACGGACGGCTTCCACAGCTCGCCATGGCCTGAGGAATAGTACTTCCCCACAGCAGTAGCAAACTAATGAAAACAGCACAGACTGTTCTATACCTTTGTGTCACGCGTTAATCCTTTCCTTTCATCAATGAGAGATTGGTGAGTCTGCAATGTAGCGCCGATAACCTTACCATCGGCTTACCAGTTTTAGAGCGCCTTATCAAAAACGCTCATAGCGCCGCAGCTAAGCGAAAAATTACTCACTTTATATTGCGTTAAATCAGCGTGTTAATCGTTGAAATCGTAACCTTACTGTTAGCTTACATCGCCTATCAGACAGCTGTCATTGAACCTTTCGTAAGATGCCATCACATTCGACGAACACTCAAAAATTTTGACGGAGCAAGATCATGGTTACATTTCATCAGCAAACTCGACTACAGACTGCCAAGCGCTCTTTTGTGACGCGTCGAGTGCCAAGCGACGCCATGTGTACCTTATTAACCGGCGACTTAGTGCCTCAAGCGGGCGACCTAGTTTTAGCAAAAGTGACTGAGATTGGACATCACAAACGCTCAGAACGTGTAGACGGTCGCAAAGGTCGATTATTTGTTGGCGATGAGGTGATTTTGGCTTACGGCAACCGCTACGCCCCTGATCAATTCGAAGCGATTGTGCCGCAAAGCCTTGCGCCTTGTCATATGGTCGCTGCAGGCGGTATTGCCGGCCTTGCGCTGTCGTGGCACAAGCGCATCTTGTTCCCCACCGGCATTAAGCCGATTGGCCTGATCGGTGATCGCAATGGTGAAGTAGTCAACCTGAAGAACTTTGCGGTCGAAGAAGCTGAGCCGGTGATCAATGTCCCGAACGTCGTGGTTGTCGGCACCTCAATGAATGCAGGCAAAACCACTACCGCTGCCCACATCATTCACGGTCTAGCCAAAGACGGCTTTAAGGTCGGCGCGATGAAAGTCACCGGGACTGGCGCGGGTAACGACTTGTGGCTCATGCTCGATGCCGGCGCTGAAATGGCGATCGACTTTACTGATGCGGGCTACCCAACCTCGTTTAAAGTGGGTTTGGATGAGCTGATGCCGATCGTTAAACGCCTCGCCAATGAACTGCTGAAAAACGGCTGTAATGCGATTGTGGTTGAAGTGGCGGATGGCTTGTACCAACGCGAAACCAAAGCGCTGCTTGAAAACCCAGAATTCAAAGCCATCTTCAAAAACGTGGTCTTCACGGCCCGTGAAGCCATGGGCGCGACGACCGGAGCTAACTGGCTGATGGCGCAAGGCTATCACGTACCTACCGTGAGCGGCATGATCTGTGCCTCACCGCTCGCCTTCCGTGAAGCCGCAAGCCAAATGGATATTCCACTAATGGATTTAGAACAACTCATTGCACCGGGCAATGCCGCAGGCCTGCTGGGAAAGCCCGATCTCTTGACTACCAAAGCGATTGCTTAGTGAAATGAAAAAACTCGTTGCCCTTGGCGCAGATGACCGCCTGCGCCAGCTCCAATTGCTGATTGGACTTGGCGTGGTGATCACGCTGCTGAATGTGGCTGCGGTCCTCTTATTGCAGCAGTTGTTTCAGCCCAACAGTACCAATCACCTGATCGCCCTGTTTATCGGCAGTGCACTGGCTTCGGCTGCCTGTCTGTTTTGGGAAGGGATCCTAGCAGAAAGACTCGGGCTGGATTACGTCAAAGCAGTACGACAACAGCTTTACTTAACCTTGATGTCGGCGCCACTCGATCGCTCACCACGGCGCTTAGGTGTGGCAATGACACGTCTCATCACCGATGCCAATAACATCAAAAATTGGGCGAGCCTCGGCGCGCCGGTGATGATCACGCACGGTTTATCTCTCATCGGTTACAACCTATTGCTACTGGCTTACTGGCCGCCCATCGGCCAGTTGTTGCTAGCGATTCAGGCGGTGCTGTTTGCGTTTGCGCTGACGGTCACTCCCACCATGCTCAACAATGCGCTAGTGCTGCGCCGTGACCGCGGCCGTCTTAGCGGCCATATTGGTGAGATGATCATCGCCAACTTGAGCGTACAACAAGCCGGGCAAGTTAAACGCGAAACCCGTCGCCTTGGACGGCATAGCGATAAACTCGCCACCAGCGCATTGGTGCAAGCACGATGGACCACGTTCTTAACCCTCAATCCTGCGGTTTTACAGCAATTGACCTTGTTGGGTATTGCCCTGTTGTGGCTCAGCAGTACCGAAAACCAAGCCCTGTTAATGCTGGTGCTGGGGTTGATGTTTGCCTCCCTCACCCGATTGATGCAAGCATGGGGACATGGGATCACTTTTTACGCCGCCAAGCAGCGCTTAGAAAATGCGATGACTAGCGCCGCGCTGCCGGAAGGCGAAAAACGTACCACGTTGAAAGCGGAGCCGCTTGCCGTCAAGCTACGTAAACTACGCCTGTGTGATAACGGGGAAGGTTATAGTTTTTCGCTGGAGCCCGGCCAACGAGCGGCGATCACCGGAGAGATAGGCAGTGGAAAAAGCCGACTCGCGCGTATTTTATGCCGCCAAGATGTCGCCCACTCGGGCAGAGTCGTGCTAGGCGGTCGGCGCTTAGAGTGGCTACGCCCTGACTCTATCAGCCGTAACGTCCAACTGATCAACGACCAATCACAATTGCTGCGCGGTAGCATTGCCAGCAACCTCACCTTTGGCGCCAAGAAAAATGAGACCGACGATCACGCATTGATCTGTCGCATCTTACTGCCGCTAGATATCACTGCGCCGGTTAGCGAGCTTGGTAGCAACCTTCCTTCCGGTTTGAAAAATCGGGTTTTGCTCGCACGCGCGCTGTTACGTGAGCCGGGATTGTTGATCATTGACCGTGCAGGCTTTGATGAGCAGTTGATCCACCAGCTCTTTACGCTGCAACAGACGCTGGGCTTTACCTTGTGCATGGTCTGCGACACCGTGGAAAACAGTGCGCAATGGGATGCGATTTGGGCATTGCGAGCAGCAGATAACACCGTAGCGAGCACGCCGCCAAACGCAACCACACAGAAGGTCGCTGCCAGACCAATGTAACCATGTCCTTTCCTGTTCCGCCGGACATAAAAAAACCTCGTCGAATGACGAGGTTTTTGTGTTTCTCTAAGCCGCTGATTAAACGCTTAGTTTGCCAATAGCGCACCTAGGCCCACGGCTAGCGACTGTAGCGCTTCTTCTGGCAGCGCTTTGCCTTGCGTATCAGTAATGTTGATCGATGTACGGTTACCCAAATCGCCTAGCTGAATACGGTAGGTGCGGTTATCCAAACGGATCGGCTTCACGCCAAGCTGCTCCCAGTACTCATCATCTTCCGCTTTAAACTTCACCATCAACTCACCTTGTGAGCGATTGCGCGAGTCCAACGTAAAGCCAGCTTCATCCAATAATGATGGCGCACGCTCCCAAAAAACATCAAACGTGGTACGTGCGATGATTACTGGCAGGCCACTGCGATCGCGTCCCATGCTGACCGGGATCTGCTTGATCTGCTCTTGCGCGATGCGCAAGGTTTCCGCACGAAGCTCTTCATCGTACTGAACGGTAATTAAGTTGGTCATCAATGCGCTGTAACGATCCACGAGCGCACGGTCAATCTCTAACTGCTGACCACCGCGTTGCCATTCAACCAAACTAATGTCGAGTCCCGCTTGACGCCCCTCATTCACTTGGCGGATCACGTAACGGCTTTTCACATCCGAGTTATCGTCGCCACTTTGCTCCCAACTAATCCAGTCAGTTTCAATCGTGTCGCCTGTCTGCACCCGTGTTGCCACTTGGTTCTGCACCAACATCTCGTTGGTCACACGCCAAAGACGCGTGAGATCTTCAGGCTTTGCCAGCCAGATCTGGACGTTACCTTTGTTATCCACATCAGTTCGTGCGCCCGGGATCAATGCCAGTACCTGCACCGGAGGACGAATATCCACCTGAGAGCCAATCGGTCCTTGGTACTGCGTCATTGCAGGAATATCGTAATCGTTCAATACGGGTAGTTGGCTACCGGCAGGCACGTTCAACTCACCTAAAGGCGGTGTATCCAGATATTTAAAATCCTGCTTTGCTTGGCGCAATGCCTCATTGTTTGAGCAGGCAGTTAACAGCAATAACACACTGCCAGCCAAAACACGTTTCGGGGTGAAAATCATTCGTTCTCCTGAAATTACAGCAAGCCAGCGTCGAGTAGCGCTTGGCGAACGATGGGCTGCGCGGCATCACTGAGCGGTACCAATGGCAGACGCAGGTGCGCATTTGCGATCAGCCCCATCTCTTTCGCCGCCCATTTCACTGGCGTCGGGCTTGATTCAATAAACAGGTTCTTATGCATTGACATCAAACGACGGTCAATCACGCGTGCTTCATCAATTTTACCGGCAAGCGCCAACTTGAACATGGTTGCCATATCAGCCGCCGCCAAGTTTGCTGTCACGGAAATTACACCGTGTCCGCCCAGCGCGACAAAGTCGAGGCCAGTTGCATCATCACCGCTCAATTGGATGAAATCAGGGCCACAAAGTTCCCTTGTGGTATTCACGCGAGACAAATCGCCAGTGGCATCTTTCACACCAATGATATTGTCGAGCTTCGCCAAACGCGCAACCGTTTCTGGTTTCAGATCCACCCCGGTACGACCCGGAACGTTGTAAAGAATTTGAGGCACATCAGCAGACTCAGCAATGGCTTTATAGTGCTGATATAAACCTTCTTGGGTAGGACGATTGTAGTACGGCGTCACACTCAAACAAGCAACGATGCCGGTGTTGGCAAAACGTTTGTTAAAGTCGACGGCTTCATGGGTTGCATTGGCGCCAGTCCCTGCAATTACTGGGATACGACCTGCAGCGAACGCGATCGTTTTTAGTACGACTTCTACATGCTCATCCACGCTCAACGTGGCTGATTCACCTGTCGTTCCCATTGCAATGATCGCACTGGTACCCGCTTCAACGTGGTACTCCACCAATTTTTGCAAACTTTGATAATCAACATTTCCCGACGCATCCAGCGGCGTGATTAAAGCTACCATGCTTCCTGTGAACATGTCCGTCTCCCCTTATAGATCAGGCTCTCATGGTACTTTTGCCCCACAGGAAACACAAGCCTGTCAACGGTAAATAAAGAACTTAATTACAGTATGGTGATTCAATATCGTAGCAAGCTCACAACATCATAAAATTTGGCAATTCGCCTCAGCACACGTGATTGTCCCTAGCAGGAATAAAAATCAGTGCTCGACGTTGTCCAATGGACTGATTATCCTAGATGATAACGTTGGCGGCGGTTTAACGCCTACACTCAAGATATCGTTTTTATTTCAATTATTGCCGACTCATCAGGGGTCCGCTTAGCTGGTTTAGCATAGGAGTCACATGGAACAGTTTCTGGTCATTACTGCAATGGGCCAAGATCGCCCAGGCATTTGCGATGAAGTCGTTCGCCTTGTCAGCCAGTGCGAGTGCAACATTGTCGATAGCCGAATTGGCGGCTTTGGGTGTGAATTTACTCTGATCATGTTGTTGAGCGGATCACAATCGGCCATTACCCAGGTCGAGACACGCCTGCCTTTATTAGCGCAGCAACATGATCTGATCACCCTGCTAAAACGTACCCGTCGCTACGAGCCAATCAACTGTGATTACAACGCGGATTTCAATATCAGTGTCGAAGACCGTACAGGGTTGATTGAAAAGTTCACCCATTTTCTGGCGACGCGTCAAATCGACCTCACCGCACTGAGCGCGAATACGCGTAACTACGATGATACGCCGCCGATGCTGGAAATTTTTATCAGCAGTCGTCTCCCTGACGGTTGCCACATCATTGAATTACAAGAAGCGTTCCAAGCCTTGTGTGAATCACTCGATGCGAAAGGAACGATCAATTTCAGCCAGAATAATCAATAAGGAATGCCAAGATGCAATACTTAGCAGCAGGAAGCCAAGCCCCGCAATTTTCATTGCTCGACCAAGACGGCAACACCGTCACGCTTGACCAATTTTCCGGTAAGAAAGTTCTTGTGTACTTTTACCCTAAAGCGATGACGCCAGGTTGTACCGTACAAGCGTGTGGCCTGCGTGACAGCAAATCTGCACTTGATGAGCACAATGTGGTCGTGCTCGGTGTGAGTACCGATCCGGTAAAACGCTTGCCGAAGTTTATCGAAAAGCACGAGCTGAATTTCACCCTACTGTCTGATGAAGATCATGCGGTCGCCGAGCAGTTTGGCGTTTGGGGCGAGAAGAAGTTTATGGGTAAAGTCTACGACGGGTTGCATCGCATCAGCTTTTTGATCAGCGAGAAAGGCGTCGTCGAAAAAGTGTTTGATAAGTTCAAGACCAAAGATCACCACGACGTCGTATTGGCTTACTTAGACAGCGAAGCCTAATAGTCAACAAGCACTCGACAGCAAGAACACAAAAGGCAGCTTATCGCTGCCTTTTTGATGGGTTACTTTTGCTGTCCGTTCATCGCAACGTTATTCACCGTCACTCGTCGTTTGGCGAAGGAAACGCGCGCCATACGGCTTTAACTAAAGTCGCCAGCGGGATAGCAAAGAATACGCCCCAGAACCCCCACAAGCCACCGAACACCAACACAGATACGATAATCCACACAGGGTGAAGGTTAACTGCTTCAGAGAACATGATCGGCACTAACACGTTACCGTCGAGCGCTTGCAAAATACCGTAAGCCACCAGCACCCACCACACTTCAGGGCCCATGCCCCATTGGAACAGTGCTACCATCACGATAGGCACAGTTACGGCCGCAGCGCCGATGTATGGGATCAATACCGACAGGCCGGTCAACACGCTCAATAGCACCGCATAACGCAAGCCCAACAGTAAGAAGGTGATGTACGCTACCCCACCGACAATCATGATCTCAGAGACCTTACCGCGAATGTAGTTTGAGATCTGCTGGTTCATTTCAATACCCACTTGCTCGGTCAAACGACGATTGCGTGGCAACAGATCGCTCAAGGTCTGTAGCATTTCATCTTTGTCTTTTAGTAAGAAGAACACCAACAACGGTACCAAGATCAAGTACACCGCCAGTGATGCAAGGCTGATCAGCGATGCCAGCGAGTTCTTCACCGCCGCTTCACCCAACCCAATCACTTTTTGTTGTAAACCGGCAATCACCTCATTGATTTGCGCCGGACTGATCATGTCAGGATAACGCGCTGGAATGCTCACCAAGAAATCTTGCAGGCCGGTAAACATCGCCGGGATATCAGCAATCAGGTTCGCGACCTGACGCCAAATGGTCGGCACCAAACCGAAGATCGCTAGGAGCATCACCCCCATAAACAGGGTAACTACCAACGACACCGATAAGGTGCGCGGCATTCCCAGCTTGCTGAGGCGCATCACAGGCCAATCAAGTAAATAAGCTAAAACAATCGCCGCCAGCAACGGCGCAATTAAATGCCCAAGAAAGTAAATAGTGGCAAAGCCAACAACAAGGATGACCAACAATGCCGTGGCGTGTGGATCAGAAAAGCGGCGCTTAAACCAATTGTTAAGCATATCCAACATAAAAAGGTTACTCCCTTACGGCTTTTAACTTAATCAATAAGCCTGAGTTCAAAGTTTGTGTCGCAGTAGTGTATTTCAGCCGGTGCAAGTATTTCTCTATATCTTGAACACTAGCTGAATCAGACAGATAGATCTCCAAACTTGCTGCAAAACTCTGGACTGCATACCAACGTTTTACTTTCAACAGCGCCATCGGACAACGTTCGTTACGCAGATCTAAGGTTTGGGGTGTCATTCGTTTTTTACCAACGTTATTATAATTCCATTACTGATTTAAGAACGACGGTCGAACGCCTTGACGCGCGTACCACAAACGGCCTAAATAGTCATCCATAACTGTTAACGCTTATCTAAAATAGTAGGTAAATCAAACGGCACTAAACCAAGCGTCCGTTTTGTGGTCTTAGATAGACACAGAGAATAACTGAGGTAGTCTCACCCGTCATGCTGAAATTTGCGAAAATCGCCTCCGCCCTTTTGCTCAGTGGTCTGCTGATCACACCGGCGGCCGCTAACTTGTCTTCCCTTCCCGATATGGGAACGGCGGCTGCGTCTACCCTGACCATAGAGAAAGAAAATGAGTATGGCGACGCTTACATGCGAATGATGCGAGCCAGTCAACCGGTGATTTCCGATCCGTTACTTAATGAGTACATTACCGCTCTGGGCGGAAAACTGGTTGCTAACGCCAGCGATGTGCGGACTTCGTTTGATTTTTTCCTGATCCAAAACCGTGACATCAACGCCTTTGCCTTTTTCGGTGGTCATATTGGTTTGCACACTGGGCTGTTTTTGCACGCCCGCACTGAAAGCGAATTAGCCTCAGTCGTGGCCCACGAAATCGCGCACGTTACCCAGCGTCACTTAGCCCGTTCAATGGAAGAGCAATCGAAGCGTTCACCTGCCACGATGGCCGCGATGATCGGCTCCTTGATGCTCGCGATTGCCTCGCCCGAAGCCGGTATTGCGGCGCTGCAAGCCACCACGGCCGCCTCCATGCAGGGGCAAATCAACTACACCCGCAGTAACGAGCAAGAAGCCGACCGCATCGGGATGCAAACCTTAGCGAAGAGCGGTTTTCAGCCAAGTGCGATGCCAACGTTTTTTGGTCGCCTAGCCGATGAATATCGTTATGTCAGCACACCGCCAGCAATGCTACTGACGCACCCACTCCCCGATTCACGTCTAAGTGAAAGCCGTCAGCGGGCACAGCAATATCCGGTGGTGACGCCACCAAACGAAAGTGACTACCAACATGCACGAGCACGTATCGTGGCGCGCTTTGCCGGCATTGATGCCAAAGCGGCACATGATTGGTTTGATCGCCAACTGGCGCGAACGAATAACCCTCATCGCGACGCCTTACAGTACGGTAAAGCGCTGGTGTATCTCGACAACGAGCAGCTGGATAAAGCCGAATCTATCTTAAACACGTTACTGCAACGTGAGCCGAATAATCGCTTCTATTTAGATGCAGCGACCGATCTATCGGTACATCAAAAAGCGTATGAGACAGCAATAACGCGTCTAGAAAAGGCACTGCAACAAGCGCCCGGCAACGCCGTACTGCGCTTGAATTTGGTTTATGCACTGCAAGCGGCGGAGCGCTATGAAGAGAGCATTTCATTGCTCAATCGTTATACCTTTGATCACCCGGACGATATGAACGGTTGGAGCATGCTCAACACCGCCTATGGCAAGATCGGCAATCGCGCGGGCGAGCTTGCGGCCCGTGCCGAGCTTTACGCGCTACGCGGCCAATGGCAACGGGCGATCCAAGAATATATTCAAGCGGGCCGCTTAGTTGAACATGGCAGTGTGGAGCAATCCATGTACGATGCCCGTATCGATCAGCTTCGCATCGCCCATCAACGCATGGAAGCTTTGCAGTAGCGCGGCATTTGTCGCTGGCAAGATGAAAACGTTAGCCAACACGGCGAATAAAATAACGGGTGTTTAGCCAATAGCCAAGCGTCACCGTCAAACAATGTATAACAACAACCCGCAATCCACACATTGGAGCCTAAGCGGGTATCAGCTTTAAGGGAGCTTACAATGTCAATCACCATCTATCACAACCCACGCTGCTCAAAAAGCCGCGAAACACTTGCCCTATTGGAAGAAAAAGGGATCGCGCCTGAGGTGATCAAATACCTTGATACCCCGCCGTCTATCGAGACGCTGACAACCTTGCTCTCGCAACTCGGGTTTGACGACCCACGTCAGCTGATGCGTACCAAAGAAGACATATACAAGTCGCTTAACTTGGCCGAGTCCTCGTTGAGCCCAGCGGACTTAGTGGCTGCGATGCACAATAACCCCAAGCTTATCGAGCGCCCTATTGTGGTTAATGGCAATAAAGCGGCATTGGGTCGTCCACCAGAAGCTGTACTGGATATTTTGTAATGTCTCAGCCGATCTTAGTGCTCTACTACAGTCGTCACGGCGCAACGCAGCAGCTCGCCCGTTATATCGCACGCGGTATCGAATCGGTGGCTGGCTGTGAAGCGCGTTTACGCACCGTAGCGTCGCTGCACGGCGAACAAGCGCACTTAGATCCACTAGTGAGTAATGACGATCTCGCTGAATGTATCGGGCTAGCCATGGGCAGTCCGGTACGTTTTGGCAATATGGCAGCGCCGCTCAAAGCGTTCTGGGACACCACCAGCCCGCAATGGTTAGCAGGTCAGCTAGAAGGGAAACCGGCTTGCGTGTTTACCAGCTCCAGTAGCTTGCACGGCGGGCAAGAAACCACATTGCAATCAATGATGCTGCCATTGTTGCATCACGGCATGATGGTATTGGGCCTTCCCTACTCAGAGCCTAGCTTGCACACCACCACCCGCGGTGGCACGCCATATGGCCCCACACATGTCGATGGCGAAGCCTTTAGCAGTGAAGAGATCGCCTTAGCCAAACACATTGGCGTCAGGCTAGCTAAAACCGCGCTTGCACTGAAACAAAACGGTTAGCAGCGTTATGGCCGTCAAACGGCCATATCCATCGCACCACAACGCTCGACGACAACTTCAAGGATGAAATCATGTCTACCCAGCACTACCGCATACTTGCTCTGGCTTCTTATCTTTTGCTTATTGGCTGGCTGATCGCTTGGCAAAACTGGCTGTCACCGCACCCACATATTTCTGCGCTTGGCGTAACCATTGGCTGGCTGATCCCGCTGCTTTTTCCGCTGCTTGGTATTATCAAAGGCAAAGCTTATACCCATGCTTGGGCCAATTTCATTGTCCTGTTCTATATTTTGCACGCGTTGACCATTCTTTGGGTCGATCAAGGCGAGCGCGGCTTGGCTGCGGTTGAGCTGCTTATCGCTCTGAGCAGCTTTGCAACCAATATTATGTATGCGCGCAAGAGAGGACGAGAGATCGGGAGCAAGTTGAAAAAGCTCTCCCAAGTCGAGAAAGAAGAAAAAGCCCGCTTTGCGCCAGACGCTATCGACGACGCTAAAGCAAAGTCTGAGTAAGGCAAGTCAATCGCAGCGCATCAATAGAGCCAATAACTGAAAACGCGCAGACTCAAATCACTTCCCCTGAAACGACAAAAGGCGCTAAACGCGCCTTTTGTCTTAACGATGATTGTTGCTTTAACTGAACAATTACAGCAGTAAACTGTCGTCAGCAGAAGTATCAATCATGCTGGTTGAATCACTTGCTGCTGGCGCCTCGTTACTCGCACCTTCATCTCCAGCGCTTTTCTCAACCGTGCTATCATCAACCGAGCTTTCATCAGAAGCGCTCTCGCCAGCTTCATTTGCTTGTGTCGCATCAACACTGCCGTCGGCGGCCTCTGGCGCAGCTTGTGGCTTCACCCAGTGGTAAATCGGCAAACTAGCTGGCGTATCCTCGCCAGACGTCGCGTCTTTGCTAGGCGCGGCTTCATCGCTTGGTACTTTGCTTGCATCAGCTGTTTGGGCGGCACTTTCTACTGTTGACGCTGCACCAGATGCACTCATGTCAGAAGCAGTCGTATTGGCAGCAATCGCATCAGAAGCACCCGCGTCAGCCGTCGGTACTGGCAATGCCGCTTGGGCGGCGGAGACTGCTTCGGTCACCGGTGCAACCGCTTCTAATGGCACAATTTCACCGCGTTTTTCTACAGTCGGTAAAGCAAGCCACTCTTTTTCGAACGTTTCTAGTGAGGTCGTCAGGCTTAAATTGTAAATCGCTTGGCGCCCGGTCATGCGATCCAAATTCACCGCCGCCACGCTTGGCAATGCACGCAAGGCGCGCTCAATCACCACAAGATCTTCAAAGCTGGCAATATCATCAATGATGATCTGCTGGCCCTGATCGCCCACCACACCGAGCTGGATCGCGTCGCGATCAGCAAAATACGCTGCGAGCTCATCCACCATTTTCGCGACCGCGTGAATGCCGTCAGCATCACCTTGCTCGGTTTTCGGATTCGGACTTTGAATTGCCGCAGGAGAGATCGGGTACAACACCCAATCAACCGTTTGACTACCGCGACGCCATTTGGCAACAACCACCGCATCCGGTTGATAACGCTCTGATGCCTTACCAATAGATTGGGTAAAACCGCCCCACAAGTCAGGCACCGTCACCGCCATCTGGTCGTCAAAATCGCCCACCGGTAAAATAACAGGGAGACCATGACGCTGAGCCGTCAGCTTAATATCTTCAACTTGCGGCAAGCGCGACTGATCCCACACAATCGTACGACGGCCGTTTTGCTCTTCCACCAGCCACACCAGCACTTTAACGCGAGGCTCAGGCCACAGCTCCGCTTGCGCGTCAGTCAATAAACTGAGTAACTGCTCTTTATCAAAGCCCAATTCGATCACACGCTGACCGCCTTGGCTATCAAAGCTAAATTGACTGATATAGTCGTCTGGGGTTCCGACCGCTTTTTCAATAAGAGGATTTTTTAGGATCGCGGCATCGCCCGTCACGCGTTGCAACACTTGCTCGAAGCCTTGCACTCTTGCCGCTTGCTCACTTTGGCTGTCGGTATCAGCCAAAGGTACATCAACTCGATAGAGTGAGTTGGCCATCACTGATGCAGACAGTGTTAGGCCAAAGAGCCCAGTTAAAATAATTCGCATAACTCGTCTCTGTTAGAATTCAATAACCTTCCGATCTTACTGTTAACAGACCATTCTCGGCAATGATAATAACCGCTTAGGTGGCGGAATTGACAAACTGTTTACAGTGTACTCAATTTACAAAAGGTATCACCTAGTGTTTGCCTAAAACCCAGCAGATAAAAAAGATTTATCGCGATTTACAATACAAATCACTATGAAATATATCACCGCGCCGCCAATGCATGGTAAACTCCCGCGATTTTGCTTTGAAAATGAGGTCGTTCCATGAAAAATGCGCTGCTTGGTGGGCAAATGCTCTTTGTTGCATTTGGCTCCCTGGTACTGGTTCCGGTGCTCACCGGACTCGATCCTAGCCTAGCTCTTCTCGGTGCGGGTGTCGGTACCCTCCTCTTCCAATTAGTCACCAAACGTCAAGTTCCTATCTTCCTCGCTTCTTCTTTTGCTTTTATCGCTCCTCTTTCTTTTGGTATTGCCGAATGGGGTCTTCCTGCCACTATGGGCGGAATGATGTGCGCCGGTTTGGTGTACTTGGCTCTTGGCGGTCTGATCAAAGTACGTGGCGTGGGCATCGTACAACGTTTGCTACCGCCTGTGGTGGTTGGCCCGGTGATCATGGTGATCGGTTTGAACCTTGCGCCAGTCGCTGTTAGCTACTCGCTAGGCCAAGTCGGTGGCGACCAAGCCAACTGGCTCAACCAAACTCATGCGATGATTGTGGCGGCAATTTCTCTGACCACGACCATTTGCTTTAGCTTGTTTGGTAAAGGCATCTTCCGTCTTATTCCGATTTTGGCGGGTATCACTACCGGTTACATCGCGGCGATGTTCTTTGGCTTTGTTGACTTCACGCCAATTCGTGAAGCAGCGTGGCTATCAATGCCTAACTTCGTGACGCCTGAGTTTAACCTTGCGGCGATTTTGTACATTCTGCCAGTAGCGATTGCGCCGGCAATTGAACACGTTGGCGATATGCTAGCGATCTCAAACGTAGCAGGCAAAGACTTCGTTAAAAAGCCTGGCTTGCATCGCACCATGATGGGTGACGGTATCGCAACAATTGCAGCGTCTATGATGGGCGCGCCGCCAAACACCACTTACAGTGAAGTGACTGGCGCGGTAATGCTAACCAAAGCCTTCAACCCAGTAATCATGACGTGGACAGCGATCACGGCGATCGTATTGGCGTTCGTGGGTAAACTGGGCGCGTTCTTGCAAACCATTCCTGAGCCAGTAATGGGCGGGATCATGCTTCTGCTCTTTGGCTCTATTGCCTCAGTGGGTATGAACAGCCTGATCAAACACCACATCGATTTGTCTAACCCACGCAACATGATCATCGTGTCGGTAACCCTAGTCTTCGGTATCGGTGGTATGAAGTTTGGCTTCGGTGGCTTCGAGCTAGGCGGTGTTGGTCTTTGTGGTATTCTCGCGATTATCTTGAACCTTGTTCTGCCAAAGCACTTTGCTGAGCAAAACAATAGCGGTCACTAATCAGCGCGATTCTTCAAGCTAAAAAAGGGGCGTTACCTGAGGTAACGCCCCTTTTTGTATCCAATGTGTATTCGATTCGCCAATTCAATAATGAATCCGCGAATGAATCACTCAGAGATTACTTAGTACCGAAGATCTTATCGCCTGCGTCGCCAAGACCCGGAACGATGTAACCTTTGTCGTTTAGCTTCTCATCGATAGCCGCAGTGTAAAGCTCAACGTCTGGGTGCGCTTTTTCTAGCGCGGCAATACCTTCAGGCGCGGCTACCAACACCAAGACTTTGATTGAGCGACAGCCTTTTTCTTTCAATAGATCGATAGTGGCGATCATTGAGCCGCCAGTCGCTAACATTGGGTCAACAACCAGTGCCATACGCTCTTCGATGTTTGACGCCAATTTGTTGAAGTAAGGTACTGGCTCTAGCGTCTCTTCGTCACGGTAGATACCAACAACAGAGATACGCGCGCTTGGGATGTGCTCAAGTACGCCATCCATCATGCCAAGACCGGCACGTAGAATTGGTACAACAGTTACTTTTTTACCTTTGATTTGGTCGATTTCAACTGGACCGTTCCAGCCTTCAATCACTACTTTCTCGGTTTCAAAGTCAGCCGTTGCTTCATAAGTCAGCAGGCTACCAACTTCAGTCGCCAACTCACGGAAACGTTTAGTGCTGATATCCCCTTCACGCATCAAACCGATTTTATGTTTCACCAGAGGATGTTTGACTTCAACGACTTTCATACTGCTCTACCCTAAGAATTGAATGATAATTTTCCGAATTATACAGGAGTCAACACTATTTCACAGCATTGCGTATCGAGTAATGCCATTTGCCCATGTCATTATTTATAGACGGTCCGTCACGATTACGCGTCAAAATGCGTTATTTCGCAGGCAAAGATTTTTACGCAAACGTTTTCCTTTCGCTTACGACTGCTGTTAGAATAGCGGCGCTTTCAATCTTAAACGCGGTGAGGGTCCATTCGTGAGCGGTAATAAATCATCTCTGAGCTATAAAGATGCAGGTGTCGATATCGATGCAGGTAACGCATTGGTTGACCGAATTAAAGGTGTGGTAAAACGCACGCATCGCCCTGAAGTTATGGGCGGAATTGGCGGTTTTGGCGCGCTATGCCAGTTGCCAACCAAATACAAAGAGCCCGTGCTGGTTTCAGGTACTGACGGCGTGGGTACAAAACTGCGTTTGGCGATGGATCTTAACCGTCACGACACCATTGGTATCGACTTAGTCGCGATGTGTGTTAACGACCTTATCGTGCAAGGTGCTGAGCCGCTATTTTTCCTAGATTACTACGCGACCGGCAAGCTAGACGTCGATACTGCGGCTGCCGTTGTTGCCGGTATTGGCGAAGGCTGTTTGCAATCAGGTTGTGCGCTGATCGGTGGTGAAACGGCAGAAATGCCGGGAATGTACCACGGTGAAGACTACGACGTGGCAGGCTTCTGCGTGGGTGTTGCTGAAAAGTCAGAAGTGATTGATGGTACGAAAGTCAAAGCGGGCGATGCGCTGATCGCGCTGGGCTCAAGTGGCCCACACTCTAACGGCTACTCGCTAGTGCGCAAAATTATCGAGGTTTCCAATGCCGATTTAAGCCAAGAGCTTGAAGGCAAGACACTGGCTGATCACCTGCTAGAGCCAACGCGCATCTATGTAAAATCGGTGCTGAAACTGCTGGAAACCACGCCAGTTCACGCAATTTCTCACATCACCGGTGGCGGCTTCTGGGAAAACATCCCGCGCGTGTTGCCACAAGGTACCAAAGCCGTGGTTGAAGGCAACAGCTGGCAAATGCCGGCGATCTTTAACTGGCTGCAAGAGCAAGGCAACGTTGAGCGTTACGAAATGTTCCGTACCTTTAACTGTGGTGTCGGTTTAGTGATTGCCCTGCCTCAAGAGCACGCAGCGCAAGCGATTGAAATCCTAAAAGCGGAAGGCGAAAACGCTTGGCTTCTAGGTCAGATCGCAGAGGCGGCTGACGGTGAAGAGCAAGTCGAGATCATCTAACCATGAAAAAGATCGTTGTGTTGATTTCCGGTCATGGCTCCAATTTACAGGCCATTCTGGATGCGACTTCGCAAGGGAAAATCACCAACAGTCAAGTGGTTGCGGTCTTCTCCAATAAGGCGGATGCATATGGGCTCGAAAGAGCCCGTTTAGCAGGTGTCGACGCGATCAGCGTACAGCAAAGTGATTTTGCTGATCGTGATGCGTTCGACGCCGCATTGGCCGATCAAATCGACGCTTATGCGCCCGATCTGATCATCCTTGCCGGCTACATGCGCATTTTGTCATCGGCCTTCGTGCAACGCTTTTTAGGCCGGATGATCAATATTCATCCATCCCTATTGCCTAAATATCCGGGGCTGAATACCCATCAACGTGCGTTAGACGCAGGTGATAGCGAGCACGGTACGAGCGTTCATTTCGTGACGGAAGAGCTAGATGGCGGTCCGGTGATCCTGCAAGCCAAAGTGCCTATCTTTGACAACGATGACGCCAGCGACATTCAAGATCGCGTGCAAGAGCAAGAGCACCGCATCTTTCCGCTCGTCGCTGACTGGTTTGTCAAAGAGCGTCTGCGTTTCCAAGACAACCACGCTTGGCTTGATAGCACACGCCTGCCGTCACACGGTTACGCCAGCGACGACGAGTAAATCGCGCGCACTCTAGAAAGTGACAACGCGCCAGAGAATAACCACAAAAAAACCGCCGTCGGCGGTTTTTTTATGCGCTAAGTTCACACGTTTACTTCTGCGTGGGTGGCACAACAGGATGGGCGCTGCCGTCTTTGCGGTAAACCACTTCACCGTGTTTAAACACACACAACTCACCCATCAGCATCCGTGTCCACTGCTCGTTGTTAGTCAGCGGTTGCGTTGCGATCACCGTCACCACATCATTCGGGGTCGTCTCTTGTTGGAAATCGATAGTGACTTCTTCATCAATCAATGACGCTTTACCAAACGGGGCTCGGCGAGTGATCCAGTACAGATTATTGGTGCAGTAGGTCGCGACAACAAAGCCATCAGACAACAACATGTTGTACACACCAAGTTGTCTTAGTTCATCACAACACGCCGCCAACTTGGCATAGAGTTTCTCCGGCTCAGGTCGACCGCCAGGAAAGCTGGTTTCCAGTTGACTCAGTAGCCAGCAAAACGCGCGTTCGCTGTCGGTATCGCCCACAGGCTCAAAGCGTCCCGTGTCGAGGGTGTCGTAACCGGTGAGCTGGCCATTGTGGGCAAACGTCCAATAGTGACCCCAAAGCTCACGAGTAAACGGGTGGGTATTCACCAAACTCACTTCACCACGATTAGCTTGGCGAATATGACTGATCACAGCACAGCTTTTTATCGGATATTGTTGGACGAGCTGCGCGATCCGCGAGGCGCAACTTGGGCTCGGATCTTTAAAATTTTGGTAGCCTTTACCGTTATAAAAGGTGATCCCCCAGCCATCACAATGTGGGCCGGTATTACCACCGCGCTGCATTAAGCCGGTAAAGCTAAAGCAAATGTCCGTTGGGACATTTGCACTCATACCAAGTAGTTCACACATACTCCCTGTGATCTCCTTGCCTTATTTTTCCATCTCTTTTTCAACCAACATGATCAAGATATGGATGATCTTAATATGCACTTCTTGAATGCGATCAGCATAACCAAAGTGTGGCACACGGATCTCAATATCGGCCATGCCTGCCATCTTGCCACCGTCTTTACCGGTCAACGCAATGGTCTTGATGCCTTTATCTTTTGCCGCTTCAATGGCTTTAATGATGTTGCCAGAATTGCCTGATGTCGACAGACCAAACAGCACATCACCTTCACGACCTACCGCTTCAAGGTAGCGAGAGAACACGAAATCGTAGCCGAAATCATTGCTCACACACGACAAATGGCTTGGGTCTGAAATCGCGATACCCGGGTAACCCGGACGGTTTTCGCGGTAGCGACCAGTCAACTCTTCTGCAAAGTGCATGGCATCACAATGCGAGCCACCATTACCGCAAGACAGCACTTTGCCTCCCGCTTTGAATGACTCAGCCAGCAAGCGCGCTGCTGCTTCAATATCAGCAATGTTTTTCGGATCGCTTAGAAACGCATTCAACACCTTTGCGGCTTCTTCCAACTCACCACGGATCAAATCACTGTACATAGTTCATCTCTACTGTTGCGCCGTCAGAGACAGCCAGAATATGACCACCATTTAACTGTAAATGATCAGCCCTGTCGACCTCTCTACTGAGACTGCGTGACATTAACAGCGCATTTTGCCTACGTTTTCGCCACTTTATTCGCCCAATTCATCGTTGCGCTCTCGGCGTTTTATTCCCGTCAAAGCAAAATCAACATTTATTTCACAAATGACAAATATCTAAGTTACACTATTTTTAGTGGTATGACCTCTTACCTTTATTTCTACGTAGAAAGATGAAGTCTGTGCGTTTTAAGACCAGTGACGCACAGATCAGAACTTCACGAGAGAGGTTAAGCCCGCCGAATACGGCGCCATAGCCACCTGTTGAACAAGGAGAGCTTTATGACAACGTTCACCTTCTACCTTGGCTTTATCATCGTCCTTTGGATACTGGCGTATCACCGCGCCAGTTTGAAAACCTTCACCGCCATCAGTGCCCTTACCCTTCTCGTTGGCACCAGTCTTAATGCCGTTGACTGGCTAAGTTGGGTATTCTTTATCCTCATCGCCGTCGCCCTGAACACATCCGTGTTTCGGCTGATCGCTAGTCGAAAAGCGTTAGCACTGTTTCGCCGCGTGATGCCGGAAATGTCGCGCACGGAGAAAGAGGCGATTGAAGCCGGCACCGTCTGGTGGGAAGCGGAATTATTTGCCGGAAAACCGAACTGGCATCGCCTTCACGACACGCCTGCACCACGGTTAAGTCCGGAAGAACAAGCATTCCTCGATGGCCCAGTAGAAACCGTCTGTGCGATGGCGAACGACTTTGACATCACCCATCAACAAGCCGACTTACCCGCAGAGATTTGGCAATACCTCAAAGACGAGCGTTTCTTTGCCATGATCATCAAAAAACACCATGGCGGTTTAGAATTCTCGGCGTACGCCCAATCCTTAGTGCTGCAAAAACTCACCAGCGTATCCGGCGTGCTCTCTTCTACCGTCGGCGTGCCCAACTCACTGGGGCCGGGCGAATTACTGCAACACTACGGCACCGAGGCGCAGAAAAATCATTACCTGCCAAGGCTCGCCCGAGGCGATGAGATCCCCTGCTTTGCGTTAACCAGCCCAGAAGCCGGTTCCGATGCCAGTGCGATCCCCGATTTCGGCATCGTCTGTGTCGATGAATGGCAAGGTCAGCGCGTGCTCGGTATGAAGCTGACGTGGAACAAGCGTTATATCACCTTAGCGCCCATTGCCACGGTGCTCGGGCTGGCATTTAAACTGTACGATCCTGAACACTTACTCGGCGATACCGAAGATCTCGGTATTACCTGCGCGCTGATCCCGACAACAACCCCGGGGGTGAGCATTGGCCGTCGTCACTTCCCGCTCAATATCCCGTTCCAAAACGGCCCGACTCAAGGCGAGCAAGTGTTCGTTCCGCTCGATTTTATTATTGGCGGGCCGGAAATGGCGGGCCAAGGGTGGCGGATGTTGGTGGAATGCTTATCGGTGGGCCGCGGGATCACCCTACCGTCCAATGCCACCGGCGGCGCGAAAACCGCCGCACTCGCCACCGGCGCTTACGCCCGTATTCGTCGTCAGTTCAAAATGCCCATTGGTAAGATGGAAGGGATAGAAGAGCCACTGGCACGCCTTGCCGGTAATGCTTATCTGCTGGATGCGGCAACCACCTTAACGGTTAGCGCAATAGATATGGGGCAAAAACCCTCGGTGATTTCCGCCATCGTCAAATACCACTGCACCCAGCGTGGTCAACAAGCCGTTATCGATGCCATGGACATCGCGGGTGGCAAGGGGATCTGTTTAGGCCCGAGTAACTTCTTGGCGCGAGGTTATCAAGGCGCGCCTATTGCCATCACCGTCGAAGGAGCCAACATTCTCACCCGTTCGATGATCATCTTTGGTCAAGGTGCGATCCGTTGCCATCCTTATCTGCTGGAAGAGATGCAATCGGCCTACTTGGAAGATCAAGACAAAGCTTTGCAGCACTTTGATAAGGCGCTGTTTGGCCATCTCGGTTTTGTGATCAGCAATGTGTGCCGCGCCTTTTGGCTCGGCCTGACCGACGGACGCGGCAGCTACGCCCCACATCGCGATCGCACCAAGCGTTACTATCAGCAGGTCAATCGTTACAGCGCCGCATTAGCGCTACTGGCCGATATTTCGATGGCGACACTGGGCGGCGATCTTAAACGCAAAGAGCGCATTTCCGCTCGCTTGGGTGACATCTTAAGTCAGCTCTATTTGGCGACCGCCACCCTCAAACGTTTTGATGATGAAGGTCGCCAGAAAGCAGATATCGATCTTGTTGAGTGGTGCTTGCAAGATACCCTGCTTCAGGCCGAGCAAGCGATAAACCAGCTACTGCGTAACTACCCAAACCGCACCGTCGCTTGGCTCTTGCGCCAACTGACTCTGCCGTTTGGTACGCGCCGCACGGCTCCGAAAGACGCGCTTGAACATCGCCTTGCGGTGATGTTGCAAACGCCCAATGCGACACGTCAACGTGTGGGCCGCCATCAATACCTAACACCGACGCCGCACAACCCAGCCGGACTGATTGAACAAGCGCTACACGATCTACTCAAGGCTGAGCCCATCTACGAGCGTATCTGCAGCGCACTGGGCCGCAAAGTGCCTTTTATGCGCTTAGATGAGCTAGCGGAACAAGGATTAGCGATAGATGTGATTAACGAGCAAGAAGCGGATTGGCTCATTCAAGCCGAAGCGAGTCGACTACGTACCATCAACGTGGATGATTTCGATCCCGAAACGTTAGCAGCGCAACGCGTCGAGCCCGCCTACTACAATTCCTCACCCGCCGCTTAGTGTCGTTGTCAGGTTTTGAAACGTTAAAGACAAAAAATCCCTCGTGAGGAGGGATTTTCTTTTAGGCTACGATACAACAGTGAGGCTGAGATATTAGTCCGGCTCAGCTAAGCCACCCGATGCCACTGCGGTTGGCGCAGGTTTGGGCATACGACGCTTTTTGATCACCATGATCACCACCAGCGCAATAACCACCACACTGATATTAAGCGCAATGATCAGGAAAAATGCACTCTTCTCTTTTTGCGCTTTTTCTTCTGCTAAACGCGCTTCTTCCGCTTCTCGTTCACGCGCCTCGTTGGCAAGACGGAATTCTTCTAAGTGACGATCAAACTCCAGCTCAGCTTGAATGGCGAAGCTTTTCTCCGGTAACGTAAAGACCACATCGCGCTGTCCATACTTCGCGGTACCATACACCCACGCTTGCCAACGGTATTGGCCGGGCTTTTGGGTATTGTGCATCGTCGCGTCTAAGCGATCTTCATCTGGCGCTGACTGCGACTGCTCTACCATCACACTGCCATCAGGCAAGGTTTGCTCGATATGCACACTTAGGCTTCCCGGCACAAAAGCGCCGTCATCGGGCTCAATCGACAGTTGATGACTTTCCCCTTTGTGGCGACCTTGAATAAAGGAGGTACGCATGGGCGCAGGATAAACCAACACCTCTTTATCCACCGAGCGCATGAAGATCCCGTTGTCAGAAGAGACACGAGCATAGTAACGCCCGGGATCAAGATCGACATTCAATCCAATCGTGAAAGTACTGTCATCGGCGATCTCGTCAAACTCACGCCCATCATTAATGAAACGCCCCAACTCAATCGGTACCTGCTGGCGCTGCACGTCGACATCATTGGCTTTCACGAACTCAACGTTCAACTCCACTCGCTCAAGAAAGTCGGCATTCGCCATGGGTTGACCATCTTGAAAGATGCGAGCGGTAAATTTAAACGCTTCATTTTGATATAGGCGATCGGGAAAATCATCGGCGATCATCGTGATATCGGAGATCAGCTCGATGCCATTGTCTGGCGTAATTTGCCCCATCGCTTGCCAAGGGCCCGGCATCGGTGAGTTAACCGTGACGATATCCATCGAGCCATCTTGGTACCAGTTCACCTCATCGGGATGCTTCCACGCGTAGAATTTGCTACCGTCCGGGCGGATCAATACCGCCGAGCCCGTACCTTCCTCACGATGGATCATAAAGGTGATGCGTTCGATACTGGGGTCAACCCGAAAGCGATTATCTAACCAGCGCATGGCGCTTTCTTCGGCGCACAGCATAGGGCTAAGACATAAGCCCAGCAGGGCCAATGCAAATCGGGTTAACATAGAGTCTCCTATCGGCGCCACATCGAGGTGTTGCCTTTTTTCTCGATCAAATCTAAGCGCGCGTTATGCGCTTCTATTTCATCGGCAGAAGCACTAATAATCTTTAGCGGTTTTCGATCGGCTAATACTTGCGAGGCGGCACTGCTGTCTCCCCCGCTTTGCGCGGTGGGATCAGAAAACGACAGGCTAGTCTGCCCACCAGTCATCAGCAGGTAAACATCTGCCAAGATCTCGGCATCAAGCAAAGCGCCGTGCAAGGTACGGTGAGAGTTATCGATGCCATAGCGGCCACACAAGGCGTCCAAGTTGTTACGCTTGCCCGGGAAGATCTTCTTCGCCATCGCCAGGGTATCGGTTACATGGCACATGTCCGCTGTTTTCGGCTGCTGTGGATTGAGCTTTTCAAACTCGTAATCCATAAAGCCGACGTCGAACGAGGCGTTGTGTGCCACCAGCTCCGCGCCTTTGATGTAATCAACAAAGGCTTGGTGCACTTGGGCATAGCTTGGCTTATCGACCAAGAAAGCGTCAGTAATACCGTGAACTTCGACCGCTTCAGGGTCTATTTCACGATCCGGCTTAATATAGACGTGGAAGTTGTTCCCGGTCAGTTTGCGGTTAATGATCTCCACGGCACCAATTTCAATGATGCGGTGGCCTTCGTAGTGCGGACCACCGGCTTGGTTCATACCCGTGGTTTCGGTATCGAGAACGATAATCCGTTGATTGCTGGCTTCAAACATAGTAACTGTGTCACACTAATAGCATGTTGATTTTCGAATAGTACCAAAGATGCGCAAGCAGGTAGAAATTTTCACTGATGGATCTTGCCTCGGCAACCCGGGACCGGGCGGTTACGGCGCATTAATGCGCTATAAAGGGCATACTCGCGAACTCAGCGATGGCTTTACCCTAACCACTAACAACCGCATGGAGCTGCTGGCCGCAATTGAAGCGCTGCGCGCGTTGAAAGAGTCGTGTGAAGTCCAACTGACCACCGATAGCCAGTATGTGCGCCAAGGCATCACGCAGTGGATCCACAACTGGAAAAAACGGGGCTGGAAAACCGCTGATAAAAAAGCGGTGAAAAATGCCGACTTATGGCAAGCCTTAGACACTGAATGTGCGCGCCACGATGTAACATGGCACTGGGTCAAAGGCCACGCCGGTCATCCCGAAAACGAACGTTGTGATGAATTAGCCCGCGCGGCTGCGGAATCGCCACGTCAAACAGATGACGGCTATCAAGCCAGCAATTAAAGCGCATCGCACAATCAAATTTACCCCAGAAAGCCCAACTTAACGTTGGGTTTTCTTATAGCCGTGACTCACCTTTCCTGCACTGGGAATATTCACCACCCGCACCGGACGGCGCAATTTCCAAAACGGATTGATCGGTTTTAACGGACAGGTCCGTTTGCGCGCCACAATAAAATAGAGGCCGCCAAACGATGCTAACGGATCGCTAAGAATATTTTCCATCCACACCCAGCACATCTCATGGCGGGTCGCTGGCAGTATCCCAAAGTTCTCGTGAGACACCACTTCATAATTCAGTAAATGCAGCCAATCTTTCACCCGGTACGGGGTAAACATCCGGCCACACCAAGGGTATTTATGGCGCTTCCACGGCAGCATCGATGCTAAACCAAACAAACTGATCGGATTAAACCCACCAATCAGCAAATAGCCGTCACTGATCAACACCCGGTCAATTTCACGCAGCAAGGCATGGGGATCGTTGCAATATTCCAACTGGTTAATTAGCAAACACGCATCAATCGATTTTTCGACAAAGGGCAAAGCAAGTGGGTCTGCGGTCACATTTCTATGGGGGTTTTCCCTATCCAGCAAAATATGATGTGATACATTACACGGCGCACTCGATAATTCACAACTCAAGCCACCGAGCTTGAGAAAGTGATAACCAAAAATTTTCGGACACCATTCATCCAAACGCCCCTGAAATAGAGTGCTGACCAGGTGGCCATTTGGAAGCGCATCCCAACCGACTGGAGGCTGGATATCGCGCGAAATGCGTGCGGGCTTCATCATTGGCAGTTCGATACCTAAAGGAAAGGACAAGCTATGTTAACCATTGAGAGCATACCTGCATTTAATGACAATTACATTTGGTTGATTCACAAAGATGCCAATCACTGTGTTGTCGTTGATCCCGGTGATGCTACCCCCGTACTCACGTACCTCCAGACGCATGACATGACGCTCGATGCCATCTTGATCACCCATCACCATGCCGATCATATTGGTGGGATCAGTGAGCTAAAACGTCAGTTCCCACGCTGTCATGTAATTGGACCTGCGCAAGATCCGATCCCGGGCTTAACCCAAGCCGTTGATGAAGGCGATCATATCGATATTTTCGGTGAGTCTTTTGAGGTATGGCACATTCCTGGCCATACGCAAGGGCATATCGGCTATATTGGCGACAATAAACTATTCTGTGGCGATACCCTCTTTTCTGCCGGCTGTGGACGCTTACTGGGCGGCACAGCAGAGCAACTCTTTACATCTTTACAGCGTTTAGCCCAATTACCCGACGAAACTGCTGTTTATTGTGCTCACGAATACACAAGCAGCAACATTGCGTTTGCATTGGCTGCCGAGCCGGATAATATAGCGCTCCAAACCTACCGCGACGAAGTAAACCAGCTTCGCGCCAAGGGGTTAGGCACGATCCCGACACAGATCGGCACCGAAAAGGCGGTTAACCCGTTTCTTCGCTGCGATCAAGAAGAAGTGCGTAAGAGCGTGACCGAACATATTCATATCGAAGAAAATTTAGAAATATTTACACAACTTCGTCGATGGAAGGACAACTTTTAGCCAAAAAAAGTTGTGTTGAATAGTTAATGAACAGTATGATCGCCGACCATTTTGGCAAAAGACATAATTATGAAAACAAGATTAATTCTCGCAAGCGCATTGCTTTTGGCTGGATGCCAACTTTCAAACGACACCGTTGAACCTGAAGTACCGACTAACGTTCCTGCACCTGAAGCAGAAACTGCTCACAAAGTCCCTGAAATCGTTGAACCTATTATTGAGGAAGAAGTGGTATTGACCCCTCAAGAGCAGGAAGATGTGTGGGATCGCATCGTGATGCAGCTAACGATGGAAGTCCCGCTCGATAATGAGCGCGTCGCTTATTATCGCGATTGGTACCTAAAACACCCAACTCATTTGAAAACCGTTGC
The DNA here is from genome assembly GCA_019703815.1 of Thaumasiovibrio occultus. Taxonomy (GTDB): domain Bacteria; phylum Pseudomonadota; class Gammaproteobacteria; order Enterobacterales; family Vibrionaceae; genus Thaumasiovibrio; species Thaumasiovibrio occultus. Next base: position 699,173 of record AP023052.1, on the reverse strand, counting down.
GCAACGCGCAGAACCTTTCTTGTTCTACATTACTGAAGAAGTCGAAAAGCGCGGTTTCCCTCTCGAAATCGCCCTATTGCCAATTGTAGAAAGTTCATTTGATCAATTTGCCTACTCGCACGGCCGTGCAGCGGGCCTGTGGCAGATCACGCCACCAACAGGCCGCACGTTTGGCCTAGAACAGAACTGGTGGTACGACGGCCGCCGCGACATCGTGGAATCCACCCGTGGCGCGCTTGATCTGCTTGATTATCTACAAAAGAAATTTGACGGTAACTGGCTACACGCCCTTGCTGCGTATAACACCGGAGAAGGCCGCGTATTCCGCGCGATCCGTAATAACCGCGCCGACGGCAAGCCAACCGACTTCTTCGCCCTAAGCCTGCCACGCGAAACCAGCGACTACGTGCCTAAGCTGCTCGCCGTTGCAGATGTGATTGCCAACGCAGACGAGTACGGCTTGACTATCCCTGAGATCGCCAACACGCCGGTACTTGAGCAAGTACAGCCTGGCGTCCAGATGGATCTTGCACTTGCTGCCAGCTTTGCCGGCATGACCATGCAAGAGCTGCAAAGCCTAAACCCTGGTTACAATCAATGGGCAACCGCGCCAGAAGGCCCGCATACCCTATTACTGCCAGTCGACAAAGTCGAGAGCTTTGAAACCAAGTTCGCTGCTAACGATCGTCGTGGCATGAACGTGATCCGCTATCAGATCCAATCCGGCGATACCCTGAGCGGTCTCGCGCGTAAGCACAACACCCGTGTTGATCTGATCATGGAAGCGAACGACATGACGTCATCCGCGCTGCGCGAAGGTCGTTACTTGATGATCCCAATCGCCGGTGACGGCAACAGCTGGTCTGAAAGCCGTGCTGCGCTTGCACAAAGCCAAAACACCCACGGCAATGGTCAACGCTCAGAGTACGTCGTGCAGTCGGGCGATACGCTATCAGGCATCGCACAATCACAAGGCGTGACCGTCAAAGAGCTGACCCGCTGGAATGGTTTGTCTACCACTTCAACCATTCGTGTTGGCCAAAAGCTAACGATATTTGGTGCCAATGGCAGCCAAGCGTCACACTCAAGCAGCAGTAATGGCATTATTCGTACGATCCGTTACGAAGTGCGCAGTGGTGACAGCCTAAGTACCATCGCTCAGCAATTTAAAGTGACGATTTCTGACTTGGTAGAGTGGAACGATTTGGATGTGAACGGTTATCTTCGCCCAGGTCAAACCCTGAAAGTGAATGTGGACGTGACTCGCGTTAGCTCATAATCACTCGAACATCGAAAAAGGGAAGCCACTCGCTTCCCTTTTTTTATGCCTGCCATTTGGCAACTGACTAAGGCCAAGCGTGTAACGCTGCGCTATCAGGGTTTGATTAACGCCAGCTCGGCAATCAATGGATTATGATCCGACGCCTCAGATTGGGTACTGTGCGCTGAGACCAAGTGAAGTCCTCGGTAGTAGAGGTGATCTAACGGGCGACCTAGCACGCGAATACGATGATCTTGAGCAAATGCCGCTTGGCGTAACGACAAACGTGCTGCAAACGCCTCAACCACTTCTTGTCGTCCTTTACGCCACGTATTGAAATCCCCTGCGACGATCATCGGCCCCTCGTGATTTGCCAGCGCTTGCGCTAACTTATCGAGCTGCGCTTGATATTGCTCGGTGCCTATCGTGAAGTTAATACCATGCAAGTTCACCACCACTAAGGTCTCGCCGTTACTGAGCGGGAATTTGGCGTACAGCGCCGACTTCGGCAGCTTAAGCCACGGCTCGGTGGTGAGATAGGCGCAGGTACTCAACGCCGCATTACGCGACAGGTTCAACACGCCAGCGGTCGTTTCAAAAAACGAAAACGCGTTGGCCATGCTCACCTTGTAAGACGTCTGCTCAAGGTAAGAACGAAAGTCCTCGGTGAGGCTCGCTTCTTGCAGCAACACCAGATCAGCATTAGCGGCATAGCGATTGAGCTCTTCCCGCCAACCGGGCTTGTTGCCTTTGTAGATATTCCACACCGCAACTTGCAGCCGCCCGTCTCTGTCTATCGGTTGAACCGCTTGTGCGCCTGCTACCTCGTCATGCTGCATACAACGCAGCGCGTGTTGATCTAAGGTGATCACTTCCGCCTGCGCGGGAATATCAAAGCTCATCCCCAGAAAATTGGCCGAGCCGACTCCCGCGATCACCAACGCGACGGCTGAAAGCGTCAGTACCTGACGTTTGGTACGCTTCATGAACTACTGCCTTTTATCAAAATACTGCACCGCATTACCTGTGCTCTGCGAACATGCTAACGATGCAGGGATGAAATTTTCGTCAATCGCTCCCCGAGATCGTGCAAAGTATTGTTAGGCAATGCGTTAGGCCAACTAGGGCGCGATCATACCATTTTCACCCTAGTGACGAAACGGATCCCCTGAATAGAGCCTGAGCGCGCGCCCTATCCACAATGCCAGCGCGCGATAGAAAGACTGTTTGGATGAAGCGAAAACGTGGCCGCTTGGCGATGAAATCAAGACAAGGCGAATTCTATGGGCACAAAAAAACCGGCTATCACAGCCGGTTTTTAGTAAACGCTAAAGTCTTATTGAGAGCGACGGTTTTTCACCATCGTCATCAGACGCTTGCGTTGACGCTCTTGAGAAATGGTCAGTTTCTTGCCCTTATCTTCAAACGGGTTTTCACTGTTTTGGAATTGAATACGGATCGGCGTACCCATCATCTCAAGTGACTTACGGTAGTAGTTCATCAAGTAACGTTTGTACGAGCTTGGTAGCTCGTTCACTTGGTTACCGTGAACTACGATGATTGGCGGGTTATAACCACCGGCGTGAGCATATTTCAGCTTCACACGACGACCGCGGATCATTGGCGGCTGGTGATCATCCTGCGCCATTTGCATAATACGGGTGAGCATGGATGTGCTGATCCGCTTCGTCGCTGACTGATACGCTTCTTGTACTGATTCAAACAAGTGGCCCACACCTGTACCGTGCAGTGCAGAGATAAAGTGAATACGCGCAAAATCAACAAAGCCCAAACGACGGTCTAGCTCAGTCTTAACACGATCTTTCACGTCCATGCTCAAACCATCCCACTTGTTCACCGCGATCACGATAGAACGACCGGCGTTCAGGGCGTAACCAAGCAGCGACAAGTCTTGATCTGAGATGTTTTCACGGGCATCAACGACCAAAAGCACAACGTTGGCATCTTCGACCGCTTTCAGCGTTTGGATCACGGAGAACTTTTCTACCGTCATGTTAACGCGGCCTTTGCGACGCACGCCGGCGGTATCGATCAACACGTACTCGCGACCGTCACGCTCCATTGGGATGTAGATAGAGTCACGGGTTGTACCCGGCATATCGTAAACCACGACACGCTCTTCGCCCAAAATACGGTTCGTTAGCGTCGATTTACCCACGTTTGGACGGCCGATGATCGCCATCTTGATGGGCTTGTCTTGCAGCGCTTTATACGCCGCTTCTGCATCTTCTTCAGTCAGCGATTTCTCTTTCGCCGCCGCTTCGATGTCAGCAACCGTGGTCAAGTCTTCTAGCGACAATTCGTTACCGTCGAGATCTTTCGAAAAGTTCTCAACAAACGGGGCGAGTGCCTTGTTGACCAGTGCCGATACACCACGGTTTTGTGCTGCCGCGATTTGATACATCGCATCAACACCCAACTGCCAAAACTCGGCACACGCGGCATCACCATCGATACCATCGACTTTGTTTACAACTAAGTAGGTTGGTTTTTCACGTTGGCGCAAGTGCGCTGCAATCGCTTCGTCCGCAACCGTTAGACCAGCACGGCCATCCACCAGGAATAGCACCACATCAGCTTCTTCAATCGCCGCTAGCGATTGCTCAGCCATTTTGGTTTCTACACCTTCTTCGGTGCCATCGATACCACCGGTGTCGATAACAATGAATTCGTGCTCATCAAAAGAGGCCTTGCCGTACTTGCGGTCGCGGGTCAAACCCGGAAAGTCGGCCACCAGCGCATCGCGCGTGCGGGTCAAACGGTTAAAGAGCGTCGATTTACCAACATTGGGACGGCCTACCAAGGCGACAACAGGAAGCATACAGACCTCTAGAAATTATTCTCTTTCACTAAAAACTTCGGCTCCAAACCATTATAGGCGTGGAGCCGAACGCAGTATATTAACACTAATTGTGAGCAGGGTCACCTTAGAGTGATGATATGCTGTACCTTGCGACATCGCCATCGCGGGTTGTCACCAAATAATCACCGTCGATCGCCAATGGCGGCACCATAATGCCATCACCGCCGAGTGATTGTTGCGCGACGAAATCACCGCTGCGACCATCGAGCCAATGCAAGTAACCTTCGCTATCGCCAACCGCTACCTTGCCATCAATCACTGCCGGTGCGCTAAGCTCGCGGTATTCCAAGCGAGTGTTACGCCATAACTCAAGGCCGTTACGGACATCCACTGCAACCACATGATCTTCTGCGGTTATCAAGTACAGGTACTGCCCTTCAATCGCGATATCTTTCGCTGATGAATAAGGACGACGCCATGCAGCTTGTCCCGATTGCAGATCAATCGATACCAATTCACCGTTAAAACCTACAGTGAATAAACGCGGACCGTAAATCACGGGGGTGGAATCCACATCAACCAAGCGATCGATTTCCGTTGCACCGCGTGGGGTCGCAATCGGCTGTTGCCACAACAACTGACCATTTTCTAGCGCCGCAGCACCAAGACGGCCGCTCGCCATACCCCAGAACACGGCACCACCAGCTGAAATCGGTGAGCTGTCGCCACGCAATGTCAGGTTAGGCACGTCACCGCTAAATTGCCATAACGCTTCACCGCTGTTCACATCAAACGCTTCTAATACGCCGCGGTTCGTGTGAACAACCACTTTGCCATCATCGAGTAGCGGATTGGAAAGGATTTCGCCTTGCGTCGTCACGCGCCATTGCAGCTCACCGGTTTCTTGATCGAGTGAAACCAACTCGGCGTTCTCACTACCGATGATCACACGGTTAAACCCTGTGGTGATCCCACCCGATAGACGCGCAGGCTTATCGTCACCTAACTCTACCTGCCAAATCACTTTGCCGGTCTCTGGCGACAACGCTTTTACCGTACCGTCACGATCTGCAACAAACACTTTGTCGTAACGATAAGATGGCGCTAACTGTGAGTAGAATTGATCAATTCCACTGCCCACCGATGTGCTCCATTGGCGATCCAATGACACGGCATCAGAGACATTAGGAAGTGGGGCCATCTGCACAGTGGCTTCTTCACCCGCACAACCTGCCAAAATAGCAGAGCAGACCAAAGCGCCTAACAGACGTTGCTTCATCCCTTTCATCCACTATTCCTTATTACAGAGCAAGATCGTTCAGTTTCAGTTGCACTTCAGGGCGAGGACTTAGTGCTAATGCATCACGGTAAGCATCACGCGCTGCCGCTTGATCACCTTGCGCCAACTTGATATCACCTTGAAGCTCTAGCGACGACGCTTTCCACGACTCTTGGGTGATCCCCGCCAGCAGCGCTTCTGCCGCTGCGTAATCCCCTTGCGACGCTTCAATGCGTGCCAAACGGATAACCGCCGTATTGGTTAATGACACATCACCGCTGTTATCAATGACCCACTGCAACTGCGCGATCGCGTTATCAAACTCACCCGCATCAACAAAGTGTTTCGCTAGTTGTAGCGCTGACAAAGACGCATAGCCGCTGTCGGTGTAGCTCGAGATAAAGCCTTCGACCGCTGCCACTTCGCCGCTGGTCGCAAATTGAGTTTGCGCCGCCATATAAGCTTGAGAAGCATCAATACGAGCCGCAAGCAGATTGTCTTGGTACGCACGCCAACCAAACAAACCGCCCAGACCCACAACTGCACCCAAAATGATCGCTTTACCGTTCTCGCGCCACCATTTCTTAACAGCTTCTACCTGTTGTTCTTCTGTTTCGTAGAATTCCACGCACGTCCCCTATTACATCTGTGCTTGCAGCCACTCAATGGCCTCAGCGGTTGATAGCGTTTGTTGTTCACCACCGCGAAGGTCCTTAATGGTTACCTTACCTTCCGTGATTTCCGTTTCAGCCAGAACTAATGCAAATGCAGCACCTACCGCATCAGCACGCTTAAATTGTTTCTTAAAGTTGCCGCCACCAAAGTGGTTCATGACGCGCATAGTAGGGATTTGATCGCGCAGTTGTTCCGCCAACTGCAAACCTGCCATCATGCTGCCTTCACCCATGGTGACCACATACGCATCGACGCGACGACGTACCTCAGTCAATTGCAGCTCTTCCATAAGAAGAACCAAACGCTCAAGGCCCATAGCAAAACCTACTGCCGGCGTCGCTTTACCACCCAGCTGCTCAACCAAACCGTCATAGCGACCGCCGCCACAAACGGTACCCTGAGCGCCAAGGCTTTCGGTGATCCACTCAAATACAGTGCGGTTGTAGTAATCCAAACCACGCACCAGACGTTGGTTCACCGTGTACGCAATACCCGCGTTGTCTAGCATCTCGCATAGACCGGCAAAGTGCGCTTTTGATTCGTCGTCTAAGTAGTCAGCCAATGCAGGGACATCACCCAAGATCGCTTGCACGTCTGGGTTTTTGCTGTCCAAAATACGCATTGGGTTGGTGTGTAGGCGACGCTTACAGTCGTCATCTAGCACATCAATATGTGGCTCAAGATATGCAATCAAGGCTTGGCGATAGTTATGACGCGCTTCCAGTGAACCAATCGAGTTCAACTCAAGGCGTACATGCTGATCAATGCCCAGCTCTTTCCATAGACGTGCCGTCATCATAATAAGTTCAGCGTCAACGTCTGGGCCCTGTAGGCCAAACACTTCAACACCGACTTGGTGGAATTGACGGTAACGACCTTTTTGCGGACGCTCATGACGGAACATTGGACCCATGTACCACAAACGTTGCTCTTGGTTGTAGAACAAACCGTTCTCAATACCAGCACGCACACAGCTCGCGGTCCCTTCTGGACGCAGTGATAAACTATCACCGTTGCGATCTTCGAAAGTGTACATTTCTTTCTCAACCACGTCCGTCACATCACCAATCGCACGCTTAAACAGCGGGGTCATTTCGACGATAGGCATACGGATTTCGTTATAACCATAAGCGCTAACAACGCGCTCAATGGTTGACTCAACTTTTTGCCACAATGGTGTTTGTGTTGGTAGGCAATCGTTCATGCCTCGGATTGCTTGAATTGTCTTGGCCACTTTTCTACTCTGACTTAAGGGTCTTAGCCCCAATTATTTCTCTTGGATATCAATACGATTTGCGCTGTCTAGCATCGATGCCTTGGCGCGAATTTTCGCTTCAAGTTGATCAATCAGATCATTATTGTCAAAACGCTCTTTTTGGCGTTGACCATCGAGATAATACGCACTTTTCTTGTTACTGCCGGCAACACCAAGGTGTGACACTTCTGCTTCACCTGGCCCGTTCACCACGCAGCCAATAACCGATACGTCCATCGGCACAACCAGATCTTCTAGTCGTTGCTCTAGTTCATTCACCGTACCGATCACATCAAATTCCTGACGCGAACAGGTCGGGCACGCAATGAAGTTCACGCCACGAGAGCGAATACGTAGCGATTTCAAAATATCGAAACCGACTTTGATCTCTTCAACCGGATCCGCTGCCAGCGAAATACGCAAGGTATCACCGATCCCTTCCGCTAGTAGCATGCCTAAACCGACGGCGGACTTCACTGAACCTGCCCGCGCGCCACCCGCTTCTGTAATGCCGAGATGGAGCGGTTGATCAATGCGGCGTGCCAGTTGACGGTATGACTCGACCGCCAAGAAAACATCCGATGCTTTCACACTCACTTTGAACTGATCAAAGTTAAGGCGATCCAAAATATCGACATGGCGCATAGCGGATTCGACCAGCGCTTCAGGCGTTGGTTCACCGTATTTTTGCTGGATGTCTTTTTCAAGTGATCCGCCATTAACACCGATACGGATCGGAATGTTTTTGTCACGCGCACAATCAACCACCGCACGGATGCGCTCTTCGTTGCCGATATTACCTGGGTTGATACGTAAACAATCTACCCCGTACTCTGCAACTTTGAGCGCGATGCGATAATCGAAATGAATGTCTGCAACAAGAGGGACAGAAGTTTGCGCTTTGATCAGCTTGAACGCCTCAGCGGCGTCCATCGTCGGCACGGAAACGCGCACAATGTCTGCGCCCACTTTTTCCAGCGCTTTAATTTGTGCAACGGTCGCGTAAACATCTGTTGTGCGGGTGTTGGTCATGGATTGGACAGCGATAGGCGCACCATCGCCGACTGGCACATTACCAACGTAAATGCGCGTCGACTTGCGACGCACAATTGGAGATTCTTTATGCATTTAGAACGGCTCTTAAAGAGGAAGGCTAAAACTCGCTACGCCGCCTTCCCACTGACTTAAATCAACGGTTTCCCCTTGGTAACGCAGTTCTACCACATCAGGGGCACCTAACACCAGTTTAAAAGGTGAATCGCCTTCAAGCTCAAGAGTCTCACCGGCTTTACGAATTTCTCGCACGAGACGTCGGTTGCGGCCATCGCGCACTTCAACCCAACAATCGCCCGAGAACGTTAATACCAACGCGGGCACGTTAGCATCTGGAGTAGTAATTTCCGCAACAGGCTCTTCTGCGATAACCACGTCGGTGGTGCTTACTGCGCCACTGGTTGCGTCTTGAACTGAAAGCGCCGCTGCTGCGATGGTTGGCTCTGCGCCAGAGACATTTGCCGCCTCTAGCGTGCTTTGCGCTGCGCTCACGGGCGTAGCGATCTCTGTTGCAGTAACCTCGACCACTTCAGGCGCCATTGGCTCAGCGACCGCTTCAACGGTTTCTTCCACCACTGCTGGCGCTGCGCCTTCGATAACATCGCTAGGCTGGACACTCTGCCACCACCATGCGGCAGTCACACCAATCATTAACGCGGCAATCGCCCACGTCAGGTTCATCACACGGCTGTCGTGTTTCTCACGATTGGTACGACGCGAAAAACTTTGCATGGTTTGCTCTGCACTTTCATCGGCAGGCAAATACGCCAACACTCGCTCTTCATCTAACTGCACGCATTTTGCGTAAGAGCGAATATAGCCTCGCATAAAGGTCGAGACTTTCTCTTGGTTAAAGCGATTGGCTTCAATATCTTGGATTACAGATGTGCGAAGACGCAGCCGCTTGGCTACGTCGTCTTGGGTGAGACCCATCGCTTCACGTGCCCGCTTGAGCACTTCACCGGGACCAGTCACTTCAACGACTGGGTCTTTTTCATCGTGATTCTCAGTTGTCATTGGCTAAATACTGTTGATATCGCTTAGATTGGGGGAATTGGCTCCCAAGCAAGTCGGCATAGCGATCACGTTCAGTAGGACGCCCCGCTTTGTCTTCTAACTGTACTAATAGCCATAGGCTATCAGGATTGTAGCCGTACTGCTCAACAAATCGCGTTAAATTAAAGCGAGCGGCGGTATAGTCTCCAGTATCTATCTGAATTTGAGACAATTTCAAACTGGAGATTGGACGATTTGGATCATGATCCAGCGCTTTCACAAAGAACTCACCAGACAGGGTTTCATCCCCAAGACCCAAAGCACACAAGCCCGCATTCTCATATGTTGAAGCAACGGCACTGTAATCCGTCAGATCGACAGCGCGTTCAAATAAATCGATACCTGCTTGGTAACGCTTCTGGCCACACAAGAACACACCATAGTTGTTCAATACGTCGCCATTTCGACCGTGTTTACGCAACGCATCTTTGTAATAGCTTTCCGCACGATCATACTCTCTCACTTGCTGATAGTAGTAGGCCATGCTCAATGTTGCACGATAATAATTCGGTGCAAGCTCGATAGCTTGCTGAAAATTATCGCGCGCGCGAGGACGTTGACCGTTTCTCAGGTAGTTCAATCCAAGCGCGATGCGGTTATCTGCAGCTGCCACACCATCAACCGGCATTTGTACTTTACCACCGACCGTTTCCTCAACGGTGACACAACCGGTAGCCAGCACAAATGCTGTAGCTATTAAAGTTTTACGCAACATGGCTCTCTACATCCTTATATTGCCGAGCGCTTCACCTTCGCTGTTAGAACTAGACCGCTTTCACAGCAATAGGTTCCCCTTTTGCTTGCTTCTCTCGTTCGGTCCGTTTTGTACGGTCAATCACATCACCGACTAGCTGTCCGCATGCGGCGTCAATGTCATCACCACGGGTTTTGCGCACTGTGACCGTAAAATCGTATTCCATCAGCGTTTTCATAAAACGATCGATACGTGAATTACTTGGTTTTCCATACGGCGACCCAGGGTATGGGTTAAATGGAATCAAATTAATTTTTGCCGGGGTGTCTTTCAGTGTTTCCGCCAGTTGTCGCGCATGCTGCATATCATCGTTAACGTGATCTAGCAGGATGTACTCAACGGTGACACGCCCACGGTTTGCGTTTGAGCTGGAAATATAGTTTCTGACTGACGCCAAAAACGTATCAATATTGTATTTGTCGTTGATTGGCATGAAGCTACTGCGCAATTCATCGGTTGGCGCATGCAATGAAATCGCCAATGCCACATCAATCTTGCCGGTCATCTGATCAAGGCCCGGCACAACACCTGATGTTGACACCGTGACGCGACGCTTCGACAGACCAAAACCCAGATCATCCAGCATTAGCTCAAGTGCTGGGACGAGGTTTTTCATATTTAATAGCGGTTCGCCCATTCCCATCATTACCACGTTAGTGATAGGACGACGACCAGTTTCTTTCTCGAGACCGATCTCTTTCGAGGCACGCCACACCTGGCCGATAATTTCAGACACAGAGAGGTTGCGGTTAAAGCCTTGGCGACCGGTCGAGCAGAATTTACAATCCAATGCACAACCTACCTGAGAAGAGACGCACAAAGTAGCACGGTCTTCTTCTGGAATGTACACAGTTTCAACGTCTTGATCCCCAACACGCATCGCAAACTTGATAGTGCCGTCTTGAGAATGCTGTGCGTTCGACACTTCTGGTGCGCGCACTTCAGCGACGCGCTTAAGTTTCTCACGTAGCTGTTTGTTGATATTGGTCATCTGATCAAAGTCATCACAGCCAAAGTGATAAATCCACTTCATCACCTGATCGGCGCGGAAGGCTTTTTCGCCCAACTCTTGCGCAAAATATTCACGCAGTCCCTGGCGATTAAAATCCATCAGATTGACTTTGACTTCAGACATGGTGGTAGATCCCGTTAAATGTAACCAATATCAAATCTTGAAAACGCTCAATAGGAGATTTTCAAGGCGCGAAATTGTACAGCCTTTACCTAGGAGATTCCACCACAGTTTATGTGGGGTATCTGCTTAACACAAATGCCCCGCATCGCCGTTTTCTTACTTAACGCGGGCAAATTTCCTGCGTGGTAAAGAAATAGGCAATTTCGCGCTCAGCAGCGGCTGCGCTATCGGCGCCGTGCACTGAGTTATGACGCAACGATTTAGCATAATCGTGACGCAAGGTCCCCATTGCAGCGGTTTGAGGATCTGTGGTGCCCATCAACTCGCGATAATTGGTAATGGCATTGTCGCCTTCCAACACCTGCACCATCACAGGACCAGACGTCATGTAAGCAACAAGATCATCAAAAAACGGTTTTTCTTTGTGCTCAGCGTAGAAGCCTTGCGCTTGCTCGCTGGTTAAATGCAGCATCTTAGCGGCAACAATGCGCAAGCCAGATTGCTCCATCCGATGATAAATTTCCCCAATCAGGTCGCGTTCCACGGCATCGGGCTTAATAATTGAAAAGGTACGCTCGATTGTCATTGTGTCCTTCCTTTTGAAATTGGTGCACCTCACTACTGGGTGCGAAATATTGGCTTTCCCCTTAGGCCAAGAGCAAGGCGGCAATATGAGCAATGCCTAGCCCCGTTGCGCCTGTGGCCCAGTGCGCATCGCTGCTATCACGAAAAGCAGCAGCCAAATCAATATGTAACCATCCTTTCCCGTCTTCGCGAACAAAGCGTGATAAAAACCCCGCCGCGTTAGACGCGCCGCCGCCTTTGACGGGGCGACTATTGGCGGTATCGGCATATGCCGATGGACATTGCTGTTGATGCCATTTTTCCAATGGCAGTGGCCATGCTGGCTCTTGTACTAATTCACCGACTTGCTGCGCGCGCAATACCAGCGCTTTATCGAGGCCAAACAGAGCGTTGTAATCTTCACCGACCGCCATCATCGCCGCGCCCGTTAACGTGGCAGCATCGATGATCAACGGCGCATTGGTTTCTGACGCGACAATGAGCCCATCAGCCAACACTAAACGCCCTTCCGCATCCGTGTTAACGATTTCCACATCAACACCGTTTTTATAATGCAAAATATCACCAAGCTTGTAAGCATTGCCGTCAATCAAGTTTTCTGCGCAGCACAGAATAAGTTTAACTCGTTGTTTTAGCCCTTGCGCAATGGCATACGCCAATGCGGCCGTTACTGTTGCCGCGCCGGCCATATCGCATTTCATCGCGACCATACCCGCAGAGGATTTGATGCTGTAGCCGCCAGAGTCAAAGGTGATCCCTTTACCGACCAAGCATGCCGCTACTGGCGCTTCACTGTCACCTGTCGGGTTATAGTCAATGATCGCCATCACCGGCGCATGAACACTGGCTCGGCCGACACTCCAAGTGCCGACCCAGCCTTGTTCAGCCAGCGCTTCTCCGCTAATTAGTTCAGCACTCACCTGCCCGGGCAACGCCAACGATTCAAGGCAACGGATCGCCTCTTGCGCTAACTGTTCTGGGTACATCTCTTGTGGAGTGGCATTGATAGTGCGACAAGCCCATTCAGTAACGTGGCGACGCACATTCAGCAGCTCAAGTTCATCTTCATCACTGCTGGCCCACTTCAAGGCCACGTCGCCACGCGTTGGACGAAAGCCACTGTAGAAGGCCCATTGGCGATCATAAGACCAAGCAGGCCCTTCTAGTGCGACAGCGAGCACGCCTTGTTCGGACAAACGACGACCCGCCTGTTGAATGCGACGCAAGGGATAATCCCCTGCGTAATGCACCGTCGCCCCTTCTGCGCCCAGCGACATCACCGTAGTTGGCGACCACGGATGGGTTGCTCGCTCAGCGCTCAATACCACTCGCAACATGACTTACTTCGCCGCCATCAACAGATGCGCTAGCGTACGAACACCCATGCCGGTTGCACCTGCCGCCCACTTATCGGTTGGCGATTTGCGGAAAGTACCGCTGGCGTCAATGTGCAACCAACCTTGTTGGTAATTATCAACAAAGTAAGAAAGGAATGCTGCCGCCGTTGTCGCACCTGGAGAAAAATCTCCTGACGAAACATTAGAAAGATCAGCATATTGTGACGGAAGCATATCGCGGTGGAACTCTTCCAATGGTAGCGGCCACATACCTTCACCCACTGATTTCGCTGATGCTAGCGCTTGCTGCGCAAACTCATCATCAAAGCTCATGATCGCGTGGTAGTCGTTACCCAATGCCATTTTCGCCGCGCCAGTGAGCGTCGCAACATCAATCACTCGCTCTGGGTTTTGGCTATTGGCATAGATCAAACCATCAGCCATCACCAAACGACCTTCGGCGTCGGTATTTTGCACTTCTACCGTCTTGCCATTTTTGTAAGTAATGATGTCACCGAGCTTATAAGCGTTACTCGATACCATGTTTTCCGCACAACACAGCACCAGTTTCACGCGTTTGGTCAAGCCAGTTAGGACAGCGAGCGCCAAAGAGCCTGCCGCCATCGCCGCGCCGCCCATGTCTGCTTTCATCGCCATCATGCCCGCTGAGCCTTTAAGGCTATAACCACCGGTGTCAAAGGTGATCCCTTTACCTACCAGCACAGTGTGCACCGGCGCGTTATCATCACCTGTCGGGTTGAAATCCAAACGTAGCATCGCTGGTGAACGCTTAGAGCCGCGACCCACGGTGTAAATCCCCGCCCAGCCATCGTCTAACAGATCTTTGCCTTTGATGATTTTGTAGCTAACGTGCTCCGGCGCACAGCTTTTGATCAGCTCTGCCGCGCGCGTCGCCAGTTGACTCGGCGCAACTTCATCACCCGGTTGGTTGATGATTTCGCGTACCCAGTCAGTCACTTTGATGCGATCTTGCAGCGATTTTTCGTCTGCTTCGCTTAGTGCAGGGTAAGTGTATGTCGTGGTTTTACGTGCATTGCGATAGCCTTGAACAAAGGCCCAAATCGCTTCGATATCCCAGCCTTTACCGTCCAGTGCGACATTACGAATGCGTTGGTTATCCAATTGACGAGCCGCTTGCTGGATCAAGGTAAGATCTTTTTTACCATCGAGATGAATTTGCGCACCTTGCGCTGCAAAAGTCAGGGCTGTGCCAAGACCCCATTGTGGCGCTGCCGCCTCTTTCGTTAGAAACACTGACATCACAGCCGACATCTTTGACTCCTTGTGAATGGCCTTCGCCAAACATGGTAACTTTCAAATACAAGAAAGCGGACCCTAAGCCCGCTTTTATTTTGTTTGCAATACGTTACGTATTCCTGAGGTATAACCTACCGCAGTTGTTACCGCTTTGCACATATTTTTCCGTTGTAGCTGTCACAAACAGGGGTTAATCCCATTCGTCCATCCACATCAACACAACGGCTTCGAGTACTTTCTCACCACAATGGCTCGGATCATCGTCAAACTCGTCGAGATCCATGATCCATTGCTGTAAGTCCGTAAAGCGCACTGTCTTAGGATCGATATCTGGGTATTGATCCATCAAGGCAATTGCGATGTCTCGTGAGTCGGTCCAGTGTAATGTCATGCTTCCCTCCTCTCGCCGTCGTCGCTGATCAGTGATTTTCAGCTGCGTGGTTTAATGTGTACTTTGGAATTTCAACCACCAGATCTTCATCTGCAACACGTGCCTGGCAGCTCAAACGTGATTCTGGCTCTAGACCCCATGCTTTATCCAGCATGTCGTCTTCAAGCTCGTCACTTTCTTCCAGTGAGTCAAAACCTTCTCTGACAACACAGTGGCAAGTGGTACAAGCGCACGATTTTTCGCAGGCATGTTCAATACCAATACCATTGCGCAGCGCCACATCCAGAATTGTTTCACCTTCTTGCGCATCCAGCACGGCCCCTTCAGGGCATAGATCTTCGTGTGGCAATACAACAATCTTAGGCATGTTATACCTCGTCTATCGAATGTCCCGCCAAGGCTTGACGGATTGATTTATCCATACGGCGAGCTGCAAATTCTTGACTAGCTTGATCCGTCTTCTTAATACCGGCTTCAATAGCGCGGGCGTCGTTACCGTTTCGCAGTGTCACTAGCGCCATCATCGCCGCTTCAAGTGCTTGACGCTCGTCTGCCGTCAACAACTCATCACCATCTTGTTGCAACGCGACAATCAGGCCTTCCAACACGCGATCGGCTTCCACTTGCTGTTCAGCAAGTGCGCGGGCTTCTTTATCATCGGCGGCGTATGTCATCGAATCACGGATCATGGTGGCAATTTCGTCATCCGACAACCCGTACGACGGTTTAACCTGAATGGACGACTGCACACCGGTGCTCTTTTCCATTGCGGTCACTGAAAGCAAACCATCCGCATCCACCTGATAAGTCACACGAATATGAGCAGCACCTGCAGCCATGGCAGGAATGTCGGTAAGGTTAAAACGCGCCAGTGAACGACAATCAGACACCATTTCACGCTCACCTTGCACCACGTGCACCATCATCGCAGTTTGGCCATCTTTGAAAGTGGTAAACTCTTGCGCGCGAGCAACAGGGATTGTGGTATTGCGTGGAATGATCTTCTCAATCATGCCGCCCATGGTCTCGATACCCAGTGATAGCGGGATCACATCCAGCAGCAACATTTCCGTATCGGGTTTGTTGCCGACCAAAATATCGGCCTGGATCGATGCACCAATCGCAACTACTTTGTCAGGGTCGATGGAGGTTAACGGTGTTTTACCAAAGAAGTCGGCCACCATTTCACGCACCAATGGCACGCGGGTTGAGCCGCCAACCATAACGGTTTCAAGCACATCCTCTTTTGTGACATCCGCATCTTTCAATGCTCGGCGACAGGCCATTAAGGTCTTCTTCACCAGCGATGAGATCAGCTCGTTCATCTGAGTGCGGGTGAGCACTGCGCTGTGGCCACCGACTTCTACCGTCGTTTCCTCGGTATCCGTCAACGCAATTTTTGCCGCCGTTGCCGCATCTAACAGTTGGCGCTCCATCGTGGCATCAACCGCACCCAACTGCCACTGCGCTTTTAGCCAATCGGCAATCAAATGGTCAAAGTCGTCGCCGCCCAGCGCTGAATCACCGCCGGTTGCCAACACTTCAAACACGCCTTTCGACAATCGCAAAATAGAGATATCAAACGTACCACCACCGAGATCGTAAACCGCGATCACGCCTTCTTGACCGGAATCCAAGCCATAAGCTATCGCCGCTGCGGTCGGCTCGTTCAACAGACGCAATACGTTTAGACCAGCCAATTTCGCCGCATCTTTTGTGCCTGCGCGTTGCGCGTCATCAAAGTACGCCGGAACGGTAATCACAACGCCATCAAGATCGCCACCCAGGGTCGCTTTCGCGCGCTCAGCAAGAGTAGCTAGAATATCGGCAGATACTCGGATCGGGTTGATGATCCCTTGCGCGGTTTGCATCTGCGGTAAACCTGATTCGGTCGCAGAAAAAGCATAAGGCAGTGACGGGTAACGTTGCTGAATATCGGTTAGCGCTCGACCTAATAAACGTTTGGCTGAGCTGATCGTGTTGACAGGATCGCTTGCCGCATCGCGTTTGGCATCGTGCCCGACTGTGATACCGCTGTCGCCGTAACACACGACCGATGGCAAAATAGCACGTCCTTCGCTATCTGGCAGAGTGGCAGCTTCACCACTGCGCACCGCTGCCACCAAAGAGTTAGTGGTACCTAAGTCAATGCCTACCGCGAGTTTGTTTTCATGCGGCGCGGCGCTTAGACCCGGCTCTGAAATTTGTAATAAGGCCATACGTTTTCCCTGATCGCCGTTTACTCGAACAACGATTCTTCGATTCGTTCTACTTCTTGCTGGAGCTTAACAATAAACTTCAACTTACGCACTACGTCTGCGGCTGACTCGTAATCTTGCGCATCAAACGCTGCCATGAATGCACTCACTTGTTCACGATAAAGCGATGTGACCTCATCATCAAACTCGGCCAATGCGCCTTCGGGATCTGAACTTTCTGGGATCTCTTCCAGTTGCTCGCGCAACATCATTTGGGCCATGAGAAATTCGGGATCTTGCATGGTTTGTTGTTCGCCATGCAACTCAACACCTTGAAGGGTGAGCAGATATTCAGCTCGGCGAATGGGATTTTTTAACGTTTGAAAAGCGTCATTTATCTCGGCAGCTTTTTGCACTGCCATCAGACGATCGCGCTCAGAGGCAGTCGCAAAATTGTCTGGATGAAATTGACGTTGGAGTTCGCGAAAACGCTCGGACAGCAGATTGCCGTCAACGGCAAAACCGCTCGGCAATCTGAAAAGGTCAAAATGGTTCATTTCACTCACTGAGATCAACTGAGGTGATTAAGTGAGGGAGAGAAAGTCCCTCAGACGTGGAAACTTTCGCCGCACCCGCACTCACTAGAAACATTCGGGTTGTTAAATTGGAAGCCTTCGTTCAACCCTTCACGGGCAAAATCCAGCTCAGTGCCATCAAGGTAAATAAGACTCTTCGCATCGATGATCACTTTAACGCCCTGCATTTCGAACACTTCATCGCCCTCTTGCAGTTCGTCAACAAACTCGAGTACATAGGCCATACCAGAACACCCAGAGGTTCTTACGCCTAAACGCAAGCCCAACCCTTTACCACGGTTCTCTAGAAATGTCGCAACACGTTTGGCTGCGGCTTCAGTAATGGTAATGCCCATGTACTACAACCCTCTAATTCTTTATTGATGTTTCTTTTTGTAATCACTGACTGCTGCTTTGATGGCATCTTCTGCCAAAATTGAGCAGTGGATTTTTACTGGCGGTAGCGCTAGCTCTTCGGCAATGGCTGCATTCTTAATAGCCGCTGCTTCTTCTAGCGATTTACCTTTCACCCACTCGGTGACAAGCGAGCTTGATGCAATCGCACTACCACAACCGTAGGTTTTAAATTTTGCGTCTTCGATGATACCTTCATCGTTAACTTTGATCTGCAGTTTCATTACGTCACCACAAGCAGGCGCGCCCACCATGCCGCTACCGACATTGGGATCATTCTTGTCGAATGCTCCTACGTTACGTGGGTTTTCATAATGATCGATGACTTTTTCACTGTATGCCATGACGACTTCCTCACATTCCTTAACTTAGTGGTGCGCCCACTCTACGGTATCTAGATCAATACCTTCTTTATACATATCCCAAAGCGGCGACATATCACGCAGCTTGGTGACTGCTTCGCGAATTTGCGCAACAGCGTAATCGATGTCTTCTTCCGTGGTAAAACGACCAAATGAGAAGCGAATTGAGCTGTGAGCCAACTCATCGTTCAAACCTAGCGCACGTAGTACGTATGATGGCTCTAGGCTTGCAGAAGTACAGGCTGAGCCTGAAGACACGGCCAAATCTTTAAGCGCCATCAACAATGATTCACCTTCAACGAAAGCAAAGCTCACATTTAGGTTGTGCGGTACACGTTGCTCTAGATCACCGTTGATCGTTACCGCTTCCATGTCTTTGATACCGTCGAGAAGACGATTACGGAGATCTAAGGCGTGCTGGTAATCTTTATCTTGTTCGAGTTTCGCCAGACGGTAAGCTTCACCCATACCGACGATTTGGTGCGTAGGTAGCGTACCTGAACGCATACCGCGCTCGTGACCACCACCGTGCATTTGCGACTCTAAACGAATACGTGGTTTACGACGAACGTAAAGTGCGCCGATACCTTTTGGACCGTACGTTTTGTGCGATGTCAGCGAGATCAGATCGATCTTCATTTCTTGCACATCAAGTGGCAACTTGCCGGTTGATTGCGCAGCATCCACGTGGAAGACAATCTTGCGTTCACGACACATTTCGCCAATAGACGCGATGTCTTGCACCACACCGATCTCATTGTTAACGTGCATGATTGACACCAATACCGTGTCGTCACGCATCGCATCTGCTAGTTTGGCAAGATCGATCAGGCCGTTTGATTCTGGCTCAAGGTAAGTCACTTCGTACCCTTCACGCTCTAGTTGGCGGCAAGGATCCAGCACAGCTTTGTGCTCTGTTTTACAAGTGATAACGTGCTTACCTTTCTTGCTGTAAAAGTGCGCTGCACCTTTGATTGCAAGGTTGTCTGATTCGGTTGCACCAGAGGTGAATACGATCTCACGAGGATCCGCATTCAAAAGATCTGCAATGTGTTCACGGGCCGTGTCCACGGCTTCTTCCGCTTGCCAACCAAAGCGGTGAGAGCGCGATGCAGGGTTACCAAACGTGCCATCCATCGTCAGGTATTGCATCATTTTTTCTGCTACTCGCGGATCTACTGGGCAAGTAGCTGAATAATCTAAATAAATTGGCAATTTCATAAAGTTCTCCGAAACGTATCCCAATCCACTACGAGCGTGCGTTGGCTGTAAATTTGCTCTCTGGGGTCTTACTTTGTCCGAAGCTGTTTTTCAGCAAGTTGGACTCGATGGTCGCGTCTTGGCGATCCGCCACTTCCTGAACTTCGTTATTCTTCACTAGTTCACCGAGGGTGATGTTATCAAGGAAGTCGCTGATGCGTCCGCTTAAGTCACGCCACAAAGCATGCGTTAAACAGCGCGTTCCACCTTGGCAATCTGCTTTTCCGTGACACTTAGTAGCATCTACTGATTCGTCGACAGCTGCGATCACTGTGCCTACGGCAATATTTTCTGCTTCATCGCCTAAGCGGTAACCGCCACCAGGGCCACGTACACTTGCGACCAGTCCGGCTTTGCGAAGGCGAGAGAATAGCTGCTCAAGATAGGACAGCGAGATCCCCTGACGCTCCGAAATTTCAGCCAGTGGCACCGGACCTTCCTGCGAATGCAGCGCCACATCCAGCATTGCGGTGACTGCGTATCTTCCTTTTGAAGTCAACCTCATAACATCACTACCTGTTCGTCTATTTGCAGCAATGCTCTCATACCTGACAAAAACGGTCAAGTATTTACCTGACTAAAATAGTCGGAATTTAACTCGTTGTATTTTTTAGCTAACTTGCCTTAACGGACTAACGCTTCATCCCGGCAAAGGTTTTTTCGATAGACGATAGCATTCCACGCAGAATATTCAGCTCATGTGACTCCGGACGTGCGCGATTATATAAACGACGCAGCTTGGTCATCACCTGCCCTGGGTGTTGCTTATTGATAAACTGAGCATCATGTAGCACTTTTTCAAGGTGCTCATAAAAGCGCTCTAAGTCATCGCTTAATGGATACTCCACTGACTGACTTTCACCTTGAAACGCTTCGCTCTCGAGCCACGCCATTCTGAGCTCGTAACACAGGGTTTGCACCGCCATCGCGAGGTTCAGTGAACTGTATTCTGGGTTAGCGGGAATTGTGACATGAAAATGACATTTCTGTAACTCATCATTCGTCAATCCGGTACGCTCTCGACCGAAGACTAATGCCACAGAATGTTGGCGGCACTCTTGCGCCGCTTTCTGACCGTATTCACGCATTTCGAGCTGCGGCCATTGCAGCGTACGCGAACGTGCGCTAGAAGCAATCACTAACGGACAATCCGCTATCGCTTCTTCTAAAGAAGAGACAATACGCGCGTTGTTGGCTATATCACTGGCGCCTGCGGCGAGTGCTATTGTTTGTCCATCGATCTCACACTCTGGAGCAACCAACACCAACTGACTAAAACCCATCACTTTCATGGCTCGCGCGGCAGAGCCGATATTGCCAGAATGGGTCGTACCCACCAAAACTACACGTACGTTGTCTAACATGACTCTCTTCTTTTTGCTGTCTGTAAACAAGGCGAAGGAGTGTAACACAGCTTTTTCTGCCAAGGGTAATCACTCCTAATTGTTAACCAACAAAATAATCATTACGCACAAAAAATAACCACTTCCTTTTTGCCAGATTATTGGTATACTGCGCGCCGCTTTTCGTTCTTTAACATCCATTGGGAAGATAGTATGCATCCGATGCTAAACATCGCCATTCGCGCTGCGCGAAAGGCAGGCAACCATATTGCTAAATCACTAGAAAAAGCTGACAGCGTTCAGGTTTCAACTAAAGGCTTCAACGATCTAGTGACCAACATCGATAAAGAAGCGGAAGCTATGATTATCGAGTCAATCAAGTCTTCTTACCCAGAGCATTGCTTTGCGGGCGAAGAGCTTGGTGTTATTGAAGGCCGTGATAAAGAGTGCCAATGGATTATCGACCCACTGGATGGTACTGCGAACTTTGTTCGTGGCCTACCTCATTATGCGGTATCAATCGCGCTGAAAATGCGTGGCCGTATCGAAGTGGCTTGTGTTTACGACCCAATGCGTAACGAGCTATTCACTGCGACCCGTGGTCAAGGTGCTCAGCTAAACAACCAACGTATTCGTGCTTCTCAACCTCGCGACCTAACCGGTTGTTTGATCGGTACTGGTTTCCCATTCCGTGCGAAACAACACACTGAAAGCTACATGAACCTGCTAACTAGCGTGTTCACTGATTCTGCTGACGTACGTCGCAGCGGCTCTGCAGCACTTGATCTGTGTTACGTGGCAGCGGGTCGTCTAGACGGTTTCTTCGAATTCGGTCTAAAACCTTGGGACATCGCAGCGGGCGATCTAATCGCACGTGAAGCGGGTGCAATCACCACAGACTTCACTGGTAACACTAACTACCTAGCATCTGGCAACGTAGTATGTGGTAACCCACGTGTCGTTAAGCCTCTGCTAGCAAAAATCCGCGAGCACGCTAACGAAGGTATGATGAAGTAAGGCTCAGCCTTATTTCATTGCTGACAATTTCACTCTGTCAGCGACACACATAAAAAAACCGCTGAAGCTTCAGCGGTTTTTTTGTTTTCAAATTCGATGTATTACTACAGTAGACGCTTATGGCATCTGTTCGAATTCTTCATCCATTTCTACTTTTGGTGGCATCAAGTGTTCACGGTTGATACCCAGTTTCATCGCCAATGCCGAAGCAACATAGATCGATGAATAAGTTCCGACTGTAATACCGATCAACAACGCTGTCGCAAAACCATGGATGTTCGCACCGCCCAGCACAAACAGCGCAACAACCACGAACAAGGTTGTGCCCGATGTGATCAGGGTACGACTCAAGGTTTGCGTAATAGAGGCGTTGATGACTTCATCCGTTTCTTCACGGTGCATCTTACGGAAGTTTTCACGGATACGGTCGAACACCACCACGGTATCGTTCAACGAGTAACCTACTACCGTTAGCAGTGCCGCGATGATGGTCAAGTCGACCTCAATTTGCAGCGCCGAGAAAATACCGATAGTGATGATGATATCGTGCGCCAATGACGCTACCGCACCACTTGCCAGACGCCATTCAAAGCGCAGTGAAATATAGATCAAGATACACACAAGCGATGCCAAGATAGCCAAGCCACCCGCTTCCGCTAGCTCATCACCAATTGCTGCCCCCAAGAATTCAACGCGGCTAACTTGCACGCCTGCTTTCTCGGCTTGAGTTTCAGAGTCGACAACCGACGCCGTTACCCCTTCAACAATTTGAATCACTTGCGCGCCAAGCTCGGACGCTTCCACGTTTTCACGCGGACGCATGCGGATCATCACGTCGCGAGAGCTACCGAAGTTTTGCACAACGGCATCGGCAAAGCCTTCATTACCAAGCGCATCACGGATCACATCCAGTTGTGCAGGCTCTTCAAACTTCAACTCAATCAGCGTACCACCGGTGAAATCCAAACCCCAATTGAGCTTGTTGATCGCCAGTGACGCGAACGACGCCACTATCGCCAACATTGAGATAAAGAAGGTCACCTTCGACCAACGCATGAAGTTGATAGTCTTCTCTGCTTTCAAAATCTGAAACATGCTATCAACTCCTTAAATCGACAACTTATCAACGCGCTTGCCGCCGTAAACCAAGTTTACAATGGCACGCGTACCAATAATGGCGGTGAACATCGAGGTCAAAATGCCAAGCGATAGCGTTACCGCGAAGCCTTTAATCGCACCCGTACCCACTGCAAAGAGAATAATGGCAGTGATCAAGGTGGTAATGTTGGCATCGGCAATCGTACTGAGTGCGTTAGCATAACCGTGGTGGATCGCTTGTTGTGGCGAACGACCATCTTGCAACTCTTCACGAATACGCTCAAAAATCAGTACGTTGGCGTCAACCGCCATACCGATTGTCAGTACAATACCCGCTATACCCGGCAACGTCATGGTCGCCCCAGGGATCATCGACATCAAACCGACGACCATCACGAGGTTCATCATCAACGCAATATTGGCAAAGAGACCAAAACGGCGGTAGTACAGCAAGGTGAAAATCATCACCATCGCGAGACCGGCGATCATCGCGCGCATCCCTTTATCGATATTTTGCTGACCCATTGATGGACCAATGGTGCGCTCTTCAACGATAGAAATCGGCGCGATCAACGCACCAGCACGCAGCAATAGCGCTAAGTTTTGCGCTTCAGCGGCTGAATCAAGACCGGTGATACGGAAGCTACGGCCAAGCGTGGTTTGGATTGTCGCTTGGTTGATCACTTCCTCATGCTTGTCCAGGATCGCACTGCCATCTTCGTTGTCACGGCCGCTGTCTTTGTATTCGGTAAAGACAGTCGCCATCAACTTGTTGATGTTGCTACGCGAGTACTGGCTCATCTTGTCACCACCTTCGCTATCAAGCGAGATGCTAACTTGCGGCATGCCGTTTTCGTCTTGCGCTGAGTTCGCATTCGTGATGTGAGAACCACCCAAAATCGCACGGCGTTTTAGTAGAACTGGCTCACCATTGCTATCAAGCTTAATTTCAGTACCCGCGGGAATACGGCCTGACGCTAACGCATTGCGATCGTAGTTATCTACCACTTCACGGAATTCAAGCGTCGCAGTCGCGCCAAGAATTTCTTTCGCACGCGCGGTATCTTGAATACCTGGTAGCTCAACCACGATACGGGTTGCACCTTGACGTTGAACCACTGGCTCAGCAACACCTAGCTCGTTCACACGTTTACGCAAAATTGTGATGTTTTGCACGACCGCGTTTTCACGCATTTCGGTGAGTTGCGCTTCACTGTATTGCGCTGTTAATGTGCGGCGAGCAGGATCAGCAATCAACTCAACATTGGTGTTGCTTGGCGTCAGAATGCTAACCGCTTTTTCCAAACGTTCTGGGCTACTGAAAGTCACACGGATCGTGTCATCAACACGTTCTAGCACACCCCAGCGCAATTGCGCTTTGGTCAGCTCATCACGGAATGAGTCTTCCAATTGCGCCAGACGTTTGTCCATTGCTGAAGCCATGTCCACTTCCATCAAGAAGTGCACACCACCGCGCAAGTCCAAGCCCAACTTCATTGGCTGGGCGCCAATGCTTTGCAGCCAAGACGGCGTTGCAGGCGCTAGGTTTAGCGCGACAATGTAATCATCTTTGCTCAGGGCTTCAGAAAGGGTGTCTTTCGCGAGAGTTTGTTGGTCTGAGTTTTCAAAGCGCACTAACACAGTGCCGTTTTCAAACGTACTGGCCTTCGGCGTCAGATCTTGTTCGGCGAGAATATTGGTGACGAGATCCACGGCAGTATAATCAACCGAGGCGCCACGCGCCCCGGAGATTTGCACTGCTGGGTCTTCACCGTAGAGATTGGGAAGCGCATACAATCCTGTAATGAGTACTGCGAACAGTACCATTAGCGTCTTCCACAAAGGATAACGGTTTAACACAGCTTTTTCCTTGCTTATAGTGACTGCATAGTGCCCTTAGGCAGAACAGCGGTCACATAGTCCTTTTTGATAGTAACGTTATTGTTGCTGTTTAGCGCAATAACGATGTACTCATTTTCGGCTGAAATTTTGGTGATCTTACCCACCAGACCACCCGTTGTTAGCACTTCGTCACCGTTGCCCATAGAAGACATTAGGCTCTTATGCTCTTTAACGCGCTTAGCTTGCGGGCGATAAATCATAAAATAGAAAATAGCAGCAAACATTAGCAGCATAGGTACCATACCTAGTAGGCCACCTTGTGGAGCACCTTCTGCAGCAGCGTGAGCTTGAGAGATAAACAGACTCATTGATTAACGTCCTCGTTATTTTTACTTTTTCATTGGTGGTACTTCGCGATCGCGACGAGCATAGAACTCTTCAACGAACTGCTCAAAGCGATCTTCTTCGATAGCCTTACGAATGCTTTCCATCAAACGTTGGTAGTAACGCAAGTTGTGGATTGTATTCAAACGCGCACCCAAGATTTCATTGCAACGATCAAGATGATGCAGATACGCCTTAGAGTAATTGCGACAAGTGTAACAGTCACAATGCGGATCTAGAGGCGTTGTGTCCGTTTTATGTGTCGCATTACGGATCTTGATCACACCACCGGTGACAAACAGGTGGCCATTTCGAGCGTTTCGTGTAGGCATTACACAGTCGAACATGTCGATACCACGGCGCACACCTTCAACCAAATCTTCTGGTTTACCCACACCCATCAGATAGCGAGGCTTATCTTCCGGCAATTGTGGGCAGGTATGCTCCAACACTTTATGCATTTCTTCTTTTGGCTCACCGACCGCCAAGCCACCAACAGCATAACCGTCGAAACCGATCTCTGTCAGCCCTTTGACAGAAATATCACGTAAATCTTCGTAAGTACTTCCCTGAACGATACCAAACAGTGCATTCGGGTTTTCCAACTTATCGAAATGATTACGGCTGCGTTTCGCCCAACGCAGTGACATTTCCATCGATTTCTTCGCTTCATCGTGCGTCGCTGGGTACGGCGTACATTCATCGAAAATCATCACAACGTCAGAGCCAAGATCTTTTTGAATTTCCATCGACTTTTCAGCATCCATGAAGATCTTGTCGCCGTTGACAGGGTTGCGGAAATGCACGCCCTCTTCCGTGATTTTACGAATATCACCTAGGCTAAATACCTGAAAACCGCCTGAATCGGTCAGGATTGGTCCCTGCCATTGCATGAAGTCGTGTAGATCGCCATGCATTTTCATCACTTCCTGACCCGGGCGCAGCCATAGGTGGAAAGTATTTCCGAGCAGAATTTGTGCGCCAGTCTCTTTGACTTCTTCCGGGGTCATCCCCTTCACCGTACCGTAAGTACCCACTGGCATAAATGCCGGAGTCTCTACTGTACCGCGTTCGAAAATCAAGCGACCACGACGGGCACGACCTTCTGTTTTATCTAATTCAAATTTCACAGGAACCTCCAAGAGCCAGAAAAACAATCTGACATTGCCCCAATTATAGGGAAAAATGCCACCGAGATAGGTCTCGGCGCATAGTAGAAAGGCTGGCAGGTGCCAACCTCGGAAAATCAGTCCACTTTGCGCTGAATAAACATCGCATCACCGTAACTAAAGAAACGGTATTGGTTCTCAACCGCCACTTTGTACGCATTCATTGTATGCTCGTAACCTGCAAATGAGCTGACTAGCATGATCAAAGTTGATTCAGGTAAGTGGAAATTGGTGATCAAGGCGTCCACAATCTGCCATTGATAACCCGGGTAAATGAAAATACTGGTGTCTTTAAAAAACGGGGCCAACGGCTCGCCTTGAGCCATCGTGGCTTGAGCGGCGCTTTCTAGCGAACGTACTGACGTCGTGCCGACCGCAACCACTTTACCACCACGCGCTTTAGTGCGAGTCACCGCATCCACCACCTCTTGGGGCACTTCGGCATACTCGGCATGCATGTGGTGTTCTAGAATATTATCCACTTTCACCGGTTGGAACGTGCCCGCGCCGACGTGCAAAGTGACAAATGCCAGCTCTACCCCTTTGGCTTTCAACTGCTCAAGCAATGCGTCATCAAAGTGCAAGCCCGCTGTTGGCGCAGCAACCGCGCCCGGTTTTTGGTTGTACACCGTTTGGTAGCGCTCTTTGTCCGCATCTTCATCGGGACGGTCAATATACGGTGGCAAGGGCATATGCCCAACAGCTTCTAGGATTTCCAACACCGTTTTATCGCCTTTAAAGCGAATTTCAAACAAGGCATCGTGGCGCGCCACCATTTCGGCTTCAAACTCATCGTTTTCACCCGCAAACAGCTCCGTTCCCGGTTTTGGCGATTTTGACGAACGAACATGGGCTAGAATCGATTTTTCATCGAGCATACGCTCAACCAAAATCTCCAGCTTTCCGCCAGTGGCTTTGCGCCCAAATAGGCGAGCAGGGATCACACGGGTATTGTTAAAAACCAACAAATCACCGGCTTGCACGTGATTAAGGACATCGGTAAAGGCGCCATGAGTTAGTGCGCCGCTATTGCCATCCATTTGTAATAGACGACTCGCCGTGCGTTCAGGCTGAGGGTAACGAGCGATCAGCTCGTCAGGTAAATCGAAATGAAAGTCTGAAAGTTGCATGGGGCCTCTACCACAAGTTGCCAAATTTAAGCTGGCAGCAAGTATAAATGCCCCTTCAATAGAATCAAGGATTGCTATTGATTACCTCGCCAGCAATTGTTCGCCAGCGAGGTAAACGGCGATTTTATCGGCGACGACGCAGGAAGCCAACAACACCTAAGCCAAGTAGCGCCAACAGGCCAGTGCTTGAGCCTTCGCCTGACTTAATTACAGGGTTACCGCCACCGCCAATTCCACCAGCACCGCCAGAGCCACCACCGATCGAGCCGCCCGAACCGTTTCCGTCACCACCCGAACTGGTATCACTATAATCACGGTCAAATGGGTCTTTAGTAAAGGTCGCGCTACTTGCCAAAGTGCCGCTGTCAGGATTAGCAGTAACGAAGCCATCAATGAAATCAGAATACTTGGCCACTTGCGTATATCCACCCGGCGAAGCCCCATTGCATGATTCACTACCAAAGCTAACTAGCCCCACAAGCCGAAGGCCAAGATCACTATCTGTGATTGCGTTCTGGTTTTCAGTATTCTTCCAAATAAGTGGGCCGCCAGAATCACCATTACAGGCATCAGTCGCAACTTTAGGGTCTGGAGCTTGAGCACAAATTAAAGTACCAAAGTCGTATTCAGGATGAGTAAATGAAGTTTGGCAATTCAGATCAGGCACACCTGTTAGCAGGGTTTGTAGCAAAACACGAGAACCGCTAGATTGGTTACCGCCTTGCGTCAACCCCCACCCTGACACTATTACGTTACCAGCGCTCACCCCATCTTGAACAAAAGTGTTACCAAACTCACTGTCCATAGCCTTTTGCTCAGCAGTAGACGCCATCAAAATTGGTTCAACACCAGGAATAGTCGTAATAAGCTCCAAAATAGCGATATCATTTATCATATATTCTAGATTTCCCGATACCTCATCTATTTTGTATTCATATTTGGGGTGTGTTTTAACTTCAAGCGCAACAACGCCGGGATTCAAGTTAGCTAGGTCAAGATCCCCTCCCCAAACTTTTACGTTAAGGGCTGCAGCACCATTTTTTTCGACACAGTGAGCAGCAGTCAATGCAAAACGTTCACCAATACTGACCGCTCCACATGCGGAGGGCTCTCCATCTCCATAATCAGCAACGAGATATAACTGCCAAGGAAGTTCATTTTGTTGCGTTTCAATGCCACCGACAATGTATGGCGTAATTGCCTCTTGCGCCAATGCCGTCCCTGATGTCAATGCTAAACCTAACCACAATGCCTTCATAACTCGCCTCTTAAAATCCTTTTCCAGATATACCCAGAGACACTATCAAGATTAAGGTTTTGAAAAACGAGGCTTAGGAAATCAAATCAGCATTTTTCGACGCTTATCAACTTATCACTCACCATGTTGCAGTTATTACCTGAATCACACTGAGTTAGCACTTTGGGCGGGCTCTTCGAAGCCCAATAAAGAACAATATCAGAAGCCCAAAGAAGGAAAATGCGCCGCCATCATCTGAATCGGGAATAGTGACGTTAATCTCTCCCGCTTCTGAGTAGTCAAGGCTGAAAGGGTCGACTGAGAAATTGGACGCCGAAGGCAGGCTATCGCTGTTAACTTGGATAAAAGGTAAAAAGGCAGCAATTTCGGTATAGCCGCTAGGGAGGCCAGTCACACATGACTGCCCATTACTGGTAATGCCGAAGCTGACAATCCCCATCAAGCGGAGACCAAAGTCTCTGTCAGCGGCGTTACTGGCATTTTGCCACACTAACGGGCTACCAGAGTCACCAGAGCATGAATCACGACCAATCAATGGATTAGGCGAATCCGCACACACCAACTTCGCCAGATCGGTACCAAAGCTGCGGTTACCCCATTCTTCATCGCAAATAAAATCGGGAACCCCTGTCAGCAAGGTTTGCTGCAAAAAGCGCGGGAAATTTTCACCACTCACACTGGTATCACCCCAGCCCGATACCAATAAGTTTTCAGGGCTAAATCCACTGGCATTGTACCCATTGGCAAAATCGTTATTTGCGGTTACCTGCTCTTGTACGCTAATCAACTGAATAGGGATGGCATTATTGATCTCTCGACTGAGGCGAAGAACGGCAATATCGTTTTCATAGTTTTGTGGATTGAAGTCGGGATGAATAACCAAGCTTTCTAAAGTAACCGCGCTAGCACTAATGAAATCTTGCGAGTCAACCGTGCCCCCCCACACCTTTACATTTTCTAGGGACACTCTCTGCGCCCCTTCAAAAAAGCAGTGCGCCGCCGATAACGCGTAACGATTACCGATATAAGTGGCGCCACAACCAAAGCTACTCCCGTTAATGCTGGACGACACATAAAGCTGCCACGGCACATCATTCTCGCCCGATTCGATACCGCCAATTACGCGGGGCTCGATCTCCAATGCCGATACCGAAAACACTAGAAAATACAGTGGTAGCAATAGTCGTGTTGCCATGATCATTCCCCGCAGTAGAGTTGCCTTTCAAACTGAGCTTCGATGTGCCTAGAGAACTAAGACCAAGTGCTGTTTTTTCGATCCGGGTCATCTCATTACCAGGCAGCTTCCGCTAGAGTTAAGTAAAGCATAGATGAACAAGTTGCTTGTGCAGGAGGTGTCAGATGTTCACCGTAGCAGACCTTATGACAGTAAACCCTTATACCCTCTCGGAAACTCATACGCTGTTTGATGCGCAAGCGTTGATGAATCGTGAGGAAATTCGTCACATTCCCATTCTTAATACAAGCGGCCAGCTTTGCGGGGTCGTGTCCCAACGCGACATACTTGCAGCCCAGCACTCTCAGCTCGAAGGCCCCTGCAGCGATCCACAAACGCTTTACAATACGCCGCTTCGGTCAGTGATGTCAGAGCACTACATGACAGTGACTCCCCACGCCAGCCTTAAGCAAGCCGCCCTGTACATGCAACGGCACAAAATTGGTTGTTTACCGGTAGTGAAAGGCACAAGCGTGGTGGGCATTATTACCGACAGTGACTTTGTCACCATCGCCATCAACCTGCTTGAATTGCAAGAAGAATCTGAGCCGCTTGGCGCAGAGGAAGACACTCTCAGTGAGGAAAGTCGATACTAACGGCGACTTTCCTGTATGCAGTTCAAACCTAACAGCAAGAATGTACTTTGCCGTTGTGGGGATCTAACCAAGGAGAGGCGATTTGACGCGGCCTGTAACGCTGATATCTGATATTTACAGGTTAGAATAACAATACTGAGTCAACAACGAGAACCGCCTTGCAGAATGAATTTTGATCGCAGCCATCACTTGCGATTAGAATTTGCCAAAGTGATCACACTGGCATAAAGCTCGCAATATCGATAATGAACTACCTTGCTCATCTTCATCTCGCCGACTCCGTTGGCAGTCACCTCGCGGCGAATCTTCTCGCAGACTTTGTGCGCGGAAAACCTGATGGGCGATTCGAGCCTGAAATCGCCGACGGGATCTATCTACACCGTTTTATCGATCGCACGGTGGATGAAAGCGATGAAGTTCGACAGGCGAAAGTGCTGTTTCCTCAGCCTCTGCGCCGTTTTGCGGGAATTGCCCTCGACCTCTGCTGGGATCATTATCTAACGATCCACTGGCCTAAATTTCATCACTCACCGTTGCCGCACTTTCTTGTCCACGCCAAAACAGAACTTCTCGGCTTTGAAACGCCGCCTGAATATGGCTTTTTTGCATCGCTACAACAGCGTTTATGGCAAGAGCATTGGATAGAAAGCTATCAATCAACGTCAGGGATCATGGTTGCGCTAGAGCGAATGTCTTTGCGTCGCCCTCGCTTGGTACCATTGGCAGACTGTGGCGCTCACTTTATCCAGAACTACGATAAGTTAGAGCAACTGTTCCTCTCGCTCTATCCTCAAATGATGACGCATGTGCAAGCGTTTTCCCTCCAAGCACAAGGGCGATAGTCTGCTCGCTCAAATGCTCATGGTCTTCATCCATGTTAGCAATTAGGACGCTTTCAACATCCTCTGTCGATGGAAAATACAATCGGCGCTAGCGAACGTTGGCTCTTCGCTATAAACAACAAAGGCCCACTATGTGAGCCTTTACCATCAGATAGAGAGCAAAATCAGAACTGATCTTCTTCCGTCGAGCCGGTGAGCGCCGTAACCGATGATTGACCACCTTGGATGGTGTTAGTCATACGGTCAAAGTAACCGGTGCCCACTTCCTGTTGGTGAGCCACAAAGGTGTAACCTTTTTCAGCGGCGGCAAACTCAGGACGCTGCACCATCTCCACATAGTGCTTCATGCCTTCGCCCTGCGCATAAGCATGCGAAAGCTCGAACATGTTGAACCACATGTTGTGAATGCCTGCCAGCGTAATGAACTGGTACACGTAACCCATATTGGCGAGCTCTTGCTGGAATTTTGCAATCGTCTCTGCATCGAGGTTCTTTTCCCAGTTGAACGATGGCGAACAGTTATATGCCAGCAGTTGATCTGGGTACTCGGCATGGATAGCATCGGCAAATTTCTTCGCCTCTTCCAAGCAAGGCGTTGCCGTTTCACACCATACTAGATCGGCGTAAGGAGAATACGCCAGACCGCGAGAAATCGCTTGGTCAATGCCCGCTCTTACGCGGTAAAAACCTTCAGCGGTGCGCTCGCCTTCAATAAAGTCACGGTCATACGGATCGCAATCAGAGGTTAGGAGATCCGCCGCATTGGCATCGGTACGTGCAATTACTAGCGTCGTGGTACCTGCCACATCGGCGGCTAAACGCGCTGCAACCAACTTCTGGACCGCTTCTTGGGTTGGTACTAACACCTTACCCCCCATGTGGCCGCACTTTTTCACTGAGGCAAGTTGATCTTCAAAGTGAACCCCAGCGGCACCGGCATCAATCATGGCTTTCATCAGCTCGTACGCGTTTAGAACGCCACCAAAACCTGCTTCTGCATCCGCCACAATCGGCAAGAAGTAGTCTGTGCCTTCGGCCGGTGATTGACCATTCGACCACTGAATTTGATCCGCGCGACGGAAGGCATTATTGATGCGCTTCACCACCGCCGGCACAGAGTCGACAGGGTACAGTGATTGATCTGGATACATGGTCGAGGCGGTATTGTTATCCGCCGCGACCTGCCAACCCGATAGATAAATCGCCTCGATACCCGCTTTGGCTTGCTGTACCGCCTGACCACCGGTTAAAGCGCCGAGACAGTTCACATAGCCTTTCTTGGCATCGCCATTGACGAGATCCCACAACTTATCCGCACCACGCTGGGCGATCGTCTGCTCCGGCGCAAACGAGCCTCGCAGATTAATGACTTCCTCTGCGGTATAGGTGCGCTTTACGTTTTTCCAACGTGGGTTTTCAGCCCAATCTTTTTCTAGTGCAGCAATTTGTTGTTCACGAGTCAAAGTCATGGTCGGTTCCCTCTTTAGTTTGTGCTAACTCTCTGCGTAATAACTCTCTTAAATGAATGGCTTTCTTTAATGAATAACTAACGCTTCTCTCGATACATCGATGAAATGATTAGCCGTGCTTAATTTAGGTACTCATAGCCCGGCACAGTAAGGAAGTTGGTTAACTCATCACTGGTGGTGAGTGACTGCATCAACTTCGCCGCTTCTTCAAATTGGCCTTCCTGATAACGGGTTTCGCCAATTTCTTCTCGCACCACCACCAACTCTTGTGCCAGCATTTCGTTAAACAAAGCTTTGGTGACTACTTTGCCGTTACTTAAGCTCTTGCCGTGTTTGATCCACTGCCAAATAGACACCCGGGAGATTTCCGCCGTTGCTGCATCTTCCATCAGGCCATAGATGGGCACGCAACCGTTCCCTTGGATCCAAGCTTCGATGTATTGCACTGCGACGCGAATATTGTGGCGCATGCCCTCTTCGGTGCGTTCACCTTCACACGGCGCTAGCAGCTCTTGAGCGGTAATTGGCGCATCGCTATCACGCGTGACATCAAGTTGGTTACTGCGCTCGCCAAGTGCTTCGTTGAACACCGCCATAGCGGTATCAGCAAGGCCGGGGTGCGCTATCCAACTGCCATCATGGCCGTTACGCGCTTCAAGTGATTTATCATTGCGGATCTTCGCCAACACTTGGTTGTTGGTGTCGGGATCTTTTGACGGGATAAAGGCAGCCATGCCGCCCATCGCAAAGGCGCCACGACGGTGACAGGTTTTGACCAACAGACGAGAATAAGCATTGAGGAAAGGTTTATCCATCGTCACCATTTGTCGATCAGGCAAGACGCGGTCAGGGTAGCTACGCAGCGTTTTGATGTAACTAAAGATATAGTCCCAACGACCACAGTTAAGCCCAACGATATGGTCACGAAGATGGAAGAGGATCTCATCCATCTCAAAGACGGCCGGCAAGGTTTCGATCAACACGGTTGCTTTGATCGTGCCGCTTGGTAGCGCGAAATGCTGCTCGGTAAAGTGGAACACGTCGCTCCACCACGCCGCTTCCTGATACGCCTGCAACTTAGGCAGATAGAAGTAAGGCCCACTCCCCTTCGAAATTAACTGACGGAAATTGTGGAAGAAGTACAAACCGAAATCTAATAGCGCCCCCGGGATCGGATTGCCATTAAATTCCACATGTTTCTCGGGAAGGTGTAACCCACGCACACGACAAATTAGCACTGCCGGATCGTCGTCTAGCGCATAAACTTTGCCGTTGTCTGGATTGGTGTATTCAATTGTACCCATGTTGGCATCACGCAAATTCCGTTGACCATCGATCACGCTTTGCCACACTGGAGAAAATGAATCTTCAAAGTCCGCCATAAAGACTTTCACATTGGCGTTAAGCGCATTAATCACCATTTTTCGGTCAACCGGACCGGTGATCTCGATGCGTCGATCTAAAAGATCTTGCGGCACCCCAAGCACTTGCCAATCTTGCTCACGTATCACCTGTGTTTCTGATAAAAAATCCGGCAGCTGACCATTATCGATCGCCGCCTGTCTCTCTTCGCGAGTAGACAACAACTCGGGGACGCGATCAGCGAACTTTTCGACCAATAGGGTAAGAAAGGAAATAGCCTCGGGGGTTAAAATGTCTTGCTGTTGTTCCGTAATTTGCTCGCGAAAATCGAGTGCTGAGTCTTGTGCCGCCATACCGTCTCCTTACCGTATCCTGTAATTTTACAACTACCTTAAGTTACAAAAGGCTCAATTAGTCACCGCGAGGCAATTTATTCCTCACGCAACTAACCATGGTTCAAGGATAGCAATAAATCAATATGACCAAGGTATGACAAACAAAGAGACGAAAACACTGAATAATTTAAAAACAATATCTTAAGAGCTGTAAATCAAATTTAAAATGAACTGATACTCATTCTTTTAAACCATTTATTTTGATAAAACCGCCAACCTTGACTCACTCTGAAATGCAGTAAAATTACGTAATAAAATTACCCAAATAGCTTAGTGCGCAATGTTTAAAATAATCATTTCAAACATCCAACAAATTTCAATCTATTGTTTTGATATTCATTACTAGATTTTGAAGAACAAAAATGAGCATGTAATTATTAGTAAATTACAACTTAATTAATGTAGCGAAACAAAAAATCACATCAAAAAGCAACGAAAAGGCAATAAGTTAGAATCATTGCTTGTCATCAAATAAAGATAATCAAACAGAGTAAAGCGCGGTAGGGATCACAATTATGGTACTTTGCGCAAAATATGCGACTTTAGTTCTAGATGCGAGAAAACCAATCGCCGACCTCTAAACCATTTAGGCTCTATTACCCTCCTCATAACCTTATTTCACTCGCTATTTCCGCCCAATCGAAAACAGAAACAAAAAGGTACGGTTGCGATTAATGAGTCAAAATTAGAAGCAAAAACATCGAGCCAAAAACAGGCTGCAAACGATAAATAGGAAGCCTCAATGCTCCCGAAAATTCCATACGCCAGAGCACTGAGACTTAAAGAGATATAGCGGCGTTTAACAGCTACAACAGCCCCTCTA
Source organism: Thaumasiovibrio occultus (assembly GCA_019703815.1). Classification (GTDB taxonomy): domain Bacteria; phylum Pseudomonadota; class Gammaproteobacteria; order Enterobacterales; family Vibrionaceae; genus Thaumasiovibrio; species Thaumasiovibrio occultus. The sequence goes on along the minus strand of AP023052.1, from coordinate 663,519 downwards.
CAATGTCGGCCAGCTGGTTAAACATCATCATCCGATTCGATGTCGGACGCCATACTAAACCGATCTCGCGATACGCAGTCTGCCCCGGCGGATCCATGCTCACCAAATCAAGGTTTTCGATGATGCCATGCTCAATCGCCATTTGCGGAATGAAGGTTGTTCCTAACCCATTCGCAACCATTTGGACCAAGGTATGCAAACTGGTTGCCGTAAACGGGTTGATTTTCTCTTTACTGGTGAGGCTACATGCCGAGATCGCGTGCTCGGTTAAGCAGTGCTCTTTTTCAAGCAAAAAGACCGATTCATCCGGTAGATGGGTATATTGAATAGGGACGGGTAAATTAGTGGCCTGATGGCGACTAAACACCATCTTAAACATGTCGCGCCCCACAATACGGCTTTTCATCGCACCAATATCAACCGGTAATGCGAGGATTAACACATCCATCTCACCACTGCGCAGTGCCGCCAGCAGATTCGTCGTGGTATCTTCGCGCAGCAACAGATTTAACGCCGGGTGCAATCGCGTGACTTCTTGCACCAGATCGCTCAGTAAAAAAGGGGCAATCGTGGGAATACAGCCTACCCGCAGTGTCCCTTCCATTGCTTCGCCATTGCCTTGCGTTAATTCAAGCAGGTCACGACTGCGCGCCAAAATATCAAGGCTTCGTCTTACCACCTCTTCACCGGTAGAGGTAAAGACCAAGGTTTTGTTGTCGCGCTCTATCAGTTGGGAGCCGAGCAACTCTTCCAGATTCTGCAACCCTGAACTCAAGGTAGACTGACTGACGTAGCACTTCTTTGCTGCATCACCAAAGTGGCGAGTTTCATGCAGAGTCACTAAATAGTTCAGTTGCTTTAGCGAAGGAAACTTACTCATCATATTTTACCAATCGATTTTTCCGATTATTGTAATCTGTTTATTCCGCTTTTTTCAATCCAATAGGTTGGCTATATTTACCTCCGTCGAAACGGAAACTGCCAACGAAGGCAGTAAAATTCAACTATTTAGGAGCACCATCATGGTACTAGTAGGTCGTCAAGCCCCAGATTTCACTGCAGCTGCTGTTTTGGGTAACGGTGAAATCGTAGAGAACTTCAACTTTGCTGAGTTCACTAAAGGTAAAAAAGCAGTTGTGTTCTTCTACCCTCTTGACTTCACTTTCGTGTGTCCATCTGAGCTGATTGCATTCGATAAGCGCTTTGAAGATTTCCAAGCAAAAGGCGTTGAAGTTATCGGTGTTTCTATCGATTCACAATTCTCACACAACGCATGGCGTAACACCCCAGTTGAGAACGGCGGTATCGGTCAAGTTAAATACCCACTGATCGCTGACGTGAAACACGAAATTTGTAAAGCATACGACGTAGAGCACCCAGAAGCAGGCGTAGCTTTCCGTGGTTCTTTCCTAATTGACGAAGACGGTGTTGTTCGTCACCAAGTAGTGAACGACCTGCCTCTAGGCCGTAACATCGACGAGATGCTACGTATGGTTGACGCGCTTAACTTCCACCAGAAAAACGGTGAAGTTTGCCCAGCACAATGGGAAGAAGGTAAAGCAGGTATGGACGCATCTCCAACAGGTGTTGCCGCTTACCTATCTGAGCACACTGCGGATCTATAATTACGCAACTGGCAATCCCAATTGAGGAAAAGCCAAGTCAGCAGGCGAAAGCCAACCTAGCTCAACATAATAGCTCAACAAATATGAGGCCCGGACCACCGGGCCCTTTTTCGTTTTAGCCCTTCCCTATTTCTGCCTGAATCGCGATTATTTACAATTCGTTACCCTAAATTTTCACGCTTACTATACCCCACCCGTATACCTTCTTATCGTTTATCTGATCTGATGGCATCGCAGGTTCGAACATTTGTTCTGCTTGTTGAAATTTAGCGATACAATCAGCTAGGCGTCGCACTGACGCATCGAATGGAGTTACATGATGGAAATCGAAGTTTGTATTGATAATTTGGAGTCGCTGCATACGGCACAGCAAGCGGGTGCGACCCGTATTGAGCTATGCGCCTCTTTAGAAGTCGGCGGGATCACCCCAAGTTTTGGTCTAATGAAGCAAGCCGCGCGTCATGCCACCATTCCTGTGTATGCCATGATCCGTCCACGCCAAGGCGATTTCCTGTTCAGTGATGATGATATGGCGCAAATGGTGGACGATATTGCCGCCGCGCGCCACGCCGGATTACAAGGTGTGGTGATCGGCTGTCTCACCGCCAATGGGCACATCGACATGGCACAATGCCGCCAACTTGTTGATGCGGCAAACGGTATGGGGATCACTTTCCACCGCGCCATCGATCAGTGCGTTGACTTTCGTGCCGCCCTAGATGACATCATGGCGCTTGGATGTGAGCGTGTACTCACTTCGGGTTTAGCCGTTAGCGCCGATAAAGGCACCGATGTGCTGCGAGAAATGGTCGATTACTGCGGCAACCGCCTATCGATCATGGCTGGTGCGGGGGTGAATGCGGCGAACGTATCGCAAATCGTAAATGCCACGGGAGTGCGGGAAGTGCATCTCTCTGGCAAGACCTTACGCCCGAGCTACATGACCAATTATTCCACCGCAGCCACCATGGGCGGTGTGGATGACTTTGCGATTCCAGTCACCGATCACGGTAAAATTGCGGCTGTCGCCACTTTGCTAAAGTAATTTTGCAGCCCATACCTCGCGGATGAGCGATTTTCGTTATCTCATCCGCGAAACCCTCACCTTCTGCTCGCTTCACCTTTACAGACTCTCATTTATCAGCGGTAATAAAACTATTGCCACCTCTGGGAGCACCGCCATGGCCAAACTTAAAAAAGCGCACTATGAACAAGAGCTCGCCGACTTGCAGGTCGAGTTGGTTAAGTTACAAGAGTGGGTAAAGCAAGAAGGGCTGAAGGTCGTGGTGCTCTTTGAAGGGCGTGATGCTGCGGGAAAAGGAGGGGTGATCAAACGCATCACCGAAAAACTTAACCCTCGTGTTTGCCGCATTGTCGCGCTCGGCACCCCAACAGAGCGCGAAAAAAGCCAGTGGTATTTTCAGCGCTATGTCGCCCATTTACCCGCCGCTGGCGAAATCGTGCTGTTTGATCGCAGCTGGTATAACCGCGCTGGGGTGGAAAAAGTGATGGGCTTTTGCAGCGATGACGAGTATCGCGATTTTCTCCATGCCTGTCCTGAGTTTGAGCGCATGCTGATCCGCTCTGGCATTATTTTGATCAAATATTGGTTTTCCGTCTCCGACGACGAGCAAGAAAAGCGCTTTTTAGAGCGCATCAACACCCCGATGAAGCGCTGGAAATTCAGCCCGATGGATTTGGAATCACGTAACCGCTGGGCGGCCTATTCGCAAGCCAAAGATAAAATGTTTGCCTATACCGATACTAAGCAAAGTCCATGGTGGGTAGTCGAGGCCGATAACAAGAAAAAAGCCCGCCTTAATTGCATTCGCCATCTATTAAGCCAAATTGATTACCAAGCGATCAGCTACCCCGAGCTAGAACTGCCGCCAGTGAACACCGAAGGCTACATCCGACCGCCAATCCAAGAACAAACCTTCATTCCTGATCACTATGCAGACGACGAAGACGAGTCATCACCAAAGTAAGCTGTTATGAATAAAAACCTATTTCAAAATCTAGACCTCAACTTACTGCGTACTTTGCTGATCTTATCGCAAGAGCAAAATATGCGCCGAGCCGCTGAAAGGCTATTTGTTACTCAGCCTGCTGTGAGCCATGCTCTGCAAAAGCTACGTCATCACTTTAACGATGAGCTTTTCACTAAAGTGCCTCAAGGGCTCATGCCCACCCCTTATGCCCAATCACTGTGCGAAACGCTATCGCCGTTACTAGAACAAGTCGAATCAGCAGTGAATCAACAAGTCACGTTCGACCCGGCCGCGCTCTGCGATACGGTTCGCATCGCCTTTCCGCCGCAGTTTATCGCCGCTTATGGCTCTGCGCTGTTTTTCGCCGTGCAAAAAGCCGCGCCTAACTTGCGCCTCGAGTTGGTTGAATGGAACAACGATACTCTCACGGAACTAGAACAAGGGCGTGTGCAGATCGCGATCCAATACGATCTTGATATTCGAAATCCTTTAACCAAAAAAGTAATCGCCCCACGGCGCAAAGGCGTGGTTTATGTTCGTGACGCACATCCGCTGCAATCCACCAGCATTACCCCTAAAGACACCATTGCTTATCAGTGGGCTTGTCTGATTGTACCGGGGTGGACCGACGATGAGGCTATTATTAGCAGGGTGTTTGAAGCGCTCAATCTACCTTGTTCGATCGCGGTACGCTCGACCTCCATTTACACCATTCTCGATATCGTCAAACATTCCGATATGCTGTTACCTTCAAACGGCAGATTGATCCCACCGCATCAATCAGGCTTTCGTACGTTAGATGTCGATTTTTCTGAAAGCGCAGCGTATTACACCATCAATGCCTATTTTCATAAAAAGAACCAACAGCACCCGCTAACGCTATGGCTATTTGACCAGCTCAAAGCGGTGATTACCGAGATGCAATAACTCTCACTTATCAGCATCTTTACCAGCGTTGATTAGCCTTAAACCGCCATATTTATACACTGTATCTAGATTTCAATTTAGGTACAGCTATGAAAAACATACTCGTTGCTAGCGTCATCTTGTTTCCCCTTTCAACCGCGTGGGCCAGCCCTTACTTCGGCGGTAATCTGGCTCTTGGTAGTAACTATCGCAGTTTGTTCGGCGAATCGGCCTCCTTTGTTGCTGGTTACAATCATAAACTCAGCCATGAGTTTAGCCTCGGAGTTGAAGCCGAATATCGCGATTTTGGCAGGGAGATGTATTGGGGCTACTTTAACCAATATCGAGGCAGCAGCGTGCGCGCGAAATCCTACGGTCTCACGCTCAAACCGACTTATCATATTGATGCACATAGTGTTAGCTTTTATCTCAGTCCGTTGCTTGGCATGCATCAATTTGAGGAGACATGGCGGACACCCACCGATCAAGGCAGTCAGATCACCCACAACTACGATGATCTGAGCTTTCAATGGGGATTAGAGTTTGGTATGCATCTCAACGAAAGGCTGAGCTTTAATTCAGGCTTTAAGATTGCGCGTCCTTCATTGATGGGCGGACGGGTCGAATACGAACAGGTCTATATGGGGCTCAATTTTCATCTTTAGTGAAAGTGCCGGTTTCTTACGTTGATCCTCTCCTTCATAACGTGAATAGCACCGATCAAAAAGAGGCACAAACTGTGCCTCTTCAACGTTAGACTTTGATGCGTTAATCGATATACGACGATATGTCATTCGGATCGATATGGCGTACATCCTTACCTTTCACGTAATAGATGATGTATTCGCAAATATTCTGGCAGCGATCGCCAATGCGCTCAATCGATCGCGCTGACCACATGACCTGCAACACGTTCGGGATAGAACGCGGATCTTCCATCATGTAGGTCATCAGTTGGCGAATGATCGACTCATATTCGCGGTCAATGCGATCATCTTCACGATAGATCTCAATCGCCGCATTCACATCCATTCGGGCAAATGCATCTAGCACATCATGCAGCATACGCACGACCTGCATCCCGAGCGCTTCCAACGAGACCAGTAAGTTTTGCTGGTTGTTAGTAAAGCTCTCTAGCGCCATTTTGGCGATGCTATCAGCAACGTCACCGATGCGCTCCAGATCGGTAATGGTTTTGATGATCGCCATTACCAAGCGCAGATCACTGGCGGTTGGCTGACGCTTGGCAATGATGCGCGTGCAAGCTTCATCAATCATCACTTCTTTGCCATTCACCTTGTGATCGTTGCGGATCACCTTACGCGCCAGCTCGACATCCTGTCGGTGCATCGCTTTCAGGGCGTCCACTAATTGCTGCTCTACCAAGCCACCCATCGCCAAGACTTCGCTTCGGATCTGCTCTAGCTCAGCGTTAAATTGGTTAGAGATGTGTCGACCTATATTGAGATTATCCATCTTGCTCATTACCCGTAACGGCCGGTGATATAGTCTTCGGTTCGCTTATCACTCGGGGTAGTAAAAATTGTGTCTGTATCTTTGTATTCCACCAACTCACCCATGTGAATAAAGGCGGTTTGATCGGAAACCCGGGCGGCTTGTTGCATGTTATGCGTCACAATCACCACGGTATATTTGGTTTTTAGCGCGTTGATCAGCTCTTCGATCGTTAAGGTCGAAATAGGGTCAAGCGCCGAGGTGGGTTCATCAAGCAGCAACACCTCAGGTTCAATCGCAATCGCTCGGGCGATCACCAAGCGTTGCTGTTGCCCCCCTGAAAGCCCAAACGCACTTTCATTGAGGCGATCTTTGACTTCATCCCACAGCGCCGCCGCACGTAACGAACTTTCCGCTGCATCGTTTAAGGTGCGTGCATCTTTCACGCCTTGCAACCGCAAGCCATAAATCACGTTCTCATAGATTGATTTCGGGAACGGATTCGGGCGCTGAAACACCATGCCCACTTGGCGACGCAGATCAGCAACATCAATATGCTTATCATAGACGTTGGTGTCGTTTAACATCACACGGCCTGTTACTCGGGTGTGCTCAACCAGATCATTCATTCGATTAATACAACGCAGCAAGGTCGATTTACCACAGCCCGACGGGCCGATAAACGAAGTCACCTGCCCTTTGGGAATACGCATATTAATATTGAATAGTGCCTGCGTCTCACCGTAGTAAAGATCCAAGTTCTCAATCGACAGCGCGGTTTTTTCCGGCGGCAGATTCACTAAATCCAGCGGTGGCGTAAGGCCAAATGCGGCCGGGTCAAATATCATGAGCGCCTCAATTATCCGTGCTCTAGCGAGCGATATTTATCACGTAAATGGTTACGGATGCCGATAGCCGTCAAGTTAAGCGAGACGATCACGAGAACCAATAAAAAGGAGGTCGCGTACACTAAAGGACGCGCCGCCTCGATGTTTGAACTTTGGAAGCCCACATCGTAAATGTGGTAGCCAAGGTGCATAAATTTTCTGTCTAAGTGCAGGTAAGGAAAACTGCCGTCAATCGGCAATGACGGCGCGATCTTCACCACTCCCACCAGCATCAACGGTGCCACTTCCCCTGCGGCGCGAGCAATCGCGAGGATCAACCCAGTCATAATCGCGGGACTTGCCATCGGCAAGACGATCCGCCACAGCGTTTCAAATTGAGTCGCTCCCAACGCTAGCGAGCCTTCACGTACCGACTGCGGTACACGGCTCAGCCCCTCTTCGGTGGAGACAATCACCACAGGTAGCGTCAAGATAGCCAAGGTCAGTGCCGACCATAAGATCCCCGGTGTCCCGTACGTCGGTACCGGTAAGGTTTCCGCATAGAAAAGATCGTCAATCGACGCGCCAAGCACGTAAACGAAAAAGCCAAGGCCGAATACGCCGTAAACGATAGAAGGTACACCAGCCAAGTTAATAACCGCAATACGGATCAGCCGCGTAAAGGCATTGTTCTTCGCATATTCATTAAGATAAATCGCGGCAATAACCCCAAACGGCGTCACCATTACGCTCATCAACAACACCATGAGCACAGTGCCGAAAATAGCAGGAAATACCCCACCTTCGGTATTGGCATCGCGCGGATTTTCGCTAACAAACTTGCCCATTTGCTTAAGCCAATGGGTCAACTGCTCCCAGCCCGAAAGTTGGTTGGGGTACCAAGAGTCGATGATATCGGACATCGCAATGCTGTATTCTACGCCCGCGCCATCAACGATGAGCAGCGCATCCCCTTTGATCTCACTGCGTTTTGCCAGCAGTTGACGCTCCATCGCTGACAACTGAGTGGAGAGATCTTCAATCTCTTGCATCCGCTGCTGGCGCTGTGGATCTTCTTGCGCACGCGCTAAGGCTTGGCGGCTTTCGACCAAACGCTGATTCAGTTTCACCAGCGCTTCGTTTTCCAAATGGCGCGTATGGGCGCGTATTTCTTCGGCCATCGCCAAAGATTGAGTAACAAACTCGGGACCAAAACGCTCACCGTCATCAAGCACACCGACCGGAAAACCGTAAAAATCGCCATCGCGTCGACGCTCGATCAGCATCGCTTGTTGCGGCACCGTTTTTGCGATGACTTGCGAGCTCAACACGCTAATAAAGTCACTGGTATTGGTGTCACGATTGGCAATTTTGATCAGCAGACGCTCAACTTCGGCGTCACTCGGCAAGTTATTGTTCGCCAATACCAACGGCAACTGGCTCACCGGCACATCTTGGCGATCATAGATCTGGCCCAGCACGATCTGATGCTGACCATCCATATCTAACTGAAACTGATAAAGCGGCGCGGGCCAAAAGTAACTGAGCCCTTTCCAACCAATGAGCAGCAGTAGCCCCAGCACCGCGAACAAGCTCATGCTGACGGCACCGGCAGTTAACCATATCCAGGGAGCCCCTGATTTAATCCATTTCATTATTAAGGCTCACTACATATTACTGTACTTGTCTCTAAGCCGTTGGCGAACCACTTCCGCCAAGGTGTTAAAGACAAAGGTAAAAATAAACAAAACCAATGCGGAGAGAAACAGCACGCGATAGTGGGTGCTGCCCACTTCGGACTCGGGCATCTCCATCGCAATGTTGGCCGCCAACGTACGCATGCCCTGCAATAAATTCATATCCATGATAGGCGTATTGCCCGTTGCCATTAGTACGATCATGGTTTCACCAATAGCGCGACCAATCCCCATCATGATCGCCGAGAAAATACCGGGACTTGCCGTAACGAGTACCACCCGAGACAAGGTTTGCCAATGCGTTGCGCCAAGCGCCAATGAGCCACTGGTCAAATGCGGTGGCACCGAATAAATCGCGTCTTCGGAAATCGTAAAAATGGTAGGGGTTACCGCAAAACCCATCGCTATGCCGACAACCACGGCGTTACGCTGATCAAATCCCAAGCCAAACTCGCGGCTCAGGTACAAACGGGCATCACCTTCGAAGAACATCACTTCGAGCCAATCGTTCAGTGCAAAGCAGCTATAAATCGTCGCTACCAACACTGGCACCAGAATCAACACATGCCAGCCATTTGGAATGCGCCAACCCAAGCGTTTTGGCGTCCAGCGCCACAAAAAGCCCACTAACAAGGCCACCAGCGGCACACTGATGATCATTGCCGCCATCGCCGGTAAGCGTACTTCAACGATAGGGGCCAACCAAAGGCCGGCCAAAAAGCCCAAGATCACCGTCGGCAACGCTTCCATCAGCTCAATGGTCGGTTTTACTATCGAGCGCATCCGCGACGACATAAAGTACGCGGTATAAATCGCGCCACCGACCGCTAATGGCACTGAGAATAACATCGCGACAACGGCGGTTTTTAAGGTGCCGAAGATCAGCGGGATCAAACTCAACTTGGGCTCATAGTTCTCACCACCCGTCGATGATTGCCACACGAAATCAGGCTCGGGATAACCGTCGTACCACACCTTCTCAAACAGTGAGCTAAAGGTCGCTTCAGGGTGCGAATTCGACACGCGGTATGTGATCACTTGCTGGTGACCGCTAATCGTCAGCATGTTGCCAAAACCCGACAAGCTATAGGTGAGCGGATCGACCAACGGCGCTGTGCTGTTTGACTCAGCCGTGTGCGGTTCAACCGCGCTTGCCTGCTCGTGGTTTGCTTGCTCGCGACTCGTCTCTTCACGAGTTGGCAATGTCACTTGGGTTTGTGCCAACGGCTTGCGACTGGTGGTATAAAACAGCCCTAACTCACCATCGGGCTGTACCACTATAAATGAACGACGGTGCTCTTCGACGGCAAAGGCTGGTTTACCAACCCCTTTCAGTGGAAACTGACGAATGGCAGTGAGATGACGCTCGCCGTCTTCGTTACGCACATCGAACCACTGCGTGACCTCGGACTCGCTCGCGGTCAAGACAGACGACGCGCCGGGCAACAATGCCATCGACACCACGGAGGCATCCAACGCGATGGTTTCGCGCAAAGTAAAGCCCGTCTTGGCACTTTGATACACCGCAAGAGCGTGATCATCCATCACATAGATAATTTGCCCATCCGGCGAAATCGCCACATCGTCAACATTCGTTGGCAAATCCAAGGTAAAGCGATCGCGCTCCCACTCGGTTTCGTAAGTGATCGGGTTAGTCTGCCCTTTGAGTTTTACCCCCACCCAACGCGCATCGGCAGTTTGGCCCAAGGCGACAAACTGCGAATCGTTTAAGGCAAAGGTGAGAAAATCAATGCTCTGATGTTGAAGATCGAGATAGAGCTTTTGCGCCCCAAGAGGATAATTGATCTCGGCGAATCGCTCTTGCGCACTGTGCTGCAAATCGGCGATATCGGGTTCAAACACGGTAATCGAGCCGTCATTGTGACCAAACGCTAGCGTTTGTTGCCCCGCACGAGGCTGCGCAACCGAGGTGACATCAGGAAAGTAGATGGTGTGAAGCAATTCCCACTGCGACTTAATCGCATAAAAATCCACTTTGCCGTTATCGCTAACGCGAAAGCCGATATCAGCTTCTGGAAAACGTGACACTATGCTGCCGTTGTCGCTCCAATTCACCGCTGATTGGTGAAGTTCAGTCACAGAAGCCCGCTTCACCATTGGAAACGTTACATAGATCAAGAAGATAAAAATAGAGACCAGAGTCAGTAAGGCACTCACCCCGCCCAAGGTGACCACATGACGAACAGCGCGATCTTTCCAACGTCTTGCACGACTGGAAGAAGGATCTGATAAGGACGCTGCGGACATGATAACCTCGGTGAAATTGATAACAGCCCATTGTATGAACTTTACGTTACACTTAAATGACAATGGACAGATTTGCCGCAGAATTATGGCATCCTCCCAGTTGCAATAAAAGTGTAACAAAAAAAACCTACTCTCAAATTAAACAATAAGTTACTGGCACCTATCTTTAACACTCTGTGATCGCGATCCGAGTTAGTAGACACTCTCATACAGAGTTCGCATAATAGATGAACGACACGTGGATGAGGGCATGGATATGAACCATTTGGTAATTTCAGTCATCGCAAAAGATTCACCGGGATTGGTCGAACAACTGTCAACGACAGTGTGTCAACATCAAGGGAATTGGGTCTCCAGTAGCATGACCCAACTGGCCGGCCAGTTCACAGGGATCATCGAAGTCAATATTGCGCCTGAGTACCAAGCGGCCTTAATCGCCGCGCTTAAGCATCTTGCTTCTTTGCATATTCATGTGGTGAGTGGAGAGCACGTGTCGCCGATCACTCACTTACAAACTCTCACTGTTACCGGTAATGATCGTCCAGGGATAGTTCATCAGGTCGCCCATATACTGAACCAACGCGACATCAACATTTGCAAGCTGCACACGGAAACACAAAGTGCACCCAACTGGGGCTATCCCCTCTTCATTGCTCGTTTCCAACTCGACGTCACCGAAACACTCGACCTCGACGCAATCCAGACACAATTGGAGCAATTGGCAGACGACCTTACCATCGATTTTGAATAAATTTACAGAACGGCATAATAAGAATGAGCATAGAAAAGTTACATGTAGACAAGGAATTAAGTTGGCTCTCGTTTAACGAGCGTGTATTGCAAGAAGCCGCTGATAAGTCCAATCCCATCATCGAGCGCGTGCGTTTTCTCGGTATTTATTCCAACAACTTTGACGAGTTTTATAAAGTGCGCTTTGCGGCGGTCAAACGCCGGATCTTGATCAACGAAGAGCAAGGTGGTGACACCCGCGCCAAGCATCTACTCAGTCAAATGCAAACCAAAGCCGCCAAACTGGGTGAGCGCTTTGATGAACTCTATAACGAAGTGCTGTTGGAAATGGCACGTCGTCATATCTTCTTGGTCAACGAGCAGCAATTAACCGAACACCAACATATTTGGCTGAAGAAATTCTTCCGCGCCAAGATTTTGCCGTATATCGCGCCGATCATCTTAAGCCGCAATACCGATCTGCTGCAGTTCTTAAAAGATGAGTTTTCCTACCTCGCCATTGATTTGATCAAAGGTGATGAGAAACAGCGCGCGCTGATCGAGATCCCGACCGAGCAAGTCGATCGCTTTATTGTCTTACCAAAAGAAAAAGGCAAACGTCGCACCACCATCATTTTGCTGGATAACATCATCCGCTTGTGTCTCGAAGATATTTTCGCCGGTCTGTTCGATTTTGACGAAATCCACGCCTATGCGATGAAAATGAACCGAGATTCGGAATACGTACTCACCCAGGAAGTCGAACACGGCTTTTTGGAGCAGATGTCTGAAGGTTTGAGCCAGCGTTTGACCCAGATGCCAGTGCGTTTTGTCTATCAACGTGACATGCCGACCGACACGCTTGATACGCTACTTAAAGCGCTAAAAGTGTCTAACTACGATAGCGTGATGCCAAGTGGGCGCTACCACAACCATAAAGACTTCTTAGGCTTTCCCAACGTCGGCGCACGCTATTTAGAAAACGCGCCGCTCGCGCCAATTCAAAGCTATCAAATGGCCAGCGCACGCACCACGTTTGAAGCGATCAAAGCTGACGACGTCTTGCTGTACTACCCATACCACACGTTTGAGCACACCACCGAATGGCTTCGCCAAGCAGCGTACGATCCCAAAGTCTACAGCATCAAAATCAACATCTACCGCGTCGCGAAAAACTCACGCATTATCGATGCGATGATTGATGCCGCCAACAACGGTAAACGTGTCACCGTGGTAGTTGAGCTAATGGCGCGCTTTGATGAAGAAGCCAATATCGAATGGTCGCGTCGCTTAACAGAAGCCGGCGTGCGCGTGGTGTTTGGTAACCCGGGGATGAAAATCCACTCCAAACTCTGCTTGGTCAGCCGTAAAGAAGATGGTCAAATCGTCCGTTACGCCCATATCGGTACCGGTAACTTCAATGAAAAAACCGCCAAGATCTACACCGACTTTTCGCTGCTCACTGCCGATAAGAGCCTCACTGACGAAGTGCGCGCGCTGTTCGATTACATCGAAAACCCCTTCCGTCCGGTGAAGTTCCGCGAACTGTTGGTATCACCACGTAACTCGCGCGGCCGTTTGTACAATCTGATTGATAACGAGATCAACAACGCCCGCAATGGCATCAAAGCGTCGATGACACTGAAAGTGAACAACTTGGTCGACAAAGGCCTCGTCAATCGCCTATATGAAGCCAGCCAAGCTGGGGTGAAAATCCGTTTGATCATTCGTGGCATGTGTAGCTTGATCCCGGGCCTACCAGGGATCAGCGACAACATTACTGCGATCAGCATCATTGACCGCTTCTTAGAGCACCCGCGTATTGCCGTGTTTGCCAACAATGGCGATCCGTACGTGATGATCGCATCGTTCGACTGGATGACGCGAAATATCGACAATCGTGTCGAGGTTGGCACCCCGATTAAAGACCCAACACTGAAGAAGCGCATAATCGATATTCTTGAATTACAGTTTAAGGACACAGTCAAAGCTCGCGTTATTGACAAGGATATGAGCAATAGCTATGTTCCGAGGGGCAATCGTAAAAAAATTCGTTCACAAATCGAGATTTACGATTATCTCAAGACTGTCGAAAGACAGCTAAAACGAAAAGCAGAGAAAGAGAAACACGCGAATGAATCATCCGATAGCTGAACCTATCCGTGAAGTAGCTGCCATTGATATTGGCTCGAACAGTTTCCATTTGGTCGTCGCCAAAGTCATCGGACAGCGCTTACAGATAGTCAGCCGTCACAAGCAGCGGGTTCACCTTGCTGCCGGATTGGATGAAAACCGCAACCTAGACCATGCTGCGATGCAGCGTGGTCTAGAATGTCTCAAAATGTTTGCCGAACGTTTGCAAGGCTTTGATCCCAATAACGTACGCATTGCCGCTACCTATACCCTGCGCCAAGCCGCCAACGCCCATCTGTTTTTACAACGTGCCCAGCACGTGATCCCGTATCAAATTGAAATTATTCCCGGTACCGAAGAAGCGCGCTTGATTTATCTGGGCGTAGCGCACACCCAGCCCAAATCCGGCGTCAAACTGGTGGTAGATATCGGTGGCGGCAGTACCGAATTGGTGATTGGCGAAGAATTTGAAGCCAAGCTCATGTCGAGTAAACACATGGGCTGTGTCAGCTATACCAAGCACTATTTCCCAGACGGTAAACTGTCGAGAAAGCGCTTCGAAAACGCCAAACTGACGGCACGCCAAAAACTGGAGAATGTGGCCTCGGCCTATAAGTTTAAAGGCTGGGATGTAGCGGTTGGCTCATCGGGCACCATCAAAACCGTCTTTGAAATCGCCAAACAGCGCAGTGAGCAAGGTACCAACGCATTAACGCTGCCGCTATTGGAAGAGATCGCCCAAGATTTGCTCCAAGTGAAAAACGCCAGCGAGATCATCTTGCCGGGCGTGTCCGACGATCGAAAACCGATCATCGCAGCCGGCTTAGCTATCTTGACCGCCGTGTTTGAAGCGCTCGATATTAAAAAAATGAAATTTAGCGATGGCGCACTGCGTGAAGGGGTGCTGTATGAGATGGAAGATCGCTTCCGTCACCACGACATTCGCGAGCGCACGGCCATGGCCATGTCGCGCCAATACCATGTTGACCAACAGCAAGCCAAGCGCGTCCAAGACACCGCCGCGTTTTTGTTTAGCCAGATAGAATCGCAACTCGGTAGCAAATCGCAACTGCTTGGTTCATTGCTCAAGTGGGCGGCGCTACTCCATGAAGTGGGCTTGAGCATTAGCTACTCCGGTTTTCATCGCCACTGTAACTACATTTTGCAGCACGCGTCGATGCCGGGCTTTAACCAAGAAGAGCAGACTGTCCTCGCGATTTTGGCGCGTTTTCAGCGCAAATCCCTCAAGCTCAATGAGATGCCTGAGCTCAGCATTTACAAACACAAGCACTTGTATCCACTGATCCGGACATTGCGCTTGGCGGTGGCACTGCATGGTCAGCGCAACGACGAGCCGTTACCAAAGATTCGTGTGGAAGCGGAAAAGGAAAATTGGACCTTGTTACTACCGGAACACTGGGAGCAAGACAACCGTCTGCTGCAAGCGGATCTCGAGCGCGAACAAGCGTACTGGCAATCGGTGGGATGGCAACTCAACATCGCGATTGATCCGCTGCCTAACGCGGCAGTCTAAACGACAATCGGTAAACGCGAGTACAAAAAAAGCGCAAGTGAACTTGCGCTTTTTTGATCGCTGAGCAAACTGATTCAGGCTACAAACCCAGGCGCTGCATTTCTTGCTCCACCACAAAGGCGGGTAGCGGCACATAGCCTTCGCTCGCAACAATGGCTTGGCCCTCTTTCGAGAAGATAAAGCGAATAAACTCACGCTCTAACTCTGCTAATGGCTCGCCCGGCTCTTTATTAACGTAGATATAAAGAAAACGTGACAGCGGATATTCACCGCTCGCCGCATTGACCGCATTGGCCTCAACATACTCGGTTCCAGACTCAGAAATCGGCACTGAACGGACACCAGAGGTGTTGTAACCGATCCCCGAAAAGCCAATCGCATTCAGTGAGGTTGATACCGACTGCACCACCGACGCCGAGCCCGGTTGCTCGTTCAAGCGCGGCAGAAAATCGCCATTACACAACACGTTTTCTTTGAAAAAACCGTAGGTGCCAGAAACCGAGTTACGACCAAAGAGTTGAATATCGCGGTGCTGCCAAATTCCCGCCAGCCCCAGTTGGGTCCATTGGGTGATCGGCGCAGGTGCGCCACATAACAAGGTACGGGAGAACATTGCATCCAATTGTTCAAAGCTCAACCCTTCCAGCGGGTTGTCTTGGTGAACGTAAATTGCCAACGCATCAATCGCAACGCGGATCGCCGAGGGCTTATAGCCGTATTTACGTTCAAAAGCTTCAATTTCGCGGGCGCGCATCGGTCGGCTCATGGTGCCAAACTGAGTGGTAGCCTCCGTGAGCGCCGTCGGCGCCGTCGATGATCCCGCTGCTTGAATTTCGATATTGATACTCGGGTAGTAGCGTTTGAACTCCTCCGCCCAGACAGTCATCAAGTTTGACAGCGTGTCGGAGCCCATCGAGCTTAAATTACCGGAGATACTGGAGATCGGCTTATAAGACGCCAGCTCGACTTCAGGCTCAGCATGGGCCAGCACACTTGTGCTGAACACACTAAAAGCCAAGGCGGCTATCCATAACCGCATTCCCGCAACAACACTCATTGCGCCACCAGCCTCGCCGGCAAGGTAAAGGCAAACGTGCTGCCTTCGCCCACTTCACTGCTAATTTCAAGGTGCGAGTCGTGGTGACTCAGCGCGTGCTTCACAATCGCCAAGCCCAAGCCGCTACCGCCGGTATCGCGAGAGCGCGCTTTATCGACGCGATAAAAACGCTCCGTCAGGCGATTAATATGTTGCGGCGCGATCCCTTCACCACTGTCCGTCACTTCAAAGCGCGCGCCTTTGTAGGTTTTGTACCAGCGCACTTTAATTTCCGCTTCGTCCGGAGTGTGTTTAACCGCGTTATACACCAAGTTAGAAATCGCACTGCGCAGCTGATCATCATCAGCGAACACATTCAGCGACTCATCAACCTCAAAGGTGATTTTCTGCTGTTTGTCACCACTGAGCGAAATCGCCTCTTTTTCCAAGATCTCAAGAATTGAGGGCACTTTCACCACTTCCGACAGCTCAACCACCGGCGCGGCTTCAATCTTCGACAGCGTTAGTAATTGATTGACCAAGCTGGCCATACGCTCTAACTGCTCAGTCATCACCCGATGTGCTTTATCCCACATCGGGCGCGGCATCATTTCTGGATCGGCGGTCATTTCCAAGTAGCCTTGCAGCACGGTCATTGGCGTGCGCAGCTCGTGCGACACGTTAGCGAAGAAGTTACGACGCATGCCTTCCAGTTGCTTCACCTGCGACACATCACGCACCACCATAATGTACTCCCCTTCGGTGTACGGCATGATACGTAATTCTAAGGTGCGATCTGGGTTGATGGGCGCGGTGATCTCAATCGGGTTGTCAAAGTCGCGGCGCGACAGGTAGCGGACAAAATCAGGGCTGCGCAATAAATTGTTGATCGGCTGACCCGCATCGTCTGGCCAGCGAAACCCGAGCACGTGCTGCGCCAGCTTGTTACACCACACGATATGGCCTTCATTGCGAAACACCACTAGCGCATCGGGCATGGCTTCAGCACCGCTGCGGAAACGGCGGATCAAGGTCGCGAGCTCTTTACGACGGCGACGGTTACGCACCTGCAAGCGGTAGATCCCGTTAAAGAGCGGCTCCCAACTGCCCGAGCCTGATGGCGGCGTTAAGCTACGCTCTTTCCACAGCCAATCCGACATTTTGAGCTGGTTGTAATAGTGCCAAAGCAGCTGGATCCACGTTGCGGCCAGCAAGAACCAAGGCATGTGCCCAAACACAAATCCTAGGCCAATCCAAGGAAGGTAAAAAAAAGCCAGCTCCCACGCTAGCTTTTTCCAAGACAGTCGTTCGACCATTGTGTCTCCAAACGGGAAAAAGGCCTGACGGCCTTTATCGATGTACTACATTGTTGTGCGATAAAACTACACACGTGTTGAGAAGCGATAACCTGCGCCTCGCACGGTTTGTACCATCTTATCATGTCCGCCAATTTCTAGCGCTTTGCGCAGACGACGAATGTGAACGTCAACGGTGCGATCTTCCACATACACGTTGGTGCCCCACACTTGGTTCAGCAGTTGCTCACGACTGTAGACACGCTCTTGGTGCGTCATAAAGAAGTGCAACATTTTGAACTCTGTTGGCCCCATGTCTAGCGGCTGATCATTCGAGGTGACACGGTGCGAGACCGGATCTAACTTCAAACCTTGAATATCAATCACGTCATCCAGTGCGGTAGGTGATACGCGACGCATAACGGCTTTCAAGCGCGCCATGAGCTCTTTTGGCGAGAAAGGCTTGGTGATGTAGTCGTCCGCGCCCACTTCAAGGCCTCGCACTTTGTCTTCTTCTTCACCACGAGCCGTCAGCATAACCACTGGGATCTGACGGGTCATTTCATCCTTTTTCAGATGCTTGATCAGGTTGATACCCGAGCCACCTGGCAACATCCAATCTAAGAGGATCAGCTCAGGAAAGGGCTCACAAATTTTTGCGAGCGCGGTATCGTAATCTTCTGCTTCGACAGCGTGATAACCTTTTTGCTCTAACACAAAGCAGAGCATCTCACGGATTGGCGCTTCATCTTCGACAACGAGGATTCGTTTAACCATAGTGTTATTTTTACCCAGTAAGCTCTAAGATCTGCGGTCATTATGTGTGTTTATTATGACACTTTTGTGACCTATGATGAATTTTTAACACTCTGATTACCAAGCATTCCCTTCACCAATACGGTCACAATATCGTCAATCTCGTAGCACAACGCGGCTACGCCCTCCGCCCATGGCTTCTACCGCTACTTGAATACCTATGCGCTCGACCAGCGTAGAAACGTGCGAAATAACGCCGATCTGACGCCCTTCGGCTTGCAGCGCATCCAAACACGCTAACGCCATTTCGAGGCTTTCCGGATCTAGGGTACCAAAGCCTTCATCGATAAACAGCGATCCCAGCTGACGCGTATCTGCCGCCAATGAAGCCAAGGCTAACGCCAGCGCCAGCGACATCAAAAAGCTCTCACCGCCAGAGAGCGATTCGACGCTGCGCACTTCGTCGCCCATATCGTGGTCAATCACCTGCAGCGCTAGGGGCGCGCCCGGTACCGGTTGCAACGCATAACGCGGCGCTAAATCGTGCAAATGTTCATTGGCCACCAGCACCAGTTGCTGCAACGTCAGCCCTTGCGCCAAGGTGCGGAACTTGTTGCCTGACGCAGAGCCAATCAGCTCATTTAACTTGAGCCAGGTTTCCGTGGTGGCGTATTGCTTGCTCCACGCTTGCTCTAACTCGCCGGCTTTTTGCTTAGCCTGCACCGCCTCATGATGCTCACGCTTGCGCTCAAACAAATCGCTATCGAGCTGCTTTTGCTCACTTTGCAACACCGCCAAACGTTCATTCAGCGTGGTTTCGATCAACGGCAGATCGTCACACAACTCCATACCGAGCCATTGCTTGAGCAACTTCAGTTTTTCGGTTTGCTCACCCAGCATCTGCTGGCGCTCTTCCACCCGCGTAGCCGCTTGGGCGATGGCTTGATCAAGGGCGCTGATCGCCGCGCCTTCTTGCTCGCGCCACAGCTTGTCGTGAGCCAGTAAATCTTGCAATTGCGCTTCAGATAGCACGAACTCGCTCAGCCAGTGTTGCCACTCCGCCACCAGCGTTTCAAGGCTTTGTTGATGCTGTTCGGTTTGCGAGTCCAACCACTGTGCTTCTTTTTCCAGCAGGCTGCGCTGCTCGCCCAGTTGGCGCTGCTGGGTTTGCGCATCCGTTAACGCCGATTGAGTCACAGTTACCGCCTGCTTTAACTGCGCTTCAAGCTCAGCAAGGGATTGTTCACCGACCAATTCGCAGCGCTGCTGCCACAGCTGCGCCAGCTCATCGCCCAAGGTTTGTAACTGGTGGTTATACGTGGTCAGCGACTGCTGCAGCGCTTCAACCCGCGTGCGCTGCTCACTCAATTGCGGTTTTAGCGCATTGAGCTGCTCGGCTATCGCTTCACTGGCTTTTTGCCACTCGACATAGCGCGCGACATCATGTTGGAATTGATGGTAATAGTGCTCATGCTGTAACAAGGTTTGCCACTGCTGACCACCAAATTGCTGCTCCAACGCCTCAGCACGTTCAGTCAATGTGGTTTGCACGCCCGCTTCCTGCTCGCCCAGCGCTTTTAACTGCTCTTCAAAGCGCAAACCCGCTTGGGTAAGACGTTGAACGTGACCATCGAGCTCTTTTTCCGCTTGTAACAGTTGAGCCACTTGCTGCTGCCAGTGCCCCACTTGGCGCTGCTGGTTTTGCAGCACTTGATATTGGCGATCCAAACCTTGCAGTTCATCGCGCAGGCGCATCGCTTCACGTTGCCACTCACCCGCCAAGCCGGTGATCAGGCGGGTTTCGCATTCGCTCTCAGGCGGAATTACCGCCATGATCTGCTGTTGCAGTTGCGTACGAATAGGGGATAACTTCGCTAAATCTGCCACCAATTGCTGCAAACGTTGAGAAAAGTGCTGCTGTTGCTGCGACAGGTAATGACGCTGGCTTTCACTTTGCTGAATAACGTGGGCGAGCTGCTCAATTCGCTGCTGTTGCTGGCGCAGTAAGCTTTCGACCACTGGGTGATCTTTGGCATACGGGTGCTCAACACTGCCGCACAAGGGGCACGGCGCGTCGTCTTCTAGCAGCACTCGATATTGCTCTAGCGCCAAGGTAGCGCGGCTTTGCTCAAAGCTGTGTTGCGCTTCTTTGAACTGCACCTGCTGCTTTTCCAGCTCGGGCACTAACGCACTGAGGCTCTCTGCCCCTTGCTGTTGCGCCGCTTCCACCTGCTGCTGCTCTTGCTGCAACGCTGTGTATTGATGATCGACATGCAACCAATCTTGCGCCAAACCAAGCTGCTGGTTGCGCTGCTCGATCTGCTGGCTTTTTTGACTGTATTGCTGCTGCAACGCATGTTGTTGCTCACTCAGCTTGTCAGCGTTCGCATCACTCAGCTCTTGCTCTAAGCGCTGCTTTTGGCTCGCCACTTTTTGCTGCTCGGCTTGATACCATTGCAGCTCTTGTTTTTGTTGCTGCTGATGTTGATCGAGCTGATATCGCTGCTGTTGCTGCTGCGCACGTTGCTGATGCGCTCGACGATATTGATTGAGATTGTCGGCAATGCTTTCAAGCTGCGGCGCAATTGGGGCTAAGTCACTGCGCTGAGTCAACTGCGCCTTCAGCTGTTGCCCTTGCTGTTCAAGGTAGTGCTGTTGCTGCTGCGCCTGCTGCAGCGCTGCTTCTTGCTGACGGCACTCCTGCGCCGCTTGAAGCTGTTGCGCCTTAAGGGCATCCGATTGCTTTTGTTTCTCTTCGCGCTGGGCATCCAGCGCCAACGCTTGTTTCAGTTTAGGCTCTTGCGCTTGCCAGTTTTCTTGTGCTTGTTGCTGCATGCGTTGCTGGCGCGCAACGTGCTCATCACTGGCGATCAAATCCAAGCTGTTTTGCGCCGTTTTCTGCTGCAATGCCTCGCGCTCTTGCGCTTTGCTGGCAATGGCTTGACGCTCTTTTGCCATCGCGTCAAAGGTCTGCTTCGCGGGTTGCGCGGCTTCCACTTGAGAGAAATAGTCAATGCGCGCCTGTGCCTCATCACGGGCAAGTTGCGCCGTTTGCTGCGCTTCTATCGCCTGTTGCAACGAAGCACTGCTTTGATGGAAATCGGTCAAACGTTGCTGAAAGCCTGTGGTTTGCGACAAGCTTTCGTCACTGACAGCGCGTTGCTGCTCAAGCGCGGCGATCTGCTCACCAAGCGCGACAAGCGCGTCTTCATCTAGCAACGCAATGCCGCCCAACTGCGCTTGCAGTTGATCCAGCTTTTGCTTTTCGTCTTTGGCTCGCTCATGGGCAGCCACTGAGAGACGGGAGTAGATCTCACCGCCTGTCATGCGCTCAAGCAATGCAGCGCGCTCATCAGCGCCGGCTTTCAAGAACGCAGCGAATTCGCCCTGTGGCAACATCATCGCACGACGGAACTGATCAAAACTAAGGCCAATCAAGCGCTCGATTTCCGCTTGCAGCTCCTGTTTTTTACCCGCAAAACGCATTCCGGTTTGCAGATTTTCTAACCATTGCTCAGAAGCCTGCACTCGACCATCGGCGCGGCCACGAGCACGACGCACACGCCAATGGGCGCGCCAAAACGAGCCATCGTGCGCGCGAAAATCTACTTCGGCGAAGCCTTCCGATTGACCGCGACTGAGAATATTGCGCACATCGTTGGCTTTGAGGCGATTGCTGTCTTCATCGCGACCAATTTCCGCATCGTTTTTCTTATTGGCTTGCAGCCGCGGCACCCGATCAAACAGCGCCAAACAGATAGCATCAAGCAAGGTGGACTTCCCCGCTCCCGTTTTCCCGGTGATCGCAAACAGACCGACATCGCCTAAGCGGCCTTCGGCAAAGTCAATTTCAAAGGGATCTTGCAAGCTGGCAAGGTTTTCACCACGTAAAGCGAGTATTTTCATGCGTTATCAACTTCCTGCTCATCCAAGTCATGCAGAAGCTGCTCAAAAGCGTCGAGCATCACCCTGTCTGGCTCACCTTGGTACTTATTTTGCCAACTCAAGGTAAACACCTGCTGCGGCGACACTTCACTCAAATGGCGCTGCCCCAGATCGGCACGCTCTTCGTTTTTGCTGTACACCGGGGTGATCTTGGCAAGGCGCACCGGTTTGCCTTCCAGCGCCGCGACAATTTTCTCGCGCAGCATGGCTTGCGGTTTATCAAGCGCAACTTGCACTTCGAGCAACGGTTGCTGCTCACGCGGCACGTCTTCGAGATCTAGCGCCTGCAAGGTTTTCACCACCTGCTTAAGCGGCTCAGGTGTCGCCGGCAAACGTAGCATATCAACCGTGCGTGGGATCAGGCGCTGCTCCATGTCAGTGATCGCCTCCCCGTCAAGGTTCAGCAAAACCACCTGGTGTTTATAGTTGCGCTCTGACATCGACAGCGGGATCGGCGAGCCGCAATAGCGCACATGCTCTTGGCCACCAATGCGCTGCGCCAGATGCAAGTGCCCCAACGCGACGTAACTGATGGCGCTATCAAACATACTCACCGGCAAGGCGTGTTGATTACCGCCCAACACCCGACGCTCAGACATTTCCGATATTTGTGACGACGCCATGTAAGCGTGCCCCATCGCGATCAACGCTTGTCCGGCTTGGCGTTTTTGCAATCCGGCGGCCGTCACTTGGGTATAGAGCTGCTCAACCCCTTTGATTAAGCGATCATCGCCTTCTTGCAGATTTTCGGTGCGCAAATCACTGCTGCGCAAAAACGGCACGGCCAAGGTCCACGCCTTCACCTCACCGGTTTTATCCGTTAACGGCACCAACATGCGCTCCACATCCAGCATCCCATCTTGGTTACGGGTAATGCCGCCAATCAAATGCAGATCGAACGCTCGCAGCAATTCGTGTGGCGCGTCCAGCTTCGAGGGTGAATCGTGGTTACCGCCGATCATCACCACGTTGAGATCGGGCAAGGTTTTCGCCATGCGCGCCAAAAAGCGATACAGCATTTGCCATGCGCTCGCCGGAGGGTTGGCGGTATCAAACAGATCGCCAGCCACCAGCAGCGCATCAACCTGCTCGCTCACTAAGGTGTCAGCGAGCCAATCGAGAAACTGCTGATGCTCGTAATCACGGGAATAACCATGCAATTGATGGCCTAAGTGCCAATCAGAGGTGTGGAGTATTTTCATTCAATACGCTCTATTTGCGGATCGGTATTGGATTTATGCCACGATTCTACCAAGAACCGCGACAAAAACATCGCGATCGCATAACATTGTTGCTCTTGTGCAAACGTGGGGAACACCATGATCTGGTTTAAAAATATTCTGGCTTATCGCTTCAGTCGCGATATCACTATCAATGCGGATGAACTGGAAACCCAATTGAGTGAATTCCGCTTCACCCCTTGTGGCAGTCAAGATCAGCAAAAATTCGGCTGGGCGACCGCAATGGGTAAACACGGCGACATGATGACGCACGTCAGCGATGGCAATATCTTGGTGTGTGCCCGCAAAGAAGAAAAAATGCTACCGGCGTCAGTGATCAAAGAATCCCTGAATGCCAAAGTGGACGCGATGGAAAAAGAGCAAGGTCGCCCACTGAAGAAGAAAGAAAAAGAAGCGCTAAAAGATGACATCGTGATCGACCTACTGCCACGCGCGTTTAGTCGTCACAGCCAAACTTTCGCACTGATCATGCCAAAGCAAGGCTATATCTTAGTCGATGCGGGCAGCCACAAAAAAGCCGAAGAGCTGCTGGCACTATTGCGTAAATCGATGGGCAGCCTACCGGTGATCCCAGCAATTGCCGCGAAACCGCTTGAGCTAACCATGACCGAGTGGGTGCGCAGTCAGCAATCGCCACAAGGTTTCGTGATGGGCGAAGAAGCCGAGCTGAAATCGATTCTCGAAGACGGCGGTGTGATCCGTTGTAAGCAGCAAGATCTGGGCAGTGATGAAATCATGGCGCATATCGAAGCCGACAAAGTCGTCACCAAACTGGCCATCAACTACCAAGAGCGTCTGAGCTTTGTGCTGGGTGATGATATGACAGTGAAACGCGTGAAATTCTCTGAAGAGCTGCGCGATCAAAACGCGGATATCGATCGTGAAGACGTAGCGCAACGCTTTGATGCTGATATGTCACTGTTCTGTGGCGAAATGGCGGTCTTCTTGCCAGATCTTATCGACGCCGTCGGCGGATTAGAAGGCAAAGAATAACCCGCTCTTCCTCATCGATTAATTATTTAGGGGCGTATCAATACTGCCCCTTTTTATTACCTACCGAAAGCTGTAAAATCCAGCCTCCTTCCACGCCATCAGGTGGTGTGGCCTGATTTGCAATCAGATAACAGAGATACGAGCAATGTTTACACCAGAACTTCTTTCGCCTGCGGGCAGCCTTAAAAACATGCGTTACGCCTACGCATACGGTGCTGATGCGGTTTACGCCGGTCAACCACGTTACAGCTTGCGCGTACGTAACAATGAATTCAATCACGAGAACCTGAAAATCGGTATCGATGAAGCGCATGCAATGGGTAAAAAATTCTATGTGGTTTGTAATATTCAGCCGCATAACTCAAAGCTGAAAACCTTCATCCGTGACTTAAAACCGGTGATCGACATGGGCCCTGATGCCCTAATTATGTCGGATCCAGGTTTGATCATGATGGTGCGTGAGAACTTCCCAGAAATGCCTATTCACCTGTCAGTACAGGCGAACGCCGTTAACTGGGCAACCGTGAAGTTCTGGTCAAGCCAAGGCGTTGAGCGCGTGATCCTATCGCGTGAGCTGTCGTTGGAAGAAATCGAAGAAGTGCGTGAGCACTGCCCTGAAACCGAAATCGAGATTTTCGTTCACGGCGCACTGTGCATGGCGTACTCAGGTCGCTGCCTGTTGTCTGGCTACATCAACAAGCGTGACCCGAACCAAGGCACCTGTACCAATGCGTGTCGTTGGGATTACAAAGTTGAAAAAGCGACGGAAAACGACGCCGGTCAAATCGTTGAGATCCAAGATGCGGTTGAGCGTCCTGACAACACCCTTGGTCTAGGCAAACCAACTGATGAAGTGGTACTGCTAGAAGAAGGTCGTCGTCCTGGCGAAAAGATGGCGGCGTTCGAAGACGAGCACGGCACTTACATCATGAACTCGAAAGATCTGCGTGCGATCCAGCACGTTGAGCGTCTAACCAAGATGGGTGTGCACTCGCTGAAAATCGAAGGCCGTACTAAGTCGTTCTACTACTGCGCTCGTACGGCGCAAGTCTACCGTAAAGCGATTGACGATGCGGTAGCGGGTAAACCATTTGATGAAAGCCTAATGACCACACTAGAAAGCCTAGCGCACCGTGGTTATACCGAAGGTTTCTTGAAGCGTCACAACCACACCGAATACCAAAACTACGACTATGGTTACTCTGTCTCTGATGCGCAGCAGTTCGTGGGTGAATTCACCGGCAAACGTCGCGGCGACATGGCAGAAGTGGAAGTGAAGAACAAGTTTGTGGTCGGTGATAGCCTTGAGCTGATGACACCAAACGGCAACGTTAACTTCACCCTAGAAGCGATGGAAAACCGTAAAGGTGAAGTGATTGACGATGCGAAGGGCAACGGTCACTTTGTTTACATCCCTGTACCTGCCGAGATGGATCTGGCGTTTGGTCTGCTAATGCGTAACCTTAGCGGCGAAGAAAACACCCGTAACCCACACGGTAAGTAAAACATGGCATTACTGATCACCGATAAATGCATCAACTGTGATATGTGCGATCCTGAGTGTCCGAACGGCGCGATCAGCATGGGCGATGAGTTCTACGAAATAGATCCGAACCTATGTACGGAGTGCAAAGGCCACTACGAAAAGCCGACCTGTCAGTCAGTGTGCCCTATCACCAAATGTATTATCACCGATCCTGAACACATCGAAAGCGACGATGAACTGCTGGAGAAATTCGTGAAGATCCAAGGTCTCGCGTAACCGCTTTTTCAGCATTAACATTCATCGCGACAAAAGGGCTCAATTGAGCCCTTTTTTGTTGCTACTACACCACCAAATAAGAGTTAACCTGCATCCACGATCACCGTATCACACTGCTGCGGCTGCACTTTAGTTTGGCGGTTAGGGCGCGAGGTTGTAGTAGTCGTTGATGTCGAACTGTTGCCACTGCCTCCACGCAGCTGCGTCACCGTCGTCGAGGTTTCTTGCGCTTCGGGGCGCCATGAATACAACTCTTCCCCACAGCCATCTCCTGGTGGTGGAAGCGCTTGATTCTGACAGTATTGATCGTTATCTGGACAGGTTAATCGCACGTGCATGTGCGAGGTGTGGCCGTACCAAGGACGCACTTTACGCAACCAAGAGCGATCTTCCCACGTTTCGCGACATAAGGTTTCTTTGATCACCGGGTGCACGAAGATCCGCGCGACGCGCTCATCTTGCGCCGCAAAACGTACCATGTTGGCGTGATCATCCGTCCAACTGCGAAACTGAATACGATACTCTTCCAAATTCACCATGTTGGTAGAATGGATGCTCTCGCGCTCAGAGCGGGTCAGCAGATCTTCGGCTTGGCGCATCCAGATATCCACATCCAGCCCCGTTTGGTGACTGGCATGGCCGGAAGTAAAACGACCGCCTCGCGGCATCGACATATCGCCGATCAATAAATCGTTGATCCCCGCTTCACTGGTTTTCTGCCCGAGATCTTCAATGAAATTGACTAGTTTCTCATGGCCGTAATAACGATTACGCGAGCTTCGGATCACCTGGTAACCTTCCCCTTCTAACGGTAACGCTTTCCCGCCAGCGAGGCAGCCATTGGCATAGGAGCCAATCGAGTTAGAGTGCCCACGCGTCGGTGAGTCAAATTGATGCCAAGGTGTTGCCATTGCGACTGATGATACAACGACGCTCGACACCAGTGCCCACGCGCCCCATCGCCAACATTTCCCCATATCGCCCTCTCTATGGCATTTGTTTGTCTAAGTTCAAAATGGATGTCGCATTTGCCACGCTGGTTGCCAACACATCTATCGCACCAGAGCGCAACGCCCCTAACAAAGCCAGCGCCTTACTGTCTTCCGATGCAATCGCGATGACCGTCGGAATACGGCGCAAATCGGTTAGGCTTAATCCAATCACCCGTCCATTCATCGTGGTATCAACCAACTCACCACGCGCATTGATAAAATCATAACCGCCGACATCCCCGACGACACCACGAGTGATTTTGGCTTCAATGATCTCTTGCGGTTTAAACCAACCCAGCTTTACCAAGTGGCTTTTCTCGTTTAAATCACCAACCCCAACCAATGCGACATCGGCTTTACGTGCGCGCTCAAAAGTACCTTTCACGGTCGCGTTGCGCATAAAAGCTAGTTTGATCAGCGGATCATCAACGTAAGCCGGTGCATATAATGTCTCACTACCGCCACCGTACTTCTTCGCCAATTGGCGACAGATGTGATCGGCGTTAATCGCACTGCCTGCATCGTGGATCCCGCCAATGCCTGAGATAAACGTGCATTTCTTTTGCGGCACCACACCGACATGTTGCGCGACAGCCGCCACGTTACGCCCTTGACCTGCGGTCACCACTGTTCCTTCTCGGATCAGAGAG
The DNA here is from genome assembly GCA_019703815.1 of Thaumasiovibrio occultus. Taxonomy (GTDB): domain Bacteria; phylum Pseudomonadota; class Gammaproteobacteria; order Enterobacterales; family Vibrionaceae; genus Thaumasiovibrio; species Thaumasiovibrio occultus. Next base: position 635,684 of record AP023052.1, on the reverse strand, counting down.
GATAGATAGTTTGACGCTAAGCTTGCGACTTGCGCGCGTTGTGACTCGTCATCGGGTTGATCTAAGGCGATCAATGCCCGTTTCAAACCAAACCGCTCAACCAGTTGCTTTTCCAGTTTAGCACTGAACACAGGATGATATTTGACCGTGATTTCGACGATCCCTTCCTCGCGGGCACGTTTTAAAAGACGCCCCACCTTCACTCGAGACAAACCAAACTTCTTGGCTATCTCTTCTTGAGTATCGCCATCTTGATAATATGAAACGGAAATTTCGGTAAGGAGTTCACTATCAACGGGAGAGTTATCTGGATGTTCCACTGCCAATTCTTCTCTTAATGTCTACTGATCCTATAGTAGCAAACCACAGAAAAGAGACGGAGAAGACAATGCAATAACGGCTTTATTTGCCGAGCGTTAGCGCATTTTTCAGCTCATTGGCAGCGAACGAAAGTAAAGACCGTATCATTGTCGATACTAAAGGCACAATTGACAGTGCGTGTTGTCTGTCGCTCGTCACTATAGCGCAGCGTAAGACATTGCTCGCTCGCATCAACCAGCGTCAACTGATGAAAATCAAGATGGGGCACAAACGGTGATAACAAGGCTTTGTACGCGGCCTCTTTGGCGCAAAAAAGCATAGTGACAGCGGTTTCCAGTGACGTCCTTTGTTTGAGCAAGGCGAGCTCGCTCTCTCTCGTAATAAGGGGCGCGAGTTTGTTCGCGCGCGATAACGACAGCAAGGGCTCGACATCAACCCCGATATAGCCACCCAGCCCGACGACAACCGCCACTTTATCTTTCGAATGACTAATTGAACCGCTAAAGCCCAAAGGCCACAGTGGCGCACGGTTCTGCCCAATAGCCAGTGTGTGCCACGGAAGGCCGAATTCAGCCAATAACGTCGCAGCTAACCAACGCCCGGCGACAAACTCGCGTTGGCGCTTTAGTGACGCGTTTTGGATGCTCTCAGGCAACGCCAGTTGGTGAGTTCGAGCAAACGCCAATGGCGAGTGGAGATCACCGAGCGATAGCCATGCGCCACGCCATGCCAAATGCGCTGGCACAACAACGGCGGAATCAAACTCGAATGGCAGCGGGTAAGATTGAAGAGTCATAGGATTGACGATAGAAAATCGACCTCACTACGGTGGTGCAACTCAGTGCAGACAGGATAAGAGAAGGACAGAGTAAACGAAGAATATGTAAAAAAGTGCGCCGATAAAAAATAATGCGAGAGAACCCAAAGATCCTCTCGCATTGATTTACAACGCTTTGGTTAAGTTAGAAACCAAAAGTCACATTGAAACGAATATCACGTCCTGCATCGTACGTACCGTTGGCAACCACATTTGTTTCACCGTAGCTTGCATGATCACGGTAAGCCTTATCCAGAAGGTTCTTCACCGCCAACGACAACACAACGTCTTGGCTATCCAATGGGATCCACTGAACATAAACGTCATGCAGAGCATAACCCGGCTTCTCGCTATAGCCTTCTGCAACGCGGGTCAAACGCTTAACATAAGTACCGGTATAACCAAGTTCCCAGTTATTATTTAAGCTATAGCTGAAATCGGCTACCCAAGAATCGCCCGTCGCCACACCGATCGCTTTGGTGTCGTCATTTAGCGGCTCACCATTCAGCTCAGGACGAGAAACGTTGTAACTTAAACGAGTTGAAAGACCTTCCCAGTAGTAACCGGCAGAGACGGTCACACCGGTATTTTTCAAATCACCCACGTTAACGATTTCACGCGGTGAGTAGATTTCATCAACAACGTTCGCGATTTCAGTACGGTACGCTACCGCACTCAATGAAACGTTTTGGCTCTGCCAGTCAAAACCAATTTCAGTATTTTGCGCTTCTTCTTCTACGCGATTTTCATTACTGTTAGAGCTGTCTAACTTATAAATCTCGCGAACTTGCGCACCACGCACAGCTTCAGCGTAGCCAACATAGGCGCTTAGCTCTGGAGTAACTTGGTACTGGAACGCGACATTCGGACTAAACCCATCGTGCTCTAGGGTCGGCCCATTGCTCTCGCTGAGATAGTAGTCATCGTAGCGAGCGCCTGCACTAAATAGTAAGGCGTCAGTTAATCGGAAATCACCTTGAACATAAGCGCCGACAACACGGCCAGTATCTTCGTTGTCGCCATAAATTGGGCTACCAATAAAGCCTTTGTCACGGCGATAATCAACCCCATAAATCAATTGGTGTTCGCCAAACTGGCTGGTGTTGCGAATGTCACCACCCACACTCTTCGCTTCACCGAAAATATCGCCCCAAGGGCCTTCTAAGTGATCGAGCTTAGTTTCGGTGTGGTAAACGGTAGCGTCAATGTTAAGAAGCGGGTTGTTTGCTGGTTGATATTGGTAGCGTCCGGTGATGGTTTCGCGACCAAATTCTTGATTAAAGGCAACGTTCTTAAAGCTTGGTTGCCACTGTGGTCGGTGGTAACGATACCCTTCGTCAGATAGGTTTTCATAGCTCACAGTCACACGCTGTGCATCGGTAAGATCAGCGACAACCTTAACTAAACTATTAAGATTTTCTGCTTCGGTATGCGGCTGTTCGTCACCAAAGCCATCCGTATAGTTGTCAAAATCACTATAGATAACCGAGCCAAGAACACTAATATTGTCGGTTACGTAGCCATAGCCTGCCAAGCTCTCTTTATGGCCATCCGTATTGCTGAAGTAACCCGCTTTTACCTGAGCGCCAAAACGCTCACCTTCGAGCAGCAAGTCTTCCGGATTTTTGGTTTCAAAGCGAATCGCACCGCCCAACGCCCCCGCTCCGTCAGTTGCACGACCAGCGCCAGCAGAGACTTCGACTTGCTTTAGTAGCTCAGGCTCAATCGATAAGCGACCTTGGTGGTGATACATATTCCCCGACTGAACGGCACCATCAACGGTGACGTTAAGCATGGTATCTTCCAAACCACGCACGTAGATTTTTTGCGACACCGAGGAACCACCACCGACTTCAATTTCTGCATCGCCACGGAAAACATCACTCAGATCATTTGCTTGGCGTTTGTCGAGGGTTTCGCTATCAATGATGATGTCACCACTGTCGTAAGATGCTCCGGTAACTACCATGTTATCTTCGGATGCAACGTCTGCATGCAGAGGGGCCGTGACTGCAGCAGAAATAAGCGCTAAATAGAGAGGAGATAAACTGAATTTACTACTGTTCTTCATGAGTCCTTCCTTTAGAAATGAGAACCATTACCAATTGGAGCGCTATAATTCCAATATTGGCATCTCAGGTAAAGGACTTTTACAAGTGTTACAACTAATCAGTCCGTCATTAGTACTTCAGGCAATAGCCCACACCATGCACGGTTTTCAAGCGCTCACTATCTAAGCCGGCTTGTACTAGCTTCTTTCTAACACGGCTCATATGCATATCAAGGCTGCGATCATGAGAGGCAAAGTCTTTTTCTAGCACCGTTTTATACAAGAAAGGCTTGTCTAACACTTTGGTTCGGTAGGTAGCGAGCACCCAAAGCAGCGTAAATTGAATTGAGGTAAGCTCTATGAGCTTGCCACCCACTTTCACAACCCCTTTGGTTCGGTTGAGATAGAGCTCATCAAGCAACATTTCACTGCGGGAAATAGCCGCTGAGATCCGCTGGGAACGGCGTAACGTCGCTATGATCCGCGACGGTAACTCTTCGAGATGTTTTGGACCCGCGACATAATCATCGCCTCCGATCTCGAAGCACAAGTTACATTGATGAAGCGAGTATTCGTAAACAATCGCGAGAACAGGCACAGTTGAGCGCGAACGGATCGCACTGAGAAAATGTAGGTCATCATCACAAAACTCTTCGCTCACCAGAAGAACGACATCAAATCGCTCCCAAATATCACTAGAGACATCGACTTCGGTGATCAGACATTCTGTCAGGAAAAAATTGGCATAATTTACCTGCGCTTTCACATGCTCAGTACAATACCCAGCATGAGAAACCAACAATATATTGATATTTCTTGATAGCTCAGTAAATCGACTCACGACCATCTCCTCTAGGACCCTCCCCCGATAATAAGTATCCCCAAGCTAGAGTTAAACGTACGTCGCAAATGTGCCAGAAGCAATGCGACCCCTATCACAAACAATGCGGTTAATTTAGCCGCCACATGTCAATTTCTACCATCAAACGGTAGAGGTTCTCACGAAATTCACCCATAAAAACTAATGTTTATTCTATGGAATACATATATAGCGGAAGAAAAATCTCGGAGGTCGCAGAGGCGACAAGCTTGGGCAGTTCAGGATTGAAAGCAATACTATTATCTAGACTGCGCCATATTTGGGACGATTTCAGAACCAATAGACGCAAAATAAAACCGCTATTTCTAGTGAGGCTTCTTAATAAGTGGCGGAACTGTGGGGACGCCCAGTCCGGACTGGCGCTCCAGCGGGACTCATTAGACCGTAGGGCGAACCAATATATACAGACGTAAAAAGCCCCGCTATTTCTAGCGAGGCTTCTCAACAAGTGGCGGAGCGGACGGGACTCGAACCCGCGACCCCCGGCGTGACAGGCCGGTATTCTAACCAACTGAACTACCGCTCCACACGGTATCTGTATAAAGTCTTATCTATGCAGTGCTTTATCCAGAAAATGTTCAAAGCCTGGCAATGTCCTACTCTCACATGGGGAGACCCCACACTACCATCGGCGCTATTTCGTTTCACTGCTGAGTTCGGCATGGGATCAGGTGGGTCCAAAATGCTATGGTCGCCAAGCAAAATTTAGTCTTTTACTTTCAGGTTTTAATAAAAGCTGAAAACAAAAGGGCAAACTTGGAAATCTAACTAGTGTTCTTCTTCACATTCAAGTGCGGTCTGAGTCCGCAAAACACCTTGGGTGTTGTATGGTTAAGCCTCACGGGCAATTAGTACAGGTTAGCTCAACGCCTCACAACGCTTACACACCCTGCCTATCAACGTCGTAGTCTCCGACAACCCTTTAGGATACTTAAAGTATCAGGGAGAACTCATCTCAAGGCTCGCTTCCCGCTTAGATGCTTTCAGCGGTTATCGATTCCGAACTTAGCTACCGGGCAATGCGTCTGGCGACACAACCCGAACACCAGAGGTTCGTCCACTCCGGTCCTCTCGTACTAGGAGCAGCCCCTTTCAATTCTCCAACGCCCACGGCAGATAGGGACCGAAACCGTCTCACGACGTTCTAAACCCAGCTCGCGTACCACTTTAAATGGCGAACAGCCATACCCTTGGGACCGACTTCAGCCCCAGGATGTGATGAGCCGACATCGAGGTGCCAAACACCGCCGTCGATATGAACTCTTGGGCGGTATCAGCCTGTTATCCCCGGGTACCTTTTATCCGTTGAGCGATGGCCCTTCCATTCAGAACCACCGGATCACTATGACCTGCTTTCGCACCTGCTCGAATTGTCATTCTCGCAGTCAAGCGGGCTTATGCCATTACACTAACCTCACGATGTCCGACCGTGATTAGCCCACCTTCGTGCTCCTCCGTTACTCTTTGGGAGGAGACCGCCCCAGTCAAACTACCCACCAGGCACTGTCCTCACCCCGGATAACGGGGCTAAGTTAGAACATCAAACATACAAGGGTGGTATTTCAAGATTGCCTCCACAGAAACTGGCGTCTCTGCTTCAAAGGCTCCCACCTATCCTACACATGTAGGCTCAATGTTCAGTGCCAAGCTGTAGTAAAGGTTCACGGGGTCTTTCCGTCTAGCCGCGGGTACACAGCATCTTCACTGCGATTTCAATTTCACTGAGTCTCGGGTGGAGACAGCGTGGCCATCATTACGCCATTCGTTGCAGGTCGGAACTTACCCGACAAGGAATTTCGCTACCTTAGGACCGTTATAGTTACGGCCGCCGTTTACCGGGGCTTCGATCAAGAGCTTCGACCGAAGTCTAACCCCATCAATTAACCTTCCGGCACCGGGCAGGCGTCACACCGTATACGTCATCTTTCGATTTTGCACAGTGCTGTGTTTTTAATAAACAGTTGCAGCCACCTGGTATCTGCGACTCCCAATAGCTCCATCCGCAAGGGACTTCACCGTCAAGAGCGTACCTTCTCCCGAAGTTACGGTACCATTTTGCCTAGTTCCTTCACCCGAGTTCTCTCAAGCGCCTTGGTATTCTCTACCCGACCACCTGTGTCGGTTTGGGGTACGATTCCTTGCAATCTGAAGCTTAGAAGCTTTTCCCGGAAGCATGGCATCAATGACTTCACTACCGTAGTAGCTCGACGTCGTGTCTCAGGATATGTAGAACCGGATTTGCCTAATTCTACTCCCTACGCACTTGAACTTGGACAACCGTCGCCAAGCCCACCTAGCCTTCTCCGTCCCTCCATCGCAATTGCAAAAGTACAGGAATATTAACCTGTTTCCCATCGACTACGCTCTTCAGCCTCGCCTTAGGGGTCGACTCACCCTGCCCCGATTAACGTTGGACAGGAACCCTTGGTCTTCCGGCGAGGGGGTTTTTCACCCCTTTATCGTTACTCATGTCAGCATTCGCACTTCTGATACCTCCAGCATGCTTTACAACACACCTTCAACGGCTTACAGAACGCTCCCCTACCCAATACGATAAATCGCATTGCCGCAGCTTCGGTTTACTACTTAGCCCCGTTAAATCTTCCGCGCAGGCCGACTCGACCAGTGAGCTATTACGCTTTCTTTAAATGATGGCTGCTTCTAAGCCAACATCCTGGCTGTCTGAGCCTTCCCACATCGTTTCCCACTTAGTAGTAATTTGGGACCTTAGCTGGCGGTCTGGGTTGTTTCCCTTTCCACGACGGACGTTAGCACCCGCCGTGTGTCTCCCGGATAGTACTTACTGGTATTCGGAGTTTGCAAAGGGTTGGTAAGTCGGGATGACCCCTAGCCTTAACAGTGCTCTACCCCAGTAGTATTCGTCCGAGGCGCTACCTAAATAGCTTTCGGGGAGAACCAGCTATCTCCGAGTTTGATTGGCCTTTCACCCCCAGCCACAAGTCATCCGCTAATTTTTTCAACATTAGTCGGTTCGGTCCTCCAGTAAGTGTTACCTCACCTTCAACCTGCCCATGGCTGAATCACTCGGTTTCGGGTCTACACCCTGCAACTCAACGCCCAGTTAAGACTCGGTTCCCTACGGCTCCCCTATTCGGTTAACCTTGCTACAGAATGTAAGTCGCTGACCCATTATACAAAAGGTACGCAGTCACCCCACGAAGAGGCTCCCACTGCTTGTACGTACACGGTTTCAGGTTCTATTTCACTCCCCTCACAGGGGTTCTTTTCGCCTTTCCCTCACGGTACTGGTTCACTATCGGTCAGTCAGGAGTATTTAGCCTTGGAGGATGGTCCCCCCATGTTCAGACAACGTTTCACGTGCGCCGTCCTACTCGATTTCACTAATAGAGGATTGTCGGTTACGGGGCTATCACCCTGTATCGCGGCACTTTCCAGAGCCTTCACCTAATCCCAAACTAGCTTAAGGGCTACTCCGATTTCGCTCGCCGCTACTTTCGGAATCTCTGTTGATGTCTTTTCCTCGGGGTACTTAGATGTTTCAGTTCCCCCGGTTCGCCTCTGCACACCTATGTATTCAGTGTGAGATACATGCTTATGCATGTGGGTTTCCCCATTCGGAAATCCCAGACTCAAGCGGTTGTTACTACCTAATCTGGGCTTATCGCAAGTTACTACGTCCTTCATCGCCTCTGACTGCCAAGGCATCCACCGTGTACGCTTAGTCACTTAACCATACAACCCCAAGGGGTTTCGTATGGCAAACAACCAAGGTTTTCATGTTTTCGCCGGACTCAATTGAGATTGTATTGCTACAATTTCTACCAAAACACTTAAATGTGTTGGTGTATTTACTTTCGTAAATACGCTTTTTGAGAACTTGTTCATTCAATGAACGATAATTCCTCTATAAATAGAGATGAATTTACTAGTCAGCTTTCCAGTTTGTTAAAGAGCATGTGTCGTCTTTCGACAACCACTATCTAAAGCTTTTCAGCAAAAGACTTAGATAGTGGCGTCCCGTAGGGGAGTCGAACCCTGTTACCGCCGTGAAAGGGCGGTGTCCTAACCTCTAGACGAACGGGACACATTTGTTCTTACATTATTACCAAGCAATCTGTGTGGACACTGCATTTAACAGCAGTCTTTAGGTAAGGGAGGTGATCCAGCCCCAGGTTCCCCTAGGGCTACCTTGTTACGACTTCACACCCCAGTCATGAACCACACCGTGGTAAACGCCCTCCCGAAGGTTAAGCTATCTACTTCTGGTGCAGCCCACTCCCATGGTGTGACGGGCGGTGTGTACAAGGCCCGGGAACGTATTCACCGTGGCATTCTGATCCACGATTACTAGCGATTCCGACTTCATGGAGTCGAGTTGCAGACTCAATCCGGACTACGACGTACTTTCTGGGATTCGCTCACTCTCGCAAGTTGGCAGCCCTCTGTATACGCCATTGTAGCACGTGTGTAGCCCTACTCGTAAGGGGCCATGATGACTTGACGTCGTCCCCACCTTCCTCCGGTTTATCACCGGCAGTCTCCCTGAGTTCCCACCCGAAGTGCTGGCAAACAAGGATAAGGGTTGCGCTCGTTGCGGGACTTAACCCAACATTTCACAACACGAGCTGACGACAGCCATGCAGCACCTGTCTCAGAGTTCCCGAAGGCACCAATCCATCTCTGGAAAGTTCTCTGGATGTCAAGAGTAGGTAAAGGTTCTTCGCGTTGCATCGAATTAAACCACATGCTCCACCGCTTGTGCGGGCCCCGTCAATTCATTTGAGTTTTAATCTTGCGACCGTACTCCCCAGGCGGTCTACTTAACGCGTTAGCTCCGAAAGCCACGGCTCAAGGCCACAACAACCTCAAGTAGACATCGTTTACAGCGTGGACTACCAGGGTATCTAATCCTGTTTGCTCCCCACGCTTTCGCATCTGAGCGTCAGTCTTTGTCCAGGGGCCGCCTTCGCCACCGGTATTCCTTCAGATCTCTACGCATTTCACCGCTACACCTGAAATTCTACCCCCTCTACAAGACTCTAGCCTGCCAGTTTCAAATGCTATTCCGAGGTTAAGCCCCGGGCTTTCACATCTGACTTAACAGACCGCCTGCATGCGCTTTACGCCCAGTAATTCCGATTAACGCTCGCACCCTCCGTATTACCGCGGCTGCTGGCACGGAGTTAGCCGGTGCTTCTTCTGCAGCTAACGTCAAATGGCGCAGGTATTAACTACACCACCTTCCTCACTGCTGAAAGTACTTTACAACCCGAAGGCCTTCTTCATACACGCGGCATGGCTGCATCAGGGTTTCCCCCATTGTGCAATATATCCCCTGGACCGTGTCTCGACAGGAGTCTGGACCGTGTCTCAGTTCCAGTGTGGCTGATCATCCTCTCAAACCCAGCTGGGATCGTCGCCTGGGTGAGCCATTACCCCACCTACTAGCTAATCCCAACTGGGCCCATCCTAACGCGAGAGGTCCGAAGAGCCCCCTCTTTGGTCCGTAGACATTATGCGGTATTAGCCATCGTTTCCAATGGTTATCCCCCTCGTTAGGGCAGGTTCCCAGCCATTACTCACCCGTCCGCCGCTCGTCAGCAAAGAAAGCAAGCTTTCTTTCTGTTACCGCTCGACTTGCATGTGTTAGGCCTGCCGCCAGCGTTCAATCTGAGCCATGATCAAACTCTTCAATTAAAGTTTTGTTGTTACCGAAGTAACGGCTCAATGAATACTGTTATTCATTACCGAAGTAATGAATGAATTGACTGTGCTGATACCGAAGTATCAATTTGGTCACTAGTATCATTGATAAATCTTTTTTGACTATCTATTCAACGAGTGCCCACACAGATTGCATGGTCATATTGTTAAAGAACAGTGACTTGGCGAACATCTTCTTTCGAACCGTTTGCCTCGTCAGGGCTGCGCATTCTACGCTTTCCTGAATCGATGTCAACAAGTAATTTTAAGTATTTTCAAAACCACTTTTTGACACCCCTCTTTCGAGGGCCGAACCCGCTGTATCAGTGCTTTTCAGCGCCGCACTCCGTGTCGGTAGAGGCGCATTATAGGGAGATTCACTGTGATGGCAAGCGCTTTTTATCAATAAATATGGACTTCACGCACAAACGAACAAAAAGGCGTCAAAAACACACGTTTTTGACGCCTTTTTCAGCTTGGAACGCTCAATTTCAGCGGTTAGTTGAACTCACTGTAGCGTGACACCATGGTTTTCAGTGCTACCTCGTGCGTTTCGTTCCAGTTGTCCGTCCACTGCACTGTAACATCTATTGTTTTCGCTGCTGCCGATGTTGTCCCTGGGCCTGGGAGCATCAAAGTGTCTCTAATTTTTGTCTCTAGTGAATAGTTGTAAGTTAAACCAGCACCTGACACCGTTTGATTGTATGTATTAGGTTCTAAAATAGGACCGTCAAAATAAATAGTGCCTGAAGCTTCCGATACGCCATCTCTTGTACTTCGTGTTCGAAAATACTCCAGTTTTTCTTCCGCAATAGCCAATGCATCTATAGAAGCGATGGCATAGTCCGCTTTCCTATCAATATAGACTTGCAATCTAATTAGCCCGACAACACCGACAGAAAGTACGATGAGTGCAATTAGCGCTTCAAGCAGTCCAAAGCCTCTATGTTTAGAAATCATGCCAGGTACCTTCTACTAATCCCATGCCCTTTATTGGATACAGCCCATCTATAATGTCGTCGTTATACGCAAAGTTCATCGCACTTTTATAAATGCCTAACTCCCCATTAGTGTCGAAATACTGTCCACCGGTAAACTTTAGCGCGCCTTGCTGGATGTAAGTCGCAAGTTCAGGATCATGTTTCGTTGTCTCTCCCGGGTACATCGCGATTACATCAGCCTCATATTCAAGATCTAATGAAGCAACTAAGTTTGTGTCAAAACCATTCCATTGAGACGGGGTTGGGGTATAACTGTTATTAAACTGCAATAGAACCCCCTTTATGGTTAGACTACCATAAAGGCCTACCGCCCCATTCTGGACAACTAGCAATATGCCATGAGGCATCGAATCTGAATTTGTAGCGACTGTCGAAAAATCGCTGGTAGAAAGGTCGCAGGGCCCTGTAACCCAAATCCGCTCATTAGACGCCATTGCACCTAAGACCTTCGTTCCGCAGTCTGAAGGGCTTGTAGAAATAACTTGTTCGAATTTAGTATCTGGGTCAGTCGATGTTTTGACCTGTAGCCACTCTGATGCAGGCCTGCCAAAGAGATCTTCAAAGGGTGATATGTCTGTGTCTTCTTTGACATCCGCTTTTAGATCAGTTAAGTCTACTGTCTTATGCGAACTGGCACATTCATCCTTGTTCTTTAGTATCTCATACGGACCACCAGTCACCCCATAAGGACCACCAGGTAAGGCCCCTGTAAATGCCTTGTTATCCATGGTTGTGCCGGCCATGAACCTAACCTGATTTTTATAACGAAGAAACACACATTCCCAATAGTGAGCTTTGGGCACTACTCCAGGTATTTCACCTAATTTTTCGCCTGGATGCGGTGGCTCGACTGTTACGGAGCCTCTAACTAGTAAGTCAGACGATGTTTTGATTGCCCCTGGTGCTCGGTCAGCCTTAGCAGCAAAATTAATTTGTCGATTAAGCGCTGTAGCGGTTCGAGCTGATGAATAGCTCGACCGAATTGTATAGATCTCATCAAATTCGTTGGTAAATGTAATTGAGTCTAACCCTAGTGGATTGACACAATCAGAAGCTAGGTATGATGGGTCACTGACTAATGAGCTATCAGCATCTAAAAATGAGCGTGTTATCGCGCACTCCAACCCACCTTCAGCCGCCCAATGTGCTTGTTTGGCCAATATCTCATTATGTGAACGTTTAATTTGATAGAACACTGAGCGCGAGGATCCGAGCGACATTAACAGCGCTGCAACCAAAATAATGGCGGAGATGGTCAGGCTCATCATTCCTTTTTGTTTTCGCATCATTGCCAGTTCCTTAGCGTAACGACAGTTGAACGGTTATAAGTTTGACCCGCAAAGCTCGCACCCAGCTCAATACTAATCTCTTGGGTAGTCGCTGCGGCAGTCGACACTAATCGCGGTATCACCTCAAATTTGGTCACCTCCATATGCTGATGGGGGAGCAAAGACTTACCGCTAAAAGCCGAACCGCTACATGCAGTCAACATTTCAGCGTTGGTTTTTAGCGCTGAAGACAATGACAAGTCAGCATAACAAAATTTAACCGTGTTGTTCGACATTGCTTTTTCCATAAACACGACTTGAGTAATAGAGGCTGCAGCCGTTGATGGCGCGGTTTCATCTAGCTCATGGAATACGTAAGCCAACGCGTTTCCGCTGACAGGCATTGACGGGCCAGACACTTCGATCACATTGACCGCACCTGATAACTTTAAGCTACTACCTGTCGTACTAAATCCTGCGCGCAACATGTCTTCGGCGATAATGCGCAACGCATCATTTACGGATTGGCGAAGATAGAGCGTTTGTGAACGCGCCGTTGTCGCTTGTAGCCCTTTTATATACAAAGTGCCTACTGCGCCAATTGCAATTAGGCTAACAACGGATGCCACCATTAGCTCAATAATGGTCATGCCGAGTTGTTTTCTTGACCTAACAGCCTTCAAAGCCATACGCCTTTCCTCCCGTAGAGCAGGCGTATATTCGCCCTGTAAATTTGTTACCCTGAACGCTTAACGTTTGAGATGAGTCAGATATAGACAATGAGATGTCAACATTCGGGGCTCCTCGACGTGAAGTGAAGTACGCCAATCGTCCATCGCTAATCGTGCCGTTAATTCGAAACGTGTTTTGGTCAAACTTAGTGCCGTGCAGCAAGGCAATTGCATTATTACTTGCTTCAGCTAATGTGCCGACAGCAGCCGATGGCTCATGTAGCACGATATACCAATTACCATCACTGTAATCCGTCCCGCCACTCAGTACACCACCATCCGTAAGCGCGGTCAGCTGCAATTTTTGATTTCGCATTACTGCTTCTGATTTACCTTGGATAAGTATGCCCTTCAGCTCTTGAGCTAAACGTACCGTTCTGTTTCGTTCCATCATTTGACTGAATTGTGGAATGCCATAGGCTGCCATTACTGCAAGCACTGCCATGGTGATGATCAGTTCCAGTAAAGTGAAGCCTGCGACACGACACCACCTTTGTCGTACAGCATTCCTTGTATATCGCAAATTTATGTGAGCCATTTCCGAAAAACTCTCGTCAGGTAAATAGGTACCGCGCATCCAATTACCAAGGAGGATACCATCGCTAGTAGAGATTACGATTTTTTAACCATTCACTGTTCGAGTGACGTCGAGCAAGATAGAAACAGGATGAGACAATGAAACAAAAAGGCGTGACTTTGATCGAATTATTGGTCGTTGTAGTGGTTATCGGTGTTATGGCGTCTATCGCTTACCCTAGCTACACCAGCCATGTAATGAAAAGTAATCGCTCACAAGCACAGGCAAATATGGTGCAAATGCAATTTTGGGCTGAAAAACAGTTAATGAAAGGCGGTATTTCGGCAGCAGCCACTACCTTAGATTCAACTCAGTGCCCAACCTGTGAAATCGACAACGCATTCTACGACTATAAAATTGAAGGCAAAACGGGTGACGAACTCTATGTACTAACGGCCACACCGAAAGGTACGCAACTTGGTGATGAGTGCAGCGCATTGACCATGAAAGGCAATGGCGATACCGCCCCTGCGAACTGTTGGTAACGAGTTACTATCTATTCAATATCCTGTGATACAAAAAAAACGCTGCGCCCTTTCGGACGCAGCGTTTTTTATTTGAGCTTTTTCGTACTGTAACGAGATTAACCCGTTAGATCATCGAAAAACTTCTTCACGCCGTTGAAGAAACCTTCAGATTTTGGCTTATGCTTGGTGGCTGCTGCGCCGCCGCAAGACTCTTCCAACTCACGAAGCAATTCTTTTTGACGCGAGCTTAGGTTCACTGGGGTTTCAACCACTAGCTTGCACATCAGATCGCCCACTGCGCCGCTGCGTACCGACTTCACACCTTTACCACGCATACGGAACATGCGACCGGTTTGGGTTTCCGCTGGTACTTTCAGGTTGACGCGACCATCAAGGGTCGGCACTTCGACTTCGCCGCCCAATGCCGCCATTGTGAAGCTCACTGGCACTTCGCAGTACAGGTTGTTGCCATCACGCTCGAAAATATGGTGTTCACGCACGTGGACTTGAACGTACAAATCACCCGCTGGCGCGCCAAACTCCCCGGCTTCACCTTCACCAGATAGACGAATGCGATCGCCCGTATCGACACCGGCAGGAATTTTCACTGACAAGGTCTTGGTCTTTTGCGTTCGACCTTGACCATGACATGCGTTACACGGATCTTTGACAATCTTGCCGCGACCGTGACAGGTTGGACAGGTTTGCTGTACCGCAAAGAAGCCCTGACGCATCTGCACTTGGCCGTGACCATGACAGGTGCCACAGGTGGTTGCTGAGGTGCCTTTTTTCGCGCCGCTACCATCACAGGTATCACAATGCGCCATGGTTGGCACTTGGATTTCTTTGGTAATACCGCGAACCGCTTCTTCTAGTGTGAGCTCCATGTTGTAACGCAGATCAGAGCCGCGTTGCGCACGTTGCTGACGACGACCGCCGCCACCGAAGATATCACCAAACACATCACCGAAGATGTCACCGAAATCTGCACCGCCGCCACCGAAGCCGCCACCGCCAAAACCACCTTGCTCAAACGCCGCGTGGCCGTATTGATCATAAGCAGCACGCTTTTGCGAATCCGTTAGGATCTCATACGCTTCTTTCACTTCTTTGAATTTATCTGCCGCGCTCGCATCACCGGCGTTACGGTCCGGGTGGAATTTCATCGCTAGGCGTTTGTACGCCTTTTTGATGTCGCGCTCAGAGGCGTCACGTGCGACGCCCAATACTTCATAATAATCGCGTTTTGACATGCTTCTCGTCACCACTGATCTTTGGCAAACGGCGGTTTACCGTTTGTGTTTATATCGATATAGCTAAAGCTGCCAAGGCTATCGCCAACGTGGTTTGCTTTACCTATAACGACACGTTTTTAAACAAACAGACGGGCGTTAGAGTTGCCCCAAACGCCCGTGTCATAGTTTTTGTATTAAAAGCACTTGCTTACAGGGGTATGCGCATGCCTTTAATATAACGAGTCAGAAATTACTTCTTGTCGTCTTTTACTTCTTCGAACTCTGCATCAACAACGTCGTCATCTTGTGATGCTTGTTGTTGGCCTTCCGCGCCACCTTGTTGCGCTTGAGCTTGCTGCTGAGCAATTTCCATCAGCTTTTGAGACGCTTCAATAAGCTCTTTGATTTTCGCTTCAATTGACTCTTTGTCTTCGCCTTTCGACGCAGTTTCAAGCGCTGCAACTGCTGCTTCAATCTTCTCTTTGTCTTCTGCTGGAAGTGCTTCGCCTGCTTCTTCAACTTGCTTACGGGTACCGTGAACTAGTTGGTCAGCTTGGTTACGAGTAGAAACCAGCTCTTCGAACTTCTTATCCGCTTCTGCGTTAGCTTCCGCATCTTGAACCATCTTGTTGATGTCTTCTTCGCTTAGGCCGCCAGACGCTTGGATAGTGATCTTCTGCTCTTTACCGGTTGTCTTGTCTTTCGCTGATACGTGTAGGATACCGTCCGCATCAAGGTCGAAAGTTACTTCGATTTGTGGCATACCACGTGGCGCAGCTTGGATACCTTCTAGGTTGAACTGACCCAGAGATTTGTTATCCAGAGAGCGCTTACGCTCACCTTGAAGCACGTGGATAGTTACTGCGCTTTGGTTGTCTTCTGCTGTCGAGAACACTTGGCTAGCCTTAGTTGGGATAGTAGTGTTTTTCTCGATTAGCTTGGTCATTACGCCGCCCATTGTCTCGATACCTAGAGACAGTGGAGTAACGTCTAGTAGCAAAACGTCTTTAACGTCACCAGCAAGAACGCCACCTTGAACCGCAGCACCAACAGCAACGGCTTCATCAGGGTTCACGTCTTTACGCGCTTCTTTACCGAAGTACTCAGCCACTTTTTGCTGAACCATAGGCATACGTGTTTGACCACCAACAAGAATAACGTCAGTGATGTCGTTTACTGACAAATCGGCGTCAGCAAGTGCAATTTTCATTGGCTCTAGAGAGCGTTGAACTAGATCTTCAACTAGTGACTCTAGTTTTGCACGAGTTACCTTGATGTTCATGTGCTTAGGACCCGTCGCGTCCGCTGTCACGTACGGTAGGTTCACATCAGTTTGCTGTGCAGAAGACAGTTCGATCTTCGCTTTTTCTGCTGCTTCTTTTAGACGCTGCATTGCTAGCGGATCGTTCTTCAAGTTGATGCCTTGCTCTTTTTTGAACTCGTCAACCAAGTAGTTGATTAGACGGTTATCAAAGTCTTCACCACCCAGGTGAGTGTCACCGTTAGTCGCTAGTACTTCGAAGGTTTTCTCGCCTTCAACTTCATCGATTTCGATGATTGAGATATCGAACGTACCACCACCTAGGTCGTAAACTGCGATAGTGCGATCGCCGCCTGACTTGTCAAGGCCGTACGCTAGCGCTGCTGCGGTTGGTTCGTTGATGATACGCTTAACTTCTAGACCTGCGATACGGCCAGCATCTTTGGTTGCTTGACGCTGTGCATCGTTGAAGTATGCAGGAACCGTGATCACCGCACCCGTTACTGGCTCACCCAGAAAATCTTCTGCGGTTTTCTTCATTTTTTTCAGAACTTCAGCTGAAACTTGAGGCGCTGCCATTTTTTGGCCTTTCGCTTCTACCCAAGCATCACCGTTGTCAGCCTTAACGATTTTGTAAGGCATGATTTCGATATCGCGCTGTACTTCTTCGTCTTCGAAACGACGACCAATCAAACGCTTGATAGCAAACAGGGTGTTTTCAGGGTTAGTTACCGCCTGACGTTTCGCCGGCTGGCCAACCAAAATTTCACCGTCCTGGGTGTAAGCGATAACCGATGCGGTGGTACGCTCACCTTCAGCGTTTTCGATAACGCGTGGTTTGTCACCATCCAGTACTGCTACACAAGAGTTGGTTGTACCCAAGTCGATACCAATGATTCTACCCATTAGGTTTTCTCCGAAATTCGTTGTTCTTATCGTTCACCGGTTGCGATGCAAACCAGCGACTGGGGACAGGCCCCAAATTCAGTTAATGTCTTGTCTGACTCATAGATAAGGGCGACAAACCCCTTTTCAAGGGCTGGCTTTAAAAAAAATACGAAATTTTTCCGAAACCATAAAAAAACCCGCCGAGGGGCGGGCTCTTTGACGCAAATTTAAGCTTACGCTTGGGTATCAACGTTACCCGATGCCGCTTTAGACACCATAACCATCGCTGGGCGCACAACGCGGCCGTTCAGCTCATAGCCTTTTTGCATCACAAACATCACGGTGTTTGGCGCGTGATCGGCACTTTCTTGAATGCCCATTGCTTGGTGCAATTCTGGGTTGAACGTTTCGTTCACTGGGTTAATCGCTTTCAGGCCGAACTTCTCAACCGCATCAACCATGGTTTTCAGCGTTAGCTCAACACCTTCAACCATTGGCTTGATGGTTTCATCGTTCTTATCCGCCATCTCAACCGCGCGCTCCATGTTGTCGATCACCGGCAACAATTCACCCGCGAAGCGCTCAAGTGCGAATTTACGCGCTTTTTCGGTTTCTTGCTCAGTACGGCGACGCATGTTTTCCACTTCTGCTTTCGCACGCAGTACGCTGTCGCGTTGCTCTTGTACGGTTGCATCAGATTGCGCTAGAGCTGTTTTTAGCTCTTCAATCTTGGTTAGCAGTAGGCTGGTTTCGTCTTGTACTTCCTCAACGTCTACTTCGGTCGCTTCCACTTCTTCAGTGGTTTCAACAACCTCGTCTAGCTGCTCTTCTTGTACCTTGTTTTCTTCTTTGCTCATGTGTACTCCGCCAAGAATCTGAATTGGGTGATGGGTCTTTGTGGCACTCTTGTAGCGAGCAATTATACCAGCCTGCTACCTTGCGCCATACCATGGTTCAAAACCTTTGTAGCTTATTATGGGGATGAAGTTTCACGATTCAAGCACCAAGCTGTTGCAATTGCCTAGAAAAGAAGCAACGACAGGCGACATTGCCCCACAGCACCGCTATACTGGCTGCACTAAGACGCTAAGGATCAATAAGATGGAGCGCATTTTTAAAACCATTGCCCTTATTGGAAAACCAAGAAACCCAGAAGCGCTGCAAACGCATCAAAACCTTTACGAGTGGCTGACCGAGCGCGGTTACAGCGTGCTGGTCGAACGTCGCCTCAGCGGTGAGCTGGATTTACCAGACTCTTGCTTTCGCGATCTTATCGCGCTGGGCCAGCAAGCCGATTTGGCCATCGTCGTGGGTGGTGATGGCAACATGTTGGGCGCGGCGCGAGTTTTGTCGCGATTTGAGATCTCTGTCATTGGGGTGAATCGCGGCAACTTGGGCTTTCTTACCGATCTCGACCCCGATGCGTTTGAAACTGAACTTGAAGCGGTACTCAGTGGCGAATTTCAAGATGAATATCGCTTCTTGCTAGAAGCTGAAGTCTATCGCCACGGCCAATTGAAAAGCCGCAACAGCGCGCTCAACGAATGTGTACTCCACCCGGGCAAAGTTGCTCACATGATTGAGTTTGAAGTCTACATTGACGACCGCTTTGCCTTTTCACAGCGCTCTGATGGTTTGATCATCGCCACCCCGACAGGCTCAACCGCTTATTCGCTCTCTGCGGGCGGCCCTATTTTATCTCCTAGCATTAGCGCGATCACCTTAGTGCCCAAGTTCCCGCATACATTATCGAGCCGCCCCTTGGTGGTCGATTCCAGCCGCCGGATCAAATTGGTTGTGCCACCGGGCGTTAACGACTCGCTCGAAGTGCGTTGTGATGGGCAAGTCTCATTGCCAGTCAACCCAGGCGACGAAATTCATATATATCGCAGCCCAGAGCAACTGCACCTGATCCACCCCCTTTCTTACAGCTACTACAACGTACTGCGAAACAAACTGGGTTGGTCTAGCAAGCTGTTTTAAAACAACACGCCAGGCTAACGCTCTGAAGCCGAATGAAAAGTCAGCATTATTGCTGGCTTTTTTGTTGCCTTAGTCTCAGTGGTGAAAATTTCCCGTCATTCGTATCACTTTTTTATTTACTGTATGAACACACAGTATATACTGTTCATCAATACAGGTGTTTATTAAAACAGGTGAACTCAGATGCTTAGCCACATGACCATCTCTAACTTTGCCATTGTCAAAGCGTTGGAATTTGAACTAAAAGCCGGCATGACGACAATTACAGGTGAAACCGGAGCCGGTAAATCTATCGCAATTGACGCGCTAGGTTTGTGTCTAGGAGACCGATCCGAAGCAGGCATGGTCCGCCCCGGTGAAGACAAAGCAGAAATCAACGCAACGTTTAGCTTGGAGCAAAACCAAGCGGCACGTCGTTGGTTAGAAGATAACGAACTAGCCGATGGCGATGAGTGCATTTTGCGCCGCGTGATCACTAAAGAAGGCCGTTCGCGTGGCTTTATCAATGGCAGCCCAGTGCCAGCATCGCAACAAAAAGCACTCGGACAATTGCTGATCAACATTCACGGTCAACATGCCCACCAACAGCTGCTAAAGCCTGAGCACCAAATCGATATGCTGGATCAATACGCCGGTCATATTGCATTAATGGATAAGACCCGCAGCACCTACCAGCATTGGCGCCAAGCCCACAACAACTTGAAAAGTTTGTTGAAAAACCGCGACAACAACTTGGCGCAAAAGCAGCTGCTGGAATATCAAGTCAAAGAGCTCAACGAACTCAACCTTGCCGAAAGTGAGTTTGAAGAGATCGAAGAAGAGCACAAGCGTCTGTCCAACAGCGGCGAAATCGCGACCAGCAGCCAACATGCACTGAACGTTCTCTTTGATGGCGATGATGTCAACGCGCTGCAATTACTCCAAAATGCCAGTCACACCTTGAGTGAATTGGCAGAAATGGATCCTGCGTTGGCAAGCTTGCCTAACATGATCGAAGAAGCGGTGATCCAAGTGCAAGAAGCCAGTAGCGAGCTGCGTTACTACCTCGACAGCATGGATATGGATCCAGAGCGTTTTCACTACCTCGACGAGCGTATGGGCAAAATCATGTCGCTAGCGCGCAAACATCTCGTGCAACCGAGCGAGCTGTACAGCAAGCACCAGCAACTGCTCGAAGAACTTGACTCATTAGATTGCAGCGACGAGCGCATGGACGCCTTGCAGGAAGAAGTCGACGGCTTTAAAGCTATCTATATCACCGCCTGTGAAAAACTCAGCAAGAGCCGCCTGCGCTATGCCAAAGAGCTCAACAAGAAAATTTCCGACAGCATGCACCAACTGAGTATGGAGCACGGTCAGTTCAGTATTGATGTCGCCCCAAGTGAGCAATCACTGACTCCAAATGGCTTTGATAAAATTGAATTTTTAGTCTCAACCAACCCAGGGCAGCCCCTATCACCGTTAGCGAAAGTGGCGTCAGGGGGCGAGCTCAGCCGCATTTCACTTGCGATCCAAGTGATCACCGCGCAAAAAGTGGAAACGCCAAGCCTGATCTTCGATGAAGTCGATGTGGGGATCAGTGGTCCAACAGCCGCTGTGGTGGGCAAATTGCTGCGCCAGTTGGGCAATTCGACCCAAGTCATGTGTGTCACCCACTTACCGCAAGTCGCTGGCTGTGGTCATCAACAAATGTTTGTCGCGAAGAAGACCACCAAAGGACAAACCGAAACCCAAATGCGCCCATTGGATACCGAAGCGCGAGTGAGCGAATTGGCGCGCCTACTTGGTGGCAGCGAAATTACCGCTTCAACGCTGGCCAACGCGCGTGAACTATTGATCGCGGCATAACAATGCGATCTTTTCTTATTCATGCAATTGCGTGAACTGATTAACACGGTTGTGGTCGAACAGTTGTGCCAATTACGGCAGAATTGGGCTATCATCTGGCGTCAGCGTCAAAGGAAAAGGTGAAAGAAGCAACCGTGACAATGAAGAAGTTTGTTTTAGTCGCAATGGTTATGGGCCTACTATCAGGCTGCTCCCTTGCAGAACGTCTGGTTTATCGTATCGATATCAACCAAGGCAACTATCTAGTAAAAGAAGATGTTGAGAAGCTGCGCTTTGGCATGAACTTCGAGCAAGTCAGCTACGTGCTGGGCTCACCGATGCTAGTGGAAAGTCACGATCCTCTCACTTGGTATTACGTTCACTACCTAAAACCAGGGCACGATCCAGCAGAGCAGCAAAACTTGATCGTCGAATTTGATGACAAAGGTTTGTTAGCCAACTTCAGCGGTGACTTCACACCCACCGAAGCCTTCTATAAACCGCTTCGGTAATACCGTTAGTGCATTGCGATAAGAGCATGCTCTTTACGCCAAAACACAAAAAAAGCAGCCTAGGCTGCTTTTTTATTAATTTCATTGGCATTTAAAAGGAAACCCCTAGCAGGTCCTGCTATTTCTTCGCCTCTGCCTGTTTGGCTTTTTCTGCGCGTTTACGACGAATTTCACGCGGATCCGCAACCAACGGACGATAAATTTCAATCCGATCGCCATCGCGCACATTCGCATCCAACTTCACATTACGGCTATAGATACCGACCTTGTTTTTTGACAAGTCAATCTCAGGGAACATCGCCAAAATCCCCGATTGTCGAATGATCTGCTCCACGCTGCTGTCGTCTTTAGCGATCACTTTAATCACGCGCTGCACATTTGGTAACGCGAACGCCACCTCAACGTGGATCATGTTTTCAGAACTCATATACTTCTTTCGCTCGCTTAGTGAAAGCCTGCACCATGCTGTTGGTCAGCTCTTTAAACACCCGACCAAACGCCAGCTCCACTACGCTATTTTTAAACTCAAAATCGAGCACAAGCTCAATCTTACAGGCCTGTGCATCCAGCTCGATAAATTTCCAACCACCCACTAACTTTTTAAATGGCCCATCAACCAAACGCATTTCGATTTGATTAAATTCCTGCAGCACGTTGTGAGTCACGAACGTTTTACGCACGCCCGCCTTAGCAACATCCAACGACGCTGTCATATGCGCGTCAGACTGCTCCAAAATTTGGCTACTCACACACCCCGGTAAAAACTCAGGATACGCATTGACATCGTTTACCAGCTCAAACATCTGTTGCGCACTGTACGGCACCAAAGCAGTACGGTTAATTTGAGGCATAGGTTCTCCTACAGGTTCGAATTTGCGAGTTCTCGGTTGATGACAAAGCTATGACAACCTTAACGCCGATGATACCATTAGCCTGCAACAACGCCAAAGCAGGCGTGTCGCATAGTGACTGGGCGCGTGTAAACCCAGCATATCGACCGGACATTCCGGGAATCAGGAAGAAGAACAAATGGCGAAGAAACCAAGTAAAAAGCCAGCCGACAATACCATTGCGAAAAACCGCTCTGCCCGTCATGAATTTGCGATTCAAGACGAATACGAAGCAGGCATGGAGCTGCAAGGCTGGGAAATCAAAGCGATCCGTCACGGTAAAGTGAACCTTACTGAGAGTTACGTTTTCTTGCGTAACGGCGAAGCATTTATCTCGGGCGTTACTATCACCCCGCTGCAAGCGGCCTCAACCCACGTTGTGGCGGATCCTACGCGCGTACGTAAACTGCTTTTAAACCGTCGCGAGCTGGATAAACTCGCCGGCGCAGTTAACCGCGAAGGCCAAACGATCGTCGCACTCACCATGTACTGGAAAGGCTCATGGGTGAAAATGAAGATCGGTACCGCGCGCGGTAAAAAGATGCATGACAAACGCGCTGACGCCAAAAATCGTGATTGGCAGCGTGATAAACAACGCATTATGAAGCATAGCCACCGCTAATCGCCTTTAAGCGTTGAAAATTTAAGCACTTACTAAACGGTAGCCGTCAAAGCCATTGACGCTACCGTTTTTTCTGTTAACCTCTGGGTAATATTCAGGGGCTGATTCAGGATTCGACAGGATCAAGAAGGCTCATGGAGCATGCCGAGGTGCGGTTGGCCTCGCTAAAAAACCGCAAAAAAATAGTCGCAAACGACGAAAACTACGCACTAGCAGCTTAATAACCTGCTTAGAGCCTGCCCTCCCTAGCCTTAGTCTGTAGGACGGGGAATCAGGGCAGTCAAACCCAAACAGAATCGCGTGGATGATTTGACCTGAGATCTGAAGCGTTAAACTCGATTTAGGTATGTCTCTGTATGGCGTGTTTGTCCGCAGTGCATTGACGAGAATAAAGACAAACTAAGCATGTAGCGCCATCAGTTAGACTGGTTTTGGACGCGGGTTCAACTCCCGCCAGCTCCACCAAACGTTTGGGAAAGGCGGTAACCGAAAGGTTACCGCCTTTTTTGTTTGAATTTTCAGCGAGAAATACGCGTTTACCACCCAATTTCATGAAGGGAAGGAACCGACAAAGGAACCACTCGGTCGAGAAGCTCCGTTTACGGTTCCTACGCATTTTCCTTGTTCATCACTACTTCAAATTGCTCACCGCATTGGAGACATTTTCAGCGCCGTCGCGGATCGCGGCCATAAACTCGACCACTTCAGCGATTTTATTGTCGGCATCGTGGGAGATACGCTCGGCAGCGGCGATGGCTTTGGACATATCTCCAGTGAGGGAGATGTTCTGATTCACCACGGTATTGATCTCCTCTGTCGCTGTAGACGTGCGGGTGGCGAGTTTTCTCACTTCATCGGCCACGACCGCAAAACCCCGTCCTTGCTCGCCCGCGCGGGCCGCTTCAATCGCTGCATTCAATGCCAGCAAGTTCGTTTGCTCCGCGACGCCACTGATAGTTTTAACGATTTCAGAGATATGACTCGACAACTCCACCAGCTCGTTTAATTTGCCCAGCGAGTCACTCACGCTGCCACGCACTTGTTCCGACAAATCCACCGATTCGCGCAACGCGCTATGGCCTTGCGTAGCGGATTCTAATGTCTGCACCGAAGTGCGATACGCCACGTTCGCGGCTTCTTGGACTGACTGCTCACGTTGCACATCAGCGGTAATATCGGCGGCAAATTTGACAATCTTGTACACCGTGCCGTTGGCGTCACGGATCGGGCAATACGAGGCTTGGATCCAAATCTCCTCGCCGTGGCGATTTTTGCGCTTAAAACGGCCGGAAAAATCGACGCCTTGCACCAACTTCTGCCAAAAATCAGGATGGGCTTGGTAAAAGTCGTCGAAGCAGAAGATCCGGTGATGCTGACCAACAATATCGGCTAACTCATACTGCACCGCGCCGAGGAAATTGTCGTTCGCACGAATAATGGTGCCGTCATTGTCAAACTCAATCACCGCATAGATATTATTAATGGCGTTGATCAGATCTTGCTTGCGCTGCGCTTCTTGGTACATCGCTGTAATGTCGGTGGCAGCTTCATCGCGCCGATCACCTTACCGTCTTGTTTGATCGGAAAGTCATTCCCCTCAATCACCACTTCTCCGCCGTCTTTGCGGTAACGGGTAAACCGACCACTTTGCGGCTGGCCGCTGGCGATATCGCGCCAAAATTGCTGGTACTTAATAGACGAGGCTTCACTGCGGCTACAAAACTGGCGGTGGTGCTGCCCCACTACTTCAGCGCGCTCATAGCCCATGGCATTCAAAAAGTTCGCGCTGGCCTCCACGACGATGCCCTGCGTATCAAACTCCACCATCGCCATGGCATTTGACATCGACTCGACAATGGCCACTTCGCGCGCAACTTTGGCTACGGGTTGGCTGACTTTTTTATTGAAAAACATACCTGTCTTCTTCTTGTTAGTATTGAATCGCCCACCTTTATCTTTTCAGACAATGCCTGCGAACATCGCGCGACATCCCATCAGCGCAATACCCGACAAAGGTGGCAGTTACCCTCATCTTAGTGCTGATATTTAGGGAGATAACCGCAAATACCAGCAACTGCGACTGACGCCGCAAAAAGCCTTAACCCGGACTAATTAGCCACCCAACAACGCCCGTAAATACGTGCACGCAGAGCACAGACGTGCTGGCAAAGTGAGATATTCTGCCGTCATAAGCCGGTTTTATCGATGTCGGCTTTTGCCTTTCGAAAACCGGATTTATGCGCCTTTTGTTTTCAGTTTGATAAAGCCTGCGTTGCATCCGGTCAAAGTGTTTGCCACCAGCAAGTAACAAATTTCACTGATTCGCCAGCATAAAATTCCATTGCCAGCCTACACTATTAGTGATAAACCACTGCCAATACCTTAAGCAATGGATACGCTAATGGAAGCCGAACAGCTCGAAGTCCTCAATTTTATCAGTCAACATCCCCCTTTCGATGACTTACCAGAAGAGAAGCTGGTCGAAATCGCGCGTCAAATGGAAGTCGCTTACTACCGCGCCGATACCATGGTGCTCAACCTTGGCGACAAAATTCACGATCTCTTTATGGTGCGCAGTGGCGTGGTCGAAGTCTATCGCCGTAAGGGCGAGCTTTATAACCGCATCACCTTGGGCGGGATTTTCGGCCAGATGGGCCTGTTGATGAACAACCGCGTGCGGATGCCGGTGAAAGCGATTGAAGACACCTTGGTCTACTGCTTGCCGGACACCTTATTCGATAGCTTGTGTGATGAGTTCGATCACTTTGCGGATTTTATGGAGCTCGAAGACAGCGCCCGTCTGCGCAACGTGATTTCGAGCCACTCGCAAGAAAACGATCTCACTACCGCTAAAGCGCGCAAGATCTTAAGCCGTGATCCCGTCACGATCAGTGCCAGCGCCACCATTCAAGAAGCCGCCACACTGATGGCCGATGAAAACGCCACCGCGCTTTTGGTAATGAGTGAAGAATCGAACGATGACGAAGACGATGATCGCTTGCTCGGCATTTTGACCGATCGCGATCTCTGCGTGCGCGTGCTGGCGGCTGGCGGTGATTACACCCAACCGGTAAGCGAGGTGATGAGCACCGATATTGTCTCGCTCAACTATAACGCCTACGTGTTTGAAGCCATGCTCACCATGCTGCGCTACAACGTTCACCACTTGCCAATCTTAAAAGAGAAAAAGCCGGTGGGGATCATCGGCATGACGGATATCGTCCGTTACGAATCGCAAAACAGCTTGCTGTTAGTCAGCTCTATCTTTCAGCAAACCACCGTCGAGGATCTCAAAGCGATCGCGGCGCAGGTGAAAGACTGTTTTGTGCGCATGGTGCGCGAAGATGCCAACGCCCACATGGTCGGCCGCGCGATGTCGGTGATCGGCAGCAGCTTTAAACAGCGCTTGGCCGAGTTAGCTGAAGAGCAATTTGGTCCGCCGCCAGTGCCGTACTGCTTGATTGCAATGGGCTCGATGGCGCGGGATGAACAGCTGATCGTTACCGATCAAGATAACGCACTGATCCTCGATGACAGCTACGACGAAGCGCTGCATGGCGAATACTTTGCAAACTTTGCCAAGTTCGTCTGTGATGGCCTTGATGAGTGCGGTTACACCTATTGCACCGGTGACATTATGGCGACCAACCCAGAATGGCGCATGACCCACACGCAATGGGAAGAGTGCTTTTCCCGCTGGATTGATGATCCGAACCCGAAACGCTTGCTCAATAGCTCGATTTTCTTCGATATCATGGGCATCTATGGCCGCACCAAATGGGCGGAGCAGCTCAGCAGCTTTATTGTTCGCCGTGCGAAAAAGAACAATCGCTTCCTCGCCGCCATGGCGCACAATGCCATCAACCGCACGCCACCGTTGGGCTTTTTCAAAGACTTTGTGATGGAAAAAGACGGTCGCCACAAAAACTCGATCAACCTAAAACGTCGCGGCACTGCGCCACTGGCCGATCTGATCCGAGTTCACGCTCTCGCGATTGGTTCACGCTCACAAAACTCGTTTGATCGCCTAGATGATATTATCGATGCGGGGATCTTACCTAAAGGCCGTGGCCAAGACTTGCGCGATGCAATGGAGCTGATCTACATGGTAAGGATCCGCCACCAAGCGCTCGATATTGAAAACGGCGACGAGCCGGATAACAACATCGAGCCGGAGCACATGTCGGATTTTGAACGTCGCAACCTCAAAGCTGCATTTCAGATCCTCAGCAATGCGCAGAACTACATTAAGTATCGCTATCAGAGAAGTTAATTATGCTCAGCTTATTCAAGGCTGAGCCTCACCCTCAGCCGCTTATCGACACCCAGTACACGCCAGACTGGCCGAGCTTGTTCAGTGAACTGGCCAGCAACGCGAAAGATCCGCGTTTGGTTAAATTCTACCAAGCGGGAGCGGTAGCCAAAGACACACCACTGGCAGAGGTTCCGTTTGTGTCGGTGGACTTTGAAACCACCGGCTTAAACTCGGCCGAAGATCGGATCTTAAGTGTCGGCTTAGTGCCGTTTACGCTGGCGCGTATTCAGTGCAATGGCTCGGCGCACTGGGTCGTTAACCCAAACCGACCACTCAATGAAGAATCGGTAGTGATCCACGGGATCACCGATTCTGACGTCGAGCACGCACCGCGCCTTAACGCGATCATCGGCCCGCTGCTCGAAGCGTTGGCTGGCAAGATTGTGGTGGTGCACTACAAAAACATTGAGCGCCAATTTCTCGATACCGCGATGCAATACCTGATCGGTGAAGGGATCCAATTTCCGGTGGTCGATACTTTAGATATCGAATACGCGTTGCAGCGCCGCCAAACCTCTGGTTGGTGGAGCCGTCTTCGCGGCAAAAAGCCGGAGTCAGTGCGCTTAGGTAAGTGCCGTGAACGCTATGGTTTACCCGCCTATCAGCCGCATCACGCCCTCACCGATGCACTGGCGACCGCTGAGCTATTAATCGCACAACTGGCTCATCACTACCCCGATGACGCCACCATCGGTGATCTCTGGCAGTAATCCAAATCCAATAGCGATGCTTTCTAAGCCCCTTTATCCCATCAAAAAAGGAAGCCACGCGCTTCCTTTTTTACATGCACCTGTGTTTGTTATTGGTAACACCTTCGCATTCGACTGTTACACCGCATCATGTGTTCGCGCTAGTACCTCAACCAATTACCAACCACGGCAGCACAAAAATCTAACAAAGTGCGATTTAATACTTTATTTTATTCCAAATTATCAAAGTCACAGGTATGATATTTCGCCCTAATGCCTCATCAATCATCACTGACAGATTGATAAATCCCACCTACTCTGAGGAATAGAGAGTCTGGTGCAGCATTCCAATAACTCATGATTGGCAGATTGTCACATTTTCAAGGAGATTAATCGTGAGCAATGACAGCAACGGTGGCATCCAGCGCCCCGATGGTAAAGTAAAACCGATTGATACCGATTACCAAATCGGTCAGGACAACATTGCCCTGAAAGTCGGTCCCTTCGGCTTGGATATTCACAACCGTGTATTTGCGATTTCAGGCTTAAGCATCATTCTTTTCGTTATCGTTACCCTTTTGTTCCGAGAGCACGTTGAGCCGGTCTTCACCCATTTGGGCAGTTGGCTACGCTCCAGCATGGACTGGTTTTTCATCGCGTCCGGTAACATTTTTGTTCTCGTCTGCTTAGCCCTTATTCTTACCCCATTGGGGAACGTTCGCATTGGTGGTACCGAAGCGAAACCGGATTACTCCTATGTAGGCTGGTTCGCTATGCTGTTTGCGGCGGGTATGGGTATCGGCTTGGTGTTCTTTGGCGTTTCTGAGCCAATGGAGCACTTCCGTGCAGCACTCGAAGGACCAGTCTTTGCTAATGGCGTGCGTACTGACTACGCCCCACTTGGCGGCGCGACAGGTGATGTTGATGCGGCCACCGCACTCGGCATGGCAGCAACCATCTACCACTGGGCATTGCACCCATGGTCAATCTACGCCCTGCTTGCGCTAGGTCTAGCGATTTTCACCTATAACAAAGGTCTGCCGCTGACCATGCGTTCTATCTTCTACCCGCTATTTGGTGAGCGTGTATGGGGTTGGACCGGTCACATCATTGATACCCTTGCGGTTATCGCTACGGTGTTTGGTTTGGCGACCTCGCTCGGTTACGGCGCGCAACAAGCCGCAACCGGTTTAGACTTCCTGTTTGGTATCCCTAACAACAACACCACTCAAATTGTGCTGATTATCATCATTACCCTTTTCGCCCTGATTTCGGTGGTGAAAGGGCTTGATGGTGGCGTGAAGAAGCTATCAGAGATCAACATGGCGATCGCGGCGCTACTGCTGCTGTTTGTGGTTATCATGGGTCCAACATTGGGTATTCTGACCGGCTTTTTCAAAAACATCACCGCGTACGTGGTTAACCTGCCAGCGCTATCGATGCCATTTGGCCGTGAAGACGTGAACTACTCGCAAGCGTGGACCGCGTTCTACTGGTCATGGTGGATCTCTTGGTCACCGTTCGTGGGTATGTTTATCGCACGTGTCTCTCGTGGCCGTTCAGTGCGTGAGTTCATCATCTGCGTTATTTTGATCCCATCTACCGTATGTGTGTTCTGGATGACCGCGTTTGGTGGTACCGGTATTAGCCAATACGTGGTTGACGGTTACCAAGCGGTATTTAACGCCCCAATTGAGCTAAAACTGTTCAAGATGCTAGAAGCGCTACCGTTTAAAGAGCTGACCTCTTTCGTCGGTATCATTCTGGTGGTGGTGTTCTTTATCACCTCATCTGACTCAGGTTCATTGGTGATCGATACCATCGCCGCTGGCGGTAAAGTCGATTCGCCAGTACCACAACGTGTGTTCTGGTGTACGTTTGAAGGCCTAGTAGCGATTGCACTAATGCTAGGTGGTGGCTTGGTTGCCGCGCAAGCAATGGCGGTTGCCACCGGCTTGCCGTTTACCGTCGTACTGCTACTCGCCACCTTCTCGCTGCTTAAAGGCTTGATGAGCGAGCCGCGGGTATCGAAAAAATAACCCTGCGCGACGCGAAAGGCGCATCTCAAGAGATAGCAAAACGGCAGCCGAGGCTGCCGTTTTTATTTTAATCATCCCTTTAACGTTCCAACTCGCAGGGCTTGTTTTTCCGCTCTGATCGCCACCAGTCACTTGCTGTTGGCAGCAATAGCTTACTCAATCGCGCAATTTACTTCGTTGTTAGTAATCGGTTTTCACAGACGCTCGGAATGGATCGCAAATTGACGCGCGATCAGTGGGGAATAATTGTGCGATGGGTGGTTGAGCGTACGATATCAGATCTATGTCTCTCAACTGGAAAGCTCATGTCGTTGCAACTGCCTCCCGTATTGGGATCTCAACCACTGATCCTATCGCAACATCACAGTCTCGCGGCGGGTGATGTGCTGCAAACCAGCTTTCCGCTCGACTCCGCGTTGTCTGCTGCGCGGGTCAATGTGCTATTCTCCGGCGCAGATGTTACCGCCACCCTAACCCAGCAAAACCAAGTGCTGGCGTGGGATCAATGCCTAACTCAAGACGAAAGCACCTTGTGCTATACCCTGCTAACCGGTTCGGCCTTTGTGGAGGGGGATTACCAGCTTGTTACCACCAATAACGGCGAACAGAGCGCGTTGCTGCAAACTCAAGTGATGGGTTATCACAATAAAAGCGCGGTGATGATCGGTCTCAGCACTGAGCAAGGTGAAGCGGGTTATCTTTATCCGCAACCCTTAGTGCTGACGGTGGCGGTGCAAGGTGATTATCCGCTCACTCAGGTACATGTTCGCGCTGAGGTGACCGATCCTCTCGGCAAGGTGCACCATGTTGTGCTCAATGACGATGGATTGCATGGCGATAGACTGGCGAGCGACGGGTTTTATGCGCAGCAGTTTCATTACCAAATGAACGGCGAATACCGGGTTAAGTTTGAAGTCGACAACCGCGATGGCAGCGCGGCAACCACCTTGGAAGGCTTGCTGTTTGAGCCGACTATCGATGGTACCTTCCCACCCTTTGAACCGGAGATCATCAACGAGAACTTTATGCGCACCGAAAGCGCGCGTTTTATCGTGGCGGATTTCGCGCCAGATGATCATGGCGACAACAACGCCTGCACGATTGTGCTGGCGGATAATCGCGACTACGACGGGCGAATTGATAACGCCCAAGATAGCGACTGCTTTGTCGTTGACACCAGCAAGGTATTGCCCCCGATCTCGCTGCGCCTGACCGATGTGTGGGACTTACCTGCGGCAAAGGTGAGCTTGTATTGTGATAACGCCGAGCTAGACAGTGAAAGTTATCAGTTTACCCATGCCACTGGCATTGCTTTCGCGGTCACGCCTGAGATCTGTCCTTCGCAAAAATTTCGTATCGAGGTAAGGAGTGCGGAAGATCACCACACCCCGTTTACCTATCAGATCTCTGCGGGTGAAACCCTGCATGGGGATTTCCCTTTGGCGATGCTGCCGACAAGCGGCAGTGCGGAGATCACGCTGGCACTGCTATGGGCGATGGGCACCGCCCTGAGCTAATCAGTCAGAGCTGACTAGCAAGAGCTAACCCTGCGTTCCGACAGCCGTCGTGTAAGTCAAGCGCCAATCACCTCATGGAAATAGGCCAGCGTTTCTTCAATTAATGCCTCATTGCAGCCCAAGTAGTTATCAGGATCGCAGGCCGCTTGCAGTTCATCGTCGGTTAAGATCGCACAGACGGCTTTATCGGCGCGCAAGATCTCCAGCAAATTCCCCTGTGCTGGCGCATTGGCAATCGCCGCTTTTAGCGTTTGATAGCCTTCACCTCGTCCCGCTTTCTCTGCCGCTTTCATCATCACTGCTTCAGACATAATGAAGTAACGGGAAGCCGAAAAGTTTTCTCGCATCCGATCGCGGTTCACCACCAAGTTATCCATCAAGCGAATGGCGCGCTCTAGCGAAGTGGACACGCTCAAAGCCGCTTCTGGCACGAGCGTCCAGTTTAATACCCGCATCGACGCCGCGCGGACATCGGCTTGATCCATTAAATTGGGCGCACTGCTGGCATACATCCACCCCATGCGCGACAGGGTTTGGATCATGTTACTGGCGCGGGGATTGGCTTTGTGCGGCATGGTGCTAGAGCCACCGCCACCCTCGCCTTCACGCACTTCGGCCACGCTGGCTCGTCCCATGTTTTCCACATCATTGGCCATCCGGCACAAGCTGCCGTGGATCAGAGCAAAGAACTGCACCACTTCGACGATATGATCCAAACTGGCATTGCCCAACCCTTTTGGCTCAGTCAGCCCCAGTTCGGCAAACAAGCCTTTACGTACCGCCAGCCCGTCGGCGCCCAGCGACGACAAGTTACCTACCGCGCCGCCATACAAACCAGTGGTAGCACGCGGATACAGGCTATCTAACCGCACGATATGACGGGTAATTTCTTGTAAGTAACTGCTTACTTGCAACCCCCACGTGGTTGGCAAGGCATCCATTGAATTGGTGCGCGCCACCATCACTGTCGTTTTGTGTTGGTTGCTCATCGTGGTTAGCGAAAGCCCTAAGTCCACCAGCTGACGGCGAATCACATCGAGCGTCTGTTTTACCCGCATCGCCAAACTGGTATCGAGCAAGTCTTGGGTGGTACAGCCCCAATGAAGGTACTTTTTCACCTTGTCATCGCCCTGCTCGCTCAGCTGGCTGACCAACGGCGCAATCGCCATACCGACTTTTTCCGTATCAAAGGCGAGGCGCGGCCAATCGATGTTGTCTTGCTGGCACACCGCTTCAATCGAGGCCACAGCGTCGCTAGGAATAATCCCCAGTTGCGCTTGCACTTTGGCAATGCTGATCTCAAAGGTCAGCCACGTTTGGATAAGGTTTTCATCGGCCCAGATACGTTTCATCTCGGCTTGGGTAAATAAGGGAGAGTAGAGAGCAGAATCAAAAACAGACGCATTTGAGCCGTACATAGAGCATGTCCTTTACGCGAGTTGGCGGTCAAAGTGGGTACATCAAAGAAGATAGTTGAATCGACGCTAGCGGACTAAAAACACAACAGGGAGCTTTCGCTCCCTGTTATCGGACTGATTAACCACGCTCTGCGGTGATTTTCACAATCTCTTGCACCACTTTACTCGCTGCACGCAGTGAGTCGACTGGTAGGTACTCGTAAATCGAGTGGAAGTTGTGTGCGCCAGTGAACAGGTTCGGACATGGCAGGCCTTTTTGCGAAAGTACCGCACCGTCGTAACCGCCACGCATTGGGATAGACTTCATCTCAATGCCGTTGCGCTCATAAGCTTCTTTTGCGATATCAATTGGGAAGCCCGCATCGCCTTCTAGGCTGTTCATCACGTTCTCGTAACGATCAGACAGATCGATCTGAATGCTACCTTCACCCCAAATGGCTTCACAGCCGTCAGCCAGCTTTTGCAGGAAGTCCATACGTTGACGGTAAGTGTCTTTACCGAAATCGCGGATATCCATCTTCAGTACCGTTTTCGCACTGTTACCGCTCAGCTCTTTCACCCAGAAGTAACCTTCACGGCCATCGGTGTACTCTGGCGCTTCGCCCGGAGGTAGCATCGCAATGAACTTGTGCGCCATCAGTAGCGAGTTTTTCAGCTTGCCTTTTGCCGACATTGGGTGCGCTGATTGACCAATGAAAGTCACATCCGCGTTACCCGCATTCCAGTTCTCGTGAACGAATTCACCGATACCACAGCAGTCTAGGGTGTAACCAAAGTCTGCACCGAAGCTTTCAACGTCAAACGCTTTCGCGCCGCGCAGGCCTTGCTCTTCGTCAGGAACGAAGGCAATTTTCACGTCGCCGTGTGGAATTTCTGGGTTGTCCAAGAAGAATTGTACCGCATCCATCGCTGCGGCGATCGCGGCTTTGTCATCCGCACCCAGCAAGCTTGTGCCGTCGGTGACGATGATGTCTTGCCCTTCATACTGCGCAAGCTCAGGGAACTCAGAGCGCTTCATCACGATGTTTTGCTCAGCGTTCAGGCAGATGTCACCGCTTTGGTAGCTAACAATGTGCGCTTTAGTATCAGCCTTTTGCTCTGCACTGGTATCAAGGTGACCAAAGAAAGACACGGTTGGTACTTTCTTATCCATGTTTGACGGTAACGTCGCGGTGACGATCGCCGTGTCACGCAGTGTGATATCGCTTAACCCCATCGCTTCCATTTCACTGACCAGGAACTTAGCAAGCTCCATTTGGCCCGGCGACGATGGCATGATGCCCGCCGCGCCTTTTGCACGATCAGTGGTGGTGTTGATTTTGGTGTAATTAATAAAGCGTTCTACGATATCCATATGTTGTCCTTAAAGAAAAACAGGGCCCCTAAGGCCCTGTGGAATGAAACCGGTTGTTAAACCACAATCATTGTCATGATCATAACGGTAAGCAGACCGCCCAACATTGGGATCATGGTACGCTTAGCCAATTCAATTGGAGAGACGTTTGCAACGCCCGCACACGCAATCACCACGCCCGCTACCGGTGATGCTGAACGCATGATACCTGCCGCTAGCTGCATTGGCATTGCTACCGCTGCCGCTGATGCGCCCACTTGTGATGCCACAGATGGTGCCAGCTCAGAGAAGCTGAAGAATGAAGCGTTACCAGAGCCAGATAGCATGGTGACGAGAGCGATAATCGCAACCAGTACAATCACCATCGCCATGAAGCCAAAACCTGCACCGGTTGCCCCGCCTAGTAGCATGTCGATGAAACCGATGTGCTTTAGACCTTCAACGAAAATTTGTGCAGAGATGATCAGTGTAACAACGCTTGAGAACACGCCGCCCATCCCTTCTAGGTACACTTTCAGCGATGCCATCACTTCTTTACCTTTACGGGTGTAAGCAAAGTCACACAGCATAGAGATAAACAGCGCAATGAACATAGCGGTGGTTACGTTCATCTTGATGCTCGCAATCGCGAACTCACTGAACGTTAGAAGAAGCAGTAGTGGCAATACAGGCAAGATAGCAAACCACTTCGGCGCTTTACGTTGTTCTTTGCTTTCTAGGTTAAATTCGTGCGTTACGCCCGCTTCAGCATCTTTCTTATCGAAGTAACGCTGACACACAAAGTGTAGGCCCGCGATCACTAGCATTGTAGGTACCGCTACCGGTAACTGGTAGTTTACGAAGTAAGTCGCAACATCAATACCTGATACGGCCGCGGCTTTGTTTGCAGCCGAAGACGCTGGGCCCATATCCAAACAGCCTGTGGTAGCAACCACCGCTGCCGCTGCCGCTGGGTTACAACCCACGCCAACCAGTACAGGGTACATCGCAACCAACAGAAGTAGTGCAAGACCGGTCGCACTTGGCACGAAGATGTTGATCAACTGACCAATCACGTACGCCATTGCCAATACTAAGTATGGGTTCTTGATCAGTGAAAGCGGCTTGGTCGCGATTTGTACCATCGCATTCGCCGCACCGATGTGGCTCATGTATTTAGAGAAACCACCCACGGCCATGATGATCAGACCCAGTTTAGACAGGGTGCTTGATGAAACCACAGAGATAATTTCGAAGAAGTCGACAACGATAGAGCCAGTTGGTTTACCGCCTTTGGCCATAAACTCCATATCACCAGCAATAACGCCAAGTGCAATCATACCCAGACCCGCTAAGAACAGCACAGCCTGCGTATTGTATTTTTTAATAATTAAATAACCGACAAGAACAATAATTGGTAAAGCTAAATAGGTCATGTTACTTGAGCCTTTCTTATAAACAGCTACTCATTAATGAGCGAATATACCTCTCTAGTTCAATCTGAAATTTCGTTAACAACAAAATAGGTTATTTATTGAACTAGATGATGACGTGTTGCCTAGAAAATTTGCACAGACGTTCGTTTACTAATTGCTAACACTCCTTCTGATTTCTCGTTATTTCGAGCTTGCATTCCGTTGCTCATCATCGGCTGCTGTTATATTTCACACACCCTTCAGCACCAATCACAAGGCGGAATAACTGATTCATCTAAAACCACACAAATAAAAATACTATTGTGGCACACCGATGTCGCTGTGGAATTTGCAAATATTCTAGGTAGGAAACATCAGGTGTTAATATCTCTACAAAAAGCCCAAGTTTTTATAATCAACTAATTCAATAACATCTAAACATATTTAGTCAGATAAATGGCTTTATTTACTCTTTTTTGAGAATAGATATTCATTAAAATAATTACGGCATTTTATTATGTATTTTTATCGCCATTCAGGAGTGTTAATTAGGAAAAACAACCCGCATACACAACAAGAAATTACGAATAACATTTAAGTAAAGAACATCACTTAAACAATAAAAATAGTCACCTAAAAACCAGAAAAACCGAAGCGTAATTTGGTTAGCTAGTTATTAATCATAACAATCTTTGTTAATGGCTTTTTTCTATTTGGTGTGGTTATTCAGCTTGAACCGCCTACTCAGGTGCTGACTTTGTAGCACGATATTTACCCACTGAATAGACACTGCATAAAGCATATGAGATCGCAACGCGACGGCTTGGGTCGATAAAAAAGATGAGATATTTAGACAATGAAGGTCAAATGATTAGACCTAATGAAAAACCGATATCGGGGTTTTAACCGCCAGCAATCACAGCGCAACGTCTAAATAGGCCGTGATTTGCCCCATGAATGGCAGAAAATCATACCACTTCGTGACAATTGGGCAGAAGAAATTGATAACAATTTCCTAACCTCGCCATGCTGAATTTGTCGTTCGACGCGAAATTACCCTGTGACACGCTAACATCGCCGCCCGTTGTTCACGCTTTGAGTCAAAGAATGAACAACTACGCAGCGATGCTGAATACCTAAACCGTTAAGGGGCAGAAAAAGATCGGTAAATACCACTAAGCCTCGGTGATTATTGGCATTTTTCTACATCAGCGGCGTAGTAATAGCCCAATACCTCTTGATAGCCTATCGCGTAAGCTTGCTCTTCCGTTTGAGCCTGTTGAATGTTGTCCATGTCGAGCGACAGTAAGATCCAGAGATCACCAATTTCCGTCAGCTCGACGACCTTGTAATCGGACTCGCGCTGATAAAAGGTAAAGGTGGTCGCCATCCAGTGCCGATCTTCGCCGCGATCCCACAGCTCCTCGTAGAAATCGAGCACCTGCGTCGAGTACTGGTATTGGGCTTTATCTTGTCGCATGTATTGGTAGGTGTAGGTACGCTGATAGCCATCAACTTGGAATGGCGGCGCTTCTACTGGCGGGAAACTACCGGAATGTACTACGTTGTCGCGCAGCGCCTCTTTGGCAGGAAGCCGTTTAAAATAACGGAACCAGCTCGCCGCCATTTCCCCTGCCGTTTGGCGCAAGGCATCTTTAAACACGGGGTCATAAGGTAAATATTCGGCCAGATCCGGCGCGTTTTTCTCAATACAGACAAAGTATTCTTTGAAAGGAAAACGTTCGAGCGGATACATTTGATTGGTCGCCATATCAAAGCGGCTGTAACCGCCCGGCATCGATTGATCCCGCGCCCAACTTGGCGCAGCGACTAAACACAGAGCGCTAAGTACACCCAGAGTACTCAGCCTTATCATTCCTGCTTTCATCCGTCTCTCCTTTCTGCCCACTGGCTGCAAACTCACTTTACTCGCGGCTGCCGATAAGGAGTGTGACGGATGAAAGCTGGTTGATTTTTCATCACATTACATTGCAGAACTTTGAGCCGCTCAACTCTCGTCGTCGGCCTCGTCCAACGCGGCTTGACGTCGTCTTAAGGTCTGGAACAACCAGCCCAAGCCCATCAAGGCGATACCCAATCCGATAAAGCTCATCGCTCGCCAGAGCCCATCAAGGTAGCTGGCATCGGACAAGAACACCTTGGCAATCGCTATCGCCATGATGATCAGTCCCACTTTTTGCCACTGCGGATGATAAATACGAATGCCAATCACAGTGGCGAATACACCGCCCAGCATCAATACCACTGAATAGCTAAGCCACTCTGCCATCCCCGTTGGCGCGCTCAGCAACATCGTCTCCGTTTGCCAGAACTGGCGAATACTCAGCAGTACCCACAACCCAAGCAAAGCACTGGCTAATGTCACGACCCACGAACGTGGAAGTTGGCGCGGGACTAACTGATATTTCGCCATTCCGCCGAGACACAATGCCGGCACAAGCCAGCCTAGCAGCATCAGGTTAAGCAAAGGCCAGTCACTACCCGAAACCGAATCACTCCATAGCGGCATGAAGAAGAGATTCATCACCAACAAGCAAAGCCCCGCCCAACCCAAGGCGGCAACACTAAAGACTTGATACAATCGCGCCAGCGAATCACTGATGCGCATACGATAGCGATAAAAACCCGACATCAAGAGCGCTTCAATACACCACAAGCTCACGCTGGCTAAACTCGTCCCCTCAGCGATGTGGCTCTCGCCCGTGATCCACCCATGGGTTTGGAATAGCACCAATAAACTGGCAACGTACGCCAAGCTGCCTTCCACCCACGGACGCAGCGCCGTTGCGCGCATCTGCAACCACACCAAGATAGCGGCGAGCAGTGCTGGGGCGTAATCAATCCACAACCAGCCTGCCGACAGTGACTGCCACGCCGGAATAAAGGGCACCAAGGTCATGCGCAGCACCAGTAAACCTAGCGCCACTTTTAGCGCTTCCACGCGCACGGTTTCGGCATACATTCGGCACTGATAGGCAATACCCACCGCATGTGCCGACAGCAATAGGGTCAGCCATACCCCCTCAGCCCAGGTGAGATAATACATCGCCGCCATAGCATGCGCTGCCGTCAGCAGATCGCGACGTAGTTTAGACTCAACACGCGCCAATATCACAAGGCCTGCGAGCAACAACGCAAACACCGCGCGCCATGTCGGCAATTGACCGTCATGGGTATCCAACGTGCTCAATAAGGTCAACACCGTCAGCAACGGCGTAGTAAGAATGGCTTGCCAATAAGCTTGCCGCGATTTTGCCTCAGCGCGGTACTGCCACCACTGACGCACAGTCACCGCCACAAAACTCATCCCGAGCAGGCTCATTGCGGGCACCACGCTGATCCCGCCATGATTGATCCCACTGATCACCAGTAGCATAGTAAACAGTGCGATCAGCGGCACGACTTCGCGATACGGCGCCATTGAGAATCCACGCTTGATAGCCGGCACCACCAACACGACGCCGATTTGCAGCAGTAATACCGCCAGTACCCAAACGGAATCGGTGTCACTGCCGATGATAAATTGCGGGATAAATAGCCCAACCAGCGCCATGGCGGGGTGATACCACGGCATCGTCGCGCGGTACGACGAGCGCAAACTCAGACGCCAGCCCATGATCGGCACCAACGCCAGCAAGTAAATCGCCACAGGCAAGAGATAATAGAGATAGCCGGGTTGTTTAGCCGCCGTTAACGGTAAGCTGAGCGCGAGCACCCATGCAAAAAATGCCGCCATATTGAGCGATAGTAACCAATCAATCCGCTGCCAACGCGCGGTCGCTACGGCCGCACCAGCAATCGCCAACAAGTAACTCAATTGCACCCAAATACCGACGCTGTGCCAGCCGATCATCACGGGGGCCAAATAGCCGCCAAGAACGCCTAATGCCGCCATCAACACCCCTAAGCGTCGGCTTAGCCATAAGCAGAGCAAAGAAGCGACGCCAACAAGAACCAGCGCGATACCCACCGGCATTAACTGATACAGCGTCCGCGATAGGATCACTGTGGTGTAGATCCCCATCATCCCCGCTGCGACAACCCCAGCGGGAATGTACCCTTTGCCAGCGCGGTCAATTAAAGAGAGCTGGCCCGCTTGGATCTTGCGGTGCAATCCTTCACCGGCGGCGACCGTGAGCAAGGCGATCCCCCCCGCTAATGCCATACGCGCGGGTGGCGATAACACCACCCAATCCCCCATAAATTGCACCACAAAGCCCATGCCGATCAGCAGCGCAATCGCCCCGATCCACACCAGCCAATGACGACGTAAATGCGCCATCGCTTTGTGTAACAGCTCATCAGCAATACTCGATGAGGGGACCCATGGTGTTTCTGTACGCGACGCGTGTGAAGAGGCACCCACTTTATCGTGTGAAGGCAGGGTCGATTCAGGGGCTCGCTGAGGGCTGTTATATTCAGGCTGATCGCTCTTATGCTCGTGCTGAAGGCTCTTATGCTCGGGCTGAAGGCTCTGAATTTCTGGTTGAAGCAGCTGAGGCTCTTCATGTTGCTCGGCGATAAGATCCGCCGGCTCTGCGACAGCGTGAGATTGCGTACTGGACGTCTGCTCAGGAAAAGAGTGCGGGGAGGTATCAATAGGTCCAGCACTGAGTTCGTCATCAGAGCGCGCCTGAAACACTTCACTCGTATCTAGTGACGCATGTGGCTCACGCGAAGGACTCGCTTGTGCTTTTTCCACCGCCCTGAGGCGCTGCTGTAAATTTAGCAAGTCGCGTTGCAACTTACTGGCTTTCTGATGCGCAGTGATGGCAACGATCAGCGGCCCAAATACGATCGCAAACACCCCTAGCACCAATAACTCAAATTCCATTTTCTCAATCCCTCGCCTCGCGCTTCATGATAATGCCATTATACGCATATCAAACCGCCCTTCAATGAACACTGTTCAATTGAGGGGTTTATTTGTCTTCCTCTTTTCGCAGCGCGGGTGAGGTCAAACTTTTCGGCGCAAAACTGCAAACGGCTTTTCACGGTAAAATTCCTGCTCTCATGCTCTGTCTTGCTTTGCTCCATCGGGCGGTTTCACGTATCCTAAGCCCCCAGAGTAACCATCAGAAGTAGGCACACCTGTGAGCACAATATCGACTGAAAAACACACCCCTATGATGCAGCAATTTTTAAGGATCAAGGCTGAAAACCCTGAGGTCTTGCTGTTCTATCGCATGGGTGATTTTTATGAGCTGTTTTATGACGATGCGAAACGTGCTTCTCAGTTACTGGATATCTCACTAACCAAACGCGGTAGCAGCAACGGACAACCGATCCCAATGGCGGGCGTGCCGTATCATGCCGTCGAAGGCTATTTAGCCAAGTTGGTACAACTGGGTGAGTCGGTAGCGATTTGTGAGCAGATCGGAGATCCGGCCACATCGAAAGGCCCAGTTGAGCGCCAAGTTGTTCGCATTGTGACTCCGGGTACAGTCAGCGATGAAGCGCTGCTCAGTGAGCGCCAAGACAACCTGATTGCGGCAGTGTTCGCTCACAGCGACAAAGGTAAAGTGCGTTTTGGTTACGCCACCCTTGATATTACCTCTGGCCGTTTTATGCTCAGCGAGCCAGAGACCGAAGAAACCTTACTCGCAGAGCTACAACGCACTCAACCTGCCGAGCTACTGTACGCCGAAGATTTTGACTACCAGCACCTGATTGAAAACCAGCGCGGCTTGCGTCGTCGCCCGGTGTGGGAATTTGATCTCGATACCGCGCGCACCCAACTTAACAAGCAATTCGGCACCCGTGATCTGATCGGTTTTGGCGTTGATAGTGCCGAGCATGGCTTGTGCGCCGCAGGGTGTTTGCTGCAATACGTGAAAGACACTCAGCGCACTGCCCTGCCACACATTCGCAGCCTAGGCTTGGATCGCCGCGACGATGCGGTGATTTTGGATGCAGCGACTCGTCGCAACCTTGAAATCACCCTTAACCTGGCCGGTGGCACCGAAAACACCTTGGCGTCAGTGCTTGATCAAACCGCGACACCGATGGGCAGTCGCCTGCTCAAACGTTGGCTTCACCAACCCGTGCGCCAACAGGACGTGCTGAATCAGCGATTCGATGCAATTGGCGATCTGAAAGACAGTGCGCTGTTTACCGAGCTACATCCCGTATTGCGTAATATTGGCGATCTTGAACGTATTCTGGCACGTTTGGCACTGCGCTCTGCCCGTCCTCGCGATTTGGCGCGGATGCGTAATGCGCTGCAACAACTGCCAGAGCTGAGCCAACTGTTAGCAGAAGCCAATACCGACCGCTTACAAACGTTAAAAGATAAAGCTCAGCCATTGCCTGAACTGTGCGCGTTGCTTGAGCATGCCATCATCGATAACCCACCCGTGATCATCCGCGATGGTGGCGTGATCGCCCCGGGCTACAACGCCGAGTTGGATGAATGGCGTGAGCTTTCCGCCGGTGCTACTCGCTACCTTGAAGAGTTGGAAGCACGCGAGCGTGAACACCACGACATTGACACCCTTAAAGTGGGCTATAACGCGGTACACGGTTTCTATATTCAAGTCAGCCGTGGCCAAAGCCACCGTGTACCGGCGCATTATGTACGCCGCCAAACACTGAAAAACGCCGAGCGCTACATCATTCCAGAGCTCAAAGAGCACGAAGACAAGGTGCTAAACTCAAAGTCCAAAGCACTGGCGCTGGAAAAGCAGCTTTGGGAGCAACTGTTTGATCAATTGCTACCAGAGTTAGCCTCGCTACAAGACTTAGCCGCATCGCTGTCGGAGCTTGATGTGCTGTGTAACTTAGCCGAGCGTGCAGATAGCCTGAACTATTGCCGCCCGACGTTGTGCGAAGCGCCAGGCGTTGAGATCTTAGGCGGACGCCACCCTGTGGTTGAGCAAGTTCTGGATGAGCCGTTTATTGCCAACCCGATAAACCTGCACCCCGATCGCCGTATGTTGATCATTACCGGCCCGAACATGGGCGGTAAATCGACCTACATGCGTCAAACCGCCTTGATAGCGTTGATGGCTCACGTCGGCAGTTTTGTCCCTGCAGAATCAGCCAACATCGGCCCACTCGATCGGATCTTTACCCGTATTGGTGCCTCCGATGATCTTGCCTCGGGCCGTTCAACCTTCATGGTCGAGATGACCGAAACTGCGAATATTTTGCACAATGCAACGCAAAATAGCTTAGTGCTGATGGATGAGATCGGTCGCGGTACCAGTACCTACGACGGTTTATCACTGGCGTGGGCGAGTGCCGAGTGGTTAGCAAATACCATCAAATCACTCACTCTGTTTGCCACTCAC
This sequence comes from Thaumasiovibrio occultus, assembly GCA_019703815.1. Classification (GTDB taxonomy): domain Bacteria; phylum Pseudomonadota; class Gammaproteobacteria; order Enterobacterales; family Vibrionaceae; genus Thaumasiovibrio; species Thaumasiovibrio occultus. Next base: position 592,630 of record AP023052.1, on the reverse strand, counting down.
TACTTTGAGTTAACCGAATTGCCAAAATTGGTGAAAGGCTTAGCGAACGTCCACCTTGATGCGGTCGAGCACGGCGATGAAATTGCCTTTATGCACGCCGTTCAGGAAGGCGCAGCCAGCAAGTCATATGGCTTGGCTGTTGCGAGCCTGGCTGGCGTACCTAAAATGGTGATCAAAAACGCCAAAGCCAAACTGCGTGAATTGGAAACCCATCAAAAGCCGAAAGTGCATGTGGCGGAAACCCAAGAAGCGCAGCTGCCGTTGCTACCAGAGCCAAGTGAGATTGAAACCCTGCTGGCCGATATCGATCCCGATAACCTTACCCCACGTCAGGCGTTAGATGAGCTGTACCGTTTGAAAAAACTGCTCTAGTCGAACCGCAAATCTCGCTAAGGGTTAGGCTAAAAAACCAAAGCTCATCCCCAGATTAGGGCGGGAAAGACTGGGGACAGGACATTAGCCATGAAAAAAGCGCCCTCAGGCGCTTTTTTTGTTGGTACGTTTTGACTTTAGTGCGTTAACTGACACATCAAATGGGAGAGCCAAAAGGCGGTAATACGTTAGTTAAAGCTCTCAACGTTGAACAGTGATTCCACACTCAAGCCTTGGTGGGTCAGCATGTCACGTAGACGACGTAAACCTTCAACTTGGATTTGGCGCACACGCTCACGAGTTAAACCAATTTCACGACCGACATCTTCCAAGGTCGAAGCTTCGTAGCCTAGCAGCCCAAAACGACGCGCTAAAACTTCACGTTGCTTCGGATTGAGCTCTTCAAGCCAACCCACAATCGACGATTTCATGTCATCATCTTGGGTAGAACCTTCAGGGCCACCGCTTTTCTCATCAGGAATAATGTCTAGCAGCGCTTTTTCGCTGTCACCGCCGATAGGGTTATCAACCGAGCCGACGCGCTCGTTAAGACGTAGCATACGATTGACATCTTCCACCGGCTTATCAAGCTGCAATGCAATTTCTTCTGCGGTAGGTTCATGGTCTAGCTTTTGCGCGAGTTCACGCGCAGTACGCAGATAAACGTTCAGCTCTTTCACCACGTGGATAGGTAGGCGAATGGTACGAGTTTGATTCATGATCGCACGCTCAATCGTTTGGCGGATCCACCAAGTGGCGTACGTAGAGAAGCGGAAACCGCGTTCTGGATCGAATTTTTCAACTGCGCGGATCAGGCCAAGGTTACCTTCTTCAACCAGATCCAACAGCGCCAACCCACGGTTGCTGTAGCGGCGAGAAATTTTCACCACCAAGCGTAAGTTACTTTCAATCATACGCTTGCGCGCTGCTTCATCACCGCGTAGCGCACGGCGAGCATATAACACTTCTTCTTCTGCGGTCAGCAAAGGAGAAAAACCAATTTCGCTAAGATAAAGCTGAGTTGCATCAAGTGCTTTTTGGGCCGCAGCAAAACTCTGCTCGTCGCTCTCTGCCTCATCAATGTCTTCGATTTCCGTCAGTGCTTGCGCATCCGCTTCCATCTCTTCCATTGCATCTACTTCAAAGGTCTCTTCTTTTACCAGAGTGTTGCTTTTAGTCATAGCGCGCCTCCCAAGTGGCGTGTCCCAACAAATGGGTGGCCCGCTAAAACTATTTCAAATACTTCAGCGGATCCACCGACTTTCCTCTGTGCCGGATTTCAAAATGCAATTTCACATCTTGTGCACCGGAGCTGCCCATTGTTGCTATCTGCTGACCAGCGTTCACAGCCTCATTTTCTTTCACAAGGATCTGGTCGTTATGGGCGTAGGCACTGAGATACTCGTTGTTATGCTTAACGATGATCAAATTGCCATACCCACGCAGCGCGTTACCCGCATAAACCACAGTACCACCTGCGGTTGCATAAATAGGCTGACCTTCCTGTCCAGCAATATCTATGCCTTTATTGCCATTGGTTGCACTAGAGAACTTACCCGTCACTCGCCCTTGTGTTGGCCAACCCCATGACGTAACCGCTGCGTTGCTCGACGAACTACTGCTGGTTGCGGTTGAGCTAGATGTTGTCGTTGTTGCTGACGAACTCCCTGCATTACTCGGTCTGCTGCTTGCCGTCGTGGTGGTACTTGTCGCCGGAGGCGGGCTCGTTGGCCGAGGCGTTGTTGACGCCGTGGTATTCGCCGAAGTACTGCCAGTAGTGGTCGAAGTGCTGGTTGAGTCACCGTTTCCTTTACCGTCGCTACCAGTTTGTGTGTTATTTGTAACATTTTGTGTTACTTGCTGTTGAGAATACTCTCCTGTATTCGCCGATTCAACTGTTTTCGGGGTTGAATTATGTGCCTCAGGTATCGTTTCTTGTGTTTGAGGCGTTGTGGTTGTTACATTATTCCCAGGAGGCGTTACAGTTGGAGTCACTGTCTGTGACGTTGATGTGACCGTGGTGCTTGCCGCGCCCGCGCCAATCACCACGCCGGTTGCAGCATGATTCGCATTCTGCGATGAGTTGCTAACCGGCGTACCTGATTCGCCATATTCCGGCGCGACATATTGCTTCGCCCATAAACGAATTTGTTGCCCGGGATAAATGGTATACGGCTCGGAAAGGTTGTTTAGCGCAACGAGTTCATTGACATCTTTGTCGGTGAGATAAGAAATGAAATACAGCGTATCGCCTTTTTGCACTTCATAGTAACTCCCACGGTAGCTGCCGCGCTCCATGGTATCGTAGTTTCTTTGCGGGATCGGCTGTGACGCGACTTCTTCCTCAAATGGGATCAACGGCGCACAGCCACTCACTAGTACAATACACGCACTAAGAGACTGAATAAGAAATGTTTTTTTCCACTTCCCTGTTAATTTCATCGTCTTAAATCGTTTCGCCAGCTACAAGGGGGACAAATTTTACTACTTCTACATCTTCGCAGATATAGTCATCACCGTTTCGGGTAATGCGTTTTAATACTTGATGATTATCGCCAACCGGGATCACCAAACGCCCACCGTCAGCAAGCTGCTCAAGTAAAGCCGGAGGTGTTCCTACCGCCGCTGCGGTCACAATAATGGCATCAAACGGGCCTCGGTTGTGCCAACCTTGCCAACCATCACCATGTTTGGTCGAAATATTATGCAGATCGAGCTGCTTAAAACGGCGTTTTGCTTGCCATTGCAGCGCTTTAATCCGTTCCACAGAGTAAACGTGATCCACTAGCTGAGCCAGCACTGCAGTTTGAAAACCTGACCCAGTCCCGATTTCCAATACCCGGCTACGACGATCTAGCTTTAACAAGCTCGTCATTTTCGCGACGATATAAGGTTGTGAGATGGTCTGCCCGCAGCCAATAGGCAAGGCATTGTTTTCGTACGCTTTGTGAGCCATTGCTTCGTCAATAAAATGCTCACGGGGTAAATTCGCCATCGCATCCAGAATAGGCGCTTCGGCGATCCCCTGAATACGTAATTGCAAATAGAGTGCGTCTCTGTCACTCACAGAGTGCATAACTTACTTCTCTCCACTTATCCATTGATCTACCGCTGACAGCGTTTGGTGCGCCGTCAAATCAACCTGTAGCGGTGTAATCGAAACACGGCCTTGATCGACCGCATAGAAATCCGTTCCCGGCCCCGCATCTTGGCGTGCACCTGGAGGGCCTAACCAGTAGATTTCATGCCCGCGCGGATCTTCATCGCGGATCATCGATTCGGCACGATGACGCGCGCCAAGGCGAGTAATTTCCCAGCCAGAGAGCTCATCGTACGGGCGATCCGGCACGTTAATATTCAGCAGACGATTCTCTGGCACAGGCTGTTCGCGCATGCGCTCAATCACTTTACACGCCACGGCTGCGGCAGTGGCAAAATGCGTAGCCCCAACCAGCGACATCGCGATGGCGGGCGCGCCCAAAAAATGGCCTTCGGTTGCCGCTGCAACGGTGCCCGAATAAAGCACATCATCACCCAGATTCGCGCCATGGTTGATCCCCGCAATCACTAAATCAGGGGTAAAATCCAACCACGCATTAAGAGCGAAATGAACACAATCCGTTGGTGTGCCTTGCACCGCAATTCGCGTTGGGGAATGACGGTGAACGCGGATCGGCGTTTCCAACGTTAATGAGTTCGATGCGCCGCTGCGGTTACGATCCGGTGCGGCGATGTACACTTCACCAAATTGTGCCAGCGCATCCGCTAGCACAGTGATCCCTTCGGCAAAGATGCCGTCATCGTTGCTGATCAGTATTCGCATACTACTCGTCGAGCTCTCCCGCCTGAATAAGTTCACGCATCACCGCTGTCGCAAATGCACCAGCAGGCAAGGTGAATGTGACGGTCAATGCGTTTTCAGCAAGGGACCATTCCATATCGGTTGGTAGCAAGCGCAGCGCACGACGATCGTGACGCATACGGTTATCACGGATCACCGCCAACAAATCCGGCTCAACATCGATAATACTTTGCTCAAATGCTTGCGCGTCGCCTTTGGTTGGCAGTGCGTTGTCACCAGTCATAGGACCTGTGATCACGGCAGCGCCATTCGCCACATCGGCTAAATGCTGCTCCGTTTCTGCTACTACACAGTTTTCGCTGTTGCCGTATTGCAAGCAATCACCCAGCATCGCTTGAGCAAATTTGCCTTGCTCTAGACGTGCAGAGGCCACCATGTTGAACAAATAGCTACGCGCCGCAGAGAGATAAAAACTGCGCTTGCTCTTATCACGCACCTTAAACTCACCACGGCCCCAGTTACGCGCTGAGGTAATATTATTGCCTTCACGACCAAAGCGTTGTGCGCCAAAGTAATTAGGCACGCCGTGTTCGCGGATCGCGCCAAGGCGCGTTTCAATATCAGCACTGGCTTCGAAGTCAGACACAGTGATCACAAAGCGGTTACCTTGCAGATCGCCCGGGCGCAATTTCTTGTCGTGACGGGCGGTTGCCACCACTTCCACTCCAGGGTGGGTTTCAACAAATTCTGTCAAATCTGGGTCTGGTTTACCTGGCAAGTGAACACTGATCCACTGTTCGGTAACCGCGTGGCGATCTTTTAATCCCGCCCAACTGACATCGCGTGACTTCACGCCACACGCTTTTGCTAACTCGTTAACCACATACTTGGTGTTTTCGCCGCGCTTGCGAATGTGCACTAAAAAGTGCTCGCCTTGACCGGCAAAATCAAAACCCAAAACTTCATTGACTTGAAAGTGCTCGGGTTGTGCTTTTAGCACTCCACGGCTTTCAGGCGCACCATGCAAATACTGCAGGTTATCGAGAACAGAACTCATGCATCTACCTTTAAAATGAGGACCACGGCTTCACACGCAATCCCCTCTTTGCGACCAGTGAAACCGAGTTTTTCGGTGGTGGTCGCTTTAACATTAACATTGCCGATATCGGTTTGTAGATCATCAGCAATCGCTGCACACATTGCAGGAATGTGCGGTGCCATTTTCGGAGCTTGGGCCATGATGGTGACATCCACATTACCCAGTTTGTAACCGGCGGCGAGGACTTTTTGGTACACATCACGCAGCAACGCGCGACTGTCCGCCCCTTCCCACTCCGCATCCGTGTCCGGGAAGTGACGACCGATATCGCCTTGTGCAATCGCACCTAACAGGGCATCGCTGACCGCATGCAAGGCCACATCACCATCAGAATGAGCGATCAAGCCTTGAGGATAGTCGATAGCGACGCCGCCGATAATCACCGGACCGTCTCCACCAAATTTATGCACATCAAATCCATGGCCTATGCGAATCATACCCTCTCCTGTTGTTGCAAAAAGAACGTCGCTAGCGCCAAGTCTTCAGGGCTAGTGACTTTAATATTATCTGATCGCGCTGAAACGATGCGCGGTGACATACCGCAGTGCTCCATGGCGGAGGCTTCATCAGTCACATTCACCCCAGCAGCTATCGCTTGGGTCAGCGCCTCAATCAATTGCGGCGTGCGAAACATTTGCGGGGTCAACGCGTGCCACAAATTCTCACGGCACACGGTTTTATCAATCGTGCCATCCATAGTGCCACGTTTCATCGTATCTTTCACGGGTGCCGCCAGAATAGCGCCGTTGTCACTGCTCATTGCCGTGGCAATCAAGGCATCGATATCGCTGTGGCGAACACATGGCCGCGCCGCATCGTGCACCATCACCCAAGGCTCATTGACCGCCTTAAGGCCCGCCAAAACCGAATCAACGCGCTCAGCACCACCCACCACTTGAGTGATACGCGGATGGTTGGCGATCGCCAAGGTGGAGAAATAAGGATCTTCTGCCCCTAACGACACCACAACACGGGCAATTTGTGGGTGGCTTAGCAGCACGTGTAGCGTATGTTCAATCAAGGTCGTCTGATTGAGAAGAAGATATTGCTTGGGCCGATCGGCGCCCATGCGCTTGCCGACACCGGCTGCCGGCACAACAGCGACTATGCTTTGGTTTTGATCTATCACGTTACAAATCCAGTGGAAGAAATACAGCCAGTGATAATGACGGCAGTGGGTTATCGCGACGTAAACAGCGCGGATCAGTGCTCTTGGTCGATAACGCGAATGAAAGTTTCACCTTGCTTGATCAGGCCAAGCTCATTGCGCGCACGCTCTTCCACGGCATCAGAACCACTGTTAAGATCAGTGATCTCGGCATACATCTGCCCATTGCGCCGCTCCAACTCGCCATTCGCGGCTTGCTGCAATTCGACATATTGTTTGAGTTCAATATAGTCAGAGATACCGTTTTTTCCGCGCCACAAGGTCCATTGCAGCACGGCTAAAATTGCCAACAGGATCAATGTGAGTCGCTGCATTTTGCTTATCTCAGCCTAAAAAGAATGAGGAGGAATAATCCCATAATCTGGGTCAATAGACTAGTCGCAAGGCGGAAATTCCTGCTTAACTGAAAGGAAATCAAACACCCACCACCCTTAGGTGGAAATTCCGCTGTAATCGACTAGCACGCAACCCACACAGCGCCAACGATCTCTTTGGGAAGACGTCGCTGCAACGTAACCAGACATCGCGTTCTCAATTCGCCGCTGGCGATATTCAGGCATAAAAAAACCCCGCCGAAGCGGGGTTTGCAAAGTTTAGTTCAGCTTAAGAATTAAGCTTGACCTTTAACTTCTTTAAGACCGTTGAAAGGAGCGCGCTCACCTAGAGCTTCCTCGATACGGATAAGTTGGTTGTACTTAGCAACACGGTCAGAACGGCTCATAGAACCAGTCTTGATTTGACCTGCAGCAGTACCTACCGCTAGGTCAGCGATAGTTGCATCTTCAGTTTCGCCAGAACGGTGAGAGATAACTGCAGTGTAACCTGCGTCTTTAGCCATCTTGATTGCAGCTAGAGTCTCAGTTAGAGAACCGATTTGGTTGAACTTGATAAGGATAGAGTTAGCGATGCCTTTCTCGATACCTTCAGCTAGGATCTTAGTGTTAGTTACGAATAGATCGTCACCAACTAGTTGAAGCTTGTCACCTAGAAGTTGAGTTTGGTGTGCGAAACCAGCCCAATCAGACTCGTCTAGACCGTCTTCGATAGAAACGATTGGGAACTTGCTAGCTAGGTCAGCTAGGTAGTGGTTGAACTCTTCAGAAGTGAAAGTTTTACCTTCGCCTTTCATGTTGTAGATGCCAGCTTCTTTGTCGAAGAACTCAGATGCTGCACAGTCCATAGCTAGAGTAACGTCTTTACCTAGTTCGTAACCAGCAGCTGCAACAGCTTCTGCGATAACTTCTAGAGCTTCAGCGTTAGACTTAAGGTTTGGAGCGAAACCACCTTCGTCACCAACTGCAGTGCTGTAGCCTTTAGACTTAAGAACTTTAGCTAGGTTGTGGAATACTTCTGCACCGATACGTAGAGCTTCTTTAAGAGTCTTAGCACCAACTGGTTGGATCATGAACTCTTGGATGTCAACGTTGTTGTCAGCGTGCTCACCACCGTTGATGATGTTCATCATTGGTAGAGGCATAGAGAACTGACCAGCAGTACCGTTTAGCTCAGCGATGTGCTCGTATAGAGGCATGCCTTTAGCAGCAGCTGCTGCTTTAGCGTTTGCTAGAGAAACCGCTAGGATAGCGTTAGCACCGAATTTAGATTTGTTTTCAGTGCCGTCTAGTTCGATCATCACTGCGTCGATTGCAGCTTGGTCTTTAGCGTCTTTACCAACTAGCGCTTCTGCGATAGGGCCGTTCACAGCTTCGATAGCTTTAAGAACACCTTTACCTAGGAAGCGAGATTTGTCGCCGTCACGTAGTTCCAGAGCTTCACGAGAACCAGTTGATGCACCAGATGGAGCAGCAGCCATACCTACGAAACCACCTTCTAGGTGAACTTCAGCTTCAACAGTTGGGTTACCACGTGAGTCGATGATTTCACGACCTAGAACTTTAACGATCTTAGACATTAGTCTTTCCTCTTGCTTTAACATTATAAAAAGCGAACCAAAACCGCAGCCGTCATGGCTGCGGTCTTTCCATTTGATTACTTCTCTAACTCGCCACGCTGATTACCAGCGGCAGCTGCCACAAAACCTTCGAACAGCGGGTGGCCGTCACGAGGTGTTGAGGTAAATTCTGGGTGGAACTGCGCCGCAACAAACCATGGGTGGTTTGGTACTTCAATGATTTCCACCAGCTTTTTGTCTGCCGACAGACCTGAAACACGCAATCCTGCTTTCTTCAGCTGTGGCAAGAAGTTGTTGTTAACTTCGTAGCGGTGACGGTGACGCTCGTGGATGGTTGCACTACCGTACAACTCACGCGCTTTAGAACCGTCTTCTAGGTGACATAGTTGAGAGCCTAGACGCATAGTACCGCCTAGATCTGACGTTTCAGTACGCTCTTCAACGTTACCTTCGCTGTCAACCCACTCAGTGATCAAGCCAACCACTGGGTGCTTAGAATCTTTGTCGAACTCAGTTGAGTGCGCATCGCTCATGCCCGCTACGTTACGCGCATACTCGATCAGCGCAACCTGCATACCAAGACAGATACCCAGATATGGGATCTTGTTCTCACGTGCATATTTCGCCGTTAGGATCTTACCTTCCACACCACGACCGCCAAAGCCGCCTGGTACTAGGATCGCATCCAACCCTTGCAGCGCTTCGTCGCCTTTGGTTTCAACGTCTTGAGAGTCAACGTACTTGATGTTTACCGTAACACGGTTCTTCAGACCCGCGTGTTTCAGTGCTTCGTTCACTGACTTGTAAGCATCCGGTAGTTCGATGTATTTGCCAACCATACCGATAGTTACTTCACCGGTTGGGTTCGCTTCTTCGTAGATCACTTGTTCCCACTCGCCCAAGTTCGCTTCTGGCGCGGTAATGCCAAAACGCTGACAAACAAGATCGTCAAGACCTTGAGCACGGATAAGTTGTGGGATCTTGTAGATAGAATCTACGTCTTTCATTGAGATAACGGCTTTTTCAGACACGTTACAGAACAACGCAATTTTCGCACGCTCGTTCGCTGGGATAGCGCGATCGCTACGACAAATTAGCACGTCTGGCTGAATACCGATTGAAAGCAGCTCTTTTACAGAGTGCTGAGTTGGTTTGGTTTTCACTTCACCTGCCGCAGCAAGGTAAGGAACCAAGGTCAGGTGCATGAACATTGCACGTTCACGGCCTAGCTCAACCGCTAGCTGACGGATCGCTTCCATGAATGGTAGCGATTCGATATCACCAACGGTACCGCCCACTTCAACGATAGCCACATCGTGACCTTCAGCACCCGCTTTTACGCGGTCTTTGATTTCGTTGGTAATGTGAGGAATAACCTGAATGGTGGCACCCAAGTAATCACCACGGCGCTCTTTCGCTAGTACGTCAGAGTAAATACGACCTGCGGTAAAGTTGTTACGCTTGGTCATCTTGGTACGGATGAAACGCTCGTAGTGACCCAAGTCCAAGTCGGTTTCTGCACCATCTTCAGTAACGAATACTTCACCGTGCTGAGTTGGGCTCATGGTGCCTGGATCCACGTTGATATATGGATCTAGCTTCATCATGGTCACGTTCAAGCCACGGGCTTCAAGAATAGCAGCTAGTGATGCAGCAGCAATACCTTTACCTAGAGAGGAAACTACCCCGCCAGTAACAAAAATGTAGTTTGTTGTCATGCTTAACCTGGAAGTTGGTTTAGAGGAATTAAAATGTATCTGGACGGGACGCTACTATACCAGAGCCACTTTATTGCCACAACGTGAAAAGTATCACAGTAACCAGCTATTTTTCTTGTCTCAAATCAATAGCGGTCACGCAAAGGCGCAAGGCTAGTTTTCGCCCTGCGTCGACTTTTCGGACAGCTTCACTGTTTGCCATGCTGCCTCAAGCGTATCGAGATCACACTCTTCCAAACGCTTTCCTTGTTCTAGCACATTTTTTTCCACTTGGCGAAACCGGCGCTCAAATTTACGATTGGCCTTGATCAGTGCCATCTCTGGCTTCACGTTGACATGGCGCGCTAAGTTCGCCACCGCAAACAACAAATCGCCAATTTCTTCTTCAACGCGGGTTTCATCGGGCACAATTTGGGTCACTTCGACCATAACCTCTTCGATCTCTTCTTGTACCTTATCGACCACCGGCCCCAAGGTATCCCAATCGAAACCGTGGCGTGAACAACGCTTTTGCAGCTTGTCGGCACGCATCAGCGCTGGCAACGCATGCGGGACGTTATCAAGAATACTCTCTTGCCCTTTGCCGGCGCGCTCTTTGGCTTTCTCTGCTTCCCAATTCGCGTTCACTTGCTCTTCGTTGTCGAACTCGGTGCTGGTAAACACATGCGGGTGGCGACGGATCAATTTTTCATTGAGGGTATCGACAATTTCGTCAAAGCTAAACAAGCCCTGCTCTTGCGCCAACTGGCTGTAAAACACCACTTGAAACAAGAGATCGCCCAACTCTTCTTTCACCTCATTCCAATCTTTCTGCGCGATGGCTTCGGCTACTTCGTAGGCTTCTTCAATGGTGTGCGGGGCAATAGTGTCAAAGTTCTGCTTCAGATCCCACGGGCAACCGCCGTCAGGATCGCGAAGTTTGGCCATTACCGCTAGAAGTTGAGAAATCGATGAGTTCGCCATAAGTATTCCTTAACGCAGCGGGAGACCTGAAGTCTCCCGCGATTGATATAGACTAACTGCCGTGGATGGCAGGTTAACGTGCAGCGATAACGCCGCCTTGTTGTTTAGTGTAAGCGACGTGCTTGCGCGACATCTTTCAGCGATTCAATCCGCTTAAGCACCCGCGACAAGGTGTCGAGATCCGTCATCTCCAACTCAAAGTCCATCACGTTGAGCTGCTTTTTATGATCGACGCGGTTCTTCATCCCTTTGACTGACACTTTTTCGTTGGCAAACGTAGTAGTGAGATCTTTAAGCAACCCGCCACGCTCCGTCGCCAATACGCGCACGGTAATATGATACTTGCCACTAAAGCCCCCGCCCCACACCGTATCGATGATCCGCTCAGGTGCATGATGGCGCAGCTCTTCAAGCTGCTCACAGTCCGAGCGATGCACCGAAATGCCACGGCCTTGGGTGACAAAGCCACAAATGTCATCGCCAGGAATAGGCTGGCAACAACGCGCCAAGTGGGTCATCAGGTTATCGACCCCTTCGACCACAATGGCATCTTTGCTTGGCTTATGACGACGGGTGTCGTGATGCTCACTGAGTTTTTCGAGCAGCTGCTGATCTTCTTCTTCTGCCGTCGGCTTGTTGAGCATCGCGTTGATGTGGTTCAACACTTGGTTGATCCGCAAATCACCACTGCCAATACCGGCAAACAGCTCATCGGCACTGTTCACATTAAAGCGTTTTAGCGCATAGACTTCGGCATCTTTGAGCTTGGCGCCCATTTTGGCGAGCTCGGTTTCAAGAATTTCTTTACCGGCGAGAATGTTCTTATCGCGATCTTGCTTGCGAAACCACGCGTGCACTTTAGCGCGAGCACGGCTTGAGGTGACAAAGCCTAAGTTCGGGTTCAACCAGTCACGTGATGGGTTGGGCTCTTTTTGGGTGATGATTTCCACCTGCTCACCCATTTGCAGCTTATAGGTGAACGGCACGATTCGTCCTTCCACCTTGGCACCAATGCAGCGATGGCCCACTTCCGAGTGAATGTGATAGGCGAAATCGAGCGGCGTTGCATCCAGCGGCAAGTCGACCACATCGCCTTTTGGCGTAAACGCATACACGCGATCGTCAAACACTTGGCTGCGTACTTCATCGAGCATATCGCCCGAGTCTGACATCTCTTCTTGCCATGCCAGTAGTTTACGTAGCCAGGTGATTTTCTCGTCGTAGGCCGAGTCTTTGCCGCCTTCTTTGTACTTCCAGTGCGCCGCAACGCCAAGCTCTGACTCTTCGTGCATCGCTTTGGTGCGGATCTGGATCTCTACGGTTTTACCGTTCGGGCCTAGCACCACGGTGTGAATTGACTGGTAACCGTTCGGTTTGGGGTTGGCGATGTAATCGTCAAACTCTTTCGGCAAATGGCGGTATTTGGTGTGAACGATCCCCAGCGCGGCGTAACAATCTTGAATTTGGTCGGCGATGATCCGCACCGCGCGCACATCAAACAGCTCGTCGAAGGCGAGGCTCTTCTTCTGCATTTTGCGCCAGATGCTGTAGATATGTTTCGGTCGTCCTTGCACGTCGGCATTGATGCTCGAGGCGTGCATTGAACTGGCTAAATCGGTGACAAACTCTTCAATATACTGCTCGCGGTCGATACGGCGCTCGGAAAGTTGTTTGGCGATCTGCTTGTAGGTATCTGAGTGTTGATAACGGAAGGTGTAATCTTCAATTTCCCACTTTAACTGACCGATCCCTAATCGGTTCGCCAGTGGGGCATAGATGTTGGCACACTCTTTTGCCACCATCCGACGGATCGCGTCCGGCTCGTCCTTCACTTCCCGTAAATGACAAATCCGCTCAGCGAGCTTGATCACCACGCAGCGGAAATCTTCGACCATCGCCAATAACATGCGACGGATATTATCCACCTGCGCGGAGGTTGCCGTATCTCCTGTGGTGGCAGAGAGTTGACCAATCGCAGCCATCTGCTCAACCCCTTCAATCATGGCGACCACTTCTTTGCTGTGGTTCTCGCGCAGCGCTTCATGGCTGTAGAGCCCCATTTCCACCACCGGAAACAGTAGCGCCGCCTTTAGCGTGCGAATATCCATGTTGAGGGTGACGAGGATCTCCACCATCTCACGCCCACGCCACAAGACCAGGGCCGCATACTCAGAATCGGCCACCTGCTCTTCACACAGGCGATACGCCTCAAGCAGACGTTGTTGACCTTCTTTACTCTGATGCAGCGACTCAACCCAAGTCGTGACTTCAAAGGTGCTATCGTTAGTTAAATGAGCACCACGGATTGCGACCATCGTTCCTTCCCAATTTACGATTTATTTTTGCTGCTACCACACAGTAGCAGACGCTTCATTTCTGTTGTCGTCGCCCATTTTTAAAGACAATGGGCGCGCGACTTGCTCACGGTAAACCTACCTGTTTTACCGCTCTACCCCACTTTAGGCACGCCATTCACTTGCCGTGCCACCGTCACTACAGGGATAGAGAGAGCGATTTGTAGTTATCTCATACCTTGACGAATAACGCCATGGACTCGGTATGCCCTGTATTGGGGAACATATCCATCATCCCGAGCTTATCCAGCGTATAGCCCGCATCTAACAACGCCGCAGCATCTCGTGCTAGCGTGGCCGGATTGCAGGACACATAGACCACACGTTTTGGCGCAAGTTCGACAATATGCGACATAATTCCCGCCGCGCCTGCGCGCGCCGGATCAAGCAGCACCAAATCAAACGCTTGTGCCGCCCACGGCTGAGATTGCCAATCTTGCTCCAAGTTGGCTTGGTAAAAATGGACATTGCTCAGCTGGTTATGCGCCGCGTTCGCACTGGCGCGCGTCACCATATCTTCCACCCCTTCAACGCCAACCACTTCCGCTACTTTCGCCGCCAACGGCAGTGAGAAGTTACCGAGGCCACAGAACAGATCTAATACCCGATCTGTCGCCTTCGGGGCAAGCCACGCCAGCGCCTGCGTCACCATCGCTTGGTTCACTGCCGCGTTCACCTGAATGAAATCGCCAGGCAAGAAGTGGATCTGCTGACCATCAATCACATAGTACGACGCCGCCCCATGCAATTGATGAACGGTAGTGCCATCACTACTGTGAAACAGCAACAAATCGTGCTGTTTGGCAAACGCCAATAAGCTATCGAGATGCGCGGGCTTTAACGCCTCAGTATGGCGCAGATAGACCACGCGGCCATTTTCTGCGGCGATCAATTCTACATGACCCAGCGCACGCGGTTGCCCGAAGCTGATCAATAATGCTTTAAGTTCTGGGATTAATTCAGACAGCTGCGGGTCAAGCACATCACAGTGGCTGATATCGACCACCGCTTTACTGCCTTTTTGACGAAAGCCGATCTGCAATTGTTGCTGCTTATCTAACCACACGCTCAAGCGGGCGCTACGACGATAACCGCGCGGTGCGGAGGTGATGGCCGCCGCAAGTTCCGGCGCCGCCTGTGAAGTCCGGCTCACTACGCGCGTCATTAGGTGCGCCATCGCCGCTTGCTTGTGCTCGCGTTGCTTATCCGCATCCATGTGCTGCAAGCTACAGCCACCACAGCGGTTAGCATACTCACAAAAAGGCGTTAAACGCGCATCACTGGCTTTAAGCACTTTGATCAGCTTGCCACGGCCAAAGTCACGTTTTTGCTCCGTCACTTGGGCCAACACCTCTTCGCCAGGCAAGGCCCCTTCAATAAACAGCGGCTTGCCTTTTTGTAGGGCAATACCAGCACCATGGCTATCAAGCCGTTCAATTTTGACTGCTTGATGACGACTATCAGCCACTTTACGTCGTTGCGGCTTAAAAAACTGTGCCATTTTACCCTTCACATCATTGTTTGCGATGAGACCGATTGTTACTCAACGCTGGTTAAATTAAGCTAGTCAGCAATTTTCCCACAGACAGCAATTTTTGCAATTTAACAAAGCATGGCCAAACACGGATTACGTAAACGAGTTTTCACGCTGACGTTAGCACCTACCCTGATCATCGGTATGCTGCTCAGTGCCTATTTTGCGCTGAATCGCTACCAAGATTTGGAGCACCAACTCTTTTTGAGCGGGCAAAATATCATTGAGCCCCTTGCGATCTCTACTGAGTATGGCATGAGTACTAACAATCATGATGCTGTCCGCCGCATGATTAACTTTACCCACCGCAAATATTCAGAGCTGATCCGCACCATTGCGGTGTTTGATAACAATAACCAAATTCTGCTGACGTCGTTCTATCGCAATCAAGAACTGCTAATGTTCCCAAGCGATCAAGGGATCCCCGACCAAACCGTGGCGGTGTGGCACGACAACTCGCTGATCTTAAAAACGCCGATCGTCTCCGAAGAACAACTTGGCTTTTTGCCAAACTCTGGCAGCATCGGGCCGACTGTGGGCTATATCGCACTTGAACTCGACCTTAGCGCCTTGCGCTTGCAGCAATACCACGAAGTATTTGTCGCGATGGCGGTGCTCACCTTTGGGCTTTTGATCTCCATTGTATTTGCGTTCAAACTCACCAAAGAAGTTACCGGCCCCATATCAGACATGGTGGCGATGGTTGACCGCATCCGTCGCGGCCACCTTGATACCCGTATTGAAGGGCGCATGATAGGTGAGCTAGATACCTTGAAAAACGGTATCAATGCGATGGCGATTTCACTGTCGGACTACCACGGCGAGATGCAACAGAGCATCGACCAAGCCACCTCTGATTTGCTGGAAACCCTTGAGCAGCTTGAGATCCAAAACGTTGAGCTTGATATCGCGAAAAAACGCGCCCAAGAAGCAGCGCGCGTTAAATCCGAGTTCTTGGCCAACATGTCGCACGAGCTGCGTACTCCGCTGAACGGCGTTATTGGCTTTACTCGTCAGATGCTCAAAACCCAGCTCACCACTAGCCAGCAAGACTACCTGCAAACCATCGAAAAATCGGCAAATAACCTGCTGACAATCATCAACGACATTCTCGATTTCTCGAAACTCGAGGCCGGTAAATTACTGCTCGAAAATATTCCGTTTGATTTCAGTGAATCGCTCGATGAAGTTATGCGTCTGCTCGCGCCAAGCGCGCACGAAAAAGAGCTGGAGCTAACCTTGAAAGTCGACCCACGGATCCCGCCGGGCTTGATTGGCGATCCGATGCGTATTCAGCAAATCCTCACCAACTTGATTGGTAACTCGGTCAAATTTACCGAGCGCGGCAACATTGATATTGCCGTTGAACTGAAATCAGATCGCGACAATACGGTCGAGCTACAATTTATGGTGCGCGATACCGGGATCGGGATCTCAGAGCGCCAACAAGCTCAGCTGTTCCAAGCCTTTAGCCAAGCCGATGCCAGCATTTCTCGCCGCTACGGCGGTACCGGCTTGGGGCTTGTGATCACCCAAAAATTGGTGAAACAGATGGACGGTGAAGTTGGCTTTACCAGCCGCTTGCACCAAGGCTCAACCTTCTGGTTCTCGGTTCGCTTGATGCGCACCGAATTGCCTGTGTCGTCGCCTATCGACCTGCAACCACTGCGCGGCAAGAAAGTGCTCCTGATTGAGCCAAATATGCAAGCGGCGGCGATTGTGCAGCAAGTGCTGATCAGCGGCGGACTGCATGTGACTTACCGCTCGAGCACCCCAGAAACTGCCGAGCGACATGATTTCGCCTTGTACAACTTATCGCCGGGACAAATTCCCGATCTGTGCGGTTTAGAAGCCGAGTTACAACGCGTCGAGCAATTCGCGCCACAAGTGTTTGTTAGCTTGCCAACGACCGAACTTGCGCTAGCCGAGCACCTACTCAGTCACGGGATCAGCGGCTGTCTGCCAAAACCGATCGCGCCGCGTAAGCTGTTCGAACTGCTTATGGATCCAGATATCAGCACCAGTAACCTGACCATTATGCACACACCAACCACCACGATTCAGCCACTGCGGATCATGGCGGTTGATGACAATCCAGCCAACTTGAAGCTGATCACCGCCCTGCTTAAAGAGCGCGTCGAGCACGTTGATACCGCGACCAATGGCCGTCAAGCGCTGGAATACGCGACACAGCATATTTACGATCTGATCTTTATGGATATTCAGATGCCAGAGATGGATGGCGTCACCGCCTGTAAAGAGATCCGTAAAACCCCGCTCAATAACAGCACCCCGATTGTGGCGGTAACAGCGCATGCGATGGCAGGCGAGCGCGAGCGCTTGATCGCCGAAGGCATGGATGACTATCTCACTAAGCCAATCGAAGAGCATATCCTAGAGCAAATTTTTGCCCATTGGATCACCAGCGGTGATAACGATCAGCCTTTGCCGTTGACTGAGTTCGCTTTACCAAAACCAGCAGAAACCGAAGAGCCACACTTGGTGAGTAAAAATGGCAGTATCGACTGGACGCTGGCATTGCAACAGTCTGCGAACAAAGCCGATCTCGCCAAAGATATGCTGCAAATGCTGCTCGATTACATGCCGGAAGTGGAATTGCTCGTCAACGAAGCGCTCGATGGCAACACGGTTGATCTCTGGCCGCCAATCCACAAGCTGCACGGCAGCTGCGCCTACTCGGGTGTGCCTAAGCTGAAAAAACTGTGCAATGAGATTGAAACCCAACTGAAAAAAGAAGCCAGCCTCGATGAAATTGAGCCTGAGCTGTTTGAGTTGGTGGATGAAATGAACAACGTGGTGAAAGCGTCGCCGGAGTTTTTAAGCTAAGCAAAACAGCAAACAAGAAAAACCGACAAGGGGCTTTACGCCCCTTTTGTTTTATTGCGATTTCGCCGCGCTAGTGCGAGTAATCCAAGGCGGCGAATACTGCTTCCAATTTGGCGCATGTTGCTCCAATGTGGTGAAAACGACTACAGTGGCTTTCTTAAAATGATCCCCACGCGGCCTTTATCTCGCCCACCGTCAGGCTTGTTGACTAAGGTATGGGTGATCACCTCCCAACCGAGGCCTTGGCAATACGCTAACAGCTCAGGGATAGGCATGGCGTCATAGTAGAACAGCTCACCAAACATCAAATCCGTAAAGGCGGGAATGCTCTGCGCCGAGCCACCGCTCGACAAGATCAGCGGCGCTCCCGGTGCTAATGCGGCAAACAGACGCGACAAGATCAAGCCATGCACGTCACGCGGCAGATGAAACAGCGAATCCCACATAATTGCGCCGTCGAATCGCTCTAAAGGCACGTAACTGTCCATCTCATCGAGGATCCACGTTTGCGCTGGCATCAGCTTGCGCGCTTCGGCAAGTAATGCTTTTGAGCGATCCACACCAGTGATGGAATGGCCTCGTGCCACCATTTTTACCGCGATAGGTTTGCCCGAGCCACAGCCCATATCTAACAACTGGCTATTGGGCTTGAGCATCTCGGTAAATTGCTCGAACAAGCTATTATCGGCCGCTGGCAACTGATTACGCGCCTTGAGCCAATGGGAGGCAATCGCGTCGTAGTTCGCTTTGATTGGTGTCATCTACTCATCCCTTTATTGTCGGTTCGCTCCATCGGTGAACGCACTTACTCGGTGTTGGCTTTCTCTTGCGGCGATTAACCTTTAATTAGCGTCAGCACCCCTTTGACGAACGAGCCTTTCTGATCGCCATAATCGTCCTGATCCAAGCCACCGTCGGCGATGATCTGCTGTTTTTTCTGCTCATAGTCTAGGCGTGCTTGTGGGTTCGCCAGCATGTATTCTTTGTAGCTCACTTGGCGTTGATGCTCTTCGCTGTCTTTTTCAATCACATGGACATGGATCAAAAATCGCTCGCCGTTAAACTCTACCGCGCCATCTTTACGTGGACGAGTAGGCGGAAACGGACGCTGACTGTGCTGCGGCTGAAAGCCCAAACACTCAAGATGAATGATCGCGGCATCTAATTTTCCACTCGGATACAGCAGCGACAGATCAATGATCCCCTTACCGCCAATGTGGGCCGACGTTGAGCCAAAATGCAGTACGTCAAATTGCGCCGTGCTCAGCTGCGCGGTCAACTGAGCCGCCACATCCAAATAGATCTCACGCCAAGGCTTAAAGCTGGCATCCGTCAATTGATAAGGCAAAATCCGTAACGTCATTGTCGTGTCTCGTGGCAATCAAAGTGGCCCATACCCTAACATTCTGCGATTTATGGTCAAGGAAAGGCGCTATTTCCCCGCACGATCTCGGCCACCGGCCTTATCAGGACAATAATCCGGATACAGGCCATGCGGTCTTTTCAGGATCTGCTCTAAAATGCCACAAGGCAGCTGGGCAGCATAGTCATCTAAGTGCCAAGAGAGCGGTTCGGTGGCACAAACATGGAGCATTTCAAATTGCCATTCATCGGCGTCTTGTTGCATCAATACCCACAAACTTTTGTCTAAGTTATGGTCACACTCAAACTCGCTCGCTTCGGTTTGCCAATCGATCGGTTTATCCACTCCCCTCAACGCGCCAGAAATCAGCACCCACTGGCCTTGATGAGCGACTGTGAGATGATCCTCCACATCTACTTGCGTAGAAAAGTAGGGTTGGACTTTGTCTAACGCGATCTGTAGAAAAGCTTGTTGCTCTGCGTCCAATGCCTGCGAAGCAGAGGCACTGAAAGGTAAGGTGAAGAGAAGAGCGGTTAGCCCAGCGCGGCGCGCTCGGCCAAGACCGCTAGTGCTGCCCGCTTGGCATAGACGTGTGAAGTTCATTGTTGTCATCGTATCGCTATCCATAGAAACCATGGCCTCACTATACCGAAACCGCTATTTACAGCGAGATCAACAGCAGCACTACGGACAATTTCAATGAAGTTAAAGCAGGTAGTGCGAATCGCTTCGCAACACGAAGAAAGGATGACGACTCAAAGATCACCGTCGCCACTGCATACTGCTTTTCATCGGAAATAGAGAGATGGACATGCCGCCCGCCCATGGCGCCGAAACGGCGCTTGGTTTGCCATCACAGAGAACAAACCGCTTGCCTTTGAGGGCAGATATTCAGCGCGGTAAACTGCCACCCGTCAACCCCCTTTTGCATCGCGGCCCACACCCCAGAAAACGTCTCGCTACAATTCAGCGCTTCCGTATCCCAATCAATATCACCATCGATGCCATGTACATGACCGGCCACCACGGCCCAATTTTCGTCAACCTCGATACGAGACGCGTCAAATCGGATCTGCTCGGAAAAATTTGTGTCGAGCTTAGCCAGCAGCTGTTCCATTACGACTGCTTGCGCTTTGGTTAATTCATCTTGTGCTTTGCTGGTGTCGACTTCTGGGCAGTAATCCAGATAGTGAGCCGGCAAGTCGTTGGAAATCTGCTCTAAAAATCCGCAAGGCAGTTGCGCGACATAGTCTTCCAACTTCCACTCCAAGGCGCCGACATCACACACGTTAAATATTTCAAATTGCCATTCGTCAGCGTCTTTTCGCATCAACACAGATAACCCCACATCGATATCGGGATTGCATTGAAACTCACTCGCCTCACGGTACCAATCAATCTCTTGATCAACGCCGACCACGAGACCTGAAATCAATGCCCAGTTGCCTTTGCGTGCAAAATGGTGGGCATCGATAGTGACGGGAATCGAAAAGTGGGGCGTTAATTTTTCTTGCACGATCTGGAAGATGGCGTGCTCTTCTGCATCCGATGCGCTAAAAGCGGGGATGCAGATCAGAGACATGAGAAATGCAGTTAACCTAATTGCACTGCGCTTGAAGTCGTTCTTTTCGCTCGTCATCGTTTTACTGTCCTTGATATCACAATGACAGAACTATACATAACCAGCGAAAAACATCGATAAACGGTAGGAGTAACGGAAAGAATTACAGGTAATTCATCCCTTTGATGCGAAATACCTCGCACCGGCCATCGGGCTAAGATTCGAAGATCACCGTCGCCACCGCATACTGCTTTTCATCGGAAATAGAGAGATGGACATGCCGCCCGCCCATGGCGTCGAAACGGCGCTTGGCTTCGCCTTGGAGGGTTAGCACGGGTTTGCCGTGCTCATCGTTACTGATCTGAAAATCGTGAAACGTCACACCGCCAGCGATCCCCGTCCCAAGCGCTTTGGCGGCGGCTTCTTTGGCCGCAAAGCGTTTAGCGAGGTAGCGGTGTGCTTGTATTCGGGACTGATAGACCGCCATTTCTTGCGCAGTCAATATCCGGCTAGCAAAGGCATCACCCAAACGGCCAACACTTTGCTCAACTCTGTCTATCTGACAGATGTCAGTACCCAGTCCCAAAATGGCCATTAACGACGCGCCTCACGCATTTCCGCTTTCATATCAGCCACTGCCGTCGCTAGGCCATCAAAGGCGGCGCGACCAATGATCGAGTGACCAATGTTAAGCTCAATAACTTCAGGCAACGCCGCAATCGCTTGGACGTTGTGATAAGTCAAACCGTGGCCAGCGTTCACTTTCAAACCTTGATCGTGGGCATAAGTCGCTGCTGCTGCGATCTTTTTCAGCTCACTTTGCTGCTCGGTCTCCGTCGCTGCTTCAGCGTAGTGGCCTGTGTGCAATTCAATGAAGGGCGCACCGGCGGCAACGGCCGCATCAATTTGCTCGCGATCGGCGTCGATAAACAGCGAGACCAAAATGCCTGCCGCGCTCAGGCGCTCAGTGGCATCTTTGATCTTGGCGACGTTACCGGCCACATCCAAACCGCCTTCGGTGGTCAGCTCTTCACGCTTTTCTGGCACCAAACAAACGAACTCCGGTTTCACCTCGAGGGCAATTGCGATCATCTCTTCGGTAACCGCCATTTCCAAATTCATGCGCGTTTGAATAGTTTCACGCAAAATTCGCACATCGCGATCGGTAATGTGGCGGCGATCTTCACGCAGGTGAACGGTAATGCCGTCCGCGCCCGCTCGCTCGGCAACTTCTGCTGCATGCACAGGATCCGGGTACTTGGTACCACGCGCGTTACGAAGGGTGGCGATGTGATCGATATTCACACCTAATAGGATTGGGTTCATTTATCGGTACTCCTTGCCCGGTGAATAAACAGCTCCCGGCTTTTCAGTGGCTTAGGCCCCAAGTAAGGCTTGAGCGCCATCCGGGTAAATTGTTTGGCGGCCTGTAGTTGATCCGCCGATTCAAAACGCCTGTCGGCCATGGCTTTCAGTTGACGTCCAGTGAACGTTAACGGCCCTTTAACCAAGGACGCAGTAAAACCTTGTTGTTCGCGAAAGCGATAGGTCATGGTATCACTGACCTCTTCTCCACTGCCAGCACAGTGAAGAAAATCGACCCCATAGCCAAGTTCAACCAGCAGTGCCAGCTCAAAACGCCGTAACGCCGGTTCAGGATTATTCGACTGGGCCAGTTCACGCAGCGCGTTGAGATAGTCCATAAACACATGGGGGTATGGGGTGTTTTCTTCCAGCACGCGCACCACGATTTCATTGAGATACAGTGCGGAATAGAGCATGACGCCCTGAAGGGGAATACCTAACGTGATTGATTCAGCATGGCGCAAGGTACGCATGCCGCCTTTGCCGCTCCATTTGGCGAGCAAGGGGGTGAAGGGCTGAAGTGCCCCTTTGAGTGGGGAGCGCTTACCGCGAGCGCCTTTCGCCATAATGCTTAACCGGCCTTCGTGCTCGGTAAACAGATCTAAGATCAGGCTAGTCTCGCTGTAAGGACGGGAGTGCAACACAAAACAACGCTGCAGGCCTTCCATTTCATCTTCCCTTAAGCACAGCGCTGCGTAAAAACGCAGCGCTGATAACATGATTAGAGATCGTCGATATAGCCAAGGCTACGCAAGGCACGTTCGTCATCTGCCCAGCCCGACTTCACTTTCACCCAAAGCTCAAGGTAAACCTTACGCTCGAACAGCTCTTCCATATCAAGGCGCGCTTCACGGCCAATGGTCTTGATCTTGTCGCCGCCTTTACCGATCACCATCTTCTTCTGGCCTTGGCGTTCCACCAAGATCAAACCGTTAATATGGAAACCGTCGGTATCTGGGTTGTAATCGAAGCGCTCGATTTCCACCGTTACCGAGTAAGGCAGTTCATCACCGGTGAAACGCATGAGTTTTTCACGAATGATTTCCGATGCCATAAAGCGCTGTGAGCGATCCGTCACGTACTCTTCAGGGAAGTAGTATTCACCTTCAGGCAAGTGATCGCGCACAATCTTTTCAACCGCATCAACACCGCCGCCATGTTTGGCTGACACTGGCACCACTGCGACGAAGTCCATCTTCTTCGACAGTTGCTCAAGGTGCGGAAAGAGATCGTATTTTTCTTTCACGTTGTCGACTTTGTTGACCAGCAATACGGTCGGCAACTGGGCTTTTTTCAGCTTGTTCAGCACCATCTCATCGTCTTCGGTCCAAATCGTCCCGTCAACCAAAAACAGTACCAGTTCAACGTCGGTCAATGAACTGCTCGCAGCACGGTTCATCAAACGGTTGATGGTCCGTTTTTCTTCGATGTGAAGGCCCGGAGTATCGACGTAAACCGCTTGGTAACCATCGCGGGTATCCACGCCCATAATGCGGTGGCGCGTAGTTTGTGGCTTACGTGAAGTAATTGAAAGCTTTTGACCAACTAAACGGTTAAGCAGGGTCGATTTACCGACATTGGGACGACCAACGATCGCAATAAAGCCGCAGTGTGTTTTATCTGTCATGATTCTAGGCGTCCTAGCGCCAATTCTGCTGCTGCCTGCTCCGCCTTGCGCCGACTGCTGCCTTTACCTACCACAGGCTGCTCCAACCCTGTGACTTCGCACTGAACCGTAAATTCTTGGTTATGTGCTTCGCCTTTCACGTGTGTCACTGTGTACACAGGTAACGGCGCGCGTTTCCCTTGCAGCAATTCCTGCAAACGGGTTTTTGGATCTTTCTGGCTTGCACCCGGCTTGATGGTATCCAGACGTGACTGATACCAGCTCAGTACGATAGGACGTACGGTTTCGATATCACTGTCGAGATAGATCGCACCAATAATCGCTTCTACTGCATCCGCCAAGATGGAGTCGCGACGAAAACCGCCGCTTTTTAGCTCGCCTGGACCCAGTTTCAGCACATCACCTAACGCGAATTCACGGCCCAACTCTGCCAGCGTTTTACCGCGTACCAAAGTTGCACGCATACGACTCATATCGCCTTCATCCACTTTAGGAAAACGGTGATATAAATCGTCAGCGATGACCAAGCTCAAAATAGAGTCGCCCAAAAACTCTAGGCGTTCGTTGTGGGTGCCATTGGCGCTGCGGTGTGTCAGCGCCAGTTCAAGTAGATCACGTTGCTTGAACGTGTAACCGAGCATACGCTCAAGTTTTGGAAAAGGAGATATCATTGTCTCTCGATTAAGTTAACCCGCCAATGCGGTTGAAACGCACTGCGGTAGGAATCCAACTGATAGCACTGCTCTCATCACGCCCGAATTCGAAGCTGATCCAGATAGCCGTCGCTTTACCAACCAAGTTCGCTTCAGGTACAAAGCCCCAGAAGCGGCTGTCAGCACTTTGATCACGGTTATCCCCTACCACAAAGTAATGACCTTCTGGCACTACCCAGGTGTTCACCGCCAAATTAGCCGACGGGAATTTGATGTTCGTTTGTGGGTTAGGGTTCACCAAGATCTGATGCTCCAGCGTTGGCATCGTTTCAGTGAACTCAATAAGTTGATCTGCTTTGTCAAAGTGGCCGCTATCACGGTTGATGTTACTCAACGGCAATGGCGTACAATGGCTTTCACCCGGACGTTGTACGCAGAATTGTTTATCGCGGTAAGCCACGATGTCACCCGGTAAGCCAATGACACGCTTGATGTAATCAAACCGTGTGTCTTCCGGAAATTTAAACACCACAATGTCACCCGCTTCAGGCTCACCGGTTTCAATAAACTTATGGCGGAACACAGGATCGCGCAGGCCATAAGCAAATTTTTCCACCAGCACAAAATCACCCACCAATAAGGTCGGTTTCATTGAACCTGAAGGGATTTGGAACGGCTCGTAAATAAACGAGCGCAGTACCAATACGATGGTAATGACAGGGAAAATCGACACCGCATTTTCAATCCACCAAGGTTGTTTGGCGAGTTTCTCTGCGGTGTCATCGTCGATGCTACCTCCCGCTGCAGCAATGGTCTCCTGCAGTTTTGCCTCACGGCGCGCCTTAAAGACTTTTTTCTCAAGTACCCAAATCACGCCAGTGACGAACGTCAGGATGACCAAAAACAACGAGAACATAGCAGCCATAGATTTTCCCTAACTAATTATTTGTCTTTACCTACGTGCAGAATCGCCAAGAACGCTTCTTGAGGCAGTTCAACATTACCGATCTGCTTCATACGTTTCTTACCTTCTTTCTGCTTCTGCAGTAGTTTCTTCTTACGGCTCACGTCACCACCGTAACATTTCGCGATAACGTTCTTACGTAACTGTTTTACGGTCGAACGCGCGATGATGTGGTTACCGATCGCCGCTTGGATCGCGATGTCGAACATTTGGCGAGGGATAAATTCTTTCATCTTCTCAACCAAGTCACGGCCGCGACCTTGTGCGTGATCTTTGTGGGTAATGATAGCCAGCGCATCGACGCGATCACCATTAAGAAGAATATCAACACGCACCATGTTGGACTCTTCGTAACGATGGAAATTGTAGTCTAGCGACGCGTAACCGCGAGAGGTCGATTTCAGACGGTCGAAGAAGTCGAGAACCACTTCTGCCATCGGAATATCGTAGGTCAATGCCACTTGGTTACCGTGGTAAACCATATCAACCTGCATACCACGCTTCTCAACACACAAGGTGATCACGTTACCGAGGTAATCACTTGGTACTAAGATGTTACAGCGCGCAATTGGTTCACCGATCTTCTCAATATCGTTAACCGCTGGCAGTTTTGCAGGGCTATCAACATAGATCACTTCGTTGTCAGTCTTGGTGACTTCATACACTACCGTTGGCGCGGTGGTGATAAGGTCAAGATCGTACTCACGCTCTAGACGCTCTTGGATGATCTCCATGTGCAGCATGCCAAGGAAACCACAACGGAAACCAAAACCAAGTGCCGCTGAGCTTTCTGGCTCGTAGAACAGTGACGCATCGTTCAGGCTGAGTTTGCCCAGTGCATCACGGAAATCTTCATAATCGTCAGACGACACAGGGAACAGACCAGCGTAAACCTGAGGTTTTACTTTCTGGAAGCCCGGTAGTGCCGTTTCTGCGCCGTTTTTACCTAAGGTCAAGGTATCGCCCACTGGCGCGCCGGTGATGTCTTTCAGACCACACACGACCCAGCCCACCTCACCGGTTTTTAGCTCAGTGGTGTCGACTTGTTTAGGCGTGAAGATACCGAGACGGTCAACGCCTACGATCTGGCCGGTACTCATTACCTTGATCTTGTCGTTCTTCTTCAGTACGCCGTTTTTGATACGCACTAGCGACACAACGCCCAAGTAGTTGTCGAACCATGAGTCGATGATAAGCGCTTGCAACGGCGCATCTGGATCGCCTTCTGGCGCAGGGATCGCTCGAACGATGTTCTCAAGTACATCGTCAACACCCAAGCCTGTTTTCGCTGAACAACGGGTTGCCTCTAGGGCATCGATACCGACAATCTCTTCGATCTCTTCGGCAACGCGCTCAGGATCAGCCGCAGGAAGGTCAATCTTGTTCAAGATTGGCACCACTTCCAAGTCCATTTCAATGGCGGTGTAACAGTTAGCTAGCGTTTGCGCTTCTACACCTTGGCCGGCATCCACCACCAGCAGTGCACCTTCACAAGCCGCCAGTGAACGCGATACTTCATAAGCGAAGTCAACGTGTCCTGGGGTGTCGATGAAGTTTAATTGGTAGGTTTCACCATCTTTGGCTTGATAGTTGAGCGTCACGCTCTGAGCCTTAATAGTGATACCACGCTCTCGCTCTAGATCCATTGAATCTAGAACCTGCTCTGCCATTTCGCGGTCAGACAAACCACCACAAGTCTGGATCAGACGATCCGACAGGGTCGATTTACCGTGGTCGATATGGGCGATGATCGAAAAGTTACGAATGTGCTTCATGTATGGCGTGACTAACTCGTTAATTAAAATCGGGATCAATAAGAGCGGGATTCTACCGAATTTCCCCGCTACTCGCTATCTTGATCTGCGGCATTTATCACCATGGTGGCCGCGAGCGGCTCACCTAGTACGCGGATCAAGCTGGGTTGGTAGCTCTCTTGGTTGGCCAATTTGGCCGCCAATCGTTTTACAAACAATAAGCTACCGCCTGCCAAGCCCAGCGCAGATAGGATCACACCTACCTCGCCAGCTCCCGCAAGATCAACGAATAACCACTGACCTACTACTGCGCCTATTAGCAAGCTAAACAAGGGGATAAGGTACACTATCACCGCGCTTTGCAGCAAACTGCGCTCGGTGAGCCCTATCTCCACCATGCTCCCTTCTGCGACAGGTTCAGCAGAGGGGACGCGAATTTGGTGCTGTTTACCGGGCAGGGCTTTACTCACAATCCCAGTACCACAGCTCGACTGTTGACCACATTGACCACAGGTGCTCTTTTGCTGGCAGCTGACAATAATTGCGCCCGGCAGGTTATCTACCACCGTCGCTAATGATGTCATCATAATGGGTTCCTCAGTCTTATTTACTTTCTCAATTATACCTGATGTTGCGCCTAAACATTCAGTTACCGACAAAGCGTTATTGTCACTTTGTTTTACAAAGTAAAAACCCGCGTAGAGACGCGGGTTTGGAGACGTATTACGGAACGGATGTGCCTACTGGCTGCCTTGTGCCACTGGCTCAAAACTGATCGATTCCGCAATCAGCTTCGCGGTGGATGGCGGAATATCGCCGACCACAGAGATCTCGCGACCTTGCACCTCATGGCTATGTAAGGTTCGACGCCCCTGACGCACCATTTGTTCACGAATGGTGTAATTATCGGCATCAGCGACATAAATCGAGAAACTAAACAGGCCATCACTATACAGCTGGCTCTCTACCGGACGGTCAGAGTTAAGTAAACGATGACGATTACCGGCGATAGACTCAAACCCATGCGGTAACCAAGTCACTTGCCAGCCCATGTCGGTAGACGGCTTTTGCGGAATGATCAGCGCTTGTGGCAATGTGACTTCATCCAAGCCGCGCATTAAATCGATGATCAATGGATTAACCACGTGCGACACTACGCGAAATTGCTCTAGTAGCTCACCATCACGGTCAAGCAGATCGGCGCGCATGATCAGCTTTGATTTCTCATCCACCCAGATCAAGTAGGAGTAACGACGGCCATCTTTCGGTGCGATACGAACCACGCTGCACGGTACACCGGCCTCGCGATCTCGTCCCATCGGAATAAAGTCATAACTATGTGCCAGCTCATAAATATCCGCTGACATGATCGGCGGCAGTGACGACACCATACGGTTAGTCGCGATGGTGAACGGCTCAACACCCGGTTCAAAATAACTGACTTCATCACCGCGCTGGATCACCTCGCGAGGGGGGCCGCTCAAATGCACCAAGTGCGCCAACGTACGCGTATCGTTATCTAACGCATGACGAAACCGCACGGTTTCAATGCTGTTTTGGCGGATCACGATATATGAAATTTCATAATTGAGCGTACGGCTCGCCTCGTCCATTGCTTGCAGCAAATCATCGACCGTCGGCGGCTGGGGGGCTGTATTTTGTTGCGAAGAAACTTGCTCTGGGGCGCTGGCTGGCTGGGGGACATTGTCCGCCCAGCTCAATGCGCTGAATAAGCAAAGGGCAGCAAGACTACCTTTATTTACGACCTTCACTAATCAACCTGTACCTGATTCTCTTGCTGAGTTTGATCCGCGTCTAATTCAGAGGCGTTCAAACGAAGTTGTAGTTCGTAATCTTGCAGCATGGCGTTGATACGCTTGCGCTGCTCCATCAGTTGCGCTTCTGTTGGGGCGATATTCACGCTTTGCTGCGCTGAATGCGCCGTCAAACTGACTGGCTCGGCTGAGCCGGCAAACGGCACAGTTTCAAGTACCGGCACCGCAGACGGGATCTCAGCGTCAGTCACTGCGCTATTGTTGTACTGCTGCACACCAAAAATCGCCACTAACGACACACATGCGGCTGTCGCCACCTGACCTAGATTACGTAACCATGCAGGGAGAGTACGCTTACTCTCAAACGGGGTCGGTTGCGACTCCATTGGGATCACCTGAGGTGATACATCCACCGGCTTAGCAACCACAGAATGGGCAGGTTCGTTTTCGAGGGCGAGGGCAACTTTTCCAGCGATATCCCACTCTTTTGCGACAGCGCCTTCACCGCGCATCACGTCGCCAATCAGATGGAAGTCTTGCCACACCGTTTCCAGCGCCGGATCATTTTCCACGCGCTCGAGCAGGGATTGGTCTTGCGACTCACCATCCATAAAAGCAGACAACAGTTCCTTGTCGAATTTATCAGCCATATTGCTCTTGTTTAACATGAAACTAGGGCTCCGATTAAAATCTTACATCAATGATGTAGTAGAGGTCTGATCTGTTTTTCTACCGCCTCGCGGGCCCGGAAAATACGCGAACGCACCGTTCCCACTGGACAATCCATTACTTCCGCGATCTCTTCATAACTTAGTCCATCGAGCTCACGTAAGGTAATCGCTGTCTTTAAATCTTCTGGCAGATTATCAATAGTGTTAAACACCACCTGCTTTATCTCTTCTGACAACATCAAATTCTCAGGGTTCGATATTTCTTTCAGCGCACTGCCACTTTCGTAAAATTCAGCATCTTCAGCATCAATATCAGAGGCAGGCGGCCGGCGCCCCTGAGACACGAGATAGTTCTTCGCGGTGTTCACCGCTATTCGATAGAGCCAGGTATAGAAGGCACTCTCACCCCGAAACCCAGGCAACGCACGATAGGCCTTAATAAAGGCTTCTTGCGCGACGTCAGGGACATCACCGCTATTACTAACGTAGCGAGAGATCAAGTTACACACTTTCGTCTGGTATTTTTGCACTAACAGGTTAAACGCTTGTTTATCCCCCTGCTGTACTCTCTCTATTAATACTTTATCGCTTAATTGCTCGCCCATTCGAGCGGGTACTCCTGTTGTATTTGTTGTTGCCGCTGCGTGCCACTACACACGAGGTGAGCATAAGTTCTGACTTTACCGCTTGAGTAAAGTTCCACCACATCGAAAAAAATCTAATTTTTAAGAAAACGTGGCAGCCTCCCTGGCAACAACCTTATATTTATATGCAGCTGAGCATTTAGTGGGCAGTTTGCAACATTAGCATCCCCATCCTGCGACACAACCCCGAAGGTCATCAGCTTAATCTTTGATACATAATTTACTGTTATGGACGAGTAAAAACCATCAACTCTCAAAAAATTTGATATTATGACCGCCGATTACCACAGGGATATGAAATCGACATGAACGAGAACCGTGACAATTACTGTGATGTGTTAGTCGTAGGCAGCGGAGCTGCCGGCCTCTCACTGGCACTGCAGTTGGCTCATACTTGCCAGGTAACTGTGCTGAGTAAGGGGCCATATTCGGAAGGATCCACCCTCTATGCACAGGGCGGCATCGCTGCTGTGTTTGATGAAGCCGACAGCGTTGACTCCCACGTGGAAGATACCCAGATCGCGGGGGCCCATCTGTGTGATGAAAGCGTCGTTCGCTTTATCGCTGAAAACGCCAAGCATTGCGTGCAATGGTTGATTGATGGCGGCGTCCCCTTTGACAAAGTGGACGATGATCCTAACGGCGATCCGCAATATCACCTTACCCGTGAAGGCGGACACAGCCATCGCCGCATTTTGCACGCGGCTGATGCCACGGGCATGGCGATGCAAAAGTCACTACAGCAAAACGCCCTCGACCATCCTAATATCACCATTCTTGAACGCCATAACGCGCTCGATTTAATTACTCACCAGAAACTCGGCCACACCCAAGCGACTAACCGTGTATTAGGTGCGTACGTCTGGAACCGTGAGCTCGAGCGCGTTGAAACCATTCATGCCAAGTTTGTGGTTTTAGCAACGGGTGGCGCGTCGAAAGTGTATCAGTACACGTCCAACCCTGATGTCTCGTCAGGCGATGGGATCGCGATGGCATGGCGCGCCGGTTGCCGTGTGGCCAATATGGAATTTAACCAATTCCATCCGACCTGCCTTTATCATCCTGATGCGCGTAACTTCTTGCTGACCGAAGCGCTGCGTGGCGAAGGCGCATATCTGCGCCGCCCTGATGGCAGTCGGTTTATGGAAGATTTCGATGAGCGTAAAGAGCTGGCGCCGCGTGATATTGTCGCTCGCGCGATCGATTTTGAGATGAAGCGTTTAGGCGCAGACTGCATGTATCTCGACATCAGTCATAAAGATCCTGAATTTATTATCAAGCACTTCCCGACCATCTACGACAAACTGCTTACCTTTAATATCGACATAACCAAACAGCCGATCCCTATCGTGCCCGCTGCACACTACACCTGTGGTGGTGTGATGGTGGATACCGAAGGCCGCACAGATCTGCCGGGCTTATATGCGATTGGGGAAGTCAGCTACACCGGTTTGCATGGCGCGAATCGTATGGCGTCCAACTCGCTACTTGAATGTGTGGTGTACGCTTGGTCAGCGTCGCAGAATATTCTGAAAAGCTTGGCTGATGCACCGCAACCGCCATTGCTGCCGTCGTGGGATGAAAGTCAGGTCACGATTTCCGATGAAGAGGTGGTGATCCAGCATAACTGGCACGAACTGCGTCTGTTTATGTGGGACTACGTCGGCATTGTGCGTACGACCCGCCGTTTGGAAAGGGCACTGCGCCGGATCAACATGCTCAAGCAAGAGATCCACGACTACTACAGCTTCTTCCGCGTCTCTAACAACCTGCTAGAGCTACGTAACCTAGTTGAAGTGGCGGAATTGATGGTCACATCAGCCCTTGAGCGCAAAGAAAGCCGCGGCTTGCATTACACCCTCGACTACCCCGAGATGGAAGAGAGCGCCGACCCTACCATCCTTACCCCAAAGCGTCCTTGTTAGACGCCCTATCTGGGTAGCGCACCAGCAATTGCAGATGACGATAATCTTCGTCTCTGCAATTGTAGGGAAAGATCCACAACCAGCGCCAATCTCCGCCTTCGGGCAACCACGCCAACATGATCATCCGAGAAAGCACCACGGTCCGTTTTTCGCACCAGCGGCCGCTTTGGCTTTGCCATTGGATTTTTCCGGCGCGCGACAACTGTAATCGCCCCGATACGTGTGAGATCTCAGCCAATATCGGTTGCGCCCAGCGCTGTAGCCAGACGATAAAAAAAGCCGCTACCTCAAGAGGTAGCGGACTTATCAATAACAACACGCTCCCAGCAGACATCGCGCCTTGTAAGCAGCGCCCGCCTCTCGCTGAGGGCGAAAGTAAGCAATCAGCGCAATTTGCTGCGATTGTGGGCGACAATTTTATCTACCATTGCGGCCAGACCCAGATTGTCACTGCGGCCATGTCCCATCGTCCAAGTGAACAGATCTGGATCGTCACACTCCATCAGAGCGACAAAATCTTGCTGCTCTTTTTCACTCAAAGACTCAAAACACTCTTCAAAAAACGGCATGATGATAACGTCAAGCTCGAGCATGCCGCGACGACAAGACCATTTAATGCGTGCTTTTTCTTCAACCGAATACATGGCAGTTCCTTCCAAGGTTTATGTACTTAAAGCAGTCTATCAGGGGGGCTTTGATTTCGCTATGCCTGCTATGATGGAGCAGTGACCGAGGTCACTGAGTCAATGATACATATCATTCTTTCGCAGAGTTTCAATTCAATATCCCTACGATTTCCATGCTGACAAACCCGGTTTCGCGCTTTACCATGAGGTCATTGTTCATCAAATTGGAACCATTATGTCAACTTGGACTCATCACGACCGTTTTTCATCCCTGCCTGCGACCTTGCCGTTGCCTGCCCTTGCACTGCATTATCTTAGCGGTTGGCAACAGATTGACGTAATTGGCCCGGATGCACGCAGCTATCTGCAAGGACAACTCACCTGCAACGTCATCTCTTTAGCGCCAGACAGCTACACCTTTGCCGCGCACTGTGATGCCAAAGGCAAAATGCACTCCGTCTTTCGCCTGTTCCCGCAAGAGCGTGGCGTCGGCTACATTCAGCGCCGCAGCGTAACGGAAAAACAAACCACAGAGCTTAAAAAGTACGCCATTTTCTCCAAGCTGGAAATCACCCCAAGTGAGCGCGTGATCCTCGGTATCAGCGGTGAAAATGCCAACGCGTTCGTCAGCAGCCTCTTTAGCGGCGAAGGTTCGTTGCGCACGCATGAGCACGGCGCTGCGCTGCAAGTGGGCGATCGTTGGTTGCTCTCGGTGGACGAAAGCTTGGCCAACGAGCTTGCGGACAATCAAGAATTCACTCTGGCAGCCGAAGCGTTATGGGACTTTGCCGACATCCTCGCGGGGATCCCACGCCTCGATGACACCACGGCAGGCGAGCACATTCCTCAAGCATTGAACCTGCAAGCGCTTGATGGCATCAGCTTCAATAAAGGCTGTTACACCGGCCAAGAAACCGTTGCCCGTGCTAAATACCGTGGCATCAACAAGCGTGCCATGCTGCTCGTGACTGGCCAATCGGCCTACCTTGCCAAAGCGGGTGATGATGTTGAACGTCAAGTCGGTGAAAACTGGCGTCGTGGTGGTACTGTGATTGCCGCCGCCAAGTTAGAAAACAACGACGCGGCCGCGCTTGTCGTCTTGCCTAACGACTTAGAAGCCGATACAGCATTGCGCTTTGCCGCCGCACCAGACGATGTGCTCGCGCTGTCAGATTTGCCGTATTCGCTCACTGATGAAGCCTAATTTAGCGATGCAAACACCGGTCATGGCAGTCCTTGAGATGGCCGGTATCGACTACGAGATCTTATGGCACCAACGCCCCGCCACCAGCATTGATGATGCAGCGGCGCAGCGTGGTGTCTGTCCGTCGCAAATGGTGAAAACCATGTTGCTGGAAGACATGGGCGGATTGCTAAGTTTGGTTTGCCTGCCGGGTAACCGCCAAGTCGATCCGAACAAGGTGCGGGCGCATTTCCAATGCCGACGCATGACGTGTGTAAAAGCCGAGCGCGTGTTTGCGGTTACCGGCTACCATCCGGGCACCGTCACCCCATTGGCGCTGCCGCGTCCCTTACCGGTATTGGTCGACCCAAGCTTACTGGCGCACACCACGGTCACGATCAGCAGTGGTGATGCCATGGCAGGGTTGGCGCTAAAACGCGACGATCTATTTAGCTTATTCGATGCTACTGTGGTTTCTGTCTGCCGCGATGAGTCCTGATCGCGGCGCCTTTGACTAGCCAGAATCTTAAAATCGATTAACTCGCTACTTTTCAAACAGCCACGTGCTTTGGCCATAGGCATCACAGCTTGATCGGCTCAGTATGATCAAGCTCAACGCGACAGTGGTTGAAGCGCAAACAAAAATCGCCACCATGATCAGAATTTGGTATTGCACCGCCTGCAAAGGCGCAGCCCCTGCCAATATTTGACCCGTCATCATCCCCGGCAAACTCACGATCCCCAAGGTCGCCATCGTTGCCAATTGCGGCGCCATCGCAGCAGAAAGCGCTTCGCGTAAAAAAGGCAATTGCGGCTGTGGCGCACCTAAGGTCAGGTAGTAATCGAACTCATGTTTGCGCTTGCGTATCGCTTCGGCCCAACGACTCAAGCCGACAATGGTTGCTGACAAGGCGTTACCCAACAACATCCCGGTGATCGGGATTAAATACTGCGCCTGCCACCACGGTGACACATCAACCACGCCAATGAGCATCAACGGCAAGATCAGCAATAAACTCACCCCGAGGCTCCCCGCCAACACGGGTAATACCGGCCATAACGGTAATTGCGCACGTCTTGAGATGGTATGGCCCGCCACAAGCACCATCACACTTAACCACGCTAAATTGATCCACAGCGACTGCCAGTCAAACAACGTCTGCAGGTAAAATCCCACCACCGACAACTGCAAGGCCATTCGCGACGCAGCAGTCAACAGGGTTTTATTCAGCGGAAGCTTCCAGCGATAAAACAGCGTGAACGGCAAGGCCAATACCGCAAAGAAAACCAATAAATGAAAAGGATTCATTGTGCTGATCTCCCGACGGTTACTGTATCTTGAGCCAAGTCATAACGCTGGGTAGCGAGTTGTTGCCAAAAGGGATCATGAGAAATGGAAATGACAATACGCGGCGCGGCGGTAAGAACATCAGCAACCCGCTGCGAGGAGTAATTGTCTAATGCCGCCGTTGGCTCATCCAAAAGCCAGATAGGCCGGTCTAACAGACAACTGCGCGCCAACATCAAACGATATTGCTCGCCGCCAGACAGCCGCGAAGTAGATGCATTCAGCGCCAGCGATAGATCCATCAGCGTTAGCGCCTCAACGAGCTTGTCATCCGACGGCAATGCACTTGCTTCGGCATTGAGATGCCAAGGCAGTAGTAGTGCGTCCGCGACTGTATCTGCGCCGACAATAGCTTGCTGTGGGCAATAAACGATCTGTTGCCGCCACCTAGCCAGTTGCGCCTCCGTCACTGACGTCGATTGCCAATAGACACCGCCTTGCTGCGCCCGTTGCAACCCGGCAATCACGCGCAATAAACAGGTTTTTCCTGAGCCAGAGCCGCCTTGCAGTTGCAGATGATCGCCCCACGACAACGCGCAGCTTAATCCGGCTGACGTGCTATGACGCTCCCATCCAGAACGTAGCGCTTCAATTTGTAGCATTGCTTTCCCTGCGGATTGATCCATTACATCGTCCTTTGCAGCCGTGGCTGGCCATAACACAGCCGCTTTGCATGATTCACACGCTTGCGGCGTAACGCCTATCGACAGACCCAGTCTAATGTGCCAAATTTAATTAATCAAAACGATAGAGTTAACACTGTACATGAACAATATTAATTGGCGCGGGATCGATCTTAACTTGCTGGTGGCCTTTGATGCGCTGTTTCGCTTTCGCAGCGTCACCAAAGCGGCACAAAGTTTGTGCATTGGTCAGTCGGCGATGAGTCACAATTTGTCACGCCTGCGCCAATTACTGGATGATCCCTTGTTTGAACGCCAAGGGCAGCAAATGTTACCGAGTGAACGCGCCATTGAAATCGCACCGATCATCGCCCAGCTGCTCGCGACTGTCCAAGAGCAGATCCTAAAACCCGAAGCGTTTTCGGCGGCGGATTTTTCGGGGCGTTGGCGCATCGGGATGACCGATTACGCCGAGCTGATCTTTGCGCCGATTTTGTTTGATGCGATCACCCAAGCCGCTCCGCACTGTCAGCTGAGTTTCCATCAGGTCAATCGCAGCAACTACCTCGATAAAATGCACAGTTTATCGCTTGATGCAGTGATCGGCAGTATTGCGGAAATCCCCGCAGAGCTGGTGCGCATGCCGCTGTATCGCGATCATCATGTCTGCTTGTTTGATGCCAACGCCACAAAGCTCACTGTGCCGTTGGCTATCGACAACTACTTGGCAGTGCCACATGCATTAGTCTCGCCAGATGATCAGCTCAGCAGTCAGGTTGATAATACCTTGGCACAGATGGATCTTTCTCGGCGCGTCGTGGTGGGCTCGAATAATTTCCTCACGATCCGTCACCTGCTGCAAGGAAGAAATTTACTGTGTATCACCACCGAGCTCTTGGCCAAACAAGCGCTGTTTGATGACCAGCTAACGCTGTGTGAGCCGCCAATCCCAGTACCCGGCTTTGATATCGATCTCTTTGCCTCTGCGCGCAACAGCGAACACCCGCGTTGGCAATGGCTGTTACAGCTGATCGAGCACAATATTTGCCAATATGTGAATCAGATCCGCTCAGAGCAACGTACTCATCCCACTGTTTTTAAGGGATAAAACCGTATTTTCTCGATCTCATTCACATTCAAACCCTGGCGGAATTAACGCTATAAAATCGCGAGTAACGCAGCATATCGCTCTGCTTTCGAGTGACTTTTGGCCCCAATGACGAAAGATCTTATCATTTCACGCGGCCATTTCTTCCTTTTTCATGTACATACGCCCATCAGTGGCAGAATATAATTTTGAGAGCGATACCAAATAATTACTTTTGATCCTATCAGCGATAATCATGACGGAGAATATGCTGATATCGTCACATTAGTTTAACTTAAGCTAACGTATACTTGCCGCGTCGTTGGAAGAAGGATTGTCAAACCGATGCGAATGTTCAAAAGTTACTCGCCGAAAATGGTCGCCAAACATATCACTCGTTTGTTTAAAGGGCGCATTTATATCCATGGTCGAGGACGTTACGATTTTGACCGCGGATTTTTAGTTATCCCGGAAGAGCCTCAGCAGCATCACTACCAGACTATCAACGAAGTGAACCAAGAAATACGCCGCATGCGTGTATTAACGGACTAACACTAAAAAGGGTGGCATTGCGCCACCCTTTTACGTTCATCATAGAAGTTCGCTTTTGCGGCTACTCTTCTTCTGCTATCAATTCTTGATAGCTTTCTGCATCCAGTAAATCCGTTAGTTCGTCTTCACTGTCCACGCGAATTTGATACAGCCAACCATCACCGTATGGATCGCTGTTCACTGCTTCAGGGTTACTCTCCAGCTCTTCATTCACCGCAACAATTTCACCGGTGAGTGGCGCGTAAACATCGGAGGCTGCTTTCACCGACTCCACCACCGCACAATCGTCACCGGCATCAAAGCTGTCTTCAACGTCGGGCAAATCGATAAACACCATATCCCCTAATAATGACTGTGCGTGATCGGTGATCCCAACGGTAAATACCCCGTCGCCTTCCGGCCGCACCCATTCATGGCTATTGGTAAACTTCAACTCTGCTGGTACAAGACTCATCGCTGCACTTCCTTATACTTCTTTTCGTTACATTGGTCGTTACATCAGGCCGTGCTCTCACCAAAGGCTGCAAAGCCAACACATCGTCAAGGCACAGTTATTTATCCAAGGTGCTTTGGCTCGCTCTATCGCTCAGAGTAAAACGCCGACATAGATCGATGTCTACCTCTCTGATAAAGGGCAAAGCGCGGCTGAAAACACCTTGTATTTATTAAAGTAGAAGTCCGTTTTCAGCGTCGCAAAAAAACTGTGAAGAAATGGGTACAAACGTTGAAATTCACCAACGACGTGTTCAATCAAAAATGAATACAGTGAGGAAGACCCAAGGGGCGATGAATGCAGGATGCAGGATGCAGGATGCAGGATGCAGAGTAGATAAAACGGATAGCACAGGCAGAGGCAAAGCGATCCTTTCAGTATCGCTCATTGCATTGAATGCCGTTACCACCAATCACTTATCGCAACATAGCGGTGATAACGGCCATTACTACCGACAAAAAGATCTGTCAGCGCGCCAAATCGGGCAGTTGCCCCGATAACCCCATCGCGCGGCGGATCAATACCGGTTTCACGCCTGGTAAATCGTTGGCTAAACGTAAACCTAGGCTGCGCACCAAACGCTTGGCCGGATTTGTCCCAGCAAACAGATGCTTGAACCCTTCCATTGCGCCAATCATTTGCGCCGCTTCGGCTTTTCGCCAGCGCTCAAAACTGCGCAGCTCAGCTTTACTGCCGCTAAACGTGCCTTCTGCCTGCAGTGCCATAATCGTTTGAGCCAATGCCGCCGCATCCATAAAGCCTAAGTTCACCCCTTGGCCTGCCAATGGATGAATGGTGTGAGCGGCATCGCCAATCAATACACAGCGATCTACCACAAAATCACGCGCATAACGCATCGTCAGTGGATGACTCGCACGCTCACCCACCAGCTCACACAAACCGAGGCGATTATCAAACGCCACGGTTAACGCTTGGGTGAAGGCCTCTGGGCTCATCGCCAGCAACTCTTGTGCCTCTTCTGGGGGTAGCGACCACACGATTGAGCACAGATCTGATTCCGGCAACGGCAAAAACGCCAGCGGGCCACTCGGACGGAAGATCTGTCGTGCACAACCTTGATGCGGCAGCTCAGTACGAATGTTGGCGACCAATGCGTGATGACCGTAATCCCAGTGCGTTAGCGGAATATTGAGCTGACGTCGCACCCAAGAGTTTGCGCCATCCGCGCCCACCACGAGCGATGCGGTTAAATGGCGACCATCATCGAGAACAACAAAGGCTTCACGCCCGCCCATGGTGATACTATCGCAGATAGCAGGCGCGAAGATTTCAACGTTATCTTGCTGCGCGACCTGTTGCCATAGAGCGGCTTGGATCACCTGATTTTCGACAATGTGCCCCAAGTTATCTTCACCAAAATCCGCCGCATCAAATTCGATCGCGCCAAAGCTGTCATGCTCCCACACTGCCATTTGAGTGTACGGCGCAACGCGACGTGAAGCTATCGAATCCCAAACACCCAAGCGCTGCAAGTAACGCTCACTGGCACGGGTTAACGCCGATACGCGATTGGCGTAGTCGTCAGATAACGCCAGCTCAGGCTCGCGGCCTTCAATCACCGCAATTTGCAGCTGAGCGTCTTTTAATGCCGCGGCGAGAGATAACCCGACCATGCCCCCACCGACAATGACAATATCAAACTGTTGAATCATTCTACTTCGTCCATCCTATGGCTTGCTTGAGCAGCGGGCGTTTGGCCGCTGAACAGGTCCCCATCATCAACAAACCGGCATTTCTTAGCGCTGCTAATGGCAGTGCATCATTTGAAAATAGCCCCACTAAGCCACTGGTCATCGCTAATGTGCGCTGGCGATCACTGGCTCGGCTATCTTGATAGTGATTAAGCATCGCCGGCGATCCCAGCGGGAAATCAAACGCCAAGCATTGCAATAGGCCCGCAACATCGCGCAAACCAAGGTTAAAGCCCTGCCCCGCTATCGGGTGTAAGGTTTGAGCGGCATTGCCGATCACCACCGCATGATGCGCAATCACCTGAGGGCGATGTCGCACGGTTAACGGATAGCTATCACGCTTGCCAACCCGCGTCAGCGCACCTAATCGCCAGCCAAACGCACGTTGCAGCTCAGCTAAAAACTGCGCTTCAGGCAGCGCCAGCATCGCGTTCGCTTTCTCCGGTGGCAAACACCAGACTAACGAACTGCGTCCTTGGCTCATCGGCAACAAAGCCAGTGGACCATCAGCGGTAAAGCGCTCAAACGCACGGGATTGATGAGCAACCGCCGTCTCGACGTTAGCGATCAGTGCCACTTGCTCCATGTCATGCGTGGTTTCATTGAGATTGAGCGCGGTGGCCATCGCCGATTGTGCGCCATCGGCCACCACCAGCAATTTTGCGCTCAGCACTTCGCCGCTGCGGGTGGTCAAACGCACGCCCTCAGGCGTTGCCTCACTCGAGGCTAAGCTGTCGGGTAGTAAATAATGAATATTGGCATTCGCTGACAGTGCTTGGTGATAGGCTTGCCCCACGGTGGCAAGCTCGACGACATAACCTAGCGCATCGTGACCGATATCGCTCGCTGCCATGCGGGTTAAGCCGAAATGGCCTTGGTCGGAGACATGAATATGTTCAATCGGCTCGGCGTTGGCCGATAGCAATGGCCACAATCCCCAAGTTTTCAGTTTCGCGACAGAGCCTTGCGCCAAGGCGATACTGCGGGCATCAAACCCAGGATGCGCGGCAGAATCGGGCGTTTGCGCTTCAACCACCGCCACCGATAGATGCGGATATAAACGCGCAATGGCAAGGGCTAAGGTGCCACCCGCCATTGCGCCGCCGCTGATCACAATATCAAATTGCTTCATACCCCTCCTTGGACAACGCTCAATCAGTGTAGTGTTTCACTGCTAGCTGGGCCTTGTGCAGGACGCTGTCCTAGCTCAGCAAAACAGGTCATCACACACATGCGTGTATGCTCCACCACTTGCTCGAACAATTGGGCTTGCTCGCCCATATCGTCATCTTCATCGACACCCAGCTGCGCCATCTCTTGCAGATCGCCCAGCGCTTCCGTGACATCCTCAGACAATGACTTGGCATTCAAATTCATCAATCCCATGCCAGTCAAAAACGCACTCGCCCAATCGCTGTAAGCCTCTGCACGTTCAACCAATTGTGCATCGTCATCAGGCAGCAACAAACTAAACGCCAGCTCGTCAGCAGTAAGTTGGGTCGATGCCAGCGTAAACAGCAGGGTGACCACCTCTTGCGCTTCGTCGCTCAGCCCTTGACCGTCATTCGCGAAATCGGCCACTGCAGCCAAATAGCTTTTATCATCAAACGGATGACCACCACAGATAAGCCCCGTCAGCAAACCTTGCAATTCAGCCGGTGAAATCGGGAAATTGTGTTGCTGCAAACTAGAGGCCAATGCTAGGTATTGAGGGAGTTGAACTTCGCTCATGGGATTTCTCTTTTTTTATCTCAGTTAACCTTGCATGCTACCACTTCCCCTAACGCCGCGCTAACCTCGAGTGGCTATGTTTCGGGCAAGCTGCTCAATTACTGTCAAATCAGTTCAGATCCCTCACAAACAAAGGCCTCAGGTCTTGATTCCTCATCAAGCATTTTCTATAGTCTGTCCATCGCAGCAGATAAGGAACGCTGTCGGGAGTATCGATACGCATGAGCATGCAAGCCATTGACATTAAAATTATGGGGAAATCACTGAAAGTGAATTGCCCGAGCGGACAAGAGCAAGCACTTGTTGCTGCTGCTA
This sequence comes from Thaumasiovibrio occultus, assembly GCA_019703815.1. Lineage (GTDB taxonomy): Bacteria > Pseudomonadota > Gammaproteobacteria > Enterobacterales > Vibrionaceae > Thaumasiovibrio > Thaumasiovibrio occultus. The sequence goes on along the minus strand of AP023052.1, from coordinate 550,889 downwards.
ACGAGTTCGACTCACGCTTGCAAGCACTGGCAGAGCGTAGCAAGATCACCAACACCGAACAGCTATTGATGTTCGCCGCGTTGAATATCTGTCACGAATTGCAAGACGAAAAGAAAGCGCGCCAAGGCACGGATTGGGAATTGACCAATCGCTTAGGCCAAATGGAAGATAAGCTGAACCGCTCTTTGCGCTCAGTCTTGCCGCGAAACTAATAGATTTACCCTGGGGTGTACGTCAGCGGATGAACGTCCCCGAGCCGATAAGCAAATACCCAGGACTTGCTTTTATCAGCTATTGAGCATGCTCAGCACGACTGAGAAGCCTACGGTTGATGTTGCCGGTCCACCTTGAACATCTGGTTCAAGGGCCATCCATCTGCAACGGCACTCTGGGGTCCCCTTTCCCTCATTAGTTTCGCACCACGGCTATGCCATCACTTGGTGGTCGTCTATCCCATAGTTAGATTTTATCACCCCTATCACTGCCCTTCTTAGCCTCAGCGCTGCGTCAACCCAGCTTTGTGCATACCCAAATTCCGCTTAATCAGGCATTATGACCGATAAGTAATCATCCTCGCGCTTTTGCTCTTGCGATCTTCAGCCTGTGCTGAATTCGCGCAACAGGCCAAAGCGGCAGGTCGAGCAAGGACGAACCATGGACACGACTTCCCCCGAGCCACGCAAGGCATTGCGCCAACTGATCCGCCAGCGTCGCCAATCATTAAATCAAACCGAGCAACAACGAGCGGCCGCAGATCTCGTGCAACAGGCCAAAGACAGCGCTCTGTTTAGCGCGCCGCAACATATCGCGTTGTATCTAGCCAATGATGGTGAGCTCGATCCGATGCCTCTCATCGAGTGGCTATGGCAACAGGGCAAGCACATCTATTTACCGGTACTGCATCCTTTTACACCCGGCCACCTGCTATTCTTGCGCTATCAACGCCACACGCCCATGCAGCACAACCGCTACGGCATCGCCGAGCCCGTGTTGGACGTTCGCCATGTCTGCCCACTTTCACGCATTGATATGATCCTGACTCCCTTAGTGGCGTTTGATCGCTCAGGTAATCGCCTCGGCATGGGCGGTGGCTACTATGATCGCACTCTCGCCCAGCAATCTAAGCTTGATATCGTCGGCTTAGCGCACGACTGCCAACTCGTCGAACAGATACCAACAGAAAGCTGGGATGTCCCCCTGCCGCAGATCCTGACCCCATCACAGTTATGGCACTGGCACGTCCATAACGTGACGGAGAAACACTGACGAAAACGTTTAGCTAGGTTATAATCGCCGCCAACTTGCTAATCTTGCTATCGATGTAATGCGTTGGAGACAACAATGACCCAAGACGAAATGAAAAAAGCTGCTGGCTGGGCTGCACTGGAATACGTACAACCTGGCAGTATTGTGGGCGTAGGCACAGGTTCAACCGTGAACCACTTTATTGATGCGCTTGCAACCATGAAAGACGAAATTAAAGGGGCAGTTTCAAGCTCTGTCGCGTCAACCGAACGTATGGAAGAGCTGGGTATTGAAGTCTTTGATGCAAACGATGTGGCATCACTAGACATCTATGTCGATGGCGCTGATGAAATCAACGGCGAGTTCGATATGATCAAAGGCGGCGGTGCGGCACTGACCCGCGAAAAGATCGTGGCAGCGATTGCCGAGAAATTCATTTGTATCGTGGACAACACGAAAGACGTTGACGTTCTAGGCCAATTCCCATTGCCTGTTGAAGTGATCCCAATGGCGCGCTCTTATGTTGCCCGTGAGCTTCTGAAACTGGGCGGCGATCCGGTTTACCGTGAAGGTGTGATCACCGATAACGGCAACATCATTCTTGATGTTCACAACATGCAAATCACCGAGCCAAAAGAGATGGAAAAAGCGATCAATGCCCTTGCAGGTGTGGTCACTGTCGGTTTGTTTGCCGCGCGCGGTGCCGATGTCCTACTGATGGGCACCCCAGAAGGCGTGGTGAAAAAGGCTAAGTAATTCTAGCCTTCCCAGCCAAGTCGCTGAAAAACCAAAAACATCAACGGCACAACAGTGCCGTTTTTTTATGCGATATAGCGGAAAATCCTTACCATAGTTGCGAGAATTTTGTTATTTTGTGTGAACGCAATCGTTAACGCAGCTGTAGACGCGCCAAAAAAGAGAGTACTCACTCCCCAATAACAACGCCCCACAGTGGAAGATTGCAACTCGCTTAGCATGTTTTTAAGGACGAAAACCGATGACAAAATTCTCTCTCGATAAAGACAAAATTAAGATTCTCCTATTAGAAGGTTTACACCCTTCAGCTGTTGAGGTTCTCAAAGCGGCGGGTTACAACAATATCGAGTATCACAAAGGCTCCTTGGCAGAAGATGAACTGCTAGAAGCGATCAAAGACGCGCATTTCGTGGGCCTTCGCTCACGCACTCAGCTGACTGAAAAAGTCTTTGCCAACGCCCCGAAATTGGCTGCCGTAGGTTGTTTCTGTATTGGTACCAACCAAGTTGATTTAGGCGCAGCAATGAAGCGCGGCATTCCGGTATTCAACGCCCCATTCTCAAACACGCGCTCAGTCGCCGAGCTCGTACTAGGCCAAATCATTTTGCTACTGCGTGGGATCCCAGAGAAAAATGCCCTCGCACACCGTGGCGCATGGTTGAAATCTGCGGATCAATCGTTTGAAGCCCGTGGCAAAAAGCTCGGTATCATCGGTTACGGTCACATCGGTACTCAGCTCAGCATCTTGGCTGAAAACCTGGGTATGCGTGTTTACTACTACGATATCGAAAGCAAGCTCTCTTTGGGTAACGCTACCCAAGTCTTCTCAATGACAGAGCTACTTAATAAGTGTGACGTGATTTCGCTGCACGTGCCAGAAACCCCAGAAACCCAGAACATGATTGGTGCTGCTGAGTTTGATCGCATGAAGCCAGGCGCGGTATTTATCAACGCCGCTCGCGGTACTGTGGTTGATATCGATGCGCTGTGCGATGCACTAAAACGCAAGCACCTTGCAGGCGCGGCAATCGACGTATTCCCAGTTGAGCCAAAAACCAACAAAGATGCGTTTGAGTCTCCATTGATCGAGTTCGACAACGTGCTGCTAACGCCGCACATCGGTGGTTCAACCCAAGAAGCGCAAGAGAACATCGGCGTAGAAGTGGCTGGCAAGCTGGTGAAATACTCTGACAATGGTTCAACCTTGTCATCAGTAAATACCCCAGAGGTGTCACTGCCTGAGCACCGTGATTGTTCACGTTTGCTACACATCCACGAAAACCGCCCAGGTATTTTGAACCAAATCACCACCATCTTTGCTGAGCAAGGCATCAACATTGCCGCGCAATACCTGCAAACAGGTGCGGAGATTGGTTACGTGGTAATCGACGTAGAAACCGAGCGTTCAGCGGAAGCGCTAGAGCAGCTTAAAGCGATCGAAGGCACCATCCGCGCGCGTATCTTGCACTAAGACTCGCCGCTCTAGAGTGATCAAAAAAGGCTTGCCGTCATGGCAAGCCTTTTTGTTTGGGCACTGTTTCCAAGCCCGGCGGCTATTTCAGTTTAAAGATCACTGAGACTTGATCGTCTACGGTCAATGAGGCGTCTTGGTATGTGGCGCTTACATCAGCCGCATTCGACTCCAACGCCATGCTACGCATTACCGGCATGGGTGATGCCGAACGATAAGTGATTTTCCACACCCCATCCACATCCATACCAAAACCGTCAGCAAGGGAATTCGCTTTTTCAATCGCATCCGTGATGGCTAACTGACGCGCTTGATGGCGAAACGCCTCATCGTCAGCCACTTTCATGCTGATCTGACTCACCGCATCAATGCCATCGCCTAACGCCGCATCAAGATAGCTGTTGAGTTTATCCAGTGTGATCATATCAACCGTGATACGACGGCTAGCGTAATACCCTACCTGCTCTCTGCGGTTGTTATCGTCGGTTTGATATTCCGGATACAGCTGCAAATTCGCACTGGTGATCTGCTCGCGCTTCACGCCTTCTTTATCGAGCCTATCGAGGAACGCCGCAACAGCTTTATCCGCCAATTGTTTTGCGTCCGCAGCCGTCTCCGCCGTTTTCCTTACCTCGACCGAGAACATGGCGCGATCTGGCGCCATTTGCACTTCACCAAAACCTTGAACCTCAACATGAGGGAACTCTGGCGACTGCGCCCATACTGGCGGACTCAATAACACAATAACCGACGCCATTAACCATTTTTTCATTGCAAGCTCCTCAGAATTTATCGAAATGCTGCGTAATTCTCGAGGTTAGATACAGCGCTTCATCGTTAGTTCCCAAGCAAAACACTAACCGCTGGCGATTTCACTGCATCTCGATGATCAAAGGCTCGACTACCAATGCCTAAAATACCAAAGTCTAGAGTACCAACGTCTTGATTCCCTGCTTCCCAATTCCCTACTTCTCAATGCCTCACAAGGAGAGGCGCGTTGACACAGGTACCGCCGTGAATGATTGAAGTCGCGGTTTACGATTGAGGTAGCACCCATTTTACCTCGACGCGACGATTGTACTGACGACCGGCTGCATTATTGTTGCTGTCTTTGGGCGCTTGCTCACCCAAACTAATGGTGCGAACTTCTCTCGGCTCAATCCCCTGCTGTACCAAAAAGTGCGCCACACTCTGGGCCCGCTCTAAGCCTAAGGTTTTGTTGTAGGCTTCTGAGCCGCGGTTATCAGTATGCCCTTCCAAAATGACCTCAGGGCTTGCCATTAATGTCGGCAGATATTGCAGTAATGCTTGGCGCGTTTCAGGGCGCAAGGTGTAGCGATCAAAATCGAAATAGACATGCAGTTCAGTGTCAGAGATTTTGCGAACATGCGTGCTTTCAAGCAAGATCCGCGCGCAGCCTTCACCCACCCCAAGCGCAATTAACTGCTCTAATAAAAAGTGGTGATAAGGCTGAATATCTATCGCCTGACTACGCTGTAGAAAGCTGCCGTCATTAACCTGCACTTGTACTGCCTCTTCAACTGATAAGGTTAAATGGTATGTTTTTCCCGGCAAACTGCACTTGAACTGTGCTGACGATCCCCATGCGTACGATGTAATACAACTCAGTAGCAACGTGACACTCAACAGTAATCTACGCATATTCACTCCCACCAGTTTAGTAATTCCTGTCATACAATCGACCAATCTCTTCAGTGATCAACTCGAGTAACTTGCTGCTCACCTCATCCATATCGGATGCAGTAAACACATTGTCACTGCCCGCACAGCTCGCGAGATTAGGATCAGCTTCAACATCGTAATCCAACCCAATGACCGCGATTTTCGATTGCACCTCTTTACCAAATGAGGTGATCTGCGCATCCAAGGTGGTGCGAATTTCATCGCATAGGCCTGAATTGATCAGCTGTGTCATGTGCCAACGGCGATACCAAGGGTGCGGATTCCAATCTACACCGTCAGATAAGATCACAATCAATCGGCGCGGGTTGTCCCCAGTAGCGGCCAATTGAGCACCGGAGATCAAACCTTCAAATGACGCAGTACCGCTGTTGGCCCACATCGCTTCGATCTCAGTTTCAAAGTTGGAGACATCTGAATTCAGCGCCAACGTTTTATATTGCGTTGTGTAACCAATGCATCCCGGTTTCTCATCCCACAAGGTATCGACGGTTTCTTGATGTAATACCCAATTTTGCTCTATGCGTTGTGGATCAGAACTTGGGTAGAGGCTCGCGAGGTGAGTTTGATAGCAGGTTGAGCCAGGCTTCGTCGTCCAAAAGTTATAAGGTACTAAGCCAACTGTGTTTTTTTCTTCAATACGATCGGCCGTGGTACGCTCAAGTTCTTCCGCCACATCCACCATTACTTCTTTCAAGCGACTAATTTTGGTTTGTCCATTCCAGTCGTAATTCATAGAGCCAGAAAAATCAGCGACAAAAACCACGTCAATGGCTTCACCTTGATACTTACGCGCTACCGCATTACCAGAGACATCGACTACGTCAGCAAAGCCAGTGGGATTAACCTCACTTTTGGGAAACCAGCTATCATGGCTAGTTGTAATAGAGAGTTGATACTCAGAGAATCGGGTCCCTTTATCATCAAAGGCTCCAGGCGTACCACAGCCTTCAACTTCCTCACAACTCAAACGAACAATGTGTATATTGACCTCATCGTGTGCATCCGGCACTAACGCTTCCACAAAGCGCTCAACAATCGCTTCATTCGTTGCTTGGTTGTCACTGTTGTGCGCAGCAAGAGCCAGACCGGCGACTTCAGCCACATCAGAAATACGTGCCTGAGTCTGAAGGTAACGACTGCCTTCAATACTCAGTGCCAAGACACCAAACAGCGCAGGAATTAACATGACGAATAAAATGGCAGCGGTGCCCTTCTGCGCTTTCGGTAACTGCTTCATACCAAACTCCTTAACGACCTAACATCACAGAGTAAGAGCGAATTCGACCATAATCGTCACCCATTAGAGACCCAAACCAGTTATTGCCTTGATAGCAGAGAGTCACTTTATAAAGGATCGCACGTCGGTCAAAAGTGGTTACCACGGAAAGATCACTTTGACTGCGCAAAGTATCTGGCGGTAAGCAATTCGCTCCTCGAGAAAATAGATGCACGCCTACTTGGGGCTCTATAGGCTGGTCATCATTGGTAAACTTTTGTTGCTCCACATACATACCCAAAAGAGCATTATCAAATTGCCCCATGGTTCGCTGTAAAGAGTCACGCGCGATGTCATAAAGCTGATCAATCTCTAGATCATCAACCACGTCATCATTTGAATAAAGTTGAGTTCGCTCCTTTAACACGTTCACCAATGAATAAGACATTCGATCTAACTTGCCCTTAATCGATTGATTAACCACAACGTCAGTAGTGAATGCCAATACAAAAATCATCACACCCGCAACCAAAGCCAATTCAACGGTAAAGGTGCCACGCTGTCTTTTAAGGCTATTACTTAAATTCACTGCGCTCATACTCCTGAATAACAATGACTTCACGAGACAAACCGATATCGTCAGACAAATTAAAAAAGAGATTAAAAATCGGTGTATAGCTGTAGTTCAGTGTGTAAATCGCTAGCGCTGAATTCAGAGCTGTACCTGTGTCGTCGCAGCTGCGGCCACCGGAATCACTACCGCCGCTACCACCGTCATCATCATCACCGTCGCCCCAATCATCATCGTCCCAATCATCATCGTCCCAATCATCGTCACCATCATCACCTGAGTCGTCAGTCGGTACACAAGGTTCAGCTAACTCGACAATGTCGTTGTAATAGCGCGTCTGCATGGACAGGTTATCTATATTGATGAACTTGCCCCACAGGGAATCATCACTTTGTAGCACTTGGGTAAACTTCTCTCTGTAATCCGCGTTTTCTGTGTTTTTTACATCACGACTGGCTTCTGTAATGGCAAGATCCACAACGGATGAGATATACCCCATGTAACTTACTTCGACCCAGAACAGGAACATGGCAAGAAAACCGGCGATCCCAAGAGAGAATTCAACGGAAACCGAACCTCGGTACTTTTTCGGTTTAACCATTATTTGATCCCTCCTTTAAACTCGCTGGCAGAAAGCGTTTGATATAATGAGTACACGGTAAAATCGTCATGCTCCCGTCCTAGCAGCAACACAAACTCCTCGACATAGCCAAGCTTGGCGGTGGCAACGAGCAGATTTGCCCGCACCTGCTCATCTTCGTTTCCTTGGATCCACAGTGGCTTTAGCCGGTTATAAGCAGCTTGATAATCTTGCTGGTAGATATCGAGCACCGCGAGATTGTTCTTCACCGTAATGTCATCGAGTAGCAGGGCGCGCGCACGATTGAACGAATCCCGCGCATCCAAAAAACGCCCTTCACCCGCATCAAGCACCCCGAGGAAATTGTGCGCTTGGGCAAAATCAGGGTTACGGATCAACGCCTCTGTCACCGCGAAACGCGCATCCAGATATTGGCCATGCAGCGCCAAGGCTTTGCCATAGAGGAAAAAACCCTGCGCCGATAATTGCTCTTTCTCGACTAACGGCTGCAAGTAAAATAGTGCTGAATCCGCATCTTGCATTGCCAAATAGCTCTCAACCAATTTATAGCGGTTGTCTGCGCTATCCTCACTGGCTAATCGCTGCTTATAAAACGCGACGGCGCCGGCTGGATCATTGGTCGATGCCACAATCGCTTCGGTGCGCGCTTCTTCGATCTCAGGTGGCAGCGATGCTTGCTGGGCACAGCCCGATAAAGCCAACACCGCCACCAACCAACTGCATCTTTTCATCCCAGCATCCTCATCACTCCGGGTGCCGCGATCAAAATGACTATGGGGAACATAATGAACAAAATGAGCGGCACGGACATTTTCGATGACAACTTCCCGATTTTTTCTTCCAACTGCAGCAACTGCACTTCTCGAATATCTTTGGCGAGCGTGGTCAACACCCCGTACACCGAGCTGCCGTACTGCAAGCTCTGGGTTAGGGTAAACACGAAGCTGCGCATTTCATTCGAGGGATAACGCGACAGCAACTCGTCTAACGAGCGGTTCAAACCCACAACCCGAGCGCGGTCGTTGGTCGTTTTCAACATGTGAGCGAGATCTTTATCGAAATCGGCCATTTCGGCAGCGATATAGCTCATTGACGACTCAATCGTCATCCCGGTTTGAACACAAACCCCCATCAGGTCGAGCAAATAAGGCAATTGGTTAGAGATCCGGCGAGTGAGTCGTTTACGGCGCGACTCTAAAATCATATCCGGCAGCACAATGATCACGACCAACCCAACAGCCGCCACCATCACCTTTTGCGCCATTTCTTCGAGCCCCAATAGCCCGGGAAACACGAAGCTGAGTACAAAAAGCAGCACACTGAGCCCAATCTTGGCGGGCAAGTAAAGCCAAGCAAACTTGCCTTGATAGAAGCCGGCTTTGACGAACTTTTCCTTGATATCGCTGCCGCGATAACTCAAGTAGTGCTGCAAGCTCTGTTGTACACTGCTAAACCACGGCTCTTTACCGGCAGCTTGGCTCGCCATATGCTTCATCCAGCGTTGCGAAGGACTAGTTTTAGTGAGCATCGCGATCACGCCAACCAGCCCTAGCGCAATCATCAAAGCAAAACCAATGCGCATCCATTCAAAAGCATTCATTCGCTGGCCCCCCGCATTAGCCACCAGATAATGCCTATGCCAATCGCTTCGCTGATCAGCAAGTAATACAGGATCGGCTTACCGGCAGGGTTCGCTGTAATAAACTCGTAGTTTTCCGGGCTCATGTATTTCAAAAGCAGAATGAAACAAAATGGAATAGCCGCCACTATCTTGGCTGACATTCGCGCTTCGGATGTCATTGCGGCTTTTTTCTTTTCCAGCGCACGACTATCAAACATCAAACGATTGAGTCGCATCATGACGTCTTTTAATTGCCCACCGCGATTCATGTTGGCGCGCAGCGTAATAATAAAAAAGTAGAAGGGTTGATAAGGAAAGTGGTGACACGCTTTTGCGAAAACTTCATCTGGCGGCTCGCCAATTTGAAGACGCTCGCCCATAAATTTAAATTCACGCCCTACGGTGTTATCTAACGATTTACCAACGAAAATAATCGCATGCATTAAACTTTCACCCGCAGTCACAGCACCGGCCAATAGGTTTAATGCGTCGGGGAAAGCATCATTAAAACGCTGTCTTTCTCTCTTTTTTAACCACTGCCACGCTAGCCAGGTCGCAAATAACAGAAATGTCGCTATCACGAGCCATTTATTCGCATTGATGAACATCTCGTTTATTTTTAATCCAGCCACCGCCACAACGCACCAAAATAAAAACACTTTTAGCAATGCTTTTTCACCGACTAAGGTTTTTACTTGGAAAATAAAACTGCTGACTTTATCGCGAAAAGTTTTTCCCACCAGCGAGCGCATATCTAATGCACTGGCAGTGGTCATATCATCAACACGGCGTGCTTGTACTTGCTGCTGGCGTAAATAATCCACACCCTTGGCTTTGGGCTTAAACGCTAACGCAATACCCAATACCGCAATCCCAATCATTAATGCAAACAGGGCTTCAATTGGCATAGCTACCCCCGATGGAAAATGGCATGAAGCTGAGACTCCAAGCCGTAATAGCGCGCTTTTTCATACAACACAGAGCGCTGCATTAACCCGGCGGTGACGAACTCCCCTTCGACCTTATTGCCGCTCTGATTTGGGAACGGATCAAAGCGATAGATCTCTTCCATCACCACGTTTTGCCCTTCCATGCCGATCACTTCAGCGACGCTCATCACCTTACGCGAGCCATCATGTAAGCGGCTGACCTGAATGATCAGATCGACGGCACTAACAATGGTTCGGCGTATCGCCTCCAGCGGCAGACTGGCCGTGGCCATCATTACCATACTTTCTATCCGCCCAAGGGCGTCGCGGGGGCTGTTGGCGTGCAGCGTCGACATTGAACCGTCATGCCCGGTGTTCATGGCTTGGAGCATTTCAAACGCTTCAGCGCCACGACACTCACCAACAATGACCCTGTCTGGACGCATCCGCAGGGAGTTGATCACCAACTCGCGCTGCCCAATCGCACCGGTATTCTCAATCCCTGCGGTTCGGGTTTCTAATCGCACCACATGGGGTTGCAACAAGCGTAATTCAGCGGCATCTTCTATCGTGACAATCCGCTCGTTTTGGGCGATATGCTGCGATAACGCATTGAGCATGGTGGTTTTCCCCGAGCCGGTACCACCCGAAATAATGAGATTCAGCCGACAGTGCGAAGCGATCCGCAGCAGCACCGCCATATCACTGCTCATCGCGCCAAACTCCACCAGCTTGTCAAAATCAATACTCTGCTTTTTGAACTTACGAATGGAAATTGATGTGCCATCAATCGCAACAGGTGGAATTACAATGTTTACCCGGCTACCGTCGAGTAAGCGCGCATCACACAAGGGACTCGATTCATCAACCCGTCGTCCGACCTGCGCCGCTATCCGTTTAGCAATCTCTTGCAATTGGTATTCATCGATAAACGCCACATCTGATTTACTGACTTTCCCATTACGCTCCACAAACACCGTGTCGGGTCCGTTGATCATCACATCGGAAATGGACTCATCTTCCATTAGGGCCTGAAGCGGTCCTAAACCCACCAATTCATCGCAAAGCTGTTTGACATAATTGCCACGAATGGCCGTCGGGATCGGATAATTTTCCTTTTCTATCAGCAAATCAACCGCACTGGCGAGCTGCTTCATTAATTGCTCTTTGTTGAGGCTCGCGAGCGCTTCTGCATCAATGGCATCAAAGATGTTCCGTCTCAAATTGATGTATATCTGCTTTGCTTCAAACATCCTTCACCCCTTTGTCATCGCACACTTGTTGTTATTTCGGTGCCTGTACGGCCTTATTTCTTGGCTAAGAAACCCAATAGACCTTTCTTGGTGGCTTTCTCCTGCCCGACTATTTTTTTGGCGAGTTGCTTGATAGGTGCCGACACCTTAGTGCGCTGAGCGGCGATCCGTTTGCCATCTAAGATCCACAAGCCTGTGCGCGGCTCGTAGGGGATCACCACATCAATTTCTCTTTTGAGATACTCCGCCATGTCTTTCTCGGTGACTTGTTCGGCATTGTGGGCGCGATGATGGTTGAGCACTAAAATAAGCCGGGTTGGCTGGCTCATCTCACTACGATATGGCTCAAGCTCAGTCAGTAAGCGCTCGGCTTCACGCAGAGAAGATACGGAAGGCTCCATCAGCAACACCACAATATCGCTGCGCTGGCACAACCACTGCGCCGACACGTCAAAGCTCACTGATGCTGAAATATCTTCGACCACAAAATTGACATCTGACGACACCAGTTCAATCACGGAGTCAGTAAACACTTGAACTTCGCCCTGCGCATCATTTTCGTTCGCACCCAACGCGAGCAAGCGGGTACGCTCCCCAATTTTTTCAAGCAAAGTTAACGCGGAGTTGCGGTCTAGCTGTGAGGCGAGAGAGCCGGTTTGCACCTGACGTTTACGAAGATCTTTGCGCCCCAGCATGATGTCGAGATTGCCGCCGTGGTAATTGTGATCCACCAGCACCGCCGACGTGTGGTTATCCTGCGCCAACACATTGACGAGCTCGGCACACAATAGCGAACACCCCACCCCGCCTTTCGAACCCAACACCGCCACACGCTTGGCTTTACGGTACTGTCCGAGCCCTTTTTGTTTCGCGCGGTTGTCCTGCACGCTTTTGACAAAATCAATCAGATCTTGCTTGGTGATGGGCCAAAACAAATAGTAAAAGCCCATCTCTTTGAGACGACGGATCGTGGAAATGGCATCTTCATTCCCGATCACCACCACAGACACATGATTGGGAATGATGTGGCTGATCCGCTCAGCATCCTCCACCACAGAACGTGAGTTATTGAGTTCTAAAAGCACCAAATCCACATCTTGCTCGCGCACACAGGTGGCGATATTGGCGTCTTTATTTTCCATCATTAGCGGCTTACCTAAGCCTTCAAAGGAAAACGACTCAAGCACGAGAGACCGACAAACATCTGATTTATAGAAAAGAACAGCCTTTAGCGACCCTTCTGGATACCCTTCGCTGCCACTCTTGTTAAGAATTTCGACCAAATCAAACATGATTTCTACTCCGTACCTGACAGCATTTTTTCCGGGTGCACCATGGATGACCAACGCGCGCTCTCTGTGTAGCAGTTAAAAGCACCACGCTCGATTTCCTCCGCCACATAGGGCTCACAAATCGGCACTTGCACATGATGGGTATCGACCAATATTTGCAGCGGTACATTGGCCGCGCGGGACGTCACTTTGATCTGATGTGGCGGTACACCAATCGCTAGCAAACGCTTGTGTGTCGCGATCGCCAACTGTTTCCCGGTATTGCCTGACCAATACAATGTAACTTGCTCTTTGAGTAACATATCGCGGTTATCTTCCACAAAGGCGTACACTGCTTGCGTGTGTTGTGACAGCGATTGATTGGCCGGTTTCGCTTCAAACTGATAACGCACCGTTACGACATCCATATTGACCGGGGTGTAATAGCCATCAATCTGATTGGTGCAACCAACAAGGGTAAGCAACCCTAAAAACAACAAACTTTTCATTGCTTGAACCCTCCCGTCATCAAAATATCTTGCGCCCACTCCTGTGTTTCCGGATCGGCTTGGCTGCTTGCTGGCAACCCGAGGAAACGAGACAGGGTCGAGGTGCGGCGCATCGTCGGCAGTTGCACGTCAGAAGCTTGAATGGGCTCGACCAAGTTCACCGTCGCGACAATGATCAGCTCGGTTTTACGTCGCTCTGTCTGGGTTTCGCGAAACAGCGAACCGAGAATAGGGACATCACCAATCAAAGGGATTTTCGACAGCGATTCTCGGTCTTCGGTACTGAGTAACCCGCCCAGTACAAAACTTTGGCCATCTGCTAACTCAACGGTGGTGCGGGCGCGACGAGTACGGAACGAAGGAATATCGAGAATTTCAGAGCGATAAGTGGTATCAATCGCACTCACTTCCGGCATCAAAGAAAGTTTAATTTGATCGTCTTCTAGCACACGGGCCGCCAGCTCTAAGCGGATCCCGAACTCTTTATAGGTCACTGTATAGGTGTCATCGATAAACACTACAATTGGGATTTCGCCGCCAACCAAGAAACTCGCGGTTTCACCGGAGATCACCGATAAATTAGGCTCTGCAAGGATCTGACCCACGTTGTCGTCATCAACCGCAGAGATAAAGACGCCAATATCATCGGCACTGAAGTTCGTCACAAAATCAAAGAACTGCCCATTGCCTGCAAAGGTACCGTCACCGACTATCGAGCCCCATTGCACCCCCAGTTGTTGTAAGAAGGTGTGAGACACTTCCGCGATCGACAACTTCACGTTGACCTGCTTGGTCGTTGCCACTTCGATGTTGTTGACCAGCCCGTCGTAGCGACGACGAGTCATGAAATCGATCTCCAACTGGCGATCACCCAGATCCCAATTGATTTTGTAGTCTTCGTACTCTTTACCGAGCAACTCCCCGACCAGCGAGTAGATCGCTTGTTTTTCTTTGTCAGAGGAGACGATCCCCGATAGCACGACCTGATCACCGAGGTTAGTGATCGACACATCCGCGTCAGGATGATTAACGGCAATATGCTGTTGAATATGCGTCAGGCTTTGGTTCACCACCAACTGACGATTGGCTAAGGTGACATTATCAGTGCCAAAAACTAACAATGAGGCGTTACCGACTTGGCGACCAAATACCACCAACTTCTGATCGTCAATCACCTGATAATCCGCAATCTCTGGATTGGAGATAAACACGGTTTTGATCGGCTGATTGAAGGTCAGTGTGGACGCTTCATCCTGACCTAAATTGATGATCCTTGCCGCCTGAGCCGGAAACCCCGCCAGCAAGATAAGAATTAGTAACAGACGATGCATAGTTAACCCTCAATTAATCACGCGTTCATTGCCACGCAATTCGGTCACGGAGAAAAAGTCCGGTAATACGTCGCCCGTGTCCGCTTGGTGCTGCGGCCCTTCGGTCATCGACTTATGTAACTCCAACACCCCAATGCGCTTGGCAATCACCATTTTGGCGACATCTTCTTTGGTCAGCTCCAGTACTACATTGACTTGGCTGCGCGGTTTTTCTTCTGCTTTCAATCGCTCGACTTGCAGTACCCGACGGCGCACTAGCAACGGATGTACACTAACGCCACGAAAATCCGTCATCACTTCGCCGTGGGCAAGGTTTTGTTGCAGCGAGGTGAGTGTGACTATATCCACGTAATCCCCCGCCTTGATCACCCCGCCATACACCGCTTCAATATTGGCTAGGTAGGTGTAGGGAATGAATCCGGGATCGATCATCACATCGATGAACTCCGGAGAGTCTGGCGAGATCAAATGATGCGACTCAAATGGCTGTCCTTCGATAAGTCGCTCGGCGGCCACACTGCCGGGAAAGATAGCGGGAAGCGGCTCTGTCGTCGGAATCCAACCTTGTGCTTCCATCTGTGGCTCAGGCACACTTATCCGGCCAAGATCAGCGCCAGATATCGCGTCTTTATAGAGAAGGTTGCGATTAAACGCCCATACCGACACCATAGGAACAGGTGGCGCTTCCGGTTCAACGTGCTGAACTTGCACTTGCGCTTCTGGTGGCGTAAACAAATTGCCGGTCAATCCGTAAACCCCTACCCCAATGGCCAAAAATGCGACCAGTAAAATGATACCTCTGCCCATGTCGACTCCTGCATCAGATCAGTGTTGCTAAAATCACCCCCGAGTAACCAGCAAAAGCAATGGGAATACCATAAGGAAGGCCTTGTTGTTTTAAGCGTTCGGGGCGCTTGTCGATTGCGGTACGGGTGATATAACACGCCGCAATGACACCACCTGACAGTGCCATTAGCATCAACACCGTCGGCAATAATGAGAAAGGAATAGCTGCACAATAGGCGGTGAGTAGCTTGATATCTCCGGCGGCAATCACGCGTAGCGCAAAGAGAATAAAGCCAAAGACCAGCACCGCCGCCATACTTAGGACGGTGCTCACTCCGATGTGGTATTGAACATTCGTGATCAAACTAAATATCAACACCCATGCCACGTCACGGTCAGGTAGGCGCCGATGATGTACATCAGATACACACAACCAAAGTGATACCCCTAGCAGTATGGCAAGAACGCCATACCGCCAGAGCAGCTCCAGCAGCCAATCCACTTAAGGCGTAGATTGGGTGTCAATTTGAGTAGAAACGTCACTGATCGCGTTTTCAAGTGCGCCTTGCAGTGGATTATCTCCTACTCCGAACACGGCGATCACCACAGCAGCCACCGCTACGGCAATCACAGCGTACTCAATCGCTGTCACGCCACGTTGGTCTTGCTTGAACGCTTCTAGCAGTGAAATGAATTTGGTCGTCGCTTTGTCAAACATAAACATATCTGTAGCCCTCTATTCTCGTCAGTGAACTGACTTACTACTGAACTGCGATGCCAACACCGGATTGGCTCACGTATTAATGATGCTGTAACTCTGCTGAAGCCTCTGCAATTACTGATTTAAGCGTTACTGAGGCATTCTCTGTACCAGCACTTTAGGTATAGTTGATATGAATATACTTTCAAGGCATCAAAATGCTTATCTGTGTTTGGATCAATTTTGAATAAAAAAAAAGACACCCGAGGGGTCTTTTCTAATACTTAAGATGGGGCATTCGCCCACAACTAAGAAACTAGTCCACTTTATTCAAATGGATATCCATTTGTGGGAATGGAATTTCAATCCCTTCTTTATCTAGACGCTCTTTGATCGCTTGCAACACATCAAAGTACACGCCCCAGTAATCTTCGGTCTTCACCCATGGGCGTACCACAAAGTTCACTGACGAATCTGCCAACGCTGAAACACCAATGGTTGGCTCTGGCGTTTTCAAAATGCGCTCTTCTTCCGCTAGCACTTGTGCCAGCACTTCTTTGGTTTTTTGCAGATCCGCTTTGTACGATACGCCAATGATCAAATCGATACGACGGACTTTATGGCGCGAATAGTTGGTGATTGGGCTGCTGATCACGCTGCCGTTTGGCACCACAACCATTTTGTTGTCTGGTGTGGTCAGTACGGTTGAGAAGATCTGAATCGAGTCAACTGAACCTGCTACACCCGCCACTTCTACGTAGTCGCCCGATTTAAATGGACGGAACGCAACGATGATCACACCAGCGGCAAAGTTAGATAGTGAACCTTGTAGCGCCAGACCGACGGCCAAACCGGCGGCACCGATCACCGCTACCACAGATGCTGTTTGCACGCCTACGCGGCTTAGCGCAGCGATCACAACAATAGTGAATAGCAGGTAGCGAACTAGGGCGGCAACGAAATCAACGACGGCTTTGTCCAGTTCGCGCTTGCGCAGCATTTTGGCCACACCGCCAGAAATCGCTTTAACACAAAGGTTACCTACAAATAGGATAAGCAGTGCCGACAAAATGTTTACGCAGTAGCCGATCAGGATTTCTTGGTTATCCATCACCCAGTTACCGGCGTTAAGGACTTCCTCAGTTAGATCGTTGTTGATCAGGTTCTCGACGACCTGACCGGTGGTTGACTCTTCACTCATGGTCTTCTCCTAGGAATAGTTATCAGAATGCGCGCAATAATAATCAACAACGTCCTTTTTCGCTATTGGATTTTGAGGGCTTATTAACAGCTTGCTAGGAGGTCGTGAAAAATAGGCACAAAAAAGCCCTGCTATTGTAGCAGGGCTTAACTTCTAACTTACTGTTTAAATTACAGTACGTCGATCGCGTTTAGGTCAGCAAATGCTTTCTCTAGACGTGCAACCATTGACGATTGACCTGCACGTAGCCATACGCGTGGATCGTAGTATTTCTTGTTAGGCGCTGACTCACCAGTTGGGTTACCGATTTGACCTTGTAGGAAATCACGGTTTTCAGCTTCGTAAGTACGGATACCATCCCAAGTTGCCCACTGGGTATCAGTATCGATGTTCATTTTGATAACACCGTAACCGATAGACTCTTGGATTTCTGCTTCAGAAGAACCAGAACCACCGTGGAATACGAAGTTCAACGCGTTAGGTGCGATACCGAACTTATCTGCACAGTATGCTTGAGAGTCACGTAGGATGGTTGGAGTTAGTACAACGTTACCAGCTTGGTAAACACCGTGTACGTTACCGAAAGATGCAGCGATAGTGAAACGAGGGCTGATCGCGCTTAGTTTCTCGTATGCGTATGCAACGTCTTCTGGAGAAGTGTAAAGCTCAGATGCGTCCATGTGAGAGTTATCAACGCCATCTTCTTCACCACCAGTACAACCTAGTTCGATTTCTAGAGTCATACCCATCTTCGCCATACGCTCAAGGTACTTGCCAGAGATTTCGATGTTTTCTTCTAGAGATTCTTCAGACAGGTCGATCATGTGAGAAGAGAATAGAGGCTTACCAGTTGCCGCGAAGAACTCTTCACCTGCGTCTAGTAGACCGTCGATCCATGGAAGTAGTTTCTTAGCAGCGTGGTCAGTGTGAAGGATCACTGGTACACCGTAAGATTCAGCAACAGCGTGAACGTATTTCGCGCCCGCTACTGCGCCAAGGATTTGTGCACCTTGACCTTCAAGTTTAACGCCTTTACCAACGAAGAAACCAGCACCGCCGTTAGAGAACTGAACTACAACAGGTGCTTTAACTTTAGCTGCTGCTTCTAGAACACCGTTGATAGAGTCAGTGTTAACTACGTTTACCGCAGGAAGAGCAAATTTGTTCTCTTTTGCTACTTCAAATACTTTCTGTACGTCGTCGCCAGAAATAACACCAGGTTTTACAAAATCGAAGATCTTAGACATGACAATCGTCCTATTTATTTGTTTGTCTGTGATGAATCACATATGGCAATCGTTTGCTGGGCGCTATTCTATAAAAAGCTGATCCATTTCACAAACGATAGACACAAAACAGTAAAAAGGTGGCGTCAATTCCGCCACCTCAACACATTATGCTTTCGCGCGCGCTTCTAGCATTTCAACAGCTGGAAGTACTTTACCTTCAACGAACTCAAGGAATGCACCGCCACCAGTAGAGATGTAAGAAACGTCAGCTTTGATACCGAACTTGTCGATAGCCGCTAGCGTGTCACCACCACCTGCTA
Source organism: Thaumasiovibrio occultus (assembly GCA_019703815.1). Lineage (GTDB taxonomy): Bacteria > Pseudomonadota > Gammaproteobacteria > Enterobacterales > Vibrionaceae > Thaumasiovibrio > Thaumasiovibrio occultus. The sequence continues at coordinate 532,175 of AP023052.1, read as the reverse complement.
CAGAGAAACCTGCAGACTTAGCGATCGCTTCAGAAATACCTTTAGTACCTGCTTCGAAGTTTTTGAACTCGAATACACCTACTGGGCCGTTCCAAAGGATAGTTTTTGCATTACCGATGATTTCAGCTAGTGCCGCAGTTGAATCTGGACCTAGGTCGAAAATCATGTCGTCATCTTGAACGTCAGCAACGTTCTTGATTTCTGCTTCTGCGTTCTCGTCAAATGCTTTTGCACATGCAACGTCAGTAGCAACTGGGATAGAACACTCTTTCATTAGCTTTTGCGCAGTCTCAACTAGGTCAGCTTCGTATAGAGACTTACCTACGTTGTGGCCTTCAGCAGCGATGAAGGTGTTTGCGATACCACCACCAACAACCAGTTGGTCAGCGATTTTAGATAGCGACTCAAGCACAGTTAGCTTGGTAGAAACTTTAGAACCACCAACGATAGCAACAAGCGGACGCTCTGGGTTGCTCATTGCTTTACCTAGTGCTTCTAGTTCAGCCGCTAGTAGAGGACCTGCACATGCTACATCAGCAAACATACCAACGCCGTGAGTTGACGCTTGTGCACGGTGCGCTGTACCGAATGCATCCATTACGAACACGTCACACAGTGCTGCGTATTGCTTAGACAGTTCTTCTTCGTTCTTCTTCTCGCCTTTGTTGAAGCGAACGTTTTCAAGAACAACTAGCTCACCCGCGTTCAGCTCTAGGCCGTTTAGGTAGTCTTTTGCTAGTTTAACGTCGCAATCAAGTGCGTCGTTTAGATAGTTTACAACAGGAGCTAGAGAGAACTCTTCTGCGTATTCACCTTCAGTTGGGCGACCTAGGTGAGAAGTAACCATAACTTTTGCGCCCGCTTCTAGGCAAAGTTTGATAGTTGGTAGTGATGCAAGGATACGTGCATCTGAAGTTACTTTACCGTCTTTTACTGGCACGTTTAGGTCAGCACGGATGAATACGCGTTTACCTGCAAGATCCAGGTCAGTCATCTTGATTACAGACATTCTTTGTCCTCTACTCAATGTTATCCAAAGTTTACTTTTGCCGGTAACAGGCCTGTGCCTATCCCACCAGCACCATTAATTCGTTGCTGTCTCTGCGCTCGTTGCAGACACCGCGTGATGCATTGCCAAGGCGGTATCTAACATCCTATTGGCAAAACCCCATTCGTTATCACACCACACCAGCATCTTAATCAAATGTTGATTGCTCACACGCGTTTGCGTGCCATCAACAATTGCGCTGTGCGGATCATGATTAAAATCCACTGACACCAAAGGGGCCTCAGTGTAATCGACAATGCCCCGTAATTTACACTGCGAGGCCTGTACTAAAGCTTGATTTACATCATTAACTGTTACGTTCGTGTTAACTGTAACACTTAAATCCATCGCTGTGACGTTGATCGTCGGCACCCTCACCGAGATAGCTTCAAAGCAATTGGCAAACTTAGGAAAAATTCGTCCAATCCCCAAATGCAGCTTAGTATCAACCGGGATAATCGACTGACTTGCCGCGCGGGTGCGTCTCAAATCGTTATGGTAAGCATCAATCACTTGCTGATCGTTCATCGCTGAATGGATCGTCGTTATGGTGCCAGACTCAATGCCAAATGCATCATCGAGTACCTGAATGACAGGCACAATACAGTTGGTGGTACAGGAGCCGTTAGAAACGATACGGTGCTTAGCCGTCAGGGTGTGGTGATTAACACCATAGATAATGGTGTTATCGAGATCATTTGCGCCAGGATGGGAAAAGAGCACTTGCTTGGCGCCCGCGTCAAGGTGGGCGAGGCCATCTTGCTCACTGCCGTAAACGCCGGTGCAATCGAGAACGATATCCACCTCTAAGTCGCGCCACGGTAATAAACCAATGTCATTCAAATGCAGGATACGGATGCTATCGCTACCGCCGTCAGGATGATCAATCAGCAGATGTTCTTGATCATGACGCACACGCTTACCAAAGCGGCCATGGCTGGAATCATATTGCAGTAGGTGCGCCATGGCGTCTGGCTGAGCCAGTTCATTGACTGCGACCACTGATATATGTTGGTGCTTACCGCTTTCGTACAACGCACGCAGAACACTGCGACCGATGCGACCAAATCCATTGATGGCGACTTTAAGTGTCATATCCTTGCCAGATGATAAGTGAGCGGGAGAGATTCTAACCTAACTGGGGGTCGTGATCACGTCAAATGTGACCTTTGACACAGTTTTATACCACTAGATTGATATACCGCAATTTCCTATCGCTTATTGAAACTGTTCATTTTAACTACTGATTTTGTGGTCATTTTAGCCAAAATACAGTGGTGCGCTTTTCATTAGGCGAGAGGGAATAGCACGATTTTCGAAAACTAAGAAATGGCCTCAGTAAAAATTATCGATAGCTAAAAAGCGAAAACAAGCGGCCCTGTGAACCGCTTGTGTTAGTAGATAATCTCTGTGCTGGATTACTGCGCTGTAAGTTGGGCAGACCACGCATCAAACGCCGCTTGCCATGGCGACAGATCGTACTGCTCACCGTCAAAGGCAAGTTGAGTGGAAAGTGGCGCGAGAGGACTGTCATTTTCATCGACCACAGCACCTGCTAGGGCAATATTTTTCAGCCCATTGGTTTGCGCGTTAAGCAATGAAGGCGAGAGCTTGACCGAGTATGACGTCACATCATTGAGGTTATCATCGGAAAAGACGTTATAGCCCGAATAGAGCGGCAACCCAGCCAGTACGGGTACCAATGCCCCCTGCTCTTCAGTGAACAAGTAAAGATGATCTAGCGTGACAATATCAGCTACGAGCGGCGGATCGTACAAGGTGCGATGTACTGCAAATGCGCGCGTGGTATCGTTGAGCCAGTACACATTGGGCTCAAGCGTTAACTTAAAGCTTTGCTGGCTGACCAGCGCATCTTCAGAGACAGCCTCTTCAAACGCAGAAATCGTATTACCGGTACGACGATCAATCGTGGCTACGCGCCACTGGTAATCGCCAAAGTAGTCACCAAACTCGTGGTAGTTGTAGCCGTCTTTTTCAAACGGGACAAAATAGGACGCCAGTAAAACATTCGGCGCATCAGGCAGAGTGACACAAGTGATGTGCGACGGATCGTCAATAAAGGTGGCTTTTTCTGGCGGCATTAAACGCGCAATATCGTATTGCACCAAGGTGAAGTCACCGGCTGAGCAATTGGTTTCGCCTCGAGAGGTTTGCGCCGCCCAAAGGGGTTGACTCAACAAAACACCTGCTAATACCCAAAGACGTCCTGTCAGTTTCATTTTAGTCACTCCATGATTAAAGAGTTGCGTTTCGATTCAATACAAAAAGAGCGCCAACCGGCGCTCTTTTCCATTATTTCACTGCATTACGCTAGCAAGTCTTTCGCCGTACTTACTATGTTTTCAACAGTGAAACCAAACATCTTAAATAGCTCATCCGCTGGCGCTGACTCACCGAAGGTGGTCATACCGATGATGCGACCATCAAAGCCAACATACTTGTACAAAAAACAATTTATCGTTTCATCGTTAGATTAACGTCTGAGTAATTACCAATCAAGGTCAGCAAATGCCTCACTCTCCGTAAAAACAAATGTAAAAAATGTACGGCGTACAGCTCTAGTAAAAATCATTGTCTGCCATGTTTTCGGTATCAATCCTCAAACATCGTTAGCTACGTTACACTTCATATAATAACCAGTAGAGATACCAGTTTAGGGCTTAAGACCCAAATGACCTAAGTTTAGATTCAAGGCTCACAGAAACTGTCAGGCTAAAGAAAATATAAACGCTAAAAGGATTAATTTCTAAAAATAAAAGCGCAATAACATCGCGGCGGAAAGTGATGGTATAGCACGTTAACCCATTTCTGCTTTCATAAGCCCATCAAACCGCAACGAACAATGCTACATAACTCCACAACGTCCCGAAAGCCAACCGCAGAACCAAGACCCACACAAGCAACTGTTAAATAATAAATTTACATTCGATTACGAAGTTTATACCTGAGAAGTTACACACTGATTAATGGTTACATTTCAGCTAAACCCAGCAATGTAAGTACATTGTTCTTCTGTTAGTCGCTATTGTTCGCAAACTTAGTTCAGCTCGATAATGTGTGTTCGTTCTGCGTATTTACGAACATCCCTAAGTCGTCATCGTACTAAGTTGGCCTGCTATTGTGAGAATAATATAAGTTACACATGCAGTTAATAAGAGCCATAACAACCAAACGACTCACAACAACGAAATTTGTGTTGCGCCCAAGTTTTATACGGTGCATTTCATCGCCTTTATATTGATTAATCACTTCCTCAATCAATATTAGCCGCGTTGTTTGAGTGACATTTAAACCTAATATTAGTCAATAGAATCGTTATGAAAAAAACACTTATTGCAGCAGCAATCGCTGCCCCAGCAATGGCTTTTGATTTTGACCGTGGTGTATTGCCTGATGGTTACAAAGCTGTACAGGCGGCTGAAGGTATCATCGAAGTCCAGAAATATGATGGCGGGAAATGGGTCACTGACAGCTACCATATCGCAGAAAAACAAACCGTTCTTCAATACACAGGGGTGGATGGTAAACCTGTTCAAGTTAACTTTGTTCCAGTTTCTGATGACAACAAAGACATCTACCAAGACAGCGTTGATCGATGGAATGCTGGCGAAGAAGGTGAGAAACTTCCTAGCTTCGGGGAAGGAGCGAACAATCCAGAAGATGGTCAGCTTCCAGGAATGACTCATCCTTCTGAGCAAGAGGATGGTCAGCTGCCGGAGTTTACCAATCCTTCAGAGGGACAAACAGAGCGTCCAGAAGGCAGTCCAACACTAGGAGCAGCGATTGACCACATGGTTAAAAACGACCAGGTTCTTGCTGAGTACATTAGCCAAGTAAACGAACAAACTAACGCTCGTATTGATCAAAACGAACTCGATATTCAAAATCTTTACGGTCACGTTAATCGACTAGACGAGCGTATTGATGCTATTGGTGCGACAGCACAAGCTGTTACCGCAGCTCGCCCGATTTTGGGATCTAACCATACCTCTGCGGTGGGTGTTGGTTTGGGTTACATGGGTGCAGCAACCGCACTATCTGTGGGCTACTCGCATCAAATCAATACTAACTGGAGTGCTAACGCGAACGTTGCGACGACAATGGGTGTTGAAGATAACGACTTCTCAATGGGTGCTGGCGTACAGTTTGCTTGGTAAGCTAGCCTAGCTCTGCAATAACGCAGTTTGCTATACGATGCCGCTCATTTACGTGAGCGGCATTTTTTGTATATCATCAGTAGCAAACATCACGCACTTCCTATCCGTTCTGTAGAATGAACGAAAAACAAACACAAAAAAACCGAGCTCTAGGCTCGGCTTTTATCTAATTGTTCTTGGTTACGCTAGCAAGTCTTTCGCCGTACTTACTACGTTTTCAACAGTGAAACCAAACATCTTAAATAGCTCATCCGCTGGCGCTGACTCACCAAAGGTGGTCATACCGATGATGCGACCATCAAAGCCAACATACTTGTACCAGTAATCAGCAATACCCGCTTCAATCGCGATACGCGCTGTCACGTCTGATGGCAACACTTCTTCACGGTAAGCGGCGTCTTGCGCGTCAAACACATCTGTTGATGGTAGTGACACTACGCGAACTTGATGACCCGCTGCGGTAAGTTGCGCGTGCGCTTCAATCGCAAGCTCAACTTCAGAGCCGGTTGCAATCAAGATAAGCTCGGGCTTGCCAGCGCAATCTTTAAGGATGTAACCACCCTTAGCAACGTTCGCTAGCTGCGCTTCATCACGCGGCTGCTGCGCTAGGTTTTGGCGCGAGAAGATCAACGAGGTTGGACCGTTCTTACGCTCAATCGCAAATTTCCACGCAACTGCTGACTCAACTTGGTCACATGGACGCCAGGTGCTCATGTTCGGCGTTAGGCGTAGTGATGCAATTTGCTCAACCGGTTGGTGCGTTGGGCCATCTTCACCCAGACCGATAGAGTCGTGAGTGTAAACTTGGATGTTTTGCACTTTCATCAGCGCAGACATACGCATTGCGTTACGCGCGTATTCCATGAACATCAGGAAGGTTGCGCCGTAAGGGACAAAACCGCCGTGCAGCGCGATACCGTTGATGATCGCCGTCATACCAAACTCACGCACACCGTAGTGGATGTAGTTGCCAGACGCATCATCTGCGGTCAAAGCTTTAGAGCCAGACCACATGGTTAGGTTCGATGGTGCAAGATCTGCAGAGCCGCCCATGAACTCAGGTAACAGTTTACCGAACGCTTCTAGGGCATTTTGTGATGCCTTACGCGATGCGATAGACGCAGGATTAGCTTGTAGCTCTTGAATGTAAGCGTTAGCTTTCTCTTCAAACTCAGCAGGAAGATCGCCCGCCATACGACGTTTGAACTCAGCCGCTAGTTCTGGGTAAGCCGCTTCATATGCTGCCAGTTTTTCTTCCCAAGATGCTTGTTTCGCCGCGCCTACTTCTTTGGCATCCCACTGTGCGTAGATGTCAGATGGGATTTCGAATGGATCGTGGTTCCAACCTAGGAACTCACGCGCAGCAGCGATTTCGTCGTGGCCTAGTGGCGCACCGTGACAGTCGTGAGAGCCGGCTTTGTTTGGAGAACCAAAACCGATGATGGTTTTACAACAGATAATCGATGGCTTGCTGGTTTCTGCTTTCGCCGCTTCGATCGCAGCGTTGATCGCTTCTGCGTCGTGGCCATCAACTGAAATAACATGCCAGCCGTAGGACTCGAAACGCTGTTGGGTATTGTCAGTGAACCAACCTTCTACTTCACCGTCGATAGAGATGCCGTTGTCATCCCAGAAGGCGATCAGCTTACCAAGGCCTAGCGTACCCGCCAGAGAACACGCTTCGTGCGAGATCCCTTCCATCAAACAACCGTCACCCATGAACACGTAAGTGTAGTGGTCAACGATATCGTGGCCGTCACGGTTAAACTGTGCTGCTAGCGCTTTTTCAGCCAGCGCCATACCCACACCGTTAGTGATCCCTTGGCCTAGTGGACCCGTAGTGGTTTCTACGCCTGGCGCGTAACCGTACTCAGGGTGGCCTGGAGTTTTAGAGTGTAGTTGGCGGAATTGTTTTAGGTCGTCGATAGACAGGTCGTAACCAGAAAGATGGAGCAGAGAGTAGATCAGCATTGAGCCGTGGCCGTTAGACAAGACGAAACGGTCGCGGTCCGCCCACTCTGGATTTTGTGGGTTATGGTTTAAATGATCACGCCACAAAACTTCAGCGATATCAGCCATACCCATTGGTGCACCTGGGTGACCAGAGTTAGCTTGTTGAACACCATCCATGCTTAACGCACGAATTGCATTAGCAAGTTGTTTACGAGACGACATGTCTGCTCCTGAGTAAAACAGTGATTTTTCGAAATTAGTGCGCTATCACACAAGGTCTATATGCTTGGATAGCACAGTCTGGCGGGTCGGTATTGTCGCAAAGCCCCCGCACGACTGCAATCGTTTTACTTTGAAATATTGGCTTTATTTCAAACAGATGACGTAGGGCACAACTTAACTGATTGATGCAACAACAAGGTTACGCAAACGTTTAGCTGAAAAAAGTGTAATGCCCCTACAATCAGAAAGTTGATTTTGATCTCACTTAAGCTAGAATAGACGTCCAGATGGAAATCCCTCTACACATGTAAACGGGTAAAACATCACCAAATTTCTTTTATAAATTAACCAAATGGTAGAAGCGCTCATGTCAAAACATTTGTTTACTTCTGAGTCAGTGTCTGAAGGACATCCAGACAAAATTGCAGACCAAATCTCTGATGCTGTATTGGATGCGATCTTAGAGCAAGACCCGAAAGCACGTGTAGCGTGTGAAACTTACGTAAAAACCGGCATGGTAATGGTTGGTGGTGAAATCACCACGACTGCATGGGTAGACATCGAAGAGCTAACCCGTCAAACCGTGCGTGAAATCGGTTACGTTCACTCTGACATGGGTTTCGATGCAGACTCTTGTGCAGTCCTAAACACCATTGGTAAGCAATCACCAGACATCAACCAAGGTGTTGATAAAGCCGATCCTAAAGAGCAAGGCGCGGGTGACCAAGGTATCATGTTTGGTTACGCAACCAACGAAACCGAAGTGTTCATGCCAGCACCGATCACTTACTCTCACCGCCTAGTTCAGCGTCAAGCAGAAGTGCGTAAAAACGGCACGCTACCGTGGTTGCGTCCAGATGCGAAGAGCCAAGTGACCTTTGCATACGATCAAGGCAAAATCGTTGGTATCGATGCTGTGGTACTGTCGACCCAACACTGTGATTCAATCTCAACCCCAGATCTGCGTGAAGCAGTAATGGAAGAGATCATCAAGCCAGTATTGCCTTCTGAGTGGTTGAACAAAGACACCAAGTTCTTCATTAACCCAACCGGTCGTTTCGTGATCGGTGGCCCAATGGGTGACTGTGGTCTAACCGGTCGTAAGATCATCGTTGATACCTACGGCGGCGCAGCGCGTCACGGTGGTGGTGCATTCTCTGGTAAAGATCCATCAAAGGTTGACCGCTCTGCAGCCTACGCAGCGCGTTACGTAGCGAAAAACATCGTTGCGGCGGGCATGGCTGATCGTTGTGAAATCCAACTGTCTTACGCTATCGGTATCGCAGATCCAACGTCAATCATGATTGAAACCTTCGGTACTGAAAAAGTACCTCACGAGGTGATCATCGCAGCGGTACGTGAGTTCTTCGACCTACGTCCATACGGCCTGCAAGAGATGTTGAACCTGCTTCAACCAATCTACAAGCAAACCGCCGCTTACGGTCACTTTGGTCGTGAAGAGTTCCCTTGGGAGCGCACTGACAAAGTTGCTGCACTGCGTGATTTTGCCAAGCTGTAATCGCTTGATAGCAGGCTTTGCGTGAAACGCTTGTGAAGTGAAAATCAAATGTGATAAAAACCGGAGGCGAAAACCTCCGGTTTTTTTATAACTCGGGTTTGCGTTCTACGCGTTTCCTCACTGCAATTGCTTTGCGTCACCGAATGGCTTTTAACAACTAACCGCTTTATAGCAACTGATAATGCATCTATGACGACACATCCCCATTTCGCCCAAACCTCACTACAACACGCCATAGTTGAACGTGTTCAAGCTTGCCTGAAACAAGCAGAGCACAAGCTCAACAAGCGTTTTGCCATGCCCGTCGTGAAGTTCAATCAGCGCGGCAGAACGGCGGGCAGTGCGCGGCTGCAACTGTGGGAGCTTCGCTTTAATCCAGTGTTACTTGCCGAAAACCCGCAAGCGTTTTTAGATGATGTAGTGCCCCATGAATTGGCCCATCTGATCGTTTATCAGTTATTTGGCCGCGTCAAACCCCATGGTCGAGAATGGCAAGCCGTGATGGAAGGCGTGTTTAAACGTCCGGCAAAAACAACGCACAGTTTTAGCATTGCCAACGTCCAAGGTACGACGTATCGCTACCGCTGCGCTTGCCAAGAGCACCAGCTTACCGTACGCCGCCACAATAAGATCCAACGCGGACAAACGAGTTACCGCTGCAAAGGCTGCGGCCAGACACTGCAATTGTCGCCCTAACCCGCTTTTTTCTATTTCGATTATTTATCCATCCCCCCCGATCAAACCTCCTCTCCCAGCTCTTGCCTTTTAGCTTTCTGAGCTTTTGACCACCCATGTACCTAAACCTTCTCGCGCTGTACATGAACTATCCACCAGCGAGTCAACTCGCGTACAGCCCATTAAAACTGGCCTTGCTGCAACTCTGTACAGCTTGCTAAGGTTTTGGTCACCTATGATCTAAAAGCTCACCAAGCTGTACAAGGTTTCATCTGGTGGCTGACTTGCATGCCAGATAACGGATAAAGTTACCCGCCTTCCATTCCCTGCAAGCGAGCATGCGAATAATCGCACTGACCTCGACATCAACTGTCTTGTAATTGATAATCCTGTCGCTTTCTTAAGGAGTATCGATGAAGAAGTTCTTACTCACTGCCGGCTTTTTTCTGGCAGCCTTACCGGCACTCGCAGCCGGTCACCCAACCTCATTTAGCGCCGCAAAACGCCTGCTAACCGACGAGGTGTACTTTGATCACACCGAAACCTTCTACTGCGGCTGCGAATTTGAATGGGACGGTCGCCGTGGCAACCCGGATCTCGAAGAGTGTGGCTACCAAGTTCGTAAACAAGTCCCGCGCGCTAATCGCATCGAATGGGAGCACGTGGTGCCAGCATGGCAAATGGGCCACCAGCTGCAATGCTGGCAAGATGGCGGGCGCAATAACTGTCGCAACGACGCCACCTTCAAAGAGATGGAATCAGACATGCACAACCTCACCCCGACCATTGGTGAAGTGAACGGCGACCGCTCTAACTACCGTTTTAGCCAGTGGAATGGCAACGAAGGCGCGCACTACGGGCAGTGTGAAATGAAGGTGATCTTTAAAGATGGCGTGGCCGAGCCCCCTGCCCGCGCCCGTGGCGCGATTGCGCGTATCTATCTGTACATGAATCAGCGCTATGGCTTTGAACTTGCGAGCGCCCAGCGCCAACTGATGAACGCGTGGAACACCCTCTACCCTGTCGATGCATGGGAATGTGAGCGTGACCGCCGTATCGCCAATGTTCAAGGAAACCACAATAATTTTGTCTTCGCTGCGTGTCAGCAAGCAGGGTTATAGTTTGCCTCAACCGTGCTAATATGGCCTTCATTAGCCTATAACGAATGTAAAAGACACTATGAGAGTACCTCGTATTTACCATCCTGAATTGCTGCCGGCTCAAGGCAAAGTGATGCTAGATGAGGATGCGGCCAACCACGTCGGCCGAGTATTGCGTATGCAAGCAGGCCAAGCGGTGTTGCTGTTTGATGGCAGTGATGCGGAATTTCCTGCCGTGATCACTAACGCAAGCAAAAAGCACGTTGAAGTGGAGATCCAAGAGCGCGTTGAGAACAGTTTGGAATCACCGCTCGATCTCCATTTGGGCCAAGTTGTATCTCGTGGTGAAAAAATGGAATTCACCATTCAAAAATCGGTCGAGCTTGGGGTTAACACCATCACGCCGCTGATCTCAGAGCGTTGTGGCGTCAAACTTAACGCCGATCGTTTCGATAAAAAACTACAGCAGTGGCAGAAGATCGCCATTGCCGCTTGCGAACAAAGTGGACGTAACCGCGTACCTGAAATTCGCCCGATCATGTCATTGGAAGCATGGTGTGCAGAAGATTACGACGGGCTCAAGCTTAACCTTCACCCGCGTGCACCATACTCGATCAACACCCTACCCGGCCCAGTCACCAAGGTAAAATTGTTGATTGGTCCAGAAGGTGGCTTGTCGGCGGAAGAGATTGCCATGACCGAAACGCATCAGTTTGAAGAAACGCTGCTCGGCCCTCGGGTACTACGTACAGAAACGGCGGCACTGACCGCTATCACAGCGCTGCAAGTTCGCTTTGGTGACTTAGGATAAGGATAAACCATGATTAAAATTGGCATTGTGATGGACCCGATTTCGTCCATCAACATCAAGAAAGACTCTAGCTTTGCGATGCTACTAGAAGCGCAGCGTCGTGGCTGGGAAATTCACTACATGGAGATGAGCGATCTGTCGCTAGAGCAAGGCGTACCGCTCGCTCGCACCCGCACCGTCACCGTGAAAGAAGATCCCAACGGCTGGTATGAGTTCACCGGCGAGCAAGAGATCCCGCTGGCCGATCTTGACGCCGTACTTATGCGCAAAGACCCGCCTTTCGATACCGAATACATCTACGCGACGTACATCCTAGAGCGCGCAGAAGAGCAAGGCACCTTGATCGTTAACAAGCCGCAAAGCCTGCGTGACTGTAACGAAAAGCTGTTTACCGCGTGGTTCCCAGAGCTGACGCCAACCACGTTGGTAACCCGCCGCGCAGACAAAATCAACGCTTTCCGCCAAGAGCACGGCGATGTGATCCTAAAGCCACTCGATGGCATGGGCGGCGCATCAATTTTCCGCGTGAAGCAAGACGATCCCAACGTGTCGGTGATCATTGAAACCCTGACTAATCACGGTCAATGTTACTGCATGGCGCAAACCTTCGTGCCAGATATCACCAACGGTGATAAGCGTATCTTGGTGGTGGATGGTGAGCCAATGCCATACTGCCTAGCGCGCATTCCGGCGAAAGGGGAAACCCGTGGCAACCTCGCCGCAGGTGGTCGTGGCGAAGCGCGTCCTCTTAGCGAGACCGACTGGGCGATTGCCAACGCGGTTGCGCCAACGCTAAAAGAGAAAGGGTTGATTTTCGTTGGTCTTGATGTGATTGGCGACAAACTCACTGAAATTAACGTCACCAGCCCAACCTGTATCCGTGAAATTGAAGCAGCCTTTGATATTTCTATCACCGGCAAGCTCATGGATGCGATTGAGCGTCGCAGAAACTCATAACGTTGCATTTTCGGGACAACCGAGTTTGTCCCGAACACCAACACTGAGATCTACCGACTTAAAGACAGCTTATCAACGCCGATATGAATGTGTCGGCGATGAGCTAATCTGCAACCACTTTGGATCTGCCGATGAACCTGAAGAATCATTTTCTGGTCGCAATGCCCGGCATGTCAGACCCGAGATTCCAACACAGCGTAATTTACCTGTGTGAGCATAATGACGACGGCGCGATGGGGCTGATCGTCAATCAACCGATTGAAGTGAGCTTAGAGGCGATGCTAAATCAGCTCGATCTGGATCGCGAATGGCCTATCGATAACCCAAATAGCCTCGCGCAACCGGTGATGAACGGCGGCCCGGTAGCCGAAGATCGCGGGTTTGTGCTGCACGACGGTGGCACACGCTTTACCAGCAGCGAGCAGATCAGCGATGTGGTCACCGTTACCACCTCTAAAGACGTGCTCATTACGCTCGGTACCCAACTTGCACCAGAGCGTTATCTGGTTGCGCTGGGTTATGCCGGATGGGAAGCGGGGCAACTCGAAGCCGAGCTGGCCGAGAACAGCTGGCTCAGCGTTGAAGCCGATCCTAATATCATTTTCTCTACCCCAATTAATGAGCGCTGGAGCAAAGCCATTGCACAGTTCGGCTTTAACTCAGCCGATCTCTCCAGCCAAATAGGACACGCATGAGCCAAACCATTCTGGCCTTTGATTACGGCACCCGCAGTATCGGGGTTGCTGTAGGCCAAACCCTCACCGGCACCGCCACCCCACTGAGCGCCCTCAAAGCCAAAGATGGGATCCCACAATGGGAGCAGATTGAAGCGCTGCTGAAAGAGTGGCAACCCAACTTGGTCGTGGTGGGCTTACCATTAGATATGGAAGGCAACGAGTTAGAAGCGATCACCCCACGGGCAAAGAAATTTGCCAACCGTCTCCATGGCCGCTTTGGCTGTCAGGTTGAGCTACACGATGAGCGCTTAAGCACCCGAGAAGCCAAATCAGATCTGTTTGAACGTGGCGGTTACCGCGCTCTCTCTAAAGGTAATATTGACTCGCAGTCGGCGGTCGTGATCTTAGAAAGCTGGTTTGAACGTCAGTACGACTAAGTGTATCGCCTAGATACCGCGCATAAAAAAAGGTGCTGAATATCAGCACCTTTTTTGTCAAATAGACAGCATGGCGATTAATCGTCATCATCCATTTGAATCTTAATATCCGCCAGTGAACCACTAAAGCTCTTACTTTCACTTTTCGCTTCAGCGGCTTCTTTTTCCGCTTCATTACCCAGCTTCATCATCAAGCGCAGTTCGTTGGCAGAGTCGGCATGGTGCAGGGCTTCCATTTCAGAAATCTTGCCTTCTTTGACCAAGGCAAACAGTGCTTGGTCAAAGGTACGCATCCCCTGATCTTTACCCTTACGCATCACATCTTTCAGCTCATGCAGCTCACCACGACGGATCAAATCCGCGACACGTGGGGTATTAAATAGCATCTCATACGCCCCGTGACGACCGTTGCCGCTGATATCGGGTACCAGTTGCTGCGCCAGAATCGCTTTCAGGTTCAACGATAAATCAAACAGGAACTGATCACGACGCTCTTTAGGTACCAAGTGAATGATACGATCGAGTGCCTGGTTCGCGTTGTTGGCGTGGAGCGTTGCCATACATAAGTGACCGGTTTCGGCGAACATCATCGCGTATTCCATGGTTTCACGTGAGCGGATCTCACCAATCAAGATCATATCAGGCGCCTGACGCAGGGAGTTTTTCAGTGCCACTTCGTAGCTGTCGGTGTCGATCCCGACCTCACGCTGCGTCACGATACAGTTGTTGTGATCGTGAACGAATTCGATCGGATCCTCAATCGTCAGAATGTGACCACTGGAGTTACGGTTACGGTGACCGGTCATCGCCGCCATCGAGGTCGACTTACCCGAGCCCGTTGCACCCACCACCAAAATCAAGCCACGCTTTGACATCACCATGTGCTGCATTTCGAGCGGCAAAGAGAGCTCTTCAAAGTTAGGGATATTGGTTTCGATACGACGGATAACCATCCCTGGCAGATCACGCTGCCAAAACGCACTCACACGGAAACGCCCACATTCACGTACAATCGCAAAGTTCGCTTCACGGGTCGACGCGTACTCATCGCGCTTCGACTGATCCATGATGCTGTTCAGCATGGCGTTAATTGCACCTGCCGACAGCGGCTCACCGATCGCGTTCAATCGTCCGTTGATTTTCAGCAGGCAAGGCGCGCCCACCGTAATATAGAGATCAGACGCTTTGCGTTTGACCATTTCATTCAAAACCGCACCCAGTTGCATTTGGTTACTCCTTAAACCTTACTGTACGCGCCTGACGACTTACGGGCTGCTTCTTCCGCTTCAACCTCACCTTGAGCCACCAACAGCTTCGCTGCCTGCTCCATGGTCTGCATGCCTTGGCTTGCACCCGTTTGGATCATCGAGTACATCTGTGCGACTTTATCTTCACGGATCAAGTTACGGATCGCCGGGGTAGCAATCATGATTTCGTGCGCCGCAACACGGCCGCCTTCGATACGCTTCATCAGCGCCTGCGAGATAACCGCACGCAACGATTCTGACAGCATCGAACGGACCATGGATTTATCACCGGCAGGGAATACGTCGATAATACGGTCAATGGTTTTAGCAGCACTACTGGTGTGCAAGGTACCGAAAACTAAGTGACCTGTTTCTGCTGCGGTCAACGCCAAGCTGATGGTTTCTTGGTCACGAAGCTCACCCACCAGAATAACGTCGGGGTCTTCACGCAACGCACTACGCAGTGCGGCGTTAAAGCTGTGCGTATCACGGTGCACTTCACGTTGGTTGATCAGGCACTTTTTACTTTTGTGAACGAATTCGATCGGGTCTTCGATGGTCAAAATGTGACGGTTCATCGTTAGGTTCACGTGGTTGATCATCGCCGCCAGCGTGGTCGATTTACCCGAACCGGTCGGACCGGTAACCAGCACCAAGCCGTTTTGCAGCTCAGAAATACGCGTGAAAATTTCAGGCGCTCGAATATCTTCTAGTGTTGGAACGGAGTTTGGGATGGTACGAAATACTGCGCCTGCGCCGTGTAATTGGTGGAAGGCGTTAACCCTGAAACGGCCCACTTTAGGCACGGCAAAGGAAAAGTCACACTCCAGGTTTTCTTCATAGTCACGACGCTGTACATCGTTCATAATGTCAAACACCAATTTATGGACATCCGCATGTGACATATCCGGCAAACTTAAGCGGCGAACATCACCATCGACACGAATCATTGGCGGAACGCCTGCTGAAAGGTGCAAATCTGATGCTTTATGTTTTACAGTAAATTCCAATAACTCGGTGATATCCATTCACTTTCCCCGTAGATGAAAAAATATGACTAGTATCAAACAAAACATTGAGCAAATCACCCACCAGATTGGGCTTTCAGCAGAAAAATGCGGGAGATGCCCCGATTCAGTGCAACTTTTGGCCGTCAGCAAGACCAAACCTATTGTTGCGATACAAGAAGCCATCGATGCCGGCCAACGCCACTTTGGTGAAAACTATGTCCAAGAAGGCGTTGAGAAGGTCCAGCACTTTCAGCAGCAGAATCGTGAAAAAGGATTGAATTGGCATTTTATCGGCCCCATTCAATCCAATAAGACCCGCTTGGTGGCCGAACATTTTGATTGGGTTCACTCAGTCGATCGCCTGAAAATCGCCCAGCGTTTAAGCGATCAACGCCCAAGCGATAAAGCGCCGTTGCAAGTGCTACTGCAAGTGAACACCAGTGGCGAAAGTAGCAAATCAGGCACCGACTTTGACACCGTTGCTGAGCTGGCCAATGCTATCGCGGCCTTGCCGAACCTTACGTTGCGCGGTTTAATGTCGATCCCAGAGCGCGCCGATGACTACGCCTCGCAGCTTCATGCGTTCCAAAGCCTGGCTGACGCACTCGCCAAGCTGCAAGTAACGCACCCTGAGATGGATACCCTCTCAATGGGCATGAGCGGCGACATGACGGCCGCCATTGAAGCGGGCAGCACTATTGTTCGCATCGGCACCGCGATTTTCGGTGAGCGTGATTACCGCTAAACGCACGAACACAGAAGCAAAAGCCAATACTATTGGCGATTAACACGGAACATTCAGCGCCCCTCGCATTGCGAGACGATGTCAGCACAAGACGTGCCATCACCCCAGCGCTTTACAGAGCACGGCTTATTTAGCCACAAGGAGAGACACATGGAACACAGACGTATTGCCTTTATCGGCGCAGGTAACATGGCGAAATCTATCATCGCCCGCATGATCAGCAATGGCTATCCTGCCGATCACATCTGCGCGTCGTCCCCTGACGAAACCCATCGCAGTGCGCTGTCCGATGCCTACGGTATTGCCACCACCGAAGATAACCTACAAGCGGCGAATGATGCCGACGTGGTGGTCTTTGCCGTGAAACCGCAAATCATGGAAGCGGTCTGCAACCCTCTGCAAATTCTCGACTTTTCATCTAAGCTAGTCATAACTGTTGCGGCTGGGATTAGCTATTCTCGCTACCTTGAATATCTCGGTCAGCCATTGAACTTGGTGCGTGTTATGCCTAACACCCCTGCCCTTGTTGGCTTGGGTATGAGCGGCTTGTACGCGCCAAATACACTACCAAAATCAGACCGTGCCTTTGCCCACAACCTACTCGAATCAGTTGGTGAAGTGTGCTGGGTCGAAGAAGAAGATGGCATCAATGGCGTGATCGCCGCTGCCGGTAGTGCACCCGCTTATTTCTTCTTGTTCATGGAAGCGATGCAACAAGAAGCCGTGGCGCAAGGGTTCGATGAAGCTACGGCGCGACAACTCGTTCAACAAACCGCATTAGGTGCCGCCGAAATGGTTCGCGCTAACGCAGATTTGTCGATTGCCACACTGAGGGAGCAGGTTACATCCAAGGGAGGAACCACGGCAGAAGCCATCCGTACATTCAATGAAAATGCACTGAGCGACATCGTAGCCAAAGCGATGCAAGCTGCCGTTGCCCGTGCAAAAGAGATGGAAACGTTATTCTAATAACCCAAGGTACGCTATGAACTCCGTTAATTTTCTAATCCAATTAGGGTTTCAGCTTTTCAACTTGTACATCATGGTCGTGATTTTACGCGTATGGTTGCAATATGTGCGGGCTGATTTCTACAACCCGTTTTCACAATTTGTCGTGAAGGCGACCCAGCCAATCGTCTCACCATTGCGCCGCCTGATCCCATCAGTCGGTAGCCTTGATCTGTCGACGCTGTTGTTTGCTTATCTCTTGGTTTGCCTCAAGCTCTACCTCTTCTCATTAGTCTTTAGCGCAGGGTTTGGTTTTATCCTGATCGCGGGCCTACTGAACTTGGTGAAAGTAGCAGGTACCTTGCTGATCTATGTGCTGATCGCGCGCGCTATCCTTAGCTGGATCAGCCAAGGCCGCAGCCCAATTGAATATACGCTGCACCAGCTAACAGCGCCGATCACTGAGCCACTGCGCCGCGTGATCCCGCCTATCGGCATGCTGGACTTGAGCGTGCTATTGCTGTTTTTCGGCATCCAATTCGGTTACTGGTTTATTTCCGATTTGATCCCAGCCCCACTGGTTAACGCTTGGCTAATTTAATGAGCGCGACGGCAGTACAGCAACAAGGGGCGGATGTGATCCTCCGCCTCTATATTCAACCCAAAGCAAGCCGAGATGCGATTGTCGGCTTGCACGGTGACGAGCTAAAAATCGCCATCACCGCACCGCCCGTCGATGGCAAAGCGAACGCCCATCTCACCAAATATCTGGCAAAACAGTTTCGTGTCGCCAAAGGCGCTGTCCAGATAGAAAAAGGCGAGCTTGGCCGCCACAAGCAAGTGCGGATCTGCGATCCGGTGCAAATCCCCGCTGAAGTGACTGCGCTGCTCAATTAATTGCTCGCAGAGCAGGCGTTTCGATGCCTGATAAGCGTTAGTAACACGCTGTTCAATGCACCACATCGGCTCTGCGTTTCTCCCTGTGCGTTATTTCTGATAACCTACCTAAGTTAATAAAACGTTGCCGCTGGCTCAGACGTTATAACGGCTCGACGGAACGGGCCTGTTTTCCATATCTAAAATAACCCAAAAACGAGAAGAAATAACGCAAGGAGCATGTGATGAAAAAGCAGATAGTCACCGGTATCTTCAGCCTATTTTTCGGTTTCTTAAGCTTTAGTTTTTCGAGCTTCAGTGCCTACGCTGAGCAAGCCGTGCGCTTTGACAACTTGGCCGTGCACTATTCCGCGATCCCTACCACGTTTCTTTCACCGGAAGTCGCCACGCAATACCAGATTCAACGCAGCCGCTACGCAGCACTGCTCAACATTTCCGTGTTAGATCAAAACAAAGACAACCAAGCGGTGATGGCCTCGATTACTGGCCATGCGAAAAATCTGCTGGGCAATCGCTTTCCATTAGAATTCCGTCAAGTCAAAGAAGGCAGCGCGATATACTACCTCGCGGAGATCAAGCACACCCATGAGGACAAACTGCAGTTTGAGATCCAAGTCCTCACCGCTGGCGGTACCACCAATACACTGACCTTCGAGCAAACTTTCTATACTGACTAATACGTTAACCATCAATGATCAGCCGCTAGCCACGCTAGCGGTTACCGCTCAACCCAAGCCGTGGACGCCACAGCCCTTTCCCTCACGCGTCGCACTGGTTACACTACGCGCCTTTGCAGCTATCTTGGAGTGATCCTCATGTCGAAATTGGTTCTGGCAACCGGTAACAAAGGCAAAGTACGCGAAATGGCCGATCTCTTGGCCGATTTTGGTTTCGAAGTACTGGCCCAAAGCGAATTCAATGTCTCTGACGTTGAAGAAACCGGCACCACCTTTGTTGAAAATGCCATTATCAAAGCGCGCCATGCCGCCAAAGAGACCGGATTACCCGCGATTGCTGACGATTCTGGCCTCGAAGTCGATGCGCTTAATGGTGCGCCAGGGGTTTACTCCGCGCGTTATGCCGGCGTGGGTGCTAGCGATGAAGAGAACCTGCAAAAGCTGCTCAACGCGATGGAAGGACAGACTGAACGCGCAGCGCGCTTTCACTGCGTGTTGGTGTTAATGCGCCATGAAAACGATCCTACCCCGCTGATCTGCCACGGTAAGTGGGAAGGCGTGATCACCCGCGAAGCGTATGGTGACGGCGGCTTTGGCTACGATCCGGTATTTTTTGTTTCAAGTGAAAACTGCACTTCTGCCGAACTGGCGGCGGAGCGTAAAAAAATGCTCTCTCATCGCGGTCAAGCCCTGCAAGCACTGTTTGCCGCTATCAAGGAGCAGGCATGATCGCCTCTGTGCCACTGAGCCTGTACGTCCACATTCCGTGGTGTGTGCAAAAATGCCCGTATTGCGACTTTAACTCGCACGCGCAAAAAGCTGAATTACCGCAAGCCGAATACATCGCCGCGCTGCTCGACGATCTTGATCGCGATTTGGCTCGGCTCGATATTGGCGGGCGCGATCTGCACTCGATTTTTATCGGCGGTGGAACCCCAAGCCTGATGGCGCCAGAATACATGGCACGTTTGCTTGCTGGCATTGAAGCGCGAATTCCGTTTGCCAGTGATATCGAAATCACCATGGAGGCGAACCCAGGCACGGTTGAAGCCGAGCGTTTCCATGCCTACCAACGCGCTGGCGTTAACCGTATTTCCATCGGTGTACAGTCGTTTGAAGCAGAGAAACTGGAGCGTTTGGGTCGGATTCACAACGGTGATGAAGCCATTCGCGCCGCACACATTGCGGCCGGCAGCAAACTCAACAGCTTTAACCTCGATCTGATGCACGGCTTACCTAACCAAACGCCAGAGCAAGCGCTGGCCGATCTCAAACAAGCCATTGAACTCGCACCACCTCACCTGTCTTGGTATCAACTGACCATTGAGCCCAATACCCTGTACTACTCGCAGCCACCTAAGCTGCCAGATGACGACGACTTGTGGGATATCTACGAGCAAGGCCACCAGCTGTTAGAGGAAGCGGGCTATCAGCACTATGAAGTGTCTGGCTACAGCAAGCCGGGCAAACAGTGTCGCCACAACCTCAACTACTGGCGCTTTGGCGACTACCTCGGCATTGGCTGTGGCGCTCACGGTAAAGTCAGCTTTAGCGATGGCCGCATCATCCGCACCATTAAGGTTAAACACCCGCGTGGCTATCTCGACTTGGCGCGGGATTATCTGGATAAAGAGTACAACGTTAGTGAGCAAGAGCGTCCATTTGAGTACTTTATGAACCGTTTTCGCCTCGCGGAGGCGTGCCCTAAAGCCGAGTTTAGCGAACGCACTGGCCTGAGCTTATCCGTGATAGCCGAGCCGCTGCAACAGGCGCTAGAAGAAGGCTTGCTGAGCGAAACAGCCACTCATTGGCAAGTGACCGAAAAAGGCCAACTGTTCTTCAATGATTTGATAGCGCTATTTGTCAGCGAAGACGACGAATAGCAAAAGCAATCACCTCCCTTGTCAGTAAGCTAAAAACGACAAAAACCGCCCATTGAGGCGGTTTTTCTATTGCTGAAATCTCGTTTATTTTGCGGTCAAGGTGACACTCTGCCACGTTGATAACGCAGGGATTTGTGATTGAATTTTTTGCTCTTGCTGCTGCCATTTTTCGAGGCGCTCGCACACTTGAGAGTTCACCTGCACCAATCGTGGTTGCAGCTCCGCCACGGTATCACGGATATTAGCTTCAACCTCGCTCAAACGCTCGGCAATGGCTGTCATCCTATCTTGGCCTTGCGGCACATCCATCATCGCCAAATCGCTGATCCCGCTAGCGCTCACTCGGGCAATAAACTTATTCACCTGCGAATCAAGTTCACTGGTAATCCGTTTCACTTCCTGATGGTTGAGTTGCGGTGAAGATAACACGCCAAGCGCCGAGACAAGCTGCACTTCAAGCTGTTGATGGAGCATGGCTAAATCGCGGCGAGAGCGGCTGGTCGAGCCCAGCTCAGTCGCCAGCGTGCCATCAATGCGACGAACAATTTCACTAAGCTCGTTGCTCAAGGTTGAACGCACATACGGGAGATCGCGCAGTACCATGGAGTGATACGTCGCCAGCGTTTCTTGCTGCTCAGCATTTAAGGAAACCGGATGCGGCCCCACTTTGAGCCCGCCTTGATCGTTAATGGTAAAGCGATCGCTATTGACCCAAACAATCACATTCCCTTCTTCAGTGACGATATCACTGTGCACTTGCGGCACGCAGTAATGCGCCTGCGCGCCGAAAGACAATCCCATCAATGTTCCAATACATAACCCAATAAAGCCTAATCTCATACAACCTCTTTATCAGGCGCTGCCTGAATCAGAAAATGGATCGGCCGATGCGCTCCGCTAGTAGCTCCAGCACTTGGGTGCCAGCTAAGGAGTTGCCTGATTTATCAAGCGCTGGAGACCAGACCGCAATAGTCATCTCTCCTGGAACGACAGCCACGATACCGCCACCCACACCGGACTTGCCCGGCATACCGACACGGTAGGCAAACTCGCCTGCGCCATCATACAAACCACAGGTGGCAAGAAGCGCATTCAGTTGCTTAGTCTGAGTGTGGCTGATAATGCTTTTTTCTGCGCCTAAAGGAAGTCCCTTATTCGCCAAATAACTGAAAGTTTTCGCAAGATCGCGACAACTCATCCGCAGCGCACAATAGTGGAAATAGTTGTGCAGCACCGGCATCACATCATTTTTAAAGTTGCCAAACGAGCGCATCAAATAGGCAATCGCCGCGTTACGATCGCTGTGTTGCATCTCAGAAGCGGCAACGATTTTGTCGTAGTTGATTTTGGGATCGCCACTGAGCTCGCGCACCAACTCAAGCATGCGATGACGCGGCGCAGACAAGCGACTAAACAGCATGTCACACACGACAAGCGCACCAGCGTTAATAAACGGATTACGTGGGATCCCGTTTTCCACTTCCAGCTGGATCATCGAGTTGAACGCATGGCCTGATGGCTCTTTCCCCACTCGCTCCCAGATCTCTTCCGGCTCATAAACGCTCATCGCCAATGTCAGGCTTAGCACTTTGGAAATCGACTGGATTGAGAATGGCTCATCCGCATCCCCAGCCACCAGCACATCACCGTCGTTATAGCACACCGCCACCCCTAGCCTATCTGTAGGTACTTGAGCTAACGCGGGAATATAGTCCGCAACCTGACCTTCGTGGATCAGTGGGCGAGCCGCTTCAAGGATTTCATCCAACAATGCTTGAGTAGGTTTCATGGAGCCTCCAAGGGTGAAAAAGCCAGCGCGAGGCTGGCTTTAATGTGCATCACGACGCAATGGCGTCTGGTAATGTTTCTGGATTTGGTATTATTCGGTACGAGCGAATTTGATGTCCCAAACACCGTGACCAAGGCGATGACCGCGTTGCTCAAATTTAGTCAGCGGGCGATCTTCTGGGCGCGGAACGTAATCACCGTCAGTTGCCACGTTTTGGTAACCTGGCGCTACGTTCATCACTTCAATCATGTGCTCAGCGTAGTTTTCCCAGTCGGTTGCCATATGGAAAACACCACCCACTTTCAGCTTCTTACGTACCATTTCAACGAATGCAGGTTGAACGATACGGCGCTTGTGGTGACGCGCTTTGTGCCAAGGATCAGGGAAGAACAACTGTACAGTGTCTAGGCTACCGTCTGGGATCATGTGTTCAAACACTTCAACCCCGTCATGGCACATCACACGTAAGTTAGTCAGCTGCGCTTCACCTGCTGCCATCAAACAAGCACCCACACCCGGTGAATGCACTTCAATACCGATATAGTTTTTCTCTGGTGCGTTCTTCGCCATTTCTACAAACGACGCGCCCATACCAAAGCCGATTTCCAGTACCACTTCACCGTCACGACCAAAAACCTCGTTCCAGTTTAGCATTTCGGTTTTAAAGTCCACGCCCATGGTTGGCCAGTTTTGCTCCATGGCCAACTCTTGGCCTTTGGTCAAACGGCCTTCACGGCGCACAAAACTGCGAATTTTACGGATCAACTTACCGTCTTCGTTAAACTCAGTCAGCGTAACGTCACCGGAATTTTTAGGGCTCATGCTTGGGTACCTGTGAAATCAAAAAATAAAATGTTGCAGGATCGCGCATTATCCAAAGATCGAGCGCGAGTGCAAGTGATCCATTGCCACTATTCGTACAGTATGATGCAATCGCTGCCATAAATTATAACGATGTGAGCCTTCAGTGAAGAATGAACTTACCCAGTCGATCCTCGACTGGTACCACCAATATGGGAGAAAACACCTCCCGTGGCAGCAAGAAAAAACACCTTACAAAGTGTGGCTGTCAGAAATCATGCTGCAACAAACCCAAGTTGCCACAGTGATCCCGTATTTTGAACGCTTTATGGCGCGCTTCCCGACCGTGGAAGCCTTAGCCGAAGCCGATCAAGACGAAGTACTGCACCTGTGGACTGGGCTTGGCTACTACGCTCGCGCGCGAAACCTGCACGCTGCGGCCAAGAAAGTGGCCGAGCAATACCACGGCGAATTTCCGCGCGAGTTAGAGTTAGTAATGGACTTACCCGGCGTCGGGCGTAGTACCGCAGGCGCGATTTTGTCACTCTCACTCAAGCTCCCTCACCCTATCCTTGATGGCAACGTGAAACGCGTACTAGCAAGACATGGCGCGATTGAAGGTTGGCCGGGGAAAAAATCGGTAGAAAACGCCTTGTGGGCGTTGGCCGAAGACTACACCCCTAGCGATGAAAACGTCGCGCCTTACAACCAAGCGATGATGGATATGGGCGCGATGATCTGCACCCGCAGCAAGCCAAAATGCGAGTTGTGCCCCGTTGCATCAAACTGTCAGGCGCGCTTGCAAGGCAATCCGCAAGACTATCCGGGGAAAAAGCCCAAGAAAACCCTACCGGAAAAACAAGCATGGTTTCCGCTATTAGCGCAAGACCATCAGGTGTGGCTGGAAAAACGCCCACCGAGCGGCATTTGGGGCGGGCTGTTTTGCTTTCCGCAATTTGAGAGCGAGCACGCGATGAAAAACTGGCTCGAAGATCGCTACGGCATAGCGCCTGACTCTGGCGAGCTATTAACCGGCTTTCGTCACACCTTTAGCCATTTTCATCTCGATATCACGCCGGTGCTGATCCCGCTGACCTCAAAGGCGCAGAAAATGGAGGGACAAAAGCTCATGGAAGGCAATCAGGGTCTCTGGTATAACTTAGAGCAACCCGATGAAGTCGGCTTAGCTGCGCCAGTACAACGCATATTGGCAGAGCTGCATCATCTTCAACAGCAAGATTCTTAACTTAAGGAGCGCGATCATGGGTCGTACTGTTTTCTGCCAACGTCTACAAAAAGAAGCTGACGGTCTGGATTTTCAACTGTATCCGGGCGATCTCGGCAAGCGTATTTTTGACAATATCTCCAAAGAAGCCTGGGGCGAATGGCAAGCCAAGCAAACCATGCTGATCAACGAGAAAAAATTGAACATGATGGATCCTGAGCATCGCAGACTGCTGGAAGGCGAAATGGTTAATTTCTTGTTCGAAGGCAAAGACGTGCACATCGAAGGCTATACCCCGCCGAGCAAATAAGCTCACAAAGGGCATACCCTCTCCTGATAGCCAAGCAACGAATGCGTGACTGTCGTAGAAATTCGGCAAACGCAGCTTGGCATTTCTTAAAAACGTGACATTATTTCCACCCAGGAGGTATTGTCATGTTTCGTTCTTTTTGGCCGCTTGTTGCTGCCCTTTCCATTGCTGGTTGTAGTCGTGAATTTGTCGAGAAAGTGTATGATGTGGATTACACCACGACCAACCGCTTTGCCACCAATTTAGCACCGCTTCCCGGCCAATTTAATCAAGATGACGCAGGCTTTGAACGCCTGATGACCTCCTTTACCGGTAGTATCGAAAAGCAATGGGGCGAACAAGAGGTACTGGTCGCGGGTAAACGTGACTACGTAAAGTACACCGATAACTACTTGAGCCGCTCTCACATTGACTTCACGCGAGGCGTGATCACCATTTCTACGGTGGCGCAAGACAACCCAAACCAGCATCTTAAAGAAGCGATCGTCGCCACACTGCTCACCCCCGACGATCCTGCGGTGGTCGATCTCTACTCCGCCTCGGAAGTCCCGCTGACAGGCAATCCGTTTTTGCTCAATCAGGTACTAGATCACGATGGTCAGCCAATCAACTGGGAATGGCGCGCCAACCGTTACGCTGACTACTTGATTGCCAATAAGCTGCAACAAGGCGATATCGCGCAAAAGCACAGTTTATATGTTGAAATTCCGATGGTCGAAAACCATACCGATCAGCGTGGCTATCAATATGCTAGCATCGTGCAAGCCGCCTCGCAGCGCTATAACATTCAAGAAGACTTGATCTACGCGATCATCAAAACCGAAAGTAGCTTTAACCCTTACGCGGTAAGCTGGGCTAACGCTTATGGTTTGATGCAAGTGGTGCCGAAAACCGCCGGCGCTGATGTGCTGCGTTTAGTGAAAGGCCAGTCCGGGATCCCGACAGCAGAAAACCTGTTTAACCCGGAATACAACATAGATATGGGCACCGCTTACCTGCACATATTGAAAACCCGCTATTTGAAAGACGTGCGCGATCCCCTGAGCATGCACTATGTGATCATCTCTGCCTATAACGGCGGGGCGGGAAACGTGCTTAAAACCTTCCACAGCGATCGCGCTAAAGCCATTGAAAACATCAACAGTCTCGAGCCATCACAAGTGTACTGGGCGCTCACCCAACGCCATCCGAAAGCCGAAGCGCGTCGCTATCTACAAAAAGTGATCGCCTTCCAGCGTGAGTTTAATCAAACCCGCAGTTTATAAACCACATCAATCCGAGTCCCTTGCTCGTTGTATTCAAGGGACTCGCTGCTAATAAGCGGAGTGGTATTCCAGCGCAGTACTAGTGACGCTCAGCGCTCACGGCATGCAACGGCGCGCCATAGAACAGTGCATCAAGTTCTAAAATCCGGATCGCCTCATCCAGTTTAGGTGATAGCGCGCAGAAAAAGACACGCTTTCCCGCTTCTTTCGCGTTCACAAACAATGTGGTCAACGCTTGGATCCCTGCCGCATCAACGCGTTCGACTAAAGAGGCATCAATTTCTAGCTCATCGTTTTTTTGCAGCCACTCGGCATAACGTGCCGTCTCTTGGTAAACCCCACTGATCTCTAATCGACGAGTAAGTTGAACTTTCATTCCTGCCCCTTTTCAATCCTTGTGTAAAATCTGTGCAAATATCTAAGCATCGTAAAAAGTGTAGCAAGGGTAATCATATTGGCTGTTTTTGTTGTATTTATGATAACTAGCGCACTTTTATTCATACTAAGCAGACATGATCCACCTACCGATCCTGCGAGGTCGTACAAAATTAACGCACTCAGCAGAGTTCTTTAAAAAAAACGTTGACTCCAAACCGGAAAACCTATTTAATGCCCCTCCGTTGCCTCGATAGCTCAGTCGGTAGAGCAGGGGATTGAAAATCCCCGTGTCGGTGGTTCGATTCCGCCTCGAGGCACCATATTTAAACTTGGTGCTGCAACACGAGTAGTAGCAACAGGGTAAAGAACAATTCCCCCTTAGTTCAGTCGGTAGAACGGCGGACTGTTAATCCGTATGTCGCAAGTTCAAGTCTTGCAGGGGGAGCCACTTTCTACTGCCCTACCCGTTTGGTAGTTCAGTAAACTAAATTAGGCGCCGACTTAGCTCAGTAGGTAGAGCAACTGACTTGTAATCAGTAGGTCACCAGTTCGATTCCGGTAGTCGGCACCATTTATTGCAAAGTAGAGTCTTAACCACTTTACTTTTGCCTCGATAGCTCAGTCGGTAGAGCAGGGGATTGAAAATCCCCGTGTCGGTGGTTCGATTCCGCCTCGAGGCACCACTATTCATGAAAGCCCTGTTCGCAAGAACGGGGCTTTTTTGTATCTGGCTTTCGGATATCGGCTTTGTTGAAAAACGCCGGCCGGTGACCAACGTGGCCCGGTTATTCCGCCTCGAGGCACCATATTGAATAGCCCTAGTCGAAAGACTGGGGCTTTTTCATATCTGCCTTTCGGATATCGGCTTTGTCGAAACGCTCGCCAGTACATTGGCAATCCTTCTCAACATACATATCCCCTACTCTCACCTTTTCGGTGCATTGCTTCTTTTTCGAACAGAGCGTTGCAGAAAACCGAGCATGCAATGCGTTCCATTTTCGATCAAAGATCACGCCATGGTGCTCCTCTATTTACTCACTTTTATCCCGAACGTCAGCCAGCCAGAGAACTGCTGAGGTGATCTTGCACTAGTGCGAGAAAACTAGCGCTCAATAGCCTTGGTTGTGCGCACACAAATTCAACAGTTAACCGCAGTGATTTCGACATGGTTCATTCGCCTTAACGTTAAATCCCTTCCCTGCCATGCCCTAAATTTCGGGTTACAACACCTAAAAACGTGTAAAAGTGCAGCACTTCATACAAAAAAGCAGCGAACGGATAAATTTTTTAATTTTATCGTTGACTCCAAACTCAAAAACCTTTTTAATGCCCTCCGTCGACAAGAGAGACGCTCTCTAACAGACACTGCCTCGATAGCTCAGTCGGTAGAGCAGGGGATTGAAAATCCCCGTGTCGGTGGTTCGATTCCGCCTCGAGGCACCATATTTAAACTTGGTGCTGACACAATATGTAGTAGCATCAGGGTAAAGAATAATTCCCCCTTAGTTCAGTCGGTAGAACGGCGGACTGTTAATCCGTATGTCGCAAGTTCAAGTCTTGCAGGGGGAGCCACTTTCTACTGCCCTACCCATTTGGTAGTTCAGTAAACAAAATTAGGCGCCGACTTAGCTCAGTAGGTAGAGCAACTGACTTGTAATCAGTAGGTCACCAGTTCGATTCCGGTAGTCGGCACCATTTATTGCAAAGTAGAGTCTTAACCACTTTACTTTTGCCTCGATAGCTCAGTCGGTAGAGCAGGGGATTGAAAATCCCCGTGTCGGTGGTTCGATTCCGCCTCGAGGCACCATATTTCACCTGATGCTGCAAAGCACAAGGTTAAAAGACAATTCCCCCTTAGTTCAGTCGGTAGAACGGCGGACTGTTAATCCGTATGTCGCAAGTTCAAGTCTTGCAGGGGGAGCCACTTTTCGAGAAAGCTCTGACGAAAGTCGGAGCTTTTTTCGTTTCTGCGCAACAAAACACTTCCCTCTCCTATTCTCTTCATTTAGCTCTCAATACTGTTCACTACGCACTTCACCCGCTCTTCAAAGCACTTTCTATAACACCGGTCTCAACGATTTATCCAGCTACTGCGAGCCTCTTCGATAGCGCTTTATTGTAGCGTCCTAGAGCCCCACTAGAGGCAAAACAAAGGCAATAAAAAAGGCAGCCCGAAAGCTGCCTGAGATGAGAGTGTGCGTTAGAAGAACTGCTGCATAAAGTTCCCTAGCTCATCGCCACAGCGACCGTCTAGGGTGCCGTCCCTATCCCACACGGGCAATTCGACATTGCCATTGCAGTTATAGGTGAGCGAGCCGTTAGCGTTGCGCTGATAATTACCGGTGCGCATCTTATCAGGCCAATGCAGGCGCAGCGGCACTGGTTGGCGCGAGCTAAGATACGCTTGATAGACTTTCAGCGCCCCCGAAGAGCCGGTTAAACCGGTGCTGCCGTTATCGTCTCGGCCAACCCAAATGGTCGTCACTTCCCTACCATCAATGCCAGCGATCCAGCTATCTCGGTTGTTATCCGTGGTCCCCGTTTTCGCGGCAAGGCCAATCGAAGCAAACTCACCGTGCAAACGACGCGCTGTACCGCTGACCACTGCGTGTTTCATCGCATAAGTGGTCAACCATGCCGCTTGTTCAGACACCGTTTGCACTGGGCGCGGACGATAGTCATATAACGACTGTCCTTCTGCCGTCGTCACGGCGCGCAACGTGGTTAGCGGCGCGTGTTTACCGCTATTACCGATTGCTTGGAACATCTGAGTGACCTCAAACGGCGTTAGGTTTAACGCCCCTAGCAACATGGATGGACGCCCTTGGATTTGATCCGGCGGCACCCCAAGTTGGATCAGCGAATGCTTAACGTTATCTAAGCCCACTTTCATCCCAACATTGACCGTGGGTACGTTCAACGATTTCGCCAGCGACAGGTACAGAGGCACTTCACCACGGAACTTACGATCATAGTTACGTGGCGACCACGTCGAGCCCTGATTGCCGCGCAAAGAGATCGCTTTGTCATCGATGGTAGAGCCTAACTCCCAGTGACTCGGATCGGCCAGCGCCGTCATGTACACCGCCGGTTTAACCAACGAACCAATTTGACGTCTCGCATCCATTGCGCGGTTAAAACCAGCAAACGACGGATCTGCCCCGCCGACCATCGCGCGGATCTCACCGGTTTCACGATCGGCGATCACCGCCGCAGCTTCTAGCTTACTGCCCAATTGAGGCACAATCTTCGCAACGGCACTTTCTGCCGCTTGCTGCGATAAAGGATCTAAGGTGGTGAAGATACGCAATCCTTGGCCAGTAGAGTATCGGTTACCGACATACAGGGAGATCTCACGGCGCACTTGCTGGAAGTAAGCCGGTTGGCGTCGGTTGATGCTTGGGGTTTTCTGCACGTCCAACGGCTGCTTCACCGCGCTTTGATACTCCGCCTGAGTAAGGAAGTCTTGCTCGCGCATTAAATGCAGCACCAAGTTGCGCCGCTCTTTCGCGCGATCCGGATAGCGCCACGGGTTGTAGTATGACGGCCCTTTCACCATCCCGACCATCAATGCCAGTTGATCGGTTCGCAGCTCTTGCAGCGGACGCCCAAAGTAGAATCGCGCTCCAAGCCCGAAACCGTGGATCGCATCGTTACCGTTCTGGCCTAAATACACCTCGTTCATATACGCTTCGAGGATGCGATCTTTGTCGTAGCGCAAATCGATAATGACGGCCATATAAGCTTCGCGCACTTTACGCCACAGCGAGCGCTCGCGGCTTAAGAACAAGTTTTTGGCAAGCTGTTGGGTTAAGGTACTGCCGCCTTGCACTGTGCGCCCAGCTTGCATGTTGACAATCAAAGCGCGCGTGATAGCCCAAGGCGATACGCCTTCGTGGCTATAGAAATTGCGATCTTCCGTCGCCAATAAGGTATCTATTAAGTTTTGTGGCAGCTCATCTCGCGAGACGAACAAGCGTTGCTCCTCGCCTGGCGAGTCCATCGTGCCAAGCAGCTTTGGCTCGAGTTTTACGCTAGTGAGCGTCTGGCCGCTGCCAAGAGATTTAATACTGGTTAGAATGCCGTTACTAAAGGACAGCATCACATGCTGCGCTGGCTCGTCCCCTTCTGCGAACAAAAACGAACGACGTACCAGCTCGATCCGGGTGGCTGAAGCGGCGTATTCCCCTTCCCTCCTTGGTTGAGACACACGCAGGTACTTCAACGCTTCAAGCTCGCGCAGCACTTCTTGATGAGTCACATTCTGCGACGGCTGCAAGGTGAGAACTCGCCCATACAAAACCGATGGCAACTGCCACATCTGGCCTTCAAAGCGATCTTGCACGATGCGATCAAGGTAAATCCCGGTCGCCAACAAAATAGCGACCACAACCAAACCGATCTTGAAGAAAAACATCAGTAGACGACGCTTCCAGCTGTTCGATGATGATGGCTTTTTAGTTTTACGCTTGGCGGTGGACTTATTCGCTGCGCCTTTCGTGGCACCTTTGGTGGTGCGCGCTTTCGCGGGTGTTCGCCGCTTTGGCGGCGCGGCGTGTTTGTGCATCGGGAGATGGCTCGCTCGGTTAACTGCCGTGCCTTGATGAACGATTGCGTGCTTAGCTAATGGTGTCTTTTGGATCATTGACTCACTCTAACGAGTTACGTACGTAACGCGACTGCGCTACAAAATAAAAATAACGGGCCATCCTCGTCAGCGCCGCCGCTCAATGCGCCGAGATTTAGCGCATCGCAGCATAAGGCAACGCTGAAACCTAATTAGGATTTATCCTGAAAATGACGCTTAGTCTTAGTGGTTGCAATGTGATTGGCCGGATCATCAGGCCACACATGCTTGGGATAGCGTCCTTTCATCTCTTTTTGTACTTCCTTATAGCTCCCGCCCCAGAAAGCAGCGAGATCTTGGGTCACCTGCAAGGGACGCTGCGCAGGCGATAGCAACTCCATCACCAAGGCAACCGTGCCATCGGCAATGGTTGGCGTTTGGCTCTCACCATACATCTCTTGCATCCGCACAGACAGTACCGGCGGCTTATCATCAAAATATTTCAGCCGAATATTCGAGCCTGTCGGCACTTGGTAGTGGGTCGGGAAACGGCGATTTAATGTTTGGGTGATATCCCAACCCAGCCATGCCTCCAGCGCACTATACAGATCAACCTTTCTCAATGCTTTGAGGGAGGTAACACCATGAAGAAACGGCGCTAACCATTGTTGCGCTTCATGGCGCAGCGCAGCGTCATCGAGCTCAGGCAACGCTTCTCCTAAGCTGCGCGCATAACGTGCTCGTTGCAATAAGCTCTCGGCTTTATCACTCCACTCCAAAAGGTGCAGCCCTTTAGATTGCACCATACCAACGAGCGCGGCGGTGATCTGCTCCGGCGCGACTTCGCCATGCGGTTTGCGCTGCAGCGCCAATTTACCGCAGCGCACTTGGCGCTCTGCAATAAAGCGTCCGCGCTGCTCATCCCATTCGCAGACATCCACCGTTTGCAGCAGGTGTGGCAGGTATTGCTCGATGTCGGCTAGGGCTATCTCAATCGCGCTGAACACCCGGGCGTGGCTTTGGCGCGTGCGCATCAAATCCACCGCGACAATCATTGGGCTATCGGCCAGCGTTTGGGCGTCGTCAACTTCAACCCCTTGGCCATTAGCCAGCTGGAATCGGCCGCCTTGACCGCGATTTAAACCAATGCGATCAGGGTGACTGGCCGCCAACAACAATCCCAGCCACTGCGATGATGGGCTGCTATCTAGCGAGACATTAAAATTCGCCGCCCACTGCTGCGCGCGCTGCCATTGCGCACGATAACGCTGGCGATTATCGAACAGACGCAGCGCCAACCACGCCAGATCGGGGTTCGATTCACCTTTTAGCGGCTGCTCTAACAGGGCAAGCACCAACGCAGCGGCTTTGCACGCTTGCTCTCCCCAACGGCGGGCAAACACAGTCAGCAAACCTTGGCGAGGCTCTGCCCCGCTGGCCGCGACCTCTTGACCTAATGCGCTCAGTTGGCGGTTTGCGGAACATAAACCGCTCGCCTCCAGCCAATCATACCCTTGCTGCAAACTGCCTTTCGGCGGCAAGTCGAGCCAGCAAAGCTCGGCGGCATCGCTACACCCCCAACGGCTGAGCTCCATCGCCAGCGGGGTAAGATCGCTGCGTAAAATTTCAGGCACCGGTAAGGCGGGCTGCGCGTGTAAGTCAGACTGACTATACAGACGAACGCAGATCCCCGGCGACAAACGCCCAGCACGTCCAGCACGCTGCTCGGCTGACGACTGACTGATCCGCACGGTATCTAGTCGGCCCAAGCCCGCATTGGGATCCCACACTACGGTGCGCTCTAGACCACTATCGACAACCAAGCGTACACCATCAATGGTTAAACTGGTTTCCGCGATATTGGTCGCCAACACCACTTTACGACGCCCATCCATCGACGGAGCTATCGCCGCTTGTTGCTGCTGGCTGTTTAACTGACCATATAAAGGACAAACATCAACATGGTTTTCGACCGCCGCCGTTAAACGTTCCGCCAAACGTGAGATCTCCCCGACACCGGGCAAAAACACTAACATCGAGCCGGTTTCTGTCGCCAAGAGCTGATGAATGGTTTTCTCGATAGCCTCAAGCCACTGGTGACGATCACTTGGCGCTTGGTAGCGATATTCTACCGGATAACACCGCCCTTCAGACTCAACATAACGCGCTTCAGGCAACAGCGATTGCAGCGCATTACCATCGAGCGTTGCTGACATGATCACTAAATGAAGATCGTCGCGCAGCGCCCCTTGCACCTCCAAGGCGAGTGCCAACGCGGTATCGGCATGCAAGCTGCGCTCGTGAAACTCATCAAACAAGATATAACCGATACCGTCTAGTTCAGGATCAGCCTGTATCATGCGTGTGAGTACACCTTCGGTAACCACTTCCAATCGCGTCTGCGCGCTGATCCGAGTCTCCCCTCGCATCCGTAAACCAACTTGTTGGCCAACGCTCTCACCCAAGCACTGCGCTAAATAACGGGCGATATTGCGCGCCGCCAACCGGCGAGGCTCTAGCAAGATAATGCGTTTATTCGGTGTGGCTTGCGACAGCAACGCGAGCGGAAAGTGAGTGGATTTACCCGCCCCTGGCGGCGCTTTTAAAATAACTTGGGGCGAGTGCGTAACCTGCGCTAACAGATCAGGCAAAACCTGCTCAATAGGAAGCGGTGATGACATGCAAAGGTCCGTGATAGTTGACTGTTTTCATCCGGGCGCAAAGTGTAACATCAATCGTCTACTGGAATTTAGAGAGTTGCTATGAAATTTGACCCGCCTTTGCAAGCTGCCACGTTGCAGCGTCGCTACAAACGCTTTCTTGCCGATGTCACCTTACCCGATGGCGAAGAACGCACCTTGCATTGCGCCAATACTGGCGCCATGACGGGTTGTGCAGATCCGGGTGTGACGGTGTGGTATTCCACCTCAGATAACCCCAAACGCAAGTACCCTAACAGCTGGGAGATCACGCAAACCCCACAAGGAAACTGGATTTGTGTGAACACTGCACGGGCGAATACCTTGGTAGTTGAGGCATTGCACGCAAAAAAAATTGCAGAGTTAAGACAATATGCAACAATTAGAACCGAAGTTCGCTATGGTAAGGAAAACAGTCGGATCGACGTACTACTCGAAGCCGACCATTTACCAGAGTGCTATGTTGAGGTCAAAAGTGTCACCCTGTTAGACAAGGGGCAAGGCTACTTTCCCGATGCCGTCACCACCCGCGGGCAAAAGCATCTACGCGAGCTGGCAGAGATGGCGCAAGCAGGGAAACGTGCCATACTCTTTTTTGCAGTTTTGCATACTGGGATTGAAACTGTTTCTGTTGCCCACCATATAGACCCGGCATACGCACAATTGTTAGATGAAGCACAGCAGGCGGGCGTTGAGATCCTCTGTTACAAAGCACAGATAAATGCACAAGAAATTCAGTTGGTTGAAAGCGTAAAATTTCACCGCTAACTAGTGATTTATGTTGTTTTGTTCACATTGACCCCAAAAGGTGATGTAACGGATTTGCCTCACTCGTCCCTTTCTGCTATAGATACCGCCCAAAATTAACCAGTGACGGTTAAAGGTATATTAGGAGAAGCTATATGCCAGAGAGCAACGCTAAAAAATCGCTAGGTATCCTGGCTATTGCTGGGGTGACTCCTTACCAGGAAAAAGCTGGTGAGGAATACATGAATGCTGATCAAATGGAGCATTTCCGTAAGATCCTTGACGCATGGCGTAATCAGCTTCGTGAAGAGGTCGATCGCACCGTGCACCACATGCAGGACGAAGCGGCCAATTTCCCTGATCCAGTTGACCGTGCCGCTCAGGAAGAAGAATTCAGTCTTGAGCTGCGTAACCGCGACCGCGAACGCAAGCTGATTAAGAAGATTGAAAAAACCCTAATGAAACTAGAAGACGACGATTTCGGCTTCTGTGATTCATGCGGTGTTGAAATCGGTATCCGCCGTCTAGAAGCCCGTCCAACAGCTGATCTATGTATCGACTGTAAAACGCTGGCTGAAATCAAAGAAAGACAAATGGCAGGGTAACCTCCCTGAGCACAAAAGAGAAAAGGGAGCCTCACCGCTCCCTTTTTTGTTTATGAAAGAAAAACAACGTTATATCGGACGGTTTGCACCCTCCCCATCCGGCCCACTGCACTTTGGCTCGTTGATCGCCGCACTAGGCAGCTACCTGCAAGCGAAGCGCCAAGCCGGACAATGGTTGGTACGCATAGAAGATCTCGACCCACCTCGCGAAATGGCCGGGGCGGCTGATCACATTCTGCGCACTCTCGATGACTACGGTCTGCACTGGGATGGCGGCATTATGTACCAAAGCCAACGCCATGATGCGTATCAGGCACAAATCGACGCCTGGCTGCAAAGCACTCAAGCCTACGCCTGCGAATGCTCGCGAAAGCAAATTCAGCAAGCGGGCGGGTTTTACCCCGGTACGTGTCGCGAGAAACAGTTAGCGGTTGAAGGCCAAGCCATCCGATTAAAGCAAACTGAGCCAGTTACCTCCTTTATAGATGTGCGCTATGGCAACATGGAAATTCCAGAAGCCCTCGCCCACGAAGATTTTATTATTCGCCGCCGCGATGGCTTGTACGCCTACAACCTCGCCGTGGTTTTGGATGATATCGAACAAGGAGTAACAGAAGTGGTACGCGGCGCGGATTTGATTG
Organism: Thaumasiovibrio occultus; assembly: GCA_019703815.1. GTDB lineage: Bacteria > Pseudomonadota > Gammaproteobacteria > Enterobacterales > Vibrionaceae > Thaumasiovibrio > Thaumasiovibrio occultus. Next base: position 496,164 of record AP023052.1, on the reverse strand, counting down.
AGCCCACCGGGCGTCAAATTGGTCTTTACCGCATGCTGGCAAAACCGGAAGTGAGCTACTTACATCTTCCGCTGGCCGTTACGTCACAAGGGTATAAACTTTCAAAACAGAATCGTGCCCCAGCCATTACCGCTGATCAGGCGGTACCCACATTGAAAGCCGCCATGGGTATCCTCGGTTTGCCCGTTCACGACCTTCAACTACTGCCTGATGATCGCGATAGCCTGCTGCAATGGGCAGTGAAAGAATGGCATCCCGACTTACTGCCAAATGAGCAGAGCGTGGTTGAACCATTCTAAAATTCACAACAGTAGGGTATGATTTGCCGCTGATCGTTACTACGACACACGAACACGAGGTGTATTATCTTTAATCGAGTTGCCAGCTTTTGCCGCAAGGTATTGAATCAAAACGATAAAGCACCACATAAACAAGAGGTTGCTTTACAAGTGATTCCCCGAGAAGACCATGGCATATCACGCAGTGATATCAGCGAAAATGCGCTGAAAGTACTTTATCGTCTGCATAAAGCTGGATACCAAGCGTATCTAGTGGGCGGTGGCGTGCGTGATATTTTGCTTGATCAACAGCCAAAAGATTTCGATGTTGCGACCAACGCCACGCCGGAAGAGATCAAGAACCTCTTTCGTAACTGTCGTTTGATCGGACGTCGCTTCCGCCTCGCTCATATCCTGTTTGGCCGGGATGTAGTCGAGGTGGCGACATTGCGCGGCCACCATGCAGAGGAAGGTGACAACACCACCGCCGCACAAAGCAAGCAAGGTATGCTGCTGCGCGATAACGTCTATGGCACGATAGAAGAAGATGCAGAGCGTCGTGATTTCACGGTTAACGCCCTGTATTACGATATTTCAGACTTTTCCGTTCGCGACTTTGTCGGCGGAATGGACGATCTTGAAGATCGCATTATTCGATTGATTGGCGATCCTGAAACTCGCTACCGTGAAGATCCCGTACGTATGTTGCGCGCGGTACGTTTCGCGGTGAAGCTAGAGATGGATATTGAGCAAGATACCGCTCAACCTATCGAAGATCTCGCGCACTTGCTGCGTGATATTCCGGCAGCGCGTCTCTACGAAGAAAGCCTTAAACTGCTGCAGTCGGGCCAAGGCCTCGCAACTTATCGCATGTTGCGCGATTACGGTCTGTTCGAACAACTGTTCCCATTGATTGGCGAGCACTTTACCGAAGATAAAAGCAGCCAGTGCGAACAAATGCTGGAGTTGGTGCTCGATGCGACCGACAAACGCATGGCGAATGATCAACGGATTAACCCCGCGTTTTTGTTTGCGGCTATGCTGTGGTACCCGCTGACGACCCGCGCTGAAGAGATCGCGTTCAACAGTGGCCTGAGCTACTACGACGCCTTTATGATCAGTGCCAACGATATTTTGGACGAACAGGTACGTTCTACCGCGATCCCGCGTCGTTTTACCGCGATGATCCGCGATATCTGGCAAAACCAAATGCGCCTGACTCGCCGTACCGGCAAACGCGCCTTTAAGCTGCTAGAGCAGCCGAAATTCCGCGCGTCGTTCGATCTCCTTGAAATGCGCGCAGAGCTGGAAGGCGATGACGTCAAAGAGCTCGCCAGTTGGTGGCATGTTTTCCAAAATGCCGATCGCGTCAAAAAGCAGAAAATGGTGCAGATCGTCAATCAAACCGGTGGTGCACCGGCGAAGAAAAAACGCCGTCGTCCACCGCGCAAGAAACCGAGAAAACCGGCCCAAAGGACGGAAGAATGAGAGCCTTTATCGCGATAGGCAGCAACCTGTCCGATCCGGTTACTCAAGCCAAAGCAGCGATCACGGCACTTGAACAAAGTGCCGTGATCACCTTAGTGCAGGCCTCATCGCTGTACAGCAGCAAACCGATGGGACCTGCCGACCAACCTGACTACATCAATGCAGTGGTAGAAATCGCGACGGATCTTGCGCCCGACGCCCTGCTAGATGAAACCCAGCGCATAGAGCTAGAGCATGGTCGCGTACGAAAAGCCGAAAGATGGGGCCCTCGTACTCTTGATCTCGACATACTGCTGTATGATGATGTGGTTATGGATTCACCACGCCTGACGATTCCCCATTACGGAATGAAATCGCGGGAGTTTGTGCTGTATCCACTGGCGGAGATTGCCGCCGAACTCGTTTTGCCTTGTGGCACCTCGCTGCACACCCTGTTGCAGCACGTCGATCGCAACGGATTGACTGTTTGGTCGGAGTGACCATATCGATTGGGAGACACAATGAAAAAAGTTACAATCAACGACCTTCTTAAATGGAAACAAGAAGGCCGTAAATTCGCCTCTGTTACCGCCTACGATGCCAGTTTTGCCAAGTTGTTTGAAGAAGCCGAAATCCCAGTATTGCTGGTCGGCGATTCACTGGGCATGGTATTGCAAGGCAAGCCTGACACCCTTGATGTCAGCATTGCCGATATGGCCTACCACACCCGTTCAGTGCGCGCCGGTAACACCAGCGCATTGTTAATGGCTGACATGCCCTTTATGACCTACGCCACCCCAGAGCAAGCGTGCACCAACGCCGCTGAGCTTATGAAAGCGGGCGCGAACATGGTCAAACTGGAAGGCGGCGCGTTTCTTGTAGATACCGTGAAAATGCTAACCGAGCGTGCTGTACCTGTGTGTGCCCACCTCGGCCTAACCCCACAATCTGTTAATATTTTCGGTGGCTACAAAGTACAGGGGCGCGATCAAGACGCGGCAGAGCAAATGGTGAAAGACGCCATTTTGCTACAAAAAGCTGGCGCACAACTTATTGTACTGGAATGTGTACCCGGCGATCTGGCCAGCCGCATCACGCAGGCTGTCGATATCCCGGTGATCGGTATTGGCGCAGGTAACGAAACCGATGGGCAAATTCTGGTAATGCACGACATGTTTGGCATTTCCGCCAACTACATGCCGCGCTTTTCCAAAAACTATCTCGCCCAAACAGGCGACATGCGATCGGCGGCCGCAGCCTACAAACAAGAAGTAGAGCAAAGCATTTTCCCCGGTCCTGAGCATACCTTTTAAGAAGGACAATCGATGCAGACGTTTTCTGAAATCGCTGACTTACGTGAGCACATTACCCTATTAAAGCAAGACGGTAAGCGCGTTGCTTTCGTCCCAACCATGGGTAATCTTCATGAAGGTCACATCACATTGGTGAAGTCCGCACGTGACTACGCCGATGCGGTCGTGGTCAGCATCTTTGTGAACCCTTTGCAGTTCGACAAAGCCGACGATTTGAACGCTTATCCACGCACATTGGAAGACGATTTAGCCCGTTTGGCCCAAGAAGGTGTCGATCTGGTTTTCACCCCAACCCCGGAAATCATGTACCCAGAAGGGCTTGAGCGCCACACCACCGTCGAAGTCCCGCGCTTGGGTCGTATACTTGAAGGTGCTGCGCGTCCGGGTCACTTTAAAGGCGTTGCCACCATCGTCACTAAGCTGTTCAACATCGTCACCCCTGACGTGGCGTGTTTCGGTGAAAAAGATTACCAACAACTGGCACTCATCCGCCAAATGGTGATCGATATGGCGATGAACGTTGAAATCGTGGGCGTACCAACGGTACGTGAGATGGACGGCTTGGCAATGAGCTCACGCAATGGCTACTTAACCGTTGATGAGCGCCAACGTGCGCCCGTGCTGGCAAAAACCATGCGTTGGATCAGCAGCCAAATTCGTGGCGGGCGCAGTGATTACGACGAGCTGGTGCTTGATGGCAATGATCAACTCCGCGCGGCCGGCTTAGAGCCTGATCGTATCGATTTGGTTGATGCGCGCACGCTAGAGCCTGTCGATGCCAATACCACCCAGCTAGTGATCTTGGTATCGGCATTCCTTGGTAAAGCACGCTTGATTGATAACCAAGTGGTTGATCTCCCTGAATCAAAAGACGAAGAAGACACCAGCGCCGAATAATGCACGGCGCGTCTTGAATAAAAAAACCAGCTTCTCGCTGGTTTTTTTATTTCTATAAGGCTCACCGTCGCAACGGGTGATTTACTTTACGCCGCTTGTTCTTCGCGCTTAAACACCCACTCTTTCGCGCTCGATTCCGCTTCACAGAACTGATAACCGGCCACATCAAAACCTTTAATGCGCTCAGGATCGGTAATGCGATGATCAACGATATAGCGCACCATCATGCCGCGCGCTTTCTTGGCAAAAAAGCTGATAATTTTATATTTGCCGTTCTTCTCGTCTTTAAACACAGGCGTAATAATCTCAGCGTTAAGCCCTTTCACTTTCACCGCTTTGAAATACTCATTCGATGCCAAGTTGATCAGCACCGGACGCTTGTCATTGGCTTGCGCGTCAAAGTCGGTATTCAGCGCGTCCGTCAGTTGATGACCCCAGAACTCATACAGATTCGCCCCTTTCGGGTTCGTGAGACGCGTGCCCATTTCCAACCGGTAAGGCTGCATTAAATCCAACGGTTTCAGCAAACCATACAAGCCCGACAAGATGCGTAAATGCTGCTGTGCCCACGCCAAATCGTCTTCTGACAGCGTCTCTGCCGCTAAGCCCGTGTAGACATCACCTTTAAAGGCAAACACCGCTTGGCGCGCGTTGTCAGCAGTAAACTCGGGACGCCATTCTGCAAAACGAGCGGCGTTCAAACCCGCAATTTTATCGCTCACTTTCATCAAGCTGGCGATATCAGCGGGTGTCAGTTGACGACACACCTCGATCAACGCCGCCGATTGTGGAATAAAACTTGGTTGCGTCGCGGTTTCAATCGCAAGAGGTGAGGTGTAATCCAGCGTTTTTGCTGGTGAAACAACCATTAGCATGACAACTTCCTTTATCACTCAGTAACCAAGACTGCATTTAACGCAGCCCTCGTCTTATTTGCTATTCGAGATATTTATCAACACAGACTATCAAGTCGTTGCTCATCTGGCTAACACTTTACTCACTTCCCAACGCGTCTCTCTACAGTTCGCGCTTGGTCGGTGACGGCCACGCGTTTTCATCAATCGTACCGTACAACTCTGGGTAATCGTCAGGGTTGAAGGTAGGCAGCTTTCCGCGCGCCAACTGGCGATTGTAATCGCGAAGCAGCTTAACTGCGGTGCTGGAGAGCAAAATCAACGCCAGCAAGTTCACCAACGCCATTAAGCCCATCGACGCATCCGCCATCGCCCATACCGTCGGCAAGCTGCTTACCGAGCCGAACCACACCATTATTAACACCCCAACGCGCAGCACCATTTTGACCTGCGCCTCGGGCAGGCGTAAAAACAAAGCATTGGTTTCGGCGTAAGCGTAATTCGCAATCAACGAGGTAAAGGCAAAGCATAAGATGGCGATAGCGACAAAGGTACTGCCCCAATCGCCGACACTGGCCTCTAGGGCGCGCTGAGTCAGCTGGATACCGGTCACTTCACCGCCGGGAATAAACTCGCCAGAGAGCAAAATAATCGCCACTGTCGCGTTACAAATCACCAAGGTGTCAACAAATACCCCCAGCATTTGCACGTAGCCTTGCGATGCGGGATGCGGCGGCACCGGATCGGCTGACGCCGCCACGTTGGGCGCTGAGCCAATGCCCGCCTCGTTAGAAAACAAACCGCGCTGCAAGCCATTCACCATGCCTTGCGCAATGCCATAGCCCAATGCGCCCGATGCCACTTCATGGAAACCAAACGCACTCGACACCACCATATAGAGCATCTGCGGCACGATATCGAGATGGGTAAAGGTAATGTAGAGTGACAGCGCCAAATAGCTCAGCGCCATCACCGGCACGACGAACTCCGCGACCCGCGCCACTTGGCGCAAACCGCCAAAGATCACCAAGCTCGCGCCTGCAATCAACGCAAGCGCCACCAAGCCGCCAGACCAGTCAAAAGCGGTGTACATCGCATTGGCAATGGCATTCGCCTGCACGGCATTGAAGACAAAACCGAAAGTGACAATGAGCAACAGAGAGAACACCACCCCGAGCCAGCGCATGCCAAGGCCTTTTTCCATGTAATAGGCTGGGCCGCCACGAAACACCCCTTGCTCATCGCGGGTTTTAAAGAGTTGCGCCAACGTGCTTTCAACAAAGGCAGTTGCCATGCCAAGCACCGCAATCAACCACATCCAAAACACCGCACCAGGACCGCCGGAGGTGATCGCAATAGCCACCCCTGCCATGTTGCCCGTACCGATACGGGCGGCTAAACTGGTACACAAGACTTGAAAGGATGACAGGCCAGCACTGCTGTGGCGCAAACTGGTGCCCATCACTTTGAACATATGACCGAAATGGCGAAACTGCACCCCGCGTAGCTTCCACGTAAAAAAGCACCCCGCAGCCAGCAATACATAAATGAGTACAGAACCCCACAGCATGTCTTTAAAAAAAATCACATAACTGGACACGCTTTCTCCTTGTCACACCATCGGCATTCGAGCGACCTAAGTGCTTAAATATATACCCAATATTAACTCATTGATAAAGCTTTAAGCGATGCCCTGCCTATCGCGCTGCAGCTCAGCAACAACGGGCTCTGCGCTGTGAACGTTGCTCAGTTCTCATTACGGTAAAAATAATTCATTTAGCCGCAACATCTGTGAAACATGTCAATTTTATTTTGAGGATGATTTGCTATTAAATCAATGACTCATCAGAAAAGAGAGGTAGCTTATGGATAGCTTCGCTTTTGAAAACTATGAAGATTACGACCGTCCTTCGAGAGCAGCTCGCAGTAAACCCCAAAAGCGCAAATGGCGTGAAATTGAAGCGTTAAAAGATCGCCAACGCTTGCGTAAGGAGCTAATGGAAATTGATCAACTCGGTGATTTAACCCTCGACGATTTAGAATTTTAATTGCTACTCAAACCCTCTTGATGAAAAAAGCAAAGCGATCGCTTTGCTTTTTTATTGCCCTTTTTACACCCTAAATACGCTGACTTAGGCGGGGTTACCGACATCAAGTTTCGGTTGCCAATCTATTGCGGTTTTACCATCTTGCACTAACAAGGCATTCGCTTGTGAGAAAGGCTTAGAGCCAAAGAAACCACGGTGAGCAGACAATGGTGACGGATGCGGCGCTCGCAGCACGTAATGACGTTGTTCATCAATATGACGGCCTTTTTTCTGCGCATGCGCCCCCCACAACAAAAACACCACGCCTTCACAATGCTGGTTCACGGCGGCAATGACTTTATCGGTAAAGGTTTCCCAGCCTAATTTGGCATGACTATGCGCTTGACCTTGCTCCACGGTGAGCACGGTATTGAGCAGCAAAACCCCTTGCTCTGCCCAGCTTTGCAAGTAGCCGTGATCAGGTTTGATGAAGCCCGGAATATCGCTTTCAAGCTCTTTGTACATGTTCGCCAATGACGGTGGCGGTTTGACGCCCGGCAATACCGAAAAGCATAACCCGTGCGCTTGATCGGGGCCGTGGTAAGGATCTTGCCCCAAAATCACCACTTTCACATCCGCCAATGCGGTATGCTCAAACGCACTAAAGACCGCCGCCTCGGGTGGGTAAATCACCTTGCCGGCTGCGCGCTCATTAGCAACATGCGCCAAAGTCTCGATAAAATAAGGCTGTTGTTTTTCAGTCGCCAACACTTCAGTCCAAGTGATCACGTATCCCCCGTCAGTTTCACACTCAATTTGATCATATCGCGCAAAGTCTACTGGTAGAACGCCGTCGTGGCTATGTTGATATAAAGAAAAGCGATGCGAGGTGATAACAAGGATGTTCGAGCGAGAGGAGAAAATAAGACGCTGAGGCGCTCACAGAAAGTCAGCGAGACAGAACCCCTGCGAACAAGGCACTGTCTCGTATTGAAAGGTGTTCACGCTATTTTGACGGCCCACTCGGTTTGCGTTTCACGTTACGCACAGTTGAGCGGTAGTGCCCTCGCCCTTGAATATGGCGATTCGGTTGCGGGATGGTATGTGTCGTCATGCTTGCCTCCAAATGTCACTCTCTGCCAATGAAGCTGTCTGCCCAAGTCGCTATCAACGTAAGCCGCTCTCTGCAAATGCGCTTCTCTGCAAAGTCGTTCTCACCAAGAGGAGTATGAAAATTTGGTGCCAAGTTTAATCACGCTAAAATTCAGACATTTAGGAAAAATTGTGTTCGAGAACATCCTCTGTGGTGCGCCAATAAAGCGCAGCTCTGCCCAGTAACGGCGCAAAAATAGCGCAGAGAAAGCACTCAACTGGGTTAGAGAAATTCAGTTTGCGTAAGAAACACGCCAAAAACTTGCGTCATCATGACGCCTTCAAATGAGGCTCATTGGTTTACAGGGCAAAGTGGCGCAGCATGGCGATCTCTTCTGGCCAGCGATCGGGATCGATGGTTTCAAGGATCAGTGGGATCCCGTCAAAGCGTTTGTCCGCCATAATGTAGCGAAACGCTTCAATGCCGATCTCTCCGTCACCCAAGCATTGGTGGCGGTCGACCCGGCTCCCCAAAGCCACTTTAGAATCATTCAAGTGCATTGCGTGCAGGTACTCAAACCCAACCGTGGCCGAGAAATCGCTAAAGGTCGCCTCACAAGCGCTTGCAGTGCGCAAGTCGTAACCGGCGGCAAAGGTGTGGGCGGTATCTAAACACACCCCAACGCGGGCTTTATCGTCGACATGCTCGATAATGGTGGCGAGATGATCAAAGTGCCAACCCAAGTTACTGCCTTGCCCGGCGGTATTTTCAATCACAGCAACCACATCAGCGACCTGCTGATGTGCCAAGTTGATCGATTCTGCAATGCGTAACAGGCAGCCATACTCGTCAATTTTCTTAAGGTGACTCCCCGGATGAAAATTAAGCAAATGCAGCCCGAGCTGCTGACAGCGTTGCATTTCATCAATAAATGCCTCGCGTGACTTTTCCAGTGCGTCAGTTTCAGGATGACCCAGGTTAATCAGATAAGAGTCGTGAGGTAAAATCGCGTCGGGCGCAAAACCGTGACGAAGACAATTGGCTTTGAACCGCGTTATGGCATCGGCTTCAAGCGGTTTGGCTTTCCATTGGCGCTGATTTTTTGTAAACAGCGCAAAAGCATTCGCGCCAATTTTCTGTGCATTATTGGGTGCGTTATCGACACCACCCGCTGCTGACACATGTGCCCCAATCAGTTTCATTTATCCTCACATTGAAATTTTGCAAGATCTGCACTTACATAATACCAACACGGCATCAGCGCCAACCCTACAAGCACGAAAATGACGCGCTTCATTTTTGTAGTAAAATTACAACAAATGGAATTTTTTTAGCGTATTATAAAAATCCCTCTTTCTCGCAGTGTAACACGCTCAACCCCCACCAATCTTAACTTTTATTGACTTAAAACAAAAACAGCCTTAACAAAATCAAGGTTTTGTAGGAATTTGATCTAAATCAATACCAATTTAATTTCGGATGGGTATATAATGTACCCAGCTCAACAAGATTTATAAAAATTCAACTTTTCTTCAAAAGGGGTGATAACCATGATCACAGGTATCCAAATTACTAAAGCAGCAAACGACGATCTTCTGAACTCAATCTGGCTACTAGACAGCGAAACCAACGAAGCTCGTTGTGTTGTTGCTGAGACTGGTTTTGAAGCTGACCAAGTAATCCCAGCAGCAGATCTAGGTGACATCGAGTACCGTGAACTAGCTGTAGAAGCACCAAAAGTTAAAATCGAAGGTGGTCAACACCTAAACGTGAACGTTCTTAAGCGTGAAACTCTAGAAGATGCAGTTAAGCACCCTGAGAACTACCCACAGCTAACTATCCGTGTATCTGGTTACGCAGTGCGTTTCAACTCACTGACTACAGAACAACAAAAAGACGTTATCGCACGTACTTTCACACAAAGCCTGTAATTACTGCAGCAATGTGAACAAAAGGATGGCCAAGGCCATCCTTTTTTGTATCTGGCGAAAACAAACCTTCAAAGCCAATTACGACACATAAAAAATCCCGCCGAGTGGCGGGATTTTATTTTGTTGAGCGAAGCGCTTACTGTGCGTCACGCAGTACTTGTTTTAGCTGATCAAAGTCAGCATCACGCTCAAGCGACAATAGCGGGAGCTTGGCGTGTTTTGCTAAAGGCGCTGGCAAGTCGATGTCGCGATCCAAGATCTCATCCACCGCTTCTTTAAACTTCGCAGGGTGCGCTGTACACAAGAAGATCCCGGTTTCACCCGCAGCTAATTGCTCGTTCAATACGCGGTAGGCAATCGCGCCATGCGGCTCACACAAATAACCGAGGTTATGCAGCTCTCTAACGCTCTCTTGCGATTGTTCGTCAGTCACCACACCTTTCCCTAGTTGGGCCAAGCCCCAGCCTTTACGGGCGCATAGCGCTTCAATACGCGGCCAGTTGTTTGGTTGGCTCACATCCATCGCATTCGACAGCGTTGGGATGGTTTGTTTTGGCTCCCACTTACCGGTTTCAAGGTAACGAGGCACGGTGTCATTCACATTGGTCGCAGCAATAAAGCGTTTAACCGGCAGCCCCACCGCTTTACCTAGCAAACCTGCTGTGAGGTTACCGAAGTTACCGCTTGGTACAGAGATCACCAACTCTTCACGCTCGGCTGGCGATAGCTGTGCTACCGCTTCAAAGTAGTAACAGATCTGCGCCATCAAACGGCTGATATTAATTGAGTTCGCTGAATTTAAACCCACTTCTTTGCGCAGTGCTTCATCATCAAAGGCATTCTTCACCAGCGCCTGACAGTCGTCAAAGTCTCCGTTTACAGCAACCGTGGTGATGTTCTCGCCAAGCGTACAGAACAGCGCTTCTTGCAGCGGGCTGATCTTACCTTTTGGATACAAGATCACCACGTTGATGTTTTCCATACCAAAGAACGCATGGGCAACAGCAGCGCCAGTATCACCTGACGTCGCAGTCAAAATGGTGATCTTTCCGCCTTCAGAAACGGCGGCCAGTGATTGCGCCATAAAGCGACCACCGAAGTCTTTGAACGCTAGGGTTGGGCCGTGGAACAGCTCAAGCGCATACACACCGTCTTTCACATTCGCGATAGGCGCAGGGAATTGGAACGCATTATCCACCAGCGTTTTCACTTGCGCTTCAGTGAACTCGTCGCCCAGCATCGCAGAGAGGATCTTGGCACTACGGGTGTGGAAATCGAGCGCTAATAGACCATCAATATCATCGAATACTGGCAAGGTTTCTGGGAAAAACAGACCTTGGTTGCGACCTAGACCCTGACGAACGGCCTGTGCAAACGACACCTGCTCGTTATGATCTTTGAGGTTGTGCAGCTTCATATATTACTTCCTGTTACTTGTGATCCCTGTGTGTCGAGTTTACACACATGAACAAATCCATCTTGATTTTGTACGTAGTTCTCTCGCAGCCAAGCCGCGACACGTTGCGCAGTATCTTCGCTGGCACATACGCTAAATAGCGTCGGGCCAGAGCCTGAAATACCGGTAGCTAACGCGCCTGCGCCCGCCGCCCATTGACGCGCTTGAGCAAAGCCTGGCAACAGTTTTTCGCGATAAGGCTCTGCAATCACGTCACGGATCATCTTCGCCGCCAACTCTGGCTGACCGGTATGACATGCGTGAACAAATCCGCTTAAGTGACGACCATGAGCAATAATATCTTGGCGACGGTATTGTGCTGGCAAAATCGCACGCGCTTCTGCCGTAGAAACGGTAATACCCGGGTACGCCATGACCCAATACCACTCATCAAAGCAAGGCACAGATTGACTGATTATGCCCAATTCTTCAACCATGAGTTGCAGGCCGCCAAGATAACACGGCGCTACATTGTCATAGTGAATGCCGCCCGAGATCTTGCCTTCCATTTCCCCCATTAGAGCCAGCAGCTCCATTTCATTTAAGGGGTTATCGTGGAACTTATTCAGCGCGTCTAACGCCGCCACAATGGAGCACGCACTTGAGCCGAGACCCGAGCCAATCGGCATATTCTTCTCTAACGTCATGGCCACTGGCTTAGCCGCAACGTCTTTGCGCTGCAGCTCTCGGCAAAACACCTGCCAGCAGTCGTAAACAATGTTTTCTTCGGCTTTCTTTGGCAGCTTTTCGACAAAGCGCCCCACGCAATGCAGGCTGAATTCACTCTCGCCCGCTTTCACTTCTACCCGATCGCCCAAGCGAGTGCCATCGATTGGGGACACAGCCGCCCCCAATACATCAAAACCCACACTTACGTTACCGATCGACGCCGGAGCGTATACCACGACACTCATCATTACACTCCTAGTTTCCAGCCCAGTGTGCGCATTAGATCGGCAAACACACCCGCCGCTGTGACTTCATTACCTGCACCATAACCGCGCAATACCATTGGGATCGGGTTGTAGTAGTTGCTGTAGAACGCCAAGGCGTTTTCGCCATCTTTGATCTTGTACATAGGATCATCAGCGTTCACCGCCAAGATCTTCACTTCACACTGACCTTCCACAATGGTGCCCACATAACGCAGCACTTTGCCTTCGGCAGACGCCTTCGCTGATAGCTCGCCAAAGTAAGCATCCGCTTGTTCAATGCGGGCCATAAAGCTCTCTACATCGCCAGAATCATCAAAGCCCGGCGGCAATGCTTGCTCAACTTTAATGTCTTCCATTTCCAACTCAAGACCCGCTTCACGCGCCAAGATCAGAAGCTTACGAGCCACATCCATCCCAGACAGATCGTCACGCGGATCTGGCTCAGTAAAGCCATTACTGCGCGCGACTTTGGTTGCCTCGCTAAAGCTCATGCCTTCATCAAGCTTACCGAAGATGTACGACAGTGAACCCGACAAAATCCCGTTAAAGCGCTTAAGCTTATCGCCTGCTGCTAATAGGTTTTGTAGGTTCTCAATCACTGGCAGACCGGCACCTACCGTCGTTTCGTACATGAAGCGACGACGAGTACCACGCGCGGCTTGGCGCAACTGGTGGTAGTAATCCAAGCTGGCGGTATTGGCTTTCTTATTCGGTGTGATGACGTGGAAGCCGGCTGAGAGGAAATCAACGTATTGATCTGCGATAGCTTGGCTAGAGGTACAATCGACAATGATGGGGTTGATGATGTGGTGACGTTTCACCAACTGGATCATCGCGGAGAAATCGTAGCCTTTTGAGGCTTGCCCCACTTTATCTTGCCAGCCTTCTAAATCGAGACCGTTGTGATCAAGCAACATGGCTTGGCTGTTGATAAGGCCGCACACACGGATATCAATGCCATCTTCAGCTAGCACCGGCTGCTGACGCGCAATTTGATCCACCAGCGCCCCACCGACGCCGCCCACACCGATCACAAACACATCAAGGTAGTGCTTAGAATTAAACAGGTTCTCGTGACAGGCTTTGATCGCTTCAGATTTTGAGCTGGCTGGGATCACGGCAGAAATCGCACGCTCAGATGAGCCCTGTGCAATCGCGATGATGTTTACGTTCACTTCCGCGAGCGAGGTAAAGAACTGCGATGCCACGCCTTTAGAAGTGCGCATACCGTCGCCCACGAGGGTAATGATGGCGGCATCATCAATGTATTCAATCGGCTCTAGCAAGCCATCTTTCAGTTCAAGCTCAAACGCTTCTTGTAGCGCGCGCGATGCCGCAACTTTGTCTTGCGCTTCGATACAGAAGCTAATGCTGTACTCTGACGATGACTGAGTGATCAGCACAATTGACACGCTCGCAGCCGACATCGCACCAAAGACACGACTCGCCATGCCCACCATGCCTTTCATGCCAGGGCCCGACACGTTCACCATGGTGAGCTTATCAAGTGTGGTAATGCCTTTGATCGCGAGGTTATCTTCACCTGTATCTTGGCCGATAAGAGTGCCCGCACCTTGCGGATTGAAGCTGTTTTTGATCAGACAAGGAATGTGGAATTGGGCGATAGGCGCGATGGTTTTAGGGTGCAGGACAGAAGCGCCAAAGTAAGACAGTTCCATCGCTTCTTGATAGCTCAATGATTTGAGCAAGCGCGCATCAGGCACAATGCGTGGATCACAGCTGTAAACACCATCAACGTCGGTCCAGATCTCACAGCACTCGGCACGTAAACACGCCGCCAATACTGCCGCAGAGTAATCCGATCCGTTACGACCCAGTGTGACTAACTCGCCGTTTTCATTACCGGCGGTAAAGCCAGGCAGAATGTTCACTTGGCCTGCTGGCAACGGCTCACACTTGAAGTTCGTTGTCGACGCATCGATGTCGACCATGGCTTCAAGGTGACTACCACGCGCCAGCAAGTATTTCACCGGATCAATCAATCCGGCGGCTTGACCACGCGCTTCCAGCACCGCTTGCATGGTCACAATAGAAACACGCTCACCTTTACTGATGATGCGCGCATAGACGTTATCAGGACACAAGCCAAGCAGCGCAATACCGTGCACATACTGCTTCAGTTGGGTCAGTGTGCTGTGCAGCTTGCTTTCAACACGTTGGCGATCAAAACCCTCAACGCGCTCTGCGAGGCCATCAAAAAGTTGTTTAAAAACCGATTCCAGATCCGCTAGTTGCAGCTCGGCTTCGTCGTGCGCAATGGTGCTTTCAATCACCGCCACTAGCTTATTGGTTACTTTGCCCGGTGCAGATAGCACCACGGCGACTTCTTCTTGCTGTGCATTATTGGCAATGATATCTGCGGCGCGCAAAAACCGATCTGCATCGGCTAGTGACGAACCGCCAAACTTTAACACTCGCATCCCTTTATCTCCCAACGTCCTGTCTGAATTTGGTAAAAAAAAGCCCGCACCTTGTGAGGGTACGGGCTTGTCGATTTATTTCGTGTACTAGCCCGCCCCAACACCTGTAATGCCGGTAATAGTGGTAATAATAATGATGGTACGGGTAATAAATGTCATGTCGCTGTGTAAGCACTTTGTTGAAATACTGGTGATAGAACTACCGTTTTTTGGTTAATTAGTCAACCAAAAATCCAAAATTAACCGATTTTGACAGCCTCTGCAGCACGGAATGTTACTGTGGTGTTATTGGCAAATTTTAAGGCAGCCGACTAGCTTTAAGGGCAAGACACCGACAAGGAGCAGGTATGGAAAATGCAAAGGAAAATGCCGTGGAAAGTACAATGGTAGAGCTGGTCGCTCACACCATTTTGCAAGGCTCGGATGCCATGTTTGGCCGCTTCCTTGATGTGACTGCCGGCGCGCAACGTCGCTTCGAACAACAAGACTGGCCCGCTGTTCATACCGCCTTAAAAAAACGTATCTCCTTTTACGAACAGCATGTGGGCTTGGTGACGAGCCAGATCGAAATCATGCTCGGCAGAAAATTCGCCAACCGCCATTTTTTAATGTCAGTCAAACAAGCCTACGCCGAACTGCTCCACGATTACCCACGTTATGATATTGCCGAGAGCTTTTTTAACTCGGTATATTGCCGTATTTTCCAACACCGCAATATCGAACATGAAAAGCTTTTTGTTCACAGTGCGCTGCAAACACGCGGGCCGTATTTAGCGAACACGATCAGCAAGTTTTATCCGGTGGTAGGCAATATCCATACCGCGCTCAAACGCGTGATTGAGGACACCCCGTTTCAAGTTAAGTGGGAAGATCTCGAACGCGACTTGGCAGCATTAGCCATTAGTGTATTAGAGCAGGTGCCAGACTGTCAGGAGCGTGAATGCACCATCGAAATGGTCAAAGAGCCTTTCTTTCGCAATAAAGCCGCCTACCTTATTGGCAAAATCAACATTGAAGGTAGCGAGCCCTATCCGCTGGTGATCCCGATTTTAAATAAAGGCACGCTCTACGTTGATGCGTGCATTTGTAGCCGAGAGCAAATCAGTATTCTGTTTGGCTTCGCACGCTCCTATTTTATGGTGTATTGCGCCATTCCCTCTGCCATTGTGGCTTTTCTCGGCGAGTTGATGCCCAAGAAAACCTTGGCCGAGCTTTATACTGCCATTGGCTGCCAAAAACACGGCAAGACCGAATTGTTCCGTGAATATTTAACTCATCTTGATCACTCCACCGATCAGTTCGTCGCCGCACCAGGGATCAAAGGGATGGTGATGGCGGTATTTACCCTGCCCTCCTATGGCTTTGTGTTTAAGCTCATCAAAGACAAATTTGCGCCGCAAAAAGCTATGACCCATGAGATGGTGAAAGAGAAATACAAGCTGGTTAAAGAGCACGATCGGGTGGGTCGAATGGCAGATACCTTGGAATACCGTAACTTCGTGTTTGATCGGGCAAGATTTAGCGAAGCGTTGCTTGAAGAGTTGCTTGAGGTCGCACCGTCCATTATGAAAGTCACCAAAGACAAAGTGCTTATCAAACACCTGTATATGGAGCGACGCATGACTCCACTGAACTTGTACCTCGAACGAGCCAGCGATGCAGACAAACTGGAAGTGATCCGCGATTACGGTGATGCGATCCGCCAATTAGCCCAAGCCAACATTTTCCCCGGTGACATGCTACTGAAAAATTTCGGTGTCACCCGCCATAAGCGCGTGATTTTCTACGACTATGACGAAATCAGCTATATGACGGAGATGAATTTTCGCAAGATCCCCATACCTCGCACTCCAGAGCAAGAAATGGCCTCTGAGCCTTGGTATAGCGTGGGTGCCGATGATGTCTTTCCCGAAGAGTTCCGCACGTTTTTATTTGCCGATCCCCAGCTGAGAGCGCTATTTGAGGAATTCCACAGCGATCTATTAAGCGCTGAAGGTTGGCAAAATATCCAAAGCAAAATCCAAGATGGGCAAATTGCAGATGTTTACCCTTATAAGGAAAACTTCAGATTATCCTACTTCAAATAACCAACCGTTCTAAAAAACTTTGGAACTATTTGAATATGCCACATGTAATTGCCCCACACTCTGCGCTAGTATAGGTGAAGTGTTTAAAGATCTTGGATGATCCGCAGCACTCTGGCGACAACTCTCGATATTGCCGTTTGAAAATCAAGTTTCAGCGTTAAATGAAGGCGATAATAAGATCGAAGACTAAAGCCAAGCAGATAATATAGCCAAAGTGTAAAGGCTCGCTTAATTCACACCGGCTCAATCAACGCTGACCAAATTAACTAAGGAGGGACAATGAAAGTAACCGTTACTGCGTTATATTGCGTTGTTGCCTCTCTCGGTCTTTCTTTCGCAGCTCACGCTAAAGATCCTTCGTTGCTTGAAGAGCTTGAAGTGCGTTTGCAACAAAATGGCGAGTTTTATCTTTCATCTCAGTCATCCCGCCGCCATAACTTCGATGTTTGGCAGCTCAACAGTGGCTATGCTTATGCTGTCGCGCCAAATCTTGAGCTTTACCTCAGTACATCGATTACCTCTGGCAATGATCAAGTCTCCACCATTCGCGGTGTCGCCAGTGGGGTGAAATACGATGTGTCGCCAAGATTGCATATCGAATCGGCCGTCACGTCCAGAGCAACAACAGATCAAAACACGGAAACCAACGAGGTGGGGTTTGAAGTTTCAAGCCGCTACCACTTAACCGAAAAAGTTAACGTCCACGCCACCTACGATTACGAAGACGTCGAGCAACAATACACTGTTGGGATCGGCTACCGCTTCTAGGCAGAAATACCAGCGCACCATCATTTTCAGCTGCTACCCAATGAAACTTGCAACTCTATGAAAGCAACCACTCTATGAGACCTTCAGTTTAATGACCGCCTGACTGAACTTACACGGTTAGCACATCTAGCACCGTCAAAACAATGTCCCACTCCGCTTATGCCCACTTCGGCAATTTTCTCGATGAAATACACGGCCTTTGTACCAGAAGATACTCATACAACCTCAAGGCGATTGCATTAAGTTGGCTTTTGATACGACGACCCCGTTCAGATCGGCATACACAAAGTCTCCGGGGTTGATCACCTGATCGCAGATACGCAAGCTCACCTGCTCACTCCCTTTGTCTCGTTTCTCTGTTTTCACCGGACAGACGCCAAGCGCAGATACTCCCAAAGGGAGCTTACCTATCACCGCCGCATCACGGATCGCGCCGTAAACGACAATACCGGCCCAACCATTGCGCACCGCAGCTTCTGCCAATTGATCGCCTAATAGGGCAAACCTTAGCGATGCAGCCCCGTCAATAAACAAGACACGCCCTTCGCCGGGTCGATTTACCCAACGTTTAACGTAACTGTTATCGTGATAACAACGCACTGTCACCACTTCCCCCCAAAAACACTTTTTTCCACCCATGTGTCGCCATTGGATCGGTAGCCAATGTGCTTGATGGGGATAGGCGTCGCATAAATCCGGCAGTAAGTCGTCCATGTTGCACCTTCCTATTCTCAATTCACTCTTTGCACTAAGGGATAAACACAAACGGCGTGTTTTTGCTGTCGTCCTTAATAGTGGCACAGTTTTTTTATCCTTGAGAAATGTCGCGATACTGAGCAAAAAGCCATGCAGTTCTCTGTAATTATTTTCAGGCGGAAAAAATAGCGACAAAAGATTCAATAACATTTACATTTCAGTAACTTAGGATATGAAACCACGCCTTTCTCCGGTGCAATACCTTTACCCAGCGCACAATTTCACGTACAGATGTAACCGAACTGTTGCGTCTCCCAACTGATCATGATTTTATCTCGGTAAAACATCGACCTTTGGTACTGAAGTGACACGATTAGCTATGAAGTTCATCGCGATGCAGTGAATTTGTTGCAATCTTTTATGCCTCAGTGGTTTAACCTAAATTTATTGACTAAAGTCAAAGTTTAGAGCGATTCCAAAGGTTTGCTTTGAGTAACACGTTGTTAGCGAGCTGTTAAGTGATTACAATCACTGCCATCTAGGGATTTACTGGCCAATGCCCAATATCGGGCTCACTCAGCGCGGTGTTCTATCGACTGCTGATTCTACGGATGGCGTACCACAGTAGAGGACAACACAGATAAAAGTGTTGCCTTGGCTGTTTGTTAAAAAATTATATAGAATTTAGTTATTCTGTTTCATTTACCGATTTACGCTTTAGATATTAGGTACTGCCAATGCAAACCCCTCAAATTCTTATTGTTGAAGACGAGCACGTTACACGTAACACGCTAAAGAGCATCTTCGAAGCCGAAGGTTATAATGTTTTTGAAGCGTGCGACGGCGCAGAAATGCACCAAACACTGTCAGAAAACAATGTGAATCTAGTTATCATGGACATTAACCTTCCAGGTAAGAACGGCCTACTTTTGGCGCGTGAACTACGTGAGCAAGGTGACATGGCGCTGATGTTCCTAACTGGCCGTGATAACGAAGTTGACAAGATCTTGGGTCTAGAGATCGGCGCTGATGACTACATCACCAAGCCTTTCAACCCACGTGAGCTGACCATTCGTGCGCGTAACCTACTAAGCCGCGCAATGAACCAAGGCGCGCCAACTGAAGACAAGAAACAAGTTGAGCGTTACACCTTCAACGGTTGGATTCTTGAAATCAACAGCCGCTCACTAGTAAGCCCAGATGGCGAGCACTACAAACTACCTCGCTCAGAGTTCCGTGCACTACTGCACTTCTGTGAGAACCCAGGTAAGATCCAAACTCGTGCTGAACTGCTGAAGAAAATGACTGGCCGTGATCTTAAGCCACACGACCGTACGGTTGACGTGACTATCCGTCGCATCCGTAAGCACTTCGAATCTATCGCTGATACCCCAGAAATCATCGCAACCATCCACGGCGAAGGTTACCGTTTCTGTGGTGAGATCGAAGAAGCATAAGCTAATCGAACACCTGCTAAAAAGCCGCTTACCGTGTAAGCGGCTTTTTTATTTTAGGACGGGACAGCTCCTTCATCCACACCGGCATCTCTTGCCGATAATACGGCCTCGCAAGGCTGATAACGCCCTTAATACGACAAGTGTTCATCGCTATCTCGGTATTGCGATTAATCCCAACAGAAATCGCCCACAGCCATGATAGATGTCAATATCCTTGATGGTTCGAACGAGTTACGCATCCACGCTAGCACCTCAACTATCATCTAAACAACCACCTAACCGTGATGCATCTTATTGCTCTCAAGGCCAGCACTGCGACACATTCTATAAAAAGCGTCTAAGCCACCAGCAAGACGGTCACTTTCGCCAAATAGCGCACACAACCGCGCTTGCCCAGCAAGGCTGGTCAAAGCCTCTAGCTACGGGTGAAAAACAAAAAAACCACCGCGAGCGGTGGCTTTTCGGTACAGAGAGCGGACTCTCTTGTCATCAGCAATATTGAATCGCTTACGCTGCCATTGGCACCAGAACCATAGTTCCGATGATCACCGTCACTAGGCCGACCAATACTGGAACAGAGGTACGTTTTACAACGTCGAATGGGCTAATGTGACCCATACCTGAGGTTGCTACAATAACACCTGATACCGGTGAAATGGTACGACCCAAGTTCGATGCTTGTAGCATTGGGATGATCAAGAACGCTGGGCTCAGTCCCATCTTCGCCGCTAGGGTTGGCGCAAGTTCAACGAACGCATAGAAAGGTGCGTTACCCGAACCGGTTGCAATCGCCGCCGCCACGGTTAGACCGGTAAGCAATAGCATCAGTGCCACGCCGCCTGCACCCGCCGCTTCAGCAAGGCCAATCAAGTTATCAATCGCGCCAATCGCCATCAGACCTTGTGCAAACACACCCGCCGCGACCAACAGCATCACCACACCTTTGAACGCATCCGCCATACCTTCGTAGCACGACTCAAGATCTTCTAGGGTTTTGCGTCCATCAAAACGCTTACGAACGTAATCAACCAGTGCCGCCAACACAATCGACATCACAACGATGGTGTAGATATCCAATGATAGGCCCGGAATTGTACGGCCGTTAAAAACGAACACACCGATAATTGGCAAGAATGGCAAGATGCAGTAGTACGCAGGGGCATTCACTTCGATTTCAGAAATATCGATGCGCTCCATTGGCGTATTGTCTTTCTTATCTAGGTACTTGTTCCAGAAAAACGCCGCTACTGACATCGTGATAATGGCGCAGATAGACACTGGCAATACCGTTTGCACCGCGAACAGATCCAACGTCATTCCTGACTTTTCAGCCGCCAGCACCACGTCACCCGAGGTTGGTGAAAGAATGATCGCCGCCGGTGAGGCACACACTGCCACGGCCGCAGGACGAGAAATACCCATTGCGACCATCATAGGGAACAAGGTCGCCATCAAAAGGACACCAAGGCCAGTCGCTGAGCTCACAGCTAGTGACATCAAGCACGCCACGATGTAGGCCGCAACCAACAAAATATAAGGTGATTTGATCCCTGACAGTGGTTTAGAGAACTGTTTAACCACCACGTTGTTCGCGCCGATGTGGGTCATGTAAGCGGCAAAACCACATAGCAGCATGATTTGCATACCCAAACCGCCACCGCGATTCTTCAACATAAACTTGATGTATTCTAGCGAGTCGGTCACCCAGTTGCCGGTAGAGGCGACGCTATCGGGTAACACTTTACCACCTAGCATCCCTGTAATGAGCAACAAAAGCACACCACCCACCAACAAAATACCAGCAGCCTTGTAACCTTTGACAATAAAGTAGCCAACACCAACCGTGACCACTAAACCTATGAGTAATTCCAGCATAATCCCTCTCGAATTGGTTCCATAAAATGCAAACTAAAACTAACCAAATACTTTCATTTCAAAATATGAACAAAACAAAAACTTAGTTATAAGTACCAAACGAAAAGGAATATATGAACATTTATCTCGGATAAAATTGATCTCGCATTACAAAAAATCACCAACGCAACACCAACAAAACAAAACACCAAGAAACACGCAAACAGTGCGTCACGCACAATCACCAACTGGGTTACATCGGCAACGTGCAACAGACATTTGACGAGCGGAAAAGGAGCGACCGAAAAGCTGTGCAGCAACACAGAAAATCTCATTCAGATGTGTGATTACACGCCATAACGACAACAGAAAACCGTACGCTAGCGTCCAATTAAATCGCAAGGCGCAAATTAAGGCGGGGAAGTTTTACAAATACCAAACCAAACAACAGGTTAAAAATACATCGCTGCATGTTTACTAAAATGAGTAAGCCCCTGTGAAATTGGCATCTTATCTATAGTCGATCGCACCTTCGCCCAACCACACGCAGAACGTCGCCCATAAAAAAGCCACTTACGACGAAGTGGCTTTGACAATCGATATCGCCTTAAGGCTATCGGTGCGGCTTTAAGGCAATAGGCGTGACTAACGGGCTTATTGTGTGTGCTGCTGCAACCACTGCTTAAGCACTTTAATATCTTCCGGATACCCAACGCGGATCTGCTCAATCCAGTCCGAGATATTTGCCCACCATGCGGGCTGCTCCGGTGATTGGGCTTTCTGCGCGATCTGCTGGATATGCTTCAAACCAATCGAGCCCGCTGCACCTTTGATCTTGTGCGCCTCACTTGCAATCCCTTTTTGATCTTTCGCCACCATGTTGGAATCAAGGATCGCCATGTAATCTGGCATCAATTGCTCAAACATGGCGATGCTCTCCAATACCGGTTTCGCGCCGACAATATCAACGTAGGATTCCAGCATATCGAGATCTAAAATATCTTCGAACTCTGCCGTCACCTTCACCTCATTCTCTTCAATCACTGGCAACTCAGCATCTGGGCAGTACTGACGCAAGACCTGGCCAATCGCTTTCACATTGAGCGGCTTACTCAACGCATCCACCATGCCTTTGTCGAGGTACTCTTGCTTGTCTTTCAACAAATTCGCCGTTAACGCGACCAATGGCGGCAAATGGCTATATTGCAAATGCCATTGCTGCGCAATATCAAAGCCTGTCATGTCCGGCAGTTGGATATCAAGGAAGATGAGATCAAACTCTTCTGGCTGGTAGTGCTCTAGTGCTTGGAAACCATCGCGCGCCACTTTGACGTTGTGGCCCAAACTTTCCAGTAGGTTACATGCCACCGTAATGTTGAGTTCAATATCTTCCACCAGCAAGATCTGCAATGGGCGCGTCGCTACTGGCAAGCTGGTATCTTCGCCACTCACGCACTGGTTCGCAACCGGCACGGTAATGGTGACGTTAAACGTACTGCCGTGGCCCAACTCACTCGATACCGTAATATCGCCATGCATCAACTGTACCCACTGGCGGGAAACTGACAAGCCAATCCCGGTGCCCAGCGCATGAAGGTTGCTGCCTTCTTGCTTCACTTGGTAATACATGGCGAAAATGTTGTCGAGTTCATCATCAGGGATACCGATCCCACTGTCTTCGACTTCAAAGACGATTTCCGCCAACCCGTCTTGCATATCGGCGCTCACGCTCAGGTTCACGCCGCCTTCTTTGGTGAATTTCACCGCATTGCTGATCAAATTCCATAGCACTTGGCGCAATCGCGTATCGTCGACTTCCACGCACGCCGGTAGTTCTGACAGCTCATCGATTTCAAATCGCAGCCCTTTTTGCTCGGTCATCAGCTGCGCGAGGCTGCCGATCTCGCCGACAAATTCACGAAAGTTGATCGCTTTCGGTGAGAGCTCCATTTTACGGCGATCGAACTTATCCATGTCGATCACATCATTAAAAATATGGCCTAGCGTGATCGCACTGACATTGATGGTACGCAGGTGCATGCGCTGCTCTTCACTTAACTGAGAATCAAGCAACATCCGACTTAAGCCGACGATCCCGTTAAGCGGCGTGCGCAGTTCATGACTGATCGTCGAGATAAAGGCGGTTTTGTCGCGGCTAGCTTTTTTCAGCGACTCTTCGTGCATCTTACGCTCGGTAATATCACGGCCAAATCCCATCAACCCCAAGCGCTTACCATTGCGGTTATAAAACGGCACCTTACGCAGTTCAAAGTACGCTTGGCGTCCATCCGGGTATTGCAGCCACTGCTCAAAAGTCAGCGCTTCACTGGTTTCGAAAACCTGCTTATCGGTTTCGACAATTTTCGAGGCCACGTCTTCGCTATAGACTTCCCATGGGGTCAATCCCACCAGATCTCGCTCTGACTTACCAACCAAGTCTTGCACCGCTTTGTTGCAACCGGAGAACTGGAAGGCTTCGTTGCGGTAGTAGATCAGATCCGGCGAAGCATCGAGGAATGAGCGCAGCAACACACTCTTCTCAGCTAAATCCATCTGCACACGCTCGCGCTGGTAGACCTCGTTTTCCAAATCTTCCATCGCTACTTGTAAGCTTTGCTCGGCTTTTTCGCGCTCTTCAATTTCTTGGTTTAACTTGGTGATGTTGGACTGTAGCTGCTGGTTAAGCTCCATATCACGCTCGCGCATCTCTTCCAGCTTTTGTACCAGTTTCGACAAGCGTTGACGGGAGTCTTCAAGCTGATCGACAACGACAGAAAGGAAATAGACCGCCCACGGGGTGATAAGAAGACCAAAAAAGACCGAGCGGAGAATGTCGCTATCATGCACCACGCCATCCAAAAACAACGTGATCGAGACTTGCATAACGACGGCTAAGGCAACCAATGCGATCGCCAATAGCATGCTAAAGCGGAGTAAACCCAATTTCACCATCAGATCGACGTAATATTGGGCGAGTAGCTTAATGTGATTCATGAAACGGTAACTTCATCCTGAGTTAATTCCAAACTTTGCGAGGTGTTACGCCCGCTGTCTTTCGCCTTATAGAGCGCGCGATCCGCCAAGGCCACCAGCTCGCCGTAATCTTGCTCAGACGTCGGCACTAGCGTGGCAACGCCCAAGCTCACCGTTAGCTGATGAGACACCGCCGAGTAACCGTGTGGCAAGTGACGATCCGCGAGAATCTTGTGAATAGCGCCAGCAACGGTCATCGCGCCGACGTTGTCGGTGTTCGGCAACAAGAAGGCAAACTCCTCGCCGCCGTAGCGGGCCACGACATCACTTTCCCGACGGATCACCGACTTAAACACCTGCGCGACTTGGCGCAGCGCTTCGTCACCTTGCTGATGACCATAGTTATCATTAAAGGCTTTAAAGAAGTCGATGTCACATAAGATCAAGGATAGCGGGATCGCCTCACGTACATGGGTGTGCCATAGTGAAGTTAATTGCTCATCAAAGCTACGTCGGTTCGCCACTTTAGTTAAGCCGTCCACAAAACTCAGCTCTTCCAAATCCATAATCGCATCAGCCAGTTGTTGCTCGGCCATTTTTCGCTCGGTGACATCGCGCGCCATCACCAAGACCCCTTTCGACTCACTGAGTGGATCGTTGTAAGGCGAGCGCATCACTTCGTACCAGAGCGGCGTACCGTCTTCGAGGATCACATATTCCTCGTTCTTCACCGCGCGGCCAGCTTCCATCACCTGCTTGTCGATATGCTGTTGCTGCTGCCACGCCTCTTCGCCAAGAATGTCAGCCACCCGCAAACCACGCAGATCTTCGCGCCCGTGAGCAACCCAGCGAATAAACGGCTGATTACAGCCCACATACACACCGTGTTCGTTATACAGCCCGATAGGATCGCGGCTGGCTTCAAATAAGGTATCCAGCAAGTTCGTGCGTTGAGCTAGGGTTTGCTCAGTTAGCTCACGCTTTTCGATCTCTTGCTTTAAGCTTTCCTGCATCTCGTGCCAGTCCGTCACATCATGGCTGATGCACAAACTGCCGAACACCTCACCGTTGATATCCACCAACGAGGTTTGGCTGGTTTCCAACAAACGACTAGTGCCATCGGGGGCGGTCGTCCAAGTTGTCACTGAGCGACGACCTAACTGACTTTCACCGTTCGCGACGGTGACCCCTTCTTCAACTCGGCCATGCCAGAAGCTATCAAACGACTTATTGGTGCCCAGAATTTTGCCATCGTTATCGGTGTAGTAGACCATTTCCGCCAACGAGTTAAACACACTTTGGAACACCCGCACTTCTTGCTGCTCGGTGTTTTCTGCGGCAACTTTTTGCTGATTGGGCGTAGCGATAAACAGCAAGTGGGCTTTTTCGCCGTGATAGACAATACGCTCCCCCGACATGCGCACGCGCAGAGGCGGCTGACCAGTTAAGTAAAAGGTCTCTTTGGCATAACTGAAGCCACGATCGAAATCGTAATGACGTAGGAGTTGATGAAAGCTTTGCGCATCAAGTGCTGGAGGGAAGAAGTAGTTTTTGCCGACTTTGCGAACTTGCAACAACTCGCGCGACGCCTTGTTGCCGTAGAGCAGATGGCCTTCTTTGTCGCTGATCACCAACGCACAAACCGGCATCCGAGATAACGTCGGGTATAAGGTGGAAAAGCTGGGGCGAGGATCGATTTTGACCCAAAGGCGAAGGGCTAACCCGAGTACAAAAGACGCGAGGCCGAGATGTACGGCATGCTTGAGAAGAAAAGAGGCTGAGCCCTGCCTATCCAGCAGGGTCAATAAAAAATAGCTGAGCGTTGCCACTGGCAACATCATCAAGAACAGACCCAAGCGTCTGACTAGTTTTCGCATCGCTCATTTCCTTGGAAGGCCGAGATACGCCAAGCTCAGTAGCTTCTTAGCGAGCACTATGAGGTGGAGTATAAACAAAAGCTTGGTCCACAGCACTGCCCTGCGCGCCTGATGCGTCCAATCTGCGACCGATCTCTGTCATTGCCGCCCAACGGTTCTCGCACCATAGCGGAGCTAACAAGGTTGGGCGTCGAGCCGACGCTGAAACGCGGTGATAAATCACCTCAGGTGGCGTGTGCTGGATCATCTTCGCGGCGATATCGCAATAGGTCTCCATATCGATAGACTCTAAGCGGCCGGCTTTCCACGCTTTTGCCATCGTGCTGCCTTCTACAATGTGCAGTGAATGCAGCTTGATCCCATCAACGCCTGTCGCCAATACCTTCTCGAGGGTTTGCATGTTGTCAGCTTCGGTTTCCCCTGGAAGCCCCACAATCAAGTGGCAACACACTTTCAATCCCATAGCGCGGGCGCGGCGAGTGATCACATCGTACGCCGCAAAGTCGTGGCCACGATTGATCTTTTTAAGGGTGTTGTCGTTGGCGGTTTGCAGGCCTAATTCAAGCCACACTTCGTAGCCTTTATTTTTGTATTCAACCAGCAACTCTAAGGCCGCATCTGGGACACAGTCAGGGCGGGTGCCGACACATAAGCCGACAATATCAGCGCGGCACAAGGCCTCTTCATACATCTTGCGCAGAATTTCTACTTCGGCGTAAGTGTTGGTATAGGCTTGAAAATAAGCCAGATATCGTTTCGCGCGCTTGTTGACCTCCCCTGCACGAGCGGCCAGTTGCTGCTCTATCGGGACAAACTTGGCTTGCTCATCGGCAAACGAGGCCACATTACAGAAGGTACAGCCACCACGGCCGATGGTGCCATCGCGGTTTGGACAGGAGAATCCACCATGCAACGTAAGTTTATGCACTCGCTCGCCGTAACGACGGTGCAAATCTTGACCAAATGTATTGACGAGTTCATGTAACTGCATCGGCTCACCACCCCCAAAAAAACAGCGGCGCACTATAGCATCACCCGCTTACAAAACCTACGTATTTAGCGCGATTTTGCTGTCATTTTGCCCAACCATCGAGTGTTCACCCAGCCAATAAAGCAGCCAACAACAGAAGATTCCACTAGGAAACAATCACCGCATCGCTGTACAAAAACAGCGCCAGCTATTCAATGTAAATGAATATTTATACCCAACCGATTTCTAACTGAAAATCAAGTAACTACTCGGCTGCCGAGAAAATTCTTATGATCAAGCGCAAACTTTTATTGGTAATTAAAGTGTCAAAATTGTAGGATGGTTACATAAATGTGTATTTTCTGAGCAATGGGATATACCGTTTAATCACTATTTTGTAGTGATTAAAATAAATTTATTTAAAATTACAGCATGTTTCACTACCCAAGGTGGCATGCTACAGGGATTCGTCTGCATAATTTCGATTCTGCGGACGTGTATTTACCTGCCCAAAGGAGAAGCTCACCTCTGGGTAAATACAAGTAATAGGGACAAAACAGGCCACGGAATAGAGCCTGTTGTAACTGGAAGGACGTATCTATGACAGATAAAGAGCAAAAGGCTCAGGGACTCTACGTGCCTGAGATGGAGCACGACGCCTGTGGTATCGGCTTTGTTGCCCACCTTAAGAACCGCAAATCCCACCAAATCGTTACACAAGCCCTCGACATGCTTGCGCGCATGGAGCACAGGGGCGGTCAAGGATGTGATCCGTGTAGTGGTGATGGTGCGGGTATTCTTCTGCAAAAGCCGCATGAATTCCTACTGGAAGAAACGCAAAAAATCGGCATTAAACTGCCTGCGTTTGATCAGTACGGTGTGGGTGTGGTGCTGTTTCCAAAAGATGCAGACAAGCGGGCACAATGTCGTGACATTTTAGAGCGCAATGCACAGCGCCTCGATCTTGAGGTGATTGGCTACCGCGTTTTGCCAACCGACAATTCAATGATTGGCGCCGATCCGCTCAGCACTGAGCCTCAGTTCGAACACGTCTTCGTTACTGGCGGCGCGAACATGGCACCGGAAGTACTCGAGCGTAAGCTATATGTACTGCGTAACTACACGGTACGTGTGTGTCTTGAAAGCGTGTCGAATATTGGCGACGACTTCTACATTAACTCCTTCTCTTACAAAACCATTGTCTATAAAGGTCAGCTGACGACTGAGCAAGTACCACAGTACTTCTTGGATCTGCAAAACCCAGGCATGGTCACGGCACTGGCGTTGGTTCACTCGCGTTTCTCAACCAACACCTTCCCTAAATGGCGTCTAGCTCAGCCTTTCCGTTACATTGCCCACAACGGTGAAATCAACACCGTACGCGGTAACCTGAACTGGATGAAGGCCCGTGAAGCCCTATTAGAGTCTGATCTGTTTACCGATCAAGAACTCAGCATGCTACTGCCTATCTGTCAGGAAGGTAGCTCGGATTCATCTAACTTCGACATGGCGCTTGAGCTCCTCGTTCTTTCTGGTCGCAGCTTGCCACATGCCTTGATGATGATGATCCCTGAAGCATGGCAAGAAAACAAAAACATGGATCCAACCCGTCGTGCGTTCTATCAGTTCCACGCCAACATCATGGAACCATGGGATGGCCCAGCCTCTGTCTGTTTCACCGATGGTGTCCAAGTGGGTGCCACCCTCGACCGTAACGGCCTGCGTCCTTCTCGCTATACCGTAACCAAAGATGACTTCCTGATCATGGCATCAGAGTCTGGCGTGGTTGAAATCGAGCCGGAAAACATCCAGTTCCGTGGTCGTCTGCAACCGGGTCGTATCTTCGTTGCCGATCTTGAGCAAGGTCGCATCGTTTCGGATGAAGAAGTTAAAGACAGCATCGCCACGGCCAAGCCTTATGAAGAGTGGGTTGAAAAACACCTATTGAACATGGGCTCGTTGCCAGAAGCGGACAACATGCACCACCAGCCAAGCGCTGAGCGTCTGCTTCATCACCAACAAGCGTTTGGTGTGAGCGGCGAAGAAGTGAACGAAATTATCGTTCCTATGGCGCGTGACGGTAAAGAGCCGCTTGGCGCAATGGGTGCTGACTGGCCGCTCGCGGTGCTTTCTCACCAATCACAACACCTGTCGAACTACTTTAAGCAGCTCTTTGCCCAGGTAACCAACCCGCCGATCGATCCGATCCGTGAGCGTATGGTCATGTCGCTGAAAACTTACCTCGGTAAAAACGGCAACCTGTTGGTGGAATCACCAGAGCACTGCTTAAAAGTGGAAGTAGAATCCCCTGTTCTGAGCAATGCGGAACTAGAGAAACTACGCGCGATCGACAACGAACACCTACAAGCGAAAACGCTAGATATCGTGTTCAACGCGAGTGGTGAAGACGGCAAGCTAGAGCGCGCGCTTAAGCGTATCTGTCAGTATTCTGAAGATGCGGTGATCGATGGCTACTCCATCATCATCCTGACCGACCGCGCCACAAACTCGAACCACGCGGCGATCCCGGCAATGTTGGCCGTGGGCGCAGTTCACCACCACCTGATCCGTAAAGGTCTGCGTGCCAAGTGTGACATCGTGGTTGAGACCGGTGATGCGCGTGAAACGCACCACTTTGCGACCCTATTGGGTTACGGTGCGAACGCGGTGAACCCGTACTTGGTCACTGAAACCATCATTGATTTGCAAAAGCGTCGCAAACTTGATCCTGAAGCACCATCAGACAAGCTATTCGACAACTTCCGCAATGCGGTCAATGCTGGCCTTCTAAAGATCTTCTCGAAGATGGGGATCTCGACCCTGCAGTCATACCACGGCGCACAGATCTTCGAAGCGTTGGGTATCAGCAAGTCTGTCGTTGATAAGTACTTTAGCGGTACTGTCACCCGTATCGAAGGTTTGACCATCGATGACATCGCACATGAAGTGCTGATCCGTCACCGCTTGGGCTACCCAACCCGTGAAGTGCCTGTCCAACTATTGGATGTGGGCGGCGTTTATCAGTGGAAACAACGTGGTGAAAAACACCTGTTTAACCCTGAGACCATCTCGCTCCTACAAGAATCAACGCGTAACCGTAGCTTCGATCAGTTCAAGCAATACTGTAGCGCCGTTGATAGTCAAGGTGATGACGCAGCAACCCTGCGCAGCCAGTTGGAGTTCATTAAGAACCCAGCCGGTAGCATTCCGCTTGATGACGTTGAGCCAATCGAAAGCATCTTGAAGCGTTTCGCAACCGGTGCGATGAGTTTCGGTTCGATCTCGTACGAAGCGCACTCTACCCTCGCTGTTGCGATGAACCGCATTGGCGCGAAGTCGAACTCTGGTGAGGGCGGTGAAGATCCAGCCCGTTTCGAGCGCAAAGAGAACGGCGATTGGGAACGTTCGGCGATCAAACAGGTCGCATCAGGCCGCTTCGGTGTGACCTCTTACTACCTGACCAACTCTGAAGAAATTCAGATCAAGATGGCCCAAGGCGCGAAGCCAGGTGAAGGTGGTCAGCTACCGGGTGATAAGGTCGATGATTGGATCGGTGCAACGCGTCACTCCACTCCAGGAGTTGGCTTGATTTCGCCACCACCACACCACGATATCTACTCCATCGAAGATTTGGCGCAGCTGATCTACGATCTGAAAAACGCGAACCGCAAAGCGCGTGTGAACGTGAAGCTGGTATCAGAAGCGGGTGTCGGTACCATCGCCTCAGGTGTTGCCAAAGCGAAAGCTGACGTGGTTCTAATTGCGGGCTTTGATGGCGGTACAGGTGCATCACCTATTTCGTCAATCCGTCACACGGGTCTACCGTGGGAACTAGGTTTGGCGGAAACCCACCAAACGCTACTGAAGAACGGCCTACGTAACCGTATCGTTGTTCAAGCCGATGGTCAGATGAAGACCCCGCGTGACCTTGCTGTCGCGACGCTATTGGGTGCCGAAGAATGGGGCGTCGCAACCGCAGCGCTGGTTGTTGAAGGTTGTATCATGATGCGTAAGTGTCACCTCAACACCTGTCCTGTCGGTATCGCAACTCAGAACAAGACCCTGCGTGAGCGTTTCGACGGCCGCGTAGAAGATGTAGTCACCTTCTTCCAATACATGGCAGAAGGCCTGCGTGAAATCATGGCTGAGCTGGGCTTCCGCTCTATCGAAGAGATGGTCGGTCAAGCGCAGAAACTGCGTATTCGTCAGAACATCAGCCACTGGAAATACAAGAACCTGGATCTATCGCCAGTACTGCACATTGAAGCAGCACGTGAAGACGATGGCCTGTTCAACCAACGCGAACAAAACCACGGCCTTGAATCAGTCCTTGATCGCAAACTGATCGAGCTGGCACAACCAGCACTGAAAGAAGGGAAAGCCGTTACGGGTGAGCTACCGATCATCAACACCGATCGTAGCGCCGGTACTATGCTGTCGAACGAAATTTCGAAAGTGTACAAAGACCAAGGTCTACCGCAACCAATGAACGTGAAGTTCCACGGTAGCGCGGGTCAAAGCTTCGGTTGTTTCCTTGCAAAAGGCGTGACATTCGAAGTAGAAGGCGACGCGAACGATTACTGGGGTAAAGGTTTGTCGGGCGGTACCTTGGTACTTTACCCACACTTGAACTCAGACATCGTACCGGAAGACAACATCGTGGTCGGTAACGTCTGTTTCTACGGTGCGACATCGGGTGAGTCTTACATCCGTGGTATGGCCGGTGAGCGTTTCTGTGTGCGTAACTCAGGCGCCAAAGTTGTGGTGGAAGGCGTGGGTGACCACGGCTGTGAATACATGACAGGCGGTGTCGCGGTGATCCTAGGTCAAACTGGGCGTAACTTCGCGGCAGGTATGAGTGGCGGTGTCGCTTACGTTTGGGATCAGTTCGGTGATTTCGAAAGCAAGCTCAACACGGAGTTGGTTGACCTTGACCCAATCGAAGCAGAAGACAGAGCGCTACTGCAAGAGATGCTAACCAAGCACCAGCAACTGACCGGCAGTACAGTCGCTGAAACCTTCTTGGGTAACTTTGACGATAACCTCACCAGGATGGTGAAGGTAATGCCAAGAGATTACAAAGCGGTTCTGTTAAAGCGTAAAGCGGCAGAAGCGGACAACAAGGAAGTGGAGGTAGCCAATGGGTAAGCCAACTGGATTTCTAGAACATGGTCGCGAGCTTCCTGGGAAGCTCGATCCAAGCGTTCGTATTGAAAACAACAAAGAGTTCGTTCTTAACGACGAGTTCGGTGAAAAAATCGGCACACAGGCCTCTCGTTGTATGGACTGTGGTGTACCGTTCTGCCACAACGGCTGTCCGATCGGTAACATCATCCCTGAGTTCAACGATGCGGTCTTCCGTGACAGCTGGGAAGAAGCGTGGAACATTCTAAGTTCAACCAACAACTTCCCAGAGTTTACTGGTCGTGTGTGTCCAGCACCGTGTGAAAGCGCGTGTGTTCTGGGTATTAACCAAGACCCAATCACCATCTGTAATATCGAAAAAACCATCGTTGAGACGGCATACCGCGAAGGGTATGCCAAACCGAAAACGCCACGTAAGCGTACGGGTAAAACCGTTGCCATCATCGGTAGTGGCCCTGCTGGTCTAGCGGCAGCAGAGCAGCTTAACAGCGCCGGTCACACCGTGACCGTGTTTGAGCGTGACGAGAAAGTCGGTGGTCTGCTGCGTTTCGGTATTCCTGACTTTAAGCTCAGCATGGAAGTGATCGATCGTAAAATCGACATGATGGCGCAAGCAGGCGTGAAGTTCGAAGTGAACGCGCACGTCGGTGTGGATGTAAATGCCAAGCAGTTGCGTCAAGACTTCGATGTGATCTTGCTGACCGGCGGCTCAACCGTTCCTCGTAATTTGCCAATCACCGGTCGTGAGCTAAAAGGCGTTCACTTTGCGATGGAATTTCTTGGCCAAAACAACCGCCGCGCTAACGACATGGATCTGAAAACCGAAGAGATCCACGCCAAAGGCAAGCACGTGGTTGTGATTGGTGGTGGTGATACCGGCTCTGACTGTGTGGGCACCTCTAACCGTCACGGCGCGGCGAGCATCACCCAAGTGGAGATCATGCCTAAACCTCCAGAGACACGTCCTTCGGCGCAGCCATGGCCACAATATCCAATGATCTTGCGCACCTCGACTTCGCACGAAGAAGGGTGTGATCGTTACTGGAACATCCTCACTAAAGAGTTTATTGATGATGGCAAAGGTAACGTCAAAGGTCTGCGTATTGCTGACATCAAGTGGGATGAGCCAGCACCGGGTGAACGTCCGGGCTTTACCGAAATTGAAGGTACAGAGCGCGTGATCCCCTGTGATATGGCCTTCCTTGCGATGGGCTTCTTGCACCCAGAGCCACACGGCGTGCTAGCACAGCTTGATATCGCACTCGATGATCGCGGTAACGTTGCCACTCAAGGCTTCGCCACCAACCAAGATGGCGTCTTCGCTGCAGGTGATATGCGTACGGGTCAATCGCTAGTAGTTCGTTGTATCAACGAAGGCCGTGAATGTGCCCGCTCTATCGATGAGTACTTGATGGGTAACACCAACTTGGAAGCGAAAGCTGATTCCATGATGTTGTCTGCCTAAGCGCAATAACGCGATAAATAGAAAGCCAGTGCAATGCACTGGCTTTTTTGTTCCTGATTTCGGCTAAGCATTTAGGTAAACGCTAGCGCCACTTAAGTTCGTTACTCACAGCGCAAGAACATGAAGTTTGGCTCTGTGGTTAAACGCTGGTACACCTCAGGGTGGGTTTGCGCCATGGTTTCAGTTGGCGTACCTTCGGTCAAACGGCTCACCACAAAACCGGCTTGATGCAAATAGCCAAAAAGCTCGGTCATTGAGCGACGATAAAAACGCACTTTCACCGGCGCCCCAACCGTATCCCACTCTTCTTCCACCAGCTCAGTTTGAAAGTAATTCCCCGACGGACTGATCTCTGCTTCAACTACCGGATGGTGGGTCGAAAACACAAAGTATCCACCCGGTTTGAGTACCCGGCGAATATCTGTAAATAGTGGCTGCAGATCGGCAATGTAATGCAGCATTAACGGGGCGATGACGACATCATGAGTCGCATCGGTTTCTTGTGGCAATCCGTGGGCTAAATCTTGCTGGTAGGCGCGCACTTGATCCCCCAATTTATCTTGGGTCAACGCAACCATTTCTTCGGCATAATCAACAGCAGTAACTGCTGCGCCGCGCGACGCTAAAATTTCAGCATAGACACCGGGGCCACAACCTAAATCGAGTACGCTTTTCCCTGAGACATCGTCCAACAGCGCTAACAACGACGGACGCTCAAAGTTGGCGTTGTAGGCGTTATCTTCAATGGCCGCCGCATATTGCTCAGCATAACGTGAGTACATTTCAGATTTCATTTCTCTCTCCACGGCACAATTTAAAACGCAATTTAGGGACAGTCTTGCTCGTTGGTTTTTCCAGCGAATTGGCACATAGCCCGCACATTAACAATGCTCTTAACTTAACGCGCTTCATGCTACACTCTTCGCCACTCATTAGTCATAACTGGAATCACTATGAAGATCGCTATTATTGGCGCGATGGAGCAAGAAGTCACTACGCTTAAATCGCTACTTACTGACACTCAAGTTACTGAGATCGCTGGCTGCTCGTTTTACGAAGGTAAATTGAATGGCGCGGATGTGGTGTTGCTGCAATCAGGCATTGGTAAAGTGGCGGCGTCGATCGGCACCACCTTGCTGCTAGAGCGTTTCTCGCCAGACGTAGTGATCAACACCGGCTCTGCGGGCGGTTTTGACAGCGCATTGACCATGGGTGATGTCGTGATCTCAACAGAAGTGCGTCACCACGATGCCGACGTCACGGCGTTTGGTTACGAAATGGGCCAAATGGCGCAGCAACCTGCCGCGTTTATGGCGGATGAAAAGCTGATTGAAGTGGCTGAGAAAGCGCTAGATAGCGAAACCAAAGCGGTACGCGGTCTGATTGCTTCGGGTGATGCCTTCATCTGTAAGAAAGAGCAAATCGACTACATTCGCCAACACTTCCCAAGCATCATTGCAGCGGAAATGGAAGCGTCAGCCATCGGCCAAGTGTGTCACCAATTCAACGTACCCTTTGTTGTGGTGCGCGCGATCTCTGATGTTGTAGACAAAGAATCACCAATGGACTTCCATGAGTTCTTGCCTATCGCGGCGAAGAGTTCATCTGAAATGGCCGTGAAAATGGTTGCGCTACTTAACGCGTAAACGACAGCATTAGGTTGGAGTTCACAAGGACAGTGACCGTACATCAATTGATTGAGAGTCTGTCGGCCCAAAGCGCCCTACTTGTGATGTGGGGCGCACTGGCGTTGCATTGGCTCGTGCCTATTTCCCCTGCCTTTCATCCGCTACATTGGTGGCAACGCCTCGCCTTTGCCATTGCGGATAAGGTCAATAAAAGCAACGACGCCCCGTCTCAGCGCCAGATCTCCGGCCTGATGGCATGGCTCCTTATGTGGCTCAGTGTGCTGATCTTTTTGATCGCCCTACGCCAGCTCGTCTTCTTGCCCGCTTTTTTTAATCTCCTGTTGTTATGGCTCGCGCTCGATTGGAAACCGCTCCACCAGCTCTCTTCTCGTTTGCAGAATGGGCTTGCTGAAGAGCGCTTGAAATATTGCCGCTATCAACTCAGTGCTGAACTCAATCGCGACACTGACCGCCTGACGTTAGTGGGCTTGGGCAAAGCGGCAGCGGAAACGCTCTTGATCGGGTATGGCCGCCGAGTAATTGGCGTTCTGTTTTGGTATTGCGTGGGTGGCGGGATCGCCGCGATCATGTATCGCCTTGCGGTTGGCCTTGCCCGCTACTGGTCGCCTACCCGTCCACTATTCGCTTTTTTTGGCACGCCTGCCGTGCGCATTTTGGCGGTGCTCGATTTGCTACCGATGCGCCTGTTTGCGCTGAGCATCATCTGCGGCCAACATGCACGTACGTCACTGCAATCATTACGGCAACAAGGTGAACAGTGGCTACTGCCCGGGCCCGGCTGGTTGCTCGCCGCTGCCGGCAGCAAGTTATCGCTCTCGCTTGGCGGGCCGGTGATTTACGCAGGCACTCGCCATGAGCGGCCTACCCTTGGCGGCCAAATTGCGCCAGCAGGCTACCATCTTGCCCTGCTGCATCAGTTGATCATCAACCGAATTGCGCTCTGGCTTATTGTTAGCTCTATTTTATTAGGGATACTTTAATATGAACATCCGATTTAACTCGCGATCCTTCGCCGCTCGGTCTGTCACCGCACGCTATTTCGTGGCCCTATGTTTAGCCGTCTTCTGCTCGCCCACATTGGCGTCCACCGCAGAGCCGGTTACTCCACAAGTAGTTAGCCGTGTAGTCACGCTTTCACCGCAAGGCACAGAGCTCGCTTTTGCAGCGGGTTTGGGCGATTTTATTGTTGGTGTCAGTGAGCACAGTGACTTCCCTTATGCGGCACAATCCATCGAGCGGATCGCCAATCACCGCAGTATTAATCTCGAGCGTGTAATTGCGCTAAACCCCGATATTATTTTGGCGTGGGAAGGCGGTAATCCGGAGCAACAGCTCCTCAAGCTGCGCGAGTTTGGCTTCACCGTGATCAATACTTATCCTAGCTCGATTGACGATATAGCCAATGTACTAGAGACCCTCAGTCAATATGCTCCGTCGCCGGAACAAGGGCAAAACGCTGCACGCGACTTCCGTCGACAGCTTGATATTCTCAACCAGAAATACAGCGACGCCGAGCCGGTGCGCTTTTTCTATCAACTGAGCAGCCAACCGCTGATGACAATGTCCCCAGAAAATTGGCCCGGTCCGGTATTTAGTGTCTGCAAAGGCGAAAATATCTTTGCCGATACGCTCGCCAGCTATCCACAAGTGAGTTTGGAACAAGTGCTAGTGCGCCAACCTGAGGTCATTTTCACCCCTGAAAATGGCAGTGATAGCTTGTGGCAACAATGGCAAGGTCAGATCCCTGCGGTGGATAATCAGCATATCTATGCGTTAAACAGTGATTGGTTAAACCGAGCGACACCCCGTTCGTTAATGGCGATTGTTCAGGTCTGCAACTATTTGGATTCAGTACGCGAAAAACAGTTCTGAGATATGATGTAGCGCAAATTTTTCCCGTGGATAAATCTTGTCTCACTGTAAGAAGACTATACAATTTCAGGCTCTTGTAACTGGTCTTTATAAGCGAATTTCTATGCTGATTTATGCGCTGGATATGTTTGGAACTGCCATCTTCGCCATCTCAGGCGTATTGCTGGCAGGTCGATTGAGGATGGATCCTTTTGGAGTAATGGTACTGGCTTCAGTGACCGCGATTGGTGGTGGCACTATTCGTGACATGGCACTGGGCGCAACGCCGGTATTTTGGATCACTGATACCAACTATATTTGGGTGGTGTTAGTTACGGGCATCTTGTCGATGATGCTAGTACGCAACCCCAAACGCATTCCTTGGTATGTGTTACCGGTGTCTGACGCTATCGGCCTCGCAGTGTTCGTGGCGATCGGTGTGGAAAAGGCACTCGCGTTTGGCGCGGCTCCTTTAATTGCGGTGATCATGGGGGTCATGACAGGCTGCGGCGGCGGTATTATCCGCGACGTACTGGCACGCGAAATTCCGATGGTCTTGCGTACCGAAGTGTATGCGACCGCCTGTATCGCAGGGGGTATGGTGCACACAATTGCGCTTGCGGTCGACGTACCCACCAACGTCGCGTCGGTAGCGGGGATCATCACCACCCTGACCATTCGCCTTGCTGCGATCAAATGGCACTTATCACTTCCCATCTTCGCCCTTAAGCAATCTTAAGTGATAATTTGCAGTGCTAAACCCATAAAAAAACCGGCCTTTGAGCCGGTTTTTCTTTGGATGCAAAAGTGCAATACGTTAGCTAACGCAATTAAGCAATCGTCACTCGTGCAAACTTACGCTTACCTACTTGGAAGACGTAAACGCCTGCCGCTGGTTCGTACTTAGTATCTTCTAGCTTCTCACCATCTTGCTTCACTGCGCCTTGGCGGATCATACGCATCGCATCAGAGGTTGAGCCAACAAGGCCAGCGTCTTTCAATAGGTTTGAAATCGCAATACCCGCATCGAAAGTAAATTCAGGCATTTCATCAGGCATTGCCCCTTTTTGGAAGCGGTTGATGAACTCTTGCTCTGCTGCATCTGCGTCAGCTTCAGAATGGAAGCGCGCAATGATCTCTTTCGCTAGCAAGATCTTCACGTCACGTGGGTTCTTACCGTCAGCCACATCTTGCTTGAACTGCGCGATTTCTTCCAGCGGACGGAACGACAACAGCTCGTAGTAGCTCCACATCAGATCGTCAGAGATCGACATGATTTTGCCGAACATTTCAGAAGGCGCTTCGCTCACACCAATGTAGTTGTGCGCTGATTTAGACATCTTCTTCTCACCGTCCAGACCCACTAGCAGCGGCATCGTCAACACCACTTGTGGCTTCTGACCGTGCGCTTTTTGCAGATCACGACCCATTAGCAGGTTGAACTTCTGATCCGTACCGCCCAGCTCAACGTCGGTTTCCATTGCCACTGAGTCATAACCCTGGAGCAAAGGATACATGAATTCATGGATAGCAATTGGACGACCTTCGCCATAACGCTTTTTAAAATCGTCACGCTCAAGCATACGCGCCACAGTTTGGTTCGCCGCTAGCTTGATCATGCCCGCCGCGCCAAGCTCAGACAACCACTCAGAGTTAAATGCAATGGTGGTTTTCGCCGGATCAAGAATTTTGAAGACCTGCTCTTTGTAGGTTTCTGCGTTCGCCAGCACTTCTTCACGCGTTAGCGGTGGACGGGTCACATTTTTACCCGATGGGTCGCCAACCATACCAGTGAAGTCACCAATCAAGAATGTCA
This sequence comes from Thaumasiovibrio occultus, assembly GCA_019703815.1. Classification (GTDB taxonomy): domain Bacteria; phylum Pseudomonadota; class Gammaproteobacteria; order Enterobacterales; family Vibrionaceae; genus Thaumasiovibrio; species Thaumasiovibrio occultus. Next base: position 456,864 of record AP023052.1, on the reverse strand, counting down.
CGTCGTGACCTAGCTCTTGGAAGGTACGCAGCTTGTTCAGAATAACGGTATGACCTAGGTGAATATCTGGCGCTGTTGGGTCTGCACCTAGCTTAATGCGAAGTGGTCGACCTTCTTTCAGCTTTTCAATCAATTCTTCTTCAGGGATCAGCTCGTCAATCCCACGTTTAATCTCAGCTAGCGCCTGTTCAATGCTGGCCATGCCTGTGTGCTCCCAAAAAATGCATAAATCAGAGATCGACCAGTGTACTCGAATAGCGCTTGATTTTGAAACCAGTTAAACTACCTGCCGTTACTTTTTGTTTTATCGTTATGGATGTCATGGATCAGTCTCGCAAACGCACACAAAGCAACGGCCTGCCTAAATGGGCAAAAGGCGTTGTTATTGGAGGTGCATCTCTAGTTATACTTGGAGCTATGTTGCTCCCAGACGATGCCCCACCACAAGGTTACTATACTCACGTCTTAGGTCAGGCCTACCCTACTGAGATCAGTGTTACTACCGATTTGAGCGCACTAGAAGCAACAACAAGCAACGAGCTCAAATGGGTTGAACATACGGTCGCAGGAGGGGAAACCCTCTCCACCATTTTTGATCAGATGGATTTAGGTTATAGCAACCTACTCAATATGTTAGCCAGCGACGAGAATGCGAAGTTTCTTGAGCATAATCTTCGTCCGAATAAAACCCTGCTTTTCGGCTTAGATAAAGATGGCCAGCTAGCCCAATTAAAATATGACGGCAAAATGTTAGGTGGTAGTAAATACCAGTCGGATGACGTTATCACTATTACTCGCACCGGAAGATCTACTTATACTTCCAACATTGATCGCCCAGAGTATGAATACACCGTCAACTTCTATGAAGGGACAGTGGTGGAAGGCGGCATGTTCTTCCTTGGGGCAGGCTATGCAGCAGGACTTAACAAATCACAGTTAGATGAAATTTCCGACAAAGCGTTCGCATGGGATATCGACTTTGCCAAAGATATTCAAATCGGCGATAGCTTTAGAGTGCTGGTACAAGAAAAATGGTCGGACGGCGAGTTCAAAGGCCTTGGTGAAGTGCTGGCTATCGAGTTTGATAACTACGGTACAACCCTGACAGCGATAAAAGCCGAGAACGGCGGTTTCTACGATGAAAAAGGCCGCGCGATGCAAAAAGCGTTCTTGCGTGCTCCGCTCGATTTTCGTCGCGTCAGTTCTAACTTCAACCCGCGTCGCCTTCACCCCGTAACAGGTCAAGTGCGTCCACACCGTGGTACCGATTATGTCGCCCCTGTTGGTACTGACATTTGGTCGGTGGGTAGCGGTATCGTGTACAAGTCTGCGTATAACCAGTACAACGGTAACTACGTTTTTATTCGTCACAACGACACCTATGTGACGAAATACCTGCACTTATCTAAGCGTCTTGTCAGCCAAGGCGATCGCGTTGAGCAAGGTGATGTGATTGGTCGATTGGGCGGTACTGGCCGCGTTACCGGCCCGCACCTACACTATGAGTTTGTGGTTAACGGCGTTCACCAAAACCCGCGTACTGTCGATCTACCGAAAGCGATTTCGCTGGAAGATGAAGATCTGACAAATTATCTCAAGCTAGCGAAAGAGCGTGTTGCCCAGCTACAAGCGTTCGATAAGCTACATGAAGATGAAGACAATAGCGGCAGCTTGGTCAACAGCGCCCTACCGATGTAACTCATCGGTATAACAAAAACAAAAAAACCGTCATTACGACGGTTTTTTTTATGTCGGCGCGGTTTTCACTCACCGCAGCGTTCAGTAACGTATTACACGCTAAATGATGCACCGCAGCCACAGGTGGTGGTGGCATTTGGGTTATTAACGAAGAAGCGCGAGCCTTCGAGGCCTTCGGTGTAATCAACGATACCGCCAAGCAGGTATTGTAGGCTCATTGGGTCAACGACCAAAGTCACACCACTTTTTTCAATTACCATATCGCCTTCATTGACGCTTTCATCGAACGTAAAGCCGTATTGGAAACCACTACAACCACCACCGGTGATGTAAACACGCAGTTTCAGCTCTGGATTTTCTTCTTCGGCAATCAGTGTTTTTACCTTAGTGGCAGCCGCTTCACTAAATTGTAGCGGCAAACTTTCATCGCTCATCTATTACTCTCCAACATTGCCGTTTCAGTCGATTATCTAATACCCGAGCAAAACGTTCAAGTATTGTGCGTTCGGTTAACAAAAAGCGTGTCAATATAGCGGTTTGATCTGCTATGAACAATCTCTCTGTTGCTATGGCACTCCGATTTTAGTCCAGCTTAAATAAAGTGGAGAGAAGCAGAGTCGTATCACGCGCAGTGAGTCGCAAATCACCCAGATGCCCTTGGGAGATCACGCCGCCAAAGCCCGAGAAGTGGTTTAGGCAAATCGCTTTCTTGGGTACAATCGGGCAAAACATGAGTAAAGGAATTCATCAATGAGCAAGTCAGCCCAGCTTTTTGCTAAAGCACAACAAACGATTCCAGGTGGCGTTAACTCACCTGTGCGCGCTTTTGCCGGTGTCGGCGGCGATCCAGTGTTCATCGAGCGTGCAGAAGGCGCGTACATGTATGATGCTGACGGCAAGCAGTACATTGATTATGTGGGCAGTTGGGGGCCGATGATCTTGGGCCATAACCACCCAGAGATCCGCGATGCTGTGGTTGCAGCGGCGCAAAACGGCCTTAGCTTTGGCGCGCCAACTGAATCTGAAATCACCATGGCTGAGCTTGTTAGCCAGTTAGTACCATCAATGGAAATGGTGCGCATGGTGAACTCCGGCACCGAAGCGACCATGAGCGCGATCCGTCTCGCACGTGGTTTTACCGGCCGCGACAAAATCATCAAGTTTGAAGGTTGTTACCACGGCCACGCTGACTGCTTGCTAGTAAAAGCAGGCTCTGGCGCGCTCACGCTGGGCCAACCAAGCTCGCCGGGCGTGCCTGCCGATTTCGCTAAGCACACCCTAACGTGCACCTTTAACGATCTCGATTCTGTCCGCGACGCCTTTGCCGCCAATCCAGAGCAGATCGCCTGTATTATTGTCGAGCCCGTCGCGGGCAACATGAACTGTATTCCGCCCGTTGAAGGTTTCTTGGATGGACTGCGTGAGATCTGTGATGCACACAACGCGGTCTTGATCTTCGATGAAGTCATGACAGGTTTTCGTGTCGCCCTCGGCGGCGCGCAAGCGTACTACAACATCAAGCCAGATCTCACCACCCTCGGTAAAGTGATCGGTGGCGGTATGCCAGTCGGTGCCTTCGGTGGTCGTCGCGACATTATGAACTTTATCGCGCCAAACGGTCCGGTTTACCAAGCGGGTACGCTGTCCGGTAACCCGATCGCGATGGCGGCAGGTCGTGCTAGCCTGAATTTGATCAGTGAAGCTGGTAACGAAGAAAAGCTCAATGCGATCACCCAACGTTTGGCACAAGGCTTCAAAGCCCTTGCCGATAAACACGGCGTACCGCTGTTAGTCAGCCAAGTCGGCGGCATGTTCGGCTTCTTCTTTACCGAGCAAACCAGCGTCAGCAACTACGCAGATGTCGCGAAATGCGATGTCGAGCGCTTTAAGCGTTTCTTCCACTTGATGCTGGAGCAAGGGGTTTACCTTGCGCCATCGGCGTTTGAAGCCAGCTTTACTTCACTTGCTCACGGCGAGGCGGAACTTGACGCAACATTGGCGGCCGCAGATAAAGCATTCGCAGAGCTTGCCAAGTAAACCCATTGGACGCTGCGACCAAGGTTTGCAGCGTCTTTTGCCTGCCTTTGCAGCAGGTTAATAATACTACCGTTTCATAACCACCTTTGCTAAGGTGGTTTTTTCTTATACAGGCGCTCAATTTAAGGAGAGATCCGTGTCCAACCCGGTCAAGATAGAAACACGCCACTGGATGCTACTACTCGCACTCGGTGTCGCGGTGTACGCGTGTTATCGGCTCATTCAACCCTATATCGGCCCTATCGTATTGGCTTTCATTCTTTCTCTGCTGTTTTACCCTGTTCATGAAAAGATTGAACAGCGTATGAAGAAGCGCCGTAACCTCGCCTCCTTGCTATCGTGCACCATCATGACCTTTATTATCGTGATGCCGGTGACACTGGTGATCATTGCGATCATCCAACAAGGCGCCACCTTCTCAACCGAGACCATTGCGTGGTTTAGCCAAGGCGGCGCTGAGAAATTGATTGATCACGAATACGTTCACAAAGCGTTTGCGCTGATCAACAAATACACCCCACTCGATAATCTCAACGCCAAAGAACTGGTTACTCGCCTCGCAGCGACGGCATCGAATCTAGGTTCATCTATGCTCAACATCAGTGCTAAGGTGGTGGGTAACGTCACCAACTTGGTGGTGAACTTCTTCTTAATGCTGTTTATTTTGTTCTTTTTACTGCGCGATCACGACGCCCTTGTCGACAACATCCGTTTGGCGATCCCGCTCACCCGCAGCCAAGAAGACGTGTTGCTCGATGAGCTGGAGTCGATTTCAAAATCTGCCATTTTAGGTTCGTTCCTGACGGCGATCGCCCAAGGTGTGGCCGGGGGTATTGCGATGGCAATCGTCGGTTTGCCGGGACTGTTCTGGGGTACAGTGATGGCGTTTGCGTCTTTCATTCCGCTGGTCGGCACCACCTTGGTGTGGGCACCGACGGCACTGTACTTGCTGTTAGTCGGTGAGTGGCAAATGGCGATCTTTATGGTGTTCTGGGGCGCAGCCGTCGTCGGCTCTATCGACAACCTGCTTCGTCCGTTCCTGATGCAAGGCAACTCAGGGATGAACACCCTGTTGATCTTCTTCTCAATTATGGGCGGGATCCAGCTGTTCGGTATGCTAGGTTTGATCTACGGCCCGATCATCTTTGCGATGACCTTGGTGCTGTTCAAACTCTACCAAACCGAGTTTAAAGACTTCTTGGAAAAACAAGACAACTCCTAACGGCTAAGTTTCAAAACCCTGTCAGATGTGGGACAATCCGCGCCCACATCGTTTTGCACCACCATTTTTGCATCATACATTGAGGTTTCTATGTCTCTCTCTGCACCCAGTGAAGTCGTTGCCCGCCAAGCCGAATACAGCCAAGATCGACACGTTCTCGTTCTGGGTGAATGGGATGGCCTCTTGCCGAGCGAGCTGCTCTCTAGCGCCGCCTCAGTGAAGGTCTTTACCACCAACTACCTGCACTATCAGCAACTCCAAAACCGTTATCCCACTGAATTTGCCGCGAGTATTTCCAGTGAATTCTTAGACGGTGTCGATCAAGTATTGTTGTACTGGCCAAAATCGAAAGCCGAAGCGGAGTACTTACTCGCGATGTCAGTTGGGCAACTGCCAAAAGGCACCGAAGTGTGTATCGTCGGTGAAAACCGAGGAGGGGTGCGTAGCGCTGATAAAATGATGGCAAAATACGGCACCGTCACTAAACGCGATTCTGCCCGCCGTTGTAGCTTCTACTGGGGCATGACCGATGCCGAGCCGCGTCAATTTGAGTTAAGTACCTGGTTCAAACAATACCCACTTAGCTTAGGCGGAGTTGATCTGACGGTTTACTCTCTACCTGGCGTTTTCAGCCACGGTGAATTCGATCTCGGCACTCAGCTACTGCTGAACAACTTGCCTGAGCTAAATGGCAAGATCTTGGACTTTGGTTGTGGTGCCGGCCTGATTGGGGCGTGGATGAAAGCCCGTTTTAGCGATATTGACGTTACCTTGGTTGATATTAGTGCGCTCGCCATTGAATCGGCTCGTCAAACGCTGCGTCAAAATGGATTAGACGGCACCGTCAAAGCGAGCAACATCTACAGTGATATTGACGTTAAATTTGACGCTATCGTGTCAAACCCACCGTTCCATGCGGGGCTGAAAACCAGCTATTCCGCCACGGAAACCTTGCTAGAACAAGCGCCCGTCAATTTGACGGAAACAGGCCAACTTGTGATTGTTGCTAACCGTTTTTTGCAGTACCCACCGATCATCGAAACTGGTTTTGGTCACTGCAACACGCTGGCAAGCGGCCAAGGTTTCAACATCTATTTCGCACAAAAAGTATAAACTAGCCCACATTCAGCCCCAGCGGAGAAAACCCGCCGGGGCAAATTTGACTCATTTCACCTTTCCCCACGTCAATTTCGTGGCTGATAGCAAAGATTCCTCTTCACCACATTGCCACCATTTATTAGCAAAAGATAAACTGCTGCCAATTTGACGTATTTGCCGCAAATTTAACGTAATCAACAACAGCATACGGATTGGCATGAGATTATTTGAATCTTCAAAAAGGCTGCAAACCTCTCTAATGACGGCATTTTTAGTGATCAGCATGACCCCGCTGACGCTATCTGGCTTCTTTTTTCTTAATTCCCACATCGCCGATTTGGAAAGCCAAAGCTCTCAGCATTTAAGCTTACTGCGCGACACCAAAGCCAAGCAGATCGAAGACTATTTCCTCCGCCAAATGCAGGAATCACTCAACTTTGCGAGCTCAGAGCTCGCGAACGCCAGTGGCGGCAAATTTTACGGCCTTGTCGGCGCCTTTAACCAACTGGCGCACCAAGGGATCAGCGCTAATACCGTGGCCCAAAGTGACTATATAAAAGGGGTACTGACGGGTAACAAAGTCGATCTCAGCGAAGAAGGCGGGCGCTACATCGCCAATGAACGATACCGCTTGCTGCATAAACGCTACCACGAAGCCTACACCCATTACCTCACGCGCGCTGATTTCTCCAACATTTTGCTGGTTGATGTCGACGGCAATGTCGCGTATTCGGTAGAAAAAGCCCCCTACTTCGGACAAAACTTGCTTGAAGCGCAATTTAAAGAGTTAGCGATCAGCCAAACCTTCGTCAAAATCCGCGATAAAGTTAACGCAATCACCCCTGCTAATGCGCGTGACAGCTATGTGTTCACCGATTACAGCATCGATCCGCTCACTAACGAAAACACGGCGTGGTTTGCCGCACCGATCATCCAGCAAGGTTATTTACACAGTTTTGTGTTGTATGCCCTGCCAACCAAGGGGCTTGATGGCCTGCTCATCGACAATACCACTGACAGTTTATCTATCAGCACCTTGGTCTTTGGTGAGGACAGTGCGTTGCGCGCGCACAACTTAAGCTTCCCGTTTGCAATGGGCAGCCAAATTGGCGATCAAACTGAGTACGAAGTGCCGATCGTCAATCACCCTAGCGTTGAGAAAACCGCCAGCGTCAACGGCGAGAAAGTCCTCAGCGCTGCACGCTTAGTGCGCGTTCTCGGTTACGACTGGACCTTGTTAATTGAGCTGCCGGAAAACGAGGCCTTCTCGCGGATCACCCAGCTAAAACAATTGTTTGCCATTGCCATGACAGTCGCATTTGTGTTGGTCGTCGTGGTGTCTCATTGGCTTTCTAACTCGATCACCGCACCGCTGCTCAAACTGACCTGGGCAGCCGAACGCGTGTCAGCGGGCGATCTCGACCAAGATATCACCAGTACCGACAGACCGGATGAAATTGGCCGCCTTGCGATCAGCTTTGCCCGGATGCAACGCTCCGTGCGCGAAAAGCTTATCTTGATCCGCGAAAAGAATAACGAGCTTGAACAAAGCCTTGAGGTGATTCAGCAGAAAAACCGCGAGCTTGAAACTGCTGATAAACTCAAAGATGAGTTCCTCGCGACCACCTCGCATGAGCTGCGCACGCCACTGCACGGCATGATTGGCATCGCCGAGTCAATTCAAGCCGGGATCAGCGGCCCCGTGCCTGATCGCCATCAGCATCAATTACAAATGCTGATCACCAGCGCCCAACGCCTCAGCACGCTTGTTGATGACTTACTCGATTATCATAAGATGCGTTACGACAACCTAGTGCTCAACCGTCATGCAGTCGATCTTAGTGCCGCCGTGCGATTGGTGCTTGAGCTGTCACACCACCTGCTGGGCGATAAACCGGTGCGCATTATCAACCAGATCCCACATGACTTACCGCTGGTCAGTGCGGATGAACAGCGCCTTGAGCAGGTACTGTACAACTTGGTCGGTAACGCGATTAAGTACACCTCAGAAGGCAAAATTGTCATTTCGGCCACGGTGTTGGATACCCAACTGCGGATTCAAGTGGTCGATACCGGCCAAGGGATCCCAGCCCAAGAGCTAGAGCATATCTTCGAGCCGCTGATCCAAGCAACGGCAGACAGTAGCCGTTATCAGCAAGGCACTGGTTTGGGTCTAACGATCAGCCGCCAGTTGATCGAACTGATGGGCGGCCAGTTGTATGTCAGCAGTCAGCCAATGGTGGGGTCGACTTTTAGCTTTACCCTCGATATTGCCTCTGGCGCGCAGCTGAGCAACATGCCCGCCAGCAATAAACACTTCGATGCGCCACTGGCAACCTACACCAATCCGGTACTCGAACACATTGACGAGAATCCTGATGGTGAACTGATATTGGTGGTCGATGATGAGCCAATTAACCTGCAAATTGTCGCGAACTACCTGCGCTTAGCGGGCTATCGTGTGGTGACGGCAGAAGACGGTAAGCAAGCACTTACCTTGATTGAACAAACCCTACCGGCCCTGTTGCTACTGGATGTGATGATGCCAGAGCTCAACGGTTATGAAGTGTGTCAGGCACTGCGGGCAAACCCGCGTACGGTGAATTTGCCGGTGATCATGCTCAGCGCGCTCAACCAAGCCCAAGACAGGGTGAAAGGCTTTGAAGCCGGTGCCAGCGATTACTTAAACAAACCTTTTAATAAAGAAGAGTTGATTGCCCGTATTCGCGCCCACCTTCGCGCTTACTTAGTGCAACAAGAGCAAGAGAAAAACCAAGCACTGCTTAATGAAATTGCTCATCGTGAGCGTATCGAGCATGATCTTCTCGAGACCCAAGGCAAGCTGCTCAATCTCCTTGAATCAAGCGCAGAAGCGATCTTGTGTATACAAGCCGACGGCCGCATTCGCTACGCCAACCACGCCGCCGCACGCCTGTTCCAACTGCCAGCTGAGCAACTAGAGCGTCATAATCTGAACCAGTTACTCGCCGAGCCTATTGATACCCAAGCATTGCAAGCGACCATCTACCTGCAGCAAAATGGCGAGCTGCAATCATGGCCTGCGGCAATTCAACCGATGCCGGAAGCGTCTGGGCTCGATAGCATGGTGATTGTGGGCCAAGTCGGCCCATCTAGTCAGTACCGAATGGAAATGCTGGAAAAAGCGGTTTCTGCGTTGTCGGAATATGCGTTTGATGGTGACAGAACCAACCTGCAAGAGTTGCGCGAGCTGGGGGGCGAGTTCACTCGTCTGGCCGATAAGCTCAACCATGATGAGAAATCAAAAGCCGATCTAGTCCGTGAGCTCACGGTCGAGGTAATGACCCATACGTTAGTTTTCTGGGAAAAACAGACTGGACGCACCAAGTTTGCCTTGGCGGAAGAGAGTGGGCTTTGGCGGGTTTATCTTGATCGCAGTACCTTGCAAACCCGCACGCTGGACAAGTATCTGCACCCAGATACGTTGCCAAAATCGCCGCGCTGGCGCAACGTGATGAGTACAATCGACTTCGTACTTGAGCGTTGTCAGCAACCCGGGCCTGAACGCCAACAGCTTGAAGGTTTGCGAGATAAGCTGGCGCATCTGCTACAACACTGATCCTGCGCCGCCGCTTTTCACACAATCGCGCTGCTGAGTTGGCCTCAGCAGCGCAGCTTTTAACTCTCACCTCACAACCATTTACCATCGTGTATCCCCACCATCGAGCGCCTAGGCCTTTTCCGCCCCACTGCAACGCGATGGCGAATCAATACATGTCTTTCATTTTAATACTTCTCGACGTTGGCTATGCATGACGCTTGCCTATCGCCCTGATTGACTGCGCTATTTATTACCCCCGTTCGAGCAAAATGGTCCGTCAATATGGCGCGAAACAGCGTCATAGACACCGCATCTTATCGCCTTGGTATTCCACTGCGAGCGTGTTCTATCGACACATACGTGCGTAAACGGGTAGAAAATTGAAACCCAAGTAGAAGCAAAAAAGCGACTATTTAGCGAGATGATGTGCACAACTCGGGGGATTAATCAGGCGGAAAAATGAGCGCGACTAACGTCAACCAAGAGGCGCGATGGCGTGTAAAACGCGGCGTAATCCAAGCCGAAATCACCGCCTCATACAGCGCGGTCGCGGCAAAAACATCGGACAAATCGGCATGATATTCTCGGCGCTCACCCTCTCTTTGACGGCATATTAACGCCAATTTTCTCGTCATTTTATCGCTGTGATGGCGCTTATTTCACGGCAAAAATAACGTCAATCCGCCAAGACGTTTTGCCCGATGCTTTCTATCAATAAGCCGTAGGTGCGTTATTTTTAATCAATTCAAGTAACTTTTTAGAGTTTATGAGAACCAACTCACAACAAATACACCGCCAATATTTTCCGTTAAAAATTAACGCCAAAAACTAACGAGATCTATATCAAACTAATAAGGAAACAAGAAATAAGCCAGTTAAAACACCATCATTGACGATAGTATACACTAACCTCACTTGTTAAAAGAGTGGTGTTTTATTGATTAGGATCACGTTACAAAAATGAAGCAAAAACCAAAAAGAACGTCAAATTAACGTTTTTAACGAGGGTTTTGGTTTTTTTGACGTTTTTAACGGGATACTGAATTGACGATTTTAACTGCAAGTAGTTTCCTTAACGTGCTGGAGCCTGTAGGCCATCTTCAAATCGTATCACTTAAGGTTTGGGGAACAGGTTCGAGAAGTGGCTTGGGAACATTGAGAGCCATTTACATCTAAGTGAAACAATAAGCACAGAGTTAAGGAACAGCTATGCTTGCTAATAAAACTAAAATCGCACTTGCGGTACTAGCAGCTGCAACAGCACTAACTGCACCAGCTGCATCAGCTGCACGCAGTGAACTGACTGTAGTACCGAACTTCTACCCTACGTTTGTACGTAACTTTAACCCGTACCTAGAATCAAACCTACACACCACTACTGAGTTCATGTATGAGCCACTAGTTGTGTTCAATGAGATGAAAGGTAATGAGCCAGTAATGCGTCTAGCTGAAAGCTACACCATTGCTGACGATCTGAAGAGCGCTGTATTCACTATCCGTGACGGCGTTAAGTGGTCTGACGGCGAAGCATTCTCTGCTGACGACGTAGTATTCACTTTCGCTTTGATCAAAGAAAACTCAGGCCTAGACCGTACTGGTATCAACCAGTGGTTGTCTGCAGTAGAGAAAGTAGGTTCAAACCAAGTTAAATTTACTTTCACCGAAGCTAGCTCGAACGTACCTTACGAAATCGCTAAAGTACCAGTAGTTGCAGAGCACGTTTGGTCAAAGGTTGAAGATCCACAAACCTTCACCAACGAAAACCCAGTAGGTACTGGTCCATTTACTGAGATCGATACCTTCACTACTCAACTTTACCTACAATGTCGTAACCCACAATACTGGGATGCAGCAAACCTAGAAGTTGACTGTCTACGTGTTCCTCAAATCGCGGACAACGACCAGTTGTTGGGTATGATCATCAACTCAGAACTAGACTGGACTACGTCGTTCGTTCCTGATGTTGACCGTACTTACGCTGCGGCGAACGAGAACCACAAATACTGGTATCCGCCAGCGGGTACTCAATCGTTCATGCTGAACTACAAGACTCCAAACGCAGGTAACAACGAAGCGATCAACGACATCGACTTCCGCCGCGCGTTCTCTATGGCGATTGACCGTCAAACTATCATCGATATCGCATTCTACGGCGGCGGTGTAGTGAACGACTTCGCTTCTGGTCTAGGTTACGCATTCGAAGCTTGGTCTGACGAAGCAACTCACCAAGAGTTCCAGAAGTTCATGACTTACAACGTTGACGGTGCGAAAGCATTGCTAGCGGAAGCGGGCTTTAAAGATACTGACGGTGACGGTTTCGTAGAAACTCCAACTGGTAAAGCTATCGAACTAACTATCCAGTCGCCAAACGGTTGGACGGACTTCAACAACACAGTTCAGTTGGCTGTAGAGCAGCTAGCAGAAGTAGGTATCAACGCGAAAGCAGCGACTCCTGACTTTGCTATCTACGACAACAGCATGCGTGAAGCTACGTATGACGTTGCATACACCAACTACTTCCACGGTCCAGATCCATACCTGTACTGGAACAGTGCATACAACTCTGATCTACAAGACGGTGATGGTTTCCCACGTTTTGCTCGCCACTACTTCAAGAGCGATGAGCTAGACGCGGCACTAGAGCGTTTCTACCAAACGGCTGACCGTGAAGTTCAGAAGCAAACTGCACAACAAATTCAGCGCATCATCGCTGAAAACCAAATCACAATTCCTGTGATGTCTGGTGCTTACACCTTCCAGTACAACGAATCTCGCTTTACTGGCTGGTGGAACGAAGACAACGCTCAGGGTCGTCCAATGGTTTGGGCAGGTACGCAAGAGCGTCTGCTACAAGTATTGGATCTGAAACCTAAGTCGTAACAACCAACAATTGCGGTGCGCGCTCTTGCGCACCGCCTCTTCCCCCCACTCTAATTTGAAGATATGGCGCTCTGCGTCAGGGGGTTTTACGTCCTTTATCCAAGGAAGTTTGGATGCTAGAGGTGTGAGTTATGGGATTTCTACTTAAACGCTTATATTTTTATTTAATGGCGCTCGTTGTAGCGGCGACATTAAACTTTGCTATTCCGCGCGCAATGCCGGGTGACCCGGTACAGATGATGTTTGCTAACGCTAGTGCAAACGTTGATAAAGAACGTATTGAAGCGACCAAAGAACTATTGGGCTTCTCTGACAATCAAAGCTTGATTGAACAATACGTTATCTACATTAAGAACATCTTTACCTTTGACTTCGGTATCTCGTTGGGTAACTTCCCACAACAAGCGAACTCAATCATTGGTAATGCGATGGGTTGGTCACTCTTCTTGGCAGGTACTGCCGTAGTGTTGGCTTTCTGTCTGGGTTCATTCTTGGGTATCTTCGCAGCGTGGAAACGTGGCAGTACCTACGACTCCTTTATCTCCCCAGGTATGCTAGTAGCACAGGCCGTTCCTCCTGTTGTTATTTCTATGCTGGTGCTCTACACCTTTGCTATCGCAAACCGTTGGATGCCATCAGGTTACGCCTACAAACTCGGTATGGTGCCTGATTGGACAAGCCTCGAATTCTACCTCTCTGTTGCTAAACACGCGATGTTGCCACTGTTCTGTGCCACCGTTATCCAAATGGGCGGCTTCTTGATCAACATGCGTAACAACATGATTAACCTTCTGAATGAAGACTACATCACCATGGCGAAGGGTAAAGGCTTGAGTGAAAACCGCGTTGTTTTCAACTACGCCGCTCGTAACGCCCTACTACCTTCTGTTACCGCGCTTTCAATGGCACTGGGTATGGCAATCGGTGGTCAGCTTATTATCGAAATCGTATTTAACTACCCAGGTCTGGGTAAAGTACTGCTGGACGCGATCAACGCACGTGATTATCCAATCCTGCAAGGTCAGCTGTTCATTATGACGATCTTCATGCTGTTCTTTAACCTGCTGGCGGACACCTTATACGTGTTCTTGGATCCTCGCCTACGCAAGGGTGGTAAATAATTATGAAAGCTCTATTTAAATTACTACGCGGTAACCCAAAAGCCATGTTTGGTTTGGGTATCGTCCTAACGTTCATCTTAGTTGCTATCTTTGCGCCGTTCCTTACGCAATACGAGCCAAACAAAACCTCGGGCAACATGCACGAGTACCCTGGGTTTATCGTAAAAGCAACCCAAGCTAATCCTGAAGGCTGGATTGCTACCAACCTTGGTGATGACGCGCGTCGTATCCGCATGTCAAAAGATGCTGACCACGTAATGGGTACAACCCAAATGCGTCGTGATATCTGGTCGCAGCTTGTTTACGGTACCCGTATCTCGCTCGGTGTAGGTTTCACTTCCGGTATCGTGGTGTGTTTCCTGGCGACCGTAATTGGCGTATCAGCCGGCTACTTCGGCGGTAAAGTCGATGACGTACTCACCGCCGCGATGAACATCATGCTGGTTATTCCGCAGTTCCCGCTCTTGTTCGTTATCGCCGCGCTAGTAGGTCAAGCAGGTCCTATGACCATCGCGATAGTCATCGGTATGACGTCCTGGGCCTGGGGGGCACGTGTTGTCCGCGCTCAAACCCTATCACTACGTGAAAAAGAATTTGTTAAAGCGGCAGAAGTCTTGGGTGAGTCATCTTGGCGCATCATCTTTGTCGAGCTGCTACCGAACCTTATCTCTATCGTAGGTGCAAGCTTCATCGGTTCTGTACTGTACGCCATCATGATGGAATCAACCCTGTCGTTCCTCGGTCTTGGTGACCCGAACACAGTGAGCTGGGGCACCATGCTTTACTACGTACGTACCTCATCTTCAATGCTTCTAGGCATCTGGTGGGAAGTACTCGCGCCATGTATCGCACTGACGCTGATTGCTATCGGTCTAGCGATGTTGAACTTTGCTGTCGATGAAATTGCTAACCCACAACTACGTTCTCACAAAGGCATGCGTCGCTGGGCGAAAATGGCCAAAGAGCAGAACGATGAAAACGTAAAGAATGCGCAAGATCTTGAGCCACAAGGAGCGGTAAGCAAATGAGCAATCAACCACTAATTTCTATTCGTAACCTGTGCGTTGACTACATTACCGACGCAGGTGATGTTCGCGCCGTCAACGATGTGAGCTTTGACATTGGTAAGGGCGAGGTCTTTGGCCTTGCCGGTGAATCCGGCTGTGGTAAATCAACCGTTGCCTTCTCACTAATGCAACTTCATAAGCCGCCAGCGTTTATCACTGGTGGTGAGGTTATCTTCAACGGTGAAGACATTCTAAAGTACAACGATAAGCAAATTGCGGATTTCCGTTGGAAAGAGATGTCAATGGTGTTCCAGAGTGCGATGAACGCACTCAACCCAGTGCTTACCATGGAAGAGCAGTTCTGTGACGTAATCATGCGTCACACCAACATGACGCGCGACCAAGCTAAACGTCGCGCAGAAGGTCTGTTGGAAATCGTTGATATTCACCCAAGTCGTTTGAGCGATTACCCGCACCAGTTCTCTGGCGGTATGCGTCAACGTCTGGTTATCGCGATTGCACTGGCACTGAATCCTAAGATGATCATCATGGATGAGCCAACCACGGCACTGGATGTGGTTGTTCAACGTGAGATCCTACAAAAAATCTATGCACTGAAAGAAGAATTTGGTTTCTCGATCCTGTTCATTACCCATGATATCTCGCTAATGGTCGAGTTCTCAGACCGTATCGGCATCATGTACTCAGGTCAGCTAATTGAAGTTGCACCGTCAAAACAGATCCTAGAAACACCGTACCACCCTTATACCGAAGGTTTGGGGAATTCATTCCCACCCCTAACTGGTCCTAAAACTCGACTGACGGGAATTCCGGGTAACCCATTAAACCTACTGGAAATTCCTCAGGGATGTCGCTTCCAGGCGCGCTGTAGCAAAGCACACGACGCGTGTTTTAGCCAAGCGACAACGCTGCGTGAAATCGAGCCAGGTCGTCTATCGAACTGTCACCTGTTCACGAATCGCTAAGTCGATCCCGGTCGAAGTAAGGAAACAATATGAGCATACCAACTACAAAACCAATAATTGAAGGTAAAAACCTAGTTAAAGATTTCCCGCTGAACTCGAACTCACTGAAAAGTTCGACCATGCGTGCAATCAATGACGTGTCATTCAAACTGTACAAAAGCCGCGGTCTATCTGTGGTTGGCGAATCAGGCTCTGGTAAATCAACCACCGCCAAAATGATCGCCAAAATGTACGCACCAACCGACGGTACGATCGAATACAACGGTCGTGATATCCAAGAGATTGCCAAGGGCAATGACCTAATGGAATATCGCCGTGGCGTGCAAATGGTATGGCAAGACCCGTTCGGCTCTCTGAACCCAACCCATACGATTTTCCACCACATTGCGCGTCCGCTACTGATCCACAACAAAGTATCGGGCAACAAGAAAGAGTTAGAAGAGCGCGTTTACGATCTTCTAGAGCAAGTGGGTCTGATCCCACCAAAAGAAACTGCAGCCAAGTACCCACACCAGCTTTCTGGTGGTCAGCGTCAACGTGTCAACTTGGCACGTAACATCGCGGTCGGTGCGGAAGTGGTTCTCGCGGACGAGCCAACCTCAATGCTTGACGTTTCTATCCGTGCAGGTGTTTTGAACCTGATGGAAGAGATGAAGTTTGAGCGTGAAATGGCGCTACTTTACATCACGCACGATATCGCAACAGCGCGCTACATCGCTGAAGACTTGGCGGTAATGTACGTGGGTCACATGGTTGAATGGGGCGATACCGAAGAGATCATTCACGATCCTCAACACCCATACACCCAACTTCTGGTTTCGGCCGTGCCGGATCCGAAGAAATCTATCCATGAAAAACTGAAAGGCAACAAGGGCGAAATCCCATTGTGGGTACCAACTTCAGTAGGCTGTCCGTTTGCAGGCCGTTGTGAGCACGCTTCTAGCAAGTGTCGCGAACAACTACCAGGCGTAACCCAGCTATCTGAAAACCACTTCGTTCGCTGTTACTTGTTCGAAAACTAGGAGTAACACCATGCAGCTGTTAACTAACCACATTGGTTATGAATGTTTTGGCCCTAAGCAAGCCGTAATCGCGAATCCGACAGCGGATGCTAGCGTGGCATTGTTAAAGCGTTGCCAAGACAATCACACCATGTTGCAGCTGCCTGTAAAAGCCTGCGGTCCGGTAGCACAATGGCACACAGGTAGTTACGCTATGGTCGACTTTTCTGAATTGGAAGCGGCTGGCGACTACTACCTGCAAGTGGGAGAGACTCTCTCCCACCCATTCACTGTTGCCGAGGGGCTATTAATGGATCGGACATTCTCCGATCTATTGCACTATTTTAAATCGCAGCGCTGCAGTGGTCGTTTTGATGAAGCAGATCGTCAAGCGCTACTGTTTGGCAGTGACAAACGCATTGATGTACACGGCGGTTGGTATGACGCCTCTGGTGACGTAAGTAAGTACTTAAGCCACCTTTCATACGCCAATTTCATGAACCCACAGCAGACCCCGATGGTGGTCTGGAACCTGTTAGAATCTCTAGAGCTCGTCAGCGATCTTCCGGCTTTTACCCAAGTACGCATTCTCGATGAAGCCCTGTTTGGTTGCGGATTTCTAAAGCGCCTCCAAGCAAGCGACGGCTACTTCTACATGACAGTGTTCGACAAGTGGAGTAAAGACACCCAACAACGCGAGATCTGCGCCTACGAAACCCAACAAGGGCACAAAGGCGAAGATTATCAAGCCGGTTTCCGCCAAGGTGGCGGGATGACGATCGCCGCTTTAGCGCGCGCCGCCAGCTTGGCTAACAACCCGATTTACCAAACGCTTTACGCCCATACCGCAGAGCCACTGAGCAGCTACCTGTCTGCTGCAGAACTGGGTTACTGGCACTTGCGTGAGCACAACCGCAACTACCTCAACGACGGCGAAGAAAACATCCTTGATGAATACTGCGCCTTGATGGCAGCGGTTGAGCTGTATCGTGCCACCGAGCACCAACGTTACCTCACTGAAGCCCGTTACTGGAGCGAGCGTCTGATCGCCCGCCAAAGCAGCGACGAGCAACAAACGCACTTCTGGCTTGCTAGCGATACACGCCCGTATTTCCACGCGGCAGAAGCCGGCATGCCAGTGATTGCGTTGATCCAATATCTGAAGATTGAAACTGACGCTGCGCGTCGCACCACCGCTACAGAGGTTATCCATAACGCACTGGCCTTTGAAGTGGCGATCACCGGCGAAGTCACCAACCCGTTTGGTTACCCACGCCAATACACCCAAGCGGTAGACGGTGATAAGCAAGCGCAGTTTTTCTTCCCGCACAACAACGAGTCTGGGTACTGGTGGCAAGGTGAGAACGCTCGTGTAGCTTCACTCGCCACTATGGCCTACCTCGCACAAGATCTCGAACTTGCACCCGAGCTAGCAACGAGCGCACGTCGTTACGCCGCTGACGCCTTGAACTGGATTGTCGGTCTTAACCCGTTTGATATGTCGATGATCGACGGTCACGGCCATAACAACCCTGACTACTTGCCAGATCTTGGGTTTTACAATGCCAAAGGCGGCGTCTGTAACGGGATCACGTCTGGGTTTGAAAACGAAAACGACATCGCGTTTAAGCCCGAAGGCCAAAAAGACGACATGTTGCAGAACTGGCGTTGGGGCGAGCAATGGATCCCGCATGGCGCATGGTTCCTACTGGCGGTAGCGGCACAATATAAGGCACATAAGAATGTCTGATTTTCAATATTTAGTCGGTATTGACGGCGGCGGCACCTCGTGCCGCGCTCGTATTACTGATTTGGATGGGAAGATCCTTGGCGAAGCCAAAACCGGCAGTGCCAATATTATGTTAGGCGCAGAGATCGCCATGGGCTCCATTATTGAAGCCGTGGGTCTTGCTGCTGAGTTTGCTGGGTTAACCGCAAACGACTTTCCAAAAATGGCAGTGGGTCTTGCCCTTGCAGGCGCAGAAGAGTACCAAGCGTGGCAAGCATTCATGGCTCAGCCACACCCGTTTGCCGCCATTACCTTGAACACTGACGGCTACGGCGCCTGCTTAGGCGCATGGTCTGGCAACGACGGCGCGATTGTCATCGCTGGCACCGGCTCAGTCGGTCTGATGATCAAAGATGGCGAGCAACACGTGGTCGGCGGTCGTGAGTTTCCGATTTCCGATCAAGGCAGCGGCGCGATCATGGGCCTGCGTCTGATCCAAGAAGCGCTACTGATCGCTGATAAGCTGCGTCCTGACTCACGTCTTGCGCAACACGTATTGGCGCATTTTAACCACGACATCGATGCGATCGTACGTTGGTCAAAAACTGCCAAGCCTCGCGATTACGGCCAGTTTTCACCCGAGATTTTCCACTACGCCGCCGCAGGCGACACGCTGGCAATTAACTTGCTACGCCGCACGGCAGCGGATATTGAATTGCTGCTCGATGGCCTGTTTGGTCGCGGCGCAGAAAAAGCCTGCCTGATGGGCGGTGTCGCCGAGCGTATCCACGATTGGTTAGCCCCACCGTATCAAGCCCGTATTGCACTGCCGCAAGGTGACGCGATGGACGGCGCGCTGTTAATGGCGGGTAAAGCGCATAACCTGTATAGCGTAGAAGGTGCCTAATGGTGATGCGCCTGGACTTAACCTTAGTGGCAAATACAGAAAACGGCAGCAAGCTGGGATTGAGCTTATTCAACCTCAGCGAGCAAACCATTTCTGATTGGCAGCTAGAATTTGCATTTGTTCGCCGGATTGATGTTGCGTCTCTACGCAATGGCGAGCTGACCCAAACCGGGACGCATTGTTGCTTAAAGCCAACCCCAGTTCAGGCCACACTGGCGCCGAATCAACACTTTTACACCGAGTTCGTGGTGAACTTGCCGCACCTAACGCTGAAAAGCTATGGCGTATTGTCAGCGGTGATCCGCCAAGGCGATACACTGATCCCGGTGCAAGTCACCCCAATGAACTTGGGCGCCGACAATGCCGCACGCGCAAGCGAGAAAAAGCCGGTCACGATCAGCGCCAAACCCGCGCCAGCAGCGTTACCTCTCATTCCAAAGCCGGTTGAAATGACCGCGCTTAACGGCATGTTTACCCTTGCAAAACATTGCGTCATTGCAGGTGAAGCCAAAACCACGCCGGCTGCGGCATGGCTAGCAGAGATCTTAACCGAGCAATGCAAGTTAACGCTTAACAATGGTCAAAGCTCGACGATTGGCAGCATTAACTTTGTCCGTCGCCCGACCAAGGTGAGCGGTGCGTATGAATTGCTGGTTGAGCCGGAAGCGATTTGGCTCTCAGCCGCCGACGATGCTGGCTTTTTTGCCGGGATCGCCAGCTTACTGCAACTGATCCCTGCGACCCCAAATGAAGGTGGCGGCTTCCAACTGCCGTGTGCCGAAATTAAAGACCAACCACGTTTTGATTACCGTGGCGTGATGCTCGACTGTGCGCGTCACTTCCACCCGATTTCCACTATCAAACGTGTGCTAGATCAGATGGCACGTCTCAAGTTCAACGCTTTCCATTGGCATCTTACCGATGACGAAGGCTGGCGCATTGAAATTAAAGGCTTGCCACAATTAACCGACATCGGCGCATGGCGTGGACCCAACGAGACCCTCGAAGCCCAATACAGCCATTGCGACCAACGCTACGGCGGCTTTTATCGTCAAGACGAAATCCGCGACATCATCGTCTATGCCGCACAACGTGGCATTCGCGTGATCCCTGAGATCGATGTCCCGGGTCACTGCCGCGCCGCCATCAAAGCACTGCCAGAGCTACTGGCTGAGCCTGAAGACCGCTCTGACTTCGTCAGCATTCAAAACTACCGCGATAACGTGCTATGCCCGGGTCTTGCGGGAACCTACACCTTCCTCGATACCGTTCTCGATGAAGTGTGCGATCTGTTCCCCGATTCTTGGGTTCATATCGGCGGTGACGAAGTCCCTGCTCACGTATGGGAGCAGAGCCCAGCCTGTCAGGCCCTAATGCAAGAGCACGGTTACAGCAGTAGCCGCGATCTTCAAGGACATCTTCTTCGCTATATCCAGCAGCGTCTGCACCAACGTGGCAAACGCATGTTGGGTTGGGAAGAGATCATCGAAGGTGAAAAAGTAGGTAATAGCGCCCTACTCTTCCCTTGGAAAAGTGAGAACGCCGCTCAGATCTGTTTAGAGAAAGGCTTTGATGTTGTGCTTCAGCCAGCACCTCGCCTGTATCTGGATTTGGTTCAGTCAGCTTGTCAGGGCGAGAAAGGCTCCGATTGGGCTGGTCAGCTGCCTCTTGAAAAGGTTTACCAGTATCAACCATTGGCCGACATTGACGCGCGCTACCATGCGCAAGTGATTGGTATTCAGGCCGCTTTATGGAGTGAGTACGTTTCAGACGACAACATTGTAGATTACATGCTTTTCCCACGCTTATTTGCGGTGGCAGAAGTAGCTTGGAGTCAGCAGCGAGACTGGCCTCAGTTTTTGACCCGACTGACAACCCATTTGACCTTAATGGACAGAGCTGGCGTTTCTTATCGCCCGCTTGATAACAACAATTAATTTCTGATTATTACGCAAAGGATAGTACTAATGAAATACGGCTATTTTGATAACGACAACCGCGAATATGTTATCACTCGCCCTGATGTCCCTGCTCCTTGGACCAACTACTTGGGTACAGAAAAGTTCTGTACTGTTATCTCTCACAATGCGGGTGGTTACTCTTTCTATAACAGCCCTGAATACAACCGCGTTACCAAATTCCGTCCAAACGCGACCCTAGATCGCCCAGGTCACTATGTGTACCTACGTGACGACGAAACAGGTGACTTCTGGTCTATCTCATGGCAACCAGTAGCGAAAAGCTTAGAAGAAGCGAGCTACGAAGTCCGTCACGGCCTGTCTTACTCTAAGTTCAAGTGTGAATACAACGGTATCACCGCAGAGAAAACACTATTCGTTCCTAAGGGTGAAGACGCGCAAGTTTGGGATGTAAAAATCAAAAACGACGGCGACAAGCCACGTACGATCAGCGCATTCTCTTTCGTTGAGTTCTCGTTCAGCCACATTAAGTCTGACAACCAGAACCACCAGATGAGCCTTTACTCTGCTGGCACATCTTACAACGATGGTGTGATCGAGTACGATTTGTACTACAACACCAACGAAAAAGAAGGCTACTACTTCATGGCATCGAGCTTCGAACCAGATAGCTACGATGGCCAACGTGATACGTTCCTTGGTATGTACCGCGACGAAGCCAACCCAATTGCGGTTGAAAAAGGTCGTTGTTCTAACCACGTTCAAACCTGTTACAACCACTGTGGTTCTCTACACAAGCAATTCGTTATCCAACCTGGTGAAGAAATCCGCTTTACGTTTGTTCTAGGTATCGGTAAAGGCGAAGGCCAACGTCTACGTGCAAAATATCAAGATCTTGCTAACGTTGATGCCGCATTCGCTGACATCAAAGAGCACTGGAACAGCCGTTGTAACAAGTTCCAAGTGAAATCGCCTAACGAAGGCCTAGACACCATGATCAACGCATGGACGCTGTATCAAGCAGAAACCTGTGTTGTATGGTCTCGTTTTGCTTCATTCATCGAAGTTGGCGGCCGTACTGGTCTGGGCTACCGTGATACCGCGCAAGATGCGATTTCAGTACCACACTCTAACCCTGCGATGACGCGTAAGCGTCTGGTTGACCTACTACGTGGTCAAGTAAAAGCAGGTTACGGTCTACACCTATTCGATCCAGATTGGTTCGATCCAGAGAAAGCCGATGTTGAGCCATCGAAATCACCAACGGTTGTTCCGACCCCAAGTGACGACGATAAAATCCACGGCATCGAAGATACCTGTTCTGATGACCACCTATGGATCGTACCGACCATCATCAACTTCATCCAAGAAACGGGTGAAGAGAGCTTCCTTGATGAGTCAATCCCATACGCAGATGGCGGCAACGCAACTGTTTATGAGCACATGAAAGCAGCGCTAGATTTCTCTGCAGAATACGTCGGTCAAACCGGTATCTGTAAAGGTCTACGCGCAGACTGGAACGACTGTTTGAACCTAGGCGGCGGTGAATCAGCCATGGTTTCATTCCTGCACTTCTGGGCACTTCAAGAGTTCATCGAGCTGGCGAAACACCGCGGTAACGAAGAAGACGTTCAGAAATACACCGTAATGGCAGCGAACGTTCGTGAAGCGTGTGAAACGCACCTTTGGGATGACGAGGGTGGCTGGTACATCCGTGGTCTGACTAAAGACGGTGACAAGATCGGTACCGCGCAACAAGCTGAAGGTCGTATCCACCTTGAGTCAAACACCCTAGCAGTACTGTCAGGCATGGCTTCACAAGAGCGTGGCGCGAAAGCAATGGACGCGGTTGATGAGAACCTATTCTGTGAATACGGTCTGCACCTGAACTCGCCATCGTTCGCAACGCCAAACGATGACATCGGTTTCGTTACACGCGTATACCAAGGCGTGAAAGAAAACGGCGCGATCTTCTCGCATCCAAACCCATGGGCTTGGGTTGCAGAAACCAAACTGGGCCGTGGTGACCGTGCAATGAAGTTCTACGATGCACTGAACCCGTACAACCAAAACGACATCATCGAGAAGCGTATTGCTGAACCTTACTCATACGTACAGTTCATCATGGGCCGCGACCACGAAAACCATGGCCGTGCAAACCACCCATGGCTAACCGGTACGTCAGGTTGGGCATACTTCGCGGTAACTAACTTCATCTTGGGTGTACAAACTGGTTTCGACGGCTTGATCGTTGACCCATGTATCCCAACGAGCTGGCCTGGTTTTGAAGTGAACCGTGAGTGGCGTGATGCAACTTACCAAATCAAAGTACAAAACCCGAACGGCGTGAGCAAAGGCGTTAAGTCTATCACTCTGAACGGTGAAGCGATTGAAGGCGGCGCGATCCCTGCACAACCTGCAGGTAGCGTGAACGACGTCGTCGTTGTTCTGGGCTAAGCCCTTTCAGGCAGCAGCATTCGCTGCTGCCTTTTTTGATTGAGATGCATGTTTAGGAGTTCACCATGATTCAGTTTGGTACCGGCGGCTGGCGCGCCTTTATCGGTGAAGAATTTACCCGTGATAACGTTCGTCTTGTTGCGCAGGCTTTGGCCAATATCATGCTCAACGAGAAAGTAGAAAATAATGGTTTTGTAATTGGTTATGACCGTCGTTTCCTGTCTGACAAAGCGGCGCGTTGGTTTGCTGAAGTAATGGCCGCGAATGGCGTTGCTGTCAGCTTTGTTAACAAATACGTTCCAACCCCGGTTGTAATGTTCCAAGCAAAAGAGATTAACGCTGATTACTCTGCATGTATCACCGCATCGCACAACCCAGCAGATTACAACGGCATTAAAGTGTTCATCAAAGGTGGACGCGATGCCGATGAAGTGATCACCCAAAAGATCGAAGCGCAAATCGCCAATCTAACCGCCGATGACGTTAAGCTTTGCGATTACGAAGATGCCATCAACGATAAGTTGATCACTGAGATCAACCCAATGAACGAGTTCGTTGATTCCATCGTGAACGCTATCGACATGGAAGCGATTAAAAAAGCGAACCTACGCGTGTTGATCGACCCAATGTTCGGCGTAGCGAAAAACGCCCTACAAACCGTATTAATCACCGGCCGTTGTGATGTTGACGTCATCAACGACAGTGAAAACCCATCGTTTGGCGGCATGATGCCATCACCAAGCGCAGCAACACTCTACCGCTTGAAGCACCTTGTCGCTTCAAAAGGTTATGACATCGGTATCGGTACCGATGGCGATGCTGACCGTCTCGGTATTATCGACGAGAAAGGGAACTTCATTCACCCGAACGAAGTACTGATGCTGCTTTACTACTACCTACTGGAATACAAAGGCTGGAAGGGCTCAGTGGTACGTAACATCGCAACCACCCACATTCTTGACAAGATCGCAGACGATCACGGCGAGAAGAGCTTTGAAGTGCCGGTTGGTTTCAAACACATCAGCTCGCAAATGGAAGCGGATGATTCTTTGATCGGTGGTGAAAGCTCGGGTGGTTTAACGATCCGTGGTCACATCAAAGGTAAAGATGGCGTGTTTGCCTCAAGCCTATTGGTCGAGATGATCAGCGTGACCGGCAAGAAATTGTCTGAATTGCTGGGTGAAATCTACGACAAGTACGGCTTTGCGTACACCGCTGAAGGTGACTGCACCTTTAAAGCCAGCCTGAAACCCGCTATCCACGACAAGATCTACGTGGAAAAAGCATTGCCAGAATTTGCATTTGAGATCGAGAAAGTCAGCTATGCCGACGGCTTGAAGGTGTACTTCAAGAATGGCGGCTGGGCACTGGCTCGTTTCTCAGG
Source organism: Thaumasiovibrio occultus (assembly GCA_019703815.1). Lineage (GTDB taxonomy): Bacteria > Pseudomonadota > Gammaproteobacteria > Enterobacterales > Vibrionaceae > Thaumasiovibrio > Thaumasiovibrio occultus. Next base: position 431,838 of record AP023052.1, on the reverse strand, counting down.
CACTGAGCCGCTATTGCGTCTGTTTGCCGAAATGGAAGATCAACCAACCGCCGAAGCGGTTGTCGCGCAAATGCGTGAATTCTTCCTACAAGCGTAATATTTTCAACTCCTTGAGATCATTTCCCTGCGAAGGGAGCTTGAGCCCGGAACAAAACAGCAAGCACAACCGCTGTTTTGTTCCACGTAGCTGTTACTTAGTTGATCACCAGCCCTAGGGTCAAAAAGTGGGTTTGGCGATATCGGTAGCCTTCGGGCTGCCTTTTTTTTGTAGTACTTTCTTGTTTTGCTGCGGTATCCCCCGATAGGCCGCAGCCTTTTCTCTTTCTCGTCTTTTCTTATTACTTTTTGCTTTACGCTATTCTTATCGTTTTTCTATTACTTTCGTTTTGTTTCTCGTTGCCGTGCTTTTTCTTGTGTTGTATTCGTTTGTGTTTTACTTAGCTTTCCTAGCTTGGCCTAGTTCGACAAAGTGCAATGCAGCATCCAACGGACGCCGAATTTGTCTCGCACCTGACCAAAGCGTGCGCCCCAGAACGTGTCTGCCAACGGCATGATCACCACGCCTTCTTGCGCTAAGGCATCAAACCATTGCGTTTGAATGGCTGTGTCCGTTAACTCCAAGCACAGCGCCATATTGGAGCCTTCCGCGCTGGCAGGAAACATACCATCCGACATCAACAACGAGAAATCAGGCCCTTTAAATTCGGCATGCATTACCCAATCGGGATTCGCACCTTCCATCGGCGTAGGCGCCTCTGAAAAGTACATTTTACTCACCACTTCTCCGCCAAAACATTCGGTGTAAAACACCAAGGCTTGCTCACACGCACCGGAGAAGAACAAATAGGGACGAAGTTGGCTCATTACACACCTCACTGTAAAACGCTCTCAACGAAGGCTTTACCCTTAACCACTGAAGCGACACATCGACAATGCTATTAACCACTTGAACATTAATTACTTAAGTTGAGTGTTCTCGTCTTAAGGATAGACAACTTCGCCCTTTTCTACTGACAAAAATGAAAATCGATACGGTTATTCACCGCACACCGTTTCTTGCCACATGCCATCTTGTGTCAGACGCGCTATCAGCAGCGCCAGGGCTTTCGGTTGATACAAACGCTGGCGATACATCAGCCACGCTTGGCGAGGCTCAAGGGTTAGATCAGGAAACAGCGGGATCAAGTCAGTGTCATCGGCGCTCAGATGGTGCACCGGAATAGCGGCAATACCTAAACCTGCCTTAACCGCGCTTTTTAGCATTTCAACATCATTCACCACCATGCGCGCCGACACTTGATAACGTTGTCCATCCACGCGAAACATTTCTTTGTGCGGCAGGGTGATCCACGGCTGCTCGGCTAGCTCACTCAATGAATTCGGCATAGCGCGATCTCCCCAAAACCGTCGACTAACCATCACCTGATAATGGGCCGTAAACAGCGGCCGAGCAATAATATCGCTGCGTTCACCACGATTAAAACTGATGATCACATCACGCTCAGTTTCGGGCGATACATCCGTTAAATTGAGCTGAATATCGAGCGTCACTTCAGGGTAGTCTTGCATGAACTGCTCAATTACAAAGCGTAACTTGCTGTGGTACATGGTCGCTGGGCACACAAAGCGCAAATGCCCGCGCACCTGATGCTCAGCCTCTAGCACTTCAACCACCGCATCGTTCGCTTGGTATAACGGATACGCCACTTGCTCGTATAACCGCTGACCGGTATCAGTCGGCATCAATTCGCGCCCACGGCGCTCTAACAAGCGCACCTGCAGTCGCTTCTCTAACTGAGTTAGCCGACGCGACAAGGTCGATACTGGCTGACCTAGACGTGTCGCCGCCCCTTGAAGGCTACCTGCCTTGACCACTTCGCAGAATAAGTAGAGATCGTCAACACTTCCAAATATTGAATCCACGCTTGCATTTATCCCTATTTTTTCCAATTACGGGAAAGTATAGAGTATGACTCAACATGATCACAGAGAAGGAGAATCCCATGACCCGCACCCAATTTTGGACAACCGCCATCCTCTCCTCGCTCACCATGGCGCTATGTATGTCAGGCGTCCTGACCTCGATTAACACGGGCATCGACAGCGAGTGGCATTTGCGCTGGGCGCGCAGTTTCTCGATGGCGTGGCCAGTGGCGTTAACCATGAATATCTTAGTGCTACCGAAAATTCGCCAACTCGCCGCGCACATTGCGGCAAAGATTGATCGCCAGCCGCTCAGTTAACTCGTTTTGACCGTCCGCCTAGGGCGCGTCATAACGCCACCGACTACACGATGGGTTGATCCGCGCGGCGCAGTTTCAGACTGGGCTCAAAGTGAGTTTTCAGCTCAGCAAGAGCCGTCTCTGCCGACGGCCTTGCCATTAATCCTGCGAGCAGTTTGACGGCAGCGTGGGACATCTCGCCAATCGGGAAATGTACCGCACTCACTTGCGGATAGAAGCTCGAGCACAAATCAACACTGTCATAACTCACCACAGAGATCTGCGAAGGCACCTCAATCTTGCGCTCATACAAATATTGCAATAAGCCCGAGGTCATCTCTTCGCTACAAGAGTAAATGGCAGTGAGATCAGGGTGCGCACTGAGCAGCTGCTTTGCCGCTGCATAACCACTTTCGCGGCCATAATCGCCTTCCGCCATCATAGTGGGTTTGGGCTCAATGCCCGCCGCGCGCATGGCAGCTTGATAGCCACGCAGGCGATTGCGTGCATTGGTACGGTGAATAGGCCCAGAAATACAGCCAATGTGTTGGTGGCCTTGAGCCAACAGATGCTCGACAATCAGTTCACTGGCGGCAAAATGGTTAAAGGTAATGCAGCGATCTTCTAACCCTTCCACCACCCGATCAATTAACACAAACGGGCGCGCCGATTGCGCCATTTCTCGCAGCTCGTCATCGCTTAAATGACGCGAGTTCAAAATAAACCCATCGCAACGCAAATCATCGAAACGTCTCACCGCTTCACGTTCACCCTCAATGCAGTGATGGCCTTGGACGGTGATCAGAAATTTCTTATGCTCATCAAGCTCGGCCTGCACCTTCTCCATCATGGCGCCAAAAAAGCCACCGGTATAATAGGTTACCAGCAGCCCGACCATGTTTGTTGATGAAGTGGCCAAGCTACGCGCAATCGCACTTGGGCGGTAATTGAGCTCCGCCATCGCTTGCTCGACTTTACGGCGAGTGTCCGATCGGAACTTCCCTTCCCCATTGATGATCCTCGAAACGGTTGAGCGATTAACGCCCGCTCGCTCCGCCACATCTTTTATACTGGCCATAGGGTGGTCTCACTGCAGAATTAATTAGAAGAAAAAGACTGTGACGTCCGGCTATCAACCGCTTCGTCATTAAGAAAAAACGCAACCTTTCTACTTGATAAAACACTCTGCCCACAAGCAGAAAAGTTGCAAATCAGGAGATATCTCCCCATTCCAGAGTTAAGGTAACACTATGGCGTCGCCAAACCGCTAGCGACTTGAACAATTTCCACCGCCTTGGCTTGCAAACCCATCTTCACTCACAACGAGATCTCACGGTCGTTATGCCCGAAGTTGGGTGTAATCCGTTGCACGACATTGATATTTATCCAGCAAGGCTTGCAACGCCGGCGAGGTCAAAATGCTGAGCTCTTCAGTGCGCGGCAAACAGTAACTGGATACTTGCTGCAACGGTTTATCAATCAAGGCCGGATGGCACATAAATTCAATCACATCACACTGCGAGCGATACTTAATGATCTCCGCTTCTAGCGTGGCGAGTGACAATGCCTCACCGTAGAAGCGATCGCTAAACACATAACGACAGTCTTTCGCTATCCAGCCTTTATTGCCATTGCCACGCAGCGGTAAATCGTATTGCTGCGCTACTGAGCGCGCGACCGCCGCCACTGCCGGACTCATGTGGGCATGGTGGTGACTGTCGAGATGCGACAGCGATAACCCCAAAAACCGCGCACGCTCAATTTGGGCAACGAGTTCATCGCCGATCTTATGCTCATCTAACGCGGTATTGTCGTAGGCGGGTAGCGGCAGAAAATACCCCTGTGCATCCGTCACCTCTGGCCAATCAGTGAACGGCTTGCCTGCCGTCAGCGTTAAATGCACCCCAATCTTCAGCTTTGGGTTTTGGAGTGCTAACTCGCAAGCATGTGGCACGTGGGGCATCCCTACCATGAGGGTGGTCGAATTCACGACCCCCAATTGGTGGGCTTCCACAATCCCTAAGTTCACCCCACGGGTTAAGCCAAAATCATCGGCATTAAAGATCACATCCATATTTCATCCTGCTCGTCGTGGTATCTCGCGTTATGTTACTGCGTGTGGTTAACCTTGTGCAGAAAATTGCGGCAGATAGTCATAATTGGTTTTCAGGATGTCGTCCAAAATCGCTTTCGCGCGGGTGATATCCGGTACCAGCGGGTTGTTCGTCAGCGCCATCAATGACTTATCGTAATCACCGTACACCGCTGCTTCGACCGTTAGGATTTCATAGGCTTTGACTTGCTGAATTAAGCCAATCACCGCTGGGCTCAATTTACCAAACGAAATCGGTTTAGCGCCCCAACTGCCCACCACCGACGTGCACTCAATCACCGCATCATCCGGCAGCGACGGGATCGCACCGTTGTTCGGGACGTTCACCACATGCAATGAGTTTTGGTTGTTGTAAATCGCATCGACCAAATTAAGCGACGCATCAGAATAGTAAGCGCCGCCACGCTGCTCTAACTCTTCAGGCTTATCCTTCAAGTTCACGTCTTTGTAGAGCTCAAACAGGGACTTTTCCGTCACCATCACTTGCTCGGCACGGGTGCCACCATGAGCAGCGGTTTCTTTCTCTTCCGCCAACATCGCATCAGTTTGATAGAAATAACGATGATACGGACACGGGATCGCTTGCAAGGCACGCAAGAACGCAGGATCCCACGGCTCTTCGTGGATGTTCTTCATGCTGTAGTTAGCCCCATCGCCGACTTTCTCCAGCACTTGAGCGGTAATGTCTTCGCCGTTAAGCCAAGCGCGATGCGCCCACAGCAGGTGATTGAGACCGGCACATTCGAGCGACAATTCATCCGGCTGGCAGTCCATCATCTCAGAGATCATCATCTTCATCGAGACCGGCACATTACACAGGCCAATGGTTTTTACGTTGGTGTGTTTGTTCACCGCTTCGGTGACCAAGCCGGCGGGGTTAGTAAAATTGAGCATCCACGCATTCGGCGCTAACGCTTCAATGTCTTTACAGATATCTAAGATCACCGGAATGGTGCGCAGCGCCTTGGCAAATCCGCCAGGCCCCGTGGTTTCTTGACCGATCACATCGTATTTCAGCGGGATCCGCTCATCGTTAGCACGCGCTTGCAGCCCGCCGACGCGAAACTGGGTCATCACGAAGTCAGCATCTTTGATCGCCGCTTTACGATCCAACGACGCTTTGATCGCAATATCAACGCCGGCTTTTTCCACCATGCGTTGCGACAAGGCCAAAATAATATCGAGCTTCTCTTGCCCATGCTCGACGTCGACCAAATGAATTTCACGCACCGGTAAACGATCGGCTCTTTTGATCACCCCTTCAATGAGCTCGGGGGTGTAACTGCTGCCGCCACCAATGATGGCCAGCTTCAATGATTTCCCAGACATATGCGATCCTCTAGTCGTTCAAACGTGCATGCAGCGCAACCATTTCCTTGGCTAGCTCGTGCGCTAAGATGGTGGTCATTAAGTGGTCTTGGGCATGTACCATCACCAGCGTCATCGGAATTTTACCTTCGCCCATATCCGCTTCAATCAGTTGGGTTTGCACTAAATGCGCTTTGTTCAAGCACTCCTTGGCGCTATCCAAATTCGCTTGGGCTTGCTCAAGCTCGCCTTTGCGTGCCGCCGCCAGCGCCTCGAAACACAAACTGCGCGCTTCACCGGCATTGACGATAATTTCCATCACGACAACTTCCTGATCCATTTTTCTCTCCAATCGTTAAATCCATTCGCAGGGTTAAGAAACTTCCAATAAAGAGAGGGACTCGCCCTCTCTTTTTAAACCTTATGCGGTGACAGGTACGCCTACCGCCTCGTCAGATGCGGCTTCTTTCTCTTGCTCCATCACTTGTTTTTCAAACATCTTGAAGAACGGCAAGTAGATCAGAACGTCCAGCACCAATAGCAGCAGCACAAGTGCCACCGGGGTTATCGTCCAACCGCTACCCCACGATGCGCCCAGCAGCGCTGGCGTCGTCCACGGCGTGGTAATGAAGCTCATACCGACGATGCCCGTCTTCACCGCAAAGAAAGCAATGGTGGCGTTGATCACCGGCGCGAATACAAACGGCAGGAACAAAATAGGATTAAGAACCACAGGGGTGCCGAAGATCACCGGCTCATTGATTTGGAACGCCCCAGGTACCATCGACATACGACCAATGGTGCGCAGGTGAACGGCTTTACTAAACGCCATTAAGATCACCAGCGCCAAGGTTGCGCCCGAGCCGCCAATGAAGATATAGAAGTCCCAGAATGGCTGAGTGAAGATCTTGGTCATCGGCTCGCCTGCCGCAATCGCGTCAGTATTCGCCGTGATATTGGTAATGAATATAGGTGACAACAAGCCCACCACGATCGCCGCGCCATGGATGCCTGCGAACCATAGCAACTGACACAACAGCAATGCGCCAATAATGGCCGGTAGAGTGTTTGATGCAGTGACCAGCGGTTTAAACGCTTCCATCACAAGATCTGGGATCAACATATTGAATTCAGCTTGAACCCAAAGGCTTAGCGGGAACAGCGTCATGAAAACAAACAGCACCGGAATGAGCACTTCAAATGAGCGTTGGATTGCCGGTGGCACTTGCTCTGGCATACGGATCGTAATGTTGTATTTCTTTAAAATCCGATAAAGCTCGACGGAGAAGAACGCACTCAATACGGCGGTAAAGATCCCCGTTCCGCCCAAATGCCCCATCGATAATGCGCCCTCTTTGGCAGGCGAGGCGATCAGCAAGAAGCTCATCAACGAAAGCGCGGCACTGGTAATGCCATCCATCTTGTACGCTTTCGCCAAGCTGTTGCCGGTTCCCATCGCGACAAAGATGGTCATGATTGCCATGGTCATTTGAAACGGCATCATGATTTGATCAAAGTTCGCCGAAACAAAGTCTAACCAGATGCGTGCGAAGCCATTTTTCGTGTCAGGATCAAAGGGAGGAAAGGCAAAAACGAGAACGAAACTACCCACGATAATAAAAGGCATGGAAACAATAAAACCGTCTCGCATTGCCCGAACATGTTTTTGGGTCCCAATTGCCGAAGCAATGGGCGCAATATGTTTTTCGACCACGCTAATGATCGTACTATAGAGGCTCATAAACTTATCCTTTTGTTTAAATTAAGCGCCAAAGGTCCGCACAGACTAGGCACTCACCACGTCATGCTAAATAAAAAATAAAAGGTACCGTCCAGGTTTAAATTAAACCCAGAAATAGAGATTTATTTTACTGGTAATTAATTGATATTAATCAATAAGCGCAAGGGCTTGATCTAATACCGCATCGCCTTTCATCATGCCGTAGTCCATTGGCGCAATTGCGGCAACTTTTTTACCGTATTGGCTCGCTTGCTCACTTAAGGTTTCTAACTGAAACTTTACTTGTGGGCCAAGTAAGCAGACGTCGAATTCTTGGATCTGTTCATCAAAACTGGTTACCGCGTGAGCCTCGATAACACAGGCCTCACCACGCGCTTCGGCTGCTTTTTGCATACGTTGAACCAACATGCTCGTCGACATTCCTGCACTGCAACACAGTAGTATTTTTTTCATGATTATCTCCAATCTTATTATTTGGGTAGATGATTAATATAACGTAGATATTATAGAGCGCAACCGGTTGCGCTTTGCGTGATCGAGATCTCATCAAAAGGATCGAAAACTAAAATAGCGCAACCGGTTGCGCTTTGCGTGAGGAAGATCTCAACCGGGCAATGAAACGTCGAAAATTAATTTTCATTACCTTATAAATTAATAAAAATGGTGATATACATAAATGAATGTTTATAAATCGTTATCGCACCAAATAATATATAGAGAATAATGAATACGGCTAATTTGATGACATAAAGAGTTCAAGCGCCACTAGATCATGGACTTAAACGGAAGAATTGACTGAAGTACAGAAAGGCGACGACATGCTAAAGCCGTGCTCTCGGTGAAAAGAAGAGAAGAGAAGATATGAACCCAGTGAACATGATAACTTCATTGAGGATGTTGCGATAAAAACACCGTAAGCGAAAGATGGCAGTAGAAGTGAAAGCACGAGTTTCATCATGCGCATTAGCCAAGTCCTCAACCCCAACGCACGAACCCCACATTGAGGCGGTGCGACCACGCATCGCCCTGCCGTCCCCTGTGTGTTGATAACCATCACACACTTTTGGAGGCGATATTCGCCTCCGCTTTAACCCAGAGCCACTAAGCTAGCGCGTGGCTCTTTTTCTTTTCTCTCCACTGCACTCTTAAAAGCAACCTGTAACCACGCCAAAGAACGCAGCGTAAGGCGGCAACGGCTATACAAGAAAGCGGCGAGTACGACGTTGAGATTTGAGAGACAGAGACAGAGACAGAGACAGAGACAGAGACAGAGACAGAGACAGAGACAGAGACAGAGACAGAGACAGAGACAGAGACAGAGAATTTTACAACCCGCAGATACAACAAAGCCCCGACTTTCATCGAGGCTTTATCATGAAATTGGTGCCCGGGGCCGGACTTGAACCGGCACAGTTATTCACCGGCGGATTTTGAATCCGCTGCGTCTACCAATTTCGCCACCCGGGCTTGTTGAGGCTGATTATACGTATCTCCGGACCACTGGCAAGCACTCTTTTTAAAAAAGTTGTGCATTTCGAATCGTTTGCGCAAGTTTTCGTCATTGTGTCGTTTTTTTCTGCGCTACGGCGGCAAAATGCGAGGTGAGCCCGCTCTTCACCGTTCGGGCTGAATATCGCAAAAGCTGGCTTTCGTTGTTCAATGCTCACTTTTCTTCACTCACTCTGGTGAGAAAGCCGCATCCTGCCAACCAGTGATAAGCGCCATCGATGCTGTTTCTCTGTATTTCATCCCGATTTTGCGAGATCAAGCTGACCAGAACTTGCTGAGTTCAAATTTGGAGCCTGATACACTGCCGGAAACCTTTTCACACATTAAGGACACAGAATGAAAGAAGCGGGATTTTTTCGCCGCCTAGCTGCTTGGATTTACGATCTGTTGTTAGTTGCCGCGATTTTAATGCTGGCGGGTGCAGTATGTGTTGGTGTCACCGCACTGGGCGCCAACGTCGGCGTGGTTGATCTCACGGGCTATGTGGATGTCGCCGACTACCTTAACCGCAACGTGGCCGCCGCAACAATGATGTTCTCGTTCTTAAGCTTTTGCGTGATCTTTTTCTACGCCTACTTCTGGTGCTTAACCGGACAAACGCTGGGCATGAAGGCATGGCGTTTACGTTTGACCAATGAAAAGAAAGAGCGAATTTCCATCACCCAAGCTTTGATCCGCATGGCGACCTCCGTATTTGGCTTGGGCAACTTGACCTGTCTTATCGACGTGCGTAACCGCTCATTGCAAGATCACCTCGCTGATACCCATGTGTGGGTCGAACCAAAACAAGCGAAATAAGCGAACCCATCGCTCGTACCAAGATGGTGAGATAAAAAAAAGCGCAGGATAACCTGCGCTTTTTTCATGTTAGATTTTCCGTTTGAGCAGCCATAAAGTGACAAACAAGAACAAGATACTCGGGGCTATCGCGCCAAATGCTGGCGGAATGCGATACACCAAGCTCATCGGCCCAAACAGCTCATTAGAGATATAGAAACCAAAGCCGAAGATCACCCCGGATAGCACTCGCGCGCCCATGGTGACTGAGCGCAGTGGGCCAAACACGAAACTTAAGGCCAGCAACATCATCACGCCAATTGAGAGCGGCTGTACCAGCTTGCGCCAGAAAGCCAACTCGTAACGTGACGCATCTTGCTGTGAGTCTTTAAGGTAACGCACATAGCCGTAGACACCAGATAACGAGAGCTCTTCCGGTTTCACGGTCACCACCGCTAACTTATCGGGCGTCAGTGTGGTTTTCCAACGCATACGATCGTGCTTCTCGTTACCAATCACCTCACCGGTGAGATCCGTCACAATCGCATCGTCCAGTACCCAGCCCTCGTCCACCGAGAACTGTGCTTTACCGGCAAAGGTACTGGTGCGCAGCTTGTCATTCTCGTCGTATTGCCAGATCTGCACCCCGAGCAAGCTTTCGTCTTCGTTCACCCGGGTAATGTAGATAAAGTCATTCCCGTCTTTGGCCCAGACGGCATTCTGCACCGCCAAGATGTTACCGCCCGATGTCGCTACTACCCGTAGCTCACGCGCCATTTTCTGGGTAACCGGTGAGCCCCACTCCCCGAGTGCCATAATCACGAGCATGAGCGGCACCGCCGTTTTTAGTACTGAAATCCCGATCTGAATTTTCGAGATCCCCGCCGCCTGCATCACAGTGAGCTCTGAGCTCGACGCCAACATGCCAAGACCAATCAGCGCGCCCAGCAGCACCGCCATCGGGAAAAACATCTCAATGTCACGCGGAATACTCAGCACCACGTACCACAACGCCATCACCAAGTCGTAAGTACCTTGGCCGACTTTGCGCAGCTGCTCGACGTATTTAATGATGGCCGACAAGCCGACCAGCGTCGACAAACACAACGCGGTTGTGCCGATAATCGTGCGCCCGATATACCAATCAATTATCTTAAACATTGCGTCTGCGCCACTTATCCTTCATTTTGCGAACCATGATGCTGTCTAAACTATTCAATACAATAGCAACCAGCAGCAGCATGATGTTGATCCCCCACAAACCAATGTCACTTGGGATCGCGCCATCTTCAATCGCCGACTTACCGGCACTGATCGCCAAAAAGTACGCCAAATACACCAACACCGCAGGTACCAGTTTGGCAAAACGGCCTTGGCGTGGGTTCACCGCCGACAGCGGCACCACCACCATGGTGAGCAGCGGAATACACAGCACCAGAGAGATACGCCAATGCAACTCAGCTTGAGCAAAATTGTCGGTTTGCGATATGAGATCCAAGGTGTTGGTCGCATCCCAATCGAGGCGACTCGCTTGCACTTCACGCTGACCAATCAGCACTTGGTAATGCTCAAACTTAGTCACGGTGTAATCGAGCATGGTTGGAATGCCTTCGACGCGCTCACCATCGACCAAATCTAAGACTTGGCGGCCATCGTCCAGCTCAGACACGGTGCCCGATGTTGCAGTCAGCACGCTTGGACGCAGACTTTCAATCGGCACAGGCTGAGCGACAAACACGTTTTCTAGCTGACGCTTACCGCCTTTGGAGACGATATCATCAATGAAAACCACGGCTTGGCCGGCTGGCGCTTGTTGGAATTGACCTTTGATCAGTAGCTCTAAGCCCGATTCAGCTTTTAGCTGCTCTTTCAAATGCGCTTCTTGCTGGTTCGCCCACGGGGTTAGCCAAAACGCATTGAAGGCCGCCAAACTGCCGGTTAACAGTGCCAGCACCAATGCTGCCTGGATCAGAAACTTATTGCCGATCCCTGTGGCATTCATGACGGTGATTTCACTTTCGGCGTAGAGGCGACCGAACGTCAGCAAGATACCGACGTACAAACTGAGCGGTAACAACAGCAATCCCATGGATGGCATGTAGAGACCGATAAAGGTGAGGATCAGATCACTAGGGATCGAACCTTCGGTGGCGGAGCCGAGCACTTGAATAAAGCGCTGGCTAAAAAAGACAAGAAAAAGCACAAATAGCACCGCTATTTGACTCTTAATCGTTTCCCTTGTCAGATATCGAACAATGATCACTGCTATTCGGCCCTTTGAAAACTTGTTTTTTTGCCGGAATCACTATAATTTCAGAGTAAACCTGTTATTTTCAAAAATTTCAGCTAAGTGTGTTGCCGTTCAAAGATCCTAAAGAACTTACTCACACCGAAATCTTAAGTGCGGCATTATCTAACATTTAGCATCAATTGTCTTTAGATGTAGGAGTACGCATGGAGTTCAGTGTAAAAAGCGGCAGCCCGGAAAAACAACGCAGCGCCTGTATCGTTGTCGGTGTTTTCGAGCCTCGTCGGCTATCTCCGGTCGCGGAACAGCTAGATAAAATCAGCGATGGCTATATTAGCTCTTTGCTACGCCGCGGTGATTTAGAAGGTAAAGCAGGGCAAATGTTGCTGCTTCACCATGTTCCAAATATTTTGTCTGAGCGCGTCCTACTGGTCGGCTGCGGCAAAGAGCGCGAGTTGGATGAACGCCAATTCCGCCAAATCATCCAAAAAACCATTAACACCCTTAACGACACCGGTTCAATGGAAGCAGTGTGCTTCCTCACTGAGCTTCATGTCAAAGGCCGTGATACTTATTGGAAAGTGCGTCAAGCGATTGAAGCAACCAATGAATCACTTTACACCTTCCACCAATTTAAGAGCAGCAAGCCAGAAATTCGTCGCCCACTGCGCAAGTTGGTATTCAACGTCCCTACCCGTCGTGAATTGCCATTAGGCGAAAAAGCGATCCAGCACGGGATGGCGGTCGCATCTGGTGTGCGTGCAGCGCGCGATTTGGGCAACATGCCACCTAACGTCGCAAACCCAGCCTACCTTGCTTCGCAAGCGCGTCGTCTAGCTGACGATTACGCTTCTATCACCACGAAAATTGTCGGTGAAGAAGAGATGAAAGAGCTCGGCATGACCTCTTACCTTGCGGTAGGTCGCGGCTCGAAGAACGAATCCATGATGTCAGTGATCGAATACAAAGGCGCGCCGAACGCCGATGAGCGCCCGATCGTTTTGATTGGTAAAGGCCTCACATTCGACTCTGGCGGTATTTCGCTTAAACCTGGCGCCAACATGGACGAAATGAAGTACGACATGTGTGGTGCAGCCGGTGTCTTCGGTGCCATGCGCGCGCTTGCGGATCTGCAACTGCCGATCAACGTCACCGCGCTGCTGGCGGGTTGTGAAAACATGCCAGGGGGGAATGCTTACCGTCCGGGCGACATCTTAACCACCATGTCAGGCCAAACGGTGGAAGTGCTTAACACTGATGCGGAAGGCCGTTTGGTGCTGTGTGATGCCCTCACCTACGCTGAGCGCTTTAACCCAGAGTGTGTCGTCGATGTGGCAACGCTTACGGGTGCGTGTGTGGTGGCACTGGGTAATCACTACAGCGGAATGATTTCCAACCACAACCCACTGGCGCATGAGCTTACCAACGCGTCTGAGCAATCGGGTGATAAAGCGTGGCGCTTACCGATGACGGATGAGTACCAAGAGCAGCTAGAAAGCCCATTTGCCGATATGGCAAACCTTGGCTCGCCGGGTGCTGGTACCATTACTGCCGGTTGTTTCTTGTCGCGTTTTGCCAAGAAATACCACTGGGCCCACTTAGACATCGCCGGTACGGCGTGGAACAGTGGCAAGAACAAGAGTGCGACCGGTCGCCCTGTCCCACTGTTGGTCCAGTTTATGCTCAACCGAGCCCAGAGTGATACCAACGAGTAATCGCATAACAGGGGCCGCCAAGGCCCCTTTTTTCTATCTCGCTAAGCGAGCAAACTAACTCGCGACTCCCCTTGCGCTAGCAAAGGAAGCCGGACAACAGCCGTTACATGTGGAGTGTTCATGAGTCATGCCACCTTTATGTTGCTAGAAGAAGGGCAAACACCGGCGAAAGTCGCTTGTGATATCGCCGCCGACTACTATCAACAAGGTCAACGTGTTTACATTCTGACCGAGGAAATGACGCAAGCAGAAGTTATTGACAATCTGCTATGGCAGCGCGACAGTGAGGCCTTCGTCCCCCATAATCTATTAGGTGAGGGGCCGCGCGGTGGCGCACCTGTCGAAATTGGCTGGCAATATCGCCGCCATTCGGGACACCGTTCCGTATTAATAAATCTGGCGAATAACGCTGCAAACTTTGCGGTCGCGTTCGCACAAGTGGTAGACTTCGTCCCTTATGAAGAAAACCTGAAGCTGATTGCCCGCGAAAGGTATAAGCAATACCGACAGGCCGGCATTCAATTGCAAACACAGGCAGTCCAGAAATCGTCCTGATTCCGACTCAACGCAGATCTTAAGAGCGCTATGGAAAAGACATACAACCCACAATCAATTGAGCAGGCGCTATATCAGCGCTGGGAAGAGAACGGTTACTTCCGTCCTCACGGTGATACCACAAAAGATGCTTACAGCATCATGATCCCGCCGCCAAACGTCACGGGCAGCCTACACATGGGCCACGCCTTCCAGGATACCATTATGGATACCCTGATCCGTGCTGAGCGTATGAAGGGTAAAAACACCCTATGGCAGGTCGGTACTGACCACGCAGGTATCGCTACTCAAATGGTCGTCGAGCGCAAAGTCGCAGCAGAAGAAAACAAGACCAAGCATGACTATGGTCGCGATGCCTTCATCGACAAGATCTGGGAATGGAAAGGCGAATCTGGCGGCACGATCACTAAGCAGCTGCGTCGTCTTGGTGCGTCTGTTGACTGGGATCGCGAACGCTTCACTATGGACGACGGCTTCTATGCTGCGGTTCAAGAAGTGTTTGTACGTCTGTACGAAGACGATCTGATCTACCGTGGTAAGCGCCTAGTTAACTGGGATCCAAAACTGCACACCGCGATCTCGGATCTAGAAGTAGAAAACAAAGAAACCAAAGGTTTCATGTGGCACTTCCGCTACCCGCTAGCGGACGGTGTGAAAACCGCCGACGGCAAAGACTACATCGTTGTCGCGACGACGCGCCCAGAAACCATGCTAGGTGATACCGGCGTTGCGGTTAACCCAGAAGATCCACGTTACAAAGCGTTGATCGGTAAAGAAATCATTCTGCCAATCGTTGGCCGTCGCATTCCAATCGTCGGCGACGAGCACGCAGACATGGAAAAAGGCACAGGTTGTGTGAAGATCACTCCTGCGCACGATTTCAACGACTACGAAGTCGGTAAGCGTCACCAACTGCCAATGATCAACATCCTGACCTTCAACGCCGATATCCGTGATGCGGCTGAAGTGTTCACCACCAACGGTGAAGCGAGCGATGTTTACAGCACTGAGCTACCGGCGAAATACCACGGTATGGAGCGTTTTGCCGCGCGTAAAGCGATCGTGGCAGAATTTGAAGAGCTTGGCCTGCTAGAAGAAATCAAAGATCACGACTTGCCAGTCCCCTACGGTGACCGTGGTGGCGTGGTGATCGAGCCAATGCTAACGGACCAATGGTACGTGCGCACTGCGCCTCTTGCTAAACCAGCGGTAGAAGCGGTTGAGAATGGCGACATTCAGTTCGTACCAAAACAATACGAAAACATGTACTTCGCGTGGATGCGTGACATCCAAGACTGGTGTATCTCTCGTCAGCTTTGGTGGGGCCACCGTATCCCAGCATGGTACGACAACGACGGCAACGTCTACGTTGGTCGTAACGAAGAAGAAGTGCGTGAGAAGAACAACCTAGCGCCTGTTGTTGTGCTTCGCCAAGACGACGACGTGCTAGATACGTGGTTCTCATCGGCACTGTGGACCTTCGGTACCCTAGGCTGGCCACAGCAAACGCCTGAGCTAAAAACCTTCCACCCAACCGACGTGTTGGTGACCGGTTTTGACATCATCTTCTTCTGGGTAGCGCGCATGATCATGATGACCATGCACTTCTGTAAAGATGAAGACGGCAAAGCACAAGTCCCATTCAAAACCGTTTACGTGACCGGTCTGATCCGTGATGAAAACGGCGACAAGATGTCGAAGTCTAAGGGTAACGTACTTGACCCTATCGACATGATTGACGGTATCGATCTGGAATCACTGGTAGAAAAACGTACCGGTAACATGATGCAGCCGCAACTGGCAGCGAAGATCGAGAAAAACACACGTAAAACCTTCGAAAACGGTATCGAACCTTACGGCACCGATGCGCTACGTTTCACTCTAGCAGCCATGGCATCAACAGGCCGTGACATCAACTGGGATATGAAGCGTCTAGAAGGTTACCGTAACTTCTGTAACAAGTTGTGGAACGCAAGCCGCTACGTGCTGATGAACGCCGAAGATCAAGATTGTGGCATGGCGCTTTCAGCGGAAGAACGTCAAGCGATGGAATTCTCACTGGCTGACAAGTGGATTGAATCGCAATTCCAACTAGCAGCGAAAGAGTTCAACGCCCACATCGACAACTTCCGTCTAGATATGGCCGCGAACACCCTGTACGAGTTTATCTGGAACCAATTCTGTGACTGGTACCTAGAGCTGACTAAGCCGGTTCTGTGGAAAGGGACGGAAGCGCAACAACGTGCAACGCGCTACACCCTGATCACCGTTCTTGAGAAGACGCTACGCCTAGCGCACCCAGTGATCCCGTACATCACGGAATCAATCTGGCAAAGCGTGAAGCCTATCGTAGACGGCGTTGAAGGCGACACCATTATGCTGCAAACCTTGCCGCAATATGATGAAGCGCAATTTGACGCAGATGCACTGGCAGATATCGAGTGGGTGAAAGGCTTTATTACCGCTATTCGTAACCTACGTGCTGAGTACGACATCGCGCCAAGCAAACCGCTAAACGTGATGCTAAAAGCCGCTGACGACAAAGACGCAGCGCGTCTAAACGCCAACAAGCAAGTGCTAATGTCTCTGGCGAAGCTAGAAGATGTTCGCGTACTGGCAGCAGGCGAAGAAACGCCAGCATGTGCAACAGCACTTGTCGGTAAGTCTACGCTGATGATCCCGATGGCAGGCCTGATCGACAAAGATGCAGAGCTTGCGCGTTTGGATAAAGAGATCGCGAAAACCCAAGGCGAGATCAAGCGCATTGAAGGCAAGCTAAACAACCAAGGCTTCGTTGCGAAAGCACCGGAAGCGGTTGTTGCGGCTGAACGCGCGAAGTGTGATGGCTACGCCGATACGCTAGTGAAACTGGAAGAGCAAAAAGCGATCATCGCTGCGCTGTAAGTTTTCAGCTATTTGAATAAACAAAAGGTTGGTCCTAGGACCAACCTTTTTTTGCTTTTTGATTCTTCATTGCCGCTGTAATACCATAAAAAAAGCGCCTCTCAGACGCCTTTCTTCGCAGTTTTCCAGCCTTGGTACTTAGCCCTCATAACGACCTCTCTGCACTATTCGCTGATTTTTTCGCCTAACCTTCCGCTCAAGGCTTAGCTTAACGTCACCTGCTATCTCCAACGGTACAATGCTCAATGTAAAACCATCGGGGATCTCAGCATCATCGATCTTAATACGCTTGGCAACCAAATCATCTAAAGCTCGCTGACGTTTATTTTCTTCAGCACCGCCCAACTTACTTCCTAATACCGTAACCAAACAGCCCACTGTAGCCAAAGGACCGGGATAGGCTTGCAACATCTGGACAAAGGTCAATCCCTCATAGTAATTGTAATAGATCCTATCTGGGCCAAAAACAATAAAGCCACAGCCGACGATCAACATGCATAGACCAACGATAGAAAAAAACATCCCTATTCGGATCAGCGCGGTGTTCTGCTCTGGGAGATAGACCCGGATCTTACACGGAAGATCATGAATCGTAACCGTTTCCCTGTGATATTTCATACGACCTAACCCTATATAATTATTAAAAGAATCAGTAGTAGATAGGGCTGCCAACGCACTGAAAAGAAAGAAGCTCTATTGCCTTGATGAACTGGGAAAACTCCCGCAGCAAAATGCAAAACTCGAAGACAACAACCTAGGAAGTGGGAGATAAGCCGCAGCACTGATCTGCCACTATCTCCCTAAGATCCTTAAAAATCCAAGGACTCTGGCGGAATAATCACTGAGTTTCGACGATCTCGCGTATGCGGGTGCGAGCTTAGCCAAGGTAAACCACTCCCTCCACCATTTGCGTCCAATGCGTCAAACAAATCGAGCATTGGCGCGGTGTTGCCATACGCTTGCTGCACATGGTACGCGGAAAAGAGATCCGCTCGCGTTTCTAGATCGCGCGAATAACTGGCACTGAGCACCGCTTCCGCTTGTGAGCTATCAACAATCGAGTTTCCTCCGATCACCAGCTCAATAATAAACTGATACCAGCTATCGTTGACCATGCCATATAAGCCATCTTGATAGCAGACATGAGCGAGCTCATGCAAAACTACCGCCTCGAGCGCGGGCGACTCACCCAGTTGGTTGACCAATTCATCCAACAGCACCACCGTCCCGCCAGGCAGCGCAAAGGCGTTGAAACCCCCTCTGCGCAATTCCAGTTGCGGCGGATACTTATATTCGCACTCAGAAAGCGCCACCGCTTGATCAAACCGTTGCTGTAGAAGCTGTTTTTGCTCAGCATCGATTCTCGACGGTCGATAGATTTCATCTAAACTCGCCAAGGTTTCCTTATCGAGCGCCATAACAAGCTCTTGCGGGATGATCTTCACAATACCCTGAACCAGCAGAGGCACGATCAATTGAATAAACGTGACTCCCACAACAATCGCACCACACAAGCTGATAACAATGCCTTTGCGATAATCTCCCCAAGTAAACGCAAACTCACGGTTTGCTTTTACTTCGCGCTGGGTGAGTGCCTGGCGAAAGGCGGGCAAATTAGCCACTTTAATCAGGGTGTTATCTTGCAGGTAAATCATATAGGGCGCGCTCGCCCCAATGGGCGACTCTATCGTTACATCAGCGAGCGACAAGTCATACAATTTATCGTCGAACTCCACTAATAAACGACTATCGACAAAACCGACCCTAACGGGATAACACGTTGAGTTGCCCGCAATGAAGCCTTCGCCATCAAATGGCAAATGCCGGTGCGCCTCTCTCTCCACTGTCATGCCATCAGATCCCGAAGTCATCATTCATGCCAAAGAAGTCATCCGCTTCCTCACCAAAGACATTCACATCTTGGAGATCCGCATTACTGGCAATAGCGACATCAAGCTCCCCTTCAATCAGGGTGTTTTCGGTAAAGTGCTCAGCCAAACGCACGCGCGTTGCTGGCCAAGCTAAACCGAACGAGAAAAACAGCATCAATATATTAGACAACACCAATCCAACAAATGGTTTGAATTCCAAAATGGAAGTGACCTGCAGCGTTTTCCCGCCAGGAATATATACCGAAATGTTCTCATAGATGTGATTTCGAATACGGTAGAAAATAGTACTTTTCCACGCCCACCCCATTAACCCTGTCACTAAATAAGAGAGGAACACCATGATATAAACGGCAAAAGGAACATGTGTTCGAAATCCATTATTATAACGATCAAAATCTATCATTAACTGTCGGATAAACGTTGAATCATGGAAAATAAAGCCGAGCAAGACAATCGAAACGATCAAACCAACAAACATACCAATATATAATCCCGTTGCATTGGCATAAGCAAAGAAGTACTCCTTCTTACTTAAGATGGTTTCAAATTCGCATTCACCATAGCTGTAATGATCATAGATATGGTTATCTAACATTACCTTCCATTTAATAAACAAGTAGGGCACTAGAAAAATGTAAATGGCGGCAAAAAACTCAGCAAACGCCATATTCACGTACCAGGCACCCGCTAACACACCGCCTAACGTCGCGATCGTGAGCAGTGGGTAAAACAATATAATCTTGAACATAGAAATGAGTGGCGCGGTAAAATCAAACCGCACATTACGATAACTCGACATTCTTGCGTTGAATCTCAATCCCGCCCAATAGAGAAAAGGAAGAAAGAGCCAAGTGACTGCCAACACACCCAACATTAAGTACGTATTATAATAATAGCCAAATGTCGTTACCGCGAAGAGTAAAATGACAATCATCCTAGAGATCACCATTCGTTTGGGATTTTCCATGATATTGAAAATTATGTTCACCTAACCATGTGTTCTCATAAAAGTATTTTTTTGTTCTTACTTTTGCCCACGCTGAATATACACCTAGCGTTCCAATACTCAGTAAGATATTGACGATCCAAATCTTAAAATATTCGGATGCGTTACCTGTAAATTTAAAATTATGCATTATTTATTTTCCCCTTCCTAAACAGGTCAATTCTAACAATATCAACCTTGTTTCACATTCGGAGGAATATGAAATAGCTCGCACCTTGATTTGTAACGCCTATCAAATCAATAGGTTCGAACCACTTCCGTAACTGAGAATTATTATCAATAATATAACCATCAAATTGACGAGGTTATTGTTATGAAAAAGACACTGAGTTTTGCCGGATTCCACTTTATTGTCGCCTTTACGGTGGCCTACCTACTGACTGGCGATATCCTTATTGGCAGCATGATTGCGATGATCGAGCCGATGGTAAACACCGTTGCTTTCTACTTCCACGAGCGTGTGTGGCAGCTACCAAAACTACAACGTTCAAATGCGGGTAACCCAGCGCGCAAGACCACCAGCTTTGCCATTGTTCACTTTAGTGTGGCATTCACCGTGGCGGGTCTACTCAGTGGCGACTGGTTTGTAGGCGGCGTATTAGCGGCGATTGAACCTGCCATCAACACCGTGGTGTACTACTTTCACGAAAAACGTTGGCAGCGTCACACCACCACGATGCAGCAACACCACGAAGAGTTAATGGAGTGCAGCGTCTCGGTCGACCCACGCATTGATAATATTGCGTACAGCGCCTAATAATTGTTATTCACAACTGGTTTTAGTTAACAATCGCAACTACATTACTACAATTGAACGTGAAAAGGATCGCTTCCTCTGCCCAGTAAGTCGCATTTGATTAGTCGACATAAAGCCAACCGGCTAACTAGAGAGGCAGTAGGGAAACACAAGGCAGCATGATGAGACAGACAGGCCGCCAATCATATCCGACAACGCAGGACACTCAATTGTATGGAAGCAACCACTTTACGTGCCCTCTCCCGCCACCTCGTCAGGGAGCTGGGCATGCTCGATCAGCAATGTGGCCTTAACGATATCACTCCGGTGCAAGCGCATGTGTTGATTGAACTTGAACACTGCGCTTTAACCGTGAATGAACTGGCTCAACGCCTCAAAGTCGATAAATCCAATGCCAGCCGCACCGCCGCGATTCTGCTCAATAAAGGGTTGGTGGCGACTCGTCCTGATAGCGACGACAAACGAAAATCACTCAACTTCCTGACGACCGAAGGTCACCTCCAGCTAGCTCAACTCAATGCCAGCTTAAATCACCAAGTTGATCAGTTTATGAGTCACATGGACAGCGACGAAATCGCCCAGTTAGCGACACTGATGACGGTCTACACCAAAGCGATCCAGCACAGTCACGCCCAACACCCTTACCAATTTCGCCCGCTCACACCACTCGATAACGCTGGCATGGCTGCCGTGGTGCGGCGAGTCTCAGCCGAGTATGGCTTAACCCCTGATAGAGGCTTTGGGGTCGCAGATCCGACCCTCGATACCTTGAGTGACGTCTACCAAGCAAATAACGCGGCGTTTTGGGTGATCGAAAAAGATCATCGAATATTAGGCGGCGGCGGGATCGCGCCACTGGCGGGTCAAGCTAGATCCGTTGGCGCAAAGCAAGGCCAACCGAGCGGTGAAATCGACAAGGTTTGTGAGCTGCAAAAGATGTACTTTTTGCCAGAGTTAAGAGGATTAGGGTTTGCCAGAAAACTCGCTGCAACGGCGTTGAAGTTCGCGCGCGAGCAGGGCTATACCGCCTGTTATTTAGAGACCACCGCCTGTTTAGAGCCGGCGATTAAACTCTACCAATCGCTGGGTTTTCAGTTTATCGACCACGCAATGGGCAACACCGGCCATGATGCCTGTGAGATCAGAATGCTCAAACACTTGTAACTCGATACCATGTTTTTCTCGCCGAGCAGCGCGATCAAAATAGGCACCCCGAGGTGCCTATTTGCTTAGCGTTACAGATGGTTTAGCGTCACAGACTGACGTTTAATGTCAAAGACGTCAACAACGAGGATTATGCCTCGTCATCGCCCTCTTCATCTTCGCCATCTTCAAAGTAGGTGCCCCAACCGTCGTAGTCGATGCCGTATTTGTCTGCCAGTTTGATCAGTTTCTCACATTGATCATCAATGATTTCCGCATCAAGTGCTGATTCCATGATCGCATCAAAACAGATCACAGTGCCGCCACCGTCTTCTGGATCCAGCTCTAGCTCTTCAGCATCTAGCACTTCAAAGCCCATTTTAAATACTTCAACTGCCGCTTCTTCTAGCTGCTTGAAGCTATCAGCAGAGAAATGGTGCTCAATCGTGTACAGCGCATCAACTTCACTGCCGTCTTCCAGCAATGCTTCGATAATTTCGCGGGTTTCTTCTTTCTGCTCTTCAATCAGTTCTGCGTAAGACATACTGGCTCCGACTCATCAGGTAATTTCGGCGCTACTATGGCACAAATCGCCATGAAAAGGGATCTTAAATTCACCGCGGCACGTACAGTGACAACAGCTTGATCTGCCGAGCGAGTTTTCTCTGTATTGGCGCTGGGCGATAACCCAAATATTGACCACAATGAAGTGAGATACCCAAGTTACCTCAAAGTGCTTAGGTTTAGACAGAAACTGGTCACGTCAGCCCATCTTACTTAGCGTAAAAAGACAAGCGCAGGAGAAGAGCCATGTCGACACTGTTTGTAGGTTCGGAAATTGGTCAGCTACGCCGGGTCTTGGTTCACCAACCAGAGCGCGCTTTGGCGTTGTTAACGCCGTCGAACTGCCACGACTACCTGTTCGATGACGTGCTCTCGCTCGACGCAGCCAAGCAAGAGCACCGCGCCTTTGTCACTGCGCTTGAGAACGAAAATGTTGATGTCGTTCAACTGCACCAACTCCTGAGCGAAACCCTCGCCATTCACGACGCCAAACAGTGGTTACTGCGAACCCAAGTCAGCCCCTATCGCCTTGGTATCACCTATGAGCGGGTAGTGACGGAATACCTTAACGCGCTCAGCCATAGCGAACTAGCCAGCACACTGCTCGGTGGCATGAGCTTTGCGGAACTCGGTATCAATAACCAATCGTTAGTCTCACTCACCCATCCTCCCAGCGATTTTGTGCTCGATCCGCTCCCCAACCATCTTTTTACCCGCGACAGCTCCAGCTGGATTTACCATGCTGTGTCGCTCAACCCCATGGCAAAAGCAGCGCGCCGCCGCGAAACCAACCATTTACGCGCGATCTACCACTGGCACCCCGAGTTCGCCTCACACAACAACCTGCGCATTTTTGCCGATGCCTCCACTCCGTTCGACAACACCCAAATTGAAGGTGGCGATATTTTGGTGCTCGGCAATCAAACCGTATTGATCGGACTTTCCGAGCGCACCACCGCCCAAGGCGTCGAGCTGCTGGCCAACACTTTGTTTCGTCACGGCGTCGCCAAGCAAGTTCTGACCCTGCCACTGCCGCATCATCGCGCCTGTATGCACCTTGATACCGTGATGACCCATTTACGCCACGACACCTTCTCGATTTATCCCGAAGTGATCCGCCAAGACACCACCTGTTGGCAATTGATCGCTGACGAGCGTCACGTGATCCGCACAAACACCTCATCTCCGACACCCGCGACTTCTGCGATCAAACAGATCCGCGAACGGCGCTTGTTTGACGTGCTGCGGGAAGCGCTGGCCGTGGATCAATTACAGGTGATCACCACCGGTGGCGATCACTACGAAGCGGAGCGTGAGCAGTGGAACGATGCCAACAATGTACTGACCGTCAGCCCGGGCGTAGTGATCAGTTACGAACGCAATCACTTTACCAATGAGAAATATGACAAAGCCGGGATCCGCGTGATCACCGTCCCTGGCAATGAACTCGGCCGAGGGCGTGGCGGCGCGCGCTGCATGAGCTGCCCGCTGCACCGTGATGGTTTAAGCTAGCGCGACAGACGGCTTACTGCCTTGTCTGTCTAATAGCATTTCTCGGCATAGCATTCATCGACGCTTTTGTCTCCACAACTGGTTACAATCCCACTCTTGCCTTTTGAATAGTTACACACTAATATCAGGTAATTATTCAATAGTGCACACTATCTATTCCAGCCACGCAGGGAGTCAGCAATGGCGTTTAATCTAAAAAACCGCAATTTTCTTAAGCTGCTGGATTTCACTCCGCGCGAAATTCAGTTTCTGATCGACTTGTCTATCGACCTTAAAAAAGCCAAGTATGGCGGCTATGAGCAACCTCGCCTGACTGGAAAAAACATTGCCCTGATTTTTGAGAAAAGCTCTACCCGTACCCGTTGTGCGTTTGAAGTGGCTGCTTTTGATCAAGGCGCGCGCGTCTCTTACTTAGGTCCATCGGGCTCACAGATCGGCCATAAAGAGTCGATGAAAGACACCGCCCGCGTGCTCGGCCGCATGTACGATGGCATTCAATACCGTGGATTCGGTCAAAGCGTGGTAGAAGAGCTGGGCGCTTACGCTGGCGTACCGGTGTGGAACGGCCTCACCGATGAATTTCACCCAACCCAGATCTTGGCTGACTTCATGACCATGCTTGAACACGCACCGGGCAAACAACTCAACCAACTCAGCTTTGCTTACCTTGGCGATGCCCGCAATAACATGGGT
The DNA here is from genome assembly GCA_019703815.1 of Thaumasiovibrio occultus. Taxonomy (GTDB): domain Bacteria; phylum Pseudomonadota; class Gammaproteobacteria; order Enterobacterales; family Vibrionaceae; genus Thaumasiovibrio; species Thaumasiovibrio occultus. The sequence continues at coordinate 407,179 of AP023052.1, read as the reverse complement.
AACTCGTTGCTAGTCGGCGCTGCCAAAATGGGGATGGATGTACGCTTAGTCGCGCCGAAAGCCTACTGGCCAGAAGACAACTTAGTCGCTCAATGTCAGGCAATTGCCGCTGAGACTGGCGCAAAAATCACCCTCACCGAATCTGTCGCCGAAGGCGTCAAAGGTTGTGATTTTCTTTACACCGATGTGTGGGTCTCCATGGGTGAAGCCCCTGAAGCGTGGGATGAGCGCGTAAAACAGATGCTTCCGTACCAAGTGAATGCCGATATGTTGCAAGCCACCGGCAATCCAAACGTGAAGTTTATGCACTGCCTACCCGCCTTCCACAACGATGAAACCACTGTTGGCAAGGAAGTGGCGGAGAAATACGGTTTGTCAGGGCTTGAAGTCACGGAAGAGGTGTTCGAATCGGCGCACTCTATCGTCTTCGATGAAGCAGAAAACCGCATGCACACCATCAAAGCTGTCATGGTTGCCACGCTAGGAAGCTAGCTCGCGAGAAGAACCATCGAAAGGGATCGCTAACGGCTAGCAACGAGCCAAGGTGATCTGCCACGGAGTTAGAGTTAATCCTACAAGAACAACGCAAAACGCCTAGCTTAATGCTAGGCGTTTTTTATTACCCTATGTTTTGGGTACGGTCTCGCGGTGACGTAAACAGGCAGACACCGGCAAGTGACTGAGCAACAACACCATCATGTTATTGCTCAACCGCTATGTTATTACTCAGCTATGCGTTATTACTCAGCGGTTATCTTAGAACTCAGCGAGCCTGCGCTTGCTTGGCTTTATCGAACTAGCTGATCCACGCGCCTTGCGACGATGCTGTCGGCGTCGGTTTTACGCGAAAACTTCTGCGATACACCACGAACATCACCAGTGAAAGCACGCCAAGCACGATCACCATTGCGATATTGATCACCGTCTCTTGCGCCGCTTCAAGCGTGACCACAGCGCCTAAACCCAGTGTCGCCGTGCCCTGCCCCGTTTGACCATCCACAGCCAATACCGTTGCGTTCACCGGCTGATGCGCAAGCTGGGTTTGTAAGTAAAGCATCTCTTCCAAGTCGGCAAACTTGCCCTCTGCTCTGCCCCAAGATTTAAGCGAAGATGAGATGCTATCAATGCGTAGCGAGTCAGGGTGCGCGTCACCCTTCCAATTGATATGAACGTAATCGCTATCAAGCTTTGGTTGAGGGAGCGCATTTTGGGTGTCACGCCAATGCGTCTGCGCGATCCCTTCAGTGATCGATTTCGCTCTGACTGATTCATCGTCGTTACTCATGACATAAAAATCAAGATCGTGATCGCCAAACATGAGCTCTTGCCAACATGAACGACCGCAACGCTTTTCCGTACCTTCGATCCACAAATCAATGAGGAGATCTTTCATATCTTCGCAACCGTCTACCGACATCGTGTCACAATAGGGCGCGATATATTGGGCAATCGCGCGAAGATCCGCACCGGAATACCACAACATCTCGTCGCGATCACGGGTGGTGTGAGTACGGTAACGATCATTCACCAAGTTGGCTAAACGCGAACGCATAGCGAGGGGCTCATAGACTTCACTTGGCATCATAGGGAAAAAGTCAGGCGCATTTTCAACGTGATCCTGGTAGGCCATCGCCCCTTCTGGTTTTGAATAGTCAGGCGCATCAACATTAGTGGTAGGGTAACGCGATTGCTGACAATAGAATGCGTCTTGGTTATGCACCGCTTTAGGCAAGCAAAAGCGCGGTTGAGTTACCGTGATGCGATCCCCCGGCGCATAGTGGGTGATCTCCCCCCAATCGCTCGGCTGGGCAATCTCATGATCACTGGTTTTGTGTTGCACGATGGCGAAACTCGCCGCACGGGTTTTCCAGTCGACTTGCGCGAAGATCGCCAAGGTGATCGCCAAAAAGCCGATGGATGCCATCAAATACTTCGGCTGTTTCGCTATGACATCCGAGGGCGCTATCTGCAGGCCTCCGACACTGATCAGCCTTAGCTGCTCTGCATCGACTTCAAAGTAGACGTCAGTGTCTAACGGTATTTGTCCTTCCCAATGTTTTGGGAACCACACACGGCGCGACGCTGATTGACTCGGATCGGAGGTATCAAGGAACAACACCCGATTTTCCCATTCCGCAGCATTTAAACCACTTAACGTGCCGTAATAACGACGGATCTTGTATTGGCTGAGATCGCTTCCTTTACGGCGAAGCAACAGCAACATGAACAAGGTCAACCCACCAATAATAGCCGGCATCGCCCAAAGGTTATCCACCACAAAAAGCGTTTTGTTGAGATATATGTACGCCGGAATAAACGCCAAGGCGATGGTTAAAAGCCAGCCATTGTAAAAGGTCGGGGCTAGATAATTGGCTTCTATTGGCGTGGCCGGACGCTCTGATTTAAAGCTCGCCGCTTTTTGCTGATGCTGCGGCTCGACATACGGCGCTGAATACGATGAGGTATTCGTCTCATTGGAAGCCTCAGCACTGCGGCTTGATGTCTCCGATGAATTCGGCGAAGTCGTTGATTGAGGCTCAGCGCTATGAGTCTCGGTGAGAGGATCAGCATCAACGTCTTCAACAACACCGAGCTCCTCCAGATCCGGCGGCGCTGGTAAAGTGCCATCCCGCTCGGCGGTTAAGCGGTAGCCGTTGAGCGCGATCACCACAAAATCGAACTCAGTTTCCACCACCTCAACAAAGTTGTCTTCTCTAAACGTAATATACTGGCGCGCCGTATCCGTAAGCTTTAGCGGGATCCCGTTAAGCATTAAGACGTCTTCAACCAGTGCGTCATTGAGAAAACCTAAACCAAATTGCCCGGATGCGTAGTAGACCGTATCTGACGGCACACCTGCATCAAAGACAATGGTGACCGCTTCACGCTCTTGCGGGCTAAGTGGATGATCGCGCTTTACTTGCTTGAACGTTTTTTTCTTTTCTTCGAACTCATTTGCATTGGCGCGACTATTGAGAAATGCAAAAACACCATAGATAAGCACCGCCATTTTCAGCAGCAGCATGAACTGATCCATCGCCTTAATATCCTTTTATTTAACAACCTACCCTAAACGCAGGTATCGTCTCATAAATGACGATTTAGTGAGCACGCTGACGGAGGTTTTGCGATACAGCGCGAGAAAACCTCGCACGGGTGAGTAAGATCGATCCCCTATTCAACTCGACATCCATCGAGCACAAAAAAACGGCGTCACCTGCACAGGCAACGCCGTCTCTATTGCGCCTCTGATTTTGACACTCAATGTGCCTGGGGCCGCCGCTAAACTGCTTACTCGTTAGTGCTTTACTCATAGATTTTTGCGGTGTTTGCACTGTCAGCCGCGCAGGCGTTGACCCGTCAGCGGCGCAGTCCCTGAAGCAGTTGAAGAAGCTGTCAGCAATGGACGCTTGAGGTAAATAAACAGCACCAGATGCAGCAGCGCCACAACGCGCACTAGCAAGTTAAACCACACACGCGCTTTGACCTCTTCTTCCACACTGTTGTCCCCAACGATCCCGACGGTGAGAGTGGTGGCCCCATTGATTCTCTCAATATTTAGCACTCGCACCGTCAACGGATCGAGCGCCAACGGCACCATCAATTCAATCGCAGAGAGTAAACGGCTCGCTTGCCACTCTCGCCCCTGTCGCATCGGGGCTAAGCCCGGCGACTCACGGTTCTCTAAAGCGATGGCACTATCGGGCATAGCCCCACGTAATGTCACGGCCACGTAGCGCCCCGCCACGCTTTGTTGGTAGCGCCGCGCATTGATCTGCTGCCAAATCGCGTTTTCCAGCGCTAACAAGGTGTCTTTAAAACTTTCAATGGTAAAGAAGGTAATTCGCTGCTGTGAAAGCTCTCCTTCAGCAGAAAGCGCTTGCTGCCAGCACGCCTGGGCATCACAACGCTCACGGTGCGCCAATCGCCACCACGCGCGCTGAAATTCCTGTTTAAACGCATCGCACTCTGTGGCGAAGGCCGAGCAAAACGGCGCTAACACCGTCGCCATGTCTACCAATATCGCTTCCGTCACGCGATCGTCAAGCCGCGATACCAAGGCTTTGTTCTGCTGGCTTGTTGGCGTCGACATCACATGGTTATGCCCTTCGCCAGCCGTAAAACTGTTTTGCATGTACTCAACAAAGGCCTGCTCTGCAGGCTCAAGTTCAAACACTAAATCAACTGGCTTGGCATCGAGCGGCAGATGAAACTGTGAGCAATACGCCTGAGTGGCATACCGATCCTCTCCCGCCTTGTTGCTTGTTTTGTCTTGGCAAACCCGCGGCTGTGTCAGTGTGAGTTTCTCTCCCACCTCGATGGGCTGTGACCAATCTTTCGCTGCGGCAATAGGGCGCGCTGGCGCGTCGCCCTGCCCCAATAGTTGCTGTTTCACTTGAGCAAACGCAGATTCGTACTCTAAATCAGGAATGGGCCGAACCACCGCCACCGCAATGACCGCGACGCACGCACTGACCATTAAGAAATGCGGGTAACGCGCCGATGGCCGCCGCAGATCCGCCAAGACACTCTGCCCATTCACGCTCACCACTTGGCCGCTTGATTGCAGCGCTTCAAACTGCACGGTCTGAAGACGCTTTCCATCCGTCGCTTTTAGGTCTTCACTGGCTGGTAGCGCCGACGACGGAAAGTAGAATTGCTCAACCGCAGCGTGATCACGACACACGACCGCCGTGAACACTTGGCTATCGTCCAGATATTCGCTGTCGAAAAGTTTGCCTTCATAGGTGATCACTTGATCCAGCGGGCGAAGATCGCGCAGGAAAATCGCGGCAGCGGAGAACACCAGTAACGCGATAGAAACCAGCACAATCAGCATCGTCAGCGGGATCAAATCATAATGCGCCAGATAGATAACTAAAGCTAAGGTAAGGAAAAGTGTGCCGCCCCCTTTTGAGGGTTGGCTCAAGTAACACGCTTCGGTTTTGGTCAGCGCCCGCTCCGCCACAGGGCTTACTAGCTCGCTGTTATTGAGGCGATGGCTGTCCATTGCACCGCGATCTTCGAGCACCGCATCAAGCGTTTGTCCGTGCAGCTTATCGCGCAGCAGCGTCGCCACCGTACCCTGCTCATTGAGCAAGTGATCATCCAACCGATAGTGATCACCAATGGCGAGGATCAATAGCCCCTGTTGATAGATCACATACTCAACATGGCTAATGTTGCCCGTAAACAAGAGCGCCTCTTTCGGCATGTATACTTGGCGATCATTAAAGGTGATCGCGGCTCTAAGCTCGTGATTTTCATCTCGCGCCACCCGATAATCAAATACCCCTTTATCGATGATCACCTCACCGCTGATCTGCCCATCACCTGTAAACTGAATAATCGCCGCGCGCTCTTTCTCTGTGAGCGCTCTTTTGCGCAGCACTGGATTGTCGGCCGTCGGCAACTTCCTTGGCCGTTGGAAATACACAACCGACAAACCGAGATACAGCACCACCAGTAGAACACTTAGAAAAATGAGCATGATCCGTTACCTGTCTTGTGTCTTGTTGGTGGTCGATGTTTGCTGCGCGGCCACGCGGGGATCGGAGTCGAGGATCTGCGACCACGCCACTTCACGTGTTGTCTGCATCTCAGATAAGGTGCCCGCCTCTTCTTTTACTAGGCTGTAAGCGTCACCAATCGCGATCACGATTAAATAATCGACCACTTGGATCGCTTCGATTTGAACGAAAGCGCGGCTCTCAGTTTGCCGGCTGCCTAACGGCATCTTAGCGGCAGGTAGATATTGGGTTGCGGTTGGCGTCATTTGCACTTTAACACCGGCAAAGTGCGACAAGATCACCTGACGCTGCCCTGTATCCACTTCTTTGGCGTCATCGGAGAATTGCCCATCAATAATAAACACGCGTTTTGATACAAATCGATAACCGAAATATATGGCAATAAGCTGTTTTTCTCGCGTCGATAACGGTTGGGCGCGTTCGGCCTTTTCTAACGCCTCAATATTTTGTTTATCTTTGCGTTTTTCGGCATCAACAAGGTACGTTCCGTACAATTTCAGCAATAAATAAAACACCACAAAAACGAGCAAAAAGCCTTCCACGACGCCTCCAAAGCTCACGCAAATAATCACGAACGCGTTGCGATAGTCTCATAATTAACCAACACGTTAGTCTTGATCACTAGGTTCTGTGACCGCCACCAGCTAACCACTGCAATCCCAATTCATCGCGTTACATGGTGCTTAGGGTGATTTTCCCGCAAGCGTGAGGATTGGTTTTTAGCCTGTCGGTGTTGACCAAAATCTCTGCTCAATGCTGAACGTACTCACAAAAAAACGCGTACGCACAGCCCTAGAAAAAATCAACCGCAGGGATTAACAGCTCACAACGCAATCGCTTGCGTCTTAACCAAGAGAGCGTATAATGCTCGACAATTTGACCAACGCAATGGTGTGAAATGTCTTGCTTAACTCGTACAACGCTGTTTTCAGTGTGCCTTTTTAAGGCAAGATATTGCATTGCTTGGCAAGGGTATTGCCAATGAAGCCTCCTTTTTTAGGGGGCTTTTTTTTGGACAAAACCCTGACTCCATCATCATCTATAAGGGAAGCGTAGCCATGGCGAACTCGCTGTATCAAAAGCACATTATTTCTATCCCGGAGCTGACTCGACAAGAACTGGAATTGATTGTCGACACCGCAGCACAGCTCAAGGCCAATCCTCAGCCTGAACTGCTGAAGAACAAAGTGATTGCGAGCTGTTTTTTTGAAGCATCAACCCGCACGCGTTTGTCTTTTGAAACCGCAGTGCAGCGCCTCGGCGGCCGCGTGATTGGCTTCCCAGATGCGGGTAACACCTCTTCGGGCAAGAAAGGCGAAACCTTGGCTGATTCTGTGCGCGTGATTTCGTCTTACGTGGATGCGTTTTTCATGCGCCACCCGAAAGAAGGCGCAGCGCGTCTCGCTACCGAGTTTTCTAACGGCAAGCCAGTGATCAACGGCGGTGACGGCGCGAACCAACACCCAACGCAAACCCTGCTCGATCTCTACACCATTGCCGAAACGCAGGGCCGTCTTGATAATCTCAGCATTGCGATGGTCGGCGATCTGAAATACGGCCGTACCGTGCACTCGCTGGCGCAAGCGCTGTCGAAATTCACCAATATTCGCTTCTACTTCATCGCGCCAAAAGTGCTGGCGATGCCGGATTACATCTTGGAAGAGTTGGATGCGGCGGGCATTGAATACAGCCTGCATGACAACATCGAAGAAGTGATGCCACAGGTTGATATTCTGTACATGACCCGCGTTCAAAAAGAGCGTTTTGACGCCTCGGAATACGCGCACATTAAATCGGCGTTTGTGCTGAACTCTGCGACGCTTGAAGGCGCACGCGACACCATGAAAGTGCTGCACCCACTACCACGCGTGGACGAAATCACCGTGGATGTAGACAACACCCCGCACGCATATTACTTCCAGCAAGCGCAAAACGGCGTGTACGCTCGCCAAGCATTGCTCGCGCTCGTGCTGAATGAAGAACTGAACTTGAACGCCCAATAAGTCGCAGGAGAATTATCATGGTGAAAGAGACCCAACTGAAGGTAGAAGCCATTAACAACGGCACCGTTATCGACCATATCCCAGCGAATGTAGGCATCAAGGTATTGAACCTGTTCGATATTCGCTGCTCAACCAAGCGCGTGACCATTGGCCTGAATCTGCCGTCGTCAGCCCTTGGCAGCAAAGATCTGATCAAGATTGAGAACGTGTTTGTTTCTGAAGAGCAAGCCAACCAGCTCGCTCTGTACGCGCCTAACGCGACCGTCAATCAGATTGAAAATTATGAAGTGGTGAAAAAGCTCAATCTGTCGCTACCGCAAAACATTACCAAGGTGTTTGCCTGCCCAAACAGTAACTGTATTACTCATGATGAGCCGGTCGACAGCCGTTTTCGCATTATCGCCCACGCTGACGATGTGCATTTGAAGTGCCACTACTGTGAGAAAGTGTTCTCGCGCGAAGTCGTGACCGAAGCGAATTAAATCGTCGCCAAGAAGTAAGTAAACACTAACTTCATTCTAAGCCGGCCTTTGCGTCGGCTTTTTTCATCGCAAATTTCACAGCTCGCTCACCGCGCCCCTTTACCTTCGGCGCAAAACACGGCAGCATCAGGGCATTATTTACTAGCCAGATCTTGCTATGTCGACCCACAACCCTATTCAAGCGTACTTCAACTGGAGCAGCGGCAAAGACAGCGCCCTTGCCCTCTATCTTGCACTGCGCGATCCGAAGTTTCAGATCCAAACCTTGCTCACCACGGTGAACGAAACCCATCAGCGCGTATCAATGCACGGCCTGCGAGTGGAGTTGTTAGAGCAACAAGCCGAGGCGTTAGGGTTACCGCTAGAGAAGATCTGGCTGCCGGAAACCGTCACCATGGAAGAGTATGAAGTGCTGATGCGCGCGGCTGTCGATAAACTCAAGGCGCGGGGACTTAACGATACGTTTTTTGGTGATATCTACTTAGAAGATCTGCGGGCTCACCGTGAAGCGCAGTTAAGCAGTGTGGGGATCACCGCCCATTTTCCACTGTGGCAGCGCGATACCCGCGAATTGCTCGACCAACTGTTGTCGCTAGGCTTTAAAGCGGTTGTGGTCGCCGTCGATGGTAGCAAACTGGATGAAAGCTTTGTGGGGCGTGAACTCAATGCCGATTTCATTGCCGATCTACCCAAAGATGTCGATCCTTGCGGCGAAAATGGCGAGTTTCATACCTTTGTGTTTGATGGCCCTAACTTTCGCCATCCGGTACCCTTTACCTTGGGCGATACCGTACACCGCCACTACCAAGCCACCCACTTAAACGCCGATCATCCGGGCTTTTTCTTCAAAGAGTTATTGCCGATCGAGGCGTGAGTGCCTGTTAGGTATAAATCGCCATCCTTGGGCGGCGGTTTCCTTTGACCTTGGGTTCAGATGGATGCACACTAACCACCTAGTTTGAACTACATATCTATAAGGACTTCACATGACTCAAGTACTTCATACTGATAACGCGCCAGCAGCTATCGGCCCATACGTTCAAGGCGTTGATCTGGGCAACATGGTACTGACTTCAGGTCAAATCCCAGTGAACCCAGTAACAGGTGAAGTGCCAGCAGACATCGCAGCACAAGCACGTCAATCACTAGAAAACGTGAAAGCGGTTGTTGAAGCGTCTGGCCTAAAAGTAAACGACATCGTTAAGATGACAGTTTTCGTGAAAGATCTAAACGATTTCGCGGCTGTTAACGAAGTTTACGGTGCGTTTTTCGATGAGCACAACGCGACTTACCCTGCACGTTCATGTGTCGAAGTAGCGCGTCTACCAAAAGACGTGGGTATCGAAATCGAAGCGATTGCGGTACGCAAATAAGTCTGACTGACGATCAAGAATAAGAAAAGCGGCATCCAGTGGATCGCCGCTTTTTTCGTTTTGGGCCTTTGATATTACGTTAACTCAATAACATCACCGTTTGTCTTACGGTCTGTTATTTAGCTTTACGACGGCGGGTATAGCCCAGCCCCATCAAACCCATACCGAACAGTGCAATCGTTGCTGGCTCAGGCACTTTAATCGAATCAACGGTAAAGTCGATTGAGTTCTGTCCTGCGAGACCTTTGGTATTGATGATAAATTCGATCGCACTAACACTGGTAAAGTCGACCCCGGCAAAATCGGCAAATGAAAAGGCGCGCGAGGTTGGTACATTGGTACCATTGGCCACATACTCATTCACGGCCGACACCGCACCGCCATTAGACCACACCCCGATTGAGTAAGAGAACCCGAGATCGGCTTCAAAGATGTCGAGAACAAAAGAGTTACCGAGCGCAGCCAGATCCACCGAGCCAAGACCGGTGACATCAAGGTTATCCGCATCGTTATCGTCGCCATCGTACTGGATCTTACCCATAGCAATAGCACCCGACCCCGTTTCGTAGGTCAAAGTACCGGCCGAGACCGTCATATTGACGCCCGTTGCTGGGTTAAAGCCTGATTGCAGCAACTTGACGTACAAATCACGCTCTCCACCAAGAACGGATGCTGAGTCAAACGTACTGCCGACACCATTGAGATCCACCACGGTATCGACCGCTGAATTACCGATACCAATAGGGTCGGTAAAATCATCGATGATAAATACGGCATGTGCTTGTGATGCAAAAACCAGTGACGCTGCCAAAGCAGAGCAAAGCCCATATTTTGCGAGTTTCATATCATTTCTCCTTCGCTAAAATCGCGTTGGTTAATTATTGTGAAGACTTGCAGTGTGCCCAGCTAACAAAGCACCTTCTGTGCCACCTTATAGATCGCACTACAATCAATGGCATAACTCACCTCAGCCACAGGGAAGTGATAAAACTGTAAATAATCTGGACAATTTTTTCTTTAAGAAACAAAGAGATAACCAAACCAATTGCATAAACAACCAGTGGCATAAATGAAGTGTCACAGCTACTGAGAATCTTCTCTTAATTTAATAACATGCCGCCCCCCTTGATACATGGGGCTGCGCGATGCATCTTCGGCGATACACCTCGCTCTCAATTCCCTATCAGTGTCTCAGCATTAGTGCGCCATAAGAAAAGTAACCCGTTTGCGAGACGTGCTTTGCAGTGAAGATAATCACGCCCTAAACCGCGTCGAAAAATCGCGCCGGTAGATGATGTCAGAATACTTAACACTGCGCCTGCGAGCGCCAATTTATGTAGGCACAGCGGCGTCGATAACACGGCAGGATGCAGTAAATACCTAGCGAAGATGCGACACGGTATGAAGGGAAACTGTGCAAAAGAAGCAGTACAAAGGAAGCAACCGAAAGCGATCAACCGCCAATCGCCAGAAAGAATTAAAAGAGAAAAGAGAAGACAGGAAAGTGGCGCAAGCCATGCAAAACGGCTGCGCCAATATCAATCAGCGCGTAATGAACGCCGCTTCGGCGTGTTGGAATACAGTGCCAAACCACGCGGTATATTGCTGAGGCGAGTTTGCTAGCTCTGCTGCAATCTCCGTTGCCGGAATCCAGCGCGACGCCATCACTTCCTCAGGATTAACGGTAAAGTCGAGGGTGTCGACCCGACCTAACAGCACATGGTCTAGCTCGTGCTCAACTAGCTGGTTATCCAACTCGGCGCGATAGATAAATTGCGCGACATCGTCGAGCTCACCACAATAATCAATGCCCATCTCTTCCATTAGGCGACGCACGCCCGCAGTTTGCATGGATTCGCCATCACGTGGATGCGAGCAACAGGTATTGGTCCACAAGCCGCCGCTGTGGTATTTGCCAAGCGCGCGTTGCTGGAGTAGATACTCACGTCCCGCCTTCCCTTCACGGTACAGCAATACAGAAAAAGCCAAGTGCAACGTGCCATCCAGATGAGCTTGCATTTTTTCCTGCAATCCCACTGGGGTACCGTCTTTCGCCACTAACACTACTTTTTCTATGGACATAACTACTCCGGTCTCTAGAAACCACAAAGGCACGCAAATGCGTGCCCTTTATACACACCCTCTGTACGAGGATCAATGCGGCGATCAACCTTTATTACGTTCTGCCACTTCCGCGTCCAGCTCGGCCAATTTTTCCGCCATTTGAGCGCGGCACATTTCCGCAAGCTCTCGGACGTTTTCTTTGCCGTAACCGTCTGAATGTACGGGCGCCATTAGCTCAACGATCACATGTCCGTTATTCCAACGTCCTAAGTTTAGCTTCTCGGTTGAGCTACACACGATAGGGATCAAAGGGACGTTAGCCGACGTTGCTGCATGGAATGCACCGGTTTTAAACGGCAATAAGCCACGACCGCGTGAACGCGTCCCTTCTGGGAACATCCAAATCGACACTTTGTCTTGTTTAATTTTCTCAACCACCTGACCAATCGTCCCGACGGCTTTCGAGCGGTTGTTCCGATCGATCAAGATATTGCCCGTCAGCCAATACAGCTGGCCAAATAACGGCAGCCACAATAGGCTCTTCTTGCCGACGGTCACTGTACGCGGCATCACCGCGCCAGAAATGGTCCAGAGATCCCAGTTACTTTGGTGGTTCGCAATGTACACTGCGGGATCTTGGTACGGGTTTTCCGGGAAGCGCACTTCCAATTTCACCCCATACACACGCGACATCTTACTAAACAGACGCGCAATGGTTTTGACATGTTTAGGGTTGCGCGGGCTCAGAAGACACCAAGCGCAGCCAAAGACAAACATAAAGACAGCAAACACCGCCGTCGCCAAGAGGCGAAGTACAAAAATCATCCTAACTTCCTTCAGCGTACAAGTGTACGCCAGTATACAGAGCCAAATTTAAATTGCATCATTCGCAGCAAGATCTGCGCGAACAAGACTCATCGACTTACAAAAAAAGCCCTCCGCAGAGGGCTTTAGCAGCTTATTCTTCGCCAGTGTGCGACTCTGGCTCCGGCAAACTGATTTCCGTTGCCGTCACGCGCTGCAAGCCACGCGGCAGCATGGTACCACGTCGACCGCGGTCGCCACGGAAGTTATCCAGATCGGTCGGTTTCAGACCCAACTTGCGTTTGCCCGCATGCAGCGTCAAGGTCGCGCCTTTTGGCAGCAACAAGAGTTGCGATAGCAGCTCTTCACGCGCTTTGGCTTTGACGCTAGCAATATTGATAATCTTATTCCCTTTACCTTTACCGAGCTGCGGCAGATCTTTGAGTGGGAAAATCAACATCCGGCCTTCGTTGGTGATCGCCACGATTTCATCTTCGTCCAGATTTGCCACGAACTGCGGCGTCATCACTTCGGCGTTTTCCGGCAAGGTCAACAAGGCTTTACCGCTCTTGTTCTTCGATACCAGCTCACTGCCTTTACAAATAAAGCCGTAACCCGCATCCGATGCCATCAACCACATCGCATTATCTTCACCCATCATTAGCTGACGGATCGTGGTGCCCGGGGTCAAGTTCAAACGACCGGTGATCGGCTCACCTTGGCTACGTGCCGATGGCAGCGTATGTGACTCCAGTGAGTAGCTACGGCCATCACTGCCAAGGAAGATCGCCGGCTGGTTACTCTTGCCTCGTGCGTGCGCAAGGTAATCATCACCCGACTTAAAGGTCATGGTGGTTGGGTCAACATCGTGGCCTTTGGCGTGACGTACCCAGCCTTTATCCGACAACACAACAGTGATCGCTTCGCTTGGTACCAGCTCACGCTCAGACAGCGCTTTCGCTTCTGCGCGCTCGACCAGTGGAGAGCGACGATCATCGCCGTATTTCTCGGCATCCGCCAAGATCTCTTTTTTCAGCAAGGTGTTCATGCGACGCTCAGAGCCGAGCAGCTGCTCTAGCTTGTCACGCTCTTTGCTTAGTTCATCTTGCTCACCACGGATCTTGATCTCTTCAAGCTTCGCTAACTGACGAAGTTTGATTTCAAGGATCGCTTCGGCTTGTTTTTCGCTCAGGCCAAAGCGGGTCATCAACTCAGCTTTTGGATCTTCTTCAGTGCGGATGATCTCAATCACTTCATCAATGTTGAGGTAAGCCGCAAGCAAGCCTTCCAAGATGTGCAAACGCGCCAGCACTTTGTCCAAACGGTATTGCAGACGACGACGTACCGTTTCACGACGGAACACCAACCACTCCGACAGAATGGTTTCCAAGCCTTTGACCTGCGGACGACCATCCAGACCGAGCATGTTCAAGTTAACACGGTAGCTCTTTTCCAGATCGGTTGACGCAAACAGATGGTTCATCAACTGCTCGCAATCGACGCGGTTTGAGCGCGGTACGATCACGATACGGGTTGGGTTTTCATGATCCGATTCATCGCGCAGATCTTCCACCATTGGCAACTTCTTGTTGCGCATCTGCATGGCGATCTGCTCTAGCAGTTTCGCCCCAGACACTTGGTGTGGCAGCGAGGTGATCACGATATCGCCGTTCTCTTTGGTCCAGACCGCACGCATTTTGATGCTGCCTTTACCGGTGCGATACAGCTTTTTGATCTCGCTGTTTGGCGTGATGATTTCCGCTTCGGTTGGGTAATCTGGGCCTTTAACGTAGTCCATCAAGGCATCAAGATCGGCTTTCGGATCGTCAATCAGATGCACCAGCGCGCTAGCCACTTCACGGACGTTATGCGGCGGAATATCTGTCGCCATACCCACGGCAATACCGGTCACACCATTGAGCAAAATATGCGGTAGGCGTGATGGCAGGGTTTTCGGCTCTTTCATGGTGCCATCGAAGTTTGGCAACCAGTCCACAGTACCTTGACCCAACTCGCTCAGCAGCACTTCGGAAAAGCGTGATAGGCGCGATTCGGTATAACGCATCGCGGCGAACGATTTCGGATCATCCGGTGCACCCCAGTTACCTTGACCATCCACCAGCGGATAGCGGTAAGAGAAAGGCTGCGCCATCAATACCATGGCTTCGTAACACGCCGAGTCACCGTGCGGGTGGTATTTACCCAATACGTCACCTACGGTACGTGCCGATTTCTTATATTTCGCCGTCGCCGACAAGCCAAGCTCAGACATGGCGTAAATGATACGGCGCTGTACAGGCTTGAGGCCGTCACCGATAAACGGCAGCGCACGATCCATGATGACGTACATGGAGTAATTGAGGTAGGCATCTTCGGAAAAGCGGCCAATTGGCAGCTGTTCAATACCGTCCATCGTAATATCAGTCATACTGTTCGATCCGTTCAAACTGAACACCGCCGGTTAAGGCCGGCGGACGTAAATTTACATTTCGGCGAGATCGCCTTTATCTTGCAGCCAAGCGCGGCGATCTTCGGCACGCTTTTTACCCAGCAACATGTCCATCATGACTTCGTCTTCGTTTTCTTGGGCAACCGTCAGCTGCACTAAACGACGCGTATTCGGATCCATGGTGGTTTCGCGCAGCTGCAGTGGGTTCATCTCACCCAGACCTTTAAATCGCTGCACGTTGATCTTGGCGCGTTTTTGGCTCAGACGCTCTAGAATGCCTTCTTTCTCGGCTTCATCGAGGGCGTAATAGACTTCTTTACCACAGTCGATGCGGTACAGCGGCGGCATCGCGACAAACACGTGGCCGTTACTGACCAACGCTTTGAAATGCTTGTAGAACAGCGCACACAACAGCGTTGCAATGTGGAGACCATCGGAGTCCGCATCGGCAAGGATACAGACTTTACCGTAACGCAAACCGCTCAAATCATCAGAATCTGGATCGATGCCCAAAGCCACTGAGATGTCATGCACTTCTTGTGATGCCAAGACTTGATCAGCAGACACTTCCCAGGTATTGAGGATCTTACCGCGCAGCGGCATGATGGCTTGGAATTCACGATCGCGCGCTTGCTTGGCACTCCCCCCTGCCGAGTCACCTTCCACCAAGAAGAGTTCGGTGCGGTTAAGATCTTGCATTGAGCAGTCAGTCAGCTTACCCGGCAACGCAGGGCCAGAGGCCACTTTCTTACGTACCACTTTCTTCGCCGCACGCATACGGCGGTGGGCATTGGAGATACACAGCTCAGCCAATTGCTCGGCCAGTTGCGGCTGTTGGTTCAACCACAAACTGAACGCATCTTTCACCACACCCGAGACAAACGCAGCACATTGGCGCGATGACAAACGCTCTTTGGTTTGACCAGCAAATTGCGGATCTTGCATCTTCACTGACAATACGTAAGCACAGCGGTCCCAGATATCATCAGCGGTCAGTTTCACACCGCGCGGTAGCAAGTTGCGGAATTCACAGAACTCTTTCATCGCATCCAGCAAACCTTGGCGCAAACCATTGACATGGGTACCGCCTTGGGCGGTTGGGATCAAGTTAACGTAACTTTCGGTGATCAGCTCGCCGCCTTCTGGGAGCCAAATGACCGCCCAATCGGCCGCTTCAGTAGAGCCAGAAAACGCACCGGTAAACGGCGCTTCCGGCAGCAATTCGTAGCCTTTCACGCTGTCTGCCAGATAGTCGGTCAGACCATCTTCGTAGAACCAGCGGTATTCTTCGTTGTTCACTTTATCGGTGAACACAATCTCAAGCCCTGGGCACAATACCGCTTTGGCTTTTAAGACGTTTTTCAGACGAGAGACCGAGAACTTGGCGCTGTCGAAGTAGCTGGCATCGGGCCAGAAGTGCACGCGGGTACCTTTGGCGCGCTTGCCACAGGTACCAATCACTTCCAATTCAGACACTTTGTCGCCGTTTTCAAACGCGATTTGGTAGATCTGACCATCACGTTTTACCGTGACTTCAACCCGGTTTGAAAGGGCGTTGACCACCGAGATCCCCACCCCGTGAAGACCACCGGAGAATTGGTAGTTTTTGTTGGAGAATTTACCGCCGGCGTGGAGCTTACATAAGATCAGCTCAACACCCGAGACTTTCTCGACAGGGTGGATGTCGACCGGCATACCACGCCCGTCGTCCACTACTTCTAGCGACTGATCGGCATGAAGAATGACTTCGACTTTGCGGGCATGGCCAGCCAAAGCTTCATCGACACTGTTGTCGATCACTTCTTGGCCAAGGTGATTCGGACGGGTGGTATCAGTATACATACCCGGACGGCGTTTAACGGGCTCAAGTCCATTGAGAACCTCAATGGCTCCCGCGTTATAACTTTGCTCTGTCATATTCAGGGAACGTCGTAAAAAATTTTCACAATAGTCAGTAACACCCGACAGCTTGTCAAGTCAGGTGCTCATAAGGGGGTCACATTTGTGAACCGTTTCCCCTCAGGGGTACATCGACCGTTATAGGTCGAGAAACTGGAGAATGTCGGCAGGGTAACGCTCAAAACCGACAAAACTATGATCCCCTTCGGGTTCAACAGTTTGAGGACAGGCGGCATATTTCTCGATTGCCTGACGGTAGTCAAGCACTTCATCGCCTTCTTGTTGCAAGAGCCACAACTGCTCTGGATGGGCAAGGGTTTGAATTTCCAACGCCTTTAATTCATCCATATGGCTTTCGACAAGGGTATACACTTCGTGAGTGTATGGATTTACCTGCTCGCCCAGATAGTCCACTAATAACTCGTACGGTTTTACCGCTGGATTGACCAGCACCGCTCTTAGGCCATAGCGCGCGTTTAACCACGTCGCTAAATAGCCGCCCAAAGAGCTGCCAATCACGCCAATTTTGTAGCGCCCCAACAACGGACGGATCACTTCGTCCAGATAATGGGCCGCAGCTTGCGGATAACTCGGTAACTGCGGCACTTCCAAACGAATATCAGGACGATGTTCACGGCAATGCGCCACCATGATCGCGGCTTTTTGCGATAACGGTGAGCTATTAAAGCCATGGATGTACAGCAATAACGGTTTCATTAGTAGCCTGCACTGTTGAAATCGGGTAGGAAACGCGGATCGCTTAAGCGCTCGACGCGGGTGACGATCTCGCCGTCGTCTGATAACTCAATCCAACGCCAGCCTGGCGTGCGGTTATCAAGACCAAAATCGGTTGAATCTGGTTTGAACTGGAAACAGGTTGATGGGGTCGCCAGTACGCGCACGCCCTTCACCATTTGATCCATTTCTTGATGAATATGGCCAAACAGCACACCGCGAATGCTCGGGTGCTGTTGAACCACATTCCAAAAATCATCGGGGTTATGGAGCTGATGTTGATCCAGCCATGCACTGCCCGCTGGCAATGGGTGATGATGCAGCGAGACCAACGTATGGCGCTGTGGATTCGCCTTTAAGGTTTCATCAAGAAACGCCAACTGCTCCGCCGCCAATTCACCGTGCGGTACGCCTTGCACTTGGCTATCTAATAAAATCACCTGCCAATGTTCACCCACAAAAAGGTGCTGACAAGGCTCAATCGCCGGCGTAGGCAACACCGAATTCATGCTCGGTTTAAAGTCATGGTTGCCCGGCAACCAAAAACACGGACGAGAGAGACACTGGATATCTTTCACAAAATGCGCGTACGACGCTTCGCTGTGATCTTGCGAGATATCACCCGTCGCAAGCACAGCATCAAAGTCCACTTGGCTCGCCATCACGGCATCAAGCACCGCGCGAAAGCTGAGGTTAGTCCTCACCCCTAATAGGCTTGCGCTCTCGTCGGCAAACAAGTGCGTGTCCGTTATCTGCAATAAACGCACACTCTTATCGTTCTTTACTGGCAGAGAAAATGTCTGCAAAACTGATACAACCTTGTTAACTAGTTTAATTTACACGCTGCTGACTTGGTCACTCCATAGCGCAAACAGTGAGTCAGCCATTCCCTGAGAAATTGATTAACCTGATGCTTCTCGTTTTGTTGGTACATCTTAGAATTCGGGTAATCATACTTGGCTTTTAGCCTTGCCGTCTGACCCGTAGCACACACTTCCGCGACGCGAGCATCATGATACAAACGGACTGTGAAATCTGTTCCAGTTTCCACACCGGCTGGCGGCGTGTTCTGCTGGGTAATATGTACTAATGTGGTGTAGCGCGTTTGCTCCAGAATTCTAAGCTGGTATTCATCCTCAAACACCACATAATGACAATGCTCACTCTCCCCTCTTGGGAGTAATGACACTAATTGTGCATAGTTTGTTTCATAAGTACGCATGATCGCGGGGAAATCGACGACATATTGCTGACGCACTTCGACTCCTTAAGCCAACGTTGCTGTGACTATTATTACTAAAAAACGGGTCACAACACACTATGCAATGACTAGAATCTAGTCACCGTTCCATTGCGCTTGTAACCGTGAATAATTTAACTGTAGCCACTGCAGCGCGATGATGGAGGCGGCATTTTCAATTTTGCCTGACACTACCCACTCATACGCTTGTGCACGCGACACCACGTGAACGCGGATATCTTCATGCTCTTCTGCCAGCCCATGCAGGCCACCGGCAACACTGCTATCGACCTGTCCGGCCAGTACCGCTAGCGTTTCGCTGCAGCCACCTGAGCTTGATAAATAGCGCGTCACAAACTCGGTGGTGCTCACCGCTAAACCGGCTTCTTCTTGCGCTTCGCGCAGCGCGACATCTTCCGCGCTTTCGCCTTCTTCGACCATGCCAGCGACTAATTCAAGCTGCCACGGCGCGCAACCTGCGACGTGAGCGCCGATGCGAAACTGCTCCACCAGCACCACTTCATCACGGATAGGATCGTAGGGCAATAATGCCACCGCCGTGCCGCGTTCAAACAGCAAACGGTCCATTTCACCGCTCCACCCGCCAGCAAACAATTTATGACGTAAACGGTACTTCACCATCTTGAAAAAACCGTCATATTCAGTGGTTTGCTCAAGAACTTCTACATCTTGTTGACCAAACTGGAGCCTTGTCATCGGTTTACCTATCCTTGATGTCAGGAGAATAAGAGTAACATATCAATGTGACTCAACAAATGTCATAAGTTTTAAAACAATTGTGTGAAACAGTATCCATTTTCTCGGCCACTAGTAAAGTTACGTAATGATCAGTTTCAAGAAAGGTAGAATGCTGTAAACTATGTGTTTCGTCGCTAATATTCATCAAGGAACGTATCCATGAAGAAATTATTGCCACTCGTCATCGGAGTCACTTTGGGTGGTTTTAGTCACTTAGCTTTGGCTGATGACATTGCAGCAATTTATCAGCAAGCCAAAGACAATGACCCACAACTATTATCTGCGGCTGCGACCAAGGATGCCGCCTTTGAGGCGATTAATAGTTCGCGCAGTTCATTGTTACCAAGCATTAACCTAACCGCTGGTTACAACATGAACTTCAGCAGTGAAGATCAGCGTGACAACAACGCATTGACTGCGGGTATTGGCTTATCACAACAACTTTATAACCGCACTAGCTGGGTTAACCTCGACATCGCTGAAATGAATGCCCGTCAAGCTGACGCCGCTTTCGCAGCCGTGCAACAAGGTTTAATCCTGCGTGTGGCGTCTGCTTACTTTGACGTACTTAACGCACAAGATAACCTTGCGTTCGTGCGCGCCGAAAAACGCGCGGTTGGTCGTCAACTAGAGCAAACTCAACAACGTTTTGAAGTCGGTCTTTCTGCAATCACTGACGTTCATGACGCACAAGCACAGTTCGACACCGTACTGGCGAATGAGATCCTAGCGCAAAACCAACTGGTTAACAGCTACGAAGCGATCCGCGAAATCACAGGCCAAGAGCACACTGAGCTCAACAAGCTAGATACTCGCCGCTTTAGCGCTAGCCGCCCAGAAACGTCTGTTGACGAGCTGCTAGAAACGGCGGAAAACGAAAACTTATCACTGCTAGCAAGCCGTATCGCTCAAGATGTTGCACGCCAACAAATCGATATCGCAGATACTTCTCGTCTACCGTCAATCACGTTTGATGCAGGCTACAGCTACGCCGATAACAGCAACCGTAGCAACGATATCTACGACAACGATTACAGCGATGTAACTGCGGGTATTAACTTTGCGATGCCGCTTTACACCGGTGGTAACATTAGCTCGCAAGTGAAACAAGCACAGTTTGCTTACGTTGCCAGCAGCCAAGATTTGGAAGAATCTTACCGTGGCGTAGTACGTGATGTTCGTGCATTCTACAACAACATCAATGCCAGCATTGGTAGCTTACGCGCCTACAATCAAAGTGTGGTCTCTGCACGCTCAGCCCTTGAAGCGACAGAAGCCGGCTTTGAAGTGGGTACTCGTACCATTGTTGATGTGCTAGATGCGACCCGTCGTCTGTATGATGCAAACCGTAACCTGTCGAACGCACGTTACAACTACATTCTGAGCACCCTGCAGCTAAAACAAGCCGTGGGCGATCTGAATGAGCAAGATATCCTTGATATCAACGCAGGCCTAGTCGCTGCGCAATAATCGCGAGCAAACCGCCAGCACGAAAAAAGGCACTCTTGAGTGCCTTTTTTAATGCGCGATTTTAGCGGCGTTTATCAAGGTGCAGTGCAAGGTTTGCACTTTTCGGTGTTGCCAACCCAATGACTGGATTGGCCAACCGTTTTTAGCCTCTACCGCTTTGGATCGCTTTAATGATCTCAGTGGTCGAGCAGCCATCTTCAAAATTCAAGACACGCACTTCACCGCCTGCCGCAATCACTTCCGCGCCACCGGCAATCTCTTCCGGTTTATAGTCGCCACCTTTCACCAGTAGCGTTGGTAGCACTTCACTGATCAAACGTTGCGGGGTTTCTTCCGAGAACGGCACCACCCAATCTACACTACCTAAACCCGCCAATACCGCCATGCGGCGATCGGTTGGGTTCACAGGACGCCCCGGGCCTTTCAAGATTTTCACGGACTCATCGGTGTTCACCGCGACAATCAAACGATCGCCCAGTTTCGCCGCTTCGTTGAGGTAAGAGACGTGGCCCGCGTGCAAAATATCAAAGCAGCCATTGGTCATCACTACCACTTCACCGCGTTTACGCGCTTCCGCCACCGCCGTTTTCAGCGCCGACTCTGTCACCACGCCAAAACCGGTTTCTTGGCTGCCATGGACCGCTTCAGCAAGCTCAATGGTTGATACCGTTGAGGTGCCCAGTTTGCCCACCACCACACCAGCGGCAGCGTTAGCCAAGACACAGGCGTGCTCATACGATTTGCCCGCAGCGAGAGACGCTGCCAGTACCGAAATCACCGTATCACCGGCACCGGTCACATCAAACACTTCTTGGGCTTGCGTTGGCAGGTGGAACGACTCAGCGCCTTTACGGATCAATGTCATACCGTGCTCAGAGCGAGTAACCAGCAAGGCTTCGAAGTCAAAACGCTCAATCAAGGCCAAGCCTTTTTCGACGATATCCGCATCACCTTGGGTTTTACCGACAACGGCTTCAAACTCCGACAGGTTTGGCGTCAGCAACGTCGCGCCACGGTAGCGTTCAAAGTCAGCGCCTTTCGGATCAACCAACACTGGCACACCGGCCGCACGTGCCGCCGCAATCATTGGCTGAACGTGCTCTAGCGCGCCTTTCGCGTAGTCAGACAAAATCACGGCCTTCGCGCCGCCTAATGCCGCTTCAACCTGAGGCAACACTTGGGTTTGCGGTACGTTATGAAAGCCTTCTTCAAAGTCCAAACGGATCAACTGTTGGCCTCGGCTCATCACGCGCAATTTGGTGATAGTCGGGTAATCCGCCAACTTTACAAAGTCACAGTTCACCGACAATGAGGTGAGCGTTTGGGTCAACGCTTGCGCGGCTTCGTCTTGACCGGTCAGGCCAATCAAATGCGCGTGTCCGCCCAACGCTGCAATGTTCATTGCCACGTTGGCTGCGCCGCCCGGACGCTCTTCGATCTGGTCCACTTTCACCACCGGCACAGGTGCTTCTGGCGAAATACGGCCGGTTGGGCCGGTCCAGTATCGATCTAGCATTACGTCACCAACCACCAAGACTTTGGCGTTGTCATAATCAGGCAGAGTCAGTTTCATTTTTGTCTCCGAAAATCGAAATTCCTGCGAGTGTACCATATCGCACAGAAGGCGTTTACTGTTGTTAAGCGCAAAGCGCGTATCGGTCTATTTAGTTGAATAAACCCTGTACCGCCCTCTCATTAAGCACCGCTCATCAAGTGGTTGTACCAATATTGCGGCTGCGAAGCGCGATCAGATCCATTACAATAGCTGCCAATCGAATACTTTCCCCAGAATAGATATGAACGATAAGTACGCCGCACCCCGCTTTCATGTGGGTCTCTTACACCCTCGCTACTGGTTAGTCTGGATTGGCGTGGGTTTGATGTACCTCGTCTCATGGCTTCCTTATTCCGTGCTGTTTGTGATTGGCAAGTTGCTCGGACGCATCATGATGAAAATCATGCACAAGCGCCTGTTTGTGATCCGGAAAAACCTCGAATTGTGTTTTCCTGAATTGAGTGGGGCTGAGCGCGAGAAAATCGTCAAAGAGAACATCGACAATACTGGCCTTGCCATGGTTGAGTCTTGTATTGCCTGGTTCTGGCCGCGCTGGCGTCTGCGTCGCTTGGTGAAAGTCGAGGGCATGGACAAGCTCATCGAACTCAACGACAAAGGCCAAGGTGTGCTTATGCTGGGGTATCACAACCTAAACTTGGAGATCTGCGCCAAGGCGATTGGTGAATTTGGTCATGGTTGGGGGGTGTATCGTCCGAACAACAACCCGGCTTTTGACTATGTCCAATATCGTGGCCGACTCAAAGGCAATGCCGGCCTGATCCACAAGCGCAACATCGGTGGCATGATCGCAGCGATCAAAAAAGGCGATACCCTATGGTACATGCCGGATCACGATTACGGTCTGCGCCGCTCGGTATTTGTGCCGTATTTTGCGGTAGAGGATGCCTGTACCACCACGGGGACCTCACTGTTGGTCGACGCCTCTGATGCGGTCGTTGCTGGGTTTACGTTCTCTCGCGATACCGATAACCGTGGCTACACCGCTAAGGTATTTATTGTGGAAGACTTCCCACGTAACGATCCCGAAGCGGCCGCCGCCAAAGCGAATGAAGTGATCGCCAATTCCGTGCGCCAAGCACCGGGAGAATACATGTGGCTTCATCGTCGCTTTAAAAACCGTCCAGAAGGCCAACCGAGTTTGTACGGCGCTAACGACCCGCGCGCCAAGTAGCCCTATTTCGGTTTATCACGAGCACAAAAAACGGCGCTATCACAGCGCCGTTGTCGTTACTTCAATGAGGTCTCACTGACCGTTCACCAAAAGGCCAGTCTAGCCCCCTTCACCTAATAGCTCGCGCCAGATCGCTTTGACGGCTTCACGCTCTTGGCTAAATTCACTCTCTGCAACATCAGCGTCCAGACCACGCAGATTCAAGCGGTGAATTTCATCGCGCATCTTGGTGTAGGCATCACTGATCGCACGCGACTGCCCCAGATCCATCACCTCGCAGTCGGCCAGCATTTCAAATATCCGCATATTGTCGGACCATTTGGTGAGCGCCCCTAGCTGCTTGGCATTGTTAAGCACCAAATATTGCGCGATAAACTCTATGTCGGTGATCCCGCCGGGATCTTGTTTCAGCATAAAGCGACCGGCTTTTTTGCCACCCAAGTGATCGCGCATTTTCTCGCGCATCTCGACCACTTCGCTGCGCAATTTCTCGCTATCTCGCGCAAGACGCAGGACACCTTTGCGCGCTTTGGCGAAATCCTGTTGCAGCGGCAAATCCCCATAAATCATGCGAGCGCGCACCAAGGCTTGATGCTCCCATGTCCACGCTTCTTGATGCTGGTATTCTTCAAATGCCTCTAACGTGCTCACCAACAAGCCAGATGCACCGGACGGACGCAAACGGGTATCAATTTCATACAGCACGCCCGTGGCAGTGCGCGTCGAGAACAAGTGCACGATCCGCTGCGCTAAGCGAACATAGAACTGGCGACTGTCGATCTCTTTCTTGCCATCGGTGTAATCGCTCGCCGGGCAGTCCGTTAAGAAGACAATATCAAGATCCGAGTTATAGCCCAGCTCCCAACCGCCCACTTTGCCGTAGCCAACCACCGCAAAACCGCGACCGGTGCGCTCTTTTAGGTACGATGGGCGGCCATATTTTGCTTCAGTCTGGAACCACGCTTGATTCACCACCGCCTCGACAATGGCTTCGGCTAAATAAGTTAAGTGATCACTCACTTTCATCACTGGCAACACCCCGGCAATATCAGCCGCCGCGATCCGCAGTAACTGGGTCTGCTTGAACTGACGGATCGCCTCCATCTGCTGCTCCATATCTTCTTCCGGGATCCGGGCAAGATATTCGCGCAGCTCGTCACGGTATTGCTCAAGTGGGATCGGGTTATACAGATGCTGCGGATCGAGCAGTTCATCCAGCAAGATCGGATACCGGCTAAGCTGCTCGGCAATCATAGTGCTCGCCGCACATAAGCGGATCAATTGCGCTTGTGCGTTGGGGTGCTCTGCCAATAGCTCTAGATAGGTCGTACGAGTGGCGATGTTGGTCAGTAGTTGCAAGATCCGCTGCAGCAACACTGGCGCATCGTCGTGCGGTAAGATGTGGCTGAGTAGTTCCGGCATCAAGCGATTGAGCACTTCCCGCCCACGCTGGCCCAAAGTGCGCTTGCTGAGCTCTTGCTTAAAACCGAGCAGATGACTAGCGAGTTGACTCGGCTGCACATACTCTTGCTCTTGCATAATAGTGATCAGCACGTCTTCGTTGCGCGCCATATCCCAAATCTCGACAAAGTGCGCCGCCACTGGGCTGGTTTGCTCAGTGTCGTCATCGCCGATCAAGCCATCAAAGACCTGATGGACGGCCGCCATCTGAGTTTGAATAGCGGCCAACAAGGCTGGCCAATCGTCGAATCCGAGCGCAAAGGCAAGACGTTGTTGGTCAATATCGCTCTCTGGCAGCGTTTGCGTTTGCTTATCATCAATCGCTTGTAGCAAGTTCTCGACTCGGCGCAGGAACAGATAGCCTTCACGCAAAGTGTGCACTTCCGCAGGCTCAAGCAGGGCGTTTTCTTCAATCGCTTGCAAGGTTTCTAACAAGCCTCGCCCGCGCAATTGCGGGGTACGACCACCACGGATCAGCTGGAACGATTGGGCGATAAATTCCACTTCACGAATACCGCCCGGGCCTAGCTTGATATTGTTGTGTAATCCACGCCGACGAACTTCACTACTGATCATCGCCTTCATTCGGCGCAGCGCTTGGATCGCACTGAAATCGATATAACGACGGAACACAAATGGGCGCAGCATTTGACGCAGCTCTTGGTAACGGGAGAAGCTTTCGCGCCCCATCACCCGCGCTTTGATCATCGCATAGCGCTCCCAGTCGCGACCTTGCTCTTGGTAGTAATCTTCAATCGCGGCATAGCTCATCACTAACGGGCCGCTATCCCCAAACGGGCGCAAGCGCATATCGACGCGGTAACAGAAACCGTCCACAGTGTTTTGATCCAGCGCTTTGATCAAACGCTGACCGAGGCGGGTAAAGAACTGAGCGTTGGCAATACTGCGACGCGCGCCGACGGTTTCGCCGTTATCGGGATAGGTAAAGATCAGATCGATATCCGATGAGAAGTTAAGCTCGCCACCGCCGAGTTTCCCCATGCCCAGCACCAACATCGGCTGTGCTTCACCTTCTGCATTGGTTGGCGTGCCCCACTCTTCGCAGCAGCGCTGATACAGCCAGTGATAGCCCTCCATGATGATCGCTTCCGCTAGATCGGATAGGCGCGATAAGCTCAAGGTTAAGCTTTGGCGACTGAGAAAATCGTGCGCGGCGATCAGCACCATCTCTTCGCGGCGAAAACGGCGTAACTCGCGCAGTACCTGCGCTTCATCGCTGATCTCACCTAAGCGTTGCCCTAAACGGGTTCGATAGGTACGGGCTTTTTCGGGCTGTTGGGCGCTGGCGAACAACCATGGGATCAAATCGGGGCGCTGATCGAGACTGCGGGCGATAAATTCACTGCTACCAAGCAGTTGGCGCAATTGTTGTTGCTGATCGGAAGAAAGAGTGTTGAGCAGATCGGAATGGGCGTCGTGGAGTCGCTGCCAGTGACGCTCGGCAGTCTCGGCTATCAAAGAAGGCAAGATCATAGATGTTGTCTCTGCTAGTTATTTTTATTGAAGGCCACGAGGCCGACGTAAACTCAGAGAACCACAAAAGTCACCTCCCTGATGCTATTACCCTCGTGCGATATCTCCCTTTATTACAGACTCGCGCCAGCAATTCAACCCGGCACGGTCTGTTGAAGATGAAAATTGGGCTTAGACAACAAAAGCTTTGATCTTGTCTTCCATCTCGGCGGCGGTTTTTTGCATCTCTTCAGCGGTTTCCGTCAGCTCAGTCACCACTGTCACCGAGCCTTCCACCAGCACACGGACGTTGTTGAGATTCTCATTCATTTCATCCGCCACTTGGCTTTGCTGCTCAGCTGCAGAGGCAATGTGGAAGTTCATGTCGTTGATCTCTTGCACCTTATGCACAATGCTATCGAGCTCCATGCCGGCTTTGGTCACCAGCTCGACCCCTTCCGCCGCTTCGGTGACGCTTTGCTCCATTAAGTCCACCGCCTCTTGGGCGCTGTGCTGAAGCTGAGAGATCATCTCTTGGATCTCGACCGTTGCTTCACCCGTGCTGCCCGCCAGCTTGCGCACTTCATCGGCGACGACCGCAAAACCGCGCCCCGCATCACCAGCGCGAGCGGCTTCAATCGCGGCGTTCAAGGCCAGCAAGTTGGTTTGCTCAGAAATGCTTTGAATGGTGGTCACCACCGAGCTAATGCGCTCCACACGCTCTTCCACTTGGTTCACCGCGCCCGCTGATTCACGGATATCTTTTGAGAGCTGCTCGATAGTCTGAATGGTTTGGGTGACAAACGCCTGCCCTTGCTTGGCTTGGCCGGAGGTGCCTTGAGTCGCATCAGAGGCGTTCTTGGCATGCTCTGCTACCGTCATCACCGTTGAGGTCATTTCGCTCATCGCCGAAGCGAGTTGGTCGATTTCATTAAACTCTTCCTGCGCCGCCTCACGGGTTTCTTGCATGCTCAAGGTCATGATTTCCGTGACTTCTGACAACTCTTGCGAGGTTTGGCGCTGATTCAACACCACATCGCGCAGTTGCACTCGGGTGCGCTCAAGCTCTCTTGCCAACTCACCGAACTCATCTTTACAGCGCATGTCAATCGATTGATTAAGCTCGCGGTTCGCCATCTGTTTAATCGCGCCGCCTAAGTAACCAAATTGGCGCAACATCACGCGAGACGCGCCCAAAAGCAGCACCAAGAACACCGCAATCATCACGCCGGTTTGCCATTTCACTTGCCACAGATAGGCTTGGTAGTAATGCTCGACATCAGCCGTGGTCATGTTCACCACCACGGTCCAGTCATCCATGCCGGTCGGTAGCGCGTACTCATAAGCTTGTCCGCCTACAAGCGGCCATAAGGTAGCCGCATTGAGAGTGCTCAATTGATTGGCGTGAGGTAATTGGTTGAACTGTTGTTGTGTGTCGTGACCGATCACCAGACCCTGCTTGGCACTGGTGACATACACAAAAATATCTTGGCCGTAGCCGTCGTTGGCAGCCGTTAACGCGGTTTCAATGGTATCCGGCGATTCGGCATACAAGACGCCGAGCATGGCTTTGTTAGCCGCAGCGATCTCTTCCATCGAATGGCGCTGCATATCGAGCAGAGAATGGCGGAAAGTATGGGCGTCCCACAGCTGTTTGCCGATGACAATGACCGAGCTGAACACCATTAGCAGTACCAGTTTGTGGGTCAATTTAATATCTGACACCACGCGTTCCCACGGTTTAAATGTCAATAACGCCATACGCTTGCTCCCTAAATTCGCTGGCTCTCAACACAAATTTGACTAACACTTACAGAGCCTATCTGTTTATATTTATCGGCAGGCTAATCGATTATTTTAGCCGCGACTTTTTTGCGTGCTTTTTCTCAAAAATAGTGACTCAAACGAACGCCAAGAAAATCCTTAGACATTTATGTAAGCGTTTGAATACTGGCAGAATAATGATGAACAAAAACACATCTCGTGACCATGAATTGTACCCTTTGAGCCTAATGTCTTTTGGCCTTTCGCTAGTTTCTTTGATTGTCATCACCTTTGCGCTGCTCTATCACAATAACAGTGAGATCCATGAATGGTTATTGAAAGTGGATGCCACCATTTGCGTCATCTTTTGGTCGCAATTATTGTTCGATTTATGGCGCAGTAATGATCGTCGCCATTACTTGAGCTACCACTGGATAGACTTTGTCGCCAGCGTACCGCTGATCGGTTTTTTACGTTACGCCCGTATCGTACAAATATTTCGGATCATCCGTTTATTTAGACAAAGTCGACACGTACTATCGCGCTTAGCGCAAGAGCCCACTGAAACCACCTTTGCCTCATTAATTTTACTCCTCACCTTGATCTTCACCGTTGGCTCGACCTCAATGCTGATGGCAGAAAGTACCGATCCCAATGCATCGATTAACAGCATTTCAGATGCAATTTGGTGGGTATTAGTCACGATTTCCACCGTCGGCTATGGCGACTATTTCCCCGTCACCTTTTGGGGACGAGTGGTGGCGGCAGCGGTAATCGTCTCAGGGATCGCGATTTTCGGTATGATCGCGGGCTTAGTCAGCAGCGGTATTCAAAAACGCCACCAAGCCAAGGCAGAGGAAGAAGCGGATCAAGACATGCGGATCCTGCTGGCCAATCAGCATCAGATCTTGGCTAAACTCAGTGCGATAGAGAAACGCCTCGATGCCCTTGATCTCGACGCCCAGAGCACAGACGCGCAGGATGTAGACGCGCCTGAGCGCGAGAAAGATAGAGAGACGCAGGAAGAAAAACACAGAGACGCTCGCGCTGAGAATCGAGATACACCGGAGGATCACTAGATCGCTCACGGCGAATACCAGTCATCTCTAGCACGGGACAGCTCAAACAAAAACGCCACCGGAAACGGTGGCGTTTTTTCATCTCACACTGTTAAGGCCAGTAGGCATCCAGCGTTAAACTGTTATCACGGGTTTGCTGCATCGCACTGAGCAGCGAGCTTTGCTTACGGCTCAACCACTTGCTGATCTGCTCGCGATCTTCAGGATCCGGTTGCTTGTCGAGCAACTTACCGATCAACGCCAATTGCTGCAGATCTTCAATCCCTTGCAGCAAGTCATACCAAGGCAGGCGGAAAGAATCACACACCTCTTCATCGTACAGCTTACCGAAACACATGCCGGTGAGCAGGTTACGCGACAGTTTGGTGTATAACCCAATGTAATCTTCAGCGCTCAATTGGCTGTCGATAGGTAATACATCCATCAGCTCTTGCCACGAGTACGACAAACATTGATCCGCAAACTCTTTGACCGGCTCAACCAGCTTATCCTTCGATTTTTCATCAAGCATTGGCTGCCAACCGCGGCTGATGATCCAACGGCTAAGATCGAGCAACAAAGAGCAGTAACGGGCAGACTGGAACAACGCCAGCATGTCGTCAGCTTCAGGTAAACGCTCACGGCGTTTTTTCAATTGCTTGACCAAAGACTTACGCGCATCAAGTTTGCGCAAAGTATGACCTTTGTCTTCGGTTAAGATCTCAATGCTGTTGGCTTCATCAAGCCAGTTTAACTCGCCACGCAGCCATTTTAGCTCTTGGCGGATCACCGCACTGCCGCGTTTTGGCACCAAAGCGCCAAACACTGACAAGATCTGCATGATGAATTGGATCGCCACGCGAATTTGCTTCAACGCATTCGGTGACTGACGCTCAAAGTAGATTTGCTCGTGGTAATGCCAGTGCGCAAGAGCGTGATCCAAGCTTTTGACGAAGACTTGCTCGACTGAATCGGTGTCCGTGATATCAACCAACGACAGTGAGCGCACCGGATCGCCTTGATAACCACTCGCTAAGCGATAGCCACGCGCCGCTTTGCTCAAATTACCCAAGCGAATGCCACCATCGGCACACAACTCGCGGGCGAGAGTGAACAAGGCATCAGCTTGACCCGATTTCAGCTCTAACTCGACTTCACAGATGTCATCCGTTTGCTCATTCGCTAACACCTGGCCTTGATCGAATGCGATTTCAATCTGCGCGCCATCATTGAGCGCCACTAGCCATTGTTGACGAGAGAAATTGGTGGAAAACAGAGGATGCAGCTCGGCATTTAATGCCGCGACATCGAAGTGCTCTGGCCACGCTTGCGCTGGGATCAACGATAAATCCAACGTATTGCCAGAAAGCTCGGCGTTGTATTCAGGGCGTTGATGCAGCCCCGCAACAACCCGACCGGCCGTTTTCAGAGTCTGAATATGAACATCGTCAAATCGACGGATCCTCAACCCAATATCGTGCTGACGAAGTTGGTTGGTAGGCGTATCGTAATAAGTGTTGCCGAGTTCGCGAACTCCTTGCTGCAACACTTTGTATTGTTCAATTTTCGAAGTTAAATATTGCGAAAACTGGGCTGAAACGAAAAATTTCAGTTCTATCTCGGTTTCCATACATAACCCTACAAAACGTGTCATTCCAAGGATATGGGCAAATTTTCCTCACGGCAAGCCGAATTTTGCGGGATGTATAGACATAAAAATAATTTTAAAGTCGGTGTGGATGGAGTAACATGCGCTGCTTCACAATCATCGCTTATATTTTCGTCAATTTGACGTGTAAAAGGTGTGAAGCACATGCCGATGAATACCATCTTGGGACTGTTTGCAAAGTCCCCATTTAAACCGTTGCAAGAGCACGTCACGAAAGTGCACTCGTGTTGCGAGCAACTTCTTCCATTCTTCGAAGCCTGCCACCAGCGTGACTGGGAGCTTGCCGAAGAAGAACGCGCTAAGATCTCTCGACTAGAGAAAGACGCTGATAAGCTAAAGCGCGAAATTCGCCTTAGCCTTCCTCGCGGTCTTTTCTTGCCTGTCGACCGCACTGACATGTTGGGTTTGCTGACACAGCAAGACAAGCTCGCCAACATCGCTAAAGATATCGCGGGCCGTGTTTATGGCCGTCAACTCCGCATCCCTGATCCAATGTATCCAGACTTTATTGCTTATGTCGCGCGCTGTATTGATGCGGCTAAACAAGCAAGAAAAGCGATCCATGAACTGGATGAACTTATCGAAACCGGTTTCAAAGGTCGCGAAGTCAACCTCGTTGAAGAAATGATCCACCAGCTTGATGCTATCGAAGACGATACTGACAGCATGCAAATCAAACTCCGCAAGCAACTTTTGGATATCGAAGCAGACTACAACCCTGTTGATGTGATGTTTCTGTACAAAATTCTTGAGTGGGTTGGTGGCATCGCAGACCAAGCACAACGCGTTGGCTCGCGTTTAGAACTGATGTTGTCCCGCAGTTGATACAACCATCAACTGCGTCGGATTAGTTTATAGCGCACGGTTACACTTAACCGTGTTCGAAAGATAGGTTTATACAATGGAAATTTTGACGCAATACGGCACACTGATTGTTCTTGTCGCTGCCGTATTTGGCCTCCTTATGGCGATCGGTATCGGCGCAAACGACGTTGCCAACGCCATGGGTACCTCCGTAGGCTCAAAGGCGCTAACCGTTAAACAAGCAATCATCATCGCGATGATTTTCGAATTTGCCGGTGCGTATTTAGCGGGCGGGGAAGTCACCGATACCATTCGTAAAGGGGTGATCGACACCAACCTCTTCCTCGACCAACCTGATGTGCTGGTTTACGGCATGATGTCGTCGCTACTGGCGGCAGGGGCATGGTTGATCGTGGCTTCTTACATGGGTTGGCCGGTCTCTACCACGCACTCAATCATTGGTGCGATCATCGGTTTCGCGTGTATCTCTGTGGGTACAGAAGCGGTCGATTGGAGCTCAGTACAAGGGATCGTGGGTAGTTGGTTAGTGACGCCGTTTATTTCAGGGGTGTTCGCTTACATTATTTTCGTTAGTGCCCAGCGCTTTATTTTCGATACGTCCGATCCGCTGCAAAACGCGAAACGCTACGTGCCAGCCTACATGTTCCTGACCACGCTGATCATCGCGTTGGTGACCATCACTAAGGGTCTAAAACACGTCGGTCTTCACCTGACGACAGGCCAAGCGTGGGTTGCGTCTGCGGCGGTTTCTTTGGTGGTAATGGTCGTGGGCTACTTCTACATTCAACGCAAATACACCGACGACGAAAACGCCGTTGACGGTAACGGTTATGCCGGTGTTGAGCGTGTCTTTAGCCTGCTGATGGTGATCACCGCGTGTGCGATGGCGTTTGCACACGGCTCTAACGACGTGGCGAACGCGATTGGTCCGCTATCTGCAATTGTATCGACCGTTGAAAACATGGGGCAAATTGCCGATAAAACCGAAATTGCATGGTGGATCTTGCCACTGGGCGGTATTGGTATCGTGATTGGCCTTGCGACACTGGGCCACAAAGTCATGGCGACTGTGGGCACCGGCATCACCGAGCTCACTCCAAGCCGCGGTTTTGCGGCGCAGCTTGCAACAGCATCGACCGTTGTACTGGCTTCTGGTACAGGTCTCCCAATTTCAACCACTCAAACATTGGTGGGCGCAGTATTGGGCGTGGGCTTTGCTCGTGGCATCGCAGCGCTGAATCTTGGCGTGGTGCGTAATATCGTGGCTTCGTGGGTGATCACCCTGCCAGCAGGGGCATTCCTCGCAGTCATATTCTTTAAGATCATGCAAGTCATGATTGGTTAAGAAGTGATGTTCCGCTAATTGAGAGGGGTTCGCCCCTCTCTGTTGTTGCAACCCTCGCAATATCTTTTTACTATTCTGGCCCCAAGACCCCAAATTAGACTCACTAGAAAGGTTCCAAAGTGAAGCACCTGATCCGCTTACTTTTGTTGGCTTGTACATTCTCGATGTCTGCCTACGCGGCGCAAACGCGCTATATCTCTGATAATTTATTTACTTACATGCACGCTGGTCCAGGTACGCAATACCGCATCGTGGGCAGTGTGAATGCGGGCGCGAAAGTGTCAATGCATGAGCGCAGCGGCAAGTATATCCGTATTACCGACGCTCGCGGCCGTAACGGCTGGGTGCAGGGCGACTTTATTTCGCAAACACCGGGTTTGAAAGATCGCCTGCCTGCGCTAGAGCAAGAGCTGGCTGACACCAAATCGCAGCTAGAAAATGCACAAGCTACAGCTAACGAGCACCAATCGGCGCTTAACACCGAGCTGAGCGACAGCCAAACGCAAGTTTCAGAGCTACAAGAAGCGAACGATCTGTTGACTAAGCAGCTAACAGCAGCGGAAACCGAGATGCGTTCAATGCGCTCTAAGCTCGATAAGCAGCAAAACGATCTGCTAATGAAATGGTTCCTACGCGGTGGCGTGGTGGCCGGTATTGGCTTGCTACTAGGCCTATTGTTGCCATCAATGATGCCACGCAAGCGCAAGAAAGCTGGCGGCTGGGCATAAACAGTTCTGACTGCTTGGCAACGCCGTCGTCACCGAACTTGTTACGCTACACAACACGAAAACGCCACCCTTGCGGTGGCGTTTTTATTGCTCGTCATATCAAAAAGGGGCTGAACGCCCCTTTTGTCTTTCTTCCCGATCAGGCTATCGCGGTATTACCACTCCGACAATGACGGCACAAAGAAATGATAGCCTTCAAAGCCAAGCTCAACATGGTTGGGACCGATCTTCTCAACCAGCAAGCCCGGCGCAACTTCATCCCCTTCCCACAGCTCTCTGTCGTTCACTTTGATCCAACGCGCGTCCGAGGTTGACGCATAGATGTGAGTTTGGAAGTTCATCGACGGTAGCTTGCTTTGCACCTCGGCGGGCAAATCAACAATCGGCACTACTTCACCTGACGATTGGGTGATTTCCTCTGGCACCACAGGCTCAGCCGGAGACGTTACCTCTTCGGCTTCGCCGCCCTGCCCTGCGGTTTCACTCAGTGCCGCTTGCACCCGTTCAGCCAGCTCAGGAGACAGCGCAGACAGATCAAGCTCGCCCAGCTCGTCATCAGATACCGAGCGCGGCTGCGCTGGCGGTTGTGCTGCCGTTGAACTTGCCTCAGGCTTAGGCGCAATCGCCACCGGAATGTCCGCTTGACGTAGCTCCGAGACTTTCGGACTGGTCAACGACAACGGGGTGGTTTTTGGCAGCGCCGCCATTGGAACAAACGCCAACGGTTCGGCTTGCGGTTCAAGACGCTGATCTTGCGGCGATAGCGTTGGCCCCGGCAGTTGTAGCGCTGATTGCAACGCCATTAAGGTCATCGGCCCCGGAATGCCATCCGCACTCAACCCTTGCATCTGCTGGAAGCGTGATACTCGGCCACGCAATACGCGATTCAAGGTATCGGTCTCTAACGGCGCTTCACCCAGCACCAGTGACAGACGCTTATCAAGCCAGATCACCGGCTCACCTTGCTGCCCAGAATAAATCACGGTGTCAGTATAAGGCGGCATCCACAACCAGATAACTTTATCTTCCCAGTGCTCTAGCAGCCAATCATGGGTCGCTTTCAAGCGATGTCCGTTCACCAACAGCTCAACAAACTGACCATCGACGGCATAAATGACCGCATGGATCGGTTTTTCTTCGCCGCGACGTAAAGTGATCAACGCCGGCTTATCCATCATCCGCACCAGCTCTAAACTGGCCGCTTCCGACGCACACTGTAGCAACGTGCTAGCCAGCATGTCACAGTTCGATTGTGGGAAGCTCAACGACACGCCCCACAACGCCGCCAGCTGTTTTAAGCCTTGGCGTTGATCATTGCGAAACGCCCACAGGCTCTCAGGCTCAGGCAGCTCTTCCACCACTGGCGCAACTTCGACTGGCGGCGCCTCAAACTCCACCGACTCCGGCGCAGCGCCCAGTCCCATCGTTGATGGCGCATTGATGATCCGTGGCGCTTCTTCACGCTCACGCAGACCGACCATTTGCGGCACCGGCACCAAGGTCGAGACTTGGTTTTGTACACTGGCCACCGATTGCGCCACCGTGCTATCGAGCGTGGTGGTCACCCCTTGCTGCATCGCCATTTGCTGCGCTTGGTGGTTTTGCCACACCACATTCAGTTTTGGCCAAAGCAAAGCACCGGTTAGCGCCAAGATCACCGCGCCAGCCACCGGCAACAGCGGAAAACCGGACGACGTGGAGTTCTCATCAACAGTTTGCTGCCAGCTTAATACTTCATTACAGGCAAGCTCCGCCGCGCGGTAACTCACCGTGCGCTGGCCGCTGCAATACGCGAGCTGCATCGACTTATCACACACCAAGTTGATCACCCGCGGCACCCCGCAGGTACGGCGTGCAATCAAGGTGATCACGCGATCGCTAAACACTTCTTCTAAACTGCCCACCGCTTGTAAACGGAAGCGAATATAGTTTGCCACTTCCGCCGGCGTTAACGGCAACAGGTGGTAGCGCGAGGTAATGCGTTGCGCAAGCTGACGTAAGTTTTCTTGCGCCAACAAATGCTGTAACTCTGGCTGGCCGATCAGCACCACTTTGAGCAGTTTGCGTTGATCGGTTTCGAGATTAGTCAGAAGACGAAGTTGCTCGAGCACATCCGGCATCAAGTGCTGCGCTTCATCAACAATCAGGACGGTTTGAATGCCGTTAGCATCGTTCTTACGCAAATGCGCATACAGCGCATCCGTCATGAACTTAGGCGACGCATTTTCGCCGTAGCCAATCGATAAGGCGTCACAAATGCTTGCCAAGAGATCAGACGATGACAAATTCGGACTAAGGATAGTCGCAAGCTGCGTTCTATCGGTGAGACGAGATACCAGAGCACGAGAGACCGAGGTTTTACCGGTGCCGACTTCCCCGGTTAACAGGGCGAAGCCACCGCCGTCCTCAAGACCCGATACCATGTACTGCAACGCTTCGCGATGTCGATCACTCAGATAAAAAAGATGTGCACTGGGAACGATAGAAAACGGCTTCTCCGTCAGTGCAAAAAAATCCTTGTACATTACAGGGTACTCAAGATAAACGTGAATTAGGCTTAATCGCCACCTATGCGGCAATTTGGGTATAATAGTGCCACAATCGGGAGCCAGAGCCTAACGAGAATCATTGCGAAACTGTCTGGTAATGTGCTACTTCACAGAACGGGGAAACAGATGGACATTTATTTGGTGGGCGGTGCAGTCCGCGATCAATTGCTTGGAATAAAGATCAAAGATCGCGATTGGGTTGTAGTGGGCGCGCATCCAAACCAGTTACTTGAGCAAGGCTTTCAGCAAGTCGGCCAAGACTTCCCCGTCTTTCTCCATCCCAAAACCAAAGAAGAGCATGCGCTGGCTCGCACCGAACGCAAGTCGGGCAGCGGTTACACCGGCTTTACCTGTTACGCTGCGCCCGATGTCACGCTTGAGCAAGACTTGATCCGCCGCGATCTCACCATCAATGCGATGGCCATGGATGATAACGGCCAGATCATCGATCCCTACGGCGGCCAGCGCGATCTAGAAAAACGCCAATTGCGCCATGTGTCTGATGCGTTTAGTGAAGATCCCCTGCGCGTGCTGCGTGTCGCCCGTTTTGCTGCTCGTTACGCCCATCTCGGTTTTCACGTCGCCCCCGAAACGCTGAATTTGATGACCCAAATGGCGATCAGTGGCGAACTCGCCAGCTTAACCGCCGAGCGCGTATGGCAAGAGTGGGAGCGCGCGTTGAACTCCCCCTCACCTCAAGTGTTTTTGGAAGTCCTGCGTCATTGCGGCGCACTGCGTGTAGTGATGCCGGAAATCGACGCACTGTTTGGCGTGCCGCAACCGGAAAAACACCACCCCGAAATCGATTGTGGTTTGCACACCCTAATGGTGATTGAGCAAGCGGCCAAGCTCAGTGACGATCCTGTGGTGCGTTTTGCCAGTGCGATGCACGATCTGGGGAAAGCGCTCACTCCAGCCGATATCTTGCCTAGCCACCATGGCCATGAGCAAAAAGGACTGAATGCCGTAAAAGCACTGTGCACCCGCCTCAAAGTACCAAATGAGTTTCGTGAAATGGCGCTGATCGCCTGTGGTGAGCATACGCACGTTCATCGTTGTGATGAGCTAAAGCCAACCACTGTGATCAAGCTGTTTGACCGACTTGATCTCTGGCGCAAACCCGAGCGCTTAGGGCAGCTCTTGCTTGCTGCGACGGCCGATAGCCGAGGTCGATTAGGCTTTACCGAGCGCTCTTATCCGCAAGCAGACTATCTACGTGCCTGCTTTCAGGCCGCCAACGAGATCGCGGTCAAACCCATCGTCGAGGCTGGCTTTAAAGGTGCAGAGATCAAACTTGAGCTGACCCGCCAACGTACACGCGCCATCGCTATCGTCAAAGCAGAGTTCGATTTTTCGGTGTTCCGCTAGCCCCTAAAATTTCCCGAGTTCAAAATCAAATAACGAGAGATCGCCGATCTCTCGTTACAGTTTAAGCTGGCTCTTTAGCACTACGGATACCCGTGCACCGGTGAGAGCACCTCGAACATCA
Organism: Thaumasiovibrio occultus; assembly: GCA_019703815.1. Classification (GTDB taxonomy): domain Bacteria; phylum Pseudomonadota; class Gammaproteobacteria; order Enterobacterales; family Vibrionaceae; genus Thaumasiovibrio; species Thaumasiovibrio occultus. Next base: position 369,262 of record AP023052.1, on the reverse strand, counting down.
GTCCCATCAACTTTGCATCAACAAACGCTTGATTCCATTTAATGGGAGCACCATTGACCGCCCAGCGATAGTCGACAAAGAAGCGCATCTCTCTCGCCATTTTGTACACGTGCATCGAAAACTCAGTCTCGCCATCCGGCGCCCCATCGGCAAAGACAATGCCTCCCATCATCGTCGGTGACACATAATGATGCCCATCGACCACGTTGCTACAGTTTCCTTGCTCACAGTACGAAAAACCAAAGTACGTCAGCTCTTCCCCTGCGGCGGTATCGGTGTCATCTAACGCGGGATCGTGGTTATAGATCGCGGGCCAAATATGGCGTTCCACCACCGTTTCAGGGCTCACCGTCCACGTAAATTGAGTCATCCCATCACGCGTTCCCGATTCGACCTCGGGTACAGTAGTGTAGTGAATACTCAGCACCTCATCTTCCCACCCACATTGCACCGGACGCGCAATATTATCGACGTTCGCTTCGCGCTCATATTCGCACACCGCCGCTAGCGCTACTTCTGGAATGCCATACACGGTTGCCACCTCGCTATACCAATCCGGCGTGGGACGTAACGGCGAATTGTCATCGGGCATTGGTCGCTGCGGCACACTATCGCTGATGCTGTCTTCCGGTAAATGGACGGGTGGCTCAACCACAACACTCTCATCGTTACTTGAATTACACCCGGCCAAAAATATGAGCATTAATCCGGTTATCACTGAACGCATTATTTTCTCCTCAATACTTTTCATCGTTTGCCAATAACGGCGCACTACTTGCTAAAAACAATGCTAAGAGAGCAACCCGAACGTTTGAAATCACCTGTCTTGATGAGCGTAATAAGCGAGAGTAATGAAGTTTTTCTAACTCATTAAATATGATGTAAGGACAGTGATAGAGGCATCGGTATTTTCCCGCAACGACAAAATGGCAGGCATAAAAAATCCGCCTCAAATTGGGCGGATTTTAGAACAATTGCGTCTATGCGCTTATTGATGCACGTATTGACAGCGGCTTAAGCACCGAGCATCAGGAAGCCAAACAAGAACGTGCCCAATACTAAGCGGTACAGCACAAACGGTAGCATGCCAACACGCGTCACCAATTTAAGGAAGTAGTGAATACACGCATACGCACTCACAAACGATACCCCAATACCAACTAGCAAAGGTGCCCACTCAATCGGCACATCAGAGGTCGCCGCTTTCAGGCCCAAATAGCCACCCGCCGCCAAAATGATCGGCATCGACATTAAGAACGAAAAACGTGCCGCGGCTTCACGAGTAAAGCCAAGGTACAAGGCAGCGGTCATCGTGATACCTGAACGCGACGTGCCCGGCAAAATGGCCAGCGCTTGGGCAAAACCGATAAATAGCGATTTTTTCCAGTCGGCTTGGTATTCGTCATCGACGAGACGCGAGTGTTTATCCGCCCACCACAGTAGCAAGCCAAAAATGATCGTCGTGCACGCGATGATCCACGGCGAGCGCAGGTAGAGATCAACGAAATCGTTCAGCACTAAACCCAAAATACCGGCTGGAATGGTGGCAATAATGATCATCCACGCCAATTTAGCTTCTGGGCTGCGATCCCCTTTGAACATCGAACCGAACCAGGCGCTAAGCAACGCGACGACTTCTTTGCGGAAGTAAATCATCACCGCCGCTAAACTGCCGACATGCACCGCAACATCAAATGCAATCCCTTGATCCACCCAGCCTAATATTGCCGAAGGCAAGATCAAGTGAGCAGAGCTAGAAATCGGTAAAAACTCAGTTAAACCTTGGATCAGAGCAAGCCAAAAAGCTTCAATCGTGCTCATAGAGATTCCTTTAAAACACCAAATCTAAAAACGAAAATCAATCGGCCACATTACCTGATCGGACATGACTGGTTGCTGTATCAAACGCTGCCATAAGGCACGCAAAGACTCATTTTGACCGGGGATCACAAGTTCCGGCGCCAATTCACTCAGCGGCTGTAAGACAAACGCAAACTTAAAAATATCAGGACGTGGCAAGCGACAAGGCTCCGTGCATTGCTGCTCACCGAACAACAACACATCCAAGTCTAAACGACGCGCCCGAGCACCAGACTGAGCCTGCGCGTCGTCTTGCTCATAATAGCGCTCCGCATTTTTCAGTGTTGTCATCAAACTATCAAGATCCAGTGACGTTTCGATGGCAGCGACGCAGTTCAAGTAGTTATCACCCTGATACCCCACCGCTTCTGCTTCATACACCGTGGAAAAACGCACCTTGGGATCGAGGTGGGAGAGCAGCTTTACCGCTTCCCTTAAATGATAATCACGTTCGATGTTACTACCGATACTGAGATACGCGATGGTCACCCGCGCAGCCCACGCTCAATGACCACCCCGACACCGCGCGCGTTCACTACGGCTCCCGGCTTGGTTAGGCGAATTTTCACCCAAGGCACATTGAATTGAGTTTGAATGAGAGTAGCAACTTCTTCCGCAACGCGCTCGACCAATAGAAAGCGTCCGTTCACAATATGTGAAGTGATCGCATCACTCACCTTGGCGTAATCTAGCGCATGTACCACGTCATCACTACTGGCGGCAGGACGGTTATCGTGTGCCATCTCAATATCCAGAACGAGTTTCTGTTTGATCTCTTGTTCCCAGTCGTAAACACCAATCGTAGTGATCACTTCCAGCTGTTCGATAAATACGATGTCCATCACGCTCACTCAAAATTTCTTAGCAGGTCGGATACCCAATACGCGGGAAAGCGCGTATTATCAAGGCATAAAACAGCGATAATAGCACAGGTTAGACGCACACCACAGCGCAGCAATGCGGGGTGAAGCGAAGGAACGAATTATGGCGGCACAGGCAGTTATCATCATCATAGCAGCATACCTGTTGGGCTCGGTATCCAGTGCCGTGCTGATCTGTCGTCTGTACGGTTTGCCCGACCCACGCGAGTCTGGCTCAGGTAATCCCGGCGCGACCAATGTGTTGCGTTTAGGTGGCCGTGTTGCCGCCGTGATGGTGTTGGTGTGCGATATTTTAAAAGGCATGTTGCCCGTGTGGGGCGCTTGGTTTTTGGGGCTTAATCCGCTCTATCTTGGCTTTATCGGGATTGCCGCTTGTCTTGGTCACATCTACCCGATCTTCTTCCACTTTAATGGCGGCAAAGGCGTCGCGACAGCACTCGGCGCATTAGCTCCGATCGGCGGCGATCTCGCCACCTTGCTGATCGCCACTTGGCTAGCGGTCGTGGCGGCAAGTGGTTATTCATCACTTGGCTCGGTGGCCGCGTCTTTGTGCGCACCGCTCTTTACGTGGTTTTTCAAACCGGAATACACCATGGCAGTGTCGATGCTCTCTTGCCTGATCTTATGGCGGCACAGCGATAACATTGTGCGTCTGATCAAAGGCCAAGAGAGTAAGATCTGGAACAAGATGCGCCGCCAGCAAAACGACAGTGCAAACGAGCCATAATCCAAACCGTTCACGACGATCGTCACTTTATCTCACGCATAAAAAAACGCAGCCTATTCGCTGCGTTTTTCGTTGTTACCATACGGCAGATGCCAAAGCGTTAATTACGCTTTGATGGCGGTCAATTGATCGATCGGCCAACGTGGATGCGCTTTCACACCCAAATCTAAGGTTTCGCCATTCTTCAAACGTTGCATACCCGCGTACGCGATCATGGCACCATTGTCGGTACAGAACTCATTGCGTGGGTAGAATACTTCGCCGTGCATCGCGCTCATCATCTCGGCCAGCTGCTCACGCAAGTAAACGTTAGCACTCACCCCGCCCGCGATCACCAAACGCTTGTGACCGGTTTCTTTCAGAGCGCGCTTACATTTAATCGCCAAGGTATCCACCACCGCTTGCTGGAAGGCAAAGGCGATATCGGCGCGGGTTTGCTCGTCGTCATCGTTGGCACGAATGGTATTAGCGGCAAAGGTTTTCAAGCCTGAGAAGCTCATATCCAACCCCGGACGATCGGTCATTGGACGTGGGAAGGTAAAGCGACCCGCCACCCCGTTCTCGGCCAGTTTGGCAAGACGTGGACCACCTGGGTAATCTAGCCCCATCAGCTTAGCCGTTTTATCAAACGCTTCACCGGCAGCATCATCAATCGATTCACCCAAAATGGTGTAATCGCCCATGCCTTTCACATCGACCAATAAGGTATGACCGCCCGACACCAGCAGTGCAACAAAAGGAAACGCCGGCGCTTTCTCTTCTAGCATCGGCGCCAACAGGTGGCCTTCCATATGGTGCACAGGAACCGCTGGGACATTCCAGGCGTACGCTAAACTGCGGCCGATCGTTGCACCAACGAGCAGTGCGCCAACCAACCCTGGGCCCGCAGTAAAGGCAACCCCATCAATATCTTGCTGGGTTAAATTGGCCTCTTTTAGTGCGGCTTTGATCAACGGAATGGTCTTCTTGACGTGATCGCGTGACGCCAGCTCAGGCACGACGCCGCCGTAGTCAGCATGCAGCTTAACTTGGCTGTAAAGTTGGTGTGCCAACAGTCCATTTTCATCATCATAAATAGCGACGCCCGTTTCATCACAGGACGTCTCAATGCCCAGAATTCGCATACTTACCTCTGATACCCAGTGCGATTTGGGCACATGTTACCCTTGCCGACAGAAATTAACCAGTTCATCGACGCAATTTGCTTTACAAACGCCCTGTGATCGGATTAAAATTTCGCACCATTTTTAAACAGCTGGCACTTTTGACCGTCAGCATAAACGAACACACACTCTGAGGTGAGTATTACATGCCAGTAATCAAAGTACGTGAAAACGAACCGTTTGACGTTGCACTGCGTCGTTTCAAGCGCTCTTGCGAAAAAGCAGGTATCCTTTCAGAAGTTCGCCGTCGCGAGCACTATGAGAAGCCAACCACTGTACGTAAGCGTGCTAAAGCAGCTGCAGTTAAGCGTCATCTGAAAAAATTGGCTCGCGAAAACGCGCGCCGCGTTCGTCTGTACTAATCACTGATTAGCAGAAGGAACCTGACATGACTCTGATTGAACGTCTAAAAGACGAACAAAAATCTGCAATGAGAGCAAAAGACAAAGTCCGTTTGGGCGCTATTCGTCTTGTGCTTGCAGAAGTCAAACAGCGTGAAGTTGATGAGCAAATGCCGCTCACCGACGAAAACATTCTTGCTGTTTTGGTCAAAAAGGTTAAGCAAGGTCGTGATTCTGTTGCTCAATACACTGACGCAGGTCGCCAAGATCTCGCCGATTCGGAACTGGCTGAAATTGCCGTTCTGGAAGAGTTTATGCCTAAGCCACTGAGCGATGAGGAAATCTCTGCTCTGTTGGACGACGCTATCGCTGCAACTGGCGCTGCCAGCATGCAAGATATGGGTAAACTGATGGCCGTGCTGAAACCACAAATTCAGGGTCGTGCAGATATGGGTAAAGTTAGCCAACTCGTGAAAGCGAAGCTCGGCTAAACCAACCCAAAAACGCTTTACAACAAGCCGTGTCATCCATTTAGTTGGATTGCGCGGCTTGTTTGTATCTACTTTCCAGAGGTAATTCTCGTCTATGGCAGGATTAATTCCCCGCTCGTTCATTGATGATCTCTTAGGCCGTGTCGATATCGTTGAGGTTGTCGATGCCCGAGTGAAACTCAAAAAAGCCGGGAAAAACTTCACCGCCTGCTGCCCTTTTCACAACGAGAAATCCCCATCGTTTAACGTCAGCCAAGAAAAACAGTTCTATCACTGTTTTGGTTGCGGTGTCAGCGGTAATGCTATCGGCTTCATTATGGAGTTCGATCGTCTTGAGTTTCCCGAAGCAGTAGAAGAGCTAGCCTCAACGCTAGGCCTTGAAGTGCCTCGCGAGCAAGGACAAAGAAGCGGTCCAAGCACCGAAGTTAAGCGCAACCTCTATGAGTTGATGGAGCAGATCGCCAGCTTCTATCAGCAGCAATTACGCCAAGCACCTCAAGCGATTGACTACCTCAAACAGCGTGGTCTTAGCGGCGAGATTGTCAAAAAATTCGGCATCGGCTTTATTGAAGATCAATGGGCACTCGTGCGCCAACGTTTTGGCCGCAACCAAGAGCAACAAAAAGCCCTGATCGATACCGGCATGCTAATCGAAAGCGACCAAGGCGGTTACGACCGTTTCCGAGGCCGCGTAATGTTTCCGATCCGCGATCGCCGTGGCCGAGTGATTGGCTTTGGTGGGCGTGTATTAGGTGATGCCAAACCGAAATACCTCAACTCCCCCGAAACCGTACTGTTCCATAAAGGCCGTGAACTCTATGGCCTCTATGAAGTGATGCAAACACACCGCGAGCCGCCACAGATCCTAGTGGCTGAAGGCTACATGGATGTGGTGGCACTGGCCCAGTTCGGTGTCGATTACGCTGTTGCGGCTCTGGGCACCGCCACCAGTGGCGATCATATCCAAACCCTGTTTCGCCAAACCAGTACCGTAGTGTGTTGCTATGACGGTGACCGCGCCGGGCGCGATGCGGCGTGGCGTGCGATGGAGCAATCGCTCTCTCACCTGAGTGATGGTCGCCAACTGAAATTTATGTTTTTGCCAGATGGCGAAGACCCAGATAGCTACATTCGCGCCCACGGTAAAGCGGCGTTTGAACAGCAAGTCACTAATGCAATGTCGTTGTCTGACTTCTTGTTTTCATCGCTTATGCAGCAAGTCGACACGTCGAGCAAAGAAGGCCAAGCCAAGTTAGCGACACTGGCCGTGCCCTTGATCGACAAAGTCCCGGGCGGCGCACTTCGTCTATATTTACGTAAGGTTTTAGGTAATAAACTTGGCCTACCGGACGAAGCGCAGTTATCACAGCTGCTATCAAAAAATGGCAAGGTGAATTCCCCCATCGCACCGCAGGCGGAAATCAAGCGCACCCCGATGCGCGAGGTGATCACCTTACTGTTGCAAAAACCGGCACTGGTCGCCTACGTCCCTGAGTTGGGCGGGGTCAATGTCCTTGATGTACCAGGGATAAAATTGTTAGTACAAGTAGTTGATAAATGCCGGGAGAACCCCCATATATCAACAGGCCAGTTATTAGAGCACTGGCGTAACACCAATCAAGAAACCATGATGAAGCGGCTTGCGGGCTGGAAGATCGTCGGCGACGACGACATCATGGAGAAACTGTTTAAAGACGCATTGGATAAAGTGATAGCCCAGTGCGTAGAACAACAAATTGCGATTTTGCTGGCCAAATCCCGAACCGAGGGCCTGACGGACGCTGAGAAGCAGGAGCTTGCTTTCCTGATCGCGTCGCGCTGATAAAGTAGCCAGTTTAAGTTAAATTTGTTATATTTGGCGGTTTGCGTTTCTGCATACTACATTCTTCACACAGACCCAAGTTGGATATCGTCTATGGAGCAAAATCCGCAGTCTCAGCTAAAGTTGCTTGTCGCTAAAGGCAAGGAACAAGGCTACCTGACATATGCCGAAGTTAATGATCACCTGCCTGAAGACATCATCGATTCTGATCAGGTAGAAGACATCATTCAGATGATCAATGACATGGGGATCAAGGTGGTAGAAAGCGCCCCTGATGCCGATGACATGATGCTATCTGAAGATGCTGCTGACGAAGATGCCGTTGAAGCAGCGGCACAGGCGTTATCAAGTGTTGAAAGCGAAATTGGCCGCACCACTGACCCAGTCCGCATGTACATGCGTGAAATGGGTACGGTTGAACTGCTGACCCGTGAAGGCGAAATCGACATCGCTAAGCGTATCGAAGACGGTATCAACCAAGTTCAGTGTTCAATCGCTGAATACCCAGAAGCCATCTCTTACCTACTCGATCAATTCGATAAAGTAGAAGCAGAAGAGCTTCGTATTACTGATGTCATTTCTGGCTTTGTTGATCCAAACGATGACGAAACCAGCGCGCCAACCGCGACGCACATCGGCTCAGAGCTGAGCCAGTCTGATCTGGCTGACGAAGACAAAGATCTTGAAGATGACGAAGACGAAGATGAAGACGGCGACGACGATTCAAGTGATGAAGTCGACAACAGCATCGACCCTGAAGTTGCGCGTGAGAAGTTTGCTGAGCTTCGTGATCAATACACGAAAATGGCAACCGCAATCACCACTTATGGCCGCCACGATGAGCGTAGCCTAGTTGCGATTGACGAGCTTTCAGAAGTCTTCAAACAATTCCGTCTGGTTCCTAAGCAATTCGACACCCTAGTTAACTCACTGCGTGACACTATGGATCGCGTGCGCACTCAAGAGCGCCTGATCATGCGTGTGTGTGTTGATAACTCTAAGATGCCGAAGAAAAACTTCGTGGCATACTTCAGCGGTAACGAATCAAGCGAAAGCTGGATTGACGAAGCACTGAGCTCTGGCAAGCCATGGGCTGAGCGCCTGCAAGGTTACGAAGAAGAACTTCGTCGTAGCGTGCAAAAATTGCGTGTGGTTGAATCGGAAACCGGTCTAACCGTTGAGCGTATCAAAGACATCAGCCGTCGCATGTCAATCGGTGAAGCGAAAGCGCGCCGTGCAAAGAAAGAGATGGTTGAAGCGAACTTGCGTCTGGTAATTTCTATCGCGAAGAAATACACCAACCGTGGCCTACAGTTCTTGGATCTGATCCAAGAAGGTAACATCGGTCTGATGAAAGCGGTAGATAAGTTCGAATACCGTCGCGGTTACAAGTTCTCGACTTACGCAACCTGGTGGATCCGTCAGGCGATCACTCGCTCGATCGCTGACCAAGCGCGTACGATCCGTATTCCAGTACACATGATCGAAACCATCAACAAACTGAACCGTATCTCTCGTCAGATGCTGCAGGAGATGGGTCGTGAACCCCTACCGGAAGAGCTGGCTGAGCGCATGCAAATGCCAGAAGACAAGATCCGTAAAGTGCTGAAGATCGCGAAAGAGCCGATCTCAATGGAAACCCCAATCGGTGATGATGAAGATTCGCACCTAGGTGATTTCATTGAAGATACCACGCTAGAATTGCCAATGGATTCAGCCACGGCGACGAACCTACGCATGGCAACTCACGAAGTGCTAGCAGGCCTAACGCCACGTGAAGCGAAAGTATTGCGTATGCGTTTTGGTATCGATATGAACACTGACCACACTTTGGAAGAAGTGGGTAAGCAGTTCGACGTTACCCGTGAGCGTATCCGTCAGATCGAAGCGAAAGCACTGCGTAAACTGCGTCACCCAAGCCGTTCAGAAGTTCTACGTAGCTTCCTCGACGAGTAATTGGTTGCAGTTACCGAGTCAGATCACAAAAAGCGAGCTCCTAGCTCGCTTTTTTTATAACTGCTTAAAATCCAAGCAAAACCGCATAATGCTGCGCTAGACAGGTCTACACCTATCCCCTATAATCACTGCTCATTCGGCCCCTTAGCTCAGTGGTTAGAGCAGTCGACTCATAATCGATTGGTCCCCAGTTCAAGTCTGGGAGGGGCCACCAAATAGCAGAAAGCCCGTAGAGAAATCTACGGGCTTTCGTCGTTTTAACGCTTGGTTTAATCGTCGAGTTCAATTTCGCGCGCGATGTATTGCTCGCCAATCAACACACCTTCCACCTCAACGTGACTACCGGCTAAGTAATCGATATCAATACCGTCAAAGCGCGTCATGGCATCGGTATACACACGCTCAATCGGCAGTGGGTGCTCGTTTGCATCTTCACAGTCACTCATCGCAAAGGTGGCGGTGTTGGTATCAACGTCGACAACCACATTTGAGGGCATACCTTCACACTCAAACTCACGTCCCTGCCAGCCGCTATCAAGGTCTTCAAACTCGACTAGCGTGGCAACGCGGCGACCCGCTTTAAGCGTTGAGATCACTTCCACTTCTGCGCCCAAATTCAGCTGTGATTTTAAGCTCGCATCACAATGATTGGCATCGTCTTGACGGTAGCACGTGGCGCTATCGGTAGCGAAGCTGCCACGATAGTTCAGACTAAAACTTGGCAGTCCGGTATCAGCGTCTTCAACTGAAGTCACTATGCCTTCGATTTCTGAGTTAAGATCATCGTTATCATCGTCATAGCCATCCAGTTCGATCTCCGTGGCGACAAAGCGATCAACTTCATATCGACCTTCAACTTCAATCCATTGACCCGGTTGTAACGGTGACGGTACCGAGTGCGCCCCACTGTAATCAACATGGATGTTAGAGCCCAACACTAGGCTGTTATCGTTGGCATTGACGCTGGCGATACGTCCTTCCAACTCAAAGTAAGTCGCAAGGCTCGGATACTCAACTTCTACATCCAATTTCACCACCGACAGCACTTTATAACCGGCATTGGCGGTAGGCAGCGACGAAACCAATACCCAATCGCCAACCTCGACTCCCGATAGCCCAGCAAAGCTTAGGGTAACGCCATTGATCTCAAAACTGTTGCCATTGATCGCGGTGATCGTACCGGTCATGGTCGGCTCTAGCTGAACGTTAACCGCAGCGCTGCGAGCCGAAGTTGAACGCAATGTCACTGTCATGTTTTTCGCCAACACATCTTCAGCAAGCTCAGTGCCATTAAGCGCCACATTACCAACTGGGTAAGTGTTGCCGTTCACCACAATGGTGCCGTCGCTGTTCACCGCGTCAATCGCACCGCTGACGATATCTGCGGGCGTGATCGGTGTTGTGCCGCCACCGGTATTTGCGCTGTCACTTGAGCCACCACAGCCGGTTAACATCATCGAAATGGCAGAGAGCAGTAATACTTTTTTCATTCCAACTCCTAATTTTTGAAGGCTAATTTATTATTTAGGAGTATCGTAATGCGCTAAGCGTGAAGTGAACGTGAAGCAAAATGACGGAAAGACCAACAAGATGAAAATACTCGTTGTTGACGATAACCATAATGTCGCAGAAACCATTACGGATTATCTTGAACTGGAAGGCATGACGGTCGACTGCGCCTACCACGGTGAAGCCGCGCTCCAATTAGTCGCACAAGACCATTTTGATGTCATCATTATGGACATCATGATGCCCAAACTTGATGGTATCAACGCGGTAAAACGCCTACGCGAAGAGCTGTATTGCAGTACCCCGATTTTGTTTCTGACCGCCAAAGATACCTTGGATGACAAAGTCGACGCCTTCACTGCTGGCGGAGATGATTACCTGCTCAAACCGTTTGCAATGCAGGAGTTATGTTTACGGATCAGAGCGTTAGCCAATCGCGGTCCGCGCCAAGACATCGGTAAGTTGCAGTTTGCCGATATCCTCCTTGATATCAGTACCGGCAAAGCAACCCGTGCCGACACCCCGCTAAAACTGAGCCGGATTCAAACCGAGATACTCAAGCTGTTATTGAAACGCGCCCCGGCTACGATTTCGCGCCAAGAAGTCACGGAGCACTTATGGGGCGACGAGCCGCCGAGCAGCGATGCCCTACGCAGCCATATTTACGCCCTGCGCACCGCGCTCGACAAAGGGTTTACTGACTCACGACTAGAGACTGTTCATGGACAAGGCTACCGACTCAAAGCATAAGCACTTTCCCAGCATTTACCGTCGTGTTCGCTGGAGTTTTGGCATAATTACTCTGGTGATGTTCACCTTGTTCTGGTCACTGATCTATGTGGCTGAAAACAAGTTTGAAGTGCTGAGTTTGCACCACTGGCTCGATACTGAAGCGGAGCTTTACCGCACCAACTTTGCTCAACAAGCTTGGGATGCGCCTAAACCCAACCCGTTGGAATTTGACTCCTTTTGGAGTGAATCGAAAACTCCAGACTGGCTGCTTAAATTCGACCAACCGGGTTTTTATGAAAAATTGTTAGGCACCGAAGATAAACACTTTGTGGTGTTTGCGCATCCCTCTGGCAAAGGGCTGATGTATATCGTCTTCCAAGATGACTCCGACGATTATTTGGATGATTACGAAAGCTCACTGCACCAGTTTACGTTTGCGCTGGGTGGGTTGCTCTCGCTCCTAATGCTGGCCTATGGCATTTATATGGTGCGGATCTTGTCCAAGCCGCTGAGCATCATAGAGAAAAAGATCCATCATATGGCACCAGACGCGGCGATGTTTGAGGTCGAAACACGGTTTAGTGAAACGCGCCAAATTGAACAGGCCCTGCTCGACAGCAAAGTGGATATCGCATTGTTTTTCCAGAGGGAAAAAGAGTTTAGCCGCTTTGCCTCCCACGAGCTGCGCACGCCGATCATGGTGATCCAAGGCTCGACGGAGCTGCTGGAGCGTATTCCAGATCAACCGCGTTTAGCGCAAAAAGCGGTGCAGCGCATCGAAAGCGCCACTCAAGAGATGACCGTCCTCACCGAAGCATTCTTGCTGCTGGGTAAGGCCGAAATTGAAACTCAGCACTGTGCCCAACACGCGCTCGCCGAGAGTGTTGAAGCTCAGCTTTCATTGCTCAGTCCGCTGTTTGCCAAGCAAGATGCGACGTATCAGTTAACGCTGATTGAACCAGGCTCAGTGTGGGCACCGGAAAGCTTTATCGCGATTTTGATCAACAATCTGATCAAAAACGCCTTTAGCTACAGTATTGGCGATATCGCGATCACCTTGGAGGAGACCTTGCTGACGATCACCAATCGTCACGATGGTAATGACACCTTCAATGCCGGCTACGGCTGTGGTTTGGTGATTGTCGAGCGCATTTGTACCCGGATGGGATGGCACTTTATCACCGAGAAAAACGCGCAGACGTTTATCGCGAGCATCGATTTTACGGCCGCGAATCCCGCAGGCGAAGCAGTGTCTGCCGGAGATGATCACGTATAACGCAAAACAGGCGAGGTTTCCCCTCGCCTGCTTATATTCATTCACCACGACTGCACTATCGCTTACTGATCTGCTCAACTTCCAATGTGGTGCTGAACATATCGCGATCAATCTCGCCGTACAGTGCGACGCGATCGGTCGTAGTGACATCAAGACCGCGCCATACTTCCGGCTCGATCTCGACCTGCATTTCGCCGCTCGCGTCTTTAAACACGTACATTTCATCGCCCAACGAACGCACTAGATGACCTTCCAGCAGCACATAACTGTCGTCAGTAGCTTCTAGCGCCGTTTGCACATCGCTCACACCGGTTTGAACGTTGCCGTCAAGTAATTCAGCGTGCGCCATCGCACTGCAAACAACGAGCGCAGCGGCAAGAAAAGTGTGTCGCTTCATCATGATCTCCAATTAGAAATAGTAGCTCGCGCTAAGGTTAGCTGATGCGGTGTTTGAATACGCATCGAGCTGGTATTTTACGTTCGCGCCAATCGTCACTTGGCGCAGCAGTTGATATTCCACGCCCACACCTACCAACGCGCCCAATTCATTCGACGTTTTGCTATAACCGCCCAGCGCTTTATCAAACTCAACGTCATCGTTCAGTACCCACTCATACTCTTCGCCTACATGGCTACTTTCTTCGTATTGCGTGTAGGTCAGACCCGCTTTGAATTTCGCGCGCCATAGGTTGTTAAGGTGATAGGTGTACACCGGCGCAATGCTCAGCTGCTTCGCGCTGATGCTGGCGTCCCACTCTTTCTCAACCATGTAATCTTTGCCATCAATCGTCTGGTTAGGTAAACGCTGGCTGCTCCCAACATCAAGATCAAACTGGCTGTAGCCCAGCTCTAACGCCCATTGATCACTTAGCGCGTAACCCAACGTGACGCCCATGATCCCCTCATCTAACTCAGGGTTAAGCTGTTTACCGTCTAAAACTGGCTCCACATCATGATCACTGCTACCAATACCGTACTCAATAGCAACATAAGGCGATGCCACGCTGGAGAAAGAACAAGTGGCGAGTAAAGCTAGAACGATTCTTTTCATTGTTATTGTTATTGTCTCGTGATGGAATATGAAAGGCATAGTGTCACAGACAACGTGAAGTGTTCGTGAAGTCGACTTTCACCTTTACTCAGCGGCTAAGCGCCGCTTTCTTAGCCCTCAATAATGTGCGTCCCAAGCACCATTCCACCGACCATTTGAGTCATTGATGCTGCTAGTGCGCGATAGAGTTTGCACCAACTCGCAGAGGTTTTTAATCGCGTTGCACTCCTGCCCAAAGCGATGCATCTTGAGCACAAAGGAGAACAATATGCAGTGGTTAGCGATCCTCGCCGCCCTTGGTTGGACGGCATTACAAGCGTGCGTTTTTCTGGTGGCGCTAAATTGTGGTTTTGGCTTTATCAATTATGAGCGGGGTAAAAAAGGGTGGGTCTATCAACAGCTCCGCTACCTTATCACCAAGCTGATGATGCTCTGCTATCTGATATTAATGGCCGTTCCCTTTCTTTCCATTGGCCTGTTTTGGTACGGCATTATTAACATCACTGCGTGGGGTGAAATTAAACCCGCCTTATCGGCCTTTGCATGGTGGTGGGGCTTCTTGTTCCTGTTCTTTGGTTTGCGCACAGCATTCGATTACACCTTAGATATTCAACCCGGCTGGGGCCGAGCGGAAGATGCGGAAGCAGAAGAAACAGAAGAAACAGAAGAAACAGAAGAAACAGAAGAAAAAAGCAAATCGCAAGATAGCGGAAATGGCAACGCCGGTTAAGCCTAAAGCGCATCGCTACGGCCATCGCCGCAACGCTAACTGACTGATCACGTTGCGCTAAAGCGGATTTTTTCATCGTCGCTATTCACAAGGCAAATTGGCACCTGACTAGGGCATTTGTACAATGTGCGCCAATTTGAATTCAAGGTTAGCGACAATGAAACGCTTTGTAATTGCTTCACTTTTCACCCTTGCGACAACAGGTGCGATTGCCTCAACGGAATTCGATAGCGCAGATCAACTTACCGCGTCTCAGCGAAGCAACGGGCTTTCTCTGGGTATGGGCCATGCCATCAGCGGGCAAGGGCTTGGTGATGCCAACGAAAACACCAGCGTCAGCTTTAACGTCAACTACCTTTTCGACAATCAGCTGATCATTGGCCTGTCGTACATCCCCACCCTTGCCAACCATAGTGGCAGCGAGATCAAGGATAACAACTACTATAGCTATTCCTTTGAAAGCCGCGCGATCACGCCTTACGTCGGGTTCAAATTCGACAACGGCTGGATGGCAAACGCCGGCCTTTCGTTTATCGATGCAAAAATCGTCGCATGGGGACCGGTTGAGCCTATCGCCAATGTGGAAGATAACGACGTCGGTTTCTCGTTCGGTGCTGGGTATGAATGGCGCAATCGCTTTTCGATGAATGTGCAAACTTCACTTATCGACTTCCATGGCCTCGACGGCATCAACACCAATCTCTATTTTGGTTACCGCTACTAAACACTAGCCGACTACAATATCAAAGCCACGGCAACAGTCGTGGCTTTCCTCAGTTCCAACAAAGATTTGCCCGAGAGACAGTGAGATCCTGCTTTGCACCCAGTGACAAACGTCACACATTAGGGCAATTTGCCCAGACCAGACTAACCGCAACTGCGCCCTCACCTCCGACTAGTTTCATTTGTGTCAGTAGTTGATTGACCTTAGTTCGCTTGGGGGCAATACTTTTCGTTTGCGATCTAACCCCCAGAGAAAGAGGCTTTCATGTACAAAAACGCTGTCGTTATCATCACCGGCGGGAGCCAAGGTTTAGGCTTAAACATGGTGCAGCGTTATGTGGCCCTGCAGGCCAGCGTGGTCATTTTAGATATCGTGCCGCCACCGGAAAATCTCGCCAGTACCGTCGACTTCATCCATACCGACTTGGGTGATGCGACCCAAATTGAAGTCGCGTTCGATCATATTGAGCAACGCTACTCTAAAGCGCACGTGCTAATTAATAACGGCGCCATTGCCAACTTGTGCAAACCGATCCAAGCGTTAATGCCCGATGAATTCGCCCGTTTAACCGCCGTGAATCTCACCGGCGCGTACACCTGTGTGCGCGAGTTTGTTCGCCTTAACGAAGGACAAACTTATGGCCGGATCGTCAATATCGCCTCGACCCGCCACCAGCAAAATGAACCGCACTGGGATGCCTATGGCGCGTCCAAAGGTGGGCTCGTTTCGCTAACCCAATCGCTGTGTATTTCGCTGGCCTCAACCCCTATCACCGTCAATGCGATCAGCCCAGGCTGGATCCAAACCGCCGACTACGACGCGCTGTCTGAAATCGATCATCAGCAGCATCCATCGGGCCGAGTTGGGATCCCGCGTGATATCAGCAATGCGGTCCTGTTTCTCACCGATCGAGAAAACGACTTCATCAACGGCGCGAACTTGGTGATCGATGGCGGTATGACCAGAAAAATGATCTACCTCGATAACTAATACCCGACGCTATATTCCACAAATAATTCTCTTTTCGCCGCGATATTTCTTCTGATATTGCGGCGTTTATCAACCTATACCTTTCAAGCTCCCGCTAAACTGCTGCCTTCGCTCGATGTACTCAATTAAAAAGGAAATAGAGATGAGCAATGCACAACGTATCGGTGTTATCGGTGGTCTAGGTAATGAAGCAATGGTGGATCTTCTTGAGAAGATCGCGCTGGATGATCTCGCCAGCCAACAAGAATTTGTCGCGTTCGGTAACGCGCGCCTCGCTTACAAACCCGAAGAAGTGGGTAAAAACTGGCTTCCTGACTCACAAACTGAACTAAGAAAGCGTGATACTGCAACTTATACCCTCCGCCTGCTGCAACACTTGGGCGCAGATAAGTTGGGCTTGGCCTGTAACAGTGCGCACCCATTGTTCCGACCACTGGCAGAGCAACTGCCGATCCCGTTTGTCGACATGATCAAACAAACCGCTGCGAAGCTCTCGGGCACGCCAGACAAAGTGATGGTATTGGGCGTAAATAGCCTTGTGAATTCTGGCCTTTATCAAAACACTCTTGAAGCCGACGGCGTCAGTGCAATGCGTGCAAGCGAAGCGAAACAAGAATTGGTGATGGATGCGATTTACAACCCGGTCTACGGCATCAAAACGGCGCAAATCACCCCGCAAGCAGAGCAACAGCTGTGTGATGTGATCACGGCTGAATACCAAGCACAACGTTGCACTAAGGTGGTATTGGGCTGTACTGAGCTGCCACTTGCATTAACGCCAAGCAGCTGCGAGCGTTTTAAAGCACAAGGCATGATCCCGGCTGAAGTGGATGTGGTAGATGCCTCGGCAGTGCTAGCGAACGCCCTTGTTCACACGCAAGGTGAGCGTCAAGCCCTAGCGCAACCGCTGCAAAGCTACTTTGGTGAGCACACCGATTGGTTCGCGCCACTGGCCTTTGCGGTCGATTCATTGACAGAAGCGGCGGAAATCCAAAAAGCGATCTTCACGCACACCCTCGCTTACCTAAAAGACAACGGTAAAGCGCTGACCGGTAGCTACTGG
This sequence comes from Thaumasiovibrio occultus, assembly GCA_019703815.1. Lineage (GTDB taxonomy): Bacteria > Pseudomonadota > Gammaproteobacteria > Enterobacterales > Vibrionaceae > Thaumasiovibrio > Thaumasiovibrio occultus. The sequence continues at coordinate 351,946 of AP023052.1, read as the reverse complement.
CACCTACCGACCCTGTTTTTCTCGGCGTCGGCATCCGACATCACCGAAAAGCTGGCTGAAGCGGAGATTGCGGTGTACACCAAAGACACCGAATTGGCAGAACTACTGCCAAGTGTGATGGCAGAGTATTACGTATCACTGGCGTAAAGGGGCGCTGCTAAATAAACACTCGGCTGAATCGGCACACTAGGGTCTTCAACACGCTGGGGTGACAGCCACAACGATTCGATTTAGCGAGAGGTTGTGAACGACAACAAAAAAGGCATGATTTCTCATGCCTTTTTTATTTACGATTTAGTCGTCGTCGCTGCTTGAATCGTCATCATCGTCCATGCCTGCGCCCACTTTGCTTGGGGTGCTACATAGCGTGAAAGACTGCTTACGCTGCGTCGTAAGACGCATGTACTTCATCCACACTTGCGCTTCTGGCGTAGTGATCGCTTCTTCACCGTTGATTTGCGCCAAGAACGCTTGCTCTTCCGCATCTTCCGGCGATACTTCGCCACTTGCCAAACGACGCATACGGATGCCAAACATTTCTAAACGCTGTGCTTCCGCAATTGTAAAATTACCGCTCTTTCCAAAACCACGAGGAAAGAACTTAGGATCAAAAAAGAGACCTTCCGAACGCATACTAATCCCAGTTAACACTATTTTGGGCGAATGGTATTGAGAACGTAATCCCAGTGTAAATTGAAATATACTTCTCACCACCATCGAAAACACTTATCGCCAGTCTCGTTGTAAAAGATGGCTATTCCCCGCACAGTGCGTTCATCTGATTGCGCTTACTCAACACAGTGTAAAGGCAACGAGATCAACTAAAAGCAGACGCATAACGAGCAGATATAACGCGAAGGCCTACTCTGCCTATACGTGTCTCACTCACACTGTTGCCTGCCTTTCACTCGTGCCGAAAAAGCGTTTCAGCCCGTGCTAGTGCAAGCTTTCTGGGTTATAGATCATTTACTCAGTAATGCCAAGGGAACTTGCTAAAGTCTTTAGCACGCTTCTCAAGGAAAGCGTCTCGACCTTCTTGCGCTTCGTCAGTGCCGTAGGCCAAACGAGTGGCTTCGCCTGCAAACAGTTGCTGCCCCACCAAACCATCATCAGGCAGGTTAAAGCCGTATTTCAGCATGCGCATCGCGGTTGGAGATTTGCTGTTAATCGCTTCGCCCCAGCGCAGAGCTTCATCTTCAAGTTCAGCATGCGGGATCACTTTGTTCACCATGCCCATGTCAAAGGCATCTTGCGCGCTGTAGTCAAAGCCACAGAAGAAAATCTCACGCGCCCGTTTTTGGCCGATCATTTTCGCCAAATACGCGCTGCCGTAGCCGGAGTCAAACGACGCGACATCCGGGTCTGTTTGCTTAAAGACCGCATGCTCTTTTGAGGCCAAGGTTAAGTCACACACCACGTGCAAGCTATGACCACCACCCGCAGCCCATCCTGGTACGACCGCGATCACCACTTTTGGCATAAAGCGGATCAAGCGTTGCACTTCCAGAATATGCAAACGGCCCATGCGCGCCACATCCGCAGTGTTCTCGCCGTCGCCTTCATACTTGTAGCCATCTTTGCCACGAATACGCTGATCGCCGCCAGATGAGAACGACCACTGGCCTTTCGCCGATGGACCATTACCGGTGATCAATACGCAGCCTACATCCGACCACTGGCGCGCATGATCAAGCGCTGTGTACAGCTCGTCCACGGTTTTAGGGCGGAAAGCATTCAAGCAATCTGGGCGGTTAAACGCGATACGAACGGTCGGCTGATGCTTAGCGCGGTGGTAGGTAATATCTTCAAAATCAAAACCTGGGACAACATCCCACAGCTCAGGATTAAACGGATTTTGGGTTGCTTCGGTCATGGTGCTCTCACCTTACTTAAACTGTGTGTTAAGGCTAGGGAGTTCGGATAAAACAGTCAATGATTTCAACCACGCATATTTACGCCTTACTTCTTGTGTTTCAGCGATAGGATATTTAATACTCAAGATCATTACGCGCGAGTTTGATCACCCGATAAACGCGCAGTAAGAGATCGAGAGGCCCCAATGCAGATCACTCCTATTATTCACGGCGTTATCGCACGCAGTGCCCACCCGCAAGGGTGCCATCAGGCCGTATTGCAACAAATCGAGGTCGCACAAGCGGCTCGGATTGCCTCACCACAGCGCCCACGGGTATTGGTTCTTGGCGCTTCTTCCGGTTTTGGGTTGGCGTCGCGTATTGCGCTCACGTTCTCGTTAAACGCTGACACTATTGGCGTTTCTTTTGAGCGAGGCCCGAGCGAGAACGCCACAGACAACACCATCAACACTGGCAGTGCGGGCTGGTATAACAATATTGCCTTCGCCCATGAAGCCGAAAAGGCCGGTCATCTCGCGATTAACGTGATCGGAGATGCGTTTTCTGAAGAAACTCTCGCGCAGACCATTCAGCTTATTCGCCAGCATGTCGGCCAAGTCGACTATGTGATCTACTCACTGGCCAGTGGGCAGCGCCCCGATCCGCAATCTGATACTGTGTGGCGCTCGGTGATCAAAACCTGTGATGCGCCCTTTAACGGGATCAGTATCGATATCGAGCACGACACATGGCGCACTCACACCGTCGAGGTGGCGAGCCAAGCCGAATGCGACGCCACCGTTAAAGTGATGGGCGGCGAAGACTGGCAGCGCTGGATAGACGCGTTACACCACGCCGAGGTTTTGGCACAGAACGCCACTTCCCTGGCGTACTCCTACATCGGCCCAGAGCACACTTACCCGGTTTATCATCACGGTACACTCGGCCAAGCCAAACAGCACCTGCAACGCACCGCTGATGCGCTATCAGCACGCTATCCCGCCTTGACCGTCGATTGCGTGATCTGCAAAGCGTTAGTCACCAAGGCTAGCGTGTTTATTCCCGGCCTCAGCCCCTATTTAATCGCGCTACAACAAGTGATGAAAGAAAAGCAATTGCACGAAGAGTGTATTGAACAGATGGTGCGATTGTTCACCCAAAAGCTGATTGAAAACGAGCGCGACGACAACGGTTGGATCCGCTTGGATGATTGGGAATTACGCGAGGACGTACAAAAGGCAGTTCAACAGTGTTTGGCGCTGATGACGGCAGAGAATTTTCACACCGTTGGCGATTACCAAGGCTTTAAACAAACTTTCTTACAATTAAATGGCTTTGAGTTTGAAGGGGTGGATTACCACCAATGCTGGTCACTCGATGATCTTCAGCATTGGCAGCCGGAGCAGAATTAAGCGTCTTGATTGGCAGAGACAAAACCACGGATAAAGCGGCGGATTTCGCGGGCAGCGGTGGTATCGAGTTGGTTACACAGTTCGACAAACTCATCGCGCTCTTCACCATTGATTCGAATAATCAATTGGCTATCTTTCTTCCCTGCTTTTTTCTTTTTTTTCTTTGTCTGTTCAGACATAGCGGTATCCTGCTCCGTTTATGGGCTTAGCCCTGATCCTGTAAGGCTTGCCGTCAGATTGTAACATACATGTCTCTGGGATTCTTGCAACAGTTCATGTGCTTAACCAACGGAACGTACCCAAAATTGCAACATTCTTTGATTATTGTCAGGTGATTGTGTGACGGATGTCTGCTACAATACGCCACGTTTTTTATGCGTTATATCACATTACTGGATAACACTAGCCTGATGAAAATGTATATGAGTCAAATATTCTCTTCTTAGGCAGTTCCGCGTGAACTTGTAGCTTTATCTAAGCCAGGAAGGCTTAGATAAAACTATAATGTTCGGGTAGCTTACTTTGGCCTGTGGAACTGCTTTCTCTTCTTACCCGGTTGAGGCGGTTCGCTGTTCAAAGCGCGCCCCTTATTTCATCCGGAGACAACCCCTAATGAAAAAAACCAAAATCGTATGTACGATTGGTCCTAAAACCGAAACCGTTGAGATGCTAACTAAACTTGCAGATGCAGGCATGAACGTAATGCGTCTGAACTTCTCTCACGGTAACTTCGACGAGCACGGTCAGCGTATTGCTAACCTTCGCGAAGTAATGGCGAACACTGGTAAAAACCTAGCAGTTCTTTTGGACACCAAAGGTCCTGAAATCCGCACCATCAAACTAGAAAACGGCGAAGACGTTGCTCTAGAAGCGGGTCAAGAATTCACTTTCACTACTGACACAACTGTTGTTGGTAACAAAAACACTGTTGCTGTAACTTACCCTGGCTTTGCAAACGACCTAAGCGTTGGCAACACTATCTTGGTTGACGATGGTCTAATCGAGATGGAAGTTATCGCAACAACGGCAACTGAAGTTAAGTGTAAAGTGCTTAACAACGGTGACCTAGGCGAAAACAAAGGTGTCAACCTTCCTGGCGTTTCTGTTCAACTACCTGCACTGTCTGAAAAAGACAAAGCTGACCTTGTATTCGGTTGTGAGCAAGGCGTTGACTTCGTTGCAGCTTCTTTCATTCGTAAAGCATCTGACGTTCAAGAAATCCGTGAGCTTCTAAACGCGAACGGCGGTGAGTCAATCAAGATCATTTCTAAGATTGAAAACCAAGAAGGCGTAGACAACTTCGACGAAATCCTAGAGCTATCTGACGGCATCATGGTTGCTCGTGGTGACCTAGGTGTTGAAATCCCAGTTGAAGAAGTTATCTTCGCGCAGAAGATGATGATCGAGAAGTGTAACCGCGCTCGTAAGACCGTTATCACTGCAACTCAAATGCTTGATTCTATGATCAAGAACCCACGTCCAACTCGCGCAGAAGCGGGTGACGTTGCGAACGCAATCATGGACGGTACTGATGCAGTAATGCTTTCTGGTGAATCTGCGAAGGGTAAATACCCAATCGAAGCAGTAACCATCATGGCGCAAATCTGTGCACGTACTGACGCAGCAATGAAAGCTGAGCTAGGCGCGCGTCTAGACAGCAACCGTCTACGTATTACTGAAGCAGTATGTAAAGGCGCAGTTGACACCTCTGAGAAGCTAAGCGCTCCTCTAATCGTTGTTGCGACTGAAGAAGGTAAAACTGCACGTTCAGTACGTAAATACTTCCCAACGGCTAACATTCTTGTTGTTACTACTAACAAGAAAACTGCAGCGCAAATGGCACTGGTTAAAGGTGCAACTGCGGTTGTTGTTGACGAAATCGCAAGCACTGACGCATTCTACACTCGTGGTAAAGAGCTAGCTCTTGAAACAGGTCTAGGCGCGAAAGGCGACATCGTTGTTATGGTATCTGGTGCGCTTGTACCATCTGGTACTACTAACACTTCTTCTGTACACGTACTGTAATTTCAGTCGTTACCAGAACAGAAAGCCTCGGCATTGCTGCCGGGGCTTTTTTTATGCCTGCCGTTTACGCGTCTTGATTGCTACGCGCCCAGAAACAAAAAACGCCCCGCAGAGGCGAGGCGCTGTATTGGTTATGAGCTCAATGCTCAGCGGTTAATGCTTATTAAAGGCCATGTATTCGCACAGACTAGGCTTTTAGGGCGCGCTCACCACGCGCAATTCCCACCACCCCACTGCGAGCAACTTCGATAATATCGGTCACTTCCGCTAAGGCTTTTAAGAACGCGTCGAGTTTGTCGCTGGTACCCGCAAGTTGCACGGTATACTGCGACGCGGTTACATCGACGATCTGGCCACGGAAAATGTCAGCGGTACGCTTCACTTCTGCGCGAGAAAAACCACTGGCTTTGGCTTTCACTAACATCAGTTCGCGTTCGATATGCTCGTTTTCCGTGATATTGCTGACCTTCAAAATATCAATCAGCTTGTGCAGTTGCTTTTCGATCTGCTCTACTGCAGCGTCGTCGACCACCGTAGTGGTGATGTTCAAACGCGACAGCGTTGGATCGTCGGTAGGTGCCACAGTTAATGACTCAATGTTGTAGCCACGCTGAGAGAACAGACCCACCACGCGCGATAACGCGCCTGGTTCGTTTTCTAGCAGGACTGATACGATACTCCGTTGCATATTATGTTCTCTCCGTTTTGCTCAGCCACATTTCATTCATTGCACCGCCACGTACCAACATCGGGTAAACGTGCTCGGTTTCATCTACGCTGATATCGATAAATACCAGACGATCTTTTAACGCCAACGCGTCAGCCATTTGCTGCTCTAGCGTCGCTGGATCGCTGATACGCACACCGACATGACCATAGGCTTCTGCAATGGCCGCAAAATCGGGCACCGAGTCCATGTAAGACTGCGAGTGACGACCTTGGTAGATCATATCTTGCCACTGCTTCACCATGCCAAGGAAACGGTTATTGAGGTTCACGATCTTCACCGGAATATCGTATTGCAACGCGGTGGATAGCTCCTGAATGTTCATCTGGATACTGCCATCACCGGTCACACAAATCACTTCTGCCTCAGGCAGGGCAAATTTCACGCCCATCGCAGCAGGTAAACCAAAGCCCATGGTGCCAAGACCGCCAGAGTTGATCCAACGGCGCGGTTTATCAAACGGATAGTAAAGCGCGGCAAACATTTGGTGCTGACCCACATCAGACGCGACGTACGCATCACCATTGGTGAGCTTGTGTAGCACTTCAATCGCTTGCTGCGGCTTAATGCGTTCGCTGCTGGTATCGTATTTCAAACACTCACGAGCACGCCATGTTGCGATTTCATCCCACCATTGGTTGATCGCATCGTGATCGTTGTGCTGCTCTTTCTCTTCCAGCATTTTCACCATGGTGCCGAGCACTTTTTCTGCGCTCCCGACAATCGGAATATCCGCATTAACGGTTTTCGAAATCGACGACGGATCGATATCGATATGCATCACTGTGGCGTTCGGGCAGTATTTGGCCAGATTGTTGGTGGTACGATCATCAAAACGCACCCCGATCCCGAAGATCAGATCAGAATTGTGCATCACCATATTGGCTTCATAGGTGCCGTGCATGCCCAACATCCCTACCGCATTCTTGTGCGTGCCAGGGAAAGCGCCTAGCCCCATCAGGGTGCTAACCACGGGAATATTGAGGCTTTCAGAGAGCTTTAACAACTCCGGCTCACAACCAGCCATGATGGCACCACCGCCAACGTAAAGTACCGGCTTTTTCGCCTCTAGCAGCGCTTTTAAGCCACGTTTGATCTGCCCCTTGTGACCTTGCATGGTCGGGTTGTAAGAACGCATCTTGATATCTTCAGGGTACTCGTACGGGTATTGCTCGGCTGGGTTCATCATATCTTTCGGGATATCAATGACCACAGGGCCCGGACGGCCACTCGCCGCGAGATAAAAGGCTTTTTTAACGATCTTAGGAATATCGCGTGGATCTTTGATTAAAAAACTATGTTTGACGACAGGACGGGAGATCCCCACCATGTCACACTCTTGGAAGGCATCGTTACCGATCAGATTCGACATCACTTGGCCAGAGAATACCACCATTGGGATAGAGTCCATGTAGGCAGTCGCAATACCAGTGATCGCATTGGTTGCGCCAGGACCCGAGGTCACTAGCACCACACCGACTTCGCCAGTGGCACGGGCATAGCCATCGGCCATGTGAACTGCCGCTTGCTCATGGCGGACAAGTACATGTTCGATATCGCTTTTCTCGTGCAGGGCATCGTAAATATCAAGAACTGAGCCACCGGGGTAGCCAAAGATGTGCTTAACGCCTTGATCGATCATCGAACGGACGATCATATCAGCGCCGGATAACATTTCCATTTTGCCTCCAGATTACATAGTTAGGGCTTATTCGTAGCCTAAAGCCGAAAGTTCCCCTTTCGTGCTATGCCATTGCCATGGTCATAACCACACGCAATGATGAAGTTAAATGTAACGTGTAAATTATAAATATGTCTACGCTGTTAAATAAATCCCGTTTAACGTCGGTTTTTTCATCACTTTGCCGATAAGAACACCACACCGCCAACCCAAATTAACAGTTAATATGGCTAATTATTTATTTGGCGAGACGATATAAAAATAAAGCGGACGATTTTCCGGTAAAAAGCTAAAAAAAAACGCCTGTTGCCGCAGAAATGCTACGCAACAGGCGTTTATCTCAGTCTAATTGTGTCAGCGGATCGATTACGAACGCGCTTCTGCGTACATGTCTTCGATCTGTAAGCTGTAACGTTCGTTGATCACTTTACGACGCAGTTTCATCGTTGGAGTCAACTCGCCGTTATCCATTGAGAATGGTTTCGACAGCAGGGTGAACTTCTTCACTTGCTCGAAACGCGCCAAGTCTTTTTGCAGCTCGTTAACACGCTTTTCAATCATCTCAACGATTTGGCTGTGCTTAAGCAGCTCTAAACGGTCGTGATACGCAATGTTCAGCTCACGGGCATACTCTTCAAGGTTATCCATACACGGTACGATCAATGCAGAGACAAACTTACGGGTATCGGCGATCACCGCGATCTGTTCGATGAAGTGATCTTTACCGATCGCGCCTTCAATCACCTGCGGTGCAATGTATTTGCCGTTCGAGGTTTTCATTAGCTCTTTAATACGATCGGTAATAAACAGGTTACCGTTGGCATCAATCTGGCCGCAGTCACCGGTCTTCAAGAAACCGTCTTCAGTAAAGGTCTTCGCGGTCTCTTCTGGCATGTTGTAGTAACCACGCATCACCATTGGGCCTTTCACCAAGATCTCATTGTCGTCACCGATACGCACTTCCGCACCCGGCATGGTCATACCGATAGAGTCAGCATCGAAACAGCGATCATCCCAGCAAGACACTGTCGCGGTGGTTTCTGTCATGCCGTAGCCCAACTTCACGTTGATCCCCAGTGCATGGAAGAAACGGCCAATGGTTGGATCCAATTTCGCACCACCGCATGGCATCATCTTGATCTCGCCACCCAGCGCCGCACGCACTTTTGAGAGTACCAGCTTGTCTGCCAGTTTATGGCTTTGACGCAGCATCAGTGATGGCTCACGGCATTCACGACGCACCGCCGCCATGCGCGCACCCATGTTCACCGCCCAAGTAAACAAGGCTTTGCGAACAAACGACGCTTTCGATACTTTTTCGTGGATCGCCGCGAAGATCTTCTCGTAGAAACGTGGTACCGCACACATCACGTGGGGCTGCACTTCCAACAGGGTTTCTTTAATCGCGTTCACATCGCTTAAGTAGCAGTTCACGCCACCACGGTGCATCACGTAAAACGTCCATGCGCGCTCGAAAACGTGCGATAGCGGCAAGAAACACAGTGAGCGCTCACCTTGATTAAATGCCAGTGTGACGTCATGCGCTTCAAATTGCGACGCGATGTTAGCGTAATCAAGCATGACGCCTTTAGGTTGACCGGTCGTACCTGAGGTGTAAATCAGGGTCACCAGATCATCCATTGTTTTGCTATCCAGACGCGCTTGCACGTCAGCACGTGCAGCGTCATTAGCGCGGGCGATGAACTCAGCAAAGGTCACCACTTGGCTGTTGTCTGGCATCTCTAGGCCGTCTGTCAGCGCGACGACGGTTTCCAAAGAAGGACACTGCGCTAGCATTTCCACCGCAGCGTTTAGTTGCGCCTGCTCGCCCACAAAGAGGATACGCGCACCCGCATCATTAATTACGTATTCCGCTTGTTTCGCGGTGTTGGTTGGGTAGATAGGCACAGTGATCGCGCGGTTGTACAACGCAGCCACATCCACCATGGTCCAACGGGCCATGTTATTTGCATAGATGGCGATTTTGTCCTGAACCTGCACACCAGAAGCAGCAATGGCTGCAGCGATATTATCAAGTTGCTGTCCAAGCTCACGCCATGAGATATCCAGCCATTGACCGTCTACTTTATGGCGCATTGCAGCCTGCTCACTAAGTGAAACAATCTGACTTTGAATGCGGTTAACTATATGGAACTTCATCTCTACCATTTCAACCTCTATTAGGCTTACACCTGTAAGCCCACTTATTGAGCAAATAGTACCCACGCCGTAGAAAAAGGCAATAAATAAAGTGTAAATCAACGAAAAGCGTTCGGCAGATCTCACTATAAACAGTGGCTTGTTAGCAGTTTTACCGACAAATGTTTCTTGTTTTCTTGACTTGTAAAGAGATATAAAAAAACAGCTTACTATTGTAAGCTGTTCTCTAAAGTATTCACTTTAATCTCGGCCGACTGCCGATGTGAATGTTCCGAGTAGGCGCTACCGACAAACCGCTAGCAAAGTCTCTCGCATCCACGCATGGCCTTTGTCTTTATTCGCCGCTTCGTGCCACGTGAGATACGTCGTCACACCAGCTGCACTCCACGGCAATGGCAGCAGCTTAAGCTCGAACGCTACGGCCATTTTTTCCGCATACCATTGCGGCACCGCGGCAATAAGATCTGAAGTAGCAACCATCCCCAATACATTGCTGAGCTCGCCACTTTGATAGGCAAAGTCACATCCCCGCCCTTGATAGAGCGCATCGCTGCGTTCGCGATCGTGTAGCAGGGGTAAAAACAGCGCATGTTTTTCTAAGGTAAACTGCGCTGGTGATAGCGTTTGTGCCAACCGAGGGTGGGCAGCAGAGGCGACCACCACCAAGGGCTCAATATTGAGCTCCTCTTGACTAATGCCGGCATACTCTGAGGTTTTCGCTTCAATCACAAAATCGATTTCTTGGTAACGTAGCTTTTGGTAAACCCCGCGATCTGGCTGCGCATCTAAGTGAACCCGTAAATTGGGCGCAAGCTGCGCCAAAGATCGCAAAATGCGCGGCGCTATGCGCAGATCCGCTGGAGATGACAACGCAATTTTGAACGTGCGTTGCGAGGTTTGCGGAGAAAACGTTAAACACGGCAGCTCATTTTTCACCAACTGCAAGGCTTGGCGGATCGGACCAAACAACTCCAACGCGCGCTGAGTCGGCTCAATTCCACGGCCATGGCGAATGAAGAGTTCATCATTAAAGGTATTTTTCAGTCGGCTGACCGCATTACTCACCGCCGGTTGCGACATCCCTAAATGGCTGGCCGCTCGGGTAATATTACGCTCTTGCATCACGGCATCGAATACAGTCAATAAGTTGAGATCCACACGACGTAATGTCGCGTCTACCGGCTCTCTCTCTGCTTGTCTCGATGCTTCTTTGACTGCCATGCATTGCCTCATCATTATTTAGTTCACGTGGACGGTCGATACAACACGTTGAACGCGTTATCAACCACCACCTTTTTTAACCAAAATAAAATGACAAACCAATGAAAACACGAATTGGAAATTGTTAGTGAATATAAACCAAACTTGATGCATATAAATAAAGTCTTTTAGTTACAAGCATATAAATTTAATAGCCGTTACAAGGCGCAAGTCGGTCTTTTTGACTCTCATTAAATACTAACAACAATGTATTTTATTCATCACTGACACTAACCGTTACGCCTGGTTATATTACGACACGCCTCATTACACTAAGTTATGAGTAAACTTACATATTGGTCACCGAAACTGGCCTTTTTTTATTGCCATACAAACCCGCAAATTCCTGCACTAAATCATCGACAGATTCTGGATACTGTACCGCTGCCCATAATGGCTCCCACAGCGAGCGGGGATCATCAAAACCGCCTTGCAACACCCACTGGGCGATACTGTCCGCCACATTCGGGAACGTCACCGCCCCCACCGCACAAGCATCAAGCCACGTACGTAGCGCATTAGGGCTGAGTGTGTTCATAGTATGCGCCAGCCCCATCATTTCTAGCGTCATCACATTCGACTCTTGCTCAAACTGCCCTTTTAACGGCTTCAATAGCAGTTTTTTTCCTATGCTCATCGCTTCTGAAGGTAGCTCAAAACCACCGTTGGCAATCACCCCCGCGCACGATTGCAAATGCGCATGAAAACCGACTTGTGACAGTGGGTGCCACACAATATTGTCGTGCTGCTGCTCTTGGCTCACCTCGGGGTGATAGCAATTGAATATCACGTCCTTAAAGCGCCCCAATAGTGCGCCCACAGCGTCTAACGACTCGAAGGGCAGATAAACCAATACTTCTCCGTTATTGCAGATCTTCTCTGGTGGCATGATCGGAATGATCGGCGGTAAAATTGACTGACCAAAGTGATACCAGTGCAAGCCTAAACGTACATCGGCCGGCGCGAACTGGTTGATCACCAGCTTATCTAGCAGGTTTTGTCCTTTTACCGGCACTGGGTGTAAAAACGCGCACTGGTGACTGATCCCAATCACAGGCACGCGCTGGCGCTTCGCTGCCCACGCCGATACGGGTTCAAAGTCATTCAACACCACATCGTAACCAGTGACATCAAAGTCGCGGATTTCGCGCAGAAAGTGCAGCGGCTTGCTCTGAATCGCTGTTTTAAGATGATTGATTTTGCCTTTCTCGGAAATAAATGTCAGACCTCGCTTTACCGCAAAGTCGTCAAAAATCGTCATATCAAAAAAGCGCTCGCGCTCACGACCGCTAAAGACGAAATCAACCGACGCGCCCAGTTGCTTAAAGGCACGCGCCATTTCTCTTGCCCGTGAAATATGCCCGTTTCCCGTGCCTTGCACCCCATACAGTATTTTCATTGCACCTCCAGTGCAAAAAACGCCGCACCGAGCCCTAGAGCGATCCCGGCGACGATATCGGTAATAAAATGAACGCCTAACAACACCCGCGATAGCCCCACTAACGCTGCCCAAGGCCATACCAACCACCCCAATGCGGGGTAAAAGCTAACAATAAGTAATGCCATCAAAAACGCGGCGGCGGTGTGACCAGATGGCAAACTGTAGCGATCAGACGGCTGGACAAAGCTAGGAAGGCGCTGCGGGCGATTGCGCTTGAACAGGTTCTTGAGCAAAAAGTAGATGGGCAACTCAATCGCAAATGCGGTCAGCCCGGTTTTGACAAAGCCGAAACTGGCCGGGCGATCAGCCACCATCACCAGTAGCGCCACCAGCAGATATAAGTGGCCATCGCCCGTACGGGAGATCAAACGACTCGCCCTTGCGGTGTAGTGGTTAAAGCGATGGCACAGACACCAAGTCGATACCGCGTAATCAAACCGTTGGATTGGAGCAAACAATAGCATGGTTCATTCCTCACAATACGGGCGGTCACTAAACCGCACGCTCGTCAGCCTAGCCATTTACAGATAAGCGCCCAGGCCGCACTTTTCCCTTTCCATTCAGCCTAGGCAGCGGCTATGACAGCATGGTGACGTCTGTGAGGAAGATTTATGACGATCGGAAAGGCGCAACGTTTTCAACGCTACTGGTTCAGTGCGAATTATCCAGTGCAAATCGTAAGGCAAAGCGGTGAAAACGATCCTTTGCCATATTATTCATCAGACAAATTATTCTTTTATTTTTAGTAGACTATCGTTTTTATCAAAACTTGCAGTTTTTAAAAAATCGGATATAACACGTCTATTCCGCAATATTTATTCGAAAAAGCCGAAATATCGCGGGACATATTTTTCCTTCCTCCGTAGAGCTACCATTTTCTATTTATATTCAGTAACACTTTGTCATATTTATTTATGCCTTTGTTTCCCCTGTTACAGCCTTTCTTAAATTGCACCACTTTATAAATATTTGTCATAATTCTTTTCGCTAGGATGTCTTCATTAACTTCGTGAATTTCTAACGTGGCGGATTACCCACGTTGCATTCAACCCAACGAATTCCAGCCAAGGTGCTGGACAAGGATGAAGGTACTCTATGAAGAAAGTGATGTTGTACTCAGCACTCCTGTTGCTCGGACTGATCGCCTCACAAATACTACCGTCACTGTTTCCTGCTTATCAGTCGTTATCATCCGTGCTGATGGTACTGACAATGACGGCACTGTCTTACATCATGATCAATGTCGGTCGTGAATTTGAACTCGATAAAACCAACCTAAAGCAGTACGGCTGGGATTACGCCATCGCGATGACCACCGCCACCTTCCCGTGGATTGGTGTGGTGGTGTACTTTGTCTTCGCCGTGATGCCGCCAGAGTTTTGGTCTAACGCCGATGCATGGAAAGAATCGCTCGTCATCGGCCGCTTTGCCGCGCCGACCTCTGCCGGGGTACTGTTTGCGATGCTTGCAGCAGCGGGACTCGGTGCAACATGGATGTTTAACAAGGCCCGTATCTTAGCGATCTTCGATGATCTCGATACCGTGCTCCTGATGATCCCGCTGACCGTTGTCTTAGTCGGTTGGAATGCCTCTTTAGGGATCACCTTAGCTTTGATGGCGCTGTTTTTGGTGCTGGGTTATCGCTACATGCACCAATGGGCGATCCCATCGTCAGCACCGGCGATCTTGATCTACGCGGTGATCATCGCGGTAGCATCAAAAAGTTTCTACATGGCAACAGGCACCCACTTTGAAGTCCTACTGCCAGCGTTTGTGTTGGGCTGCATGATGAAATCTCAGCATGAGTCTGAGGTAGATCAACGTTTTTCTACCGGAGTTGCGGCAATATTTATGGTGTTGGTAGGGCTTAGCCTACCGCAGATTTTCGGGGGCGCAGACACATCAGTCGCTGCGACCAGCGTAACTGGTACCCTGCCAGCCATGCCAATGGACGAAGTTCTGCTCCACGTATTGATGGTCACCATCATCTCAAATATTGGCAAAATGTTTCCCCTGTTTTGTTACCGCAAGGAAGCCACGGTTAAAGAACGCTTAGCCCTCTCGATCGGCATGTGGCCACGAGGCGAAGTTGGCGCAGGTGTTCTGATGATCAGCATCGGCTACGGCTTCGGTGGTCCGATTGTCACCATCGGCATGCTGTCGTTAGCCCTAAACCTCATCCTGACGGGATGGTTTATCACAATCGCGCGCAACCTGATTCTGAATAACTCAACGGAGGTACACCATGAAAAAGTTAGAGCTTAAACTACTGGCCGGAATGATGGCGATCTTCCTGATTTCAATCTTGGTAAGTCGCTAGCCAACGATTTTAGTGGGAAGCCTTTGGGCTTCCCTTTTTTATGCCTGCCACTTTTTATCAGTCGCGCTTTGGTCGCTGACACACTGAGCAGCAGCCTTCTCTATTCACAAGCTTGCGCTCAATCGGCTTTGGATCCCCAGGATCTCAATCAACGGCCTTTCGCTCGACAACCTTGTCCACAGACCAAAGCCTCTAGCTGCCAACATCGCCATTTCCCGTCTCCTCCTGTGTAGCCGCTCGCAGAGCTGATAAGCGCCACAGCCTCGTCGGCAAACAGCAAACCCGTACGGCTAAGATTTATGCAATACCGCCAAACTGTCCCAGCACAACAAGACAGAGTTAATAACTTAGTTATTAACAATAAGCAGAATTAAAAACCACACCGCAATCAATGATTAGATAATGCGAAAAAACCAAAAGCTTAGCCATTCATTTTAGCTGAAATTTAATTCAATAAACACAACAGTGAGACGATTCATGCCATTATGCCATACCGATAAAAAACAACACCTTACAAAACAAAAGAATAAAAAACGCACACAAACCTTGACGTCACCCACAGTAATTTGATATTCATTGTTAATACTTAGTTGGGAATTTTGAATTTATGAATCAATTTCGTTTACTCCTCAGCCTCCTGCTTATCGTGACTTATCGCGCGGGATGCTAGTGGACGAAATCTAAACCCACAAAGAACAGCAAAAAAACCCGCGCCGAAGCGCGGGTTTTTTGTTTCAGCCCGCAGGTGCGACAGCGAAGACAGCCAATAAGGAACCGAGCAATGAGTGATCAAGTCATAATCTTCGATACCACCTTGAGAGATGGAGAGCAGGCCCTGTCTGCCAGCTTGACTGTCAAAGAGAAACTACAGATCGCTTACGCCCTAGAACGCTTAGGGGTGGATGTTATCGAAGCCGGTTTCCCTGTGTCTTCGCCAGGCGATTTTGAATCCGTCCAAACTATCGCTCGCCATATCAAAAACAGTCGCGTCTGTGCCCTATCGCGCGCCGTGACCAAAGACATTGATGTCGCCGCTGAATCGCTAAAAGTTGCTGAAGCCTTCCGTATCCACACCTTTATTTCCACCTCTACCATTCACGTTCAAGACAAATTGCGCCGTAGCTACGATGACGTCATTGAAATGGGCGTGGCGGCAGTGAAACGCGCACGCCAATACACCGATGATGTGGAATTTTCCTGTGAAGATGCGGGCCGTACCCCAATCGATAACCTGTGTCGCATGGTGGAAGCCGCGATTAACGCTGGCGCCACCACCGTCAATATCCCCGATACCGTCGGCTACACAGTACCGAATGAGTTTGGTGGGATTATTGCCGAGCTATTTAACCGAGTACCGAACATCGATAAAGCCGTTATCTCCGTGCACTGTCACGATGATCTTGGCATGTCGGTCGCCAACTCGATTGCCGCCGTACAAGCCGGTGCGCGTCAAATCGAAGGCACCATTAACGGGATTGGTGAACGCGCCGGTAACTGTGCGCTAGAAGAGATCGCGATGATCATTAAGACGCGCCAGAATCTGCTTGGCGTGCAGACGGGGATCAACCATCAAGAGATCCACCGCACCAGCAAGTTGGTCAGCCAGCTTTGCAACATGCCAATCCAAGACAATAAAGCGATTGTCGGTGGCAACGCCTTCAGCCACTCCTCCGGCATTCACCAAGATGGCATGCTAAAGAACAAGAACACCTACGAAATCATGACGCCAGAGTCGATTGGTCTTAAACAGCAAGCACTGAATCTGACCTCACGCTCCGGTCGCGCGGCTGTGAAGAGCCACATGGACACCATGGGTTACAACGATGCCGAGTACAACCTCGATGCGCTGTACGAGGACTTCTTGAAGCTGGCGGATCGTAAAGGCCAAGTGTTTGATTACGATTTGGAAGCCTTGATGCATTTCTCCAACCTGCGCGAAGAAGACGATTTCTTCAAACTAAACTATTTGAGTGTGCAGTCTGGCAGCGTAATGGCGACCACCAGCATCAAACTACAATGTGGTGATGAAGAGCACTGTGAAGCCGCTGTCGGTAATGGGCCGGTTGATGCGCTTTACCAATGTATCTACCGCCTAACGGGCTACGACATCGTATTGGATAAATTCGATCTGACCGCCAAAGGCGAAGGGGAAGACGGCTTGGGCCAAGCTGACATCATCGCCAATTACAAAGGTCGTAAATACCACGGAACCGGTGTCTCGACCGACATCGTTGAAGCGTCAGGCCAAGCCCTACTTCACGTGATCAACAGCATTCATCGCGCCGATCAAATCGCCGCGATCAAGGAACAAACCAAATTTAAAACGGAGACAGTGTAATCATGGCAGGGAACTATAAGATAGCCGTACTACCGGGCGACGGCATTGGGCCAGAAGTAATGGCGCAAGCCCACAAGGTATTGGATGCCGTTGCGGCAAAGTTTGCTCTTCAGTTTGAAAAGCAAGAGTTCGATGTTGGCGGGATCGCGATTGATAATCACGGCTCGCCACTACCGGATGCCACGCTAAAAGGTTGTGAAGCGGCTGATGCCGTACTGTTTGGCTCAGTCGGCGGCCCGAAATGGGAGCACCTACCACCGAACGAGCAACCGGAGCGCGGCGCTCTGCTGCCACTGCGTAAACACTTCCAACTGTTCTGTAACTTGCGTCCAGCACAAATCCACGCAGGATTAGAAAACTTCTCGCCACTGCGTGCCGATATCTCGGCCAACGGCTTTGATATCGTAGTCGTGCGTGAGCTTACCGGCGGGATCTACTTTGGTCAGCCAAAAGGCCGTGAAGGTGAAGGCGCAAACGAAAAGGCGTTTGATACCGAGGTGTATCACCGTTTTGAAATCGAGCGCATTGCCCGTATCGCGTTTGAATCAGCGCGTCTGCGTCGCAAGAAAGTCTGCTCTATCGATAAAGCCAACGTCCTGCAAAGTTCCATTTTGTGGCGTGAAGTAGTCGAGGAGATCGCCAAAGATTATCCTGATATCGAACTCAGCCACATGTACATCGATAACGCGACCATGCAGCTGATCAAAGATCCGGCTCAGTTTGACGTCATGCTGTGCTCTAACATCTTCGGCGATATTTTGTCGGATGAATGCGCGATGATCACCGGCTCCATGGGCCTATTGCCGTCAGCGAGCCTCAATGAAAGCAAGTTTGGTTTGTATGAGCCCGCTGGTGGCAGCGCGCCTGATATCGCGGGCAAAAACATCGCCAATCCTGTCGCGCAAATTCTATCCGCAGCGCTGATGCTACGTTACAGCCTCGGCGAAGAAGCGGCAGCACGAGCGATTGAAGCGGCCGTTTCACAAGCACTGGAAGCGGGTGAACTGACTGCTGATCTGGCCAAGCAAGGCCAAGCACTGACCACCAGCGAAATGGGCGACAAGATCGCCGCGTACATTCGCGGTTAAGTCACCAGCGAAATTCGGCGTAAGCAATAAGGATAATTGAGCAATGTCAGCAAAGACCTTATACGAAAAAGTGTATGACGCGCACGTCGCGGTGGCGGCAGAGGGTGAGAACCCAATCCTCTACATCGACCGTCACCTAGTCCACGAAGTCACCTCGCCGCAAGCCTTTGATGGCTTGCGTGCTCAAGGCCGTCCCGTGCGTCAGGTTAGCAAAACCTTCGCCACCATGGATCACAACGTATCGACCACCACCAAAGACATCAATGCCTCGGGTGAAATGGCGCGTATCCAAATGGAAACCTTGGCTAAGAACTGTGAAGAGTTTGGCGTCACCTTGTACGATCTGAACCACCCATACCAAGGCATCGTTCATGTGATGGGTCCTGAGCTCGGGATCACCCTGCCAGGTACCACTATCGTTTGTGGTGACTCGCACACCGCAACCCACGGCGCATTTGGTGCACTGGCTTTCGGTATTGGTACCTCAGAAGTAGAACACGTCCTCGCGACGCAAACCTTAAAACAATCGCGCGCGAAAACGATGAAAATCGAAGTCAAAGGCAAAGTGGCCGAAGGGATCACCGCCAAAGATATCGTGCTTGCGATCATCGGTGAAACCACCGCAGCGGGTGGTACCGGTTATGTGGTGGAATTCTGTGGTGAAGGGATCACCGATCTCACCATGGAAGGACGCATGACGGTGTGTAACATGGCGATTGAGCTCGGCGCCAAAGCCGGTTTGATTGCGCCGGATGAGACCACCTTTGAATACCTCAAAGGCCGTAAGTTCTCGCCAACCGGTCAAGATTGGGAAGATGCCGTCGCTTACTGGAAAACCTTGCACACCGATGAAGGCGCAAAGTTTGATGCGGTAGTTACCCTCAATGGTGCCGACATCAAGCCGCAGGTCACTTGGGGCACCAACCCAGGCCAAGTGATGGCGATTGATGGCGTTATTCCTCAGCCAGCGTCGTTCAACGATCCTATCGAGCGCGCCTCAGCAGAAAAAGCACTGGCCTATATGGGCTTGGAAGCGGGTAAGAAATTGTCTGACTTTTCTATCGACAAAGTCTTCATCGGCTCGTGCACTAACTCTCGCATCGAAGATATGCGCGCTGCAGCGGCCATTGCCAAAGGGCGTAAAGTGGCCGCCAATGTGCAAGCCCTTGTTGTACCGGGCTCAGAGCAAGTCAAAGCCCAAGCAGAGCAAGAAGGGTTGGATAAGATCTTTATCGACGCCGGCTTTGAATGGCGCCTACCGGGATGTTCTATGTGCTTGGCAATGAACAATGACCGTCTAGGACCAGGAGAGCGTTGCGCATCGACCAGTAACCGTAACTTTGAAGGTCGCCAAGGCCGTGATGGCCGTACCCACTTGGTCAGCCCTGCGATGGCGGCAGCCGCAGCGGTTGCCGGTCACTTCGTTGACATTCGTGAGCTATAAGGAGAGACAGCATGGCTGGTATTAAACAACACACGGGGTTAGCTGTCCCTCTGGATGCAGCGAACGTCGATACCGACGCAATCATCCCGAAGCAGTTTCTGCAAAAGGTTAACCGCATCGGCTTTGGTAAGCACTTGTTTCACGACTGGCGCTTTTTAGACGATGCCGGCGAGCAAGACAATCCTGATTTTGTCATGAATGCGCCGCGCTACCAAGGTGCCAGCATTTTGCTTGCTCGCGAAAACTTCGGTTGTGGCTCGTCTCGCGAACACGCTCCGTGGGCGCTGGATGATTACGGCATCAAAGTGATGATCGCGCCAAGCTTTGCCGATATCTTCTACGGCAACTCAATCAACAACCAAATGGTGCCGGTACGTCTGCAAGAAGCGGAAGTCGATGCACTGTTTAAGTATGTCGATGCGAATGAAGGCGCCGAGATCACCGTTGATCTCGAAGCGATGGAAGTGCGCGCAGACGGTCAAGTCTATACGTTCGAAATCGACGCGTTCCGCCGCCACTGTTTGCTCAATGGCTTGGACAACATCGGTCTAACACTGCAACACGAAGAGAAGATCGCTCAGTACGAAGCCAATATTCCGGCCTTCTTACGCTAAGAATTTATCTTCAAAGCAGAACCAATGGCTTTCACCCAGATTAAGGCAGTCTTCGGACTGCCTTTTGTCTTCTTCGCTTCCACGTTCTGGTAAGCACCACGCATTTCCCTCTTGCCATTCACAGCTTCGCCATTCACCGCTACAATGAGTCGCATTCTTAAAAGACGGCAACACATCGAGACGGCAAGCGCAAAATGAGCGCTTAACTCGCTGGTATTCTCGGCCACGCCGCTACCGCTATTTCACATCGAAGTAACGAGCCAACGTCGTATTAACTATTACATTATTTAGGAAATGACGGTCTGCCGGTTAACCCCGTTCACAGACACGCTAATTCAAGGAGCTCACATGAAATACCCATTGGCATTAACTGCTGCCCTTCTTGCTCTGCCCGCCAGCGCAGAAACCCTCACCGTGTATACGTACAGCTCGTTTGCCAGTGACTGGGGGCCGGGGCCAACAGTGAAAGCCGCATTTGAAGCCGAATGTGCGTGTACGTTGGATTTTGTGGCGCTCGATGATGGTGTGTCTATTCTTAACCGCCTGCGCATGGAAGGTGAGCATAGCAATGCCGATATCGTGCTCGGCCTTGATAACAACCTGATCGCCGAAGCCAAAGCCACCGGCCTTCTTGCTGAACATAGCGTTGATACCAGCACGCTCGCGCTGCCTAACGGTTGGAGCGACAACGTCTTCGTCCCTTACGATTTCGGTTACTTTGCCTTTGTCTACGACAACACCAAACTCGCTAACCCGCCGGCGAACATGAGCGATCTGCTCGCGCGTGATGACATCAGCGTGATCTACCAAGATCCGCGCACCTCAACACCGGGCCAAGGCTTGATGCTGTGGATCAAGAGCCTGTATGGCGATGACGCGCCTGCAGCATGGCAGCAATTGGCAGAGAAAACCGTAACGGTCACTAAGGGTTGGTCGGAAGCCTACAGCCTATTCTTGGAAGGTGAAGCCGACATGGTACTGTCTTACACCACCTCGCCGGCTTATCACATCATTGCTGAAGAGAAGAGCCAGTACGTCGCCGCCGATTTTACGGAAGGTCACTACATGCAAGTGGAAGTCGCCGCCAAACTGGCAAATAGCCCACACCCTGAGCTAGCCGATCAATTTATGCAGTTTATCCTCAGCGATAAGTTCCAAAATGCGATGCCAACCGGCAACTGGATGTACCCAGTCACCGCGGTTGAGTTGCCAAAAGGCTATGAGCAGCTCACTCTGCCATCAAAAGTGCTTGAGTTCAGTGCGGAAGAAGTACAACAAAACCGCCGCAACTGGATCCGCGAATGGCAACAGGCTGTCATTCAATAAATGCGAGCTTTGCGTCACACCACCACTATTGTGCCCGGCCAGATCTGCGCCGGGCTCATCATCCTTTTTATCAGCGCCAGTCTGATCGCCCTATGGCAGGCCTCGCCCACCAGCGATCTTTTGCAATGGTGGAACGATCCTTACCTGAGGCACATTACCCGCTTTAGCTTATTTCAAGCCGCGCTTTCAACACTGCTCAGTCTCGCCTTAGCACTGCCGTTATCGGAAGCGTTGTCTCGACGTCACTTTCGCGGCCGCTCGCTACTGCTGCAAGCTTTCTCGCTGACCTTAGTGTTGCCGGTATTGGTGGCGGTTATGGGGTTGCTGGCAATTTACGGCCGCAGCGGGTTACTCAACACCTGGTTTGATAGCGAGCTGTCGATTTACGGCTTGAGCGGTATTTTGCTCGCCCATGTATTTTTCAATGCGCCCTTGGCCAGCCGAATGTTGCTGCAAAGCATCGAATCGGTACCGGCACAACAGTGGCAATTGGCGGCGCATTTAGGGCTAAGCCGCACACAAGCTTACCGCTATTTGTGCTGGCCGCGCATCAAGCAGCAACTGCCCCATACCGCCGGGCTGATCTTCATGCTCTGTTTTACCAGCTTCGCCACCGTAATGATGCTGGGCGGCGGGCCGAAATACACCACGATTGAGCTGGCGATCTATCAGGCGATCCGCTTTGATTTCGATTTGGGGCTAGGTGCGATTTTGGCCTTGTGGCAGATGCTTCTGTGCCTGAGCTTAACCGCGCTGTTGCATCTCATCGCCAAGCCCATCGAGAGCTATCCTGCGGTGCAACAGTCGCGCCATTTTCTCAGTGATTCTCGTCGCCAGCGGCTGTGGGATGGGCTGTGGATTGGCGCCGGCATGTTGTTGGTGATCCCGCCGTTACTGGCTGTGGTGATGGCTGGGATTAACGGTGAAACCCTTGCGACCTTGCAACAACCCGCGCTGTGGCAAGCAGCATGGAATTCAGCCCGTATTGCACTCAGCGCGAGCGTGATCGCCTTATTCATGGGTTTAGCGATTTTGCACACCAGCCGCGTTTGGCGTTTGGGTAAAAAACCGCGCGCCGCCGATGCGATTGAGCTCTCTGGCAGCTTAATTTTGGTCACGCCGGGGCTGGTGATCAGCACCGGCATGTTTTTACTGCTGCGCCACTACACCAATGTATTTCAACACGCCTTTTGGCTGGTGGTCTTAGTGAACGCCCTGATGGCGCTGCCGTTTGTGATCAAAACGCTTGCCCAACCGCTGCTCCAAACCGCGCAGCAATACAACCATTTGTGCCAAAGCCTCGGTATTGCAGGAAAAAACCGCTGGTACTGGGTCGAATGGAAGCTGCTGGGCCGCCCGATGGCACAAGCCTTTGGCTTGGCGCTGACCTTGTCGCTGGGCGATCTCACCGCGATTGCGCTGTTCGGTAGCCAACATTTCCAAACCTTGCCGTGGTATCTATTCCAACTGCAAGGCGGGTATCGAATGGAAGCCGCTTCCGTGGTGGCCTTGTTACTCTTGATCGCCAGTTTTTCTCTTTTTGTGTGGACCGAACGCTATGCCGCTAAACGTTAATCAGCTGACTTATCACTATCGCGATGCGCACGCGCCGTTTACGCTGCAATTCGATTTCACCCTGCCTACTGGCGAGATCTTAGCGGTACTCGGCCCCAGCGGCGCAGGAAAAAGCTCACTGCTTGCGATGCTCGGCGGCTTTCTCACTCCAGAGCAAGGCGATGCCTGTTGGGACGCGCAGTCGTTTATTAGTGAAGCGCCACATGCGCGTCCGTTGTCGATGCTGTTTCAAGAGCACAACCTGTTTCCGCATCTAAGTGTGGCGCAAAATATTGGCCTTGGGATCCACCCGGGCTTAAAGCTCACCGACGCGCAATGGCAGCAAGTCGAAAACGCCTGCAACTCGGTGGGACTCAACGGTATGCTGGAGCGTCAGCCGCATACCCTTTCTGGCGGCCAGCGCCAGCGTATCGCCTTGGCGCGCTGTTTGGTACGTCAGCGCCCGCTGTTACTGCTGGATGAACCGTTTTCCGCACTCGATCCCGCGCTGCGTCGCGATATGCTCGATTTGGTGCAAGGCTTGGCGCGCGAGCATCGCATCAGCGTGGTGATGGTCACCCATAGCCCTGACGATGCTCGCCGTATCGCCGATAAAATCGCTGTTGTCGATAACGGGAAAATCATCGCCTTTGACAGTACCGATAAAGTATTAGCGATGACCGAGATCCCCGCGATCCGTCACTACCTTGGGGTTGCGATCTCCTTGGAATGACGCTGTCTGGTGATGCCGCCAGCCACAGACTAAACCCGGGTTGATAGCGAAAAAAGAGAGCATTTGAGCTACCGTGATCCAATAGCTCAAATCGCTGTACTTTCATCAACCGCAGTCTTAACTCGCTCACTCTGTACTGCTTTTTGAGCTTAAGGGTCACTATGATCAAAAAGCTACCTTCGCGGTACATTCGACAGCGGTACATTCGACGTTAGCGCTCACTAACGTTCGCCCTTTACGCGCCGTCAAAGAACTCAACCCGCCGTCATTCCAACAAGTGCTATTCTCGAAACGGCACTCACCCAACAGTTACTACCCACAGTGACTCAAATGGCGATTTCTTCAGCAAACTCAAAGTACTGAAACGCGCAAGGTAACAGTTTTGCTCTTGGTTATTTGCCGAGTGTTCACTTGCTCATTACTATGCGCCGCGCTCGCTATTCACACCCACTCGACGTCACTGAGTGCGCTTTACATAGCAGCACCTCGCAATAACCGCCCTTTCAATGGGCGTTCACCAATGAAAAAGAAGAAAACTGTATGAAATTAAAATCGCTTTTAGCCGCCACCTTGCTCACTACACTTTCAGCCCCTTCTCTTGCAGCAAGTTCATGTGTCGGCTCGTATGTGGATCCTGTAGTGATCGATGCGATGCGCAGCCACACCGGCGTGATTGAAGTGCCAGTCAACATCGCGGGTGGCGTCACCATCGTATTAATGGACGACGCGATTGTCGATCTCCACGAATCAGGCATTGGGTTAAATTGGGATGTCTCTGAAGATGACCGCACGGTTGTCGTCAAGCAAAACCGCCCAAGTGACAACAAGTCAGGCACGTCAGAATTTAATGTAGAAACGGCACGCGGCCGTATGCACACCATTCACTTGATCTACGGTGAGCACGCCGCCACCACCCACAAAGTCGTGATCGAAGGCTAATCACTTCTTCGATGAATGCGATAACAAAGGGGCTTAACGCCCCTTTTGTATTGTTAGCTGGAATAGCCCTTACAGGTTTTGTTCGGCAAATTCTGCCAAACGGCTGCGCACCACGCCATTAAGATACAAACTGGCGCTGCCTTCAAAGTTCTTAAAGCGTTCAACAATATAGGTCAGCCCTGACGTCACCGGCGTTAAGTACGACGAATCAATCTGAGCAAGATTCCCCGAGCAGACAATTTTGGTGCCTTCACCGCAGCGGGTGATGATGGTTTTGATTTGTGAAGCGGTGAGGTTCTGACACTCATCAAGCAAGACAAATGCATTTTGAATTGAGCGCCCGCGCATAAAGTTAATCGATTTAAATTGCAGATTCGCTCGCTCGTAAATGTACTTCATCGAGCCTTCAGTACAGACATCGTTCTTGTGCAACGCCTCCATGGTATCGGTTACGGCCGCCAGCCACGGCAGCATTTTCTCTTCTTCGGTACCCGGTAGAAAACCGATCGATTCCGCGATATCCGGCGTGTTGCGGGTGACGATGATCTTGTCGTACATCCCCTTTTCAATCACCTGCTCTAGCGCCGTTGCCATCGCTAAAATGGTTTTACCGCAACCGGCGGGGCCGGTGAGGATCACCAAATCAATCGACGGGTCGAGTAGCGCATCCATCGCCATGGCTTGGTCGATGTTCTTCGGTCGTACGTCCCAGGCTGAGCGGCTCATTAAGCGCTCACGGCTGATATCTTTGATCTCCACGGTCGCATCGTTAACCCGCTGAATACGAGCAGCAAACTCGTCGCCCTCATCCAGCAAGTACTGGTTCACAAACGGGTTATCAAAGTGCTCTCGCGGCAACGTATGCACGGTTGTGCGTCCTTGATGCTCACTTTGGCACTCACCCACTTGCGGCCAGAACTCACCGTCAAACACGGTGTAGCCTTTGGTTAAAAAGCGAATATCATCAATTAATTGGTCGCTGCGGTAATCTTCCACATAACGCACGCCAGCCCCTTTGGCGCGCAATCGCATGTTGATGTCTTTGGTAACCAGCACCACGGGGCGCGGAGTACGCTTGTTTTGCAAGTAGAGCGTGGCGTTAAGAATCCGGTTATCGCCATGCTTATCCGCAAAGGCGTGGACGGTCTCTTTGATTTCGTAGTCAGCCAAAATAGCAATGGTGCCTTTGGCGCCGTCGACGGGGTTGGTGCCTAATGGGATCCCTTCGGAGATCTGATCAGGCGTCGCATCGTGGAATAAGTCTTCTAACGCGCGGATCGCCACCCGGGCATCACGGGAAACATCGCGCTTGCTGTCTTTGATCCGATCAAGCTCTTCGAGCACCGTCATCGGGATCACCACGTCATGTTCTTGGAAAGAGTAAATGGCGAGAGGTTCGTGAAGTAAAATATTAGTATCGAGTACAAAGATTTTCCGGTCGGTATCGCCCATAGGCACCTCCTTTTGGCTTCTTCACAAAAAGGATGCCTTGGCGAGAGCGCGGGCAATCCTTTATTGCTTTACTACTCACTAGTATCAATAACAGCTTACGTGATTTATCGGCAGTTGGATGGCTTAACGATCAGGTTTGAGAGCCCTTCCACTAATTCCATATTCCCCGCTACCTTTGCTCATCAAATCAAGCTAGATTGACAAAGATGTGACATGCTCATTCCTTACTCTCTCCTTCCCAAACTCCCTTGATAGAGATCACAAAAAAACCGCTGATTTGTTCAGCTTTTAGCCTATGATTTTGTGTGATTTCACCGTGACCTTATAGGCCTGATGGAGTACCATTAGCCCCCTTTTGGTTCCGGGTAAACCGACTACACTTAGTGTCGGCGTCTCTCTTACTGATGATTACATCAGCCCGGACGACTCCCCGTATTACAGCAACACATACAACGATAAGAAGGTGTTTTTCCTATGCCATTTACTCTGGGACAACGTTGGATCAGTGACACAGAGCATGATTTGGGTTTGGGTACTGTTGTCGCCGTTGACGCACGTACTGTGACCATTATGTTCCCGGCCAGCGAAGAAAACCGCCTGTATGCCCGCACCGATGCACCCGTAACACGCGTGATGTTTAACGTGGGCGATACCGTCGACAGCCATGAAGGCTGGTCGCTACAAGTGGAAGAAGTAAAGGAAGAACAAGGCGTTTACACCTATATCGGTACCCGTCAAGACACACAAGAAGCCGACGTGGTTTTGCGTGAAATCATGCTGAGCCACCACATTCGCTTTAACAAGCCACAAGACAAGCTGTTTGCCGGCCAAATCGATCGTATGGATCGCTTTGCGCTGCGCTACCGAGCGCTGAAAAACCAATACGCGCAGCACCGTAGCCCATTGCGCGGCCTATGTGGCATGCGCGCTGGCTTAATTCCGCACCAGTTGTTTATTGCACATGAAGTGGGCCGTCGTTACGCGCCACGCGTTTTGCTTGCCGACGAAGTGGGTCTAGGTAAAACCATTGAAGCGGGCATGATCATCCACCAGCAAGTACTGTCAGGCCGTGCGCAACGTATTTTGATCGTGGTGCCAGAAACCCTGCAACACCAGTGGCTGGTCGAAATGATGCGTCGTTTCAATCTCCATTTTTCTATCTTTGACGAAGAGCGTTGTGTCGAAGCGTATGCCGATGCGCATAACCCGTTCGATACCGCGCAGTATGTGTTGTGCTCACTTGATTTCCTGCGCAAGAGCCGTCGCCGTTTAGAGCAAGCTGCGGAAGCGGAATGGGATCTATTGGTCGTCGATGAAGCGCACCACCTCGAGTGGAGCGAAGACAAGCCAAGCCGTGAATACCAAGTGGTTGAGGCGCTGGCAGAAAAAACCCCAGGTGTCCTGCTGCTAACCGCAACCCCAGAGCAGCTCGGCCGCGAAAGTCACTTCGCCCGTTTGCGCCTGCTCGACCCAGATCGCTTCTTCGATTTCGACACCTTTGTTGAAGAAGAGCGCCAATACGCGCCGGTTGCCGATGCCGTCGCTAGCCTGCTGTCTGGCAACAAGCTGAGCAACGATCAGAAAAACACCATTGGCGATTTGCTGTCTGAGCAAGATGTGGAGCCATTGCTACGCATCATTGAAGCCGACGACATTGATGAAACCGAAAAAGCGCACACCCGCCAAGAGCTGATCGAGCACCTGATGGATCGCCACGGTACTGGCCGCGTGCTGTTCCGTAACACCCGTGGTGGCGTGAAAGGTTTCCCGAACCGTCACCTGAACGTCTACCCACTGCAAATTCCAACCCAATACCAGACCGCAATGAAAGTGGCCGGCATGATGGGCGGCGCAAGCAGCGATGAAGAAAAAGTGTTGCAGATGCTCTACCCAGAAGACATCTATCAGCAGTTTGAAGGCGACAACGCCACCTGGTGGAACTTCGATCCGCGCGTCGATTGGTTGATCAACTTCCTGCTGGGCAACCGCAAAGAAAAAGTTCTGGTGATCTGCTCGCGCGCACAAACTGCGCTCACCCTTGAGCAAGCCCTACGTGAACGCGAAGGGATCCGTGCCACCGTGTTCCACGAAGGCATGTCGATCATCGAGCGCGATAAAGCTGCGGCGTACTTCGCAGATGAAGAAGGTGGCGCGCAAGTGCTGCTATGTAGCGAGATCGGCTCAGAAGGGCGTAACTTCCAGTTCGCCAACCAGCTGGTAATGTTCGATTTGCCGGTAAACCCAGATCTGCTTGAGCAGCGTATCGGCCGTTTGGATCGCATCGGTCAAACCCGCGATATCGAAATTCACGTGCCGCACCTTGAAGGCACCTCGCAAGCATTGCTGGCACGTTGGTACAACGAAGGCTTAAACGCGTTTGAAGAAACCTGTCCAACCGGCCGCGCCGTGTATGACTCTATCCAATCAGAGCTGCTTTCACTGCTGGCTAAAGGCGGTAGCGATACTGACGCCCTGAATGCCATGATTGAGCACAGCGCCACCATGCACTCAGAGCTCAAAGCCAAGCTAGAGCAAGGGCGCGATCGCCTGCTAGAAATGCACTCTAACGGTGGTGAAGCGGCGCAACAGCTGGCCGAGAAAATCGGCAGCTTGGATGGCGACACCGAGCTAGTCACTTTTGCACTGGGTCTGTTCGATACCATCGGCTTGAACCAAGACGATCGCGGCGATAACGCCATGGTGGTCACGCCATCAGAGCACATGATGGTGCCAAGCTACCCGGGTCTGCCGTATGAAGGCTGCACCATTACCTTTGATCGCGACACCGCGCTATCTCGCGAAGATATGCACTTTGTCAGCTGGGAGCACCCAATGATCCAAGGCGGTATTGATCTGCTGCTCAGCGAAGGCGTGGGCACCACTGCAGTATCTTTGTTGAAAAACAAAGCACTACCGGCGGGTACCTTGCTGATCGAGCTGATCTACACCATCGAAGCGCAAGCACCAAAACAATCGGGTATTGGTCGCTTCTTACCGCAAAAACCGGTACGTATTCTGCTTGATGGCAAAGGCAATAACTTGTCAGCGCAGGTGGAGTTCGAAGGCTTCAACCGCCAGTTGAGCCCAGTTAACCGCCACCTTGCCAGCAAGTTGGTGAACTCAGTGCAAAAAGAGATCCATAGTCTGATCACCATTGGCGATCGCGAAGTGGAAACCGCACTGGCGCAAACCCGAGATGAAGCGCAAGCAGAGATGCAACAGACCCTCGGCGAAGAGCTCAACCGCCTGCAAGCACTGAAAGCGGTGAACCCGAACATTCGTGAAGACGAAATCACCTTGCTCGAAGAGCAAATCGCTGAGCTCAATCAGTACATTGCCAGCGCGCAAATTCAGTTGGACTCACTGCGTTTGATCGTCGTCAGTCACAACTAAGCCGTTAGTCGCGCACTTGTGCCATGACTAACGAGACCAACAGGCGGCATTGCCGCCTGTTTTTGTTGGTGTACTATAACGGGCGATACCATCAGGCATTGCCCGCTGTCTTTTTTCCGATAGCCTTATCACCTTAACTATCGTCACTCTGCGTTTGGGAGTTCTTTGTGAGCGATTTCGTATACAACCCACCGACTGATCCTTGGCTCGATGTACTTTATCTCGACAAAGACATTATCGCCGTCAACAAACCTTCGGGGTTGCTCTCTAATCCGGGAAAAGATCCGGCCCATGCCGATAGCGTGTGGACGCGGGTGCTTGCCGATCACCCCAATTCGCAAATCATCCACCGTTTAGATATGTCGACATCAGGCTTGATCGTCTTAGCGCTGCGCAAAAAAGCCGAGCGCCATATGAAGATCCAGTTTATGAATCGCGAAACGCAAAAACTCTATTACGCCCGCGTATGGGGAGAGATGAGCGACGACAGTGGCTTAATTGATCTGCCGCTGATCTGCGATTGGCCAAACCGCCCCAAACAGAAAGTGTGCTACACCGACGGCAAACCATCACAGACCTATTATGAAGTGGTCGAACGCAGCAACGGCACCACGCTAGTGGCGTTGTTTCCTATCACCGGTCGCTCGCATCAACTGCGTGTGCATTTGCAATCGCTCGGTCACCCGATCCTCGGCGATAAATTCTATGCCCATGAAGATGCGATAAAAGCTGCTCCTCGTTTACAACTGCATGCTGCAGAGCTAACCTTCCGCCACCCCTATTCAGAAGCGCCGATGCATCTATTCGCACCATGCGAATTTTATCCGCAAGCCCCTGATAAAGTGTTGATCGATAAAGAAAATATCGTCAAGTAAACGACAGCGCCTTATGTAGCACCTAATGGGGCTTTCTACTGTGCTTTTCAACATCGAGTACTGATGAAAGCCTCGTTATTCGCGCCAACCTTGTGTACGGTAATAGCATCACGGAACGGCACAAGGATCTTCGATGACTCTCCATATTGTTTTTCTCGATCAGGACACGATCCCTTCTCATATCACGATCAACGCACCGCGATTTGCCCATACTTGGCAAAGCTATCCGGAAACAGTGCCCGAAGAGGTGATCTCACGCGCCAAGGACAGCACGATCCTGATCACCAACAAAGTGGTACTCGATGCCGACACGCTTGAGCAATTGCCCAAGCTTAAGCTGATCGCCGTCTCTGCAACCGGCACCAACAATATTGATCTTGCTGCTTGCCGCCGTTTAGATATTGCGGTTTGCAATGTGCGCGGGTATGCCAATCGTGCCGTGCCTGAGCATGTGATCGGTTTGATCTACGCCCTTCGGCGCAATTTCCTGGACTATCATCGCGATATACTTGATGGCGAGTGGCAGCGCCAAAATCGATTTTGCTTTTTCAGCCACCCGATCGGTGATGTCGCAGGCTCTACACTCGGCATTATCGGTAAAGGCGAGCTTGGTCAGGCCGTGGCGACGCTGGCTCAAGCCATCGGCATGAAGGTGTTATTTGCCGAACACAAAGGCGCGCCAATCTGTCGTGAAGGCTACCTGCCATTTGAACACGTGTTACAGCAAGCTGACGTACTCACACTGCATTGCCCGCTGATGCCAGACACCCATCATTTGATCGGCAAAGCCGAACTTGAGTTACTGCCCAATCATGCCATTGTGATTAATACCGGACGCGGCGGTTTAGTGGATGAAAACGCGCTTGTAGAGGCGTTAAAAGCCGGTGACATTGGCGGCGCAGGTATCGATGTTTTTACCAGCGAGCCGTTGCAAGACAACAATCCCTTACTGGTAAATGCCCACTTACCGCATTTGATTTTAACACCACACGTGGCTTGGGGCAGTGCCAGCGCCATTCAGGCGCTAATGGATCAAGTAGTTGAGAATATTGAACTGTTTGTCGCCGGCCAGCCTCGACATCTGGTGTAAGGCTGGCGGCATCATAGGAAGGTTGGGCGTTACGCCATGCCACGCGAGCGCTTGATCAAATCGTACGCCACTTGGATTTCTTGTGCTTTTTCTTTGGCTAGCTCCATCATTTCCGGCGGCAAGCCTTTCGCGGCTAATTTATCAGGATGGTGCTCGTTCATCTGCTTACGATAAGCGCGTTTAAGCTCTTGCTCGGTCGCTTGCTCTGAGCTGCCTAGCAGCTCGTAAGCATCGGCCAATTGATCGCGACGCGGCGCTTGTTGCTGGCTACCAAAACCGCCATGCGCTTGGCCTTGAAAACCGCCTTGGCTAAAGCGAAATGCCGCCTCTTGCATCCGGATCCGTTGTGCCATGCTCTGCGTCGACATCCCCAAACTTGCAGCGATACGATAGAGCAAATCGCGTTCTGCTGGATGAACAGAGCCATCCGCAAAAGCGGCGGTTATTTGCAGCTCGATAAAAAACTGCAACAGATCCGTGCGGCCACGAGCAAGCTGGCGAACCTCGGCCAGTACATCATCTAACGGAAATTCGGATCCCTTACCCTCGCGAAACGCTTCTTGCGCTTGCTGGCGAGCTTCACCGTGCAGCTGCATACGATCCATCAGCGATGACGCGACTCGAATTTCCTCTTGCGTGACGACGCCTTTGGCTTTCGCCACATGCCCCATCACAGCAAAGGCGTGACGGAAAAGTGCCGCTTGAATGGCTTGGCGCTCCGCTTGCGAACCAAAGCCGCCATACCCTGTCAAACGTCTGAATTTATCGACTTGATGCCCAAGAAAAAGCCCGAGGATCAGGCCCGGAAAGTTCAACAGAAGCATTCCTAAAATTGCACCAATTAGTTTTCCTATCATTAGCTATTATCTACTCACATTATTCTTTAAACACACCGTCAAAATGACGCGGGAATGATGCTGCGCGGCAATTTTTCGATTATGATAACATCCTCTTATCAGGAAAGTGACCGCTGCACACCAAGTAACATAGCAGTGCACAGCATAAACTACAGGAAAGTGAAATTAAATGTCCCTGACCCGTCCCAGTGCCATCGCCGTTGCGATTTCACTAGCATTATTCGGTCCCCAAGCTTATGCCAAAGATTGTTTACAGCGCTTGCCTAATGGTGAAGGCGTCGCCAATCAGTGTGTACAAGACGGGAGCAGCCCGATAGAGCTCAATAATCTGCCCGTCGTCATTGAAGCGGATTACGCCGAAGCGCAGCAAGACAATAAAGCCACCTACCGGGGTAATGTGATCGTTACCCAAGGCCCTCGCACCATTCGTGCAGAGGAAGCGGTCATTCGCCAACCTGAGAATATTGTTACCGCTTTCGGCAACGTAGAAGTGAAAGACAACGAAGTCCAAGTCACTGCCGAACGCGTCCAAGCCAATCTAAATGATGACACTGCGAGCTTATTCCAAGCTGAATACTCCTTGGTCTGCCAATTAGGCCGCGGTGATGCGGAGCTCATTTCCCGCGAGTCGGATACGACGCTATCGTTTAATGAAGCGAGTTTCACCACCTGTCCGCCAGAAGACAACAGTTGGCTGTTTTCCGCCAACAAGATTGAATACGACCAAACCTCGCCGTACGCCGACCTTTATGGTGCTAAGTTCGCGATTAAAGACGTGACGGTGATGTACATTCCCTTCATTCGCTTACCGGCCAGTGATCAACGCCTGAGTGGTTTCCTGTACCCCGATGTGAGCTACGGCTCACGTAACGGTATTGACATCGCCACGCCGTATTACTGGAATATTGCGCCTAACTACGATTTCACCTTTACCCCAACGTATATGGAAAAACGTGGTTTGATGACGCATGGCGAGTTTCGCTACCTCAATGCCCTTGGCCTAGGGGGATTGACTGGCGAATACATGCATGAAGACAAAGAAGCCAACAACAATGACGCACTGTGGGGATTTAACTGGACCCACAGTGCGACCTATGCCGACCACTGGTTAGTTGAAGCAGACTATAGCCAAGTCAGTGTGTTCGACTATTTTGAGAAAGGCTTAGGCTCTGATCTTGGTAGCCGTGAAGACTCCAGCCTATTACAAACTGGCTCGGTGGCGTATCGCACAACAAACTGGGATGCGAATCTTCGAGTCCGTGACTTCCAATCACTGACCTCTGATGGCACGAATAACCTCTATCGCGTATTACCGCAGTTCACCTTTAACCACTATGGTTATGGACTCCCTTACGGTCTTCGCGCTGGAATGATGGCGCAGTTTAGTCGCTTCGATAACGATGATATCACTAAGCCGACGGCCGATCGCGTTCACCTGCAACCCTCGCTTTATTTCCCGTACGCGAGTTCTTGGTGGAGCTTCGAAGCTGAAGCCAAGCTGATGTACACCCATTACACCCAAGAGTTTGATGCAACAGCTAACCCTGATCTCACCGTGCTTGAAGAAGACGTGTCGCGCACCGTTCCGAGTTTCCGCGTGGTTTCTGGCGTCACCCTTGAGCGAGATATGACAGCATTTGGCGATCACTACACCCAAACTCTTGAGCCAAAGTTGCAGTACCTGTTTGTCAGAGATGTCGATCAGTCGGAGATCTATAACCCACTCAACCGAGGACAGACCGGTTACGACACTACCCTGTTGCAACTTGACTATCACGGCCTGTTCCGCGATCGCCAATACAGCGGTCTAGATTACATTGCCGGTGCCAACCAATTCACCTTAGGTGCGGCGTCACGCATCTACGATGATGAATACCGTGAACGTTTCATGTTCGCGTACGGACAGATCTTCTATCTCAACAGCGTCACCAACTACACGGGTAACGAAACCAGCTATTCGGCATCAGCGTTCGAGACCGAGTTCAACTACAACGATCGCACCTTCTTTAATGCGGGCTTGCAATACGATGCCACGGAGCGTGAAATCCAATTTGGTAACGCGACGATTGAGTACCGCATCGGTGAAAATTACGTTCAAACGAACTATCGCTACATTTCACAGTCTTACCTGCAGCAAAGCTTGCCGGATAACGACATCAGTAGTTATACCCGAGATGGGATCTCCCAAGCGGGCTTCTCTACCGGCCTGCGTCTAAGCGACAGCTGGTATATGTACGGTGACGTCTATTACGACACCAATGAAGCGATCATGTCGGAGAGCCAGATCTCGTTGAACTACGAATCTTGCTGTTGGGCGGTATCGCTGGGGTACAATGAGTACCTCAAATACCGTGAAAATATCGCCACAACCCCTGAGTACGAGTCCAACATCAGTTTCTCATTCAGGCTGTTGGGATTGGGTGGCCGCGAAAGCTTTCAGTATGAGAAAGCAAGTGGTAATGCACTGAGCTATGGTCGTCCGTTTTACCTGAACAATTAATGCTCGAACCTCGGATCTATCTCGTGGCTTTTTCTGCCAATGAGTTAGGTTCAGGATATGCTCGATAGGAAGTATATGAAAAATTGGAAACACCACATTGCAGGCATGATGCTTGCCGGCGTTAGCCTCACTGCTGCCGCGGTTCCTCAGGAAATGGATCGTGTTGTCACCATAGTCAATGACGGTGTCATTTTACAAAGTGATATCGACGCCATGCTCGATACCGTGAAGCGCAATGCGATCCTGGCAGGCCAAAGTTTGCCGCCAGAATCCACCTTGGTTGAGCAGATCATGGATCAGCAAATCATGGAAACCCTGCAACTGCAAGAAGCAGAGCGCTACGGTATTCGCGTCGACGACAATATGCTTGATGAAGCGATTAAGAGCATTGCCCAAGACAGCGGTAAATCACTGCAGCAATTCCTTGCCGATTTACGTGCCAGCGGACAAGACTACACCCAATTTCGTGAGCAAGTACGTCGTGAGCTAACCGCAGCCGAAGCGCGTAATGGCTTGGTACGCCGTCGCATCAATATTTTGCCGCAAGAAGTGAACTCACTGGCGGAGCGTATCGCAGATGAAGCGCTATCAGACGTAACGTACAACGTCAGTGATATCCAGCTGAACTTTCCGCGCAACTCAACCAAAGATCAGCGTGACGCCGTTCTCGCGCAAGCCGTGGCACTGGTAGAGCGCATTAACAACGGTGAAGACTTTGCGGAGTTAGCGATCACTTACTCCAAAGGCTCTCGCGCATTAGACGGCGGCAGCTGGGGCTGGCAGCGTAAAGAAGAGATGCCAACCGTATTTGCCGATCACATCAACACCCAAGGTCGCGGTGCGATCATCGGTCCTTTCCGCTCAGGCGTCGGTTACCACATTTTGAAGATCAACGATCTGCAAGGTTTGGAGACGGTGTCAGTCACTGAAGTAAATGCCCGCCACATCTTGGTGAAAACCTCTGTGATCCTCAGTGATGAAGGTGCACGTCGTTTGCTATCCGATACCCGCCGCGAAATATTGGCTGGTGACATTACTTTTGGTGAAGCAGCAAGCGAACTCAGCGCAGACCCGGGGTCTGCATCGAACAATGGTGAGCTAGGCTGGCAAGTCCCTGAGCTGTATGTGCCTGAATTCAAAGCCATGGTAGAGCAACTACCGGAAGGCACCATCAGTGAGCCATTTAAAACCGTTCACGGCTGGCACATTGTTGAGGTACTGGATCGCCGCGATATCGATCGCACCGACGCCGCGTTCCAGAACCAAGCGTACCGC
The DNA here is from genome assembly GCA_019703815.1 of Thaumasiovibrio occultus. GTDB lineage: Bacteria > Pseudomonadota > Gammaproteobacteria > Enterobacterales > Vibrionaceae > Thaumasiovibrio > Thaumasiovibrio occultus. The sequence continues at coordinate 315,589 of AP023052.1, read as the reverse complement.
ATTCTATTTAACCGTAAGTTCAATGAAGAAGCTCAGGCATGGTTGCTAGAGCTGAAAAGTGGCGCGTACATAGAGTACGTCGAAAAGGATGATGATGCCTAACTGTCAACGATTGGCGATTACGCCGGGGGAGCCCGCCGGCGTAGGACCAGATCTGGTTCTCGCAATGTTGCAACAAGATTGGCCTCACGAACTCGTGGTCTGTGCCAGTCGCACTGTGCTAGAACAGCGCGCCAAGGAGCTGGGGCTGTCGATTGAAACTCGCCCCTATCAGGCGGCACGTCCCCCTTCCCCTCATCAGGCCGGCGTGATTGTCGTCGACGATATTCCTGTCGCCGCGCCCGTCGTGACCGGTACGCTTGATGAAAACAACGGGAAGTATGTATTAGAGACCCTCACTCGTGCCGCTGAAGGCTGTATGAACGGTGAGTTTGCCGCAGTGATCACCGGCCCTGTGCACAAAGGGGTGATTAACCGCGCTGGCGTCGCCTTTAGTGGTCATACTGAGTTTTTTGCCGATCACTCAAACACCTCACAAGTGGTCATGATGCTAGCAACGGAAGGGCTGCGCGTTGCGTTAGTAACCACTCACATCCCGTTATCGCAGGTCTCGGATGCTGTCACTGACACGCTCTTAAAAGACGTGATCCGCATTCTTCATCATGATCTCACCACCAAATTTGGTATTACCGCGCCGCGCATCTACGTGTGTGGGCTTAACCCCCATGCTGGCGAAGATGGCTGCCTCGGTCGTGAAGAAATTGATGTGATCACCCCTGCCCTCAACGATTTGCGAGAGCAGGAAGGCATGGATCTGATCGGGCCATTACCGGCAGACACTTTGTTCCAAGATAAGTACCTGAAAGACGCAGACTCGGTTCTCGCGATGTATCACGATCAGGGCTTACCCGTACTGAAATACAAAGGGTTTGGTAAATCGGTTAACATTACGTTAGGCTTACCCTTTATTAGAACATCTGTAGATCATGGTACCGCGCTGGATCTTGCTGGTACCGGACAGGCGGACATGGGCAGTCTTCGGACAGCACTGGCCCACGCCCTAGAATTGGTAGAAAAACATAAATGAGTAGTGATCAGGTTCACTTAGGTCACCGCGCCCGTAAGCGCTTTGGTCAAAACTTCCTGCATGATGAATACATCATCGACGGCATCGTTTCGGCGATCAACCCTCGCAATGGCGAAACCCTAGTTGAAATCGGCCCAGGTTTGGGTGCACTGACCGAGCCGGTTGGCCGTGAAGTTGACCATTTTCATGTCGTTGAACTTGACCGCGATTTGGCGGAGCGTCTGCGCCATCATCCGGAGCTGAGCAGCAAGTTGACCATTCATGAAGGCGACGCAATGCAGTTCGACTTCAAACAACTGCTGACGGAAGGCAATAAGCTACGTATCTTCGGTAACTTGCCGTACAACGTATCCACACCGCTAATTTTCCACCTGCTCACGTTCCATGAGAACGTACAGGACATGCACTTTATGCTGCAAAAAGAAGTGGTTAACCGCCTTGCCGCCGGTCCAGGTAGCAAAGCGTACGGCCGTCTGACTGTCATGGCGCAGTACTACTGCAAAGTCATTCCGGTATTGGAAGTACCACCAACCGCCTTTAAGCCTGCACCAAAAGTAGACTCTGCGGTAGTCCGTCTTGTACCGTATGAAACCCTGCCGCACCCAACCACTAGCTTGAAATGGCTAGAGCGTGTGTGTCGTGAAGGTTTCAACCAACGCCGTAAAACCGTTCGTAACTGTTACAAGCAGATCCTGTCGCCGGAAGAATTGGAAGCACTGGGCGTTGACCCTGGTACTCGTCCAGAAAACCTCTCCATCGTTCAATTCGTTGAGATGGCGAACTATCTGGATAAAAAGCACGCCTAAATCCCAATGCCCCGCTACGGTGGGGCATTCGTTCAAGGAGTGATTGTCGCAATGGAAAAACAACCCCGCTTTACCGTTTCAACCGTTACCCATTATCTAGAATCTCAGTCCGATCCTGAGATCCCGCGCTATGCCTTTTCCTATACCATCACCATTGAAAACATTGGCACTATTGACGCAAAACTATTGCGCCGCCATTGGGTGATCACGGATGCCAACGGCAAAGAGATGGTGGTCGATGGTGAAGGCGTTGTTGGCGAGCAACCATTGATCGCGGTCGACGATCACTATGTCTATACCAGTGGCACCTTGATCGAAACTCCGCTGGGCGTGATGGAAGGCCATTATATTTTCGTCACGGCTGATGGCACCGAGTATCAAATCGCGATCCCGCCCTTTCGTCTCGCGCTGCCCAACATGCTTCACTAATTCATTTTCGAAGGCATCTCATGGCTCACTATCTTATCGGCGACCTGCAAGGTTGCTACGCTGAGTTTCGCGCAGTCTTAGAGCAAGCTCAATTTGATCCGCACCAAGATCATCTTTGGCTGTGCGGCGATCTTGTCGCACGCGGCCCAGATTCGCTCGCCTGTTTACGCTATGTGAAATCCTTGGGCGACAGTGCTACCACCGTGCTCGGTAATCACGATCTACACCTGCTTGCGACCGCGATTGGGGTTAAAAAAGTAAAAGATAAAGATAAAACCCGCCCAATCTTAAAAGCCGATGATCGTGATGAGTTATTGAAATGGCTACGCCAGCAGCCCTTACTGGCCGAGCACCCAGAGTTTGTAATGACGCATGCCGGCATTCCACCGGTGTGGGATCTCGCAACAGCGCGCCAGAACGCGCAAGCAGTCGAAGCCGTCTTACGCTCAAAACGCTACAAATGGCTTTTAGAGAATATGTACAGTGATGGCCCGGCATTATGGCATGAGGCCGACACTGAGCTAGAGCAGCTGCGCTTTACCATCAATGCATTTACCCGGATGCGATTTATTGGACGCGACGGCGCGTTAGATGCCAAGTGCAAACTCGGTCCAGCAGAAATCACGCCAGCCGATGGCCTCGTCCCTTGGTTCAACTATCCAGTACGCCAACCAATGGATAAAGCGATCGTCTTTGGTCACTGGGCTGCACTGGAAGGCAAATTTGATGGCCCAGAATACGGCCTCGATACCGGTTGTGTGTGGGGTGGCGGCCTTACACTGTTGCGCTGGGAAGACAAACAACGCTTCTATCAGCCGACCCTTTAAACCCTTTAAATACGTAAAGAGCCTGATTCAACTCGGGCTCTTTTTCAAGCATCACTTTTCAGAAATCGCTACTGCCGAATCTATTCTGAGCTTTCCACAAACTTAGCCTCACGCAAACCTAGCATCACTCTAGCTTAGAGCCTCACACTTGGCGTTAAGTTATCCTGCGTGCTTATTGGCGCTCTAAAATCACGAACCGCATATCGTAGGCATTTTTCTCATCCGCCGAATACGCTTCAGAGTAGGTTTCCTGCCATTGCTCATCCCACTCAGGGAACTGAGTGTCACCCGTAATCTCTGCGTCGATAAAGGTAAGGTATAAGGTATCGGCTTCAGCAAGGCAATGGCTGTAAAAACTGCCGCCACCGATCACCATCAGCTCTTCAACGTCGCTTACGAGATCTTTCGCAGCAGAAAAAGATCCAACCACATCGACCCCCTCGATCACCAGATCCGCATTACGGCTGACCACAATATTGCGACGTCCCGGCAGTGGGCGACCAATCGATTCATAGGTTTTACGCCCCATCACGACAGGTTTTCCCATCGTGCAGCGCTTAAACCACGCAAAGTCGGCAGGCAAATGCCAAGGCATGTCGTTGTCTTGGCCAATAATCCGGTGCTTTGCCATCGCGGCAATCATACTGATCTTCATCTTTTTCCCTGCAAGGTTCACTAAGCGTCTGGGGCTAAAGGATTTGCGATCTAGGATCAGAAGTCAATCCTCGCACCGAAATTCGGTTAGACGACGCTGCGACGGCGATAAAACAACAAACCCGGCAGTGCCAAGCCTAACGCTAAACCGGCAATAGTAAACAAAGCTTTTAGCAGGTTTTCGACTAATGTCGTTTGCAGCGCCACGCTATAGCCAAGGTGGTTGATCTCCACCAATGCAATCATCGCTTTATAGGCAAATACCCCCGGCACCATAGGAATAATGGCAGCGACGGTAAACACTTTCGGGTGCGCCAAGAAGCGCTGGGACCAATAGACCCCCAAAAAGCCGATACAGCTCGCGGCAATAAAGCTCGCCATCTCAATCGACATACCTGCAGCGTCCATGAGTAAGTAACGCACCATATGGCCGACCGCACCACCGATGGCGCAGAATTTGAGTGCTTTCACCGGCACATTGAAGACCATGGCAAAGCCAACGGCGGGGATCATCGCAAACAAGCCGTTATGTAGCATCATCAGCAAGGTGTTCATTGCAACCACCCCCAAACATCAAACAGATTCATCGCCACCACAATGCCAAGGCAAGTCGATAACGTCAGCAAAGTTGCCATGGTAAAACGGGCAATCCCCATATTGATAAAGCCTTTCACCATGTCAGAGACGGCATTAATCAACGGAAAGCCTGGAACTAGCATCAGCACTGATGACGCCATCACAAGAAAGGGTTGGTTGCCAATATTTAAGCGAACGCTTAGTGCGGCTACACAGGTCGTAATAAAGGCGGTGATACCAAAATTGAGTAAAGGATTGAAATGGCGATGGCCTAGCTCTTGGCGCGCGAACATACCACAACACGATGCCAAGAAGGTCATGCTCATCACGGCAAGATCACCACCGGCGATCCGGCTAAAGGCCGCACACGATGCGCCGATCATCCCCAGCACTAACCAGCGGTTGTAACGCATCGGATTAAGCTTATCGAGCTTTTCTTTGACGCTGCGACGATCCAAGATCCCGTGCTCTGCCATGATGCAAAGGCGCTGAACCTCGGTCACCATCTGCATGTTGATCCCACGATCCGGGCAACGCCGTGCGGTGGTGATGCAATGATCCTCAGACAAAGTAGTCAGTACCATTGAGCTCGCTGACAGCGACACCTCAACACTGTCCACCCCAAGGGCACGCCCTAACCGTCCCGTGATATCAACCACCAGCGCACTTTCTGCGCCGTGCTGTAATAAGATCTGACCGGCTTTAATACAGACCCGAGACACTGCCCGCTGGGCATCCTGCGATTGCATACTTCCTCCATGAAAAGCACACGCGAAAAGACAAAAAAAGGAGCCGCTGAATAGCGACTCCTTAGTATACCATGTTGGGCAAATAACCTTACGGTTTGTAGATGATTTCTACATCGTAATCATCTTCGTTCCAGTCATCCCAATCATCATCATCGTCTTCATCATCAAACTGAGCACCACGCTCTGCTTCACGCAGTTTCTTATCGTGGTAGTCATCCCACTTAAATTCAACCGATTCAGCGACAACTTCTTCCTCAATTTCACGAGGTAGCTGTTCGATGAACTCCATCAAATCATAAGTCAATGGCTTGATATTCAGACGGTTAAGAGCCGAGATACAATAGTAATCACCTTCCCAGCTCAGCGCATCGAGGATTTCCTCAATCTTAGCTTGCGCTTCTTCTTCTGGCATCAAATCCACTTTGTTGAAGATCAACCAACGTGGTTTCTCAGCCAATTTCTCGCTGTATTGCTCTAGCTCATTAATGATAGTGAACGCATTTTCAATCGGGCACGATTGATCCGCTGGCATCAAATCGATCATGTGCAATAGCACACGACAACGCTCAAGGTGCTTCAAGAAACGAATACCCAAGCCCGCGCCATCTGCCGCGCCTTCAATCAGACCCGGGATATCGGCAACGACAAAGCTGCGCTCGCTGTCAACACGCACTACACCAAGACTTGGTACAAGAGTGGTAAACGGATAGTCCGCCACTTTTGGCTTCGCCGCCGATACTGCACGGATAAAGGTTGATTTACCGGCATTAGGAAGACCCAGCATACCAACGTCAGCCAGCAGCAGAAGCTCAAGACGAAGGTGGCGAACCTCACCCTTGGTACCCATGGTTTTTTGGCGAGGCGCACGGTTTACCGACGATTTAAAACGGGTATTACCCAAACCGTGGAAACCTCCTTTCGCGACCATGATTTTCATGCCGTGTTGGGTTAGATCGGCAATCACTTCGCCCGTATCCTCATCCACCGCACGCGTACCAACAGGTACACTCAATACACAGTCATCACCACGCTTACCAGTACAGTTAGCCGCACGGCCATTCTCACCGCGCACCGCAGCGTAGAAACGAGTAAAACGGTAATCAATTAGTGTGTTAAGGTTTTCATCAGCGACAAGATAAACGTCACCGCCATCACCGCCATCACCACCATCAGGACCGCCCTTAGGCACATACTTCTCACGACGGAAGCTGACAGTACCGTTACCACCGTCACCAGCGTCGACGCGGATCACCGCTTCATCAACAAACTTCATTCTTTTTCTCCACGCAGTCGCATTTCATCAGACGTCCTCTGCCTTTCTGAAACGCCGCTACCCCACAGTATAGTGAAAGGCTTTCGACTCTCGTTACCTTTCTGCACAATCCCGTACAGCATGGGGCTTCAGGACGCTTTTGTCTTTCAGTAGTGCAATGTCGATGACACCGACGTACTGGACAGCATGCCGACACAGCTGAAGGACAAAAACGCCGTCTAATTTCGTACTGATCTACTCATTAACAATGAATAGTATCACTTCTTAAAAAAGAAAAACCCCGCCATAAAGGCAGGGTTTTAGAATCTCGTTATCGAGTGAGTAAATTACTCAGCTTCGATTGAAACGAATTTACGGTTCTTAGGACCTTTAACTTCGAACTTCACTTTGCCGTCGGCCATAGCGAATAGAGTGTGGTCTTTACCGCAACCTACGTTAGTACCAGCGTGGAACTTAGTACCACGTTGACGAACGATGATGTTACCAGCAAGAACTGATTCACCACCGAAGCGCTTAACACCTAGGCGTTTACTTTCTGAATCGCGGCCGTTACGAGTCGAACCACCAGCTTTTTTATGTGCCATCTCTTAAATCTCCTCTAATTAAGCGCTGATGCCAGTAATTTTGACTTCAGTGAACCACTGACGGTGGCCCATTTGCTTACGAGAGTGCTTACGACGACGGAACTTAACGATTTTAACTTTATCGCCACGACCGTGAGAAATAACTTCTGCAGTTACTTTGCCGCCATCGATTAGAGGGGCACCTACAGTTACTTCTTCGCCATTTGCAACTAGAAGAACGCTGTCAAACTCAACGCTAGCGCCGGTTTCAACGTCCAGTTTTTCCAAGCGTAGGACTTGACCTTCGCTCACTCGGTGTTGTTTACCACCACTTTGGAAAACCGCGTACATATTTAATACTCCGCATCCGCATAGCCTTTGCCCAAAAAAGGGACCCGGGTATGCGCTTAAACTTGTCATCAATAGGGCGCGAATGTTACGCGAAAACTACGCGTCTGGCAACTAGTTCATCAAAGAAAATTGGTGAAATGCTGCGCAGTTACTTTTTGTGCAGTTAACTACTTGATTATGGCTATGTAGAAAATCGGTTCTTAGTGTATTATTGATTACAATTTATCAAACTTTACCTAAAGCTTTTTGCTTTTCCTCAGGTGCCAGTAATCCGATGAATTTAAAAGAAATTCAAAAACTTATCGCCAACGATATGGAGAATGTTGACGCCAATATTATGGCGCAACTCAATTCGGATGTCGTGCTGATCAACCAACTCGGTTTCTACATTGTGAACAGTGGTGGCAAACGACTGCGTCCGATGCTAGCCGTGCTCGCTGCGCGTGCACTTGGCTATCAAGGCGACGGTCATATCACTGCCGCAGCGTTTATCGAATTTATCCACACTGCAACCTTGTTGCATGATGACGTCGTTGACGAGTCAGAGCTGCGTCGTGGCCGCGCAACAGCCAACGCCATGTTTGGTAACGCAGCTAGCGTATTAGTCGGTGATTATATCTACACCCGTGCCTTCCAAATGATGACGAGCCTGCGTTCACTGCGCGTGCTCGATATCATGAGTGAGGCCACCAATGTGATCGCCGAGGGTGAAGTACATCAGTTAATGAACATTAACGATGCCAATGTCACCGAAGAGACCTACATGAAGGTCATCTACTCAAAAACCGCGCGTTTGTTCGAAGTCGCCACCCAAATTGGTGCCATCTTGACGGATTCATCCGACGAGATCGAAATCGCGATGCAAGATTATGGTCGCTATTTGGGTACTGCGTTCCAATTGATCGATGATTTGCTCGACTACACTGCATCCAGCGATGACATGGGTAAAAACGCCGGCGACGATCTCGCGGAAGGCAAGCCAACCCTGCCACTGCTGCATGCGATGCGTCATGGATCCGCCGAACAAGCGGCAATGATCCGCGAAGCGATCGAAAAAGGCGATGGCCGGGATCTTCTGGATCCAATTTTGGCATGTATGGAAGAAGTCGGATCGTTGGCCTACACCCAACAGCGTGCCGAAGAAGAAGCAGAGAAAGCCAAGTTCGCGATCCGTAACTTGCCTGAGTCTGACTATAAGCAAGCGCTGCTTTCGTTGGCTGACATTGCTGTCTACCGCAACAAGTAACCCCATCTGACACACCTCACTTTCTCGATAGTGCAACTGGATGCAATTCAGGCTGCACTATCGCTGTTTCCCGATATCCATCTGCTAGGCTGATCCGTAGAAGTCCTGATTGTTGACGTAGGAGCGAAGCGATGAACAACTTATATATAAAGAAAGGATCACGGGTAAACAGCGTGCACGGGATCGTCGATGTGTTAGATGTCGATCCAGATCACAACACCGCGCTGGTTGAGAGCTGTAAAGATCAGCGCAAGTTTATCGTTGCCAGTGAAGAGATCTTCGATGAGCCTCAGCTCCATATCGATTGCGATAAATACTACTAAACGCTGACACCTTAAGGCAGGCGCCGCTAATCCAACACGATCGCCACCTTCTAAAGAAAGTGATTTAAGATTAGAAAACAAAAAAGGCTTACCTCTCGGTAAGCCTTTTTACTTTTCATCATTTAATAATGAGAAATGCGTTATTTCGCGGCAAACTCTTCACCAATCGCGATATCACCACGAAGCGTGTCTAGCATGCTTTCAAGCGCAGATTGCTCAAACGCACTCAGTGCGCCGTAGCTCAAAACTTCTTCCACGCCTTCTTTACCTAATAGAACCGGTTGTGCGAAGAAACGTGCGTGCTCGCCGTTACCTTCAACGTAAGCACACTCAACCACATTCGCTTCGCCTTGCAGCGCTTTGACGAGCGATAGACCAAAACGGCACGCCGCTTGACCCATAGACAAGGTCGCAGAGCCGCCGCCCGCTTTCGCTTCAACCACTTCCGTACCCGCGTTTTGAATGCGAGGTGTTAGTGCTTCCACTTCCTCTTGAGTGAATTCCACACCTTCTACTTGTGACAGTAGCGGCAGGATTGTCACACCAGAGTGACCACCGATCACGGGGATGTGTACATCTTGCGGGTTCTTGCCTTTTAGCTCACCGATAAAGGTTTCTGAGCGGATCACATCCAGCGTTGTCACACCGAATAGACGACGCTTGTCATACACACCCGCTTTTTTCAGCACGTCAGCCGCGATTGCCACTGTCGTGTTAACCGGGTTAGTGATAATGCCCACCACAGCTTTTGGACACACCACTGCAATTTTCTCAGCCAACGATTTCACGATACCGGCGTTCACATTGAACAGATCGGCACGATCCATACCTGGTTTACGCGCAACACCCGCAGAGATGAGGACCACATCAGCACCTTCCAGCGCCGGAGATGGATCTTCTCCCGCAAAGCCGACTACTGAAACAGGGGTTGGAATGTGGCTTAGATCTGCCGCTACCCCAGGAGTCACCGGTGCAATATCATAAAGTGCAAGTTCCGACCCAGCCGGCAACTGATTTTTTAGCAGCAAGGCTAGTGCCTGGCCGATACCACCAGCGGCACCAATCACAGCAACTTTCATGTTCATTCTCCTTGTACAGACGTTTCACGATTTTAAATGATAAACACGTATTAACCTTTAAGATTTCAACGCAATTAACTGCGTTACATCATTGAAATCAAGCAAGCGGTGCAAAAAATCCCAAACCTGAATACGCGTAAACGACGGCATTAAAAACGGTATAGGAAGGCCTTGTTAAAGGCAATCAATTGGCACTCGCTTTGCGACTTCACGCAGGTGTGCAGTATACGTGCTACAACGCTAGTATAAAAACTAATGTATTGAACAGAATAAGAGATGAAAAACGCGACTTAGGACACCTATCAGAGGTGAAAAATAAGTCATACTGTTTGGTTAAAGATGCAGTCTGGGATATAACAAGATTGCCTATTTCACGGCCAATGTGCCACAATATTTGCCTATTCAGTTGAACAAGAACCTGATATTGCTATGCGTAGTGCTGACAAACAAGAACGACTAGTTAAAGCGTTCAAAGCTATTCTTAAAGAAGAAAAATTCAGCTCTCAAGGAGAGATCGTCGATGCCCTGAAAGGTCAAGGTTTCGAGAACATCAACCAATCTAAAGTGTCGCGTATGCTGACCAAATTTGGCGCGGTACGTACCCGCAACGCCAAAATGGAAATGGTGTACTGTTTGCCGGTTGAACTGGGTGTTCCAACTACATCTAGCTCGCTACGTGAGCTGGTGATGGACATTGGCTACAACCACTCGCTCGTCGTAATCCACACCGGCCCGGGTGCGGCGCAGCTCATCGCGCGTTTGCTCGATTCATTGGGTAAAGCCGAAGGTATTCTAGGTGCGGTTGCCGGTGACGATACCATCTTTATCACCCCAACACTGGAGATGAGCACCGAAGAGCTTTACGACTCGGTGTGTGAGCTATTTGAGTTCAGTATCTAAACGCAGAACTTAAACGCAAGATCTCAACGCGCCTCTCTTACCCCGCGTGAGATCTTCACCGTATTCGACCTTCACGTCACGCTAGGCCAAAAACTGCATTCTCTTCGTTTTTGGCCTTATTCTTCTAAAAACAAGAATATTCACTGAATTCTGCTCCTCATATCACAAAAAAACTGCCCATTTGTCCTGTATTGGTGAAAATGTCGGCCATCCTCTTCCATTCGCGTTACAAAGTCGTTAAGTTCCGACTATCTCGTTGCAGTTTATTTACAATTATCCATCTCTAAGCAACGTAGATATCACACATCATCTCAATACAAAGGAATTCATCATGAAGAAATTGATACTAGCGTCTGCGTTTGTCACAGCTGCTCTGTCAAGTTCGGTGGCATGGAGTAGCCAAGAGTTTATTACCATTGGTACTGGCTCTGTCACTGGTGTTTACTACCCAACCGGTGGTGCGATTTGTCGTTTGGTGAACAAAGATCGCGAAGAGCACAATATCCGCTGCTCAGTCGAATCAACCGGCGGTTCAATCTACAACGTTAACTTTATCCGCGCCGGCGAAATGGAATTTGGCGTCGTCCAATCAGACTGGCAGTACCATGGTTTCCACGGTACGAGCAAGTTTGAAGAGCAAGGCGCATACCCTAACCTACGCGCGGTTTTCTCACTCCATACTGAACCGTTCAACATCATCGCACGTGCGGATTCGGGCATTGAATCCCTCGAAGATCTCAAAGGTAAGCGCGTGAACATCGGTAACCCAGGCTCAGGCGATCGCGCTACTATGGGTGTGGTAATGGACAGCCTTGGCTGGACAACCGAAGACTTTAAACTGGCTTCTGAGCTAAAAGGCTCTGAGCGTTCACAAGCGTTGTGTGACAACAAGATTGATGCGTACGTGTATGTTGTTGGCCATCCAAACGGTGCGATCAAAGAAGCCACCACCTCGTGTGATGCGCGCTTGATCCCGGTAACGGGCGAGCAAGTCAACGAGCTGGTTGAGAAAACGCCGTACTACACTCTCACCAATCTACCTGGCGGTACGTACAACGGTACCGACGCGGATGTTGCGAGCTTCGGTGTCGCGGCCACACTTGTCACGACCTCGGATGTCAGCAATGACGCGGTTTACGAAGTGGTAAAAGCGGTATTTGAAAACTTCGATACCTTTAAGCGCCTTCACCCTGCGTTTGCTAACCTCGATAAGGAAGACATGATCAGCGATGGTTTGTCTATCCCGCTTCACCCTGGTGCTGAGAAGTACTACAAAGAAGCCGGTCTGCTCTAATTTCGGCAGCAAAATGGCAATGATAAAAGGGGCTTCGGCCCCTTTTGATCTCTCATGCCTCCCCGTTTATCTTTCAGTCTATCGAGGATGATTTATGGCGAAGATAACTCCTGATGTACAGGAAATGGTCGCGCAGTCCGATACCGGAGCACGAAGCCCTGCTGGGTTTGCGGGACGCATTCTATGGTTAGTGCCCTTATGTTGGTCACTGTTCCAGTTGTGGTATAACTCACCACTGCCTTTCCTGGTTGGATTCGGTGTATTTAATGACACGGAAGCGCGCTCTATTCATCTCGCGTTTGCGGTGTTCCTAGCATTTACGGCCTATCCCGCTTTTACTCGTTCACCCCGAAACTATATTCCCGTGGTCGATTGGCTCTTTGCCTTTGCAGGTAGCTTTAGCGCGGCGTACATTTTCATTTTCTATTCTCAACTTGCCGATCGCGCTGGCGCACCAACCCAACCCGATATCATCATTGCCGTGATCGGCATGGTGTTGCTCCTTGAAGCGACACGTCGCGCCTTAGGGCCGCCGCTCATGGTGGTCTCAGGCGTGTTCTTGCTTTACACCTTTGCGGGACCCCATATGCCCGATGTCATTGCACACAAAGGGGCAAGCCTTAACAAAGCGATGTCACATTTGTGGCTCACCACCGAAGGGGTCTTTGGCGTCGCGTTGGGCGTATCGACATCATTCGTATTCTTGTTTGTGTTGTTTGGTGCCATGCTGGAAAAAGCAGGGGCTGGTGCTTACTTCATTAAAGTTGCCTTCTCACTGTTAGGTCATATGCGAGGCGGCCCGGCAAAAGCAGCAGTCGTCGCTTCGGGGCTATCGGGCTTAGTGTCTGGCTCGTCCATTGCCAACGTGGTGACCACCGGCACCTTTACCATTCCGCTGATGAAAAAAGTCGGCTTCCCCGGTACTAAAGCCGGCGCAGTTGAAGTGGCGGCATCCACCAACGGTCAGCTCACACCACCGATCATGGGCGCCGCTGCCTTTTTGATGGTGGAATATGTCGGGATCTCCTATGTCGAAGTGATCAAAGCGGCGTTTTTACCGGCGATGATCTCGTATATCGCCCTACTCTACATTGTGCATTTAGAAGCTTGTAAAGCGGGGATGACGGGACTACCTCGGCGTCATAAAACCACATGGCTTCTGACTATCACCTACTATGCAGGGACAATCTTTGGACTGTTGACCATTGGCGCAGCGGTCTACTACGGGGTTGGTTGGACGAAAAACGTCTTTGGCGCAGCAGCGACACCGATTGTCGGTGTGATGCTACTGATCAGCTATGTGGCACTTATCTATGTCGCGTCGAAGCACCAAGATGTCGCTGAGATCGCCACCGAAGAGCTAACGGAAGTGCCGGATCCGGGGCCAACCATTAAATCAGGGATCTACTTCCTGCTGCCGATTGTGGTCTTGGTATGGTGCTTAACCGTTGAACGCTTCTCACCCGGCCTATCCGCCTTCTGGGCCACCATGTTTATGATCTTTATTTTGCTAACTCAACGCCCATTGTTAGCGCTGTTTAATCATAAACATAACTATAAAACGGTAATGTTTGCAGGTATTCATGACTTGCTCGACAGCCTAGTAACCGGCGCGCGCAATATGATCGGGATTGGCGTCGCCACCGCTGCGGCAGGGATCGTGGTCGGCGTGGTCACACTGACCGGGATCGGCTTGGTGATGACCGAGTTCGTCGAGTTTATCTCTGGCGGTAACATCTTGTTGATCTTAATCTTCACCGCGATCATCAGCTTGATCCTCGGCATGGGCCTGCCCACCACCGCCAACTACATCGTGGTATCGACCTTGATGGCACCGGTGATCGTCACCTTAGGCGCGCAAAACGGACTGATCATTCCGTTGATCGCCGTGCACTTATTCGTGTTCTATTTCGGTATTTTGGCCGATGACACCCCGCCGGTGGGGCTGGCTGCTTTTGCCGCCGCCGCGATTGCCAAATCCGATCCGATCCGCACGGGTATTCAAGGCTTTACCTACGATATCCGCACCGCGATCTTGCCGTTTATGTTTATCTTCAACACTCAACTGTTAATGATGAACATCGGCTCGGTGTGGCAACTGGCGCTGACGGTTATTTCGGCCATCATCGCGATGCTGACCTTCTCTGCGGCAACGCAAGGATGGTGGTTCACCAAGACTAAATGGTGGGAAGTGATCTTGCTGCTATTGATCACCTTTAGCTTGCTCCGTCCGGGCTACTGGTGGGATAAGATCTACGCGCCGAAAATCGAGCATCCCGGCACAGCGATCGCCGAGATCGCAGGCCAGCTTAACAGCACCGATATGTTGGAGCTGCAAGTACAAGGCGAAACCTTAGACGGTGATTTCGTCAGTCGCCATGTGCTGCTGCCTATCGATCCCGCCGTTGAAGGCGGTGATGAACGCATTGCGTCTACGGGATTAATGCTCAGCCAGCGCGATGACAAGATGATCGTCGATATGATTGAGTTTGGCAGCGTCGCCGAAACCGCCGGGATCGACTTCGATTGGGAAGTGGTTTCTGTGAGTCTTCCCGCTAAGCGCCCAATGAAAGAGTGGGTATTTTTGCCAACACTTCTCCTTTTGGGGGCTTTAGCATGGAATCAACGACGACGAGCCGCTAAGCTTGTGATAACGTGATAAACAGTAGGGGCTTTTTTAAGCCCCTTATTTGTTAGTGTGAGCGAGACACAGGAGTTCAAAGAGAAGCGTTATGTACAAACAAATACTGGTTCCTGTCGATTTAAATGAAAAAGGCTTTGCCGACAAAGCAATCCAATTAGCGGTATGGCACGCCAAACACAGTCATGCCCATATCCACTTATTGAACGTATTGCCGGGTATTCACTACTCCATGGTATCGAGCTACTTCCCGCCTGATGCGGTGAAGAAAATGAAGCATGATACCCAAGTCCAACTTAACCACTTTGCCGAACGCTTTATTCCTGAAGAGTTGATCTATCACACGCATATTGCAGAAGGTAAACCGTACACCACGATCCTCGACTATGCCGAACGCTTAGGAGCGGATCTGATCATCTTACCAAGCCATAAGCGCTCTAAACTGGACAAAGCCATGCTCGGCTCAGTGGCAGCAAAAGTGGTGGAAAATTCGATGATCAACGTACTGGTTGTCAAACCACAAGGCGCGTTGCCGCCGGAAGATGAAGAGTAAACGTTTGTCTGAAAGATAACCCATGCCTTAGAAAGCATGAGAGATGACAGTAAAGATCCACCTGCAAAGCAGGTGGCTTTGAATGGCCCCCTATAAGGGGGCT
The DNA here is from genome assembly GCA_019703815.1 of Thaumasiovibrio occultus. GTDB lineage: Bacteria > Pseudomonadota > Gammaproteobacteria > Enterobacterales > Vibrionaceae > Thaumasiovibrio > Thaumasiovibrio occultus. Next base: position 300,135 of record AP023052.1, on the reverse strand, counting down.
CACTGTTAATTCTCTATACCTAGCTTCATTTGGCGCTCCTCTTCCTCCTTCCCCACTCGATCTTGATGCCTGACATATCTGCGAATAATTTCCTCGTTCATTCCTACCGAATCAACGAAGTAACCTCGCTGCCAGAACTTGTTACCCCAAAGCTTTTTCTTTCTCAAATACGGAAATTTATTGAATAACCTAATCGCTGTACGGCCTTTAATAAAACCCATATAGCTTGAAATACTCAGGCTCGGTGGTAGTCTCACGACCAAATGAACATGGTCGATTTGAACGTTCAGCTCTACAACCTTACATTTCTTCATATTGCTGTAAACGTAGATGCTTCTGTATAACTCCTTACCTAAATTACCCTTGAGTATTTTTAGGCGATACTTCGGAGTCCACACTATATGATACTGGCATCTGTAATACACATGTGAGGCGGATTCATATCTGCTCATGTTCTCTATCTCCTTGATTTGCTGGTTACAAACGAGGACATATTGAACATGAGCGTCCTTCGGGCAAAGCCCAAAAGAACGATCACCACCTTCTAAAGAAGGTGGTTTAAGGTTGGAAAATAAAAAACCGAAGGCATGCCTTCGGTTTTTCGTTTTCAATTGCCGCTGAACATCACGAGCGTTGATCGTAACCCCAACGCGGTACCAGCGTTTGCTCGACGCCAATATGATCCAAGATCCGCGCCACCATAAAGTCGACCAAATCATCAATCGATTGTGGCTGATGATAAAACCCCGGCGCTGCGGGCATAATGGTCACACCCATCCGCGACAGCTTGGTCATGTTCTCCAAGTGCAGTGTTGAAAGTGGGGTTTCACGCACCACCAGCACCAGTTGACCACGCTCTTTAAGCACCACATCCGCCGCGCGTTCAATCAAGTTATCTGACATCCCGTGAGCAATCGCCGCCAGCGAACCGGTCGAGCACGGGCAGACAATCATCTGCTTCGGCGCGGCCGAGCCAGACGCCACCGGCGAGAACCAGTCTTCTTTACCGCACACCGTAAGCTGATCGGCATTAACGCCTAAGTGCTCGCACAACGCTGCTTTCGCCGCGTCAGGATTCCCCGGCAGCTTCAAGCCGTGCTCTGTCGCCAGCACCACTTTTGCCGCCGACGAGATCAACAGATACACATGATAATCCGCTGCCAACAAACGCTCTAACAAGCGCAAGCCATAAGGCGCGCCTGATGCACCTGTCCACGCTAAAGTAATGGCATTATTGGCCATATTTCGCTTCCAGCGCCGCGATTAAACGACCGTGAATGCCACCAAAACCGCCGTTACTCATCACCAACAGCTGATCGCCGGTTTGGCTCGCCGCAACCACATCATCCACCAGCGTTTGGATATCGTCATACACCGCCGCAGGCGCGCTACATTGCGCCGCTTCGGCGTTCAGCCAATCAATTTCATCCGGTTGGAAGAAGAACACTTGATCCGCTTGCTCTAACGATGGCGCAAGTTTATCGGCATGCACACCGCGTTTCATGGTGGCAGAGCGTGGCTCTAAAATCGCCAGAATACGACGCGACGGATCGCGTTGTTTAAGCGCACTGACCGTGGTGGCCACCGCTGTTGGGTGGTGAGCAAAATCATCAAATACATCAATCGCATTCACAGTGCCACGCAGCTCCAAACGGCGTTTAGTATTGATAAATTTACCCAGCGATTCACACGCCAAGTCAGGAGTCACACCGACATGACGAGCCGCTGCAATCGCCATGACTGCGTTCGCCACGTTGTGATCGCCGATCAGCGCCCAGTTCACCGTGCCCACGACTTTATCGGCCAAGATCACCTCAAACTCACTGCCATCGTCTTTGAGTTTGTTGAAACGCCAATCGCCTTGGAAGGTTTCGGTTTCACTCCAGCAACCCATCGCTAGCGTTTGATCGATCGCCTCCACGCCAGTTGGGTGAATAATACGACCATGGCCCGGTACGGTGCGGATCAAATGGTGGAATTGTTTTTGGATTGCCGAAAGATCGTCAAAGATGTCCGCATGATCAAATTCAAGGTTATTGATGATCAGCGTTCTTGGCTGATAGTGCAGGAACTTAGAACGCTTATCGAAAAAAGCGCTATCGTATTCATCCGCTTCCACAACGAAGAACATACTTTCGCCTAAGTTAGCGGAAGTATTGAAGTTTCCAGGAACGCCACCGATCAAATAACCCGGCTTATAATCGTTATCATGCAAAATCCAGTTCAACATGCTGGCGGTTGTGGTTTTACCGTGGGTGCCCGATACCGCAAGCACCCAACGATCTTTGAGCAGCAAATCATGCAACCATTGCGGGCCAGAGGTGTAATTTAGGTTGTGGTTGAGGACATACTCAACACACGGATTGCCTCGACTCATCGCATTACCGATCACCACCAAATCTGGCGCAGGGTGCAGTTGCGACGGGTCGAAACCTTCAGTTATTTCAATGCCTTGCTCTTCAAGCTGCGTACTCATTGGCGGATAAACGTTAGCATCACTACCGGTCACTTTATGGCCAAGTTGTCTGGCGAGAATCGCCGCACCACCCATAAAGGTGCCGCAGATCCCTAGAATATGTATGTGCATACTGTCCTTCTAATGAAACACGTTTTTGAGGTTAGCAGTTAGTTTTTAACCCATAAAAAGTTATTGATTTACAATCATATAGAGAGATGGCCATTCCAAAAAACACAAATCAACGGCACGTTCTCACTCTATTGCATACACTTTTTACGATATCGATTAACTGCAAGGATAGATACTATGTCCGATATTAAAACGCTTGGCGAGTTCATTGTCGACAATCAGCACGATTTTCCTCACGCTAGCGGTGAACTCTCCTCGCTTCTAGGCTCTATCAAGCTCGCGGCAAAAATCGTCAACCGAGAAATCAACAAAGCCGGTCTCGTTGATATCACAGGTGCTGCCGGAGTGGAAAATATCCAAGGTGAAGTTCAGCAAAAATTGGACGTGTATGCCAATAATAAGTTCAAAGCTGCCCTCGCCGCTCGCGATCAAGTCTGTGGTGTGGCCAGTGAAGAAGAAGACGACTTGGTGGCTTTTACCAACGAAAACAACCTCAATGCCAAATACGTGGTGCTGATGGATCCCCTCGACGGCTCTTCCAATATTGATGTGAATGTGTCTGTCGGCACTATTTTTTCCATCTACCGCCGCGTGTCTCCAGTCGGCACACCGGCGACCAAAGCCGATTTTCTCCAGCCGGGTAATCGCCAAGTGGCAGCGGGCTACATCATTTACGGTTCGTCGACCATGTTGGTTTACTCCACCGGTAACGGCGTGCATGGCTTTACTTACGATCCGTCCCTTGGGGTATTTTGTTTATCGCATGAGAGCTTGCAGATCCCAACCGATGGCAAGATCTACTCGATCAACGAAGGCAACTACATCCGGTTCCCGAACGGGGTGAAAAAGTACATTAAGTACTGCCAAGAGAACGTACCGGAAGACAACCGTCCTTACACCTCGCGCTACATTGGCTCACTGGTCTCTGATTTTCATCGCAACTTGCTAAAAGGCGGTATATACCTCTACCCAAGCACCGCCAGTCACCCACAAGGAAAATTGCGTCTGTTGTACGAGTGCAATCCAATGGCGTTTTTGATTGAACAAGCTGGCGGTAAAGCCAGCGACGGTCGCCGCCGAATTTTGGACATTGAACCGACGGAACTGCATCAGCGCGTGCCTTTCTTTGTTGGCTCCAGCGAGATGGTTGATAAAGTCGAAGCGTTTTTAGAACAATACCCAGATCGCGTGTAGCGCACGCCAACGCGAACCCGCCGATAGTGACGTTTTTTAGGGCTCTGCATCCGTGCAGGCCCTTGCTTTTCACTGCTAACTCATTCAGTTCACGCACAAAACAGACAACTATCCTTACTGCTTGGCAGTGTCTTTTTCGTGATTCATCGCTATAATCGACATTTCTACAACAATTTCTTAACTCAAAAGGATTGCGCGATGAGCCTGAATCAGGTCCCTGCTGGCAAAGATCTGCCAGAAGATATTTATGTTGTTATTGAAATTCCTGCCAACGCTGACCCAATCAAATACGAAGTCGACAAAGATTCGGGCGCAGTATTCGTAGACCGTTTTATGTCTACGCCGATGTTCTACCCATGTAACTACGGTTATATCAATGACACCCTATCTCTCGATGGTGATCCGGTTGACGTACTGGTACCGACCCCATACCCACTCGTACCGGGCGCGGTGATCCGTTGTCGTCCTGTTGGCGTGTTGAAGATGACCGATGAATCTGGCGAAGATGCCAAAGTTGTCGCAGTACCGCACAGCAAACTGACCAAAGAGTACGATCACATTCAAGATGTGAACGACTTGCCTGAGCTGCTAAAAGCGCAAATCACCCACTTCTTCGAGCGCTACAAAGAGCTAGAAGCAGGTAAATGGGTAAAAGTTGACGGTTGGGCAGATGCAGCAGCCGCCAAAGCGGAAATCGTGAGCTCTTTTGAGCGCGCGAAAAAGTAAACGCGCTGAGCGATAGCCGATAAAAAAGGGCGCATCTTGCGCCCTTTTGTGTAGGATGTGAAAGCCTAACGCGTTAGCCAGTCGCCAGACACCACTTCAACCGCCCCTTGTGGCTCGGTTTGATAGAAATAGACCCAGGCGCTGCCAAGCGGTGTGGCAACTTCTTCTCGGCCATAGAGATCAGGATACTCTTCTAGCTCATCAAGCTTGGCCAAGATCTCAGGGGTGATGCGATAAACCTCTCCCACTAGCGGCGCAGCCGCCTTACCTGCCCTGATCGCCGGATACGGCCCTAAGTCATACAGCACCCAGTCTGGATCCAACTGGCACGTCCCGATGAACTCTGCACCTTCCATCCAATAATGGTTTACTTGTCCTTGGCGCAACGAGCCATATACAAACACCTGCAACATTATCGAGCCTCCTTGCTACCTTTCCTGCATAGGATCAATTGAATTCAAACTGATACAAGATATCGACGGCGCTATCGAGACCCGACACCGCTTCAACATACAAGTCTTTCATCAAGCGGTAACGGATCGTAAATTCACCAATCGAGTTAAATATACCTACACCATATTTCAGTTGAAGTCCCGGGGCAATATAGCCGCTCACCGTAACTTGCGAGTCATCACCGGTTCCGGCGGTATCGAGTGAAAGATCTTGAATGCCGACCGCTTCACCCAACGAGCCCACCAGCTGACCGCTTTGTGCCAGCACCAATGAGATCATCGCTGACGTCATGGCATCGCCGCCGGCTTCACTGTCGATATCACGGCCACGGATCAAATACGATAACGCGTTTTGCTGTGGCATTGCCGGCTCAGAAAAAACGTCCAGCTTCGGCGCTTTGGCCGAGCCGGTCACCCGCACTCCTGCAATCACATCGTCTTCGGTGCTCTCAGGGTTTCGGATCGCTTCCACATCCAAATTAGGAATATCTGGCGGGCCTGCAAACGAGATCTTCCCTTTTTCGATCAACAACTCTTGCCCAAAGGTGCGGTAGACACCGTTAGTGATCTTCACATCACCAGCGATCTGCGGCCCTTTACCTTCTTGGCGCACATTAAGCTGACCGCTCAAATTCCCCTGCAAACCAAACGCATCAATCGTGACATCATCGCCGATGTTCACAAAGACATGGGTTTTAATATCGAGCGGTGTTGATTGCGACTTGGCGATAGGCTGCAAGTTATCATCCAAGATCACCTCATCGCTGGAGACCGCTACCGCACTTTCCGGCAAAGCATCAACGCGGATCCGCGCCCAAGGGATATCGACTTTACCGTTGATCACCGCCTGTTTCGGGTTGGCACTGATCGTCAGATCGGGGGAGACTTCCAAGCTCACCAATGAAGGCACCACCACATCTAAGCGGTTGCCTTTCACGTTCAGCTTGGTCGACCATGCACTCATGTCTGCCCAATCAGCGTCACCATCAAGGGTAAGCTGACCGTCAGGCGTCGCTACCACGCCCGTAAGGGTCGCAGAATAGCCCGCAAACTTGGCGTTAATGGTCGCATCGGTCACTTCGAGCGGCACATTGTGCCCACCCGCTTCGACCTTGGTTAAGGTGGCAAAACCGGTAACTGAAGGCTGCAATAAGCGATCGCTCAACGTAAGGTGACTGTCGAACAAGCCGCCAATGTCACTGTAGTCTTTAACGAAAGGTTTGAACGCCGCCAAATCGATAGCATTGAACTTCACATCACCGTCAATAGTTTGCTGCTCAAGCGGGGTTTGAGTTAAACCAGTGATCACCGCGTTGACTTGCACATCGCCATTGTCGCTAAGATCAAGCACCAGCTCAGAATCCAGTTGATCCCCCGCCAGCGTGGCGTTCAATACCAAGCGATCCCAACCCTGCTGGAAACCGATGTTACGCAGATCAACTTGTCCCGGCGTCAGACGCACTTTGGCTTCCACCTCTGGCGCGCGCGTTGGGTCCCAGTTTGCGTTCACATCGGCAAAAAGCTGACCATCCAGCGTCATGGTTGCCGGTAAGTAACGAGCAATCTTTTCGAAGTCAAACCCACTGATCGCCACCGCTGCATTACCGGTCGCCGCTAAGTTCGCTGTCTCTTTCACACAGATAGCAGCATCCCCTTGACGCCAACAGTGTGGCCCAACAACCGCGCTACTGGTCGCGAACTGCACATCAACCGTCGCGGGCTCTTTCAGCTCCCACGCACCCACCGGTGTGCCCACTTCACCGCGTTGCAACGCCCCTTGCCAGCCTTTTGCTAGATCCAGGGCACCTGCCACTTCGAGGCTCACATCAGCAGGCTCACCCCGTGTATCAACGGTTAACACATGTGAGCGCTCACTACCTTTCAAGGTGAGGTTAATCGTGTCGAGATCCACCGTGTCGGTGTAAGTGACGTTCTCAGCGTTCAGCGCGACGTCCACCGTCATTGGCGCAGCCGTATTGACGGTCCCTTTTAATTGCAACGCATCAATCGCGGCACTTTGCTGCCAATCAATCTCTTTTAGCGAGATATCCATCACGACATCTGGCGTCATCATTTTGCCGGTAACGCGCGCATCCCCAGAAACCGCGCCACTCAAACCCGGCACCGTTTTACCCAGCTCTGGCATGGCGATGTCTAATTTCATATCCCACGCATCTTGCAAACTGCCGTTCAGCGCGATGCGGTTAGGCCCATGGAACAGGGTCAGTCCATCGGTTTGCAGCGCGATATCGCCCGTACCTTGTGGATCTTCAACGTTCACTTCACCTTTGATATCCAACGGCACATCGTTCAGCTGCCCTTTCACTTCCAATGACGGCACCTGCACCACAAACCCCCCTTTGGCCGTCAAGCGTCCACTAGTGTCGATGTGGCCATCCAATGCGCCATTGATAGTGTCAACAAAGGCATTGGGGTTTAATTGGTTGAACGTAAGAGAGGCTTGCCAGTCAACCTTAGGGCTCCACGCCGCTTTCGCACTGCCTTTGATCTCACCGCCAAGCCCATTGACGGTCAAATTGGTCACCGCCACATCGTCTAGCGAGCCTTCGGCCTCTAACGAAGCGGTAGCGCTCGGCAGATCGTTACCGGAAAACTGGGTCGCCAATGTGCCTTTATAGCCGTCTAAACTACCGGCCAAAGTGATGTTGGTATCGTTAACCCGATAATCACCCTCGCCAGTTAACGGCCATTGCAAGTTGTCACTGGTCAGCGTAAAAGAAAATGGTAATTCAGAACGCAGCGGCTTTAAGGTGCCCTTGAGCTTGGCGTCCAAGGTGCCACTTAGCTTTGCATTCAGCGCCAGGGCTGCCACACTACCGTCCGCAGTCAGCGTCAAACGATGGCCTTTTAACAGGGTCTGCTGCACGGCTAAAGTCGCATCAAGATCGAGCGGATAACCACCTTGCAAACTCACGCTCGCCTTTGCCGCTAAATCGCCTTCCGGCATGCCCAGCTTCAAATTATCGATCACAACATCATGCCCGCCAGCGCTACCGCTAAACTCAAACGCATCGATTTTGACCGGATACCCCACACCGTTCACGGTCGCGTCAACAACGCTAAACGGTGCTACGTTAACCTTAAGAGGAATGAGCACTTCTGGCAGCACGATCGGCTGAGTAGAGCTAGACGTGGCTGTTGATGAGGACTCGCTTGTTTGCGCAATAGTAACGGCTAACTGCTGCCAGTTAGTTTCGCCCAGCGAAACGGTATCACCTTGCCATGCCGCCGACGTCGAGAAGTGCGACCACGCGACCTGCGTACCGAGAATATCAAGCGTGATGTTGTCTAAGGTTAGCTGTTTGACCGTGATCGGCACCGGTGTAGTTATACTGGTGAGTGGCTCGGAAGGGGTTTCCGGCTCTGCCGTTGGCTCCCCCGTATCCAGCAGGGTAAACGAGAAGCCATCAATCCCAATGTTTTCCACGCAGAGCTGTTTTTCCAACAGACAGGTTGGGCTGATCTCCAGCCACACTTTCGAGGCGCTCAGCGGCATATTGGCAGCGGCATAGTTCACATCATTCAATGTAAAGCCGCCAATCAGGCTACCTTCAGCCTCACCTATCGTGAGTTCGTCCACTAGCTGCGGTAATAACGCCGCAGTGGTGTGAATCCCCAACGACGTGAACAACACGCCCCACAACAGCAGAACAAGGAAGATCAGTAAGCTCGCGAAGGCGATCAATACTCGCTTGGTCCAACGTAACACCATTAGAATTCAGGCCCCAAGGTAAAGTGAATACGATAATCATCCGTTGGGTTGTCGAGACCAGAAGCGACATCTAAGCGGATCGGCCCCACTGGTGATGACCAGCGAACCCCTAATCCGGTTGCACGATTCCAATCAGGGGCCTCATTCCATGCATCCCCGTAGTCATAAAATGCCGCTAACCACCAGTTACCGTAGACACGGTATTGGTACTCTGCGGTCGCAGCCACCAAGTAGCGGCCACCTCGCAGTTGGCCTTGGCTATCTCGCGGAGCGATGCTCTCATAGCCGTAACCACGAATACTGTTGTCACCACCAGCAAAGAAACGCATTGATGGTGGCACCTTGGTAATGCCGTCAGCGAACACGGCACCTGAGTCGACTTTAAACAGCACGCGCTGATTTTCCGTCAGACTGCGGATCCAGCCACTGCGCGCTCGCAGACGCAAAATTTCGGTGTCTGAGCCAAGTGATGGGTGAGTCGCTTCAATCGAAATGGTTTGTTTATCTGCCCATGTTGGCATTGCGCCACCCCGAGAGCGGGTACGCGAATAGGTAATGCCCGGGACGATCAACTGCATGATGCCGGCTTCATCCGCGCCTTGCTTGTAATCCTCAAACAAGTAACGGATCGATGCCGTGCGCTGCCAGCCGCTATCCAGCACCCAATGACGCTCAAAACCGGCGCTAAACTCGGTACTCACTGTGTCATGGCTGTCGACATAACGCAGACCACCAACAATTTGATAGTAATTTTTCAGCACATCATCCAGCGGGATCCGATACACAGTTTCCACTTTCGGTTGTACCGCCGAGATCTCCATTTGAGTATTCCAACTGTGACCGCGTGAGTGAACCCAAGGCTTACGCCAGTTCAAACGCATACGCGCGCCCACATCCGTCGAATAACCTAAACCCACTTCCACTTGGTTCTTGGCTTGCGGCGTTACGGTCACATGGACAGGAATTTCATAATCACTGGCTTGTTCAATCAAAGGCTCAACAAAGATCGACGCAAACCACTGGCTGCTCGATAGGTTTTGGTTAAATTCCCCCAGCAACAGCGCATCATAGTAGTCACCCGCTTTCCAAGGGATCATCGAGCGCACGCGCTCATCTTTAATTTGGCTGCCATCAATGGAGGTGTCACCGAAGCGATAACGCTCGCCGGTACTGAAATGCAGGGTAATAAAGGCTTCATGACGACTTGGCGCGACTTGCATTTGGCTCGTTTCGAACTTGGCATCAAAGTAGCCAAGGCGCAGCGCTGTGTTTTGCAACGCCGATTTCAGTGCATCATACTCGCCATGATTGAGCACTTTACCCACACGGACATCTGAGTTGGCGAGCAGCTCACGCAAGGTCTCGTCGCTGTTACCAGCGCCAATTAGTTGAATATCTGCCGCTTTAATCCGGGTGGCCGGGCCTTTGTCGATATCAATCGTCACGACGGGATTGTCGTCGTCTTCGTTCCATGAAAACTCATACGTTGGGCTGTAGTAGCCAAGGGCTTTCATTGCATTGTCGATGTCTGAGCGAAATTGATCGCGAAAACGCGCCGTATCTTCGATCCCACGGGTATCAAGCGCTGAAAGGTAGATTTCTACATTTTTTTTCAGTGCGCCACTGATCCCCTCAATATTGAACCGCACCTTGGCTTGCGCGGGCAAACTCGATACTAACAAACACAACAATAACAACAATTTTGAGCGCATAAACAAACCTGGCAGTTAGTTCTACCGTACATCCACAATAGCAGAGTTCTGTAAGTTGGTGCGGCCTATCCGGTCTTATCAAGACAAGCCAAAGTTCCATCACCAATATGAAAGGTATAGATGACAATGCGCGATTCTACTGCATTGCTAATGCTCACTATTTTCTAATATTGTGCTAACAAAGTACATTGATGGTCACCCCAGAAATAAGAAACCCTGCAATTTCTGACGCAAATGATGAAAAGGAGCACAACATGAGCTTAAAAACAGAACTGGTTGCGCACGAATTGGCCCACAAAGGTAGAGAAACACCCATTTTTACGCCGCAACAACACACGGTGTTAGGTCAGCAAATGTTGCTCCCAAGTGATCACACTTGGCCTTCGATTGTGGTCGGCATGGGCTGTTTTTGGGGAGCGGAGCGAAAATTCTGGCAACAAACGGGCGTCGTCAGTACCGCTGTTGGCTACAGCGGCGGCTATACCCCTAACCCGACCTATGATGAAGTGTGCAGTGGGCGCACAGGACACACCGAAGTGGTGCTGGTGCACTTTGATCCTAGCGTCGTCTCTTTGACACAGCTACTAAAAGTGTTTTGGGAAAATCACGATCCAACGCAAGGCATGCGTCAAGGTAATGACAGAGGCACGCAGTATCGTTCTGCCATTTATACCCAAAATGAGAGTCACTATGCCACGGCGCTAGAAAGCCAAGTCGCGTATCAAGCAGCCTTAGCAGGGCAAGGCGGAGCCGCCATCACCACAGAAATTGCGCCGCTAGACGCCTTCTACTTTGCTGAAGCGTACCACCAGCAATATCTCGATAAGAACCCCGGCGGCTATTGCGGCATTGGCGGTACAGGCATTTGCTATCCGGAGTGATGACGGCGTCGTGATACCAACGTAATGCTATTTAGACTCAGCAACCAATCGGTGCCGCCATTAGGCGGCATTATGCGGAAAAGAGGGGGGATCACGCGGCGTGCGCGGCATGCAGTGCTTTAATCGCCTCGTTGATTTCTTTCATTGCGGCAAGTTTTTGTTTTTCCGGCTCTTCCGGCAAAGAGACCTTACCGTGATCAAAAAACAGCGCTCCTATCCCCTTAATATATAAGCGGCCTTTGTAGTATCCCTTTACATGGCGAGCAACCTGCATTGGACGGAATTGATCAAACTTACGCAACATTTTCTCTCTCCTGTTCTTAGTGGATAAGACCGCTTCATGAGCCATTGTTGACAACAATTTCAGCGTCACAATGCTTGCAGGTTCCTTGCCACTTTTTGTTGTTTTAAGAAAAGCCACTGATGCCACGATAAAAACTGCACTGGTTTGCAGGATAGACGCTAAGTCGTCGTGACGACAAATCCCCGCAGGTTTAGTCATATTCACCAATACAGTACAGAATGTTTAGCATAGCCATTGGCAGTTACAGGGAGTTAGAGCAGTGTCTTCTGATTTTCAATCCCTTGAGTTGTTTAAATTGCGCTTGAAATCACAAATATATTTGCATTTTTTTTCGAGTTACTTCACTGGTAAAACCAGATTTGTGCAACTTTACTGGATAATACGGCTCTCGTTAAAAAACGGATGATAATAATGAAATTAAAAGCCATTTTCGCAAGCGCAGCACTGTTCCTTGCTGCACCGTCTTTTGCTCATAACTTAGTTGTAGGCCAATCATTGCCTGCCGCCAGCGTCGCTAACAAAGGCGAGATCGTGATCAACAATGGGGCACTGCGCTACCAAAGCTGGAGCACATCTCAACTGAACGGCAAAGTGCGGGTGATCCACGCGATTGCCGGTCGCAGTGCCGCCAAAGAAATGAACGAACCTTTAATGACCGCCATCACTGCCGCTGAGCTACCAGCAAGCCGCTACCAAACCACCACCATCATTAACCAAAATGATGCGATTTGGGGCACGGGTGGCTTCGTGCAATCTTCTGCCGAAGAGAGCAAGCAGGAATTTCATTGGTCATCCATGGTGTTAGACGCCGAAGGTAAAGTGGCAGCAACGTGGGATCTGAAACCGGAAAGCTCAGCGATTATCGTGATAGATCAAAACGGCAAAGTGCTTTACGTCAAGGAAGGTGCCCTATCAAATGCCGAAATGAATAATGTGCTGGCGTTGATCCAACAGAACATTTTCTAAGCGCTCTTTTCCGCCACTGCAGATTGTTATAGTATTACATTACATATTTGCAGTGGTGGATGTGATGACACGCCCAAATCGGTGGTTTAACCTCTTTCTTGTTGTTGTGCTTTTGCTCAGCGCCGAATTGTCGGCTGCGCATCTGCCCGATCACCTGCACCACCAGCAATCCCACGACTGCCCACTAGCACTGCCTAGTACTATCACTGATCTGCCGGATCTCACCTTTTATCCACACCCGCATTCAGTCAGCTTTTTGCTCCCCATTGCAGCGATAAAACCGGCACAACACGCAGTGACCGTTTGCCGATTCGCCCGCGCCCCACCAGTAAATTGAAATCTTTTATTCAAAAAAATGTTTTACGCTTTAATTATTTATAAAAAAGGATTTCTCTTTATGAAACGTTCTCTTATTGCCCTTGCGCTGCTTCCCGTCATCGCTACCACCGCCTTTGCCGAAGAGTACCGCGAGCACGCGGCTCACGTTCATGGTGAGGTAGAGCTCAATCTCGTCGTCGATGCGGATCAACTGCTGATCGAAGTGACCGCCCCAGGCGCAGATGTGGTGGGTTTTGAACATGCACCGCAAAATAACGCGCAAACCGCCGCGATCGAAAAAGCGATCGCAACCTTAACAGCAGGCGACCAACTGTTTCAGTTCGATACTCGATGCATCCTTGCCGATGCTCATGTGACCGAAACCCTAACGGGCGATTCGCATGATGATCATGCACACCACGATGACCACTACAGCCATGATCATGATGACCATGCGCACCACGATGGCCACGACAGCCATGATCACGATGACCATGCACACCACGATAAGCACGACAGCCACGATCATGATGACCACGCGCACCACGATGATCACGACAGCCACGATCATGATGACCATGCGCACCACGATGATCACGACGGCCACGATCATGAAGACGAACATGGCGGCCACGGCGAGTTTTCGGCCGAGTACACCTTTGACTGTGACGACATTGCTGATCTCAGTGAAATGCAGCTTGGCTGGTTTGATGCCTTCCCATCAACCGAAAAAGTCAAAGTACAAGCAATCACGGACACCGCACAAAAAGCGGGGTCACTAACGGCCGATCAAGCCCAGTTTAACTTTTAATGTGCCTCGGCGGGGGTAACCCCGCCGTGTATTCTATGAACGTCATTACCATCGATAACTTGCACTTTCGCTGGCAAGATCAGCCACGTGATCTTCTCCATATTCCGCACTTTTCGCTCGCAAAAGGCGAAAAAGCCTTCCTTAAAGGCCCAAGTGGTAGCGGTAAATCGAGCCTATTGAGCTTATTAACCGGTATTTCTGAGCCTCAAAGCGGCGAGATCACGCTTTTGGGTACTCAGGTCACCGGAATGAAACCAGCGCAACGCGACCATTTTCGCGCCGACAATCTGGGCTACATTTTCCAGATGTTTAACCTGCTACCGTATTTGTCTGTGGTCGATAATGTCTTACTGCCATGTCGCTTCTCACGCCAGCGTCGCCAATCCATCCAAGGCGATATCGCCGACGAAGCCAAGCGACTGCTCGACGCGCTGCATTTACCCACCAGCTGTTTAACTCGACCCGTAACGCAGCTCAGTATCGGCCAGCAGCAACGGGTGGCAGCTGCGCGCGCCCTCATTGGCAAACCGCCACTGCTCATCGCTGACGAGCCGACTTCTGCGCTGGATCATGACAACCGCGAAGCGTTTATCGAGCTACTGATGCACGAATGCGATAACGCCGAAACCAGCTTACTGTTCGTCAGCCACGATCACACCTTAGAGCGTTTATTTGATCGCAGTGTCGATCTCACTCAACTTAACCAAGCTGTGCAGGAGGCCGTCTAATGGCTATCTTACGTCTGGCGTGGCAGAGCTTGCTCAATCGAAAAACCACCGCCCTGCTCACCCTGCTCACCGTCGCGATTTCCGCGACCTTGCTGTTAAGCGTGGAGCGCGTGCGCACCCAAACCAAAGAGAGTTTTGAAAATACCATTTCAGGCACCGATCTGATCGTGGGCTCGCGATCTAGTCAGCTCAACCTGCTGCTCTATTCGGTTTTTCGGATCGGCAACGCCACCAACAATATCAATTGGCAAAGCTACCAAGAGCTTAAAGAAAACCCCGCCGTCGACTGGATCATTCCGATCTCACTTGGCGACAGTCATCGCGGTTTTCGTGTAATTGGCACCAATGACAGCTACTTTGAACACTATAAATTTGGCCGCAAGCAACCGCTGACTTTTCAAGCTGGCGAGCCGTTTGATCAACTGTTAGAAACCGTGGTTGGGGCGGAGGTGGCTCGCCAATTGGGCTATCACGTCGGTGATGAAGTGGTGATTGCACACGGCCTGAGTGATACCGCGTTTAGCCGCCATGACAACGCGCCCTTTACAATTGTGGGGATCTTGGCCCCCACCGGCACGCCAGTTGATCGCAGTGTGCATGTCTCGCTCGAAGCGATTGAAGCGATCCATGTGGGGTGGGAATCTGGCGCAAATATGGGCTATTCACCCGATGCGGAAAACTTGGTCCAACGCCAATATCAACCTGAGCAAATCACTGCCGCGTTTCTTGGCTTGAATGATCGTCGCCAAACATTTGGCTTACAACGCAAGATCAATACCTATCGCCAAGAGCCGCTCAGCGCGATCTTCCCCGGCTTTGCCCTGCAAGAGCTGTGGGACATGATGTCAGTGGCGGAAAAAGCCCTAATGGTCGTGTCAGGCTTTGTCGTGGTGGCTGGGCTATTGGGGATGCTGACAGGCTTACTTACCAGCCTCAATGAACGTCGTCGGGAAATGGCTATTTTGCGGGCGATGGGGGCCAGACCGGCTCACATCTTCTTTTTGCTAGTGAGTGAAGCCACCGCGTTGACCTTTGCCGGTATCGCCCTTGGCGTCGGTTTTTTGTATGCCTTATTGGCGATCATCCAACCAATTGTCCAACAGCAATTTGGTATTTTCTTGAGCCTCGCGCCACCGACAGCGTATGAATGGATGCTACTTGGCATCGTTCAGCTATCCGGTATTATCGTGGGGTTAGTGCCTGCTTTTCGCGCCTACCGCCACTCATTGGCCGACGGCATGACGATTCGAGTTTAATGGGAGTCACAATGAAACGTTTTTTATTCGCTATAGTCTTTTGCTGGCTGCCGTTCATGGCCAGTGCCAATGAGGTATTAACACTGGAGTGGGTCGATTT
Organism: Thaumasiovibrio occultus; assembly: GCA_019703815.1. Taxonomy (GTDB): domain Bacteria; phylum Pseudomonadota; class Gammaproteobacteria; order Enterobacterales; family Vibrionaceae; genus Thaumasiovibrio; species Thaumasiovibrio occultus. The sequence continues at coordinate 284,367 of AP023052.1, read as the reverse complement.
GATCCCTGAAGCCGAGCGTGAAAGCTTTGCGCAAAACATGGCCAAGTCATCACTGGGCGCGCATGACGAGAACACGGATCTCAGCGTACAGCAGTCGCTGTTTGGCTCAGTGCGTGAAGAGCTCAACGGTAGTCACATTAAACTGCCGGGGTTTGTGATCCCACTAGAAGGCGATAGCCAAACCATCACTGAGTTTTTGTTAGTACCCTACTTTGGTGCCTGTATCCACGTGCCGCCACCGCCGCCGAACCAGATCGTCTATGTGAAGTTCGAAGAAGGGGTGCCTATCCAACAGCTGTGGGATGTGATTTATGTCAACGGGATCATCAAGACCGAAGCGGTGAGCCACGATTTGGCACAAGTCGGGTATTTGATTGAAGGGATCCAAATCGAGGATTACGTTTACTGATCCGCGCCTTCAGCGCTCCCTGTGATTTGAACTTGGCGGCTTAACGCTTGAACTTGCCCGCGACTTGCTAAGCGATTCGCGGGTTATTTTTAACTGGGGATTTATGCGCGAGTACGGATGTCAGCCGGTGGCTGTCAACGTCGCTGCTTTTCGTTACTGTTTTTCGCTCTGTTTTTTGTCGCTGTTTTACGCTCTGCCTCTGAGCGGTGCGACTTCTCACGGTACACTCTGTCCGTTACTCAGAGAGACCACAGCGTCACGCTAGGTTGCCTGACGTATGCTGCTACAGTAAGCTGGCTAAGTACCACATTATCAACACATAACCGGCACACAGCACAATATTGCCCATTCGGTATCGAAACACGTTTCTACTCCTCTTTGTTACGGAGTAAAGGTTAACTCGACAATAACATTCACGCAACATTAAATCAGATCTCAGTTGTTTTGGATCAATTTATAACTATTTCGCAACTTTTCACTGCCTAATCTGCTTCCGCCATCACAAATACCCAATAAGTTGCTTATTGAGTGTGGAGATCGGCGAATTAATCGTAAAATCGTTCAAGCCACAGTGCTACAGGCCGATAATAAAGAAGTGAAATTTTTACTGTGCCACCGTTTATTGATGAGCACGTCGGGTTAACTCAGGACATATTGCTCGATTCAGGAAGAAGTCCCATGTCAGATCCCAGCAACACACCCACGGTTATTCACGCGTCGCCTCCTGCGATCACGTCTGCTCATGCTGAAGATCAGAGCCGTGAGCATGCCGCGAGCGAGAAAAAGGCGAGCAGCTCCAGCATATTGACCAGCCAGAAAGCCTTGCTACAGATCGCCGCCACTCAAGGGGTGGATAGCCGGTTTAATGGCACGGAGCTCAAACCGATAGAGGAGCGGATCCAGCATCGAGAGAAATTGCTCGCCCAGCAACGACTGCGAAATCTGGAAGCGATTTTCTATTTGGCGTTCAAAACCAGTCAAGATGAAGTCGCGCAGCTACCCGATCCCACTTGGCTCAATCGCTTTGTGCAATATGCGGAAAATATTAGCGGCGCCTCGATGCAATCGTTATGGGCGCAAATGCTCAAGCGCGAAGTGATCCAGCCGGGCACCATCTCTTTTAAGGCGCTCAGTACCTTACACAATATGAGCCGCGCCGAAGCCAAAGTGTTGCAACAAGCCGCGAGCCTAGCCTCGGCATTTGGTAACGATGGCAGTCTAAAGCTGATCACCAGCCTGCGTTGTACATCGCAAAAGTTCACCCTCTTTCGCCGGCCTATTCGCCAACAAAACTTGCAGTTAGGCCAATACGCACTGCCATATTCAAGCTTGTTGGTGCTGTTTGATTTAGGGCTGCTACTGAGTACCGAATTAGCCTCGGGGGAATTCAACACGCAAGCGCCGACACCGCTGCAATATCAAGGAAAACAGTGGCAACTGCGCGCCAGTGAGCCGGGATTAACCCTGATCTACTACCGTTTTAGTCCGACCGGCAATGAGCTTTGCCAGCTGCTCGGCAAGAAAGAAAATAACGATTACCAGCGTGATTTACTGTCACTGCTTGGGCAAAAGTTCTTCGTCGAAGAAACCGCAGCGAGCTAACGCGACTCGCCCCGCAGACATAACACCTTCCGCTGCATTGATGAAATCATGGCGTTGATAAGCAGCGGCACCACCCTACCTATCGACCAAAACCGAAAAAGGCATCCGAAGATGCCTTTTCTATTATGATTTCACGATTACGCGTTGAGGTTTGGCCCTAACCATTTCTCGATTTCCGCCTCGTCCCAGCCTTTACGACGGGCATAGTCTTCTGCCTGATCTCGCTGAATTTGCGCCACCGCAAAATAGCGCGACTCTGGATGAGAGAAATACCAACCGGAAACCGATGCGCCCGGCCACATCGCGTAGCTTTCTGTCAGTGACATGCCGGTATGTTTTTCCACATCCAACAGCTGCCAAATCGTGCCTTTCTCAGTGTGCTCAGGACATGCGGGGTAGCCCGGCGCTGGACGGATCCCTTGATACTTTTCACGGATCAAATCGTCATTGGCGAGATCTTCATCCGCCGCATACGCCCACAGCTCTTTACGCACTTTCTCATGCAGGCATTCTGCAAACGCTTCTGCCAAGCGATCCGCTACGGCTTGGATCATAATCGCGTTGTAATCGTCGCCCGCTTTCTTGTATTGCTCAGCGATATCGTACTCGCCAATCCCGCCAGTAACCGCAAACGCGCCAATCCAATCAGCTTTGCCACTCGATAGCGGCGCGATGAAATCAGACAAACAGTAGTTGGCCCCTTTTGGCTTCTCGGTTTGCTGGCGAAGATTAAACAGCGTATGCGCCACCTGCGTGCGAGATTCATCGCTGTACACTTCAATGTCATCTTCTACGCTATTGGCCGGGAAGATCCCACACACCCCGTTGGCTTTGATCACGCCATCAGCTTCAATCATATCGAGCAGCGCATTCGCGTCTTCATACAAGCGCGTCGCCTGCTCACCGACCACTTCATGACGCAAAATAGTGGGGAACTTGCCGCTCAACGACCACGTCATAAAGAACGGCGTCCAGTCGATGTACTGACGTAATTCGCTGACGGGGAAATCTTTAAACACGTGCACACCCGGTTTTGCCGGCGATGCTGTCGCATAGTTTTCCCAATCGATCGGCGTCTTGTTGTCGCGTGCACGCGCTAATGTCACCGGTTTTGAACGCGGCTTCTTGCGCGCATGTTGCTCTCGTACGGTTTCGTGCTCTTGGGTCAGACGCTCAACAAACTTTGGTCTGAGCTCATCTGACAATAGTGAAGAGCACACGCCCACCGCCCGCGAGGCATTGGGAACGTAAACAACCGGCCCATGGTAATTTTGCTCAATTTTCACCGCCGTATGGGCTTTTGATGTCGTCGCGCCGCCGATCAACAGTGGCACTTCAAAACCTTGTCGCTCCATCTCTTTTGCCACGTACACCATCTCGTCGAGCGAGGGCGTGATCAAACCAGACAGGCCGATAATATCGACATTCTCTTCTTTGGCGACTTTGAGGATTTTCTCACACGGCACCATCACCCCGAGATCGATAATTTCGAAGTTATTACACTGCAGTACGACGCCAACAATGTTCTTGCCGATGTCGTGCACATCCCCTTTAACGGTAGCGAGCAAGATCTTGCCGTTGCTGGTGCCCGCTTGTTTCTCAGCGTTAATGTAGGGCTCTAAGTAGGCGACGGCTTGCTTCATTACCCGCGCCGATTTCACCACCTGGGGCAGGAACATCTTACCTTCACCGAACAAATCGCCGACCACGTTCATGCCTGACATCAACGGGCCTTCAATCACCTCAAGCGGCTTGCTGGCTTGCGCGCGCGCTTCCTCGGTGTCTTCGACAATAAATTCGGTGATCCCTTTCACTAGCGCATGCTCTAGGCGTTTTTCCACCGTCCAGCTACGCCACTCCAACATCGCACTGTTATCTTGCTCCACTGCGCTATCACGGTACTTATCCGCGATATCGAGCAAGCGCTCGGTGGAGTCGTCACGGCGATTCAAGACCACATCTTCAACCGCGACACGCAACTCTTCCGGCAAGTCATCGTAGATCGCGAGCTGACCTGCGTTAACGATCCCCATGTCCATGCCTTCTTTGAAGCAGTGATACAAGAACACGGCGTGGATCGCTTCACGTACCGGATTATTACCACGGAAAGAGAACGACACGTTCGACACACCGCCCGAAATCATCGCATGTGGCAAGGTGGCTTTGATATCACGCACCGCTTCAATGAAGTCGACCGCGTAGTTATTGTGCTCCTCGATCCCGGTGGCGACCGCAAAAATGTTCGGGTCAAAAATAATATCTTCCGGCGGGAAGCCGACTTCATCGACCAACACCCGATAAGCATTGGTACAGATCTCAATTTTGCGCTCACGGGTATCGGCCTGACCCACTTCATCGAACGCCATCACGATCACTGCCGCGCCATAGCGGCGGATCAATTTGGCTTGCTCGATAAATTTCTCTTTGCCTTCTTTGAGCGAGATAGAGTTAACGATAGGTTTACCCTGCACACACTTCAAACCGGCTTCCAGCACTTCCCATTTCGACGAGTCGACCATGATCGGTACTTTGGAGATCTCCGGCTCAGTGGCGCACAGGTTCAAGAAACGCACCATAGCCGCTTCGGCATCGAGCATCCCTTCATCCATGTTGATGTCGATAACCTGCGCACCGGCTTCGACTTGCTGACGCGCCACTTCCAGCGCTTCATCGTACAGCTCTTCTTTGATCAAACGCTTAAAACGCGCAGAGCCGGTCACGTTGGTTCGCTCGCCAACGTTGATAAATAAGGTCTCTTTTTCAATCGTCAGCGGCTCTAAGCCCGACAAGCGACACGCCACCGGAATATCAGGCAACGCACGCGGTTTCACCTTCGCCGTCACTTGCGCCATCACGCGAATGTGCTCAGGCGTGGTACCACAACAGCCACCGACAAAGTTCAAGAAGCCACTTTTTGCCCACTCTTCAATATGTGAGGCCATTTCATCGGCTTCAAGATCGTACTCACCAAACGCATTTGGTAAGCCCGCGTTCGGGTGCGCTGAGACATAGGTTTCAGAAATGCGCGACAGCTCTTCAACGTAAGGGCGCAGCTCATCTGGCCCCAACGCACAGTTCAAACCAAAAGAGATCGGCTTAACATGACGCAGCGAGTTATAGAAAGCTTCGGTCGTTTGCCCAGACAGGGTACGACCCGATGCATCGGTGATGGTACCAGAGATCATGATTGGCAGCTCAATGCCCTGCTCTTCAAACACTTTTTCAACCGCAAAGGCACAGGCTTTGGCGTTCAAAGTATCGAAGATGGTCTCCAACATGATCAGATCCGCGCCGCCTGCAATTAACGCACGGGTTGATTCGGCATACGCCTCAACCAGTTGATCGAAAGTGACATTACGGTAACCGGGATCGTTTACATCCGGCGAAATCGACAAGGTACGGTTAGTAGGCCCTAACACACCGGCGACAAAACGTGGTTTTTCCGGGGTTTTCGCACTCCACTCATCGGCTACCTGACGCGCCAACTTGGCGGCCTCTAGGTTGATTTCCGCGCTGAGACTTTCCATGTCGTAGTCGGCCATCGCGATCGTGGTGGCGTTGAAAGTGTTGGTCTCGACAATATCCGCACCGGCTTCGAAATACTGATCGTGGATCGAGCGAATGATCTCAGGCTGCGTCAGTACGAGAAGGTCATTATTGCCTTTTAAATCACAATGCCAATCGGCAAAACGGGTGCCGCGGTAATCGTCTTCATCCAGTTTGTAGCTCTGGATCATGGTGCCCATCCCGCCATCAATGATCAGGATCTGCTCTTGCAATCGGTTGAGTAATCGTTCCTTGACTGATAACACCACACTACTTCCTTATAGTTTTATTACTGCTGATGTCATCCTACCATAGCTCGATTGGAAATCTAGACGGCTAAATCCTTTCGTTGGCGATTTTTTTATCACTGTATGAAATTTAATATTGCGAAATCGAGCTGAGTTAGCCATAGCTATTAACTGCGACTGGACTTATATTTTGCACCCCACCCCAATCTAAGAGGTTCTGAAATGTCCGTCTACAGTACCCTTTGCTTTATGGCCGCCGCTGCCATTGTAATGGCACTTATTAATAGCAAGATCGGCAAGATGCAAACCACCATTGCGATCACCGCCGGCTCGCTGATGTTGTCGCTGTTGGTGATCTTTGCCGGTCAACTCGGCTGGTTCCACCTCGAAACCATCGCCGCCGAGCAGTTAGCCAATATCGATTTCGAACACTTCTTACTGCAAGGTATTCTGGGGTTCTTGTTGTTTGCCGGCGCACTGGGGATCAAACTGCCGCACCTGAAAGATCAAAAGTGGGAAATCACCACACTGGCACTGTTCGCCACACTGTTTTCGACCTTCTTCATCGGCTTTGCTTTAAAAGGCGTGTGCATGCTGATCGGCTTGCCGCTGGATTTGATCTACTGTTTGCTCTTTGGCGCATTGATCTCGCCAACGGATCCGATCGCCGTTCTTGCCATCGTTAAGAAACTGCATGCGCCAAAACGTATTTCGACTCAAATCGAAGGCGAATCGCTGTTTAATGACGGCTTTGGTTTGGTCATTTTCGTCACCCTCTTTACTGTGGCTTTCTCGGGCGAATCACCGACCGTGGGTGGCGTGGTTCACTTGTTCTTGCAAGAAGCGGTCGGCGGGATTGTTTATGGCCTCGCACTGGGTTTGCTGTTCCACTACTTGATCAGCGCGACCAAAGACCACTCCATGGAGCTGTTGCTTACCCTGTGTATTCCAACCACAGGGTACGTTGCAGCGGAGCTATTGGAGGTCTCTGGCCCATTAGCCATGGTGGTATCAGGCATCATTATTGGTAACTGGACCCGAGAAACGGGCTTCTCGCCAGAAAGTGAAGCGCACCTTGATCACTTTTGGGAACTCGTCGATGAATTCCTTAACGGCGTGCTCTTCTTGCTGATCGGCCTTAGCATGCTCCAATTTAGCTTTCACTCGGAAGACTGGGTGGTGATGGTATTAGCGGTGCCGCTAGTTCTGCTGGGACGTTACCTCAGCGTTCGGATCTCCTATGTCGGCTTTAACCGCTTTAGAAAATACAATCCGATGTCAGTGCCGATCCTTACTTGGGGTGGGCTACGTGGCGGTCTTGCCTTGGCGATGGCGATGTCAGTACCGGCCGGGATCATCGTTCTGCCGGAGAAAAACATCGATGTGCGTGAAATCATCCTAGTGATGACCTACGCGGTCGTGGTGTTCTCTATCTTGATCCAAGGCTCAACAATCACGCCGATGATCCACAAAGCCAAAGGTTGGGAAGCGGAACAAGCCGCGTTAAAAGACGACTCAGCGCAACCGGATGCAACACACGACAAGCATAGCTAACGCTTCTCCGTTGGAACAACTATGCAACAAAGAATAAGCAGCCTACATACTCACAACACGTAAGCTCAACCAAAAAGACCTGCATCTGCAGGTCTTTTTTTTATCGCGAAATGCAGGCTTACTCTTCTTTGGTGAAATTGGCCTCGGAGAAGCGTGCCAGATCGTATGGCGTTTGCTGATAAACGCAGTAGTTTAACCAGTTGGCAAACAACAAATGTCCGTGGCTTCGCCAACTGGCAACTGGCGGCTGACTAGGATCATCATCCGGAAAGTAGTTCACCGGAATTGTCGGATCCATCCCTTGCGATGCATCACGGTGATACTCGTTCGCCAAGGTATCAACATCGTACTCTGGATGTCCGGTTACGAAGACGTTGCGCTTATCCCGTGTCGCTGCCAAATATACCCCGGCTTTCTCTGAAGTGGCGAGGATATCTAAATCGGTGTGTTCACCAAGATAATCGCTTTGGAAATCGGCATAACGTGAATGCGGCGCAAGGAAGGTATCATCAAAGCCACGCAGTAGGGGGTGCAATTGATCGTGAATACGGTGCTGATAAACACCGGATAACTTCTCTTTACGAGTACGCTTTGGCAGATCGTAATGCAGCTTCAACGCCGCTTGCGCCGCCCAACAGACAAACATCGTCGACGTCACATGATCCTTTGCCCAATTCAAAATGGTTTGGATCTCTTCCCAATACAAAACATCTTCAAACTGGACCAAGCCCAGTGGCGCTCCCGTCACAATCAAGCCATCGAAATAGCGATCTTGAACGGTTTCAAACTGACGATAGAAAGTATCAAGGTGCTCTGTCGGCGTGTTCTTGGTCGGACGATTATCGATACGCAACAATTCGATATCGACCTGCAGCGGGCTGTTTGAGAGCATGCGCAGGAACTGCGTCTCCGTCTCAATTTTCTTTGGCATTAAGTTAAGCAGCAATACCTTTAGCGGACGGATCATCTGGCTTGATGCACGCTTCTCTGACATCACGAAGATATTCTCACTACGCAGAATATCCGTAGCAGGTAACAGATCAGGGATTTTAATTGGCATTGTACTTACTCCATGCAAGCGGGATGTTTAGACGTCCAGATTTCTAAAAAACTACCGGATAATGTGACGGAGCGCAAGTGGCACACTAACAATCAGCGTGATCTGCTAACGATATACCAGAAGATGGGATAAATGGGCGATGTATTCTCGCTAAACGCGAAATATAATGACAACTTTCTGAACCGTAGAAAGCAAAAAACCCAGCCATAAGGCTGGGTTTCGAATGGGAGTTCAGCAATGTCCTACTCTCACATGGGGAGACCCCACACTACCATCGGCGCTGCTTCGTTTCACTACTGAGTTCGGCATGGGATCAGGTGGGACCAAAGCGCTATGGTCGCTGAACAAAATATGGTGCTAGTACCCAGATTCGAACTGGGGACCTCACCCTTACCAAGGGTGCGCTCTACCAACTGAGCCATACCAGCAATTTTTAATCTCTTGAAGTCTTACACTTTACTGCTTCAATCGATTTAGTACTTTTTGTCTTCACTTTTAAAAAGTGAAAGCAAATTGGAAGCCTGGCGATGTCCTACTCTCACATGGGGAAACCCCACACTACCATCGGCGCTATTTCGTTTCACTACTGAGTTCGGCATGGGATCAGGTGGGTCCAAAATGCTATGGTCGCCAAGCAAATTCTTACAAACTTAGAAATCTAACTAGTGTTCTATATTCACATTCAAGCGCGGTAATGAGTCCGCAAAACACCTTGGGTGTTGTATGGTTAAGCCTCACGGGCAATTAGTACAGGTTAGCTCAACGCCTCACAACGCTTACACACCCTGCCTATCAACGTCGTAGTCTTCGACAACCCTTTAGGATACTTAAAGTATCAGGGAGAACTCATCTCAAGGCTCGCTTCCCGCTTAGATGCTTTCAGCGGTTATCGATTCCGAACTTAGCTACCGGGCAATGCGTCTGGCGACACAACCCGAACACCAGAGGTTCGTCCACTCCGGTCCTCTCGTACTAGGAGCAGCCCCTTTCAATTCTCCAACGCCCACGGCAGATAGGGACCGAACTGTCTCACGACGTTCTAAACCCAGCTCGCGTACCACTTTAAATGGCGAACAGCCATACCCTTGGGACCGACTTCAGCCCCAGGATGTGATGAGCCGACATCGAGGTGCCAAACACCGCCGTCGATATGAACTCTTGGGCGGTATCAGCCTGTTATCCCCGGAGTACCTTTTATCCGTTGAGCGATGGCCCTTCCATTCAGAACCACCGGATCACTATGACCTGCTTTCGCACCTGCTCGAATTGTCATTCTCGCAGTCAAGCGGGCTTATGCCATTACACTAACCTCACGATGTCCGACCGTGATTAGCCCACCTTCGTGCTCCTCCGTTACTCTTTGGGAGGAGACCGCCCCAGTCAAACTACCCACCAGGCACTGTCCTCACCCCGGATAACGGGGCTAAGTTAGAACATCAAACATACAAGGGTGGTATTTCAAGATTGCCTCCACAGAAACTGGCGTCTCTGCTTCAAAGGCTCCCACCTATCCTACACATGTAGGCTCAATGTTCAGTGCCAAGCTGTAGTAAAGGTTCACGGGGTCTTTCCGTCTAGCCGCGGGTACACAGCATCTTCACTGCGATTTCAATTTCACTGAGTCTCGGGTGGAGACAGCGTGGCCATCATTACGCCATTCGTGCAGGTCGGAACTTACCCGACAAGGAATTTCGCTACCTTAGGACCGTTATAGTTACGGCCGCCGTTTACCGGGGCTTCGATCAAGAGCTTCGACCGAAGTCTAACCCCATCAATTAACCTTCCGGCACCGGGCAGGCGTCACACCGTATACGTCATCTTTCGATTTTGCACAGTGCTGTGTTTTTAATAAACAGTTGCAGCCACCTGGTATCTGCGACTCCCAATAGCTCCATCCGCAAGGGACTTCACCGTCAAGAGCGTACCTTCTCCCGAAGTTACGGTACCATTTTGCCTAGTTCCTTCACCCGAGTTCTCTCAAGCGCCTTGGTATTCTCTACCCGACCACCTGTGTCGGTTTGGGGTACGATTCCTTGCAATCTGAAGCTTAGAAGCTTTTCCCGGAAGCATGGCATCAATGACTTCACTACCGTAGTAGCTCGACGTCGTGTCTCAGGATATGTAGAACCGGATTTGCCTAATTCTACTCCCTACGCACTTGAACTTGGACAACCGTCGCCAAGCCCACCTAGCCTTCTCCGTCCCTCCATCGCAATTGCAAGAAGTACAGGAATATTAACCTGTTTCCCATCGACTACGCTCTTCAGCCTCGCCTTAGGGGTCGACTCACCCTGCCCCGATTAACGTTGGACAGGAACCCTTGGTCTTCCGGCGAGGGGGTTTTTCACCCCCTTTATCGTTACTCATGTCAGCATTCGCACTTCTGATACCTCCAGCATGCTTTACAACACACCTTCAACGGCTTACAGAACGCTCCCCTACCCAATACGATAAATCGCATTGCCGCAGCTTCGGTTTACTACTTAGCCCCGTTAAATCTTCCGCGCAGGCCGACTCGACCAGTGAGCTATTACGCTTTCTTTAAATGATGGCTGCTTCTAAGCCAACATCCTGGCTGTCTGAGCCTTCCCACATCGTTTCCCACTTAGTAGTAATTTGGGACCTTAGCTGGCGGTCTGGGTTGTTTCCCTTTCCACGACGGACGTTAGCACCCGCCGTGTGTCTCCCGGATAGTACTTACTGGTATTCGGAGTTTGCAAAGGGTTGGTAAGTCGGGATGACCCCCTAGCCTTAACAGTGCTCTACCCCCAGTAGTATTCGTCCGAGGCGCTACCTAAATAGCTTTCGGGGAGAACCAGCTATCTCCGAGTTTGATTGGCCTTTCACCCCCAGCCACAAGTCATCCGCTAATTTTTCAACATTAGTCGGTTCGGTCCTCCAGTAAGTGTTACCTCACCTTCAACCTGCCCATGGCTAGATCACTCGGTTTCGGGTCTACACCCTGCAACTCAACGCCCAGTTAAGACTCGGTTTCCCTACGGCTCCCCTATTCGGTTAACCTTGCTACAGAATGTAAGTCGCTGACCCATTATACAAAAGGTACGCAGTCACCCCACGAAGAGGCTCCCACTGCTTGTACGTACACGGTTTCAGGTTCTATTTCACTCCCCTCACAGGGGTTCTTTTCGCCTTTCCCTCACGGTACTGGTTCACTATCGGTCAGTCAGGAGTATTTAGCCTTGGAGGATGGTCCCCCCATGTTCAGACAACGTTTCACGTGCGCCGTCCTACTCGATTTCACTAATAAGGGATTGTCGGTTACGGGGCTATCACCCTGTATCGCGGCACTTTCCAGAGCCTTCACCTAATCCCAAACTAGCTTAAGGGCTACTCCGATTTCGCTCGCCGCTACTTTCGGAATCTCTGTTGATGTCTTTTCCTCGGGGTACTTAGATGTTTCAGTTCCCCCGGTTCGCCTCTGCACACCTATGTATTCAGTGTGAGATACATGCTTATGCATGTGGGTTTCCCCATTCGGAAATCCCAGACTCAAGCGGTTGTTACTACCTAATCTGGGCTTATCGCAAGTTACTACGTCCTTCATCGCCTCTGACTGCCAAGGCATCCACCGTGTACGCTTAGTCACTTAACCATACAACCCCAAGGGGTTTCGTATAGCAAACAACCAAGGTTTACATGTTTTCGCCGGACTCAATTGAGATTGTATTGCTACAATTTCTACCAAAACACTTGAATGTGTTGGTGTATTTACTTTCGTAAATACGCTTTTGAGAACTTGTTCATTTTTCAATGAACGATAATTCACTCTATAAATAGAGATGAATTTACTAGTCAGCTTTCCAGTTTGTTAAAGAGCATGTGTCGTCTTTCGACAACCACTATCTAAAGCTTTTCAGCAAAAGACTTAGATAGTGGCGTCCCGTAGGGGAGTCGAACCCCTGTTACCGCCGTGAAAGGGCGGTGTCCTAGGCCTCTAGACGAACGGGACACATTTGTTCTTACATTATTACCAAGCAATCTGTGTGGACACTGCATTTAACAGCAGTCTTTAGGTAAGGAGGTGATCCAGCCCCAGGTTCCCCTAGGGCTACCTTGTTACGACTTCACCCCAGTCATGAACCACACCGTGGTAAACGCCCTCCCGAAGGTTAAGCTATCTACTTCTGGTGCAGCCCACTCCCATGGTGTGACGGGCGGTGTGTACAAGGCCCGGGAACGTATTCACCGTGGCATTCTGATCCACGATTACTAGCGATTCCGACTTCATGGAGTCGAGTTGCAGACTCCAATCCGGACTACGACGTACTTTTTGGGATTCGCTCACCATCGCTGGTTGGCAGCCCTCTGTATACGCCATTGTAGCACGTGTGTAGCCCTACTCGTAAGGGCCATGATGACTTGACGTCGTCCCCACCTTCCTCCGGTTTATCACCGGCAGTCTCCCTGGAGTTCCCACCCGAAGTGCTGGCAAACAAGGATAAGGGTTGCGCTCGTTGCGGGACTTAACCCAACATTTCACAACACGAGCTGACGACAGCCATGCAGCACCTGTCTCAGAGTTCCCGAAGGCACCAATCCATCTCTGGAAAGTTCTCTGGATGTCAAGAGTAGGTAAGGTTCTTCGCGTTGCATCGAATTAAACCACATGCTCCACCGCTTGTGCGGGCCCCCGTCAATTCATTTGAGTTTTAATCTTGCGACCGTACTCCCCAGGCGGTCTACTTAACGCGTTAGCTCCGAAAGCCACGGCTCAAGGCCACAACCTCCAAGTAGACATCGTTTACAGCGTGGACTACCAGGGTATCTAATCCTGTTTGCTCCCCACGCTTTCGCATCTGAGCGTCAGTCTTTGTCCAGGGGGCCGCCTTCGCCACCGGTATTCCTTCAGATCTCTACGCATTTCACCGCTACACCTGAAATTCTACCCCCCTCTACAAGACTCTAGCCTGCCAGTTTCAAATGCTATTCCGAGGTTAAGCCCCGGGCTTTCACATCTGACTTAACAGACCGCCTGCATGCGCTTTACGCCCAGTAATTCCGATTAACGCTCGCACCCTCCGTATTACCGCGGCTGCTGGCACGGAGTTAGCCGGTGCTTCTTCTGCAGCTAACGTCAAATGGTGCAGGTATTAACTACACCACCTTCCTCACTGCTGAAAGTACTTTACAACCCGAAGGCCTTCTTCATACACGCGGCATGGCTGCATCAGGGTTTCCCCCATTGTGCAATATTCCCCACTGCTGCCTCCCGTAGGAGTCTGGACCGTGTCTCAGTTCCAGTGTGGCTGATCATCCTCTCAAACCAGCTAGGGATCGTCGCCTAGGTGAGCCATTACCCCACCTACTAGCTAATCCCAACTGGGCCCATCCTAACGCGAGAAGCCCGAAGGTCCTCCTCTTTGGTCCGTAGACATTATGCGGTATTAGCCATCGTTTCCAATGGTTATCCCCCACATCAGGGCAGGTTCCCAGCCATTACTCACCCGTCCGCCGCTCGTCAGCGAAGAAAGCAAGCTTTCTTCCTGTTACCGCTCGACTTGCATGTGTTAGGCCTGCCGCCAGCGTTCAATCTGAGCCATGATCAAACTCTTCAATTAAAGTTTTGTTGTTACCGAAGTAACGGCTCAATGAATACTGTTATTACCTATTGCTAGGTAATGAATTGACTGTGCTGAAATCCGAAGATTTCAAATTGGTCACTAGTATCATTGATAAATCTTTTATGACTATCTATTCAACGAGTGCCCACACAGATTGCATGGTCATATTGTTAAAGAACAGTGACTTGGCGAACATCTTCTTTCGAACCGTTTGCCTCGTCAGGGCTGCGCATTCTACGCCTTCCTGAATCGATGTCAACAAGTAATTTTAAGTATTTTCAAAACCACTTTTTGACACCCCTCTTTCGAGGACCTAACCCGCTGTATCAGTGCTTTTCAGCGCCGTGCTCCGTGTCGGTAGAGGCGCATTATAGAGATCTAAATCACGCTGACAACCCTTTTCTTCAAAGTTTTTTCTGAGTGGTCAGAAAACGAGCCAAGGAAACAAAAATCGCTTTATTGACCACCACAATGAATGAAAATTCACCAACAATAGCAGTCATAAGCAAAGAAATTTGTGCGACAGGTTCCCTTTCTCTGCTGACAAAGTGAAGGTTAGTACGCCAAAAGGCCGAAAAACGTCAACAAGCTAAACTGCTGGCCTAACCGATCTCGCATCAATATGTATAAAACGCGAGCCCTTGATAGTAGTCCGCAGCTTCATCATACCATCCTATTAGCTGCTCAAACGCGTCGACGCCAACCTCTTCCTTTAAGGTTGCATCATTCAGCAAAGCCTCTTTCGCTTTGATCACGTTATCAGGCGAGATAAATACCACAACAGGGAAATCATCTGGATACGGGAGTGGCATTAACGTCTCTTGAAACTGCACAGGAATGAGCTCAAAGCTGAACTTGTTCGATGGGTACCATTCGCTATTGTCGAGAAGCGTACCAACGCCTCGATATTGAAACACCATTTCCAACGCGTAATAGTATTTATACTTATAAGGTAGTTCAGCATTACCATCAGCGATCGCTGCTAAGTATTCAACAAAGTCACTGTCGAAAACACCACGCGCTTCTGCATGAGGAGTTAGAGCCTCACTTAGTGGCACAAGCCATTCACGTTTGCTATCACCCCAAAGTCCTTTTAATAGTTTCCAATGAATACGGTAAGGCATTACACCATAGCTCATTCTCAGTCTCCTTGAATACCAGAGGTTCTTCACGCCATAACGGTTGTGCTGGAGATGCCAACGCTACAACAAAGGCAACGAGTTTAAAAATGGCTATAAAGATAAGAGGGAGGTGTGTCGAAAACTATCAAGTGGTCGGTGCAGAAGATAGAAGATAGAAGATAGAAGATAGAAGATAGAAGATAGAAGATAGAAGATAGCCTATCACGCCTAGCTCAATGAGCAACAGATATAAAAAAGCCGGGTTTAACCCCGGCCTTTTTATAGTTCAATCAAAAGCGTTTGCTTATTCAGCAGCTGCTTCTTCTTGAGCTTCTGGACGATCAACTAGCTCGATGTAAGCCATAGGGGCTTTATCGCCTGCACGGAAACCGCATTTTAGAATGCGAGTGTAACCGCCAGCGCGAGCTGCGAAACGTGGACCCAGTTCGTTAAATAGTTTTGCTACCACTTCGTTATCACGAGTGCGAGCAAATGCTAGACGACGGTTAGCAACACTGTCAGTCTTAGCTAGTGTAATCAAAGGCTCAACTACACGACGCAGTTCTTTAGCTTTTGGCAGAGTCGTCTTGATGATTTCGTGACGAACCAATGAGCTAGCCATGTTGCTGAACATCGCTTTGCGATGACTGCTATTGCGGTTGAGTTGACGACCACTCTTACGATGGCGCATGACCTAATCCTTCTAACTTAGTAATCAGTAAATCTGATTAATTTTCAGCGATTGATGCTGGCGGCCAGTTTTCCAGGCGCATACCCAGAGACAGACCACGAGATGCCAACACGTCCTTGATCTCAGTAAGAGATTTCTTACCAAGGTTAGGCGTCTTAAGCAGCTCAACTTCAGTGCGCTGAACCAGATCACCAATATAGTGAATCGCTTCTGCTTTCAGACAGTTAGCAGAGCGAACAGTTAGTTCAAGATCGTCGACAGGACGCAGCAGGATCGGATCGAATTCAGGTTTCTCTTCTTTCTCCTCAGGAACACGTACATCACGTAGATCTACGAATGCATCCAGTTGCTCAGCTAGGATAGTAGCTGCACGGCGGATAGCTTCCTCAGGCTCCAAAGTACCATTCGTTTCCATATCGATAACTAGCTTATCAAGGTCAGTACGCTGTTCAACACGCGCTGCAGCTACAGAGTAGGCAATGCGATCAACAGGACTGAACGTTGCGTCAACTAGTAGACGACCGATTGGACGCTCGTCTTCATCAGTATGGATGCGTGCTGATGCAGGTACGTAACCACGACCGCGCTCTACCTTGATGCGCATGCTGATTTCAGCATTGTCATCAGTGATATGGCAGATCACGTGCTCAGGGTTTACGATTTCAACATCACCGTCGTGGGTGATGTCAGCTGCAACAACAGGGCCCGCACCAGATTTAGTCAGGGTTAGAATAACTTCGTCTTTTCCTTCAACCTTAACAGCTAGGCCTTTTAGGTTGAGAAGAATTTCAAGAATGTCTTCCTGAATACCTTCTTTGGTACTGTACTCGTGCAGTACACCATCGATTTCTACTTCAGTGACGGCACAACCCGGCATAGAAGAAAGAAGAATACGGCGTAGCGCGTTACCTAGAGTGTGGCCAAAACCACGCTCTAGTGGTTCAAGAGTTACCTTTGCGTGCGTCGTGCTTACTTGTTCGATGTCAACAAGACGCGGCTTTAGAAATTCTGTTACAGAACCCTGCATTATGTCCTCTCTTATGTTCAGCCTTACTTAGAGTAAAGCTCGACGATCAGGTGTTCATTGATGTCAGCAGACAAATCTGAACGTTCTGGTAGGCGCTTGAAAGTACCTTCCAGCTTGTTGCTGTCTACTTCGATCCAAGTTGGCAGTTCGCGTTGAGTTGCAACTTCTAGTGCACCCTTAATGCGAGCTTGGTTCTTAGCTTTCTCACGAATGCTAATAACGTCGTTAGCAGAAACCTTGAATGAAGGAATGTTAACAACTTTGCCATTTACTAGGATCGCTTTGTGGCTTACCAGCTGACGTGCTTCAGCACGAGTTGAGCCGAAGCCCATGCGGTAAACAACGTTGTCCAGACGACCTTCCAGAAGCTGAAGCAGGTTTTCACCTGTGTTGCCTTTTAGGCGTGCAGCTTCTTTGTAGTAGTTACGGAATTGTTTTTCCAGTACGCCGTACATACGACGAACTTTTTGCTTCTCACGAAGCTGAACGCCGTAATCAGATAGACGACCGCGACGAGCGCCGTGTACACCTGGGGCGTTATCAATTTTACACTTGGTATCGATCGCGCGGATACCAGACTTAAGGAACAAGTCTGTACCTTCACGACGGCTAAGCTTCAGCTTAGGACCCAAATATCTTGCCATGATTCTTCTCCAATAGTCCTAGAAACGTTATACGCGACGTTTCTTAGGTGGACGACAACCGTTATGTGGGATCGGAGTCGCATCTACGATGTTAGTGATGCGGAAACCTGCAGCGTTCAGTGCGCGAATAGTAGATTCACGACCTGGACCTGGGCCCTTAACCATAACTTCCAGGTTCTTAACGCCATACTCTTTGGCCATTTCGCCAGCGCGCTCTGCAGCAACCTGTGCAGCGAACGGAGTAGACTTACGAGAACCACGGAAACCAGAACCACCTGCAGTAGCCCAAGAAAGAGCGTTACCTTGACGGTCAGTAATGGTTACGATTGTGTTGTTGAAAGAAGCATGGATGTGCGCGACACCGTCTGCTACTTGCTTACGAACGCGCTTACGTGCGCGATTTGGTTGTTTAGCCATTGTACTCTACCTTATCCGATTACTTTTTGATCGGCTTGCGCGGACCCTTACGGGTACGTGCGTTGGTTTTAGTACGCTGTCCACGAACTGGTAGACTGCGACGGTGACGAAGACCACGGAAACAGCCAAGGTCCATTAGACGCTTGATGTTCATGGAAACTTCACGACGTAGATCGCCTTCTACAGTGTACTTGGCAACACCATCACGCAGAATATCAATCTGCTCTTCAGTTAGTTCACTGATCTTAGTGCTTTCAGCAATACCCGACTCAGCTAGGATAGCTTTAGAACGGGTTTTACCGATACCGTAGATCGCGGTTAGCGCGACTACAGCATGCTTCTGATCAGGAATGTTAATGCCTGCAATACGGGCCACTATTCACTCCTAGTACTTTTACATAAGTAGAACCGCTGCAAAGCCCGTCGAGGATACGCAGCGGCTTATTACCACTTCTTCTGTACGCAACAAAAGATGGGCTGACGATTATAGTCAGCCTACCTTGGTCTTGCAACTAAAAAATGTCTGCTAATTAGCCTTGGCGCTGCTTGTGCTTTGGCTCACTGCAAATTACGCGCACAACACCGTTGCGCTTGATAACTTTACAGTTACGGCAGATTTTCTTAACGGAAGCACGAACTTTCATTACTAAACTCCGTAAACGCAACCGAACGGCTTATTTGCCTTTCAGGTTAGCTTTCTTCAGAACTGACTCATACTGCTGTGACATTCGATGTGTCTGCACTTGAGCCATAAAATCCATGATGACAACTACAACGATAAGTAGCGAGGTACCACCGAAGTAGAACTGGACGTTCCAGAATCGCATCATAAACTCAGGGATCAAACAGATAAAGGTAATGTAAAGCGCACCAGCAAGGGTTAGGCGTGTCATTACTTTATCTATATATTTCGCTGTTGCTTCACCAGGACGGATTCCCGGAACAAACGCGCCAGACTTTTTCAAGTTTTCTGCTGTCTCGCGAGGGTTAAACACCAACGCGGTATAGAAGAAGCAGAAGAAGATAATTGCTGTCGCATACAGTGCCATATATAGCGGCTGGCCTGGGCTCAGTGTCAAAGCGACATCGTTAAGCCACATTAGTGGACCAGTAACTACCCCTGTTTCTGGGTCAGTCGTCGCACCGGCATTTGCAAACCAGCTAGACAGCGTACCTGGGAACAGGATGATACTTGATGCAAAGATCGCTGGGATTACCCCGGCCATATTGATCTTCAACGGTAAGTGTGTGCTTTGCGCTGCAAAGACACGGCGACCTTGTTGGCGTTTGGCATAGTTAACAACGATTTTACGCTGTCCACGTTCCATAAACACTACAAAGTAAATTACCGCGAATGCCAATACTGCAATTACCAACAGCATCAGCGGCTGCATGTCGCCACTTTTCGCTTGTTCAATTGTCTGCATGACTGCAGATGGCAATGCTGCAACGATACCAACGAAGATAATCAACGAAATACCGTTACCAATGCCGCGTTCAGTAACCTGTTCGCCTAACCACATTAAGAACATGGTGCCCGTTACCAAGCTTACTACCGCTACGAGGTAGAAACTCATGTTCGGGTTGCTTACCAACCCCGGGATCATGTTCGGCAGACCAACAGCAATACCAATCGCTTGGAATGTCGCCAACACGAGCGTGCCATAGCGGGTGTACTGAGCAATCTTACGACGACCAGACTCCCCTTCTTTCTTCAACTCAGCTAACGCTGGGTGAATCACCGTTAGCAACTGGACAACAATCGAGGCCGAAATATACGGCATGATGCCCAGTGCTAAAATGGAGGCTCGCTCCAGAGCGCCACCGGAGAACATGTTAAACATTTCTACGATGGTGCCCTGTTGCTGATTCAGCATCTCAGCGAGTACAGTGGCGTTGACACCAGGGATGGGCACAAACGAACCTGCACGGAAAATTAATACCGCCATTGCTACGAAGAGCAATCTCGATTTCAGTTCGGCATGTCCGCCTTTTGCACTACGAAAATCTTGTCCTGGATTTGCCATCTGTATCTCATCCTCGAGCTAATTATTCCTCGATCTTACCGCCTGCAGCTTCAATTGCAGCTTTCGCGCCTTTAGTTACGCGAAGACCTTTAACTGTTACTGCGCGAGCGATTTCACCAGAAAGAACGATTTTTGCAAATTCGATGTTCTTAGTGATAACGCCAGCTTGCTTCAGCGTGTTCAGATCTACAACGTCACCTTCAACTTTCGCTAGCTCTGACAGACGAACTTCTGCAGAAACTAGGCTCTTGCGAGAGGTAAAACCAAATTTTGGTAGACGTTGTTTCAAAGGCATTTGACCACCTTCGAAACCTGGACGTACTTTACCGCCAGAACGTGACTTCTGACCTTTGTGACCACGGCCACCAGTTTTGCCCAGACCTGAACCGATACCACGACCTACGCGCTTAGCGGTAGGCTTAGAACCAGCAGCTGGTGATAGAGTATTCAAACGCATTCTGATTACTCCTCAACTTTAACCATGTAGTAAACTTTGTTGATCATGCCGCGTACGCAAGCAGTATCTTCAAGTTCTACAGTGTGGTTGATGCGACGAAGGCCTAGGCCACGCAGAGTAGCCACGTGCTTCGGTAGACGACCGATTGCACTTTTGGTCTGTGTAACTTTAATAGTCTTAGCCATATCGATTACCCCAGAATTTCTTTAACAGAAAGACCGCGCTTCGCAGCAACTTTCTCTGGAGAGTTCATACCGTTCAGACCGTCAATAGTCGCGCGAACGATATTGATTGGGTTAGTTGAACCGTAAGCTTTTGCTAGTACGTTGTGAACGCCAGCAACTTCCAGAACTGCACGCATCGCACCACCGGCGATGATACCGGTACCTTCAGATGCTGGTTGCATGTACACTTTAGAACCAGTGTGACGGCCTTTAACTGCGTGATGCAGAGTACCGTTGTTCAGCGCAACAGTAAACATGTTACGACGCGCCTTTTCCATTGCTTTTTGAATCGCAGCAGGTACTTCACGGGCTTTGCCGTAACCGAAACCTACACGACCGTTGCCATCACCAACTACAGTAAGAGCGGTGAAGCTGAAAATACGACCACCTTTAACCGTCTTAGATACACGGTTAACAGCAATCAGCTTTTCTTGCAAATCAGATTGTTGTGTCTTTTCGTTAGCCATTTTCCGCCTACCTTAGAATTTCAGACCAGCTTCACGGGCAGCTTCTGCCAGTGCAGCCACGCGGCCATGGTATTGGAAACCGGAACGGTCGAATGCAACGTCAGAAACGCCTTTTTCGATCGCGCGCTCAGCAATAATTTTACCTACTACTGAAGCAGCGTCTTTGTTACCGGTGCTCTTAACCTGCTCACGGATCGCTTTTTCTACGGTAGAAGCTGCAGCGATAACCTCAGAGCCATTTGGTGCGATTACCTGAGCGTACACGTGACGTGGAGTACGGTGTACTACTAGGCGGTTAGCGCCCAACTCAGAAATCTTGCGGCGTGCGCGGGTCGCACGACGGATACGAGATGCTTTCTTATCCATAGTGTTACCTTACTTCTTCTTAGCTTCTTTAGTACGCACGATTTCATCGGCGTAACGAACACCTTTGCCTTTGTAAGGCTCAGGGCTACGGTATGCGCGGATATCGGCAGCAACCTGACCAACCAACTGCTTATCGCAACCTGTTAGGACGATTTCAGTTTGAGAAGGACATTCTGCTTTGATACCTGCTGGCAATTCGTGCTCAACTGGGTGAGAGAAGCCTAGGGTCAGACCTACAGCGTTGCCTTTAATGGCAGCACGGTAACCAACACCCTTAAGGGTTAGTTTCTTAGTGAAACCTTCAGAAACACCAATCACCATGCTGTTAACTAGTGCACGTGCAGTACCTGCTTGCGCCCAGCCATCAGTGAAACCGTCACGAGGACCGAATGTGATTTGGTTTTCTTCTTGGTTCATTTCTACTGCAGGGTTAAAAACGCGAGTTAGTTCGCCTTTAGAACCTTTAACAGTAACTTCCTGACCGTTCAGTTTAACTTCTACGCCGGCAGGAATAACTACTGGTGCTTTTGCAACACGAGACATTTTCCTACTCCTATTAAGCTACGTAGCAGATAATTTCACCGCCAAGACCCGCTTTGCGAGCAGCGCGGTCGGTCATTAGACCCTTGGAAGTGGACACTACGGCAATACCCAAACCGCCTAGTACGCTTGGTAGTGCATCTTTTTTCTTATAGATGCGCAGACCTGGGCGTGAAACGCGTTGGATTTGCTCGATAACTGGGGTCGCTTCGAAGTACTTAAGAGTAACTTCTAGCTCTGGCTTAGCTTCGCCTGAAACGGCGTAGTCAGCCACGTAACCTTCTTCTTTCAGCAGCGCAGCAATTGCGATTTTTAGCTTAGAAGATGGCATTTTGACAGCGACTTTGTTCGCTGCCTGACCGTTACGAATGCGGGTCAGCATATCCGAAATCGGATCTTGCATGCTCATAGTCTATTCTCCAGTGATTCTTAAACTAGCCGGATTACCAGCTTGCTTTACGCAGACCCGGAATCTCGCCTTTCATGCAAGCTTCACGAACCTTGATACGGCTTAGGCCAAACTTACGTAGGTAGCCGTGTGGACGTCCAGTCTGGTTGCAGCGATTACGCTGACGAGAAGGACTTGAATCACGTGGTAGAGACTGAAGTTTTAGAACCGCATTCCAACGATCTTCTTCAGACGCGTTCACGTCTTTAATGGTTGCACGCAGTGCTTGACGCTTTTCTGCATATTGCGCAACCAATTTCGCGCGTTTTACTTCGCGCGCTTTCATTGATTCTTTAGCCATTACAGTAACCCTTACTTTTACTTACGGAATGGGAAGTTAAAAGCAGACAGCAGAGCATGCGCTTCTTCATCAGAACCTGCAGAAGTCGTGATAGTGATATCAAGACCACGCAGACGATCGATTTTATCGTACTCGATCTCTGGGAAGATGATCTGCTCACGAACGCCCATACTGTAGTTACCACGACCATCGAATGACTTAGGGTTCAAACCACGGAAGTCACGGATACGTGGAACTGCAATAGAGATCAGACGCTCGAAAAAGTCCCACATACGCTCGCCACGTAGAGTTACTTTACAGCCAATAGGGTAGCCCTCACGGATCTTAAAGCCAGCAACAGATTTACGTGCTTTAGTAATCAGTGGTTTCTGACCGGTGATTGCCGCCATGTCAGACACTGAGTTTTCCAGCAGTTTTTTATCGTTGATCGCTTCGCCCACACCCATGTTAAGGGTGATCTTTTCGATCCTTGGGACTTGCATGATACTCTTGTATTCGAACTTTTCAGCAAGCTCTTTTACAACAGTCTCTTTGTAGTAATCATGCAGTTTCGCCATAGTACTACTCCAATTACTTAATAGTTTCGCCAGTAGATT
Source organism: Thaumasiovibrio occultus (assembly GCA_019703815.1). Classification (GTDB taxonomy): domain Bacteria; phylum Pseudomonadota; class Gammaproteobacteria; order Enterobacterales; family Vibrionaceae; genus Thaumasiovibrio; species Thaumasiovibrio occultus. The sequence continues at coordinate 261,040 of AP023052.1, read as the reverse complement.
TAAAGAAGCGCACTTTTTTGCCTTCTTCGAATCTGAAGCCTACACGGTCTGCTTTACCAGTTGCCGCGTTGAAGATTGCAACGTTAGAAGCATCAACAGCTGCTTCTTTTTCAACGATGCCACCCTGGATATTCAGAGCCGGTACAGGCTTCTGATGTTTTTTAACCAGGTTAATACCTTCAACGATAACTTTACCGGTTGCAAGAACCTTAGTTACCTTACCTTTCTTACCTTTATCTTTACCGGTAAGAACGATAACTTCGTCATCACGACGGATTTTCGCTGCCATTGTATCGCTCCTTAAAGAACTTCAGGCGCCAGTGAAACAATTTTCATGAATTTCGCATTACGAAGCTCACGAGTCACAGGGCCAAAGATACGAGTTCCAACTGGTTGCTCTGTAGTGTTGTTCAACAAAACGCAAGCATTACGGTCGAAACGAATGACAGAGCCGTCTGGACGACGAACGCCTTTACGGGTGCGAACTACCACCGCTTTCAGCACATCACCTTTCTTCACTTTACCGCGAGGAATAGCTTCCTTAACGGTAACTTTGATAATGTCACCGATGTGCGCATAGCGGCGGTGAGAGCCACCCAGAACCTTAATACACATTACTCTGCGTGCGCCGGAGTTATCGGCTGCGTCCAGCGTACTTTGCATTTGGATCATGTTTAGTGCTCCGCTAAATAAATCATCTAGACCCTCTCGGGTCGGGTTGCCTTAATTGTTAAGGGCGGCGAATTATAACACCCCAATAGGCAGTTGAATAGACAAAAAATAGACGGCCCCAGAAAAAATGGGGCCGCCTTGTCTAACTAGTTAGAAAAAGAGCAGAAATTAACCGCGTGCTTTTTCTACTACGCGTACCAAAGTCCAAGATTTCTTCTTAGACAGTGGACGGCACTCACGGATTTCAACGGTATCGCCTAGGCCACACTCGTTGTTTTCGTCATGTGCATGTAGTTTGGTCGTACGTTTAATGAACTTACCGTAGATCGGGTGCTTCACGAAACGCTCGATAGCAACAACGATAGACTTGTCCATCTTGTCACTAACAACGCGACCTTGCTGAGTACGGATCTTATCAGTCATTACTCGCCAGCCTTCTCATTCAGAACAGTTTTAACACGCGCGATATCGCGACGTACAGCCTTCAGAGTGTGAGTTTGCTCCAGCTGACCAGTAGCAGCCTGCATACGCAGGTTGAACTGTTCACGTAGCAGGTTTACAAGCTCAGCATTCAGTTCTTCAACGCTTTTAGCGCGCAGATCTTGTGCATTCATCACATCACCGCCTTAATTACAAATGTTGTCTTGAAAGGTAGCTTACGTGCAGCCAGATCAAAGGCTTCACGTGCCAACGCTTCAGAAACACCATCCATTTCGTAAAGAACTTTACCTGGTTGGATTTGAGCAACCCAGTACTCAACGTTACCCTTACCTTTACCTTGACGAACTTCCAATGGTTTGCTCGTGATCGGTTTGTCTGGGAATACGCGAATCCAGATTTGACCTTGACGTTTGATATGACGAGTCATAGCACGACGAGCAGCCTCAATCTGACGTGCAGTCATACGACCACGGCCAGTTGCTTTAAGACCGAACGTACCGAAACTTACGTCAGTACCTTTCGCTAGACCGCGGTTACGGCCTTTAAAGGCCTTGCGGAATTTAGTGCGTTTTGGTTGCAGCATCTTAAAACTCCTTACTTACGGCTTTTACGCTGCTTCTTAGGCTTGTCAGCCTTAGGCTCAGCGTTAGCTACTGGCATACCGCCTAGAACTTCACCTTTGAAGATCCAAACTTTAATACCGATTACACCGTATTGAGTGTGAGCAGAAGAAGTTGCATAGTCGATGTCAGCACGCAGAGTGTGCAAAGGCACGTTACCTTCACGGTACCATTCGGTACGTGCGATCTCTGCACCGCCTAGACGGCCGCTAACTTCGATTTTAATACCCTTCGCACCTAGACGCATTGCGTTCTGTACCGCGCGCTTCATAGCACGACGGAACATAACACGACGTTCTAGTTGAGACGCGATGCTGTCACCAACTAGTTGAGCGTCTAGCTCAGGCTTGCGAACTTCTGCGATGTTAATTTGAGCAGGAACACCTGCAATTTTCGCTACGCGAGCGCGTAGTTTCTCAACATCTTCACCTTTCTTACCGATTACAACGCCTGGACGCGCAGTGTGAATGGTCACACGGATGCTTTTCGCAGGACGCTCGATAACGATGCGTGAAACAGAAGCTTTTGACAGTTCCTTAACTAGGAACTGGCGTACCTTGAAGTCGCCGTCTAGGTTGTCAGCGAACTCTTGGCTATTAGCATACCAAGTGGTGTTCCATGGCTTAACGATGCCAAGACGAATACCATTAGGATGTACTTTTTGACCCATTGCTTTCTCTCCTAGTCTCTTAGCGGTCAGCTACAACAACAGTGATGTGGCTTGAACGCTTCAAGATACGATCGGCACGGCCTTTCGCACGAGGCATGATGCGCTTCATGGTTGGACCTTCATCAACAAAGATTTTTGCAACGCTAAGATCATCGATATCAGCGCCTTTGTTGTGTTCAGCGTTAGCGATAGCAGATTCCAGAACTTTTTTAACTAGATCAGCAGCTTTTTTGTTGCTGAAAGTCAAAATTTCTAGGGCTTGTGCAACAGTTTTGCCGCGCACTTGATCCGCAACCAAACGAGCTTTCTGCGGTGAGATGCGAGCAAAGCGATGTTTAGCAATAGCTTCCATTACCTATACTCCTCTTAGCGCTTCTTAGCTTTCTTATCCGCAGCATGGCCACGGTAAGTGCGTGTTGGTGCAAATTCGCCTAGCTTGTGACCGATCATTTCTTCAGAAACGAAAACAGGTACGTGCTGACGACCATTATGGACAGCGATGGTCAAACCGATCATCTGAGGGATGATCATTGAGCGACGGGACCAAGTCTTAACAGGCTTTTTGTCTCCGCTTTCCACCGCTTTCTCTACCTTCTTCAGCAAGTGCAGGTCAATAAAAGGACCTTTCTTGAGAGAACGTGGCATGGCTTATCCTCGAATAGTTATTACTTGTTACGACGACGTACAATGTACTTGTCGGTACGCTTGTTCTTACGGGTCTTGTAACCTTTAGTAGGAATACCCCAAGGTGTTACTGGGTGACGACCGCCAGATGTACGACCTTCACCACCACCGTGTGGGTGATCCACTGGGTTCATTACTACACCACGTACGGTTGGACGTACGCCGCGCCAGCGAGAAGCACCAGCTTTACCCAGTTCACGTAGCATGTGCTCTGAGTTACCTACTTCACCAAGAGTCGCACGACCCTCAGAAAGAACTTTACGCATTTCACCAGAACGTAGACGGATAGTTACGTAAGAACCATCACGCGCAACGATCTGAGCGTAAGCACCAGCAGAACGAGCTAGCTGAGCACCTTTACCTGGCTTCAATTCAACGTTGTGTACAGTTGAACCTACTGGGATGTTGCGCATTGGTAGGGTGTTACCTACTTTGATCGCAGCGTCTACGCCAGATTGGATTGCGTCACCAGCTTTTAGGCCTTTAGGTGCAATGATGTAACGACGTTCACCGTCACGGTAAAGTACCAGTGCGATGTGTGCGCTACGGTTTGGATCGTATTCAAGACGTTCAACAACGGCTGGGATGCCATCTTTGTTACGTTTGAAGTCGATCATACGGTAGTGTTGCTTGTGACCGCCACCAATGTGACGAACAGTAATACGACCGTTATTATTACGACCACCAGTTTTCTGCTTTTTCTCAAGCAGTGGTGCGTAAGGCTTACCCTTGTGCAGGTCAGAGTTAACCACTTTAACTACGTGGCGACGACCTGGGGAAGTCGGCTTACATTTAACAATAGCCATTCTTCAGTCTCCTAGTCTTACTCTGCGCTGCCAGCGAAGTCGATGTCTTGACCTTCTTTCAGGATAACGTAGGCTTTTTTCACGTCAGAACGACGGCCCATACGCATACCACGACGTTTGGTCTTACCCTTAGTGATAAGAGTGTTTACAGACTTAACTTCAACTTCGAACAGTTTCTCAACTGCAGCCTTGATCTCACGCTTAGTCGCGTCCATAGCTACTTTGAATACGATAGAATTACCGTTTTCAGCAACCATGTTTGCTTTCTCAGAGATGTGCGGAGCACGCAGAACTTTTAGGATACGCTCTTCAGTGATCATGCTAGCATCTCCTCAACTTGCTTAACTGCAGCTGCAGTCATAACAACTTTGTCAAAAGCGATTAGGCTAACTGGGTCGATACCCGCTGCGTCACGTACATCGATTTTGTAGATGTTGCGTGAAGCAAGGAATAGATTCTCATCTACTTCGCCAGTTACGATCAGCGCATCAGTCAGCTCAAGCTCTTTCAGCTTAGCAACTAGTGCTTTAGTTTTTGGAGCTTCTACTGAGAACTCGTCAACCACGATCAGACGATCTTGGCGAACTAGCTCAGAAAGAATGCTCTTCATAGCACCACGGTACATTTTCTTGTTAACTTTCTGGCTGTGGTCCTGAGGACGAGCTGCGAAAGTTACACCACCGGTACGCCACAATGGGCTACGGATTGTACCTGCACGGGCACGGCCAGTACCCTTCTGACGCCATGGCTTAGCGCCACCGCCAGAAACGTCTGAACGCGTTTTCTGTGCACGAGTACCTTGACGGGCACCAGCTGCGTATGCAACAACTACTTGGTGAACCAGAGCTTCGTTGAACTCACGCCCGAAGGTAGATTCGGAAACAGTCAGTGCATCAGCACCTTTCACTACCAATTCCATTACTAACTCCTCGACGTTACGCTTTAACAGCTGGTTTAACGATCACATCGCTACCGGTTGCGCCTGGTACTGCACCTTTAATAAGAAGCAGATTACGTTCAGCATCAACACGTACGATTTCTAGGTTTTGAGTCGTTACACGCTCAGCACCCATGTGACCAGCCATTTTCTTGCCTTTAAAAACGCGACCTGGAGTTTGACATTGGCCAATAGAACCAGGGGCGCGGTGAGACAATGAGTTACCGTGGGTCATATCTTGAGTACGGAAGTTCCAACGCTTAACAGCGCCTTGGAAGCCCTTACCTTTAGATGTACCAGTAACGTCTACTTTTTTAACTTCGTTGAACAGTTCAACAGTTAGCTCAGCGCCAACAGCAAACTCTTCATTGTTTTCCAGACGGAATTCCCAAAGACCGCGACCAGCTTCTACACCTGCTTTCGCAAAGTGACCAGCTTCTGGCTTAGTAACGCGGTTAGCTTTTTTCGCACCAGCAGTAACCTGGATTGCGTTGTAGCCGTCAGTGTCAACAGATTTAACCTGTGCAACACGGTTCGCTTCAACTTCAACAACAGTTACTGGGATTGAAACGCCATCTTCGGTAAAGATGCGGGTCATGCCCACTTTACGACCGATTAGACCAATCATTTCTTCAACTCCCCTATTAACCCAAGCTGATTTGGACGTCAACGCCCGCAGCTAGGTCAAGACGCATCAGAGCATCAACAGTTTTGTCTGTTGGCTCAACGATGTCGATCAGACGTTTGTGAGTACGGATTTCGTACTGATCACGCGCATCTTTGTTAACGTGTGGAGAGATCAGAACAGTGAAACGCTCTTTGCGAGTAGGTAGTGGGATTGGACCCTTAACCTGAGCACCGGTGCGCTTAGCTGTTTCTACGATTTCCGCAGTAGAAGCATCGATCAAACGGTGATCGAAAGCTTTCAAGCGGATACGAATACGTTGGTTCTGCATGAGACAGAGCTCCAATTAAATTATTTTACACAAACAATATCGCCACTCAGACTCGTTAAGACGAGAGAATGCCGATTGATTTATGTGAAACCGTAGCTCCCATATCGGGAACATTGTCAGCCAATTAAATGACTGCGAACATAAGCTGAGTATACATTATCAGAAAGCGTCGCTTTCTCTTCCTCACTTGCTCATTGGTTCACAACTGCAGTTACGAGCACTTATTGTCTCAGGCAGTGGAGCGCATTATACAGATCACAAAATGCTTTGCAAGTAGCGTTCAAAAAAGAATCAGAAAAATATCGCTATCACACATAACACAAAGCCGCATCGCGTAGACACGGCTTTTTTCACATGGTTTGACGCCACCGAGTCACCTACTCTTCGGGCTCAATGATCTGTGCTTGATTATAATTTTGAATGCCGACTTTAGCGATCAAATCAAGTTGGGTCTCCAGCCAATCGACATGCTCTTCTTCATCTTCGAGAATGGTTTGAAACAGATCCCGCGACACATAGTCGCGTACCGATTCGGCGTACTCAATGGCATTACGTAGATCGGGGATCGCTTCCATCTCGAGTGTTAAGTCACATTCGAGCATCTCTTGGGTATCTTCACCGATCCGCAACCGGCCAAGATCTTGCAAATTTGGCACACCTTCGAGAAACAAAATACGTTCAATGAGATGATCTGCATGATTCATCTCATCGATAGACTCGTGATACTCCTTGTCTGCAATCACTTTCAACCCCCAGTCTTTATACATTCGTGCATGCAAAAAGTACTGGTTAATGGCGATAAGCTCATTACCTAAGATCGTATTCAAGTGTTGAATGATTTTGGGATCGGCTTTCATTGCTCATACTCCTATTGTGCTTTTTGTAACTTTAGAACACACGCAGGAGTACGCCACCAATTACCATGGCAGTCAAAAAAGAGAGAAAAGAGCTTAGCAAGCTTGGGGAAGCAAATGATCAGCGGCGAGTTTTTGCAGTAACTCTTTGGTTGGTCGAACACATTTACCACATTGTGAACCCAATGGGGTCAGTTGACGGATCTTCCTTATCTCATAAGCCCCATGGTGGATCGCCAATTTTGTAATGGTTTTATCGGAAATACCGTGGCAAACACAAATATACATCTTACTTACCTTGCTCTTTTCTTATTCGTTAATATAAACGATAACTATTGCCATTTCCATCAATAGAGAGAATAAATATACTAATTAGGAATACAAAGAAAACGAAATGACATTAGACAAGCAGTAAATGAGAGGCATAAAAAAAGGGAGCCGAAGCTCCCTTTTGTAGACTTAGATCTGCTTAAAATTAAGCAACGATCTTAGCTACAACACCAGCACCAACGGTACGGCCACCTTCGCGGATTGCGAAACGTAGACCTTCGTCCATTGCGATTGGAGCGATTAGCTCAACAACCATCTTGATGTTGTCGCCAGGCATAACCATCTCAACGCCTTCTGGCAGTTCGATAGTACCGGTTACGTCAGTTGTACGGAAGTAGAACTGTGGACGGTAGCCTTTGAAGAACGGAGTATGACGGCCGCCTTCGTCTTTAGAAAGTACGTATACTTCTGACTCGAACTTAGTGTGAGGAGTGATAGAACCTGGCTTAGCAAGAACTTGACCACGCTCAACTTCGTCACGCTTAGTACCACGTAGAAGAACACCAACGTTCTCACCCGCGCGGCCTTCGTCTAGAAGCTTACGGAACATCTCAACACCAGTACAAGTAGTAGTGATGGTGTCTTTGATACCGATGATAGCAACTTCGTCACCTACAGTTACGATACCTTGCTCAACACGACCAGTTACAACAGTACCACGGCCTTGGATTGAGAATACGTCTTCGATTGGTAGGATGAACGGCTTGTCGATTGCACGCTCTGGCTCTGGGATGTAAGAATCTAGTGCTTCTGCAAGCTCGATTACTTTCGCTTCCCACTGCTCTTCACCGTTAAGTGCACCTAGAGCAGAACCCATGATTACTGGGCAATCGTCGCCTGGGAAGTCGTACTCAGAAAGAAGTTCACGAACTTCCATCTCAACTAGCTCTAGAAGCTCTTCGTCATCAACCATGTCACACTTGTTCATGAACACGATGATGTAAGGGATACCAACCTGACGGCCAAGTAGGATGTGCTCACGAGTTTGAGGCATTGGGCCATCAGTCGCAGCAACTACTAGGATACCACCGTCCATTTGCGCAGCACCGGTGATCATGTTTTTAACGTAATCGGCGTGTCCTGGGCAGTCTACGTGTGCGTAGTGACGAGTTGGAGTATCGTACTCAACGTGAGAAGTGTTGATTGTGATACCACGCTCGCGCTCTTCTGGAGCGTTATCGATAGATGCGAAGTCTTTAGCAACACCACCGTAGTGCTTAGCAAGCGTAGTACAGATAGCAGCAGTTAGAGTTGTTTTACCGTGGTCAACGTGGCCGATAGTACCAACGTTAACGTGCGGTTTCGTACGTTCAAATTTTTCTTTAGACACGATCGTGTTCCTTCCTAGTTAATTGTCACCTTCACCGTCGTGAGGGTGTTCAGAAGTCTTAATAATGTAGCGCTAACTTCACATTAGCGCCAAATACCATTTAATTGCGCTCAGCAATGATAGCGTCGGCGACATTCTTCGGTACTTCAGAATATTCACTGAATTCCATCGAGTATGACGCGCGACCCTGCGTTGCAGAGCGGAGATCTGTTGCGTAACCGAACATTTCAGACAGTGGCACTTTAGCACGCATGATTTTCAGGCCTGCGTGGCCTTCATCCATACCTTCAATCATGCCACGGCGACGGTTCAAATCACCCACAACATCACCCATCCAATCTTCCGGTGTGGTCACTTCCACTTTCATTAGCGGCTCAAGAATAACTGGGTTTGCTTCAAGAGCACCCTTCCTGAACGCCATCGAGCCAGCGATCTTAAACGCCATCTCGCTCGAGTCAACATCGTGGTATGAGCCATCGAACAGAACCGCTTTGACGTCTAGTACCGGGTAACCCGCTAGAACACCATTGTTCATCTGCTCTTCAATACCCTTGGCGACCGCACCGATGTATTCTTTCGGAACTGTACCACCAACGACTTCGTCTACAAAGACGAAACCTTCACCCGGCTCAGAAGGTTCGATCTTCAACCAAACGTGACCGTATTGACCACGACCACCTGATTGACGAACAAACTTACCTTCTACCTCAGTCTTACCACGAATGGTTTCACGATAAGCAACCTGAGGTTTACCGACGTTACATTCCACGCTGAATTCGCGACGCATACGGTCAACGATGATGTCTAGGTGAAGCTCACCCATACCTGAAATCAGAGTCTGACCCGACTCGTCATCAGTTTCAACACGGAATGAAGGGTCTTCTGCAGCCAGTTTACCTAGGGCAATGCCCATTTTTTCCTGGTCTGCTTTTGATCTTGGCTCAACGGCAATCTGGATTACTGGCTCTGGGAATTCCATACGCTCCAGAATTACCTTGTGGTCCATGTCACACAATGTGTCACCAGTGGTCACATCTTTCAGGCCGATAGCGGCTGCGATATCACCAGCATGAACCTCTTTGATTTCTTCACGCTTGTTTGAGTGCATCTGTACGATTCGGCCAAAGCGCTCACGCTTTTGCTTCACAGAGTTGTAAACCGTGTCACCAGAGTTAACCACCCCAGAGTACACGCGCATGAAGGTCAAAGTTCCCACGAATGGGTCAGTTGCAATTTTGAATGCCAGCGCAGAGAACGGTTCATTGTCGTCAGCGTGACGCTCAATGCTGTTACCGTCTTCATCTTCACCACGGATCGCTTTCACGTCCGTTGGCGCAGGCAAATATTCAATGACTGCGTCTAGAACTGCTTGCACACCTTTGTTTTTGAAGGCTGAACCACAGGTGGCTAGCACAATTTCGTTATTCAGTGTACGGGTACGCAGACCTAGTTTAATTTCTTCTTCAGACAACTCACCTTCTTCAAGGTACTTGTCCATTAACTCATCGGTCGCTTCTGCGGCAGATTCCACCATGTGCTGGCGCCATTCTTCGGCCAGATCCACAAGGTCTTCAGGGATTTCTTCGTATTCGAAGCTCATGCCCTGATCTGCTTCGTTCCAGTTGATTGCCTTCATTTTGATCAGGTCAATCACGCCTTTGAACTCTTCTTCAGCACCAATGTTTAACTGGATTGGCACTGGATTTGCGCCAAGACGGTTTTTGATCTGGTCAACTACGCGTAGGAAGTCTGCACCAGCTCGGTCCATCTTGTTCACGAATACCATACGTGGAACTTCGTACTTATCAGCTTGACGCCACACTGTCTCAGACTGAGGCTCTACGCCTGAAGAACCACAGAATACAACAACCGCACCATCCAATACGCGCAGAGAACGTTCAACTTCAATGGTGAAGTCTACGTGTCCCGGGGTGTCGATGATGTTTACACGGTGTTCTTCGAACTGTGCTTCCATACCACGCCAAAAGGTGGTAGTTGCCGCAGAGGTAATGGTGATACCACGCTCCTGCTCCTGCTCCATCCAGTCCATGGTAGCAGCGCCGTCGTGAACTTCACCAATCTTGTGAGAAAGGCCTGTGTAGAACAGGATACGCTCGGTAGTGGTCGTTTTACCGGCGTCAACGTGAGCACAAATACCAATGTTACGGTAGCGCTCAATAGGAGTTTTGCGAGCCACAGTTGTATCCTCGTACTAAGGAAGTCCTTAGATAGTAAAAAAGGCGCAGCAGCGAAGCTGCTGCGCCAGCAAAGGTATTACCAACGGTAATGAGCAAACGCTTTGTTCGCTTCTGCCATGCGGTGAACGTCTTCACGTTTCTTAACAGCAGAACCTTTGTTGTCAGACGCATCTAGCATTTCGTTAGCTAGGCGCTGAGCCATAGATTTTTCACCACGCTTACGCGCAGCTTCAACCAACCAACGCATAGCAAGTGCGTTACGGCGAACCGGACGTACTTCTACAGGCACTTGGTAAGTTGAACCACCTACACGGCGAGATTTAACTTCTACCGCTGGGCGAACGTTTTCAAGAGCTTTTTCAAATACAGCCAAGTGATCTTCACCAGAACGCTCAGCCATAGTGTCTAGTGCAGTGTAAACAATTTTCTCTGCAGTAGATTTCTTACCGTCAACCATCAGGATGTTGACGAATTTTGCCAGCAGTTCAGATTTGAACTTTGGATCTGGAAGGATCTTACGCTGACCAATTACGCGACGACGTGGCATGGAATTCTCCGTTGTGTCTTCAGGTTATCCAAAACTTTTCAGTTTCTTCAAAATTACAATAATTATGTGTTTGGCCTTACTTAACGGAAACCATTAAGACTTAGGACGCTTCACACCGTACTTAGAACGACCTTGTTTACGGTCATTTACGCCTGCACAGTCAAGTGCACCACGAACGGTGTGGTAACGCACACCTGGCAAGTCTTTAACACGACCGCCACGGATAAGAACAACACTGTGCTCTTGAAGGTTGTGGCCTTCACCACCGATGTATGAAGTAACTTCAAAACCGTTGGTTAGACGTACACGGCACACTTTACGTAGTGCTGAGTTAGGTTTTTTAGGAGTAGTGGTGTAAACGCGAGTACATACACCACGTTTTTGCGGACACGCAGACAGCGCAGGCACGTTGCTTTTTGCAACTTGCTTCACGCGTGGTTTACGTACCAGCTGGTTAATAGTTGCCATTAAATAGCTCCTGATTAATTTGAAAACGTGAAAAATCTGCCCTCACAAAAGGAGGGACGCGAAATTTTAGGCGTCGAGCATAAAGGTGTCAAGATTTATACAAGATCATTTAAGGATCTTTTTGCACAAAAACCCAGCAGCCTGATGAATCACTACGGATTTTGGCTACTGCCAATTAATCTGTTGTGAGTGCTCGGATGTTAGGCAGACAAACCTTGCCATGTCCGCGATCTCCACGGATTGCGTGAGTTTGTCGAGCACGCCTCTCGCCTCGGCATCTTCTTTTAGGCAGTACACTTTGCCTTTAAAAGCAGCCAGCATTGCTGCACTTTCGCTATGGTTCAACGCGGCTAGCACAGCATCCTGAAGCAGGATGATTTCATCTTCATGACTACTATAGCGTAGACAGGTTTCTAGATGACGAGACGAAAAGGGTGAAGAGGTAAGAATATGTAGCATAGTTAACACACCACAGAATTAAAACACTAACAGCTGATCGCACTGTCCGAGCTGCTCTCGGATAGCTGCCGGCGTCACCAGATCAGGCTCAACCAGCAGCATGTCGGCGCTTAAGCCGCGCTCATCGAGCGACTGGGTACAGCAGTAGACGTCTTCGATGTCATACAACTCGAACAGTTTAAAACTCTGGCTGTAGTTACGGCTCAAAATGGCATCGGCTTGTTGGCCTTTGAGCAGTTGCGTCACCCCGTCCGCGACAAAGAACACTTTGATCTGTTCGCAATACGCTGCGGTGGCCAAAATCGCATCCACCCCTTCACGACCTACAGTGCTGCCATGGGGTGCCGTTTGAAACACAAAGCCGACTGTTTTCATCGGAACTCCTAAAACTGTACAACGCAATCAAAGGTTAATAGCGCTTCGGATAATCCGCCGAGCCCGGTTTGTTCAAAACTGGCCGCGAGATTTTCGCCATCAATACCCTCTTGAGCCGCTTCAACCGCGCTCAACACGCCACGACGCAAGGCAGCAGCAACACAGGTATGCAGTTCGACACCATGAGCATCGGACAATTGCTGCCATGCCGCGAGCAAATCAAACTCATCATTGGCGGGCGCAACGAGGCGATTGGCATTATGTACACCGTCTTGATAGAAGAACACTCGCTTAAGCGAGTGTCCTTGAGAAAGCAGTTGATGGGCAAAACACAACGCGGTTCTCGCCGCTTGCGTGCCATAGGCTGGCCCATTAACGACCAGCGCATAAGTCAAACTCACTTGATCCCGTCCTCGGTTTTACGCTGACGAATATAAAGATAGACAGTGTGCTTGGAAATGTTGAGGCGATCAGCCACACGGTTAATCGCATCTTTAATATCGAAGATCCCTTTGTCGTACAATGCCATCACGATTTGACGATTCTTAGCGTTGTTCGACACGTCTTTGTCGGCATTGATCTCTTCGATGGTGCGCTCAACGGTTTGATCCACCAGCTCATCCACATCACTAGCGAAGTTGACTGACGACGCCGCATGCTTGGCTTCTTCAGTTGGCATGAACGCTTGCAGGATCTGCGAAAACGGAGCGTCTAGGTTGATATTGATACATAGCAGGCCAATCACACGCTCTTCGCCGTTACGAATAGCGATGGTGATCGACTTCATCAATACGCCGCCCTTGGCGCGAGTGAAATAGGCGCGCGAGAAATTGCGCTCAGAGCCTTCGATGTCACGCAACATGCGTAGCGCTAAATCGGTGATCGGTGAGCCCACTTTACGGCCAGTGATTTCGCCGTTGGCAATTTTCACCGCAGAGGTGTTGAGGTTGTCTAGCGAGTGCAAAACGATTTCACAATGGTTGCCGATAAGGGCCGCCAAACCATCGACGACTGCCTCATAAGAGCGCAGCACAGCATAGTCTTGTTCAGTGAAAGCGCGATCCTCGATCAGCTCACTTTCCACGACTACATCTTGAATCAGGTTATCGTCCGTCGTCATCTCACTAAAACCTTACGCAGAATAAACTCAAAATATTATGGTAAGTTTATCAGGTTTTTAACATGCTCCAATCATTTTGACCCCGCTTTTGCGGGGTCAAACATGATCTATAGCAATTAAACTGCTGTTTTACTGCTCAGTTTGCGCCGCTGGTGCCTCTTCTGCTGCGACTTTAGGCTGAATTTGGATCAATTCAACTTCAAACACTAGCGTTGAGTTCGCAGGGATAGTCGGCATATTTTGTGCGCCGTAAGCTAGCTCTGGCGGGATAACAAACTTGAACTTAGAGCCAACAGGCATTAGCTGTAGACCTTCTGTCCAACCACGGATCACACCATTCAGCGGGAAGCTCACGGTTTGTTGACGGCTGTAGCTGCTATCGAACTCAGTACCGTCGATCAAGGTACCTACGTAGTGCACTTCCACCACGTCATCTGCGGTTGGCTTCGCGCCTTCGCCCATGGTTTCTACTTGGTACATCAGGCCAGATTCAGTGACTTCTGTACCTTCTTCTTCAGCGAATGCCGTGCGGAACGCTTCGCCTAGTGCGATGTTCTCTTCTGCTTGCTTCGCTTGCAGTGCCATTGCCGCTTGTTGTGCACGCACTTCTAGCTCAGACAACGCCGCTTGCATTTCTTCATCGGTCATCTTGCTGTTACCAGCCAACGCATCTTCAACACCTTGCATGATGTCGTCAGCACTCATATCGATACCGAATTCCGCTTGGCGCTCTAGGTTAACCGCAAGGAATTGGCCCAGTGACGCACCCAGTGCGTAAGCCGCTTTCGCATCTTCGCTTGCAAAGTCACCCGCCTGTTCTGCCACTTGCTCAGCCGGTTGAATTTCAACTTGCTCAACAACTTGCTCAACGGCAGGCTCTACCGCAGGTGTCTCAGACTCTACTTTGTCCTGACAACCAATAACCAGAAACAATGAGGCAGCGATCGCACTCAATTTCAGAACAGGTTTCATAATATCTCCATGATTTAACGAGGTTTCACCCTCAAGTCTCTCACTGTCATATACACAGACAGAATTAATTGAATATACTCGCTCTACGGCAACATAACATAGCGGAACAAAAAGTTAATGAAGCGCAATTGCCAAATTATTTTCCTGTTTTGGACATTGCTCACGCTAATGGGTTGTGAGTTTAGAGCAAAAGAACATCAACGTTGGATTCTCTCCCCAGAAGGCACCACCAGTTTAGCCTTGAGTCACGACGGCCAATTCGCACTCTCCTTTGCTTCCGCGCAAGGGATCCGACTTTGGGATCTCAAGCAAGGTGAGCTTTTGGCCGAACTCGGTGCACAAGATCCCGACGCAAACACAGTCGTGATCGCCACGCTGGCCAACAATCCACGCTATGCCCTCACCGCCACCCAAAACAATTTCGCCGTTTGGGATTTGGCTTGGGGACAATCGGAGGGACTGTGGACCATCTCTGATGGCGCTATCATTGATGCCGACATTGCGAACAATGGCCAGAAAGTCGTCTTAGGACTGACTAACGGCAAAGCATTGTACGTCAACTTGGGCACGGGAAGACGCGTAGAGTTCCTTGCTCATCAAGAAAAAGTCAACGCTGTGGCTATTTCGCCGAATGGGCGCTATGTCTTGTCGGGAGGAAATGACAAGAACGCCTACCTGTGGGACACCCAAACGGGGCAAGCATTATATCACTTCGCCCATCAAGCCCGCGTGCGCCAAGTCGCCTTGCACCCTGATGGCAAGCTCGCCTTTACCGCTGATGGCTCAAGCAACGGATTTATCTGGGATCTAACCACCGGTGAGAAGCTGACCACGCTTGATATCGCCGTTCGCCAACAAAATTTCAGCACCGCACGCTTTAGTGACGACGGCCAATGGTTACTGACAGGCACGCCGGGAAGATATGTTGAGCTCTGGCGCGTCAGTGACGGCGAGCGCGTCAAGCGCCTGCAAGTTGCGCCACAGGAGAACGTGCGCCCGCCCCGCGCTGTGGTGTATGATGTGGCCCTTGATTCACAAGGCCGAGTTATCGCTGCAACATCTGCAGGTTTGGTACAGGCATGGCAGACAGAGCTCGAATGATGACACCGCAAGAATTAGCAGCCTTAATTGCACGCATTGATGAGCTTGAAATGAAGCAAGCTTTTCAAGAGCAAACGATCGACGATTTGAACGCAGAGATCGCCGCCCACCAGCTCACCCTGGAAAAAATGCGCACCCAGATGAAATTCTTGGTGGAACGAGTACGCTCAGTGAGCGGCTCCAATATTGCCAAAGACTCAGAAGAAACACCGCCGCCACACTATTAAGTGCGTAGCGAAATCATCTGATGGTATAGCAATGCGTCACGCAGCAATCTCCCGCCGCGTGACGATCAAAAAAGGCGCTAACAGCGCCTTTTTGTTTATCTCTTCGAAGACGTTGGTCTTAGTGGCTGCAGCCACAACCGCCTTCTTTTTTCTCACCGTCGTGATCGCCACAACCACCGCCACCGCAGCACTCGTGATCGTCATCATGGTCGTGATCGCCACAGCCGCCACCGCCACAACAACCACCGCCTTGGTGAATGTGACCGTGCGCCACTTCTTCTTCAGTCGCTTCACGAACTGCAATTACTTCTACGTCAAAGCTTAGGTTTTGACCGGCCAGCATGTGGTTACCGTCAACCACAACTTCGTCGCCATCTACTTCAGTTACTTCAACTGCGATTGGGCCTTGATCAGTGTCAGCCAAGAAACGCATGCCCACGGTGATTTCGTCGACACCTTGGAATACGTCTGCTGGTACGCGCTGTACCATTTCATCGTGGTATTCGCCGTACGCTTCTTCAGCAGCAACGGTCACGCTGAAGCTGTCGCCTGCAACTTTACCTTCAAGCGCTTTTTCTAGACCCACGATCAGGTTGTTGTGACCGTGTAGGTAATCCAAAGGCGCTTCTGCGCTAGATTGATCAACAATCACGCCATCTTCGGTTTTCACCGCGTAGGCCAGGCTAACTACTGTGTCTTTTGCGACTTTCATTCTGACTCCAATCGTATTAGGAAACTCGCCCTACATTGGGCGTTGACGCTGCATAATAACTAACCTTTTACCAATTAGCGAGAGCTGAGTGCCTAGCGCCATCACGCGAAAACCTGCAAGCTGAAGAAAAGGCCCTGCTTACTCTGGGGTGAAGACCCCGATAACATTATCTCGGTCTGCTTTGCGCTCCATTTTCTCTTCCATGGCTTTCGGGAGTTGTTGATCACTGTGACCGCAACTGACACATTCGACATGCTCAACTTGATTTTCTTCCCACCAGCGCAAGGTATCCCTGGCTTTACAATGTGGGCAAACCGCATCAGCAATAAAACGTTTCCTTGCCATGTTACTTCTCCTCTTTTCCCCAGTCGGAAAATCTGTCTTGCTCACTACGCATTTCAGCGTCAAAAAGTTCTTCTAATTCTTGTCGTGCTTCCTGTGCTCGACTTGCCAGCGTGACATCATCGCTATGTTGGGGCAATAGATCCCGCAACACGGTGAGATCTAACTTACGAAAATGCGCTTGTGCCCGCTGCGCCTTGTACGGATGCATCCCCAGCGCGATTAAGGTTTGCCGGCCTAAATCCAGCGCGCCATCAAAGGTTTCGCGAGAAAAACACTCTACCCCGATATTCAGCAATTGATATGCTTCCACCCGGCTACGCGCTCGCGCCAATACTTTTAGGTGGGGAAAATAGAGCTTACACAGCTCAACCACTTCGACCACTTCCTCGGGCGAATCGGTACAAATCACAATCGCCTGCGCATGATCCGCGCCCGCAGCGCGCAGGAGGTTCAACTGCGTGGCATCCCCGTAATAGACCCGATAACCAAACTTACGCAGCAACTCGATTTGGCTCGCGTCACGTTCGAGTACCGTAACTGGCACTTTGTTGGCAAATAACAGTCGGCCAACCACCTGACCAAAACGCCCAAAGCCTGCAATGATCACTTGCGGTTTATCGTTCGGGATCTCCGATGAGGTTTGCGGCTGCGGCGTTTCGGCAGCAAACCCTCGCTGATACCAATAACGCTGACCTATTAATAATAGCGGCGTTGTCACCATCGACAGGCTCACCACCACCAGTAAATACTCGGTTAAGGCGGCACTGAGTAACTCTTCAGCCCTTGCGGCGGTAAAAATAACAAAGGCGAACTCCCCGCCTTGGCTGAGTACCACCGCCAATTGGCTGCGGGTTTTCGAGGGCATCTCTGCCCTATGCGCCAAGCCATACAGCACCGCGGTTTTAATCGCGACCAACCCTGCCACGGCGCCCAAAATCAACCACGGCGATTGCCATAATAGATCTAAGTTGACCGTCATCCCGACCGCAATAAAGAACAAGCCCAGCAGCAAACCTTTGAAAGGCTCAATCGCAATTTCTAGCTCGTGGCGATATTCGCTTTCTGCCAGTAACACCCCCGCCAAAAACGCCCCTAATGCCATTGATAGACCGAGCATATCCATTACCAGCGCAATACCGACCACCAGCAAGAGTGCCGCGACATTAAACAGCTCACGCACCCCGCTCATCACGACCCAGCGAAACAACGGACGCAGCAAATAATGCCCCGCCACTAAAAACACCACGATCCCCAGCAGCACGTAGATCAACGACACCCCTTCGCTGACCGTTTTACCCGCCAATAGCGGGATCATCGCCAAGATCGGAATCACCGCGATATCTTGAAACAGCAACACAGCAAAACCTGACTGTCCTGCTTCCGTTTTCGCTAATCCTTGCTCTTCGATCAGTTTGAGCGCAATCGCGGTCGACGAAAGCCCAAGGCCTAAGCCGATCATAAGTGCAACAGGCCAGCTCCAACCAAACGCCATCAGCGCCAGCATGATAGCTGCAGCCGACAAACCGAGCTGCCCGCCACCGAGCCCAATGATCGGTCGGCGCATTTGCCACAGTTTCTTCGGGTTAAGCTCAAGGCCGATCAGAAACAGCAGCAGAACCACCCCAAACTCGGCAAAATGGAGAATGTCTTCGACATCCGAGATCAGCGACAGCCCCCACGGGCCTATCGCGATCCCAGCCAGTAGATAACCCAGCACGCTGCCTAGCCCCAAACGCTGCGCCACCGGCACGGCGATCACCGCCGCCCCAAGAAACACCACAGTACTTTCAAGATACTCAGCGGCCATTCAGTACCTCCTTGGGCGCATGCAACCATTGATGATACTCAATCGCCTTTTCGGCTAACTCCGCTTGCGATAAGCGCCGCGCCCAATAGACCACCATTGGCGAAATCCAATGCATCTGGCATAAATCGGCAATCAGCTCAAACGGACGCAAGATCTCTTCAATGCCATAGCGGTTATAGCCTTGCTCACTGAAGGCTTGCTCCGCGCCACCGGTGGTGATCACACTGCGCCACCATTTCCCCGCCAACGCACTGCCCTCACCATGGGCGTAATCTTTACTGAGCACCCTATCGAGCCACTCTTTCAGTAGCGCCGGACACGAGTACATGTACATAGGGTGTTGAAACACAATCACATCGTGCGCCGCCAGTAAGGCGCGTTCACGTGTCACATCAATAAAAAAATCGGGGTAATGAGCGTACAGATCGTGCACGGTCACATGAGGCAACGAATGAGTAAATTGCAGCAGCGCTTTATTCGCCACCGACTGTTTCGGATCTGGATGCACCAAAATGATCAAAATACGAGGGAGAGAGGGATGGTCAAAGGACATGGCAATTCCAATAAAGCAACATTCTTTTCACCTTACCTTAACCAGATGAAAAGTCGATAACCATCTGTCGACAATAGCGACGACAACCAATAAGATCCGTGGGTTATTTTTTACCGGAGCGGTACGCCGACAATTTCCCATGATCACCCTAAGCGACATCCAACTGCTGCGCGGCGGCAACATCTTGTTAGATCAGACCTCTGCCACCATTAATCCGGGCGATCGCGTCGGCTTGGTGGGTAAAAATGGCTGTGGTAAATCAACGCTGTTCGCCCTACTCAAAGGCGAGTTGTCGCTTGATGGGGGCAGCTGCCAAGTGCCGGCACACTGGGAATTGGCATGGGTGAATCAGGAAACCCCTGCATTAGAGCGCCCGGCGCTGGATTACGTGATTGATGGCGACCGCGAGTATCGCGAGCTTGAACGCCAACTGGCTGAAGCAGAAGCTGCCGATCAAGGCACCCGCGCGGCAGAGCTGCACGGCAAACTCGAGGTGATTGGCGGTTATACCATTCGCTCTCGCGCTGCAGAGCTACTTAACGGTTTGGGCTTCTCGCAAGAGCAAATGAGCTGGTCGCTCACCCAGTTTTCCGGTGGTTGGCGTATGCGCCTTAACCTTGCGCAAGCGCTGATCTGTCGCTCCGACTTACTGCTGCTCGATGAGCCCACCAACCACTTAGACTTGGATGCGGTAATGTGGCTCGAGCGCTGGCTGCAACAATACCCTGGCACCCTCGTCCTGATCTCGCACGACCGCGATTTCCTCGATCCTGTCGTCACTCGCATCATTCACGTCGAAGCGCAAAAGCTCAACAGCTACACCGGCAACTACTCGTCGTTCGAGAACCAACGTGCTGAGCGCATGATGCAGCAACAAGCGCAGTTCGAAAAACAACAAAAGCAAATGTCGCACATGCAGTCGTACATTGACCGCTTCCGTTATAAAGCGAGCAAAGCGCGCCAAGCCCAAAGCCGTTTAAAAGCCCTCGAGCGGATGGAAAAAGTGCTACCTGCCCAGTTCGATAACCCATTTAGCTTTGAGTTTCGCGAGCCTAACGCGCTGCCTAACCCTATCTTGATGATGGATCAGGTCGCGGCGGGCTATGGCGATAACTTGATCTTGGAAAAGATCCGTTTGAATCTGGTACCGGGCAGCCGGATTGGTTTGCTAGGTCGCAACGGCGCGGGTAAATCTACCTTGATCAAACTGCTTTCGGGCGAGTTGCCACAGCAAGCCGGCGATCTCACCTACTCGCAAGGCGTCAGCATCGGTTACTTTGCCCAGCATCAAGTTGAAACCCTACGCATGGACGAAACCCCACTCCAGCACATTGCCCGTCACGCACCCGACAAAGGCGAGCAAGAGCTGCGTAACTACTTGGGCTCGTTCGGCTTTCATGGCGATAAAGCACTGGAGCTGGTTGGCCCATTTTCCGGCGGCGAAAAAGCGCGTCTGGTACTGGCGTTGATCGTCTGGCAGCGCCCTAACCTGTTGCTACTCGATGAACCGACCAACCACTTGGATTTGGACATGCGCCAAGCCTTGACGCTGGCGTTGCAATCCTATGAAGGTGCGATGGTGATCGTCAGCCACGACCGTTACCTGCTTCGCGCAACCACCGATGATCTCTATCTGGTGCACGATCGCCAAGTGGTACCGTTCGACGGTGATTTGAACGATTACTACAAGTGGCTCACTGAGCAACAAAAACAAGATCGTTGCACTACCGACGCGAAAAACCAAGAAGCGAAACCCGCTGGGATTTCACGCAAAGAGCAAAAGCGTCTCGAAGCGGAATTTCGCCAGCAAACCGCGCCAATTCGCAAGCAACTCAACAAATTGGATGATGCACTGGAGTCACTGACACTCAAATTAGAGGAATGTGAGTCACAATTGGCTGATAGCGATGTTTATAGTGCTGAAAATAAAGCTAAACTGACCCAGTTACTTCAAAATCAGGCCGACATTAAGCGCGAGCTCGAAGACACCGAAATGCAGTGGATGGACATCACTGAACAACTTGACGCTTTGGAGCAGGAATTCCAGGAATCATGCAGCTAACTGCCGAGCAATTTTGGCAATTTGGCGTAGAGCACTACCAACGACAGGGAGTGAAATACGCTTGCCTGTCATTACAAAATCACTATCAGGGCAATATCAACCTTGCCCTGTTGCTGATCTATCTTGATCTCCACAAAGCGTTTCTCTCCGAAGCGCACATTCAATCCTTGATAGCGGCGTTAGAGCCCAGCCAATCGTTGCTCTTGCCCTATCGCGAAATGCGCAAAGAATTAAAGCTCCAATTGAAAAAAGCCGGTTACCAACAGCTGCTAGGGTTTGAGTTAAAGCTAGAGCAACAGCAGCAAGCGGATTTACTCCGAGTCCTCGCTACTTTTCACTTGGTATGTAACGATGGCGACGCTGCCCCGAACAACCTCAGCTATTACTGCTTGCAGCTCGGTGCCCAACCGTTAATTCAAGGGCTGTACGGAGAGTAAACCTTGCTCAATCATTTCACCCCAGCCAAAGGCTTGGCTAATCCCCACTTACAAACCTTGCTGCCGCGTTATCTGCGACGCACGCCTTTGTTCGCTCCCCGAACCCAGCGGTTAACCACACCGGATGGCGATTTTATCGATTTGGCCTGGACCACAGCGCCAACCGCCGACAATGCACCGCTGTTTGTGCTGTTTCATGGCTTAGAAGGGTGTTTTCGCAGCCCGTACGCCAACGGGTCACTACACGCGGCATCGCAACAGGGCTGGCAAGGGGTAATGATGCATTTTCGCGGTTGCAGTGGTGAGCCGAATCGCTTCGCCACCAGCTACCATTCCGGCCATACCAAGGATGCGCGCTTTCTCATTCAATGGCTGCGCCGCCACTATCCGCATCGCACCATTATGGCCGTTGGGATCTCGTTGGGCGGCAACATGTTAGTGAATTACTTGGCGCAATACGGCCAGAATGCAGGGATCGATATGGCGCAGGTGGTATCCGCGCCACTCAACCTCAGCAGTTGCTCAGCGCGGATCCAACAAGGGTTTTCACGGGTCTATCAGACCTACTTACTTGGCTCACTGAAAAGAAATGCCGCGATGAAAGCAAAACGCCACCCGCACGCGTTTAGCCTCAGTGATAAAGAAATTCTGAATGTAAGCAATCTGTGGCAGTTCGATCATCAAGTCACCGCCCCACTCAACGGTTTCACTGGCGCGGAAGATTACTACCAGCAGTGCAGCGGGTTACCCAAATTAGCCCAGATTGTTCAACCGCTGCGTTTACTGCATGCCAAAGACGATCCCTTTATGGACGAGAACGTCATCCCCGACAGCCAAACCCTGCCAAGCAACGTCGACTACCTGCTGCTCGAGCGCGGCGGCCACGTCGGCTTTATTACCGGCTCATTGCAACAACCACAGTTTTGGCTAGAGCACACTATCCCGGCCTGGTTCCAGCAGCAATTGCAATCTCGCGACTAACCTTCACGCTTGGCGTAATACTCATACGCCATAAAAGCGTGCCTGTAGCGACAGTGATCACTTACATTCTAGCCATGTTAAAGCCTCCAAACGGCTCTTCTCGCCCTGCGATCGCTGCGTTTTCATGCGCCTTGTTTAGCTATACCTTGCGAATTCGCTTTTACTTTTATCTTTCACCCAGCACCAAACTAATGCCTCTCACTTAACGCCTCTCACTAAGTGCTACACCTTCTTAGTTTTAAGATGCTCAATACGTTGAGTTCTCGTGACTCTCTGTCTATTTCTTACGTATGAAAAAGTATCAATATCATAGCCGAACTGCGGTATCGCTGGCTGTCCTGAACTTTTTCGCTGCACTTGTCACCGATACCGCCGAAGCGCGTTGCGCAGCTGACTGTGAGACAAACTGGGGCCCCATTACCAGTGTCTCGCCTGCCCCATTACACGCGTTAAGTTTGACCCCACAAATCGAGCCGGTTGGTGCTATCAACCAAGTACAAGTGAATGTGGTGATTGCCAGCGTCTGGGCGCAAACGCCCGAGTATGAGCTCGACTATTACCATAACGATCTGCAGCTGCAATGGCGTCAAGCCTTCAGCGAGCACCATTCCATTGGCGTGCGCTACCATTTTCAGCACGCCACCAATAACTACCTCGACTCATTAAGTTTGGGGTTTCATCGCACCTTTGGGATCGATCAAAATGGCCGCGACACTGTCGACCGACACCGCCAATCCATTACGCTGCCTAGCCTTGATGCACCGCTCGAACTTAGCCATCGCACCTTAAACTCATCATTTCAGCTCGATTACTACTACCACCAGCCGCTATCACAGCGCCAATGGGGCGCGAGCCTGTCTTACCGCACCACCTCCCACGGCCCGTTCTCAGGCGCGGGGTGGTCTGGCGCCATCAATGTGGCTCAGCAATGGCAGCATCATGCTCACAGTTGGATTGCGATGGGCGCACTGGCGCTGCACAGCAATAACGAGTGGCAAGGCGTGGCGCTAAAGCCCTTGACCTGGCATATCGGTGTAAGCTATCAATACCAACTCGCAACGCGGCATACATTGGCGCTGCAATGGCTGATCCATGACGGTCGGGCAGAGACGCTGGCCAGTTTGGATGACTGGGTACATGAGATTAACCTCGGCTATCGATACCTGCTCACCCCGCTTCAAGCCATTGAGCTTTCCGTTACCCAGAATCTTATCGATCACGATAACAGCGCAGATGTCGCCTTTACTCTGAATTACCGAAAGCAGTACTAACCATGATTATTCCTTGGCAACAGATCAATCCTGAAACGCTTCAAAGCCTCTTGGAGAGCTTCGTCCTTCGTGAAGGCACCGACTACGGCGATGTCGAACTGACCCTCGAAGAGAAAGTCGCTAACCTCAAAACCTTGGTCGAAAATGGGGAAGCCGTGATTGTCTATTCGGAGCTGCACGAAAGTGTGGACATTAAACTTCGTCGGGATCTCAGAACCACAAGCTTCACTTGATCTAAAACTTAACACCTGTTAATAACATGCTTCCAACTCGTTAACAGCAGGTCTGCTATGTCCGCCAAACACCCGATCATTGCCGTCACCGGTTCATCCGGCGCAGGAACCACCACGACTTCTGAAGCGTTCCGTAAGATGTTCAATATGATGCGGATAAATGCAGCTTGGCTTGAGGGCGACAGCTTCCACCGCTTTACCCGTCCCGAGATGGATGTGGAGATCCGCAAAGCCAAAGAGCAAGGCCGACATATCAGCTATTTCGGCCCAACCGCCAACGACTTCGAAGCATTAGCCGGCTTTTTCAAAGAATATGGCGAAGCGGGCACCGGTAAGTTTCGCCGTTATCTACACACCTTCGACGAGGCGGTGCCCTACAACTTGATGCCAGGCACCTTTACCCCATGGCAAGAGCTGCCAGAGAACACGGATGTGCTTTTTTATGAAGGGCTTCACGGGGGTGTGGTCGACGGCGAGGTTGATGTGGCGCAGCATGTGGATTTGCTGATCGGCATGGTGCCGATTGTTAACTTGGAGTGGATCCAGAAGTTTGTGCGTGACACCCGTGACCGCGGCCATTCGCGCGAGGCGGTCACCGATTCCATCATTCGCTCGATGGATGACTATCTTAACTACATTACGCCGCAGTTCTCGCGCACCCACATTAACTTCCAGCGCGTACCCACGGTTGATACCTCGAATCCGCTCAATGCCAAAGGGATCCCGTCACTCGATGAAAGTTTTGTGGTGATCCGCTTTCGTGGGATCAAAAACGTCGATTTCCCTTATCTACTCTCGATGATCCAAGGCTCGTTTATGTCGCGTCACAATACAATTGTGGTACCCGGCGGTAAGATGAGTTTTGCGATGGAGCTGATCATGCGCCCGTTGATCCAAAGCTTGATCGAAACCGGAAAAATTGGCTAATCGCAACGGGCGGCTGTCTATACCACAAGCGTATTCAACAAACACAAAAAAGGCGCCTTCAGCGCCTTTTCTCTCTGCGATAGTGTCGGTGTTTTACTCTTCCACCACTTCAACAGAATGGGTCACTTCCACATCACCGTTGCTGAGCATAAGGCACACCGAGCAGTATTTCTCTAACGAGTCAGCGACAACACGCTCCACCACTTGGTGATCCACCGCTTTGCCCGTCACGGTAAAGTGAATATTCACATGAGTAAAATAACGCGGCGCTTGTTCACGGCGCTCAGCACTGAGGGTTGCTTCACAACCGCTCACTTTTTGATCCGCCATCTTCAAACCATCGACCACATCGACCGAGCTACAACCGCCCGCCGCCATCAACACCATCTCCATTGGACTCGGTGCTGTACTGCCGCCATTGCCGTCCATCACAATGCTGTGACCCGAGGCCGACTGCCCGAGGAAGGACATTCCTTCCACCCATTTGACCCGTGACTGCATACCGTCCTCCAACTATATATTCAGGGTGTGATCATGTGCACACTTATGAGTAAAAAATGCCCGCTTCCCGCCGATCTAAGTCAAGAAAAGGGGGCCAAAACAGGGTAAACTCAGGAATACATTTAGCAAGCACGCCTGCACACATGCGGCGGACTTCATATCCTAGGCAACGCATCAAACCATTGAGTTATATCTCGATTATAAGGATATCGTTGTTGGGCAACAAATGCAGAGGAAGTTATTTTTATGGTTCCAGGTAAACCTCAAACTGATCCAACTTTAGAGTGGTTTTTGTCTCACTGCCACATTCACAAGTATCCGTCAAAAAGCACGTTGATTCATGCGGGTGAGAAAGGCGAGACACTGTACTACATCGTTAAAGGTTCTGTTGCGGTTCTGATCAAGGACGAAGAAGGCAAGGAGATGATCCTGTCTTATCTGAACCAAGGCGACTTTATCGGCGAGCTAGGTCTGTTTGAAGAAGGCCAAGAGCGTACTGCATGGGTTCGTGCTAAGACCCCATGTGAAGTGGCTGAAATCTCTTACAAGAAATTCCGTCAGCTAATTCAGGTTAACCCTGACATCCTGATGCGTCTTTCTGCACAAATGGCAAGCCGCCTACAAATTACTAGCCAGAAAGTGGGCGACTTGGCGTTCTTGGACGTAACCGGTCGTATCGCTCAAACGCTATTGAACCTTGCACGCCAACCTGATGCGATGACGCACCCAGACGGTATGCAAATCAAGATCACGCGCCAAGAAATCGGTCAAATCGTCGGTTGTTCTCGTGAAACCGTTGGTCGTATTTTGAAGATGTTGGAAGAGCAAAACCTAATCTCTGCTCATGGTAAAACTATCGTGGTTTACGGCACTCGCTAATACTACGCGTTAGTTGAAGTTAATCCTTCCAATCGCTTTTTAAGGGCTTGCTACGGCAAGCCCTTTCTTATTTTGCCCACGTTGATCACCACACTAACAACGTCCCTCTCTATTCGCGCGCTTGTCATCCCCGAGCGGTACTTTCAAAGATCTTATCGGCGCTGGCAGTAACAAAACCTTGGTATAACTCGCCATTGGGCTGCGGGTAACGTTTGGCAAACTCGTAAAAGCCGCCCGGCACACGAAGCTCGGTATCATCAAAAATCACGCACACCTGATCGGCCATGGTCGCCGATTGCTCTAACATCACTTCTGGAGAGCCTTTTACTTCGCCGCCCGCCCCGTTCAGCACAAAGCCATTGGCAGCCAGATATTCATTGAGCCGCTCTAGGTCGGAAAAGGTCGAGAGCTGTGCCACATCCACCGTAAAGTGATTGGCACCAAACCCATGCGCTGCAACCCACGCAGCATATTCGCTTTCTGCTGCCAATAACTGATAGGTCTCGGTCGAGAGCGTCCACGTCCGTCCCGATGTTAAAAAGCGCCCTTCGACATCGAGCGCCACATCCAATTGCGCCACCAACCCTCTGACCGCCATCTGCAATTCAGCCGAACATTTCCCGATTTGTAACTCACTAATAAACACCTTCGGCGCGTCGGGATCTGGGTGCTCAAAGTGCTCGGCCACCAGCTTTTTCTGCTCGAACAGATATTCCCCTTTGCGCTCATAACCTAAATGGATAAAAGGCGCCGCTACCGTATCTAGCCCGACTTCAGGCAAATTAAACGTGCGTAGTGCGATATGGTCGTTTCGCAAAGGCTCGCCTTCCATCAACAGTTGATGGATCCGCCGCGCTGACGGGCAAAGCCGCAGCAAGAAATCTTCCCACAATGCATCAAACAGTGCCGTTCTCATTACTCCTCCTTTTGCGCCCAGCCCGGTGGTAGCACCTCCGGTAAACTAAGTGTAGATCGTTCCACTGACGCCATGGGATAGGCGCAGTAATCCGCCGCATAGTAGGCACTCGGACGAAGATTACCTGACGCGCCCGGCCCGCCAAAAGGCGCATCACTGCTAGCGCCCGTCAGCGGTGCATTACGATTGACAATCCCAGCGCGAATTTCACGGACAAACTGTTGCCACTGGCGGTCATCGGTTGAGAGCAATCCTGCCGATAAGCCATAGCGCGTTGCATTGGCCAGCACAATCGCATGGTCGAAATCGCGATAACGCTGCACCTGCAGCAAGGGGCCAAAGTATTCGCAATCAGGCAGATCATCGAGCGGCGAGACATCTAAAATCGCCGGACTCACAATAGCGCCCGCGCCCCTTTTCGCTTCCAGCAGCACTTTGGCGCCAGATGCCATTAACTGCGTTTGCGCTTTCACAATCTGCTCGGCCGCCTGATCGGAGATCAAGCTGCCCATAAACGGCTGCGGCATTGCAAGCGGACCATCAATATTGAGCTTGGCCACGGTGTTCACTAGCTTATCGATAAGCGCATCACTCATGGGAGACGATTCAGGTAGCAGCAAACGACGCGCACAGGTACAGCGCTGTCCCGCAGTTAAAAATGCCGACTGAATGATCACGAACACCGCCGCGTCAAGATCCTCCACTTCGCCCACCACTAGCGGGTTGTTGCCTCCCATCTCCAAGGCGAGCACCTTCTCTGGCTGACCGGCGTATTGCTGATGTAGTAAATGCCCTACCGCAGCACTGCCGGTAAACAAGATCCCATCAATGTCAGCATGCAGCGCTAACGCCTGACCGGTCTCTTTCGCGCCTTGCACCAGATTCAACACGCCCGGTGGTATGCCGGTTTGCTCCCAGCAGCGCATCATCAGCTCGGCAACCGCTGGCGTCAGCTCAGAAGGTTTGAACACCACACAGTTACCCGCTAACAGGGCAGGCAGAATATGACCATTGGGTAAATGTGCCGGAAAGTTATAGGGGCCAAACACCGCCAGCACTCCATGAGCGCGATGGCGCACCACATGTTGCTGTTCGGCAAAGGACGTTACGGTTTCGCCACTGCGCTCCAAATAAGCGCGGATCGTCACATCAAGCTTGTTGATCACCGCGCCGACTTCGGTTTTGCTCTCCCAAAACGGCTTGCCGGTTTCCAGCGCAATCAAGGTTGCCAGCTCATCGTGGATAGCGCGAATGTTATCGATAAACCAGCCGAGATACACAACGCGCTCTTCCAGCGCGAGCGCTTGCCAAGCTGGAAATGCGCCGCGCGCTGCGGTAACCGCCGCATCCACTTGCTCGTGGCTTGCGCTACACCCCTGCCATACCAAGGTCTCATCGTGCGGATTGCACGACTGCATGGGATCGCCCCCACCTTGCTGCCACTGCCCAGCTATCCACTGCTTACCGGTAAGGTATTGCCAAGTGCGTTGCCCTTCTCTACTCATTGCGCCCCCTTAGGTTACCCTTGTGAGCCCAAGGCGCGAGAGGCAACAAGCGCGCACTCTCACCCGCCGAGAGCTTGAGCGCCCTTGCCACGTCCGGCGATAACACAACGCTGTCGTCGTTAAGCTCTGCGTACGCAATGGTGGCGCGAAAGCCCGCGCAGCGCCGATTACTCAGTAAAAACAGCGCTTGCTGACGTTGCGCCGAGGCGCTCGTTGTATTGCCCTCATCCGCCAGCACGACCGTCGCGCAAAAAGAGTGCCGAACGGATTCAATATGGCGCTGCTGACATTCAACCGTTGGCCCACCATCAAAAATGTCGATATAGCCGCGCCACGAGAATCCTTCTTGCTCAAGCATATGCAGCGCCGGTTGGGTGTTCTCATGCACTTTGCCGATCACCGCTTGCGCGTCTTTACTCAGCAAACTGACATAGATCGGCAGCTTTGGCATGAGATCGGCAATAAAGCCCTTTTTGCCAATCCCCGTGAGGTGATCGGCCAGCGCAAAATCAATCGTGAAGAAGTGCTGTTTAAGCCATGCCCAAAAAGGGGAATTGCCCGCACTGTCGGAGTAACCGCGCATTTCGGCAAAGATGGTTTCAGAAAAACGTTGCGGGTGATCCGCGATCAAAAGGAAACGGCATTTCGATAGCAATTTGCCATTGCTACCTTGGCGCCATGCGGGGCGGAGAAACAGGGTGCAGATCTCGCTACACCCGGTGTATTGATTACCAAGGGTCAACACCTCGACCACATTGTGCACCCCAAGGCGCGGCGACGAATGCACCACTTTGGAAAGGTGATAACTATAAAAAGGCACGTCCAAACCAATCGCCGCTTCAATAGCGGTTGTGCCAACGACCTCGCCGGTTTCGGCATCTTCTGCCACCAGCAAATAGCCTTGCTCGCTCGCACTCCGCTCGCCAAGGTGCTCCACATCGGTAGCGAAACTCTCTTGAGATTGTTGAATGCGCTTTTTCAGCAGCGATTCACTGACGGGCAGTGAGGTAAACCCCGGGCCCGACTCTTCAGCGCACTGGAGTAAGGCTGGATAATCCGCCATGGTGATCGGTCTAATAACCAGCATGCGTACCTCCCCCTCTTCGCAGATAAGCAAAGTCACCGATCAGTGAGGCCACAGCGCAGTAAAATCTCTGAGCAGTGAAAATCAACAAACCAAGGCACGCAGCGAGAAAGAGAGCCTAACGACTCTCTCTCAAATGAAATGATAACCTCAGCTTATGCCTTGGTTAATGAAGCCAGCGCTCGCTTAAGACGCGCAAAGCCTTCATCAACTTCCTCTTTACTGATCACTAACGACGGCGTCATCCGTACCACATTCGCGCCCGCCACCAACAACAGCAAGCCTTGCTCTCCGGCAGCGGTCAGAATGTCTTTCGCGCGGCCTTGCCACTCTTCATTGAGCGCCGCACCGAGCAAGAGTCCTTTACCCCTTACTTCAGAGAATAGGCCAAACTCTTGTTGCAGGGCAGAAAATCCATCACGGAACCACTGTTCACGCTCACGCACCCCTTGCAGCACTTGCGGCGAGCTAATGGTTTCCACCACCGCCAACGCCACTGCACTGGCCAGTGGATTACCGCCATAAGTCGAGCCGTGTGTGCCCACTTTCATGTGCGCGGCAATCGCATCTGTGGTGAGCATGGCACCGATCGGGAAACCGCCACCCAGCGATTTCGCTGTGGTTAAAATATCCGGTGTGACACCTAAGCCTTGGTAGGCGTAAAAGTCGCCGGTACGGCCATTACCCGTTTGCACTTCATCGAAGATCAACACGGCATTGTACTTATCACACAGCGCCCTTACCCCTTCAACAAACGCCGCATCAGGCGGTACAACCCCACCTTCACCTTGCAACGGCTCCATCATCACCGCGCAGGTGTTGTCTGAGATCTGCGCTTCTAGTGCACTGAGATCGTTATAAGGCAAATGCGTCACGTCTTGCGGCTTCGGCCCAAAACCATCGGAGTAGCTCGCTTGTCCTCCCACCGTGACGGTAAAGAAGGTGCGGCCATGGAAGCCTTGATGAAAGGCGATGATTTCGCTTTTGTGTTCACCGTAGTTTTCAAAAGCAACCCGGCGCGCCAATTTCAGCGCCGCTTCATTTGCTTCTGCGCCCGAGTTCGCGAAGAACACTTTGTCAGCAAAACACAAAGAGACAAGTTTGCGCGCCAGTTGCAGCGCAGGCTCGTTGGTCATCACATTACTAACATGCCAAAGCTTCTGCGCTTGCTCAGTCAAGGCGTTCACCATCACCGGATGACAGTGGCCTAAACAGCTCACCGCAATACCTCCGGCAAAATCGATAAACTCTTTGCCGTTTTGATCCCACACGCGCGCACCTTCACCTTTTACAGGTACCGTTTGCATCGGCGCGTAACAAGGCACCATCACGTCATCAAACCAGGCTCTTTCTACTTGCGACTCCATGTCCTACTCCCTCATTGCACTTACTTTCAGTATTTACAAAATTGACTGCTTTGCCATTAGGCGTGCTAAATCGCCCAAAACAAAAGAATATAAATTCAATCTAACACTTATATTTATGCAGTGTCGAGCGTCAATTATGAAGTTAACTTTACTACCGAGACTCTTTCCTGTCGGGAAAGTACAGCTGTAAATCAGGCTTACCATTGCATAAATAGGCGACAATAAGCCTTGGGAGAATATCGGTGAGTTACGATGCGCTCTGTCTAGGAAGAAGAAGGCGACGAAAGAAGGAAAAACAAAGCGCGTTGAAGTTAAAAGCTATTGGGTGAGGAAATTGCGCAGCAAGTCGTGGCCTTGCTCCGTCATGATGCTTTCAGGGTGAAATTGTACGCCACAGATCGGTAATGTCTTGTGCTGCAAGCCCATGATCTCATCCGGCTCGCCTTGCTCATTCACCGTCCATGCAGTGATATCAAAACAGTCCGGCAATGCCTCAACCACCAAGGAGTGATAACGGGTCACGGTTAGCGGCTGATTCAGCCCTGCAAACAGCGAGCTGTTGGTGTGAGTGACTGGCGAGGTTTTACCATGCATCGGCGTTTTCGCCCGTACCACATTGGCACCGAATACCTGCGCAATCGACTGATGGCCTAAGCAAACGCCGAGAATGGGTAACTTTCCTGCAAAGTGACGGATCGCCGCCAGCGAGATCCCCGCTTCATTCGGCGTACACGGCCCCGGAGAAATCACCAAATGGCTTGGGTTCAGTGCTTCGATCCCCTGAATATCAATCTCATCATTACGGACAACTTGCACTGTCGCTCCCAGCTCACAAAAGTACTGGTAGAGGTTGTAAGTAAAGGAGTCATAGTTGTCGATAATCAGTAGCATACACACCACAATGCCAATGTTGCAGGAAAGTGACTATTGTGCCCACTCTGGGCTAAAAGGCAAGGTAAGGAGCACACTGGACAGGGCTTTCATACCCGCACCTTACCGTTCATCAGTGGATAGAAAAAAGTGGATAGAAAAAGCCACGCAATTGCGTGGCTTCATTATCTAAGCATGTTAACCCGATCGTGGTTACGGACGCGCAACAAAACCGACCGCATCGTACACTTGCTTCAACACTTCAGCGGCGCGTGCTGAGGCTTTTTCTGCCCCAGTTTTCATCACGCTGTCGAGGTAGGCGCGATCTTCACGGATACGACGGTATTCGCTTTGGATCGGCTCTAGCATTGCCACCAGTGCTTCACCGACATCTTTCTTAAACGGTCCGTACATTTCAACGCCGGCGTATTTCGCTTCGATTTCCGCGTAGCTCATACCGGTTGCGGCTGAGTACAGACCCATCAAGTTAGAAATACCCGCTTTGCTCTCAACGTCATGCGCGATACGCGGTGGGGTTTCTGTGTCGGTTTGCGCCTTGTTGATCTTCTTAATGATCGACTTAGGATCTTCAAGCAAGGTGATCACGTTCTTACGGTTATCATCCGACTTCGACATCTTCTTCGTCGCATCTTGCAAGCTCATCACGCGCGCATTCACGGTTGGGATGTAGGGCTCTGGGATGGTGAAGATCGGTGCATCAGGGCAGTAGATGTTGTTAAAGCGGGTCGCGATGTCACGCGCCAGCTCAAGGTGCTGTTTCTGATCGTTACCCACTGGCACTTGGTGCGCGCCGTACAGCAAAATATCGGCGGCCATCAGCACAGGATAACCAAACAGACCGGCATTCACATCGTTGGCATAGCGGGCTGACTTGTCTTTGAACTGGGTCATACGGCTCAGCTCACCCATTTGGGTATAACAGTTCAACACCCAGCCAAGTTGCGCGTGCTCAGGCACATGCGACTGCACAAACAACGTGCTCTTTTCTGGGGTAACGCCCACTGCCAAACAGATAGACAAGGCATCCAGCGTCGCTTCACGCAGCGCTTTAGGATCTTGGCGGACAGTGATCGCGTGCAGATCAACCACACAGTATTGGCAATCGTAGTCATCTTGCATCTGCTCCCACTGACGCAGTGCACCCAGATAGTTACCAATACTCAATTCTCCGGAGGGTTGTACACCACTCAATACAATGGGCTTCGTCATGCAGATTCCTATTTCTGTCCTAATTTAGATTTCGCGACGGTTGAGTTACTCAACAGTAGCGTACTTGTCGCCTAGTTTAACCACATCCAGCAACTGAGAGAAGTGGTCTAAGACAACATTTGGCTCGCTATGCGAAATGGGTTCACCGTGGTTGTAACCATAGGTCAAACCCACTGATGGACAACCGGCATTGCGGGCCGCGAGAATGTCGTTTTTCGAATCTCCTACCATCAGCATCTGGTTGGGTTGCAAACCGTGCTTTTCCAGCAACCAATTGAGCGCCATTGGGTTGGGTTTCTTCTCAGGGAAAGTATCACCACCGATCACATCTGCAAAGAAAACATCAATTCCTTGCTGCGCCAACACATGCGGGACGAACTGCGACGGCTTATTGGTCACCAAGGCGATTTTGTAACCGCGCTGGTGCAACTCAGCCAAGGTCTCTTTCACCGCAGAATAAAGCTCGCTGCCAGTATGGCCAGTGGCTTCATATTCGGCGTCGAAACGCGCGCGGATCTGCGCATGTAGAGGCGAGCCCATATCCTCGCTTGGGGTAAGCGATTGGCTCATCCCACGTGCAACGAGAATATCGGCACCATTGCCAATCCAAGTTTTCACTTGCTCTACGCTCGCGCCGGGTAAGTCGAAGGCACGCAGCGCTTTATCAAGGCCAATCGCGAGGTCCGGCACGCTATCGAGCAGCGTACCGTCCAAATCAAAGGCGATGAGCTCAATTCCTTCAATCGTTGTCATTATTTTGCCTTTGCTAGTTCTGCGCGCATGGCGTCGATCACTGCTTTGTAATCAGGCTCGCTAAAGATAGCAGAGCCAGCAACGAACATATCAGCGCCTGCTTCTGCGATTTCACGAATGTTGTCGACCTTCACACCGCCGTCGATCTCAAGACGAATATTGCGACCTGACTCGTCAATGCGACGACGCACTTCACGCAGTTTGTCTAAGGTGCCTGGGATAAATGATTGACCGCCAAAACCTGGGTTCACCGACATCAGCAAAATCATATCAACTTTGTCCATCACATAATCCAATACGTGCAATGGTGTGGCCGGGTTGAAAACCAAACCCGCCTGACAGCCGTGCTCTTTGATCAGTTGCAGGGTGCGGTCAACGTGCTCACTCGCTTCCACGTGGAAGGTGATCATGCTAGCGCCTGCTTTGGCAAAATCAGGAATGATACGGTCAACTGGTTTCACCATCAGGTGAACGTCGATAGGTGCGGTGATACCGTAGTCGCGTAGCGCTTTACAGATAGGCGCACCGAACGTAAGGTTAGGTACATAGTGATTATCCATCACATCGAAGTGCACCACATCGGCACCCGCTGCGAGTACTTTTTCCACGTCCTCGCCCAAACGAGCGAAGTCAGCAGATAAAATGGATGGGGCGATCAAAAAGTCTTTCATATGTTCCGTTCCCTTGAGACGTATCGGTAAGTGGCGCAATTCTACCCGATATTCGACTAAAAAGGATAGCCTGTGACACGACATAACCACCGCCCTCGCAATACCTTAGAGGTACTCCTGAGCGTCCTTTCGGCGCTATTTGGCGTGCAATCGGATGAAAATCGCTATGCTGACTTTAAGCAGAAAAGTCCGTTGCCGTATATCGTGATTGGCGTGGTATTGATTGCGTTTTTTGTGCTGGGGTTGGTTCTGCTGGTAAAGGGGATCACGGGGACGTGAAAATAGCAGGTCTTTGATGCAAAAAAGCGGCTCAGTAAAGCCGCTTCACTTTCGGTACAAGATTAACGCTATCGCTTTGCGACAATAGCGTTATAAACAGTGACGATAGCCTGCTCGACGTTATTTATCTGCAGGCTCACTGTTGGGCTTAAACAGCGCCAGCAGCTCATCAACTTTGTTGCGTCCGCCGCCATTACGGCTAATGGTGCGCTTCACTTTCACCACATTTAGCTCAGCACCATGATACAAACGGCGCGTCAATGCGGTGTCGTGATTAGAGATCAGTACTGGGATCTGTTTTTTCTTCGCTGCATGTTCGGCGCAATTAGCTAACGTGGCCTGATCGTCCAGACTGAACCCATTACCTGAATACGAGGTGAAGTTCGCGGTCGTCGACAGCGGCGCGTATGGTGGATCGCAATAGATCACACTACCCTTGCGTGCACGCTTAAACGTATCGGTGTAGCTTTCACACACAAACGTCGCACGCTTGGCTTTCTCGGCAAAAATTTCCATCTCCGCTTCGGGGAAATACGGTTTTTTATACGAGCCAAACGGCACATTGAACCCGCCTTTCTTGTTGTAACGACACAAGCCGTTAAAACCGTGGCGGTTCATGTAAAGAAAATAGAGCGAGCGAGTATAAGGATCGGCGGTTGCATTGAACTCAGCGCGAATATCAAGGTAGCGCTGTTTCTGGTTATATTCTGGAGTAAAAAAGCCCTTGGCGTCATCAATATAACGCTGTGGCTCTGTCTTCAAAATATTATACAGGTTGATCAGATCGGGATTGATGTCCGCGAGCAAATAGTGCTCGTAGTCTGTGTTTAAAAACACAGACCCAGCACCCACAAAGGGTTCAATCAATTTATTGGATTCAGGAAGGTGGCGCTTGATATCCTCTACCAGCGAAAACTTGCCGCCAGCCCACTTCAGGAATGCACGATGCTTTTTCATGTAAGCTATTCCACCACCATAAACTCATAAAGGTCGCGGATTGTACCCTATTTTTTGCTATGTCTCA
Source organism: Thaumasiovibrio occultus (assembly GCA_019703815.1). Taxonomy (GTDB): domain Bacteria; phylum Pseudomonadota; class Gammaproteobacteria; order Enterobacterales; family Vibrionaceae; genus Thaumasiovibrio; species Thaumasiovibrio occultus. The sequence continues at coordinate 224,866 of AP023052.1, read as the reverse complement.
GCGTTAATTTACTCGATCAAGCTCGGTATGAATCGATCTAAATGATTTAACCCAAGGCTTAACCTCTCTCACCGCGATTGGCATTTCCGCTTTCGCTGCATTGGCCGCCGTCGGAGAGCGGTAAGGACCGGCAATCACGATATACAGCTCATTACCATCTCGGATCGTGCGGTAAACTTCAGCCTTGCCTTGCATATCAACTTCGTCGATGAACTCGTTGGCTGATGACAAAGAGCCCATTGCCGCCAACTGCAGCGCATAACTGGTTGACGGGATCTCGCGTAGTACATTGTTACTCACCGCCCCAGATCTCGCAGGCGCCGGCGATTCTGGCTCCGACAGCGCAATATCAGCGATCTCGGATTGAATATCTTGGGCCAGTGTCTCTGCGGAGACAGCACGTTTGGCTGGCGTTGCTTCGGTGAGCGGTGTCGCGGTGGTGTCTTCGACTGTCACCACTTCTGTTACCGCTTCCGGGGTCGCTTGGGCTGAGTCATCAATTAAGGTCTCAACCGCTTGTTGAACCTCTGGCGTTTCGGCCACTGCATCAGTACCATCACCACCTTGCGCTTGCTCATCAACCATAGAGTCAACCACGTCTCCTGGAAGCACAATACGATCGCGGTTGTCTTGACGACCGACGGTCAATCCTTCAGAGGCAATCTCTTGTGGCATCGGTTTGGTGTCTTCGCTGATCCCATCTGAGGTCATTTGCAAACCGTCGACTTTTGGCGCCTCATGTCTGCCCGTGCCAATTTCAGCGATCTCTTCTTTCGGCTGTTGCGGCGTCTTCGGTGGCAGTGGCTCATCGTCTTCCACCACAGAAATGATAGTCGGCTCAGGCACCATCACTTTCGGTAGATACCATACCAATGCCCCAATCGCGATAGTCAATAACACGACCAGCACCAATAACTTGCCGGACATGCCCGTCGATTTGACTTCTTCCGGCTCATCTGATTCCGGCACGACTAATTCAGCCAAGGATCCCGGCCAAGGCGGTGTGACTTCGGCAAGGGTTTTTATCGAGCGACGCTCATGGGTTTGCAACTCAAACACCGAGAGCATAACGCCGACAAAACGTTGTACTTCGACCGACGACAGTTGCGGGATCTCGATAGTGATCGCCTCTTCTTCACCGCCATTGGTGATCTGAGAAACGTATTTATCGAGACGCTCAGGAAGAGCGAAGAGCACCACGTTGACCTGCCACCCCGCATGCTGATTGGCTTCCTGCACTAAATTCCAGAGCTCGGTCAATAAGGAGGGTGACAACAAATCGGCATCATCGATAACCAGCAGCAATTGGCCGCCGTTTTCACCGATCAAACGCGTGACTGACTGCGTTAAGCTGTCTTTTTCGTTAAATACCGCATTCTTAAATGCTTGCGATAACAAAATAGAGCGGTGTTGGTTATCAGACTGCTGTGCACGGCACATCAATAGGGCTTGGTGACCGGCCTGCGGGTCACTGGCCAAATATTGCTGCGCCAAAAAGGATTTACCCGCACCATCTGGCCCAGTGACTTGGATAAGGTTGGAGCTAAAGCGGGTTAAAAATTGTAACCTTTGAATGATTTGAAGCTGACTGTCTAGCTCGATGGTCGGCAAGCTGATCGCTGTGCTCATAGGACTCTCACTTACTCGGATCAATAACCTGACGCAGAACAGACTCTGCTATACCTGAAACAACTTTCGCATTGCCAATGCCTTGCGGAAGGATGAACCGTATCTGTCCCGCGATCACTTTTTTATCGCGAGCCATATGGCGCATAAATGCATCAAAATCCATCGTATCAGGTTTTGCCGTCGGTAGGTTGGCCTTAATCAGTAATTGCGTGATACGTCCAGCTTGTTGTTCACTAAGCATATTTTCAGCAATAGCGGCATTAGCCGCCATCACCATACCTGCGGCAACCGCCTCACCGTGAAGCCAATTGCCGTAGCCCATCTCCGCTTCTATCGCGTGGCCAAAGGTATGCCCTAGGTTCAAATGTGCGCGTACGCCCGATTCTTTCTCATCTTTGGCGACGACATCGGCTTTGATCTGACAGCAGCATGCAATCGTCTTCGCCAGTGCCGCCGGCTCACGCTGCAGAACATTGGCAAAATTTAACTCTAACCAGTCGAAGAACGCGCTATCAGCAATGATGCCGTACTTAATTACTTCCGCAAAACCGGCAGATAATTCACGATCGTTAAGTGTATTTAACGTAAGCGTATCGATTACTACCGCTTTAGGCTGGTAGAAAGCGCCAATCATATTCTTGCCAAGCGGATGATTCACCGCCGTCTTTCCGCCCACTGAAGAGTCGACTTGCGACAACAACGTGGTCGGCACCTGAACAAAATCAACACCGCGGTGATAGCTAGCTGCGGCAAAACCCACCAGATCGCCAATAACACCACCACCCAGCGCAATCAGCAGCACGTCACGACCGTAGTTCTGCTCCAGCAAATAGGTCATGATGGTGTTAAAGGTATCTAAGGATTTGTATTTTTCGCCGTCAGGCAGAGTGAGAACGTCAACTTTTGACGCTATCGATTGGAGAGTCTCGGTAAGTAGAGAGGCGTAGAGTGGGGCCACTATCTCATTGGTGATGATCACCACCTGTCGCTGCTTTGCAACAGCAAACCACTGAGGGTCTTGAAGTAAGCCCTCACCGATAGTTATTGGATAGCTTCTGTCAGCAAGGTTTACTGTAATCCGTTCCATGGCCCCTGTCTCCTTTCCCTTTAAACCGAGCGTTGATTAACGCTCGTCGAGCAACTTAATAATTTGATTCGCTACGATCTTGGCGCTTTGCTCATCAGTGCGAATAGTGTAATCGGCAATCTCTTCGTAAAGCGGATTACGATCATCTGCCAACGCTTCCAATACTTCGCGTGGCTGATCGGTTTGCAGTAGCGGACGCTTCTTGTCACGCTGTGTGCGCGCTAGCTGTTTCTCAATCGTGGTTTCGAGATACACCACAATGCCGCGTGCCGAAAGGCGATTACGGTTTTCTTTGCTCTTTACCGAGCCGCCACCTGTTGCCAATACAATACCTTGATATTGCGTTAGATCGTCGAGAACCGCTTCTTCACGAGCGCGAAAGCCTTCTTCGCCCTCTACGTCGAACACCCAGCTAATGTCGGCGCCAGTGCGCTCTTCAATAACGGTATCAGAATCGACGAACTCCATATGGAGCTGTTGCGCTAAATGTCTACCAATGGTGCTCTTACCCGCACCCATTGGGCCTACCAGGAAAATATTTCTTTTTTCAGCCATGTTCAGCAACTATTCGTGCAATAAATTTAAACAACAGTCCGCCTCCAGACCATACATGATCCGAGACACCAATTCCTCACAAGCAAATTCGTGATCAGACCGCGGATTATCTCAGGTGTCGGTAGGGTTTGGCAATAGGCGGAAAAAAGGGAAGCGCAACAAGTTGCGCTTCCCTAACTCGAATAAGCAATGATGACAGATTAACGTTGCACAATCTGCGGCGTAACGAAGATCAACATCTCGCGTTTTTGGATTCTTTCACCATCGCGGCGGAACAACATACCAAGACCAGGCAAGTCACCCAACAACGGCACCTTGTCGCTAGTCTTAATCGTCGAATGCTGGAAGATACCGCCTAATACAACCGTCTCGCCATCATCAACCATTACCTGCGTCGTTAAACGACGGGTGTTAATTGCAAGGGCTTCGCCCGTACCCGTTTTGACTGTATCACCCGGTGCATCCTGGGTTACTTCCAAATCAAGAATCAAACGGTTATCAGGCGTAATTTGAGGAATAACACTTAGGCTCAACACCGCTTTCTGGAAAGCAATTGTCGTTGCACCACCCTCAGAAGACTCTGTATACGGAATTTCGGTACCTTGCTCAATATACGCTGGTGTCTTGTCTGCAGTTAACAAACGCGGACTTGAAACGATTTCCGCTTTATTTTCAGCCTGTAGTGCAGACAGCTCTAAGTCAAGGAACAAATCTTTACCGAGCTTCGCAACTGTAAATGCGATAGATGAAGCACGGCCATCTGTTGCACCAAGATTGACATTCAAGTAATCATCAATCTCAATCTCACCATCGGTATTATAGCTCGCGTTACCGTCAATCGTAGCCCCATTAGAGTAACTACCGTTTTTATTAAACATCCCCCAACGGACACCCAACTCAGACAAATCACCCTCATCGACAGTAACAATACGCGCTTCGATCTGGACCTGACGGATCGCAACATCTAACTCATCTATCATGTCTGCAATAACAAAGTGCTGCTCTGGTAAATCACGAACAATCAATGTATTCGTTCTCGCATCTACACTAACAGCACCACGTGCGCTCAATAAGCTAATACCTTCAGCAGAGCTTTCAAATAGAGAAGCAATATCTTCAGCCTTCGCATAATTTAGTTGATATAACCGAGTATCAAGTGGCAGCAACTCTTCTTCAAGGCGCTGCGCCTCCATTTCGATACGATCACTTTCCGCAAACTCTGTTCTTGGGGCAATCAGTACAACATTACCTTCAACACGCTTTTCCAACCCGCGAACATCAAGGATCATATCGAGTACTTGCTCCCAAGGAACGCCATCCAAACGAAGAGTCACGTTACCTTGCACGCTATCAGACACAACCAGGTTGAAATCGTTATAATCTGCTACCAACTGCAATACATTTCTTACCGGAATGTCCTGGAAATTAATCGAGATTGGCTTGCTTGTATAAGGCACTTCGTCATCATTATTCTCTACCACAACACGTTTAATCACTTGCAATTTTAATTGCGAGCCATCAATCCGATAGTCGTAATCGAAATCCCCCTGAGCATCTACAACTATCCGTGTATTCTCAGGCTCAGAAAACGTTTCGATTTGGCGCACTACTGTAGCGAAATCGGTCACATCTAAAATGTAAAGCAGCTCACTAGGCAACTTAGTATTAAGAATGTCGACTTCTAATTGACGATTACGGCGTGTCACATTCACAATTGCCTGAGAGTGAGAGAGGTCGACTAAGATCAACCCACTACCTTCACCTTGGCGACGGAAGTCAATATGCCTCACTTCGTTTTCAATAGGCTCAGCTTCAATAGCGACGGCATTACCTACCAATACACACATAACCGCTAAACAGCGCATCCAGAGAGAAAGCCTCAACGCTGATGTGGTCCATTCCCAAAATTTGGTCAGTTGATTATCCATTTTCATTTTTCACTCACATCATTCTCACTGTGACACACTAATTGGCTGGTTAACCGCCAACTTCAATGAACGAGCCTGCCAACACCCTAAACCGTCTTGCAAACTCTCTTTCACTTCTATCCCCGATTGAGTTACCGCTTCAACTCGGCCATAGTTCAGTCCCATATACTGACCGACAGTAACCCGCTCAACTTGACCGTTAGGCGTTTGTACTAAAGCCCAACGTCCGTTTCGTCCACCCATGATGCCTTTAACGGCCAGAGAATCTATTTCAAATTGCTCTAACTTCTGCGTTTTGCGATCTAAATCCGGCTGCCAGCAGTCATCGTTATTTGCTAAAGTCGTTGAACGCTGTGGCATAGGTACAGAGAAAGGCGCTCGTCCAACTACAGGTTCAAACGGTACGTGTTTAGCAAGATACTCGGTAGGTAAGGGTTCAACTCTCGCCGTTGCTCTTGAACGCATCAAGGTAAACTGGTCAACCGGAGAAGGACCCGAGTTTGCTTTACAGCCCGCTAATGTGATTACGACAAGAGTTGATACAAAGAAAGTCTTACTGTGCAGGCGCTGCATTTTCCACCTCCTCTACGAAACGGAACGTTTTGGCTGCAACCTGCATACCTAGCTCTTCACTGCCATCGCGCGTGATATTAAAATCATGCAACATGACAAGACGCGGCATATCGGCAATCGCCGAGCTAAAATCACCCACTTGGTTATAATCGCCGGTAATAGACATACTCAATGGAATTTCTTCAAACCCTTGATTTTTCACCCGCGCAGCCCAGTCAATTCGGTTGAAAGCCAAGCCCGCGTCAACACCACGTTCGTTAATATCAGAAAGCAGTGCAGCAAGCTCTTCTTCCTCAGGCAACTGCATAGTTACACGCTCATAGCGCGCTTCTAGCATATCTACCTGGTCTGCAAGCAACTCAATCGCTTTTTCCTGATTCATTTTCTCTTGCAACTCATCCAAAAGCGCAAACTCTTCCGCTTTCATCTCTTCAAGTTGCGCGATTTCAGGCTTAATGAACTTGTAATAGCCACCAACTGAGATCACAGTGCAAAGCATTACAATCACAACAACTTGAGGTACTAGTGGCCAATCAAGAAATTCACCTAATTCAAGGTCATTTAGGCTGTCACTCATTTGTCCCTCCCTGCGCTTGTGCTTGCGCTAACGTATCCGCCAGCACCCAACTAAATGACCCTTTGAAAGAAACTTGCTGAGAAGCTCGTCCCTGGCGATTGGTCACTATGTGCTGCATGTTGATATTTTTAATCTGTGGATGCTCTTCTGCGTTAGCTAAGAAGGTGGCCAACTGTGAGTTACCGTCAGCCTGACCGCCCAATGAAATATTTGCGCCAGTTACTGATAACTGCTGTAAGTAAACTCCATCCGGAATCAACTTAGGGAAGACATTGAGCAGTTCAGTGACTCGGTTACGCTGCATCTGAATCGTGTTAATGACTTCGATACGGCGAATCAACTCACTACGTTTTGCTTGTAGCACTGGCATTTTGCTCGCCAAGCGGTTGTTGTAATCACGGATCTGACCGCGAATAGGCTCATTACGCTGATCTTGAACCCGTTGCTGGCCTTGTACCATCTTCACGCCAAGGAACACTGACAACACAGTGATCAGTAGCGCACCGATAATAATCCCCATTAAGCGTTCACGCTGATGTTGTTGTTGCCATTCGCGCCAGGGGAATAAGTTAATTTTAATCATCAGTTAACCCCTCGCACAGCAAGGCCTACGGCTAAGCCAAAGCGGCTCGACAGGATTTTGTCTTTACCGGCCTTACGCTTACCACCGAGCAGTGGAATAGGATCTGCCCATTGTACTGGTAGGTTAATCTCAGATGACAACTGATCAGCATCAATCAAACGATCGCCACCACCACTGAGCCAAATACCCGCCAACGGCGCTTTCGGATGCGTCGAGTTATATAGCTGGATCTGGCGCTTAAGCTGCTCAGCCAAGTTATTGGTAAACGTTTCGCACGCTTGTGGGTCCGGATGATCCCAGTCAAAACCAGGGTTGTACATCGCGACCTGTGTAGCGGCGATTGGGATCTCACGACGATAAAACTGGCTTGGGCTTACACCCACACAAAAATCGCTTTGTCGCATCCCGATATCGAGCACCGCCCAGTTCTGTTGCGCTGGAAGAGCATCTTTTTGAATTTCACCGAGCCATACCAGAGCGTGAGATTTCAGCTCTAATATATCTGCCTGCAACTTGGCTTTTTTCAACGCGTTGTGTCGACCTACAAGCACCTGTTTACGGCACGCATAAACCTGAAACGCAACAGTAGAAGCACTTGAGGCTCCTGCTGCATCGCCTTTATCTACGGCAAAATAGTCTATCTGTAGCTCGTCCACGGGGAACGGCGAAGATGTGGCAAGTGCCTGACGAACAGCAAAATGCAACTCTCTGTCCGACAAGCTCGGATCTAAGTGCACGACTTTACTGATCACTGCACTATCTGGCAGCGCCATCGAAACCTTCCGTGCTTTGCTCGGTAAGACCTTTCGAATTTGACGCAGCTCTGACAGCAAAGCACCTTCATCTACACTATGCTGGTCATTAATGATGGGTGACGCCAAGACTCGCTCGTGGCAAGCAAGGAGAAATGGTTTCTTCCTTCTTAGCTCGACGACCACCATTTTGATACTGTGGTTACCAATATCAAGGCCAATACTGATGGGGTTTTGAAACATGTCGTCCTCGACTCTCCTGTTTGCATGTCCTGCAAACCGCTCAACACGCGCGCATCGGTTACTAGCGCGAAATTTATTATTGTTTTTTTGTCTGAGTAATCTTTTATACTATGGCTTTAACCGTTAATAACCCACGGACTTAAGCCGAACAGGAATTCTCAAGTGAAGTTCATAAAGCTACTACTAGCGTTTGCATTAATTTGCATAATTCTTGGAGTCACTACAATTTTTGGCGCCTATCTTTATGTGAAGCCAGATTTACCGGATGTAGCCACCCTACGAGACGTAGAGTTACAAACTCCTATGCACGTATACACAAGTGACGGGAAACTTCTACAACAGTTTGCCAAGACTCGTCGTATACCTGTAAAGCTAGAAGACATACCTAAACCGCTAATTGATGCGGTACTTGCTACCGAAGATGCACGTTATTACGAGCATTACGGTATTGACCCGATTGGTATTACCCGTGCCTTCGTTGTTTGGGTGTCAACCGGACAGCCAAAACAAGGTGCAAGTACCATCACTCAACAGCTGGCACGAAATTTCTTCCTGAGCAACGAAAAAACCATCGTTCGTAAAGTAAAAGAGATTTTTATCGCACTTCACATTGAGCAGCTACTGACCAAAGAAGAAATTCTCGAGTTATATCTCAATAAAATCTTCTTAGGTCAGAACTCTTACGGTGTTGCTGCGGCCTCACAAGTCTATTACGGCAAAGAGTTGAGCGAGCTCACCCTTGGTGAAATGGCCCTCATTGCAGGTCTGCCAAAAGCACCTTCATCACTTAACCCTATTGCGTCAGTTGAACGTGCTACCGCACGCCGCAATGTCGTTTTGGGTCGTATGCTGGAAGTTGGCTTTATCTCTCAATTTGAGTACGACCAAGCACGAGCTGAGCCCGTTGTCGCTAAGCGCCACTACGTAAAGCCTGAAGTTAACGCTGGCTACATGGCTGAAATTGCTCGTGCGTGGGCGGTAGAACAATACGGCGAAGATAAAGCGTACAACTCAGGCTATCGCATCTACACCACTGCTGACAGTAAGCTGCAAGAAGCGGCGAACGATGCGGCCATCGGCAACCTACTCGCTTACGATCAACGCCACGGCTATCGCGGCCCTATCGCGAAGTTGTGGGAAGGTGAAAGCGCACTTTCACATGATGAAATCCTTGAGAAACTGAAAGTTTATTCGGCGTATTACAAGTTAGTTCCAGCGGTCGTAACCCAAGTTGAAGGCAAAACCGCACAGATCATCACCCGTGAAGGTGACGCAGGAACTATTGATTGGGACGGTATGAAATGGGCGCGTCCATTCATCAGTGACACCCGTCAAGGCAATGCACCGAAGGCGGCGAGCGATGTTTTCAGCAACGGTGATGTGATATATGCCGTAAAACAGGAAGAAAATTGGTCGTTGAGTCAGGTGCCGGAAGCCAATACGGCTTTTGCCGCAATTTCACCGTTTGATGGTGCCGTTGTCGCGCTGGTAGGCGGTTTTGACTACAGTCACAGCAAATTTAACCGTGCCACGATGTCGATTCGTCAAGTGGGCTCAAGTATCAAGCCATTCATCTACGCTGCAGCCGTTGAACGTGGTATGACACTCGCGACCTTGATCAACGATGCGCCGTTTAACCACTGGGATGAGAGCATGGGCACCGCGTGGCGTCCAAAGAACTCACCAGAGCGTTATGAAGGTCCATTGCGTACCCGCGTCGGTTTGGCGCAATCGAAAAACGTAATGGCCGTGCGTATTTTGCAACGTGTAGGTCTGGCTGAAACCCTCGACTACTTGCCACGCTTCGGTTTCAAACGTGATGACTTACCGTACGCTGAAGCCATCGCACTGGGCGCGGGTAACTTAACCCCGCTAGAAATGGCGCAAGGTTTTGCGGTCTTTGCCAACGACGGTTACTACGTTAAGCCTTACTTTATCGAACGTGTTGAAGATAAAGACGGTAACGTGATCTTCCAAGCTGAGCCTAAAACGGTTTGTCAGGAAAACTGCCCACCGCCAGAGCTTACCTTCAACAAAGATCAGTTTGCTCAAGAAGAACCAGCAGAAGAAGCCGTAGGCGCAGAAGAGACAACCACAGAGACCGACGATGGCGCTGTTGTTGAAGAAAACCTGCTGACCGAAGAAACCCCTGAAGACGATTCGCCGTACACCCAGCAAGTAATGACGCGCGAAGCAACATTCATCATGCGCGAAATGCTCGAAAGTAACATTTGGGGTGATCGCGAATGGCTAGGTACTGGTTGGCGTGGTCGCGCACTCGGCCGTCACGATATCGGCGGTAAAACCGGTACCACCAACGAATCGAAAGATACTTGGTATGTGGGTTATGGCCCAGGCATCGTTGCGTCGGTGTGGGTCGGTTTCGATAACCACAGCCGTTCACTCGGCCGTACATCGCGTAACCCGAACATGGGCGATCGCCAAATCGTAGGCGGCTCTGCCGGTGGTAACATCGCACAGCCTGCGTGGGTTGATTTCATGAAAGTTGCCCTTGCTGATGTGCCTGAGCAACGTAAAGTGGTACCGAACAACATCGTGCGTGTGCGCATTAACCGTAACACCGGTTTGCTGACCACCCGTAGCGATCGCAACAGCATGTACGAATACTTCGTTAAAGGCACTGAGCCAACTGAGTATCACGTACAACGCCAAAGCATCTTCGATACTGAAGAAGGCGAGGAAGCACCTGAAGAGTTGTTCTAACTCTGCGTGCTAAGCCGTTAATTGAAAAGCCAGCGTTCAACGCTGGCTTTTTTGTTTTCGTCAAACAGTGAAATGACTTCTCGCTCGGCTTAAACCAAGCAATCGCTCGCTTCAATGTGCTCGCTCACCACACCGGCGAGCTTTTCATAACGAGGTCTCAGCGGCGATCCTGGACGATACACTAACGAGATCGTACGGCTCGGGGTTGGGTTCTCAACTGGCAAATAACACACCCCATCACGCGTGCCACTAGCAGGCGTCGCTAAACGTGGCAGCAAGGTGATCCCCGCCCCGGCTGCAATCATATTACGCAAGGTTTCTAAGCTGGTTGCTTTAAAGTGGCCATCTTCATTTGCACCAGCAGAGAAGCAAAAACCCATTGCCTGATCGCGCAAACAATGGCCACTGCCCAGCATCATCAAGGTTTCGCCGTTAAGCTGGGGTAAATCGAAGATCTGCTGCCCAGCCCAGCGGTGCGATTCTGGGATCGCCAATACCATTGGCTCATCATAGAGCGGCAATTCGATAAAATGCTCGGTCTCTTTCACTGACGCCAAAATCAAGCAATCGAGTTTCCCGCTTTCGAGTTGATCCACCAACTCATTCGTTTGACCTTCATGCAGATACAGCTCCAACTCTGGGAATATCTCCCGCAGCAGCGGCACAATGTGCGGCAACAAATAGGGCCCCACCGTCGGGATCAAACCAATATGGATTGGGCCCGTCATGCTTTCGCCTTGCTGGCTCGCAAGCTCGGTTAACACTTTCACTTCAAGCAACACGCGCCTTGCTTGCTCAACTAAACGTAACCCTGCGTCGGTAAACAGCACTTTACGGCTGGTTCGCTCTAACAAAGTGACGCCGAGCTCATTTTCTAATTTTCTAATTTGACCACTCAGGGTGGGTTGACTTACAAAACAAGCTTCCGCTGCTCGTCGAAAATGCTGATGCTCCGCCAGCGCGACCAAATACTCCAAGTCTCTGATATTCATATACCGACCTTTGATAGAAATTACCAATCGAAACGATAACAACAAGTGATTAGAACTATCGTATCAGAAATCACATAATCATCACATCAACAAAGCGCAAAGAACTTTATGCTTTAACAAATTTGAAAAATAGATAAGGAAGCAATACATGTTTGAATCAAAAGAAGGTCAACAAATCCCTAACGTAACTTTCCCAACTCGCCAAGGCGACCAATGGGTTAACGTGACCACGGAAGAGCTATTCGCAAACAAAAATGTCATCGTATTCAGTCTACCAGGCGCATTTACCCCGACCTGTTCATCATCTCACCTACCTCGTTACAACGAGCTAGCGTCAGTATTTGCTGAGCACGGTGTTGATAGCATTCTGTGTGTATCAGTGAACGATACCTTCGTCATGAATGCATGGAAAGACGACCAAGAAGCAGAAAACATCACCTTCATCCCAGACGGCAACGGTGAATTCACCAAAGGCATGGGCATGCTAGTGAGCAAAGAAGATCTTGGTTTCGGCGACCGCTCATGGCGTTACAGCATGCTAGTGAAAAACGGCGTTGTCGCGAAAATGTTTATCGAGCCAAACGAGCCAGGCGACCCGTTCAAAGTATCTGATGCAGACACTATGCTGAACTACATCGCGCCAGAGCACAAAATGCAAGAATCCATCACGGTATTCACTAAACCTGGTTGCCCGTTCTGTGCCAAAGCAAAACAAAACCTAATTGATCACGGCCTAAACTACGAAGAAGTGGTACTCGGTAAAGATGCAACCACAGTGAGCTTGCGCGCAATTTCAGGTCGCACCACAGTGCCTCAAGTCTTCATCGGCGGTAAGCACATTGGTGGCAGCGAAGAGCTAGAAAGCTTCCTAACCAAGTAAGCGTCTCTCACACTCCATTGCTAATCAGCAAACTAAGGGCGGCACATTCGCCGCCCTACTTCACTCTCCTGCCAAACAATTAAAAGAGAAAACCATGAAACAGCTCAATGTTGATGTTGCCGTGATCGGCGGTGGTACAGCGGGATTAGGTGCGTATCGTGCAGCCAAATCTCATACCGATAGTGTTGTGATGATCGAAGGTGGCCCGTACGGCACAACCTGTGCGCGCGTTGGCTGTATGCCATCAAAACTTTTAATTGCGGCCGCAGAGAGTGTTCACCAGATCGAAAAAGCGCCAGGCTTTGGTGTCCATCCACAAGGTGACATCGTGATCAACGGCCGTGAAGTCATGGATCGCGTCAAACGCGAACGTGATCGCTTCGTCGGCTTTGTACTCGAAGGCGTTGATGAAATTCCAGCTGAAGACAAACTTCGCGGTTACGCCAAATTTATTGATAACAATACCCTAATAGTTGACGACCATACCCAAATTACCGCGAAGCGCATTGTTATTGCGACGGGCTCTCGCCCTGCGTACCCTGCAGTGTGGAATGAATTAGGCGATCGCCTAGTGATTAATGACGACGTGTTTGAGTGGGACGATCTCCCTGACGCCGTCGCCGTATTTGGCCCCGGTGTGATTGGCCTTGAACTGGGTCAAGCCCTGCATCGCTTGGGCGTGGAGGTCAAACTGTTTGGCCTTGGTGGTCAAGTCGGCCCACTGACCGATCCAGACGTAATGGCATACGCCGATAAAGCGTTTAAAGAAGAGTTCTACTTAGATGCTGACGTGAAAGTTGAAAGCATGAAGCGCATCACTTCCGCTGACGGTGACAAAGTTGAAATTCAATTTGTGAACCATGACGGTGAGATCGAAACCTTCATCGTTGACTACGTGCTAGCGGCAACAGGCCGTCGTCCGAACGTCGACCAACTGGCAATTGAAAACACCGATGTGGCACTGGACGAGCGTGGCGTACCAACGGCGGATCACTTTACCTTGCAAACCTCGGTCGACAGCATCTTTATTGCCGGTGATGCGAGCAACCAAATTCCGTTGCTACACGAAGCCGCAGACCAAGGGCGGATCGCCGGTGACAACGCCGGGCGCTTCCCTGATATCCGAGCAGGTCTGCGCCGCACACCAATTTCAGCGGTGTTTTCCGATCCGCAAATCGCGATGGTCGGTGAAACCTTCAAACAGTTGCAACAGCGCTTAGGCACCTGTGGCTGTTTCGCAGTCGGTGAAGTGTCGTTTGAAAACCAAGGTCGCTCTCGCGTCATGCTGCGCAACAAAGGTTTGCTGCACGTTTACGGCGAGCAAGGCACTGGCCGCTTCCTTGGCGCGGAAATGATGGGACCGAACGCAGAGCACCTTGCCCACTTGTTGGCATGGGCGCATCAGAACAAGATGACCATCTCTGAAATGCTTGATATGCCGTTCTACCATCCAGTGATCGAAGAAGGTGTACGTACCGCACTGCGCGATCTGAACGCCAAACTGCACCTTGGTCCTGAAATGATCAAGCACTGTCTAGATTGCGGCCCAGGCTGTTGATCTCGCTCACTACGCATCTACAACGACAAAAGCGCACCTCGGTGCGCTTTTTCATTACGGGCCGAGGCACCAAACTTACTTAAAGGCTTCGTTCATCACGTGGAAAATGTAGTTCTGCTCCACTACACCTTGGAACAACCACGCTTTCGGCCCGGTCGCTAAAATAGCGACATCTTCTTGTGAGTGAGTTTCACTGCTTAGCGGAATAAGCGCTTGCTGCAAGTAATCATCGCCCACTACCGCTTCTGCGGTTGGCTCTGCGCGCTCACCCGAAATCGCACCTGGGCCGTTGCCGTAAGTCAGCGTGGTATAAGCTTTACCATCATCGGCTTTGACAGGGCCGTCAGCGTTCATCGCCAAACCCAAAATATCGTTTCCGCGCGGCGCATAACCGTTCATCACTAAGGTGTGGGCGTGATCAGCGGTGACAATGATCAGCGTTTCGTTGGGATCGGTCATCGCCAGCGCCTTGGCAATCGCAGCATCAAACGCCAGCGTGTCTTCCAACGCCCGTTTAGCGTTCCCCGCATGGTGCGCGTGATCGATGCGACCCGATTCGATCATCAGCATGTAGCCGTCATCGTTTTTCGCCAGCATGGATATCGCGGTTTCCGTCATTTGCGCCAACGAAGGCTGAGAGTCATCGCGATCCAGCTCATAATCCATGTGGCTTAAGCCGAACAAACCAAACAAACGCTCGGTTTCGCTCACATCAATGTCCATCAGCGCGGCGTGATCCGACACAAACGCCCCGTCGGGATAACGCTGCTGCCACAGCGTCGTTAAGTCATGATCGGTGCGCTTACCGCCATCACTTACCAAGGTAAACTCACGCAGACCGCCCCCCAATGCCACTTGAAAACCGCCAAAGCCATAATCGTAATCAACAAACTGCTGGGCGATATCACGACAGCCCTGCTCTACGCTGATATTGGTCAGCGTGGTGTTGTTTTCCCAGTTACGATCCGCGCTGTACGCGTAGGTCGCCGCAGGCGTGGCATGGGTTAAACGGGCGGTGGACACCACGCCCAGCGCCTTGCCCTTTTCGGCGGCGATTTGGAAAATGGTTTTCGCTTCATTGCCCTTGATGGTGCTACAAAAACCGCGCTGGACGTTATCGTTCACCCCCAAGGTCCCCGCCTTGGTTTTTACCCCCGTCACCATCGCGGTCGCCGTACCGGCAGAGTCAGGTGTTTGCATATCGGTATTGTAGGTTTTCGACATCGCCACATGCGGCAGTGCTTCCATCTCTAAGCGGAACTCTTCCCCGCTATCGCCGGCTTGTTGCCCTGCGTAAATTCGTGCCGCCGTCATGGTGCCGACACTCATCCCATCACCGACAAACAAAATGATATTGCGCGCTGGGGTGTTGATTGGCGCGGTTTGCATCGCTGCCGACAACACCGATTGCCCCTCTTTAAACCAGCTATCGTTAGTTTGTAGCGTCGGTGCGAACGTCGTCGGCTCATTGGCCAGTGCGTGAGTTTGAGTGAGTGCAAAGGTGGTTAACGCGGTGGGTAATAACAGCCAAGTTTTCATTCTCTTTCCCTGTATTAACAATTAACTTAGGGCTTAGGTTGCGATTGGTGTGTGACAGTTGGCTGACAATCCGTACGATATAACATCAAAAAAGCCGGCATAAATGCCGACTTTAACTAAAAATTCATCTTTCTCGTTCGTGCTTACGCTACTTGCGAATGATTGCCGCGCAGCTCTTCGAGATTGATCTCCAGCGCCACCTCATCGCACGCTAATTGACGCGGACAACGCTCGCAATCTTTCATCACTTTTTCAGGCAACAAGGTTTTCGATGTCGGAATAAAGTGCATCTTCATGAAGAACTCCGGCACTCGCGTCAACACAATCACCTTCTTGATCGCCATTTGTTGGGCTTGCTCTAGGATGTGCTCGACAATCGCGCGGCCTTGACCTTGGCCTTGCCAGCCCGCTTCAATACCCAGCGAGCGAATTTCAGCCAAGCCAGAATCATACACGTACAGCGAGCCGCAACCGGTCACTTCACCTTGATGCTCACTGACCGAGAACGAACCAATATCGCGCACCAACTCGTTGCGTTTACGCGGTAGGTTTTCCCCCAGCCCCGACCAGTACGCCACCATGCCTTCAATGGCATCGAGATCGGTCAAACGCGCATTACGCACTTTTACCGTCGGCGAGTAACGTTTCTCCAAGCGTTTACCGGCTTGATCGATCGCGTATTCGACTTGCTGTGGTGCCACGCCACCCAAGGCGCAACGTTTCTCAAGGCAAGACTCTATGGTTAAGATTGGATAAACATCGTTATCAATCACTTCAGAGAAGCCTTTCATCACCTCAAGGCTCAGCTCTTCTAACGCACAACCTTGATGGATCGCTTCCACCACCGCGACACCGACAATATGGTGCGCTTCACGGAATGGAATGCCTTTCGCGACCAAGTAATCTGCCAGCTCAGTCGCATTCGAGTACCCTTGCATCGCCGCTTCAAGGGTACGCTCGCGGTTCACTTTGATCCCTTCAAAGCACAACGCCGCCATTTCCATGCAATCGGCCCATGAATCCAGCGCGTCAAACAAACCTTCTTTGTCTTCTTGCATGTCTTTGTTGTAGGCAAGCGGCAACGCTTTCACTGTCATCATCATGCCCGACATTGCGCCGTAGACACGGCCGACTTTGCCGCGGATCAGCTCAAGCGCATCCGGATTTTTCTTTTGCGGCATCAGCGACGAGCCCGACGTCACGGTATCGGCCAGCTCAATAAAGTTCGACTCGCCCGAGTTATAGAAGATCAAATCTTCAGCCATCCGCGATAAGTGCAGCATCGATACTGACGCGACCGACATGAGCTCCATCACATGATCGCGATCCGAGACAGAATCAAGGCTGTTGCGGGTCGCACGTTGGAAGCCCAAACTGTGCGCCAACGCTTCACGGTCAATCGCATACGCGGTGCCGGCCAGCGCGCCGCTGCCGAGCGGACAGGTATCGAAACGATCCATCGCATCTTGCAAACGCGAATAATCACGTTCAAACATTTCGACATACGCCAAACACCAGTGTGCAAACGTCACCGGTTGAGCGCGTTGCAAGTGAGTGTAGCCTGGCAAAACGGTGGTTTGGTGCTCGCGCGCCACGTTCACTAGGGTGTTTTGCAGTTTATCGAGTAACAACAGCAGTTGCTGGCTTTGCTGCTTACACCACAGCTTGAGATCGGTCGCCACCTGATCGTTACGCGAACGACCGGTGTGCAGCTTTTTGCCGAGATCGCCAACGCGGGCAATCAACTGCTGCTCCACCCAGCTGTGAATGTCTTCGGCGTCCGATTGCAAGATCTGCTCAGGATCTTCCATCACCGCCAGCTTGAGTTCATTCAATGCCAACTCTAGCGCTTGCTGCTCTTCTTCGGTCAGAACGCCGACAGAGGTCAAGGCTTTAGACCAGGCGATAGAGCCAACTATATCTTGCTCAGCCAGTCGATAATCAAAGCGCAGCGAGTCGTTAAACTGCTTGAACCGCGTGTCGGCCGCTTGACTGAATCGTCCACCCCATAATGCCATTGTCTCTCTCCTGATCACTCGACATAGAACTGAATCGGGCAGGTACATCGCCTGCCCTTTACACTCACATTGCTATTGCTTGTTGGCGCTCATCCCGAGCGCCAAATCGCTTACTTCTGGTTGTTGAACGCGCGGATACGGCTCGCCAGAGAGTAAAGACGGATGAAGCCTTCCGCGTGGCTTTGATCGTACACTTCGTCTTCACCGAAGGTCGCAAACTCTTCTGAGTACAAGCTGTTGTCAGAACGCTTCTGAACTGCGGTCACGTTGCCTTTGTATAGCTTCAACACCACTTCACCGTTCACGTCTTCAGCAATCGCTTCAGCGGCGGCGAGCAAAGACTTACATAGCGGCGTGAACCAACGGCCATCGTAAACCAGGTGAGAGAACTTCAAGCCGATGTTTTGACGGAAATCGAAACACTCTTTATCCAGTACCAGTTGCTCAACCGCACGCAGTGCTTCCATCATGATGGTGCCCCCCGGCGTCTCGTAACAACCACGCGACTTCATGCCCACCATACGGTTTTCAACGATATCAATACGGCCAACACCGTGCTCGATACCTTTGGCATTCAAGTACACCAACGCGTTGTATGGCGACATGGTTTCACCGTCTACCGCGACAATTTGGCCTTTCTCAATTTTCACTGATACCAACTCAGCTTGGTTTGGTGCGTCTTCAGGATCTTTAGTCCACGCCCAGCAGTGCTCGTTCGGTTGGTTCCACGTTTCTTCTAGCACGCCACCTTCAGTTGAAATGTGCCATGCGTTCGCATCACGCGAGTAGATTTTTTCCAGTGACGCGGAACATGGGATGTTGCGCTCAGCCAGGTAATTAAGCAGATCTTCACGGCTACGCATGTCCCACTCACGCCACGGCGCAATCACTTTCAGTTGTGGCGCCAATGCAGCAAAGCAGCTTTCGAAACGCACTTGGTCGTTACCTTTACCCGTACAGCCGTGACACAGGGCGTCGGCTCCCACTTCAAGCGCACATTCAACTTGCGCTTTGGCAATGATAGGACGCGCCATTGACGTACCGAGCAAGTATTTCCCTTCGTACACCGCGCCAGTTTTAAGCGTTGGGTAGATGTACTCTGAAACCAATTCTTCTTTTAGATCGGCGATGTAACAAGCCGACGCACCAGAAGCCAGTGCCTTCGCTTCCACACCTTCAAGCTCTGCGTCGCCTTGGCCAACATCGGCCACAAACGCAACCACTTCACAGTCGTAGTTCTCTTTTAGCCAAGGAATAATCGCCGACGTATCGAGACCGCCAGAATAGGCCAATACCACTTTATTAATCTTGCTCATTACCTTCTCTCCTTGCTTTGTGCCGTGCGGCGGTCAATCCGAAACGGCGCACCATCATTCATTATGAAAATTTGCTTATACTGCGAATCGCGTACCGACGGATCCGCCTGAAAATAATTGCTCTAATAACGCAGGGTCTCGCCACGAAGCCACTTCAATCGGCCTGCCGAGCGACTTCGCCGCATCAAATGCCGCGTGCACTTTGACGATCATCCCATCGGTGATCACGCCAGCGGTGATCAATGCTTCGGCATCCGCTTCTGTCAGCGCGGTGATTAGCTCACGATTACCGTCCAATACGCCCGGTACATCGGACAGCAGCACCAGCTCCGCATCCAGCGCCCCGGCTACCGCAACCGCGGCTTGATCAGCGTTCACGTTCATCAACTCGCCGTGGCTATCCAAGCCAATCGAGCTGATGATCGGCACCACGCCTTGGGCGCAAATGGCTGACACTAACGCGCCATCACCGGGTTTGGCATCGCCCACCGAGCCCAACTCAGCATCGAGAACGCTCACTTCGCACAAACCGCCATCCGCCAAACACAAACCCACCGCTTTGAAACCCGAACGCATCGCTTGGCCTAACAACAACTTGTTTGCTGTCCCCGCCAGTGCGCCTGCAATCACCGGGATTTGATCGGCCGGAGTCACTCGTAAACCGTTCTTTTTCACGGTGGGCAGCTGCAACTTCGCCATCAGATCGTCAACCAAGTAGCCACCACCGTGAACCACGACAATGGCACGATGTTTCGCTTGCGCCGCAATCACATCAAATAGCTGAGTTAACAGAGCGCTATCTGACAGTACAGCGCCACCCAATTTCACGACTAACGGTTTCATCACGCTCTTCCTTTTGACTGCATCCGTCTTCCTAACGACACGGTGATTGACGACTAAATTCATGCCAATGTGATCAGAATGTTGCTTGGTGGTTTGAATAAAATGACGATTTGATCGCTTGTTTAAGAAAGCGTTTCAAAATATGTCACTACTCGCGACCCGTTTGGCAACCTGAGAAAAGTTAGCGACCTACCACTCAATAACACGATTACACATAGTTAAGCGAAAGTCTGTGGTTACCCACCAAGATTTCAAAATACTTATTCACATATAATGAATGTTTATTTTAACGATAAATTTAAAAACATGTCAAGGCGTGGTAAACAGAAAACAGCAAGAGTTGTAATGCGATTGTCATTTCACTCAATGCGCAGAGAAGGTAAGGTAGGATTTAGCAAAAGGATGTGCTTTTTTTGTCCAGATTTTCTGGTTCAAATAAGGGTATTTGTCGGAAATTCCAGCAGCAAACCGACCACTAGGATGATAAATATCAATGGTAGTGTCGTTTTTTTTCGATCAACTCTAACTCCATTTGACCTGATAGTGCGATCGTGGCTAGATTATAGGCAGGAATTTGCAATTTAGTTTGTAACAAAATTACGAGATGGACCCGCTATGAACGAAAAATACAGTGCGCTACGTAGTAATGTGAGCATGTTGGGACACTTGCTTGGTAATACCATCAAGCAAGCCCATGGTGACGACCTACTAGAGAAGGTCGAAACAATCCGTAAACTCTCAAAGTCAGCGCGTGGCGGAAGCAAAGAAGACCGCGAGCTTCTGGTTAAAGAGCTGCAAAGCCTACCTGACGAGCAACTACTACCGGTAGCGCGTGCGTTTAGCCAGTTTCTCAACCTAACCAATATTGCCGAGCAATATCATGGGATCAGCCGTCATTGTGACGAGCACGTCTGCAGCCCAGACGCGATGGACAACCTGTTCTCGAAGCTGACCAGCCAAGATGTAAGCAAGTTCGACACCATCGAAGCGGTGCGCGAGCTAAAAATTGAATTGGTACTGACTGCGCACCCAACGGAAATCGCGCGTCGCACCATGATCCACAAATTGGTGCAAATCAACATGTGTCTGTCGAAGCTAGAGCTGTCTGAGCTTTCTTCTGCAGAGCGTGCCCGCACCGAAGCGCGCCTCGAGCAATTGATCGCGCAAATGTGGCACTCTGACGTTATTCGCCAGCAACGCCCAACCCCGCTTGATGAAGCGAAATGGGGCTTTGCGATGATTGAAAACTCAGCCTGGGAAGCCGTGCCTGAGTTCCTACGTCAATTCGATGAAAGATTGCATCAACACCTTGGAGAAGGCCTGCCACTCGACGCAGCCCCTGTGCTGTTCTCTTCATGGATGGGCGGCGACCGTGACGGTAACCCATTTGTGACCTCTGCGATCACCCGCGAAGTCATGCTGTTGTCGCGCTGGAAAGCCGCCGATCTGTTCCTGACCGACATTCAAGAGTTGGTGAGCGAGCTGTCGATGGTGAAATGCAACGACACCGTGCGCGATCTCGCGGGCGGCGAGCACGAAGCGTACCGCGCCATCATGAAAGATCTGCGTACCAAGCTGACCAATACCCGCGAAGCGATGGACGCGCAAATCAAAGGCCTGCCAGTACCGGAAGGCGCGATCATCACCGACGAAGCGCAGCTGTGGGATCCACTCCACGCGTGTTACGAGTCACTCCACGAGTGCGGCATGGGCATCATCGCCGATGGTTTGCTGCTTGATGTACTGCGTCGTATCAAGTGTTTCGGCATCCACCTTGTGCGTCTTGATATTCGCCAAGAAAGTACCCGTCACTCTGACGCTGTTGCGGAAATCACCCGTCACCTTGGCCTTGGCGATTACAGCCAATGGAGCGAACAAGACAAAGTCGCGTTCTTGGTCAAAGAGCTGTCATCGAAGCGTCCGCTATTACCACGCGAGTGGGAGCCAAGCGCCGAAGTGAAAGAGGTGATCGACACCTGTAAGATCATCGCGCAACAATCTCGCCAAGCACTGGGTGCATACGTCATTTCCATGGCGCGTACTGCATCAGATGTGCTTGCGGTACACCTATTGCTACAAGAAGCGGGCTGCCCATTCCGTTTGGATGTGTGCCCACTATTTGAAACGCTAGACGATCTCAACAACGCCAAAGCGGTTATCGAGCAACTGATGAACCTCGATTGGTACCGTGGCTTTATCCAAAATCACCAAATGGTGATGATCGGTTACTCAGACTCAGCCAAAGATGCGGGCGTGCTTGCGGCCGGTTGGGCGCAGTACACCGCAATGGAAGCCTTGGTAGAAGTGTGTGAAGAGGCCGGCGTTGAGCTAACCCTATTCCACGGCCGTGGCGGTACAGTGGGTCGTGGTGGTGCACCAGCGCACGCGGCGCTGCTCTCTCAGCCACCTAAGAGCTTGAAAGGCGGCCTGCGTGTTACCGAGCAAGGCGAGATGATCCGCTTTAAACTGGGTCTACCAGAAGTTGCGATCAACACCTTCAGCCTTTACGCCAGTGCGATTTTGGAAGCGAACCTGCTACCACCGCCAGCACCACAGCAAGCATGGCGCGATCAAATGGACATGCTGTCTGAGATCTCGTGTGATGCGTATCGTGGCGTGGTGCGTGGCGAAGCGGACTTCGTACCGTACTTCCGCTCAACCACGCCTGAGCTTGAGTTGGGTAAACTGCCGCTAGGCTCGCGTCCAGCGAAACGTAACCCAACCGGCGGCGTAGAGAGCCTGCGCGCGATCCCGTGGATCTTCGCTTGGAGCCAAAACCGTTTGGTATTGCCAGCATGGCTGGGCGCCGGTGAAGCTATCCAAACCTCTATCGGCCAAGGCAAGCAAGAGCTGCTAGAAGAGATGTGCCGTGAGTGGCCGTTCTTCTCTACACGTCTGGGCATGCTAGAAATGGTATACACCAAAACCGATCCCGCGATCAGTGAATACTACGATCAACGCCTCGTGGATAAGAAACTGTGGCCTCTGGGTGAGCGTCTACGTAGCCAACTCAACAGCGACATCAAGACCGTGTTAGCTGTTGAGAACAGCGAAAACCTAATGGATCAAAACCCATGGGGTAAAGAAGCGATCCGCCTACGTAATATTTACGTCGAGCCGCTAAACATGCTGCAAGCTGAATTGCTGTACCGTACCCGTCAACAAGACGCGGCGGCGCCAGAGATGGAAGAAGCCCTCATGGTGACCATCGCAGGTATCGCCACCGGTATGCGTAACACTGGCTAATACGCTAAGTTACAAATTACTTATCATTCAAAGCCGCCCTTAATGGGCGGTTTTTTTATCGCTAATGGGTCAGTTTTTAGCGTTTTGTCCCTGTGTATCACTATTATTACAACTCCTTGTGCGTGATCTGCGCTTAACTTCCTCTGACTGAATCACAATGCTTTGCATGGTTAGGCACTGCCATATGCGCCTGTATGTTTAAGCATAAAAATTGATTCTTTATTAAGCGGGTCCGATAATTTTGAATGGATTCCAAGACTGGCGTGTTTGACAACCTAGGCTGATGATGTGTTCAATGTTGTGTTTTGATGCCTATTTATATCGTTCCTAATAAATTTGATGCTATGCTACGAATCTTCTTTCTGATTGTGAAACTCGATCGATAAAACGCCGTGAGAGCGTGAGTGACTATCACCCGGAAAGAGGTTTTGTAGTTCTTGAAACGGATAGAAGAGATGTCATTACCACATGTGATCTTAACCGTGCTGAGCAGCCGCGACGCGACCGGTTACGATATTACGAAAGAGTTTTCTCACAGCATTGGGTATTTTTGGAAAGCCAGTCATCAGCAAGTGTACCGCGAGCTGAATAAAATGGCGGTCAACGACCTCGTTACTTGTGTGCTTCAGCCACAAGAAGGTAAACCAGATCGCAAGGTTTACTCGATTACGGATTTGGGTCGTTCGTCGTTGTTTGAATGGTTTGAAGAGCCTGTGCGTAACCCAACTGTCCGTGACGAGCTGTCTGCGAAACTGCTAGTCTGCTCTGTTCACAACTCGGTGCCGATGCAAGAGCACATCAAAAACTTGATGGAAGAAACCACCAAGCTTGTTGAACATTACCGTGAACTTGAGCGCCAGCACTTTGCCGACCCAGATACTCTGAGTCGTCAAGAACGCCTTGACCGTCTAACTTTGCGTCGCTGTATTTTAAACAGTGAATCTTGGTTGGTTTGGGCGGCAGAAGTTATCGCAGAGCTAGCCGATATGGATAGTGAGCAAAGTGCAACTGCACTTTAAACAACAAGAAACCGCACCATTTTTGCTAGGCTAAGACGAGTTCTTGTTAACCCCAAACTAAAAGGGCAGCGTAGATACGCTGCCCTTTTCATTTGCCTCTTCGCAACACGCGCTTACTCGGTTGGGCGCACCCCAAGCGTGTGACACAAGGCGTAAGTCATCTCCGCGCGGTTGAGGGTATAGAAGTGGAAATCTTTCACCCCTTCACGGCTGAGTACCCGCACCATATCAATCGCATTACTCGCCCCCACCATTTGACGGGTCAGCAGATCATCGTCAAGCCCTTCGTACTGCTTTTGCATCCACGCAGGGACTTTCACATTGTTCATATCAGCAAAACGCTTTGCTTGCTTCATGTTAGAAACGGGCAAGATCCCCGGCACGATTTCCGCTTCAATGCCCGCCGCGGCGCAGCGGTCACGAAAACGCAGGTAGCTTTCAATATCGAAGAAGAACTGGGTGATCGCACGTTGCGCCCCGGCATCAATCTTGCGCTTTAGGTTGATCAGATCGGCTTGTGCGCTTTTCGCCTCCGGATGCACTTCAGGGTATGCCGCCACCGAAATATCGAACGGCGCTTCTTTAAGCAGCAGCTCAACCAGATCGGAAGCGTACATTTCGGGCTTGATCCCCGCTTCCGGTAAATCACCACGCAACGCCACGATATGACGAATTCCGTTTTCCCAGTAATCACGGGCAATGGTGCGCAGCTCATCGCGGGTTGCATCGATACAGGTTAAATGCGGCGCCGCTTCAAGGCCGGTCTCTTGCTTGATCTCTTTGATGATCGAGTGGGTACGGTCACGCTCGCCAGAGTTGGCACCGTAGGTGACAGAAACGAACTTGGGTTGCAGGGTTTTCAAACGGTGAATGGATTGCCACAGGGTTTGCTCCATACTTTCCGTGCTCGGCGGAAAAAACTCAAATGACACATTGATGCGTCCATCAAGCTCAGCAATATTTTGGTTTAGCGCGTCCAACTCGCTCGCATGTGTATAACCCATAATCTTCCCTTATCGATGTGGTTATCGATTCTGTTTTCGCTTCCGTTTAAGACATTCAATGGCTGATATTGACTCTACGCGGTGGTAAAGTTCAAATCTATTTAGACGTCTATATGTCTAGAGAATGACATTGAATCAATCGTGATGTCAATGTCACCAAGTTGAAGATTATTCATGTTCAACCTGAGTATCCCTCACAGCCTGATTTTTAGGGGCCTGCCTGTATAGCCCGCCCCGGATCAGACAAATTCCCTTACAACACCGATGCCAGTCGATTGAGATCAGATTGCAACGCGCCCGCAGTGACATCGCGGCCAGCCCCTGGGCCTCGGATCACCAACGGGTTGTCTTTGTACCAAATACTCTCGATCGCAAAGATGTTGTCGCACGGCAATAAATTCGCCAGCGGATCGTGACGCTCGAGCGATTCAATGCCAACGTACGCTTTGCCATCTTTGCCAAGGCGCGCCACATAGCGTAGCACCTTGTCATGTTTGACCGCTTTAGCCAGCCGCTCGGCTAACGCTTCATTCAGCGCATCACCTTGCTCTAGGAAGGTATCGACATCGACACTGGCTAACTCTTCCGGCACCAAGCTTTCGACTTTGACTTGGGTTGGCTCTAAAGGTAAGCCCGCTTCCCGCGCCAAAATCACCAGCTTGCGCATAACATCGCTGCCATCAAGATCCGCGCGCGGATCCGGCTCAGTCAGTCCCTGCTGCCAGGCCAAATCCACCAGCGTGGTGAAAGGAATGCTGCCATCGAACTGCTCAAACAGCCACGACAAGGTGCCCGAGAAAATTCCAGACAGGCTGAACACGCTGTCGCCACTATCGACTAAATCTCGAATGGTGTAGTTGATCGGTAACCCCGCGCCTACCGTGGCGTTGTACAACCAGTGACGACCGGTTTTTGCAAACGCATCCACCACTTTGTCGTACTCTTGCGACGGTGCAGAGCCGGCGATTTTATTGGCGGTCACCAAGTGCATCCCCAGCTCGGCAATGTCGGCGTACTGGCTGGCTAACTCGCTGCTGGCGGTGACATCCATCACCACCATCTCATCGTAAGGCAATCCGGCAAGCTCCGAGAGCACATGCGACGCGCGATACCCGCTAGCTTGCTGTTTAAACTCCCCTTCCACCTGCGCCGGATCGATGCCCTCTTCACAGATCCACGCCGATTTACTGTCAATCACGCCGACTAAGGTAAAACGCTTACCGTAACGACGCGACATCTCTGTTTGCTGCTCGGCAAACAGACTTAACCACCGGCTGCCGATATTGCCGTTACCAAACAGCGCGATCCCGACGGTCTTTTGCGCTTGGAATAGTGTGGCATGAAGCTGCTCAAGTAAATCCGCTGGCAAGTCGCCACGCACAATCGCGGCGATGCTGAGCCCGTCTTGCGACTCTTCAACAAATTCCACCGGCAAGGTTTTGAGTTGCTGCTGGAAACTGTGGCAATGGTTGGGGTTGTTTGTCACCCCAGCACCCACGGCGGCGACTAAGTAAAAGCCTTCGCGCAAACGCATTTCAACGCCCATGCCACTGTGTTGCAGCATGGTCATCACACTGCCAACCACCTCTTCGGTGTACGCCAATTGCACCACCCCTTGATCGCCCAAGGTCGTCGCGGCTAAGGCTTGTAATTGATGGCGTTGCAGATCGCTTTCGATCTCTTGCCACTGCGCCGCAAAGTTAGCGCCTTTGGTGAGAGTCAACTCGAGCACTGACACTGCTGGCAATGAGGTGACAATTTTCGCGCCGCGCCCAGAGGCCAACACGCGCTCAACCCGGGTAATGCCCGACTCTGGCGCTAAAGCGCACCGCAAATTCAGATCTAAGGTACTTTGCGATACGGGTTGTAAAGTCCGGGTATGCAGGACGGGCGCGGCAAGGCGAGCCAGCTCATTGGCTTCATCCAAACGCAACAGCGGTAACAAGCAAGCTTCCGGCACCACGCGCGGATCGGCGCTGTAGACCCCAGCAACATCGCTCCAAATGGTCACTCGACTGACATTCGCCAGCGCCCCTAAGATAGTTGCGGAGTAGTCCGAGCCATTGCGACCGAGCAAGACGGTCTCTTCGGCGGCGTTTTGCGCCATAAAGCCGGTGATCACCAACTTGGTTTTGGTGTATTGCGCTAAACATTCCTGCATCAGCGGGAAAGAAGCCGCGCTATCGACTTCCGGTTGTGCGGCACGCTCGGCACGCAGCAATTGGCGCGAATCGAGCATGATCGCCGGCTGCTCGACGCGGGTAAGGTAAGCCGCCAACAAGCGCGCGGACCACACCTCGCCGTAGCCAAGAAACTTAGAGCGCTCCGCCACACAGGTCGTTTCCGCCGCTTGAGCGATATCTCGGCAATCGATATACAACTGCTCGACCAAGGCTTCATCGCCCACTAAGTCCGTGATCAGTCCTTGTTGAAACTCACGCAGCGCCATCAACGCTTCATGCGCTAAACGTCCATCTTTCTCATTGAGGATTTCTATCAATTGGTTGGTGGTTGTGCCTGCAGCGGAAACCACCACTAAATCGTGACTGCTGGCGTAATTTGCTAAGATCTCCGCGACGCGGCGATAGCACTCAGCGTCAGCTAAACTGCTGCCGCCAAACTTGTGTAACTGACGTTGCGCCATTGTCTTTTTCCCTAAACCTGAGCCAGCGCCTCAAATCCGCGCTGTAAATCTGCAATCAAATCACGGCTGTCTTCCAATCCCACAGACAGACGCAATAATGTCGGGTTGATCCCCGCGTCGGCTTGCGCTTCATCTGACATTGCGCGGTGCGTCATGCTACCGGGATGGCAGATCAGTGACTCCACGCCACCCAAGGATTCCGCCAACGAGAAATGGCGCAGCGCGCTCAAAAACACCCGTAAGCCGGCTTCATCACAACCCAACTCAAAGCTGATCATCGCACCAAAGCCGGTTTGTTGCTTCGCCGCCACATCGTGACCTGGGTGCGAGGCAATGCTCGGGTGATACAGCGCACTCACTGCCGATTGGGTCTGTAAATACGCCAAAATCGCTTGGCTATTCTCATCATGCATCCGCATTCTTGGCACTAACGTACGCAAACCACGTAGCGTCAGGTAAGCATCAAACGGCGAACCCGTCGCCCCAATGCAGTTGCCCCACCACAAAAGCTCATCCACATGCGCTTGGGTTTTCGCTACCAGCGCGCCAGCCAGCACATCTGAGTGACCATTAAGATATTTAGTGGTCGAGTGCACCACAAAATCGGCCCCTAGCTTAAAAGGTTGTTGCCAAACCGGTGTCAGGAACGTGTTATCAACCGCCACTAATGCGCCCACTTTCGCTGCCGCTTCGCACACCGCTTGAATATCGACCACACGTAGTAATGGGTTTGAGGGAGTTTCAAGCCAGATCAGCTTGGGTTTTTTCGCGATCGCTGCTTGCAGGGCATCGTCATCATATTGATTGACAAAATCGACCTGAAAGTCGCCTTTTTGCGCGCGGGTATTAAACAGTCGGTAAGTGCCACCGTAGCAATCATGCGGGGCGACGAGTAGATCATCCGGGCCAAGCAACGCCGATATAAGGAGGTTGATCGCAGATGTGCCGCAGTTGGTGATCACCGCGCCCGCGCCGCCTTCGAGCTCAGCAATCGCCTCTGCCACCAGCGAGCGAGTTGGGTTACCGCCGCGAGAATAATCGTATTGAGGAACATCACCGAACTCAGGGAAACCATAGTTAGAGGTGAGATAAATCGGTGGTACCACCGCGTGATGTTGGCTATCACTTTCAATTCCTGTGCGCACGGCAATGGTGGCAAATTGCTTGTCACTCATACAATAATCCTTTAATTCACCCAAAGGGTTTTCTTCATCCTGACATTTTATTAACACCATACCGACCCAACACCAAGCCGTCAACACATCTAGACGTCCATACGCCTTTGCTTATGGCAGTAAAAGCCGCTAAAATTGGAGGCTTATTTGGAACCCCACAAATTGCGGCATTAAAGAAGGTAGACGATGACAAAGTGGAATGGCGAGTACATCAGCCCTTACGCTGAGCACGGTAAAAAGAGCGAACAGGTGAAAAAAATCACCGTCTCTATTCCATTAAAAGTACTTAAGATTTTGACTGATGAGCGTACTCGTCGTCAGGTAAACAATCTGCGCCACGCAACCAACAGTGAATTGCTCTGCGAAGCGTTCCTGCATGCATACACCGGCCAGCCGCTACCGACCGATGAAGATATCCGCAAAGATCATCCCGATGATATTCCAGAAGAAGCCAAAGCGATGATGCGTGATATGGGGATTGATTTCGAAGATTTCGCCGAATAAAAAAACCAGCCGATAGGCTGGTTTTTTTTATTGCGCTTATTCCATATAGCCGTTCGGCAGGCCAATACGCGCCACACCCGATTCAACCGCCGCAAGCGCAACTGCACGCGCAACGCGAGGCAACAAACGTGGGTCCATTGGTTTTGGAATAATGTAGTCTTTACCAAAGGTCAGTGACGCGACACCCGCCGCTTCCAACACTTCTTGTGGTACGGGCTCTTTCGCCAACTCGCGGATCGCGTGAACCGCTGCCAGTTTCATCGCATCGTTGATCACGCTCGCACGCACATCCAGCGCGCCACGGAAGATGAATGGGAAGCACAAAACGTTATTGATTTGGTTCGGGTAGTCAGAGCGACCCGTGCCCATGATCAGATCGTCACGTACCGCCAACGCCAATTCTGGACGAATTTCAGGATCTGGGTTTGAACACGCAAACACGACAGGCTTATCCGCCATAAGCTTAAGCGCTTCAGGTGGCAGTAGATCTGGGCCAGATACGCCCAAGAAGATATCAGCACCGGCGATCACATCTTCCAAGGTACGCTTGTCGGTATTGTTGGCAAACAGCGCTTTGTACTCGTTAAGATCGTCACGACGGGTGTGGATCACGCCTTTGCGATCCAGCATGTAGATAAACTCACGCTGCGCGCCACATTTGATCAATTGCTCCATACACGCCACAGCGGCCGCGCCTGCGCCCAAGCAAACAATGCGTGCGGTATCAAGCGACTTACCTTGCAGCTCCAGTGCGTTCAATACACCAGCGGCCGTTACAATCGCAGTACCGTGTTGGTCATCATGGAACACTGGCACTTGGCAACGTTCAATCAAGCGACGCTCAATCTCAAAGCAGTCTGGCGCTTTAATATCTTCAAGGTTAATACCACCGAAGGTATCGGCGATGTTCGCCACGGTATCGACGAACTCATCGATCGTGCGGTGTTTGACTTGGATATCAATCGAATCAAGGTTAGCAAAGCGCTTGAACAACAGTGCCTTACCTTCCATAACCGGTTTTGACGCCATTGGGCCCAAGTTACCGAGACCCAGGATCGCGGTACCGTTAGAGATCACCGCCACCATATTGCCTTTAGCGGTGTACTTGTAAACGTTGTCGATGTCTTGCGCGATTTCACGTACCGGCTCAGCCACACCCGGGCTGTAAGCGAGCGCAAGATCTTTCGCGCTGTCAGCCGGTTTGGTCAGAGAGATAGCAATTTTTCCAGGTGTAGGGTACGCGTGATAGTGCAACGCCTGTTGGCGAAAATCTTCAGACATGTATTGTAATTCCTGATAGAACGGAAAGGACGGAACAAAGTCTGAATAATAGCAGAAAAATCAAAACGTCGTGCCACAAGAAGTGGTTTATCAGGCGATAAAGCTAAGTAGCAAAACGAACGATAAGAAAGAGAGAAATTTGCAACATAAAAAAAAGGCCGCCCTGAGGCAGCCTTTTTCTCGAAACCGTTAAGCAATTACTTGCTAGACAGTGCACCGAAACGTTGCTTGAACTTGTCGATACGACCGCCAGTGCTCACTTGACGTTGCTTACCAGTGTAGAATGGGTGGCATTTGTCACATACGTCTAGGTTGATTTCGTCTTTACCCATAGTTGAGTTGAAAACGAATGCGTTACCGCAAGAGCATTTCGCGTTTACCGCGGTGTATTCTGGGTGAATACCTTGTTTCATGGGGAAAACCTCATAAGAAGTCCGCGTCGCTCTCCCGATCCAAAGCCGGGCACCACGCGTTGTTAATAACGCTCATTACTACCAATTGGTACCAATGAATTCAGGCGGCGTATAGTAATCAATCGGCTGCGGCAAATCAACAGAGACTGCCGTTTTTTTCTTCACTTTGCGCATACAATTGTTAACTTTGCGCATACCCATCGAGAAGATTAAACTGGGGCCTGATTTTTATGGAGTTGCATCATGTCGTCTGCCCGCATTGTACGTGTGGCCCTGCCCGTCCCGCTGGATAATTGCTTCGATTACAGCGTAAAAGAAGACAGCCCCAATCCTTGCGTCGGTGGCCGGGTTAAAGTGCCCTTTCAAAGCCGCACTTTGATAGGGATCGTGACCGAACTCCTCGACCACTCGCCATTCGATAAATTGCGCAATGTCAGCACAGTGATCGATACCACGCCGGTGATCGAACCCAACATGATGCAACTGCTCACGTGGAGCAGCCAGTACTATCAATTTCCTCTAGGGGAAACTTTGTCGTTGGCATTGCCAGCGAACCTGCGCAAAGGTGAGCCTGCCGATCCGCAAACGCTGGTGTACTGGTCGTTAACGGACGAAGGCAAGATCCAAGCGCCGACCGATGTCGCCAAAAAAGCGCCCAAGCAAGCCCAAGCGCTGGCTTTATTGCAAGCCGGTCCGCTCTCCCATGGCGATCTTTTGGGTGAGGAAGTGGCGAAAGGCACACTGACCAACTTAGAAAAGAAAGGTTGGCTGCGCCAAGCCGATGTCTTACCGCCCACCCCCAAATGGCAACCCGCGCCCACCGAAGAGCCGCTTGATCTCAATACCGAACAAGCGCTCGCCTGCGCCACCATTAACGCGGCAGAAGGCTATCACTGCTATCTGCTTGATGGCGTGACGGGCTCGGGCAAAACCGAAGTCTATCTGCAAGTGATCGCGCCCGTGTTGGCCAAAGGTAAGCAAGTGCTGATCTTGGTACCTGAAATCGGTCTGACACCACAAACCATTAACCGTTTCAAACGTCGCTTTGCTGGGATCCCGATTTCGGTGATCCACTCAAACCTGAACGACACAGAACGCTTGGCGGCTTGGATCGCAGCGCGTGAAGGCCACAGTGGCATCTTGATCGGCACTCGCTCAGCGCTGTTCACCCCGTTTGCCAACCTTGGCATGATCATCATCGATGAAGAGCACGACAGCTCCTACAAGCAGCAAGACACCCTACGCTACCATGCGCGCGATCTCGCGGTGATGCGGGCAAGCCGCGCGGGGATCCCTGTGATCTTAGGCTCAGCGACGCCATCGCTGGAAACCTTAAATAACGCTAAACAAGGCAAGTATCACCATCTCACCCTAACGCGCCGAGCCGGGACTGCCAACACCGCGCGCCATGCGGTGCTCGATATTAAAGGGCAATATTTGCAAGGTGGGTTGTCTGCGCCATTGCTGGCGGAAATGCGCAAACACCTGCAAGCGGGAAACCAAGTGCTGCTGTTTCTTAACCGCCGCGGTTTTGCGCCGGTCATGATGTGCCATGAATGCGGCTGGATCGCCGATTGCCCGCGCTGTGACGTCCACTACACCTACCATGCCAGCAGCAATGAGCTGCGCTGCCACCACTGCGCCACTCAGCGCCCGGTAATGCATCAATGTCAATCGTGCGGCTCAACCCAGTTGGTCACCGCAGGTGTCGGCACCGAGCAGCTCCAGCAAGCGCTGGATGAGCTGCTGCCCGAATACAACACCATCCGTATCGACAGAGACAGCACCCGTCGCAAAGGCAGCTTGGAAGACTATTTAGAGGCGATCCACAAAGGGGAATACCAGATCTTGATCGGTACTCAGATGCTCGCCAAGGGCCACCACTTCCCCAATGTCACCTTGGTCGCCCTACTGGATGTGGATAGCGCCCTCTTTAGTAACGATTTTCGCGCGCCGGAGCGTTTAGCCCAATTGGTGATCCAAGTGGCGGGACGCGCCGGGCGGGCCAGCAAACCGGGTGAAGTGCTGTGGCAAACCCACCATCCCGATCACCCGCTGCTGCAAGCCCTGCTGCACAAAAGCTACAGCTCATTTGCTGAAGAAGCCCTTACTGAGCGTGAAGAAGCCGGCTTGCCGCCGTTCCGCACCATGGCCTTACTGCGCGCCGAAGCACACGATGCCCACAGCGCAGCGGCGTTTTTACATCAAGTGCGTCAAACCTTACAAGCCAATCCGGTGTGCAATGGCGATGTCGAGATTTTCGGACCCAACCCCGCGCCGCTAGCGCGTAGAGCAGGACGCCACCGTTGGCAACTTTGGGTGCAAACTCCACTGCGTCGTCAACTTCAGCAATTGCTCAGTAGTGCTAAGCCCATGATTCATTTACTGCCTGATGGGAAAAAAGTGCGCTGGAGCATCGACATCGAGCCACAAGATTTAGCCTAGCCAGCAAAAAAGTGAGACATTGCGCATGCGTCGTACGTTATTTTTGTGAAACGTCTCTAGTTTTATGTGAAAAAAAACAAGAACGTCCGTGTAGAATAGTCATGCATGCGCATAGAATAGACAAAACCATTCGCACGAGCAGAGCCAAGGTTGTCGACATAAGTGATTTACTTAGGTCAGGTGCTCTACTGCAATAGACAAAGAGAAGACGACGAGGAATTATCTTATGGCGACAATGAAGGATGTTGCCCAAC
The DNA here is from genome assembly GCA_019703815.1 of Thaumasiovibrio occultus. GTDB lineage: Bacteria > Pseudomonadota > Gammaproteobacteria > Enterobacterales > Vibrionaceae > Thaumasiovibrio > Thaumasiovibrio occultus. The sequence continues at coordinate 191,084 of AP023052.1, read as the reverse complement.
TTGCCGGGGTGTCCACTGCGACCGTTTCACGCGCGCTGATGAACCCCGAAAAAGTATCGGCATCTACAAGGAAGAAAGTCGAACAGGCTGTACTGAAATCTGGCTACTCTCCCAACTCTCTGGCTCGTAACCTGCGCCGTAACGAGTCGAAGACGATTGTCGCTATCATTCCTGACATCTGTGATCCGTACTACACAGAATTGATCCGTGGTATTGAAGAAGCGGCACTCGAGCACGGCTATTTGGTACTGCTCGGCGATAGTGGCCAACAACAGCAGCGCGAAAACTCATTTGTGAATTTGGTCTTCACCAAACAAGCCGATGGGATGTTGCTACTGGGCACACAATTGCCGTTCGATGTCAGCAAGCCTGAGCAGAAAAACCTGCCACCGCTAGTGATGGCTTGTGAATACGCACCAGAGCTTGAACTGCCTACGGTTCATATCGACAACCTGACAGCCGCGTTTGAAGCGGTGAACTATCTAACGCAAATGGGCCATAAGCACATTGCGCAGATCACCGGTCCTGAAGATGCATCACTGTGCGAATTTAGAACCCAGGGTTATCAGCAAGCGCTGCGTCGTGCCGGTGTACCTATCAATCCCGCTTACACGGTGAAAAGTGACTTCTCTTTTGCTTCCGGAGCGCGCGCAGTAACAACCTTGTTGTCACTGCCTGAGCCGCCGACTGCCATTTTCTGTCACAACGACCGGACTGCGATTGGTGCGATCCAACAGGCGAAACGCCTCGGTGTACGCGTACCGCAAGAGCTCTCAATTATCGGCTTTGACGACATTGAGTTTTCTGAGTACTGCAACCCACCGTTGACTACGGTATCGCAGCCACGCTACGAGATCGGCCGCCAAGCGATGATCATGTTGCTCGAAATCTTGAAGGGCAACCACGTTCAGGCAGGCTCGCGTCTTCTTGAAGCGAAGCTGGTGATCCGTGAATCAGTGGCACCGCCATCACATTAATCGTCACCTCAATTTGCTCTTGCACTAGTCAGTGTAAGAGCAAGTTTGTACTATATCCGCCATCTCAACTTTTTCAATCGAAGTGACCGTGGCTACTAGAGATTACATCAAACGCGATAAAGGGCCTGCCCGCAAAAAGCCGACCAAAGGCGGTAAGCGTAAAGCGGCACCTAAAAAACGCCCATTTCCGACAAAGTTCGCCTTGCTTGCACTCTTTTTGATAGTGTCGCTGGGGGCGGGATTGGTATTCCTGTCAAAAACGCCAGCGCCTGAGCCTGTGGCCAACGACACTCAGAGCAGTGCTGCCCAAGCCGCAGCAACACAGACAACGCAAACCGAAAGCGCACAATCGAGCAAACCGACAACCGAGTCGGCGATCCCGCCACGCCCGCAAGAAGAGTGGCAGTACAAAGATCTGCTGGAAAATCGCACCGTCGAGATCGACACGCCAGATCCATCAACGCAGCAAGTATCGACCCAAACTTACATCATGCAGTGTGGCGCCTATCGCAGTAACGCCCCCGCAGAAGAGCGCAAACTACAGATCGCCTTCCAAGGCTTGAGCAGTGAAATTCGCGTCAGCACCAACGAGAAAGGCACCTGGTATCGTGTCGTCCTTGGCCCGTATGCAAGCAAGCGTGATGCCGAGCGTGATCGTAACCACCTGCGCCGCGCCGAAATCGAGCCGTGTGCGATTTGGTGACCGCTCATTTAATGCAAAAAAACCGCTCGCTTTGAGCGGTTTTTTCTTTTCCAGCAATCACTAAGTGGCCTTCTCGTAAGAAAAATCCCCGCCTCTATCGGTCATCAAAGCCCACATTGCGATCACCAAAGCCCACATTGGCTATTGAATTCCCATCGCCGTGACCCCAGATAATTAATCATGATTACTCTGACATCGCTGTCAGCACAATAAAGAGGTTCACCGTGACAACTATCGTATCTGTACGCCGTGGTAATAAAGTGGTTATCGCCGGCGACGGTCAGGTTTCTCTGGGTAATACCGTCATGAAGGGCAATGCCCGTAAAGTGCGTCGTTTGTATAACAATAAAGTACTGGCAGGTTTTGCTGGCGGTACGGCAGACGCCTTCACCCTATTCGAGCGTTTCGAGCGTAAGCTGGAGATGCACCAAGGCCATCTCACTAAAGCCGCCGTCGAACTGGCCAAAGATTGGCGCACCGACCGCTCTTTACGTCGCCTTGAAGCGCTATTAGCCGTGGCGGACGAAACCGCGTCTCTCATCATTACCGGTAACGGTGACGTCGTGCAGCCTGAAAACGATCTGATCGCGATTGGCTCTGGTGGCAACTTTGCCCAAGCGGCCGCCACGGCGCTGCTTGAAAACACCGAGCTGGATGCGCGCACTATCGCTGAGAAGTCGTTGAAAATCGCGGGTGATATCTGCGTATTCACCAACCATAATCACACCATTGAAGAACTTGAGATTAAGTAGGAAGTGCTATGTCTGAGATGACCCCTCGCGAAATCGTGCACGAGCTTGACCGTCACATTATCGGCCAAGATAAAGCTAAACGTGCGGTAGCCATTGCACTTCGCAACCGCTGGCGTCGCATGCAGCTTAACGAAGAGCTGCGTCCAGAAGTCACGCCAAAGAACATTCTGATGATCGGCCCAACCGGTGTTGGTAAAACCGAGATCGCCCGCCGCCTGGCTAAATTGGCCAACGCGCCGTTTATCAAAGTCGAAGCGACAAAATTCACCGAAGTGGGTTATGTCGGGAAAGAAGTCGAGTCGATTATCCGCGATCTGACCGATGTCGCGATCAAAATGACCCATCAACAAGCGACCGCCAAAGTACGTAACCGCGCAGAAGAGCAAGCAGAAGAACGTATCCTTGATGCGCTACTGCCGCCACCTCGCGATGCATGGGGTCAAAACGAGCAAGCCGAAACGCAATCAAGCACCCGCCAATCGTTCCGTAAAAAGCTGCGTGAAGGCCAACTCGACGATAAAGAAATCGAGATCAATGTTGCTGCGCCGCAAATGGGCGTTGAAATCATGGCGCCTCCTGGCATGGAAGAGATGACCAGCCAGCTGCAGAACATGTTCCAAAACCTGTCGGGTGGTGGCGAGCAGAAAAAGCGCAAGATGAAAATCAAAGACGCGCTAAAGCAAGCGACTGAAGAAGAAGCGGCTAAGCTAGTTAACCCAGAAGAGCTAAAAGAAGCGGCGATCCACGCCGTGGAAAACCACGGTATCGTGTTTATCGATGAGATCGACAAGATCTGTAAGCGCGGTGAAGTGTCTGGCCCCGATGTCTCTCGTGAAGGGGTACAACGCGATCTTCTGCCGCTGATCGAAGGCAGCACCGTTTCCACCAAGCACGGCATGGTGAAAACCGACCATATCTTGTTTGTTGCCTCAGGCGCGTTCCAAATAGCCAAGCCATCGGATCTGATCCCTGAGTTGCAAGGCCGTTTGCCAATTCGCGTAGAGCTAGAAGCGCTGAGCAGCCATGATTTCAAACGCATTCTGACTGAGCCAAAAGCCTCGCTTACCGAGCAATACTCAGCCCTGCTGAAAACCGAAGAAGTGGATGTCGCTTTCACCGAAGACGGCATTACCCAAATCGCAGAAGCGGCATGGCAAGTGAACGAAACCACTGAAAACATCGGTGCCCGTCGTCTGCACACCGTGATGGAGCGTTTGATGGAAGAGATTTCATTTGATGCCACCGACAAAGCCGGTCAGAGCCTCACCGTGGACGCTGCGTATGTGAAAGCTCACCTTGGTGAGCTGGTCGCAGACGAAGATCTGAGCCGCTTTATTCTGTAACCCCGTTGGGTCAGGCTGCTGTAAAGCCAGCTCTTGTAAACCTCGCCCCTGTCAACCTAGATACTGTCAACCTAGACACAGTAAACCTAGACACAGGGGCGTAAAGTGCGCTCAACACCTACAGAATTGCAATCTTATTAATAACGCCTCCGCTCGGGGGCGTTTTTCCCACATTCGAACAAATTTAGATTATCATTAGCACGTGTTTTACGTAATGATGAATTGTGATGTCTGCCTCTTCTTTGTCGGTATGGCTGTCAGCAGCCCGTCCTAAGACTTTACCTCTCGCCGTGGCGTCTATTGCCTGCGGTAGTGCCGTTGCCGCGCTTGAGCAACAATTTTCGCTCGCGATCACCGCGCTCGCGTTACTCACTGCCCTGTTGCTGCAAATTCTATCTAACCTTGCCAACGATTATGGTGATGCGGTCAAAGGCACCGATAACGAACAACGTTTAGGCCCAATGCGCGCGATCCAATCAGGCGCGGTCACTACGAGCACTATGCGCAAAGCGATGGCGTTCAATGTGGTACTGACACTGATCAGTGGTATCAGCTTGATTTTGCTCGCCACCGACAGCGTAAAAGACATGTTCAGTTTTGCCCTGCTCGGCGCGATGGCGATTGCCGCCTCCATCGCCTATACCGTTGGCCGTAAACCCTATGGCTATATGGGGCTTGGCGATCTGTCGGTATTGATTTTCTTTGGCTGGCTTGGGGTCGCGGGAACCTATTACCTGCAGACCGGCTCGGTCGATTCCCTTGTTTTCCTACCCGCGACGGCCTGCGGCCTACTGGCGGTAGGTGTGTTAAATATCAACAACCTGCGTGATATCGACAACGATCGCGCCTGTGGCAAGCAAACCCTTGCTGTACGTATGGGCCCGCAATGGGGGCGCCGTTATCACTTGGTTTTACTCACTGGCGCTATCGGCTGCCTGATTGTGTTTGCGTCTTTCGAGCTCACGGGCTGGTTTGCGTGGTTGTTCCTATTGGCGTTACCTATGCTGATCCGCCACGGTCGTGATGTCTTTCTTTCTGCGGATGGCGCGGCTTTGCGCCCGATGATGGGCACCATGGTGAAGTGTGCATTAGCCACTAACTTATTGTTTGCTATTGGGGTAATGCTCTCCGGCGCGTGACCGGTATCGTTGCAATGCCAGTGTAGGCAGTTATACTGGAAATTGACGTTTTTCCACACCACAACAAGGCGTTAGCTTATGGAATACAATACTTCCGAACTGTGTGACATCTATCCAGACCGCGTTGATGTTGTCGAGCCTATGTTCAGTGCATTTGGCGGCCGCAGCGCGTTTGCCGGCCCTATTACCACCATCAAATGCTTTGAAGATAACGGCTTGATCCGCGAAGTGCTTGAGCAAGATGGCGAAGGCCGTGTGCTGCTAGTCGATGGCGGTGGCTCACTGCGTCGCGCGTTGATTGATATCGAGCTGGCACAACTGGCAGTTGATAACGGTTGGGAAGGGTTGGTGGTGTATGGCTCTGTCCGCCACGTCGAAGAGTTGGAAAGCTTAGATATCGGCTTGCATGCCTTAGCCTCTATTCCTGTCGGCGCTGACAACAACAGCGTGGGTGAAGTCGATGTCGCGGTGAACTTTGGCGGCGTGACCTTCTTGCCAGAAGATCATCTTTATGCGGATTTAACTGGGGTAATTCTGTCGCCAGAGCCGTTAGATGATGCTGATGACGACAGTGAAGAAGACGAACAATAAATAAGTAACGGTGGCGTTACACGCCGCCGTTATTCTACTTCGTCCATTTTACCCAATAGCGCGCGTACACGTGCGTGCCACTGTTGCTGATCTTCCATCAGCTGTTGTTTCTCTTGCTCAAGGCTCTCACGACCTGAGCGCATCGCTTCTGCTTCTTGCGCCAGCTCAGAGTTCTTTTCTTTTAGCTCTTCAATTTCCATTTGCAATAGGGAAATTGTGTCAACAGCCATCTGCACTTTCGCTTCTAGCTTCTCAAGTATTTCGATTGACATAGTCTTCACCTTGTAACACCGATTCAATATCGGCTCTTTGTCTTATATGCCTTGCAAGGCACTGCATAAATGTCGCAGTTCTTGCGGCGTTTCTCAAGTATTACCTATTGTAACCAGCCAAACCGTAACAACCACCGCAATTCACCGATTTGAAGTGCGACTGCATGAAATAGCATCACTTTTAACGCGTTCCTGACAATGGCTCTGCGAAAAACTCCAACAGATTGAGATGAAAAGTACGCAAACGTTTTCTTTGCTGTGATAAAATTCCGGCAAATCTCAAATGTCCCAGTTCAATTTTTTGGAGTATCCATGAAACGCGATTTAGCGATGGCATTTTCCCGTGTTACCGAAGGCGCCGCTCTGGCCGGTTATAAATGGCTAGGCCGTGGTGATAAAAATGCCGCTGATCAGGCCGCTGTTGAAGTAATGCGCATCCTACTCAACAAAACCGACATCGATGGTGAAATCGTGATCGGCGAAGGTGAAATCGACGAAGCGCCAATGCTATACATCGGTGAGAAAGTGGGTCGTGGTGGAGACGCGGTTGATATCGCCGTTGATCCAATCGAGGGTACTCGCATGACGGCAATGGGACAAAACAACGCTCTGGCGGTACTGGCGGCAGGCGAAACCGGCTCTTTCTTAAAAGCGCCAGACATGTACATGGAAAAACTGGTTGTCGGTCCTGCTGCAGCTGGCATGATTGATCTGGAAAAACCGCTGGAAGAAAACCTCAAAGCTACGGCGGCGGCACTGAATAAGCCGCTTTCTGAGTTGGTCGTTATAACCCTAGCGAAACCGCGCCATGATGAAGTGATTGCCGAAATGCAACGCATGGGCGTGCGCGTTTACGCCGTGCCAGATGGCGATGTGGCTGCCTCTATCTTGACCTGTATGCCAGATAGCGAGGTCGACATGATGTACTGCATCGGTGGCGCTCCAGAAGGCGTGGTATCGGCCGCAGCTATTCGTGCGCTAGGTGGTGACATGCACGGTCGTCTATTGCCTCGTCATGAAGTGAAAGGCGACACCGAAGAGAACCGCAAGCTAGGTGAAGAAGAAATTCGTCGCTGCGCTGAAATGGGCATTGAGACCAATAAGGTACTGCAGCTGGGTGATATGGCTCGTAGCGATAACGTGATTTTCGCAGGCACCGGTATTACCAAAGGTGACTTGCTCGAGGGCATCCATCGTCAAGGTAACATGGCGACCACTGAAACTCTGCTGATCCGTGGTAAGTGCCGCACTATTCGTCGCATCAAATCAACGCACTACCTCGATCGTAAAGACGACGGCGTAGTTGAACACGTGCTTTAAGCCGTACACCCCTTCCAATTCAAAGTGCTGCTGCGGCAGCACTTTTTGATCCCGCGTCAGCCAATATTACTTATGTTCTAACCTCCCCTTGCGCGCTTTTCCCCGCAGACGATCCGCCCCTCGCTTCCCTTATTTATCAGTCGATTATCGCCGTTCAATTGCTCAAGGATTGCACTCAAGTTCGCTTTACTCTAGGATTCCTTTATAAAGCTATTACTTTATAAAAAATCGTTCGGCCATGCCCCGAACTTAACCCGTTAACGGATGTGAGTGCCTACCCATGAAAACCATCGACAGAATTGTTGAGTACGTGAAACGCGATGGCAGCGCCACGGCAAAACAACTGGCCGATCTGCTGGAAATCACCACCATGGGTGCGCGTCTGCATTTACAGGCGTTAGAAGAAGAAGGCATCCTTCAGGCGTTTGATGTTAAAGCGAAGGTCGGGCGACCTTCCCGTCACTGGGCGCTGACTCAAAAAGGCCATCAGCAATTTGCCGATCGCCATGCGGATTTAGCCGTACAACTGTTAGATGCAATGGAAGCCACGGTGAGTCGCGAGCAGCTGCAAGCCATTATCGATGTGCGCCATCAAGCCAACCTAAAACGTTACCAAAATGCGCTATTGGGCTGTGATTCTCTAGAGCAAAAACTACAGGCTATCACTACACTTAGAGAGCAAGAGGGCTATATGGCCACGCTGCAGGCAGATAACGACAGTTATCTTTTGCTTGAGCACCACTGCCCCATCTGTCGAGCGGCAGAGCGTCAACCGCTGCTTTGTCAGTCCGAAATACAGTTGTTCAAAACACTTTTAGGGGACGATTATCTCGTCGAGCGCACCGCCCACATCATTGCTGGGGAGCGGCGCTGCGCATATCGCATTTCTCATCGTTAAAAGGGGTAAATATGGCTGATTGGATTCCCGCAACTGTGGTTGCTAACCGACACTGGAACAACGACCTCTTCAGTTTAACCTTGGAAGCCAATATCGAGCCGTTCAAAGCGGGTCAATTTACCAAGCTCGCCCTCGACATGGACGGTAAACGGGTACAACGCGCCTACTCTTTCGTCAATCCCTCGACCGAAAACCAGATTGAGATCTACGCTACCCGCGTCGCAGATGGCTTGCTATCACCACGGCTGCATGCGCTGGAAGCAGGTGATGAAGTCTATATCACCGCCCGTGCCAATGGTTTCTTTACCCTCGATGAAGTCCCTGAGGGGCGGCACTTATGGCTGTTCGCCACCGGTACCGCACTGGGGCCGTACCTGTCGATACTGCGCGAATCGGAGGTATGGCGGCGGTTTCGTAAAATCGTGCTGGTGCATGCGGTGCGCTACTCTGCCGACTTAAGCTATCAAGGCGAAATTAACGCCCTCAAAAACCAATACCCGGATCAACTAGTGGTGCAGCCATTTGTGAGTCGCGAGCCGGTACAAGGCGCGCTTAACGGTCGAGTGACCCACGCCCTGCAAGACGGTCAGCTCGAGCGTATGGTGGGGCTTAAACTCTCACCTGCCGAGAGCCAAGTGATGCTGTGCGGTAACCCTGCGATGGTGAAAGACACCCAAACCATATTGCACAAAAAAGGATTAGAGAAAAATCTGCGTCGCGCCCCCGGCCACATCACCACCGAGCACTACTGGTAAGTTAACGCCCCACCCGCAAGGCTAATCAGGGCGAGTCGCTCCTCGCCCACTCACGGTTGCTGACCACCGCTCATCACGCTGCTCTCAATGAGCAAAAGCGGCTACACCGCTTCTGTACGGGCATTGTCAAAATGCAATAAGTGTCTTAGCAATGAGGCGCTATACATCTTGTTCCTCCTCACACTTACTTCTACGCTTTAGGACAAATTAGAGGAGGTTGCACATGGAAGATCTACCCCCGTTTGATGAACTGATGGCAATGGCCATTCATCACCCAGAGCAGTTAGAAGTATTGCGAGAAACGTTAAGCCAAGCGGTGATTGATTCTGCGCAGCAAGAGATGAAACCGCGCTTGCGAGCGCAGCAAAGCCACATTGATCGCCTGATCAGTCGAGGAAAAAATCCGCATCACACCAACGTGTTACTGATGCGCGAATTGCGCCGGCAATTAGATCAACTCAATATCGCACTCACCGAGCCCCACCGTTTTGAGGCGCAGCAAGCCGAAATCCACGCATTTCCTCTTCAACGCGGCAACTAACCCGTTGCCGCCACTTAACCTTGAATGGCGCGGGTGAAAATCGCCTTTTCCATCTCGCGCACATCAATGGTCAGCGAATACACACTCGGCGCATGGTGGCGCATTACCGCCAATAACTGCTCGGCAAGCTGCTTGCGTGTTTCCTCTGAGCGCCCATCTAATAGCGAAAACTGAATATGAATGAAGTCTTTGCTGTCTTCATGCTCACCGATCAACCAACGATGGCATGGGTAGCTGCGAGATTTGATGGAGTCCGGCTCAAACAGCCCTGACATCAAACAGGTTTGGTGTAAATCTTCGAGCATCGCCGTAATGTTGACTTGCTCCGCGACCGGATCCGAGTATTCCAAAACCAAGTTAGGCATGAGGTTCATCCTTAAAAAAAGCATCCTGCCCCTCAGACTATCTCAGCCCTTCAGATCGTGCAAAATGCAGCGTCAGATTCTGCTGCTAAACTAGACTTTTTGTACGCTGCACATTGACAACCGCCTTGATGTACAAAAAACAACCAAACACAGGTACTACCAGCCACATTCATGATTTTAAGCAGTAAAACTTTCAGATTCGGCTGGTATAGTGTTACATTCTTGTGATTTTTTACATTGATTGATATTTGGAGAATAGCTATGCGCCATCCTGTAGTTATGGGTAACTGGAAGCTAAACGGCAGCAAAGAAATGGTCACGGATCTGATCAAAGGTCTAAACGCAGAACTAGCAGGCGTTGAAGGTGTTGATGTTGCAATCGCGCCACCTGTAATGTTCTTGGGTCTAGCAGAAGAGTTGCTGAGCGACAGCAAAATCATTCTGGGTTCTCAAAACGTTGACGTTAATGCAAACGGCGCTTTCACCGGTGACATCTCTCCGGTAATGCTGAAAGAGTTCGGTGCAACTCACATCATCATCGGTCACTCTGAGCGTCGTGAATACCACAACGAATCAGACGAGTTCGTTGCTAAGAAATTCGGTTTCCTAAAAGAGCACGGCCTAACGCCAGTATTCTGTATCGGTGAGTCTGATGCACAAAACGAAGCGGGCGAAACTGAAGCTGTTTGTAACCGTCAAGTTGACGCTGTTATCAACGCGCTAGGTGTTGACGCTCTAAACGGCGCGATCATCGCATACGAGCCAATCTGGGCAATCGGTACTGGTAAAGCGGCAACGGCTGAAGATGCACAACGCATCCACGCAGCAATCCGTGCTCACATCGCAGAGAAGAGCGAAGAAGTCGCGAAGAACGTTGTTATCCAATACGGCGGTTCTGTTAAGCCTGAAAACGCAGCAGCTTACTTTGCACAACCAGACATCGACGGCGCGCTAGTTGGCGGTGCTGCTCTGGATGCAGCAAGCTTCGCAGCAATCGCGAAAGCAGCAGCAGAAGCGAAAAAAGCGTAAGTTTACGCCTTTGCTTTGAAAAGAACGCACCTCTCGGGGTGCGTTTTTTATTGCCCACAGTTTATTGCCAGGCGGGGGCGAAAAATTGCAAACGCCGTATCGCCAATGGCAAATGGCAAATGGCAAATCGCGCCCAATAAAAAACGCAGGCCCCAAAGGGTCTCCTGCGTTTTTCTTTTCGCTTGCGCGAGATTAGAACAATTTGTTCGCCAAATCGTACATGTCTTTCTTGAACGGACGACGCATGTTCTCGATCGCATCGATGATGTCATGGTGAACCAGTTCTTCTTTCTGGATACCCACACAACGACCACCTTCGCCATTGATCAACAACTCAACGGCATACGCACCCATACGAGATGCAAGCACGCGGTCAAACGCTGTTGGCTGACCACCACGTTGGATGTGACCAAGGATAGTCGCACGCGTTTCACGGCCAGTTTCAGTTTCGATAAACTTCGCCAGCGCGTTCACGTCGGTCATCAGTTCAGTAATCGCAACGATAGCGTGCTTCTTACCTTTGTAGATGCCTTCTTTGATGCGAGATAGTAGCTCGTCTTTATTTAGACCTACTTCTGGTGTGATGATGTACTCACAGCCACCCGCGATCGCAGATGATAGCGTTAGATCACCACAGTGACGACCCATTACTTCTACGATAGAAATACGTTGGTGAGACGATGACGTGTCACGTAGACGGTCAATCGCATCGATAACGGTGTTCAGTGCCGTCATGTAACCGATTGTGTAATCCGTACCTGGCGCATCGTTATCGATAGTGCCTGGCAGACCGATACATGGGTAACCCATTTCAGTCAGCTTCTTCGCACCCATGTACGAGCCGTCACCACCGATCACAACAAGTGCATCAATGCCGTGCATTTTCAGGTTTTCGATCGCCTGTGCACGTACTTTTTCATCCTTGAATTCAGGGAAGCGCGCTGAACCTAGGAATGTACCACCACGGTTGATCACATCTGAAACACTGTTACGGTTTAGCTTTTCGATACGGTTTTGGTGCAAGCCCAAGTAACCATCGTAAATACCGTAAACTTCCAAACCTTCCGTCAATGCTGCTCGCACAACACCACGAACCGCTGCATTCATACCCGGCGCATCGCCGCCACTGGTCAATACACCAATCTTCTTAATCATGGTTATCCTCTGACTTGGGAATTGAGAATTCCGTACACGGGTCGACGGGGTTCCCCTTCCCGTCAAACAAACCTGACTATAAAACAGGCTTTGCACCGTGTCTAAACTTCGTTAACTGTAACTTTCTTACTAATGTAAGAGTATTACAATTTTGATAAAAAACTTTGTTGATTCACATCACGTTCAATCGTGACTTTCGCCAACCAGGTGTAATTATTCCATTGTTTACGTTACTTATGCTACAAAAATGTTAGTGCATTTCGTGTCTAAGTTCCCGTTCTGTCTTGACGACCGACACCGGATCTTGGTGAATAATGATATCTGCGCCGGGAAACGCCACTTCAAGCAGGTTCTCGACCTGCTCGGCGATATCGTGCGCTTCGACCAAGGGCAGGTTGTCGTCTAACTCTAAATGCAGCTGAATAAATTTGGTCGGACCCGATTGGCGGGTACGCACATCATGCACTCCGTTCACCTGCGGCACATTGCTCGCGAGCGAATGAATTTTATCGATATCTTCTTGCGGCAGTTGGCGATCGAGCAAGGTTTGAATGGCTTCGTTACCGATCTCCATCGCCCCTTTCAAAATGTAAACGCCAATCAAGAGTGCAAAGACCGCATCGGCTTGATGCCAGCCCCACCAGCTTAAACCCAGCGCAATGACAATCGCGACGTTCATCAACAGATCGGATTGATAATGCAGGGAATCGGCGGAAATCGCTTGGCTGCCGGTGATGTTAACCACCCATTTTTGGAAAGCGACCAAGCCGAGCGTGAAGACTATCGCGATCCCACTGACCACCATCCCCACTTGCGGCTCATTCAAGGCTTCAGGGCGAAAGAGGCGCTCGACGCCGTTCAGCATCAAGAAACACGCCGAGCCGGTGATAAACATAGATTGCGCCAAGGCCGCAAGTGACTCTGCTTTACCATGACCAAACGAGTGCTCTTCATCCGCCGGCTGTAAGGCATAACGCACCACAACCAGGTTGGTTAATGAGGCGCCGAGATCCAACACAGAATCCACCAGCGACGCCAACATACTGACTGAGCCGGTGATCCACCACGCCACCAACTTGATCAACAGTAATAAGGTCGCAACGCAGGCGGCGGCCCACGCCGCTAAGCGTACCCATTTGGCATAATTCGAAGTCATTACAGCCCCTAAGAGTGAACGAAGGAGTGTCAGTATAACGCAGTTAGATAAGAAAAGATGGCAGGAAAAGTCTAAGCGAGAAAATGCACTCTAGGGGCAGTTTTCAACCGCTTAGACAATCTCAAGGATAACGAATATCAGAGCGTCAACGGGCAGTTATTTTGCTCTGACAGTCACTTAGCGGTCGCGCATACGCTGAGCACGCTCTTCCCATTGTTGGGCGCATTCTTCACGTTTTTCCGCTTGTAGCTCGACCAATTGGCTCTTTTGCTCGTCCGTCAACACGCTCATCATTTCATGGCGCTGCTTGAGCATGGCGAGTTGACGCTCTTGGTGTTGCTCGGTCATCTGAGTAACCAGCGCTTGCGCTTTGGCTTCATCAAATGTGTCGCTCATCATCAGTGCTTGCATGGCTTCGCGTTGCTCAGCACGCGCTTCCGCACGTTCACCTGGCTCACCGCGTTGCTCACGGAACGTCTCGCGCAGTTGTTGCAATTCTTCCTTTTGCGCGTCAGTGATCTCGAGCTGTTGCCAAACCTGACGGTCATTCATACCACAACCGCCCTCACGACCACCTTGATGTCCGCCGTGCGAGCCACCAAAGGCCATCGCAGCGACTGAGGTCAGTAATAATGGAACCGCGAACGTAGCAGCAATTACAGTCTTCTTCATGTTGTTCATCTCCGATCTGTTTTAACTTGGTTGGCGTATTGCCATGTGACAGACACAGAATACGTCGCCGGATGTAAACATGGGTGTAATGAACGTAAAGATGGGTAAAGCTATGTCGAGCACTATTGGCATTGTCCTAACCTATCAGAGATACTGAACGCTCTTGACCCATTGCCACTGCCTGAGGATCGGCCATGCACACTATCTTACTCGTCGATGACGACAACGAACTACGTGAATTGCTTAGCGATATTCTCGGCATGGAAGGCTTCAACGTGATCCAAGCGGCCAACGGCGCTGAGGGCTTAGAAAAAATCCACGCCGGGGTCGATTTGATCTTACTCGACGTGATGATGCCCCTGATGAACGGCACGGAAATGCTGCGTAAATTGCGCGAAAGCTCAGATACACCAGTATTAATGCTGACCGCTAAAGGCGACGAAATTGATCGCGTAATTGGGTTAGAGCTGGGCGCAGACGACTACCTGCCCAAACCGTTTAGCGATCGCGAGTTGCTGGCGCGAATGCGCGCGATTTTGCGCCGCACCCAAGGGCCGGTGAAAACCACCAGTGAAGCGCTGCGTTTTGAAGACATTGTGATTTATCCGGGGCGTCAAGAAGTACTTTGCCAAGATCAACCGATCGAAATGACCGCGACCGAGCTGGCATTGCTCAGTTACTTTGTCCAAAAACCCGGCCAAGTGATTTCGAAGGCTGATCTGAGTTTAGATGTCCTCGGTAAACGCCTGTCGCCGTTTGATCGCGCGATTGATATGCATGTGTCCAACGTTCGAAAAAAGCTTCCAGAGCGCGCCGATGGCCGACCTCGCTTAAAAACACTGCGCGGCAAAGGCTACTTGCTGGTTGAGGAGTAACCGTGAACTTACCTCGTGTCTCCAGCCTGTATGGCCGAATTTTCGCCATTTTCTGGCTCACCTTGCTGATTGTGGTCTTCGGTTTATTGCTGATGCCCAAGCTCGATCCCCGTGCCAGTCAAAATATTCCCAAGCATCAACTGGCGGAAATCACTCGTGGGTTGAACAGTGCCGCCGCACCGTCAACAGAGCTACTGGGTAAAATCAATCAGTTACGCGGCCAACTGGATCACGAAGGGCGCTTTCGCTTGTTCTTCTCTTACCCTGATGGCACGCCAATCGGCGACTGGAGCCATGTAGGGCGAGTGCTGCGCAACTTTACCTCGTTGTCGTTTGACCCAGAAAAGCCCCAGCAACGCCTCTACGGCCAAATGATGATCTCAGGCCCGTTTCTTATCGAAGCCGATGATGGCCGAGGCTATGTCTACATTGTGCGCCGAGGCCACAAGCCGCCGCCGTGGTTTATTCAACTGCTCGACAGCCCGGTTCAGCTGTTGCTGATCACCATGTTGGTCAGTACCCCGTTTTTGCTTTGGTTGGCATGGATCGTCACTCAACCGGCGCGCCGCTTGCAATCAGCCGCCGAGCAAGTAGCCCGAGGCGAGCTAAAACGCAATCCAACCCTCGAGCTAGGCCCCAGTGAATTTAGCCAAACCGGCCGCAGCTTCAACCATATGGTTGATGCGCTCAACACCATGATCAGCGGCCAGCAACGTTTGTTGTCGGACATCTCTCATGAACTGCGCTCGCCGCTAACCCGCCTTCGGATGGCAACCGCACTGGCCAAACGCAAGCAAGGCGAAAGCAGCGAATTACAGCGAATTGAAACTGAAGCTGAGCGATTAGAAGCGATGATCACCGAGCTCTTGGAGTTGTCTCGAATGCAAACCGGCAGCCAAGCGGAATATCAAACCCTTGATGCCAGCGAATTGTGGCTCGACATGCTCAAAGACGCCCATTTTGAAGCCGATACCAACCACAAGCAGCTTTGCTGGAATACCATTCCTGCGGCCACTTTGCATTGTCATCCGTCCCTGCTCTGCTCGGCGTTAGAGAACGTGGTAAGAAACGCGATCAAGTACGCGCATCATGAGGTGAAGGTAGAATTTACCCTGCGTGATGAGCAGCTTTGCATTACGGTCAACGATGATGGGCCGGGTGTACCCGAATCGGAATGTGCGGAGATCTTCCGTCCGTTTTATCGCGTTTCAACCGCGCGCGATCGCGAAAGCGGCGGCACCGGATTAGGTTTGTCGATCACCCAAAATGCGATTAACCGCCACCACGGCAGCGTAAATGCAGCGCTGAATACGCTGGGCGGTTTGCAGATCAACATCGCGCTGCCGCTAGTACCTTGATCTGGCACTCGTGTCTTAATCTGGCAACTCAAGCAAGGTTATTGAAACGAGAACGGCACACGGATCCCCAGCTGAAAGTCAGGCGCGTCGTCGGTTAAGCCGGCCTGCGCACTAATATTGAGTGAGGTTCTGGGGTTAATGCGGTAGTTAGCACCAAAGTTAATCGTATCAAGCTGAAGCAACTTAGCCCCGTTTTGGGTTTCACCATCAACATGACTTTTTAAAATGGTTTTGTGGCTTAGCCCTAACGAGAAAGAGAAGTCTTGGTTCACGGAAAAACCCATCCCCGCGCTGAGTGAAATAGTGTCGCCCAAACGAATATCAACCGAGTTGTCGCCGACGGTGACGTTATCTTCAATATTGTAAAGATACCCAAAGTTTAAGTAGATCACTGCCGGATCTGTCGGGTAAATCATGCTGATATTAGGCTCGACACTCCAAAAGCCGGAGCCACTGGGCACGTCTGTCGCTTCATTGGTATCGGGATCAACCTCAATATCGTAAGGCGATGTGCCGGTATTGGATTTTACTCGCACTCCACCCACCCAATACGGCGGCTCTTGCATGTTAAATTGGTAACGCAGCGCCAATTCGACATCGCCCAGATCAGAGCCCTTCAAGTCGGTAATTTCTGTTGTCGGCGCACCATCTTGGATCGGGCGCACTGCGATTGAATCATTGCGGTAAACCCAAGGGACGCGCACTTCCATCTCTAAACGGTTAGTGATCCCGTAGCGCCCGGTTAAGCCCACAGTGACAGTCGTTCTGTCAGCATCGCTGACTTCAATTCGCCCGACAATCAGAGTGGGCAACACGGTATAGCCCACCACTGACACCCGATTCGACGAGTTTTGGGCATAAGAAAAGGCGGTATCTAACACGAACATCCCGCGCGGGGTGAGCACGCCGGGTTGCTCAAGCACATCCGCCACGGTTTGCACGCGTTGCTGTGGTTGCTCTTCTTCTGCTTGCAATGGCAACGCTAAACTCAAGACCATGGCCCCTACCACCAATCTCTTTGTGTTCATGCGTTTTCTCCTAACAATATTTTCAGCTGTAGGCTTCACACAGATATGCAGGTAAATGCAATTTAACTCTGCGCACTAAAAATCATTAGGTAAATATAAGGAACATATTCAACGATAAGTTAACTCATTAGTAAGAAAAATATTGCTTAAAAAAAATTGCACTGCAACTTTATAACTTATCGTGAATTTTCAAGCCGTAAATTAGTGAACTCAATGAGAAACAAATTTCTCAACACTCTGTGTATATAAAAACAAGCACCACGAAATGACGCAACACACTGCACATCATCGCGATGTGATACTTTGAATATGCCAAAAACAACAGCACCCGAAGGCATAAGTTAGTGTTGCATAACAAAAAATAACCAAAAAATACTAGCCACATGTTTTCATTAAAAATAATGAGAATTTGAATTCAAATAAAACGCACTGTGTCAGATCTAAAACAGAGAGGATTATTAACAACACTAAAATTAGCCGTGCTGAAAAAATGTTTCAGTGCCACAAACAACCAGATCAGTTGGTATTTGTCGCGCCCAATAAAACATTATGGAGAAACAGGCATGAAATCGAATAAAACAGCATTGGCTTTATTGATTGCTGCGCTCTGTGCTAGTCCACTCGCTTTTGCTGGCGGGGGCGGTACACCTTCATCTTCTAATGACGGCGATGATGGGAACACGGTTACAACAAGCGATGGTGATGACGGCAATACACTAACGCATACTTACTCATCCTCATACGATGGCAACACCAGTGATGATGGTGATGATGGCAACACGCTGACCCACAGCTACAGCAGTGATGACGACACCACCAGCAATGACGGCAACGACGACAACACGTTGACCCACACTTACACATCATCAAGTGATGGCAATACCAGCAGTGACGGTGACGATGGAAATACGCTCACTCACACTTACAGTAGCGACGACGATTACAGCAGTAACGACGGTAATGATGACAACACTTTAACCCACACCTATACGTCATCCACCGACGGTAACACCAGTGATGA
The DNA here is from genome assembly GCA_019703815.1 of Thaumasiovibrio occultus. Taxonomy (GTDB): domain Bacteria; phylum Pseudomonadota; class Gammaproteobacteria; order Enterobacterales; family Vibrionaceae; genus Thaumasiovibrio; species Thaumasiovibrio occultus. The sequence goes on along the minus strand of AP023052.1, from coordinate 173,134 downwards.
TGGTGATGACGGCAATACGCTTACGCACACCTACAGTGACGACGATAACACCACCACCAATGACGGCGACGACAATAACAGTCTGACCCACACGTATTCATCATCAAACGACGGCAACACCAGCGATGATGGTGATGACGGCAACACGCTAACTCACACTTACAGCAGTGATGACGACTACACCAGCAACGATGGCGACGACAACAACAGCCTGAGCCACACGTACTCTTCATCAAACGATGGCAACACCAGCGACGACGGGGATGACGGCAATACGCTCACCCACACTTATAGCAGTGATGACGATTACTCTAGCGATGATGATTACACCAGTAATGATGGCGACGATAACAACAGTCTGACCCACACTTACTCTTCATCTAACGACGGTAATACCAGTGATGACGGTGACGATGGCAATACGCTGACCCATACCTATTCATCAAGCTCTGATGACGACTACACCAGTAACGATGGTGACGACAACAACAGTCTGACCCACACGTATTCATCATCTAACGACGGCAATACCAGTGATGATGGTGATGACGGCAACACGCACACGTATACCTCGAACTACTCGAGCGATGACGATTACAGCAGTGATGACGACTACACCAGTAACGATGGTAATGACGACAACACCTTAACCAACACCACCACCCATTCGTACAGCTCATCTTACGATGGCAATACCAGTGATGATGGTGACGACGGTAATACCACCACGCACTCATACACCTCGAACTACTCGAGCGATGATGATTACAGCAGTGATGACGACTACACCAGTAACGACGGTGATGACAACAACAGTGTGAGTCACAGCTATACCTCGTCGTATGATGGCAACACCAGCGATGATGGTGATGATGGTAATACCCACACCTACACGTCGAATTACTCGAGTGATGATGATTACACCAGTAATGACGGCGACGACAACAACACGCACACCTATAGCTCTTCGTACGATGGCAACACCAGTAACGATGGCGATGACAACAACACCCTCACGCACACCTACTCGGTGGATGGGGATGATGGCAACATCGCTGACAGTTACAACGACAACTCGGATAACCGCGTTACTGACAGTAACAACGATAATTCCGACAACCGTATTACTGACAGCAACAACGACAATTCCGACAACAGCGTCAACGATAGCTACAACCAAGACAACCGTGTGGCCGATAGCAACAATGACAACTCGGACAACAGTGTTAACGATAGCTACAACGACAATTCGGATAATCGTGTTGCCGACAGCAATAACGACAACTCTGACAACAGCATTAACGACAGCTACAACGATTACAGCGACAGCGGTAACTCGTGGACCGACAGCAACAACACCATCACGGTTGAAACCCAAAGCGTGGTGGCGAACTCGAGCTTGTACGGTTCAGTCTCTGGCGTAGGTGCCGGTTACGGAGCGCGTGGTACCAATGGCGGCGGTAGTGGCGGTGCGGTACCGGCTAACCACAATGCCATTGATAACTCGTTTGGCAGTTCAGCCGGTATCACCACCGTGGGTCAGAACGCGGGTAGTGGTTCGCTGGTACAACAAGCGGTTACCACCAACGCCTCTGTGTTCACTGGCAGTGGCGAGTAAGTTAAGCCACAACACCGGGAGAGCGGTATGAAATTGTTCGCAACGTTAGCCCTGCTCTCTCTCATGACATCAGCTGCATTTGCCAATGATCTGGTGATCCCAGACTCCGCCAATGCGATGTCAGACAACGCCCTCTCCGACGCACGGGGAGGGCAACATGTCTACGACATTGCCATTGATTACGTGGAAACCTCATCGGAGATGCAGGGTATCACTGCAGGTAACACTGCACTGAATACGGTTTCTGGCAATAACATCATTACCAACGGCGCGCTGGGCGGTACTTCGGGTATTACCAATGTGATCCAAAACACCGGTAGTAATGTGTTAATCCAGAACTCCACAGTTGTTCATCTGACATTGCAGCCATGACATGAAGAAGCATGCTTTACTCCTTTGGGCGGCGGCTACGGTCCCCGCCCTTATTCCCAGCCCAGCACAGGCCTTAGAGCTTGCCCTTTCGCGCGGTTACTTCAATGTACCCGTAAAGAGTTATCAAGAGATGGTGTTTGGTGATGTGCTCCGTCAGCAATACGATTTCAGCTGCGGGTCAGCCGCCATCGCCTCACTGCTGTCTTACCATTACGATGATGAAACCTTAGAGCAAGTGGTATTCGATACCATGTTTGCCAACGGAGACAAAACACGCATCGAACAAGATGGCTTTTCGCTGCTCGACATGAAGAACTATCTCCAACACCGCGGCTATGATGCCGACGGTTTTCGCTTACCGCTCGAGAAAGTCAATGAGATCGGCGTTCCCGCTGTCACCTTAGTCAACTTCGATGGCTATATGCATTTCGTGGTGGTGAAAGGTATGACCGGCGATCAGGTCATCCTTGGCGATCCCTCTCGCGGCACGATTTTAATGCCCATCGACACCTTCGCCACCCTCTACCAAGGCATCGTTTTACTGGTAAAAAACCATGCCGACCGTGGCAAAGCCTCGTTTATTCGCGATCCCGACTATTCGGTTTACCACGCAGCACCGGTAGGCCAAGCCGTCGTGCGCGATTCGATCGGCAATTTCACCATCACCTTACCTGACGCCATAGGGTACTAATTATGGTTAAGTTTATTTTACTGTTGGCACTGTTATCTCCGCCGCTGTTCGCGCTCGATTTGCCCAATGCAATAAGCGATAGCGAATTGGCCGGTTATCGCGGCGGATTTGTTATGGAAGATGCGGGATTAATTTCCATTGGGATCAGCGTCAGCTCGTCAATCAATGGCGAGACCCTGTATAACTCCCATATCGCGGATATGACCATCCGCAACGGCGAACTGGCGATTGATATGGTGTACGACAACGGCATTAATCTTACCCAGCTCGGTAACGGTAACCAAATCGAGCTGCTGCCGACCATGGCGACGGAATCCCTCACCACAGTGATCCAAAACACCCTTGATAACAGCATTTTGGGGATCTCGACCATTGTAGATGTGGATGCGCAGATCGGCCACGTTCTGCAAGACAACCTGTTTAGACAACAGATGGAAAGCGCGATCCTGCTCTCGCTGCCATAACGCGTTAGTCAGCGGCTCAGAAAATCGTAAACACAGTTCAATTCGAGAATTCAGAAACAAAAAAGCACCGCAAAAACGGTGCTTTTTCTCTTTCTCAGGCGCTTACACCCCGTTAGGGAAACCCGCCTGACGCCATGCTTCATAGCTGATCAGGGCCACCGTATTCGACAGGTTAAGGCTGCGTGCGCCTTCCATCATTGGCGCGCGAATACGCTCAAAAGCGGCATTACGCACCTCATCCGGCAGACCCGCCGTTTCCGAGCCAAACAGCAGCACATCTTCATCTTGATAACTCGCCGAGGCGTAGTTCACTGAGCCCTTGGTGGTGCAGGCAAAAATACGACGCTCACCCATTGCCGCTTTAAAGGCTGCGTAGTTTTCGTGGCGAGTCACTCGCGCTAAATCGCTGTAATCCAGACTAGCGCGACGCAAGGCTTTCTCTTCCATGCTAAAGCCCAGCGGCTCAATCAAATGAAGATGAAACCCGTTGTTCGAGCACAAACGGATAATATTGCCGGTGTTCGGCGCAATTTGCGGTTCAAATAGAGCTATGTGAAACATGCTGTCCTACGCGAGTAAAAAGTGAAGAGCCCAATTATAACAAGAGCGCAGTTTCACAACAGCGCTCTGATGAACTTATCAATGTAAAGCCAATAGTGGCTAGATCCCATCGCCACCAATAAACATGTGACCATGGCCATTAAATTGCTGATCCATATCCATTGACGGTTTTTCCGAGGCTGGACGACCGACAATTTTCGCAGGTACCCCTGCCACAGTGGTATGCGGCGGCACTGGATTAAGCACCACCGAGCCAGAGCCAATTTTCGCGCCGGTACCGACTTCAATGTTACCTAAAATCTTCGAGCCGGCGCCTATCATCACCCCTTCACGGATTTTCGGGTGACGATCGCCACCTTCTTTACCGGTACCACCCAAGGTGACGTTCTGCAAAATAGATACATCGTTTTCTACGACGGCAGTTTCACCGATCACGATCCCCGTTGCGTGGTCGAGCATGATCCCTTGGCCAATCTTCGCCGCTGGGTGAATATCCACTTGGCACGCCACTGAGATCTGGTTTTGTAAGTATACCGCCAAGGCTTTACGGCCTTCATTCCACAGCCAGTTCGCAACGCGATAGCCTTGAAGCGCGTGATAGCCTTTTAGGTACAACAGCGGGATCGAACACATTTCTACCGCCGGATCACGCTCCACTATCGCCTTGATATCGTAAGCTGCGGCTTCGCCAATGCATGGATCGCGTCGGAAGGCGCCTTCAATCACCTCTCGCACCGACATCGCCGGCATCGAAGGCGTAGACAACTTGTTGGCGAGAATAAAACTCAACGCCCCTTGCAGGTTATCGTGGTTCAGTATGGTGGCATGATAAAAGCTCGCCAGCATCGGCTCTTGCTCGGCCAATACTTTCGCTTCTTCAGTGATCAGCTCCCAAACCTGATTCTTATGGCATTCCATAATCGCCTCTTTCGCTATCTCTATCACACTTCGGCTTGCTAGTGCTCACTCTAAACCGTTACAGAAAAAAAACAAAGTCGAACACACCACTCCGCCCTTTTACCTGCTTATTGGTTCACCACCCCATACCTTGCGTGCCACAAGACATGCTTATCTATCATGGTGCTAACGTCGAACGCATTTTCTGAGCGTAAACCGCAGCCGAAAAAAAACGCACCCGAAGGTGCGTTAGTCTCTGAGATGACGAGCTTACGACTCGCCTTTCTTGTCGCGTGCCAACAAGTCTTTCGCCGCTTGCTTGGCATCTTTATCTTGGTAGAGCACCTGATAAATTTGATCCACAATCGGCATTTCGACCCCAAGACGCTGAGATAGCACCCAGACTTCCTTGGTGTTGCGATAGCCTTCGACCACTTGGCCGATTTCTGCTTGCACGTCATCGACATTGCCGCCACGCCCTAGCCCAAGGCCAAAGCGACGGTTACGCGATTGGTTATCGGTACAGGTCAGTACCAAGTCACCCAAGCCTGCCATCCCCATAAAGGTGTCAGGTTGTGCGCCCAATGCCGCACCTAAACGGCACATTTCCGCCAGACCACGCGTGATCAATGCCGTACGCGCGTTGGCACCAAAGCCGATGCCGTCCGACATCCCCGCACCAATCGCAATCACGTTTTTCACCGCACCACCGAGCTGCATACCGACAAAGTCGCTATTGCTATAAACTCGGAAGGTTTTGCTGCAGTGAATGGTTTCTTGCAAATCGCGTACGAACTCGTCATTGGTCGACGCCACCGCAATCGCGGTTGGCATACCTGCGGCTAGCTCTTTCGCAAAGGTTGGACCCGACAAAACCGCAAGCGGAATATCGTGACCTAACTGCTCATGCGCGACATCTTGCAACAAGCGGCCAGTTTCAGGCTCAAGCCCTTTGGTTGCCCAGCACAGGCGAGAGTCCGGACGTAAGAAAGGCTTAACCTGACCTAGCACTAAACCAAACACATGGCTTGGTACCACCACCAACAGATCACGGCTCGATTGCACCGCCAACTCAAGATCGCTGGTCACAATCAAAGATTCAGGAAAATCAACGCCCGGAAGAAACTCTTCATTACGGCGGTCGATTTCCAACTGGGCGATCTGCTCAGGTAGGTGGCCCCACAACACCACGTTCGCGCCATTACGCGCCAACGAAATTGCAAGTGCTGTTCCGTAGGAGCCCGCTCCCAGTACAGCCATAGTAATAGGGCCAGATTTCGTCATTTCAGTCATCTCACATTACGCTTCAGCGTTGTTTTGCTCAGCTTGTTGCTTTTGCAGGTAGTTCATGAACAACGCGTCAAAGTTCACTGGCGCTAGGTTCAATTGTGGGAACGTACCTTTAGTCACAAGGCTAGAAATGGTTTCACGTGCGTATGGGAACAGGATGTTCGGGCAGAATGCACCTAGGCAATGAGCCAGTTGTGGCGCTTCCATACCTGCAACAGTGAAAATACCACCTTGGTGAACTTCACATAGGAAAGCAGTGTCTTCCGCGTTTTTCACCGTCACAGTCAGACGTAGAACCACTTCAAACACACCTTCGCCTAGTTCACGGCTTTGCGTGTCTAGATCCAGTTTCACATCAGGCTTCCACTCTTTTTGGAAAACTGCTGGAGAGTTTGGCGCTTCGAAAGACACGTCTTTTAGGAAGATGCGTTGGATTTGGAAGTTTTGCGCTTCTTGGTTCGGTTGAGCTGCTTCAGCCATGTTCAGATCCTTTTATTACTCATTTCTTTACGTGAAGGCGCTACCTGCCCTCACAACAAATACGGGTTATTTTTTCTTCGCTTTCTTTGCGCTAACCAATGGCATCTTGGCTTCTAACCAGCCGGTGATACCCATTTTCAGCACATAAACACGCTCGAAACCGCCCTCTTTCGCCAACAGGTTAGCAATCTCTTGTGCTGTTTGGCCTGTCTTGCATACTACGATAATTGGGTCAGTTTTGTGTTTTTCAAGCGCTCCGAAGTTACCTTTACGCACATCGCTTGGCAAAATGTGAATAGAATCAACAATACGGCTGCGATTGAACTCGTCACGGCTACGAATATCCGCCACGACAGCGTCTTCACGGTTAATCAGCATGGTGGCCGCTTGCGCGTCAACTTGGCTGTATGCCGCGTTCTTTTCTTTGATAAAACTCATGACGATAGCCGCCACTAAACCAATCCACACCAGCGACAACATCATGTTACCAGTGACAAATTCAAAGAAGTTTTGCATTTCTATTTGCTCTGTAAATTAGGTAAGGGTTCAGGCGTTTGAGTATACCCGCGCAAAACCGCTTGTACAGCGACGATGCGTAAAAGCACGCAGGGTCTCACTAAGTAAAATGTAAGGTTTCGCAAACCGCAGCAAGGAAAAATGCAATCTTGGTTGCCAAGAAAATGCGCAGAAATTGCCCCTTAGGGCTTACACTTTTTAATCAAAATGAATATATTTTACGTAATCGTTACTAGTTACAGGCCGCAGAGTTTGATCTCAGCCTACAGTTTGCCCAACAGAATGTAGTAAAATTACGTGACTAGCGCATTTGATATTAAATTTTAATTAGTTAAAGAGGACAGGTTATGTCTGCGAAGAAGCCAATGGCTTTGGTGATCCTGGATGGTTGGGGTTACCGTGAAGACTCGCAAAGCAATGCAATTGCGAATGCTAAAACCCCAGTTATGGATGAACTGATGGCCAACAACCCGAACATGCTGATCAATGCATCGGGCATGGAAGTTGGTCTTCCAGACGGTCAAATGGGTAACTCTGAAGTCGGTCACACCAACATCGGTGCAGGCCGTGTGGTATACCAAGACCTTACTCGTATTACTAAATCTATTGCTGACGGTGACTTCTTTGAAAACGAAGCACTGGTTTCCGCGATGGACAAAGCTATCGCGGCTGGTAAAGCGGTTCACCTGATGGGCCTAATGTCTCCAGGCGGCGTACACAGCCACGAAGATCACATTGCAGCAGCCGTAGAAATGGCAGCAAAACGCGGCGCAGAGAAAATCTACCTGCACTGCTTCCTAGACGGTCGTGACACACCACCACGTAGCGCACAAGAATCGCTAGAGCGTTTCGACGCACTATTTGCCAAGCTAGGTAAAGGTCGCATCGCGTCTCTAGTCGGTCGTTACTACTCTATGGACCGTGACAACAACTGGGATCGCGTTGAAGTCGCATACGACTTGCTAACCCAAGGCGAAGGCGAGTTCACTGCTGCTTCTGCAGTTGCAGGTCTAGAAGCGGCATACGCGCGTGACGAAAACGATGAATTCGTTAAAGCGACTGCGATCCGCGCAGAAGGCCAACCAGTAGCGGCAATGGAAGACGGCGACGCTGTGATCTTCATGAACTACCGTGCTGACCGTGCCCGCCAAATCACGCGTACTTTCGTCCCTGACTTTGCTGGTTTCGAGCGTAAAGTATTCCCACAACTGGCTGATTTCGTGATGCTAACTGAGTATGCAGCCGATATCCCACTGAGCATCGCTTACCCACCAGCGTCACTAGAAAACACCCTAGGTGAGTGGCTATCTAAGCACGGTAAGAAGCAGCTACGTATCTCTGAAACCGAGAAATACGCACACGTGACTTTCTTCTTCAACGGCGGTGTAGAAGACGAGTTCGATGGCGAAGTTCGCTCTCTTGTGAACTCACCAAAAGTCGCGACTTACGATCTACAACCAGAAATGAGCTCTGAAGAGCTAACTGACAAGCTGGTTGCTGCGATCACTGGTGGCGAGTACGACTACATCATCTGTAACTACCCGAATGGCGACATGGTTGGCCACACGGGCGTGTACGATGCTGCAGTTCAAGCGTGTGAAGCGGTTGATGCGTGTATCGGTCGTGTCGTTGAAGCAATCCGCTCTGTTGACGGCCAGCTTCTTGTCACTGCCGACCACGGTAACGCGGAAATGATGGTGAACCCAGAAACGGGTGGCATCCACACTGCACACACCAACCTACCAGTGCCACTGTTGTACGTAGGTAGCAAAGACCTAGCACCTGTTGCGACCGGTAGTCTGTCTGATATCGCCCCAACTATGCTGTCTCTCACAGAGATGGAAATCCCTGCGGAGATGACTGGTAAGGCTCTGTTCAATCTGAAATAATCTTTAGATGCTGAAGGTTAAAGAACGGATCTCATTTACCGTCTGCGCCAGAGCGATCTGCTCTGGCGTTTTGTTATGCCTGTCAATCAGCACTTTCGCAGAGCAAGAGCTAGAAGGGCTTCAAGCGGAAATCAACCGCCAAGAAACCCAAATCCAATCACGTCGCTCTGAGCTTAACGAGCTTCAAAATGCCCTTGAAACCCACGACAAACGGGTCGCGGGCTACAGTCAACAAATCCGTGAAGCCCAATTGCAACAACAAAGCCTCACGGCAGAAATCACCTCACTGACCAAACAAATCGACGAGCTCGAAACCGTGCAAGAGCGCCAGCGCGAGCAACTCGAAGCGTTGATCGTCCAGTTGTATCGTCAAAGCCGCCACCAGCCGCTCTCTGATCTGCTCGGTAGCGAAGATCGCACCCTACTCGATAGGATGCAGGTGTACACCACTTATCTCAACCAAGCCAAGATCGAAGCCTTGGAAGAGCTGGCTGCGACCGAAACCGAGCTCTCACTGAGCCGTCACCAATTGAGCGCGCAACAAGGCGAACAAAAAGCCTTGATCACCACCCTCAGTGAAAAACGCACCGCCCTTGCTAACAGTAAACAAGATCAGCGCGACACCGTCGCGGCGATCACCAAGCAACTGTCCCAAGATCAACGCTATCTCCAAGAGCTCGAATCCAACCAGCAACGCTTGATCGACGAAATCGCCCAAGCACAAGCTGCGACCAAACGCGCCGAAGAGCAAGCGGCGCAACAAAGCCGACCGCAAACCTCGACCCCAATCCAGCACGACGTTAGCCTCGATGGCTTAAGCGGCAAACTTGACTGGCCAATTGAAGGCCGCACCCTACACCAATTTGGCAGTGCACAAAGTGGCCAGCTAAGATGGAAAGGCATGGTCATTGCAGGTAACGCGGGAGACGAAGTCAAAGCCGTGGCCGATGGCCAAGTGGTCTTCGCAGAATGGCTACGAGGCTATGGTTTATTGATCATGCTCGATCACGGTAAAGACACCATGACCTTGTACGGCTACAACCAAACTCTGCTGCGTAATGTCGGCGATACCGTCCTTGCGGGTGAAGCCGTGGCTCTGGTCGGGAACAGTGGCGGTCAAAGTCAAAACGCCCTCTATTTCCAAATTCGCGATAAAGGCCAACCCATCGACCCTAGAAAGTGGCTGAAATAACACGATGCAACGTTGGTTAGGACTGCTCTGGCTGTGCTCTTTCTCCTTATTTGGCGGCCAACTGGCTATTGTGATTGATGATCTCGGCTATGCGCCGATGCCACCAGCCTTGTCACAGTTACCCAAAGAGATTTCTATCGCGATCCTCCCCTTCACCCGATACGATCAAGACATTGCCAGCCAAGCGCACACCGAGCAACGCGATGTCTTGCTGCATCTGCCACTGGAAGCAAGAAATCCTGCGCCAGAGGAGCCGGGCACGCTCAAACTGGCCATGCCGCGCCATGATGTCGATCTTCGCGTGACGGAATTTATCGAGCGCTTGCCCGATATCGTCGGGGTCAATAATCACATGGGATCGGCCTATACCGAGCATGCCGCTCAAGTCGACTGGATAATGGCGGTGATCGCTCGCTATGATCTCGCGTTTTTAGACAGCCGCACTAGCCTGTCCAGCGTAGCGGCTGATGTGGCAAAGACCCATCAGATCCCCACGCTGCGGCGCGATATTTTCCTCGATCACATCATCGACAAAGACTATATCCGCCAACAACTACACATGGCGGCATCGCTGGCCAATGATCGTGGATATGCCGTGGCGATTGGCCATCCGTACCCTGAAACTTTGCAAGTGCTGCAACAAGAGATCCCTCACCTGAGCGTCGAACTGGTGCCGCTATCATCCCTCTGGGATGCACAACGTTTTCTGCGTGGCAACTAACAGCGCCCTTTTTCTCGAGCGCTACGCACAAAAACGCCACCGAGGACAACCTGCGGTGGCGCTATCAATAAGCAATTTAGCTAAAAGCTAACGCTTATTCCCAATCAAGGATCACTTTACCTGACATGCCCGAGCGCATGGTGTCGAAACCTTGCTGGAACTCGTCAATAGAGTAGTTGTGCGTGATGATTGGCGTCAGATCGAGGCCTGATTGGATCAAGCTAGCCATCTTGTACCAGGTTTCGAACATCTCGCGGCCGTAGATCCCTTTGATGACGAGGCCCTTGAAGATCACTTGGTTCCAGTCAATCCCCATGTGAGACGGTGGAATACCCAGCAGCGCCACTTTACCGCCGTGGTTCATGTTGCTCAGCATGGCGTTAAACGCCGACGGTACGCCCGACATTTCCAAGCCAACATCGAAGCCTTCGGTCATGCCAAGCTCAGTCATCACTTCGGCCAAATCGGTGGTCGCTACGTTTACAGCGCGGGTCACACCCATTTTGCGCGCCAAATCTAAACGGTACTCATTGATATCGGTGATCACCACATGGCGTGCACCGACATGCTTCGCCACTGCAGCCGCCATGATGCCGATAGGACCTGCACCGGTAATAAGTACATCTTCGCCGACCAAATCAAACGACAGCGCAGTGTGAACAGCGTTACCAAACGGGTCGAAAATAGACGCGAGATCATCTGAAATACCTTCAGGGATCTTAAAGGCGTTGAATGCCGGGATCACCAAGTACTCTGCAAATGCACCTTCACGGTTAACACCGACACCAATGGTGTTGCGGCACAGATGCGTTCGACCTGCACGGCAGTTACGGCAGTGACCACAGGTAATGTGACCTTCACCCGACACGCGATCGCCAATGGCAAAGCCACGGACTTCTTGGCCCATACCGACCACTTCACCCACGTATTCGTGGCCCACCACCATAGGCACAGGAATGGTGTTTTGTGACCACTCATCCCAGTTGTAGATGTGCACATCCGTGCCGCAAATTGCGGTCTTCTTAATTTTAATCAACAGATCGTTGTGGCCGACTTCTGGCATTTCCACGTCGGTCATCCAGATCCCTGGTTCGGCTTTTAGTTTCGCTAGTGCTTTCATTAGATCAAACCCATCTCTTTACCGATTTCGATAAAGGCATCAATTGCAAAGTCCAGTTGTTCACGGGTGTGCGCCGCCGACATTTGCGTACGGATACGCGCTTGGCCTTGTGGCACCACAGGGAAAGAGAAGCCGACAACATAGATACCGCGTGCCAGAGCACGCTCTGCAAACTCAGCCGCCACTTTCGCATCGCCGAGCATGATAGGCACGATTGCGTGATCGGCACCGGCCATGGTGAAACCAGCATCGGTCATACGACGACGGAAATGCGCCGCGTTGTCCCACAGCTGATCACGCAACGCGCCGCTCTCTTTGAGCAAATCGATCACACGAATAGACGCCGCCACAATCGCTGGCGCGAGTGAGTTAGAGAACAAGTAAGGACGTGAACGCTGACGCAACCAGTCAATCACTTCTTTCTTACCTGAGGTGTAACCGCCTGATGCGCCGCCCATGGCTTTGCCCAAGGTGCCGGTAATGATGTCGATGCGTTCAATCACATCATGGTATTCATGAGTACCGCGACCGTTCGCGCCCATAAAGCCCACTGCGTGAGAGTCGTCCACCATGACCAACGCGCCGTACTTGTCGGCCAAATCACAAATCGCTGGCAGGTTTGCCACCACACCGTCCATTGAGAACACGCCATCGGTAACGATCAAGGTGTGGCGCGCCCCTTTCTCGCGAGCCGCGATCAGTTGCGCTTCTAGCTCAGCCATGTCGTTATTGGCGTAACGAAAACGCATCGCTTTACACAGGCGAACGCCATCAATGATGGACGCATGGTTCAATGCGTCCGAGATGATCGCATCTTCCGCGCCTAAAATGGTTTCAAATAGGCCGGCGTTGGCGTCAAAACACGAGGAATACAGAATGGTGTCTTCCATTCCAAGGAAAGCGGACAGCTTTTGCTCCAGCTCTTTATGGATATCTTGGGTACCACAGATAAAGCGCACCGACGCCATACCAAAACCGTGCTCATCCATGCCGCGTTGCGCTGCTTCGATCAGTGCAGGATGGTTAGCAAGACCTAGGTAGTTATTCGCACAGAAGTTCAGAACTTGATCGCCCGTCGAGATATCGACTTTGGCTTGTTGTGAGCTGGTAATGATACGCTCACTTTTGTACAAGCCTTCGGCTTTGACGTCGTCCAGCTGCTGCTGGATCTGTTGATAAAATGATGCAGACATGTGCACTCCCAATAGTCGGCTGGCATATTCCAGCATAGTAGACAGTCATACCGTTATCACGGCTAGATTTAGTGATTGTCACTACCTATTGGGAGTAAGTCTTGTATAAAATTGACAGCTAGACTAAATCTTCTTGCAGGTGATCATCGTAATGTGACTCAAGCTCCATTACGCGCTGTTTACCCAACCCGGTGGTGAAAGGCTTCACTACCGCCAGCACTTGTAGCACGCCTTGATACACCACCGATTTGGTGATCTTCGCCCCCGGCGCTTGTACCGTTTGGAACGCCACCCACGAGGTGATCACCAGCTTTAGCGTATTCGCCAAGCTCTGCATTTCCTTCACCCCAGCAGAGAGCAAGCCCGATTCACGAAAGCTTTCCAACAAGGTCATGATATTGCGATGCGAGATCTCTTGCGCGGCAAGGTACTTTTCTTGCAACTGCTCATCTCGGCTTAAGATGTCAGGCAAATTGGCGTACATAAATCGGTAGCGCCACATCAACAGGAATATCGCATCCAGATAGGCCAATAACTCTTCCGAGCTGTAGCGATCTTTCGGGCTAAAGCTGTTTTTCAACGCGCTGGTATAGCCATCAAAAATGGCGTCGATGATTTGCTCTTTATTGCGAAAGTGATAGTACAGGTTGCCCGGACTAATGCTCAGGTGTGCCGCGATGTGGTTAGTGGTGACATTAGGCTCGCCACGCTCATTAAACAGCTCTAAAGCCCCCAACATGATTCGATCACGCGTTTTCATCTCGCTCTCTTTTCCGGTACGACACAAATGTTTAGTGTTATCATACACTCTAAATAGGCAATTAACGCACAGGATACTTCATGATTATTGTTACTGGCGGCGCTGGCATGATTGGCAGCAACCTGATCAAAGCGCTGAATGAGCAAGGCCATACCGATATTTTGGTTGTCGATAACCTGAAAAACGGGCGTAAGTTCAAAAATCTGGTCGATCTGCAGATCGCCGATTATATGGATAAAGAAGACTTTATCGCGCAGATCATGGCGGGTGATGACTTTGGCCCAATCGATGCAGTATTCCACCAAGGTGCGTGTTCAGCGACCACCGAGTGGGATGGCAAGTACATCATGCTCAACAACTACGAGTACTCGAAAGAGTTGCTGCACTACTGCCTAGAGCGTGAAATTCCGTTCCTGTATGCCTCTTCTGCGGCTACATATGGCGGCCGCGATCGCGACTTTATCGAAGAGCCGCAATACGAAGGCGCGCTGAACGTTTACGGTTACTCAAAACAACTGTTCGACAACTACGTGCGTCGCCTATGGGCTGATGCCGAAGAGCACGGTGAAACCCTATCGCAAATTACCGGTTTCCGTTACTTCAACGTCTACGGTCCACGTGAAGAGCACAAAGGCTCTATGGCCTCGGTTGCTTTCCATCTGAATACCCAAATGAACAATGGCGAAAACCCGAAATTGTTCGAAGGTAGCGAAGATTTCCAACGCGATTTCATTTATGTCGGTGATGTGTGCAAGGTGAACCTGTGGTTCCTTGAGCACGGTCAATCTGGCATCTTCAACTGTGGTACTGGCCGCGCGGAATCTTTCCACGCCGTGGCAAAAGCGGTGATCGCCCATCACGGCAAAGGCGAAGTTGAGACAATCCCATTTCCTGAACACCTAAAAGGCGCATACCAAGCCTTCACTCAAGCAGATCTTGCTAAACTACGTGCAACAGGTTGCGATGTTGAATTCAAAACCGTTGCGGAAGGTACTTCTGAGTATCTGAGCATTATCAACTAATACCCAATGTATTAACTTTGATGCTTATGATTCACTCTTGTCTCATAAGCATCAAAAAGCGCCGTACCCACACCAGCTTCTCTCCACCCTTGCTACACTTCACTCACATCATCCAGCCTGTATGCCTTTAAAAGTAGCGTAACAATCACCGCATATATTGGCGTTTACATGGATGAACCAAAAACATCGTGCTTTTAAAGCACTTCGATTGCGAGGTGAGTGAATGAAGATTACGGTTGTAGGAACGGGGTATGTGGGGCTATCAATGGCCATGCTGCTGGCGCAAAATCATGAAGTTGTTGCACTCGACATTGATGCCGAGAAGGTGGCGCTTCTAGCTCATCGAAAATCCCCCATTGTAGATGCCGAGATAGAACACTTTCTAACAAAAAAGGAACTGAATTTCACCGCTACGACAGATAAAACCAAAGCCTACAAAAAGGCTGAATTTATTGTCATTGCCACCCCAACAGATTACGATCCTCACACCAATTACTTCAACACTTCTTCGGTAGAATCAGTCGTTAAAGATGTAATGGCGCATAATAGCAGCGCACTCATGGTAATAAAGTCCACTGTACCTGTAGGCTATACCACCAGACTTAAGCAAGAGCTTGGCTGCGATAATCTGGTATTTTCACCCGAATTCTTGCGAGAAGGTAAAGCGCTATTTGATAACCTACATCCCTCTCGCATCATTGTTGGTGAACAAAGTGTCCGTGCCCAGCGCTTTGCGAACCTGCTAGTCGAAGGCGCAATCAAACAAGACATTGAGGTTCTGTTTACCAACTCCACCGAAGCCGAAGCGGTTAAACTATTCTCCAATACCTATCTCGCAATGCGGGTGGCTTACTTTAACGAGCTCGATTCCTACGCCGAAGCACTCGGCCTAAATACCCGTCAAATTATAGAAGGGGTTTGCCTCGACCCGCGTATTGGCGATCACTACAACAACCCGTCTTTTGGTTATGGCGGTTATTGCCTACCCAAAGACACCAAACAGTTGTTAGCCAACTACCAAGATGTACCCAATAACATGATCGGTGCAATTGTTGAAGCGAACCGCACCCGTAAAGATTTTGTCTCTGAATCCATTTTAAAGCGCCAGCCAAAAGTGGTTGGGATTTATCGATTGATCATGAAAGCCGGCTCTGACAACTTTCGTTCATCATCAATTCAAGGGATCATGAAGCGCTTGAAAGCAAAAGGGATTGAAGTGATCGTTTATGAGCCCGCACTCAAGGAAAGCCGCTTTTTCAATTCAACAGTCATCCATGACATTAACAAATTTAAACAACAATCTGATGTTATTGTATCTAATCGTATGACCGATATCCTTCTAGATGTAGCCGATAAAGTGTATACTCGCGATCTTTTTGGTACTGACTAAATATAGCTATGGGCTCTCACCAAATAGATAAAAATGCGTATAACCCAACATTCGGTTGGCATTATTTTTCTCCTCGTTACTGGACAACTTGGCTTGCTATCATCATTGGCGCCAGCGCTTCTCTATTGCCTCATACCATACATAAATGGCTAGGGCTTGGACTTGCGCGGCTTGTCTGTTTGAGCAATTCGGGAAGTATCCGTCGTAGCCGTATCAATCTAGCCATGTGCTACCCAGAAAAGTCAGAGATAGAGCGCGAGATAATTCTCAAACGACAGTTTGCGATTGCCGCCTGCTATCTGTTGAAATTTCCCCGAGTAACACTTCGCAGTCGAAACTGGCTTAAAAAAAACATCATTGTGCATGGTGATGAATACCTAACTGACAACAAAAAAAACACCATTCTATTAGTCCCGCACACTTGGTCTATTGATATCCCTGCTATCTATTTGGCATCTCGTGGACTACCTGTTGTGGGTTTTGCAAAGAAGCAAAAAAATAGCCTCTCAGACTGGTTGATGCACAAACAGCGAGTACAATACGGTGGGGTCATTTACGAAAGACAGCAAGGCATAAAGCCATTCATTAAAGCCGTCCGAGAAGGCTATCTCGGATACTATCTACCAGATGAAGACTTAGGTGAAAAACACAGTGTGTTTGTCGACTTTATGGGAACAACGAAAGCAACATTATCGGGTTTAAATAAGTTAGCGAAGGTCAGCCAGGCCCAAGTGCTCCCGCTGCACTCCAAGCTTAACCTTGATACGGGTAAGTTTGAGATAACCATCTCAGCTCCCGTCACTTTCAAAGGAGAGGAAACGGCGGACGCCCGACTGATGAATAGCATCATCGAACAGCAAATTATAGAAGAGCCTGAGCAGTATATGTGGATATTACATTTACTGAAAACACGCCCTAACAACGCCCGAAATCCTTATTGGAAATAGCCTTGATGACCTTCAAACTTGATTCACTATCATTCTATGCCTCATGTATTTTTATTATTGCTCTTGGGTTGGCTGCCAAAGGTTACAATTGGGGCGGATTTATACTCATTTTGGCGTCAATCGCGCAAATTTGGACAAACAAACCAGCATTATCAAATCCAGCAAAATTCATCGCGGCGACACTTCTATTTTATTACACCACTTTTATTTTATCCTATTTTTATCATGGGGAAGAAGCCAGCACACTTGACCAATCCAGTCGTTCAATTCTGGTTATACCAATTCTTTTTTCGCTAGTCGCCACAAGAATAAACATTAAGAACTTCTACTACAGCATCGGTATCTGCGGTATTTTTCTTGGTGCATATGCCGCCTATCACGTTTATATAGTAGGGCTTCCTCGCGCCTTTTACCTGTCAGGATTCATGCCAATTCAGCATGGAGGAATTGCCATGACTATAGGACTGCTATCACTTATCGGCTATTTCGAACTGAAGCGCACAAATAGCACCGCTAGATATCTCAACCTAGTCGGTACGCTTGCAGGTATATCAGGAAGCCTCCTATCGGGCTCCCGTGGGTGTTGGTTTGCTCTTCTATTACTGCCAATTATTGTGCTCATCTACAAAGAGCTGTTCACAAAAAAGAATATGGGCATTGTTTTCATAATTGCAACGCTCTTTTCTCTATCGCTTCTTGCACCAACTAACCCAATAAGAGAGCGTGTTGAACAGGCTGGAAGCGATATACAGCAAATTCAATCAGACCAAATGAATAACTCTGTAGGGCTTCGCTTGGTTTTATGGAAAAGTTCGATTTATTCAATTGTTGAAAAGCCGTTATTGGGCTGGGGAAACGAAGGTAGAAAGGAAAACGTAAAACGCCAAGTTGATGACAAAATAATCCCTGACTACGGTGACCACGTTTACTATCACGCACACAACCAATATCTAGAAACAACTGTTATTCGTGGCATTGTTGGACTTATGGGCTTACTCTCTGTCATGGTAGCACCACTAATTATATTTTGGAAAACATACTCCTCAGACTACAATAAGGCACTTCCTTTAATGGGAGCGACTCATGTTCTCGCAAGCGGCAGTTACTTCATGACGCAAGCCTTTCTTGGTCATAACTCTGGTAGTATTTTTTATTTTGCCATGCTTGCTATTCTACTTGGTCTATCCTTAAACATATGGAGAACCAATAGACTTTAAGCTGGCTCAATGAAAATTTTGATTTGCAGCTCATACAAAGATGCGTGGAATAGTGTTCGGCCTGAAGCGGAGACATTTATCGACATCGCTAAACTCGGCCATCAAGTTACGATTGCCACACACGGCGATGCCGATTACATTCCACACTTCAAAGAATTCGGAATTAAGATCATTGATTGTTATCCAAAGCGTAAAGTCTGTGTCCAAACAATAAAAACGCTCCGCAAAGAACTTCATAACAGTAGTTATGACATCGTATATGCACTAAATTCCAAAACTATCCCCAACGCCGCATTTGCTTGTGTCGGATTCCCGCATATAAGGATGATCACATACCGAGGTACAGTTGGTGGGCTTTATCGTCATGACCCCACTGCTTATCTCACTCATTTACATCCCAGAGTCAACGGCATCATTTGTGTTGCAGAAGAGGTCAGACAAGACGTTTTAAAGCATATTTGGCATAGCAAAGAAAATGTCGTTACCATCATCAAAGAGCACAATATTGAGTGGTATTCTTCTGACGCTATCAACCTCGAAACAGAATTTGGTATACCCAAACAGGCAAAAGTAATTACTTGTGTGGCAAATGCTAGGCCAAGTAAAGGCGTCAATATTTTGCTAGAAGCTTTTCAGAGTATCGATCACCCTAATCTACACTTAATTTTGATAGGGAGAGGAATGGATACACCACAGTACAAAGCCATGATAAAGAAAGGGCCGAACCAAACAAAAGTGCACTTTGCCGGTTATCGTAAAGACGTACAAAAAATTCTGAGTGCCACCGACATCTTCGTTCAGCCCTCTATCTCAGGTGAAGGCATGCCAAAAACTGTTATCGAAGCGATGGCAGCCGGCAACATTGTCATTGCAACAACAACCGGCGGGGCCAAAGAGATAATTAAACACAAAGAAACGGGACTAATCGTTCCTGTTAATGATGTGAATGCCATAGTTCAAGCCATAATGTCAGTAGTCAATAAACCAAACCAAATTGGTAAAAATGCGCATACATTTATTAGAGATGAGTTTTCAACACTAACAGCAGCAGAGAAACACATTTCTTACTTCAAAAAACTTTTACACGCTAGCGAAAAAACAAGCTAAAAAGCGAGTAAGGGGAACGCTAAAAAAATAGCTGACATCTCCCCCTTTTCACAATCTAGAGTTAATCAAACGCCTTTAAGAGCAATATGCTGTTTAATATTAGTGATGCCTATACGAATCATAATACCGAGTCGCAGTAGAGGGCGTGTAAGTTTAATTATCGGATTTTTAACTTTGTTTTTCCTAAAACCAATAATTGAATCTTGTGCCAGCGGCTCAACAACATGAGGTTTCAAATGGCAGATTGACACGCCGTGCAAATATGTATAACGAACAAATACATCTACAGGCAAAAAGAACTCAAAACTTTTCTCTATAAAACGAGCGGCAGCCGACGGATGAATGACATAGCAGGTTGCGCATTGAGGCACCTTAAAAAATTTTGTCAGCGTAAAATCACCAATCCGCTTTAAGTTATACTGACCTCGTGGTAGAGAGTGCTCTAAACGAATAAAAGGATGAGAGGTTATTTCTTTTTTGCAAATGTCAATCGCTGTATGAAAGTCACCGACCAACGCAAAATCATCCTCAAAAATCACGATCGGCTCTTCGAGTTCGACACACTTCTGCCATGCCAAATAGTGGCTTGCATAACAACCTATTTCACCAGGAACAGCTGGACGGCCATGATATTGACAATGCTTTGCATCATTATATTTGGCTAAAAGAGGGTGTTCTCCTTTACGGCCATCAACGGCATCAATAAACTCAAAGTCAATACCTGCATTAGTCATTGCATTGACAACCCTTTCTCGACGTTCAGTAGACTCAGCCAAACTAATAACGAAGGTCTTCACGCTATACCTCAAATTGATACCAGGCTGTCATTATAATCAAAATCAATAAAATACCTAATATTCGCTTTCGCCTTACTTCCACCACTTGATATGGCTTCCTAGTTGTTAATTTTTCCCATCACACGCACCAAATATGATAAATCTCATCCATTTCAAGTAGAATAGTGAGCATTCAGACTATAAAACCTACAGTCCACTGTTCTAGAGCGTGTCGTTATGAAGAAAATGTTGATCATTGGCCCTTCTTGGGTTGGCGATATGGTGATGTCTCAGACTCTCTATATCGAGCTCAAAAAACACCACCCAGATAGCCAACTAGACGTGATGGCGCCGGCTTGGTGTCGCCCTATTCTTGAGCGTATGCCTGAAGTCGACAACGTGATCGCCATGCCTTTAGGACACGGGGATTTCGCCCTTTCTGAACGTCGTCGCCTTGGCGTTGAGCTGCGAGCCAAGCACTACGAACACGCCTATATTTTGCCCAATTCGGCAAAGTCAGCCCTGATCCCTTGGTTTGCCAATATCCCGACGCGCACAGGCTGGCGTGGTGAAATGCGTTATGGCTTACTGAATGATCTGCGTCCTAACAAGAAAGCTTTCTCACTGATGATTGAGCGTTACGTAGCGTTGGCACATCCGCGGGCAGAGATGATCGACAGCAGTAATCTAAGTGATTTGCCGCGACCAAAATTAACGGTCGAGAAACCCGTTCAGCAGCAAGCATTAGACAAATTTCATCTGACACTCGATCGCCCTGTAGTCGGCCTCTGCCCTGGCGCTGAATTTGGCCCCGCCAAGCGTTGGCCTGAATACCACTTTGAAGAAACTGCGCGTCAGCTCATCGATAAAGGTTACCAAGTGTGGCTGTTTGGCTCAGCGAAAGACAAAGAGGTCACCAGTCAAATTCTTGCAGCGCTCAACAACGATCAGCAGCAACACTGCGCTAACTTGGCCGGTGAAACCAGCCTGATTGAGGCGATTGATTTGCTTGCCGCCTGCGGGACTGTGGTCAGCAATGATTCGGGGTTAATGCACATTGCCGCGTCGGTAGGCTGTAAGCTAGTCGCTCTGTACGGCTCGACATCTCCTGGTTACACGCCACCACTGGCCGAGCATGTTGCCGTACTGCATACCGATATTGGCTGCCGCCCTTGCTTTGAACGTGAATGCCCGAAGCAACATTTAAAATGTTTAACCGAGCTAAAACCCGAGCAAGTTATCGCAGAAATCATCAAGCTCAACGCGATTAAGGTTGATGCATGCTAGTGCGCGCGCTCTACACCCTTGTTTTAGCACTGGTGAGCCCCTTGCTGTTATGGGGACTGTATCGCAAGCGCCCGAACAAACCGGCGATCGGCAAACGCTGGAAAGAGCACTGGGGCTTTACACCTGCAACCTCGTTTAACAAACCGCTGTGGATCCATGCGGTTTCTGTCGGTGAAGTATTGGCGGTATCACCGCTGATCCGCGAGTTAAAACGTCAGTCGCCAGCCCAGCCTATTGTACTGACCACCACCACCAGTACCGGTGCAGAGCAAGCTGAAAAATTGGGCGATTTAGTCGAACATCGCTACATGCCTGTCGATTTCAGCCACTGCGTCCGTCGCTTTTTAGCAACAGTTGCACCGCAAGCCCTAGTGATCGTAGAAACTGAACTGTGGCCCAATACGCTACATACAGTGCATCAAGCGGGCATTCCGATCACTGTCATCAACGCGCGCCTTTCTGCTCGCTCAGCCAAAGGCTATCAACGAGTCAAGCCGCTGTTTAACATCATCGCCAAGACTGTCGATCAGATCCTCTGTCTGCATCAAGACGACGCACATCGCTTTGTGCAACTCGGCGTGAGTGACAACAAAGTCACTGTTAGCGGCTCTATCAAGTACGATCTCACCATCAGCCCGAATACAATTGCCGAAGGTAATGCACTGCGAGAGACATTGGGCTCGACCCGCCCGGTTTGGATTGCTGCCAGTACCCATAAAGGGGAAGATGAAAAAATGCTGCGCATCCATCGACAGGTACTCGCGCAGTATCCCGATGCGATATTGATCTTGGTGCCTCGCCATCCTGAGCGTTTTGATGACGTTGCGGCGCTTTGTTTAGAGGAAGGTTTTACTGCGGCTCGTCGTAGCGTCAATCCGAGTATCAATAGCGACACTCAGATCTACCTTGGCGACACCATGGGAGAGCTTTTAGTGATGCAGCAGAGCGCCGATATCACAGTAATGGGGGGCAGCCTGATTGGCGATAAAGTTGGCGGACACAACTTACTCGAGCCTGCAGCGCTGGGTAAACCAAGCTTGATCGGCCCTAGTTTTTTTAACTTCACCGATGTCACCCTTCAGCTCTCCGATGCTGGCGCGACGATCATTGCGCAAAGTGAGGCCGACATCGCCTCTCAATTACTCGAGCTGCTGCAAGACACAGAAAAGTGCGACGCGATGGCAAGTACAGCCAAAGCGGTGGTGAAAGCCAACCAAGGCGCGATGGCCTTCACCATTGAGCGTATTCTCAAACAAGTGGGCTGATTAACCCGCATTCAACGTATCTCGGTACCCTTCTAGAAGCCAGTTCCAATGACTGGCTTCGTCAAAATCAATCCCGACTTTATTGCGCTCTTTGACAAATGAGCGCAATAAACGATCAAGATTACCCTGCTGCCAATCAGCGCCTGCTCGCTGCATACACTTATCAAAATCGATAAGCCACACGCGGTTATCGCCATCAAGCAAAATATTATGCGCATTCAGATCGGTATGACACACCCCGGCTCGGTGCATTTTTCCAATTTCAGCACCGATGGCTTGCCAAACGCTTTGCTCAACCTGAGTTTTCACTAAAAGCGCCACCAAATCACGCGCGCCACTTACCTGCTCAATCAAGATGTCTGCACGATAGAAAAGACCACCGACTTTACTTGCTTTCGCCGCTACTGGGCGCGGTACATTGACCCCTGATTGCCGTAAGTGTTGCAGTACCACCAGCTCTTGATAGCTGCGCGTTTTATCCCAGCCGTTAAACCAGTACTGATCTTCGACGATCTTTCCGAAAAGGCCACCTCGACGATAGTGGCGTAGCGCCATCGGCACCCGCTCACCTTGCACAAACCAAGTGGTCCCACGACCTTTTGCGCTGCCAATCACTTTATCTGCGTGTTGCCAAAATGTCGGCTCAAACGCGTTATCGAGCTCAGCCTCTGTCAGCAATGCTGCGTCAAACCACACCTGACCATCTGCTAACGTTATTTGCTCCATGGACGTCCTCTTATCATGAAATTACTTTGGCTTACACGCTTACTCGTGACACGTCAGGCGGTACACTCACGAAATCAATAAGTGTACACTTGCTCATCGTTTCGGCAAAAGACTGAATGTATTACACTATACCCTATATTTTTGGCCAGAATACTTAGCCTAAGCGCTTCACATCAAGGCTTTTCGGTGTCGTTCCGCCATGGATTAGACACAAAGCGCGATCGCTACTTGAAGGATACTATGCAACCGCTGTTCTCATCTGCACCCAAATCAATCTGTATTTTGCGACTTTCCGCGATTGGTGATGTTTGCCATGCCATTGCAGCGGTTCAAGCTATTCAGCGCCATTGGCCCGACACTCAAATCACCTGGATAGCTGGAAAGATAGAATCCCAACTCCTAACAGTGTTACCCGAGATCCGCGTTGTCACCTTTGACAAATCCCAAGGGTTCAAAGGCATGAAAGCCGTGTGGAATGCGCTTAATAACGAAAAGTTTGATGCATTACTTCATATGCAAGTCGCACTTCGTGCGAGCGTACTGTCGTGGGGGATCAAGGCTAAACACAAAGTAGGATTCTCGAAAGATCGCGCCAAAGAAGGGCAATGGTTGTTTACTAATCGCAAGATCACCAACACATCAACAAGTAGCCACGTTCTAGATAACTTTGCCGATTTCGTCCGAGATCTGGGTGTACCCTTTGATAAACCTGAATGGCACATCCCCCTGCCAGAAGCAGCAATCGAATTTGCTCACCAAACAATTCAAAACCCAACAGTCATCATCTCGCCAGCCGCGAGCAAAGATGAGCGCAATTGGCTACCTGAGCGCTATGCCGACGTTATTAATCATGCTCATCAAAAAGGCATTCAAGTGATCTTGACGGGATCGCCCGCAGAACGTGAACTCCAATTAGGTCGTGAAATTAGTGACCATTGCACCCAAGCCCCCCTCAACCTTATTGGACAAACCTCACTCTTACAGCTAATGAGTCTACTCAAATTGGCAGATGTGGTCATAGCACCAGATTCGGGCCCTGCGCACATGGCTACGACCCAAGGCACGCCAGTCATTGGCCTCTATGCTCACAGTGATCCGCGCCGAACTGGGCCATATAATAGCTTAGTGACAACTATTAATGCGTATGACGAAATAGCTCAAGAACAACACGGCAAACCTGCCGAGCAACTGCCTTGGGGAACACGAAATAAGGGCAAAGACCTCATGTCCCGCATTGAAACAAGCGCGGTTATCGCCAAGGTCGACGCGTTATTACAGGATTAAAAAATGGATAACACAACACGTGCTACACTTGCCGTTGCGCTCATTGTAAAAAACGAAGCTCAACATCTCGATGCCTGTCTTGCTTCCGTTGCAGACTGGGTCGATGAAATCGTGATCCTCGATTCAGGCAGTACAGACGCCACCGAAAAGATCGCGCGTCGTTACACAGAAAAGTTTTACGTCTCTGACGATTGGCCCGGCTTTGGGCTGCAACGCCAACGCGCGCAACAATACGTCACCGCTGACTATGTACTTTGGTTAGATGCCGATGAGCGTGTTACACCAGAGCTACGCAGCGCTATAGAGGAAGCCGTTTTAAATAACAACGACTGTATCTACCGCACTAATCGACTAAGTGTCTTCCTTGACAAAGAGATCCGTTATGGTGGTTGGTACCCTGATTACGTTTCACGACTCTACAAAACCAACTCAACCACCTACAATAACGCTTTAGTACATGAAAAAGTCATAGAGGGTAATCTACCTGTGGAAAAACTCACCGGAGACCTTATCCACTACCCTTATCAAAACATTAGCCATTATCTAAATAAGTCGAATTATTACGCCAAATCATGGAGTGAAGACAGATACGCAAAAGGTAAGCGGGTATCGCTATGCTCTCCATTTAGCCATGGCCTATACTGCTTTATAAAAATGTACGTACTAAAACGCGGCTTTCTTGCTGGTAAACAAGGCCTTATTCTATCAATGCTTTCGTCTTTTTCTGCGTTTAACAAATATCTCTGCTTATGGGAAAAAGACAATCATAAATCCTGATATAGGCCCATATAGCGTTCTGCTATTGCCGCTGGTGAATAGCTATCGGCAATAGCGGCTATTTCCGTTTTGCAGTTTTCAATCATTGCATCCTGATCCAGAAAACGCATCAATGCAGCCAAATAATCTTGAGCACCACCATCGGTGATCAATGCGCCAGTTTTTCCATCTTGCACAACATCAGGCACCCCTCCCACTTTGGCAGC
The DNA here is from genome assembly GCA_019703815.1 of Thaumasiovibrio occultus. Classification (GTDB taxonomy): domain Bacteria; phylum Pseudomonadota; class Gammaproteobacteria; order Enterobacterales; family Vibrionaceae; genus Thaumasiovibrio; species Thaumasiovibrio occultus. The sequence goes on along the minus strand of AP023052.1, from coordinate 147,366 downwards.
AATAACAGGGATACCATGTTGATAACCTTCCAAAATAATCGATCCCAAACCTTCACTATGTGAAGGTAGCAATAAAAGATCGGTTCTATCGAGAATATCTTTCACAAAGGGTGTAAAGCCCCAAAACACCACATTGGTTAAGCCTTGTGCTGCGGTTTCTAACCGGCTCCGCTCTTTCCCATCACCGACCAGCAGAAACACAACATCCTGACGTAAAGGCTCAACTAGGCGTGCAAGAGCCAAAGTAAGTTCATGATTTTTTATAGGCAGTAAATTAGCGATATGCGATACCACAAACTTGCCGTCGAACTGCGCCAACTTAATCGCTTCATTTTCCGACGATGGCAAATCTGAATAGGAGTCCGGGATCACTACTACTGGCTTTCCCGCAAAGGAAAGACTTCCTTTTACTGCATGGCTGACGGCAACTAAACGATCGGCGTCAATGTAGGACGCTCTAGAAAAACCGCTGTTCTTTATCGCTTTATCCATACGCCGAGTAATCACCACTTTGCAGCCAAAGAGTCGCTTTAGCAATGACGCGATATGAACCGCCCTTCCATCATGCGCATGGATAATAAGTTGTTTCTTATGCTTCCACGCCAATACAAAGGCTTGCTTTAAGTTAAGCTGAGTTACTGCTGAGCACGCCTGCTGGCAGCGCATTTGAAATGCCTTGCCTGATTTAGCAAGACAATATTGCTGATAATTACTGATATGACTGATGAGATTCAGTGTCTGAACTTCACCACCGCCAAACCCTGACGCCATATTAATATGAAGGATTACTTTCTGTGTTGTCATTATTCCAATGCCTAGTAAACTCTAAATTTACTAGGTATTCTATCTTCCCAATTTTACCGATAGCTAGCAGTTTATTATGACAATCCGAGTAATTTACCCTGGCACCTTTGATCCCATCACCAACGGTCATGCCGACCTAATTGAACGCGCAGCGGCGATGTTTGATCATGTGGTGGTGGGGGTGGCCAATAATCCCAGCAAAAAGCCTCTGTTTGATTTAGACGAGCGCGTTGCCTTGGCAAAAGCGGTCACCGCTCAACTCGACAACGTGGAGATTGTGGGTTTTTCAGGCTTACTCGTCGATTTCGCTAAGCAACATCAAGCGAGCGTGCTGGTACGTGGATTGCGCGCAGTTTCAGATTTTGAATACGAATTTCAACTGGCGAACATGAACCGCCGGTTGATGCCTGAGTTAGAGACGGTTTTCCTCACTCCAGCCGAAGAGAATTCGTTTATCTCATCGACTATCGTTAAAGAAGTCGCACTGCACAACGGTGATGTCAGTCAATTTGTTCACCCTGACGTCGCGGCAGCCATCCTAAAAAAACTGGGTAAGCGCTGAAATACCCATCACGGTTTAAGCCTCCCAAAGGCATACCCAATGAATCGAAAAGGCTCCCTGAGGAGCCTTTTTCTATTCTGAAACCTTACTTCTGGCACTGCGGGCAGTAGGTGGTAGCGCGCTGCCCGAGTTTCACTTCTTTGAGTTCAGTATTGCAGCTCGGACAAGGCTCTCCTTTTTTGCCGTAAACCAATAGCTCTTGTGCAAAATAGCCGGGTTTACCGTCGGTTTGCTGGAAGTCTTTCAAGGTGGTGCCCCCTTGCGCAATGGCGCGGCGCAGCACTTGTTTGATGATGTCGACCAAACGCGTAGCTTCATCGGACGTTAACGTACCTGCTGCGCGGCGCGGATCAATACCCGCCATAAACAGAGACTCATTGGCGTAGATATTGCCAACGCCCACCACAACCGCGTTAGTCATCAAGAAGACTTTAATCGCCGTTTTACGGCTTTTGGCTTTTTCGAGCAGGTAAACGCTATTGAATTCATCTTCCAATGGCTCAGGGCCAAGCTGACTCAGCGCTTGATGTACCTCATCGGGCGCTTGCCATAACCAAGCACCAAAGCGACGCGGATCGTGGTAACGCAGCATTTGCCCATTGGCAAGCAGTAGATCGACATGATCGTGCTTTGCCGGCGGCGTGGCATGTGGCAGTACACGTAAATTACCTGACATCCCCAAATGAATGATCACCGCCCCCTTTTCAGTGTGCAGCAGCAGATACTTGGCGCGACGCTCTATCGATTGGATGGTTTGCCCCGCAAGATCCAGCACCTCATCAGGCACCCACCAACGCAACTGACGCTGGCGTACAATCACCTTACTGATCTTCTGGCCTTGCAAATGCGGGGTGATCCCCAAGCGACTGACTTCGACTTCAGGTAATTCCGGCACGCGCGCTCCTTATAAGTTCGGGAAGAGATAATGGCCATCGACAGTGATCGCGATCCACTGCGACTGCCAGTTTTGCATCAGCCAAAAACTCGGCAGAGAATAAGCGGTGATCCTATAAGGCTCCTCGCGTTCGGCGATCGACACTTCCACCGTGAGTGGCGAGATCATCTGTGGCCGCAACTGTTCAATTACCTCACCCGAGACTAAGGTTCCCGATAACTCGCCCCAACGCGCAGCCAATACGCTCGCGTCGATCGGGATCGGGCGATCGGTTTGCCACTCCCCTTGCTGTTGCGACAGTACCATCTCAGGCATCGCAATTCGCTCGATCGTGGCGGCAAACGGCAGCAGCTCAGTGGTGACGCTTTGCGCTTCAACGCCGAGGCGCTGCTTAATTAATTCAGGCAATTGCACCGCAGCAATACATAACAGGCTGCCGATCATCAAAACGTTATTCCAGCCTCTACGACTCAGTTTCATCCCAGTTCCTAGCTGATAAGGAAAACAGTTTTCACTGTAACAAATCTTCGGAGACGACAACACTATCGATAAACAAGCAAAAGGAAAAATAGGGGAAGTTTGAAGTGGTGAAAAAGAGAGGGCGTAACATCGCCGCTGGGCGAATTTCAGGCATAAAAAAACCCGGCATTACCGGGTTTTTTGAACAAATAAAGTGGCAATCAATTACTTGATTTTCGCTTCTTTGTACATAACGTGCTGGCGAACAACTGGATCAAATTTCTTGATCTCAAATTTGCCTGGCATGTTACGCTTGTTCTTGTCAGTGGTGTAGAAGTGACCGGTACCAGCAGATGATACTAGGCGGATCTTCTCACGAATGCCTTTAGCCATGGTTCAAATCCTCTTAAACGTTCTCACCACGAGCACGCATTTCAGCAAGAACGGAATCAATACCTTTCTTGTCGATGATACGCATACCCTTAGCGGTCAGACGAAGTTTAACGAAGCGTTTTTCGCTTTCTACCCAGAAACGATGAGTTTGCAGGTTCGGCAGAAAACGACGCTTGGTGGCATTACGCGCGTGTGAACGGTTGTTACCCGTTACAGGACGCTTGCCAGTTACTTGGCATACTCGGGACATTGCTGTCTTCTCCAAATCGTTTCAGCTCGATATCAACCCAAGCTATCTCTGAACTAACAACCGTTAGAACCTAACTAGGGCTATCAAAGGTCGCGCATTATACTAAGTCAGAAGCAGTTGCTCAAGTCCCGAGCAGATCCTTTCTTCATTTTTTGATCGTTTTTTTGTCGAAATTACATCCAACCACGTTCAGAAAAAGAAACGATGTCTCCGTCACCGACCACAAAATGGTCCAGCACCCGTATATCGACTAATGCCAGCGCATCACTGATTCTGCGAGTGATCCGCCGGTCTGCTTGACTAGGTTCTGCCACGCCCGACGGGTGATTATGCGCTAAAATGAGCGCCGCTGCATTAAGTTCGAGCGATCTTTTTACCACTTCACGCGGATAAACGCTGGCAGCATCAATTGTGCCCTCAAACATCACCTCTTCAGTGATAACCCTATGTTGATTATCTAAAAACAGCACCAAGAAGTTTTCGCGGGCTTTATCACGCAGCAAACAGGTTAAGTAATGCCGCGTCTGTTGTGGGCTGGTGAGAGCGCTCCCCTTTTGCATCACTTCCGCCAAATAGCGTTGCTGCATCTCTAGCATCGCCTGTAAAAGTGCAAATTTTGCCGGTCCTAACCCTTTATGCTGACAAAACGAGGATTTATCTGCCAGAAGTAAGGCTCTTAACGAGCCAAACTCACGCAATAAGTGATCGGCAAGCTCTATTGCATTCATCCCGCTGATCCCGGTGCGTAAGAAAACTGCGAGTAACTCGGCGTCACTGAGTGCGTTAGCGCCGCGTGATAAGAGCTTCTCTCTTGGCCGCGACGCTTCTGGCATGTTCTTTAAATTCATCGTCTCCCCTTGCGGTTCACATTGCGATTGTCTTTCGTCCCTACGGTTTAATCTCTTTCGCTATGACTTGGCGCTCTGACAACTGTAGCGAGGCTGATCGTTTAACGAGATCCAACGGGCTTATCGACAAACGGCAATGTGGCAGAGTGTGAGCCAATCGCGCCCTTGGCGAAATTGAGAAATCCGCCATTCACCATTTACTTGAGTTATCACCATTTAATGCCTACGGGATTTCATGGTATCTTTGAGCCCGTTTTGAGACGCAAGATTGATTGACCAAACAAGCGAGACAACCATGCAAACCTTGGCAGGAAAACGAATTCTATTGGGGATCAGCGGTGGCATTGCCGCCTATAAATGTGCAGAGCTTACTCGCCGCTTAAGCGAGCGAGGCGCACAGGTTCGTGTCGTCATGACCCAAGCGGCGCAAGAATTTATCACCCCGTTGACCATGCAGGCGGTATCTGGTCATCCAGTGTCTGATAGCTTGTTTGATCCTGCTGCCGAAGCGTCCATGGGCCATATCGAATTGGCAAAATGGGCCGATCTGGTGTTGCTGGCGCCAGCGACCGCCGATTTGATCGCCCGTATCGCGGCGGGTATGGGTAACGATTTGCTGTCGACATTGGTGTTAGCCACAGACGCTCCAGTCGCGGTTGCGCCCGCCATGAACCAGCAGATGTACAGCAATGTGGCTACCCAGCACAACATCAAGCTGCTCAGCGAGCGTGGCTTTACCTTGTGGGGCCCAGCCAGTGGCGAGCAAGCGTGTGGCGATGTCGGCCCGGGGCGCATGCTCGAGCCGATGCAACTGGTGCACGCCGCAGAAGAATTTTTCGCTGACGGTAATGCGCTAGCCGGGGTGTCGATTGCGATCACCGCAGGACCAACCCGTGAAGCGCTCGATCCGGTGCGTTACATCACCAATCACAGCTCTGGCAAAATGGGCTTTGCAATTGCAGCAGCCGCTGCCAAGCAAGGGGCAAATGTCACCTTAATTGCAGGCCCCGTCTCACTGGCCACGCCGGCGAACGTAAAACGTATTGATGTCGGCAGCGCACAAGAGATGCTGGACGCCGTCATGGAGACCGTGCGCGAGCAAGATATCTTTATCGGATGCGCGGCCGTCGCCGACTACCGCGCAGCACAAGCTGCTTCACAAAAAATAAAGAAAAGCAGTCACAGCGATGAAATGACGCTTACCTTAGTCAAAAATCCCGATATCATCGCTACTGTTGCGGCACTCAATGAGCAACGCCCTTTCACCGTTGGCTTTGCCGCAGAGACCAATAACGTGGCCGAATACGCCACCAGCAAGTTGGCGCGCAAAGGGCTCGACATGATTTGTGCCAATGACGTTTCGTCATCCGCGCAAGGGTTCAACAGCGATCACAATGCCTTGCACCTGTATTGGCCTGACGGCGACAAAGCCCTGCCCCTGACCACAAAAACGGCATTGGGCCATCAACTAATTAACGAAATCGTGGCACGCTACCGTGCGGCGAATGCAACAACTACCGGTAAATAATCACTGCTACTGACAGTACGATTTCCACGCAAGAGAACTGATATGAAAAACATCGACCTGAAAATTCTTGATCCTCGCATCGGCCAGCAATTTCCATTGCCAGAGTATGCGACCCCAGGTAGTGCGGGTCTTGACTTGCGTGCGTGCCTTGACGACGCACTGAGCATTGCACCGGGTGAAACCCACTTGATCCCAACTGGCATGGCGATCCACATCGGCGATCCTTCGCTGGCAGCGGTGATCTTGCCACGCTCAGGTTTGGGTCATAAGCACGGGATCGTGCTAGGCAACTTGGTAGGTCTGATCGACTCCGATTACCAAGGCCAATTGATGGTTTCAGTATGGAACCGTGGCAACGACACTTTCACCATTGAGCCGGGCGATCGCATGGCACAATTGGTGTTCGTTCCCGTTGTCCAAGCCCAGTTTAATATCGTGGAAGAATTTGACGCGAGCGATCGCGGCGAAGGCGGTTTCGGTCACTCTGGCCGCCAATAATCAAGGAAGTCTCAACGCGCGGCTATCACGGCTGCGCTGTTATCGTTGTTTGAGGACGCGCTAATCATGGCTGGAACAAAAAAAATAAACCGCCGCGAACAGATCCTGCAGTGTCTTGCAGGCATGCTGGAATCTAACCAAGGAAGCCAGCGTATTACCACTGCAAAACTGGCGGCAGAAGTCGGTGTATCAGAAGCGGCGCTGTATCGTCATTTCCCAAGCAAAGCGAAAATGTTTGAGGGATTGATCGAGTTTATTGAAGAGTCGCTGTTCGAGCGTATCAACCGCATCACCGAAGACGAAAAAGACACCATGCGCCGTATCTATCTGATCCTGCGCTTGTTGTTAGCGTTTGCTGAGCGTAACCCGGGGCTGACCCGCATTATGACCGGCCACGCGCTGATGTTTGAGCAAGAGCGCCTGCAAGCGCGCATTAATCAGATGTTCGAACGTATTGAACTGATGTTGCGCCAAGTCTTGCGCGAGCGTCAATTGCGAGAAGGCAAAGGCTTCCCGGTGGATGAACGCATTCTGGCGGCGCAACTGCTCGGCCAAGTCGAAGGTAGCTTTAACCGCTTCGTACGCTCTAACTTCAAGTACATGCCAACTCAAGACTTTGAAGCCTATTGGGAGCTGCTGACCGCGCAATTGCAGTAATCAGTTTTTCATCTGAGATCAAAAAAGGCGCCCTAGCGCCTTTTTTCTTGCTCAGTGCAATTATGCGTTGCGGTGATGAGCAACACAGGTATGGAAATCACTCGCCGTCGCGCAATCGCGCGTTTCTTCAGCGGTATAGCTCGCACTTGCTAAATCGACCGCGCTATCACGGCTCTGCAGCTCAACCACGCAGCTTTGAAAATCGCTGTTGGTACCGCATGCTTGCGTCTCTTCCAATGTATACCCTGCCTGCGCTCCTGCAGTAAACAAACCGAAAGTCATTAATGTAGTGATCATTACTTTTTTCATAGTTCAATCTCCGACTTACCAGTGTTTAGGGAGCGACATTGGCGTTTTGTGATTCGCTCATGTCGCTTGGTTGATTTCATCTTATCTAAAGCAACTGAACACACATTGAACAAGTTGAGCATTAATCACACTATTTAATGTAACGAACTAATGTCTACAGCAAGAAACAGTGCGAGCTTCGCAAATAACGCCGCATTCAACCGCCGTTTGGGGGTGAGTGAGACAAAAAAGCCCGCCATTAAGGCGGGCTGATACCACAAGGGCTTGGCGATCAAATACCGTATTCAGCGCGGTAAGCTTTCACCGCTTCTAGGTGCTCTGCTGCATTGCCTTTTTCTTCTAGGTAAGCAATCAAATCACCGAGCGAAACGATAGACACCACGGCACAACCAAAGTCACGCTCAACTTCTTGAATAGCCGACAGCTCGCCTTTACCTTTCTCTTGGCGATCGATAGCAACCAATACACCCGCCAAATCAGCACCATTCGCTTGGATAATTTCCATCGATTCACGAATCGCAGTACCTGCGGTGATCACGTCGTCCACCAGCATGATGCGACCTTCCAGCGCGCTACCCACTAGGTTGCCGCCTTCGCCGTGATCTTTCGCTTCTTTACGGTTGAAGCAGTAAGGGGTATCCACATTGTGGTGATCTGCTAGCGCAACCGCCGTCGTGGTCGCGATTGGAATGCCTTTGTACGCAGGGCCAAATAGCACATCGTACTCAATACCAGAATCCACTAACGCTTCAGCGTAGAAACGACCTAGGCGCGCCAAATCGCGACCAGTGTTAAACAAACCAGCATTGAAAAAGTACGGGCTCTTACGGCCAGACTTTAGGGTGAACTCACCAAACTTTAGGACTTCTTTCTCTAGTGCAAATTCGATGAATTGACGCTGATACGCTTTCATGGGTTCTCCTTACGAGGGTTAATTATTGCTCTTGTCACTTGGCGATGTAGTCTCGCCTGCCAGCAGGCTAAAAAAAAGCGGCCAATGCAGGCCGCTTTTCAAAAAATTATTCCGCGACAGCCAATGCTGCCTTCTGCGCTTCAACGATGGAGCCGATCCCTTTCTTCGCGAGATCGAGCATCGCCAACAGCTCTTCATGGCTGAACGGTTCGCCTTCGGCGGTGCCTTGCACCTCGATCATACGACCATCTTCCATCATCACCACGTTCATATCGGTTTCCGCCGCCGAGTCTTCCACGTACTCCAAGTCACAAATCGCTTGGCCGTTATGAATACCAACAGACACCGCTGCCACCATACCTTTCATTGGGTTGGTTTTGATCATGCCTTTCTCTAGCATGTATGTGATCGCATCATGCAGCGCGACGCATGCACCGGTGATAGATGCGGTACGAGTGCCGCCATCGGCTTGAATAACATCACAGTCAACGGTGATCATCTGCTCGCCCAGCACTTTCAAATCCACCGCAGCGCGCAAGCTACGCGCGATCAAACGTTGGATTTCCATAGTGCGACCGCCTTGCTTGCCGTTCGCCGCTTCACGACGGTTACGGGTGTGAGTCGCGCGTGGCAACATGCCGTATTCCGCCGTTACCCAACCTTGGCCTTTACCTTTCAACCAACGTGGCACCGTTTCTTCAACACTGGCAGTACAGATCACTTTGGTATCACCAAACTCAACAAGCACAGAGCCTTCTGCATGGGCAGTGAAATTACGAGTAATAGTAATTGGACGGACTTGCTCTGGCGTTCTGTCGTTTGGACGCATGGTGATTTACCTTAGTCTGGAGGAATTAACCGGCGATTATACCGATCTCCTGGCGCAATCGCTAACCGAAAAAAGCACTTATCGCCCTCTTCAGCCTCTCTTTTTATACGCTTAACCATTTTCACCCACACAGTGACAGCAATGATCTTCGTGGCGAAATCGACGCGGTGATTTTGGCAAGCTCTAGAGATCAGGGTATAATTCCGCCACTTTATTCGCCAATCAATCAAGGATCTGTTCATGATCTACAGTATGACTGCTTACGCCCGTCGAGAAATCAAAGGGGACTGGGGTACTGCCGTGTGGGAAATCCGCTCGGTGAATCAACGTTATCTCGAAACTTACTTCCGTCTGCCAGAGCAGTTCCGTGCTATTGAGCCAGTGCTTCGCGAGCGTTTTCGTCAACGCTTAGCGCGCGGTAAAGTCGAGTGTCATTTGCGCTTTGAAGCAAACGCCGCCGCCAACACTGAGCTGAACATCAACGAAGATTTGGCCAAACAAGTCATCAACGCCGCGAAACAAGTGATGGGTCTGACCGGTGAAGAGAGCCGTATCAACCCATTCCAAGTGCTGCAATGGCCGGGTGTGATGGAAACCCCAGAGCAAGACCTGGACACCATCAACAAAGCGCTATTGGAAGGTTTCGACCAAGCGTTGACCGACTTTATCAGCGCGCGTGCCTCTGAAGGCGACAACATGAAAGCGCTGATCGAGCAACGCCTAAACGCCATTGCGGTTGAAGCGGCAAAAGTGCGCGAATCCATGCCAGAAGTGATGCAATGGCAACGTGATCGCCTACAAAACCGTTTTGACGAAGCCAAAATCGAGCTTGAGCCAAGCCGTTTTGAGCAAGAGATGATTTTGCTGGCACAAAAAGTGGATGTGGCAGAAGAGCTAGACCGCCTCGATTCGCACGTTTCTGAAACCCAGAAGATCATGAAAAAAGGTGGCGCATGTGGCCGACGTCTGGATTTTATGATGCAAGAGTTCAACCGTGAATCTAACACCCTAGCGTCAAAATCGATCAACGCTGACATCACCGCCTCAGCAGTTGAGCTAAAAGTATTGATCGAGCAAATGCGCGAGCAAATTCAAAACATCGAATAAGCACTCGCCATCGCTATTATTAAGCCCCTTCATTGGGGCTTTTTTGTGGGCGCTGAGTTCCAAGTTGTGAAGAAATCACCTCACCCCATTGAGCTTATCGCCGACGATTTATACAGTAATTCTGCACTCAATCAACGCGCCGTCGCGCGGTTATTCATCGCTCAAAGAGGAACTATCATGGAGCAGTTTGCCGAAATACTGGAAGATCTCTACCTTCAAACCGATTTAAGCGGCGATCAATTTGATGGCTATCTCAATCTCGGCGCCGTCGTACTAACCACCGCGAGCGGACAAACCTTTACCCTTGATATTGAAGATAACGAAGGGGATGCGCAGGGTGATTCTGGCTATCGCATTATCAGTACTTTTACTTGCGATGCCTATGACATCGAAGATCTCTACGAGCAAGAAGACAACCCGATTGCTGCCGATGCCAACCTGCTCGCCCTGCTCACCGCTGACGATTCTCGTTTAACGTGTGAAGTGATTGAGCACACCGATCAAGAAAGCATTGGCGCATCCAAAGCCAATATGGCGCGGATCCAAACCCTGACTCTTCGCCATTTCAATAAACCCGAAATTGCGGCCAAGGTTGAACCAATCGAATAAGCGAGCCGCTTTTTTGCTCACTTCTATCACCCACCATCGTCATCTGTAGCCCCAATCACCACGGCTACAGATGCATTCTTGCAGGTACTTGACCACTTCTTAGTCACTTGACCGCAATTTTCCAGCAACTCGCGCGTAATCAACTACCTTTAACCACAGACCTGTCAGTAGCTAGCCAACCGACTGCATACGCCATTCACCCGGTGGGCGACGCCTTTTCTTTTTCACAGGTCATCCAACGCAAAGGTATTTTGATGATCGTTCTGCAATTATTTATCGTTTTATTGTTTATTTTTATCGGTGCGCGCATTGGCGGTATCGGTATTGGCTTGGCAGGCGGCGCGGGGGTTGTCGTGCTGTCACTGCTGCTCGGTGTTCCCACTTCTCAGCACTATATTCCGGTCGATGTTATTTTGATCATTATGTCGGTGATCACCGCGATCGCCGCAATGCAAACCGCCGGCGGCATGGATTGGCTAGTACAACTGGCTGAAGATTTTCTTCGTCGTCATCCTGAACGCATTACCTTTTATGCGCCGATCGTGACATTTACCATGACCTTGCTCGCAGGCACCGGTCACACCGCGTTTTCCACTCTGCCCGTTATCGCCGAAGTCGCCAAAGGCCAAGGGGTGCGCCCATCCAGACCATTGTCGATTGCAGTGATTGCCTCGCAAATCGCCATCACGGCCTCACCGATTTCCGCAGCCGTTGTGGCATTTGCTGCGATGATCCAGCCAATGGGAGTGGATTATCTGACCTTACTCGCGGTCTGCATTCCAACGTCGTTTGTTGCCTGCATGATCGGCGCTGTGGTCGCCAACTTTATGGGCTGTGAGTTAAAAGACGATCCGGTGTACCAAGCGCGCGTCGCGCAAAATTTGGTGCAGATCTCTGGCGAAACACGACGCGAGATCTTACCAACAGCGAAAGCCGCAACACTGATTTTCCTCGGCGCCATTGCGATCGTAGTTTGCTACGCGGCAGCGATTTCGCAATCTATCGGCCTGATTGAAAACCCAACCCTTGGCCGCAACGAAGCCATCATGACCATGATGCTCGGCGCCGCCGCGATCATTGTGCTGGTGACCAAAATTGATGCCGGAAAAATTCCGACTGCCTCAACGTTTCGCTCCGGGATGACCGCCTGTGTGTGCGTATTAGGGGTAGCGTGGCTTGGCTCTACCTTCGTTAACGCCCATGTCGATTTAATCAAAGAGTTTGCCGGTGCGCTGCTAGCAGATTACCCGTGGATGCTCGCCGTGGTGCTGTTTTTTGCTTCCATGTTGCTGTACTCACAAGGTGCGACAACGGTGGCGTTAATGCCAGCCGCCCTTGCCATCGGCGTTGCGCCGCTCACAGCGGTGGCTTCGTTTGCCGCCGTCAGCGCGCTGTTTGTTCTGCCGACGTACCCAACCTTGTTGGCAGCGGTAGAGATGGATGACACCGGTTCAACCCGTATCGGCCAGTTTGTGTTTAACCATCCCTTCTTGTTACCGGGCGTGGTGACCATTGCGTCTGCTGTTGCGCTTGGGTTTGGTTTTGGCGGGCTATTGATCGGCTAATCGCACAGCGAAGTGCCACTGAACGAAGTGCCACAGGTAACTTGTGGTCGACTCGTGCTAGTGGCGCTTTTCTGCTAAGGTATCGGCTTGAGCAATAAGAGGCATTACCTTGAAACAGACTTCAGCCGATACCAATATCTCAGAAACGTGCGGCCGACAACTTCCAGCGATGGATGATGTCGATTTGGCGCGACTGGCGAAAATTTTCCAGCTACTGGGCGATCCTAAACGCCTGCAATTGGTGTTGGCGTGCTTACATGAAGCGCAACCGGTCTGTTGCTTGGCGGAAATCTCTGGGATGTCGCAACCGCTGACCAGCCACCACTTGCGCGCACTGCGTGAAGCGCGGGTGCTGAAATCCACCCGCAAAGGCAAGCAAGTCTATTACGCGCTGGATGATCACCATATCCAACACGTGATCCTCGATATGGCCAACCACGTTCGCGAATAATCACACGCAACGCACTGCTCTTATCGCTTTAGTGGCTGACGTTCAGCCACTTCACCCGCTCTCTCTGTTCTTGCTGCATCAAGGCTTGCACCTCGCCAAGCCGCCTATCCATCTCTCTATCCATCTCTCTATTCTGCTCGATGCTTCTCGATACTTTTGAGCATCGTTCACCGCGGCTCATCTTCCCACTCTTAGAGTGACTGCACCCTCGCACTTCGTTTTCATCACCGTTGATACGATCACCGCAAATCGCTGTAAATGTTTCACATGAAACCGTGATTTTGCTTCCAGCGGCTAATATATAAACTTTGGCTTATATGTTGACAACAATAACGCATAAACTTATTTTTATATAAAACAATATTTATGTGAGGCGTTATCATGAATGACAAAGCAGCGGCGATAAATGACAAGCCGGGCAGCACACCGGTGATAAAAACACTTAAACCGGTCACAGACCCTGTGCCAGACGAGCCAACAAGCTGCCAGTCGTCATGTTGTGGATCAAACCAAGCCGAGAGCGATACACCATCGGCGCCTGTTCAAAACGCGCAGCAATTTAGCTGGGTGATCCAAGGTATGGACTGCCCTGCTTGCGCGGCCAAAGTCGAAAAAGCGATCCGCCAAGTGACTGGGGTTGCTCAGGCGCGCGTCGCCTTCGCCACCGAAAAGCTAATTATTAGCGCCGAAGACAATGGCGATCTTGAGCAGCGCATCCGCGAACAAATCAACGAGCTGGGCTTTTCCATCAAAGAGCAGGACGCGCCCGCCCCTTCTCGCTTTCTCAGCTATATCCCCATTGTGCTTCTCACCCTTCTGATCGGGGTTGCTGCGCTATTAAAAGAGAGCCAACCCACCCTTGCGACAGGGCTGTTTTACGCTGCCACGCTGTTAGGTGTGTTGCCTATCGCACGCCAAGCATGGAAACAAGCTCAAAACGGCTCACCGTTTTCGATTGAAACCTTAATGAGTGTTGCCGCAATTGGTGCCCTGTTCCTCGGTGAAACCGTCGAAGCGGCCATGGTATTGCTGCTCTTTATGATTGGTGAACACCTCGAAGCCTTCGCCGCACAACGCGCGCGCAAAGGGGTCGAACAACTCATGGAATTGGTACCCGACACGGCGATCCGCATTAATGCCGATGGCAGCAAAGAAACCGTGGAGGCGAGCAGCCTTCGCCCGGGCGATCGGATTGAAATCCTGCCCGGTGAGCGTCTGCCTGTGGATGGTGAGTTACGCACAGCGCTGGCCTCATTTGATAAAAGCGCCTTAACCGGCGAGTCGATTCCGGTCGAGCAACAACGCGGCGATACTGTACCTGCGGGCAGCTTGGCGGTAGAGCAACCGGTCGAGCTGACTATGGTGTCTGAGCCCGGTGCTAGCGCGGTGGATCGCATCATTAAACTGATCGAAGAAGCCGATGAACGCAAAGCGCCGGTCGAGCGTTTTATCGATGCCTTTAGTCGCCGCTATACCCCGATCATGATGGTACTCGCCCTTGCCGTGGCGGTGGTGCCCCCCCTGTTGCTGCAAGGTGATTGGCAAGAATGGATTTATAAAGCGCTCACACTGCTGCTGATCGCCTGCCCATGTGCCTTGGTGATCTCCACCCCCGCCGCGATCACCTCAGCGCTCGCAAGCGCATCTCGCCTTGGCATTTTGATCAAAGGGGGCGTGGCACTAGAGCAGTTAGGCAATGTCGATACCATCGCCTTTGATAAAACCGGCACCCTGACCGAAGGTAAACCCGCTGTCACCCATATTTTTGCCGAAGACGGTGACGAACTGCGCTTGCTGCAACTGGCGGCCTCGCTTGAGCAAAGCTCAACCCACCCATTGGCTTCTGCCATTGTGCGTGAAGCCACGCAGAATCGAACCGCCGCTCTAATTGAGCCCACCTCATCGCGCACACTCGCTGGGGTCGGAATTGAAGGTGAAATCGAAGGATTGAGCGTTGCGATCAGCGCGCCGCGCCATGTACGCGACCAAATGAATAACACCCAGCGCGAGCAAATCGCCGATAAAGAAGCGCAAGGCCACACCTTGGTGGTGATTTCCATTAATCAGCAGATCGCCGGTTGGATTGCCCTGCGCGACAACTTGCGCCCAGACGCCAAAGCGACGGTCGCTGAGTTGCAAGCACTGGGGCTACATTGCGTGATGCTCACCGGTGACAACCAACGCGCCGCCGCAGCACTGGCCCAAGAGCTCAATATCGATTACCGCGCCGAGTTGCTGCCTGAAGACAAGTCCAGTGCGATCAGTGCGTTGCAAGCGCAAAGCAATGGCTCAAGCGTACAGCACAGCCATAGCAAGCCCCAGACCCATAGCAAGCCAAGCCGCGTCGCCATGATCGGTGATGGCATCAACGATGCGCCCGCGCTAAAACTGGCGGATGTAGGGATTGCGATGGGCGAAGGCAGCGATGTGGCACTGGAAACCGCCGACTGCGCCCTGACCCAAGATAAGATCACCTTGCTACCAAGCTCCGTGAAACTGTCGCGCCGTGCCTTAGCGATCATTCGCCAAAACATTACCTTAGCGATTGGTAGCAAAGTGTTGTTCCTTGTCACCACCTTGCTCGGTGTCACTGGCCTGTGGGCGGCGGTACTCGCCGATAGCGGTGCCACCGCGCTGGTCACCCTTAACGCCCTGCGTTTATTGCGTCACGATAAATAAGCGCTTTGCACTCATTAACCCTTTCACCGTCTGGTGAATAACGACTCGCCACTCTTCGATCACTTCGCTGATCAAAGAGTGGCAATTTAATACTGCTGCGGTACCGGTTTGACCCCGATATCCCTATCTCGCACTGGGCATATCACACTTGCGCCGATCCACGCAGCGCAATCATGGCTTAAACTTGAAATAAGCCGAAAAATTCATCAATATGCACATTCTAATTGATCCGTAATCGTGGTACGCTTCGCGCCCTTCTAACTGTTGGTAATGTCGACAATGAGCAAAGGCACACTGTATATCGTGTCTGCCCCAAGCGGCGCAGGCAAATCGAGCTTGATTTCAGCCCTGCTGGAACAAAATCCAACTTACGCCATGAAGGTCTCTGTATCACACACTACCCGCGGCATGCGTCCGGGTGAACAAGATGGCGTTCACTACAACTTTGTCTCAGTTGACGAGTTTAAAGCCCTGATTGAACAAGCATCGTTCTTAGAGTGGGCGGAAGTATTCGGTAACTACTACGGCACATCACGTCCGTGGATCGAAGAAAACCTGAATAACGGTATCGATGTATTTTTGGATATTGACTGGCAGGGTGCCCGTCAGATCCGCGAGCAGATGCCAGAAGCGCGCAGCATTTTCATTCTGCCACCATCACGCCCAGAGCTAGAGCGTCGTCTTAATGCTCGCGGCCAAGATAGTGAAGAAATTATTGCGAAACGCATGGCAGAAGCCGTTTCAGAAATTTCCCATTACAATGAATATGATTACGTCATTGTGAATGATGATTTTGATATGGCCGTCATGGACATGAAAGCCATATTGCGTGCCGAGCGCCTGAAGCAAGACAAGCAGGCTGAGAAGCATGCGGTAATCATCAACGGCCTACTGGCAGATGATTAAACAATTTTGTACAATTTTCCTCTTAATTCGTTAATTGATAACCACTGGAGTCCTCGATGGCACGTGTAACTGTTCAAGATGCAGTTGAAAAAATTGGTAACCGTTTCGACCTAGTTCTGGTCGCCGCACGTCGCGCTCGTCAAATGCAGACGGGTGGCAAGGATTCTCTAGTGCCGGAAGAAAACGACAAGCCAACCGTTATCAGCCTTCGTGAAATCGAAGAAGGTTTGATCACGAAAGAAGTGCTGGATGCGCGTGAGCGTCAGGAGCAACAAGAGCAAGAAGCGGCTGAACTAGCTGCAGTTAGCTCAATCGCTGGTCGTTAATCTCAGGAAGCAGGTCGTTTGTCACTGTTTGAAACCCTGAAAGAAGTCGCCGCACAATATCTGCCTGAGTCTCAACTTGAGGTCCTCAGGCAGGCTTTTTTGGTGGCTCGAGATGCGCACGAAGGTCAGTTCCGCACTAGCGGAGAGCCTTATATTGTCCACCCGGTTGCCGTCGCCCGCATTTTGGCGGAGATGCGCCTCGATCACGAAACCCTCATGGCAGCCCTGCTGCATGACGTGATTGAAGATACCGAAGTCACCAAGGAAGACTTGGACGCTCGCTTTGGCGCAACCGTTGCCGAGCTGGTTGATGGGGTCTCCAAACTCGACAAACTCAAATTCCGCGATCGCAAAGAAGCCCAAGCGGAAAACTTCCGCAAAATGATCATGGCGATGGTGCAAGACATCCGCGTCATTTTGATCAAATTGGCTGACCGCACGCACAACATGCGTACGTTGGGCGCGCTTCGCCCCGACAAAAAACGTCGTATCGCCAAAGAAACCCTCGAAATTTATTCACCACTCGCTCACCGTTTGGGTATCCACAACATCAAAGTTGAGCTCGAAGAGCTAGGCTTTGAAGCCTTGTACCCCAAACGTTATCGCGTGTTGAAAGATGTGGTTGCCGCTGCCCGTGGTAACCGCAAAGAGATGATCAACAAAATCCACAGCGAAATTGAAGGCCGAATGCTTGATTCTGGCATTCAAGGTCGAGTGATTGGCCGCGAGAAAAACCTCTACTCCATCTACAACAAGATGAAGAGTAAAGAGCAGCGTTTCCACTCGATCATGGATATCTATGCCTTCCGCGTGATTGTTGACACGCTCGATACCAGTTATCGCGTGCTGGGTCTGGTACACAACCTGTACAAACCTCGCCCGGGCCGCATGAAAGACTATATCGCGGTACCGAAAGCCAATGGTTATCAGTCGCTACACACCTCCATGGTTGGCCCTCACGGCGTGCCGGTAGAAGTGCAGATCCGTACTGAAGAGATGGATCAAATGGCTGACCGCGGTGTCGCAGCGCACTGGGCATACAAAGCTGACGGTGAACGTGGCGGCACCACCGCACAAGTCAAAGCGCAGCGTTGGATGCAAAGCCTGCTCGAGCTGCAACAAAGTGCCGGTAACACCCTCGAATTTATTGAAAGCGTGAAATCGGATCTGTTCCCAGATGAACTGTTCGTGTTTACGCCCAAAGGCCGGATTGTGGAATTGCCGGTTGGCGCGACCGCTGTCGATTTTGCCTACGCCGTGCATACCGATATCGGTAATGCCTGTGTTGGTTGCCGTGTCGATCGCAACCCGTACCCACTGAGCAAGCCGCTGAAAAACGGCCAAACCATCGATATCATTATCGCACCGGGCGCGCGCCCTAACGCCGCATGGCTCAACTATGTGGTGACATCGCGTGCACGCGCCAAGATCCGCCAAGTGCTGAAAACCATGCGCCGCGAAGAGTCGGTCCATCTGGGTCGTCGCTTGCTCAAGCACGCGCTAGGTGAAGTGAAGATTGAAGAGGTCAATCCTGACAATCTCACTGTGGTGCTAAACGATCTGAAATTGGAATCGCTCGATGATTTGCTCGCCTCCATTGGTTTGGGTGAATCGATGAGTATCGTGATCGCCCGTCGCTTGCTCGGCAGCGCTGATGAGCTGACTTACGATCAAGAGAACTGCCTGCCGATCCGTGGTGCCGATGGTATTTTGCTGACCTTCGCCAATTGTTGTCATCCTATTAAGGGCGATCCGATTGTCGGTCACGTCAGCCCAGGCCGCGGCCTAGTGATCCACCGTGAAGAATGTGCCAACGTCCGTGGTTATCAAATCGAGACCGACAAGTACATGGCGGTGGAATGGAGTGACGAGGTGGAGCAAGAGTTCACCACCGAGCTGCGTATTGATGTGAACAATCACCAAGGCGCGCTGGCCGATCTCACCAACACCATTTCCGCCACAGGCTCGAACATTCATGGTTTGACTACCGAAGAGAAGGATGGCCGTTTGTATATCGTGAAGGTTCGCCTCACGACCAAAGATCGGATCCACCTCGCCAACATCATGCGCCGCATCCGGGTTATGCCGAATGTGGTCAAGGTATCCAGACTACGCAACTAATTCAACGCCCGCTCAGCGGGCGTTGTCGTAACGAGAGTTCCCATGTCCCCAGAACGTTTTGCCCGCATCCAACAAGTCCTTCGCGCTCGTCAAACTGATCTGACCGTGTGTATGGAAGAAGTCCACAAACCAAATAACGTTTCCGCGATCATTCGCAGCGCCGACGCCGTTGGCCTGCATCGAGTGCACGCAGTGTGGCCGACCAAAGAGATGCGGACACTCGCCAATACCTCGGCGGGCTCTCGTAACTGGGTTCATGTTGATACACACGACACCATTGATGATGCGGTCTCCCACTTCAAAGCCGAAGGGATGCAAGTGCTGGCGACAAATCTCTCCGATAGGGCGGTCGATTTTCGCCAAATTGATTACACCAAACCGACGGTGGTGATCTTAGGCAATGAAAAACAAGGGATCTCCCAGCACGCCTTGTCACTGGCCGATCACGATATCGTCATTCCTATGGTCGGTATGGTGCAATCGCTCAATGTCTCGGTCGCCAGTGCGTTAATTTTGTATGAAGCGCAACGTCAGCGCGAGTTGGCTGGGATGTACGATCGCGACATTAGCGCGATCCCCGCCGAGGAGATTCATCGCACCCTGTTTGAGCGCGGCCATCCGGTACTGGCCAAAGTGGCTAAACGCAAAAGCCTGCCCTACCCGCCGCTTGGTGAAGAAGGCGAGATCATTGCCGACGAGGCATGGTGGGCCGCGATGCAAGCTGGTAAACGCTAATCGCACATGGGCAAGTGGGGACACTCTGCTTGCCTTCGCTTTCCATGTCTTGGTTTGCCTATCGTGGTTATCTCGCCGTTTTGTTTATTTCTCCGCTTTTAGCTGCGTTGAATCGTTCGATTGCTATTTGAAGGTCGTCTGCCGGAAATTCAGATCGCGCGCAACGAGCCAAACTTCTAAATCCTGTTCGCCTGGCGAACAACGGAAACAAATTTCTGTCATATACCGCTAGCTGTATTGAATCGCTCGATTACTATTTGATGGTCGCCAGCCAGAAATTCAGATCTCGCGCAACGAGCCAAGATTCCAAATCTTGTTCTCCTGGCGAACAACGAAAGCCAGAATTCTGGCTCATACCTCTAGCTGCGTTGAATCGTAAGATTGCTATTTGAAGGTCGTCAGCCGGAAATTCAGGTCGCGCGCAACGAGCCAAACTTCTAAATCCTGTTCGCCTGGCGAACAACGGAAACAAATTTCTGTCATATACCGCTAGCTGTATTGAATCGCTCGATTACTATTTGATGGTCACCAGCCAGAAATTCAGATCTCGCGCAACGAGCCAAGATTCCAAATCTTGTTCGCCTGGCGAACAACGAAAGCCAGAATTCTGTCTCATACCTCTAGCTGCGTTGAATCGTAAGATTGCTATTTGAAGGTCGTCAGCCGAAAATTCAGGTCGCGCGCAACGAGCCAAACTTCTAAATCCTGTTCGCTTGGCGAACAACGGAAACAAAATTTACTTCTCCACTTGCTACCTTCCCGCCTTATTTCTCTGCCCGCAGGCTTTGGTTTGCGATTTTCGTCAAATATCGCCACTCAGCGACGGAACAACGCAATATTCACCGAGCCTGACTTTACGAACTGTATAGCCATCCAGTATATTGAACGCATATCCTGCAAATTTCTGGAGCGCACATGCTGAACGCCGTTGATCTCACCAGCTTAAGTGGTGTTGGTGCCAAGGTCGCTGAAAAACTGCACCGTATTGGTATCTTCACGGTTCAGGATCTCTTATTCCACCTGCCACTACGCTATGAAGATCGCACGCGCATCTGTCCGATCGCGGGCGTGTTACCGGGGCAACATATTACGGTCGCCGGTGAGGTGGTCGACAGCCAGATCAGCATGGGCCGCCGCCGCATGTTAACCGTCCGGATCACCGATGGTAACGGCACCCTAACGCTGCGCTTTTTCAATTTTACCGCCGCCATGAAAAACAGCTTCGCCCAAGGTCGCCAAGTCAAAGCGTACGGCGAAATCAAACGCGGCCAATACGGGGTCGAAATCATTCACCCGGAATACCGTGTGTTCAGTGAGCCAACCGAGTTGCAGCTTGAAGAAACCCTGACGCCGGTCTACCCAACCACCGACGGCCTGCGTCAACAAACGCTGCGTAACCTGACCGATCAAGCCTTGGCGCTGCTCGAAAAAAGTGCCGTGCAAGAGCTTCTGCCAGAAGGGCTCTACAATCGCCAAGTGTCGCTCAACCATGCGTTGCGCACCCTGCATCGCCCAACGCCCGATATCTCACTAGAGCTACTCGACAGCGGTAAGCATCCCGCGCAGCAGCGTTTGATCATTGAAGAATTACTGGCGCAAAACCTGTCGATGCTTGCGGTACGTAGCAAAGGCAAACAAGACAGTGCCATCGCCCTGCCCGCCTCTTGCGATCTCAAACCGCGCCTGCTCGAAGCCTTACCCTTCACCCCAACCGGGGCGCAGCAGCGCGTGGTAGGTGATATCGAAACCGATCTTGCCGCGCCGCACCCGATGATGCGTTTAGTGCAAGGCGATGTGGGCTCAGGCAAAACCTTAGTCGCGGCACTGGCGGCGGTGACTGCCATCGAGCAAGGCTACCAAGTGGCATTAATGGCCCCGACTGAACTGCTGGCCGAGCAACACGCCATCAACTTTGCCAACTGGCTCAATCCGCTGGATATTCAAGTCGGCTGGTTAGCGGGCAAACTCAAAGGCAAAGCCCGTGAAGCCGAGCTGGAAAAAATCCGCACCGGTGAGGTCAAAATGGTGGTCGGTACCCATGCCCTGTTCCAAGAGCAAGTGGTGTTCAATAACCTCGCCTTGGTGATCATTGATGAGCAGCACCGCTTTGGTGTCGGCCAGCGCTTAGAGCTGCGAGAAAAAGGCGCGGGTGCTGGCGGTTTTCCGCATCAGCTGATCATGACAGCGACCCCGATCCCGCGTACGTTGGCGATGACCGCGTACGCCGATCTCGACACCTCAGTGATTGATGAGCTTCCACCGGGACGTACCCCGATCCAAACCGTGGCAGTGCCCGACACGCGACGCAAAGATATTATCGATCGCGTGCGCGCCGCATGTTTGGATGAAGGTCGCCAAGCCTATTGGGTGTGTACCTTGATTGATGAGTCCGAAGTGCTTGAGGCCCAAGCGGCATCGGATACCGCTGACGAGCTGGCCGCACTGTTACCTGAGCTAAAAATTGGCTTGGTGCATGGCCGGATGAAGCCTGCGGAAAAACAAGCCATTATGGCGCAATTCAAAGCCGGTGAATTGCATCTGTTGGTTGCGACCACGGTGATCGAGGTGGGGGTAGATGTGCCCAATGCCAGCTTGATGATCATCGAAAACCCAGAGCGTTTAGGTCTTGCCCAGCTCCACCAGCTGCGCGGCCGGGTGGGTCGAGGCTCGGTGGCCAGTCACTGTGTGTTATTGTTCAAAGCGCCGCTGTCGAAAACCGCACAAAAACGCCTAGGGGTACTGCGCGAAAGTAACGATGGCTTTGTGATTGCCCAGCGCGACTTGGAAATTCGCGGCCCGGGAGAGTTGCTTGGCACCAAACAGACCGGCCTTGCCGACTTTAAAGTGGCCGATTTGGTACGCGATCAGCACCTGATCCCTGAAGTGCAAAAACTGGCGAGCCATATTTGGCAGCATCACCGCCCCAACGGCGAAGCGATCATTTTGCGCTGGCTCGGACAGCGAGAAAATTATTCCAACGCGTAACGCTGGCTTGATTACGCTGCTATTTCGATAAGTTGCTGTCTACAGAAAATAGAAACAACGCATTCTAGAAAGACTGCACAAAAAATGGCTGCACCTCGCAGCCATTACTTTTTCCTCTCTCGGCGATACACGTCACCTTATTGCACGGCGGTGCAGCTTTTTGAGCTTAGGGGCTCCTATGATCTAAAAGCCCCTAACGCTGTACCGGATCCGCTCAACGCTTCTTTAGCGGCAAGTTGATCTGGACTCGCAAGCCGCCCTCAATACGGTTACTGACATCAATGGTGCCTTCGTGCTGATCCATGGTGCGTTTCACAATGGCCAACCCAAGCCCCGTGCCTTCGCTGGCTTTACCGCGCGCATCATCACCGCGAGTCAGCGGCTGGAACATCTTCGTCACTAGCTCTTTCGGAATGCCCGGACCGTTATCTTCCACGCAGACCCACAGCTTTTTACGATCGACACTCACCCCTGCGGTTAAGCGCACCCAGCCTTCGCCATAGCGTTTGGCATTCACCACCAAGTTGGTAATGCAGCGTTTGATCGCCACCGAATCACCTTTAACCCCATCGGGCAGCACTGGGCTGTCGACAATCAGCTCAATGTCTTCCTCTGTCGCGTTTTGCTCTAGCTCCGCCACTTCGTTGAGGACTACATTCATGTCAACCGGCTTGATATTGTGCTCGGTTGTCGCGCGCAGATAGGCCATAAACTGGCTGATGATTTCGTTACACTCTTCGGTGTCTTTAATGATGCTATCGGCAAGGTAAGCGTCCTCTTCCGACATCATTTCCGTCGCCAATCGGATCCGCGTCAGCGGAGTGCGAATATCGTGGCTGACCCCCGCCAGCAGCAGAGCGCGATCTTCTTCTAGTTGCTTGATCCCTTGTGACATATAGTTAAACGCACGGGTTACCGCTTGGATTTCCGTCGCGCCGCGCTCGGGTAACGGCGGCGGATAATTGCCTCGCGCCACTTGCAGCGCCGCATGCTCTAAGTCCATCAGCGGCCGGTTTTGCAAGCGAATGAACAGCCAGCCACCGGCAATCACCAATAAGGTGATGATCAAGCTGTAGTAAAACAGCGGCGAAATATCGTCTTCATGCAACTCAGATAACGGCACCCGCATGTAAGTATCAGGCATGGCGCTCACATCGAGCCACAACACATAACTGTCAGCGCCCAGCACCAAGCGCACTTCGGTCTCAACACCAAGCTCGTTGGTCATCTCGCGGCTGAGAAACTCCACCGGCGATGCATCCATGTACTCGCTGAGCAGCTCATCCCCTTGGCTATGCAAGCTCACGCCAAGTTGCGCCAGCAGCTCACGACGCAATGGCGTATCGAGGTAAACCAACTCACCACTTTCCAGCTCAACGTCTTCGTTAAGCATAAAGCGCACTTCATAGGCCAAGATCTGATTGAACTGGTGCAAACTGGGCAACAAGGCGTAATTGAGTACGGTGAGATACGAGAACACTTGGCTGGCAATCAACAAACCGGCCAGCAAGAACAGGGTGCGGGTAA
Organism: Thaumasiovibrio occultus; assembly: GCA_019703815.1. Taxonomy (GTDB): domain Bacteria; phylum Pseudomonadota; class Gammaproteobacteria; order Enterobacterales; family Vibrionaceae; genus Thaumasiovibrio; species Thaumasiovibrio occultus. Next base: position 123,410 of record AP023052.1, on the reverse strand, counting down.
AGGTACTGTGGGGCAGCAAGCGCATGCCTTACCTCCTTGTAGAAACAACAACGGCGTCTACCAATGAGACGCCGTATTTATTCATCACAACGTGAACACGTTGCGCATCATGCTTAGGCTTCGTTACCGTCCGGCACGAACACATAGCCCAAACCCCAAACGGTTTGGATATAGCGTGGACGGCTTGGGTCTTCTTCGACCATGCGGCGTAAACGCGAGATCTGCACGTCAATTGAGCGCTCCATCGCGGAGTACTCACGACCACGCGCCATGTTCATCAGCTTATCGCGCGACATTGGCTCGCGGGCATTGGTGACTAGAGCTTTCAAGACCGCGAATTCGCCCGATGTGAGCGGCATAGGCTCTTCGTTGCGGAACATTTCCCGCGTGCCCAAGTTCAAGCGAAATTCGCCAAACTCGACCACTTTCGAATCCACACTTGGCGCACCCGGCGCTTCGACACTTTGACGGCGCAAGACCGCACGAATACGCGCCAGCAACTCACGCGGGTTAAAGGGTTTAGGCAGATAATCATCTGCACCCACTTCCAAGCCCACGATACGATCGACTTCATCGCCTTTCGCGGTCAGCATCACAATCGGTAAGCTGTTGTTGGCGTTACGAAGGCGACGGCAAATGGATAAACCATCTTCACCCGGCAACATTAAATCCAGCACCATCAGGTGGAAGGTTTCTCGCGCCAACAGACGATCCATCTGCTCCGCATTAGAGACACTGCGAACCTGGAAACCTTGCTCTGAAAGATAACGCTCTAACAGCGCTCGCAGGCGCATGTCATCATCCACAACCAGTATTTTGAAATTTTCCTGCATGTCCATATCCTGCAATCGATACTGCCTATCCCTGAGTTTACCGAAAAACGAGCGGCGGGGTATCACAATATTGTTTCTGTGTATAAACGGGATTATACCCAAATCTTCTGCCACTAAACCTAGGTGATGACCAGATATGATGTTTCTATCTGGGCAGTGCTGCAAATTGAGATTGGATTCACGAAATTCCTACGCGTCGTCGTTTGCCTCATAGCGGATCGCATTCACGTACCAGGTTTTGTTTCCTTCTGGAGTACGCACGAGCGCTTCATCATCGACTTCTTTTTTCAACAAGGCGCGCGCCATTGGCGAGTTGACGGAGATGCAATCTTTGCGATCGTAAATCTCATCAGGGCCAACGATCTGAAAGGTTTTGCTGTCGCCTTCCTCGTTCTCAATATCCACCCACGCCCCGAAAAACACTTTACCGTCTTGTTGCGGTGAATAATCGACGATTTGCAGCTCGGCAAGACGTTTGCGCAGAAAGCGCACTCGACGATCGATCTGGCGGAGTAAGCGCTTGTTATAGGTGTAGTCGGCGTTTTCACTGCGATCGCCCAAGCTCGCTGCCCAAGTGACAATCTTAGTGATCTCGGGACGACGCTCGTTCCACAAAAAATCGTGTTCCGCTTTGAGTTTGTTGTAGCCCTTACGGGTAACCAGATTGGTTTTCACGCGTTCTTTTCCTGCGCTTTAGATAAGTGATATTGAACATACCTTGCCACGCTTGCCCCTTCAAGCCAGCAGCAGCGAATTGTCGGCAGGCATCCGGTGATATTCAAAATCCTCGCCCAGTTGGCGGGCACGTAACGGCAAAGAATCTAGGTAGCCCGCACTAAAAAAACGGAGCCCTTGGGCTCCGCTTTGCGGTTGTTGATATCGAGGCGACGGCTTTACTCCATCGCGGTTTCAAACATCACTTCGACCAGCTCGCCTTCCGGATCGCCTGACAGCTCCCACGTAAACACGCCGGCTAAGCCTTTTTCTTTCGCCCATTCCACTTTGGCTTCAACCGAGCGCTCATCTTCAAACGTGATGAACACTTGCTTGTCGGCATTCCACAAGAATGGTGCTTGTGACTCTTCGTCATAACCGTACTGATAGCCTTGCTCTTCAGTGTAGTTACGCACTAAGTCCCAGAACATGAAGTACGCGGGCTCGCTCGGGTTGGTACCGAATGACGTACCGCCAGTTGAGACCATATCGGCCAGCGGCAATTGACCATCAAAGTTACTGGTGCCTTCCCAACCACGGCCATAAAACGCCGCGCCAAGTACCAGTTTCTCTTTTGGCAGACCCGCATCAATCATCTGCTGAATAAACACATCGCTACCCATGCCCCACACGCTGCGCTCCGTCGCATGCAAGTTAGCGTGGTGGCCGGTTTGCGAGCCCCAACCGCCGAGGTAGTCGTAGGTCATCGCGAACATATTGGTCAGATAAGGCGACGCACTCACCCAATCGATATTTTGCGCTTTAAAGCCCACCCCAACAGCGGTCGACAGCTCATAGTCGCGCCCGGTTTGCGACTCTAAGCGATCTAACTCAGCGCGAATGGCTTTGACCAAATAGGTAAAGGCGTCACGCTCTGCGGCAATTTGCTCGTCGCTCAGCTTGGTCGCTTCGTTCCACGGTGAGGTGGTTAAACCGCCGCCGCCCGGGTATTCCCAATCGAGATCGATCCCGCCGAAGAAGTCGTATTGGGTGATCAACTCAGCAGCGGTTTTGGCGAAGTGATCCATCTGCTCTGGGTGTTTCGCCATCTCATGAAACGGCTCAGACATGGTCCAGCCACCGAATGACGGCAAGATCACCAAATCAGGATGATCGGCTTTAAGCTGCGCAAGCTGGGCAAAGTGACCTTGATAAGGCACATCGACTTCCACCTCACCAAAGTCCACCTCAAGCGCCGAGTTGGTATCGACCACAATCGCCGTACCCGGCGCTTTGCCTTCACAGGCCGCCGCCACTTGCGCTTGAACGGTTTCGCTCGCGCCAGTATGCGGCCCACACAAGCTCAAAAACGCATAAATAACGTGGGTGAGTTTGTCGGCAGGAATATCTGATACAACATAAGGGTTAGCTTCATTGGTGTATTGCCAATCGGCAAAGTAGCCACCGACCACGGGGGTGTCGGCCGCATGAACTGCGGTTGACGCGAGTATCGCACTGGCGAGCATCAGCTTGCGCATGGTTGTCTCCTTGTGATTCAGCCTGAATCCATCCGACAACGAACAGATGGGCCGCCACGCATGGCGACGCAGTGTCAATTCAGGTGGCCGCAACGGGCCTCAATGATAAGTAATTGTATTTTCCCATTTTAAAAACAGATCTAGCCTATCAGGCGAAGCCAATGTCGCCTCGATTTGCCTCACATCTCGGGAGCGATATCGTGAACAATTGTTCGCTTTTCGAGCAGTATCTACGGGACAAATCAACCGCCTTTAGATGTTGCAAAAATGTGGAACGGTTATAACAAAAGTTAACCTAGCCAATTCAATGGACTAAGTTCAGGTTTTTGTCATGATTACCAACTCCTGCTTGCAGCACGCCCCGCGCGCCGTAGAATGGTGGCCTCTGTCCTCAATCGGATTCAATGGATGAGCAAAACAATCTCTCAGGTGATTGCTGACGAACTGCAGGTTCGCCAACAACAAGTGGATGCAGCAATTGCCCTTTTGGACGACGGTAACACCGTTCCTTTTATTGCCCGTTACCGTAAAGAAGTGACTGGCGCGTTAGATGATACCCAGCTGCGTACGCTGGAAACGCGCTTGGGCTACTTGCGTGAAATGGAAGACCGCCGTCAGGTGATCCTAAAATCTATCCGTGAGCAAGATAAACTCACCCCTGAGCTCGAAAAAGCGATCCTCACCGCTGACAGCAAAACCACGCTGGAAGATCTCTACCTGCCGTATAAACCGAAACGTCGCACCAAAGGCCAAATCGCCATTGAAGCCGGTATTGCACCGCTGGCCGATAGCCTATGGCAGAACGCCGATCAATCGCCAGAAGACGCGGCGCAAGGCTACCTCAATGCTGAGCACGGTTTTAACGATGCCAAAGCCGTGCTGGATGGTGCGCGCGCCATTTTGATGGAGCGCTTTGCTGAAGACGCCGTCTTACTGGAAAAAGTGCGTCGTTACCTCAATCAAAACGCCGAGCTCAATGCGCGCGTGGTTGCAGGCCAAGAAGAAGCCGGTGCTAAGTTCAAAGACTATTTCGAGCACAATGAAACCCTCAATAAAGTGCCGTCACACCGAGCATTGGCAATGTTCCGTGGCCGTAACGAAGGCGTGCTAACCCTGTCGCTTAATGCTGATCCGGGCCAAGATGACGGCGTGAAAGGCTCGTATTGTGAAGTGATCATTCAAGATCACTATGGCGTTCACCCTGCCAGCGCACCTGCCGATCTGTGGCGCAAACAAGTGATCAGCTGGGCATGGCGGATCAAAATTGCGATGCACATGGAAACCGAGCTGATGTCGGCTCTGCGCGAGCGTGCCGAAGAAGCGGCGATGCAAGTGTTTGCCGACAACCTAAAAGATTTGTTGATGGCGGCACCGGCAGGCCCGCGTGCCACCTTGGCGCTGGATCCGGGGTTGCGTACCGGTTGTAAAATTGCGGTGGTTGATACCACAGGTAAGCTGCTAGATACCGCGACCATTTATCCACACGCGCCGCAAAAGCAAGAAGCGCAAGCCGCAGCAGTGGTAGCGGCATTGATCGCCAAACACCATGTCGATTTGATCGCCATTGGTAACGGTACCGCCTCTCGTGAAAGCGATGCATTCGTGGCGCGTTTGCTTAAAGCCAACGATCTCAAAGTACAAAGCGTGATGGTGAGCGAAGCCGGCGCATCGGTTTATTCGGCGTCTGAGCTGGCGGCGAATGAATTTCCGTCATTAGATGTGTCACTGCGCGGCGCGGTGTCGATTGGTCGTCGCCTACAAGATCCGCTGGCTGAGCTAGTGAAAATCGATCCCAAATCCATCGGTGTGGGCCAATACCAACATGACGTTAGCCAAAGCCTGCTAGCGAAAAAGCTCGATGCCGTGGTGGAAGACTGTGTAAACGCCGTGGGCGTCGATGTGAATACCGCCTCTGCGCCGCTACTGACCCGCGTTGCTGGATTGAACACCACTATCGCGCAAAATATCGTGGCGTACCGCGATGAACACGGCCGTTTCGACAGCCGTACCACGTTGAAGAAAGTCGCGCGTTTGGGGCCTAAAGCGTTCGAACAGTGTGCCGGTTTCTTGCGTATCATGGGCGGCAAAAACCCGCTCGATGCCTCAGCCGTACACCCAGAATCCTACGATTTGGTCAAAGCGATGGCGGCAAAAGCGAGCAAGCCGCTGGATGCCATCATCGGCAACCGCGATTTCTTGCGGGCAGTGAACCCGAAAGAGTTCGTCTCTGACAGCGTGGGTTTGCCAACCATCACCGATATCTTGGCTGAGCTTGATAAACCGGGACGCGATCCTCGCCCTGAGTTCAAAACCGCAACCTTTGCAGAAGGGGTAAACGAGGTTAAAGATCTGATCCCAGGTATGATTTTGGAAGGCGTGATCACCAACGTCACCAACTTCGGTGCGTTTGTCGATGTCGGCGTTCACCAAGACGGCCTCGTGCACATTTCCGCGCTGTCCGATAAGTTCGTTGCGGATCCGCGTGAAGTGGTCAAAGCGGGTGACGTGGTCAAAGTGAAAGTGATGGAAGTCGATCTGCAACGCAAACGCATTGGCATGTCGATGCGCCTTGGTGATGAGCCGGGACAAGAGCGTAGCGCCCCTGCACGCGGCAACGAGCGCCAAAACGCAACGCGTCCTAACTCGCAAGGAAACCGGGGTGACAACCGTGCACGCAGTAATGCCGGTAACAGTGCGATGGGCAATGCCTTTGGTAACGCGATGGCCGATGCATTTAAAAACGCCAAGCGCTAACTTGCTTGCTAAAAGCACCAAAATAGAAAAAGGCGCAGTTAGCGCCTTTTTTTTTGATCTTTCGCCGCAGATGGCGACCGTTTACTACCCCAGTTTACACCACCACCAAATACTGTACGGGCGGGTTTGGCGCGACGGAGGTCGCGTAGTGGTGCGACACCACACCTTTCACACGGGTGGCTTCGCTGATCTTCTCCAGCTCTTCAAACAGTTTCTGCGGCAACTTTACCCGCATCACATAACCTTGCGTATCATCTTTGTTGAGATACGTGCCTGCCGATAGCATTTCAATCAGCTGCTCTAACTCCGTTTTGGCGTGAAACTCTAGCGGCGCAGACGGATGATCATACTCGGGATGTTCGCTGGGATCCCAAGCAGGCTTGCGCAGCTGCTTTTCTTGCGCTGAAACGGCTTTTTCTTGTACCGGCGAGCTCAGCTCTGCCAGCGGCACAATTTTTTCACGAACGCGATTATCCCGAGCCACTTGCTCGGTAGGCAGGTTAACGGTCGGCGCCACAAGCGGCGCACCGGAAAGCGTGGGTGCCACGTTCATATCAGCACTTCTCTATCTGGTGTCTCAACACAAACAGGAAAAAGACGGCAAGCGATACCGCAAGCGGGTCACGGGCAAAAACAGGCCCTTTTCGCTTGAAGTATAACCACTTACCTACTAATACGCACTCACTCAATAAGCAGAAAGTCGCGAACTGATCGCAGAGTTCCGCACCAACCGCATCACTAAACTAGCAAGGCAATGATCCCGCCAATGGTGCCGAGCGCACTCATCACTTGCCCTGCCGTGTAGGCGTCATCATCTGTCTGCTTGACCGCTTCTGGATGATCCATTCCCAGCGCGCCATAGGCAAACGCTTTAGCATTGCTAGTGGGTTGCTCAGCGCCTTCAGTCTGACTTTGGCTTGCCACTTTTTGCTGCTCAGCTTCATCCAGCTCAGCCACAATCCGCTGCAATTGTGCCGACTCAGGTAATTTTTGCGCTGGCTCTGCCGCGACCTGTGGTGAGTCAGGGGCTTTCGCCGCCTTACTTGGCGCGGTATATCCTAACGGTGATCGATTGACCGGATCGACTGTCATGACCACATATCTCCTTTAATGAGCAGTGCTTATGTCACTATCGGCCTTATCGCTCAAAACTTGAGCACATCACCACTAGGCATAAACACGCGAACTAACACCATGTTAATACTCAGCAAAGGTCGCGGATAAACGGCAGTATCGCCGCAAGAAAATCGTCTGGATGCGAAATAAACGGCGCATGCGATGCCCCGCCCAAGGTGATCGAGTGGCTACTCGGGTGCAACTCATCCAACACGGACGCACTTTTCGCCGGCACGAGTCCATCTAAACGACCATACACCCGCAGCCACGGCACGCTCACATCGGCCAGTTCAGGGCGTAAATCGATCTCTTGCAACCAGGTTAAGCCTTGCGCTAACGCCGTTGGCGCTGGCCAAGCTTGCGATAACACCAACTCTTTGAGCACCTTGATGTCTTGGCGAGCGGTTTTGCTGCCCATCGCCTGCAAGGATAAAAACCGATTGATCAGCCCTTGGTAATCCTCTTGCAGTTGCTGTTGGAACGCCGTCAGCACTTCAGGATCAATTCCCTTCCAGCCGTCTCGCGCCGCAAAGCACGGACTGCTTGCCACCGTGATCAAACCTCGCATCTGCGCTGGGGCGAATAGCGCCGCTCGCGTTGCCACCAACCCACCTAACGACCATCCAATCCAGATCGCCTTTGCTGGTAGTTTTTTAAGCAAAAGCTGCGCCAATTCGTCAAAATCAGCCACGGAAACATCACAGTTTTCACCATAGCCGGGCAGCTCAACACAGTGCACGCGGTAGTGCGGCGTTAATAGTGGCAGAATAGGCTGCCACACCGCAGCATTCATTCCCCAGCCATGAATGAGAACCAGATCCAAACCTTCACCTTCACTGCGCCATGTAAACGAGGCCATCTTCTACACTCTCCTTAGCAATTGCGTCCAACGATGCTGACACGGACAAACTCACACGCCCTCGGCGGCAAAATTCTGCCCTATCATGGAGAGATGGTAAGTGACTGCTTGGCGAGACACAATCCACAATCTGCGGCAACGTGACTGTTATTTGTGTCACCAACCCCTGCATCCGCTGGATGATTTTTGCTGTGAGACTTGCATTAACTGGTGTCGACCCTTGCCGCATTGTCAGCGCTGCGGCTTGTTGGCAGCCGGTAATCCAACACAATGTGGTCGCTGCCTTAGCGAGCCGCCGCTATGGCAACAGCTCACCGCAATCAGCCACTATGCTTTTCCGCTCGATCGTTTGGTCGCGCAGTTCAAGCAACATCAGCCGGGATTGGCCAAGCCGCTGGCGCAATGGCTCGCCGCCAAAATAGACTCGCCCGCCGAACTGCTTCTTCCCGTGCCGATGCATTGGCGCCGCCGATTAGAACGCGGCTACAACCAGAGTGATTTATTGGCGCATGAGCTGGGAAAACAGCTGCGCATTCCCGTTGCGCGCCATTGGCTTAAACGCACGCAACACACTGCGCCGCAGCAAACCTTGGCGCGAAAAGCGCGTCTGTCTAACGTGAAAACGGCGTTCATGGCTAACGCCCCACCTCAACCCTTGCCCCGCCACGTGGCAATTGTTGATGATATTGTCACGACCGGGACAACAGTGGCGACTTTGTGTAAGCTGTTGTCTAAACAAAAAATAGAGCGTATCGATATCTACTGCCTCTGTCGCACGCCCCCTCCTAAATGATCGGCAAGTAACCGCGGATAATTTAGGGATGATAGCGACGCCAGTTCGGAGTAGAATGGATATATAACTTACTGGAAAAGTCAGGTATTCGTCGTGTCACAAATCACTATCTCAGAAAGTGCGCAGGCGCACTTTTCAAAGCTGCTATCGCAACAAGCTGATGGCACCAACATTCGTGTGTTTGTTGTAAATCCGGGCACTCAAAGCGCTGAGTGTGGTGTGTCTTACTGCCCGCCTGAAGCCGTAGAGCCTAACGACACAGAGATTGAGTTCGAGCTTTTCTCTGCGTTTGTCGATGCGACCAGCCTTCCTTTCTTGGAAGATGCAGAAATCGACTTCGTGACCGATAAAATGGGCTCGCAGTTAACCCTGAAAGCCCCTAACGCGAAAGTGCGCCAAGTATCGGATGATGCTGCGCTAATCGATCGTGTTGACTACATCATTCAAACCGAAGTGAACCCGCAGCTAGCCGGTCACGGCGGTAACGTTCGCGTGGTCGAAATCACAGAAGACGGTATTGCGATCCTACAATTTGGCGGCGGTTGTAACGGCTGCTCAATGGTCGACGTGACGCTAAAAGAAGGCATCGAGAAGCAATTGTTGGTGCAATTTGAAGGTGAGCTAACTGGGGTGAAAGATGTCACCGAGCACGCCCACGGCGATCACTCTTACTACTGATCGCGCACGGCTCGCGCTACGCTTTTCGCTTTAATGGCGAGATCAAAAAAGCAGGAGTTTCCTCCTGCTTTTTTATTGCCTGTCGTTTAGAAGATCGCGCTAACTTGGCAGATAGTGATCGCCCAACAAGGCGATAAACAGCACCAGTAAGTGCCATATAGAGAACTTAAACGTTTTCCACGCCTGCATGTCATCGTGGCCAAACTTGAGCTTAAACGCATGCCACACAAACATCAGATTAGCGCCTGTCGCGAGCACCAAATAAAACAGACCGCTCATTCCCGTCAGCCAAGGCAACAAACCGACAAGCAGTAACATCACGGTGTACAGAAGCACCATAGTGCGCGTAAAACTGATCCCGTGCGTCACGGGCAACATCGGTACACCCGCGCGGGCATAGTCATCCCGCCGATGGATCGCCAGCGCCCAAAAGTGCGGCGGCGTCCACGTGAAGATCAGCATCACCAAAATCACGCCATAACTATGGATCTCACCGGTGACAGCCGTCCAGCCAAGCAACGGTGGCGCCGCCCCGGCCAAACCGCCAATCACAATATTTTGCGGCGTGGCATGTTTTAACCACACGGTATACACCACCGCATAGCCCACTAATGAGGCCATGGTTAACCAAGCGGTGAGCGGGTTAAGTGACCACAGCAAGGCAAACCCGACCAACATCAGCGCAACGCCAAACACCACCGCATTGCCCGTCGCAACTCGGCCCTTCGCCAGCGGGCGGTGATACGTGCGCGCCATTTGCGCATCTATACGTCGGTCGAGCACATGGTTAAATACCGCAGCCGCTGAAGACTGACAGCCAATGCCAAGCAACCCCACCACCAGCACATAAGTGCTCGGCACACTTGGCGTGGCGAGGCACATCCCCACCAGCGCGGTAAGCAGTAGCATGGCGACCACTTTCGGCTTGGTCATGGTGAGGTAGTCGCGCCATACCGTATTGGGCGCTGTCGATAATGCATCAAGCCTTGCCATAGATCCCTCCGCGAATAACGTCTAACCTTCTAGTTGCCAACGTGGGCTGCAAACTCAGCAAGGTTGTCAGTAGCAACGCTAAACCTACCAAGTTGTGTGCCACCGCATTAGCCAGCGGTAACATCGATACCACGTTGTTGATCCCCAATCCCACTTGCAGCGCGAGGCAGCCTAAGGCTGGCACCCAATAACGCCAAGCCACGCCGCGCCTCGCAAGCAGCAGTAAGTAGCTCAACAGCAGCACCGACACCACGACCGCGCCAATGCGATGCGTGACATGAATAGTGACGCGCTGGTGGTAATCCAGCACCCCATATTGATAGCTCTCGTGCTCGGGCTGCACCAAATCAAACGCGGAGGTGTCATAGCTGCTCACCCAATCCGTTTCACACCACGGCAATTGGGTACACACTGTGGCGGCATAGTTAGCCGAGGTCCAACCGCCAAGCGCGATTTGCAACAGCACCGCAGCGCCCGCCGCTAACCCCAACCAGCGTAAATAACCCAACGGCGGAAAACGGCGTCGTATTCGGTAGCTACTAAATAACTGCCACGCCAAGAGCGAGACTGTCAAAAAGCCACCCAGCAGATGCCCCATCACAATCAGGGGGTTAAGGTTCATGGTGACGGTCCACATCCCCAGCGCGGCCTGAAAGATAACGGTGCCGAGCAATACCGCGGGTAAGGTCAATTTGCGCTGCTCTCGCCACGCCACAACAAACAACCCCAGAATCAGCACGCCGAGCGCACCGGCGAAATAGCGATGGACCATTTCATACCAGGCTTTGTCCGCTTCAACCGGCGCATTGGGAAAGCGCTCGCTTGCTGCCGCCAGCGCCTCCTCGCCCATCGGCACGGTTAAAAAGCCATAGCAACCGGGCCAATCCGGACAGCCGAGTCCCGCTTCCGTTAAACGGGTAAAAGCCCCTAAGCCCACCACCACAATGCCAAGTAAAAGTCCTGCCCAGAGCAAGCGTCGATATAAGTTCATCGCCTCACCTCACCCAATTCGTGACACTTTTAACAAGCGTTTAAGATCGCGCACTATGTCTTTGCCCTGCGCCAAAATCGCCACTTTTCCTTCCACTACGGGATAGGCCATTACGACATTACCGAGTGGATCGACGATATAGATCGCCGCCTCGCCAAACGGCAGTTCGGCCCACGCAGCTTGTTGCTCAGCAGTCATCGCATAGGAGTTCAACGCCGCCACTCGATTTTCTGGCGCGGCAGAAACGGCGGTGCTATTTGCATCGATCACGCTGTGCTTAACCTGCGGTCGCGTTTCGCTTTTGGAAAGCAACACACGGCTTTGCAGGCGCTGAGCCGATTCGCCCACCACTTGTGGCACCTGACGTAAGTTGAACATCGCGCCCTGACAGGCGTCATCGCATGTTGGCGGCGCGGCATACAAGATCTGCCATTGCGGCTCGGGTTGGCGCAGCCAAGCAAACGAGACCGGCGAGGCCAGTAACTCACCGCGATTTGTCACGCCGCCTTGATACCACCCTTGACGTAACAACACCCATGCCGACACCACAGGCAATACAAACACCCCTAGCAACAGCCAAAGTTTCAGTGATTTCGCCATTGTCTCCTCCATAACGCCACCAGCACTATCCCACAAATGGCCAACGCCATCGCAAACCACTGCACCGCATAACCGATGTGTTTTTCTGGCCCCATCACACTGGGCTGCCAAATCACGCGCAGCGCATCAGGATGAGAAGCCGACAGCTGCACCACATAGGGCACCAGCGTGATTCCAAGCTGCTGATTGATCTTTTCAATATCAATGCGCTGAATACGATGAAATTCGTTCGGTGTGTCTGCCAACACTAAGTTTGCTGACGGTTGACTCAGCAAGCCGTCGATGGTTTGCTGCGCTGAGATAAGCGGTAATGTCGGCAACTGAGCCCGAGCTAAAGGCGCCGCTAACCAGCCAAAGTTAACCAAGATGATCTCGCCTTGCTCGGTAGTCAGCGGATAGTGCAATTGATAACCTACTCGGCCTTGATAGAGCTGATTATCCAGCAGCAACGGGGCATTCAAATCAAGCGTACCTCTCAGCTCAACACGATAAAAACGGGCATCGTCGGGTAACGCTGTAAGCGCGGTAAAGATCGTGTTTTGACGCGCTGTGAGATCAGCAAGTAAGACGGTTTTTTCTTCAGCGCGTGACAGTTGCCACAGACCTAACTTGACGAGCAACAGCAGCACACCCACAGTAAAAAGTACGAAACCTACTTTTCGCATCGGAGTCATTGTGTTGATCAAAGCCTTAGTCGTCATCTTGCTGATATTCGTCATCCTTAATCTGTTTCGCGCCCTTCCCGCATTGCTAAAGGGTAAACAAGCACAGCCTTTGTCTCATTTTTTAGGGAAGCGACTGCTGTTTTCTGTGGTGATCTTCGCCCTTCTTATCGTGGCTATCGCAGCAGGTTGGATCTCACCCAACCCGCGCCCCTATTAATGGGTTTATAAGATGTACACAAACACAAACAAGCACAGCCACACCACATCAACAAAGTGCCAGTACCACGCCCCTGCCTGAAACGCGAAGTGATTCTCTGGGGTAAAGTGCCCCTTGAGTATTCGCAGCCACACGATGAATAAAATCAGAGTGCCGAGGGTGACATGCAAGCCGTGAAAGCCGGTTAATAAATAAAACGTATTGCCGTAAACCCCTGACTCCAAACGTAAGTTCAGCTCGTTGTAGGCATGGATATACTCTTCCGCCTGCAACACCACAAACACACTGCCCAATACCACAGTCAGCAGTAGAAACTGTTTCAATCGCTTGCGGTTGTTTTGCTCCATGGCGACATGGGCGATATGGATAGTGACCGAAGAGGTCAGTAGGATCAGGGTGTTGATTAACGGCAAGCCCCATGCGCCCATCGCTTGGGTTTCGGTGCCATCTGGGGTCAGCGTTAGCGGCCACATCGCAACAAAATCAGGCCACAGCACCGCATTGGTCATGGCGTTGTTGCTCGCCCCACCAAGCCACGGCACAGAAATCATTCGGGTATAGAACAGCGCACCGAAAAACGCGCCGAAGAACATCACTTCCGAGAAAATAAACCAGCTCATCCCTTGGCGGAACGAGCGATCCATCTGATCGCTATATAAACCTGACATCGACTCGCGGATCACGTCGCGAAACCAGCCGTAGAGCATAATAAACAGCACGCCAGAGCCTGCGGCAAGCAACCAAGGGCCGGTACCGTTAAACAAGCCGCCCACAGTGGCACCCGCGCCCATTGCGATCAAAAACAGAGCGACCGCACCGACGATCGGCCAAATACTTTGAGCGGGCACATAGTAATGTTGCTGTTGTTTCGACATAGCAAACCTCAAGGAGATGGTGGTGCTTCAAACAGGGTGTACGCCAAGGTTAAGGTGGTAATGTCTTCCGGCAGATCGGGGTCAACATAAAACACCAACGGTAGTTGCGCCGTTGCACCCGCCTCTAGGGGCTGGCGGTTAAAGCAGAAACACTCAATCTTATTGAAATGCTTCGCCGCTAACCCCGGCGTCACCGATGGCACCGCTTGCCCGACCGCATCACTGCCACTGTGATTGGTCGCGGTATAATTGATGGTATGGGTTTCCCCCGGATAGACAGTCAACTGTTTGATTTCAGGATCAAACGACCAGGGTAAATCCGGATTGATATAGGCCACGAACTGCACCGTGACTTCTCGGCTGTTATCAAAAGCTGCACTAGAAAGACTCGGCGTGTTATCGGTTTTGCCGTTGATCCCCGTGATATCGCAAAACACGTCGTACAGCGGCACGAGAGCAAACGCAAAACCAAACATACCAAGGGCAATAGCGACTAATTTAAGCGGCGTGACGGTTGTACTCATAAGCGCTAATCCACTTTCGGTGGCGTATCAAAGGTATGCAACGGCGCTGGCGAAGGCACTGTCCACTCCAACCCTTCCGCCCCTTCCCACGGTTTCGCCGACGCCGCTTCACCGCCGCGCACACATTTGATAACAAGCGCGAGGAAGATCAGCTGCGACAAGCCAAACGCAAACCCACCAATACTGACCACCGCATTAATGTCGGCAAACTGCAGCGCATAGTCGGGGATCCGACGCGGCATACCCGCCAGACCAAGAAAATGCATTGGGAAGAACAAAATGTTGACCGAGATGATCGAGCACCAGAAATGCCAGTTGGCCAAACGGGTGTCGTACATGTAACCAGTCCACTTGGGCAGCCAATAATAGGCGGCCGCCATAATTGAAAAGATCGCACCCGACACCAACACATAATGGAAATGCGCCACCACAAAATATGTATCGTGATACTGAAAATCCGCCGGGGTGATCGCCAGCATCAGCCCAGAAAAGCCACCGATCGTGAACAGCACAATAAACGCAATCGCAAACATCATTGGCATTTCAAAGGTCAGCGATCCTCGCCACATGGTCGCGACCCAGTTGAACACCTTCACCCCAGTGGGCACCGAGATCAACATGGTGCAGTACATGAAAAAAAGCTCGGCCGCGACGGGCATCCCAGTGGTGAACATGTGGTGCGCCCACACCAAAAAGCTCAAACCGGCAATCGATGCGGTGGCGTACACCATCGAACTATAACCAAAGAGTTTTTTACGAGAAAATGCAGGGATAATCGCCGAAATAATACCGAAACTCGGCAAAATCATAATGTAGACTTCGGGGTGACCAAAGAACCAGAAAATATGCTGGAACATCACCGGATCGCCACCACCGGCCGCGTCAAAGAAACTGGTACCGAAATATTTGTCCGTCAGCACCATGGTCACCGCCCCTGCCAACACCGGCATCACCGCAATCAACAAAAACGCAGTGATGAGCCACGTCCAAACGAACAATGGCATTTTCATATAGGTCATGCCCGGCGCGCGCAGATTCATAATGGTGACGATGACGTTAATCGCCCCCATGATGGAGCTGATCCCCATAATGTGGATGGCGAACACAAACAAACCGGTGCTTTCCGGACTGTAGGTCGTCGATAACGGCGCATAGAACGTCCAACCAAAATTCGGGCCGCCCCCTTCCATAAACAGCGACATCAGCAACATCGCAAAGGCAAACGGCAAGATCCAAAAGCTCCAGTTATTCATTCGTGGTAGCGCCATATCGGGCGCACCAATCATCATCGGGATCATCCAGTTAGCCAGCCCGGTAAACGCAGGCATCACCGCGCCAAATACCATGATCAACCCGTGTACTGTGGTCATCTGGTTAAAGAAATTCGGCTCCACCAGCTGCAACCCCGGTTGGAATAGCTCGGCGCGGATCACCATCGCCATCGCTCCGCCGACCAAGAACATCGCAAAGCTGAAGATCAGGTACATCGACCCAATCTCTTTGTGGTTGGTGGTCAGCAGCCAACGTTTGATCCCGGTAGGCGCATCGTGATGGTGTTGCTCATCAACAATCACGCTTTGTTGCTCATCTTCAGGCCGTATCTCTTTGTCTGGCAAAATATCGCTCATCACTTCACTCCCTTATAAGGCATCGCCATTCATTACGGCCTGCACTTCCGCCGCCTGTACCGTATCACCGGTGTTATTGCCCCACGCATTGCGCTCATAAGTGATCACGGCGGCCAACTCTTTCAAACTGAGCTGAGGTCCGAATGCCTGCATTGCGGTTCCAGCTTGCCCGTGCACGACGATACTGATGTGAGCGGCTTTAGCCGCAGGATCGACTGACACCCCTACGCCTGCCAGCGCGGGAAACGCTCCCGGCAAGCCTGCCCCATTGGCCTGATGACACACCGCGCAGCGTGCTTGATAGGTTTTCTCACCCAGCGCCATCAGCTCGTCCATTTCCATATTCATCGACAACAAACGCTGCTCTTCTTCTCGTGCTAGTGCTTGCTCCGCGCGGGTTTGTTGCAACCACGCTTGGTATTCCGCAGGCTCTTTGGCGACGACGACAATCGGCATAAAACCATGATCTTTCCCGCACAGCTCAGCACACTGGCCGCGATAGACCCCTGGCTCATCAATCCGCGTCCACGCCTCATTAATAAAGCCTGGGTTGGCGTCTTTCTTCACCGCAAATGCCGGCACCCACCATGAATGAATGACATCTTGTGAGGTGATCAAAAAACGAATTTTTACCCCGGTCGGCACCACTAAAGGACGGTCAACTTCCAGCAAATAGTTTTCGCGTTTATCACGCTCGGCATAAATTTCAGCAGGACGGGTGGCGAGCAAAGAGAAGAATTCCACGTCTTCATCGAAGTAGCTGTAGTGCCACTTCCACTGTGAGCCAGTGACTTGAATAGTGAGATCGGGCTCTGACGTATCTTCCATCGCCAACAAAGTTTTGGTGGCAGGGATCGCCATCCCAATCAAAATCAAGAACGGTACGATAGTCCACACCACCTCGACTTTGGTGCTTTCGTGGAATGAGGCAGCAACAGCCCCTTTCGAGCGGCGGTGGTGGTAGATAGCCCAAAACATCACGCCAAACACCACAATGCCGATCACGCAGCAGATGTAAAAAATGGTCATGTGGAGTTGGTAGACTTCTTGGCTGACTTGGGTCACGCCCGGCGTCATGTTGAACCGCATCTCTTGCGCACTGAGAGGGAGTGAGAAAAATACGACGAGAAAGATCCAGCGATGGCGCATCACAGACACCTCCTTGATGAAACCTATGCGCAGTAAACTAAAAGCGCGACATTGAATTTCTTGTTAGTCGGCTAACCGCTTTGCCAGCTCTTGCCGACAATAACGATTAACACTTTATTTACATTTCAAGGTAGGACAGCATTGTTAAGATGGTCAAATGCCCGAAAGGGAAAAAAGCGCGTCGTCGCCACACCACGGGCAAGTTAGGTGCTTTAGATGATTGAAAAGGAAAGACTATCTTGGCAAGTCGCGTCAGTGTCGCGATTTAACGACAACCGAAACAAAAACAGCCGCCCGGGGGCAGCTGTTGACAACATGTCGTGCTAGAGAGCATTTCAGCCTGCACGAGAATTAACGTCGTATTACCACGCCAATTGCACGAGTGAGGGTAAATAACGCCAACGTTCGCGCAGCGCGCGCCAACGATTCCACTTCGGCCAACGCGGGCAAGCAATGTCCAATGGCGATTGCTGATTGGTGACGTGCGCCCAAGGGATCCAACGGCGCACCATTTCTTCGGGGCGAGCAAAGCCATGCTGGTATGATTCACAACCGAGTTGCTGGCTTAAGCGGGAATGGAAATATCTTTGATCCACGCAGAATCGGTCAGGTTCACCGCCCGCGGATAGAAACGCTCATTTTTATGCAGTAAGCGCTGACGCCAGATCAACGATTCACTGGTATCCAGCTCGAGCCAGCGGCAACGGCCGTTATCAAGACGATAAAAACGGGTATCGAGGCCATCACTGAGATTGATCACCCAACCCGATGGATAACGAGATAAGAAATCAGACACCGCGTTGTCGGTGAGGTGGGTAATCGCGTTATGGAGGAGTTGGCGGGTGGAGAATTCGAAATCGTCACAAACGGCGGTACTAAACACACATTGCGAGCAGACCGATGCCGCCATGGGATCATAGACCAAGCCTTCATCAGACAAACTTTCCACCGAACGCAGCCAGAGCGGCATGATCAGATGTTCAGGCACCACAAATTGTGGCTCAATCATGTTCTTGTTTGCGTACCGTGCTGTTGCGTTGTCTGCTGAACTGCTTTTCGCCATCATCTTCCCTCCTAACGAGAGAAGATGATAACGAATATCATTTGCATCTTCAAGCGAGTCTGTTCACATCCAGTCAGCATTTCGGATCACGCCCACCGCCAGACCTTCGATCGTCAGCTGCTCGTGGGTCAAATCGACCTCAATGGGAGCAAACTCTTCGTTCTCGGCATGCAAAAAGACTTTTGAGCCTTTGTGCTCAAGGCGTTTCACCGTGACTTCATCTTCAACGCGCGCCACCACTACTTGACCATTGCGAACGTCTTGGGTTTTGTGAACAGCCAGCAAATCACCGTCCATGATCCCGATGTTTTTCATGCTCATACCGTTAACACGCAGCAGGAAATCCGCTGCAGGTTTGAACAGGCCCGGATCCACCTTGAAGTGACTTTCAACATGCTCTTGCGCCAAAATCGGCTCGCCCGCCGCCACACGGCCGATCAGCGGTAAACCGCCATCAACGCCGTCGTCGTTGTCGGCTTCCAGCAGGATGCGGATCCCGCGAGATGCGCCTGGGACAATTTCAATCGCGCCTTTTTTGGCTAACGCTTTCAGGTGCTCTTCCGCCGCATTCGCGGAGCGGAAGCCCAATTGGCGAGCGATCTCTGCGCGCGTTGGAGGCATACCTGATGAATCAATATGTTCTTTAATCAGGTCAAAAACCTGCTGTTGTCGCGGAGTTAACGGCTTCATAGTCAATCCTGTCTTTTTATACAGTTAACTGTGAGTATATCCAGTGTTCATCCGCTTGAAAAGTGTTCGCCGTGAAAAGTCGCCAAAAAACGCCGTCTTGCCCGTTGGCAGGCAGTTGGTGACAAGTTGCTCAGCCGCTCTTTAACGCTACACACTATGGCGCGCTGCACAACAACCCCCAAATAGCCTGCCCCCAAACCAGTGCCACAATCAACATGGTCACCATCACAGCGGCTGAGCCGGTATCTTTCGCCCGGCCAGCGAGCTCATGATGCTCAGAACCTATCCGATCCACCACCGCTTCCACGGCGGTGTTAAGAAGTTCAACCACCATTAACAACAGCAACACCCCGATCATCGCCACCCGCTGCCACGCTTCGACCTCCAGCCACAATGCTAGCGGGATCAACACCAGTGCCAACATCACCTCTTGGCGAAAAGCCGCTTCGTAGCGAAAAGCGCTACACAAACCTTGCCATGAATACCGCGTGGCATTGATGATCCGTACAATCCCTGTCGCTTTTGCCATTACCTTCTCCTTTATGGTTCACCATCAATCGGTGCTTTCGTCGGATGTATGTGGGTTTCAAGCCTAAACTGTATCGAAGTAGCACATTTTTTGCGCGCCAGTATCGCACAGTGCAGGGCGAGCCCTTTTCATCTTGCGACGTAGTTCGCTCTATCAATAACGCCACAAGTAACGCGCTTAGCTTGCACAGATACCTCAACCTAGCTCTATTTTCTTAGCGATATCAGTGCCAAGATCCCCTCAATTTCTGCTATTCTTGCGGCGCAATCAGCAAATGAGGCAAAAATTCAATGTCACGCGGGCTATCTGTCTATCACGCTCTATTAAAACTCCCACTGTCACTGCTGGTAAAACCCAATGCGGTGCCTAGCGATCCAGTGAAAGATGTCGGGTTGGATCTCTCCAAGCCGGTGATCTACGTGTTACCGTTTCAAGCGTCTACCGATCTGCTCACGCTGCGCAAGAGCTGTCAGGAGCTGGAGCTACCCGATCCGCTGTCACCGATAGAAATTCAGGGCCACAGCCTGCCTCGTTACGTATTTATTTCCAAAGGCCCAAGCGTCTTTGGTGATGACAACAGCTTGCCTGCCGCCTCTCTCGAGCGCTTTCAGACCTTGCTTAACCTGCACCAACTCGACAGCGAGCTTGATGTGCAACTGGCGCCAGTCTCTGTACTTTGGGGCCGTAAACCCGGCCGCGAGCAAGACTTAACGCCGCAACTTCGCCCACTTAACGGCCCAGAAAAATTCTGGAACATCCTGACCCAAGGTCGTGATGTGTTGGTGCGTATCAGCAAGCCTGTATCATTGCGCTACATGGCGGATCACCACGGCACCGATGAATCTATCGCCCACAAACTGGCACGTGTGGCGAAAATTCACTTCTCTCGTCAGCAGTTAGCAGCCTCAGGCCCTAAACTGCCAGAGCGCCAAGCTCTGTTCAAACGCTTGCTACAATCCAAAGCGATTGAGAAAGTCATCCAAGAAGAAGCGATCAGCCGCAACGTCAGCGAAGACAAAGTGCGCAAAGAAGCTAAAGATATGATGGAAGAGATCGCGGCAGATTTCTCTTACTCTTTGGTTAAACATGGCGATCGCGTATTGAGCTGGCTGTGGAACCGCTTGTATCAAGGCATCAACATCCAAAACGCCGAGCGCGTGCGTCAGTTAGCGCAAGACGGCCACGAAATCGTCTATGTCCCTTGTCACCGCAGCCATATGGACTACCTACTGCTGTCTTACGTGCTCTACAAGCAAGGGCTGGTGCCACCGCATATCGCTGCGGGGATCAACCTCAACTTCTTCCCCGCAGGGCCGATTTTCCGCCGCGGCGGGGCGTTCTTTATTCGTCGTAGTTTCAAAGGTAATCGCCTTTACTCCACCGTGTTTCGTGAATACTTGGCGGAGCTGTTCGCCAAAGGCTATTCAGTGGAATACTTCAGTGAGGGCGGTCGTTCACGCACTGGTCGTTTGCTACCGGCGAAAACCGGTATGCTGGCGATGACCATTCAAGCCATGCTGCGTGGGTTAAACCGCCCAGTGACCTTAGTGCCGGTGTACATCGGTTACGAGCACGTAATGGAAGTGGGCACCTACGCCAAAGAGCTGCGCGGGGCACGCAAAGAGAAAGAAAACTTCGGCCTTGTACTGCGCATGATCCGTAAGCTGCGCAATCTGGGCGAAGGCTATGTGAACTTTGGTGAGCCGATTTCAATTAACCAGTTCTTGAACGAAGAAGTGCCGGAGTGGCGTCAAGATATCGACCCAATCGAGCCATCGAAACCGCAATGGATGAATCCTGTGGTGAACAAGCTGGCCGATAAGATGATGACTCACATCAATGACGCGGCCGCCGCGAATGCGATGACCTTATGCGCCATGGCATTGTCTTCATCGCGTCAGCGTGCGCTGAGCCGTGAGTCGCTGGAAGAGCAAGTTGATTGCTACCTGCAACTGCTGCGTAATGCGCCGTATTCGCCAGAAGTCACGATACCGCAAGATACCGCTGCCGAGTTGGTCTCGCATGCCGAATCGATGGATAAGTTTGTGATTGAGGGCGACAGCTTAGGTGACGTGATTTCGCTCGACCGTGAGCAATCCATCTTGATGACTTACTATCGCAACAACATCATTCACTTGTTCGCATTGCCATCATTGATTGCCCACATTGTGGTGCAGCATCACAGCCTGACACTGGATGAGCTTCACGAGCAAATTGAGCTGCTGTACCCGTTCTTGAAAGCAGAATTATTCTTGCGTTTCGAACAACAAGACGTGGCTGAGCAAGTAGATATCGCGTTGCAAGAGCTGGCGCGTCAACGCCTGCTAACCGTCGATGGTATTCACGTCAGCCTCAACCAAGGTCGTATCGGTCCGTTGCAGCTGTTGGCGCGCACCATCAGCGAAACCTTGCAGCGCTATGCCATCACGCTAACCCTACTTAGTGGCTCGCCAGAGTTGGCACGCAGCGATTTGGAGCAACAAAGCCAAATGCTGGCTCAACGCTTGAGCCGCCTACACGGGATCAATGCTCCGGAGTTCTTCGACAAAGGCGTGTTCGCTATTTTGGTGCGCACACTGCGCGAGCAAGGCTACCTTAACGGCGATGGTCAGGTGATGGCGAAACCGGTTGATAATCTCACGACCATCCTTGGCAACTTGGTATCACCGGAAGTGAAACTCACCATTCAGGCGGTAATGAGCAAAGACGAGTTGTGATCGCCAATGCCTCCCCAACAAAAACGCGTCTTACGAGACGCGTTTTTTTATGGTGTTGAAATCAGGCCATGCGCCCTTGCTACAAAAGGTCTTAGAGATCAGTAAACAACGCGAGTGTATGCAAAAGAGCAACACCAATAGATTTATTTCGCTTTACAACGCGCGATATCTACTCAATAATACGCAAGCTCGCAAATTCGAGTTATTAAATGAAATGTAGTACAAGTAAGACCTCTGAATATCTTCGTTAATGTTGCCGTCCTTAGTGTTTTCCCTTATTTTTCATAGAATTTAAATAATTCAAATTTCAAGCTAACCACTTTTAATAATTTATATAAGGGGCATCCCATGTCTAAAGTTAATGGCACTGTAAAATGGTTTAACGAAGAGAAAGGCTTCGGTTTCATTTCTCAAGACAACGGCGGCGCTGACGTGTTCGTTCACTTCCGTGCAATCGTTTCTGAAGGCTTCAAAACTCTTCAAGAAGGCCAAAAAGTGTCTTTTGAAGTAGAGCAAGGTCAAAAAGGCCTACAAGCTGCTAACGTTGTTGTAGCTTAATGCTTTTATTGTGGAGTGGTTGTTAAAATCACTCCACAATTCCTCTTCTATCTCTTAATTCCATCACTCTCTAGCACTACCCTCCCCCTTTAGTTATACGTCACCGCATTATATAAAACCGCTAGCATAACCTAATGGCATATTAGTCGGTTAATTCCTGCAGTTAATATTCTCTATCGCTTAAAACATCACATTCACAGCTTTAATTTATCCATTCCAACAGAACAAAGGAAAGCCCATTAAAATTACCTTTACGCTATATCAAGACAACTTATCTTGGATCTCGACACTTCATCAGCTCAACAGCGATCTACTCACCCGTCACGTTCTATTCCATAGTCAAATCAACACGCTTGATCTGGCCTATTCCTATTGTGAAACCACCCGCCTCGGTACGATTTTCGACTCTCAACACAACGCCTTGGAAGAGTTTCAGGTTCACTAGATACGGCGCAATGGCCACGCGGGTATGTTTACTTTTCAACCAAACATGCTTGGATTTTGGCGATCACGCCCTCTGGGTCTCGTTGCCACTGGCGATACGACACCGGCAATAACGACAGCCCTGCCCTTGCCAAAGCGCGATGCGCGTCAATGGTGAGAGGCGCGATAAACTCACCCGCAAAACCAACCAAATCCACGCCCAACAGTTGACCGTCGCGCTCGACCACCACATCCAAGGTTTGGCCGGCGATCGTCAAACCCACCCAGGTTTGGCAGCCGTGCTGCGCCAGTTGCGCGCTGAGATCCGCCGCGAACTCACACACCGACGGATCAACACCTTGGCGCGTTGTGGCCCCTTGATGAGTAAAGCGCAAATACTTCGCCAGCAAATTATCGGGATTGAGGGTTTCTGCGCGAATGGAGTGAAAGACGATTTGCTGCTGGCGCGCCCGCGTGACCATCACATTGAACATGTCTTCTCGATTCAGGTACGCAGCGGCGCGATTGCTATCGTCATCAATCGCCAACGATAACAACATGATATCGCGCTCTTCACCCTGAAACCCATACGGGGTGGCAACGCGAAGTTGGCAACGTTGCATCTCATCGGCGCTAAAGCGCGACTCTAACTCACGTTGCAGCCAATTGGCGTGCTCGCGAAATGGCGAAACAATCCCCACTGACAGTGGCCACGCAGATCCCTTCTGCCCATCAACATGCTGACGTAACCAAGCCAGCACGGCTTCGCCTTCCAGCGGGTTATGTCCTGCAGCAAGGCGCTGCCCGTCGGGCAGGTGAACAAAGCGCAGGGTATCGCTGTCATCAGCGGTCGGCCTGGCCTTCATCACCTTTAAGCGGCCGTGATAAAAGTGCTGATTGCTAAATTCAATCAACGATAAACGGCTGCGGTATTGCTCATTAAGTGCGCTCACCGCTTGCTGACTGGATAGACTCGATGAGACCCAATCGAGCAGTGACATATCACGGTAATCACAACGCGCTGCGGCCGCCTCCGGCAGAGCTTCTTCTTGCCACAAACGTTGCTGCTTGCGCCGCGAGAGAAATGACACATGGCGCAATTGCTTACCATCGCCGACCACCACCGCACGTTTTGCTCGTTGCAGCGCCGGCATCGCGCTCGCGGCATCGCATTGCGTCGCTTCGTCAATGATCACCACATCAAACATGGCGTTAGTCAGCGGCAAGGCTTCCGCCAACTCTTCCACCGTCACCAGCCAGATCGGCAGCGCATCGAGCACCACGTTGAAATCGGTACTGGCAAAGCGCTCTGCTTGGGTTTTCGAATTGCGCGCTTTAAGCGCATCATGAAATTGGCTAAGCACGCTACGCGAGCGTTTCACCGTCTCCGCCATTTGATACTGGCGGGTGAGATTGATCAACTGACGCGCCGCCGCTTGATACGTTTGTGTGGCCTCGGTGAGGGTTTGCTGGGCGCGCCACGCGGCGTCCTGACCATACACGCCTAGCCAACACTTAGCTGCCCAGCGGCGATGCCACGCTTTCCCGCTGGCTTTTTCGCTGTGCTGCGCTGCCCACAGTGCGCGGGCTAGTTTGCTTTCCGCTTGGTGTTGCTGACGTTTTTCCTTCACGACTTGAGACGCACACGCTGCCACCGCACGTTCGGTGATCGCCTCGCTATCACCGTACAACAGTAAATCCGACAAAAACGCACGCATGGTCTTAGTAAACCGCGTCGACGCAGCGTGCACAAAACCGTTATCCAGCTCGAAGTCGTAACGCAGTTTATGCCCTATCACGTCAATGGCTTGCTCGGTTTTCGACACAATCAACACCGACTCACCCGCTAACATGCGATCAATCGCGAGCGCGGCGATGGTAAAACTTTTGCCGGTACCCGGCGGGCCTGAAATCAAGCTCAGCGGTTGGCGGGCGGCATTGTCGATGGCACGCAATTGCGCTGCGGTTAACTGATAAGGCAAACGCTCTTGTACGGGGGCAGCGCTGATCGGTGGCGATAGCGCTTGACCAAACACCGGCCCCAGCAAATGTTCAATCGGCGCAGACCAAGCGTCCGCTTTCGCCAGTTGGTTGAGCTCATGCAAGATACCCCGGGCGCTGCGACCACGTTCAGCAAGAATTACCGCCGTCGCGCAATGCAAAATCAGCTTTTTCTTGCGCGACGGTTCAATCGGCACCAACGTCGGCCAATGTGCCACGCTCTCAAGCCCCTCCACCGCAGTGTAACGTCGCAGCCATTGGCTGATCGCCGCCAGATCGGTATGGGTTAACGGTAAGGACAGCGCAGGGAAATGCTCTAACACATCAGTAGGCGTATCTGGCGACAGAATCAGACGCAGCAGCGGCTCGTTCACCCGCACTGCCACTTTATCTAGCGCCAGTTGCGGGCCATCGCTGCCAGCTGACTCAAAATGCGCGGGCAAATAAAGTAAAGGGGCACAAATTTGGCGCACTTTGCCAAAACCGCCCGTGGTATCGAGCTGGCCTTGCACAAACAGCGCGCCATAAATCAGACGTCGCTCACGGCGATAGAGATCAGCCTGTTGGCTTAATTCATTTGAGGAAGGCAACGGTAACAGCGGCAGTTGACCAGAGAGCAGTAAATCTTCGTCATCGCAGATCACGCGGCGGTCGTGGCGCACTTTCCATAGATTCCACAACGACAACTCACTGCCATCAGCTTGATAACATCGATACAGATAACGAAAACAGCCCTGATACACGCGCTTCTCCTTTTTGCTGCCTCAAGGATACACTAGCGATGTGGGGAATAAATACAATAAGATCAACAACGTCCTGTGATTTGTCGCGAGTGACTTGACCACGATTAGCCGCCAGAAAGCAAAACGCCAACGATGAACGTTGGCGCTGACTCAAGGCTTGTTGAATTTACAACATGCGATTATCTGGGGTCAGAATGCTAGCCCACGGCAGTGTTTCATCGCCAAGGGTAATAAAATTGGGATTTTCCAAAGTTTCACGCTGATTATAGGTGAGTGGATTGAGGTGGGTATTGAACACGCGACCACCCGCTTCCTCGACAATACACTGCGTGGCGGCGGTATCCCACTCACCAGTAGGTCCTAATCGCAAATAGCAATCCACCGCGCCTTCGGCAACCAAGCACGCTTTCAACGCGGCTGAGCCCAATGGCACCAAATTGTAGTTCCACGCCGGATCTAAACGGTCGGTGATAGCATGGATATTCTGGCGACGACTGATCGCAACCGCAATATTACGAGTATCTTGACGGTGTTGATGCGTCGAGATCGGCAACGTGCCTGCGCTTTGAGTGATCTTAAACGCCCCTTGCCCTTGGCAGGCGTAATACACCACATCCGACACCGGGCCATACACCACCCCCATCACCGGCTGGTTGTTTTCCACCAGCGCAATAATCGTCGCGAAATCACCGCTACCGGCGATGAACTCTTGGGTGCCATCGAGAGGATCCACCAACCAATAACGCTGCCATTGGCTACGTTCTTGCAGTGAAATACCCGCATCTTCTTCCGACAAGACCGGAATAGACGGGTCGAGCGCAGTTAACTGCGCCGTAATGTATTTGTGCGCCGCAATATCGGCCGAGGTGACGGGCGTGTCATCTTGTTTGGTATGCTTTTCGAAGTTACCGTCTTGGTAAATATCCAAAATCATTCGGCCAGCTTCGCGGGCGATCTCAATCACTTGAGTGACATAATGCAATGCCATCGTTACGCCCCTCCCGCTAACGCTTTTTGCGCCAACATCAAGCCGACAATACTTCGTGCTTCGGCAAAATCGGCATGGGTGAGCAACTCATCCGCTTGCGCCAATGGCCATTTCACCACTTGCAGTGGCTCGGGCTCATCGCCTTCGAGCTGCTCAGGATACAGATCGCGCGCTAAGAACAAGGTCATACGGCTGGAAAAATATCCCGGTGCCAAGATCACTTCTTTAAGGGGCAACAAGCTACGCGCACCAAACCCAATCTCTTCTTTCAGTTCACGATTGGCGGCTTCTTCTGCGCTTTCGCCGGGATCAATCAAGCCTTTCGCAAAGCCGAGCTCGTAATTTTCCGTGCCCGCCGCGTATTCGCGAACTAGCAGCAAATCACCTTGCTCAGTTACCGGAATGATCATCACCGCATGGCGGCCAGAGGGTTTCATACGTTCGTAGACGCGCTCTGCCCCGTTAGCAAAACGCAAAGAAAGGGATTCAATTTTAAACAGCTGCGACTCTGCCACAACCTGCTTTTCAAGAATAGTCGGCTTTTTTCCCGTCATGCCAAGTCCTGTTGCTACACCGTGTAGGTAATTTAAGGGTATGTGGCAGATGAAATAAAGACCTTTTTGTAAAAATCTCCACACAGGGCTACGACAACCGTCACAAGGTTTAACATCGCCGCCCTGTCTGTTCACATTTTCCCGCTAGAGGCTGCGGTGAAGGGAATTAAAATTGACCTGAGAATTTAAAGCTATAACGGCCTTTGCCGTCAGGGTTACCCACATAGCGCAATTGGCTGCGCAACATATCTGGGAACGCCTCACCGGGGGTAAAGCCACCGTCAAGCACGTAAGTATTGTTCGCCTTTAAGCTCACGAGCCAATCACTGGTTAAGGCGTCTGACTCTTGCTCGGCTTTAACCACGGCAGCGCCGTCTTCACAGCTTAACGCAGCGTCGGCCCAGCCTGCGTCAATGTTACCGAGAGGGCTCACCACCGCGCCATCCAGCCAGATCAGCTCACCCGCCAGCTCAGCACAATACGGTGCCGCCCATTGATACTCTTCTAAACGCAGCTCAAATTGACCGGCAATTTCAATCGGTAATGGCATCGGCGAAAACGTCATGACTTTCTCGGCGGGCATGGTCGCCACCAAATCGCTGGCGTAAGGACCTGAGAAACGGTAACCGACAATACCGGCACCGCTATAACCGAGATCGCTACCTTTACCAAAATCGACCGCGAACTTGGCGTTGGCAAGCAACAGCGCCCAAGGTTTCATCTGCCAATCAACGTGGCCCAAGTTCTGCCCTTGATAGCGCACATTCACCGCTTTACCGGCAAACACGGTACCGCTGACACCTTCCAGTGCGACGCCTTGCAAGGGGGCCACTTGGCGATAGAGCCAACTTGCGGGCATGTGCACAATGAGGCTCACCGAAAATACGGCGGTAAATCCAATCCCAAGCGCTACTTTTTGCTTCACCTTATCATCGTCCTATTTGCAGTCGGCTCACCGCCACCACTCCGCCACGTTTATCGCGGTTCAAATCGAGAAACTCTACCGTGATCCCGTGATTTTCTTGTAAGAAGGCTAACCACGCCAGCAGGTCGTTAAAGGCCAACGGCTGGATCCACACTTGCAGCGACTCATCACGCGGCTGCATGCGGATCACCTCGACGCGATAACTGCTCGCTGAGCTGTTAACCACTTGGTTTAAGTTGCTGTTACCACTCGGCGCTGAGCTGGTACCGCGACGATTAACGATTTCCGTGACGTTTTCTTGCAGCCAACGGGTCTGATTTTGCTCGACCTGCAATTGTTGCTCGGCACTGGCTGCTTTGTCTTTAAGCGGTTTGATCGCGCCAAAATAGAAGATGCCAATCACCAGCGTGACCGCCATCGCCAGCACTAAGCGCTGCTCACGCTCACTAATACTGCTCCACCACTGCTTCATGATTTCCTCCGCAGGGTAAACATGCCCTGAACTTTCTCATCACGACGCGACAACTGGCCTTGCTCGACCTCATATTGCTTCGCTAGTGCGCCACGCACTTGTTCAAACGGGGCGAAATCGTTCGCTTGCGCCTGTAAACGCAACTCGCTACGCCCTGCATCATAGCGCAAGTTCATAATTTCAAAACTAGAAACGTCTTTAAGGATCGGCTCAAGCTCTGCTAACCAGCCGAGCAATCCTGCGCCTCCTTGGCCTGAGCCAAGGCGCTTCAGCTCGGCATTAACTTGGCTACGCGCCCAACTGTTGGTTGGAATACGCTGCGCGCCGGGGAAAGCAACATTAAACACTTGTTTGTTGTAAGCTTTAAGCGCTTCAACCTGCTTTTCAACGCGGTTAACCTGTACAACATTGCCGATCATACTGACCGCCAATACCACACCAGCGGCAATCGCCACTTTACGCCACGGCAATAAGTGTTTTTGCCATGATGGCTGACGACGATACGGGCCCGACAGCAAATTGACCGTGTTGTCCAACGCGCCCATGGTCAGCAATTGCATCACTAGCTCTGGGGTTTGGGTTTGCCACTGGCCTTTGACCCCTTCGGGTGCAGGGGTGTAGTGGTGAATTTGACTATCCTCTTCAAGACAGAAATCGAGCCACGCGGTATCGACCGCTGCGCCGAGGTGCTCGCTAAAGCGCAATAGCCATTGATCGCCAAGCTCAGCTGCGGTGATAACCTCATCGCGCAGCGGCAGACACAAACAGTCTGGCACCAAGCGACGCACAGGCAAGTTGGCATCCGCCAGTTGCGCCAACCAACGCTCAACCAGCGCATGCTCGACAGCCGCCACATAGCCTTGATCGCCTTGGCGACCCAGCAAATGCACGTGCATGTCTTCTACGTCTTGAGCAAGCTCTTCTTCAAGCAAATACGGCAGCACACGCTCTAGCTGGCGCAAACTGCCCTTGGGTAACGTGACCGGGGCCAGCAGCAGTGCCGCGCTGTCAATTAAGGCCACCACCTGGCGTTGCGCCCCGTAGTCAGAGAGTTCGTGTAGATCATCGCCCGATGATAATGTGCCCGACGCAATCACTTCTTGCTGCGTCGGCGACCACACTAGCCACGGTACCGGCGCAGACAGATCATTGCTCAGTCTCACCGTCAGAAATTCGCTCACTAAATCCTCCAAATCGGCGGCGAACCACCTTTATATTATCTTCACCGTCACGGTAGAGCAGTGAAGCGACTCTAAGTCGGTTACGATCGACTTCGACTTCAGCATCCAGCTGGAAGAAGCTGCTTGATACCGTTAATAACGCCGCTAATCGCTCCCGCTCTTCTTGCGGTAATTGACCGAGCTCTGGCTCGGCAAAGAAACTCTCCACCGACTGCCAGCCATCATAAGGGCGGCCCTCTATCAACTTTTGGGCATCGCCCAGTGACAGGCTGGGTTGCAACACCCCCACCAGCACCGCAGCTTGGGACGGATAGAGGGTGTTGACGTTGATCTGCAGCCCATCGGTAGGCAAAGCGCACACCAGATGGCTGATATCGTTGTAAATTTCGGCCGTCATACCGGCCACTGCGCGAAGCTCGGTTTTGTCAGCCAGCCAACCGTTGGGCGGCAAATAGGCCGGCGAGCGCCCTTCATACGAGCTGTCCCCTTCACCGAACGCCGATTGCACAGAGGTCGACGGATTCACGAACTCCCATGTGCTGTCTGCTATTACTTCAGCTTCAAAACTGTCAACGCCTTGCTCTTGTAACATCACTTGAAACGAGCGCACCAGCGCGGGGCGTTGGGGCTCGTTGCCATCCGGTACCACCGAAGACAGCGCATTGATATTAAAACACGCTTGGTAGTCATACACTTGGCCTACCGCCACACCGTCATCGAGCGGGTAACGCTGATCTGGCGTTGCCCACACTTGGCTTAAATTCACCACATCGCCATCATCGATGCTTTGCTTGATCGCCACGCGCGCCAACTCTTCCACCGACAAGGCATACCAATACGATTGCTGGCTAAACAGCTGGTTTTCGGTGCGATAGAAAATCAAATTCAATCGCTGCCCCATCGACATGGTGATGGTCATCATGATGGATAACACCCCCAGCACGAGAATAAGGGCAATGCCGCGTTGCTGCTTCATCCCTGCTCCTCTGCGGCGTTATCGGCCGCCACATCAATTGGCGCTGGCAGGCTGTAGACGCGGTCAATATTGCCGAAATCGTTAAGCTGCATTTTGACCATCACCCCCGACGGCATGCCCGTTTGATCTTGCCAATTGCTGCGCCATTCGCCGTCGGTGTAAAACTCAAATTTCAACTCGGTCACACCTTCCAGCAGCACGGTTTCGACCGGCTCCGAACCCACCACCACATCGGGGTAGCGATAGTAAACTCGCTCTAAACGCTCTTCGACCAAGCGGTAACCGACGCGCAGCACTTCACCCCGCGCAAACATGTATTCCGGGTTTTGCCAGCCAACGCGGGTAAACGCCACGCCCCAATCATCTGAGTCGAGCAGGTATTCACCGGCTTGCCACGCGTTGCCTTCTGGCACTTCTGCGCCCGGCAGGCGCACATCACGTCCTACCGCTTGGCGAAAATCATTGTCCATGATCACCAACGCGCGCTGCAGACTTTCCAGCCGCGCGGTACGGTCGATCGACGATTGGTTACTGCCCTGCACGCCTTGCATTGCTTGAAAGGTCAGCATGCTGATCATCGCCATGATCACCGTCACCACCAGTACTTCAATCAAGGTCAGGCCTTTTTGTCGTAACAAATTAGCCTCCCATGTACATGCGTAAGTAGTAAACGCTGTGTTTGCGCTCAGCGTCGGAATAGACGTTGATGTCCAGTGCCCGCAGCAACCCTTCGGCGGTGCGAACACTCTCTATTTTCCAGTACCAAGTGATGTCGCCCATTTCACTCTGACCGCGTTGGGTCGAGGTCGGCACCGCCTCGGCAATTTTAATTCTCGCCAGTTGATTATCAGCCACCAAAGAGGCCAACATCTTATTTTCAATATGATTTAAGCTTGCTAGGTGCTGGCCCACCGCAAACTGAACACTTAACGACGCGCTGGCAAAGATGATCAATGCGAGCATCACTTCCAGTAGCGTCATGCCTTTATTCGCGCGCATCATCGAGTGTTTCTCCTGGGGCTAGCAAGGTTAAGCGGCCCACTTCATCACCCACAATGCGCCAAGGCTCGTCCATTTCATCTAAGGTCAGTTGGATATCGAACGGGGTTAATTCACCGCTCGCCATCACGATGATCTGTGGCGGAAGCTGCTTTTCTTCTTCCTCATCACGGAACATGTCTTCGTCGAACAGGCTGCCCGGCTCGAACAGGGTATCTTGCTCATCCCAAGAAAAACCTAACATTTCCAGCGTTAGGATCATGTCGTCATCTTGGGTATCGCTGAAGGTGCGGTTGTCTGGCAAAGGTTGCCAACCGTCGCGGGTGAGCTGCAAAAACTGGTAGCTGTGGCGCT
The DNA here is from genome assembly GCA_019703815.1 of Thaumasiovibrio occultus. GTDB lineage: Bacteria > Pseudomonadota > Gammaproteobacteria > Enterobacterales > Vibrionaceae > Thaumasiovibrio > Thaumasiovibrio occultus. The sequence goes on along the minus strand of AP023052.1, from coordinate 91,370 downwards.
CCACTCGCACCCCATAATCAACGCCCGTCAGTACCGATTGCTCGGTCAGTAGACGCAGGCGATGATAAAGTTGTTGGGATAAATCCTGCGAGCGATCTTCATTGGACGGCGGGATCAACCCCACCGCCAATGTGGCGACGCCCGCCATCAATATCACCACCAGCATGACCTCAATCAGGGTAAAGCCGGCATTACGTTGCTTCATCAACACTTATAGGAAGTCTTGTAGGTTCCAGTTACCGATATCGGCATTGATCCCTTCACCGCCTTCTTGACCGTCAGCACCTAGGGTGTAAACGTCGTAAGAGTTTGCGTTTTTCTCGCCCGGGTAGACGTACACATATGGGTTACCCCAAGGATCGTTTGGCAAACGACGCAGGTAAGGCTCAGATGGGTAGTTACGCGGCTCAGGACCCGAGGTTGGTTTCGCCGTTAGCGCGTCCAAACCTTGGTCAACACTTGGATAAACACGGTTATCCATACGGTAACGCTCAAGGGTGGTTTCGATCTGACTGATGTCAGTGACGGCTTTGTTTTGGTCCGCTACGTCGACGTTACCCAACAGGTTAGGTACGACCATCGCAGCCATAATGCCCAAAATTACAACCACTACCATAACTTCGAGTAGGGTAAAGCCTTTCTGTTTTTGCTTACGCATTTCTTTCTCCACGATTAAACAGAGGGTTATCGCACCATGTTATTCATATTTACAATTGGCATTAGGGTGGCGAAGACAATGAAGGCCACCATACACGCCATTAAAACAATCATCACCGGCGTTAAGATCCCGATCGCCACACTCACGGTGTTGTCGAACTGGTTATCTTGGTTATCGGCCGCGCGTACCAGCATGGATTCTAACTCACCACTGCGCTCACCACTGGCAATCATGTGCAGCATCATCGGTGGGAACAGTTTGGATTGATCTAACGCCAAGCGCAGACTCGACCCTTCACGCACTTTCTCTGCCGCTTCTTCGACTTTGGCTTTGACATACACGTTAGTCATGACGTCAGTCGCCACTTTCATCCCATCCAATAGCGGGATCGCACTGGACGAACAAATCGCCAAGGTGCGTGAGAAACGTGAGGTGTTCAAACCACGCATCACTTTACCGATCACCGGAAAACTTAAGATTTTTTGATCCCACTTCATCCGAAACGCCGGTCGACGCAGCGCCGCGCGCCATGCCGTTAGGGTGCCGATGAAGGCCATCAATAGAAATAGACCGTAGTTTGTAACGAAATCACTCATCGCCAGCAGCAATGCGGTCATTTTCGGTAGGCTTTGCCCCGATTGCAGGAACTGCTCGATGATCGGTGGCACAACGAAAGCCAACAACAGTGACACTACGCCAATCGCCACCACCAACAAGATCAGCGGGTAAAGCATGGCCTGCATGATCTTCATTTTGGTTTTGTGGCGGTTTTCAACGTAGTCCGCCAACCGGTTCAAAATCGCATCCAGATGACCCGATTTCTCCCCTGCCGCGACCATGGCGCAGTAAAGCTCATCAAAAACGGTAGGGTAATCGCGCAAACTGTCGGCTAAGGTGTAGCCTTCCACAACGCGCGAGCGCACACTCAGCACCATGTTGCGGGTTTGGTTCTTTTCGCTCTGCTCTGCGGCTGCACGCAAGCACTCTTCCAACGGCATACCGGCTTGTACCAGCGTGGCCAACTGGCGAGTCAGCAGTGACAAATCACTGATACTCATGCGATGCCGGCGGCTGCCTTTAACTTTTCCGCCGCCTTTGTTACTTGCCGAGACCGTGGTGGTTTCGACTGAAATCGGCACCATGCCTTTTTCGCGCAGCTGTTGGCGCGCTTGGCGGGCGTTATCGGCTTCCAGTACCCCTTTGGCTTTGCGCCCTTTTGCATCTAGTGCTTGATATTCAAAAGCTGCCATTAGCCCTCCCGTGTCACGCGAAGGACTTCTTCAAGCGTGGTGAGCCCCGCTTTCACCTTGAGCAAGCCATCACCGCGAATACTCGGTGTGTGTCGACGGATCGATTTCTCGATATCTAACTCACCGGCATCGTTATGGATCAGCTCTTGCACCGATTCATCCACCAGCAAGAGTTCGTGAATACCGGTTCGCCCACGATAACCTTTTTGGTTACAGGCTTCACAACCTTGAGCATGGTAAAGGGTCAGACTCTCATCTTCTGCCATCTCAAATAGCTCTTTCGTGCGCGCATCGGCCTCATACGGTTGGCGACAATCTTTACACAAGGTACGGATCAAACGCTGCGCCAGTACACCAAGCAGTGATGACGACACCATGAAAGGTTCGATCCCCATATCCCGCAAACGGGTCACCGCACCAATTGCGGTGTTGGTGTGCAGGGTTGAGAGCACCAAGTGACCAGTCAATGACGCCTGTACCGCAATTTGCGCGGTTTCTAAATCACGGATCTCACCAATCATCACCACATCGGGGTCTTGACGCAAAATCGCGCGCAGACCACGGGCAAACGTCATATCGACTTTGGAGTTCACTTGGGTTTGGCCGATCCCATCAATATCAAATTCGATCGGATCTTCAACGGTGAGGATATTGCGCTCAGCACTGTTAAGCTCTTGCAAGCCGGCATACAAAGTGGTCGATTTACCCGAGCCCGTCGGGCCGGTGACCAAGATAATGCCGTGCGGGCGCTTGATGATATTGGCAAAACCTTCGTGAATGGACGGCGTCATACCAAGGCTGAGCAGATCCAATCGGGTGGCGTTTTTATCTAACAGACGCAGTACCACTCGCTCGCCATGCGAAGACGGCATGGTCGACACACGCACATCAACCGCACGTCCACCGATCCGCAGCGAAATACGGCCATCTTGTGGTACGCGCTTTTCCGCGATGTCGAGTTTCGCCATAACCTTGATCCGCGACACCAACAGCGGCGCCAATTTACGACTGGGTGATAACACTTCACGCAGTACGCCATCGATGCGAAAACGGATCGACAGGACTTTTTCAAAGGTTTCAATGTGAATATCAGACGCGCCTTCTTTGATCGCTTCCGCCAACATGGCGTTGATCAATTTGATGATTGGCGCATCGTCTTCCGACTCTAACAAGTCTTCGGTTTGCGGCAGCTCTTCGGCCAGCGAGAAGAAATCGTCGCTGTCGGAGCCAATGTCTTCCATTAGCTGACGCGCTTCCGATGAGTCACGCTGATATGCATCGGTCAGGCGTGAGTCAAATTGCTCGGCATCCAGCAATTGTGGCGTGAACGGCGTGCCTAAAAAGCGGCGCACTTCGCACAGCACTTCGCGGCTAGGCGCTTGCTCACACAGCAACGCCCAACCTTGCTCTGTCGCTTCCAGCACCACTTTGTGGCGTTTGGCAAAAGAGAAAGGCAGGCGCAAAATGCGCCCGTCATTGAAGGCTGATACGTCACTCATTACTTGGCGTCCTCAAACTGATCCATAAACACTCGCACTTCCGCTGGCAGCGCGATGTCTTGACCATATTCTGGCAGCACTGGGGTTAGGGCATTTGGCATCAAACGCAACCCTTCTTCACGCTGATACAACTGCTCCGCACGGATATAGTTGTATTTACGCTGAGTGATACCGTCCGCCGAAATACCGTCACGAATAATGGTCGGCTTAATGAACACCATCAGGTTGGTTTTCCCTTGCGTGGTGTTGGTCGATTTGAACAGGTGGCCCAGCACCGGGATATCGCCCAGTAGCGGCACTTTCGATTCACTTTCGCGAGTTTCTTCATTGATCAAACCGCCCAGTACAATCATTTGGCCATCTTCCACCAGCACTGTCGTATTGAGCTGGCGCTTGGCGAAACGAACGTCCACCGCACCGTTGGCACCGAGCACGCTAGAGACCTCTTGCTCAATTTTCAGCTGCACCGAATCCCCTTCGTTGATTTGTGGAATGACGTGCAGTTTGACACCCACTTCTTTCCGTTCAACGGTTTGGAATGGGTTAGAGTTACTTGAGCTGGCGGTAGATCCGGTCACCACCGGCACTTCTTCACCGACGATGAAAGACGCTTCACCGTTATCGAGAACGGTAATGCTTGGCGACGACAGAATGTTCGAGCTGCTGTCAGTCGACACCGCATTCACCAGCATGGTCCAGTCACCTGACACCAAACCCAAGAAGGCACCGTTGGCGCCACTCAACGCCGCCGCTAAGGTCGAGAAGTCACCGCTTTCCGTGATTTCGACCTGATAAGGATCCCCGTTAGAGTTATAGCGTGTCTCGGTACGGGTCGTATCTTGCGCTTCTTCCAAACCGATCATGTATTGCGCGATTGGCACCGCAGAATTACCGAACTGCAAGATACCGCCGCCATCCGTCGAGCCGTATTGCACCCCGAAGTTAACGCCATCACCTTCGCTAAGCTCAACAATCATCGCTTCGATCAGAACCTGTGCACGACGAATATCGAGCTGGGCAATCACCGATTCGAGCGAGCGCATAATATCTGGCGGCGCGGTCAAAATCAGGGCATTGGTATCTGCGTGGGCCGAGATCAACACTTGACCCTTAGTCGCATCGCCTGCCGCTGCGCCGTTATTGGCGCTCATTTCCGCTTGCAGGTTATCCGATACGCCCTGCAATACGCCGACAAGCTCTTCTGCATTCGCGTACTTCAAATAGATCACGCGGTTGTTGCCGGTGGTTTGCATCTCTTTATCAAGTTGCTCAATTAGCGAGCGTAGACGGGCACGCACACTAGGCTCGCCCGAGAGTAAAATGCTGTTGGTACGCTCATCGGCCACTAAACGCGGGCGCAAGAAATCCGGCTCACCGGCGTTAGCACTTTTATTCAGCGCCTCAACAATGCGCACCATTTCCGCCGAAGAGGCGTTTTGCAATTCGACCACTTCCACTTCGTGATCGCCCGCTTGGTCAACACGTTCGATAATGTCCGCCAAACGATCCACCACCAGCGCGCGACCAGTGATCATAATGACGTTCGAAGGCTCGTAGTGCACCACGTTACCGGCACCTGCGTTATCATTGAGTTGGCGCAGTAGTGGCGACAGCTCACGCACCGACACGTTACGCACAGGAATAACGCGGGTGATCACCGCATCGCCCGGTGCAAGCTCACCGCTACCCAGCACGGGTACTGCCGACGTCTTGGCGTCTTTGTCACGCATGACTTTCAACACGCCGTTTTCCATTTCGATCACGGCAAAGCCGTAAACTTCCAACACGTTAAGGAAGAAATCGTAATACTGCTGTTCATTCAGCACATCAAAACTACGGACATCGACCCGGCCTCTGACGGACGGATCGATAATGATGGTCTTTTCCAGGTTGCGGCCGACGATCTCAATAAATTCTTGCAGATCGGTTCCCTTAAAGCTGGCGCTGAACTCTTCTTGAGCCCATGCGTCACCCATGGTGAGGCTTGCCAGCAATAGCGCGACGCTACGCTTCCATTTCTTCACTTAGTTCTCCCAAGTTCTACTGGGTTATTGCAACTCGATAAAAATCTCATGTCGCTGGCCGTCACGCTCGACGGTCAGAGAGAGACTGGTACTGCTTTGCAGATCTTTAAACAACTGCTGCATCACAGAAGGATCGGTCAAATCGGCGCCGTTCAATTCCACGGCCAGATCATTCGGCTCTAAGCCCACCGAGTCAAACAAGGCTCGGTCGCGGCCCGGATTGACCCGATAACCTTTTAACGCCCCGTCCTCTGTTACTTGCGACATGCGAATGTAATTAAAAATTGTCTGTGGGTTTTCCAAGATTTCCTGACGGATCGCACCTAGCGATTCGTTACCACCAGAGGCAGCTTGCGACTGACTCGCAGCAGGTGCAGGCGCGGCCGGTTGCGCTTCAGCCACGGCACGGCGGCTGTAATCACTGCCGGCCAGCATCAGGGTTTCATCTCGCCCCGCATTACGTAAGATAACGCGATCGGCATGCACCGCGATCAATGTGGCGCGTGTACCGGTAATGGTTTCATCAATGCCATACGTACTTTGCTGATTACGGTTGGAGATCACCGCCAATCCACCCTGCGGATTGTTGCTGGCGACCACGCCAACCAATACCAAACTTAAACGGGTTTGCGGTGCATCTTGGACTACTTGTTGTGCGACGGGTTCACTGCTAGCCTGATATTTACCAAACAGCTCTGCTTTTTGCAGTGTCGCTAAATCAAATTGCGGTTTAGAAGAGGCCGAACGGGCAGAAGACGTCACCACGGGGCGCCACGGTGGAAGCGGTTCAACAGGCTCAAGGATCGCCCAAATCATCCGGCCGAGCATCCACGCCAACGTCAGGATCAGGCCCCCAGTACACACCTTGGCTAAGGTTTTCATTGGGATTTTTGATGAATTGTTAAGCGCGTGACGCTGAAGATTTGCCAACATAGCGTGTCAAGACTTCCTGTATCCGTTCTTTATTTCCACGTGAGCCCATAAAATTAGACCATATGGTGTAATGTGGTTTGCATAAGATGCACTGAGACCTTATAGAATAACCGTTTAGCGTGACATTTGTGAGACCTTGTAGCGATAAAAACCCATGATTTTCTGCTGATGTTTAAAAAAACTTTGATGTTAATTCAGTCTTTAATCTCACTATTTTGCGCTTCTTTTCCTGCTTGTATTGAAAATCGTCCCGGTCAGCGCCATGTTAAGAAAATCATCAGATGCTGAAAAAGCTGGATTGCTGTGATATTTTTGCGGGACTGAACACACTTTTTGGGTCAAGCACTGGTTTACGGCGACAGCGAGGAGTCCCAATGAGCGACAACACCCCCACCGCCGTCAGGTTAGACAAGTGGCTTTGGGCGGCCCGTTTTTACAAAACCCGCTCCATTGCACGCACCATGGTTGATGGTGGCAAAGTGCACTACAACAACCAGCGCGCCAAGCCGAGCAAAATGGTCGAGTTAGGTGCCGAAATTCGCCTTCGTCAGGGAAGTGACGAAAAAACGGTGGTGATCGAGAAAATTTCCGATACCCGCCGTGGTGCCCCAGAAGCCCAAACCCTGTACCGGGAAACCGATGACAGTGTGGCACAACGCGAAAAAAATGCGCAGCTGCGTAAAATGAACGCTCTGGGTAACCCAAGTCCTGACAAACGGCCGGACAAAAAACAACGCCGTGACATTATTCGATTTAAAAGCAGCAACTAAGCTGGAGAGCAGTTCAATGGCCGACAATTGCCTACACCGATACCTTTTCAACGACATTTCTGTGCGTGGCGAACTGGTGCAACTTGATAAACCTTATCAAGATATTCTGTCTGCAAAAGACTACCCACAAGCAGTACAAACTCTGCTCGGCGAGTTGCTGGTTGCCACCAGCCTACTTACCGCGACCTTAAAGTTTGAAGGCTCCATCACTGTACAATTGCAAGGTGATGGCCCGATCACTTTGGCGGTAATTAACGGTGATAACAACCAACAAATGCGTGGCGTCGCACGCTTCGATGAAAGCGTCCAACCTGGCACCATCAGTGAATTGCTAGGTAAAGGCCACATGGTGATCACCATTGACCCGGCAAAAGGTGAGCGTTACCAAGGTGTGGTTGCGCTAGAAGGCGACACCCTTGCAGAATGCCTTGAAGGCTACTTTGCAAACTCTGAGCAGCTTCGCACCCAATTGGTGCTGCGTACTGGCGAGTTCGAAGGCAAGCCGCACGCGGCGGGTATGCTGCTGCAAATTCTGCCGGACGGCAAAGGTAGCGAAGATGACTTCGACCACCTGATGCAATTGACCGTCACGGTGAAAGACGAAGAGCTGTTCGGCCTGCAAGCGCAAGATGTGCTTTACCGCCTTTACCACCAAGAACAAGTGCAGCTGTTTACCCCACAAGCGGTGACCTTTAGCTGTACCTGTTCTCGTGAGCGCAGCGCGTCTGCAATCCGCTCGATTGCCCGTGAAGAAGTGGATCAAATCGTTGCTGAAGAAGGCGCGATTGCCCTGCACTGTGACTACTGTGGTTCAAGCTACCAATTTGACAGCATTGATGTGGCGGCGCTGTTTGATAGTCAGTCCGGTGATATCAACTCAGATCAAATTCACTAATGTGATTATTTAGTCATTAAAAACCCAGCGCTTCGCTGGGTTTTTTTTCGCCAAAAACAGCCCTTAGCAACGTCTTTTCTCGCTAGTCTTATAAACCGTCGATACTGAGACACATCCTTTTCCCATATCTGCCCGATAAACCTGAACAAATCCTGACTTATTTTAGCTTAAATATTAAGCACATTGAGTGGCGCATCCGCCAAAAGCATATGTAAACTAATTAAAGGAAATCGCCACTGAAATATTACTTTACCATAACAACTTTGTGGTTAATTTTTGACTAGCATCCCTGAATTAGATGATTTTGGTTGCTAGCATGGTTATCAGTTGCCAATTCTTACAACATCTTACCCCAGATTACCCTAAGGAGCTTTTATGGCTATTGCTAACGTTGAAAACAAGGATGCTACCATGCTGGACCTTTCCCGCTATGGCATTGAAAAAACAACAGAAATAGTGAGAAACCCTTCGTATGAGTTGCTGTTTGATGAAGAAACACGTAACGATCTCGAAGGCTATGAGCGCGGCGTAATTACCGAACTTGGTGCAGTGGCAGTGGATACTGGCATCTTCACCGGACGCTCTCCGAAGGATAAATTTATTGTTAGAGATGAGACTACAAAAAACACGATGTGGTGGTCTGATCAAGGCGCAAATGATAACAAACCAATAACAACTGAAGTTTGGCAAGCTCTAAAAGCCCTAGTTACCGCTCAGCTGTCGAATAAACGTCTGTTTGTGATTGATGGCTACTGTGGTGCCAACCCTGACACCCGCTTGTGCATTCGTGTGATCACCGAAGTGGCATGGCAAGCGCATTTCGTCAAAAACATGTTTATTCGTCCCACCGAAGAAGAGCTCGCTACGTTTGAGCCTGATTTTGTGGTGATGAATGGCGCGAAGTGCACCAACGATAAATGGCAAGATCACGGCATGAACTCTGAGAACTTCACCGTGTTCAACTTAACCGAGAAAATGCAGCTCATCGGCGGTACTTGGTACGGCGGCGAAATGAAAAAGGGCATGTTCGCCATGATGAACTACTTCTTGCCACTCAAAGACATTGCATCTATGCACTGCTCGGCCAACATGGGTGAAAATGGTGATGTGGCGGTCTTCTTCGGCTTATCCGGCACCGGTAAAACAACCTTGTCTACCGATCCAAAACGCGCGCTGATCGGCGATGACGAGCACGGTTGGGATGACAACGGCGTGTTCAACTTTGAAGGCGGCTGTTACGCCAAAACCATCAAGCTGTCGAAAGAAGCAGAGCCAGATATCTACAACGCGATCCGTCGCGATGCGCTACTTGAAAACGTCACCGTGCGTCCTGATGGCTCGATTAACTTCGATGACGGTTCGAAAACGGAAAATACCCGCGTTTCGTACCCTATCTATCACATCGACAACATCGTCAAACCGGTATCGAAAGGGGGCCATGCCAACAAAGTGATCTTCCTCTCTGCCGATGCGTTTGGCGTATTGCCTCCGGTATCTAAGCTGACGCCGGAGCAAACCAAGTACCACTTCTTATCTGGCTTCACCGCCAAATTAGCAGGTACCGAACGCGGCATTACCGAGCCAACGCCGACCTTCTCGGCCTGCTTCGGGAACGCCTTCCTAACACTGCACCCAACCAAGTACGCTGAAGTACTGGTCAAGCGCATGGAAGCAGTTGGCGCAGAAGCGTATCTGGTCAATACCGGTTGGAACGGCACGGGCAAGCGTATCTCTATTCAAGATACCCGCGGCATTATCGATGCGATCTTAGACGGCTCGATTGATAAAGCGGAAACACGCCACATTCCAATCTTCAACTTAGAAGTGCCGAAAGCGCTCCCTGGCGTCGACCCAGATATCCTCGACCCGCGTGATACCTATGTCGATCCGCTGCAATGGGAAAGCAAAGCCAACGACTTGGCGACACGTTTTGTGAAAAACTTCGCTAAATATACCGACACCACCGAAGGCGCCGCACTGGTGGCTGCCGGCCCACAGGTAAAATAGTCGAAAACGTGACGATAAAACGGCGCTGATGCGCCGTTTTTTTTGTCGACTCTCTCAGCAATCACGCGATTTTCACTACAGGCTCCCAGCACCGCTTGTTGTCACTTGAATTGACGCTTATTTTCATCCAGTCTGAATGCTCTGAGTTATTGCGCACTTACTGAGTAATCATGGTCATACGTTTTCACGAGCACTCATTCGTCACGTATCGCCGAGCGCAATTCGACATATCCCATCCAATGATGAAGGAGATCGCGCATGCGATGGTTGTTGAAGGTAGTCGCAACGCTCGTAATTGTCACACTGGTCAGTGCGCTGGCTTGGCTGAGCGTGTTGCAATCGCGGTTTGGCCCGTCGCTATTAGCGCAGACCACCCAATTAGTAAGTGGTTACCAACTTTCTACAGACACCGTCTCCTACACTTTTAGTGAGCCTTTGCATATTGCGCTCAAGGACGTCAGCCTCACCCCGCCAGACGGAGAAACACAACACCTTAACTCTGTCGCGGCGACCTTATCGCTCAATGCGTTATTAAAGTGGCGTTGGGAATTTGAGGAGCTGTCGATTGCAGCGCCAACCCTGACATTAGACACGTTAGCGCAACTGCCGAGCCATCGCGCACATCGCTTGTCATTACGCGATGTGAGCTGGCAAACCCCAACAAGCGACGCATCCGGCGTTCACTTTAGTGCCGCCAATTGGCATTTTGACGGTAAAAGCCACCAGTTTGGCGGCCCGTTCCAACTGCAAATAGCCGACATTCACTGGCATGGCATCGCGTTAGAGCAGTTACTGATCACCGGTGAGCGCACAGCCTCCCTGTGGCAAATCGAAGCGATGACCGCCAATGGGTTGGGCGGCACACTCAGTTTTAGTGGTGATATCGACTCACGCCAAGGCGCTTATGTCGAGCAGCTCACCGCGCACAAAATAAAACTTGATGCCAATACACTCGCTGCGCTGCAGCAAGTGTCACCACTCTGGCACAATGTCGATATCGCGCAGATCAGTATTATCGATAGTCATATTGATCTGCCGGATCTCAAAGTGCAAAACCTCAATGCCAACCTTGCCCACTGGCGCTGGCCGGCCAAAATGAGTGAGCAACAAAACGGCACGATCTCACTCACCGCCGACAGCATTCTTTACCATGACCAATTACTCGATGAGCCGATCATCGAACTCGGTTTCGATCTCGGCACCGCGAGACTGGAGCTGCTCTCACTCACCTACAACAACGGCTTGTTACTGGCCAGCGGCTTGGCCAGCGATAACCATCTCGCTCTCGATGAACTGCGCTTAACCGGCTTGGAGTGGCTGGCTGAGCCTCAAGTGCTACAAGGGCTCAGTGATTATTGGCAGCGCTGGGAAGAGATCAGCATTAACAAACTCAGTATCGGCAACAGCCAAATCACGTATGCCACGCCTGAGTTTCCTGTTCAGCTTAACGGTATCAACATCAGCGGCGATAGCGTGACATTACGACGCCAACACCGCAATGGCTTATGGGACGGCGAACTGTCCGTTAATTTGGCGCGCGGCTACTTCAACCAAATTGCCCTGCGCCAACCCGCACTGAAAATGCGCAGCGAGCAAGGGAATTGGACGATTGCCGAGAGCTTTTTGCCGTTCGATGATGGCCTGTTAGTCCTCGAAGGCGATGTTCGCCTCACCGAGCAAGGCATACCATGGCAATTAGATTTAAACGGCAATAATATCCCGGCCGCTATCTTGCCAAGCTGGCTACACTTTCCGATCAACATGGAGGGACAATGGGATCTGCAACTGGCCGCCAACGGCTTGGCTGAAAACGCTACCTACGCCCGTTACAGTTTAGATATGGAGGGCCAAGCCCAGTTTAGAGACGTGGCGCTATTAGATAACACCACTGATAACGCCCATACCGTAGTTGCAGAGGTTAATGCGACACCTTTTACCATTTCCAGCCAACGCGGCGTCGTCACCATGCAGCCCTGGCGTCTATTTGGTCAGGGTGTGGAGATAAAAACCCAAGGGCGCTGGGATCTCACCCAACGCAGCGAGTTCACCTTGCAAGGGCGCACTCAATGTGGCGATATCACTCAAGCGTGGACACCCGATCTCCCTTGGGTAGCAACAGATCAAGAAGCGTCGGTCTGTTTAGGCACGATCAGATAGGAGCCGGTAAAGCGCGACGCCACATCATCACCACTTTGAATAGCGATCTCGACACTGAGCTTGGCTTTGCGGCCTCGCTCTAACCGGTGGAGATCGCCACTTAAGTTGTCAAACGTCACCACCGCGCGCGGGCGCTCGGCGACCGGTTGGTGATAACGGATATGGCTGTCCACCAGCATGATCTCTCCATCAAGGCCACGCTCTTTCATCAGCATCCAAATAAAACCCCAACCCGCGAGCGTGGCCATACTGAACACACTGCCAGCAAACATGGTGCCTTGTGGGTTTAAATTGGCATTCAAAATCGCGCTCAACTCAAAGCGGTAACCGGTGTATTGGCTGATCTTCAGCCCCATTTTGTCGCTGATCGGAATCTGCTCCGTCCAGCGCTTTTGTAGCTCGTCACACCATTCTGGGTGACGCGCCACTTCATTGTACGCATCCAACGGCTTAAGCATTTGCTGGTGCCTTACCGGACCACGCTCGTCAGTAAGCTCACCTTGGCTGATAAACCCATTGATTTCATAAAACGGGATCGCATCTTCACGGGCATTACACACTAGACGCTTTGCCCCTTCTTGGCAGGCAATCGACTCCAGCGCCATCAGCACCAACGTCCCCATCCCGCTTTGACGATACTCCGGGCTAACCGCCATATAGCGAATTTGACCTTCATTGTCGGGCGTCAGGTACAACCGGCCAACGGCCACCGTTTTCCCCTGACCGTCAACGATCATCCGGTGGAACGCCCCCGTATCATAGCCATCGCGCTCTGAGCCTTGAGGCAAATGCCAAGGTTCGCGCAGCATTTGCCAACGAAACTGATAATAGTTGTCGAGTTCGTCTTGTGTAGATGGGGCAACCAGTCGAAACATCCTTTTCCTCGTAGCCAGCAATGAATTGAGAGAAGCGCAGCCTGCGATCAGGCTTGTAACCAGAACGTCACCGGGCCATCGTTGATCAACGACACTTTCATGTCAGCGCCAAAGCGACCATTTTCGACCTGTATCCCGGTGTCAGCACAGGCTTGGCTAAAATATTGATACAAGCGATCAGCATCCGCCGGCGCAGCGCCTTGTGAAAAACCGGGACGCATGCCTTTTTTGGTATCGGCCGCTAAAGTAAATTGTGACACGACCAGCACCGACCCGCCACTCTGCTGCACATTTAAGTTCATCTTGCCAGCATCGTCTTCGAAAATACGATAACCCAGTACTTTGTCGCGCAGTTTGAGTGCTTTCGCCTCATCATCACCACGTTCAACCCCGAGTAACACCAGTAATCCACCACCGATCTCACCGACGATTTCACCGTCGACCCGTACCGACGCCTCAGACACTCGCTGAATTAACGCAATCATGAACCGCTCAAACCTTCTCAAGAATAAAAGAGCGCATACCTTACCTCAGGCGTCGTGAAGTTGCACGTAGCTCACTCATTGCTCTCATCATCATCCGCCGCCACAACCGCAACTTGCTTGTCGGTTTTCTCCGGGCGCATCTCTTCCAAGGTCGCGGTAATTTCCGCGCCAACTAGCACAATACACCAGCTCAGATACACCCATACAAACAAAATGGGGATCGCCGCCAGCGCACCATAAATCACCTGATAAGACGGAAAATTAGCGAGATAAAGCGCAAAACCTTTCTTGCTGAGTTCAAACAATATCGCGGCGGACAGCGCGCCTATCGCGGCATGACGCCAGTAAATCTTACGGCGCGGCACCAAGGAATAGAGCCCCATAAACGCCACCATGGTCATCAGCATCGGCAGAAAACCCAATGCGCGCTGATACGCGCCATTGGCCAATTCGCTGCCCATTAAATTGAGCGAGCCGAGATACGAGCTGATCGCCAAGCTGCTACCGATCAAAATCGGTCCCAGCGTTAAAATCATCCAATAGACTGAAAACGAAATCGCCACCCGACGCTTACGTTTGGCACGGAAAATATAGTTGAGTGCGCGATCGATATTAGAGATCAACATCATTGCCACCACAAACAAGGCGCCCAACCCCACGGCGGTCATCTTGCCGGCATTCGCCACGAATTGGTTTAGGTACTCTTTCACCACGTTTCCGGCAGTCGGCACAAAATTATCAATCACGAAATTTTGCAACAGCTGAGCCGACTCATTAAACACTGGCGATGCCGATAAGGTGGTTAGTACGACGGTCAGCAACGGGACAAGCGACAACAGCGTGCCATACGCCATCGAGCCCGCCGTCACCGTTAAGCGATCGTGTTGAATGCGCTGCAAAATATGGCGCAAAAAGCGGTAGAAACTCGCCCGTTTAATTTGTTGTAATCGCTCACTCATGGCTTTGCTCAACCTTCTTTTCCCTTCTACAGTTACAAAATCTACCACGCAAAACATCACTGACCCAAGGTGGTGCACTCGTCCGCTCAAAGTGAATCTTTCTTCATATTATCAGCTGAGGATGACACATGCGATTGACAGCGTTGCTCTTACTTCTTTCCACCCTGCTGCTCGGTTGCAGCTCTGCCTACTACGACGCGATGGAAAAAGTCGGCATTCATAAACGCGATATCTTGGTTGATAGGGTTGAAGATGCCAACCAAGCGCAGATTGACGCCCAAGCCGAATTCAGTGACGCCTTAAGCGCGCTGCAAGCCTTCACCGGCTATCAAGGTGGTGATTTAGAGCAGATGTACAAGCGGATCAATCAGCAATATGAAGATAGCCAAGCGGCGGCCGATGAAGTCACAAAGCGGATCGATGCGATTGAAGATGTCGCCGATGCGCTGTTTCAAGAGTGGTATAACGAGCTAGCGCTGTATAACGATGCGAGCCTTCGCCGCAGCAGCGAGGCGACCCTAAAACAGACTGAGCGTGAGTATCAAACCATGATCCGCGCAATGCGCACCGCCGAAGCCAGCATGTCACCGATTTTGCTGACCTTACTGGATAATACGTTGTATTTAAAACACAACCTCAACGCGGCCGCCATTGGTTCCCTCGATCGCGAGTTTGCCGACTTAGAGCGTGATATTAGCGCCGCGATTGCCGAAATGAATCGCGCCATTGCCGAATCCGAAGCCTTTATTCGCCGACTACAATAGCCGTTTCAGCGCGATACGTAACACTCCTCCATCGCTACCCAAACTAGAGGCAGAAAATCGAGACGGCAGAGAGAAACCCGAAAAGAGACAAAAAGCAGAGACAAAAAAGGCAAGCCAGAGGCTTGCCTTTTCATTAACCGAAGACGCTAATTACTTAGCTGCGCGGCCAGCACGCTTACGGTCAGTTTCAGTCAGCAACTTCTTACGAATACGGATGCTTTCTGGTGTCACTTCTACTAGTTCGTCGTCATCGATGAACTCAAGTGCTTGCTCAAGTGTGTACTTGATAGGGGTAGTCAGTACCTGCGCGTCATCAGTACCTGATGCACGTACGTTGGTTAGCTGCTTACCTTTCAGGGCGTTAACAGTAAGGTCGTTGTCACGGCTGTGGATACCGATCACCATACCTTCGTAAACTTCAACACCGTGACCGATAAATAGACGACCACGCTCTTGCAGGTTGAACAGGGCGTTAGTCAGAGCTTTACCGGTTGCGTTCGCGATCAACACACCATTGTTACGTTGACCGATGTTACCGCCTTTGTGAGCGCCGTAATGATCAAACGTGTGGTAGATCAGACCAGAACCTGAAGTTAGGGTCATGAATTCAGTTTGGAAACCGATCAGGCCACGAGATGGCATGATGAAGTCCATACGTACACGGCCTTTACCGTCTGGAGACATGTCTTTCAGCTCACCTTTACGCAGGCCGATTTTCTCCATAACACCACCTTGGTGCTCTTCTTGCACGTCGATGGTCACAGTTTCAAACGGTTCCATTAGCTGGCCGTCTTCTTCTTTCAGAATTACTTCTGGACGAGATACTGCAAGCTCAAAACCTTCACGACGCATGGTTTCGATCAAGATAGACAGGTGAAGTTCACCACGGCCAGATACACGGAATTTATCCGGATCTTCGCTCTCTTCTACGCGCAGTGCAACGTTGTGTACTAGCTCTTTTTGCAGACGCTCAAGGATGTTACGTGAAGTCACGAACTTACCTTCTTTACCCGCGAACGGAGAAGTGTTTACTTGGAACGTCATGGTTACTGTTGGTTCGTCAACAGATAGCGCAGGAAGCGCTTCTACTGCGTTCACGTCACAGATGGTGTCAGAGATCTTCAGCTCGCCAAGACCAGTGATCGCAATGATGTCACCCGCGTGTGCTTGATCAACATCGTGACGCTCAAGGCCAAGGTAACCCATAATGGTACCGACTTTACCGTTACGCGTTTTACCGTCTGCACCAACAATAGTAACTTGTTGGTTTGGCTTCACGTTACCACGAGTAACACGGCCAACACCGATAACACCCACGTATGAGCTGTAATCTAGCTGTGAAATCTGCATTTGCAGAGAGCCGTCAGTATCAACATCAGGCGCTGCAACGTTATCAACGATCGCTTGGAACAATGGTTCCATATCGTCGCCAGTTTCGCCTTCTTCTAGGGTCGCCCAACCGTTCAGTGCTGATGCGTAAACCACTTGGAAGTCTAGCTGCTCGTCAGTTGCACCTAGGTTGTCGAATAGGTCGAACACTTGGTCCATAACCCAATCAGGACGTGCACCTGGACGGTCGATTTTGTTGATAACAACGATTGGCTTCAAACCGTGTGCGAACGCTTTTTGCGTTACGAAGCGCGTTTGCGGCATTGGGCCGTCTACGGCATCAACGATCAGAAGAACAGAGTCAACCATCGACATGATACGCTCTACTTCACCACCGAAATCGGCGTGTCCTGGGGTATCTACGATGTTGATGCGGTAATCATTCCAGTTGATGGCAGTGTTTTTCGCCAAAATGGTAATGCCACGCTCTTTCTCAATGTCGTTAGAGTCCATGACGCGTTCTTCAGTTTCGCCACGGGATGCTAGCGTGCCAGATTGCTGTAGCAGTTTATCAACCAGGGTCGTTTTACCGTGGTCAACGTGCGCGATAATCGCGATATTACGTAGTTTGTCGATCTGTGGAGTAGACATGGGTGTATGATTCACTCAGAAAGTGCAGCAGCTACCTTTGTGATCGGCAACTCGGCTACTATGGTTAAAAAAACGCTCATAATCTAACAGATTTTACGCCAAAACCAATCAAAGATGTGATTTATGTCACCGCAAATTCATTTTTTCTCGCTGAGTACACGGAATTGAGCGCTTTCACACGCAATGTGGACTTTTTATTTGCAGCACGTTGACAAAGTAACCAGATCGGTTCTGAATTAGCTAGGAACCAAATTGGTGCAATCGCCGCTCACACTGAGCAAATAAGTTATTGATAACTTTCATTGCACCAACAAGATCCACCATTGCACCAACTTAGTGCAAATTTCGCCTTAATCGGCTTGTTAACTGCGCAGGAACCGCGCATTGATGGGATTTTTAAAGTTGGCACAGAAATAGCATTATGTGACCAGCTTAATATTTTTGCTTGGTTTCACGCCAGAGCCAAACACTAACACCGGAGGTTATTCACCATGTCTGTAGAAAATGTACTAGCGATGATCCAGGAAAACGAAGTGAAGTTCGTTGACCTGCGTTTTACCGATACCAAGGGTAAAGAACAACACATCTCTATCCCTGCTCACCAAATCGACGCTGACTTCTTTGAAGAAGGCAAAATGTTCGACGGTTCATCGGTAGCTGGTTGGAAAGGAATTAACGAATCTGACATGGTGATGATGCCAGATGCAGCATCTGCCATCTTGGACCCATTCACAGAAGACGCAACGCTGAACATCCGTTGTGACATTCTTGAGCCTGCAACGTTGCAAGGCTACGACCGCGACCCTCGCTCTATCGCTAAACGCGCTGAAGAGTACCTACGTTCAACGGGCATCGCTGATACCGTGCTAGTAGGTCCAGAGCCAGAGTTCTTCCTGTTTGACGATGTGAAGTTCGCCACTGACATGTCAGGCTCTTTCTTCAAAATTGACGATGTAGAAGCGGCTTGGAACACAGGTAGCGATTTCGAAGGCGGTAACAAAGGCCACCGTCCAGGCGTTAAAGGCGGTTACTTCCCAGTAGCACCAGTTGACTCATCACAAGACATCCGCTCTGCAATGTGTTTGATCATGGAAGAGATGGGCCTTGTGGTTGAAGCGCACCACCACGAAGTAGCGACAGCGGGTCAAAACGAAATCGCCACTCGCTTCAACACACTAACCACCAAAGCGGACGAAATCCAAATCTACAAGTACGTTGTTCACAACGTGGCACACGCATTTGGTAAAACCGCAACCTTCATGCCTAAGCCTCTTGTGGGCGACAACGGCTCAGGTATGCACGTTCACCAATCACTAGCGAAAGACGGTGTGAACCTGTTCTCTGGTGACAAGTACGGCGGTCTTTCTGAAATGGCGCTTTACTACATCGGCGGTATCATCAAGCACGCTCGCGCGATCAACGCCTTTGCAAACCCAGCAACGAACTCTTACAAACGTCTAGTTCCTGGTTTCGAAGCACCGGTAATGCTAGCGTACTCTGCACGTAACCGTTCAGCGTCTATCCGTATCCCTGTGGTACCAAGCCCGAAAGCGCGTCGTATCGAAGTACGTTTCCCAGATCCAGCGGCAAACCCATACTTGGCGTTCGCGGCAATGCTAATGGCAGGTCTTGACGGTATCCAGAACAAGATCCACCCAGGCGAAGCGATGGATAAAGACCTTTACGATCTACCAGCAGAAGAAGCAGCAGAAATCCCAACTGTTGCAGAATCTCTGCAAGAAGCACTGCAGTGCCTAAGCGACGATCGTGAGTTCTTGACGGCGGGCGGTGTATTCTCTAACGACTTCATCGATTCTTACATCGCGTTGAAATCACAAGATGTAGAGCGTGTGAACATGACAACACACCCATTGGAGTTTGAGCTGTATTACTCAGTTTAAGCAACAATCTGAAAACCGTTAAAAATAATTCGGCTCGCTTCACAGCGAGCCGTTTTTTATTTATCGCTTTTTTGCTACTCAGGTCACAATATAGCCAGTAATAAAATGAGGCTCAAATGTAATGATAAATAGGCTGATGACGAAGTGGATTTTACTGGCGCTGTTTGCTGGCTGTGCATCTGCCACGACCGTATATTCGTGGATCGACAGCAATGGCAAGCGCGTTTTCTCTGACACCCCACCGGCCAGCGGTAAATACGAAGAAATGGAATATGTTGCGCCACCACCAGCAACCCCCGTTCCCGAAGTCGTCGCGCCGGAAAGCGAAGAAGCTGTCGCCGAAGTGGAAGACAAAGAGCCACCAGCTCCTCAGGTCGCTGCGCCGCCGAAAATCACCTTGGTCTCTCCACGATCTAACGAAACCATCCGCACCAATACCGGGGAAATCACCTTAATCATTGAAACCGATAAGCCACTCGAAGATCCGTACGAAGTGGAGCTGTTGCTCGATAACGCGCCGTTTGGCCCTATCGTCAATGATAAGCAATGGACCGTGTCTGGCGCCGACAACGGCACCCGCACCTTACAGATCGCCCTGCTAAAAAATGGCGAGTATATTGCATACTCTGAAAAGGTAATCGTCTATATCCGTCGCAAGGCGAATCGACCCAACCCAACGCCCCAGCCTCGATAACACCGGCTAATAAGCTGCGCTGGCGCAAGGTTTTCTCGTTTCGTTGCGCCAGTATCATGCAAAGCGGTTACACTAGTTGCACCATGTTGGTGCAACTCAAGGGAAGGGGGTCCCGGTGTCGACTGAATTTGCACACGCTATCTTAAATAATGTCACCAATGCCATCGTGGTGTTGGATGAATCTCTTGAGGTTTACTACCTCAACACCGCCGCAGAGTCGTTGTTCTCCTTGGCACAACGCAAAATTGACTCACCCGCGTTTACCGCGCTGTATGATCACCTGTCTGTCGACCTTCACCTGATCACCCAAACCCTGATCTCTGGTCAACCGCTAAGCGATAGCGATGTCACCCTTGTGGTTGATGGCAACCCGCTGTCCATTGAGTTACAAGCCTCGCCCGTCTCGTTTCAAAAGCAATTATTGATCGTGATTGAAATGCAGCAACAGACGCCGCAACGCCGTATGACCCAAGAGCTGAGTTTGCTTGCCCAGCAACAAGCCGCGAAAGAGCTGGTCCGCGGCTTGGCCCATGAGATCAAAAACCCCCTTGGCGGCCTGCGCGGTGCCGCGCAACTGCTAGAGAAAACCTTGCCCGATCCCGATTTAAAGGAATACACCCAGATCATCATCGAACAAGCCGATCGCCTGCGCAATTTGGTCGATCGCTTGTTGGGCCCGCAGCGCCCGGGGATCCGCCAGCAAGGCAATATTCACAAGGTGTTGGAAAACGTACGCCAGCTGATCGCCCTGGATGACGGCAATTGCACCAAAATTGTGCGCGATTACGATCCCAGCTTGCCCGACTTTGAAATGGACAGCGAGCAGCTCGAACAAGCCCTACTCAACGTGGTACGCAACGCGGCTCAAGCCTTACGCCACACCCCCGATGGCGAGATCATTTTGCGCACCCGCACCGAGCATCAAACCCTGATCCACGGCCAGCGCTACCGCCTCGCCGCGCGCATCGAGATCATTGATAACGGTCCCGGCATTCCGGCGGCCATTCAAGACACGCTGTTTTACCCCATGGTGAGCGGGCGTCAGGGCGGCACGGGATTAGGGCTATCTATCGCCCAAAATCTGATTGACCAACACAAAGGCAAAATTGAAGTCAGTAGCTCACCGGGGCACACCAATTTTACCTTCTATCTACCGATCAACCCCGCCGCTGCCGATCACGTGCAGTCGGGACGAGAATAAGCACAGGAGCAAGCATGAGCAAAGGATCGATTTGGGTCGTTGATGACGATAGCTCCATTCGCTGGGTTCTCGAAAAAACCCTGACCGCCGCCGAAATTCGGTGTGAAGTGTTCGCCGATGCAGACGCCGTGTTGGCGGCATTAGAGCGCAGCCTGCCCGATGTGTTGATCTCAGATATTCGCATGCCGGGGACGGACGGCTTTGCCCTGCTCGCTCATTTGCAGCAAAGCTACCCGACGCTACCCGTGATCATCATGACCGCGCACTCGGACTTAGACGCCGCCGTCAATGCCTTCCAGCAAGGGGCGTTTGAATATTTACCCAAGCCGTTTGATATTGATGATGCCTTAACGCTGGCCGAGCGTGCACTTGCCCACAGCCAAGAGCAAAAACGTTTGTCACCCCGCGCAGATAGCGACAAAGCCGCGCCCGAGATCATTGGCGAAGCGCCGGCGATGCAGGAAGTGTTCCGTGCCATCGGCCGTCTGTCTCGCTCGTCCATTTCGGTGCTGATCAATGGTGAGTCTGGTACCGGTAAAGAGTTAGTCGCGCAAGCGCTTCATCGCCACAGCCCACGCTCAAGCAATGCGTTTATCGCCTTGAATATGGCAGCGATCCCAAAAGATTTGATTGAATCTGAGCTGTTTGGTCATGAAAAAGGCGCGTTTACGGGTGCCAACACCGTGCGCCAAGGGCGATTTGAGCAAGCCAATGGTGGCACGCTGTTTTTGGATGAAATTGGCGATATGCCGCTCGATATCCAAACCCGTTTGCTGCGAGTACTGGCCGACGGTCAATTTTATCGCGTCGGGGGTCACTCACCGATTGAAGTAGATGTACGGATCATCGCCGCCACCCACCAAAACCTCGAACATCTGGTCGCCAAAGGCAGCTTTCGGGAAGATCTGTTCCACCGTCTTAACGTCATTCGGGTTCATCTGCCGGCACTCAAAGATCGCCGCCAAGATATCCCACAGCTCACCGAGCATTTTCTTAAACGTGCAGCCAGCGAGCTGGGGGTGGAAGTCAAAACCCTTCACCCCGATACCAGCCACGCCCTCACCGCGCTCGATTGGCCAGGGAACGTACGCCAGCTGGAAAACACCTGCCGCTGGCTAACAGTGATGGCCAGTGGTAACGAAATTTTGCCGGCAGATCTGCCACCGGAGTTACTGCAACCGGTCAACGCCATCGGCGAGTCTGACGGCGAGCAAAACTGGCAAGTGCTGCTCGCGCAATGGGCGCAACAAGCGCTGACTCGTGGCGAGTGCAATTTGCTGCGTGAAGCCATGCCCGATTTTGAACGTATTTTGCTGACCACAGCGCTGCACCACACCCATGGTCACAAGCAAGAAGCAGCGAAATTACTCGGTTGGGGACGCAATACCCTTACCCGGAAATTAAAAGAGCTCGATCTCGACCGCTAATGATAGGTCACATAAGGAAACCGTTCAGATAACGGTGTAGACTCTTGCTCCGCGTTCGCCATTGGGATACACCATGGCGGGAGCTTCATGTGCTACACCGCGTTAGCGAGAGCCTATCCTCGGCAGAAATTTGAAGCACCCGCAATTTATCGCTTCTAAGCTCAATAACCGCTGATAGATCTGTCTCACTTATGATAAAAAGATTAATACTAACCTTGTTGCTGCGACGAAAGGATCTATGAAGTTCACTCATCCCATTCCCTTGCGCTGGGCCATTGTGTTGCCCATCACTGCGCTGCTGGCAATGACGCTATTGATCATGGCGCTGGTTCAGCACAGCAGTAATGAGCGCATGACAGCCGAGATGAGTGGTCGCTTACTTCATGCCTATTCAGGCAATATCGAAACCGAGCTCGACAGATTTTTACTTGCGCCTTTTGCCGCGAGTAAAACCATCAGCGATGCTATTGAGCAGTTTGGTATCCATGATGCAAAAGATCTGGAGCAGTTTGATGGCTTCCTCAACAGCACCTTAATGGATTACCACGAGCAGTTCCCACAAGTTGGCGCGATCAGCTACGCCACCAATAAAGGCGAGTTTCTCGGTTTTCGCAAAAACGACGACCGCAGCATTTCAATGATGCTCAAAGACGCGCGTACCTTGCAGCACCTCGAGATCTATCCAGGCCAAAACCGCAATCAAGAGCCTATCTTCACGAGCGATGCTTACAACCCCACCCAGCGTCCTTGGTACCGCCCCGTCGCACAAAGCAAAGCCCCGACTTGGTCAGGGATCTACGCCAACCATGACGAGCGCGAAGATATCACCATTACCGCCGCCACCCCTATTTTGGTGGGCGAAGAGTTGATGGGCGTACTAGCCACCGACATTCACTTACAGCAGATCAGCAAATTACTGGCGGGTCACAGCCAAGCCTACAAAGGCCACACGTATGTGATGGATCAAGAGGGCTACTTAGTGGCGTCGTCGTATCTCGATCAGCCCATGAGTATTGAAGGGCAGCGTGTCCATGCCACGCGCAGTCGCCACCCGATCATTTCCCATACCTCAAAAATGCTGATGCTAATGCTCAGCACTGGCACCATTTCCAATCAGTTTGAATTCAAACTGCAACTCGATAACACCACCCAATTTAGCATGGTACGCCCGTACCGCGACGCCCAAGGCCTGATGTGGTATGTGGTGGTGAATATCGACGAAAACGCGTTGCTCGGTGATGTGCCCAAAATCCAGCAAGCCGGATTGATCTCTGCCTTCTTATTCGCCGCCGGCGCGCTGATCATCGCGGTGTTTGCCGTCTCGCATTTAACCCGTCCAATCGATGAAATCGCCAATGCAGCGCGGGGCCTATCGGACGGTAGCTGGGATTTCCAAATTCGCTCCAAAGTGCGGTTAAAAGAGACCGCCCTGCTCTCCTCGGCGTTTCATGATATGTCGATGCGCTTGCAGCAATCTTTCTACACGCTGCGTAAACAGGTGCTCTACGACTCACTGACGGAGCTATCGAGCCGTGAGGGCTTGCTCGACGAAATGCGCAAACCGCGGCAAAACCTCGGCTACTCTGGCTTGTATCTGCTCGATCTCAACGCTTTTCGCAGTATTAACGACAGCTTGGGCCACCTCACGGGAGACCGTCTGTTAGTCGCGATTGCTCGCCGCCTAAAAACCCGTTTACCGAATGAAACCGTGATCGCCCGTATTGGCGGAGATGAGTTTGCGGTGTTCCACCCTAATGTCGAGTCGAGTGAAGTCGCACAAACCTTTGCTCATCATATAATGTCGGTATTCGAAACCGCGTTTCACATTGACGATGATGAAGTGGTGGTCCAGATCTCCATCGGTATGGTCACCGGCAACTTCCAACCGAACAGTGAAACGGAATGGCTGCGCAACGCTAGCTTGGCACTGAGTAAAGCTCACTTCCAAGAAGGGGTGCGGATCAGTGGGTTTGAGCCGTTTATGGCTGATGAAACCATGGCAAAAACCCGTTTGGTGGCTGAGCTGCATCGCGCTATCGAACAACGTGAATTTCGCAACTACTACCAGCCGGTGGTCAATATTACTGATGGCACAGTGTTGGGCGCGGAAGCATTGCTGCGTTGGCACAGCCCATCGCGTGGGGTCGTACCGCCTATCCAGTTCATTCCACTGATTGAAGATAACGGCATGATTGTCGAGATCGGCCAGCAAGTACTCGAACAAGCCTGTTTAGACACCCAAGCCAGTATCGAAGAAGGCTACTGGCCGGCTGATTTCAACATGCATGTGAACCTGTCTGTGCGTCAGTTGATGCAAAATGATTTTCTAGTGAAGCTGCAATCAGCGCTGTCGATCAGCCGTTTATCACCCAAAAACCTCACTTTAGAAATCACCGAATCACGCCTCGCGAGTAACAACAGCCAAATGGTGCGGGTACTCGAGAGCATCCGCCAAATTGGGGTAAAAATTGCGATTGATGACTTTGGTACCGGCTACTCTTCGCTGGCTTACCTCAATCAGTTGCCATTTGATAAAGTCAAAATTGACCGCTCGTTCGTGAAAGATGCCAATATCTACCCGCAGCGTCGCAATATCGTCAATGCGATCATCAACCTCACCAAAGGCTTAGGCGCGGACTTGGTGGCGGAAGGGGTTGAGAACCAAGCGCAAGCCGATCTCTTGATCGAGCTAGGTTGCGAAAAAGCGCAGGGCTTTCTCTTTAGCAAACCCGAACCTTTAGAGCTTTGGCCTACGCATCAGGTCAATAAACCAGCAACAACACCATAAATTGACCCAACTCTGTAACTTTTAAGCAGAAACCCGAGCGCAGATTCACTATACTTCTCCACAATCTGCAGCTTGGGTGTGCTACATCCGCCTGATAAAGGTGGCGTCGAAGATCAAAAACGACCATTAGCTCTCCCCAAGCCGCCCATCTCATCTCGACAGTCAGGGGAACGCCATGAAGTTACGCGATTTGCCTATTACGGATCTCCACCGCCACCTCGATGGCAATATTCGTAGCCAAACCATTCTAGAGCTCGGCCAACAATTTGGCATGACGTTGCCAGCCACCACGCTCGACGCACTGCGCCCGCACGTACAAGTGATCGACACTTGCCCAAGCCTTGTCGCTTTCCTTGAAAAGCTCGACTGGGGTGTTGCGGTGCTAGGCTCGCTTGATGCATGCCGTCGCGTTGCCTATGAAAACGTGGAAGATGTGCTGCGTGCCGACATTGATTACGCCGAGCTACGTTTCTCTCCGTACTACATGGCGATGAAACACAACCTGCCGGTCGCGGGCGTGGTCGAAGCGGTTGTCGATGGGGTGCAAGCCGGTTGTCGTGACTTTGGCGTGAAAGCCAATCTGATCGGCATCATGAGCCGCACTTTCGGCACCCAAGCGTGCCAGCAAGAGCTCGACGCTCTGCTCAGCCAAAAACAACATCTAGTCGCCATCGATCTGGCCGGTGATGAACTCGGTCAACCGGGCGAGCAGTTTGTACAGCACTTCAAACAAGTCCGTGATGCTGGCCTTCGCGTGACCGTTCATGCCGGTGAAGCAGCGGGCCCGGAAAGCATGTGGCAAGCGATCCGTGAGCTTGGTGCTGAGCGTATCGGCCACGGCGTTAAAGCGATCCACGATCCCGCCCTGATGGATTACTTGGCTGAGCACCGCATCGGTATTGAGTCGTGCCTGACCTCAAACATTCAAACCAGCACGGTCGCCACGCTTGAGCAACACCCTATTCGCGCATTCTTAAATCACGGCATTTGTGTCGGCCTGAACACCGACGATCCGGCCGTCGAAGGTATCGAGCTACCACACGAGCTGAATGTGATGGCGCCAAAAGCGGGCCTATCAGAAGCGGATGTACGCCAGTGCTTAGCCAATGGCTTGGAAATGGCATTCTTGTCAGCGGCAGAAAAACAAGCGCTGCAAGCGATGGCTCAACAGCGCTAATACCCAAACAGAGCAGGCGGCCCGAAGCGTTGAAGTCAGACTTTGAGCTAGGTTTAGAGCGAGCAGCCAGGTTAATCGCAATAGCGAGACGGCGAGGTAAAGTTATCTTGCCATTCTATGCGCTGAAAGTTTAACCATGGCCAGTGCATTCCCGCCAAATTGTGGCACAATCGCGCGCCACATTGGAGGAGCCCATGCTAAACGAGCTTTTTACTCTTTCGCTGTCGATGCCAATCATCAATGAAATTGGCATGAGCAGCCCAAACCAACTGATGGCCGGTGCCGTCGCGATTGTCGCGGCATTCACCTTCAGCAGTTGGTAAGTCAGTGACGGTACCCTTAGGTTTGATCAGCGGCACCGGCGCACTCACGCGCACAAAAAACGCCAGTCGAAGACTGGCGTTTTTTGTTTTAAATCAGCAATGACGATTTGGCGGTTAAATCACCCGCGAGAACTGTTTCTGCCGCATTTTTTGGCGCAAATAGCGATCAAAACACATGCAAATATTACGGATCAACAACCGCCCTTTTGGCGTGACATCAATGCGCGGCACGGGATCGGTTAAGTGCACTTCGACCAAGTTATCGTCAATAAAATTACTCAATTGCGCGATATCTTCGACAAAGTAGTCAGCAAAGTCGATCTCATACTGGGTTTCAATCTCAGTGACGTTGACGGTGAAATTACAAATCAGCTGCTTGATCACATCACGGCGAATTTTATCGTCCGTTGTCAGCGGCACCCCGCGCCACAACGCTTGGTGTTTTTCGGCAACATCTTGGCGATACAACTTAAGCTCTTTCTGGTTTTGCGCGTACGCATCTCCCATCATCGAAATGGCTGACACGCCCAAACCGAGCAAGTCACACTCGCCTTGCGTGGTGTAGCCTTGGAAGTTGCGATGAAGCTCGCCCGCACGCTGCGCTTTTGCGAGCTCATCATCAGGCAGAGCAAAATGATCCATGCCGATAAACTGATAGCCCGCACCGGTCAGGGCAGCAATGGTGTGCTGCAAAATCGCTAACTTTTCCGTCGCTGACGGCAATTCTGCTTCGTCGATTTTACGTTGCGCGGCAAACAAGGTCGGCATATGGGCATAGTTGAAAATCGACAAACGCCCCGGACGCAGGGCCACAACTTGCTCCAAAGTGTGCGCAAAACGGGCTTGGGTTTGAGTCGGCAAGCCGTAAATCAAATCCAAGTTGGTCGAGCGAAAACCCAACTCACTCGCGCGCGCAACCATGGCGGCAATAAACTGCTCGTCTTGCTCGCGGTTAACACGCTGCTGCACTTCTTTATTAAAGTCCTGCACCCCGATGCTAATACGGTTAAAACCTTCGGCGCGCAAATGGTCGAGCAGTGATAATTCAATCCGGCGTGGGTCGATCTCAATACTGATCTCCGCCTCAGGCGCAAACGCAAACTGCGCGCGCAGCTCGGTCATCAAACGGGTAATTTGGCTTTCGGTTAGAAAGGTTGGCGTCCCTCCGCCAAAATGCAATTGGGTGACGGAGCGATTACCCAGTAATGATGCTCGTTGACGTACTTCATTGATCAAGACATCAAGATAATCATCGGCCTTGTGCTGATGGCGAGTGATCACCTTATTACAGCCACAGTAGTAACACAGTTGATGACAAAACGGGATGTGAACATACAACGACAACGGACGCGACGGATAGCGCCCACACTCTATGGCAAATTGCGTATCAGTGAAATCTTCTGAGAATTCAAGAGCAGTCGGATAGGAAGTGTAGCGCGGACCGGAGTAATTGTATTTTTCAATCAGTGCCTGATCCCATTCAATCGCCGTCGTATCCATAATTCGTCATCTTATTGGCAAGGCCGCAGCGTGCGCTGCGGCATAACTACTATTACAAGGCGGCTTCGAGCGAAGCTAGCGTTGTGTCTTTTTTAGCAAGTAAAATATCAAGTTCGGCGAGAATACTGTCTTGCAGCTCCGCCTCTTTTTTCATTCGCTCAACATCTTGGCGCATCCGATCGCGTTTCGCTAATTGCTTGCGATCATCACCACGCGGCAGGTCTTTCACTACTTCGTTCAGATCAGCCAAAGAAGGGTACGTGGTAGCGAACTCTTCGCGCCACTCCCCTTGCACATGGTCAAACAAGACCGCTAAGCGGATCGCCGCTTCCGCCAAGTCACACTGCCCTTGCTTCGTTGCTTCGGCAATAATGAAAATGCTGTCAAATAGGCGTTGATTCCGTTTGATCACCGCATTACGCAACATCTCTTCTTGGCGCTTGTTTTGTAAATGCAATTTGGCGAGCAGAAAACCTGCGTACCCGGCAAAACCGGTGACAATCGCGCCACCCGTTAGCCACAACCACAATGGCATGTTTACTCCTTGTCGAAGCTATCCATATCAAAGCGCTCAAACTGCGCTAGACGGTCTTCGTCCGTTAGCGGTTTCTTCGGCTGCGCTTTCTCTTCTTCAGGCTCATCCAATAGACCCAACTGGTCCATCAGTTGCTCGATGCGATCCAGCTTTTCATCAACATACTGCTGCAGGCCAGCACCCAACTTCTCGCCGTTGTCTAAACGGTCAAGCAGGGCCATTAGCTGAACATCATTTTCCAGCATCTCTAGCTCTTGGGCGGCACCCACTTTACGCTGGCGCTTCGCTTCATTCGATTTAGGGTGCGGCTTCGCTTCAACCACCAAAGAGATCGGCTTTTTACTACCAAGTCGCGGATCTTTCACTGCCGTCTGTGCTTGAGCGCGCTTGGCCGATTCTGCCGAATGACGGGCACCCGCCTGTTGGCCTTTCCGTTTGCGGGCTTTTTTACGCGCCAGACCTTCCTTGTCTAATTGAGAAATTGACTTCTCGCGATACTGTGCTGGTCCTTCTGAACCAACTTTTCGCGCTTTTTTCTTACGAGTCATAACGACGCTTCCTCAATAAAATTACATCACTGCCATGAAATTCTACGTCTAAGCCATCACGTTGGGCTAAAAACGAAAAGGTCTCACGGCTAAAAAAACTAACATGGGTAGGATCATTCTTATAATGCCAACGAGCAAAGGCGTCTTTATCTAACGCCAGTTTGGTCATAAAACCAAGCCAACCGCCCGGTTTCACCATACCCATTAACAGTGCCCACTCTTTGTGTGGGGTATAAAAATGTTCAATCGCTTCCGTACAGGTAATAAAGTCGTATTTCGCCTCTAATGCCTGCACGTTCGGTGCAAAATAAGGGTCATAAATCGCCATGTTATGTCCTGCTTCTTCCAGCATAACCGATAACGTCGGCCCTGGGCCACAGCCAAAGTCTAAGCCGTGAAGCGACGCAGGTGCTAGATGTAATAGCAAAGGATCGGCTAAACGCGATAAGAAACGACGATAACCTTCATCAGCACTGTTATTTTCATGCTGATCATAAACCTGTTTTTCCAAATCCGGCGCTAAGTGCTTGGTCGGATCGGCAAAAATCAATTGGCATTGCTGACACTGAAAATAATCACGCCGTTTGTCCTGATGGTAATGAGTGGTTTGGTCGCACTCACACAGGGGGCAAGAGTACATAGTTATCCCTTATTATCTGCAGTGGCGGGAATGTATCAGATCTGTGGGCAATAAAAAAGCAACGACAAATCCCTAAAGGTGAAGGTGACCTTTAGGGATAAAAGAAAGTGGGTTATGACGGCGATGCAGATATCAATGCGCTGATACGCGAAACACTAAAGCAGAAGATAAACACAATCGGCTCTGCTCGGCGCACTTGATAACGCCAAGCTCGAAAGTGCATCTACCGCATCACGGATCTTCGCTTTAGTGCAAACCACCGAGATATTGAGACAAGGCCTTGATCTCTTCATCACTGAGCTTGAGCGCAACCGAGCGCATCATGCCGTTGAGATCATTGTCACGCTCACCCGATCGAAAGGCGGTTAACTGCGCTTCAATATACTCTGCCGGTTGTCCCGAAATGCGCGGAAAACCTGATGAAGGAGTACCGTTACCCCGCGGACCGTGGCACGCCGTACACGCCGCAAGCCCTTTATCGATATTACCGGCAAAGTAAAGTTGCTGGCCTAAGTCAACGGCGCTTTCCACTGTTTCACCATAAGGCGCAGTGAGTCCGGCGTAGTACGCCGCCAAATCGGCAATATCTTGATCGGTCAAACCAATCGACATGCCACCCATCACCGCATTCACACGACCTTCGGTACCACCGCTGGTCATGCCGAGCTTGAATTCATGCAGCTGTTTGGCGAGATAGTTTTCATGTTGCCCTGCGAGCGAGGGATTGGCCGGGATCATGCTCACGCCATCAGTCCCATGACAGGCGACACAGGTTTTTGACGTGGCGAGGGTTTTACCATTATCAGCATCCCCGATGATGCGTCCTTCTTGCTGCGTACTCTCCGCATTAACACCAGCAGGCGCGAGCAACAGCATTATCAGTGCTAATCTCTTCATGACATTCCGTTTATAATTATTCCATGCTTCCGGTATCAGAAATTTGCTCGCCCATCTTTGGAGTTATTGCCTTGGACCAAGGCGCATCACGCCTACGCGCTAAGAGCTTTGGTCATTAACATGGTATACTGGCCGATCAAAACAACTGAACACAATCATTTTACACGATTTCACATAAAAGTAATCATTCGACTACATAAAGACATGACGGAGTTAACAGTGCAGCAAACTCTTAATTACAGAAAGACCCGTTTTATCATCAGTGCGCCTGACATCCGTCATCTTCCCACTGATTCCGGTGTCGAAATTGCATTTGCGGGTCGCTCGAATGCCGGGAAATCGAGTGCGCTTAATCGCCTTACCGATCAAAAAAGCTTGGCGCGTACCAGTAAAACACCGGGGCGTACTCAGCTTATTAACATGTTCCAAGTGGAAGAAGGTTGTAACCTGATCGACTTGCCAGGTTACGGTTTTGCGCAAGTACCACTGGAAATGAAGAAGAAGTGGCAAGCGTCACTGGGTGAGTACCTACAAAAACGTGAAAACCTGATCGGCCTTGTGGTGCTGATGGATATTCGCCACCCACTCAAAGATCTCGACCGCCAGATGATCGATTGGGCTGTCGACAGTGGTTTGCCAGTGTTGGTTCTGCTCACCAAAGCAGACAAATTAAAGCAAGGCGCGCGCAAGGCCACACTGCTGAAAGTGCGTAAGACACTCGAAGAAATTGACGGTGATATTAAGGTTGAAGCGTTCTCATCGTTGAAAGGACTTGGCGTCGATACCGTGCATCGTCAACTGAACAATTGGTTCTTCGAACACGTGGAATTTGTTGATGAAGACGACATGGATGTAGAAAGCCATCAACTTTCAGACGACGAATAAGTAGACCGAAAATAAAGTCCCCACCTTCGGGTGGGGCAACGGGAGAGAAATAGGAGATTTGTTATTTTTATGGGAAAAGGATCATCGATAGGTGATCGATTAGCAAGATCTTTGTCCTAAATTTGTCCCAAGTTGTTACCTCGCTCTCCTTCCCGCCAAATCTGTGATAGCCGTCAATTCTATTACCAAACTGCCCACTTATTTGGAATAAAATTACATTCCGGTATCAAAAAAACACATTGAAAGAAACGCCAAATCTAATGCTATTTCGAAGGAAAAGCAGTCGAATGGTTGTTACTGCGCAGAAGCTGCGAAATTTGTGGATGAAAGACCGATAAATGAAAACAGTGATGAAGGTCTTTTTTCTGAAAGGGAATTAGCAAAAAAGTGTGATGGGGATTTCAAATTAGGCCCAATAAAAAACGCCCCAGTTCAGAGAACTGGGGCGGCTGAATCAGCCAAATCCAATAACGTGAAACAAAAGGTCTGAAAGATAGAACATCTTACCTCTGTACCCTACGCCTCATAATGTATAACAATCACTCAGAAATTGAAAGCCGTTTCTGTAGTTTTTTTTCATCACTTCCGTTTCAGAAACGTAACGATAATTACAACACCACAGGGCATTAACATTATTGGTTTGCTATTTCGGTTGTTTTTTCCTCAGCCATCATTCCGGCAAAAACATGAATAACGACTGAGATTGAGCGAGCTGACAGAAGCAAGATCGCTACTCAGCTCACTCTAAAAACGCACTTAGTGCGCTTCGTCCCACGAGATCCCCGCGCCCGCATCAGCTACCAAAGGCACATCTAGATCGGCTGCTGATTCCATGATCGCACAGATCTTCGCTTGAGCATCCGCCAGCTTCTCTTCACGCACTTCGAACACCAATTCATCGTGTACTTGCATCAACATGCGTACGTCATCGCCTTGTTGACCCACCCACTCCGCGACCAGAATCATCGCTTTTTTGATGATGTCTGCTGCCGTGCCCTGCATCGGTGCGTTGATCGCGGCACGCTCTGCCCCTTTACGACGCATACCGTTGCTCGATTTAATTTCCGGCAGGTACAAACGACGGCCAAACAGAGTTTCAACATAACCGTCTTCAGTCGCTTGCGCGCGGGTGCGCTCCATGTAGTTCAGCACACCAGGATAGCGCTCAAAGTAAGTGTTCATGTAATCTTGCGCTTCACCGCGGGCAATACCCAACTGCTTCGACAGGCCAAACGCACTCATGCCGTAGATCAAACCAAAGTTGATCGCTTTAGCGCGACGACGCTGCTCGCTGGTCACATCGTCAATACCCACGCCCATCACTTCGGCAGCCGTGGCACTGTGAATATCTTTGCCGTGTTTGAACGCATCTAATAGCGCTTGGTCACCGGAAAGGTGCGCCATAATGCGCAATTCGATTTGCGAGTAGTCGACGGCCAGAATTTGGTAACCCTTTGGCGCAACAAACGCTTGGCGGATACGGCGGCCTTCTTGGTTACGAATAGGAATGTTCTGCAAGTTCGGATCGGTAGACGACAAACGCCCCGTCGCGGTCACCGCTTGATGGTAAGACGTATGTACTCGATCCGTTGCGGCATTGACCATTTTTGGCAATTTATCGGTGTAGGTCGATTTCAATTTCGCCAAACCCCGGTATTCCAAGATACATTTTGGCAGTGGGTAATCCAGCGCCAACTCTTGCAGCACTTCTTCATTGGTCGATGGCGTGCCTGACGGGGTTTTCTTCAATACCGGCAAGCCCATTTTCTCAAACAAGATAGCTTGAAGCTGCTTTGGCGAGCTCAGGTTGAACGGTTCGCCCGCTAACTCATAAGCTTGTTGCTCTAGCTCTTGCAGACGTTGGTGGATCTCTTTTGATTGCGCCAGCAATTTTACGCTGTCGATAGTCACACCGGTACGCTCTACTTTTGACAGCACAGGCACAAGCGGCACTTCAATCTCGTCATACACTTTGCGCAATGACGGTGCAGCATTGAGTTTCGCCTCAAAGAAGTGGTGCAAACGCAAGGTAATGTCCGCATCTTCTGCAGCGTAAGGACCCGCTTTATCGAGTTCGATTTGGTTGAACGTCAGCTGCTTTTTACCTTTACCCGCGATATCTTCAAAACTGATCGTGGTGTGGTTTAAGTAGCGCTGCGCTAGGCTATCCATATCATGACGGCCGCTCACGCTGTTGTACACGTAAGACGCCAACATGGTGTCAAAGCGAATGCCTTGCATCGCAATATCGTAACGCGCCAAGATACTCGCATCGAACTTAAGGTTCTGACCCACTTTGGCTTTTGACGCATCTTCCAGCAGGGGTTTAAGTTGGGCCAACACCCAATCGCGATCAAGCTGCGCTGGCGCATCCAGGTAATCGTGCGCGACCGGCACGTACGCCGCTTTGCCTTCTTCAACAGCAAACGATACGCCGACCAAATTCGCGGTCATGTAATCTAAACCGTCAGTCTCGGTATCAAAGGCAATCACGTCAGCTTGGGCAAGAGCTGCCATCCAACGCGCGAAATCCGCTTCAGTCAATACGGTCTCGTAACCGCTAGCGTCAATTTCAATGCTAACCGACGCATCTTCTTCTACTGCGGGTGCTGCCGCTTCATCGCTACCGCCACGTTTTATTTCATCAATCCAACGCTTAAACGACAGCTCAGTGTACAAGGCTAACAGTTCATCGTTATCCGATGCGCCTTTTACTAGGCCATCCGGCGTGACATCGAGTTCCACATCCAGTTTGATCGTCGCCAATTGGTATGACAGGTAGGCGTTATCGCGATTGTCTTCCAACTTTTTCGCCATGGTTTTCGAGCCACGGAAACCCAGCGGCGCGATTTTATCGAGGTTGGCGTAAATCTCATCCAAACCACCAATGCCTTGCAGCAAGGCTTTCGCGGTTTTCTCACCCACGCCCGGTACACCCGGGATGTTATCGACTTTATCGCCCATCAGCGCGAGATAGTCGATGATCAGCTCAGGACCGATCTCAAACTTATCCACCACGCCTTGTGGATCCATCACCACGTTAGTCATGGTATTGATCAAGGTGACGTTTTCATCCACCAGCTGCGCCATGTCTTTATCGCCGGTCGAGATCAACACCGGCATACCCGCTTTTGATGCTTGGGTAGACAAGGTACCGATCACGTCATCCGCTTCCACGCCTTCAATCGCGATCAATGGCAAGCCCATCGCTTTGATCAAACGGTGCAATGGCTCAATCTGGCAGCGCAGATCATCCGGCATAGGCGGACGATTGGCCTTGTATTCCGCATACATCTCATCGCGGAAGGTTTTGCCTTTGGCGTCAAAAATCACCGCAACGTGATCAGTTTCCACTTGTTTCAACAGGCTTTTCAGCATGTTGATCACACCGAATACCGCCCCAGTTGGTTGGCCTTCAGCATTAGTGAAGTTGGGCGCAGCATGGTATGCGCGATATAGATAAGATGAACCGTCTACAAGAATGAGCGGTTTAGTTGGAATGGCTGCCATGATCGTGGAGTAATCCTAACGTTATTAATTGTGAGTAAGGATGCCATGAGAAGGCGGGAGTGTTAAGAGATCAAATCGATATCTTTCCCTTTTCTATCTGTGGATAAGTGTGTGTGTATTTATTTTAACGTCACCGATCCTTTTTTGATTTTTCGTCGAACAAGCAAACAAACTTTATTTTTTTCATAAGCTTGCGAGATCAAGATCCTTTTTCAAAAGGATCGTGGAATGATCAATTATTGTGGAAAAAATTAACATGTGATGATTTCCGCACATGTTCTACACTGAGGAAAATGACCGATACAAGGAGTGTATGTATGAAAAAAATAGCTGTAATTTTGTCCGGTTGTGGGGTTTTTGATGGCGCAGAAGCCAATGAAGTGATTTTGAGCCTGCTTGCGATTGAACAGCAGGGTGCGAGTTGGCACTGTTTTGCCCCCGATAAAGACCAGCACCACGTACTCGAACATCACTCAGGCAGTGAACAAAACGAAAGCCGCAACGTGATGCGTGAAGCAGGTCGTTTGGTGCGTGGTGAGATCTCGCCGCTCCATGAGCTCAACGCCAACGACTACGATGCCCTGCTGGTTCCCGGCGGATTTGGCGTTGCGAAAAATCTGTCCAATTTTGCATTCAAAGGCAAAGAGTGCGAATTGGATGAGACGTTCAAAGCCGCCACCACCGCCTTCGCCCAACAAGAAAAACCGGCGGGTTATGTGTGTATCGCCCCAGCCCTGATCCCGCTGATCTATGGCCCTGGCGCCAAAGCCACCTTAGGACATCCCGATGATCCGGCTGTGGCGGCTTTCACCGCTATGGGCGGTGAACACGTTTCGTGCCCAGTGGATGACTTCGTTTTGGATCAAAAGCGTAGCCTGCTCTCCACTCCTGCTTATATGCTGGCAGAGTCGATTTCAGATGCACAAAAAGGGATCAATCGATTGGTCGCAAAGCTCGTAGAGCTGGCGTAGTCTTAGCAGCGGAAAAATAGCGATGATCAATCTAATAGCGTGAGAAATTTACGATAGGATAAAAAAGAAAAAGCGGAGTTCCCAAACCGGAAACTCCGCTCAGCATATAAGCACTTGATATCAGCTACTGCCAACATCCATATCAGCTAATGCTGAATTACACTGGAAGCAATGTGAGCAATGTCGTGCCTTTAGGACTTCACCTTGCGGTGAAGCTTTTCCCCTCAGGACAAGTTAATAATAACTATTCTCACTTGAGATGCAATACCCAAGTGATAATAATTTTCATTTATTTTTAGAGAGAAGCACAAGTTATTGTATTTGCTTGATAAAGTGTAAGCGGTAGTTGGACTGATCGTCCTTCTTCTCACACTCAACAATGTCATAGCCATTGCGGATCAGCAATCGCAGCATGGCTGGAAACTTATTACGAGATTTAACAGTAACATAGGCGTAGCCGCTTTCTTTGGCCCACGTTTGGTGTGCGTTCAATAATGCTTGTGCAACACCCTTACCTCGACTTGTTGGTGCCACACCAGCCAGCCAAATATAAAAGGTGTGTTCATCAGACGCATAGCCGAGTTTCACCCCTGCTATTTCCTCGCCCTCATAAGCCACCAATAACAACGCGGGCTTATCTCCGATTCGCGCCGCCAAACTTTCAGGCGACTCCCCCATTAACTCAGGGATCTGCGCCAATGCGTGGGCGGCTTCCTGATAATCGCAGGTTTTTATTTGAATCGAGGACATCGGACTCTCACTTTCATCGGGTACAAAAAAGGCAGAATACCTCTGCCTTTTCGTTCAAGCCACACCAAAACAACGTGGTGTTGAACCAGTTTAGTGAATTACGAGTTCACTTGCTGCGTTTGCCATTTTGGCGCTACCGACGTGAGGCGTTTGATCAAGAAGTTCAGCAACACACCGTACATCGGCACGAACAAACCTAAACTGATCACTAACTTCAGCATGTAATCTACCGCCGCAATTTCCATCCAGTTCGCCGCCATAAAAGCATCAGGGCTGTTATAAAACGCGATAAAGAAGAAGGCAATGGTATCGATGGCATTACCCAACAATGTCGAGCAAGTCGGCGCGACCCACCACTGTTTCATCTGGCGTAGGCGGTTAAACACCTGCACATCGAGGATCTGCCCAAGGAGATACGCCATAAAGCTGGCCACCGCAATGCGTGCGACGAACAGATTAAAGGTGAAGATCTCACCCAGTCCTTGATATTGGCCTTCAAAGAACAGCACCGATAACGAGTACGAGATGATTAACGCGGGCATCATAACGAAACCGATGATCCGACGCGCCAAGCCTGCACCAAAGATACGCACGGTGAGATCGGTCGCGAGAAAGATGAACGGAAACGTGAATGCACCCCAAGTGGTATGCAATCCGAAGATCGTAAAGGGTAATTGCACCAAGTAGTTACTGGACGCAATGATCAGCAAATGAAAGCTGACCAGATAGATAAGTGCCTTGCGTTGCTGCGCGGCAGAGAATCGCTCTGTCATGGTTTACCTTTTTGTTGATTGGGGGTGAGGGAACCCAAAACCCAAATTGTTAGCTTGGTACGTCTTTGATACCAAGGGCGGCGATTATACCGTTAATTTTCAAAAATCCTAGTGATCTGCGGTGATATTAACCAGCTAGACATCGCTCACGGTGTTGGCATGCCCCGCGTAATGCGCGGTGAGAAACACTAAGATATCAACATCCTCTTCGCGCATCGCTTCGAGCCAACAACTCGCTGAATAGTGCTCTGCTTTTAGCAACAAGGTGGTGCCTTCAAAGTCCACCAGCCAAGTGATCAGATCGGCGTCTTGTTGTCGTTCAAGTACCGTTAGCTCTAACTGCTGACAGATCGCTTGTCCTTGCTCATCGAAGCGGTCGATATCAAAGCCTTTGATTTCCAGCGTCAAAGTCCGTAACTCGCGATCTAACACGAAGCTGGTCAACATATTTATATCCTTGTTTGTAAGCAGCTGTTGCCAAGGGTGACAACAGGTTTCATCTCTATAGGCAACGTTAATCGTTCGTGGTCAAATGCATCGCGTCTGTCATTTCTTAAGGCAGGCTCCAATACGCAAGCTTTTTACAATCACTTCATGCGATTCTCACCGGGCGACAGTGGCCCGGTTTTTTTTGCCCGCCGTTTACCGCGCTCAGGCCAACGTTAATGACGCGCCATCAATAGATGCTCTTCAATCACATCCAAGAAAGGATCGCCAAAACGCTCCAGCTTACGCTGACCCACACCGCTCACCGCCATAAATTCTGCATGCGAGGTGGGCAACATTTCCGCCATCTCCATCAAGCTAGCATCATTGAAGACCACGTACGGTGGAATATCTTCTTCATCGGCGATGGTTTTACGGAGCTGACGTAATTTCGCGAACAGCTTTTTATCGTAATGGCGGGTGATCATTTTCTCCGGTTTACGGGTTCGCGACGTCAGATCTAGTCGCGGTACCGCCAGCGTTAACGGCACTTCACCACGCAAAATCGGCCGCGCTTCTTCGGTCAGTTGCAACGTGGAGCTACGGGTGATGTTTTGCACCAAAAAGCCGCGGTGGATCAACTGGCGCACAATACTGACCCAATACTCGTGGCTGTGCTCGCGGCCAATACCATAAGTAGAGAGCTGATCATGGCCATGATCGCGCACCCGCTGATTCAGCATACCGCGCAGCACATCAACCACATGACCAATACCGAAACTTTGATTGACGCGATAGACACATGAAAGCGCCTTTTGCGCCACTTCAACGCCATCAAATTGCTTTGGTGGATCGATACAAATATCGCAGTTGCCGCAAGGCTGCTCGCGGAACTCGCCAAAATAGTTGAGCAATACCAAACGACGACAGGTTTGCGCTTCAGCAAACGCGCCCATCGCATTGAGTTTGTGGCTTTCGATCTGCTTTTGTGGCCCGTCTTCTTTCTCA
The DNA here is from genome assembly GCA_019703815.1 of Thaumasiovibrio occultus. Taxonomy (GTDB): domain Bacteria; phylum Pseudomonadota; class Gammaproteobacteria; order Enterobacterales; family Vibrionaceae; genus Thaumasiovibrio; species Thaumasiovibrio occultus. The sequence goes on along the minus strand of AP023052.1, from coordinate 52,160 downwards.
TCGAGAATTTTACGCAGCCAGCTCATATCTGACGGATCGTATAGCATCATGGCTTCTGCCGGTAAGCCGTCTCGACCAGCACGTCCCGTTTCTTGGTAGTAGGATTCGATATTACGCGGAATATCGTAGTGCACCACGTAGCGCACATTGGGTTTGTTGATCCCCATACCGAACGCCACCGTCGCGACAACCACTTGAAGATCGTCTCGCTGAAAAGCTTCTTGCACTCGTTGGCGCTCAGCAATCTCGAGCCCTGCATGGTAGGACGCCGCTCGCACTCGGTTATCACACAGCTTTTCAGTAAGCTGCTCAACACGTTTACGTGAGTTACAGTAAATGATGCCGCACTGCCCACGCTGCTCGGTGACATAGCGTACCAGTTGCGCCAGCGGCTTGTGTTTTTCGACCAAGCTATAGCGGATATTCGGGCGGTCGAAACTGCTTAGATGCACCAGCGGATCGCGCATCGATAGGCGCGATAAGATATCACTACGAGTCGCATCATCTGCCGTCGCGGTTAACGCCATCACCGGCACATCAGTAAAGTGCTCGCGCAACTGACCCAGCGCGGCGTATTCGGGGCGGAAATCGTGGCCCCATTGGGAAATACAGTGCGCTTCATCCACCGCCAGCATCGACAACGGCATTTGATAGAGGTGATCGATAAAGTCACGCATCAATACGCGCTCTGGCGACACATACACCAGCTTGAGCTTATCTTGATACATGGCTTTATAGGTTGCCGCCAGCTCTTCACTGGTCATCGACGAGTTAATACACGCCGCCGCAACACCGTTCGCCCGTAGTTGGTCGACCTGATCTTTCATTAATGAAATCAGTGGCGAGATCACCAGAGTCAATCCCGGACGCACTAAGGCCGGCACTTGATAGCAGAGTGACTTCCCTCCACCGGTTGGCATGATCACCAAACAGTCACGCCCCGCCACAGCTGCATCAATCACTTCTTGCTGGCCATCGCGGAAAGCATCATAACCAAACACCGTTTCCAGCACATGCAGGGGTGTCGGTTGAGATGGGGCGACCATCGCGGTATCTGTCATCGTCACTCTCACTCGATTAAGGGGGTGCTATTGTAACCAGAACCACCCGCGGCTACCACGACCGATTTCGCTCGGCTTATTAACATGGCGTTTCAATCCGTTAATGAAAAAGTGCCGCCACTTCCACTGGCTGAGAAACAATTTCGCCGTCGTTGTGCTGCTCCTTTGGCCAATTACCGTTATAATTTCTCTGTCTGTATGTGCTCACTGATCCCGCTCTCCCCTTGGCGTTTCTCGCGTTATCGCGAAGATGATGTCCCAGTCTTAGGCTCACGGTCATCCTCCCATCACAGGCATTCCTAACGACTTTTTGAGAAAACCATCAATGGATCAGCAACAGCAAACGCAACGCGGGGTCATTTTAGCTCTGGCCGCCTATACCATGTGGGGCATCGCGCCTATCTACTTTAAATCGGTCAGCCAAGTACCGGCGATGGAGATTTTAAGCCACCGCGTGATTTGGTCTTTTGTATTACTGGGTGTGATCATCACCTTCCAACGCGGCTGGTCACGGGTGAAGCAAGTGGTCACTAACCGCCGCCAGTTGGTGTTTCTTATCGCCTCGGCGATTCTGATCGGGGGTAACTGGCTGATCTTCATTTGGTCTGTCGCCAATAACTATATGTTGCAAGCTAGCCTCGGCTATTTTATTAATCCGATCTTAAACGTGTTCTTAGGAATGGTGTTTCTGAGCGAGCGTTTGCGCCCAATGCAATGGGTCGCGGTCGCGCTCTCCGTCACTGGTGTCGCGATTCAGGTGATCACCTTTGGCTCGTTGCCGTGGATTTCGCTACTGCTGGCTTCATCGTTTGGCTGTTACGGCTTGCTGCGTAAAAAAGTCAGCGTTGGCGCGGAAGCGGGGTTGTTTATTGAAACCGCGATCATGGTGCCGGTGGCGCTCCTGTTTTTGTGGCTAACGCCAAGCTTGAGCTCAAATCCGCTCAACAACCCAACCACATTGAACCTGTTGCTGATAGCAGCAGGCGTGGTCACCACCCTGCCATTGCTGTGCTTTACCGGCGCGGCGACCAAACTCAACTTGTCGACCTTGGGCTTTTTCCAATATATTGGCCCAAGTTTGATGTTTATTTTGGCAGTCACTGTGTACGGTGAAGCATTTAAGGCCGAAGATCTGTCGACCTTTGGCTTTATCTGGCTAGCATTGGTGATTTTCACCTTGGATGCGATCCGTCACCGCCATCGTCAACGCCGTTTAGTGAAGCAACTGTAGCTTCACCACTGCCAATCACAGCCAGTCATAGTAAAAAAGGAGGGCGAATGGATAAAGTGTCACACCATATCACTGACGTTAGTGCGATCAGTTTGATTGATGCACGCTTTTCGCAATTCGCCTTCAAGCGTCACTATCATTTGGATTACCACATCGGGCTCGTCACCGAAGGGCAGCAGCACTATTACTATCGCGGCGCACGCCACTACGCAGGGCCGGGCCAAGTGGTATTGCTACCGCCAGATGAAATTCACGATGGCCAAGCGGCTACTCGCCAAGGCTATCAGGTGAAAATCTTCGATATCGAACCCGAATGGCTCCACAGCCAAGCCGGCTTACCCGCCAAACCGGTAGGGTTTAAAGCGCACAATATTGACGATTGGGCACTCTACCAACAACTGGGATTTCTGCACGATAAACTGCAAGATCAGCAGTTTTCGTCGCTGGGGCGCGATTGTTTAAACTGGGAGAGTTTCTCAACCCTGTTTGCGCGCTATGCAACCATGTCGTCCACTGCCGAGCATGCGCTAGGCCAACGCAGTTTGGCACAACTGCGGGATTTTATGGAAGCGCACATTAGCGAGAAAATCACCTTAGAGCAGCTAGCCGAGCTGTGTCAGCTCAGCCCTACCCAGTTTTTGCGCCAGTTTAAAAAGGCCACCTATATGACGCCATACGCCTACCTCGCGCGGCTGCGTTTAGAGCGTGCGATGCAGCTGCTGCGCCGTGGGCAACGCAGTACCGAAGTGGCGCATCAAGTGGGGTTTTACGATCAAGCCCATTTCGTCAAAGCGTTTAAACAGACCTTCGGCATCACCCCAAGCCAAGTTCAGCGCTGATCCGTTTCTAGCACGTCAATTATTTACAAGTCTTCTCCCGAGCGCTAAGGCACACTAGCCGCTCATATGGAGAATGACATGATTGATATCGCCCCCCTACTGACCCTTTTTACCGTTCACATTGTTGCGTTAATGAGCCCCGGCCCAGATTTTGCCTTGGTGGTTCAAAATGCCAGTCGCTTTGGTCGCAATACCGGCGTGATGATCGCCCTTGGCCTTAGTGTCGGTATTTTGTGTCATGCGACACTGAGTTTACTTGGGGTGAGCCTTCTTATTTCGCAGCATCCTCTGCTATTTAGCGCGATTCGATTTTTAGGTGGCAGTTATTTGTTATGGCTCGGCATCAACGCACTGCGCGGTTGCCTCTCACAAGATGAAAGCCCGGCATTGGATGAAAAGAACCAGCTATTACAGCAACGCCGCCAAGCATTTACCAAAGGCTTTACCACCAATATCTTGAACCCGAAAGCGCTGATCTTCTTTGTAAGCCTACTCTCTTCACTGGTGCCAGCGGGCATGACGCTAGGTACCAAGTTGGGCGCGATTAGCATTTTGTGGCTGACCTCGTTCGCGTGGTTTGGTTTTCTGGCGTGGCTGCTCACCGGTAAACGGATGCAAAAGATCATGCTGTCCCTCGCGCCCTTTATCGATGGGGTGTGCGGCACCTTGTTTACCCTAGTCGGCGGCGGGTTGGTATGGCAGACCGCAAGTAGCTTGCTATAAAACGCTGACATAAAATGAGACACACAAAAAAGCGGCGTTTTCGCCGCTTTTTTATTTCTCGATGAAGTCGCCCTCTATCCCGGTTTCCTACTCTCTGCTTTCTGCTTTCTACTTTCTACAAAACGATAACGATTGAGTAGCAGAGAGCGGCAACCTGATTATTAGCCGGAATAAGCGTGATGCCAGTCTTTCCACACCACTTGGAATCCGCGCTGCTGCACCGCAGTGGCCACCGCTTCGGCACTGCGATCATCATTAATCGCAAACTGCTCTAACTCTGGCACATCATCAGCGTAACCACCCGGTTGGGTTTTCGAACCTGCCGACATCGTCGTGACACCAAGCGGCAACACGTTATCGCGAAACGCTGGGGATTCACGGGTCGACAGCGACAACTCCACTTCCGGATTGAGCAAACGATACGCGCACAACAGTTGCACCAATTGGCGATCATTCATGATCGATTTTGGCTGCAGACCGCCGGTACAGGGGCGCAAACGCGGAAACGAAATCGAGTAGCGCGTCTGCCAGTAAGTGCGCTCTAAATAGTGCAAATGCGCCGCGACATAGAAACAATCGGTGCGCCATTCATCCAAGCCAATCAATGCACCGACACCAATTTTATCAATCCCCGCTCGCGCTAAACGATCGGGCGTTTGCAGCCGGTAATGGAAGTCGGTTTTATTGCCACGCAAATGGTGCTCGGCATAAGTGCGCGGGTTGTAGGTCTCTTGATAAACCATCACGGCATCTAAACCTAACGTTTTCAGCTCGGCGTATTCGTCTTGATCCAGCGGCTGCACTTCCATCGCTAAATAGCTAAAGTGCGATTTGATTTTCGGCAGCACTTGGCGGAAATAATTCATTCCCACTTTGGTTTCATGCTCGCCCGTCACCAACAGCAAACTATCAAACTTGAGCTGCTTGATCGCTTGGCATTCGCGCTCAATATCGGCCTCACTCAAGGTGCGACGCTTAAGCTTATTGCTCATCGAAAAACCGCAATAGGTGCAGTCGTTGGCGCACAAGTTCGACAAATACAAAGGCACATAAAAGCCGATGGTATTGCCGAATCGCTTGCGAGTCAGCGCCGCCGATTGCTGCGCCATCTGCTCTAAAAACGGCTCTGCCGCTGGCGAGATCAGCGCTTTGAAATCTTCTAAATCGCGCTTAGGTTTGCGCAGCGCACGCTCAACATCCGCTGTCGTTTTGCTGTAAATCGACAGGCGGATATCGTCCCAATCCATTTGGTTAAACACATCCGAAAACGTGGTCATGGCACTATTCCAAAAAAGCGGTCAGAGGACTCGAAGCAATGGCGTGGTTTACCGTTCCGGCTAAGCCTGCTTCGTACGCCATGCGGCCACTTTCCACGGCCAAACGGAACGCGTTACCCATCGCAATGGGATCGGCGGCGGCGGCAATCGCGGTATTGACCAACACCGCATCCGCGCCAAGCTCCATCGCTTCAGCGGCATGAGACGGCGCACCAATCCCGGCATCGACCACAACCGGGACGCGGGCTTGATCGATAATAATTTCGAGAAAATCACGCGACGCCAACCCTTTGTTACTGCCGATCGGCGCGCCCAATGGCATCACCGCAGCGCAGCCGACTTCTTCTAGGCGCTTACACAATACCGGATCGGCGTGGCAGTACGGCAACACCACAAAGCCGAGCTTGACCAACTCTTCCGCTGCTGCCAGCGTCTCGATCGGATCAGGCATAAGGTATTTAGGATCGGGGTGGATTTCGAGTTTCAACCAGTTGGTACCCAGAGCTTCTCGCGCCAACTGTGCAGCAAACACCGCCTCTTTGGCGTTTTTCGCACCCGAGGTGTTTGGCAACAAGTTAACGCCTGCGGCGCGCAACGGGGCGAGAATGTCATCGTCACGATTATCAATATCGACACGTTTGAGCGCCATCGTCACCAACTCAGACTCCGACGCTAAAATCGCGGCTGCCATGGCTTCGCGATTGGCGAACTTGCCGGTGCCGGTAAACAGACGGGAAGAAAAGGTTTTATCTGCAATAGTTAACATGTTCAGCCTCCTGCAATGGCTTGAAACAGCGCGATATCATCGCCTTCGTTAAGCTCATAACTATCCCAGGCGCTTCGAGCCACAATCGTCTGGTTTACCGCCACTGCCGATGCACCTTCTGGCATGGCAAGTTGAATGAGGAGTGATGTCACGGTTGCAGGCGTCGCAAGCGTGAGGGGTTTTTCGTTTACCCGGATCACAACGTGGGTCATGGATTTTCCTTACTGCATTCTGGACAAGCGGGATTGGCAGGCACCATAAAGCTCTGCCATTCCATTGTTAGTCCATCAAACTGCTTCAGTTTGCCGAACGCAGGCTGGCCTGCGCCGGTAATAATTTTTATCGTTTCTAGCGCCTGCATGGTACCGATCACGCCAACAACCGGGCCTGCAATCCCAGATGTACTGCAATTTTGCGGCTCATCGAACTGACCTGCAGGAAACAGACATTGATAGCAAGGTCCTTGTGCGCTTTTGGCCGGAGAGGGCCGAAAATCAAAGCTCATCAATTGCCCCTGCCAGCGGATCGCTGCTCCTGAGACCAAAACTTTTTGATGCGCCAAACACGCGGCGTTTACTGCGTAACGGGTGGCAAAGTTATCACTGCAATCAAGCACGATATCGGCCATGCTCACTTCCAACGACAAACGTTGATCGCTCAAATGACTCGCTACTACTCGCACTTTGATCTCGGGGTTGAGTTCAAGCAAATGGGCCGCTGCCGCTTGGGCTTTATTCTTTGCCTGATCCACGTCACGATAGATGATTTGGCGTTGCAAGTTACTGCTATCAACCGCATCACCATCGGCGATCACTAAATTACCCACCCCTGCCGCAGCTAAATAAAGCGCTGCTGGAGAGCCAAGACCGCCAGCACCAACCAACAACACCCGGGCATTGAGCAGCGCTGCCTGACCCGTTTCGCCAATCTCAGGCAACCGGATCTGGCGGTTGTATCGCACAAACGCTTGGTCATTGAGCATTTATCGCACCAATATGTCGTTAAAAGCACTAATCGTGGCTGGCAAATCGTCGGAGTGAGTCACCGCTCTGACGACCGCAATCGCATCGACACCCGTCGCCCAAACGTCTGCGGCATTGGTTAAATCAATCCCACCAATCGCGACCGTCGGGTAGCGTTGCTCGACCGTTTTCAGGTGTGTCGCGAGCTGCGCAACACCTTGCGGTGGGGTCGGCATTTGTTTGGTTGGGGTTGGGAAAATATGCCCAATCGCCACATAGCTCGGCACGATATTCAAACCGCGCTCTAGCTCTGCGGCCGTGCGAGTCGATACCCCCAAACGCATGCCTGAGTTACGCAAGATTTCCAGATCGGCCACATCGAGATCTTCTTGGCCCAAATGCACCCCATACGCTTGATGCTTGAGCGCCAATTGCCAGTAGTCATTAATATAGACTTGCGCTTGGTACTCTCGCCCCAATCGAATCGCTTCAATAATCTGCGCTTCGAGATCGGCTTGTTGCGGATCTTTGATCCGCAACTGCACGGTTTTCACCCCTAAAGGCAATAAACGCGCGATCCAATCAACATGGTCAACAACCGGATAGAGCGGCCCGATGCCGCCCTCAATGGTTGGAAATGCGATCATAAATTCTCCGCTTGGTGGTAGAGCTCGCTACCTTTTTCTTTAAATTCTTCTGCTTTCGCTCGCATACCTTCTAGCGGATCATCCAGCATTTGGATCACCTGCCCGCTGGCAGCAAACTCACGCACTTCTTGCGAAATCTTCATTGAGCAGAATTTCGGGCCACACATTGAGCAGAAGTGCGCCACTTTACCCGACTCTTGCGGCAGCGTTTCATCGTGATACGCGCGCGCCGTTTCAGGGTCGAGACTTAAGTTAAACTGATCTTCCCAACGGAACTCGAAACGCGCTTTAGATAGCGCATTGTCACGTACCTGCGCGCCCGGATGGCCTTTAGCCAAATCCGCAGCGTGGGCACACAGCTTGTAGGTGATCAAACCAACCTTAACGTCTTGCTTGTTCGGTAAGCCCAAGTGCTCTTTCGGGGTCACATAACACAGCATGGCACAGCCGTACCAACCGATCATTGCAGCGCCAATGCCCGACGTAATGTGGTCGTAACCCGGTGCGATATCGGTAGTCAGAGGGCCTAAGGTATAGAACGGCGCTTCATGGCAGTGCTTCAGCTGCTCTTCCATGTTTTCTTTGATCATGTGCATCGGCACGTGGCCCGGACCTTCAATCATGACTTGAACATCGTATTCCCACGCGATCTTGGTTAGCTCACCTAAGGTGCGAAGCTCGCTAAATTGTGCTTCATCGTTGGCATCCGCGACCGAGCCTGGACGCAAGCCGTCACCCAGCGAAAGCGCAATATCATACTGCGCGCAAATCTCACAAATTTCACGGAAATGCAGGTAGAGGAAGCTCTCTTTGTGATGCGCTAAACACCACTTCGCCATGATAGAGCCACCGCGCGACACGATGCCGGTTACACGCTTCGCGGTCATTGGGACGTAACGCAGCAGTACGCCGGCATGAATGGTAAAGTAGTCTACGCCTTGCTCGGCTTGTTCAAGTAAGGTGTCACGGAACACTTCCCAGTTGAGGTTTTCCGCAATACCGTTCACTTTCTCCAGCGCTTGGTACATTGGCACGGTACCAATTGGCACCGGGCTATTACGCAAAATCCATTCACGGGTTTCATGAATATTTCGCCCAGTCGACAAATCCATTACGGTATCGCCACCCCAACGGGTAGACCAAACCAGCTTCTCGACTTCTTCTTCAATTGATGAGGTCACTGCAGAGTTACCAATGTTGGCGTTTACTTTCACCAGAAAGTTGCGCCCAATGATCATTGGCTCGGTTTCAGGGTGGTTAATGTTGTTAGGAATGATCGCGCGCCCTTCTGCCACTTCTTTGCGCACGAATTCTGGGGTGATTTCTTTCGGCAAGTTAGCACCAAACGCCACACCAGGATGCTGCTGAGTCAGCACTTCATCGCGGTATTGCGCGCGCCCCATGTTTTCACGGATCGCGATATATTCCATCTCTGGGGTGATAATACCTTTGCGCGCGTAGTGAAGCTGGGTAACACACTGACCCGGTTTTGCACGACGAATACGAGCGCGCTGACCAAAACGGAGATCATCCAGCGTGTCATCATCACGACGCTCACGGCTATATGCGGAGCTTTGATCATCCAAACACTCAGTATCATTGCGCTCAGCAATCCAGTTTTCTCTCAGTAGAGGCAGGCCAGCATAAATATCAATGGTCGCTTCAGGATCGGTATACGCGCCTGAGGTGTCATATACACGCACCGGCTCGTTCGGCTCAAAGGTTGGGTTATCTTTGCTGCCACCCACTAGGCTGTCAGCGACACTGATCTCGCGCATCGGGACACGAATATCATCACGGCTACCGGTGACAAACACTTTGCGAGAATTCGGGTAAGGTTGTGCCGTTAGAGAGTCGATATATTCTTTCGCTTCTAAACGGGCTTGTTTGCGGCTCGACATAGCAATTCCTTGTTATCCATCTTTAGGGAAATGCTTGCCGGATAGGTGCAGTTGAGCAAAAAACAGATCTTAAATCTGAATACAGCTTGATTGCTCTTGTTCCCTTCGCAGGTATTAGCCTGATCAGGTTCAACGGATCCCGCGTTAACGGTCTCAGCCAAATGGCACTCCGACAAGTTGACTCTGCGAGTATATGGACAAATATTCGTCACAGCAAGGGCATCATCCCCTCAACGCTGGAGTTTTTTTGCCAATGCTTTCAATAACGAAGAGTGAGTGTCGCGCAATTCCCCTATTTTATAGCTCATTGGCGGCTGTCCATTAGGATCAAACAGTTTAGGAATAGCGACGCGTTGCGAGCTATAAATGCCGGTATGACCACTAAAGTAATACGCAGTAAAGCAGCCCAGCGCAAAATAGAGCATGTAATGCGCGCCAAACAGTTCAACGCCCATCAGGGTGCACGCTAAAGGCGTATTGGTGGCTGCCGCAAACACCGACAGAAAACCGATCGCCGCAAAGAGATCCACCGGCGCATTGAACACCCACGCCAAGGTGTTACCCAAGGTCGCGCCAACAAAAAACAGCGGGGTGACTTCACCCCCTTTGAATCCTGCCGCCAAAGTGATCGCAGTGAGCAGCAGTTTGAGCGCCCAGCTATACCACTCAGCGCCGCCTTGGTGGAAAGCTGACAAAATACTCACCCCACCTTCCCGTGGGTTATAGACGCCAAGGCCAATGTAGTCGGTATTGCCAATCCAATGAACTAAACCAATCACCAACAAACCACCACACACCACAATCAAATACGGGTTTTTCAGTGTCGCTTTGAACAAGTCTTTGAGTGCGTGAGTGAGCTCGCCAAAGAGATAGCCGACCAAACCGAAGATAGCCCCAGCTGCCAGTACCTTGCCTAGGGTCCAGAGATCGATTTTGAGTGCGTGTTCAAACAAGGTGGCAGCTTCCAAATAATCGATACGGTAATGGGTATGGTGCGCGCCCCAAGCGCTGCACACCACATCCGCCAGTACCGCCGCAAGCAAACAAGGCATGATGCCGTCGAAACGCATGCGACCGATGGCTAACACTTCCAGCGCAAAAATCGCGCCAGTCAATGGCGTGCCAAACACCGCGCCAAAACCCGAGGCAACACCAGCCATCAGCATGATCCGCATATCGGCTTCGTTTAGCTTGAAGCACTTACTCAACCACTGTGTTGCAGCGCCACCGATCTGAACTGCGGTTCCTTCGCGTCCCGCGCTTCCGCCAAACAGATGAGTGATCACCGTAGTAACAAGCACTAGCGGCCCCATCCGCGCAGGAACACCCGCATCAGGCTTATGGATTTCGTCCATGATCAGATTGTTACCGCCTTCGGCATTTTTACCGAGTTGACGATAGCTCCATACGATCACAAGACCAGCCAGAGGGAGAAAATACAACAACCCAGGATGGCCTAAACGGGTTTCGGTCGCGAGATTCAAAATCCAAAGAAAGAAAGCGTTAAATGAGCCAACGGTTAGAGCAACGGGGATAATTAATAAGCTCCAGCGAACGAGCTGAAACAGCGTATGAGGAGTTTTATGGAGTGGGTGAGCCATGCGTTATACCTTTTGTCTGATCCCTGCTTCAGCGGGATCTATCCTGCGTGAAACAGGCGTCATCAGCATATTAGGTAACACTAACAGCGGTTAAAGGTGGAACGCCATCACCTAGTGGATAACGATAGTGAATAAACGTCGTTTCAGCAACAGACAAATCTGCAAACGGACATTACTGATCTTATTGAGGGAAAGGGAAAAATAGGCGGTTAAATCAGAGTGGGGTATAAGGCGATATTCAACTGAAGATGTCTTTCAGAGCTCAACTGGCGCTTAAGAAAAACACCTACAAAAAAGGCCCCAACCTAAGTCAGACGAATATGGCAGGAGTGAACCGGACTGGCACTCCAGAGATTCGATAGGACTCGCTACCCAGCGGGCTTACGCACAAGCTCCCCACACGCGGATTTAGTAATAGAAAGCCCCACAGTGCTATGATCTCACCGGATTTTCTTTACTTCAGATACGAAAAAGGCCCCAGCATTTCTGCTAGAGCCTTAAAGATGGCAGGGGTGGAGAGATTCGAACTCCCAACACGCGGATTTGGAATCCGCTGCTCTGCCAATTGGAGCTACACCCCTGTTGTTCAGTTTTAAAGAGCTGAAACTCTGAAAAAGTGGCGGAGCGGACGGGACTCGAACCCGCGACCCCCGGCGTGACAGGCCGGTATTCTAACCAACTGAACTACCGCTCCACACGGTATCTGTCTAAAGTCTTATCTATGCAGTGCTTTATCCAGAAAATGTTCAAAGCCTGGCGATGTCCTACTCTCACATGGGGAGACCCCACACTACCATCGGCGCTATTTCGTTTCACTGCTGAGTTCGGCATGGGATCAGGTGGGTCCAAAATGCTATGGTCGCCAAGCAAATTCTTACAAACTTGGAAATCTAACTAGTGTTCTTCTTCACATTCAAGTGCGGTCTGAGTCCGCAAAACACCTTGGGTGTTGTATGGTTAAGCCTCACGGGCAATTAGTACAGGTTAGCTCAACGCCTCACAACGCTTACACACCCTGCCTATCAACGTCGTAGTCTCCGACAACCCTTTAGGATACTTAAAGTATCAGGGAGAACTCATCTCAAGGCTCGCTTCCCGCTTAGATGCTTTCAGCGGTTATCGATTCCGAACTTAGCTACCGGGCAATGCGTCTGGCGACACAACCCGAACACCAGAGGTTCGTCCACTCCGGTCCTCTCGTACTAGGAGCAGCCCCTTTCAATTCTCCAACGCCCACGGCAGATAGGGACCGAACTGTCTCACGACGTTCTAAACCCAGCTCGCGTACCACTTTAAATGGCGAACAGCCATACCCTTGGGACCGACTTCAGCCCCAGGATGTGATGAGCCGACATCGAGGTGCCAAACACCGCCGTCGATATGAACTCTTGGGCGGTATCAGCCTGTTATCCCCGGAGTACCTTTTATCCGTTGAGCGATGGCCCTTCCATTCAGAACCACCGGATCACTATGACCTGCTTTCGCACCTGCTCGAATTGTCATTCTCGCAGTCAAGCGGGCTTATGCCATTACACTAACCTCACGATGTCCGACCGTGATTAGCCCACCTTCGTGCTCCTCCGTTACTCTTTGGGAGGAGACCGCCCCAGTCAAACTACCCACCAGGCACTGTCCTCACCCCGGATAACGGGGCTAAGTTAGAACATCAAACATACAAGGGTGGTATTTCAAGATTGCCTCCACAGAAACTAGCGTCTCTGCTTCAAAGGCTCCCACCTATCCTACACATGTAGGCTCAATGTTCAGTGCCAAGCTGTAGTAAAGGTTCACGGGGTCTTTCCGTCTAGCCGCGGGTACACAGCATCTTCACTGCGATTTCAATTTCACTGAGTCTCGGGTGGAGACAGCGTGGCCATCATTACGCCATTCGTGCAGGTCGGAACTTACCCGACAAGGAATTTCGCTACCTTAGGACCGTTATAGTTACGGCCGCCGTTTACCGGGGCTTCGATCAAGAGCTTCGACCGAAGTCTAACCCCATCAATTAACCTTCCGGCACCGGGCAGGCGTCACACCGTATACGTCATCTTTCGATTTTGCACAGTGCTGTGTTTTTAATAAACAGTTGCAGCCACCTGGTATCTGCGACTCCCAATAGCTCCATCCGCAAGGGACTTCACCGTCAAGAGCGTACCTTCTCCCGAAGTTACGGTACCATTTTGCCTAGTTCCTTCACCCGAGTTCTCTCAAGCGCCTTGGTATTCTCTACCCGACCACCTGTGTCGGTTTGGGGTACGATTCCTTGCAATCTGAAGCTTAGAAGCTTTTCCCGGAAGCATGGCATCAATGACTTCACTACCGTAGTAGCTCGACGTCGTGTCTCAGGATATGTAGAACCGGATTTGCCTAATTCTACTCCCTACGCACTTGAACTTGGACAACCGTCGCCAAGCCCACCTAGCCTTCTCCGTCCCTCCATCGCAATTGCAAGAAGTACAGGAATATTAACCTGTTTCCCATCGACTACGCTCTTCAGCCTCGCCTTAGGGGTCGACTCACCCTGCCCCGATTAACGTTGGACAGGAACCCTTGGTCTTCCGGCGAGGGGGTTTTTCACCCCCTTTATCGTTACTCATGTCAGCATTCGCACTTCTGATACCTCCAGCATGCTTTACAACACACCTTCAACGGCTTACAGAACGCTCCCCTACCCAATACGATAAATCGCATTGCCGCAGCTTCGGTTTACTACTTAGCCCCGTTAAATCTTCCGCGCAGGCCGACTCGACCAGTGAGCTATTACGCTTTCTTTAAATGATGGCTGCTTCTAAGCCAACATCCTGGCTGTCTGAGCCTTCCCACATCGTTTCCCACTTAGTAGTAATTTGGGACCTTAGCTGGCGGTCTGGGTTGTTTCCCTTTCCACGACGGACGTTAGCACCCGCCGTGTGTCTCCCGGATAGTACTTACTGGTATTCGGAGTTTGCAAAGGGTTGGTAAGTCGGGATGACCCCCTAGCCTTAACAGTGCTCTACCCCCAGTAGTATTCGTCCGAGGCGCTACCTAAATAGCTTTCGGGGAGAACCAGCTATCTCCGAGTTTGATTGGCCTTTCACCCCCAGCCACAAGTCATCCGCTAATTTTTCAACATTAGTCGGTTCGGTCCTCCAGTAAGTGTTACCTCACCTTCAACCTGCCCATGGCTAGATCACTCGGTTTCGGGTCTACACCCTGCAACTCAACGCCCAGTTAAGACTCGGTTTCCCTACGGCTCCCCTATTCGGTTAACCTTGCTACAGAATGTAAGTCGCTGACCCATTATACAAAAGGTACGCAGTCACCCCACGAAGAGGCTCCCACTGCTTGTACGTACACGGTTTCAGGTTCTATTTCACTCCCCTCACAGGGGTTCTTTTCGCCTTTCCCTCACGGTACTGGTTCACTATCGGTCAGTCAGGAGTATTTAGCCTTGGAGGATGGTCCCCCCATGTTCAGACAACGTTTCACGTGCGCCGTCCTACTCGATTTCACTAATAAGGGATTGTCGGTTACGGGGCTATCACCCTGTATCGCGGCACTTTCCAGAGCCTTCACCTAATCCCAAACTAGCTTAAGGGCTACTCCGATTTCGCTCGCCGCTACTTTCGGAATCTCTGTTGATGTCTTTTCCTCGGGGTACTTAGATGTTTCAGTTCCCCCGGTTCGCCTCTGCACACCTATGTATTCAGTGTGAGATACATGCTTATGCATGTGGGTTTCCCCATTCGGAAATCCCAGACTCAAGCGGTTGTTACTACCTAATCTGGGCTTATCGCAAGTTACTACGTCCTTCATCGCCTCTGACTGCCAAGGCATCCACCGTGTACGCTTAGTCACTTAACCATACAACCCCAAGGGGTTTCGTATAGCAAACAACCAAGGTTTACATGTTTTCGCCGGACTCAATTGAGATTGTATTGCTACAATTTCTACCAAAACACTTGAATGTGTTGGTGTATTTACTTTCGTAAATACGCTTTTGAGAACTTGTTCATTTTTCAATGAACGATTCAATTTATGTCTAAGACATTCATTGAATTTACTAGTCAGCTTTCCAGTTTGTTAAAGAGCATGTGAATTCTTCGCCTTAAGGGGCAAACAACCACTTTTTAATGATTCTCGCAGTCGGCAAATCGACCCAACATTAATAATAACTGTTGGATCTGCTATTCCGTTGCAGAAAACCTTTAAAGAGTGGTGGAGCTAGACGGGATCGAACCGTCGACCTCTTGCATGCCATGCAAGCGCTCTCCCAGCTGAGCTATAGCCCCGATTCTGGGTGTTTCTCAAAAGAGAAGATGGTGGGCGATACCGGGCTCGAACCAGTGACCCCCTCCTTGTAAGGGAGGTGCTCTCCCAACTGAGCTAATCGCCCTCCGAGTTTTACATCTTCGAGGAGAAGATGGTGGGTCGTGCAGGATTCGAACCTGCGACCAATTGATTAAAAGTCAACTGCTCTACCAACTGAGCTAACGACCCTCTTTACTTCAAAAGAGAAGTGGCGTCCCGTAGGGGAGTCGAACCCCTGTTACCGCCGTGAAAGGGCGGTGTCCTAGGCCTCTAGACGAACGGGACTAAGTTTTCGTTAATGTTTTGGGAACATTAACAGGACAACGCAAAGCGTCACCCTAACACTCTTCACATTACGACCAAGCAATCTGTGTGGACACTGCATTTAAACAGCAGTCTTTAGGTAAGGAGGTGATCCAGCCCCAGGTTCCCCTAGGGCTACCTTGTTACGACTTCACCCCAGTCATGAACCACACCGTGGTAAACGCCCTCCCGAAGGTTAAGCTATCTACTTCTGGTGCAGCCCACTCCCATGGTGTGACGGGCGGTGTGTACAAGGCCCGGGAACGTATTCACCGTGGCATTCTGATCCACGATTACTAGCGATTCCGACTTCATGGAGTCGAGTTGCAGACTCCAATCCGGACTACGACGTACTTTTTGGGATTCGCTCACCATCGCTGGTTGGCAGCCCTCTGTATACGCCATTGTAGCACGTGTGTAGCCCTACTCGTAAGGGCCATGATGACTTGACGTCGTCCCCACCTTCCTCCGGTTTATCACCGGCAGTCTCCCTGGAGTTCCCACCCGAAGTGCTGGCAAACAAGGATAAGGGTTGCGCTCGTTGCGGGACTTAACCCAACATTTCACAACACGAGCTGACGACAGCCATGCAGCACCTGTCTCAGAGTTCCCGAAGGCACCAATCCATCTCTGGAAAGTTCTCTGGATGTCAAGAGTAGGTAAGGTTCTTCGCGTTGCATCGAATTAAACCACATGCTCCACCGCTTGTGCGGGCCCCCGTCAATTCATTTGAGTTTTAATCTTGCGACCGTACTCCCCAGGCGGTCTACTTAACGCGTTAGCTCCGAAAGCCACGGCTCAAGGCCACAACCTCCAAGTAGACATCGTTTACAGCGTGGACTACCAGGGTATCTAATCCTGTTTGCTCCCCACGCTTTCGCATCTGAGCGTCAGTCTTTGTCCAGGGGGCCGCCTTCGCCACCGGTATTCCTTCAGATCTCTACGCATTTCACCGCTACACCTGAAATTCTACCCCCCTCTACAAGACTCTAGCCTGCCAGTTTCAAATGCTATTCCGAGGTTAAGCCCCGGGCTTTCACATCTGACTTAACAGACCGCCTGCATGCGCTTTACGCCCAGTAATTCCGATTAACGCTCGCACCCTCCGTATTACCGCGGCTGCTGGCACGGAGTTAGCCGGTGCTTCTTCTGCAGCTAACGTCAAATGGTGCAGGTATTAACTACACCACCTTCCTCACTGCTGAAAGTACTTTACAACCCGAAGGCCTTCTTCATACACGCGGCATGGCTGCATCAGGGTTTCCCCCATTGTGCAATATTCCCCACTGCTGCCTCCCGTAGGAGTCTGGACCGTGTCTCAGTTCCAGTGTGGCTGATCATCCTCTCAAACCAGCTAGGGATCGTCGCCTAGGTGAGCCATTACCCCACCTACTAGCTAATCCCAACTGGGCCCATCCTGACGCGAGAAGCCCGAAGGTCCTCCTCTTTGGTCCGTAGACGTTATGCGGTATTAGCCATCGTTTCCAATGGTTATCCCCCACATCAGGGCAGGTTCCCAGCCATTACTCACCCGTCCGCCGCTCGTCAGCGAAGAAAGCAAGCTTTCTTCCTGTTACCGCTCGACTTGCATGTGTTAGGCCTGCCGCCAGCGTTCAATCTGAGCCATGATCAAACTCTTCAATTAAAGTTTTGTTGTTACCGAAGTAACGGCTCAATGAATACTGTTATTACCTATTGCTAGGTAATGAATTGACTGTGCTGATACCGAAGCATCAAATTGGTCACTAGTATCATTGATAAATCTTTTTTGACTATCTATTCAACGAGTGCCCACACAGATTGCATGGTCATATTGTTAAAGAACTTTTCACCTTGCGGTGAGGTTGGTTATTCTAATCATTCCGACTTCAGTGTCAACACTTAAATCGAAGTATTTTACTAACCAAATCAACCGAACAGTCGGTGCTTAGCGCGCCGTTCTCCGTGTCGGTGAAGCGGCATTATAGGGAGATTAATTTCACTGACAAGTCTTTTTTTGAGAAAAAATTTCGTTCGAACAAAAAAGAACCATCAGCGCTTATAATTCCAACTTTTCGCGCACCTTTTCGCCAAAAATACGCACTTTTTCCCAATCAGTGTATTCCACTTCTTTACTGGTATCTGTCTCACCACCGGTAATTTTCATGATAAAGCGGATCATAACTTTATCAAACCAACGATAACGTGGATAAAGCAGTGCCCCGGCAAAGATGGCAATCTCTTGCGGCTGCCACGGTGAGCACTTTAGGAACTTGCGGATATAGGCGCTATTCTCAGGCAAATCCTTTCCAGGTTTGCGCGCCGTTAAGTTCACGCAAATAAAGGTAGCATTGTTTTTCTCTAACGCCGCCTTGTTCTGTTTAATAAAGCTATATAAAGAAGGATGGAACTTCCCGTAGCGGATCGAGGCTGCGACGAGTACTTGATCGTAGTCGGTTAAATCCACCGTTTGCTGCTCATGCAAGTCATACCAATCGCACGTCACCTCGCTGCCCCATTGCTCAGCCAATCGCTGCAATATCTTCCTTGTTTGGCCATCTCGGGTTGAAATAGCAAAAAGTACTTTCTTCATTCTTCTTCTCTTTGTTCTTCTTTATCACTAACTACGCCAAAACGTCGGCGTAAACAGTACCAGTAGAGTAAACACTTCCAAACGACCAAACAGCATTGCCAGAATCAGCACCCATTTCGCGGCGGCATTGATCTCACCAAAATGCACCGCTACCTCGCCTAAGCCTGGGCCAAGGTTGTTTAGCGTAGCCGCGACGGCCGAGAACGCGGTGAGCTCATCGACCCCAGTGGCGATGATAGCCAACATGCAGACAACAAAAACCAAAGCGTAGGCGGAGAAAAAGCCCCACACCGCATCCACCACTCGCTGCGGCAACGCGGTTTTGCCAAGCTTGATAGTATAGACCGCGCGCGGGTGAACGAGGCGCTTTAGTTCACGCGCCCCTTGCAGCGTGAGTAAAAGGATGCGGATCACTTTCATCCCGCCCCCAGTAGAACCTGCGCAGCCACCAATGAATGATGAGAACAATAGCAGCACCGGCAAAAACAAAGGCCATTCGGCAAAGCTTGTCGTGGTGAAACCCGCAGTCGTAGAAATGGAGACGGTTTGGAATAAGGCTTGGTCGAACGCTTCCATTGGAGTGAAAGTGCCATGATGGCCCACCAGCATACCAAAACAGATCGCGAACAGAATCACTTGGATGAACACAAAAGCGCGTAGCTCCGGATCACGCCAGTAGCTTCGCAGTTGGACACCAGCACTCGAGAACGCCGCAAAGTGCAACGAGAAGTTAATCGCAGAGATAAACAAGAAGACGGCAGTGATCAAATTGATGGTCGGGCTATTAAAGTGCCCCATACTGGCGTCATAAGTTGAGAAACCCCCGATCGCGACCGTGGAAAAGCTATGCGCTATCGCATCAAACACTGTCATGCCTGCTAGCCAGAACGCCAGCGCACAACTGACGGTGAGCGCAAGGTAGATATACCACAGCGCTTTGGCGGTTTCGGCAATCCGAGGCGTCATCTTACTGTCTTTTACCGGGCCTGGAATTTCTGCGCGGTACAACTGCATGCCCCCGATCCCCAGCACAGGCAAGATTGCCACCGCTAATACGATGATCCCCATCCCGCCAAGCCATTGCAAAAGCTGACGATAAATCAAAATCGCTTTCGGCAGATCATCGAGGCCAGTGATCACCGTCGCCCCAGTGGTTGTCAGGCCAGAGAACGACTCAAACATGGAATCAGTAAAGGAGAGAACCGGACTTTCCGATAACATAAATGGTAGCGAGCCGGCGCTACCGATCACCGTCCAGAAAAGCACCACGATCAAAAAACCATCACGGGCTTTGAGTTCATGGCGATGGCGGCGATTAGGCACCCACAACGACGTACCGATCAATAGCAGGACTAAAAAGGTGACCACAAAAGGGAGTCCGGCCCCATCTCGGTATATAAACGCCACCATGGCAGGCAGCAACATAGTGACGCTAAATAAGGTTAAAAGCAGCCCGACTATGCGAATAATCGATCGAAATTGCATGACATCCTATCAAACTAATCATTCTCGATGACCACAGCAGTCAGAGAGCCGCTGCTTCTCTCAAATAAACGCGCCGAAAATTCCTGCACGACCCGTTTATCCAATTCATACTCTAGTACTACGTCTTGCTCGTAGCTTGCGTGTAACAGGTTACCTTGGAACTGTTTTAAAAGAGATTCCACATCGGCAACTTGTGAGTAAGCGCACCGAATCTCGACCCGCTCGGTAATTTGCTTGGCAAGGGTGTCGAGCACTTTGAGCGCTTGCGCCACGCCGCCACCATACGCTTTCACTAAACCGCCCGTCCCCAGCTTGATGCCTCCGGAATAGCGTGTCACCACGGCGGTGATCTCGCCTACGCCAGAGCCCGACAATTGCGCCAAGATCGGTTTACCGGCCGTGCCCGATGGCTCGCCATCATCACTAAAGCCCCATTTCATCGAATCTTCAGGACGTCCTGCGACAAAGCCCCAGCAGTTATGTCGTGCATCGCGATGTTTTAGGCGGATCTCATCCACGAACGCTTTCGCTGCTTCTACCGATGGCGTATGAGCTAAATAGGTAATAAAGCGGCTTTTCTTGATCTCTTCTTCCACACACACCGGCGCGGCAGGGATGTTATACGGCGTATCTGACATTGATTTCGCTTGTCTTTCTCTTCGTCGCTCAAGGATAACATATCCTCGCGCGATGGAATGATCGCACTGATAAACAAATAAACAACAAATGGAATCTGAGCCTGACGCCGACTAACGGCTGCAAAACTCTAACCACAAACACAATGTTAAACAAATGTTTTATTCTCGTATTGAAATATCACTAAACAGCGTTCACACTAAAATCATCACACTGGTCTAACCAGGAAGTGAGCAAAACCCAAGAACATCTCGTAAGACACAGAAAGTAATACCGAAAGACGCACAACATAAAACGCACGACATAGAAAAAGCGACTAAAACACGATTCATTGCCCAATGCGGCTCTTTTCCTAACGGTTTAGTGGGAGAGTATGGATATGATTTACCAGTCTGAAAGCTTGTCTGTCACCTTAGATGCCCAGCATATTGCCACCCTCACCTTCCATGCCTCAGGCTCGGTGAACAAATTCGATCTCAATACCTTAGCGCAGTTAGATCACGCGCTCAGTGCGCTGTATCAGCAGCCCAAACTGGACGGCTTACTTCTGCGCTCAGAAAAAACGAGTTTTATCGTCGGGGCAGATATCACCGAATTTCTCGGCCTATTTGAGCTCGACGAGAGCCAGTTGTCGCAGTGGCTTCATCACGCCAACCAAATATTCAATCGGCTTGAAGATCTGCCTTGTCCTACGCTCAGTGCGATCAACGGTCATGCGTTGGGCGGCGGCTGTGAGTGTGTATTGGCGACCGATTTTCGCATTGGCGATCCGGCTATCAAGATCGGTTTGCCAGAAACCAAACTCGGTATCATGCCCGGTTTTGGTGGTACCGTGCGCTTACCGCGTTTAATTGGTGCGGATGCAGCGATGGAAATCATCACGGCGGGAAAAGACTGCAACGCCCAACAAGCCCTTGCCGTCGGTCTTATTGATGCCATCGTCGACAGTGACAAACTACTCGATGCCGGGATGACTATGTTGCAGCAGGCCAACACAGGCAATTTGGATTGGCAGAGCCGTCGCCAACAAAAGCAACAACCGCTGCGCTTAAATCAAACTGAAGCCTTGATGAGTTTCACCACCGCCAAAGGCATGGTGGCAAAGTTAGCGGGCCCCCACTATCCCGCCCCCATAGCGGCAGTCAAAACCATCGAGAAAGCCGCAACGCTGCACCGCGACGATGCACTCGCCATCGAAAATCAAACCTTTATCCGTTTAGCCAAGTCCGACACCGCACGCGCCTTGGTGGGTATCTTCCTTAACGATCAGTACATTAAGTCACTGGCGAAAACTGCCGTGAAGTCTAGCGCTCCAGTACAACGGGCGGGCGTCATTGGCGCCGGGATCATGGGCGGCGGTATCGCCTACCAGTCAGCACTCAAAGGCGTACCGGTGGTGATGAAAGATATCGCCCCCGATGCCCTCAAGCTCGGCATGACGGAAGCGGCAAAACTGCTTAACAAACGAGTCGAGCGCAAACGGATGGATGCCCTTACCATGGCTGATGTGCTCACCACCATCACGCCAACGCTGCACCATCAGGGCCTTGAGCAATGCGATGTGATCGTGGAAGCGGTGGTCGAGCACCCGAAAATCAAAGCCAAAGTACTGGCTGAAGTGGAGTCTCAAGTCAGTGAGAGCACCATTCTAACCACCAATACGTCAACGATCCCCATTACCCAATTAGCGTCGGCACTGGGACGACCTGAAAAGTTCTGCGGCATGCATTTTTTCAATCCGGTACACCGGATGCCGTTAGTGGAAGTGATCCGTGGCCCTCAAACCGATGACGACACCATCAATCGCGTCGTCGCCTATGCTAGCCAAATGGGCAAGTCACCGATCGTCGTCAACGACTGTCCCGGCTTTTTTGTCAATCGCGTGCTGTTCCCTTACTTCCACGGCTTTAACTTGCTGTTGCGCGATGGCGGGGATTTTCAACATATCGATCAGATCATGGAAAAAACCTTCGGCTGGCCGATGGGGCCGGCCTACTTGCTCGATGTGGTTGGGATCGACACCGCCCATCATGCGCAAGCCGTGATGGCCGAAAGCTACCCCGAACGCATGGGTAAACACGGCAAAGACGCGATTGATGTGTTGTTTGAGGCGCAACGCTTCGGGCAGAAAAACGGTGAGGGGTTCTACCATTACACCCTCGATAGAAAAGGTCGGCCGAAAAAATCGTTTGATGCTGCAATCTACATCCAACTTGCCGCAGTCCAAACACAAGAAAAGAGTGAGCTTACTGATGACACCGTTATCGCCCGGATGATGGTGCCCTTGCTCAACGAAGTCGTGCGCTGCTTAGAAGAAGGGATTATCGCCTCGCCCGCCGAAGCCGATATGGCTCTGGTATACGGCATCGGCTTCCCGCCGTTTCATGGCGGCGCCTTCCGCTACCTCGACACCTTGGGCTTAGCCAACTACGTCGCATTGGCCGATAGCTTGCATCATCTCGGCGCGGCTTACCAAGTGCCAGAAGGCCTGCGTCAAAAAGCCGAACGCCATGAAACCTACTATCCCACACACACCGCCCCAGCAATGGCGTTAGGCGAGAACAGGGAGGATCTCCTATGAGACAGATAGTTATCGTTGATTGTATCCGTACTCCAATGGGACGCTCAAAAGGCGGCGTGTTTCGCCATATTCGGGCGGAAGATCTCTCGGCGGCGCTAATGACAGCGCTGCTTGAGCGCAATCCACAAGTTCGCCCCGACAGGATTGACGATATTTACTGGGGCTGCGTTCAACAAACCCTAGAGCAAGGTTTCAACATCGGCCGCAACGCCGCGCTGCTGGCGGGCATTCCCCACACCGTCCCTGCCGTCACGGTTAATCGCTTGTGTGGTTCATCGATGCAAGCGCTGCACGATTCCGCGCGCGCCATCATGGTGGGCGATGCCGAGATCTGTATTGCCGGTGGCGTGGAGCACATGGGGCATGTCCCCATGACCCATGGCGTCGATTTTCATCCTGGAATGTCACGCACTGTGGCGAAAGCGGCGGGCGCGATGGGGCTGACGGCTGAAATGCTGGCGCGGATGCACGGCATTGATCGCCAAAGCCAAGATGCGTTTGCGGCGCGCTCCCATCAACGTGCACATGCTGCGACCCTTGAAGGACGTTTCCGCCGCGAAATAGTGCCGATAGAAGGCCATGATCCTGATGGTATTTTGGTGAAGGTCGTTGATGATGAGGTGATACGCCCAGACACCACCATTGAATCGCTCGCCAAACTCAAACCGGTATTTGATCCGGTCAACGGCACGGTGACAGCGGGCTCCTCTTCGGCGTTATCCGATGGCGCCGCCGCGTTGTTGGTGACGACCGAAGAGACCGCCAAGGCGTTAGGGCTCCCCATCCGCGCCAAAGTCACCGCGATGGCCGTGGCCGGTTGCGATCCCTCTATTATGGGATTTGGTCCCGTCCCTGCCACGCAAAAAGCGCTGCAACGCGCTGGCTTAACGATGGGCGATATCGGCTTAATTGAACTCAATGAAGCCTTTGCCGCGCAATCACTTCCTTGTGTTAAAGCGCTTGGTCTGATGGAGCTCGTTGATGAGAAGATCAACCTCAACGGCGGCGCAATAGCCTTAGGACATCCGCTCGGCTGCTCCGGCGCGCGCATTTCCACCACGCTGATCAATCTGATGGAGCAACAAGATGTGGAGTTTGGCTTAGCCACTATGTGCATCGGCCTCGGCCAAGGGATCGCGACGATTTTCCAGCGTCCGTAACGCAAACATCGCCAGCGAGGGCAATATCTGCTCAGTTTGTCGTTAACCACTTATTTAGGCAGAGTAAATTCTGCCTAAATGCGTTTCGTGCATACCATTCATGCTAAAGTTTCATTTCATACATAGTGTTATCGGGTCTACACTTAAGCCAACTTTTCAAACGTTCTCCGAGGACATCATGTTTAAAGCTCTGGTTCTGGAACAGCAAGACAACCGCACTCTTTCTTCTATCCAACAATTGGATGAATCACAGCTGCCCGAAGGCAATGTGACAGTGAAGGTGGATTACTCCTCACTGAACTACAAAGACGGTCTTGCTATTACGGGTAAAGGCAAAATCGTACGTAACTTCCCTATGGTACCGGGCATTGATCTGGTCGGTGAGGTGCTGGAATCAGCGGATGAGCGTTACCAAGCAGGCGATAAAGTAGTACTGACTGGCTGGGGTGTTGGTGAAGGACACTGGGGCGGCATGGCGGAAAAAGCACGCCTGAATGCAGACTGGTTGGTTCCACTCGCTGAAGGTTTATCGAAAGAGAACGCCATGATGATTGGTACCGCTGGCCTGACCGGCATGCTGTGTGTGCAAGCGTTGCTGGATGCGGGCATTGCCCCAGATCGCGGCCCAGTGTTGGTCACCGGTGCCAGCGGCGGCGTAGGCTCTGTTGCCGTTACTCTGCTTGCCAAACTGGGCTTTGAAGTGGCTGCCCTTACCGGTCGCGTTGAAGAAAATGGCCCACTGCTTGAAGCACTCGGCGCAAAACAGATCATCGCTCGTGAAGTGTTTGAAGAGCCAGCCCGTGCGCTTGAAAAACAGATCTGGGCCGGTGTGGTTGATACTGTGGGTAGCAAGGTGCTCGCCAAAGCGCTGGCGCAAGTCGATTACGACGGTGCGGTTGCCGCCTGTGGTCTGGCGGGCGGTTTCGATCTGCCAACCACTGTAATGCCATTCATTTTGCGTGGCGTGAAGCTACTGGGTGTGGATTCGGTGATGTGTCCGTTTGAAAAACGCCAGCAAGCGTGGGCAAAACTGGTGGAATTGCTACCGGCCTCTTACTACGAGCAAGCCTGTCGCACCGTGGCACTAGAAGACGTGGCCGAATGTGCGGAAGCGATCACCAAAGGCCAAGTCACGGGTCGCGTGATGATCAAACTCTGATCGGTTTGTTTTAAGCAAATCCGGTTAGTTAGAATGCGGTGTCGGTGTCCAAGCTACCGACACCCTAAAGCAGCGAGCAATCGCTGCTTTTTTTTGTCATTCTTTTTCACGCCACTTTTCTTTGTAATTTTTCTCACGCCAATGACGTTAGGCAGTCTCGTATGGTACGGCTATCAACGCACCAACCGATTGGGCTGACACAGTTTGTTTGCTAGCGCTGTTGATTCAAACTCCGCACCGTAAATCAAACCACTGGCTCGATTGTGCTGCCACGCCATACCAATGGCATAAAGCCCCTGCGCTTCGTAATCGCCATTTTCAAGACGCAGTGGATCAATCGCGTGTCCAGCAAGTTCAATATAGTCGTACCGATTGCGATACCCCGTTGCCCACACTACCGCATCAAAGGTTTTATTCGCACCATTAGCAAAACGCGCTACCTGAGTGTACTCAACTAACTTAGGCAGCAAGCGAACGCCGGCGCGCTGCAACGCACTGTCGTTAATTGCCGTGTCCGGAAAGGGATCGCGCTGTTTGAGCCATTTCGCGAGCTTGAAGCGTTTTGGCAAGCGCAACAACCCCAACGCGCGTAGCCAATGAAATATACTGAGCCCAAGGATCTTTGGTTTAATCAGGTTGCGCGGCGTGCCCTGCGCCAAGCTCACTCGATTATTTCTCGCTAAGCTTTTGGCCACCTGCCGACCCGACGCGCCATCACCCACAACGAGGATCGACTGACGTTCAAACTGATTGAGAGCCAACTGCGCGACATCGTATTGCGCAACATCATTATGGGTAATCGCAACGGGGCGATAGCCATCTTTGAATGCGCCTGTGGCTATCACGACGCGCTCAGCTTGGTAGCGCGCTTTGTCCGTTTCCACGTAAAACCCCTCTTTGCCAGACTGGCGGACCACGACAACCCGCTCGTTCAAGTTAACGGGCAAGCCATGAAGGGTCGCGTAATCCTCAAGATAATCTGCAAATTCATCTTTGGTTTGAAACTCACCGCGCGATTGCGGCGCGACGAACCCGGGGAGTTGGTTGATACCATTCGGGGTAAACAATGTGAGATCGGTAAAGCGCTTGCGCCAGTTATCGCCCACTCGTGCTTTCGCATCGACGATCAGAAATTCTATCCCGCGCTGCTTGAGTTGGTAAGCCGCCGCCAACCCCGAATGCCCCGCCCCAATAATGAGGGTGTTGATTTGCCGAGATACGCTCTGCCCCATACGCTGTGCTCCGTTTTACCTGCTATTGCATGTAAAACATCTTACGTAAAAGGCAAAGTGATAAATTGAATAAACTGGCTAACTTAAGCCAGTTAAAGGGATTAATGAGTGACAGGAAGCAAGGAAAACACGCTCGCAGGCTACGCCAGCCCCATGGCATGGATCCGGCTATTGATGAGAATGCCACATTCTTCTTTGATCAGATTACGCAACCACTGTTGCGCCGGAGCGTGCTCACAGCGCGGATGCCAAAGCAATGAGTAGTCAAATGGCTTGAACGCAAAGGGCAACGGCTTGATCACCAAGTCATGACGCTCCGCCACCAAATACGCCAGATCAGCCGGCACTGTAATGATCAGCGGAATGTGTTCAACAATCGCCAGCGCCGCTTCTAGATGGTAAGCCCGCAACACTTGGCGCGGCGGTGGATAACCTTCCAGCGCATCATCAATTAACCGCTTCACCCCATCACTGATCGCGATCATCGCATGCGGGTAGGTCAGATAATCTTCCATGGTCAGATTACTGTTTGCCAACGGATGCTGCGCCGACAACATACAGAACACACTCACTGGTCCCAAGCTGGTGCGATTAAGTCCATCGACCGCATAAGCAGGCCGGCAGATCGCCATGTCACAGCCTTCGCTGCTGAGTTGTTGGTGCAAATGGTTGTGCTGCAGGGGCACAAAGTCGAGAGAGATATTCGGCGCTTCTTGATAAATGCGCGGCAAGGCGAACGGCAAAATGGTTTGCAGGGCGTAGTCCGTAGTGGCCACTTTAAAGGTTTGCTCGCACTCGCTCGGCTCAAAATCACGCGGCGTGAGCGCAACACGGATCGCTTCGAGGGGCGCATCAAGCTGCGCCACGATATCTAACGCGGTTTGGGTAGGCTGCAACTGTTGCCCTTCACGGGTAAACAAGGGATCGCCGATCAGCACGCGCAAGCGCGATAACACTCGGCTCATTGCCGACTGACTAAGGTGCAAACGCACAGCGGCGCGGCTGACACTTTGCTCTTCAACCAGCACCTTCAAGCCAATCAACAAATTGAGATCACGACGATAAATATCTTCCAGTTCCATCAACTTAGCCACAGACAAAAAAGTAGATGAAAACTAGCATACGTCCGGCGTGATACCAAGAAGCGCCCACGTTATAACTCAGGATCGTTCTCAGGTGCCATTAAATACTCCATCGACAACCCTGCTAAAATCGCCACCATCGACAAACACAATGGTAAGGTCAACTTCGCTTCAGGCGAGGTCAGTAAGGCAACAAATGCCATAAAGAGCGCAACCAAGTACAATGTCATACGGTGAATATAGTTCATCGTTCTCCCCCAGATTTCAGTGCGACTGAATGAGTTGAGAGATTGATTATTTATCCATCATCAGTATGATTGGCAACCCGCTAAAAACGAGAGACAACCATGACAACTCCATTTGATAATCCAACTCAGTGCTTACAGGCAGAAGGGCTTCGCTGTCCCGAGCCAGTAATGATGGTGAGAAAAACAGTGCGGAAAATGTCTGATGGCGAGACCTTGCTCATTGTCGCGGATGATCCCGCAACCGTTCGAGACATCCCGAACTTTTGCCGTTTTATGGATCACACTTTGGTTGCCTCACAAACTGACGCCGTACCTTTTCAGTACCTGATCAAAGTGGGAGCCAACTAAGTCTTTGCAAGGTAATGCCAGCGCGATTACGTGCGCTCCGACATGGCTTTTACCTGCCGCTTTAATTCGTCTAACTCTCGCTCCATGGGCTCCACATAGCGTAAGCGGATCCACGATTCGACTGAGAGATACGTGGTGACAAACGCCCCGACCACCATGGGCAACCACATGTCTGTTAGCACCATTCCCAGAAGATTGAGCACCAGTGCAAAGTTGTACAGTTTGCACTGGCTATCTAGCGACATTACTTTGAACCGAGTAAGCATAATCTTTCGCTCCACCGTTTTTCTGTCACCCTATGACTCTAGCATGACAGCGGGATGACATCTGGTAGACCAATCACGATGCTGCTCAAAAATCACTCGCCAGATCTCATTCTTACCAAATTACAGTGGTAATCGCAGACTTGATGTTCAGCGGCTATAGCTATCCCACCGCAGCTACACCACCACTTCACTGTAGGCTGTTAAACATGCCAAGCCTGCAAACAACGCAGCGGCAATTCGGCGGATCACGTTGAGCGGTAGTTTGTCCGCCGAGAACTGCCCCATCAACACCACTGGCACATTGGCCAACAACATTCCCACCGTTGTCCCCACAACAACCCAAGTTAATGAATCAGCATACGTCGCTCCCAGCACCGAGGTGGCAATTTGGGTTTTGTCGCCAATCTCAGCGATAAAAAACGCGATAAAGCTGGCGACAAACGGCCCACGCTTTGACAGCTTGGTGTCTTCATCGAGTTTATCCGGCACTAAAATCCATAACGCCATCGCCACGAAGCTTAGCGCGAGAATCCATTTTAAAGTTGAAGGCGACACCAGATCGGCCACGGCCACCCCAAGCCACGCCGCCAAGGCATGATTAAGCAACGTCGCAGCAAAAATCGCCAAAATAATAGGTACAGGACGTCGATAGCGGCTTGCTAATAGAAATGACAGTAATTGGGTTTTATCGCCGATCTCGGCGAGCGCCACGGACGTGACAGAAACTAGAATTGCACTCATTGAACTCACATTTTGGGGCGGGATTATAGGCATAAGCAAACAAACACATCCCACCCCGGTCTATGCTGGTTTACCTATGGTCTCGCCAAACCCGTGCTCTGCGGCACGGCTGTGTCATACACACCATGAAGATTTTGCTTCAACTATGTTGATGTGTATCGTTGTCGCTTCCAGACAACGAGGCTACTCCCCAAAAGGAAAAGGCAGTCTACTGACTGCCTTTTGATAATTCAATAACTCTCAACAAAGAAAAGTTACTAACTGTTTCTGGATAATTTGTATCCAGAAAATTACTGTGCCATTGGCGACAGAACGATCTCTACACGACGGTTTTGCGCTTTACCAGCAGCCGTCGAGTTAGTCGCGATTGGTGAACTTTCACCACGGCCCACAGCGATCAGACGAGAAGGCGATACACCTTCAGCGATCAGCTGGTTACGTACTTCGTTCGCACGACGTTGAGACAGCTCTTGGTTGTAGCTGTCAGAGCCCGAGCTATCCGTGTGACCTAGGATGTTCAGCATGGTTTGGTCGTACTCTTTCACAACCAACGCCACGTTGCGCAATGCAAGCACTGCACGTGAATCCAACGCAGTACCGTTCACTTGGAAGGTAATTTCGTTTGGCATGTTCAGGATAATGTTGTCACCCTGACGCGTTACTGAAATGCCAGAAGCTTGTAGTTGCTGACGCAATTTCGCTTCTTGTACATCCATGTAGTAACCAACACCGCCACCTAATGCTGCACCTGATGCTGCACCAATCAAGATCCCTTTCTCGCGATCACCACGGCTAGAAGAAACAGCACCGATCACACCGCCTGCAACCGCACCAATTACAGCACCTGTAGTGGCGTTAGCAGTCTTCTGTTCACCTGTGTATGGGTTCACAGTAGAACAACCCGTTACACTTACCGCAGCGATAATTGTCGCTAGTACCAGTTTTTTCATTTCAGCTCCCTTAAAAATGGGCAATCACAAAAAAAATATGCCCGATTATACCAGCAATACGTCCCTTTACGTTAAGACAGTGTCAAAATCCACTCTACTTTACCAAAAAACAAGGCATCTACAACAAGACGCTTATCAGTGACTTACCTTTAGAATTAGTGGCGATAAAAAAGCCAACTTTCCCTACTCCCACCCTGTTTCGCCATGTATAATCGAGTGTTATTTTCAATCCATCAAATTCACGCGAAGTTGACAATGCACAAATACGACATCAAGACCTTTCAGGGCATGATCCTCGCGCTGCAGGATTACTGGGGCCAGCAAGGCTGTACCATAGTACAACCACTGGACATGGAAGTGGGTGCTGGTACCTCTCACCCAATGACATGTCTACGCGCATTAGGACCCGAGCCTATCGCTGCGGCGTACGTTCAACCATCTCGTCGCCCAACCGACGGCCGTTACGGTGAAAACCCGAACCGTCTCCAACACTACTACCAGTTCCAGGTGATCTTGAAACCATCACCAGACAACATTCAAGAGTTGTACCTAGGCTCTCTCGAAACACTGGGTATCGACACGCAAGTGCACGATATTCGTTTCGTTGAAGACAACTGGGAAAACCCAACGCTTGGCGCATGGGGTCTTGGCTGGGAAGTCTGGCTCAACGGCATGGAAGTAACTCAGTTTACTTACTTCCAACAAGTTGGTGGCCTGGAGTGTAAGCCAGTAACGGGTGAGATCACCTACGGTATCGAGCGTCTTGCGATGTACATCCAAGGTGTCGACTCGGTTTACGATCTGGTTTGGACGGATGGTCCATTTGGCAAAGTGACTTACGGCGATATCTTCCACCAAAATGAAGTGGAGCAATCGACGTACAACTTCGAACACGCGGATGTGGATTTCCTCTTCACTTTCTTCGACCAGTGCGAAAAAGAGTGTCAGTACCTACTTGAACTTGAGCAACCGCTACCATTGCCAGCTTACGAGCGCATCTTGAAAGCGGGTCACGCCTTCAACCTACTTGATGCTCGTAAAGCGATTTCGGTAACCGAGCGCCAGCGTTACATTCTGCGTATTCGTAACCTGACCAAGCAAGTGGCTGAAGCTTATTACGCCTCACGTGAAGCGCTTGGCTTCCCTATGTGTAAGAAGTAAGGAGTACTCATGAGCGAACGTAATTTTCTGATCGAGCTGGGTACTGAAGAGCTACCACCAACGCAACTACGTACTCTAGCCGAAGCGTTTAAAAACAACTTCGAAGCGGAATTGAATACTGCTGAGTTAGTGTTTGAATCTATCGAGTGGTTTGCCACCCCGCGCCGTCTAGCACTGAAAGTGAAAGCACTTGCAGAAAAGCAAGCGGATAAAGTGGTAGAAAAACGCGGTCCTGCTATCGCACAAGCGTTTGATGCCGATGGCAACCCAACTAAAGCTGCTGAAGGTTGGGCGCGCGGTAACGGGATCACCGTTGACCAAGCTGAGCGTCTAAAAACCGACAAAGGCGAATGGCTGCTGTTCAAACAAGCGCAAAAAGGCCAAGACGCGAAAGCACTTGTGGTTGAGCTAGCGGATAAAGCCCTGGCTAACCTGCCTATCGCGAAGCCAATGCGTTGGGGTGACAAAGAAACCCAATTTATTCGTCCAGTGAAAACCCTGACCATGCTGTTGGGTGATGAGCTGATCGAAGGCACTATCCTAGGCGTTGCGTCTGATCGCGTGATCCGTGGTCACCGCTTTATGGGTGAAGCTGAGTTTACTATCGACAATGCCGATCAGTACCCAGCGATCCTAGAAGAGCGCGGTAAAGTGATTGCCGATTACGAAGCGCGTAAAGCGACCATCATTGCTGATGCCCAAAAAGCGGCGGAGCAAGTTGGTGGTATTGCTGATCTCGAAGATGATCTTGTTGAAGAAGTCGCATCTTTGGTTGAATGGCCAGTGGTACTAACCGCGAAGTTCGAAGAGGAATTTTTGAAAGTTCCTGCCGAAGCGTTGGTTTACACCATGAAAGGCGATCAGAAGTACTTCCCTGTTTACGACAGCGAAAAACGTCTGCTACCCAACTTCATCTTCGTATCGAACATTGAATCGAAAGAGCCGCGTCATGTTATCGAAGGTAACGAGAAAGTCGTTCGCCCTCGCCTAGCCGATGCCGAGTTCTTCTTTAACACTGACCGTAAGCGTCCGTTGGTTGACCGTCTAGCACAGTTAGAAACGGCCATCTTCCAAAAGCAACTGGGTACGATCAAAGACAAAACTGATCGCATCACTGAGCTAGCTGGTTACATCGCTGAGAAAATCGGTACCGATGTTGAGAAATCAAAGCGCGCAGGCTTGCTAGCTAAGTGTGACTTGATGACTTCGATGGTCTTCGAGTTCACCGACACCCAAGGTGTGATGGGCATGCACTACGCACGCCACGACGGTGAAGCAGAAGAAGTTGCAGTCGCGCTAAACGAGCAATACATGCCACGTTTTGCTGGTGACGAACTGCCAACCAATGGTGTCTCTTCAGCGGTAGCGATGGCCGACAAGCTAGATACCATCGTGGGTATTTTCGGTATTGGTCAAGCACCTAAAGGCTCTGATCCGTTCGCCCTACGTCGCGCTTCTTTGGGTGTGCTACGTATCATCGTTGAGTACGGCTACGATCTTGACCTGGTTGATCTCGTGGCGAAAGCGAAATCACTGTTTGGTGACAAGCTGACGAACGACAATGTTGAAGCGGATGTGATTGAGTTTATGCTGGGCCGTTTCCGTGCTTGGTATCAAGACGAAGGTTTCAGCGTCGACGTTATCCAAGCAGTATTGGCACGTCGCCCTACTCGCCCTGCTGATTTCGACAAACGTGTGAAAGCGGTAACGCACTTCCGCTCACTGGATGCGGCGGAATCTTTGGCGGCAGCGAACAAACGCGTCGGCAACATCCTGGCGAAGTTCGAAGGTGAACTAAACCCAGCCATCGACGCGAGCCTATTGGTGGAAGATGCAGAGAAAGCACTAGCAACCAACGTCACTGACGTTGTGGCTAAGCTGGACTCTGTATTTGCCCAAGGTGATTACCAGCAAGCCCTAACCGAGCTATCAACGCTACGTGAATCAGTGGATGCCTTCTTTGATGGCGTGATGGTAATGGCGGATGACGAAGCACTGAAAGTGAACCGTCTGACCATGCTAAACACCTTACGTGAGCAGTTCCTGAAAATTGCTGATATTTCTGTGTTGCAGAAATAAGTGACATTCAGAAAACCAAAGCCCTGCCATGCAGGGCTTTTTTATTGCGCGCCATTCTCTGCGATATTATCCAGCAACGCCGCGATCAAAAAAGGCCAGTATCAACTGGCCTTTTACGTTAGAGATTGAGATTAGTAACCTAGCATCTCAGACTCAAACGTCATTAGCGCAGTTTCCCAGTTCTCAAACGTCGCTTCCAAGTTACGCACAGTCACACCGTGCTCAAGGTTCACTTCGAAATCAAGGTTTGGATCTTTATCAGAATCTAGGTACGCCTGACCGTAACGCTCAGTGCTGTTCCAATTGTTGATGTCACGCAGTGATACATTGTTCTCGTTGTACCACATTGCACCGAAGTTGATCGCGCCACAATCAGAGCCATCCATGTCACAATCATAGAAAACAATCCGGTAGGTGGTGTCGTTCATCTCTGCTTCGATCATTGGGTCGCCGTATGAGTCCACAGTCAATTCAGCGTTACCGAATTCCTGTGCAATCTTTAGGATACCTTCTGGATTATCAGCACCAATCAGCGTGTCACGCGCTAATGCTGGCGTAGAAAGTAGCATCGCCAACACGGAAGTTTTTAGCAGTAGCTTGGTAGTTTTCATGTATATCAGCCTTAATTTTAAGTAGACGAGGATAATCGAACCAACGACTTGGCTACCTTCTCGACGTCAGCCTAGCTTGTGGTTGCACAATATCGATGAACACAAGAAGTGTGATTAATCTCAAATCAGATCTTTGTAGAAACCTGTTTATTTATCAATAGCAAAGCCAGTTAAATCCTATTATTTGTGTGTGCACTCTCAGTATTTCGCCTTAATTTTTGATCTTCTTGTTTATCCGTCTACGCCACAGATGGAAATACATATGAATGCACATCAAACATTCGGTTTGTTTCACGTGAAACATCCAACCGTCCTCTCACGATTACCGCAGGTAAACCGGCAGTGCTCTTCGACTTCCTCCCCACCGTTTCCCATCCGAATAAAACAATTACCCATTAGTGGGATGTATTTGCAGTCAATCGCCTTAGCCTCATCGCCATGTATTTCAACATTCTTCTAAAATCAAACTAACATTCAGCTTTTGCTGATCACCGGTTTACGGTATGTTTGTGCATCAAACAAACACAACAAAACATAACAAGAAGATAGGTGAGTGAAGTATGGATTATTCATCATTCGGCAATAAGCTTGGGCGGTTCTCGGGTATTACCCAGTTAATGGATGACTTAAATGAAGGACTGACTAACCCCGACGCGATCATGCTCGGCGGCGGCAATCCCGCCCGTATCCCCGAAATGCAAGACCACTTTGATAAGCTTAATCAGCGTTTATTAGAGAGCGGCGCATTAACCAAAGCCATGATGAACTACGATGGTCCGCAAGGTAAAGACAGCTTTATTAGCAGCCTTGCTACCCTACTGCGCGACACTTACGGCTGGCCTATCACCGAGAAAAACATCAGCCTAAGCAATGGGTCGCAAAGTGCGTTTTTCAATCTGTTTAATCTTCTAGCAGGTGAATTTGATGATGGCAGAAGCAAAAAAATCCTCCTACCCCTAGCACCGGAATACATTGGTTATGCCGATAGCGGTTTGGCCAATAACATGTTTACCAGTGTTAAACCCACCATTGAACAACTGCCCAATCGCCGGTTTAAATACCATGTCGACTTTGATGCGCTGCGTATCGACGATTCCATTGGCGCGATTTGTGTTTCTCGCCCGACCAACCCAACCGGGAATGTACTGACCGACAGCGAGATCAGCCAGCTCGACACCCTCGCCCGTGAACATGACATTCCACTGATCATCGACAACGCCTATGGCGTGCCTTTTCCCGATATCATCTTCGAGCCTGTCACCCCCTTTTGGAATGACAACACTATTTTGTGTATGAGCCTGTCGAAGTTGGGACTACCGGGCGTACGCTGCGGTATTGTGATTGCCAATGAAGCGATCACCACCGCCCTGACTAACATCACCGGTGTCCTTAATTTGGCGCCGAGCAGCATTGGTCCCTTGTTGGGTAACGCGCTGATCGAAGAGCAGCAACTGCTAGAACTTAGCAGCACAGTGATCAAACCCTATTACCAAGCCAAAGCGCTGAAAGTGAGCCAATGGTTACTCAATGCTATTGATGACGAACGCTTTCAGATCCACAAACCAGAGGGCGCTATTTTCCTTTGGCTTTGGTTTGATGAGTTACCCATTTCGGCCAACGAACTCTATCAACGTTTGAAGAAAAGAGGCGTATTGATCGTCCCTGGCGAGCATTTCTTCATTGGTATCGACGATCCAAATTGGCCACATCAACGCCAATGCGTGCGAATGAATTACGTGCAAGACGAGGATGATATTCAGCGTGGCATCGCCATTATCGCTGAAGAAGTCCAACGCGCTTACGCTGAAGGTTAATGTTTCATGTGAAACCTTCTGCGATTTTCCGACATGAAAAAGGAGCTACGGCTCCTTTTTCGTTTCTGTTTCTTCATTCACATGACCGCATATGTTTCCCATCCGCTGGCTCTAGGATCTGGATGAGATAACAATATGGCTACTCTCATCGCGCCAATTTTCCTTCCTTAGCGCATTCGTATTAAACACTTTTTCAACGCATCTTGTCTCCGGTTAGCTCGTACGTTCGTTAAATTCTTGGCCCGTTGGTCGGCCTATCACGAAGAAGGCATCGCGCATTTATCCACTAACGAAAACGAGAACACGTAAGAACTTCACCTCTACTCTGAAGCGTTTGCCCCGACATTGGTTTACCCGCACAAGTTAGATATTCAGAAATTACCTTGGTGTTTCACGTGAAACACTACCCCACCCTTAACTACACTTTCACAGCCTAAGCTGAAATTTCAGAGATAAATAGTCGTATGGAGAAAAGCAGAATGCCAGGCCCATGTGCACCACGTGAACATCAGGGAGCGGAATATCTAATGATGTGAGTTAGCCAATGTGTAGTTCCATGTTCACCAGGTGAACACCGGGAAGCAAAATTTCTACTAATGCGGTCTAGCTGATCTGCAGACTCATGTTCACGATGTAAACATGGCTAAACTGATTTCGAGTAAAACAGGAAATGAGGCTCAAATCGGCCAAATTAACGCTCAATTTTCACTGATTCTATACCTTCAAACCGTGACAGATTTAAACGTACACCCTGTCACGTTTAATGCTAAATAGCGATATAATGCAATTCTGCGCAAGTAAAGATCCACCTGCAAAGCAGGTGGCTTTGAATGGCCCCCTATAAGGGGGCTCACTGTTAATTCTCTATACCTAGCTTCATTTGGCGCTCCTCTTCTTCCTTCCCCACTCGATCTTGATGCCTGACATATCTGCGAATAATTTCCTCGTTCATTCCTACCGAATCAACGAAGTAACCTCGCTGCCAGAACTTGTTACCCCAAAGCTTTTTCTTTCTCAAATACGGAAATTTATTGAATAACCTAATCGCTGTACGGCCTTTAATAAAACCCATATAGCTTGAAATACTCAGGCTCGGTGGTAGTCTCACGACCAAATGAACATGGTCGATTTGAACGTTCAACTCTACAACCTTACATTTCTTCATATTGCTGTAAACGTAGATGCTTCTGTATAACTCCTTACCTAAATTACCCTTGAGTATTTTCAGGCGATACTTCGGAGTCCACACTATATGATACTGGCATCTGTAATACACATGTGAGGCGGATTCATATCTGCTCATGTTCTCTATCTCCTTGATTTGCTGGTTACAAACGAGGACATATTGAACATGAGCGTCCTTCGGGCAAAGCCCAAAAGAACGATCACCACCTTCTAAAGAAGGTGGTTTAAGGTTGGAAAACAAAAACGCCCGCAGTAGCGGGCGTTGTTTTAGTCATCATTCAGCAAAAAAATTACTCGTTACTTTCGAGTAGTTCACTTCGGCCGATATTGATCTTGCGCGGTTTCATCGCTTCGGGAATTTCGCGCTCAAGATCGATGTGCAGTAAACCATTTTCCATTTGCGCGCCAATCACATTGACATGATCAGCCAGTTGGAATTTACGTTCGAAGTTGCGGTCGGCAATACCTTGGTAAAGGAAGCGACGCTCTACCCCTTCATCGGCGGTTTTGGTGCCGCTCACGATCAGGGTGTTTTGCTGTTGGGTAATGTCGAGCTGCTCTTCGGCAAAGCCCGCCACGGCCATCGTAATTCGGTAGTGGTTGTCGTCTTGCTGTTCGATGTTGTAAGGCGGATAGCCACCGCTGTTGTTCGGTGAGGCGTTTTCCATCATGTTGAACAGACGATCAAAACCAATTGCGCTGCGGTACAGCGGCGTGAAATCAATATTTCGCATAATCTTATCCTTCATAGAAGCAATAGTTGTTAAGTAAGAAGCGGCACTCTCCATGTGGACCAGTGCGGTGAGACCCGATCGGCGTCTCTTTGCTTCATTACTAGATCTGGAGTCAATAAATCCAATTCCAAGCGCGAGATCGAAATTTATTGCAGTAAAGATCCACCTGCAAAGCAGGTGGCTTTGAATGGCCCCCTATAAGGGGGCTCACTGTTAATTCTCTATACCTAGCTTCATTTGGCGCTCCTCTTCCTCCTTCCCCACTCGATCTTGATGCCTGACATATCTGCGAATAATTTCCTCGTTCATTCCTACCGAATCAACGAAGTAACCTCGCTGCCAGAACTTGTTACCCCAAAGCTTTTTCTTTCTCAAATACGGAAATTTATTGAATAACCTAATCGCTGTACGGCCTTTAATAAAACCCATATAGCTTGAAATACTCAGGCTCGGTGGTAGTCTCACGACCAAATGAACATGGTCGATTTGAACGTTCAGCTCTACAACCTTACATTTCTTCATATTGCTGTAAACGTAGATGCTTCTGTACAACTCCTTACCTAGATTACCCTTGAGTATTTTTAGGCGATACTTCGGAGTCCACACTATATGATACTGGCATCTGTAATACACATGTGAGGCGGATTCATATCTGCTCATGTTCTCTATCTCCTTGATTTGCTGGTTACAAACGAGGACATATTGAACATGAGCGTCCTTCGGGCAAAGCCCAAAAGAACGATCACCACCTTCTAAAGAAGGTGGTTTAAGGTTGGAAAAAAAAAAGCGCCGTACATAACGGCGCTCTTAACATTCAAGATGTTAGCTAAACACTAAACGTCTAGGTTAGCCACATTCAGTGCGTTCGATTCAATGAACTGACGACGCGGCTCTACGTGATCACCCATCAATGTCGTAAATAGCTCATCAGCGGCTACGGCATCTTGGATGGTCACTTGCATCATACGGCGGCTTTCTGGATCCATGGTGGTTTCCCAAAGCTGCTCTGGGTTCATCTCGCCCAGACCTTTGTAGCGCTGCAGAGAGAAGCCACGACGTGACTCTTTCACCAGCCATGCCAGAGCTTCAGCAAAGCTGCTCACGGCTTGCTTACGCTCGCCACGTTGCACGTAGGCGCTTTCTTCCAGCAGACCGTTCAGGGTTTCACCCAAACGCGCCAGCTTGTCGTACTCTTTCGAGTGTAGGAAATCGAACGACAATAGGTATTCGTAGTTCACACCGTGAGTACGCACGTTGATCTTCGGCAGACGCACGCCATTTTCTTCGTCACGCACAAGCTCAAAGTCGTACTGGCTTTCACCCGATTGTTTTTGATTTAGTTGCGCCACTAGTGCTTCTGTCCATTCGTCCAGCGCCGCTTCGTTGGCAAGCAACGCGTCAGTCAAACGTGGTGCGTACGCCAGCTCTTGCATCATCAGACGTGGGTAACGACGTGATAGACGATCCATCAGTTTTTGCGTGCGGTTGTACTGACGAACCAAATCTTCTAGCGGAACACCGCTGATCGCAGGTGCACCTTCGCTGGTAAACAGCATAGCGTTATCCAGCGCCAAAGAGATCTGGTATTGCGCCATATCTTCATCATCTTTGATGTATTGCTCTTGTTTGCCTTTCTTCACTTTGTACAGTGGTGGCTGAGCAATAAAGATATGACCACGCTCGATCAGCTCCGGCATTTGACGGTAGAAGAAGGTCAACAGCAGGGTACGAATGTGTGAGCCGTCGACGTCCGCATCCGTCATGATGATGATGCTGTGGTAACGCAGTTTATCTGGGTTGTATTCATCGCGACCGATACCACAACCCATCGCCGTGATCAGGGTGGCGACTTCTTGTGACGACAGCATCTTGTCGAAACGGGCTTTTTCTACGTTCAGGATCTTACCTTTCAGTGGCAAAATCGCTTGGTTTTTACGGTTTCGGCCTTGTTTGGCAGAGCCACCAGCCGAGTCCCCTTCCACAATGTAGAGTTCAGACAGTGCAGGATCTTTTTCCTGACAGTCTGCAAGCTTGCCTGGTAGGCCAGCAAGATCTAACGCGCCTTTACGACGGGTCATTTCACGCGCTTTACGCGCGGCTTCACGGGCACGAGCTGCATCAACAATTTTCGAACACACGATTTTCGCGTCTTGTGGGTTCTCCAGTAGGAACTCACTCAGCTTCTCGCTCATTGCTGATTCAACCGCCGGTTTCACTTCACTTGAAACCAGCTTGTCTTTGGTCTGGCTTGAGAATTTTGGATCCGGCACTTTCACCGAGACAACCGCAGTTAGACCTTCACGCGCATCGTCACCTGTGGTCGCAGTTTTGTCTTTCTTACCAAAACCTTCTTTGTCCATGTAGGTGTTCAGTGTACGAGTTAGCGCACTACGGAAACCCGCAAGGTGAGTACCACCATCGCGTTGTGGAATGTTGTTGGTAAAACAGAAAATGCTTTCTTGGAAGCTGTCGTTCCACTGCATCGCCACTTCCACCGCAATCCCGTCTTCACGTTCAAACTCGAAGTGGAACGCTTTCGGGTGGATTGGGGTTTTGTTGCGGTTCAAGTGCTCAACGAACGCACGGATACCGCCTTCGTACATGAAGTGGTCTTGTTTACCATCTTCACGCTTGTCGATCAGCTTGATAGAGACGCCTGAGTTAAGGAAAGAAAGCTCACGCAGGCGTTTTGCTAGGATTTCGTATTCAAATACCACGTTAGTGAAGGTGTCTTCACTTGGCCAGAAACGAATGCGGGTACCGGTTTTGTCGGTGGTGCCAATCACGGCTAGCGGCGCTTGCGGATCGCCGTGATGATAAATTTGTTGGTGGATTTCGCCGCCACGGTTGATGGTCAGCTCCACTTTTTCAGACAGGGCGTTCACAACCGAAACACCTACCCCGTGCAGACCGCCCGAGACTTTGTACGAGTTGTCATCGAATTTACCACCGGCGTGCAGTACCGTCATGATAACTTCGGCAGCAGAGACACCCTCTTCTGGGTGCATTTCCGTTGGGATACCACGGCCGTCATCCGATACGGATACCGAGTTGTCTTCGTGGATTGTCACTACGATATCTTCACAGTGACCAGCAAGAGCTTCGTCGATTGAGTTATCAACAACCTCAAAAACCATATGGTGTAAGCCTGTACCGTCATCGGTATCACCGATGTACATCCCTGGACGCTTACGTACCGCATCAAGGCCTTTTAATACCTTGATACTCGATGAATCATAATTGTTGGACATTGAGTTACTCTCGCTATTTTTATCCTGCGGTTATTTTACCGTTTTCCACATAAAACATCTTGCCATTTTCGTTGCTCATTTCATCAATTTGAGCCGCATTGATCGCACTGATGAACACTTGTGCCCCGGTTTGGGTTAAGCAACGAGAGAGCAAGCCGCGTTTCTGGCTGTCGAGCTCTGATGCAAAGTCATCAATCAGGTATAGGCACTGTTTGCCTGTTTGCTCAGTAAGATGCAAACCTTGGGCTAAGCGCAGTGCACATACCATGAGTTTTAACTGTCCGCGCGACAGAACGTCTTCTACCGGAATGGTGCCAACCTTGACCCTCAGATCGGCTTTATGGGCGCCGCTCACTGTGTATCCCAGCTGGCGATCACGCTCAAAATTGTCCGCCAATAGTTGTTGAATTGGCGTTTCACGATCCCAACCCCGGTAGTAGCTGAGTCGGATCTGATGTTCGGGTAAAAATTCGCTACACAACGACTGTGCGCGGGCAGAGACTGCCTCGATGTAGTCACGACGCCACTCATCGATTTTATCCGTTAACATCGCCAGCTCTGCATCCCAATACGCTACCTGACGGTAGTCTTGGGCGACACGTAGCTGGGCGTTGCGTTGTTTGTTAAGGCGCTTGAGTCGGCTCCACGCCGCGTAAAATTCAGGATGTTGATGGAACACGCCCCAATCAATAAACGCGCGGCGAAACTTGGGTCCACCGGTGAGCAGTTCAAACCCTTCTGGGGTAATGAGCTGCATCGGTAAGATCTGCGCAAGTTGCGCGACTTTTTGATTACCTTGCCCACCGATTTTCACTTCGGTCTCGCCATCGCGAGACTTACTGATCCCGGTCGGCAAGGCTTGCTGCCCTGATTGTGCGATCCTGCCGTGCACATACAGCGCGGGCTGATCATGGCGGATCACACGTTTGGTCAAATGGCTTCGAAAAGAGCGGCCATGGCCGAGAAAATGAATAGCTTCTAAGACGCTAGTCTTACCGCTACCGTTGGCGCCAACCAGAAAGTTGAAGCCTTCAGAGAAAGAAAGATCGCCCTCCGCGAGGTTACGAAAATCCTTAATGATTAGCCTTTCCAGCGCCATATTAGAGCCTGATCGGCATCACCACATAACTGGCGTCATCGTTTTGTGCATCTTCAATCAACGCACTGGCATTGGCGTCAGTCAGCTGGAGTTTAACGTCGTCGCATTTCAGGGTGTTCAACACATCCAACACGTAGCTAACGTTAAAACCAATCTCTAGGGCATCGCCTTGGTATTCCACATCCAAAAACTCTTCCGCTTCTTCTTGCTCGGGGTTATTGGCAGAAATACGCATTTGCGCCGCGTCTAAATTCACGCGCACGCCACGGAATTTCTCGTTCGACAAAATCGCAGCACGAGAGAAGGCTTGTTTCAGCACATCGCGCGGCGCGATCAAGGTTTTATTGCTCGATTGCGGCATCACGCGGCGATAATCCGGGAAGCGACCATCAATCAGCTTCGAGGTAAACACAAAACCGTTCACCGAAGTACGAATGTTCGAGCCACCAATTTGTAGCAACACTGCTTCATCAGAATGCTCAAGCAGACGCACCAGCTCCAGCACCCCTTTGCGCGGTACGATCACTTGCTTGCTATCGACAGCATTGGCCAGCGTCGCCTGACACACCGCCATACGGTGACCATCAGTGGCTACTGAGCGTACTTTGTCGCCATCGGTTTCAAACAGCATCCCGTTGAGGTAGTAGCGTACATCTTGGTTCGCCATGGAAAACTGGGTGCTGTCGATCAG
This sequence comes from Thaumasiovibrio occultus, assembly GCA_019703815.1. Lineage (GTDB taxonomy): Bacteria > Pseudomonadota > Gammaproteobacteria > Enterobacterales > Vibrionaceae > Thaumasiovibrio > Thaumasiovibrio occultus. The sequence goes on along the minus strand of AP023052.1, from coordinate 9,474 downwards.
CTGACGGAGCGCCGCTTGTGACAGTGAAAACTCAATTTCACTTTGCCAATCTTCAATATTCGGGAAATCTTCTGCCGGCAGCGTTGCCAACGAGTAACGGCTGCGGCCAGAGCGGATGATCATGCGATCGCCTTCCACCACCAAAGTGATAGCGGCCGCATCAGGCAAACCTCGACAAATATCGAGGAACTTACGTGACGGTACGGTGATCGCACCCGGCACAAAGTCCGCTTCTAGCTGAACTTGACCGATCAGCTCTACTTCCAGATCGGTTCCCGTCAACGACAACAGACCAGAGTCAGACACTTGCACCAACACATTACCCAGAATTGGCAACGATGGGCGTCCACCCAGTGCACCAGAAACTTGTTGTAACGGCTTTAACAGTTGTGAGCGTTCAATAATGACTTTCATAATTTACGACGACAGAGTCCGGATCAGGTTAGAGTAATCTTCTTTAATATCATGGCTTTCTTCACGAAGCTGCTCGATTTTACGGCAAGCGTGAAGCACCGTGGTATGGTCACGACCACCAAAGGCGTCACCAATTTCTGGCAAGCTGTGGTTAGTCAGCTCTTTCGACAACGCCATCGCCATTTGGCGAGGACGCGCGACCGAGCGTGAGCGACGTTTCGACAACAGATCAGCGAGCTTAATTTTGTAGTACTCCGCCACCGTCTTTTGAATGTTATCAATGGTGACGAGTTTTTCTTGCAGCGCGAGCAAATCACGCAGCGCTTCGCGGACAAAATCAATGGTGATCGCACGGCCCGTAAAGTTGGCGTTGGCGATAACGCGATTTAACGCGCCTTCCAACTCACGCACATTCGAGCGCAGACGCTTGGCAATAAAGAAAGCGACTTCATCCGCTAAGCGGATATTGTGATCTTCGGCCTTCTTCATCAAGATCGCCACGCGGGTTTCAAGCTCAGGCGGCTCGATCGCCACGGTCAAACCCCAACCAAAGCGGGATTTCAGACGATCCTCTACCCCGCTGATCTCTTTAGGGTAGCGATCCGACGTCAAAATGATCTGTTGATTACCTTCAAGCAAGGCATTGAAGGTATGGAAGAACTCTTCTTGAGAACGCTCTTTGTTGGCAAAGAATTGAATGTCATCGATCAGCAGCGCATCCACACTGCGATAGTAGCGTTTAAATTCTTCGATTTGGTTATTTTGTAGCGCCTTTACCATGTCTTGAACAAAACGCTCGGAGTGCATGTACACCACGCGGGCGTTTTCTTTGCGCGCCATGATGGCGTTACCGACCGCATGCAACAGATGGGTTTTACCCAAACCGGTGCCGCCGTACAAAAACAGTGGATTATAAGCCGCCCCAGGGTTATCGGCCACTTGGCGCGCCGCCGCTAGGCCCAATTGGTTCGACTTACCTTCAACGAAGTTAGTGAACTTGTGCTTAGGGTTAACGTTAGAGCGGTAGTTTGCGGCAGGTTGAACTGGGGATGGCGCAGGCTCCCAAGGCTTGCTCACAGGCTCCACCGGTACCGTAGCAGGTTGTACCGCTGGCGCTGTACGCGGCTCAGCCACCACAGGGCGACTCCCGACTTCAAAACGCAGCATTGGGATATCGTTACCGCAGAACTCCTGCAATAAACGATTAATATTGTTTAGGTATTTATCACGCACCCAATCCAACACAAATCGGTTGGGAGCGAACAAAGTGAGCGTGTTGTCATTTAACTCCGCCTGAAGCGGGCGAACCCACATACTGAATTCTGTCGCAGGAAGCTCTTCCTGCAAGCGTTCAAGACACTGCGTCCAAAGCGAAGATGACACGTTCCACTCCACAAAATAAATCTGCTACTAAAGGGGATCAATTTTACCCTCCAGCGCAAAGGATCGCCAGCACAAGATCCATTATTCAGTGAATAAGATCCAAGTTATTCACAGTGATCTCCCCAAAAAATCCGATCTACCCCCAGCTCACCCCCAAAAAGATCGCCTAATCATCCACATGTCCACAAAGATATCCCTGACGGATCGTCCGGTTTTGTTATGTCTCATAACCGAACGCTATTTATCAAACAATCAATATCCGCAGTATTCTGGCGCCAAAACAACACAAATGACTAATTAACTTTAAGGGTGCGATATGAACAACTGGATTAAACGTATTTTATCGGCAGTTACCCTAACGGTAGCCAGCCTATCTGGCGTACACGCCGCCGACAACACAGTGAAAGTAGGGATGTCGGGCACCTATTTCCCCTTCACTTTTGTCAAAAGCGGCGAACTGCAAGGCTTTGAAGTGGATGTGTGGAACGAGATAGGCAAACGTAATCAGTACAATGTGGAGTTTGTAACCGCTAACTTCTCTGGCTTGTTTGGCCTACTGGAAACCGGCCGCATCGACACGATTTCTAACCAAATCACCATCACCGACGCACGCCAAGCCAAATACCTGTTTGCTGAGCCGTACGTGGTAGACGGCGCACAAATCACGGTACGCCAAGGGAACGAGAGCATTCAAACTGTTGCCGATCTCAGCGGAAAAACCGTGGCCGTCAACTTAGGCTCGAATTTTGAAAAGCTCCTGAAAGCCCTGCCGAATGCCGATGATATCACGGTGAAAACCTACGATACCGGTATTGAGCGCGACGTCGCACTCGGCCGCACCGACGCCTTTGTGATGGATAGACTGTCCGCACTGCAGCTGATCAAAGAATCAGGCCTACCGCTGCAACTGGCAGGCGAACCGTTCGAAACGATTGAAAACGCATGGCCGTTTGTGGATAACGCGCGAGGCCGTGAGCTTCAAGCCGAGGTCAACCAAGCACTGAAGGCGATGCGAGAAGACGGCACATTAGCGACCCTGTCAGAAAAATGGTTTGGCGGCGACGTGACCCACTAAGCAAACAACCTCTTTTCAACCTGCGCGCCGCTAACAGGCGCGCTGTACCCGCATCACCCTGCCACAGAAAATAAGTAAGTATTCACTTACATTGAGGATAAATTATGGGCTTTGATTTAGGCTATATGGTAAGCCTGTTTCCCTTGCTGGTAAGCTACTTAGGCACCACTCTCGAAATGGCACTGATCGGTGCCCTGCTTGCCTTGGCACTGGCATTAGTTTTAGCGATTATTCGCACTTACCAGATCTGGGGACTCAACGCCCTGACCCAGCTCTACATTAGTTTTTTCCGTGGTACCCCTTTGTTAGTGCAACTGTTCCTCCTTTATTACGGTTTGCCGCAAATTGCCCCAGTGTTTGTCGGGTTAGATGCCTTCACGGCAGCGATCATCGGTTTAACCTTACACTTTGCCGCCTACATGGCCGAGAGTATCCGCGCCGCGATCGCCAGTATTGATAATAGCCAACGCGATGCCGCGCTGTCGGTCGGTATGACCGAAAGCCAAACCTTAAAGCGGATCATCTTGCCGCAAGCGGCCCGTGTCGCACTGCCGTCATTGATGAACTACGTGATTGATATGATCAAGTCCACTTCACTGGCATTTACCCTCGGCGTGGCAGAAATGATGGCAACCGCCCAAATGGAGGCTTCATCGAGCTTTAAATACCTCGAAGCCTTCTTGGCCGTGGCATTAATTTACTGGCTCGTCGTGGTGATCTTGACCCGATTGCAACTGCGCGCGGAAACCGCTCTGAATAAGGCCTACACACGATGATAAAACTGCAAAATCTCACCAAGGCTTTTAACGGCCACACCGTCTTCAGCGGCATTGATATGACTATCGAGCAAGGCGAGATCGTGGTCGTGATTGGCCCATCGGGCACCGGAAAATCGACCCTATTGCGCAGTGTGAACTTTCTTGAGCGTGCCGACAGCGGCACAGTGAGTATTGGCGACATCACGATTGATGCCGAGCACGCCAGCGCCGACGATATTCTTGCGCTGCGGCGCCAAACCGGCTTTGTGTTTCAGAACTATGCCCTGTTTGCTCACTTAACGGCACTGGAGAACATTGCCGAAGGGCTGATCACCGTTAGAGGTTGGCGCAAAAACCAAGCGCACGCTAAAGCCCGCGAGATCCTGACACAAATTGGCCTGGCGGATAAAGCGGCGCATTACCCTGCTGCGTTATCGGGCGGCCAACAACAACGGGTCGGTATTGGCCGTGCGATGGCGCTGCAGCCCGAGCTGTTGCTATTTGACGAGCCCACCTCTGCATTAGATCCCGAATGGGTCACAGAAGTACTACAGTTAATGAAATCGCTCGCCGCGCAGCAACAAACCATGTTGGTGGTCACCCACGAAATGCAGTTTGCGCGAGAAGTGGCCGATAAGGTGATCTTTATGGCCGATGGCGGCATTGTCGAGCAAGGTACGCCCGATCAACTGTTTAATAATCCCCAAGATCCTCGCCTAAAACGCTTTTTGCGCCAGGTCGGGATCGAGAGGAAAGATCAAGAGGATCTTGCACATCGCTCATAGCCAAGTATAATTCGCCATCCAGTACAGACCGTGTGCAACAATCATTGACTCTTGCGTGACCAATGATTACAATTCCGCCTCTTTTGAGATGCGGTAGCAGTGCCTGACACTGTACTGGGTATCAAAAACTTAAAAACTGATCAGTAAATTTTTTAAGGTATAACCATGAAACGCACTTTCCAACCTTCAGTTCTTAAGCGCAAGCGCTCTCACGGTTTCCGTGCGCGCATGGCGACTAAGAACGGTCGTAAGCTAATTAATGCACGTCGTGCTAAAGGTCGTAAGCGCCTAGCTTGCTAATAATCAATGTGATTATTTGTGAGTAATTATGCTTTCCGTCGGGAGTTACGCCTGTTAACTCCCGAACATTACCGACATGTGTTCCAGCAAGCTCAACGCGCTGGCTCTCCCCACTTAACTATCCTGGCTCGCAACAACCAACTCGACATCCCTCGTCTGGGTATGGCTGTGCCGAAAAAACAGATTAAACTCGCTGTCGATCGCAACCGCTTCAAACGTCTGGTTCGCGAAAGCTTCCGTTTACATCAACACACCCTACCTACACAAGATTACGTTGTTATCGCCAAGAAAAGTGCTAATGAGCTCACCAACGACGAGCTGAACCAAGTGTTAAATAAGCTATGGCATCGCCTGTCTCGCCCTTCGCGTGGTTGATAATTGGGCTAGTTCGATTTTATCGACTAGCCATCAGTCCCCTTCTCGGCCCGCGCTGTCGCTTTCACCCTACGTGTTCTGAATATGCAATTGATGCAATAAAATTGCACGGTGGTATAAAAGGGAGTTGGTTAGCGGCGAAACGTCTATTAAGATGTCATCCTTTAAACGACGGGGGATTTGATCCCGTTCCGCCACCCAAGACAAAAGACAGAGACCAATAACGATGGATTCCCAACGCAATATTCTGTTGATTGCTTTACTGGCTGTTACCTTCATGCTGTATCAGCAGTGGGGTAATGATAGTGAGGTTCAACAAACTCAAGGGTTTACACAAACCAATGGCGCTGCGCCACCTGCTTTCAATAACTCTAATTCTGTAGAAGTCGGTGCTAATGGTGAAACCTCTAACCAGCTGATCACCGTCACTACTGACGTGCTTGAACTGGTTATCGATACCAAAAATGATGGCAACATCGTGTCTGCAAACCTGCTGGACTACGATGCAGAGTTGGACTCTGATACCCCATTCCAACTACTCAAAGATGACGCTAACCACCAATTTATCGCACAAAACGGTGTGAAACTTGGTGGCGAAATGGCGGTGCTGGATTTCACCACCTCAGCTGACAGCTTTACCCTTGCGGAAGGTGCTGATGAACTACGCGTTCCAATGACCGCAACCCGCGATGGCGTAACCATCACTAAAACTCTGATCCTAAAGCGTGGTAGCTACGCGCTGGACGTTCAACTTGATGTGAACAACCAGTCAGCAAACCCTGTTGATGTGTCGATGTTCGCGCAACTTAAGCAAACATCAGTTGAAGACGAAGGCAGCCTAACCATGCCAACGTACCGCGGTGGCGCATACTCGTACGACGAGAGCGACTACAGCAAGTACAGCTTTGATGACATGAAAGATCTCAACCTAGACTTCGTCACAAGCAAAGGCTGGGTTGCGATGATCCAACACTACTTCACCGTAGCGTGGATCCCACTGAATGAATCTCAGTTCAAAATCTACACCTACACAGATGCAGCGAACAGCTACATCGGTGTGGTTTCTCCAGAAGCTGCGCTAGCACCAAACTCAGACGAAACTCTGTCTGCTCGTCTATGGGTAGGTCCTAAGCTTCAAGAGCAAATGGGCGCAGCCGCTCCTGGCCTAAACAAAACTGTTGATTACGGCTTCCTATGGCTGATCGCAACCCCAATTCATTGGTTGTTGATGAAAATCCATAGTGTTGTGGGCAACTGGGGTGTGGCGATCATCTTCCTTACCATCATCATTCGTGGTGGTATGTACCCGCTAACGAAAGCGCAGTACACCTCAATGGCGAAGATGCGTATGCTGCAGCCTAAGCTGGAAGAAATGCGCGAGAAGTTTGGTGAAGACCGTCAACGCATGAGCCAAGCGATGATGGAACTGTACCGCGAAGAGAAAGTAAACCCACTGGGTGGTTGTTTGCCTATCTTGCTACAGATGCCGATTTTCATCGCATTCTACTGGTCTTTGATGGAATCAGTGCAACTACGTCACGCTCCGTTCTTCCTATGGATTAACGATCTATCAGCGCAAGATCCTTACTTCATCTTGCCGCTACTGATGGGTGCGTCAATGTTCATGATCCAGAAGATGAGCCCGAGCACCGTTAGCGATCCGATGCAGCAGAAGATCATGACCTTCATGCCGGTCATGTTCACTGTGTTCTTCCTGTTCTTCCCGTCAGGTCTAGTCCTTTACTGGCTAACCTCAAACATCGTGACGCTAACTCAGCAAACCCTGATTTACCGCGCACTAGAGAAGAAAGGTCTGCATAGCAAACCAGCGAAATAACATATAGTCTCAGAGATCCCGCCTCGGCAGCATCACTGAGTAAATTGTTAGAAATCCTGAAAAGGCGGCGCAAGCCGCCTTTTTTATTAAGTGAAATACCGTTTACACTAGGCGTATTCACCTAAAAACATTTAACTCGACAGATTGGTCTTGCACCAACCTAATGGACACTATTATGAACCAAGCCATTGATACCATTGTTGCTCAAGCGACGCCGCCAGGGCGTGGTGGCGTCGGCATCATTCGCGTCTCAGGCCCACATGCCGCTGCGGTGGCGCAAGCGGTAGCCGGTAGAGAGCTGCGTCCACGTTATGCTGAATACCTGCCATTTAAAGGCGATAGCGGCGAGGTGCTCGACCAAGGGATCGCCCTGTTCTTCAAAGGCCCGCACTCGTTTACCGGTGAAGACGTCCTAGAGCTTCAAGGTCACGGTGGCCCTGTGGTCATGGATATGCTGATCAAACGCATCCTCACCCTGCCAGGCCTGCGCCCAGCGCGCCCGGGTGAGTTCTCTGAGCGTGCGTTTATGAACGACAAGCTTGATTTAGCCCAAGCAGAAGCGATTGCTGATCTGATTGATGCCAGCAGCGAAGAAGCAGCGAAATCGGCGCTAAAATCATTGCAAGGTGCGTTTTCTGATGAAGTCCACGCGTTAGTTGAACAACTAACGCACCTGCGCATTTACGTTGAAGCGGCGATCGACTTCCCGGAAGAAGAAATCGATTTTCTGTCTGACGGCAAGATCAGTGGCGATCTGCAAGGGGTGATAGACCAACTTGAGCGCGTGCGCGAACAAGCCAACCAAGGCGCGATCATGCGTGAAGGGATGAAAGTGGTAATTGCTGGGCGCCCGAATGCCGGTAAATCAAGCCTGCTTAACGCTCTCTCCGGCAAAGACAGCGCAATTGTGACCGACATTGCCGGCACCACTCGTGACGTCCTGCGCGAGCACATCCACATTGATGGTATGCCACTGCACATTATCGATACGGCGGGGTTACGTGATGCCTCTGATGAGGTTGAGCGTATCGGTATCGAGCGTGCCTGGGAAGAGATCAAACAAGCGGACCGCGTCTTGTTTATGGTTGATGGCACCACCACGGATGCTACCGATCCGGCGCAAATCTGGCCTGACTTTATCGATCGCCTACCGGCCAACATCGGCATGACAGTGATCCGCAATAAAGCCGATATGACCGGCGAAGAGCTGGGGATTTGCCATGCAAGCCAGCCAACGCTGATCCGCCTTTCTGCCCGCACAGGTGAAGGCGTCGAAGCGCTAAAACGCCATTTGAAAGAGTGTATGGGCTTTACTGGCACCACCGAAGGCGGCTTTATGGCGCGTCGTCGCCATCTGGATGCGCTCGAGAATGCCGCTCAGCATCTCTCTATCGGCCAAGAGCAGCTTGAAGGCTATATGGCTGGAGAAATCCTGGCAGAAGAGCTACGCCTTGCACAGCAACACCTGAGTGAAATTACTGGCGAATTTAGCTCAGACGATCTGCTGGGCCGTATCTTTACCTCGTTCTGTATTGGTAAATAATCCCGCCCACACCTCTTCTGTTCACGCAGGAGAGGTGTAATCCCCTACTTTTTCCCGCTTTTTTCCTGCCCCCATCGGCGTACAATGGTTAGTACTTTTATCGGCAGACGCCCTGCGTCAAAGAACCAAGAGTACCACTATGACCACACTACATTTACTCACCGGCAGCACCTTAGGTGGCGCGGAATACGTTGCGGATCACCTCAGCGACCTCTTTAACGATCAAGGCATTAGCACCGAGATCCACAATAAACCGGATCTTGATGCGCTTAGCAGTAACGATCCTTGGCTGATTATTACCTCAACCCACGGTGCAGGCGAGCTGCCGGACAACATAGCGCCATTTTTTGCGCAGTTGCAAAACAGTGCCGCCCGTCCCGCATTGCAATACGCGATCATCGCCTTGGGAGATTCGAGCTACGACACCTTTTGTGCGGCAGGATTTACCCTAGATACCTGTTTACAAGGCTTAGAAGCACAGCGTTTATGCCCCGTACTAACGATCGATGTGACCCAGCATGCTGTTCCAGAAGAAGCCGCAGAAGAATGGTTATCCACTTTTTTACCCCTGATTTGTGAATAACTCCCCTTCTCAAACTGTAAACTAAACACTCCAAAATCAGCTTTTCAATTGTGGATAACTATAGATCTAAACGGTGATCAACCTATAGTTATCCCATTAATAGTTTTTCGATCTTTTCATGCCTGTGTATAAGTGGCCGTTTTGATCCCAGAATATACCAGAGCAGATCCCCGATCTATCACAGCTTTTGATCCTTTCTAAACGCATGATCCTGTTGATCATAATCTAGTTATCCACAAAACATGGCGATCCTAATAGAAGATCTAACAAAGGATCTCTTTAAAAAAGATCTTATATATATTTATCCGAAAGACGATCCGTGAAGTTGATCAGAAAGTTCGCAATTAGCCAGAAAAGCGATAAAATGATCATCTTTTGCGAATTGGCAAAAGTCGGTCAGAGATTAACCTGAGGTTGTTCC